>NZ_JBSSBT010000001.1:7000000-9319514 GCF_054059095.1 Bradyrhizobium sp. USDA 4510 | reverse complement strand
GCACCAGATCGTCTCCGACGCGCTAAACATCCTGTGCAACCTCGAGCATCGCGGCGCCGTCGGCGCCGACCCGCGCGCCGGTGACGGCGCCGGCATCCTGGTGCAGATCCCGCACGCCTTCTTCGCGCGCAAGACCGCGGAGCTCGGCTTCAAGCTGCCGCAGCCCGGCGAATACGCCATCGGCGCGCTGTTCATGCCGCGCGATGCCGCGTGGCGGAACGTGATCAAGAGCATCATCGCCGACGAGATCAAGAACGAGGGCTTCAAGCTGCTCGGCTGGCGCGACGTGCCCAGCGACAATTCATCGCTCGGCGTCACCGTGAAGCCGACCGAGCCCTACCACATGCAGGTCTTCATCGGCCGCAATGGTGCGGCCAAGACCGAGGACGATTTCGAGCGCCACCTCTACATCCTGCGCAAGTCGATCTCGCAGGCGATCTATCAGCGCCGCGACCGCGGCATGGCGGGCTACTATCCGTGCTCGCTGTCGTGCCGCACCGTGATCTACAAGGGCATGTTCCTCGCCGACCAGCTCGGCAAGTACTATCCCGACCTGCATGAGGCCGACTTCGACAGCGCGCTGGCGCTGGTGCATCAACGCTTCTCGACCAACACCTTCCCGACCTGGTCGCTGGCGCATCCCTACCGGATGATCGCCCATAACGGCGAGATCAACACGCTGCGCGGCAACGTCAACTGGATGGCGGCGCGACAGGCTTCCGTGCATTCGGAGCTCTACGGCAAGGACATCAGCCGCCTGTGGCCGATCTCCTATGAGGGCCAGAGCGACACCGCCTGCTTCGACAACGCGCTCGAATTCCTAGTGCAGGGCGGCTACTCGCTGCCGCACGCCGTGATGATGATGATTCCGGAAGCGTGGGCCGGCAATCCCCTGATGGATGAGCAGCGCCGCGCGTTCTACGAATATCATGCCGCGCTGATGGAGCCGTGGGACGGCCCGGCCGCGATCGCCTTCACCGACGGCCGCAAGATCGGCGCGACGCTCGATCGCAACGGCCTGCGCCCGGCGCGCTATCTCGTCACCAAGGACGACCGCATCGTGATGGCGTCCGAAATGGGCGTGCTGAAGATTCCGGAGGACCAGATCGTCACCAAGTGGCGGCTGCAACCCGGCAAGATGCTGCTCGTCGACCTCGAGCAGGGCCGCCTGATTCCCGACGACGAGATCAAGGCCGACCTCGCCAAGAGCCATCCCTACAGCGACTGGCTGCATCGCACCCAGATCCAGCTCGAGGAGCTGCCGGATGCGCCGGCCAAGGGCGTGCGCTCCAACCTGCCGCTGCTCGATCGGCAGCAGGCGTTCGGCTACAGCCAGGAAGACATCGCGATCCTGATGACGCCGATGGCGGCCACCGGCGAGGAAGCCGCGGGCTCGATGGGCAACGACACGCCGATCTCGGCGCTGTCGGACAAACCGAAGCAGCTGTTCACCTACTTCAAGCAGAACTTCGCGCAGGTGACGAACCCGCCGATCGACCCGATCCGCGAGGAAATCGTCATGAGCCTCGTCTCGATCATCGGGCCGCGGCCGAACCTGTTCGACCTGCAGGGCGTCGCCTCGACAAAGCGCCTCGAGGTGCGGCAGCCGATCCTGACCGACGCCGATCTGGAAAAGATCCGTTCGATCTCCGACGTCGCCGAGACCCATTTCAAGTCGCGCACGCTCGACACCACCTTCCACGCCGGGTTCGGCGCGGCGGGCATGGAGCAGGTGCTCGACGAGCTCTGCGCACGCGCCGAGGGCGCGGTGCGCGAGGGCATCAACATCATCATCCTGTCGGACCGCATGACCGGCACCGACCGGATTCCGATCCCGTCGCTGCTGGCCTGCGCCGCCGTGCATCATCACCTGATCCGCACCGGCCTGCGCACCTCGGTCGGCCTCGTCGTGGAATCCGGTGAGCCGCGCGAGGTGCATCACTTCGCCTGCCTCGCCGGCTACGGCGCCGAAGCGATCAATCCCTATCTCGCGTTCGAAACCATCCTCGCGATGAAGGACCGGCTGCCCGGCGCGCTCGACGACTACGAGATCGTCAAGCGCTACATCAAGTCGATCGGCAAGGGCCTGCTCAAGGTGATGTCCAAGATGGGCATCTCGACCTACCAGTCCTATTGCGGCGCGCAGATCTTCGACGCGGTCGGCCTGAAGGCCGACTTCGTCGCCAAGTATTTCGCCGGCACCCACACCCGAATCGAGGGCGTCGGCCTCGGCGAAATCGCCGAGGAGACCGTGCGGCGTCATACCGACGCGTTCGGCGACGGCCAGATCTACAAGAGCGCGCTCGATGTCGGCGGCGAATATGCCTACCGCACTCGCGGCGAGGACCATGCCTGGACCGCGGAATCGGTCTCGACGCTGCAGCATGCCGTGCGTGGCAATTCGCAGGAGCGCTACCGGGCGTTCGCCAAGATCCTCAACGAGCAGTCCGAGCGTCTCTTGACGCTGCGCGGCCTGTTCCGGATCAAGAGCGCCGAGGACGACAAGCGCAAGCCGGTCAAGCTCGAGGACGTCGAGCCGGCCAAGGACATCGTCAAGCGGTTCTCGACCGGCGCGATGTCGTTCGGCTCGATCTCGCGCGAGGCGCACACCACGCTCGCGATCGCGATGAACCGGATCGGCGGCAAGTCGAACACCGGCGAAGGCGGCGAGGAGTCCGACCGCTTCAAGCCGATGCCCAACGGCGACAGCATGCGCTCGGCGATCAAGCAGGTCGCCTCGGGCCGGTTCGGCGTGACGACGGAATACCTCGTCAACTCCGACATGATGCAGATCAAGATGGCGCAGGGCGCCAAGCCCGGCGAAGGCGGCCAGCTGCCCGGCCACAAGGTCGATGCCACGATCGCCCGCGTCCGGCATTCGACGCCGGGCGTCGGCCTGATCTCGCCGCCGCCGCATCACGACATCTACTCGATCGAAGACCTCGCCCAGCTGATCTACGACCTCAAGAACGTCAATCCGGACGGCCAGGTCTCGGTCAAGCTGGTGTCGGAAGTCGGCGTCGGCACGGTTGCCGCAGGCGTCGCCAAGGCGCGCGCCGACCATGTCACGATCGCGGGCTTCGAGGGCGGCACCGGTGCCTCGCCGCTGACCTCGATCAAGCATGCCGGCTCGCCGTGGGAGATCGGTCTTGCCGAGACCCATCAGACGCTGGTGCGCCAGCAGCTGCGCAGCCGCATCGCGGTTCAGGTCGACGGCGGCTTCCGCACCGGCCGTGACGTCGTGATCGGCGCGCTGCTCGGGGCCGACGAGTTCGGCTTCGCCACCGCCCCCCTGATCGCGGCGGGCTGCATCATGATGCGCAAGTGCCACCTCAACACCTGCCCGGTCGGCGTCGCGACCCAGGATCCGGTGCTGCGCAAGCGCTTCACCGGCCAGCCCGAGCACGTCATCAACTACTTCTTCTTCGTCGCCGAGGAAGTCCGCGAGATCATGGCGCAGCTCGGCTACAAGACGTTCGACGAGATGGTCGGCCAGGTCCAGATGCTGGACCAGACCGCGCTGGTCTCGCATTGGAAGGCCAAGGGCCTCGATTTCTCCAAGCTGTTCGTGCGGCAGAAGGAGGAGAAGGGCCAGACGATCTATCACTCGGAGAGCCAGAACCACCATCTGGAAGCCGTGCTCGACCGCCGGCTGATCGAGAAGGCGCAGGCCGCGCTCGATCGCGGCGCCCCGGTCAAGATCGAGGAAGAGATCAACAACACCGACCGCTCCGCCGGCGCGATGCTGTCGGGCGCGGTGGCCAAGATCTACGGCCATGCCGGCCTGCCGCTCGACACCATCCATGTCGGCCTGAAGGGCACGGCGGGACAGGCGTTCGGCGCCTGGCTCGCCAAGGGCGTCACCTTCGAGCTCGAGGGTGAAGGCAACGACTATGTCGGCAAGGGCCTCTCGGGCGGCTGCATCATCGTCAAGCCGCCGAAGATCTCCGGCATTGTGCCGGAAGAGTCGATCATCGTCGGCAACACCGTGATGTACGGCGCGATCGCGGGTGAGTGCTACTTCCGCGGCATCGCCGGCGAGCGCTTCGCGGTGCGCAACTCCGGCGCGGTCGCCGTCGTCGAGGGCGCCGGCGATCATTGCTGCGAGTACATGACCGGCGGCATCGTCGTGGTGCTCGGCAAGACCGGACGCAACTTCGCGGCCGGCATGTCCGGCGGCATCGCCTATGTGCTGGACGAGGCCGGCGACTTCGACAAGCTCTGCAATCTTTCGATGGTCGAGCTCGAGCCGGTGCTGTCGGAGGAGATGATCAACGCCGACACCTACCACCACTCCGGCGATCTCGAGGCGCATGGCCGGGTCGACGTGTTCCAGAACCTGCTCGACTCCGATGTGGAGCGGCTGCACGTCCTGATCACGCGTCACGCCAAGCTGACCGGCTCGAAGAAGGCGGCGGAGATCCTCGCCGACTGGAAGAGCTGGCTGCCGAAATTCCGCAAGGTGATGCCGGTG
Organism: Bradyrhizobium sp. USDA 4510; assembly: GCF_054059095.1. NCBI lineage: Bacteria > Pseudomonadati > Pseudomonadota > Alphaproteobacteria > Hyphomicrobiales > Nitrobacteraceae > Bradyrhizobium > Bradyrhizobium sp. USDA 4510. The sequence continues at coordinate 9,315,040 of NZ_JBSSBT010000001.1, read as the reverse complement.
GAGTACCGCCGCGCGCTGAAGGAAATGAAGGCCAACGCCGACGCCGAGCCGAAGATCGCGATCGGCGCGTAGGGTTCATCACGCGTCATTCCGGGGCGCGCAAGGCGCGAACCCGGAATCTCGCAAGGCAACTTCAAGATTCCGGGTCCGCGCCTTCGGCGCAGCCCGGAATGACGGAACAACTGAGATGCAGGGGCATCGGGTTTCAATGGGTAAGATCACAGGTTTTCTCGAGATCGAGCGGCATGACCGCAAGTACGAGCCGGTCGCCGATCGACTCAAGAACTTCAGGGAATTCGTCATTCCGCTGAGCGAGAAGGACACGCGCGACCAGGCTGCGCGCTGCATGAATTGCGGCATCCCCTATTGCCACGGCACCGGCTCGACCGCGCCGGGCACGCCGGGCTGCCCGGTCAACAACCAGATTCCCGATTTCAACGATCTCGTCTATCAGGGCAACTGGGAAGAAGCCTCGCGCAATTTGCACTCGACCAACAATTTCCCCGAATTCACCGGCCGCATCTGCCCGGCGCCGTGCGAGGCGTCCTGCACGCTCAACATCGACGACAACCCGGTCACCATCAAGACCATCGAATGCGCGATCGTCGACCGCGCGTGGGACAATGGCTGGCTGAAGCCGGAGATCGCTGCCGTTAAGACTGGCAAGAAGGTCGCCGTGATCGGCTCGGGTCCCGCCGGCATGGCCGCCGCGCAGCAGCTCGCGCGCGCCGGCCACGAGGTGCACGTCTACGAGAAGTTCGCCAAGGCCGGCGGCCTGCTGCGCTACGGCATTCCCGACTTCAAGATGGAGAAGGGCATCATCGATCGCCGCGTGGCGCAGATGGAAGCCGAGGGCGTCACCTTCCACTACGGCAAGGCCGTGGGCGGCTCGACGCCCGGTGCGATCGATCCGCAAGAGCTCGCCAAGCAGTATGACGCCGTGGCGCTGACCGGCGGCGCGGAAGCCCCGCGCGACCTGCCGATTCCCGGCCGCGAGCTTTCCGGCATCCACTTCGCGATGGACTTCCTGCCGCAGCAGAACCGCCGCGTCTCCGGCGAGCCGCTGAACGGTGCCGCCGACATCCTCGCCGGCGGCAAGCATGTCGTCGTGATCGGCGGCGGCGATACCGGCTCGGACTGCATCGGCACCTCCTTCCGGCAAGGCGCAAAGTCGGTGACCCAGCTCGAGATCATGCCGGCGCCGCCCGAGCACGAGAACAAGGGCGTGACCTGGCCGAACTGGCCGCTGAAGATGCGCACGTCGTCGAGCCAGGCCGAAGGCGCGGTGCGCGAATTCGCCGTGCTGACGACCAAGTTCGAAGGCGTCGACGGCAAGGTGACGAAGCTGCATTGCGTCAAGGTCGACGATAAGTTCAAGCCGCTGCCCGGCACCGAGTTCACGCTCGACGCCGAGCTCGTGCTGCTGGCGATGGGCTTCGTCCATCCGGTTCACGAGGGCCTGCTCAAGACGCTGGGCGTCGAGCTCGACCAGCGCGGCAACGTCCGCGCCTCCCTGCAGGACTACCAGACCTCGCGCGCGAAGATCTTCTCCGCCGGCGACATGCGCCGCGGCCAGTCGCTCGTGGTCTGGGCGATCCGAGAAGGCCGCCTGTGCGCGCGCTCGATCGACACCTTCCTGATGGGGAAGACCGATCTGCCGGGGTAAGCGCGTCAGCCGCCACGCCACTGCACCCACACACTGAACTGTCATCGCCCGCGAAAGCGGGCGATCCAGTATTCCAGAGACGTCAAGGCTTGAACGGACAGGCCGCGGCGTACTGGGTGCCCCGCCTTCGCGGAGCACGACACCTCATTTGAGATGCGACTCGCGCATCCTCACCGCTAATTCTGCACCCGCACGCCGAGCATCACCACCGTCGACGCCGAGCTCTGTCCCGGCTGGTTGGAATCCAGCCAGTCGCGGCGCAGCGTGCCCTTGATCCAGAGGCTGCGGGTCATCTTGTAGATCAGGTCGCCTGACACCGAGTAGACCGTGTCGGTGCGGTTATCGCCCTGGTAATCGAGCGTGCCGTAGGTGAACTTGCCGATGCCGGTCAGCCAGCGACGGAAGTCGTGATCGACCTCGACGGTGTAGGTGCGTGACAGCACGCCCGAGGTGCCGGGCAGCGTGGTCTCGCCGATCTGGGTGTCGGAATAGAACTTTGCGGTGGTCAGCGGCGTCGCGGTCCAGGTCAGCGAGGCCGTGGTGAGCAGGCCTTCGAGTCGGCTAAGCCGCGGGTCGACATAGTCGCGCATCGCATAGCCGATCGAGATCTCACCGAACAACAGCCGGGTGAACTCGAACGACGTACCGACCTTGGCATAACCGCCCGACGAATTGCGCGCGTAACCGTTGCGGTCGAGATAGAGATCGTGGAAGCGACTGTCGCCCTCGACTTCGACAAAGGGCTTCACGGCTGGATTGAGCTCATAGCTGACACGGCCGACGCCACCGTATTGGGTGAAGTTGCGGTCGTCGTTCGACGAAGAGGTGCCGTCGGTGAGCTTCGACCATTGGTAGTCGGTGCGGTCGATGGTGCCGCCGAGCGAAACCTGCATGCGGTTGAAATGCTGGTCGATGCCGAAGGTGCCGCCGACCGTGGTGTAGATCGGATATCTGGCGAGGCCGGCCTGCACGTTCGGGCTGCCGGGATTGTCGGTCGAGACCAGCAGGCGGGCCTGCCCCAGCAGATGCGTGTCCTTGGTGACGTCGACACGGCCGTCGATATGGCCGGTGAAATTCGGACGGTCGATGTCGAGCGGCGCCGACAGCGGCGTGCCGTCGGCGTTCGGCGTCAGCCCGGAGCCATAGCCGTTGAAGGAGCCGCGCAAATCGGCGACGACGGCGTGACGCTCCCAGTCGGAGACCGCGAGGAATTCCGGCGCGACCATGTAGAACGCCCTGCCCTGCGGCGAGTAGAGCCGACCGGGGTTGGTGTCGTAGCCGGCCATCACCTCGACCGCGGTCTTGACCATGAACGAGCCGGCATAATCGCCGACCGCGCCGAACGGATCGTCGTCGATCTTGAGCCGCTTGCGCGGCGGCTGGCCGACGATGGTGCCGGCCATCGCCGGCGGCAGCGGCGTCTTGTTGGCGGTCTCCGAGGGCGGGATCGACAGCCGCAGCTGCCCCGTGGCGTTCAATGGCGCCGACGTCGGCGGCGGCGAGCCGGGTCCCGCCGGCGGCTTCGGTTTGGCCTGACCCGGATAGTATTTCGGCTTCTGGCGCTTGCGGTTGAGCGAGTCATAGCCCGACGTCGAGGCGCCGTTCGCCGCGGGGAGCCCGTAGGTCGGGACCTGCCCGATCCGCGTCGTCGATGTTGATGTCGATGAAGACGGGGAGGAACGGCGTTCGCGATCGGCGTCGGGCAGCCTCAGGCCGTTGAGCGGATCCATGGCGTCGGCCGTGGTCCGGCGCAGCGGCGAATCCTGCGTGATCACCTGGCTCTGGCGATTGGGGCTGAACAGATCGGGCGTCACGGTCTGGGCCGCGGCGAACCCGGTGGTCACGGTCAGCGCCAGGACGGTCACGGCAGGGCATGGCAAAACCGCGCGGACGAGGCGTCCACGCCGGTCTTGGCCGCTTGCTGGCCGCCGCAACACGATGGAAAAACTCCAACGAATTCACATACTTGTCGGACGAACTCCACCGGGCGGCGGAAAACGTCGTTAATGGAGTTAAAACAATTATGGTTAATGAGCCGTTGAGGATCGGCCGCCGCGCGTCGCATCGCGGAATCGAACGTGCTAAGGGAGACGCCCGGGTGCAAAACCCTCCCTTGGAATCCTAAATGGCCAAACCGAAACCGCTGATGACCAAATCATCCGGCCCCGATGACGGCGCCGTTCAATCGGCGCTCCGCACCCTCGATGCCGAAGCAAGCGGCGTCGCAGCCCTCTCCGCGGCACTGAAGTCCGACCTCGGCGCGCCGTTCGCCGCCGCGTCCGAGTTGATCGGCAATGCCAAGGGACGGCTGATCGTCACCGGGCTCGGCAAGTCCGGCCATATCGGGCGCAAGATCGCGGCGACCTTTGCCTCGACCGGCACGCCGGCGTTCTTCGTGCACGCAGCGGAAGCGAGCCATGGCGACCTCGGCATGATCACGATCGATGACGTGATCCTGGCGCTGTCATGGTCCGGCGAGCAGCCGGAGATGCGCAACCTGATCGCCTATGCCGCCCGCTTCGGCATTCCGCTGATCGCGATGACGGCCGACAAGGACTCGACGCTGAGCAAGGCCGCCGACGTGCAGCTGACACTGCCGAAGGCCCGGGAGGCCTGCCCGCACAATCTGGCGCCGACCACGTCCTCGCTGATGATGCTGGCGCTCGGCGATGCGCTGGCGATCGCGCTGCTCGAGGGCCGCGGCTTCACCTCGACCGATTTCAGCGTGCTGCATCCGGGCGGCAAGCTCGGCGCGCTCCTGAAATATGCCCGCGACCTGATGCATGGCGGCGACGCGCTGCCGCTGAAGCCGCTCGGCACCAAGATGTCGGATGCGCTGGTCGAGATGACCTCAAAGGGTTTTGGCTGCGTCGGCATCGTCGACCGCCACGGCCATCTCGTCGGCATCGTCACCGACGGCGATCTGCGCCGGCAGATGCGTCCCGACCTTTTGACGCTGTCGGTCGACGAGGTCATGACCAGGACGCCGAAGACGATCAGCCGCGACACGCTGGCCGGCGAAGTGCTGGAGCTGCTCAACGCCTCGAAGATCACGACGCTGATCGTGACCGACGCCAAGAAGCCGGTCGGCATCATCCATCTGCACGATCTGCTGCGGGCGGGCGTGGCGTAGAGCCGCGCTTTCTTCCGTCATTGCGAGCGAAGCGAAGCAATCCATCTCTCCCCGCGCGGAGACGTGGATTGCTTCGTCGCTTTGCTCCTCGCAATGACAACTATGCTGGAAATCTTGCCGCGGTTTCTTCCAGCGGCAGGGCCAGCGCGTTGGCGAGGTAGGAGACCGTGCGGTAGAAGCCGCACAAGAGGATGATCTCCAGGATCTGGTCCTCATCGTAATGCGCCAACAGCGCCGCGAATTCCGCGTCATCCAGCGTCGCGCGGACATGCAGCGCGTCGACTGCCGCGATCATTGCTTGTTCGGCCTGCGACCAGCAGCCGGCATCGGCCGCACCGCGCACGGTGGCGTGGACCTGCTGCTCCGTCAGTTCGGCGGCTGCGCCGAACGCTGTGACGTGGACGCCCCATTCGTATTCGCAGGCATTGAGTGCGCAGGTGCGGTCGATCACGATCTCCCGCTCCCTGAGCGACAACGGCCCGCGGTCCAACAGGCTGCCGCCGCGAAACTTCTCCCAGGCGCGCGGATGGCCCGCCATCACGCGGAACAGCATCAGCGGCGGCTTGCCGCGCATGATGCGGTCGAAATGCTGTTGAACGTCCGCCGGATAGGGCGGATCGAGCGGCGCGAGGCGTGACATGGCCTGATCCCGTTGCTACATTTAATGTAGCGATACGCTACAATATCTGTAGCGACTCGCAAGAGGGATTCGAAAGGATTTCGCGGCATGCCGAAGCAGGGCCCAGTCACAAGACCCGGCGTCCGCGGCTCGCGGTCCGGCCGCCCCATCATGGCGCTGCTCGATCTCTTGGGACGGCGCTGGACCTTGCGCATCATCTGGGAGCTGCGCGAGGGCGCGCTGACCTCGCGCGCGCTGCGCACGGCCTGCGACGAGGCCTCGCCGACGATCCTGCAGACGCGATTGACGGAGCTGCGCGAGGCCGGCTTCGTCGAGCTGACGGAGGATGGTTACGGCCTCACCGCGCTCGGCCGCGAGCTATTTGCGACATTCACGCCGCTCAACCGCTTCGCCGAGCGCTGGAGCAAGCAGGGCGGCAGCTAGACCTCGGCGGCCGTCAGTGTGTAGCCCGCATGAGCGGAGCGACATGCGGGATCGGTTTCCCCGGGTATCGCGGAGCCTGTCATCGGGCGCGCATACGCGCGACCCGTTGGCTCACCCGGGCTACGGATTACTCGCCCGAAGCAGCATCCGACGCTCGGGGCCGAGTCGTCGTCGATGGCTCAGGCCAGACTAAGCGATCGCCACCGTCAGGCTGGCGCCGTCGGCGCGGACGACCTTCACCCGGCTGCCGGCCGGCGCATCGGGGCCGGCGACGCGCCACACCGTATCGTCGATCCGCACCGTGCCTGATCCGTCAACGATCGGCTTCTCCAGCGTGAATTCGCGGCCGACCAGGGCTTCGTTGCGGCGGTTGAGGAAGGGATTGGTCTTGCTTGCCGCCGTCGCGCCCTTCGCGAAATGCCGCCACGCCGGCACCGCCAGGGCGGCGAACACTGCGAACATCAAGAGCTGTATCTGCCAGGACGGCGTGAAGGCGAACGACAGCAGGCCGACCAGCAGTGCCGCGAGCCCGAGCCAGAACAGGAACACCCCGGGCGCCACAAGCTCCAGCGCCATCAGGATGAAGCCGAAGATCAGCCAGTTCCAGGTACCCAATGTCGAAAACATCTCGGCCATGACGTGACCTCTACCATTGCGGGCGCGACGCCGTCACGCCCTTACCGCTGCGGCGGCACCGGAGGCGGCGCCGTCGGGCCGGCCGGCGGCACTGAGCCGCCGCGCCGTGCTGCGGCCGTAGCGGACGCCGCACTCTCGCCGAAGGTAGCGCGGGCGATCTCGCCGATGCCGGCCAGCGAGCCCAGCACACTCGAGGTCTCGATCGGCAGCATCAAGACCTTCTGGTTCGGCGATTCCGCGAGTTGGCCGAACGCCTTGATATACTTGTCGGCGATGAAATAGTTCAGCGCGGCGACGTCGCCCTTGGCGATCGATTCCGACACCATCTGGGTAGCCTTGGCCTCGGCCTCGGCAAGCCGTTCGCGCGCCTCGGCGTCGCGGAAGGCGGCCTCGCGGCGGCCCTCGGCCTGCAGGATCTGACCCTGCTTGGCGCCCTCGGCGCGCAGGATTTCGGATTGCCGCTGGCCCTCGGCCTGCAAAATGTCGGCGCGCTTGACGCGCTCGGCCTTCATCTGCCGGCCCATCGCCTCGACGAGGTCGGCCGGCGGCACGATGTCCTTGATCTCGATGCGGTTGACCTTGACGCCCCAGGGCGACACCGCGGCGTCGACCACGCGCAGCAGCCGCTCGTTGATCTCGTCGCGATGCGACAGCACCTGATCGAGATCCATCGAGCCCATCACCGAGCGGATATTGGTCATCGTCAGGACGGTGATCGCCTGGTTGAGATTGGCGACCTCGTAGCTCGCCTTGGCGGCATCGAACACCTGGTAAAACGCGACGCCGTCCACGGTCACGGTGGCGTTGTCCTTGGTGATCACCTCCTGCTCGGGGATGTCGATCACCTGCTCCATCATGTTGATCTTGCGCCCGATGCGATCGAAATAGGGCACGATCAAATTGAGGCCGGGCGACAGCGTGCGGGTGTATTTGCCGAACCGCTCGATGGTCCAGTCAAAACCCTGCGGAACGGTCTTGATCCCGGCGAACAGCGTAACGATGACGAGAAGAACAAACGCGATCGCGAAAACGTCGAAGCCAGTCATAAAGTCCTCCAGGGCCGGCGAGACCGTCGCCAGTCACGGTCGTGCATTGGTCGGCAGGACCGCTCCGCCGGTTCAGCCGGCTGTTGTTCTCCCTAGCACATAGGAAGCTGCTGTCGGATGACCAGATGCCAACGAATGCCCGTGCCCGGTGTCACGGATCGTTAACAATCAAATCCAGCCTTGTTAAATCCAGCCTTGTTAGATCCAGCCTTGCAGCTCGCGCAGCACGAGCTGGCGGATCACGTCCATGCCGCCGTCGCTGTCGTTGAGGCAGGGGATCGCCGCGAATTGCTCGCCGCCATTGTGCCGGAAGATCTCGGCATTCTCCTGCGCGATCTCCTCCAGCGTCTCCAGGCAATCGGCGGAGAAGCCGGGCGTGACCACGGCAATGCGCCGCACGCCGTCCTTGGCGAGTTTCTCGACCGTCTTGTCGGTATAGGGCTGCAGCCACTCGGCCTTGCCGAAGCGCGACTGGAAGGTGAGGATCAGCCGGTTGGCATCGAGCCCGAGCCGCTTGCGCAGCGCATTGGTCGTGGCGATGCATTGCGCCTGATACGGATCGCCCTTGTCGACATACTCCTTCGGCATGCCGTGGAACGACGCGACGATGATCTCGGGGTGGAACGGCAATGTCGCGAGGTGCGCATTGATCGAGACCGCAAGCGCCTCGATGTAGTCGGGATCGTCGTAGTAAGGCGGCGTCACCCGCAGGATCGGCTGCGCGCGCATGCCGGCCAGCACGCGAAACGCCTCATCGCAGACCGTCGCCGACGTCGCGGCGGAATATTGCGGATAGAGCGGCACCACCAGCAGCCGGCCGCAGCCCTGCGCCGCCAGCGCCTCGATGCGCTGCTTGATCGAGGGGTTGCCGTAGCGCATCGCCCAGTCGACCACGACGTGGTCGTGATCGGCGATCGCCTCCGCCAGCTTGTCGGCCTGCGAGCGCGTGATGGTCTTCAGCGGCGACTCGTTCTTCTCGGTGTTCCAGATCTTCAGATAGTCGCGCGCCTTGCGGGCCGGACGGACCCGCAGGATGATGCCGTTGAGGATCAGCTTCCAGAGCAGGCCCTGATCCTCGATCACCCGCGGATCGGACAGAAATTCCTTGAGATAGACCCGCACGCCGGCGGCATCCGCCGTATCGGGCGTGCCGAGATTGACCAGCAGCACGCCGACGCGTTCCGGCTTCGGCGCCGCGGCAGACTTCGCGCTCTCGAAGGGGATCACCGTGCTCATGATGGCCTTGCGCTTGATATCCTTCGCCTGGGAGCTTTGGGCTTCGCGCGTTGCTCCAACCTTGTCAAGCCGAGTGCGGGTTGGCTACGTTCCCCTGCGGAATAAGGGGGAACCATGACGATCGCCGAATGGTGCGTCTTCGGGACGCTGATGCTCTCGCTGCTGACGATCGTGTCGGTGAAGTGGACCGGCTTCCGCAGCTTCGACAATGCCAGGCCGCGCGATCCCGACTTCTACGACGACCCGATCCGCTCGCGGGCGCTCGGCGCGCACCAGAACGGCATCGAGGCCTTCCCGTTCTTCGCCTTCGCCGTGCTGCTCGCCGAATTCCGCGTCGGCCCGCTGCGGCTGATCGACGAGCTCGCCGTGCTGTTCCTGATCGTGCGGATCGCCTACGTCTTCACCTATATCGGCAATCGCCCGACGCTGCGCTCGATCCTCTGGAGCATCGGTTTCGCGATCAACATCGCGATCTTCCTGCTGCCGGCGATCAGGGGCTATCTGACGAGTTGAGCCTGTTTCTTCTCCCTCTCCCCGTTCTTACGGGGAGAGGGCTGGGGTGAGGGACCGTCTCCGCAAATTCGATGGAAGCGAGCGTGCGGAGACTCCCCCTCACCCGAAATTCGCGCACGCGAATTTCGACCTCTCCCCGCAAGCGGGGCGAGGTGACTTCAAAGGCACGTCGCGCGCTCGGCCGCGATGTAGCCGAACAGCAGCCCGAGCCCGAACAGCAGCACAAGGCCCGCGGCGGCGAACTCCAGGCCGCGCATGATGACCATGCCGCCGCCGTCGCGCGCCGCGCTCAGCCGCTCCGCCACGCCGCGCGCCGACACCGCGACCAGCGCGATCGCCGCCACCGTGATGGCGGTGCCGAGCCCCATCACGAAGGTCGCGGCAATGCCGGCCCAGAACAGGCCCTGCGCCAGCGCGAACACCAGCACCAGGATCGCGCCCGAGCAGGGCCGGATCCCGACCGTGAGGATCGCGCCGAGCCCCCGCCGCCAGCCGCCAGGACCGGCGAGCTCGGCCGGCGTCGGCCCGTGCGAATGGCCGCAATGCTCGTCATGGACGTGCTGCGCGTCATGCCCGTGATCGTGACCGTGATCATGATGATGCCCGTGATCGTCATGCGCGTGACGGTGATGGTGATCATGGCGGTGGTCGTGGTGATCGTGATCATGGTGGTCGTGATGATGCGCGCCGGCCATCGCCAGCGCCGGCCGCGGCGCCTGCAGGGCGCGGAAGAAGCTGCCGCCCTTGACCCAGACCAGCCGGGCGCCAAACGCCGCGATCAGCGCGTAGCTTGCGATCTCGATCGCCTTCTCCGCCCCGCACATCGTCTTCGCGGTCGCGTTGAGCAGCCAGGCACAGATGCCCACGATGAGAACGGCGACCACCGACTGCATCAGCGCCGAGGCGAACGACAGCACGATGCCGCGCCGCGCGGTCTCGCGATTGGCGACCATGTAGGACGAGATCACCGCCTTGCCGTGGCCGGGGCCGGCGGCATGGAAGATTCCGTAGGCAAAGGAGATCGCAAGCAGGGTCCAGACCGCCGAACCGTCGGATTTCGCGGCGCGGATCGCCTGCGAAATCTCGCGATAGAACTCCGACTGTTTCGCCAACAGCCAGCCGACCAGCCCGCCCTGCGACTCCGCCGCGCGCGGCGCACCGAACGGATTTTGCGCCAGCAGCGCATGAACGGCGCCATCGAGCAGCGCAAACGCCGCCAGCACGGCCGCGGCCACGGCGAGGCCGCGCGTCACGCGCGAGACGATTGGCGTCATGGGCACTCCACCGAGACCTTGTTGGCGAACATCATGCCGAAATTGCCGTTGCCGCCGTCGAGAAAGGTCTGCTCGCCGAGCTTCTGCGCGGCGGCGGTGCCGTCGCTATTCGGCCGCTCGAACTGCATCTTGCAGCCCGCCGCGGCGCCGACCAGCTTGACCGGCTCCTTCTCGGCATACTGAAAGTCGATGAAATAGGTCGGGTCGAACACTTCGAGCGCGAGCTGCCGGGCCTTGAACGGCGTCTTCACCGGCAAGGTGAAGTGCAGCGTCAGCGCCGAATCCTTGTATTCGAGGAAGTAGTCGACCGGTTCGGTGAACTTCTGCTTCTTGCCGTCGCCCTTGGCGAAGGTGAAGTAGGCGTATTCCTTCAGCGACTCGACATTGGTCTGCGCCAGCGGCGCCAGCTCCTCGCGGCTGTAGGCGCCCTTCACCTTGGTCTCGATGCCCTGCAGCGCGTAGGTCGAGAACATGTCGTCAAACGTCCAGGCGTGGCGGACTCCGGTGATGGTGCCGTCGGGCGCGTAGATCAGCTCGCTCCTGGCGACGATCCAGACATGCGGATGAGCCTCGGCGGCCGCCGTGCCGAGCACGACGGACGCCGCAAGCACGAGCCAGCCGATCAGCCGGTTCAACGACGGCCGCACCTCAGGCCGCCTCGGGCGTTTCGAGCAGGCCGCGACGGCGCAGCAGCGCGTCCGGCTCGGGCTCGCGGCCGCGGAAGGCGACATAGGCCTCCTCCGGATCGCGCGAGCCGCCCGACGAATAGATGTCGTCATGCAGCCGCTTGGCGGTCGCGGGATCGAAGATGTCGCCGGCCTCCTCGAAGGCGCCGAAGGCGTCAGCATCCATCACCTCCGACCACATGTAGCTGTAGTAGCCGGAGGCATAGTGGTCGCCGGAGAAGATGTGGCCGAACTGGGTCGGCCGGTGCCGCAGCGATATCTCGGCGGGCATGCCGATCTTCTCCAGCTCCTTCTGTTCGAAGGCGCGGACATCCCAGCTCGCCGCTGCCGGCTGGGTGTGGAATTCGAGGTCGACCAGCGCCGAGGAGACGAACTCCACGGTGGCAAAGCCCTGGTTGAACTTGCGCGCGGCGAGGAAGCGCTTGAGCAGGTCGTCCGGCAGTGCCTCCCCGGTCTGGTAGTGGCGGGCGAAGCGCTGCAGCACCTCGGGCCGCTCCTGCCAGTGCTCATAGAGCTGCGAGGGCAGCTCGACGAAGTCGGTGAACACGCTGGTTCCGGACAGTGACGGATAGGTCACGTTGGACAGCATGCCGTGCAGGCCATGGCCAAACTCGTGGAACAGGGTCCGCGCGTCGTCGGGCGACAGCAGCGACGGCGCGCCATCGGCGCCCTTGGCGAAGTTGCAGACATTGATGACCAGCGGCGCGACGGCACCGTCGAGCTTCTGCTGGTCGCGCAGCGAGGTCATCCAGGCGCCGGAGCGCTTCGAGGGTCGCGCGAAGTAGTCGCCGTAGAACAGCGCCTTGTGCTGGCCATCGCGGCCCTTGACCTCCCAGACCCGGACGTCCGGATGCCACACCGGGATATCCTTGCGCTCCTCGAAGGTGACGCCGAACAGGCGGGTGGCGCAGTCGAACGCGGCCTCGATCATGTGGTCGAGCACCAGATAGGGCTTGATCGCGGAATCGTCGAAATTGGCGCGGCGCTGGCGCAGCTTCTCGGCGTAGTAGCGCCAGTCCCAGGACGCGAGGGTGAAATTGCCGCCCTCCTCCGCGATCAGCGCCTGCAGCGCGTCGCGGTCGGCGAGCGCCCGCGCTCGCGCCGGCTTCCAGACCCGCTCTAGGAGGCCGCGTACGGCCTCCGGCGTCTTGGCCATGGAATCCTCGAGGCGGTAGGCGGCGTAGGTCGGGAAGCCCAGGATCTTGGCGGTCTCCTCGCGGAGCCTGAGGATCTCCACGATGGTGGCGTTGTTGTCGTTGGCGTTGCCATTGTCGCCGCGCGCCGTGAAGGCCTTGTAGACCTTCTCGCGCAGGTCGCGCCGCGACGAGCTTTGCAGGAACGGCTCGACCGAGGAGCGCGACAGCGTCACGATCGCCTTGCCCGGCATGCCGCGCTCTTCCGCCGCAGCCGTGGCGGCCGCCACAAATGTGTCGGAGAGGCCGGCGCGGTCGTCCTCGCCGAGCTCCATGAACCACTCCTGCTCGTCGCCGAGCAGATGGTGGCTGAACGAGGTGCCGAGATGGGCGAGGCGCTCGTTAATCTCGGCCATGCGGGCCTTTGCCGCATCGTCGAGGCCGGCGCCGGAGCGGCGGAAGCGGGTGTAGGTGCGTTCCAGCAGCCGCATCTGCTCGCCAGTCAGGCCGAGGGAGGCGCGCTTCTCGTGCAGCATGGCGATGCGGCCAAACAGCACAGCGTTCATCATGATCGGATTCCAGTGCCGCGCCATCCGGGGCGACACCTCCTTGTCGATCTCCAGGATCGCCGGGCTCGAATGCGCCGAGACCAGGTCGTAGAACACCGCCGAGACCTTCGACAGCAGTTTGCCGGAGCGCTCCAGCGCGGTGATGGTGTTGTCGAAGTCGGGCAGCGCCGGATCGTGGGTGATCGCAGTCACTTCCGCGGAATGATCGGCGAAGGCCTGCTCGAAGGCGGGCAGGAAATGCTCCGGCTTGATCTCGGCGAACGGCGGCGTCTCGAGCGGCGTCCGCCATGCCTTCAGGAGGGGGTTGGCAAGAGCCTGAGCCTTGGCGTCTGCGCTGGTTTCTGACATCGAATGTCCCGTTTTTCGCCTTGAAAATGCTGCCCAATCTATATCACGCGATACGGCATTTTTGGGCCTTTTGCGCTTGATAGATGGGCACTTTTCGGAGAGATTGCGCCCCCTGAACAGGACCTATTTCATGACCATGCAGCCCTCCACCTCAGGCAACCGCACCATCGCCTGGCCAAGCGTCATCACCGTGATCTCGGCGGCGATCCTGATCGGCGCGGAAGTGTTCGGCGCGGCGTTCGCCGGCGGCTGGGCGCTCGCGATTCTGCTCGGGCTCGACGACGTCGCCGCACACATCCTGCAGGCGGTGCTGTTCGGCATCGGCGTGCTGATCATGATCGCCTTCATCCGCGCAGCTCAGCGCGTCGAGCCGTTCACGCGTCGCGCGTGAGTTTGAGCGATTCAAGAAAGCACTGCGGCACAAGGCTAAAACGCACACACGCTTCGTTAGTCATTCTTAACAGCCGTTCATCTTCAGCGCGTCCGACGCGTGCTGCGCGCGACATCGCAAGCACGCGTTAGGGAAATTTGCCGCTATCGCAAAAAAAATCTTGCGCCACGAAGTCAAAAGACTTATTTCCTGCCTTGCCCAATTTCGCACGTGCCTGTGGTCGTGTGTCAGTCGGTAGGTATCCGGACAAGAGGCCGGACAGCCGCCAAGGGGTGGAAGAACCGAGGGTCGCTTACGTCCATCAGGACACGAGGCGGCCAGCATCTCTCTCCAGGGATGCCGTTGAAGGTCTCACCACTCTTTGCAACCGTGACTGGCAGCCGGAGGCGAACCGGCGCACCCCGCTCTCAACGGGGGACGCGACTTAAAGCAACGACGGATCGGGCTTTTTTGGTCTCTACCGGCGGTCCAACGCCGGCCCGGGCTACTGAAAAGGCTTGTCCTTCATTGCCAGGTGATCGGGCGGGAAACTCTCCCAACCAATCCACGGCAGCACAGTCTGGTTTGAGTCTCTTGGCCTCAACGCGCCTCCATCGCGCGATGTGGCCGAAGCGCTCTTACCCGACGTCACGTTGATGCGGATCCCGTCGCTGGGGCCGTTGGAGAGTGCCATGACTGAACGTATCCAGGAATTCCTGCGCCACCGCCGCCAGGATGGTCTCGACACCGAGCCGTGCCTCGTCGTCGACCTCGAAGTCGTGCGCGACAACTACCAGACCTTCGCGAAGGTGCTGCCGGACAGCCGCGTGTTCTACGCGGTGAAAGCCAACCCGGCGCCCGAAGTGCTGTCGCTGCTGGCCTCGCTCGGCTCCTGCTTCGACACCGCGACGGTTGCGGAAATCGAGATGGCGCTGGCCGCCGGTGCGACGCCGGACCGCATCTCCTATGGCAACACGATCAAGAAGGAGCGCGACATCGCGCGTGCCTTCGCGCTCGGCATTCGCCTGTTCGCGGTCGATTGCGCCGCCGAGGTCGAGAAGATCGCCCGCGCCGCCCCCGGCGCCAAGGTGTTCTGCCGCATCCTCTATGACTGCGCCGGCGCCGAGTGGCCGCTGTCGCGCAAGTTCGGCTGCGACCCGGAGATGGCGGTCGACGTGCTCGACCTCGCCAAGCGCCTGGGCCTGGAGCCGTGCGGCATCTCGTTCCATGTCGGCTCGCAGCAGCGCAAGGTGAAGGCGTGGGACCGCGCGCTCGCGATGGCGTCGACCGTGTTCCGTGACTGCGCCGAGCGCGGGATCAACCTCACCATGGTCAACATGGGCGGCGGCTTTCCGACCAAGTACCTCAAGGACGTTCCTCCGGTCCTGCAATATGGCCGGTCGATCTTCCGCGCGCTGCGCAAGCATTTCGGCAACCAGATTCCGGAGACGATCATCGAGCCGGGCCGCGGCATGGTCGGCAATGCTGGAATCATCGAGACCGAAGTCGTTCTGATCTCGAAGAAGAGCGACGAGGACGAGGTGCGCTGGGTCTATCTCGACATCGGCAAGTTCGGCGGTCTCGCCGAGACGATGGACGAGTCGATCCGCTACGCCATCCGCACCCCGCATGACGGGGCGGACATGACGCCGTGCGTGCTCGCGGGCCCGACCTGCGACAGCGCCGACGTGCTGTACGAGAAGCTGCCGTATCCGCTCCCGGTGACGCTCGAGATCGGCGACAAGCTGCTGATCGAAGGCACCGGCGCCTATACGTCGACCTACTCGTCGGTGGCGTTCAACGGCATTCCGCCGCTGAAGACCTACCACATCTGACCCGCCTCGTTTTCGAGGCCCGATAAACCGGGAGCCGGCCCCGCCGGCTCCTCCCCGATCATTTTTGATTTTCCTGAACGACGCTTGCCGCGGCGTACGACATGCCGTTGCAAGCGGGGACTGACGTGCCATGACTGCAAAACGGAACACCCCCGTTGCCCTCATCCGAGATGCCGCCCCGTTCGCGATCCGTGCGGAGCGTGGCTCGGACGTCGTCGCACGCGAAGCGCTGCTGGATGCCTGCTTTGGCTGTAATCGCCATACGCGCACCTGCCAGCGCCTGCGCGACGGACGCGCGCCCGCCGAAGGCCTGAGCCTTGCGGCCGTGCGCCAGGACGGCCGGCTGGTTGGAACCGTGCGGTTGTGGCACGTCAGCGCGGGGGGCCGCAGCGCGCTGATGCTGGGGCCGCTGGCAGTCGATGACGACTGCCGCGGCCTCGGCGTCGGCGCCGCGCTGATGCGGCGTGCGCTGGCGGTGGCCAAGGCGCGCGGCCACGGCGCCGTGATCCTGCTTGGCGATGCGCCCTACTACGCCCGCTTCGGCTTCACGGTGGCCAAGACCGGCGAGCTGTCGCTGCCGGGCACGTTCGAGCGCGAGCGGCTGCTCGGCGTCGAGCTTGTCGCAGGCGCGTTGGATGGCGCCTGGGGCATGATCACGCCGACCGGCGCGCCGCTGCCCGAGGCCAAGGCACCGCGGACGCGATCCCGGACCCGGAAGGCACCGCTCGCCGTGCCGCACGCGGCGTAAGGCGGGCCGCCATGTCGGAGCACCTTCCCATCACCGATGGCGCGCGCCCGCGTTGGCGCGGCCTCGTCACCACGGTCATGCTGATTCTGATCTCGGTGATGATCGTCAGGGATATCCTGGGCCGGCGCTGGACCGGCACGCCGCCATCGCCGCCGGACAGCACGCTGCAGTCCCACTAGTGCCGGCCGCACCAGGCCTGAACCAAGGGGTTGCGCGGGCGCCAAAAATGTCCGTAAACCCCGCCAAAGCCATTTTCAGTCGAGGTCCAACATGTCCCGCCGCCTGATTTCTACCGGCTCGCCCTTTGAGAAGACCGCCGGCTACAGCCGTGCCGTGATCGATGGCGACTTCGCCTTCGTCGCAGGAACCACCGGCTATGACTACGCCACGATGACCATGCCGGCAGATGTCACGAGCCAGTCACGGAACTGCTTCAAGACCATCGAGGCCGCCCTCAAAGAGGGAGGCTTTGCGATGGCCGACATCGTCCGCGCGACCTACTACCTCACCGACGCCCGTGACGTGGATGCCCATTTCGCGGTCTGCGGCGAGGTCCTCGGCGACATCCGCCCGGCCGCAACGATGCTGATCGTCGCGGGGCTCTACAAGCCCGAGATGAAGGTCGAGATCGAAGTCACCGCGAAGCGTCGCAACCCCTGATCCACCCTATCCGCCGCTAGGCACTCTCCTGGAGAAAATGATGAGCCCCGCCTCGCAGATCTACGCGAAGATCACAGGTCCCATTGTTATGATCGGCTTCGGCTCGATCGGCAAAGGCACGCTGCCTTTGATCGAGCGGCATCTCGATTACGACAAGTCGCGCGTCACCGTGATCGACCCCAAGGACGAGGGCCGCAAGGCGCATTGCGAGAAGCACAACGTCAAATTCATCCAGAAGGCCGTGACCAAGGACAATTATCGCGACCTGCTGAGCCCGCTGCTCACTGAAGGCGGCGGCCAGGGCTTTTGCGTCAATCTGTCGGTCGATACCGGCTCGACCGACATCATGGAGCTGTGCAACGAACTCGGCGCTCTCTACATCGACACCGTCAACGAGCCCTGGCTCGGCTTCTATTTCGATTCCTCGAAGGGCCCGGAAGCGCGCTCCAACTACGCCCTTCGCGAAGTGACGCTGGCCGCCAAGAAGGCGCGCCCCGCGGGCTCGACGACGGCCGTCTCCTGCTGTGGCGCCAATCCCGGCATGGTCTCGTTCTTCGTCAAGCAGGCGCTGCTCAACGTCGCCGCCGATCTGAAGCTCAATGCCCCGAAGCCGAAGACCAAGGCCGAATGGGCGGACTTGATGCGGCAGGCCGGCGTGAAGGGCATCCACATCGCCGAACGCGACACCCAGCGCTCCAAGTCGCCGAAAGAGCCTGACGTCTTCGTCAACACCTGGTCGGTGGAAGGTTTCCTGTCGGAAGGCGTGCAGCCGTCCGAACTCGGCTGGGGCACCCATGAGAAATGGATGCCCGAGAATGCGCATACCCACGAAGCCGGCTGCGGCGCCGCCATCTATCTGATGCAGCCCGGCGCCAACACGCGCGTACGCACCTGGTGCCCGACCCGCGGCGCGCAGTATGGCTTCCTCGTCACCCACAACGAGTCGATCTCGATCGCCGATTACTTCACGGTGCGTGACGCATCGGGCACGGCGATCTATCGGCCGACCTGCCACTATGCCTATCACCCGGCCGACGACGCCGTGCTGTCGCTGCATGAAATGTTCGGCCGCGCAGCGAAGATGCAGGAAAAGCATCACATCCTCGACGAGAACGAGATCGTCGACGGCATCGACGAGCTCGGCGTGCTGCTGTTCGGCCATGACAACAATGCCTACTGGTACGGCTCGCAGCTCTCCATCGAGGAGACCCGCAAGCTCGCGCCCTATCAGAACGCCACCGGCCTGCAAGTGACCTCCGCCGTGCTCGGCGGCATGGTGTGGGCGCTGGAAAACCCGAACGAAGGCATCGTCGAGGCCGACGAGATGGACTTCGATCGTCTGCTGGAAATCCAGCTACCCTATCTCGGCCCCGTGAAGGGTTTCTACACCGACTGGACCCCGCTGACGGATCGTCCGGGACTGTTTCCGGAAGATATCGACACCAGCGATCCCTGGCAGTTCAAGAATATTCTGGTGCGCTGACAGGGTCATCCCGGGATGCGCGCTTAGGCGCGCAGACCCGGGATCTCGAAATCGTGGCGCGAGATTCGCAGGTGCGCGAGTGCGCACCATGGTCCATCGCCGACGCGATGCCCCGGAATGACTTCGTCATCTCGCCATGTAGTCGAACGCGACCGAGCCAAGGCCGAGGGTCAGGTCTGCCTTGAAATGCAGCGCCGAGACCACCTCGCGCACCGGCAGGCGGGCGACATCGCATAGCGCGTGCGGAAACAGGCCGAGCGCGGCGGGGCCGGTCCAGGCCTCCTTCAGCGTGATGTCTTCCAGATGAAACCGCACCAGCTCGCAGATCCGCGGGCTGCCGTCGACATGCGGGATGATCTTCAGAATGAAGTTCGGCGCCGTCATCGACTTCAAGACGGTGTCGTGGTCGACCTTGCGATGCTTGTAGCCCATGGTGGCGGAGGCGCAGAGCACCGAGCCGTAATGCAGCGAGCCGACCAGCACGTCGCTCTCGACCTCGATCCTGGGCTTTGCCAGCTTCTTCGGAAATCCCCACAGCTCGCGGCCGCCGGCGATCGGGCCTTCATCGTCGAGATACATCGCGTGGGTGTAGGCGCCCTCCTCGCCCCTGAAGCGAACCGGGATCACCTGCCCGGTCTCGGTGTAGTCGCCGAAACCGGTCGAGTCCGGCATGCGGATGAACTCGTACTTCACCACCGGCTCGGCGACCTCGAGCGGCTCCGGCACCACGGCGGCGAGCGCTTCCGGGTCGGTCTTGTAGGTGATGATGAAATATTCGCGGTCGAAGAACCGGTAGGGCCCCGGCGGAAACGACGGGTTGGTGAGCGGCATCGAATAGGCGGTGCGCCGGACGTCCTCGATCTTCATGGCAGGCCCCATCTGTCGTTGGCGAGACGACAGATTATGGAGTGTGCCGGTGGCGGAGGCGAGACCGTATAATCGGCAGCGTCCGTCAAATCCGCGTCACAATGCGGGCCGCGGCGCGCTTACTTTTTCTCGATCGGCGGCGCGGTCTTCTCCGCGGGCGCGGGCGGCAGCACCGGCTTGGCGCCGGCCTTCCGTGCCTCATCGTCGGGACGCGCCGGCTGCGGCGCCGGCGTGGTCGGCCGCTCGCCGCCCGGCTTCGACTCGGCCGGCGGCGCCGTCTGCTGCGGCTCCGGCGTCGGCGTCGGTTGCAGCGGCTGGGTCGCCTGCGCGATCTCCTGCGGCGGAGCGGCATAGATCGCGTGCAGCGCGAAAGCACCGCGATCGCAACGCCCGCTGCCACCAGCGTCGAGGCGATCAGCATGTCGATTCGCAACCTGGTCCGATCCACAGCCATCTCGTTCACCTGCGCCTTGTCCACGGGGTCAACGATCCCGCCACGGCATGGTTCCGAAGCGGTGCCTGCGGGAACCTCGGCTCAATCCGTGGTGCTGACTTCCCAGGTCGCGTGCCGCACGCCGGGCTGATGCTGCAGGTCGACCACCACGGCATTCAGCTCGTTGGGCTCGACCGCGGTCGAGACCAGCGTCGCCACGATCTCGAGGAAGTCGTCGCCGGCCTCGACCACGTCGACATCGGCAACAGGGTAGTTCGCGGCCTCCAGCTTCTCGACCAGGCGATCGCGCATGTCTGGCAGCGCTTCCGGGGTAACCGCGAGCTTGAAGTAGTAGGTCGCCTCCGAGGCCTTCTCGTTCAGCGGGATGCGGTTGATGGCGTTGACCAGCGGACGCAGCAGCGTGTTGCCGGCGATCACGAACACGGTCAGCGCCGCCGCCTGCGCCACGAGGTCGGCACCGGCGCAGGAGCCGACCGCGGCCGAGGCCCACAGCGTGGCCGCGGTGTTGAGGCCGCGCACATCCATGCCCTGCTTCATGATGACGCCGGCGCCGAGGAAACCGATTCCCGACACCACATAGGCGATCACCCGCACCGCGCCGTCGGCGCCGGCCAGATGCATCGCGAGGTCGACGAAGGCGGCAGCGCCGACCGCGACCAGCACATTGGTGCGCAGACCCGCGGTGCGCTGCCGGTACTGCCGCTCAGCGCCGATCAGGGTGCCGAATACAAAGGCCGTGGTCAGGCTGACCAGCGTGTCGATGAAGTCGGCGAGCTGGAACGTGGTGAGAAATCGCATGACGCTGCGGCCCCGGCGCGAGCTTCGTCTTTTGACGCGTTTTCTTCATGCGATCCGGTACTCACTTCGCTCGAAAACGCTTCGTCTGCCGCGATCTCTTACATTTCCACGATGCCCGCGTCACCATCTTCCGTGCCGAAGGCGAGCAGCGTGCCCTTGGCATTCCATCCGAGCGCCGACACCGCCGTGCCGGCGTTCCGGCGCACCAGGATCTCGGCGCCGTCCTCGAGCCGGACCATCAGCACGGTGCCGTCGGCATAGCCGACCGCCATGATGTCGTTCTTCGGATGGCAGGCGACCACGGCGACCCGCGCCGGCATCGGCGCCAGCATCGCCGGCTCCTTGCCCATCGGGCCGTCCTTGCTGGTGAACGGCCAGACGATCACGGTATCGGCGCCCGAGGTCGCGAGCCCCTTGCCGCCGACACTCCATGACATCGAGCGCACCCGGCCAGGATAGCCGCTCATCCGCATATGCCGGTTGTCGGCGAGCCGCCAGCCATGCATCGCGGGCTCGTGCATCGCGGTGACGAGGAATTTGTTGTCCGGGCTGAACATGACGGCGAGATGCGAGCCGGCCCATTCCAGAAACTCCGGATTGGCCGCCATGTTGGGAAACCACAAGGTCACGCCGTTGTAATGCGCGATCGCAAGCCGCAGGCCCTTCGGCGCAAAAGCAAGCCCGCCGACGGTCGACGGTACCTCGAAGGTTTTCTCCTCGCCCTTGGGATTGCGCACGAACGCGGTCTTGCCCGCCGACCATGCCAGCGTGCCCTCGCTGTGCAGGGCGACGTTGTCGATCCAGCGCCGCTTGGCGTCGGTCGCAATGACAGCGGTCTCGCCCTTGGCGTCGATCGCGACCAGCTTGCCGTCGTCACCGCCGGTGACGAGCCGCTTGCCGTCGGAGGCGGCGCACAGGATGGCGCCGAAATGCGTCTGCGTCCGTGTGATCTCGCCTTCGGCGGTCGCGATCGCAACACCCTCCTCGGCGCCGACGAAGAACGCGCGGTCGCCGAGGAAATGTACCGAGCTCACCGCCGCGCCGAGCGGCAGCGGCTTGACGCGGTCGGTGATCGAAACGATGGAAGAAGGGGCCTCGCCCGGATCGAACTCTTTCATCACGTGGTGATGCACTGCTCGAAGCCGTCGCGGATCACCTGCTCGGGCAGTTCACGACCGATGAACACGACGCGGCTCTCGCGCTTCTCGCCGTCCTTCCATTTCCGCTGATGGTCGCCCTCCAGCATCATGTGGACGCCCTGGAACACGTAGCGGTCGTCATCGCCGGTGAAGGCGAGGATGCCCTTCGAGCGCAGGATCTTCTGGCCCTCGGTGGCGACGAGCTGCTGCAGCCAGGGCATGAACTTGGTCGGGTCGAGCGGCTTCTCGGAACGCAGCGACAGCGATTGCATGTCCTCGTCGTGATAATGCTTCAACCCGCCATGGCCATGGTCGTGATCATGATGGTGGTGGTGATCATGGTCATGCTGATGATGATCGTGATCATGGTCGTGATCGTCGCCGGCCTCGAGGAAATCGGGCTCGATCTCCAGGATGCGGTCGAGATCGAACGCGCCGCGCTCCAGCACGTCGGTCAGCCCGACCTGGCAACGCTCGGTGCGGTGCAGCTTGGCATAGGGATTGATGCCGCGGATGCGGGCTTCGACCTCGGCGAGTTCGGGCTTTGAGACCAGGTCGGTCTTGTTCAGCACGATGACGTCGGCGAACGCGATCTGGTTCTTGGCTTCCGGCGCGTCCTTGAGGCGGTCGCTCAGCCATTTGGCATCGGCGACGGTCACGACCGCGTCGAGCCGGGCGTTCTTCTGCACGTCCTCGTCGACGAAGAAGGTCTGCGCGACCGGCGCCGGATCGGCAAGGCCGGTGGTCTCGACGATGATGGCGTCGAACTTGCCCTTGCGCTTCATCAGGCCGTCCATGATGCGGACGAGGTCGCCGCGCACCGTGCAGCACACGCAGCCATTGTTCATCTCGAACACTTCCTCATCGGCGCCGATGATGAGGTCGTTGTCGATGCCGATCTCGCCGAATTCGTTGACGATGACGGCGTATTTCTTGCCGTGGTTTTCCGACAGGATGCGGTTCAACAGCGTGGTCTTGCCGGCGCCGAGATAGCCCGTCAGCACGGTCACAGGAATTTTTTGCGAAGCTTCAGCCATAACAACTCCGAAGGAACTCTTTGTTTGAACATGATCTTATCGGAAAACCGGACCCCACTTTTCCGGATCATGCTGGTCCGCGCTCAACCCAGACAGGGAGGCCCCTGCCCTACTCGGCGAGCGCGCTGGTCAGGGCCTTTATATTGTGCCTGACCATATCAATGTAAGTGGGTGCATCGCCCTTTTCGGCCGTCAAACCGTCCGAATACAGGGTGCCGCCGACCCGGGCGCCGGTCTCGGCCGCGATCCGCTCGATCAGGCGGGGATCGCTGATATTTTCGAGAAAAACTGCCGGAATTTTCGCAACCTTGATCTGGGCGATGATGGCGGCGATATCGCGCGCGCTGGGCTCGGAATCCGTGGACACGCTGAGCGGCGAGAAGAACGTGACGCCGTAGGCGTCAGCGAAATAGCCGAAGGCGCCATGGGTCGAGATCACCTTGCGCCGCGCCTCCGGCACTTTCGCCACCGCCTCATGCACCTCGCGGTCGAGCGCCTCGAGCTTGGCCAGATAGGCGTCGGCATTGGCCTTGAAGATGGCTGTCTGGTCGGGGGCCGCGGCGATCAGCCCGTCGCGAATATTGACGACGTAGATCTTCGCATTGGCCACGGATTGCCAGGCATGCGGATCGTCATGGCCGCCCATCTTCCGTGGCATGATCCCCTTGGTCGCCACCGCGACCGGTGCCTTGCTGCCCGAGGCCTGCAGCAGCCGCGGCATCCAGCCCTCGAAGCCGAGACCATTAATCACCACGAGCTTGGCGTCGGCGACCTTCTTGGCATCCGCCGGCGTCGGCGCGTAGACATGCGCGTCGCCGTCGGGCCCGACCAGCGCCGTCACGTCGACATTATTGCCGCCGACATTGCGCACCATGTCGGCGAGGATCGAGAAGCTCGCGACGACATTGATGCGTTCGGCGGCGCGCGCCGGTCCACTCGCCAGCAGCAGCGCCAGACCAATCAAACCGAACAATCGCCGCATCGTACTCACGCCTCGAGATGGCGGCCGGGAAACAGCTGCCGCACCAGGCCGCTGACATTGCCGAACAGCAGCGACACAATATAGAGCCCCGCCGCAACCAGGATGATCGCGGGGCCTGAGGGAATCCGGGTCTGGTACGACAGCACGAGTCCGGCATAGCCCGACAGCATCGCGCTCGCCACCGCGATGCAGATCATGGTGGTGATGTCGCGCGACCAGAACCGCGCAATGCCCGCGGGCAGGATCATCAGTCCGACGCCGAGCAGCGTGCCGAGCGCGTGGAAGCCGTTGACGAGGTTGACCACGACCAGCGCGAGGAAGGCGAGATGCGCCGGCGCGCCGGCCCGGCTCACGGTGCGCAAAAACACCGGATCGACGCATTCGATCACCAGCGGGCGATAGATCACCGCGAGCACCAGGAGCGTGAGGGTGGCGTTGAACGCGATCACCAGCAGCGTCTGGTCGTCCATCGCCAGGATGTTGCCGAACAGCACGTGCAGCAGGTCGATATTGGTGCCCTTGATGGACACGATGGTGACGCCGAGCGCGAGCGAGACCAGATAGAAGGTCGCAAGCGAGGCGTCCTCCTTCAATTCGGTGGTGCGGGCGACGAGGCCGGCGAGCAGCGCCACGGCAAAGCCCGCGATCAGGCCGCCGGTCGTCATCGCGAACAGGTTGAGCCCGGACAGCAGGAAGCCGATCGCCGCCCCCGGCAGGATCGCATGCGCCATGGCGTCGCCGACCAGGCTCATCCGCCGCAGCATCAGGAACACGCCGATCGGCGCACCGCCGAGCGACAGCGCGATCACCGCCGCCAGCGCGCGGCGCATGAATTCGAATTCGGTGAAGGGCGTGACCAGCGCGTCGGATAGCATCGGCGTCAGGCGGCCCGCGAGCGTGGATCAGCGGCGCAGGCCGCGGCGCTATCGTCGAACGCCTCGCACATCCGCATCGCGACCATCAGATTGTCCGCCGTCAGCGCCTCGGCGGTCGGTCCCCATTCGACCGGGCCGCGCGCCAGCAGCAGCGTCTCCGGGAAATTGTTGCGCACCATGTCGAGGTCATGCAGCGCCGCCAGCACGGTGCGCCCCTCGCCGTTCCACCGCTTCACCAGCGCCAGCAGGTCGGCGGTGGTCTTGGCGTCGATGGCGTTGAACGGCTCGTCGAGCACGATCAGCCGGGCGTCCTGCAACAGCACGCGCGCGAACAGCATGCGCTGGGTCTGGCCGCCGGACAGCGTGCCGATCGGGCGGTTCTCGAATCCGTTGAGGCCGACGGCGGCGAGCGCCGCCAAAATCTTCTCGCGCGCGGCCTTGCCGATGCCGCCGAAGAACCCGGTGGAGCGCCACAGCCCGGTGCCGACGAAATCGAACACCGAGATCGGGAAGCTGCGGTCGATGTCGGCAGACTGCGGCAGATAGGCGATGTCGCGATGATCCAGCCCGTCGAGATCGATCACGCCGGACAGCGGCTTGAGCACGCCGGCGATGCCGCGCAGCAGGGTCGACTTGCCGGCGCCGTTCGGGCCGATCACGGCGAGCAGCGCACCGGCCTCGACGGCGCCATTGAGATGATGCACCGCCGGGTGGCGGTCATAGCCGAGCGTGACGTCACGGAAGGTAACAAGAGCAGCCACCGGTCTCACCTCATCGCCAGCCAGACGACAGCCCACAGGCAGGCACTGACCGCGAGCGCCGCGAGCAGTCGGCCCGGCACGGGCATGCGCAGGATCGACCAGTGCGCGGCCTGCGCCGGATGCGCGTGCGGGGCGTGGCTGTGCCCGTGGGGGGCGTGGCCGTGATGGTGGTCCTCGTGGGTATGCGTATGCGCCATGGAACGACTGTTATATTATAACATAACGCGAGTCTACAAAGGAGGAACTCATGGCGGACCCGCAAAACCGGGGAGATTTGAGCCGCGCCGGCAGAGTGACGTCCCGGTCGACAGCTTTGCCGGAAACAGCTTTGCCGGAAACCTGCCTGGATGGGAACCGTTGGCTACCTGCGCCGGAGCGAAGGCAGACCCGTGCGCAGTTCTCTCCGCGTCGTCCTGGCGAAGGCCGAGACAACGGCGAATCCGTGGTGCAGATTGCGAGGCCCGCCTGCGCGCCTCAAATTCAGTGTCGTCCCGGCGCAGGCCGGGACCCATGCGCCGCGGCGGGTGTTGTTGACGGGACTCGTTATTCCAACGGTGCGTAACAATCGGCATTTGTGGTTATGGGTCCCGGCTTTCGCCGGGACGACACTGAGTGTGTGGAGCCGCGAGTAAGACGAACTTCTGCGCTCTCGCGATATGAATTGCCCGAGCTTTGACTTTTCAATCCGCCCTCTCTTGAACTGAGGGCGCGGGAAAGCCGGGTGTCGATCGCCCCCATGGGCTCCGTGCGGGGACTTGACACGTTTTGCTGAGTTGTCCGTCGGCAAATCACCGATTGGCGTGGGGAAAATACCGGCGGAACGCCTTCGGCGACGGAGAGGCTGCCCTATGCGAAGAGGCAGCCCTATGCGACCAGCACATAGACCAGCATGGCAGCGGTGATCGCCATCCAGACGAGCGAGAGGCGGAAATACAGCAGGTCCCAATTCATGGGCGCGAGCGTACACGCCCGCGCTGACGCCAACCTTTCACCAGGTTAAAGCATCGCGGATTTATTAACTAAGCACGCCAGCGGAATGGATCAGTGGTTGGCACGCCGAAAGACACAGCCCTGGCCCTCAATTTATGAACATGGCAATCGCCACGAGGATGACCGGGCTTAGCCCCATCAGTACGACAAACACGCTGTAAAGTAGGTTGCCCATAACGCCGCCCTACGTTGGAAGGGGAAGCTATGCCGGGAGGAACTCGGCAAGCCAGTGCAGTTTGTGCCAGCGGTGTTCGAGCTTTGGGAATTACCCAGTTATCTCCGGGACCTAGCTGGACATCCCCGTAACACTACGGGGGCGACACAGCTCAGGCAGAGAAAAGGGCGACGAGCGCCACCACCGCCAAAGCGGTAGCGACGCACCCTGCGATCATGACCCAGTCCTGACGCTTCGCCATGCCGGGCACGCTCACCCTGGCCAGCGCAGGTCGTGTTGACCTAGGTCAACCGGCCAAAATCATTCATCGGCCGTCGAGGCATCACGCAACGAAGCGCCCTCACGCCTCGCGCGCGTAACTCTTCAACCGTGCCTGGAGCACAGCGATCGGGAGCCTTTCAGCCAGGCGGCGGCGAGCGGCAGGCGGCCGGCGCTGCTGCCGCGCTTCAGGCGGAGCGGCACAAAGCGGACGCCGGGGATCGCCATCCGTGCGGTCCAGCGCGGCACGATGGCGACGCCGAGCCTTGCTGCGACCATGTTGACGATGGTCTGCTTCTCGTCGGCGATCTCCTGGATACGCGGCGTCAGCCCGGCCTCGTCGAACAGCTTTGTCGTCAGATCGTGGCTGTGCGGCCGCGAGCGGCGCTCCGGCACGATCAGGGGCTGATCCGCGATGTCGGGCAGCACGATCTGCTTGCGCCGCGCCAGCGCGTGCTGGTGCGACAGCGCCACCACGGCGGTCTCCTGCAACAGCGGGACAAACTCGATGCGGCGGTCGGGCCGCTCCGGCGGGCGCACGAAGGCGAGGTCGAGCGCGCCAGACAGCAGCTTCGGCAGCAGGCGGATGGTCTTCTCCTCGAGCAGTTGCACGGCAACATCAGGATGGGCGGCGCGGAGGTCGCGCAGCAGCGGCGGCAGCAGGCCGGCCGCCGCGCTGTCGATCGCGCCGATCCGGAAGCGGCGCGCCTGTGGCTTGCGCAGCCGACGGCGAAAGCCGTTCTCGATCGCCAGCAGCTTGATGTGGCGGCCGAGCGCCGACGGCATCGTCTGCAGGCGCAGCGCCGCGCGCCCGAAACGCAGTTCTCAGCAGCCGCCACGAAGCAGCGAAGCTGGTGCAGTTCCAAGACGCGGGGATTCCTTTCGGCTCAGTCATCGTCATGGCCGGGCTCGTCCCGGCGGCCGTCCAGGTCTTCCTTTTATGCAGCCAAGACGTGAATGCCCGGCGCAAGGCCGGGCATAACGCGTTGTGGGGGAAGCGATCGAGCTCGTGTGCTCTCCGGCAAGAGCCGGGCGCATCGTCACAGTGCGGGGGTCCACCTGTTGCGATGACGGTAGAGCTTTGACAGGCTGAAGTTTCCGACCTCTTGTTCGCCCTTGCGGAAAATGGCTATCGCCTTCTGAACGCTCATTTCCGAAATGATATCGGGCCGGCTCCCACAGAGCATGACGAGCTCGAAGATCAGATTGGTGAGGGCGGGCATATCGGTCCATTGCTGCGTCTGATAGGGCTCCTCCCAATGAGCCCAGGCCCAATCTTCGATCAGATAGAGACCATCGCTCTTGAGATAATGGAAGGACGCCTCGAAGCTTGCTCGCGAGAGCTCGTATTGATGCGAGGCGTCGTCGATAATCATATCTATTCGCTGGCCGGGGAATTCCGTCCTGATGATGGTCTGGACGCGCGCGGTGTCGCCTTGCGACGTATTGTAGTATAATTTGACGCGGTCCGTCAGACCGTGGTCGCGGATCAGGCCAAGCACCGCTGGGCTCGCAGGTCTGATATCGATCCCGACGAACTTGATACGTTCCTCGATCGCGGCAAGAAGCAAAGCCGAACCACCTTCGAAGATGCCGAATTCCAGGATATTGGTAACCCCGTTCTCGCGAATGAGGCTTTTGTAGCGATCAATCATCCCGCGGTTCTTGATGATCGCGATGGAATCCTTCGTCGTCCTGGCATCATTGAAGTTCTGCCTGATCAGGCCAAACTTCATGTTGTTGATCACGAAGGTATTCTCATCACTCCAGACTTCATCCATTGGGAACCCCCTGTCGATATTGACTCAATTAACTGATCGCTGCTGTTTGCCCTGTGGCGTGCAGAGCCTCTCCTGCCAGATAAGCGGTATTTTTTCTCCATCCTCCGACGGTGCTTGGCGCAATTCCTCGCCTGCAATCTGCATGCCTGGCGGACATGGCCACGCAGTTGTCATCGAATCACTGGCCGATTTGCATCCGGCGCCAGCCGTTGTAGTTGAGATCGATGACGAACCGACGGCACACGCCTTCGGATCGATCCGCGTCGGCCACACCAGCTTGAACGGCGGAAGTGTCGGGCGTCGGCCCGCCGCGTTGGCGATCACTTTGAGACGCCGCACGCCTTCAGACAGCGTCGGCTGAATCCAGCCGCCTTCGGAGCTCTCGTTCCAGGCATAGATCACAACGCTCTTGAAGCGACCGTTGCGCGGATTGTTGGCCGCCTGACTGATTGCAGCACGGATTTGCCGTGTCCATTCCTCATCGGTGGCAGGTTGACACCAGTCCGGATTCGGCTTGCGAGTTTTCAGTTCCTGAGGATCGCGCAAAGCCGGTCGATAATCCCAGCCAAGCGTCACGGTTGGCAGGAAGCCTCCAGAACCATTCTGGGCTTCGGCTTGCCAGGCTTTCTGTGCAAGAGCCGCGCAACTGGCGTACGGCAGGGATTTTCCATTCGACCCAAGGGCGGTCGCATATGTACTCGCCGCATCAAATCCTATCCTGTGAGCAACGGGCTCCGTCTCGGACAGGTTGAAGAGCAAGGCAACCAGGTAGAGATCTCGGCCGGTCGCGGCCTTGACCCGATCCCTCATATCCTTCAGGGCCGCCTTTGTACCCTCTTCACCCCCAA
Organism: Bradyrhizobium sp. USDA 4510; assembly: GCF_054059095.1. NCBI lineage: Bacteria > Pseudomonadati > Pseudomonadota > Alphaproteobacteria > Hyphomicrobiales > Nitrobacteraceae > Bradyrhizobium > Bradyrhizobium sp. USDA 4510. The sequence goes on along the minus strand of NZ_JBSSBT010000001.1, from coordinate 9,285,676 downwards.
GCCCCTTTATCCACGGGGTCATCGTACCAAGCAGGAAGAACACAGGCGCCGAGCCGTCGCTCGCCCGCATGTAATCCGGCCCGGCTACCGCTTTGCTGATTGCATCACTCACCATCGGCACATCACGAGGGGGGAATGACAGGTTGAAATTCAGCGCGTATTTGATGCCGAGCTTGTCTGGAAGCCGAAGAAAATTTCCCAACGCCCGATTGAGCGCCACGGCTCGACTGGGATCGCGTCCCCAGGACGAACTCTCCAGGTAGTAGCCGAAGATGAAATAATCCAAGCCTGCGGACTTCGCGTAATGCACGTCCGCATTCAGTGCTCGTTCGGTGTTTCCGGGAAAACCGAGATTTCCGTTCGGCAGACGCTCTGTGTAATACGGAGCGCGCGCGCGCAATCCAGGGTCGGCTAGGACCTGCCCATAGGGACTGTCGAGACTCCAATTGTCCCACCGAATGGCACCTAATGAGACCTTGCTCGACGAGGCCGGTGCCGCAGTTGGTGCGGCGGGCGCTGCGGGTGCCACGGCGGAAGGACTGCCCTTGCTCACCTGAGCCATGGCTGGGAGTGAGGAGACTGCCGTCGCAAGCACAACAAGCAGACGGATCGAGCAGTGTCGGGCTGTCCACATCATCACTTTCCCTTGGTCCAAAGCCGCCATGATGCGGCTCGGGATTTCGGTTGTTACTCGACATGCATTCAAGAAGTAACAAAGGGCGCTTATGTGGCGGCGCACTGCAATCGTATCCGTTGAAGCGGAACATCGATGCAACAGCGTGAGATCAAACTGCTTTGGTTCTTGCAAGCATCGCGCCGCGATTCACATTAGGTCGAAACAGAACGGGATCGTGGTGGAACTTTCCGCACCATGCGTTTCAGTTGATCGAGGAACTTTCTGCCGCCGAAATGGGCACAGGCACTACCGCGCTCCACGCCTCGCGACGACACGGTTGAAAAATCGAATGATCCTTCCATTGGTTGAAGACAGAGGCTCCGCGTTTTGCAACACAGGTCCCGAATCCATCGATCCGCAAAACGCGTGGTGGAATGGATTCCGAGCTCGCGCTTCGCACGCCCCGGAATGAAGAGAGAGAGAGAGAGACGTGTTCACGCCTCGCGCGCGTAACTCTTCAACCTTGCCTCAAGCACCGCGATCACCTGGTCGCGTACCGGATCGCGGGAGCCTTTCAGCCAGGCGGCGGCGAGCGGCAGGCGGCCGGCGCTGCTGCCGCGCTTCAGGCGGAGCGGCACAAAGCGGACGCCTGATATCGCCATCCGTGCGGTCCAGCGCGGCACGATGGCAACGCCGAGCCTTGCTGCGACCATGTTGACGATGGTCTGCTTCTCGTCGGCGATCTCCTGGATACGCGGCGTCAGCCCGGCCTCGGCGAACAGTTTTGTCGTCAGATCGTGGCTGTGCGGCCGCGAGCGGCGTTCCGGCACGATCAGGGGCTGATCCGCGATGTCGGGCAGCACGATCTGCTTGCGCCGCGCCAGCGCGTGCTTGTGCGACAGCGCCACCACGGCGGTCTCCTGCAGCAGCGGGACAAACTCGATGCGGCGGTCGGGCCGCTCCGGCGGGCGCACGAACGCAAGGTCGAGCGCGCCCGACAGCAGCTTCGGCAGCAACCGGATGGTCTTCTCCTCGAGCAGTTGCACGGCAACATCAGGATGGGCGGCGCGGAGGTCGCGCAGCAGCGGCGGCAGCAGGCCGGCCGCCGCGCTGTCGATCGCGCCGATCCGGAAGCGGCGCGCCTGCGGCTTGCGCAGCCGACGGCGAAAGCCGTTCTCGATCGCCTCAGCGCGGCCGAGCAGCGCGCGGCCCTCGCGCAGCAGCACAGCGCCGTCCTCGGTCAGCGACACCGCGCGCGTGGTGCGCGCGAACAGCCGCACCCCGAGATCCTCTTCCAGCAGCTTGATGTGGCGGCCCAGCGCCGACGGCATCATCTGCAGGCGCTGCGCCGCGCGGCCGAAATGCAGTTCCTCGGCAGCCGCAACGAAGCAGCGAAGCTGGTGCAGTTCCAAGATGTCGCTTCCTTATGCCCCGCGTTCGTCATGGCCGGGCTTGTCCCGGCCATCCACGTCTTTCTTTGCCGCCAAGACGTGGATGCCCCGCACATGGCCGGGCACGACGCCAAGTGAGACCGGGTCCGATTATATCATTTTTTTGTATAAACCGGCGTGGGTTGAAGCGGAAGGGCGCGAGCTTCTAGGCTTTCCGATGGCGCGCGACAGGCGCCGTCCCAACAAACAAGACGAACCCGGGGGAAGAAGCCCATGGAAAGCCAGCTTGGCGCGCGCGTATTGCGCAAGATCTCACTGCGCATCGTGCCGTTCATCATGCTGCTGTACTTCGTGGCGTTCATCGACCGCGTCAATATCGGCTTCGCCTCGCTGACCATGAACAAGGACATCGGCCTGTCGCCGACCGTCTATGGCTTCGGCGCCGGTATCTTCTTCTGGGGCTACTTCCTGTTCGAAGTGCCCTCCAACATCATCCTGCACAAGATCGGCGCGCGGATCTGGATCGCGCGGGTGATGATCACCTGGGGCCTGGTCTCGGCGGCGATGGCGCTGGTGCAGGGCGCGACTAGCTTCTACGTGCTGCGCTTCCTGCTCGGCGCCGCCGAAGCAGGCTTCTTCCCCGGCATCATCCTCTATCTCTCCTACTGGTTCCCGGCGCGGCAGCGCGCCGCCGTCACCGCGCTGTTCATGGCGGCGGCGCCGCTGTCGACCGTGCTCGGCTCGCCGCTCTCCGGTGCGCTGCTGGAGATGGACGGACTGCTCGGCTTCAAGGGCTGGCAATGGCTGTTCGTGCTGGAGGCCGTGCCCGCCGTGCTGCTCGGCTTCGTCGTGCTGGGCTTCCTGACCGACCGGCCGGAGCAGGCCAGATGGCTGGCCGACGACGAGCGCGCCTGGCTGGTCAAGACCATGAAGGTCGAGAACGACGGCAAGGCCACGACCGCAAGCCACAGCATCTGGCGCGGCCTCGCCGACCCGCGGGTGCTGGCGCTGGCTCTGGTCTATTTCGGCACCTCGGCCGGGCTCTACACACTTGGGGTGTGGGCGCCGCAGATCATCAAGGCGTTCGGCCTGTCGTCGATCCAGGTCGGCTTCCTCAACGCCGTACCGGCGACGGTTGCCGTCATCGCAATGGTGCTATGGGCGCGACATTCCGACCGCACCGGCGAGCGCACCTGGCACGTGGTGCTGGCCTGCCTGATGGCCGCGGCGGGACTTGCGCTCGCCGGGCTGTGGACCGGCCTTGCCGCCGTGATCGCGGCGCTGACCCTGGTCAATATCGGCATCTCCTCGTCGAAGCCGCCGCTATGGAGCATGCCGACCATGTTCTTGTCCGGCTCGGCCGCCGCGGCCGGGATCGCCACCATCAACTCGATCGGCAATCTCGGCGGCTTCGTCGGGCCGGCGATGATCGGCTGGATCAAGGAACGCACCGGCAGTTTCGACGGCGGTCTTTATTTCGTCGCCGGCCTCCTGGTGCTCTCGGCCGTGCTCACGCTGCTGCTGTCGCGCGCGCAGAGCGCGCCGGCACAATCCGAACCGCAACCAAATCCCATGCGAACCCGCTAACCACTCATCCGGAGACAACCCATGCGTACCCATTCCATCGCCGCCATCCCCGCCGACGGCATCGGCCCCGAAGTGATCTCCGCGGGCGTCCGCGTGCTGGAGGCTCTCGCAAAACGCAGCGGCGACATCAGCTTCAACGTCAAGACCTTCGACTGGGGCTCGGACTATTACAAGAAGCACGGCGTGATGATGCCGGCCGACGGGCTCGCGGAGCTGAAGAAATTCGACGCGATCTATTTCGGCGCGGTCGGCGCACCCGATGTGCCCGACCACATCACGCTGTGGGGCCTGCGGCTGCCGATCTGCCAGGGCTTTGACCAATACGCCAATGTGCGGCCGACCAAGATCCTGCCCGGCGTCGCCTCGCCGCTGCGCAATGTCGGCGTCGGCGATCTCGACTGGGTGATCGTGCGCGAGAATTCCGAAGGCGAATATGCCGGCATGGGCGGCCGCGCGCACAAGGGCCTGCCGGAAGAGGTCGGCACCGAAGTCGCTGTCTTCACCCGGGTCGGCGTGACGCGGATCATGCGCTATGCGTTCCAGCTCGCGCAGTCGCGGCCGCGCAAATTCCTCACCGTGGTGACCAAGTCGAACGCGCAGCGCCACGGCATGGTGATGTGGGACGAGATCGCGGCCGAGGTAGCGAAGGACTTCCCCGACGTCACCTGGGACAAGATGCTGGTCGACGCCATGACGGTGCGGATGACGCTCAATCCGAAGAGCCTCGACACCATCGTCGCAACCAATCTGCACGCCGATATCCTCTCCGACCTCGCCGGCGCGCTGGCCGGTAGCCTCGGCGTGGCGCCGACCGGCAACATCGACCCGCAGCGCCGCTATCCCTCGATGTTCGAGCCGATCCACGGCTCGGCCTTCGACATCACCGGCAAGGGCATCGCCAACCCGGTCGCGACGTTCTGGACCGGTGCACAGATGCTGGAGCATCTCGGCGAGAAGGACGCCGCGGCGCGCCTGATGGCCGCGGTCGAGAAGGTGTGCGCGGCCGGCGTGCTGACGCCCGACGTCGGCGGCAAGGCGACGACGAAGGAAGTCACCGATGCGGTGACTGACGCGATCCATGGGTCGAATATGTAAGGCGGCGACGGTCCCGTCGCATCACGCAGTGAGGCGAGCGCGCTAGTCGGACTCCCTTCCCCCTTGTGGGGGAGGGTTGGGGAGAGGGGTACCGCTTGCTCCGCTCTCCATGAGGATTAGCGACGCCCGCTGCGCACGCTGATCAACGATTGCCCTATCTCTCGCCGTCTCGCCCGGGGCCACCCCTCACCCCACCCTCTCCCACAAGGGGAGAGGGTGCCTGAGAGGGGTGCTCACCTCACGAAAGCGTGCCCGCCTCCGCGCAATTGGTCAGCCGCGCGGGCACGCCGATGGCGGTGCAGCCGGCGGGCACATCCGTCGTCACCAGCGCGCCGGCGCCGATCCTGGCGAAATCGCCGATCGAGAGATGTCCGATCACCGTGGCGCCGGCGCTGAGCAGCACGCCGTGGCCGATCTTCGGCGCGCGGCGCGGATCATCCTGATGCCGCGCGATGGTGACGTTCTGCAAAATCGTGACCTCGTCGCCGACCGAGGCCAGCGCGCCGATGATGATGCCGGTGCCGTGATCGAGGAAAACCGCCGTTCCAATCCGGGCCGACGGGTGAATGCTGATCTGCAATTGGTCCGCCGTCGCGCTTTGCATCATGAGCGCAAGGTCGGGGCGGTCCTGGCGCCACAGCCAGTTCGACACCCGCCAGGCCTGCAGCGCGACGAAGCCCTTGAAGTTGAGCAGCGGCGGCAGGAAGCCCGTGATCGCGGGATCACGGCGCACGATGGCCGTGAGATCGGTGGCCGCGGCATCGACCAGCACGGGCTCGGCCGCATAGGCTTCGCGGGCGGTCCGCGCGAACTGTGCGCGATCCTCTTCCGCGCGGCTGATATGCCGGCCGATCAGAAAAGCGAGCGCCCCGCCGAGGTCGCCCTGATCGAGAATGAAGGCGGCCGACGCCTCGAGGAATGGATCGGCAGCGATCGCCGCCTCCGCCTCGCGCCGGATCGCAAGCCAGAGCTCGCCGGCCGTCACTGTCGCTGATCCCGCCATAGTCTTCACCTCATCGTCCGGATCCCAAACGATAGAGTGGGCGTCACCATCCCAAAATGCAAACCGCCCGCTTGCTCATCGCAAACGGGCGGCTCAGGGCCATCAGGTTCTATGGGGGCACATCGCCTGAAGGCTAGCGCTTGCCTCGCGCGATCAGCTCTGCGGCGGCTGGTCGGTCGGCGGGGTCGGACGGGTCTTGTGCTGCGCCATGAAGGCGTCGAACTCTTCCTTGTCCTTGGCGTGGCGCAGGCGATCGAGGAAGTTCTTGAACTCGACCTGCTCCTCCTCGAGACGGCGCAGCGTGTCCTGGCGGTACTCGTCGAAGGCACGGTTGCCGCTGGAGGGCGGACCGAAGCCGCCGAACGGGAAGCCGCGGCGCTCCATGCGGCTCTTCATCCGCTCCATCTTGTCCTGCATCCGCTCCATCTTGTTCTGCCAGCGATCCATGTCGTTGTGACTCCAACAGGCCATCTTTCTGCTCCCGAGTGTGAAAAAGAGAAGGGCGAGGCCGATCGGCCACCAGATCATGAAGCCGAGGATGATCCCGGCGATCTTCAGGGGATGCCACGGCGTCGCGTAGAAGTAGGGACGGTAGGGCTCTTCGACGGGGCCGCGCCAGCGATTGACATCAGCGGTGTAGGCCATTTCCTTCTCCATCACGGCATCACGCCGTTGTGAATGTAAATAACATTTACATAGGTAGCCGATCCCTTGGGAAAGTCAAGCAGCGCGGGTGACGCACCCCTCGGATTATTTTTGGCTTGGCCGTTGAACCTTATTTCGGCTTGCCCCAGGGACCAGACCTTTCGCCGGCCGGCTTGTCGTCGGCGGCCGCGGTTCCAGGCCGGCGGTCGGTCGGGAAGCCGAGGCCGCGCAGATAGATCAGCACTTCGGCCTCGAGCAGATCCTCCGGCGACATCGGCAGCTTGCGCCGCGCGGCATCGCCGCGGCCGAACAGCGAAGCGACGCCGTGCGACATCGCCCAGATGTGTAGCGCCATCATCATCGCCGGCGGACGCGGCATGCCGGGCGGCGCCAGTGCCGCGAGCCGCTCGGCGGCGGCGCGGATGATCGCGAAGGCGCGCTCGCTTGCGGCCATCAAGGTCGGATTGGAATCGACCGGCAGGCCGGATTCGAACATCGCGGAATAGAACGCGGGCTCCTCGCGGGCGAAGGCGAGATAGGCCTTGCCGACCCGCTCGAACGCCGTGACGGTATCGGGGCGGCCGTCGTCCCAGGCCTGCGTCAGCAGCGATTCGAACTGCTCGAAGCCGCGCTGCGCGATGCTGGCGATCAACTCGTCGCGGTCGCGGAAGTGGCGGTACGGCGCGGCCGGGCTGACGCCGGCCATCCGCGCGGCATCGGCGAAGGTGAAGCCGGCCGGCCCCTTCTTCGAGATCAGGTCGAGGGCGGCCTGCAGCAACGCCTCTTTGAGATTGCCGTGATGATAGCCGCGCTCGGCGCGGCCTTGGTCCTTGCGCCAGCTCATGTGAACGGCTTTTACATGAGCCCGCGGTAAAGGTCACTAGCGGGGCGGCGCCGCGTCAATCAAGATTAACGGGTGTGACGCGGCCTCGCTGCACGCGCTTGACGGCAGTAGCCCGGCTCAAGCATGGCTCGATCTTCTCCTTCCCCCTGAAAGGGGGTCAGCCGCAGTCGACGCTGTATGCGGGGAGAGCAGATCCCACCCGCTTTGCTCTGGCGAGCAAAGCGACCCCCTTTTCAAGGGGAGGTGAATTCTCCCGCCTTAGCGGCCCGGGATCGGTAGCACCGGCATGATCTCCACGGCCTCGCCCGGGAAGATCGAGAAATGCGGGTGGTTCTCGAACAGCTTTGCCGCCGCTTCATGCGAGGGCGCGCGCACCACGGTGAAACCGGTCATCAGATTGGCGATGTCGGTGACGCCGCCCTGCCCGACCTGCTTGGTCTTGCCGAGCGGTCCGCCCATCTCGACGATCACGTCATGATGCTTCTCGACCCAGGCGCCCCAGGCCGCCATGCCCTGCTGCTCCTTGGCACGGCGTTCGGCCTCGGGCAGCGCGTTCCAGGCTGCCATCCGCGAGCCGGTTTTACCGCCGCCGAGATAGACGGCGAGGAAGGTGTTGGTGCTCATGTTGCGTCTCCGTTGTGGTCGTTGTTGGTGGACGATGGTTCGGTGATACGGTGACGCTTTGAAGCGGCATCGTTTCTCGTTGAATGTTCAGCGCAGCGCCTTGCCCCAGCCGCCCTGCGGATGCTCGAAGGTGGCGGCCGCCTGCTGCACCTCTTCGGAGAAATCGGCCATCTCCTGCACCTGGCGGATCTCGATCATCTCGTTCGCGGTGGCCGGGCACTTCCTGGCCCATTCGATTGCCTCGGCGCGCGAGGCGACCTCGATCATCCAGAAGCCGCCGATCACTTCCTTGGCCTCGGTGAACGGGCCGTCGATCACGACCGGCACGCCGGTGTCGAACTTGACGCGCGCGCCGGCGGCCGGCGGATGCAGGCCTTCCAGCGTGATCAGCACGCCGGCGTCCTTCAGCGCCTGATTGTACCGCATCATCGCGGCGACCCGTTCGGGGTCGAGCTCGAGCTTGGCCGGCGCGGACTCGTAGCCGAGCGGGATCATCAGCATCATGAAACGCATTGGTCGGACTTCCTTGCCTGTTGAGTAACTCGCAATCTTCACCCTCGTCATGCCGGGAAGCCCCACGCGGCGCCGGCCCGGAATCCACGACTTGCGACGATGATCATGTATTCCGGGCGCATCGCCGGTGCGATATCGCGGAATGACGTCGGGTGTCATTTCTTGCCCACCTGCGCACGCAGGCGCTCTCCCCGCTCGCGCAGCTCGGGCGTCAGCGCCTCGCCGAAATCCTCCGCGGCAAACACCTGGCGGATTTCGATCTCGGAGCCGCCGTCGAACGGCGCGCGCTTCATCCAGTCGATCGCTTCATCGAGCGACTTGGTCTCGATCAGCCAGAAGCCGGCGACCAGATCGCTGCTCAGGCCGAACGGGCCGCGCGACACCGTGCTCTGCCCGCCGGCATATTTGACGCGGGCACCCTTGCTGGTCGGATGCAGCCCCTCGCCGGCCTGCATAACGCCGGCCTTGACCATCTCCTCGTTGAACTTGCCCATCGCCGCGAGCAGCTCGGTGCTCGGCATCACGCCGGCCTCGGTGTCCCTGTTCGCCTTCACGATCACCATGAACTTCATCGTCCTGCTCCGTTGTCTTGTATTCAGCTGCTTTGCCGGTATCTCCGGTGCTCGTCTCAAGGACGACGCGGGGCTTGCCACGCCGACAGGCCAAGCGAAATTATTTGGGAGGTCATTGCATCGCTCGCCACAGCCCTCAGCGGTCTTGCCTGACAAGTTCGCCGTCCTGGTGCGACGGGCCGAAATAGACGTCGATGCGCGACACCTTGTCGCCGTCGAACACGAAGAACTCGGTGTTGCGAAAGCTCTTGCCGTCGCGGGCGACGCAGCGATAGGTGACGAAGGCCTCGACGCCGTCGACCATGATGCGCTCGATCTCGTGGCGGCCGATCCAGCCGGAGTCGCGCCAGCACTTGGCGAAATAGGTCGGCTTGTCGATGTTCTCGCCATAGGGCGTCGAGAAGCGGAAATCCTCGGCGAACGCCGCCTCCACGCTCGCGCGGTCATTGGCGAGGTAGGCGGCGAAGAGGGAGCGGATGATCTCCGCCCTGTTGCCAGCTGCAGCCATGTCGTCTCCCACACGTATCGCCCGGGGCCCCGGAGCGGCCGGCGCTCCGGAAACCCGGGCCTCAGCGAGATGACGAACGGGGCGGCGCGAAAGCGACATCCCGCCACGATTTATTTTTGGAACCGGGTCGGAGGCCGGCTTGCGTCAGGTTTCCCGCGGGAACATGCCGAAATAGGGCTCGGCCTCCCTCAGCACGCGCGCGAAGGACGGCCGCGCCATCAGCCGCTCGAGATAGGCGGCCAGATGCCGATGGCCATCTCCGAACGGCTCGACCTTGTTGCCGTAGAACATCGTCGGCGCGGCCGCGCAATCGGCCAACGAGAAATGCTCGCCCATCATCCAGCCGCCACGCGCGCGTTGCGGATCGAGCTGCTGATCCAGGATCGCATAGGAGGTGCGGAGTTGCGCCCGCGCCTCGGCGACGCCATGCGGATCCTTGCTGTCCGCAGGCCGCAGCCGGTCGCCGACGACCTTCTGCATCGGCAGGTGGACATAGAGATCGAGGAAGCGATCGCGCAGCCGGATTTGCAGCGCGAGGTCCGGGTCCTCGGGGATCAGCCTGACGGCACCGGGATAATGCCGGTCGAGATATTCGATGACGATGCTCGATTCCGGCACCGTCTCATCCCGCGTCTCGTCGCGGAGCACGGGAAAGCGGCCGATCGGCGACAGCGCGAGCAGCGCCGCGCGCTCGGCAGGATCGCCGAGATTGACCACGTTCGGCGTGAATGGCGTGCCGTTCTCGTAGAGCGCAATCAGCGCCTTCCAGCAGAACGAGGACAGCGGATGGTAATGCAGGGTAAGCGACATCGGAACTCCATCATGGAATGAGTGACCGGAGGACGAGGCCGGGACCGCCCTTCCGACATCTCTTGCCGTGATATTTTTATGGCGATACTTATTGCGGTCGGCGGGCGTGGACCAAGCATCGAACGCGACGCACATTCATCGAGCACGCGAATCACGTCGCTGCATCGATCGGTGAAAAGCGGCCGGCGATATCAGGCTTCGTAATAGGTCCATCAGCATCGCTGAACTAGCCGCGTTTCAATCACCCCGCATCAGACGAAAGTCATCATCGATTTTCGTCCGTATGATTACGGTGAACATCGCGTGCTGCCCGTGGATGATAACGTGCACTCTGAAAAAAACCTTTGCGAATTGAGGCGGATGCATGCGCGGAACTTGGCGTTATGCAGTTCGTGCCAAGCGCGCGCGAGCAACAGGCTTTACCGATGCTAAACGGCTCGCTGCAACCTTTCCGTGAGTTGCCGCGATCCGCTTTTCCCCATCCCTTTTATTTGGACCTTCACGGAGCCCTGATGTTCAGTTTCAGCAACAAGGCCAAGATCGAGAATGCGCTGGCGCAGACTGCCGCGATCGGCAAGTCGCAGGCGGTGATCGAGTTCAAGCTCGACGGCACGATCGTCGACGCCAACGAGAACTTCCTGAATGCGATGGACTACACGCTCGATGAGATCAAGGGCAAGCACCACAGCATGTTCGTCGATCCGGCCACGCGCGACAGCCAGGACTATCGCGCGGTCTGGGCCGACCTGAACCGCGGCGAATTCCAGGCCGCGCAATACAGGCGCATCGCCAAGGGCGGCCGCGAGATCTGGATCCAGGCCTCCTACAACCCGATCCTTGACAAGGGTGGCAAGCCGGTCGGCGTGATCAAGTTCGCCACCGACATCACCGCACAGAAGATCCACAGCATGGAGGATGCCGGCAAGATCGCCGCGATCGGCCGGGCGCAGGCGGTGATCGAGTTCGACATGGACGGCACCATCGTCAATGCCAACGAGAATTTTCTAAGCGCGCTCGGCTACTCGCTCGCCGAGATCCAGGGCAAGCACCACAGCATGTTCGTGCCGCCGGCCGACCGCGACAGCGCGGCCTATCGCGACTTCTGGGCACGGCTGAACCGGGGCACGTTCGAGGCCGGCGAATTCAAGCGGCTCGGCAAGGGCGGCAAGGAAATCTGGATCCTCGCCACCTACAACCCGATCCTCGACGATCGCGGCAAGCCGTTCAAGGTCGTCAAGTTCGCCACCGACGTCACCCAGCAGAAGGTGAAAACCGCCGACAATGACGGCCAGATCGATGCGATCGGCAAGTCGCAGGCGGTGATCGAGTTCAACATGGATGGCACGATCCGCACCGCGAACCCGAACTTCCTCGCCGCGATGGGGTATTCGCTTGCCGAGATCCAGGGCAAGCATCACAGCATGTTTGTCGAGCCCACTGAGGCGAGCGCGGCCGGCTACCGCGAGTTCTGGGGCGCGCTGAACCGCGGCGAATTCCAGGCCGCCGAATACAAGCGTATCGCCAAGGGCGGCCGCGAGATCTGGATCCAGGCCTCCTACAACCCGATCCTCGATCTCAACGGCAAGCCCTACAAGGTGGTGAAGTACGCCACCGACATCACCGCGCAGGCGATCGGCCGCAAGAAGGCCGACAGCGCGCGCGGCCTGATCGAGGCGGTCGCCGCCGGCAGCGAGGAGATGAGCGCCTCGATCCGCGAGATCTCGGAAACCATGACCAAGTCGAAGCAGAACGCCGCGGTCGCCACCGGCCGGGTCGAGGCTGCCGACGGACAGGCGCAGAAGCTCAATGCGGCAGCTCAGGCGATGAGCGGCATCGTCGAGATGATCTCGAGCATCACCGGGCAAATCAACCTGTTGGCGCTCAACGCCACGATCGAGTCGGCGCGCGCCGGCGAAGCCGGCCGCGGCTTCGCGGTGGTTGCCTCCGAGGTGAAGAGCCTCGCCAATCAGGCCAAGCAGGCGACCGACACGATCTCCTCGGAAATCGACGCGCTGAACTCGATCGCCGCCGAAGTCGTGAGCTCGCTGTCCGAGATCAAGGCGGCGATCGCCGGCGTCAACGAATACATCACCTCCACCGCCGCCGCGGTCGAGGAGCAGAGCATCGTGACGCAGGACATGTCCACCAACATGCAGCGCGCCTCTGCCGAACTCGCAGCGTAAGCCACGGTGCGATCCTCGAAGGATGGGCGGCCCGGGCTGGGGGCCGTGCATCCTTCGAGACGCGCCGCTTTGCGGGCTCTTCAGGATTGCGGCGAGAGGGTCGGCGTGCCGTAGGAAGCCGATACTCCACACTCCCCGGCTGGTGGCCGTGCACCCTTCGAGGCTCGCTACGCTCGCGCCTCAGGGTGACGGAGAGAGAGCATGCCGCGTGTCGCCGTCGGGTTGACACGTCGGAGTAAAGGTCGCAGACGGTCGGGACTTCCTGCCCGAACCGATGGACCATCCGATGAATTCCGCTTCCCCCAAAGTCGCACTCGTGACCGGCGCCGCGCGTGGCATCGGGCTTGCCGCGGCGAAACGCTTTCTCGCCGACGGCTGGCGCGTCGCGCTGCTCGACATCGAGGGCGAATTGCTGCGCGCGGCGGTCGCGGCGCTGAAGCAGCCCGACGACACGCTGGCGCTCACCTGCGACGTATCAGATGCCGCTGGCGTGGCAGCCGCGATCTCTGCGATCACGGACCGGTTCGGCCGGCTCGACGCGCTGGTCAACAATGCCGGCATTGCCGTGTTCACGCCGGTGCTGGAGACCTCGGACGCCGACTGGAGCCGGATCATGGCGGTCAACCTCACCGGCCCGTTCCTGTGCACCAAGGCGGCCGCGCCGTTAATGCGGGAACATGGCGGCGGTGCAATCGTCAACATCACCTCGATCTCGGCGGTGCGCGCCTCGACGCTGCGCTCGGCTTACGGCACCAGCAAGGCCGGCCTCGCGCATCTCACCAAGCAGCTCGCGGTCGAACTCGCCTCGCTCGGCATCCGCGTCAACGGCGTCGCGCCCGGGCCGGTCGAGACCGCGATGGCCAAGGCCGTCCACACGCCGGAGATCCGCGCCGACTATCATGACGCCATCCCGCTCAACCGCTATGGGCTGGAGGAGGAGCTGGCGGAAGCGATCTTCTTCCTGTGCTCGGATCGCGCCAGCTACATCACCGGACAGATCCTCGCCGTCGACGGCGGCTTCGACGCCGCCGGCATCGGCCTGCCGACCCTGCGCGGCGCGCGACGGAATGGGTAACGGTTGATCGAACGAACTAATGTCACACCGCGACGGGACTGCACTCCCTCGCCCCGTTCTTACGGGGAGAAGGTTTGGGTGAGGGGCCCTCTCCGCGCGCGCAGTACCAGTTAGCCTCGCGGAGACTCCCCCTCGCCCGGAACGCATCTGTCGATGCGTTCCGACCTCTCCCCGCACGCGGGGCGAGGTAAAGCAGAGTCACTGCGCTATCAGCGCCCGTTCACCGCGACCACACGCCAGGCATCCGGCAGCCGGTCGATCCGCGTCAATGACAGCGGATCGATGACGAAGCGCAGCGCGAGCTCCGGGGCAAGCTCGAGCGCGATCGCAAGGATCGCGCGAATGGTGCCGGAATGCACGACCAGTACGACGTCGCCGGACGGCAGACGCGCGAGCCCTGCCCGCGCCCGCGCGATCTGATCGGCAAAGCTTTCGCCGCGCGGCGGCCGGTTGCTGCCCGGCGATTGCCAGAACGCGCGATAGGCCGCGCCGAGCTCGGCTTCGATCTCGCTGTGACGCCGGCCGGTCCAATCGCCAAAATCCTGCTCGCGAAAGGCGTCGTCCTCCGTTGCCGTGAGACCGAGCTTTGCTGCGGTCTCACGGGTGCGCCGCGCCGGACTGCAGACCGCGCGAGCGTGGGCCGGCAGTCTCGCCTGCAACGACGCGAATGCCGCGGCATCGCCGAGGTCGGCGGGCGCATCCGGCGCGTGGATCACGCCGCGCGGACCGTCCACCGGCGCATGACGGATCAGCCAGAAACGCGTTTCGCGATCCATGTTCCGCTCACGCTTTCATTTTGACGCGTTTTCTTCACGCGAACCGGTCTCCACTTCGCTCGAAAACGCTCTAACCTAACCGCGCCGCGAGCAGTACCAGGATCGTGGTTTCCGCTACCTGCTCCGCACCGCCAAGCACATCGCCGGTCTGGCCGCCGATCTGCCGCTTTGCCACGAGCGCCATGACCAGCGCGCTCACAGCGGCCGCGATCGCCCCCAGCAGCGCGCTGCTGAACGGCAAGGCGAGGATTGCGATCAGCAGCGCGATGCCGGCCGCGACCACGGCAATGGTCCCATCAGGCCTTCCGGCATTGGCGGCGAGCCCGTCCTTGCGCGCGTAAGGCTGGCTGATCGCAATCCATGGCAGCACGCCGCGGCCCAGCGCGTGCGCCGCGATCAGGCTCTGCACCACGAGACCATTCGGAATTGCCGCGAGAGCCGCGAGCTTGGCGGCAAAGCTCACCACCAGCGCCAGCGCGCCGTAAGTGCCAAGCCGGCTGTCACGCATGATCTCGAGCTTGGTCGCGACATCGCGGCCGCCGCCGAACCCGTCGGCGACATCGGCGAGCCCGTCCTCATGCAGCGCGCCGGTGAGCAGCGCACCGCCGCCGAGCGCGAGCGCCGCCGCGGCGAGATCCGGCACACCGATCGCCCGCAGCAGCAGGCAAAACAGGCCGATCGCCGCCCCGATGGCGGCCCCGACCAGGGGAAACAGCCGCTGCGCCCGCGCAAAGCTCTCCGTCCGCGCGCCGTCCGGATGCGGCATCGGCAGGCGGGTCAGGAAGGCGGTCGCGGTCCGGAGATCGTCGAGCCATTGATTCATGGTGAAGGCCTGGAAATTGGGCTAAAGCGCGACGAGATCGGGCTCGATCTGATCGCGCTTTAGCTTCTTGTTAGGGCATGATCTCCGCGCAAATGCTACGCATTTGTCGCGAGGGAAAACCGCTTCACACGTTTCCGGATCATGCATTAGCTTGCGGCCCGCTCGACGAGGGAATCGCATGCAGTTCAGTACTCTAGACGACATCCGCGGCTTTTGTCGCGACCTGCCGCAGGGCGACGAGGCCAGTGCCGCGGCCGCCACGCAGCGCCAGCAGAACCTGACCAAGCCGCCGGGAAGCCTCGGCCGCCTGGAGGAGGTTACGATCTGGCTGGCGCGCTGGCAGCGGCGTGAGATGCCCCGGCTCGACCACGTCACGATCGCCGTGTTCGCCGGCAATCACGGCATCGCCGAGCGCGGCGTTTCAGCCTATCCCTCCGAGGTCACCGCGCAGATGGTGGCGAACTTCGCCGCCGGCGGCGCTGCGATCAACCAGATCGCCAGGCTTGCCGGCGCCGAGCTGCGCGTCGAGCCGCTCGAGCTGGCGCGCCCGACCCGCGATTTCACGACCGGACCGGCGATGGACGCCGCCGATTTCCTCGTCGCGCTCGATACCGGCTGGCGCACGGTGCCCGAGCAATGCGATCTGCTCGTGGTCGGCGAGATGGGCATCGCCAACACCACGGTCGCCGCGACGCTGTGCGCCGCCTTGATGGGCGGGCGCGGAGTGCGCTGGGCCGGCCGCGGCACCGGCGTCGACGATGCCGGGCTGATACGCAAGCGCACCACGATCGATGCGGCGCTCAAGCTGCATCGCGGCGCGATCGACGATCCGCTCGTCACCGCGATGTCGCTCGGCGGACGCGAGCTCGCGGCGATCGCGGGGGCCGTGCTGGCAGCGCGCGCACGCTGCATTCCGGTGCTGCTCGACGGCTTCGTGGCGACAGCGGCGGTGCTGCCGCTGGCGCGGCTTGCGCCCGATAGCCTCGCGCATTGCCGCGCCGGACATGTGTCGGCCGAGCTTGGCCACCGCGAATTGCTGCGCGAGCTCGAGCTCGCCCCCTTGCTCGACCTTAACATGCGGCTCGGCGAAGGCTCCGGCGCGGGGGTTGCGATCCTGCTGTTGCGCGCGGCGCTCGCCTGTCATGGCGGCATGGCGACCTTTGCCGAGGCCGGCGTCTCCGACGCTGACTGAGGCTCCCGGGAGAGCCGGAGGGTTCCCTCAAAAAAGCCGGTGCATAGCGTCGGCGCGGGTTGACAATCTTCGCGTGTGTAGCATGACCTCTGCACGTTGGAGGCCTAACCTTCGCGGCGGTGGGACGCCGGCTGGCGTCTCAGCCGTGCTGAACCAGATACCGGGGAGAAATCACCTCATGTCGGGCGTTCTCATCAATCTGATCATTCAGGTCATCAGCGGAGCCGTCGGCGGCAATGTCGCGGCGGGAGCGGCCAAGAACATCGATCTCGGCACGCTCGGTAACACCATCGCAGGCGCCATCGGCGGCGGTGCGGGCGGACAGCTTCTGGGCATGCTGATCCCGCTGCTCGCCAATTCCGGCGCGACGCCTGACATCGGCAGCATCATCGGCCAGGTCGCCGGCGGCGGCGTTGCCGGCGCCGTGCTCACTGCGATCGTGGGGGTCGCTCAAGAACCGCGCGGCCTGAGCCACGTGCTGTCGCAACCGGGACATCGGTCTTGACGATGCCCCATTCCGGCGCGAGCCTTCCGGCTTCAGATGCGGCGGCACCTCGATCGCATCGTGGCAGGGATTGCGCGCATGAAAATACTTGTCGCGGCGGCAGCTCTCTGCGCAACGGTTAGCTGCGCGCAAGCCGATGTTCGTATCCTCGCCAGCCCCGGCGGGCAGGTCGGCCCGTTCATCGAGCTGTTCGACAAGGTGCGCGAGTCGGGCGAGCGCGTCGTGATCGACGGGCCCTGCTTGTCCGCCTGCACCCTGGTACTCTCGATGGTGCCGGGCGACCGCATCTGCGTGACGCGGCGCGCCGTGCTCGGCTTCCACGCCGCGCGCTCGATCGACCAGCGCGGCCGCACCTATGCAGAGCCGGAAGCGTCCGTGGCGGTGCTGCAAGCCTATCCGGCACCGGTGCGCGGCTGGATCGCCCGCCGCGGCGGCCTGACCTCGCGCCTGCTATTGCTGCGCGGCCGCGAGCTCGCGGCGATCTATCCGCGGTGCAGGTAGCGGCAAATTACACGGTCATTGCGAGGAGCGAAGCGACGAAGCAATCCATGTCCCCGCTTGCGGAGCGATGAATTGCTTCGCGGAGCCTGTCATCAGGCGCGCTTACGCGCGACCCGTGGGCTCGCAATGACGTGGATAGCCGGCACGCACAATCTCCGTGAGCGCGAGCGAACAGAACCTGCGCGGCCTACATCCCCTGCGGGCAGTTCACCATCCAGGGGATGCCGAACTGATCGACGCACATGCCGAAGCCGTTGGAGAAGAAGGTCTTGCCGAACGGCATCGTCACCGTGCCGCCCTCGGACAGCGCCTTGAAGCGGCGTTCGGCTTCCGCGGGATCCTCGACCTGCAACGCGACGTGGAAGCCCTGCGGCTTCTGGAAGTGGCCGGGCGGGGCGTCGGAGGCCATGATGATCTCGCCGTCGATCGTGAGGCGGGCGTGCATGATCTTGTCTTTCCAGCCGGGCGGCGTCTGCATCTCCGCACTGCCCTCGCCGTAGGGGAAGGTGTCCTCGATCCGGGCGCCGAGAACCTTCTCGTAGAATTTCAGCGCGGCGCCGCAATTGCCGTCGTAGGAGAGATAGGGGTTGACCTGCATTGCATGCTCCCTTGGGTCATTCGAGCCTCGCCCCGGTGGTACCGGAACGAGGGCTCCGGATTGTCATCTTGACGCGTTTTCCCGACACGAACCGGTAACCACCTCGCTCGAAAACGCGCTACTTTTCAGTCAGCTTCTTCAGATTGGCGAGACCGACCTCGAAATCCCTGCCGATCATGCGATCCAGGTTCATGAACACCTGCATCACCTTCGACATGAAGACGGCCGGACCATACATGGTCCATGTGACGCTGGTCGCATTTCCCTGCGGCAGCATTGTGAACTCGGCGGTGTTGTGGCCTTCGAACGGCTTGATGAAGTCGAGCTTGATGACGATCTTCGACGGCGCGGAGGATTGCAGGATCTCCATGCGGCCGGCGCCGACATTCTTGTTGCCGTCCCAGGCGTAGGCCGCACCCTGCCCGCGCACCGGCGCCGCTGTAGATGCGCTTCATGGCCGGATCCCGGTTCTCGTAGGGCGACCAGAGCGTCCACTGATGGAAATCGTCGATCAATGGAAATATCCGCTCGGCCGGCGCGTCGATGCAGATCGCACGCGTGACGCGGAGCGTGCCCGGCTTGGTTACCGCGAGGATGAGGATGACGGCGATCGCGACGCCGAGGACAATCGCGATGATGGCAATGGTCTCGAACATGTCAGTCTCCACAGGGATGGATTGAACAATACCTCACCGGCGAAATGGAAGCATTGCGCGCAGATTGCCGTCGCGCAGATAGAGCCCGCCCCACAGCATCAGGCCGAGATAGAGCCCGAACAGCGTGTGGGTGAACAGCGGGCTGCCGATCCGCACATGCGATGCGATCGCGCCGCCGAGATAGCCGGTGAGCAGGATGGCGCCGAGGATCGAGGTCGGCGGCACCGAGTAGAGCAGCGTGCAGACGATGGTGATGATGCCGAGGCTGCGCGCCAGCGCATCGCTCGCGCCGAAGCCCATCCTGTCCATGGTCTCGGTGACGACCGACAACGGCACCAGCTTGATCGCGCCGTCGAACAGCAGGAACAGGACGACCATGCCGCTCATGACACGGCCGGTGATGCGGGCGGGCTTTGAGACTTCGGTGTCGACGGTCGTCGGCATGACAGGCTCCGTAACGCTTGGTGATGCTCTCTGCCTTCATGACGAACGGCGGAGTACGCGGCCGACAAGGCGGGCGAAGATTTTTTCGGAAGTCAGGCAGAGTCGATTGAGAGCTGCGACAAGCTCCCTCTCCCGAACCAAGACGTGGATGCCCGGCACAAGGCCGGGCATGACGAGTTTGTGGAGCTATCGAGCCCATATGCGATTGCCCTGCACTCGCGGGGGAGGCGCGTTGCCAAAATATCGAAAACAACCCCATGCAAAGTAGCCGGCGGCCGACCGGGCTGCTTGACACGTCGGGCAACTCAGGGATATTTTTCCAATATTCCGAAATCGCGCAGACGCACGCTCGCCCCCCGGGGGCATACGGCATTCGCGCGCTTCTGTACGCGACGTTTCCACGTCGTCATGACCGCCAGCCATATGCGATAGCCCTGCGCTCGCGGGGGAGGTGCAGCGAGTATGCCGGTGCGCTGTTGCTGACCGCTACTTCGCCTTCGCGTTGCGCGGCTGGCTGTCGCGCATCAGGCGGTCGATATGCATGCGGATGTGGGCGGCTTCGGCTGTGGTGTTGGCGAGCGCGATGGCGCGGTCGAAGGCGATGCGGGCGTCCTCGTTGCGGCCGAGCTGCATCAGGAAGGCGCCGCGGACGCCGAAATAGTGGAAGTAGTTGGCAAGCCGCGGCGCCAAGGGCTCGATCATCTCGAGCGCGGCTTCCGGCCCCTTTACCTTGGAGACCGCAACGGCGCGGTTGAGCGTGATCACCGGCGACGGCTGCATGACCTCGAGCGCGCCGTACAGCAGATCGATCTGGGTCCAGTCGGTATCCTCGGGCTTTTCCGCACGGGCGTGCAGCGCTGCGATCGCCGCCTGCACCTGATACGGCCCGCTGCGGCGGTGGCGCATCGCCTTGTCGATCAGCGCGAGGCCCTCGGCAATCTGCTTCTGATTCCACAGGCTGCGGTCCTGGTCGTCGAGCAGGATCACCTGGCCATCGGCATCGAAGCGCGCCTCGGCGCGGGCATGCTGCAGCAACAACAACGCCGTCAGCCCCATGATCTCCGGCTCGCTCTGGAACAGCCGCAGCAGCAGGCGGGCGAGACGAATCGCCTCCTCGCACAGTGGCGCGCGGATTTCGGCGGTGTCGCCGCTCGCCGAATAGCCCTCGTTGAAGATCAGATAGATCATCGCCGCGACCGAGGCGAGCCGCTCGCTGCGCTCGACCGCGCCAGGCGTCTCGAACGGCACGTCGGCATCGGCGACGCGCGCCTTGGCCCGCGTAATGCGCTGCTCCATCGCGGCTTCCGAGACCAGGAAGGCGCGCGCGATCTGCTTCACCGTGAGACCTGAGACGATGCGCAGCGCGAGCGCGATCTGCTGCGTCGCCGGCAGATCCTTGTGACAGCAGATGAACAGCAGCCGCAGGATGTCGTCGCGGTAATGCGAGCCGTCGAGCCGCTCGGCGATCTCGTCCTCGGCGTCGTCGAGGTCGGAGATCGCCTGGTCGTCGTCGGGCAGCGGCTGCTGCTTCTTGTTGCGGCGGACCTCGTCGATCGCGACGTTGCGGCCGACCATGATCAGCCACGCCGCGGGATCGCGCGGCGGGCCGTTCTGCGGCCAGCTCTTGAGCGCCCGCAGGCAGGCGTTCTGGAACGCCTCCTCGGCGGTGTCGAGATTGCGGAAGTAGCGCAGCAGGGCGCCGACCGCCTGGGGACGCGCGGACGTCAACGCAGCATCGATCCAGGCGGTGTCGGTCACGCTCACGCCTTGGTACCTCCCTGATTGAAGTAGCCGACCGGGCGGATCTCATAGGTGCCGCCGGGATTGGCCTCGCCGAGGTCGCGCGCGATGTCGAGCACCTCGTCGAGGTTCTTGCCCTCGACCAGATAGAAGCCGAGCAGCTGTTCCTTGGTTTCGGCGAACGGGCCGTCCAGCACCAGCGGCGGGTTTTCCTTGCGCAGCGTGGTGGCCGCGGTGGTCGGCAACAGCCGCGCCACCGGGCCGAGCTTGCCCTGCTTGGCGAGCTTGTCCTGCACGACGGACAGTTTCTGCATGACGGAGGCGTCGTGTTCCTTGCTCCAGGAGCCGACCATGTCTTCGTCATGATAGCAGAGGATGGCGTACAGCATCGAAAAGGCATCTCCGTTCATTGCAAGAACGAACGATTATGCCCGCTGCCGACAGGGGGCGCGAAAGAAATTTAGGTTCCGGATGCCAACGGTGGATCTTGATCGCGGCTCCATGGCGCGCTTCGACGGACGGGACGTTTGTCGCGGCGGCGATGAACGTGCGGTTGCCGATAGACGCCGTAGCGGGCGGCGATCCAGCGCGCCTTGGCTTCATCGCTCTCGCGATGGCGGACGTGGCTCCTCGTCATCGGACGGGACGCCTGCTGCCGCGGAGACGCCACGGGTTGCGCCTGAGCCTGCGATCGGGCCGACCGGGCCTCGCCCTGCGTTGGAGCAACGGTCGGTTGAGCCTCAGCCGGCGTGTCAGCGTTTACGAGCACGGGCGTGGGCCGTGGCGCCGGCGGCGCGGATGAAAGCCGACGCCCGGATCAGTTTGCGCATGGAAGTTCTCCCCTGTTGATGGCAGGACATATGAGCGGGCCGGACCCGCTCTGTGACATGCATCACATAGACGTTGGAGGTATCGGGATGGGTAAGGGCGCGCTCGCGCTGCTGATCAATGGCGGCTCGGAAAACTGGTCGTCGGGGCGCTGGAAGGCGCGGTTCGACGCGGTCTGCCCGGACCGCCGCGTGGTGCTGCTGCCGGACGGCGCGCTCGATCCCGCCGAGGTGCATTACGCCGCGGTGTGGAAGCCGAAGCCGGGCGAGCTCGCGGCATTCAAGAACCTGCGCGTCATCTTCAATCTCGGCGCCGGGGTCGACGCGCTGATGGCTGATCGCTCGCTGCCCGACGTGCCGCTGGTGCGGGTCGCGGTCTCCGATCTCACCGACCGCATGACCGAATATGTCGTGCTGCACGTGCTGATGCATCACCGCCAGGAGCTCTATTTGCGCGAGTCGCAGCGGGTGAAGCGCTGGGCGCCGGACTATCAGTGGGCGGCGAGCGCGATCACCGTCGGCATCATGGGGCTCGGCACGCTCGGCGCCGCCGCGGCGCTGGCACTGCGCGCGCTCGGCTTCCGCGTCGTCGGCTGGAGCCGCAGCGAGAAGCGGATCGACGGCATCGCCTGCTATCACGGCGCGGACGGGCTCGACGCATTCCTGCGCGAGACCAACATCCTGGTCTGCCTGCTGCCGCTGACGCCGGACACAAGGCACGTGCTCAACCGCGACGCGTTCGCGAAGCTGAACCGCGAGAGCCCGCTCGGCGCGCCCGTCATCATCAATGCCGGCCGCGGCGGCCTGCAGAACGAGGCCGACATCCTGCGCGCGCTCGATGACGGCACGCTGGGCGCCGCCTCGCTCGACGTCTTCGAGACCGAGCCGCTGCCCGAGGCGAGCCCGTTCTGGAGCCATCCGAAGGTGGTGCTGACGCCGCACAACGCCGCCGACACCGACGCCGACGAGATCTCGAAATATGTCGCGCAGCAGATCGCGCGCTTCGAGGCCGGCGGCGCGCTGGAAAACCTCGTCGATCGCAAGCGGGGGTATTAGCGCCGCCGCCCATCCCGGCAACGAGTTCGGCGAGCCGGTCGGAGGCGAGCTCGACGCTCTTCTCGATGCCGGAATTGAGGTGACGCTGCTGACGCAGGCGTGAGCGGTTTAGGATTTGCGCGCGAAGGTGACGTGGGTCGCGTGCGAGCTCGCGACATGCGCGACGACGGCGTAGCCGAGGGCAGGCAGATCGAGGCCCGCGAACAAACTCTCGCCGGCGCCGAGCACGACCGGCGGCAGCACCAGTTGCAGCTCGTCGAGCAGACGCGCCTGCAGGAATTGCCGCACCACCGAGACGCCGCCGCCGACGCGGATGTCCTTGTCACCGGCAACCGCGCGCGCCCGCTCCAGCGCCGCGAGCATGCCGTCGGTCACGAAGTGAAACGTCGTGCCGCCTTCCATCTCGATGTCGGGCCGCGCGTGATGGGTCAGCACGAACACCGGCGTGTGGTACGGCGGATTGTCGCCCCACCAGCCTTTCCAGGCATGATCCGGCCACGGCCCGCGGATCGGGCCGAACATGTTGCGGCCCAGGATCCAGGCGCCGATCCCCTCCATCGACTTGCGCGCGATCTCGTCGTCGAGGCCGGTGGTGCCGCCGTCCTGGCCGAATGTCTGGCGGAACGTCCGTGTCTGGAGGAACCAGCCGGGCAACACCATGCCGCCTTCGCCGAATGGATTTTCGAGACTCTGACGCGGCGCCGCGCCGAATCCGTCGATCGATACCGAGAATGCTGAAGTCCTGACTTTTCCCATGATGTTCCGCTTCCGTGAGTGGGGGGACCTTACGGAAGACGGGCGGGAAAGCCAGCGCCCGACATTTGCCTGGCGAGAAAATTTGGACGGCTATTTCGCGCCGCACAGCACGTCGATGGCGCCCTTCACGATCGCCTCGAGCTCCTTGCGCGGCACCCGGGCGCGGGCGCGGATCGCGATGGTGTGGATGGTGGCGGACGCCAGATGCGCCAGCGACGCCGGATCGGTCTCCTCAGGCAGTTCCCCGCGTTCCCTGGCATGGCGGAAGCAGATGCCGAACGCCTTGTCGAGCTCGGTCAGGCCCTCGACCACCATGGTGCGGATGCCCGGATCCGACACCGCCTCGGACGCCGCCGTCATCACCGTGAAGCAACCGCGCGGGCCGGACTCGCCGGACAGATAGATGTCGAGCGCGATGCGATAGATGCGCTCGAGCCGCTCGCGTAGCGGCGCGTCGGCGCGGAAGATATCGACCATCGCGGCGCGCGCATCATCGCGATAGCGCTGGTAGCTCTTGATGTAGAGCTCGCGCTTGTCACCGAACGCGCCATAGAGGCTCGGCCGGTTCATGCCGGTCGCAGCGCTCAGATCATCGAGCGAGGTCGCGGCAAAGCCGTCGCGTCGGAACAGATCGAGCGCCTTGCCGAGTGCGACATCGGGCTCATAGGCGCGCGGCCGCCCGCGGCGCTTCGGCGCGATCGGCCCCGCGATTTTGGCAGCAGTTGGCGGCCTTTTACTTTTTTGTACCATTTCGCATTTAATTTCTTGACGCGACCAATATTATCCAAGACAGTACAAAAAAATCAACAACGGCCGGACCCCCGCGCCAGACCCTGGAGGCACCCATGGACCTTTATTTCTCGCCCCTCGCCTGCTCGATGGCGACCCGCGTCGCGCTCTATGAAGCGGGCCAGCCGGCCAACTATCTCGAGGTCGATCCGAAGACCAAGGCGGTGCGCAACGACGGCTCCGACTTCAACAAGGTTAACCCGCTCGGCCTGGTGCCGACGCTGCGCACCGACGACGGCGTCGTGCTGACCGAGAACGCCGCGATCCTGCAATATGTCGCCGACCAGTTTCCGCGCGCCGGCATCGGCACGGCGTCGAATGCCGAGCGTTCAAAGCTGCATCAGTGGCTGTGCTTCATCGGCACCGAGCTGCACAAGGGCCTGTTCCTGCCGCTGCTCGACAAGAAGGCGCCGCCGGAGGCCAAGACCTATGCCGTGGAGAAATACGTCTCGCGGCTCGACTATCTCGAGGAGCACCTGAAGGGCCGCGACTATCTGCTCGATCATTTCAGCGTCGCCGACGCCTATCTCGTCACCGTGATCAACTGGACCATGGCAACGCCACCGATCGAGCTCGCGAAATGGCCGGCGCTGAAGGCCTATTACGAGCGCCTGCGCGCCCGTCCCTCGGTCGCGAAGGCGATCGCGGAGGAGTTCGAACTCTACAAGGCCGAGATCGCGCGGCATAAGGCGGCGGCGTAAGGCTTCTTACGACGGAGGCACAGTCTTCTCTCCCTCTCCCCGTTCTTACGGGGAGAGGGTTGGGGTGAGGGGCCGCTTCCGCGAGTTGCGAATGCGGTGAGACCTGTACCCCCTCACCCGGATCGCATCTTGCGATGCGATCCGACCTCTCCCCGCAAGCGGGGCGAGGTGAAGGGGTGCCGCGGTCAGCATCCTCGGCAAATTGAAAGCTTGCGCTTATCGAGCTCCCCGGCTGCAGGCTTCCCCTTCCCGCCGGGAGCAGGGGTGTCCGGGGAAATTCAGGCATAGCGGAGCTCCATCTGGTCAGGTGAGATGGTTGATTTCCGACGGCTGGGGTTGATGGGCGGAGGTTTGTCGATGGCAGCGAGGGATCGACGCGTGAGCAGGAGCTGGCCGACGAGTTCGGCGAACCTGAGCGGGAGCATTTTGATGCAGTTGGTGTGAGCGGCGATGCGCAGCAGCAGGTAGGCAATCATCGCAGCGAGCACCTGAAGGCGGATCGCGTTGTCGTTGGCGCCGAGGAACTTGCGAATATCGAGATGCTGCTTGATCCAGCGGAACAGCAGCTCGATTTGCCATCGGCTCTTGTAGAGGGCGGCGATCTCGACGGCGCTACGGGCAAGGTCGTTGGTCAGGAGTGTGATCTTGCCGCCTTTCTCGCGTCTGATCTTGATGCGGCGGAGCGGGATTGGAAGGCGCGAATCGCCCTTGCTGGTGAGCTTCACCTCGTCATCGGCAAGGATTTCGAAGCCATCCCCGTTACGCTTGCGGATGGCGCGATGCCTGAGCGAGCGAAGACGGATGCTCGTCTTCGCCCGGGTAACGAAGAAAGCCTTGCTATCATTGATCTTCTGCCACCAGTCGAAACGGCAATAGCCCTTGTCAAACACATAGGTGGTGGCGGGCTGGATTGGGGTCTGTCGGCCGATCTCGATGTCATTGACGTTCGCGGCCGTCATCTCGACGCAGGTCGGGACATCGCTCCTTGGGTCGTAGACGACATGCAGCTTCATGCCGCGGATGCGGCCGTTCCACGTCGCCCAACTGCAGACCTTGCCGAGCGGGATCGGACTGGCGTCGATCAGACGCACCATCTCCATGCCTTCACTCCGCAGCTGGCGACGCGCCATCGCCGACAGCGCCGCAAAGGTTTGCGCGAAAATGCCGATCGGACGGCGGGCATTGGCATCGGACAACGTCGAGCGCGACAGCTTGCCGGTTCCCAAGTGATAGTGATGCTGCGAATTGGCGTTGAAGCCAGTCACCACCCCGCGCAGACTGCTGTTGCCGCTAAGCTGGGCATAGATCAGCGCCACCAGATGATCCCAGCTCCTGAACGACTTGTCGTAGGCATCCCCGTCCAGACGATCCACAACCGTCTGAAACTGCCGTCGATTGATCGGTTCAAGCAGCCTTCCAAAAATGCTACCGCGATATCGCATGCTCGGCCCTCTGTGTCTCGACAACCAGAAAAGACCGATTTGCCTCGGTCCTGCCGAGCATGCACCGCGACACAGTGAATCATTCCCCGGACACCCCTGCGCCGGGAGGGGACGGCATCTCTAGAAACACCGGCATGAAGTATTTCCATTCATCGTAGTATTCGGCCGGCAAGGAATATGGCTGGCATAGCGTGATCGCTTGCAGCGCGCTCTTGCGATAGGCTTGGGAGTAGTCTGACACGGCCGGACTGTTCTGCGACGACACCGACGGTTGCTCCGCCAGCGAGCCCTCGCGCGTCAGCCTGATCTCGAGAACCAACTTTATGTTCGCTGCCTCGTCCCCAACGGGGGCAGGTTTACGCCAACACTTGGTGACCTGAGAGCGAAACAGCGGCCCCCATTTTGCGGAATGGTCTGCGCTGCTCTGCGCAGCCGCGGGCTGGGCAAGGATGAGAGCAGTCGCGAGCAAGAGGCCTGCCAGCACTACGGCTGTAGAACGTTCAATTGGCATGTAATGGATCCGGCGGACGCGGTGAGGTTGCAATCGCCGACCAGCATAAATCAGCCCTCTTCGAGACGCGCAAACGTTTTCGATGAGTCACCACAACGACCCGTAGCCCCGGATGGAGCGCAGCGCGATCCGGGATCGACCGCACAACAGGAGAGATCGTCCCGGATTTTGCTTCGCTCCATCCGGCTACAAGGCTACGGAGAGCCGATCAGAACGGCTCGTGCCCCAGGCCCGGCACGTCGGCCGGACGCGGGCCCGGGGCGGGCCAATGGAAGCGGCGGTCCTTCTCCGAGATCGCGATGTCGTTGATCGAGGCCTCGCGGCGGCGCATCAGGCCGTGCTCGTCGAACTCCCACTGCTCGTTGCCGTAGGAGCGAAACCAGTTGCCGCCGGCATCGTGCCATTCGTACTGGAAGCGGACCGCGATGCGGTTGCCGTCGAACGCCCAGAGATCCTTGATCAGGCGATACTCCTGCTCCTTTTCCCATTTGCGGGTCAGGAAGGCCACGATCGCTTCGCGGCCCTGAAACACCTCGGAGCGGTTACGCCAGCGGCTGTCCTCGGTATAGGCGCCGGCAACCCGAACCGGGTCGCGCGAATTCCAGGCGTCCTCCGCCATGCGCGCTTTCTGCGCGGCGGTCTCGCGGGTGAAGGGTGGCAGCGGCGGGCGTGACATTGGCGATCCCTCGTTGTTTACAGCGCAATCTAGCGCTGCGTCCCAAAGAGTCGATGGGGCGTTTCCTATCGCCCGATAGTTGGAGCCTATTCCGTTCCGATTGTATCGGAACGGGGCTCCGGATTCGTGTTTTGACGCGTTTTCTTCACGCGAACCGGTACCCACTTCGCTCGAAAACGCTCTAAGCCAGATCGGCCTTCATCAGCGCGCGAATAGCCTTCGGGATCGGCTGCGCGCGGCCGCCGCTGATGAAGGCGACGCGGACCTCGGCCTTCACAAGCACGTCATCGCCGCGCCGGACTTCCTGAGCGAGCATGATGGAGGCGCCCTTCACCGCGATCGGCCAAGTCACGACGTCGAGCACGTCGTCCATCCGCGCCGGCTTGAGGAAGTCGAGCGTCATCGAGCGCACGACAAAGGTGAAGCCGCCGGTCACCTCCTGCGCTTCATCGAACAGCGCCTGCTGCTCGGCGCCCATCAGGCGGAGATGATTGGTGCGGCCGCGCTCCATGAAGCGCAGGTAATTGGCGTGATAGACGATGCCGGAAAAATCGGTGTCTTCGTAATAGACGCGGACCTGCATATGGTGGCGGCCCTCGCGGATCTGGCCGTCGAGAATGGGTGAGGTCATTTGCAGCCCCCGATTGCGCAACACTTTGGTTCGTATTGCGCAAAATCGCCGGCCGACGCAAGCACGGTCGGGAAATCTTGGGATCGGCTGGCGATCTGGATCAGGCGACCTTCTGGAATACCTTGTTTCTGACGACCTCTTGGTACCGATGATCTGTTCTGACCAGGTCGTCAACGATCATCTTGACTTGAAAAGCGTCGATCTGCTCATCGGTATATTGATCGCCGATTGCCGGAATTTTCGTCGGATCGAGTGACGATCCCCTCAGACGCCATTCATAGTCGTCGAAATCCATGTAACCGCCAACCTTGAGCAGTTTGTCGCACAAGAAGTAGTTCAAAGCGTCGACTGCGACCGTGTGCGCGCCGTCGAGAAAGCAATAATCATAGATCGGAGCGCCCTCATACTGCCTGATCAGCTTCATGAGAGACCAGTTGTAGGAATCGTTGAACTTCTGGGTGTTGCCGAAATATGAGATCTTGTTGGGGTAGGCGCTGAGCTTTGTCTCCGCGCGCTGGACCGCATCGTTGAAATCGAAAAGATGCAGCTCACACTCGGGAAACAGCTGGCAGACGTTTCTTGCGGTATCCGCCATGTAGATTCCAAATTCGGCGTAACGGAACGGCTGCTCCCGGCCGAAAACGGTTTTCATGAACTCGTAGGTGCCTGTCGTCCCCTGAACGCCGACGACGAGCTTCTTGGGATACCAATCCTGCATTTTGCGCAATCCCTCCCGCTACCTTAGGGTGAAGGGTACCGCCCACAGAAATATGCGGCAACTTACCATCCTTCATCGCGGCCATGTCGAAAGGCGCCACTCCGGAACCGGAACGGATACAGCAGTTACTTTCGACGGAACCGCCGTCGGCCCGCATCCGATGCGCAGCTCTCGCCCACGCAAGCGCGCTCAGGACACCACTGGCCCCTTTGCGCCGAGCGTGACCTGCACGATCTCGGGCGGCACGCCGAGGCGGAACGGCATGATGCTGCAGCCGAGGCCGCCGGAGACGACGACGTCGCATTTCAGCTTGATATGGCCATACGCGAGCCGCATGCCGTGCTTCACCGGTACAGCCGGCGACCAGCCGAGCAGCCGGACCTGTCCGCCATGGGTGTGGCCGGACAGCTGCAACGCGACGCGCGAGGGCACCCGGAGCGCGACGTCGGGCTCATGCGCGAGCAGGATCACCGGCGCGTCGTCTGTGACCTTGGCAAGCGTCGCGTTGAGATCGTCGACGCCGATGCGCGTGACCTGGCGATAGGGCCGCGCCGCCATGAAGGCGAGCTGGTCGCCGAGACCGGCGAGCCAGAACGGACGGCCGTCCTTGGCGAGCCGCACCGCGTCGTTCTCGTAGACCGGAATCCCCGCCCCTTCCAGCGCGCGGCGCGAGAGCGGGATGCCGCGCCCCAGGCGCTGTACCGCCTTGTCTTCCCAGTAGTCGTGGTTGCCGAGCACGGCGTGTACGCCGAGCGGCGCCTTCAGGCCCTTCAGCACCGCGGCCCAGTCGGAGGCCGGAATGAAGCGGGTGACGTGGCGCAGCCCGGCGACATAGTCGCCGAGCAGCACGATGATGTCGGGGTTCAGACCGTTCGTCCGCTCGACGATCTCAGCGATGCGATCGAGCGACATCCAGGGATCGCAGGCGTGGATGTCGGCGAGCGCGGCGATCTTGAGCGGAAAATCCGCCGGCCATTGCCGCGGCGACAGATCGTAGCGCGTGAGCGCGAGGCGGACGACCGGCTCGCTCAAGCCATAGGCCGCGGTCGAAGCGGTGGCGGCGGTCAATCCGCCGAACCCGCGCAGAAAATGACGACGTGAAATCATGGACGTGTGATCGGTGATGCCTGGCGCTTGTCGAAAACACTCTGGGCTATCATAGGCCCTTTGATTGGAGCGAAATTGGGCCGTGCTTGTGCAGACAGCCTGCAGAGATGCCGCAATGGTTAGCAGGCAAGGTTACCGGCGGCGCGACGCGCCGCATCAACACGTCTCTTCACGTCTTCGAGAGCGGAGGGCTTTTGTTCGAGCATGAAAACCGCTTCGCCCTCTTCCGGATCATGCGTCAGTCCTCGTCGCCATTGCTGCCGAACAGGCCGAACTGCGAGGGATCGCGGTTCGGCTCGGCGAGGCCGAGATGGCGGAAGGCGTGCGAGGTCAGAAGCCGGCCACGCGGAGTACGCTGCAGATAGCCGCACTGGATCAGATAGGGCTCGATGATGTCCTCGATCGCATCGCGCGGCTCCGACAACGCCGCCGCCATGGTCTCGACGCCGACCGGCCCGCCGCCATAGTTCAAGGCAATGGTGGTGAGATAGCGCCGGTCCATCGCGTCTAACCCGGCGCTGTCCACCTCGAGCGCGCTCAACGCCCGGTCGGCGATGCCGCGGTCGACGGAATCGGCGTCCGCCGCGGAGGCAAAGTCGCGCACCCGGCGCAGCAGGCGGCCGGCGATGCGCGGCGTGCCGCGGGCGCGGCGCGCGATCTCGTTGGCGCCATCAGGACTCATGCCGATATTGAGCACGCGGGCACCGCGGGTGACGATCTTCTCGAGCTCTTCCTCGGTGTAGAAATTGAGCCGGATCGGAATGCCGAAGCGGTCGCGCAACGGATTGGTGAGCAGGCCTGCGCGCGTCGTCGCGCCGACCAGCGTGAACTTCGACAATTCGATCTTGACCGAGCGCGCCGCCGGACCCTCGCCGATGATCAGGTCGAGCTGGAAATCCTCCATCGCGGGATAGAGCACTTCCTCGACCGCCGGGCTGAGGCGATGGATCTCGTCGATGAACAGCACGTCGCGTTCTTCGAGATTGGTCAGCAGCGCCGCGAGATCGCCGGCCTTCGCAATGACAGGGCCGGAGGTGGCACGAAAGCCGACGCCGAGCTCACGCGCGACGATCTGCGCCAGCGTGGTCTTGCCGAGGCCGGGGGGACCGACGAACAGCACGTGATCGAGCGCCTCGCCGCGTTTCTTCGCAGCCTCGATGAAGATCGAGAGATTCTTGCGTGCCTGGGCCTGACCGACGAACTCCGTCAGCGACTGCGGCCGCAGCGCGGTGTCACCGACATCGTCGGAGCGGCGTTCAGGCGAGACCATGCGCGAGGGCGTATTCATGATGCGAGACTAACACGAGATTGTTCTCCCTCTCCCCGCTCTTGCGGGGAGAGGGTTGGGGTGAGGGGCTGCTTCCGCGAGCGCAATGTGTGTCGAGACCTGTACCCCCTCACCCGGATCGCATCGGCGATGCGATCCGACCTCTCCCCGCAAGCGGGGCGAGGTGAAGAACAGAGGCGCTCCAATCCACTGATCACTTCGACAGTTCCTTCAACCCCAGCCGGATCAGCTGCGCGGTCTCGGCCTTCTCACCGGCGCTGCGCGAGGCGGCGGCGATGGCGGCGGCGGCCTGCGGCTGGCCGTAGCCGAGATTGACCAGCGCCGAGATCGCGTCGGTGACAGGACGCGGCGCGCGGTTGTTGTCGATCGCGCCAGACAGTTGCACCACCGCGGGATCGACATCCGCAAAGCCCGGCGCCTTGTCCTTCAATTCGCTGACGATGCGCTCGGCGACCTTCGGCCCGACTCCCGGCGTCCGCGCCACCGCCGCCTTGTCGCGCAGCGCGATGGCGTTGGCGAGATCGGTCGGCGGCAGCGTGCCGAGCACCGCGAGCGCGACCTTGGCGCCGACCCCCTGCACGGTCTGCAGCAAGCGAAACCATTCGCGCTCGTGATCACTGCGGAAGCCGAACAGTTTGATCTGGTCCTCGCGGACATAGGTCTCGATCGAGAGCACGGCGGCGCCGCCCGGCGACGGCAGCGCCTGCAGCGTGCGGCTCGCACAATGCACCTGGTAGCCGACGCCGCCGACGTCGAGGATCACGTAATCCTCGCCATAGGAATCGATCAGGCCCTTCAGCTTGCCGATCATAGGCTCGCCACCCTGAGCCGCAGCGCGGTGCTCTGGCGGTGATGGGCGTGGGTGATCGCGACCGCGAGCGCGTCCGCGGCGTCGGCGGACGGCGGCTCGGCTTTCGGCAGCAGGATTTTCAGCATCACCTGGATCTGGTTCTTCTCGGCATGTCCGGCGCCGACCACGGTCTTCTTGACCTGGTTCGGCGCGTATTCGGCGACCGAGATACCGAACATTGCGGGCGCCAGCATGGCGACGCCGCGCGCCTGGCCGAGCTTCAGGGTGGCAACGCCGTCCTTGTTGACGAAGGTCTGCTCGACCGCCGCCTCCACAGGCTTGTAATCGCCGAGCACGGCGGCCAGCCCCTCATGGATTGCAAGCAGCCGGCTCGCCAGCGGCAGATCGTCCGGCGGCTCGACCGAACCGCAGGCGATATAGACGAGACGATTGCCTTCGGTCTCGATCACCCCCCAGCCGGTGCGGCGGAGACCCGGATCGATACCGATGATGCGGACGGGAGAGCGAATCGGCTGGGATGTCATGGGCTAGTGATACCGCCTGCGCCGGGAGAACGAAACACAAACGGAGCCTCATACCCGGGAAAGCACAATAGCCGCAATCGTCATGCGCGGGCTTGACCCGCGCATCCATCGATCATAGAAGCCTTTGCTTTTTGATGGATTGCCGGGTCAAGCTCGGCAATGACAAAGCAAACTACCCGCCCATCTTCGCGATCAGTGCGTCGGACACCTCGAAATTGGCGAACACGTTCTGCACGTCGTCATGCTCGTTGAGCAGGTCCATCAGCTTCAGCAGCTTTTCGCCGGTCTCGTCGTCGACCGAAACGGTGTTCTGCGGCTTCCAGGTCAGCGCCGCCTTGCGCGGCTCGCCGAACTTCGCTTCCAGCGCTTTTGCGACTTCGCGGAAAGTGTCCTGCGAGGCGTAGACCTCGTGGCCGCCTTCGCTGGAGACCACGTCGTCGGCGCCGGCCTCGATCGCGGCGTCCAGCATGGCGTCGTCGGAGGCGACCTTGGCGTCGTATTCGATGATGCCGGTGCGGTCGAACATGAAGGCGACCGAGCCGGTTTCGCCGAGATTGCCGCCCGACTTGGTGAAGAAGGAGCGGATATCGGAAGCGGCGCGGTTGCGGTTGTCGGTCAGCGCCTCGACGATGACGGCGACGCCGCCGGGGCCATAACCCTCGTAGCGGATCTCGTCATAGTTCTCGCCTTCATTGCCGGCGGCCTTCTTGATGGCGCGGTCGATATTGTCCTTGGGCATGTTCTCGGCGCGGGCCGCGACCACGGCGGCGCGCAGCCGCGGATTCATCGCCGGGTCCGGGGTGCCGAGCTTGGCCGCCACGGTGATTTCGCGGGCCAGCTTGCCGAAAAGCTTCGACTTCTGGGCATCCTGCCGGCCCTTGCGGTGCATGATGTTCTTGAATTGGGAATGGCCGGCCATGCGACGTCTCTTCGGAGCTTAGGGTCTGAACAGGGATGGAAAACGCGGCCTTATAGGCCCCTCACGGTCAAAATCAAAGGATCGGCGGGGCCCTCCGGCGGAGGAATACTACCGCAAGCCGGAATATGAGGCACTTGTTAACCATGACTTCATGCCCGGGTGCGAGGATCGCCCCGTCCCGCCGCAACTTTCCACAGCCCCAAAGAGCCCACATGGCGTTCGGTTTGTTTCGAAAGCAAGTGCCGGAGCCGGGTGCGCCGGCCGTCGCGCCGCAGGTTCCAACCGCGGCCGCAGCCCCTGAGGTCTCGACCGAGACTGATTCGGCCAAGGATTCCTCCAAGGAGATCCTGGAATTGCTGGAACTCGAGCTCGGCGCGATGATCCGCCAGCTCGAACGCGCCGCGAGCTCGGTCGCCGACGGCGCCGAGGCAACGGCTGCCAAGCTCGCTACGATCCGCGCCCGCACCGATGCGCTGACCGGCCGCAGCAGCGATGCGCAAAGCACCGCGACGACGTTCTCGCAAGCCGCCGACCGTTTCACCCATTCCGCCGAGGGCATCAGGGCGCAGGTGCGCAGCGCGAGCCAGCTCGCCGACGACGCCGCGGCCGCGGCGCGCGAGGCCACCGCCAATGTCGATCGCCTGCGCGAGTCTTCGGCCGCGATCGGCAACGTCGTCAATCTGATCGCACAGATCGCGCGGCAGACCACGCTGCTCGCGCTGAACTCGACGATCGAGCCGGCGCGCGCCGGTGCCGCCGGCAAGGGCTTTGCGGTGGTCGCAACCGAGGTCAAGGCGCTGGCGGTGCAGACCCAGAGCGCGACCGGGGAGATCACCCGCAAGATCGAGGCGTTGCAGAAGGACGCCACCGGATCGGCGGACGCGGTGCATCGCATCTCCCAGGCGATCGAAAAGATCCGCCCGGTGTTCGAGAACGTCAACGGCGCGGTTGCCGAGCAGAATGAAATCACCGGCGAGATGGGCCAGAACGCCGCCTCCGCCTCGCACTTCATCGTCTCGGTCGGCACCAGCGCCGGCGAGATCGACAGTGCAACGCGCGAAGCCGCCGCGCATGGCGACAATGTCGCCAGGGCCGGCAAGGCGGTGACCGCCTTCGCCCAGAAGCTGAAAGCGCGCTGCGCGGTGCTGCTGCGCCAGGACGAGCGCGGCGATCCGCGCAAGAACGAGCGCCTGCCCTGCAGCCTCAAGATCGAGATCACGACCGCGCGCGGCCTCGTCACCGCGCCGGTCTACGAGATCGCGATGGACGGCATTCTGATCGGCGGACCCGATGCCGGGAAGCTGCCGGTGCAGGAGACCCTGAACGCGACATTGCAGGAGATCGGCGCGTGCCGGATCCGGGTCGGCGAGCGCTCCAAGGCAGGCAGCCAGGCCCGCTTCGAGGCGGCAACGGCCGAGCTGCGCGAAAAAATCGAAGACCGGATGTGGGCGATCCACGAGGAGAACGCCGAGCTCGTCACCCGCGCGATCGAAGCCGGCAGCACGCTGAGCAAGATGTTCGAGAACGGGCTGGCGAGCGGCGCGATTACAATCGCCGACATGTTCGACACCGACTATGTCGAGATCGCAGGCACCAACCCGGTGCAGTACCGCACCAAAATGCTGGACTGGGCGGAGCGCACCCTGCCGGCGTTCCAGGACGCATTCCTCGCCAGGGACAAGCGAATGGCATTCTGCGTGATGATCGACCAGAACGGCTATCTGCCGGTCCACAACAAGCTCTACTCGCAGCCGCAGCGGCCGGGCGACGTGGCATACAACACCGCCAACAGCCGCAACCGCCGCATCTTCAACGACGCCGCGGGCCTCGCCGCCGGCCGCAACCAGCGCGCCTATCTGATCCAGACCTATGCGCGCGACATGGGAGGCGGCAACACGGTGATGATGCGCGAGATCGACGTACCGATCCGCGTGCGCGGCCGGCACTGGGGCGGGTTCCGCACCGCCTACAAGCTTTGAACGCTTCGTAGCCCGGATGCAGCGAAGCGTAATCCGGGATGCATGTTTCCACGGGCAGGAGTCCCGGATTTCGCTGCGCTGCATCCGGGCTACACAGTGCGCGCTCAGGCAAGACCGGCAGCGCGAATCACGCTTTAGGGTTGGAATGGGGAATGCTGCGGCGGCCGACGAGCCGCTGTAACGGAGGAAGCGTCGACATGTCGGCCGCGCAGCTTGCAGTTCTGGATACGTCATCGGACCGAACGCTGGCCGAGCGGCTGGTGGACCAGCTCGCCGACCGCATCGGCGGCCTCGGGGTGGAACTCGCCGACATCGCCGGCAACGTCCAGGAGGTCGCGAACCGCGTCAGCAGCCAGTCCGAGCGCTTCCATCATTTGCAGACGACGGCCGAGACGATGGTCGCCGCCAATCACGACATCGCCAACGCATCGCAGGCGGTGCAAACGACCGCATCCGCCGCGGTCGGCCAGATCGCGGAGTCGCGCCATGTGGTCGAGACCGCGGTCAGCCATATCGCGGAGCTCGTCGCGGCGGTCGGACGGATCGAAGCGCGGCTCGCCGCGGTCGGCTCCGCGCTGAGCCAGGTCGCCAAGGTTTCCGGTTCGATCGAGGCAATCGCCAAGCAGACCAATCTGCTGGCGCTCAACGCCACCATCGAGGCGGCGCGCGCCGGCAATGCCGGCCGCGGCTTTGCCGTGGTCGCGAGCGAGGTCAAGAACCTTGCGGAAGCAACCCGCCAGGCGACGCATCAGATTTCCGACACCGTGCGCGATCTCGACGGCCAGATCGGCAGCCTGATCGGCGAGAGCAGCGATGCCTCGTTGCGCGCCAAGAGCGCCGGCGAAGGCGCCCAGCAGATTTCGGGCATCATCATGCGCGTGCAGGAAGGCTTCTCATCCGTCGGCGCCGAGATCGGCAGCGTGGCGCGCGCCGCGACCTCCAATCTCGGCCATTGCGACAGCGTGATCGCGGAGCTGAACGAGCTGGCGAAGGGCGTCGATCTCTCCTCGCGCGACCTCAAGCACGCCGACAGCCGCGTCGCGAAACTGCTCGAGCTCTCCGAGAGCCTGATCGTGACCATCGCCGACAGCGGCGTGCAGACCAGCGACACGCCGCTGATCCGCGTCGTGATCGACACCGCAAGGCAGATCTCGGAGCTGCTCGAGAATGCCGTGGCGCGCGGCGAGATCACGCTCGCGCAATTGATGGACGAGAATTATCGCGAGATCGCCGGCACCAATCCGAAGCAGTATCTCACCGACTACGTCGCCTTCACCGACCGCGTGTTGCCCGCGATCCAGGATCCGATCCAGAAGAGCGATCCGCGCATCGTGTTCTGCGTCGCCTGGGCGCGCAGCGGCTATCTGCCGACCCACAATCCGAACTACCGGCAGCCGCAGGGGCCGGACCCGGTGTGGAACAACGCCAATTGCCGCAACCGCCGCCTGTTCAACGATCGCGCGGTGAGCAAGGTCGCGGCCAACACAAAACCGTTCCTGTTGCAAACCTATCGCCGCGACATGGGCGGCGGCAATTTCGTGCTGATGAAGGACCTGTCATCGCCGATCGTCGTGAACGGCCGCCACTGGGGCGCATTCCGGATGGGTTTTCGGCAGTCGTAGTTCGTAGCCCGGACGCAGCGAAGCGCAATCCGGATCAATGCGACCGCGGAGAGATTCCCGGATTTCGTTTCGCTGCATCCGGGGCTACGTTTCCTCGCTAGGTCCAAAACCCCGGCACCGCAGGCTCGAGCCGCCCGCCGGCGCGCACCGGCGCGACCTTCACCGCGAGCCCGGTCGCATCGTCGGTCTCGACCGCGATGCCGCTCAGTGTTGCCACGCCGCCCGCCGGCTCGAAACGGCCGGAGGGAATGCCGGTGAGGAAGCGCTGCAGCGGCTCCTCCTTCTGCATGCCGATCACCGAGTCATAGTCGCCGGTCATGCCGGCATCGCTCATATAGGCGGTGCCGCCCGGCAGCACCTGATGATCGGCGGTCGGCACGTGGGTATGGGTACCGACCACGAGGCTGACGCGGCCGTCGCAGAAGAAGCCGACGCCCTGCTTCTCGCTGGTCGCCTCGGCATGGAAATCGAGCACGATGGCATCACAGCCCTCGCGCAGCGGGCAGGCCTCGAGCTCGCGCTCGATGGCGCTGAACGGATCGTTCGAGGACGGCTCCATGAAGACGCGGCCGATCGCGTTGAGGACCAGCGCGCGCTTGCCGCTCTTGGTATCGACCAGCGTGGCGCCGCGGCCGGGCGAATGGCGCGGAAAATTCAGCGGGCGGATCAGGCGCGGCGCGCGCTCGATGAAGACCAGCGCCTCCTTCTGATTCCAGGCGTGGTTGCCGAGCGTGATCGCATCGGCGCCGGCGTCGAGCAGCTCCTGATAGATCGCCTCGGTGATGCCGAAGCCGCCGGCGGAATTCTCGCCATTGACGACCACGAGATCGAGCGACCAGTCCCTGATCATGCCGGGAAGGTGGTCGGCGATGGCGGTGCGGCCGGTCCTGCCGACGACGTCACCAACGAAGAGAATTCGCAAGGCTAGCTACTCCGGAAATCGAACGTCTTGCGCTCCGTTAGCACAAAATCGAGCGGGACGTCGTGCGACAGCGCCGGAATCGCCTTGGTTTCCTGTGCAGCAAAGGCAAGTCCGACCCCGATCACATGCTTGGCCTTGCGCAGATGCGCGAAGGTATAGTCGTAATAACCGGCGCCGTAGCCGATGCGGTGACCGAGCTTGTCGAATGCCGCGAGCGGCACCAGCATCACGTCCGGATGCACCTCGGCGGCGGCCGGCGACGGCTCGGGAATGCCGAGCGGCCCGAGCATCAGCCGGTCCTGCGGCGACCAGCTGCGGAAGGTCAGCGACTGGCCGC
Source organism: Bradyrhizobium sp. USDA 4510 (assembly GCF_054059095.1). Classification (NCBI taxonomy): domain Bacteria; kingdom Pseudomonadati; phylum Pseudomonadota; class Alphaproteobacteria; order Hyphomicrobiales; family Nitrobacteraceae; genus Bradyrhizobium; species Bradyrhizobium sp. USDA 4510. Next base: position 9,247,359 of record NZ_JBSSBT010000001.1, on the reverse strand, counting down.
GCGCATTGATGCAGGGCAGCGCGAGCCGCGCGCCCCTGTCGGCAAGCTTCTTCATCAACGGCGCCGGATCGAGCTCGCTGCGGATCGGCGCATAGCCCGAGACGATCATGCCCGGCGCGATCTCGAACGGCGCGCCGCGCTTGGCGAGCGCTTCGGCAGCCGTCGCGCGCTGCTCGTCGCTCAGCGCATCGCGCTTGGCGAGAGCAAGTGCCCGGAGCTCGGCCTTCGATGGAGATGCGTGCATGATCCATCTTCCGCTGTCGTCGTCCGCGACAACGGACGATCCATCATCCCAGAGACGCTAGCTTTCGTTAAGGCCAGGCCGCGGTGCGCTGGACGACCCGTATCGCGGGGCACAACACTGCTAGACAATTCAACCGCCGCAGCGCGACGACAAGGCAACAGCAAAAATCAGTGCGAAGCCGCAGAGGCCGTTGGAGCGCTCGATCCCGGAGTTCCCTACGAAAGTAGGTGGGCACCATATGTCCGGGTCCACGGACCCGGCCAGGGACAGTTCCCTAAAGGATCGATAAGGCCCCGGGGATATATGGCTCCTGACGCACGACGCAGCTTCGCGGGGGCTAATCTAGCCATCGTTGCCCCAATCCGCCAGCGGTAAGGAAGACGCAGCCGAGACTCATGCACTTCTCTCCACCCTCCCCTGGAGGGGGAGGGTCGGTACGCATGAAGCGTAGCGGAATGCGAACCGGGGTGGGGTGATCTCTCAACGCGGGCGCTACACGTGTGGAAAGACCGTCACCCCACCTCGCCGCTCATTTCATGAGCGTCGATCCTCCCCCTCCAGGGGAGGATAAGATCACCCGATGCCGGAAAATATAGATCACCCGATCGCGATGCCGCCGCCGATGGTGCGGTTGAGCACCTGCGTGGTGCGCTCGATCCGCTCCGCGGCGGCGTTGAGCGCGTTGGAGACCGCGGTCTGGGTCGCGCGGGCGCGGTCGATGGCGGCAACGCGCGCGTTGCGCAGCTGCTCGACCTCTTCCTCGAGGCTGCGGATGCGTGCGCTGGCGTCGACCAGTTCGTCGCAGGCGGTGAGCGCCGCCATCACCGTCAGCCGCGCATCGCCGATCTCGCCGAACTTGCCGCGCAGCGATTCCACGCGCTGCTGGAGATTTTCCGCGAGCTTTAGGAGCCGCACCTCCTGGCCCTCCTCGCAGGCCATCCGGTATTGCCGGCCATTGATGGTGACGTTGATGTGGCTCATCTGCTGTCTCCGCCGTCGAGCACGGCGCGAATGCTGCCGATTGCCGCGTCGAGTTTTTCCGCGATCTCGCGATTGGCGCGCTCGAGCTTGCGCGTCTTCACCAGCGATCCGTCGAGCTCGTCGGCAAGCCTGGAGCGATCGGCGCCGAGCGCCTGGATGCGGCTCGCCAATTCGTTCTCGTCGCGGTCAGCCTCGCGGCGCCGCTCCACCGAGCTTTCCAGCGCATCAAGCGCTGCCATCAGCCGCTTGGTCGCAGCATCGATATCGGCAAGCGGTGCCTCGGTATTGCCAGACCCGTTGGCGAGACGATCACTCATGACACGCGGCGTGGACCTTTCAAGTCGGTTGGCCTTGGTAGCCTGCGGAAGACAGGCCTGCCGCACGGCAAAACAGGCGGTTCGGCAAGCGTTTACGGGACGAAATTTACGTGGCAAGCGAGCCCAGCGCAACGGCGGCGCAGAACTATGCACCGTTGAATGAAATAGGGCGATTTCGGGCAACTTTTCCCCGTTTTGAGGCGTTCCATCGCCTTGGACTTGCGGAATTGAGGTGCTAATCCACCCCCAACCCGTAAGGCCATCCACGCGCGTATCGCGGCTGCCCGCCCGATGCGTCCAGCATCAGCTCCTCATTTTAGGCGGACTTTTCATCATGACGCAGGTCGATCACACCCGTATGGCCAATGCGATCCGTGGCCTTGCCATGGACGCCGTCGAAAAGGCGAATTCCGGCCATCCCGGCCTGCCGATGGGCGCCGCCGACATCGCGACCGTCCTGTTCACGAAATTCCTGAAATTCGATGCGGCCGACACGGCGTGGCCCGATCGCGACCGCTTCGTGCTCTCGGCCGGCCATGGCTCGATGCTGCTCTATTCGTTGCTGTACCTCACCGGCAACAAGGACATGACGCTCGACCAGCTCAAGCATTTCCGCCAGCTCGGATCGCTGACACCGGGACACCCCGAGAACTTCCACACCAAGGGCATCGAGACCACCACCGGTCCGCTCGGCCAGGGCATCGCGACCGCGGTCGGCATGGCGCTCGCCGAGAAGATGCTGGCCGCCGAGTTCGGCAAGAAGATCGTCAACCACCACACCTATGTGCTTGCCTCCGACGGCGACCTGATGGAGGGCATCTCGCAGGAAGCGATCGCGCTCGCCGGTGTCTGGCGGCTCAACAAGATGATCGTGCTGTACGACGACAACGGCATCTCGATCGACGGCCCGACCTCGATCTCCGATTCCGTCGATCAGGTGAAGCGCTTCAAGTCCGCAGGCTGGGCCGCCGAATTGATCGACGGCCACGATCCGCAGGCGATTGCCGCTGCAATCACCCGCGCGCAGAAATCCAACAAGCCCTCGATGATCGCCTGCAAGACCACGATCGGGTACGGCGCGCCGCACAAGGCCGGCACCGCCAAGGCGCATGGCGAAGCGCTCGGCGCCGACGAGCTCAAGGCGGCCAAGGAGAAGCTCGGCATCTCGCTCGAGCCGTTCTCGGTGCCCGACGATGTGCTGAAGGCCTGGCGCGAGGCAGGCGCCCGCGGCGCCGCCGAGCACAAGGCTTGGGACGAGCAGTTCGCGCAGCTCGGCAGCCGCAAGCGCGCCGAGTTCGAACGCCGCATTCGCCACGAGCGGCCGCAGTCGCTCGCCAAGGGGCTGCGCGCCTTCAAGAAGGGACTCCTGGAAAATCCGCTCAACGTCGCGACCCGCAAATCGTCGGAAGCCGCGATCGAGGTGATTGCGGCTGCGATGCCGATGGAATTCGTCGCCGGCTCCGCCGACCTCACCGGCTCCAACAACAACAAGGCGAAGTCGGCGACGGCGTTCGGCGCCAAGACGCCGAAGGGTCGCTTCATCCATTACGGCGTCCGCGAGCACGGCATGGCGGCGTGCCTCAACGGCATCTTCCTGCATGGCGGCTTCGCGCCGAACGGCGCCACCTTCCTGGTATTCACCGACTACGCGCGCGGCGCGATGCGGCTGTCGGCGCTGATGGGCACCGGCGTCGTCTATGTCATGACCCATGACTCGATCGGCCTCGGCGAGGACGGCCCGACGCACCAGCCGGTCGAGCATCTCTCCGCGCTCCGCGCGATGCCCAACATGCGCGTGTTCCGTCCCTGTGACGCGGTCGAGACCGCCGAGTGCTGGGAACTGGCGCTCAACCGCGTCGACGGACCGACGGTGCTGGCGCTGACTCGCCAGAACCTGCCGCAGCTCCGCACCACGGCGCCGAACGACAACCCGTGCAGCCACGGCGCCTATGAGCTGGTCGCGGCGCAGGGTGACGCAAAAGTGTCATTGTTCGCGTCGGGTTCCGAGGTCCAGATCGCGGTCGAGGCGCAGAAGCAGCTCGCCGGACGCGGCATCGCGACGCGGGTGGTCTCGGTCCCGTCGCTGGAATTGCTGCTGGCACAGCCCGCCGAACGGCAAAATGCCATTATCGGCAACGCCCCAGTCAAGATCGCGATCGAGGCCGCGGTGCGCTGGGGCTGGGATGCCGTGATCGGCCATGACGGCGAATTCATCGGCATGCACGGATTCGGCGCCAGCGCCCCGGCGAAGGACCTTTTCCCGCATTTCGGCATTACTGCTGAAGCCGTCGTTAACGCTGCCACGAAGCGCGTCTGACGCTGGCCTGACACCTGTCGGCCAAGGTTGAGCTTGTCGCAAAAAAGGATTACCTAAGCTCCATCTTTTCCGTACGCGCCCGGCCGAACCGGGCGTTCCGCCGTAAAAACCTCGTGGGAGCGCTCCCGCGGGGCTAACAACAGCATTAGAGGAGACGAGCATGGCAATCCGCGTCGCGATCAACGGGTTTGGGCGTATCGGCCGCAACATTCTGCGCGCCATCGCCGAGTCCGGCCGCAAGGACATCGAGGTGGTCGGCATCAACGACCTCGGCCCGGTCGAGACCAACGCACACCTGCTGCGCTTCGATTCCGTGCACGGCCGCTTCCCCGGCACCGTCACGGTCGACGGCGACACGATCAGCCTCGGCGACAACAAGATCAAGGTTTCGGCCGAGCGCGATCCCTCCAAGCTGCCGTGGAAGGCGCTCGGCGTCGACGTCGCGCTGGAATGCACCGGCATCTTCACCGCGAAGGACAAGGCCTCCGCGCACCTCACAGCCGGCGCCAAGCGCGTGCTGGTCTCGGCGCCCGCCGACGGTGCTGACGCCACCATCGTCTACGGCGTCAACCACGACACGCTGACCAAGGATCACCTGGTGATCTCGAACGGCTCCTGCACCACCAACTGCCTCGCGCCGGTCGCCAAGGTCCTGAACGACACCGTCGGCATCGAGACCGGCTTCATGACCACGATCCATGCCTATACCGGCGACCAGCCGACGCTCGACACCCTGCACAAGGATCTCTATCGCGGCCGCGCTGCGGCGATGTCGATGATCCCGACCTCGACCGGTGCCGCGAAGGCGATCGGCCTCGTGCTGCCCGAGCTGAAGGGCAAGCTCGACGGCGTCTCGGTCCGCGTTCCGACCCCGAACGTTTCCGTGATCGACCTCAAGATCGTCGCCAAGCGCGCAACCGACGTCAAGGAGATCAACGAGGCGATGAAGCGTGCGTCCGAGCAGCAGCTCAAGGGCATCCTCGGCTACACCAACGCGCCGAACGTCTCGATCGACTTCAACCACGATCCGCACTCGTCGACCTTCCACATGGACCAGACCAAGGTGCAGAACGGCAACTTCGTGCGCGTGATGTCCTGGTACGACAATGAGTGGGGCTTCTCGAACCGTATGGCGGACACCGCCGTCGCGATCGGCAAGCTGGTTTAAGTTCGACTGTTCGCGATGCCCGGCTCACCGCCGGGCATCTGCGTGTTTGCCGCTCCGTCATTCCGGGATGGTCCGCAGGACCAGACCCGGAATCTCGAGATTCCCCGATGCGCAATTGCGCATCTGAGGTTCGATGCTCCGCATCGCCCCGGAATGACCCCAGGAGTTCGACACCCCCCATGACAAAATCGTTCCGCACCCTCGACGACGTCAACGTGAAGGGCAAGCGCGTGCTGCTGCGCGTCGACCTCAACGTCCCCATGGAAAATGGCCGCGTCACCGACGCCACCCGGCTCGAGCGCGTGGCCCCCACCATCACCGAAATATCCGACAAGGGCGGCAAGGTGATCCTGCTGGCCCATTTCGGCCGCCCCAAGGGACGCGATCCCAAGGAATCGCTGAAGCCGGTCGCGGAAGCGCTGTCGAAAGTGATCAAGCGCCCGGTGGCCTTCGCCGAGGACTGCATCGGCGAGCCCGCGGCCGCCGCTGTCGGGGCCCTCAAGGACGGCGACATCCTCTGCCTGGAAAACACGCGTTTCCATAAGGAGGAAGAGAAGAACGACGCCGGCTTCGTTGCAGAGCTCGCCAAGCTCGGCGACATCTGGGTCAACGACGCCTTCTCCGCCGCGCATCGCGCCCACGCCTCGACCGAAGGCCTCGGCCACAAGCTGCCGGCCTATGCCGGCCGCACCATGCAGGCCGAGCTCGATGCGCTCGGCAAGGCGCTGGAAGCGCCGACCAAGCCGGTGATCGCGATCATCGGCGGCGCCAAGGTCTCGACCAAGATCGACCTCCTGGAAAATCTCGTGAGCAAGGTCGACGCGCTGGTGATCGGCGGCGGCATGGCCAACACCTTCCTGCACGCGCAGGGCGTCGCCGTCGGCAAGTCGCTCGCCGAAAAGGATCTTGCCCCGACCGCGCTGCGGATCATGGAGAAGGCCAACGCGGCCAACTGCGCCATCATCCTCCCCGTCGACGCTGTCGTCGCCAACCAGTTTGCCGCCAACGCGCCGTCCCATGCCTATGGCCTCGATGCGATCCCGGCCGACGGCATGATCCTCGACGTCGGTCCGCAATCGATCGCGCGCATCCATGCCGCGATCGACGACGCGGCGACGCTGGTCTGGAACGGCCCGCTCGGCGCCTTCGAGCTGACGCCGTTCGACCGCGGCACCGTGGTATCGGCCAAACATGCCGCCGAACGCACCAAGGCCAGGAAGCTGATCTCGGTCGCCGGCGGCGGCGACACCGTCGCGGCGCTGAACCAGGCGGGCGTGGGCGGCGATTTTTCCTACGTCTCGACCGCGGGCGGCGCGTTTCTTGAATGGATGGAAGGCAAGCCGCTGCCGGGCGTCGAAGTTCTGAAAAACCGTTGATCCAGAGCATGATCCGGAAAAGTGTGAAGCGGGTTTCCGAAGAGATCATGCTCAAACAAAGAGCAAAAGCGCGATGAAAATGAGCTCATCGCGCTTCACATCCACGAACTTGCACTACAGGGAGAAATGGAATGGCTCGCATAACGTTGCGGCAACTCCTCGACCACGCGGCCGAGCATGATTACGGCGTACCTGCCTTCAACATCAACAACATGGAACAGGCGCTGTCGATCATGGCGGCAGCCTCCGAGGTCGACGCGCCCGTCATCATCCAGGCTTCGCGCGGCGCGCGGTCCTACGCCAACGACGTCATGCTCAAGCACATGATGGACGCCGTCACCGAGATCTACCCGCAGATCCCGGTCTGCGTGCATCTCGACCACGGCAACGAGCCCGCCACCTGCATGACCGCGATCCAGGCCGGCTTCACCTCGGTCATGATGGACGGCTCGCTGAAGGCCGACGGCAAGACCCCCGGCGACTGGGACTACAATGTCGGCGTCACCAAGACCGTGACCGGCATGGCCCATCTCGGCGGCATCTCGGTGGAAGGCGAGCTCGGCGTGCTCGGCTCGCTCGAGACCGGCATGGGCGACAAGGAAGACGGCCATGGCGCCGAGGGCAAGCTGTCGCACGACCAGCTGCTGACCAACCCGGACGAGGCCGTGAAGTTCGTCAAGGAGACCAAGGTCGACGCGTTGGCGATCGCGATGGGCACCTCGCACGGCGCCTACAAGTTCACCCGCAAGCCCGACGGCAACATCCTCGCCATGAACGTGATCGAGGAAATCCATCGCAAGCTGCCGAACACGCATCTGGTGATGCACGGCTCCTCGTCGGTGCCGCAGGAGCTGCAGGAGATCATCAACGCCAATGGCGGCAAGATGAAGCCGACCTGGGGCGTGCCGGTCGCCGAGATCCAGCGCGGCATCAAGAACGGTGTGCGCAAGATCAACATCGACACCGACAACCGGATGGCGATGACCGGCCAGATCCGCAAGGTGCTGAAGGACAATCCGGAAGAGTTCGATCCGCGCAAGTACCTGAAGCCCGCGATGGAGGCGATGACCAAGCTGTGCAAGCAGCGCCTGCAGGAGTTCAACACCGCGGGCCAGGCCAGCAAGATCAAGAAGGTGCTGACCACCGCGGAAATGGCCAAGCGCTACGCCGCGGGCCAGCTCGACCCCAAGGTCGCCTGACGTATCTCTCCCTCTCCCCGCCCTTCGCGGGGAGAGGGTTGGGGTGAGGGGCTGCTTCCACGAGCCGCGAATGCGGCTAGACCTGTACCCCCTCACCCGAATTGCATCTAGCGATGCAACATAGCCGAAGCTCGACTTCGGCGTTCTTTGCCGACGGCCGCCGAAGGTGGCCTGTGCCTCTCCCCGCAAGCGGGGCGAGGTGAACAGAACAAGCCAAATCTACGCGCGATCTCAGCCGCGACGAACGTTTTCTAGGCATTTGCCCGAGAACCGCCTATTTTGGTTTGCAAAGGCAATGGCTCTGGAGGACGCCCCGATGAACCTCTCCGACCTCAACAAAATCGCGCTTGCCATGGTCACCCCGGGCAAGGGCATTCTCGCCGCCGACGAATCCTCCGGCACCATCAAGAAGCGGTTCGACGCCATCAAGGTCGATTCGACGGAGGACAATCGCCGTGACTATCGCGAGATGCTGTTCCGCTCGCAGGAGGCGATGAGCAAGTACATCTCCGGCGTCATCCTTTACGACGAGACGATCTGGCAGAATGCCAAGGACGGCACGCCGCTGGTCAAGCTGATCGAGCAGGCCGGCGCGATCCCCGGCATCAAGGTCGACGAGGGCACGCAGGCGCTGCCGAACTGCCCAGGCGAACTCGTCACCGTCGGCCTCGACAAGCTCGCCGAGCGGCTGAAGAAATATTACGAGCGCGGTGCGCGCTTTGCGAAGTGGCGCGCCGTGATCGATATCGGACCGCGAATCCCGACCCAGACCGCGATCCGTGCCAACGCCCATGCGCTGGCGCGCTACGCCGCGCTGTGCCAGGCCGCGCAGATCGTCCCGATCGTCGAGCCGGAGGTGCTGATGGACGGCGATCATGACATCGACCGCTGCTACGAGGTGACGCAGCGCGTGCTGAACCGCACCTTCCAGGAATTGCGGGTGCAGCGCGTCGCGCTCGAAGGCATGATCCTGAAGCCGAACATGGCGATCTCGGGCAAGAAGTGCCCGAAGCAGGCGCCGGTGCAGGAAGTCGCCGAGAAGACCATCCGCCTGCTCAAGAGCTGCGTGCCGGCCGCGGTGCCCGGCATCGCCTTCCTCTCCGGCGGCCAGAGCGACGAGGAAGCGACCGCGCATCTCGACGCCATGAACAAGATCGGCAATTTGCCCTGGCGGCTGACCTTCTCCTACGGCCGCGCGCTGCAGGCGGCGCCGCAGAAGGCGTGGTCCGGCAAGCCCGACAACGTCCCCGCAGGCCAGCGCGCCTTCTCGCATCGCGCCCGGATGAACGGGCTCGCGAGCACCGGCAATTGGGAAGCCGGCCTCGAGAAACAGGCGGCATAGTTGGCGACCAAGCCCGTTCCGCCGCGGCCGACGCCGCGCCTCTATCTGGCAACGCCGGCGGTCGATGAGCCTGCGCGGCTTGCGGCCGAGCTCACCGAGCTGCTTGCCGCGGCCGATGTCGCGGCCGTGCTGGTGCGGCTGCGCGAGAGCGATCCGCGCAGCATGATCTCCACCATCAAGGCGCTGGCGCCTGCGATCCAGCACGCCGGCGCGGCGCTGCTGATCGACGGCCATCCCGATATCGTGGCCCGCGCCGGCGCCGACGGCGCGCATCTGACCGGCGTCGCCGCGATGGAAGAGGCGGTGCCGTCGCTGAAACCCGACCGCATTGTCGGCGTCGGCGGGCTCGCGACCCGCCACGATTCCATGGCCGCGGGCGAAGCTGGTGCCGACTATGTGCTGTTCGGCGAGCCCGACGCCAACGGACAGCGGCCCTCGCGCGAGGCCATCGCCGAGCGGCTGGAGTGGTGGGACGAATTGTTCGAGCCGCCCTGCATCGGCTTTGCAACCTCGCGCGAGGAAGCCGAGACGTTCGCGGCGGCCGGCGCGGATTTCGTGCTGGTCGGAAACTTCATCTGGTCCGATCCGCGCGGCGCCAAGGCGGCGCTCGCCGAGATCGGCGACGCGATTGCGCGGGCGCATGCCGGCACATTCGGCAAGGCCAAGGCCGACGGAAGGGCCGAGGGATGACGCCGGAATGAAATGCCTGCGTCCGATAGGTGTTGCGCTCGGCTGCACGATGCTGGCGAGCGGCGCGATGGCGCAGCTCTCGATCACGCCGCCGGCACAGACGCCGCCCGCGAAGAAGGACGCTGCGAAGCCGAAGGTGCATTCGCCGGTCGCGAAGAAGCCGGCGCCCAAGCCCGCCGCCTCAGCGACGCCGAAGCCTGCCGCATCTCCGACGCCCTCGCCGACCCCGACCCAGGCCGTCGACGATCCCAATGTCGACCTCGTCTACGGCGCCTATCAGCGCGGCATGTACAAGACCGCGTTCGATCTCGCGACCGCGCGCGCGCAGAACAACAACGATGCCAAGGCCATGACGATGCTGGGCGAGCTCTATGCCAATGGGCTCGGCGTCAAGCGCGACTACGTCAAGGCCGACGAGTGGTACAAGCGCGCCTCCGATGCCGGCGACCGCGAGGCGATGTTCGCGCTCGCCATGATGAAGATCGCCGGCCGCGGCGGCGCCGTGGACAAGGATGCCGCGGTCAAGCTGCTGGCGTCGTCGGCCAAGCTCGGCGAGCCGAAGGCGGCCTATAATCTCGCGCTGCTCTATCTCGACGGCCAGACCCTGCCGCAGGACCTCCGCCGCTCCGCCGAGCTGTTGCGCATGGCCGCCGACGCCGGCAGCCCCGAGGCGCAATACGCGCTCGCGACCTTCTACAAGGAAGGCACCGGCGTGCCGAAGGACCTCGAGAAGGCGGCGCGGCTGCTGCAGGCCGCCTCGCTGGCCGACAATGTCGATGCCGAGGTCGAATATGCCATCGCCCTCTACAACGGCTCGGGCACGCCGCGGAACGTGCCGGCGGCGGTGGCGCTGCTGCGCAAGGCGGCCCGGCAGAACAGCGCGATCGCGCAAAACCGCCTCGCCCATGTGCTGGCGACCGGCGCCGGCGCCCCGGTGGACAAGGTCGAGGCGCTGAAATGGCACACGGTCGCCAAGACCGCCGGCAAGGGCGACCCCGATCTCGACGACATCCTCGCCGATATGAGCCCGGAAGACCGCGCCAAGGCCGAGGCAGCCGCGCGAAAATGGATCGGAAACAACGTCAAATGACGCCTTGACGGCGCCACTTCCAGAGGGCACCCAGTCCGAAACCCAGGGCGCCACAGGCCGTTTCCCGTCATCCTGAGGTGCGAGCGGAGCGAGCCTCGAAGGATGCACGGCCCCGGACCGGGCCGTCGATCCTTCGAGACGCGCGTTCCGCGCTCCTCAGGATGACGGGCAGGGTCTTGCTACGCTGCCCGATCGATTTCCAACGCTCGAAAGCCACCAGCTTCCATCATGCTCTATTCCGCTCTCATCAATGTCATGGTCAAGGCCGCGCGCCGCGCCGGCCGCAGCCTCAAGCGCGACCTCGGCGAGATCGAACATCTCCAGGTGTCGCTGAAGGGGCCGGCAAACTTCGTCTCGCTCGCCGACAAGCGCGCCGAGGAGATGCTCTACACCGACCTCGAGAAGGCCCGGCCCGGCTACGGGTTCCTCGGCGAGGAAGGCGGCAAGCGCGAAGGCTCTGACAAGAGCCACACCTGGATCGTCGATCCCCTGGACGGCACCACCAACTTCCTGCACGGCATCCCGCAATTCGCGATCTCGATCGGGCTGAAGCGCGAGGACACCGTGATCGCCGGCGTGATCTACAATCCCGCCAATGACGAGCTCTACATCGCCGAGCGCGGCAAGGGCGCCTTCCTCAACGACCAGCGGCTGCGCGTCGCCGGCCGCCGCCAGCTCAACGAATGCGTTGTCGCCTGCGGCCTGCCGCATATCGGCCGCGGTAGTCACCAGCTGGCGCTGCAGGAGATGGCTGCGCTGCAGAACAAGGTCGCGGGCTTCCGCCGCTTCGGCGCCGCCTCGCTCGACCTCGCCTTTGTCGCTGCTGGCCGGCTCGACGGCTATTGGGAGCGCAATCTGCAGGCCTGGGACGTCGCGGCCGGCCTGCTGATGGTCCGCGAAGCCGGCGGCACCGTCTCCGGCATCCAGGGCAATGACGACCCGCTGCAGACCGGCCACATCGTCTGCGGCAACGAGTTCGTGCACGGCGAGCTGATCAAGATCCTGAAGCCGCTCGGGCAGTAACGCGACGGCGCGATTTAATCGTCGTCGTCATCGTCATCCTGGTCGTCCTCGCGGTCACGAAATTCACCGCCCGCGGTCAGGCCCTCGATGGTGGTGGCGCCCTTCGTCTTGATCACCCGGCGCAGCGGCACCGCGCTTTCGCTGCGCAGCGCTTCCATCAGAGGCTCCGAATGGGTGACGATCCAGATGTCGGCACGGCGCGATGCCTTGGCGATCAGCCGCGCCAATGGCGCCAGCAGCGAGGGATGCAGGCTGGTCTCGGGCTCGTTCAGCGCGATGAACGGCGGCAGCCGATAGCCCATGAACACGGCGAGCAGGCAGATATATTTCAGCGTGCCGTCGGATAGTTCGTGCGCCTTGAACGGGCGCGGCACGTCAGCCTGCTGCAGCTCGAATTCGCACCGTCCGTTTTCCGCCCATGCCTGGAGCTCGGCGCCCGGGAACGCGTCCTCGATCGCATCCTGCATGTCCACCGCATCTTGCCTGATCGCGCTGAGCGTTGCCAAGGCGGCGGCCAGGTCGCTGCCATCGGCGCTCAGCGACGGTGTCGTGATCGCCAGGCAAGGCTTTCGGATCGGCGAGCCCGGATCGGTGCGGAAATCGTGATAGAAGCGCCAGCTCTGCAGCGCGTTTCGGATCAAATCGATCTCGGGACACGCCTTGCCGTCGGGGAAATCCGCCAGCACGGTTTCCGATGGCAGCACCGCATTCTTGTGCTCGCTCCAGGCGCCGCTCTCGCCGCGGACGCTGACGTGTGAATTGGTCCGCTCCATCATCAGGACTTTGCGCTTGCCGTGGATCGCCTCGACGCGTTCGGATTTGATCATCGGCTCGCCGGGAAACGCCGCCTCAAGCGGGCCGGGATGCCCGAGCTCGATGGCGTATTTGACGTGATCGAACCTGACCTCCAACCGCAGCCTTGCATCCTCGCCGCGCTTGCGCAGGCCCGACCAGTAGACCGAGTTCAACCCGCCTTCGTCGGAGATCGTGCGCGTGATCCGGCCGGTCGCAGCATCCCGCAACAGCGACAGCGACTTGTAGAGATTGGATTTGCCGACGCCGTTCTCGCCGACGAAGACGGACAGCGGCTGGATGGGCATGAAGAGCCGCCGGATCGAGCGATAATTCGAGATCGCAATATCGCTCGGCCGCATCGCATGCCCTCAATCCCCGGGTTGCCCAAACGCTTCCCGTTCAATCCAGAGCTGCAATCTGGATTGGTCAGCTTGCGAAAGCAAGCTGCTGATCTGAGCAGCACCGGTCCCTGATGTCAGTGACCGATCCTTGCCGGCGCGGGCGGGCCATATACCTCACCCTGCCCCGGCGCCGTTTCGCGATCGCCGGCCAGCACGCGCTGCACGCTGACGAAGAACACCGGCACCAGGAGCAGCGCGAGGATCACCACCGCGATCATGCCGCCCATCACTGACGTGCCGAGTGCCTGCTGGCTGGCGCCGCCGGCGCCGGTCGCGATCGCCATCGGCAGCACACCGCAGACGAAGGCCAGACCGGTCATCAGGATCGGGCGGAATCTGAGGCTGCACGCCTCGATTGTCGCCTCGACCAGCGGCTTGCCTTGCGCGCGCAGATCCTTGGCAAACTCGATGATCAGGATCGCGTCCTTGGCGGCAAGACCGATGATGGTGATCAAACCGACGGTGAAATAGACGTCGTTGGAGAGCCCGCGCATCGTCGCCGCCACCACCGCACCGAGAATGCCGAGCGGAATGGTGAGCAGCACCGCGAGCGGAATGGTCCAGCTCTCATAGAGCGCGGCGAGCAGCAGGAACACCACCAGCACCGACAGCGCGAGCAGGAACGGCGCTTGCGAGCCCGACAGCTTCTCCTGCAGCGACTGGCCGGTCCATTCATAGCCGAAGCCACGCGGCAGCTTGTCGGCGAGCCGCTCCATTTCGGCGATCGCATCGCCCGAGGTGAAGCCCGGCCGCGCCTCGCCGGAGATGCGCACCGCCGGATAGTAGTTGAAGCCCGCGATCTGCGTCGGCCCCTTCGTCCACTCGATGGTGGCGAAGGCCGAGAACGGCACCAGCTGGCCGCGGCTGTTCTTGACGTTGTAGTTGAGAATGTCGTCCGCGTTCATGCGGCTGGTCTTGTCGGCCTGCACGATGACGCGCTGCATGCGCCCGCGGTTCGGGAAGTCGTTGATGTAGTTCGAGCCGAGATTGGTCGAGATCGTGTTGTTGATATCCTCGAAGGTGAGGCCGAACGCGCCCGCCTTCTCGCGGTCGATCATCAGATTGACCTGCGGCGCGGGCGGCAGGCCTTCGACATAGACCTTCTGCAGGATCGGGCTGGCATTGGCCTCCGCGATCAGGCGATCGGACGCGGCGATCAGCGCCGAATAACCCTTCTGGCCGCGGTCCTGCAGGCGGAACGAGAAGCCCGAGGAATTGCCGAGGTTGTCGATCGGCGGCGGCTGCAACGCCGAGATCCTGGCGTCGCGGATCGACGACAAATCGCGGTTGATGTCGGCAACGATGGCGGCGGCGGAATCCTTCGGGCCGCGCTCCGACCAGTCCTTCAGGGTGATGAAGGCCTGCGCGGTGTTCATGCCCTGGCCGAGGAAGCTGAAGCCGGTGAGGAACGTGACGTTCTCGATGCCGGCGCGGTCCTTGAGGTACTTCTCGACCTGCTCGACCGCGGCTTCGGTCCGGGCATAGGACGATTCCGACGGCGTCTGCACGTCGGTCGTGATGAAGCCCTGGTCGTCGACCGGCAGGAAGCCGCCGGGCAGCCGCACGAAGCCGTAGGCGACGCCGAGGAACAGCACGAGGTAGATCAGCATCAGGCGGCCGGTGCGCTTCAGCGAGCCCTGCACGGTGCGGGTATAGCCCGCGCGGCTGGTGTCGAGCACGCGGTTGAACCAGCCGAACACGCCCTTGCTGGCATGGCCGTGGCCCTTCTTGACCGGCTTGAGCAGCGTCGCGCACAGCGCCGGCGTCAGCGACAGCGCGAGCAGCGCCGAGAACGCGATCGCCGCCACCATGGTGACCGAGAACTGCCGGTAGATGATGCCGACCGAGCCGGGGAAGAACGCCATCGGCACGAACACCGCCATCAGCACCAGCGTGATGCCGATGATGGCGCCGGTGATCTGCGACATCGCTTTCTTGGTGGCTTCCTTCGGCGGCAGGCCCTCCTCCGCCATGATGCGCTCGACGTTCTCGACCACGACGATGGCGTCGTCGACGAGGATGCCGACCGCCAGCACCATGCCGAACATGGTCAGCATGTTGATCGAAAAGCCCGCGATCATCAGCGTAGCGCAGGCGCCGAGCAGCGCCACCGGAACCACGATGGTCGGGATGATGGTGTAGCGGATGTTCTGCAGAAACAGGAACATCACGACGAACACCAGCACCACGGCCTCGACCAGCGTCGTCAACACCTTCTTGATCGAAGCCTCGACCACCGGCGTGATGTTGTAGGGGATTTCGTAGGAGATGTTGGCCGGGAAGAAGCGCGACAGCTCCTTCATCTTGGCTTCGACCGCGCTCGCGGTCGCCAGCGCATTGCCCTTCGGCGACAGCAACACCGAGAGGCCGGCGGTCGGCTTGCCGTCGAGGCGGGTGTTGAACTGGTAGCTGAGGCCGCCGATCTCGATCCGCGCGACGTCGCGCAGGCGGACCGTCGAGCCGTCGGCGTTGGCGCGCAGGATGATGGCGCCGAACTCGTCGGGAGAGGACAGCTGGCCCTTCACCAGCACCTGCGCGGAAATCTTCTGGGTATCGGTGCTCGGCTCGGCGCCGATGCTGCCGGAGGCGACTTGGGCGTTCTGCGCGGTGATCGCCTTGTTGACGTCGTCGGCGGACAGGCCGTAGCCGACCAGCTTGGCCGGATCGATCCAGATCCGCAAGGACCGCTCGGTCGAATACAGCGTGGCGCGGCCGACGCCGGGGATGCGGCGCACCTCGCCCAGCACGTTGCGGATCATGAAGTCGCCGAGGCCCACTTCATCCAGCGAGCCGTCGGTCGAGTTCAGCGTGATGATCTGCAGCACGGCGGACGAGGCTTCCTCGACCAGGATGCCCTGCTGGATCACGGCGCGCGGCAGCCGCGCCTCGACGCGCTTGAGGCGGTTCTGCACCTCGACCGAAGCCTGGCTGGTGTCGGTGCCCGGCTTGAAGTTGGCGATGATCTCGACCTGGCCAAGCGAGTCGGAGGTCGATTCGAAGTTCAGGATGTTGGCGGCGCCGTTGAGCTCCTCCTCGATCAGCCGCGTCACGCTGTTGTAGAGGTTCTCCGGCGACGCGCCGGGATAGCTGGTCGAGATCGAGATCGAGGGCGGCGCGATGATCGGATATTGCGCGACCGCGAGCAGCGGAATCGAGATCGCGCCGATCAGACAGATGAACAGCGCGACGACCCAGGCGAAGATCGGCCTGTCGATGAAGAAGCTAGGCATGCCGGATCACCGCACTGCGTGCGCGGTCTGGTGCGGATCCGTCGGTGCTGCAGCTGCGTCGACCTCGCGCCAGGCTTGCGGCCGGACTTTGTCGCCGGCGGCGAATTTCTGGAACCCCTCGACGACGACCTTGTCGCCGGCCTTCAGGCCGTCAGTCACGAACCAGGAACCACCCTGCAGCGAGCCGGTGCGCACCGGCTGCACCGCGACGTGATTGTCGGCCTTGACGACGAACACCTCGCTGCCGCCGCCGCCATTGCGCTGGATCGCCTGCTGCGGCACGGCAATCGCATCGCTGTCGATGCCCTGCTCGATCAGCACGCGCACATACATGCCCGGCAGCAGGATGCGATGCGGGTTCGGGAACTCGCCGCGCAACGTCACCTGCCCGGTATAGGCGTCGACCTTGGCGTCGGAGAACAGCAGCTTGCCCGGCAGCGGGTAGATCGAGCCGTCGTCGAGCACGAGGCGCACCTTCATCGCGTCGGGCGCGATGCGGTCGAGATCGCCGCTCTCGAAGGCGCGGCGGAGCTGGTTCATCTCGGTCACGGACTGCTGGAAGTCGGCGTAGATCGGATCGAGCTGCTGGATGGTCGCAAGGCTCGCGGCGTCGTTCTGCACGACGAGCGCGCCCTCGCTGACCAGCGCCGCGCCGATGGTGCCGTCGATCGGCGCGCGGATCGTCGCATAATCCAGATTGAGCTTGGCTCGCGCGACTTCGGCCTCGCGACCCTGCACGTCGGCTTCGGCCTGCTTCAGCGTCGCGATCGCCTTTTCGTTCTCGGCTTCCGGCGCCGCGCGCTGGCTGGTCAAGGTGGCGATACGGCGGGCCTGCAGCGCGGCCTGTTCGAGCACGGCCTTGGCGCGCGCCAGCGCCGCCTCGGTCGACTGCAATTCGACTTCGAACGGGCGCGGATCGATCTGGTACAGGGGATCGCCGACCTTCACCTCGCTGCCCTGATGGAACATGCGGTTGACCACGATGCCCGAGACGCGCGGGCGTACCTCGGAAACACGGGTCGGCGCGATGCGGCCCGGCAGCTCGCGCAGCATCGCGCGCGCCTGCGGCTTCACGGTGACGACACTGACGTCCGGCTCGGGTGCTTGCACGGCGGCGGTTGCGGTGTTCGGCTCGTCGCAGCCTGCAAGCAGTGGCGCCGTCACGGCCAGCATCAGAGCAATGCATGCCGATTGCGCGCGAAGTCCAGACATTGAGATAATCGCCCCTGAAAGGTTTGAACAAACGAACGGCGGTGTCACGGCGACACCGCTCGCGTTGCTGCGATGAAAATAAAATCTGCTTGCTGCGACGCAATGCGTTTTTGGGCGGCTCAATGTCACAGAATGCTATCACTCTGATTTCGCGGCATCTTTTGTCTTGTCACCGCATTGTGAGCGGGTTCCATCGCAGGCTGTGGGAATGCATTAAGGTCTGCGTGAGCGGGAACCCCGCCATTTTGCCTGCGCGGAATGCCGCACCTTGCAACATCGAGACAATCGGACCGAATCACCATCGTCGCGTTCGCCTCACCGAATGACGCGTGCAAGCCGACCTCATTTCGCGATCTGCGGGTGGGGTGTGCAGTTCAGCGGATGGTGATGCGCCGAGCGGTCGGAAAGCCGTGCAAAGCGGCAACGGCCCACGAGATTCCAACTCAAGGTCCTGTTTGCTGCCCCTGGAATCGGCTTTCCTCACTCCGCCGCTGTGCCATATTGCTCGCAGATGCGGCCTTCGCGAACGGATGACCCGGCAATGCCTCCTTCCCGCTCCGACATGGAGATCGAATTGAGCAAGCTGTCCTCGCCTCGTATCTTCCTGGTGCGGATGCTGGTGTTCCTGGTGCTCTGCGGCCTGGTCGGGGTCGTGCTGTACAAGCAGATCGTCACCGCCTTCTTTGCCAATCCGGGGCTGAACGCCCTGATCGGGGCGGTGCTGCTGATCGGCATCATCCTGGCGTTCCGCCAGGTGATCCGGCTCTATCCCGAGGTCGCCTGGGTCAACAATTTCCGCATCGCCGATCCCGGCCTTGCGATCGAGCGCCGCCCGACGCTGCTTGCCCCGATGGCCGCGATCCTCGGCGGCGAACGCTCGGGGCGGATGTCGATCTCGCAGCAGACCATGCGACATCTGCTCGATTCGATCGCAACTCGCCTCGATGAAGCCCGCGACATCTCGCGCTACATGACCGGCCTGTTGGTGTTCCTCGGCCTGCTCGGCACCTTCTGGGGCCTGATCGAGACGGTGGGCTCGGTCGGCAAGGTGATCGACGGGCTCAAGGTCGGCGGCGACTCCGGCGCGCTGTTCGATACGCTGAAGGAGGGCCTCGCCGCGCCGCTCGGCGGCATGGGCATCTCGTTCTCGTCCTCGCTGTTCGGCCTCGCCGGCTCGCTGATCCTCGGCTTCCTCGACCTGCAGTCGAGCCAGGCCCAGAACCGCTTCTACACCGACCTCGAGGACTGGCTCGCCGGCACCGTGCGCGGCATTTCCGGCGATGAAGCCGGCGTCTCCGGCGACATGCAGGGCGCGATCGATCGGCTCCGCACCGCGCTCGAGGAAGGCGGCGGCGGCCGCAGCACCACGGCCGCGATGGCCAATCTTGCCGAGGCGATCCAGGGACTGGTTGCGCATATGCGCACCGAGCAGCAGATGATCCGGGAATGGGCCGACGGCCAGGGCGAGCAGAACCGCGAGATCAAGCGGCTGCTCGAACGCCTCGCCCGCCAGCCCGAGAAAAGCTAGCCGGGGAGCAAGCCCAAGGAGACACCCATGGCCCTCGCCCGCTCGCGCCGCAGCGAATCCGGCTTCAACTACTGGCCCGGCTTTGTCGACGCATTGTCGACGCTGGTGCTGTCGATCGTGTTCCTGCTGTCGGTATTCCTCGTCGTGCAGTTCTTCCTGTCGCAGGAGGTCACCGGCAAGGACAAGGCGCTGGAACAGCTCACCGCCAAGATCGCCCAGCTCAACGACCTGCTGTCGCTGGAGAAGCTCTCCAAGCTGACGCTCGACGACCAGGTGGCGCAGCTGCGCGCCGGGCTCGCTTCCGCCGAAGGCGAGCGCGACCGCATGAAGGGACTCTATGAGGGGCTCGCGAGTTCCGGCAGCGACGCGCAGGGCCGCGCCAACGAACTCAACAAGGCGCTGGAGTCCGAGAAGGCCGTATCGTCGCGCGCACTTGCGCAGATCGAGTTGCTGAACCAGCAGATCAGCGCGCTGCGCCGCCAGCTCGCCGCGCTCGAGGAGGCGCTCGACGCCTCCGAGAAACGCGACAAGGAATCGCAGAACCGCATCGCCGATCTCGCGCCAGCGCCTCAATGTCGCGCTGGCGCAGCGGGTGCAGGAACTGTCGAAATACCGCTCGGAATTCTTCGGCCGGCTGCGTGCGATCCTCGGCAACCGTCCCGATATCCGCGTCGTCGGCGACCGCTTCGTGTTCCAGTCGGAAGTGTTCTTCGACACCGGCCAGGCGACGCTGCTGCCCGAGGGCAAGACCGAACTCGAAACTGTCGCGAGCGCGCTGATCGATCTCGACAAGCAGATTCCGCCCGAGATCGCCTGGGTGCTGCGCGTCGACGGCCACACCGACGTGCGGCCGATCAACAGCCCGCTGTTCAAGTCCAACTGGGAGCTGTCCTCGGCGCGCGCGATCTCGGTGGTGCAGTACCTGGTCTCGCTCGGCGTGCCGGCGCAGCGCCTGGTCGCCGCCGGCTTTGCCGAATTCCAGCCGCTCGACACCGCGCAGACCGAAGAGGCCTACAAGCGCAACCGCCGCATCGAGCTGAAGCTGACAGAACGCTAGGACGACGGCGCCTGGCCAACCAGTCGTCATTGCCGTGTTTGCGTGAACCCGTGAGGACGGGCACACGGCGCTATCCGTTCGTCGTCCTGGCGAAAGCCAGGACCTATAACCATCCCACTTGATCCTGGACGGGATCGTGGCCCCAGCGTCGCGCAACAATTGAGATTTGGGGTAATCGGTCCTGGCTTTCGCCATGACGACATTGAGTGTGTGGCAAGGTCAGTGAGTCACACGTCCGCATTCTCGCGACATGAATGTCCAAACTTCATGTCGAAAGATCCGCAACACCGGCGAGGCGTCGCCGCGATCGGTGGAGACCGTTCATTACACGGATATTTGCTTCGTCCTGGCGAGGCTTCCGGGAACGCATCAAATGCGGCGGACGTTATGTTGGTATCGCAATCTCGCGGGCTTGGCGGATGTCTCGTCTCCGTCGCGGCTGTGCCTGTCGCTCAAGCCTCACCGCGCCATCTCGGACCAGCACATGTTCAAGACCAAATTTGCCATCGTCGTCGCCGCCGGCCTCATCCTCGCACCGGCCCCGCTTCTCGCGCAGAACACCGGCGGCACCCCGCTGCCGCCGAGGCCTGGCGACCGCGCCGCACCGTCGAACGGCGTCGGCGGCACTGCGCTCCCGACCCAGTCCGGCCAGCGCGTCGCACCGTCTTCGGGCACCGGCGGCGGCAGCGCCGCACCGGCGCTTCCGGGAGGCCCGACGGGCACCACCACCGGCAATGCCGACAATCCGCAGCGGCGATGACGCGAGCGACGCTTGCGCGGG
Source organism: Bradyrhizobium sp. USDA 4510 (assembly GCF_054059095.1). Lineage (NCBI taxonomy): Bacteria > Pseudomonadati > Pseudomonadota > Alphaproteobacteria > Hyphomicrobiales > Nitrobacteraceae > Bradyrhizobium > Bradyrhizobium sp. USDA 4510. Next base: position 9,226,608 of record NZ_JBSSBT010000001.1, on the reverse strand, counting down.
AAGTCCTGCGTGAACAATTGAACGCGCGGCCGATGTGATCGGCGATGGCCTGCGCCGAACGTCCATTCGATCATTGATTGATGAACGCCGCGCTAGGTCGCGCCGGCCGGCTCCGCGGCCGGTTCAACCGGCTCGGCTTCGGCCGTCACGAATTTGAGCCCGTAGGTCTTGCCGCGACGCCAGACCACCTCGCACGGATAGCGCTTGGCATGATCAGCGAGTAGCGTCAGCGCGAGGCGGTCATTCACCTCGAACTCGACCTCGGTGGTGATCTTGGCGCCGCCCGGCGAAATGTCGACCACGGCGCATTCGCTCTCGGTCGCGCCGTTGTCGACCGTGATCCAGGCCGCACGATTGTTGAGCTGGCGCCGCGGCTCGCGACTGACCTTGGTCCGTGCTCCATTGCTCGCCATCGTCGCCGTCCTTGAAGCCATTGGTCATTGAAAGACATTGCACGCCGTGCACGTCGCTCGACGCGCCCGGCACAGAACCGCAACGGCCACAATGCCGGCCCCCCGTAAAGCCTGGCTTAGCGCGATCGCTTGAACTTTACCGGAATCTTGACGGGGCTTTTAGCGAACAGGGATTCTGCAATTCCATCAGCGGGATACCGGCCGCGTCGGCAGCCATCGGCTTGACACGGAGACTGCACTCTTGGTGAAGTGGCGGCCGTGGCCTTGGCCACATCCCTGCAACAAGAGCGCTTCAAGCCGCCTTTTCCGACGGAAACGACCATGCTGATCCCCCTCGCCGACGTGCCGCGCTGGTATGCCGAACGCAAGCCCACGGATGCGATCGCCATCAGTCATGGCGCGGATGCGCTGACCTGGCTCGAGCTCGAGCGCCGCGCCAATGCACGGGCGCGCGCCTTCGCCGCCAAGGGCGTCAAGCCCGGCGACTTCGTCGCGATCGGGCTGCCCAACAGCAACGCGTTCTTCGAGACGACCTTCGCGGTGTGGAAGTGCGGCGCGACGCCGACCTCGCTGTCATGGCGGCTGCCGCGCGGCGAGGCCGCTGCCGTGCTCGAGATTCTGAAACCGTCGCTGGTGGTCGGCGGCGAGGCCGACTGGAATGCGCCGAATTCGCTGCCGGTGAATTTCGTGCCGGACGGATTCTCCGAGGAGCCGCTCGATGCGCCGGTCGCGCGCTACTGGAAGGCGATGACGAGCGGCGGCTCGACCGGGCGGCCGAAGGTGATCCTCGATCACAACCCCGCGGTGATCGAGACCACGGCCGAGGCGACGCTCGGCATTGCGCGCGACACCTCGCTGCTCAATCCGGGGCCACTGTATCACAATGCGCCATTCATCCTCTCGCACTTTGCGCTGTTCGGGGGCGGAAGGGTCACCGGCATGGTGAAGTTCGACGCCGAGGAGACGCTGCGGCTGATCGAGCGCGAGCGCGTGCAATGGGTGAACTTCGTGCCGACCATGATGCACCGGATCTGGGCGCTGCCCGAGGAGGTGCGCAACCGCTACGACGTCTCCAGCCTGAACATCGTGTTTCACATGGCAGCGCCGATGCCGCCCTGGCTGAAGGAGAAATGGATCGAATGGCTCGGCCCCGAGCGGATCTGGGAGCTCTATGGCGGCACCGAGCGGCAGGGCGCCTGCGTGATCTCAGGCACCGAATGGATGGCGCACAAGGGCTCGGTCGGCAAGATCGGCGAGACCGCGAAACTGCGCATCATCGGCGAGGACGGCAACGACGTCGCGCCCGGCGAGACCGGCGAAATCTATTTCCTGCCCAATGACGGCGCCGGCTCGACCTATCACTATCTCGGCGCAACGCCGAAGCGGCGGCCGGATGGCTGGGAGTCGCTCGGCGACATCGGCCGACTCGATGAAGAAGGCTATCTCTATCTCGGCGACCGGCTCGCCGACATGGTTCTGCGCGGCGGCGCCAACATCTATCCGGCCGAGGTCGAGGCCGCGGTCAGCGAGCATCCCGAGGTGCGCTCCTGCGTCGTGGTCGGACTGCCCGATCCGGAATTCGGCCAGCGCGTGCATGCAATCCTCGAGCTCGCCGACAGCGCCGATGCGCAAGCGATCGCCGACGGCATGGGCGATTTCCTGAAGGACCGGCTCAGCCGCTACAAGCATCCGGAAAGTTTCGAGCGCGTCGGCACCGCGCCGCGCGACGATTCCGGAAAGGTTCGCCGCACCATGCTGCGCGACGAGCGCGCCGCGTGGATCAAGGACAACCGCGCCTTCCGCATCATGCCGGCGCGTGCGGCAAAAACCGAATAGGTTCAATTATCTTGCGAGGGGCAGGTCTGCACGCCACATGAGCTGTGCAGGCTGCCCTGCAAGGTATATCATTCCATCTTCCCTGCCGGCAGAACCTCGGTCTACCTTGAGGTTCCAGCGCCCTGCACGCCAGGAGATCCCTTGATGCCCTCCACGACCGAATGGAAAGTGCCCGCGGCCTTTCAGCCTCGCCCCGAAGATTACCGCTACGATCTCGATCGCGCGCTGATGAGTGTGGTCGGGCTGCACTCGATCATTCCGCCGGATGCTTTCAGCGCCGAGACGCTCGGCACCGAGCGCGCCGGCAATGGCGTCCTGATCGACGACGGGCTGGTGCTGACGATCGGCTATCTGATCACTGAAGCCGCCACGGTGTGGCTGCATCTCGGCGACGGCCGCGCGGTCGAGGGCCACGCGCTCGGCTTCGATTTCGAATCCGGCTTCGGCCTGGTGCAGGCGCTCGGCCGGGTCGATCTCGAGCCGCTGCGGATCGGCTCGTCCGCGGCGACGCAGGTCGGCGACAATGTGGTGCTCGGCGGCGCCGGCGGCCGCACGCGCTCGGTCGCAAGCCAGATCGCGGCGAAGCAGGAATTCGCCGGCTACTGGGAGTATCTGCTGGACGAGGCGATCTTCACTTCTCCGTCGCATCCGAACTGGGGCGGCACCGGGCTGATCAACAATGCCGGCGAGCTGATCGGCATCGGCTCGCTGCAGCTCGAACGCGAGCGCTCGGGCCACGCCGAGCATGTCAACATGATCGTGCCGATCGATCTGCTCAATCCGGTGCTGGACGATTTGCGCAAGTTCGGCCGGGTCGACAAGCCGGCGCGGCCGTGGCTCGGCATGTTCACGACCGAGATCGACAACCGCCTCGTGGTGGTCGGCGTCGCCAGCAAGGGACCGGCGGCGCGCGCCGAACTGAAGACCGGCGACGTGATCCTCGCGGTCGACGGCGACAAGGTGACGAGCCAGGCCGGCTTCTACCGCAAGCTCTGGTCGCTCGGCGCGGCCGGCGTCGACGTGCCGCTGACCATCTATCACGAGGGCGTCACCTTCGACGTCACGCTGACCTCGATCGACCGCATAAAGCTGTTGAAGGCGCCGCGGCTTCATTGAGGCAAAGGGAAGAAGCAGCGGCGATGAGCGAGGCGGTGGTTGACGACATCGTGGCCGTGCTGCCGCCGCTGTTGCAGACGCTGGAATCGCTGTCCTTCGTCGCGCGCAACCTCAATCCGCCGGACTTCGATCGCGTGATGCAGATTGCGGGCGAGCCGGAGGAGGCCTTGCAGGCGGTGCGGCCGCGGCTCGCCGACTGGCCGGAGAGATTCGCGCACATCAAGACCGCGCTGGAAGCCGCGATCGAACCGGCGCTCGCCGGCTACGCAGGGCTGCGCGCTGTGCAGAACGGCGAAGGCGATCTGGTCAACGTATTCCGCGCGCTGCGCTATCTGCCGCGGGCGCAGGAGGCGCTCTATCCCTTGACCGAGTTGCCGCCGGTCAGCGGCTTCTTCATCGCGCCCGATCTGCGCGAGGATACCGAGCTGCAGGCGAAGCTCGCGGCCAAGCCCAACGCCGACACCGGAATCTTCCACGAGCGCAACGAGCCGGGCAGCCGCGGCGGCTTCTCGATGTACGTGCCGGAGTATTACACGCCCGACCGCGCCTGGCCGCTGGTGATGGCGCTGCATGGCGGCAGCGGCAATGGCCGCGGCTTCCTGTGGAGCTGGCTGCGCGATGCGCGCAGCCGCGGCGCCATCCTGGTGGCGCCGACCGCGACCGGCCAGACCTGGGCGCTGATGGGCGAGGACACCGACACGCCGAACCTGAACCGCATCATCGACCAGGTGCGCGCGCACTGGACGGTCGACGAGACGCGCACGCTGCTCACCGGCATGAGCGACGGCGGCACCTTCAGCTATGTGAGCGGGCTCGACGGCGCCTCGCGCTTCACGCATCTGGCGCCCGTTGCCGCGACCTTCCATCCGCTGATGGCGGAGATCGCCGACGCGGAACGGCTGCGCGGCTTGCCGATCTTCATCACCCACGGCCGGCTCGACTGGATGTTCCCGGTGCAGACCGCGCGGCAGACCCAAGGCCTGCTGTCGGCCGCCGGCGCGAGGGTGACCTATCGCGAGATCGACGATCTCAGCCACACCTATCCGCGCGAGATCAATGCGGAGATCATGCAGTGGATGAATGGTGAGCGAGCCGACAGCACCTGAGGGATCGTATCCCGTCATTGCGAGCCAAGCGAAGCAATCTATTGTCACCGAGCACGCGGGCAGATGGATTGCTTCGTCGCTGTCGCTCCTCGCAATGACGTTGCGGGGAGAAGATTACCCGTTCACTCGCGGCTTGAGCAGGTCGGAGAAGCCGACCCGGTGCAGCATCTCGTTGCGGACGCGGTCGATCACGCCGAATGCGACTTCGGCGCCGTCCTGCGTCGGATCGATGTGGACGCGGAACGGCCGCTTGCCGAACGTCGTATCGACGACCTTGACGATCGCGTCGGCGACCGACGAGGCGTCGGCATCCTCGGGCACGATCGCCGCGAACGCCTTCATGATCTCCTCGCCGAAGCCGGCATAGGGACCAGCCTCATATTCGGCGACGCGGGCCTCGTCGGCGGGACGGCCGGAATGCGCAAAGTGGTTGGTGCCGCCGGTGAAGGCGCCGGGCACGATGATCGAGGTCTCGATGCCCCAGCGCGTAAGCTCCCGGGCATAGATCACGGCCATCGCATCCATGCCGGCCTTGGCCGCGAAATACGGCGCGAGATAGGGCGGCGTGTGCCGCCGGCCGAAGAGCTGCTCGACACCCAGACCACGAGTCCCCTGCCCTGTTTGCGCAGTTGCGGCAGCGCCGCGCGATTGACGCGCTGTGTCGACAGCACGTTGACGTCGTAGAGCTCGGCAAGCTGCTCGGGCGTGAACGCCTCCGCCGGGCCGAACACCATGTGGCCGGCATTGTGCATCACGACGTCGAGGCGGCCTTCCTCGGCGACGATCTGCGCAATCGCCGCATCGACCGACGCCTGCGAGCCGACATCGAGCTCGAGCGCGCGCAGGTCGACCTTGTTGTCGCGCGCGAACTCCTCGATATCGGCGACCGCGGAGGCGTTGCGGCCGGTGGTGTGGCGCATCGAGGCATAGACGGTGTGGCCGGCCCTGGCGAGCGCGTTGGCGGTGAGGCGGCCGAAGCCGCTCGAAGCGCCGGTGATGACGATGACCTGTTTCATGACACGTATCCTTGTGAAGTCGGTTGAATGCGAGTTGGGTTGGAGATGTGCGGGCGTCAGACCAGGCCGCCATTGGCGCGGAGCGCCTGGCCGTTGATCCAGGAGCCGTCGGGGCCGGCGAGGAACGACACGACATTGGCGATGTCATCGGGCGTGCCGAGCCGCTCCAGCGGCACCATCTTGGCGAAGCGGTCGATCAATTCGTCCGACTTGCCGTGCAGGAACAGGTCGGTCGCGGTCGGCCCGGGCGCGACCGCATTCACCGTGATGCCGCGGCCGCGCAACTCCTTGGACAGGATCGCCGTCAACGACTCGATCGCGGCCTTGGTCGCGACATAGATGCCGTAGGTCTCGAGCTTGGTGCCGACGACGCTGGTTGAGAAGTTGACGATGCGTCCGCCGTTGCGCAGGCGGCGCGCCGCCTCGCGCATGGTGTTGAAGCTGCCCTTCAAATTGACCGCGACCTGCTGGTCGAACGCGGCATCGTCGCTGTCGGCGATCTTGCCGAGCTTCATGATGCCGGCATTGTTGACCAGCACGTCGACGCCGCCGAAGGCGGCTTCCGCCGCGTCGAACATGCCGCGCACCGCGTGGGCATCGCTGACATCGGCCTTCGCGGTCAGTGCCCGGCCGCCGGCGGCCTCGATCCTGTCGGCCACCGCCTGGGCGGACTTGGCGTCGCCGGAGTAGTTGACGACGACGGTGAAGCCGTCCTTGGCGAGGCGTTCGGCCACCGCCGCGCCGATCCCGCGCGAGGCACCCGTCACCAGAGCTACCTTGTTGGTTTGGTTGGTCATTTTCAGTCTCCCATCAGGTTGTGCGGCCGCGCCGCGTTCGTTGGGAGGACACTATGTCTTGGCACCTGCCGGATAATCGTACATGATCCGACATCACTATTCGTTAATACCGGATAATAGATGGACCGTTTCGACGCGATGCGCGTGTTCACCCGGGTGGTCGAGCGGCGCAGCTTTTCGCTCGCCGCCGAGGATCTGGGGCTGCCGCGCTCGACGGTGACGGACGCGGTGAAGGGGCTGGAGGCGCGGCTCGGCGTGCGGCTGCTCGAGCGCACCACGCGCACGGTCCGCCCGACGCTCGATGGCGAGGCGCACTACCGCCGCTGCCTGTCGCTGATCGCGGACCTCGAAGACGCCGAGGGCGCGTTCGGCGGCGCGCGGCCGAAGGGGCTGCTGCGGCTCGAGGTGCAGGGCACACTGGCGCGGCACTTCCTGCTGCCGAACCTGCCGGGCTTCCTCGCCGAATATCCTGATATCGAGATCAACATGAGCGAGAGCGACCGCTGGGTCGATCTGATCCGCGAAGGCGTCGACTGCGTGCTGCGCTTCGGCAAGCTGCCCGACAGCGACATGATCGCGCGGCAGGTCACGATGCTGGAGCGGCTGACTTGCGCGACGCCGGATTACCTTGCGCGTTTCGGCACACCGGTCGACCCGTTCGCACTCGATGGCCATCGCATGATCGGCATCCGCTCGCTGACGACCGGACGCCTGCGGCCGATCGAGTTCGTGATCGACGGCGCGCTGAAGCAGTTTCCGCTGCCGGCGCCGATGTCGGTGACCGGCCCCGAGAGTTACCTGGCGAGCGCCAAACTCGGCCTCGGCCTCGTGCAGGTGCCGCGCTTCCACGCCGAAGCCGATCTGACAAACGGCACGCTGATCCCGGTGCTGCAGCAATGCCCGCCGCCATCGGTGCCGGTAAACCTGCTCTATCCGCGCAACCGCCAGCTCTCGCCGCGCGTGCGCGTGTTCATCGATTACGTGATGCGGGCGTTCGCGCGCAGTTGATCGATCGCCGGAACCACAGCGAGCCCGGCGACGTTATGCTTCCGACACCGGAGGGATTGAGCGATGCGGACCTTTTTCGGCATGATTTTGGGCGCGCTGCTGCTGATATGCGGCGTCTACGTCTACGATTCCATGCGGACATCGAGCGTCGCCAATGGCGAGGTGGCGCAGGACACGCGCACCATCGTCAATTGGGACGTCGCAGCGCATGACTGGAACCTGCTGAAGACGCGCACCCGCGAGCAGTGGGACAAGATCGCGGCGAAGTAACGATTGTTTTCAAGCCGACACAAAAGCAAATGGCCTCTCGCCGGAGAGGCCATTTTCGTTGCAGGAAGCGCGATCAATTCTGCTCGGTCTTGCGACCCATATTGGCCTTGCGGGCGTCGGCGATCACCTGCTCGAACTGATCCATGCTGAGCACGCCTGGTACGCGGTACTTGCCGACGATGAATGACGGCGTGCCGTTGAAGCCGAACGCCAGCGCCTGCTCGTTGTTGCGGGAAAGGATCGCATCGATCGCCTTGGCGTTGGCGTCGTGATCCTTCTTCAGGCGGTCCATGTCGAGGCCGGCGCCCGAGAGCAATTCGGCGATGCGCGGCTCGGTGATGCGCGAATTGACCGAGATCATCGCCTCATGCGCGACGTCGAACTTGTTCTGGTACTTCGCCGCCAGCGCCATCCGCGCCGCGACCTTGGAGACCGGTCCGAGGATCGGCCAATCCTTCAGCACGAGGCGGACCTTGCCGTCGTCCTGCACCACCTGGCGCAGCTCCGGCGCGAGCTTGCGGCAATAGGGGCAGTTGTAGTCGAACCATTCGACGATGGTGATGTCGCCCTTGGGGTTGCCGATGTCAGGAATATCCGGATCGCGCAGCACCTGCTCCTCGGTCAGGACATTGTCGTCCTCGGCGCGTGCGGCGCCCGCGGCCATGAGCGCGATGCCGGCACCGAACAGGCCGAGCGCGCCGCGGCGGGTGGCACCGGCGTTGATCAGGGGCGATTTCGTCATTTGGTTCATGGCTGGCTTTCGCAAGAGCTCTGCGCCCTTCTTCGTTCAGGACACATTGATGTTACGCAGCAGCATATAGATCGCCACCACGATAATCACAGTCGCAAACACGATATTAAGCGCGCCGCGCCGTTCCGACAGGTGGCGGGCGCTGCTTGTGCCGAGCAGGCCGCCCGCGATGCCGCCGGCGACGAATAGCCCCGCCAGGCCCCACGACACCAGCCCGGACCACGCATAGCTCAGGGCCGTGGTCATGCCGAACGCGGTGACGGCCACCAGCGAGGAACTGACCGCGTTCATGATCGGCATCCCGGTCGCCAGCATCAGCGCCGGCACGATCAGGAAGCCGCCGCCGATGCCGAAGAAGCCGGACATGGTTCCGGTGGCAAGTCCGAGGCCGATGATCGCGGGCATGTTGGACATCGAGATCTTGACGTCGGTCAGCCCGACCCGCGCGCGGTTCTTCAGCATCAGGCCCGCGATGACCAGCATCACCAGCGAGAACAGCGCGAGCAGCTTCTGCCCCTCCAGCATCTTGCCGAGGATGGAGCCGCCGAATGCGCCCAGCATGCCCGACAGCGCGAACACCAGCGCGCAGGACCAGATCACGGTGCCGCCGCGGGCGTGGTTGGAGAGATTGACCGCGGCGTTGGCGGCGACCGCGATCGCCGAGGTGCCGATCGCGACATGCGGCTCCGGCACGCCGACCACGTAGACCATCAACGGCACGGCAAGGATCGAGCCGCCGCCGCCGACCAGGCCCAGCGAAAAACCGACCAGCATGCCCGATGCCAGCCCAAGCACGCTTTGAGTTGCGGAGAAGACCAAGGGGAACAGACTCGCGTTTGAGCCGGCGACCCTAGAAGGATTTGCTGCTCAACGCCATACCAATAGCACAAAACTGCCCTGCAGCCGAACTCTCTATATCAGCATGATCTCCACGCAAACGCGTTGCGTTTGTCGCGAGGGAAAACCGGTTCCCACTTTTCCGGATCACGCTCAGCGCAGCAGATATGTCACAGCCAGCGGCACCAGCAGCGAGGTGACCAGCGCATTCAGGCTCATCGCGATCCCGGCGAAGACGCCGGCGACCTCGTCGACTTGGAAGGCGCGCGCGGTGCCGATGCCATGGGCGGCGATGCCCGCCGCAAAGCCACGGGCACGGAAGTCCGTGATGCCGGTGAAGTTCATCAGGGGCGTGACGATGATCGCCCCCATGATGCCGGTGAGGATCACCGACACCGCGGTCAGCGAGGGATCGGCATGCAGGGATTCGCTGATGCCCATCGCGACGCCGGCGGTGACCGATTTCGGCGCCAGCGACAGGATGACGTCGCGCGGCAGCCCGAACGCCTGCGCCAGCAGCACCACCGAGACGATCGCCGTCAGCGAGCCGATCGCGAGCGCAACCAGCATCGGCAGGATCGCCGCCGCGACCCGCCGGCGATTCTCGTAGAGCGGCACCGCGAGCGCCACCGTCGCCGGCCCGAGCAGGAAGTGCACGAACTGCGCACCGGCAAAATAGGTGGTGTAGGAGGTCCCGGTCAGCAGCAGGAATACGCCGATGATCCACACCGAATGCAGCACGGGATTGGCGAGCGGGTGCCGCCTCGTCTTCAGCGACACCGCGTCGGCCGCCGCATAGGTCAACAGCGTCACCGTCAGCCAGAGCAGCGGCGACTGCGAGAGATAGACCCAGAGCGAGAACGAATTGTCGTTCACGGCCTCTCCTCCTCGCTCGAAAGCAGGCTGCTCGCCGCAACGAAGGTCGCAACCGTCGCCAGCAGGGTGACGATGACGGACACCGCGAGGATCACTAGGACCGCGATACCGTGCTCGGCGAGCAGATCGAGCTTCTGCACCACGCCGACGCCGGCCGGAATGAACAGCAGCGAGAGATTGGCAAGCATGCCGCGGCTCGCGCTCTCGACGCCGTCATCGCCGAGCGGCCCGCGCGCCAGCGCCGGAAAGCGGTCGCGCGCCAACAGCAGCAACAGCAGCAGCACGAGGCCAACCACCGGGCCCGGCACCGGTACCGCCAGCGCGCGCACGGCGACCTCGCCGACCAGCTGGCAGAGCAGGATCAGGCTGAGGCTGGCGATCATGGCAGGAAGCTCACGCGAGACATCCGCCTATCAGGTCGGTGTGGCGGGACCTTGTCAATGCGTGGGTCTTGGATGCATGCGCAGATCTTGGGCGCCGCCGCCTTCAAATCCGTCACACTTTCTCAGACCGTCATCCCCGCTTGTCGTCCCTGCGAAAGCAGGGACCCATAACCACCGCGCTCGGTGATGACCGGGATCGTGGCCCCAGCCAGCGCAACAATTGAGATTCGGGGTATTGGGTCCTGGCTTTCGCCAGGACGACACGGGGTGTGTGGCGCGGCCTGCATCCACAATCGTCGTCCCTGCGAAAGCAACACGCGCTTCGACCAGCTCCGTCCTCCCGAGGTGTGTGCCTTGCGCCGCAAGGCTCGCACCTCAGGGTGACGGGGAGAGAGTTAGCCTTCTACGACTCCCGCCGTGCCAGCGCCATCAGCGTGCCGCTCATGGTCGCGACCAACGTCTCGGCGCCGTCCTGGATCGCATAGGCGCGGCCGTCGCAGACGGTCAGCGTGCGGCCGGGCTTGACCACGACGCCGCGGAACACGAACCGCTCGCCGCGCGCCGGCGCCAGCAGGTTGGTCTTGAACTCCACGGTGAGGATGTCGGAGCCTTCGGGCATCAGCGTGAAGGCGGCGATGCCGCAGGCATTGTCGAGGCCCGCGGTGATGATTCCGGCATGCACGAAGCCGTTCTGCTGGCAGAATTCCGGCGCGTAGGGCATCGCGAGATCGACCTCGCCGGGCTCCATCCGCGCGATTGAGATACCAAGCGTCTGCATCGCGCGCTGGCGTGCGAATGTATCGGTCGCGACCGCACGGTAATCGGGATTCTTCGGCTCGAAGCGGGGCATGGCGGTTACGCGATTGCGGGCTCGGACGGCACAAGATGCGGCATCGCCGCGTAGCGGATCGCCGGCGCAAACGGCGTCGATCTGCGCGCGGCACGGTCGATATGCACGGCCGCGATCTCGCAGGTCGCTGCGATCTCGCCGGTCTCCGCATTGCGCATCTCGTGCAGGATACGGATCGACTTGTCGCGGAACTCGACCAGCCGGCTCTTGACCTCGACGAGGTCGCCGGCGAGCAGCTCGCGCTTGTAGGAGATGTTCTGCTGCACGGCGGCCATGCCGCGGCCGGACTCGCGCAGATAGCTCGGCGTCAGGCCGAGCCGCGCGAACATGTTCCAGCTCGCCTCGTCGAATTTGCCGACATACCACATGACGTTCATGTGGCCGATATGGTCGCAGTGCCAGGGATAGACCGTGCCGCGATAGGTCGCCTCGCCCTCCATCGGATCCCTCCTTCGATTTTTGATACGGTAGCGTATCAGGGACGAAGCAGGCTAGCAATACGGTACCGTATCAAAGCATGATCCGGAAAAGTGCGAAGCGGTTTTCCCTCGCGACAAACGCAACGCGTTTGCGCGGAGATCATGCACAAACAAGCGATTAATGCGCGATGACGATCCCATCGCGCACTATGGATGCGCGGAGATCGCATGACTGAAAGCAAAGGCGACGTCTGGGTCGCGGCCGGCTTCGCCGAACTCGCGCATAGCGGCGTCGACGGCGTGCGGGTCGAGGTACTGGCGAAGAATCTCGGCGTCACCAAGGGCGGCTTCTACCGCCGCTTCAGGGATCGCGCCGCGCTGCTCGAGGCCATGCTGACGCGCTGGCGCGACGGCCGCATCGCATCGATCGAGAAGCACACCGCGCTCGACGGCGCCAGCGCGCGCGAGCGGCTGAAGGCGATCATCACGCTGTATTCGGAGCGCATGAACACCGAGGCGATGGCGGTCGAGCTCGCGATCCGGCAATGGGCGCGCACCGATGAGGCCGCTGCCGCCGCCGCCGCGAGCGTCGATGCCGCGCGGCTGAAGAATGTCGCCCAGCTCTATCGCGCCACCGGGCTGCCGACTGAAGAGGCCGATGCGCAGGCCTTCCTGTTCTACTGCTTCATCTTCGGCCAGAGCCTGCTGTTTCTCGAGCGCGGCCCGCGCAAGCGCGCGCAATTGCTGGCGCAGTCGGCGGACAAGCTGCTGACGGAAAACCCGTAGAGAGAGTTGCAGCCAATAGAGCCGGTGTAAACGGAAAGCGGCCGGCTTACGCCGGCCGCTCGCCAAACTCGGTCGGCTCGCTCAGGCGCCCTTCAGGCGCTTGTTGCATTCGCTGTAATAGCCGCCGCCCTTCTGGATCCACTTCAGGCCGCCATTGCCGCCGGTGGCCTTGTTGGCGTTGTACTGGTCGACGCAGGTGTGCATGCGTCCCTTGCCTTCGGACTCCTTGGCGTATTTGGGATCGATGGCGTTCGGAAATACGGCGGGTCCTGCCGGCGCCGCCGGTGCCGCGGCGGGCGCCTGCTTGGCTTCCTTCGGCGCGGCCGGAGCGGGCGCGGCGGCTGCCGGCGGCGGAGCGGCGGGCGCCGCAGCCGGGGTCGCGTCGGCTCCGCACTGCGCCTTGCGGAAATCATTCCACTTCTGGCCGCCGAGGGTGCCGGCCGACTTGGCCGCCTGGTACTTGGCGCTGCATTCCTGCGCGGTCAGGGCCTGCGCCGGCGCGCTCGCCGCAAAGGCTGCAAAGCCCGACACCGCAAGCACGCACAACAATCTGGTCTGAATGGTCATCCCTGGTCTCCCGTCATCCCTGGTTTCCCGTTGGTTTCCCGTGGGGAGCATTGGCGTAAGACCATTATCCTAGCTCAACCCCGACTTGCGACAACGCGCCAGCGCGCCTGTGCGTTAAAATATTGTGGCGGCGGGACCGCTGCATGTTCATCCACGGTTCAGCATCGTCGCGCGACGTTTCGGCCCTCTTTACCTCACGAGGTGCCCCATGAAGACGATTTCCACGCTCGCGTCCGCAACCGCCCTGGCCTCCCTGCTGCTGATGGGCGGAGCTTTCGCGCAAACGGCCGCGCCCGCCGCCAAGGACGCCGCTCCGAAGGCCGAGACCAAGGCGCCGGCCGAGAAGAAGCCGCGCACCGCCCAGTCGCTGGAATGCTCGAAGGAAGCCGACGCCAAGGGGCTGCACGGCAAGGAGCGCAAGAAATTCCGCTCCGAGTGCAAGAAGGAGAAGTCGGACGGCGCCGCCGCTGCGCCCGCGGCGACGAAGTAACGTCCGGACAGGCTTGATGCGATTCGCTCTCCCCATCGGGGAGGGCAATCGCAAATGCGCTCGATCGCTCGACGAACCCGTGATGCCCGGCCTTATGCCGGGCATCATGGGTGTTGGCTGGCACGTGGAAAAGACGTGGATGGCCGGGACACCTGCGCGAACACGCGCTTCGCGCTTCTGCCCGGTCATGACGAGTTTGTGGCGACACTGATCGCAATCCCCGGCGCGTTTCGAAGGGTGAAAAATCCGTGCGCCGGGCGAGCCGCGGCGCAATGCTGCAATCGCGAGATGCATTTGTCGCGTTCACGCGAATTTGCCATAAGGCGGCGTGACCCTGATCCGCGCTTCGATGGCAACGGCCATTCCCGACCGCAGCAAAGTCCTGAACGGGCTCGAGACCCTCGTCATCGGCACCGTCGGCGGCTTGCTGTTTCTGTGGGCAGAATTGCCGGGCGGCCTGATCTCGGGGGCGATGGTCGCGGTCGGGATCGCCGCATTGGCCGGACGGCCGCTCGCGGTGCCGGCGGTGCTGACGCAATCGGTGCTGCTGTTGCTCGGCATCTCCCTCGGCTCGCTGATGTCGCAGCAATTGCTGCAGCACATGAGCTCCTATCCGCTCACCATCGGCCTGCTGGCCCTGGCGACGTTCTGCTCGACCTTCGGCTCGAGCCTCTATCTGCAACGCATCCATGGCTGGGACCCAGACCTCGGCTTTCCTTGCCGGCAGCCCGGGCGCGCTGTCGCAGATCACGATCCTCGCCGCGGAAAAGGGCGCCGACGTCGCGGCGATCGCGGTGGTGCAGACCATGCGCGTGATCATCTTGACCGCGGCGCTGCCGCTGGTGCTGGCGCTGACCGGGGTGACGCATGCAGCGCCGCCGCCATTGCCAACCTCAGTCGCCTCGCCGTTCGGCCTCGTCGCGCTGGTCGCCTTATCGATCGGCGTCTCGCTGCTGCTGCGCTGGATCAAATTCCCCGCCAGCTGGATGTTCGGCGCGATGCTCGCCTCCAGCCTGCTGCACGGCTCCGGGCTGGTCGATGGCGGCCTGCCGCCCTGGCTCCGCAACGTCGCGCTGGTCGGCATCGGCGCCATCATCGGCACCCGCTTCGCGCGGATGAAGACCTCGACGCTGCTCAGTCACGTCAATGCCGGGCTCGGCTCGTTTGCGATTGCCATCCTGATCTCGGCCGTGTTCGTCGCGGTGATCGGCTTCACCACCCATGTGCGGCTCGCGGACGTCGTGGTCGCCTTCGCGCCGGGCGCGATGGACGCGATGCTGGCGCTGGCGTTGACGCTGCACATCGACCCGATCTTCGTCGGCGCGCATCATCTGTCGCGCTTCCTGTTCGTCACCATCTCGACGCCGGGCATCATCCATCTGTTCGGCCGGCCGCAGGACGACGTCGACGATTAGGCCCCCTTTGTCCCGTCATCCTGAGAGCCTGACTGAAAAATGGGTGAGTGATCTCAGTGGGGTGTGATTCCATCGGATTTGCAAAGATTCGAGGGAGAGCACGATGCCCTGGACCAAGATCACTCGGGAGCAATATCGGCGGGACGATCTGCGTTATGCAAGCGATATGACCGATGCGGAGTGGGCGGTGATCAGACGCCTGTTGCCGCGAGCGAACCGGCGCGGCCGGCCGCGTAAGACGGAGCTGCGTCGTGTGATCGAAGCGATCCTCTATATCGTTTCGACCGGCTGCCAGTGGCGGGCGTTGCCGCAGGAGTTCCCGCCCTATTCGACGGTGCAGGGCTATTTTTATAGATGCAGGCCGGTGGCAGAGGATTGTCAGCGTGCTTGTCCGACGGGCGCGAAAAAAGCTTGGACGGACACCGAAGCCGACGGCAGCCGTGATCGACAGTCAAAGTGCGCCAACCACGCAAGCTGGCGGACCGCGCGGCTACGATGCAGGCAAGCGCATCTACGGCCGCAAGCGGCACATCGTGACGGATACCAATGGCCTCCTCCTTGGGGTTCATGTTCATCCGGCCAACGTTCAGGACTGCCATGGCGCCGTACCGCTGCTGAAGAACGTGCGGATGAACTTCCCCCGGCTGCGCCACGTCTTTGCCGACCGGATCTACCGCGGAAATCAACTCCTCGACGCGCTCTCAGACTGCGGTCCATGGACTGTCGAGATCGTCGAGCGGCCTCAAGGCGTCAAAGGCTTCCAGCTTCTGCCGAGGCGGTGGGTGGTTGAACGCACATTCGCTTGGTTCGGCAGATGCCGCCGCCTCGCCAAGGACTTCGAGGCGACGGTGGCAACCGAAGCTGCCTGGCTGCTGATTGCACACATCAGGCTCCTGACCCGCAGACTCGCGGCTGCAGCTAAGGTTGGGTGATTTATGAGTCAGACTCTGAGGAGCGCCACCGGGTCCGCGCGAAGCGCGGCCCGATGACAGGCTCCGCGCGTCTCGAAGGATGAACGGCCCGGCTGGTGCCCGTCCATGCTTCGAGAGGGCCGCTTCGCGGCCTCCTCCAGCGGCAAAGGCGAAGCCTTTGCGCGGGCATGACGGATAACGGGAAAACCGTACGGCCCGACCTCAGGCCCTCGCGGCCTTCATCACGCCCCAACCGGCGATCGCGGCCATCACGAGCGAGATCAGCGCGTTGTAGCCGGCGAGCGAAATGCCGAGGAAGCGCCACTGCACCTCGTCGCAGCGCACCACCTTGACCTTGTCGAGCTGGTCCAGCAGCGAGCCGGCCTTGCCGAAATCCACCATCGGGCCGGTGCAATCGGTCGGCCCCGGCCAGAACCCCCATTCGACACCGGCGTGATAGGTGCCGAGCCCGGCATTGGCGAGCGCGGCGAGGCCGAGGATCACAAGGCCCGCGAGCAGCACCGGACGCGGCGCGTCGCGGGCGGCCGCGAGCGCCACCACGGCGCCGAGCGGCACCGCGAGGTAATAGGCATAGCGCTGCTCGAGGCAGAGCGGACAGGGCATGATCTCCAGCACGAGCTGGAAGAACCAGGCGCCGGCCAGGGTCGCCGCCGCGATCACGGCAATCGCCAGCGCCGAGGTCAGCGCCGGATTGCCGGCGGCGGAAGCATGCGACGGATGGGCGGTGGCAATCGTCACGTCGGTCCTCCTGCGAGCATCGTTCGGGAGGGTCATGGGCCCTGCTCCAAGGTCGTCGATTGCGGTCGTATCGCGTGAAAATACCGCTGTCGAGGCGCGGGACAATCACATCCGCGCGGGTTGACCGTGACGGCCACCGTCCGCCGCGGTCAGATCGCGTTCAGTCGGTGATGCATGGGAACGCGCAGGCCCCACTGGGTCATCGCCGCCTGCAGCTCATCGGAAAAGAAAAGGCTCGGATTGAGCAGCCTGCGTTCATGTACGTCATCGAGATCGACGAACCGGACAATACCGTTACGCTCGCGCCTCCGTCTCGAAGTAGGTTGCCGCAGCCGCGGCCAGGCTTGGGGACGGTGGCAGCGGCTGCCGCCGCCGGGCAAACTCTTCCGTGACTGCCATACGGACGGCAACGGCCTTGCGTCGTCCTCGGGGTCACGCCCACCGGAAATTCCGCTGCCGGGGCGCGGGACATCCCGCCCGTGCGGGTTGACCATGACGGGCCGCCCGCTATAGTCCGCCGCGCTTCGCGACCCCGGCCTTCCCGGCCGGGACCGTTGCGAATGCCCCTGTGGCGGAACTGGTAGACGCGCTCGACTCAAAATCGAGTTCCGCAAGGAGTGCTGGTTCGATTCCGGCCAGGGGCACCAACTGGGCTGTTCGCATCCATTCGCAAGCGTTCGCAGCCGTCCGCGCGGCGCTTCAAACCCTTGAAAAATAGGCACTTCTGCATAACTCGGTGATCGTCACCGTTTGTTCTCATCCGATCCCAGCCGTTCGATTTGTTGGTATTTCTGTTGGTATCGGGAGAACAGACGTTCACGGCGACTTCCGTTATTCCAAACTAGGAAATTGAGCAGATGGCCCGCAAGAGCGACGGCGCGCACGCAAATCCAAAGCAGATCAGGACTGACGTTGACTGCCGAGCTGCCCGCCCGAAATTCGGCGGGGACGCGTGGTAGCGCGCTCCGCGCCGCTTCATCTCGGCCTCAGCATTATAGGGCATGTATTTCGCAACTCCGGCCAGCACTTCTTCGCGCCACGAAAAACCGGTGATGCGCTTGCCGGCGACCAGCAGCTTGCCATCCGAGAGTTTTGTGTTGAGCAGGCCGCAATAGCCGTGGCAGACGGCGGAGACGATGCCGCCACGCTCCCAGATGACGCGAGTGATCTCTTGCAGCCCTTCGCTGTCCGGAAAATCCCACATGACTGCGTGACCGCCGGTGAAATAGATCACATCGTAATCCGCTGGGTCGATCTCATCAGGCCGCGCCGTCGCCGACAGAAGCGCCATGCGGCTCTTGTTCGCCAGCCACGCCTTTGCCGAGGCGTCCAGGAGCGGCCATTTGAGCGCGCGAGGTTCGAGCGGAGACGATCCGCCCTTCGGGCTCACGATCCTCTGTTCGTAACCTTTTTCCGCGAAGACATCGAAGGCGTGCGTCAGTTCGGACAGCCACAACCCGGTCGGGTGCGACCGATCGTCATAGTAGGCGACGTTGCTGACGACATGGAGAACACGCCTACTCATTGTTGCAATACCTTCGAAAAGCCCGAAGAAAGGAGCGCGCCGGAGATAGTCCGGCGCGCGTCATTCATCCACGGATGAACGCGAGAAGATCGGCGTTGATCACATCTGCGTTGACCGTGAGCATCCCGTGCGAGAAACCGGGATAAATGATCAATTTGCTGTTTTGCAGCAGCTTGTCCTGCATGAGCGCTGCCGCCTTGTAGGGGACCACCTGGTCGTCGTCGCCCTGCATCACGAGAGTCGGGACGGTGATCGCCTTCAAATCCGCGGTCTGGTCGGTTTCCGAGAACGCCTTGATGCCTTCGTAGTGAGCCTTCGCGCTTCCCATCATGCCTTGCCGCCACCAGTTCTCGATGCCCCCCTGCGAGGGCTTGGCGCCCGGCCGGTTATATCCGTAGAAGGGACCGGCGGGCACATCGAGGAAGAACTGAGCGCGGTTGGCGGCAAGCGCCGCGCGGAAACCATCGAACACGGCGATTGGCGTCCCCTCGGGATTCGCGTCGGTTTTGACCATCAGGGGTGGCACTGAGCTGACCAGCACCGCCTTGGCGACGCGCCCTTGTGGTTGGCCATGCTGCGCAACATAGCGCGCAACCTGCCCGCCACCTGTCGAGTGGCCGATATGGATGGCGTTTCGAAGATCAAGATGCTCGGCGACCGCCGACGCATCGGCGGCATAGTGGTCCATGTCGTGGCCTTCGCTGACCTGGCTTGACCGTCCATGGCCGCGCCGGTCGTGCGCGACGACGCGAAAACCCTGCTTGAGAAAGAACAGCATCTGGTTGTCCCAGTCGTCGGCGCTGAGCGGCCAGCCGTGGTGGAAATGGATAGGCTGCGCGTCCTTTGGCCCCCAATCCTTGTAAAAGATGTCGGTCCCGTCCTTTGTTTTAACAAATGCCATGACGACTTCTCCTTTGTTGACAGGCCCAATCCGGTGATGTCGCTTTCAAATCGCGGGCAGAGCGTTCAATGAACGCGGCAGGTACAAGACCATCTGCGCGTCTTTGACGACATCGAACCGCAAGATGGTGCCCACGCCTAACCCGTTCAGCAACTGGCTGATCGGACCGCCGGCGCGCGACAGTTTAACATCGCGCGGAAACAGCGTCTGTGCGAGTTCGATAGGGTTGGTAACAAACTGTGTCTGCCGCCACTCGCCATCCACCAGCCCGATCGACGTGTTAGTTGAGAGGCGCGACTGCGATGTTATCCGGCGAAGCGTCGGCAGTGGTGCGGTCAACGTCACGTCCGATTTTCCGTCGGTCGCTGCGATGCTGGCCGTGATGCCGTTCGACGAGACATCAAGCCTTATATCGGTCAGCCATTTCGGTAGTTGATAGCCATAGACTCCGCGCACGCGGGCGATCTCGGTATCTACCGGCAACGCCAGCACATGCGCGAAGAAGCTCTGCCGCCGTATCGAGTCGAGCAGTTCCAGCACGTGTGGTCCACGCGCGCCTGGCCGGCGGATGACGATGGCGACCGATACCTCGTTATAAGGATCGTTGTCACAGACCGCGTAGGAGAAGAAAGTGAGCGCTACGAGTCCGTATCCGGGCAGCGCATGCAGCGGCTCAAGCGGCGACGGCAACATCGAACGCAGCTTCTTGAGCGGCGCGAGCATCAAAGCCTGCACGTTGCTGGTGCGGTAGTAGAAGTTGGGCGCCCACGTCGGGCCGATCCGCGACGGAACCATCACTTTCGGGATGCGCCGGAAGAAATCGATATTGCCGGCGGTTGGATCTTTTGCCACCTCGTCGAGCTCGGGATTGGAGCGAAAGCGGTCATAGTAGCCGCCTTTCGGCACCATGACCTTGTGACCGGCGAACTCGACTTCCGTTAGGTCTTTAGCCATGAACGATGACTTTCGTCGATAAGCGAGGCCGGCGGACGGCCCATGGTATGCCGCTCGTCCCGCCAGCGGACGGGATGGTAACGTTGAAGTCCAGTTTAAGCTCAAGCATTAATTGCGGTTCCCTCCGCTGGTTGCGATCCCGGCGATCTGCCATCAAGCCGCCGCCTTTCGTTCCGTCACCCAGCGGCGATATTGGCGCGCGCTGCGCTTTGCCTGCATCTGCGAGGTAAGCAACGCCCAGACCGGCGATACGTTAGGCGCGCTGCGCCGGTTTCGGCTAAGGCGGACTAACTGGTAGCGGACGGCGGCCATATACGCCGAAGACGCGACCGGCTTGTTCTTCCAGGTGATCGGCTTGAGCTTTGGAGCGTCCGATTTGCCGAGCCGCCAGTTGTGCGGCAGGTTCGGCTCGATCGCGAGTGCGGTCGCGATTCCTGCCATGGCCACCCCACTCTTGATCACGTTTTCCGCCACTTCACGGCGCCGGATGCCGCCCGTGACCATCAACGGCATCGTTGCGACCGCGGCGATCTCGCGCGCGAATTCGAGAAAATAGGCTTCGCGCGCCAGTGTGCGTTCGTCGCGCGCCGAGCCTATCATGGCAGGCGCCTCGTAGCTGCCGCCCGATAGCTCCACGAGATCGACGCCGAGCGGCGCAAGCATCGCAACCACGGCCTGAGCATCCTCCGGCGAGAAGCCACCGCGTTGGAAGTCGGCCGAATTCAACTTGACCGACACCGCAAAGCCAGACGACACCGTCGCCCGCACGCCGCGCACGATATCGAGCAGCAAGCGTGCGCGATTCTCCAGATTGCCGCCCCATTGATCCGTGCGGTGGTTCGCGAGCGGCGACAGGAACTGGCTCAGCAAATAGCCATGCGCCGCGTGGATCTCGACACCGGTGAAGCCCGCGCGTTCCGCGAGGGCTGCGGTGGCCACGAAGCGGCGTTCCACCTCGGCAATGTCGGTCGCTGTCATCGCACGCGGCATCGGGAAGACCTTGGACTGCGCGCCAAGGTCGAGCGGAATCGCGGATGGCGCCAACGTCTCCTGTCCGAGTCCCGCCGGCATCTGGCGGCCGGGATGATTGATCTGCATCCAGACCTGGCCGCCGCCCGAGCGTGCGGTGTTCGCCCACGTCTTGAAGCGATCGAGGAAGCGATCGTCCTCCAGCACGACCCCGGCCGGACCGGTCATCGCGCGCGCATCGACCATCACATTGCCGGTGATGATCAGGCCCGACCCGCCCGCGGCCCAGGCCTGGTACAGGCGGATCAGTTCGGCCGATGGCGCATGATCGGCATCGGCCATGTTCTCTTCCATCGCCGCCTTGGCGACGCGGTTCGGGATCACGGCGCCACTAGGCAGCGCCAGTGGGGAAAACAGCGACATTATGGATCTCCAGCAGAAAGTTAGACAGACCATAACCTTTGAGTTAAGTTGAAGGTCAACCCTTTTTCGAGGATTGTTCGCGATGAATATCGGGGAACTGGCGAAGCGAACCGGGCTGACCAACTCGCGGATCCGCTTCTATGAGCGCGCCGGGCTTTTGAAGACGGTCGAACGGCTGCCGAACGGCTATCGGACCTATCCTCCGGAGGCGGTGCTGATGCTCGAATTGATCACAACTGCGCAGAACGCTGGATTCAGCCTCGACGAAATTCGTTCGCTGCTGCCGTCCGATCTCGAGCAGTGGGATCATCCTGTGCTAATCGACACACTCCGTCGCAAGGTGGCGGATATCGGGAGATTGGAGGCGCGGCTCGCGCAGAGCAAGGAGCAACTGGTTGCGCTTATCAAGGACATCGAAGCGAGGCCTGACGACATCGACTGCGCTGCCAACGCACGGCGGGTGCTGTCGCAATTGCTAGGCAAGGAGATGGAGAGACCAACAGTGACGGTCGGTGACGTGAAGCTTTTCGGCAAAACAAGGCGTCGTCGACGTCCCAGAGCCGGCTAAATGCACTGGAATCATCATCGACCGCGCGGGCGGCGATGTGCGCCTTTTTGAACTGAGCTAACATCGTTGGCTGTTGGCCCATCGCGATATTTTCTGCGGTTGCGCAAAGGAGGTCCGTATTGAAGCCACGCGGACTTCGCCGCCGGTTTATGAGTACACGGCCTAGCACTACTTTGGCAGATTGTGTTTTCGCCGCTGTTTTTCACGGATTTGCTTTCGGCAATATGGGCACTGCTGAGACGGCGGCCGAAGGATGAGATCGACGATGGCGTGACGTACGGCTGGCATGGTTGGCTGAGGCGGAGGCCCGTTGATTCTTTTTTTTCCGCCCCGCGTATGCGAGGCGACGATGTTGCAGGAAGGCGTAGGCAATCATTGTCATCAAGGCGTGGCGATGAAGACCTTGCCATGATCGCCCTTCGAAGTGATCAAGTCCAAGTTCCTCCTTCAACTGCTGATGCGCCTGCTCACAAATCCACCGTGCCTTGATGGTGGCGGCCAGCGTGCGCAGATCCGTCGCCGCCGGAAGATTGGCCAGATAGTATTTCTTCTCCCCGGACGCACGTTGCTCGCCAATGAGCCAGGCTTCGTCGCCTGGGAGATGCTGCTGACCTTTATCCCATATCCGCTGCGGAGGGCCGTCGGCGGTCCGGACACGGAGAGCAGCAAATTGGGCTTTCAGCCGACCTTTCGTCCCGCTACGCCAACTCACGGTTTTCCATTTGGCGCTGGCGAGCATTTGTTCTGCGGCAATCGATAAGATATCGGGCACGTGGTGCTTTCGTGGTTTTCCGCGGACCTTGGTAATCGGCCAAATGAGCTTCACATCGACCGGATACACTTTCTGGTGCCGAGGGATGCCGACAGCCCAGGTCAGCCCGCGCTCTGTTAGCCCTTGTCGAAACGGTGCGCTGAGGCCGTATCCTGCATCCGCCAGCACACATCCAAAGCGCACGTTGGCTGCCATCGCGCGGTCAATCTCGGCTAGAGCAATCTCGGGCTTGGACCGTGCCGTTCGATGTTCGACTGGCACGCGAGCGCGCTTCAAACGAGATATGTCGCTTGTCCAACTGTCAGGCAGAAAGAGACGTAACGCGACCATCACGGGCACTTCGCCGCGAGCAAGCGTCAAAGACACCAGCGTTTGGCAATTTGCCGTTTTACCGAGAGCCGACGCGTATTGAGCCGCAACACCGACCGAGCGCTCACCCTTCTTGGGAAGTGAGGTGTCATCAATAACCAGCACCGCATCCCTGCCGCCGACAAGTCGGTCCGCCTGGTTGAGCAGCTCTGTCTCCAGCGGCGTCGCGTCCCAGACACCGTCCGCAATGAAATGGTGCAACTGGTCGTAGTTGCTCGCGGCAAGGCGTTCCGCCATCGGCTGAACGCTCTTGCGATCGCCCGGACCGATCAATCCCGCAACATACAGAGGACACATCCGCTGCCGGGTCTTATGACCCAGCCGGTCCAAGAACGGCATCAGCCAGCGTTCGAGTTCGTCTTCCCATCCGGGCATGGTCAGCCCTCCAAGAGCCGACCACCCATGAATCATTGAAAAATTGATTCGGGAATCCTATAAAACGCGGCAAAATCAACAATCTGCCAAAGTAGTGCTAGTAGGAGGGGCGCGTCCGATCACGAAGTGCCCAGCCACCCCGGTGACGTGCATCTCCCAGATACCCCACTCACCGATGGAAAGGCTGGATTCCGGAGGGCTGGATGCAACTCTGATACTGTCTCTGTTGTCATCGGGTCACGCCATAAGCGGCGCTGGTCGCGGTTTCGCTCATGGAGATACCATGCCGGCCACTCGCCAAGTTGGTATGCCCAGGATTCGGCACGAGCGTAACACCTACTCGCGATGGCCAAGCATTCTGAAGCGGGTGGAACTGCTATTGAGATACGGAAGTTGGGGCCTGGCTGATCTTCGGGTGGTATGAGATATGCGTAGTTCTTTGTCTGCTTGACCAGCGTCCATCCCCGCCTGGGAAGAACCACGCTTAGCGTGAGGGAAGCTCCGAACCGATAGGCGTTCGGTCCAAATTTCTTTGGCGCCTTTCCACTCGCACTGAACTCGATCACTTCGATCGGCCAGCCTACAGGGGTGTGAGAGCGTGCCCTGGCGCGCGCGAGGGGCAGCGCCCCTGAGATCTCAACTATGAGGATGGCGGGCAGCTTGAGAGAGAAGAATCACAAGGCAACAGTGAGAAAGATCAAGAAGGCAGCCGCCGGGCCAGGTTGTCCATTGATTGCTAACTCCTTGTCTACCTGACATGGCCAGCAGGACTCGTTATTTCAACATTTGCTTCTCGGCTGCGGCGAGTACCACCGAAGCTTCAGTGGTCAGCACCCGGAAGGTAAAAGCCTCCTGGAAATAGAGATCGACCGTTGTGTCGGTGTGGTTGAGGTAGCCGATCGAGAGGTCCTGGCCGATATCCAGTTCGAAATCACCTCCTCGCGTCGTCAGGACAAAGGCGCCGCTGATGGCAGGCGCCCAGACAACGCCGCCGTCGACGATCCGTTCGAGGTGGTGAAAAACGGGGTATCCTTCGTCACTTCCGCCGCTGGCGCCCGTGTACGCCTCTGCCCCAAGGACGAGGGCATATGGCCCATTGCAGCCGGCAAGTCTGAGTTCACTGACCGCTTGCGCGACGGCACTGGGATAGGCTTTCGCATTTGTCGGAAGAATGCATCCTGCATTGCTGCTGGCCTGGCGAATGCCCTCGATCCCTGCAGCCGCATATCCATCGAAAATCGCGCGGTCTTCGGCAAATGCGATTCTGCGGGCAGCATCCTTGACCGGCGTCCAGTCGGCGTCCAGGGCGCCACGCTCAACGTCATCGATCTGCCGACGCGAGAGCTGGAATGGAACGCGCAGTTCGACGAGCGCCCTCGCCTCGCGCTGTTGCGCCATCATTCCCTCGCCTGGAGCCGGAAGTTGTTTGACATGGCCAGTGCCCACCGCCGAGAAGCCACTCCCCTTGGCTTCGGGGACGTCGACCACGCGCCGCCCGGCAAGGTGCCGCTTCAGGGTACGGGAAGCCTCCTCCTCGATTTGAGCCCAGGCCGCGTCGGATATGGGAGCGAGTTGGCGGTGAAGATTATTCATGGTTCGCCTTCTTGTTTTAAAGACCCAATTCCAAGCGACCCGTCGTTGACGGGCGGATATGTGCGAGCTGTATCTGACGAGCCTGCTCCACGCTGCTCAGCGCAAACCGGCGCTTCCCCGCTGGCTGCCGCGGCGTCATTGTCTTCAGGCGAAACGTCGTCAAGAAATGTCGCTGACGGTACGAAGAACAGCGCCCCCGTAACGGCGCGGCTGACATCCAGCAGCCGGTCGTAGTTGCCGGGCGGCCGACCGACAAACATGTTCTCTAGCATCTGCTCGATCCGGTGGGGCGAGCGCGCATAGCCTATGAAGTACGTGCCAAATTCACCCTTGCCGATCTCACCGAAAGGCATGTTGTCGCGCACGATCTCAAGCTGCTCGCCGTCTTCGACGACCGTCGTCAGAACATTATGTGCATAGGGCGCCTTGGCCGCATCGTCCTGCTCGATGTCCGACAGTTTGTGACGACCGATGATATTTTCCTGCTCCGAGGTTGATATCGCATTCCAGCGCTGCAGATCGTGCAGATACTTCTGGGTGATGACGTAGCTTCCGCCGGCGAATGCAGGGTCCTCCTGTCCGATGGTCGTCGCGTCAACCGCGTCCTGATCGGACGGGTTCTCGGTTCCATCGACAAATCCAAGCAAATCGCGATCGTCAAAATATTTGAACCCATGAACCTCGTCGATCGCCGTCACAGCCTTGCCCAGCCGGGACATGATCTGTGAGGCGAGCTCGAAGCATAGATCCATGCGGACAGACCGGATATGAAAAAGGATGTCGCCCGGCGTGGAGACTGCGTGATGCACCCCATGGATTTCCCTGAAAGGATGAAGATACTTGGGCCGCGGATCACCGAACAGTCGGTCCCAGGCATCGGAGCCGAGAGCCATCACACATGATAGCCGCGCTTCCGGATCGCGAAATCCGACGGCTCGCAGGAGTGCCGACAGAAGGGCACATAGACCGCGCACCGCATTCTCGCTGTCCTTTCCGGGATTGATCCGGACGACGAGAAATATCGCGGCACGCGTCAGTCTTGCGACGACGGGTTGTGGGACGACAGCTGACACAATCACTCCTTGGCGGCCTGCTCGGCGCACTTGATGCTCCGGGCTGGCCCGTCCGGCTGAACACGGCCCGCGCGTTCGGCGCGGCCAGCGGTCGTTGGCATCGACGAGCTTCTCGAACGAGGCGTCGTGCGGAAATCACCGGCAGGGCGATCGGGATAACGAACACACAAGGCCGCTGGCATCCCTTGAGATGTTCACTCCGACCAATCAGGCCGAGGGCCGGTCAATCCATGTCCCGAAAGGCATGGCCATCGGCCTTGACACCTTCGATCACGCTCGGCGGCAAAAGATCCTGAGCGGAGGTCCCGTCAAAAACCCAGTCGCCCTTGTCCGCGAGGTCCGGGAGCTGCGCGCCCTTGCGGACGTAGATCCCGATCGCCGGCTTCTTCACATTGATGTAGAGATCGTATTCTTCCATCGCGTCGATGCTTTCCCTCTTGCTCTATCGAGCCATTCATCGGCTACGGAGCAACCGCCATGCCAATTTGGGTGCATCGAGATATCAAGAGCTTACGCCGACCTGACCGACCGGATCTGACAAACTGTCCGATCGAGCATGGACAAATTGTCCACGCTGCGGGCGCAACGGGCTCGCGCAGCGTCGAGCCCGTTGTCGCCTCTGTGAAATCGAAACGTCTTGCCCCAGACAACAGCGGCCGCAGCGGTCCCGCTGCACTATCCCGGCTATCCAAGATCGACAGGACGTCCTGACGGCTCTTCTTCCAGTGTCACCGCAATGTCTGCGTTGGCGGACAAGCGCACCTTGTTACCCTCGACGCCGGCGACGAATCCCAGCTCGATATAGTGCTGATGTCCTTTGTGGTGCCCGAAACTGTCGCTCTTCCTGAGCCTGATACGATCACCTTCGACCTGATCGACCGTGCCGACATGCACTCCGTCAGCGCCGATTACTTCCATACCGCCGTTGATCTTGTTCATGGCCATACCTTTCTCCCTGAAATCCATTGCAGCGGTCACGCGAGCCATAATCCATATCGACTGCGTAACCGCGGACCACGCGCAACCAAATCACTTGACCGGGCGGCCCGACTTTTCTTCCTCAAAGAGTTCGACGATATCGGCGTCAGAGCAGAGCCGCACCTTGTGATCCGTGACGCTGTCGACGAAATCCATGCCGATATAGTGGTGATGTCGTCTGTGCCGGCCGCCGCCAGTTTCGCTTTTCTTCAGCCTGATACGGTCGCCCTCGGTGCTATCGACGACACCGATCTGCACACCGTCAAACCCGACGACCTCCATGCCTTCCTTGATCCGATGCTTCTTCAAGAATTGCACCTGCTCGTTCCATGTCTTTCTCAAGCCTGACGCTCAGATCGCTTCGTCCTCATCCGGAGGCTTCACTGTCTTCCCGTTGAATGTCAGACCGTCTTTCCCCGACGAGATCTGCATGGTCGAGCCGTCGCGGACGTCGCCCGCGAGCAGCATTTCGGCCAGCGGATCCTGTACATATCGCTGGATGACCCGCTTTAATGGCCTGGCGCCATAGGCGGGGTCCCAGCCCTTCTCGGCGAGCCAGGCTTGGGCCTTGGCGTCGAGCGACAGTGTAATTTTGCGATCGTCGAGGAGCTTGCGGAGACGCGCGAACTGAATGTCGACGATTCGGCCCATGTCGTTCTTCTGCAGCCGCTGAAACAAGATGATCGCATCGATGCGGTTGAGAAATTCCGGCCGGAAATGCGCGCGGACCATCTCCATCACCTTGTCGCGAATGGCACTCGTCTTTTCGCCTTCCACCTGATTGACGAGGTATTCCGCTCCGAGGTTTGAGGTCATGATGATGAGCGTGTTGCGGAAATCCACTGTCCGCCCTTGGCCGTCGGTCAGGCGTCCGTCGTCCAGCACCTGCAGCAGCACGTTGAACACATCCGGATGCGCCTTCTCGATCTCGTCGAACAAGACGACCTGATAGGGTCGTCGCCGCACGGCTTCCGTGAGCACGCCGCCCTCGTCATAACCGACATAGCCCGGAGGCGCACCGATGAGCCGTGCGACCGAGTGCTTCTCCATGAACTCCGACATGTCGATGCGAAGGATGGCGTGCTCATCGTCGAACAGGAATTCCGCAAGGGCCTTGGCCAGTTCCGTCTTGCCGACGCCGGTCGGGCCAAGGAACATGAATGAGCCCATCGGCCGGTTCGGGTCCTGCAATCCCGCGCGGGCCCGTCGCACGGCCGTTGACACGGCACGAACCGCTTGTGTCTGTCCGACAACGCGTTTGGCGATCATCTCCTCCATCTGGAGGAGTTTCTCCCGCTCGCCCTCGAGCATCTTGTCGACGGGAACGCCGGTCCAGCGCGAAACTACCTGGGCGATATTGTCGGCCGTGACCGTCTCGCTGATCGAACTGCTCTCGCTGGCCTCGACGGCAGCCAGTTTTTTCTCCAGTTCGGGAATCGTGCTGTAAGACAGCTCGCCTGCCCGCTGGTATTCACCTTTTCGCTGCGCGTTCGCCAGTTCCGTACGAAGCTGCTCGAGTTGCGCTTTCATCTTCTGGGCGTCCGAGAGCTTGCTCTTTTCGGCCTGCCATTTCGTCGTCATGTCGGCGGAGCGCTTCTCGAGATCGACCAGATCCCCGTCGAGCGTCTTCAGACGGCTCTTCGACCCGGCATCGCTTTCCTTCTTGAGTGCCTCCTGCTCGATCCTGAGACGCACGATTTCGCGGTCGAGCGAATCCAGTTCCTCCGGCTTGGAGTCGACCTGCATCTTGAGCCGTGCGGCAGCTTCGTCGACGAGATCGATGGCCTTGTCGGGAAGGAAGCGGTCGGTGATGTAGCGGTTGGATAACGTTGCGGCGGCGACCAGCGCGGCGTCCGAAATCCGTACGCCATGATGCTGCTCGTACTTGTCCTTGAGGCCGCGCAGGATCGAGATCGTGTCCTCCACCGTGGGCTGCGACACGAAGACCGGCTGGAAACGGCGGGCAAGCGCGGCGTCCTTCTCGACATGCTTGCGGTACTCGTCGAGCGTGGTCGCACCCACACAGTGCAACTCGCCGCGAGCCAGCGCGGGTTTGAGGAGATTGGAAGCATCCATCGCACCGTCTGTCTTGCCAGCACCGATGAGCGTGTGCATCTCGTCGATAAAGAGGATGATACCACCATCCGCGGATGTCACCTCGGAGAGCACGGCCTTCAATCGTTCCTCGAACTCGCCGCGATACTTGGCACCGGCAATCAGCGCGCCCATGTCGAGCGCGAGCAGCTTTTTGTCTTGCAGGCTCTCGGGAACATCGCCGTTCACGATCCGCAAGGCGAGCCCCTCGACGATGGCGGTCTTTCCGACACCCGGTTCACCGATCAGGACCGGATTGTTCTTGGTGCGGCGCGACAGCACCTGGATTGTGCGACGTATCTCCTCGTCGCGACCGATCACCGGGTCGAGTTTGCCGTCACGCGCGGCCTGCGTCAGATCGCGGGCGTACTTCTTCAGTGCGTCATATGCATTCTCGGCTGACGCGCTGTCTGCGGTGCGGCCCTTCCGGAGCAAATCGATCGCGGTGCCAAGAGCCTGGGCATTGACGCCGCCTTGCGCCAGGATCTTCGCCGCGTCGCTGCTCTTGTCCGTGGACAAGGCCTGCAGCAGGCGTTCGACGGTGACGAAACTGTCGCCCGCCTTTTCCGCTAGCTCCTCCGCAGCGGTGAACAGGCGCGCGGTGTCGGGCGCCATATAAACTTGTCCCGCACCCGAACCGGACACCTTCGGCAGTTTTGCCAAAGCCGCTTCCGTCGCGTGCAGGATCGCCCGCGAGTTTCCACCCGCCCGATCAATCAGACCGGCGGCCAAGCCTTCGTTGTCGTCGAGCAACACCTTGAGCACATGGAGAGGCGTGAACTGTTGGTTACCCTCCCGTGTTGCCAGAGACTGCGCCGACTGGATAAAGCCCCTCGCGCGGTCGGTATATTTTTCGGAATTCATGGAGCCCCTTTCAAACGCGCGGTCTGTCGTCAATGGTCAGGAACGGAATTACGATCCGGCCGGCGTCGGCGCAGCGTGTTGCGCGCCTGGAAGCTTCTGCCTGATCCCTTCGGCTTTGCCTCGGTGGGATGGACGATGAGGTCGAACATGGCTATTGCCCATGGTTGATGATCAATTCCGGCTCTGGACGACTGCAGTATGAAGCGCCCCGGTCTCAGCGCGGCGTGGCGCGGGTGGCCGCGGATCGCGCGACCTTTTCGTCAAGGCGTTTTCGCAGTTTGGCGAGCTCAACGACCATCCGCTCGTGAGTCCCCTTGCCAATTTCCTCGATTTCATCGGAGGCGCGGACGGAAAATGCGATCCGGCGGCCGTCGACCGCTGTGACTTCGGCCATGGCGGTAACCGTCTGTCCAACCACAGTCGCAGCAAGATGCTGCACGTTGACCATGGTGCCGACCACGCTCTCGCCCGGCTCGAGATAATCACGAACGGCATTGAGGGCAGCATTCTCCATCGCCATGATCATGACCGGTGTCGCCAACACCGGCGGCAGGATGCTGTCCTTGAACCGGTTGGCCAGATGTTCGGGCTTCACGACGAGCGTGAAGCGTCCGGTTGTGCCAGTCGATATGCGCTTCATCGGTCACGCTGCCCTCTTGAAGAGATCCTCGACATACTCCCAGTTCACGAGGTGCTCGAGAAACGCCCGAATGTAGTCGGCCCTTCGATTGCGGTAATCGATATAGTAGGAGTGTTCCCAAACGTCACAGCCCAGTATGGGCTTTGCACCATAAACGAGCGGATTCTCGCCGTTGGGCGTTCTCATAACAATTATCTTGCCGTTCTGCACTGCAAGCCAACACCAGCCAGAGCCAAACTGCCCGACGCCGGCGGCGATGAACTCCTCTTTCATCTTCTCGATCGAACCGAAGTCCGCCTTGATTTGCCGCTCCAGGATTCCCGGCAGCGCGCTTCCGGCATGCGGCTTCATCCATTTCCAGAAGTAGGTATGGTTCAGGTCCTGGCTCGCATTGTTGAATACAGGAACGTTGCTTCCAAAGGAGCCGATGACGACATCCTCCAGGCTCATTCCCTCCCATTCGGTGCCTTTGATAAGGGCATTGAGCGCATTGACATACGCGGCGTGGTGCTTGTCGTGTGGTGATATTCCAGCGTTTCCCCGGACATGTAGGGAGCGAGCGCGTCATGCGCGTAGGGCAGATCAGGAAGCGTGAAGGACATGGACATCTCCTCTGGAGAGAACATTCGCGACGGTGCACCGCCTGGTGCTTGCGACAAACGCGCGTCGCCGTGGATCTCGTGGTTCAGATGTCACCGGCTGTTTTCTCTTCGACCTCGGTTCTTCCGAGCAGAATGCAGTCATGCAACGGATGAAACGCCATGGGGTCCTCTCTCGGGGGTGAACGGCGGTGCCAAAATGCGATCCTTGCCGATATCGGGCCGGAGGCCGGCAGTACGTGACGGATAGTCGTTGCCGCTGCGGCCCCCAATCCTGATCCTGAGCAACTCATGTGCCACATCGGAAGCTCTACGATATCAATCAGTTGCGTCGTAGGAGGGAAGCGCTATCGGACAACTTGTCGAAAGCAAAACGGACAAAATGTCCTGCGTGTCGCTTTGGGGCACTACTCACCAAACTGAGGGTGAAAGATTGCCTGTCAAAACTACCGTCCGATATGGTCGAAATCGATGAGGGCGATCGGCGATAACCCTCGAGAACGTCTAGCCTTCCAAGAACCGGCACGCCCAGATCAGGCTGCGTCGATCATTCACCTACGTCAGCCATGGCCGGCTATTTCGCTAGATTGGGCTAAGGGACGCAAAGTTCCGGTATGAGCTCTTTAAGCGAGCTCTGGAAGCGTTTCGGAACAACACATCGAGACGACGGCGCGGCTAGTCGGCCTCATCGAGTGACGGCCGGGCTGCACGAAATCCGTGCGCGTCCGCAAAACGTAGCGCCTCGACGATCATCGTCTTCACGACCTTGGGCTCATCATCGTGATTGAGCTCGTACTCCAACAGCATTGAGGCAAACGCCTCCTCGTCAACCTTTTCCAGCGCATCAGCCAGTTCATTCAGCGTCATCACGCATCCCCTCGTTCGCGATCTCGCCCTGCCGCTGGTACAGCGGGGCGCCCAGCTCGCCTAGTTCCCCTGACCATACATGATCGCGAGGGCGGCAAGGGCAAGCAGGATGTACTCGCCATTGTAGTCGGCGTCATCGTCGGTAGAGAGATCGAATTGCTTCCACACGCCGTCCAGCTTTCCAGCGTCATGCTCAGCAACGACTTTGACGGCGACCTCGCGGATGGCATCGAATTGCGAAAAGTCGAAGTGCAGCCCCTGATCGTCCATGAACAGCCCGTGGTTTTGCAAAAAGGCCGCCATCGGCATCGTCGTCTCACTGATATAAAAGAGCAGGTCGTCCGCTTCCAACGGCCGATCCTGTGCCTGCGGCATGAGACCGACCTGATTGATGAGCAGATGCGCCTTGGCCTGCATATCTTTCGATAGCTGCTGGTTGGACACAACGGTCATTTCTGGAGCTCCTCGCTCTTCACACCAGGCTGGGAGGTGTCACCAACGGCCGGAAAACATCGGCCTGCCTGGCATCATTTGATGCGGCGTCCCTGGAAGTAGCCCTCGTTGGTGGTGTTCTCGCGGATGTTTGCTGTATCACCCTGTTCCGCGTAGTTGTCTTCGCGCTTCTTCGACGACGTATCTTTCTTGACTTCGGGGTCACCGCCGGTGCCCTTCGGGCTACGGTTGGCCGGCGGAACAGGGGGCATCTTCCCATGATGACGTGGCATCGCTGCGTCTCCTTGACCTCAGACTCATTGTTGCACGCGGTTGAAGCTCCTGCCGCCCTTGGCGATTCCAGCAACAGCCATGCCAAGCGAGGCTTCACGCGATATCAATCGCTTGATGACCGCGGCCAGGGGCCGATGGACAATTTGTCTTTGCAGCGGGACGAAATGTCACCGGCTCTTCGGTCGCCATCAGTCCTCCGCAGGCAGCCAGACCGTAAATGTCGTACCCTTGCCGGGTTCGCTCTCAACGGAAATCTTACCACCCTGGCGGGTTACAAGCATCTGGCTGATGGACAGCCCCAAGCCGGTTCCCTCCCGCCTCTTGGTGGTGAAGAATGGATCGAAGATCCGCTGAATTACGTCCGGCGTCATACCGCCGCCGGTGTCCGTCACATCGATCATGACGCCACGGCGCCTGCCCTCATCCCGATCAAAGGTTCGAATCGTCAAACGCCCGCCTCCGGACGTCGCGTGAATTGCGTTGACAAGGAGATTGACCAGCACCTGCTGCAATTCAGTGCGATTCATTGAGACCAGGCGTGAGGCGTGATATTCCGTTTCGATGCTGATCGTTGTCTTGTTCAGCAGATGTTGAACGAGTGGCAACGTGTCGGTGACGACGACGGCTGGATCATATTGATCGGTAAAGCCGGCATACTCCTGCGGCTTGGCGAATTGCAGAAGCCTCGTCACAATTTCACTGACGCGATGCATCTGCTCGTCGATGAGCCGAAACTCCGTTTTTGCTTCGTCGGCCTTGGCGCCCATCATATCCCTGATGATCTCCAGGTTGCCCTGCATCACCGCGATGGGATTGTTGATCTCATGGGCTACACCAGCGGTGATTTCGCCAATTGCAGCGAGCTTTTCGGACATGATCAACTGCCTGGTTGTTGCTTCGAGCTGCTGGTTCGCATGCAGGAGCTTGTTTGTGCGCTCCTCGACGCGCTGGTTGAGCTCCTGGTTCCATTGCCGCAGCTGGGCGTCGCGCTCGTGGATCTGATCGAGCAGTCGATCCAGATGAACCGCAACCTGCTCGATCTCGTCGCGCCCATCGACGGGTCCCGTTCGTGCGCCTAGTTCGCCGCTTTCCACTTTCGAAATCGTCGTCGTCATCCGCTCAAGAGGCCGGAAGATACTTGCCGCCCACGTCAAGAACAGTGGAACAGTCAGTGCAACCGCGACGGCAAATGCCAGCGCGATTTCCAGAACCGTACCGCGCTTCGCTGCGGTGAACGGTTGCCGAAGATAGCCGGCGTAGAGCATTCCGACGCGACGATCATAGCTGTCACGGATCGGCTCATAGGCAGAGATGTACCAGTCGTTGACGACGAATGCGCCATCGAGCCAGGTCTGGCCACGATCGAGAACCGCATCTCGAACTTCCGCAGAGACGCGCGTGCCAATTGCACGCTGCCCCTCGAACATCCTCACATTGGTACTGATACGCACATCATCGAGGAAGAGCGTCACGGTCCCGCGACTGCCTTCCGGCAAACCCGCCCCGAAGTAGATCAGATCATTGATCGTGTCGACAAAGGCGAGGTTCTGATTGAGCAGCATTCCACCGACCAACGCGGCCTTTCGTCCGTTCGGCAGCGAAACCGGCGTCGCCGATTGCAGTACCAGCCCCCGGCTCTCCTGCGTCCGCGTGGTCGGCGCGCTTCCGGGTGTCGCGACGATGTCGATCTGAGCGCGCTTCGCAAGATCGGCGGAGATCGCCGCGAGCTCCATGGATTGAAACACATCAATCGCGGTTCGTGCCCGTCCCTCAAGCGCCGAGCTGATGACGGGCCAATTCCATCGTGGCGCGGCCGCCATCTGATATTCACTCGCGATCACCGCGCCATCGTCAGCGATAATGTAGAGAAAATCGAAGCCGCGAGCCTGCGCGATGTCCTTGAGATAATCGCTCAGGGCTCCACGCTCATAGCCCGGGGTTTGCACAATCGACTGAAAGAGCGCGGAATTCACCGACGATACCAGATAGTCCTCCGTGTTCTCGAAAATTCGTCCGAGATATTGCCTGGCGATCGTCAGGTCGTCATGGACCTTGGACGTCAATACTGCGTCGAACCTCACGTTCCAGCGATAAATGCTGATCGCAAGAAGCAACGGAAGAATGACGAGCATCGGCAAGAGTGCCATCGCCAGCAGGCGATACCGCACGGAGGCCCTTGGAGAAAAACTCGTTATCAGAGTTGCCAACTTGCGCATTTGCGATCGATCGTTTTGCGCGAGATGCCGAGACGGCGTGCCGCTTCCTCACGGTCGCCTCTCGACTCGCGAAGCACAAAAAGGATGTGTCGCCGCTCCACATCGGCGAGTGTGACATCACTGGTCGATCTTTCGGCTCGTGACTTGAGATAGTCCTCCCGGAATTCACCGAGGATCACCGTCCGCTCAATCAGATTGCGCAGCTCCCGTATGTTGCCTGGCCAATCGTACTGCAAAAGGAAGGTACGCATTCCGACGTCGATTGGAACGCGCGGCATACCAAGCTGATCGGAAATCTCACGCATGAAGATATCGGCGAGCTCGAGCACATCCTGATCGCGCTCCCGAAGGGACGGAAGATCGATCTGCATGACGTTGATGCGAAAATAGAGATCCGCGCGAAAGGTGCCGGCTGCAACCCGCTTCTGCAGATCGGCGTTGGTCGCGAAGACATACCGGGCGTCGATCGGCACCTCTCGCTCCGAGCCGACGGGACGCACCCGACGATCCTCAAGCACACGCAACAGCTTGCTTTGCAGATGGTAGGGGAGCTCGCCAATCTCGTCCAGGAAAAGAGTGCCGCCTTGCGCGAACATAAAAAGACCCTCTCGGGTCTTCCCTGCGCCGGTGAATGCCCCCCTCACATGGCCGAAGAGTTCGCTTTCGATCATTTCTGAAGGGATTGCGCCGCAGTTGACCGGCACGAACAGCTTGTCCGCTCGGTTGGACAGCGAATGGAGCGATCGAGCGGCAACCTCCTTGCCTGTTCCGGACTCGCCAGTAAACAGAACCGGCGTCGGCAACGGCGCCACCCGGGCGATAGTCTCCCGTGCCTTTTGAATTGCTGCGGATGCTCCGAGGAGCTTGTTTCGCAGATACAGCTGCTGCGAGGACGACTTCAGCTCATGGCGCAGTACGAAATTCTCCCGCTGCAGTCTCGCCCGGTCAAGGCAACGCGCAACCGCATTCAGCAATTGATTGGATCGAAATGGCTTGATCACAAAATCGATGACGCCGATGCGCAGTGCGCCAATTGCTGTATCCAGATCAGCATAGGCTGTCATAAGGATGACATCGGTGAAGAACCCGATCGCTCGCTGCTCCGCAAGCCAGTCCAGGCCACTCTTTCCAGGCATGACATTGTCAAGGATGACGACGTCGAAATGCTGCCCATCGAGTTTCCGCGACGCATCCCTGGCGTCCGCGGACTCCTCGATCAGCCTGCAGCGAGGTCGCAGGAGCTTGACGAGGAAATTGCGTATGCCGGGTTCGTCGTCAACGACAAGAATCGAGGCTTGCGCAAGCCAAGGTCCAAATTCCGGGTCGACCACCGGTTCGGCAACGTCACGCGGGGTTTCCTCAGACATTCATATCTCTCCCGACACCGCTCTTGACGACCACCATCTCAACGCAGGGCGATGGCCTTCTCCAGCGCCATGAAAAAAGCGAAGGCAAAACAATATGCCTACCACAGGCCACGCCAGGCCATAAGCCATTCCGCTCCTCGGCTGGATCGCGAACATCGCAGGATGCCCAAGCCAGCGCTTGAAGCCGTTGTCGGCGACCGTCAATTCGGCGATAGAGAAAACGCCCTGACGTTGGCATAGTGTTCCCCACCCATCGCTGGGGTTGTTCTCCAAGGCGACGGCGCGCTCGCGTTAACGCTCGCGCGCGGGTTACTTTTCTTCGGTCGGTGTCGAGATGAACGAGGACTTCCCGAAGTGCGGATCGATCGACGCTTTCTTGTCGTCACCAAGGAAGACGGGTGCCAGATCCTCATCGACCATGATCTTCGCTGCCTGCGGCGTTTGCGGGTCCCCGTCAACGTCAAGGCGCGTCGCCGCCTCAAGGAGCAAGGCCCACACGTCATCGGACGACAAGACGTTCTTCACGAGGAGCGTGCCGGACCAGGGCCTCAAGCACCAAGCCAACAATCGGTCCGTTGCCGAGCGTGCGTTCCATCGAATAGCTGCTCCCTAATGCCTGTCCCCCGATCGACCGTGGTCACCCGTTCTGTCAAACCGTTCGTGAATCGTCGTCAAGTGCGGTACGCATCAGCGCGAAAGCCTGTCGAACACCATGCAGCTGATCGATGAGATGGAGGATGACGTGGATCCCCTCATCGTTGACACCTAGATCGCTCTTGAGATCGCGGATCAGGTGCGCGCGGGCGACGTCCGCGTCAGAGAATTGCGCGCCTGAAGCCGCCTCGGTTGGAATCAGCCATCGTTGCTCCAGCCAGAACTCGAGTGTCTGCACCCGCAGTCCCGACGAGATCAGAAATTCCTGTTTGTTGAGGGTCATCACAAGGTGCCTTCGCGCGGATCGAACTCTCTCCCCTTGGCCCAGTTCTCGACGAACGCTTCCAATTCCGGATCCGGCGATTTCGGCAGGACGATCGTCAGCTTCACCAATTCGTCTCCGGCACTTCCCCCTCGGCGCGGGGCGCCCTTTCCTCTGAGGCGCAGTGTCGTGCCTGTGTTCGATCCCTTCGGCACCGCCATCGTAACATCACCGGTCGGTGTCGGCACCCGGATTTGACCGCCCAGAACCGCCTCGGTCAACGAGATCGGCACTTCGAGCAGAATGTTGTCGCCGTCCCGCATGAAGCGCCGATCCGGCATGACCTCGACTTCGATGAGGGCATCGCCTGGTCCGCCTTTGCCGGCACCGGGAGCTCCCTTGCCCTTCAAGCGCAAAACCTGCCCATCTACCAGGCCCGGGGGAATTTTCACTTCCAGCGTCCCGCCATCCGGCAGTGTGATTCGCTTGGTTGCACCGCTGATCGATTCGACGAACTCGATAGGCAGGCGATAATGGAGATCTTCACCGCGCCGGTTTGCGCGTGCGCGCTGCCCGCGCCTTAGCAGCTCGGCAAGCGCATCGTCCGAATTCATGAAGTCGGCAAAGCCGGCCCCGCTCGTGTAAGCATGCGGGTCTCCAGCATCGGCGTAGTCGCGATAGAAGTGATGCTGCGGCCGCTCAGCTCCCGTCGCGTCGATCTCACCATTATCGAAGCGCTTGCGCTTGTCGGCATCGCTAAGCAGGTCATAGGCGCCGGCCGCCTCTTTGAACTTTTCCTCCGCAGCCTTGTCGCCGGGGTTGAGGTCAGGATGCAGCTTCTTCGCAAGCTTGCGATAGGCCTTTTGTATCTCGGCAGCCGAAGCTGAGGAGGACACTCCCAACACATCGTACGGGTTCTTAGCCAATTGCCGCTCCCGACTTGAAGATGGCAGAGATCGGCCTTTCCCGTAGCGGGGAACGGCCGCGAGCCGGGTCCCGATTATTCAACATGACCGGGATCCACGTATTTGGGGTAATTCTTCAGTTGCTGAGGCGTCATTCGTGCGGGATCCGGTGCTCCAGGAACACCGCGCGGACCTAGCTGCGCCCGCACGATGTCGTCTTCCGTTAGACGCGGCTTGCCGTCGTCGAGTTGTCCATTGCCTCCGAGACTCGTTGTCATCGCCTTCCAATCGTCCGCGTCACGCCTAGCGTTGCTCGGGCCGCCGCTCCTCGGGTCTTTCACCGGAACGCTGCTGTTCCGGGGGCCCGCGGCGCGGAGGCGCTCCCATTTCCTCCCTCTGCGGTTCTGTTCTCGCAGCGGGTGCGGCAGGTCTGGCTTCGATTTCCGGCCGCGCCGCCGGACGAGCCATGGGTTCGGGGCGAGGCTCCGGCCTCGGTGTGGACTCTGGCCGTGCTTCCGGCACGCGGATGTCCTCACGCTTTCGTTCTTCCGGAGGAAGAGGTCCTGGGGCCGCCTCGGGCCGCGGCGTTCGTTCACGCTCAAGTTCGCGAGGTGCGGCTTTTCCGGCTTCATCCGCTGGCGACTTGCGCGCCGGCGCGGACCCCTCCGCTGGACGTCGAGCGTCTTCGAGCCGCTGCCGCGAGGGGTCCTGGGGACGCGCGCCCTTCAGCTCTTCGGGTCGATGTTTTTCCGTATTCGACGGCATCACCTCGGCGGGCGCGTGTGGTCGAACAATGTCCCGCCCGTTCAGGATCGATGGGCGTGGCGTAGCCATCACGGGCGGTGCGCCAGCGTTTGCTCTGTTAAACAGACGGGTGTCGTGGCTCGCGACCTCGACGTGTTTGCGTTGCAACGGCGTGGGTGCGAAATGTTGTTCCTTGGCGACGGCTCTGTCCGCAGCGGTCGGACGAGCCTCGACGCCGCCTCGTCCG
The DNA here is from genome assembly GCF_054059095.1 of Bradyrhizobium sp. USDA 4510. NCBI lineage: Bacteria > Pseudomonadati > Pseudomonadota > Alphaproteobacteria > Hyphomicrobiales > Nitrobacteraceae > Bradyrhizobium > Bradyrhizobium sp. USDA 4510. Next base: position 9,187,317 of record NZ_JBSSBT010000001.1, on the reverse strand, counting down.
CCATTGTAGCTGACGTTGTTCACCGTCTCATTGACGACGACGGTTTTCTGATAGACGTTTCTAATCGTCACACTCCGCACGTTGTTGACCGTGCTGTTGTAGAAGAATTGGCCACGATCCCAGCGGCCACCTTCGTAGCCAATGCCCGAATAGCCGAAGCCATAGTTGACGCCGCCATAAAAGCCGACGCGCTCACCCCAATAGCCCGGGTGGAAAATGTAGGCTCCCGCAAGCCGCCCCCAGTAGCCCGGGGTCCATAACAGGCCCGGTCGCGGTGGTTGCACCCAGGTTCCCGGCACCCAATAGTAGTCACCGGCATCCTCATCCCACGACCAATATCCCGGAGACCAGAGATAGCCCGGCGCAGGCACAGGGGGCTGTTCGTATCGAGGCAACGGCGGCGGCGGCGTTTCCACCGCCGTGACTTGAGAGCAAGCTGCTTCCTGGGACAACGCGGCCGCCGGCATTACGCATGCGCTTCCAAGCAGCAATACGGCGAGAACTACGGGAGATGTCGTCGTCAACAGTCGCTTCAACATATGAGAACCTTCGCGAGAAAGCGTTGCTATTCGCGTGATGACGACACCGTTCGCGGCGGCGAACGGTGTCAATTTCGGTACCCCTAGCGACCCGGCTGCAGCGTCATGCTCTCCAATCCTGCTGCGACGATCAGGCCGGTTTCCGCCTGCACGCTCAGGGGTTGCAGCGCGATGCTGTTGTTCGAACCGCCCAGCAGCACATTGCCGCCCACACCGACGATTGCCGCAGCCATCGCGTCGACGCCGACATAAGTCCCGGCGATATCGCCGCGGCCAGGCTGGGAAACGGGCGCGAACACCGACCAGGCAAGCGCGGTGCTCTCGGTAATGCCGATATCGAGACCAACCTTCTGAATCGTGGCGATATAGTAGTCCTCGGGCAGTCCGTTGATCCGCAAGACGCACGCCAGATTGGTTACCGCGCCGACGATAAAGCCAATGCTCGGTCCACCCTTGCATTCAAGTACGCCGACTTGCACCTTTTGGGCCGGCTGCTGGCCTTGCGCGCTTGATACCAGGGCGGCCAGCATTGCTCCGGCAAAGCCAGTGAGGACCGTCGAACGTCGTCGCATAAGAAAGCTCCTACAAAATGAAGGCGGGATGCCTTCAAGACTTCTGCTGATGGAGTAAAAGGAAGTTACCGGGATTGCATCCCAGCACTTGAGAGCCGGAGTTTCGTCCCGACGGCGGCGCAAAGCACGACTGGTAGCCGCGAGCTCGCGCCCGCACTTGCAGGGGGCGTGCTATTTCGAATTCTTCTTGTCGTCGCCGATTTCCGTGAATTCGGCGTCGACGACATTGTCGCCGCCTGAACTCGGTGCAGAACCAGGAGCCGCGTGCGAGGAACTCTGCATGGCTTCCGCAAGCTTCATCGAGTGCTGCTGCAAGGCATTCACTTTCGTGGTGATCGTCGTGGCATCGTCGCCCTTCAACGCTTCGCGCAAATCGGACATGGCACTCTCGACTGCGCTACGATCTGATGCCGCGAGTTTTGAGCCATGCTCGGCAACCGTTTTCTCCGTTGCATGCAGCAGCGCCTCGGCGGCGTTCTTCGCCTCGACTGCTTCCTTTCTCTTCTTGTCCTCCGCAGCATGCGCCTCGGCATCCTTGACCATCTTTTCGATGTCGCTCTCGGACAGGCCGCCGGATGCCTGAATCTGAATGTTCTGTTCCTTGCCGGTGCCCTTGTCCTTGGCCGAAACGTTGACGATGCCGTTGGCATCGATGTCGAACGTCACCTCGATCTGCGGTACGCCGCGCGGCGCCGGAGCAATGCCGACGAGATCGAACTGGCCGAGAAACTTGTTGTCGGAGGCCATCTCGCGCTCGCCCTGGAAGACGCGGATCGTCACCGCGCTCTGGTTGTCCTCGGCGGTGGAGAAGACCTGGCTCTTCTTCGCCGGAACCGTCGTATTCCGCTCGATCAGCCGGGTGAACACGCCCCCCAGCGTCTCGAGGCCGAGTGAAAGCGGCGTCACGTCGAGCAGCAGCACGTCCTTGACGTCGCCCTGCAGGACGCCGGCCTGGATTGCCGCGCCGACGGCGACGACCTCGTCGGGATTGACGCCCTTGTGCGGCTCCTTGCCGAAGATCTTCTGCACGACCTCCTGGATCTTCGGCATACGGGTCTGGCCGCCGACGAGCACGACTTCGTCAATGTCCGTGGCCGTGAGCCCGGCGTCCTTCAGGGCGTTGAGGCACGGCTCGATCGTCCGCTGAACGAGGTCCTCGACCAGGGACTCGAATTTGGCGCGCGTGATCTTGACCTGAAGATGCTTTGGGCCGGAGGCGTCCGCCGTGATGAACGGCAGGTTGACCTCCGTCTGGGTGACGGTGGAAAGCTCGATCTTCGCCTTTTCGGCCGCTTCCTTGAGGCGCTGAAGGGCGAGCTTGTCGTTGCGCAGATCAATGCCTTGTTGCTTCTGGAACTCGTCGGCGAGGTAGTTGACCAGCCGCATGTCGAAGTCTTCGCCACCCAGGAAAGTGTCGCCGTTGGTCGCCTTCACCTCAAACACCCCATCGCCGATATCGAGAACGGAGATATCGAAGGTGCCGCCGCCGAGATCGTAGACGGCGATCTTGGCCTGCTTCTTCTTGTCGAGACCGTAGGCAAGTGCCGCCGCGGTGGGTTCGTTGATAATGCGCAGGACCTCGAGACCAGCGATCTTGCCGGCGTCCTTGGTAGCCTGGCGCTGCGCATCGTTGAAATAGGCGGGAACAGTGATGACGGCCTGCGTGATCTTCTCACCGAGATTGGCCTCGGCTGTTTCCTTCATCTTCTGCAGGATAAAAGCCGATATCTGGGAGGGCGAATACGGCTTGCCCTCAGCCTCGACCCAGGCGTCGCCATTGGACGCCTTGATGATCTTGTAGGGTACGAGCGTCTTGTCTTTCTCGACCGTCGGATCATCGTAGCGGCGGCCGATCAGGCGCTTCACGGCAAAAATGGTGTTGGTCGGGTTGGTCACCGCCTGCCGCCGGGCCGGCTGCCCGACCAGACGTTCGCCATCGGACGTGAACGCCACGACGGAAGGTGTGGTGCGCGCCCCCTCCGCGTTCTCGATGATGCGCGTGTTCTTGCCGTCCATGACCGCGACGCAAGAATTGGTCGTTCCGAGGTCGATTCCGATCACCTTTGCCACGTCGCGCTCCTCTACTTTTTAATTGATCGACAATGTGCGGTTTGCGTCCCTGCGCCAATACCGTTGAGCAACAGATGTGCCACATCACAGCTCGCGTGATTTCAACGACTTACGCCGCGAGATCACGACACGTCGGACATTTTGTCCGGAGCGCCTCGGACAAAGTGTCTATTGGCTTAGGCACGCGTGACGGGCCTCGGTCTGTCCTGCTGCAACCGACGCTATGGAAAGATCGTCGATTATCGCTGGACGGGTTGTTCGTCGATCCACCGAAGCCGCGTCGTAAGCTACTGACGTCGTTCAGTCAGCCGGGTGGCACGGATGTTGCGACGGGACTTCCGATAACGTTCACCCGAACGGTCCAGATCGTCGGCTAGCGCGAGCAATGACATGACCAACCAAACCCTGAGTATTTCGGCACGACGCCTTGCGTTCAACGATCGCAATGACGGCGATCTCGTTCGTGCTGTTCCCGTTGAAACGCCCGTCGCAATCGAGGTCTGTGGGATAGGCTATGCCGTGATGATGGCAACGCCGTCCGACCTTCGCGACTACGCGGCGGGATTCGCGTTGGCCGAGGGCCTTGTCAAGCATGTCCGGGACCTCAGCGACATCATCGTCCACGAGACGGAAGGCGGCTGGATCATCCGGCTCACCTTGCCTGCAGAAGGCACGGCAATCGCACTGGAGCGCGCTCGCAGGCGCGTTTCGGAGAGCAGCTGCGGGCTGTGCGGATTGGAAAATATCCAGCAGGTGCTGCGCCCGTTGCCGCCGATACGTGGGCTCATCACCACGAGCCGGGAAGCCATCGCTGACGCGCTAAACGCCCTACAACACCATCAGACGCTCGGCCGATCCACCGGCGGAACACATGCGGCGGCATTCTGCCGCCCCGACGGATCAATCCTGTGTGTTCGGGAGGACGTCGGTCGACATAATGCGCTCGACAAACTGATCGGCGCGCTGGCGCTGTCCGACATCCCGGCGTCCGGTGGTTTTCTGCTGCTCTCTGCCAGATGCAGCTATGAACTTGTTGAGAAGGCCGTTCGCGCGGGCTGTCCGATGCTCGTCACCATTTCAGCACCTACGAGCCTTGCGGTCGAACGCGCAGAGCAAGCGGGACTCACGCTCGTCGCACTGGCTCGCCCGGACTCCGCCCTGATCGTTTGCGACGTGCACCGAAACATCTCGTAAGGAAGCCTGTGCACATCCATGGACAATGCATCCGCCGTCGTGCATGCATCCATCGGAGATCTACTCCGGATGACCGCTGCCCAGCAGGGCGGACTCCCAGCCCGCCGCGGTCGCACCGGCGTTGTAGGTCGATTCCAGGAAGGCAAGCAGATCGCCGTCAGGATCGCCGGACTGGCGCAGGTCGTCGTAATCGAGGAGAAACTCGCCCAGGCCGGCGTCCCATCGCGCAGCGCTTGGCCCGATCTTCGCACTCTCGATACTTTGTGGCTGCGGATAGGTGAAGGACTAGAATGCGGGTCTGGGACACGAGGGATCACCCGGCCACCACCCCATCTCCATCAACTCCGCATTCATTGTATTGCGCCGGACAAAACCGGCGTTCGGCGCCGGTGATGCAGGTTTGCCGTTATAGCGGCAAACGAATGTCGAACGTCCCCCACATCAGACCGATGGGTTGCGTCTTGCCCGTGAACCTTCCCTGAAAGACCTGCATGACGCGTTGCGTACTGAGAAGAATGCGCCACCAGGCGTTGACCATGTCGCGGTCGTATGGGCGTTGTTGCCTATCCTCGTCGAACGGGATCGGGTTGGACACTTCCTGCGGCATGAGCGTAATGGCAGCATCTATTCCCGCATGACGTAGCCGGTCGAGGAATGTGTCGACCAGCACTGCGACCGATGTCGGGCCCAGCGGCAGTTGTCCCGATCCGCCCGAACTCGTGAACCACTGCAACTCGTGCGAGACGAAGTCGGCGCGGACCTCGTAGACGCCGCCAGCGCAAGGGATCGGACCTGTGGTCGGGCCTCTCGCGCCGAGCCACAGCGGAACCCCAGCCCATTGCGCCTGGAAAGGTCCGGCCAGCTTGAGCTTGCCAACCGCCTGCAACACCATGTGGAGAAGATGTCGCGTCTGCTCGAAGGCCTGGCAGGACAGAGCCGGCCAAAGATCGCCAGAAGGAGCATTGGAAGATGACTGGCCGGTATTCATGGCATGTCCTCGCACAGTTGTTGGCGGGGGAGAATTTGCGCCTTGGCTTCAAGACAAGATCTGATCATGGCGGGCTCGATCAACCGTTCAACGCATGGAAAGCCGAAAGCCATCATTCGCCTATTGCAAGCCACGCCAAGGCTTGACGCCCCCCGCTTCGAGAGCTCTTCGACGAACTGAAACCGCTGTGTATAGCTGCGAAATCCTGATCACGTTCGATCGGTCAAATACCATTTCTTGGTCTAGATCCCTGAATTGCACGCTCGAAACGCTTCCGTCGCCACGCCTCAACGCGACGCAATCGCTCCACAAGAAGTCGGACGTCAGCGATCTCGGACGCGGCCTGTTCGATGTTGCTCGACACTCGACACCTCCCCAGCCTGCATGATCAATGCTAGCGCCATTTTTGGAGACGTCCAGAGCGTACAAGTGGCGATCGCGCCAGACTTGCATCAGACAACTTGTCCGATCGACTTTGACAAAGTGTCTGCGGGCTCACTGATCAACACCTTAAGCCGTTGATATGACTTGCCGCGCGGATGGCACGCGTATTGCTGCCGGTTGATCCGGTCGATGGGCTATGCCGTCGCATGTACGACCAGGATGGTTCACGATGCTGAATGTTGACGTGAACGAGACAGATGACGAACTCCAAATCGTTGCAGAGCTGCATGGTCTAACGGCAAACGACATAGACGTGTCCGTTGAGCGTGGTGTACTCACCATCATCGCTGAGCGGCAGGTGAACGACGGCCGTGGTGCCGAACGGACAATCAGAGTCTTGAGCTCGATGCTATTACCCAGTTCGGTCGATGCTCATAAGATAAACGCGTATTTCGACGACGGCGTGATGACCGTGACGTTTCCCAAGCACAGGTAGTCGATCCGAGCCGACACTGCTAAAGCCATCGAGGCCATCGCGCGGCACGCCCGGAGGCGAGCGGGCATTTCAGCTCGCGACGCCGACTTTCGCGGACCTCAACGAACGCGATCCGATCGCGTAACCGGCCTGCACGACCGTCGTGACGGTGCCGCTTGGCACTGACGGATCTTTGACCTGGAACATGGCCTCGTGAAAGTGAGGATCAAACCGGCTTCCGGCCGGATCGAGCCTCTTGACGCCGTGCGCTTCCAGCGATCGCAACAGCTCCTTTTCGGTAAGCTCCACCCCCTCGACAAACGTCTTGAAGGGGCCGGCATTGTCGCGCAGCTCCGCAGGAAGACTGGACATCGCACGTTCCAGATTGTCCGCGACATTGACCATATCGCCCGCGAACTTGGTTACGGCGTATTGCCGCATGTCGTTCAACTCACGCTCGGAGCGCCGGCGTACATTTTCGGCATCCGCGAGCGCCCGAAGCAGCCGGTCTTTGAGATCGACATTCTCCGCCACGAGTCGCGCAATGGCCTCATGCACGTCTTCTGCGGCGCTTGGCGGCGTGTCCGCAGCATCTGGCGATCCGGAGGTTGTTTCCCTTGCAGAGCCCTCAGGCATCACCTTCTCTACACCTTGCTCCGCCTGATGAGTCCCTCCTTGAGGGCGGTGTGAGTGAATCTGTCTGCTGTGATGAGGATCGTTGGGCGGGCCGTTATTAGTCATGGCAGCTCTCTTATCTCGCCGTTGATATGACGTTTGAAGGTCGGCCGGACAAGCGGCGTTCTTCGCTCGCCCGAGCCGGCCGTCTACCGCGTACCGCGGAGCTGCAGGCCCAGACCAAGCAGCGTGCAGCCCTGGAAAACCAGGTCGATCGACAACAACAGGCCAAGCAGCCAGAGACTGTTGAGTGGCCAACCTAACAGAAACGCCAATCCTGCGATCGCGGTGAGCAGTCCAGAGGCAAATAGCCAGCCCCAGCCGCGATCTCCCTTTGCTCTAAAGCTGAGCAACAGGCGCATGACGCCGGACGCGATCGTGCAAACGGCCAATATGAGAGTCAAAACAAGTGAAGCGATTGCTGGATCCAGAACGATTGTCGTACCGGCCGCAGCATAGAAAAAGCCTCCCAGACCCCAAAGAAAGAACCCGCGCCAGTTTTTGACCCTAAACGCATGGACGATCTGAAAGGCGCCCGCGATGATCATCAAGACGCCGATGTAGAAGATCGTTGCGATGGTCGCCAACAGCAGATTGCTGAGAGCTCCGAAGCCCAGCACAATAAAGAGAATGCCCAGGGCGACGAACCAACCCCACTTCCCTCGCGCTTCGGTCATCAATCCCGTGAACGCCCGCCTCGGTTCCGGCATTCCAATTGTTTGCGCCATGATGAATTGCCCAGAGATTGAGTTGTTGGTGACTCGCTGCACATGGGCCGTGCCCCGCGATGCAGACGACGACATTCTCGCAACTGACGACAACGCAATCGACGTGCCAGACCGCAATCGACGTGATTTCAATCAGTTATGGCAATCGATGTCGCTGAAAGGTCATTTTGTCCGGAATCGTTGGGACAAAATGACCGAAGCGCCGAAAGGCTAATTCGCCGGCACGAGCGTCCACGAAGCAAGAATGTTGCTGGGATTCATGCCACGCCGCCTTTCGGAACGGCCTTGCCCACCACCCCCGTCCCGTTCGTCGGATCACTGCTCGGCGCCGTATTGTGAGGAAAAAGCTCGATCCCTGTCGGGACGGCCTCCACGTAGAGCGACTGACTTGGAAAGGCGAAATCAGATCCCGCCTTTTTCACGATCGCCTTGATGGCATACGCCAGCTCCTCCTTGATCTTCAGCCAGTCACCCCAGACCGTGGTGCGGGTGAAGCAATAGACCATGACATCGATCGACGATTCATTGAACTTGTCGACACGTACGAACGCGACGGCTTCAGGAGGATGAACGAAATCTTGACTGCCGAGGATGTACTCCTCGATTGCATCACGGACATCGCGGAGCTGGCCGATCGTCGTGCTGTAATCGAGGCCGATGATCCAGGAAATGCGGCGAAACCTCATCTGCGAGAAGTTGGTGACGGCATTGTCCGCCAAATACGAATTCGGAACGAATACGGGTGCTTGATCGAACCGGCGGACTTTCGTTGTCCGCAGACCAATGGTTTCCACCGTTCCCTCGACGATGCCCTCGGCGAGGATCCAATCGCCGTTCCGAAAGCGCTGCTCGCCAATGATGAAGATTCCGGAGATCAGATTCTTGAACAGATTCTGGGCGCCCAGCGCCACCGCGACGCCGACGAGGCCGAAGCTCGCCAGTACGGGCCCGACGTGAATGCCCCAGACCTCCAGGACGGCGGTCGCACCGAGCGCCACGATGATGGCGCGTCCGACCCTGACCGTCCAGCCGATCATGGCCTGACTGAAGATCGGCGTCCGGCCATCCAGAACCGCGCATAGGGGCCCGATCACCTCGAACAGTGCCCAGAAGATTGTGAATGCGGTCAACGAACGATCAATCTGGAGGAGCCCCTCCTTGAGCCTCTGATTGGTCAGCACGCATTCGCCGATAATAAATACGGCCAGGACGATCGGAATAAACTGAATCGGCGGAGCAAGTGCCTCGACGATCGTGCGGTTGAGGCCGACCTTGCTCGACGACCAGGAGTGGATACGGGAGACGATAAAGCGGCTGAAAAGCCGCCGGATCAGCACTGCGATCGCGAGAATGACGATCGAAACCATGAAGTGTCCGACGGTTAGGTCCAAGACGCTTCGCTGCCAGAACGAAAGCACGATTGTCCAGAGCGCGGTCAGTTCGCTATTCGGAGCATGTGTCATGCAGGAACGTGCCAGAGACTGCGGTGCTTTCCGACGGAACCTGCGGCTCCGCGACAAACGAGGCGGTCAAATGACCCGGCTGACCGGAACTGATTTAACGTAACCACTGTCTGATCACGCCCGAGACGAGGCCGACCGCCACAACGCTTGCGATCCAGATCGCGGCCATCCACGCGAGCCGTTGCCATAGCGGAAGCCGGGCCTGCATCAGTGATACCCTGCGGTGCCGGCCTTGCCGCGAAACACCCAGTACGCCCAGCCTGTGTATGCGAGGATGAGCGGAATAATCACGCAGGCGCCCACCAGCATGAACAACTGGCTTTCGACCGGTGCCGCGGCATCCCAGATCGTAATCGCGCGTGGAACGGCGTAAGGATAGATGCTGATTCCGAGCCCGATGAAGCTCAGCAGGAAAAGTGCCAGCGCCATGAGGAACGGCAACCGCTCGAACTCTCGCTTCAGACTCCAGAAGAAGGTTACCGCGGAGATCAGCACCAACAGCGGCACCTGGGCCGTCAACAAGACGCCGGGCATTGCGAACCACCGCCGCCAGTAGTCATAATCGAGAAACGGCGTCACCGCGCTGACGGCCCCCAGCGCCAAAAGCGTGCCGGCGCCGAGCCAGAAGGCGGCACGGCGCGCGTGACGTTGGCTCGTCCCCTCCGTCTTCCAGATCAGCCACGTTGCGCCGAGCAGCGCATAGCCGATCACAACCGCGACGCCGGTCAGGATGCTGAATTGGCTTAGCCAGTCGAGCCAGCCGCCGGCATAGGCATCATTGACAACGTGGATACCCTGCAGAATTGCCCCGAGAGTAACACCTTGCGCAAAGGCGGCCACCAGGGAGCCCAACCAGAACGCAATGTCCCATAATGGCCGATGCCCTGGATCGCGCCAGCGGAACTCAAAGGCGACGCCGCGGAAGACGAGCCCAAGCAGCATGGCGATCATCAACGGATAGGTGGCTGGAAGGATGATCGCATAGGCGAGCGGAAACGCCGCCAGCAGACCGCCGCCGCCCATCACCAGCCACGTCTCGTTGCCATCCCAGACCGGCGCGATCGAATTCATGGCCTGGTCGCGCTCGTCGCCGACCGCAAAGCTCGGGAACAGAATTCCGATGCCAAGGTCGAACCCGTCCATGACGACGTAGGCCATCACCGCAAATCCGATGATCGCAGCCCAGAAGGTCGTAAGGTCGATGCTGGACATGGCCTCACTCCGCCGCAGTCAGAGGCACGCCGACACTGCCCGCCGGCGTAATGCCTGCGGCGCGCTGCGGCACCTTGGGCGGCTCCTTCTCGCCCGGCGCGGGCGGCTTCGCCATCAGTCGCAGGAGATAATAGGTGCCGGCGCCGAACGCGGCGAAGTACACCAGCACGAAAGCGACAAGCGAGGCCGCCACAGCCGGCGCAGCCAGCGGCGAATGTGATTCCGCCGTTCGTAACAGTCCATAGACCGTGAAAGGTTGCCGACCGACCTCCGTCGTCACCCATCCAGCGATCACAGCGACAAGGCCGGCCGGTCCGAGGACGACGCACGCGCGATGCAACCAGGCCCAGTCGTAGAGCATTCCCCGGAAGCGCGCGAGCAGGCTCCAGATACCGACAGCGAGCATCGCAAATCCAAGGCCGACCATGATCCGGAACGACCAGAACACAATCGGTACCGGCGGCCATTGATCCCGCGGAAAGTCGCTGAGTCCCGGTAAAGGTGCATCCGGATCGTGTTTGAGGATCAGTGACCCCAGGCGAGGCACTTCGAGCTTATGATGGACCTGCGCTGTCTCGTTGCTGGGGAAGCCGAAGAGGATAAGCGACGCGCCATCGGGGCTGGGTTCGTAGTGCCCTTCCATGGCGAGAACCTTGGCGGGCTGGTGTTCCAGCGTGTTGAGGCCATGGGCATCACCCGCGAGAATTTGGATCGGAGTCACGATCGCGGCCATCCACATCGCCATCGAAAACATCTTGCGTGCGCCGGCATTGCTGCGGTCTCGCAGCAGATGCCAGGCGCCCACACCGCCAACCACGAACGCCGTCGTCAGATAGGCCGCGATCACGGTGTGAACGAGGCGATACGGAAAACTGGCGGTGAAGATGATCGGCATCCACGATCCGGCGGGCACAAACTGGTCCTTCGCATTGATCGCGAAACCCGCCGGCGTCTGCATCCAGCTGTTCACGGCGATGATCCAGGTTGCCGAGATCAGTGTGCCAAGCGCGACCATGCACGTTGCGAAGAAATGAAGGCCTTTCCCGACCTTGCTCATGCCGAACAGCATGACGCCGAGGAAGCCGGCCTCCAGAAAGAAGGCCGTCATCACCTCATACGCCATCAGCGGCCCGATGATCGGCCCGGCTCGCGTGGAGAATACCGACCAATTCGTACCGAATTGATATGAGAGCACCACCCCCGAGACGACGCCCATGCCGAACACAACGGCGAAGATCTTCAGCCAGTAGCGGAACAGGTTGGCATAAACGCCTTGCCCCGTCTTGAGCCACAACGCCTCGAGCACCATCAGATAACTCGCAAGCCCGATCGAGAAAGATGGAAATATGAAATGGAACGAGACGGTGAACGCAAACTGGGCACGTGCCAGAATCACCGCATCGAGATTGTCCAGCAATGTCCCCTCCTTGCCTCAGGATATGCGTCCCGGCACTTCGTCTCCGGCATCCGGCCGACAAGCGGCAACAACTCGCACCGGAATGGACTTGGCTGCCGGCGTCCCGCTGATCTTGTCGTAGTAGTCGAGAGGCAGCAGCGGATTGAGCTCGGGGTAATATCCCGCAACCGATCCGCGCGGCATCGGATAGTCCAATACCCTCAGTCCGCTCACGCGCCGCTGTATGCCATCATCGCTGATCGTCTCGAGCGCAATGCCCGAGCCGTCCTCGAGCCCTCGCGCCGCGCGGTCCTCGGCGTTCATGAACAGAACCATTCGGTCATTGTAGACACCGCGATAGCGGTCGTTGTTGCTGTAGATCGTCGTGTTGAATTGATCGTGCGAGCGAATGGTTGCCAGTCGCAGCATGTCGGGATCTGAAACGGATGCGTTCACTTCCAGACCCGGCAGAAGCAGAAAGTTCGCCTTGCCGTTCGGCGTCGGCCAGACCAGTTCGCGCGGCGGCACGTCGAGGTGAAAGCCTCTCGGGCTTTCGATCCGCTCGGAGAAGTCGCTGTAGATCGCCGGATAGACCTCCGCGATCTTGTCGCGGATCAAGCAGTAATCCTCGCTGTAGCTTCTCCAGTCGACCTTGCTGTTCGGCAACGTCGCTTGCGCGATCCGGCAGACGATTTCCACCTCGGGCAGGAGATGCGGGCTCGCCGGTTGCAACACGCCGCGAGACGCGGTGACGTTCGACATCGAGTCCTCGATTGTCACGAACTGCTCACCGGCTGCCGTCCGGATGATCTCCGAGCGCGCGATAACGGGCAGCATCAAGGCGTCACGACCATGAACCAAATGTCCGCGATTCAGCTTGGTGGTAATGGCGACCGTCAGCGCGAGCTTTCGCATCGCCGCGTACGACCGTTCGGTATCGGGCACGGCACGAACGAAATTGCCGCCGAGGCCGATGAATACCTTCGCCGTGCCCGCCTGCATCGCCGCGACGGACTCGATCGTGTGATGACCATGTTCGCGGGGCGGCTCGAACCCAAAGACATCGCGAACACGATCGAGATAGTCCTGGCTCGGCTGTTCATCGATGCCGACGGTGCGATCTCCCTGCACATTGGAATGACCGCGAATGGGCGATATTCCGGCGCCCGGCTTGCCGAAATTGCCCTTGAGCAGGAGCAGATTGACCAGCTGCTGCACCAGCCGCGACCCCTCCTGATGCTGCGTGATCCCCATCCCGTAGCAGATGATCGTCGCGCGCGAGCGAATGTAGATTTCGGCGCATCGCCGAATCTGCGATTCCTCAAGCCCGGAGGCCCTCTCCAATTCCGGCCATGTCTCCGCCATCGCGTCGTCCCGGACCGCATCGAGGCCGACGGTATGCTCGCGGATAAACTTCCAGTCGACGATCTTCTCGCCGGATTCCTCGCGTTCGAAAATGACCTTCATGACCCCCTTGAGGAAGGCGAGGTCACCGCCGATGCGGACATGAACGAACTCGCTGGCAATCTTGGTCGAACCGAACGTTGCCATCTGAATGACATCCTGCGGATCGGCGAAGCGCACCAACGCACGTTCGGGCATCGGATTGACGGCCACGATCGGAACCCCGCGCTTGCTCGCTTCGACCAGATTGCTCATCATCCGCGGCGAATTCGTTCCGGTGTTCTGCCCGATGACGAAAATCGCTTCGGCGTGCTCGAAATCATCGAGGATAACGGTGCCCTTCCCGACACCGATCGAGGGCGGCAAGCCCCGGCTGGTCGGCTCGTGGCACATGTTCGAGCAGTCGGGGAAATTGTTGGTTCCGAACTCCCGGACAAATATCGAGTAGAGAAACGCCGCTTCGTTGGGTGTGCGGCCGGATGTATAGAATTCGGCCTGGTGCGGACTTTCAAGAGCCCGCAAATGCTTGCCGATCAGGGCGAACGCGTCGTCCCAGCTGCAAGGCACGTAGCGATCCGACGATGAATCATAGCGCATCGGCTCCGTCAAACGTCCTTGCATCTCGAGCCAGTAGTCCGGCCGCTCCATGAGTTCGGACACGGTGTGCCGTTCAAAGAACTCTCGTGTGACCCGAAACTTCGTTGCCTCAAACGCCAACGCCTTGGCGCCGTTCTCGCAGAAATCGAGCGTTTTCTTGCATTCCGCGTCGGGAAACGCGCAACTCGAGCACTTGAATCCGCCGGGTTGGTTCATCGACAGAAGCGCGCGCGATCCCTTCGTCACCACACTCTGCTCGAGAAGAATCTTTGCAGTCGCTGCGGCGGCACCCCAACCGCCGGCGGGATGATGATACGTCTTGAAGCGCGGCTTACCGTCCAACATAAATCAACTCCGCAATTGCCAGATCTTCAGTAGGGTCTTCAGCTGAGTGACCTGAATAAGATCACCCGCAGCACGCTGGGCCGCGTTTCCGGCTCGCTTTATCGATCCTCATCGAGGTTGGCGACGATCACCTTGTCGATCAGACCTTCGTTGTGCCGGATGAAGTCGTCGCGCGTCATGCCGGAAGCACGCCACGCATCCTGAAGGCCCGCGTCTCTGTGAAGCCACTCGTTTCGCGTTTGATGATCGATCTTGTGACGTCGCGCGTCCTGCGATCCGTGCGACGCCTTGTCGTGGTCCTTCGACATTGTATCTCCTCATGTATCCTGTCGTAGCTTGGCACACTCGTCGAGGCGCAGATCTCCGCAGTCCAAGAGAGTCTTGAAGCCGCACTCCGCCGATCAGCGCTGCGCAGCGACCTGTTGTGATGGCGTTCGGCGTCCAATTGCGCGCGAGCTCTACGAACAATCGGGCATCGATACTGCTTCGCAGCAGCCGTGGATCCGCCGGGGTCAATCAATCGGGATCAATCCCAATTTGCTTCCTTGGCCCACTTGTCGACCTCTTTGCGGACCTGGTTTTTGTCAATGCCGTAGAGATCTTGCAGCTTGCCCTCCAACCGCTCTCTGTCACCGTTGATGACATCAATGTCGTTGTCGGTCAGCTTCCCCATGTTGCCTTGAGCGCACCCTTTGCAGCCTTCCAGTTTCCTTCGATGCGATCCCAGTTCATTTTCATCTCCTTCTTTTGCCCAACCGTGAAACGTGCATCGAGGAAAGGTTAGCAACAGGCGTGCCAGTCTGAGCGCATCGTCATATCAATGAGTTAGGCGGTCTTGGCTACCGGCAATGGACAATTTGTCACGACAGATTTGGCCAAGTTGTCCACCGAGAACTGCCGCGCCGGCGCGGCGCCGATGCCAACCAGCCTGAACGCGTTACTATTGGGCGTGGGATGGGTTCAGCGCCGACAGACATTTGCCTGACGCAATGAACGACGTGAGCCACGTGATGACAAATGACTTCAACGCCGCTTTCGTTTAACCTCACGTGAGTTGAAACTCGTTGATTGTTCGCGCCAATGAGGGATCGAGATGAAGCGCGCCTTGAGAGATCGGCGACCAATCCATCATTCTCCCATTTTCTGGATCGGTATCGCCTTATGTCTGGCAGCCATAGCCATCTACGTCTGGTCCAATGATCTTTCCTGGCGACCCGCCGCCACCCCACACTGAATCGTTGGAGCGATTAGAGCGCACTTCGCCCTTTCCGGCGGGAGCGTTACTTTCGGCACCTTCCGTGCCGTTGAGCATTGAATGACATTCGGTACGCCAGCGCGGAGTAAGCGCGGCCCCGGCCACCCTTAGACTACCCCAGGCCGGGGTCGCGCCCTCCACGCGAGGCATGTCGCGTCCGTCTGCGCGACTAGCCCTGACGCCACCGCGCCGTCAGCATGCGCTATGCCACTTGTTTAGCATTACATCAGCACATTCTGAACAGGCTCCATGGGAGCGGGCAGATCGCGCTCACCGAGCAGAGCGAGCAGCTCGCGCTCGAGGGCTCGTCTCATTGCGTCAAGCGGGAGCGCATTCGGCTCCAACCCGAAGGGCGCCTCAAGCTGATGGCCAAGCGCGTCGAGACCGAAGAAGGTGTAGGCGACGAGCAGGACGGGCAGCAGCGTCCACCAATCGAGCGATCCGGCAAGCGCGAACGGCAACGTCACGCAGAAGATCAGCGCGGTCCGATGCAGCAGCAGCGAATAGGCGAATGGCACCGGGGTGGACGCGATGCGCTCGCAACCGCCCTGGACGTCGGAAAGCGCGGTGAGTTGCCTTTCCAGAACGGCGTAGTGGATCGGCTCGATCCGATCCCGCTTCATCAGCATCAAACAATGCAGCCCGATCTGGTTGAGCACGGCATTGGTGGGGTTGGGACCGCCTGAAGCAGCGTCGATCTCACTCCACGGTTTGATTGCCGCCACTTCGTCTTCACCCCGAAGGCGTGCCGTTAGCCCGCAGCAAAAGCCGCACAGGCCGCGGAGCAGGACGCGCCGGTCGTCGTCTTCGAGGGTGGAGATCTGACGCGCGAACGAGCGGCTGGCGATGATCAGCTTGCCCCAGAGTTCGCGTCCCTCCCACCAGCGGGCGTAACATGTGCTGTTTCGGAAGCTCATGAAGACCGACAGCGCTATGCCGATCAGCGTGAACGGAACCGCACTGATGCGCGCGAAGATGCCCGGATGCTCCATGGCAGCAAAAATCGCCAACACACTGATCAGAGCAATCGCGACCAGATGCGGCGCGATCCGCGGCAAGATCGATCCATTGACGGCAAACGCAACGTCCCAGAAGCCGGGCTTGGAGCGCACGATCATTGCAGCCTCCCCGACATCCGGGGCTGCTTCTCATGCCCGGACTGCAAAGCTGCGCTAGTCCGAGTTTCGCTGCCTCGGGCAGGCCGGAGCAGATACTTTGACCATCGAACAATTGGATTGGCTCGGGAAATGCCCGAGAGCACGCCGAGTGTCCAACAACCGGACCTGATCGCTGTGGACATCGATGCTTTGTATCCGGGAGGACTTCCCTGTGACGGAGCAGGGAACGCGGCCGCTTTGTCGAGTTGTAGCATCATTTATAAAGCTGAGTTTGGCTCAGAAATCCACGTCGAACCGATCGAGCGAAACCACGCGGGTGGCGCTGGACTGACGGTTTTCAAACTTGTCGCTGGCGGCGCGTTCGATTCGCGCTCGACGCATAAGGAAGAATTCCTCCGCGCTTGGAATGGGATGAAACCGAACGCGCATCACGTTGAGAGCTCTGCGCGCGATCATGCACGTGACCTCGGAATTATCCTTGTACATCACGAAAAAGATTCCATGACGGTGAACCTCATACTGACCATCGGGATCTCGCGCGAGCGCCATTTGACAGTCCTCAAACGATGGTCGCGCCCGGATCAACCCGGACCGAGCGGCCATACGATCATTGACCCGATCACTCCCAGAGCAAAGAGCACGCCAAATCCCAAGACGACGCAAATTCAATGAATTAGAGCGCGATGGCCGCCTTTAAGGCAGACATTTTGTCCCTTGCGGCGGACAAGTTGGGACCAGGGGCCTCTCCGAGGCACCTACCGTCGGCGGATTGTCGATGCCTCGAGGAGGGTGGCGCGACTGCCGAACCCAAAGCCCGTGAGGTCGCTTCATAGATCTCGAACCATGAGAGTTGCATCGACGCCCCTCCAATTGGTGCGATCGGCGGTCGACCATCCGAGCCGCGCATAGAAGCCGGTTGCCTCTGACGTATAGAGGTTTAGCCGCGAAAATCCGCGCTGCCGCGCTTGATCCTCAATCGCCCGCACCAAGATGGTGCCCACTCCTTCATTGCGATGTTCGGGGACAACGAACAGACCTGTGAGCCATGGTGCGACATCGTGATTCGGCTCGAACTCGGACTCAACCAAAAGGCAGGCGCCTATCGGCGCACCATCTGCTTTCGCGACGAGCAGCACGCCAAGGCTCCGATCGGCAGCAAATTGTTGCAATGATCCTAGCTCTTCCTCGAAGGAAGTACGAAGCATTGAAAATGAATTGACGCGCCAACGCGCGCAGATAGCCACTTCGATCGCTCCTGGCTCTGCGGTGAGTATTCGAATATCTGTCATCGCAAAACAATCAACTTCGTGAAGCGATCGAAAGCGTTCCGAGCAATAGATGGACCATTTCCGGTGTGCAACAATGCCGGCGATCCAGAAGGAGCATCGAACGACAACGGACAATCTGTCTGTGTTGTTATGGACAACTTTTCTATCACCTTTGCGTGGAGCACCCTGCTCGCCGCACTCAGTGAGTCAAGGCACGATTGCGCGACATGAGATGTTCCGCCAGATTGGAGCAAGCGGCTGATCTGCGGACGAAGTCCGGACAGATACTGCGCCAAGCGACACATTGCTTATGCAACGGACTTGAAGAGACGATCCTGGTTCGACGAGGGAGGGGCCGCCGCCGGTCACGTCGGAAAGCTTGGCAGGACTTCAGGCGACACGTTCGAATCTTCGAGTTTTCGCTGTTCCGAAGGCTGGAAGCGTCTGGGAAAAAATCCAGACGATCCTGTCTCGACGCCATGCCAAACCGCCAAGGCTCAACGGTCCGCCACGGCAGGATCGCCTTGAAGTTCGCCGAAACCTGCGGGCGCGAGCGAGCCGGCCAATCCCGGATCGCGAATACGATTTCCGACGCTGATCCGTTGTCGCGCGCCCACATTCACGTACTTGCATAAATGGCCATGCCATTGAATATTCGTTGCGCGACTTGCAACGATCAGGACATGCCGATGAATGCGAAGCTGGAGCCGCGCCGACTGCACTATTTCATGGAAGTGCTCAATAGCGGCTCCGTGCGCGGCACCGCCGGCGCGCTCGGCATGGACGCCTCTGCGGTCAGCCGGGCGCTAGGCCTGCTCGAGAAGGAATGTGGCGCGCGCCTGCTCGAACGACGGGGCCGCGGCGTCGCGCCGACCGACGCCGGCCAACTGCTGGCCGCCTACCTGCAGCGCCAGCAGGGCGAACGACAGGCGCTGCTGGCGCAGATAGACAGCATTCGCAAAGTTGAGTCGGGTCATATCGATCTCGTGACGGGCGAAGGTTATGTCGACTGGCTGGCCAAGAGCAGCCTGTGCCGCTTCATGCAAAGCCACCCGAAGATCACGATCAGCCTCGACATCGGCAGTACCGACGAGATCGTCCAGCAAGTCGTGGGAGAACGCGCGCATATCGGCGTCCTGTTCAATCCGCCTCGCGACGATCGGCTGCGCTCGCATCATTCGCAGCCGCACCCGATCAAGGCTATCGTACCGCGCGGGCACCCGCTGACCCAGCTGGGCCGGCCGCTCAGGCTCGCCGACCTCGCGCCTTACCCAGGCGCCGCGATGCATCCGAATTTCGGCCTGCGCCAGCATGTCCAGGCCGCCGAGATCAGCGAAGGCGTTCGCCTCAATTTCGCGTTCACGACCGCCTCGTTCGATGCGCTCGCCCATTACGTGACCGCCGGACTTGGTTATGCGCTGGCGTCGCGCCTTGCGATGACGGAGGCTGATGCCGCCAAGGTGGTGGCGCTCCCGATGAAGAACGCGCTGCTGCATCGTGGCCGCACCCACGTGGTCTCCCGTCAGGGACGCACGCTGCCGCCCGCCGCAATGCAGCTGCTGCGGATGATGGTCGCCGAGATGCGGTCACCGGGAAGCGCTGCGCGGTAGCCTCAGGCAGCTGCGCCCTTTCGATCTCAATCGCGGCGCGTCGCTGTCGGAAACCAGATTCCGACCTGCGGAGGCGCACGAAACGGCTTCCAGGTTCCCGCCGGCTGGGCGAGGCGATCGGCAATCACCCACAGCGCCGGCGCGTGAAAGCCAAGCCCCAAATGCGTCGTGTTCACTTCGACGTTCTCGCGCTCTCCGCCCTCCTGCTCCAGGCAGGCGCGCCACGCCACCACGCCATCGGTGCGGGTATAGATCGATGTTGACGGCACGGGAATCGGTTGCGCGAGGCGGCTGATCCGTTCGGCCGTCGGCGGCTGGTATTTCTGGCCGGTCAGAAGCCGCCAGATCGCGCGAACATTGCTCGCCCCCGGCGCCGCGAAAGGACTGCCGAGCGTGATGACCATCCGCACCGCCGCCGGGATTTGCCGGGCAACCTCGCGCGCAATGATGCCGCCACGGCTCCAGCCGACCAGGCTGACCTTCGAGCCGCCCTGCTTTTCGAGTTCGAGGACTCGCGCCACCACGGCGGCGAGGTCAGCATCCGGCGCGCGCACATTGCGGCCGCGGCCCCATCCATGAACCTGATAGCCGAGGAACTCGAGGAACGAGCGGATGGCCAAGGTCGACCGGTCATCGGCGCCCAACCCGGGCAGAACCATCACCGGATGGCGTTGCCCCCGCGGCGCGGTCGCCAGAAGCGGCGCCGCCACGGCAATCAGCGCCGGGATGTCGAGAAAGCCGCGCCCTTCCGCGGCAAGCAGCGCGAGCGAGGGTGGTTCGACGGTCTGCTCGTCACGTCCCATGGGTAGCGTCCGTTGTTGATGGTCAAGAATGGCCCGTGCAGCCGTGCATTGCCGGCGAGCACGAAACGTCAGTTCGGCGGTGCGGCCTTTCCGAACACACCGCCGATGGCCCGCAGCAGCCAACTCGGCTGATACTTGATCCATTGGACCGCCAGCTCGTTGGCAAGCCCTGCGACATGCACCGGCTTGCCTGCCATGCAGGCGCGGTAGCCCTCCTGTGCGACGGTCTTCGCATCCATGATCATCATGCTTGGCATGTTGCCGAGATTGGTGCCCTGGACCATTCCGGTGTCCGTCACGCCGGGACACAATGTCGTCAGCGTGATCTTGCTGCCGCTCAACTCCTGCGACAACGCCTCGCCGAACGACAGCACATAGGCCTTTGACGCGGCATAGACCGCAAGATTCGGCACCGGCATGAAGGCCGCGACCGACGCAACGTTCAGGATCCGTCCACTGTTGCGCTCGAGCATCGGCGCGAGGAACAGACGGGTCAATGCCGTCATGGCCACGACATTGACCTGCAGCAGCCGCAACTGATCGTCGAGGCCGATTGTGCCGACGCGTCCTTCGAGCAAGAGACCGGCATTGTTCACCAGCAGGTCGACCCGCACGCCGGCGTCGTCAAGCGAATCGAACACCGCCTGCGGCGCCGCCGGCTCGCTCAGATCGGCGGCCACGATGGTCACCTTGGCGCCATAACTTGCCTCGAGCTCGCGCGCGAGCTTCTGCAGCTTGTCGCGGCTGCGCGCCAGCAGCACGAGGCTGAGGCCATTGGCCGCGAGCACGCGCGCGAGCTCGAGCCCAATGCCGCCCGATGCTCCGGTCACCAGCGCGCATTGACCTTCATTTCCGCTCGCCGACATGAGGCGCCTCCCTTCGTTGCCAGAACGGTTCTGCGCAATCCACGAACGGCGCGTGCGACAAGCCGCCGCCGCGCCAGCTCGGCGGGTGCACCGCCGCAGTTCCGGTCGGCAGCATATCTGCGCGAGAACCGTTCGATCGCCCGCAACAACAGCTGGGCCTGCTCGAACTGGTCGGCCGTCTCCTTCACCTCGCCAAGCGACTTGCGCAATGGCTCCAGCACCTCGATCCGGTCGGGATAGCCGGACAGCCGAGGGTCGCGACTTTGCGTCGTCGGCATCACATCACCGACCGATCTTGGCCGATCGCCTTGACGACGGCGAAGGCGACCGCATCGACCGGCTGCAGTCCGTCGACGGTTCGAAGGATGTTTCGCGATCGGTAGTAGTCGACCAGCGGCGCGGTCTGCTCGTTATAGGCATCGATACGCAGCTTGAGCGTCTCGTGATTGTCGTCGGCGCGCACCGCGCCACCTTGCGCTCTCGCCTCGCGGGCCCGCGTCTCGATCCGGTCCAGCAACACCGTCTCGTCGGCCTTGAGCTCGACGACATGGTCGATCGCAAGACCCTCGGTATCGAGCAGATCGTCGAGGCCGACCGCCTGGGCCATCGTTCGCGGGAAGCCGTCGAGCACAAAGCCATGCTTGGCATCGGCTTGCGAGATGCGTTCGATCACCGCGGCGATCACGAGCTGATCGGGAACGAGCCCACCCCTCACCATGGTATCCTTGACTTTCCGTCCGATACTGGTGTCCGCGTCAACCGCAGCACGCAGCATGTCGCCGGTCGAAAGGTGCGGTATGTCGTACTCCTCGACCAGGTGCTTCGCCTGTGTTCCCTTGCCCGCGCCAGGCGGCCCCAGCAGAACGATCCTCATCGCATGTGTCCCAATATTCGCTCGATCACCGGCAGCATTCCCGCGGAGCGTCGAGCGACCCGGCTCCGTGCGGGCCGGGCCGCTCGTTTCGTCCTCACGCCATCGCCAGGCGCGCACTGGGCGCAGGCCGCATCGACAGCAGCAACAGCAATCCCGACAGCACGTAGAGCGCCATCACGAAGTACATGCTGTAGATGTTGTCGCCGGTACTCCGCACGATCAGGCCGTTGATCGAGGGGCTGATGGCCGGGCCTAGGTTTCCAAGGCTGCTGATCAGTGCAAGCCCGCCGGCGGCGGCACCGGTGGAGAGGTATTCGCTGGTCAGCGCGAAGAACAGCGGCGTCGCCGACGCAATGCCGATCACCGCAAAGGACAGCGCAAGGATCGATCCGACGAGGTTGCCCTGCAGCATCGTCGTGACGAACAGGCCGAACGCGGCGATCGCGACGCAGGCGGCATAGTGCCAGCGGCGCTCGTGCCACTTGTCGGAGTGACGGCCGATCAGGATCATGCCGATGACGCCGGCGGCATTCGGGATCGCGGCATAAACACCGACAAGGAACAAATCCTTGACGCCCCAGCTCTGGATCAGGGTCGGCATCCAGAACACCATCGTGTAGGTCGCGCCGAGCAGCAGCAGATAGACGAACGACAACACATAGACCTTGGGGTCCCTGAGCATCTGCCCGAACGTTCCCGAGGGTTCGCTCTCGATGTCCTTCTCATCGTGCTGGAAGGTGTCCTCGAGCAGGGCTTTCTCGTCCTTCGAGAGCCACGCGGCCTGCGCGGGCTTGTCCTCGAGCAGGACGTAGACCAGGATGCCGAGTATCAGCGCCGGCAGACCCTGGACGAGGAACAGCCACTGCCAGCCATGAAGGCCGCCGGCACCGTCGAAATACTTCAGGATCGAGCCGCACAAGGGACCGGCGATCACGGACACGATCGTTGTCGCCGACATGAAGGTGGCGATCACCTGCCCGCGCCGCGCCGACGGATACCAATAGGTGAAGTACAGGATTACGCCGGGAAAGAAGCCGGCCTCGAACACGCCGAGCAGGAACCGGACGACATAGAACTGGAACGGCGTCGACACGAACATCATGGCGGATGCCGCGAGTCCCCACAGCACCATGATGCGCAGCAGGGTCTTGCGCGCGCCGATCCTCTCCAGCAGCAGGTTGCTCGGCACCTCGAACAGAAAATATCCGACGAAGAAGATGCCCGCGCCGAGACCGTAGACCGCATCGTCGAACGGTAATGTCTGCTTCATCTGCAGCTGCGCGTAGCCGATATTGATGCGATCGAGATAGGCGATCATGTAGGCGATCAGCAGAAGCGGGATCAGGCGCCAATCGATCTTCGAGAACAGGGATTTATGCGCCGGACTTTCCAATACCGACAGCGATCCCTTTGCGGCGGGTGGGTGCATCCTAGTTTCCTCCAAATGTTCTTTTGATTCCGGCGCCGGGCGGGAGACCGCGGTGGCGTCCCGGCTCCGGCGATGTGAAGCGTTGAAGGCCTCCGCGCCTAGCTGGCCCGGCTCGCCTTGTCGTTTGCGGCGGCCGGTGGCACCTCGTCGGTCTGGATGACCGTCACCGACGCCGCGGTCGCGGATGGCGCCTTCGCTTGAGCCGCAGGTTGCAGCTCGACGATCTCGGCCTCGACCGACGGCAGAGCCTCGATCTCGCGCAGGGCGGCGCGCAGGTGCTCGATCATCTCGTAGGACTCGTCCTGCGAGAGCACGCGCCGGCATGCGGTCAGACCGAACTCAAGCAGTCCCGCATAGCTGTGCACCGTGATGTTCAGCGCGCTGCCGTGATAGGGGATCGAAACCGGGAAATAATGCACCATCCGTGCGCCGGCCATGTAGAGGTGCTGCCCCGGTCCCGGCACGTTGGAGATCAGCACGTTGCCCGCTGCCGGCATGCGGCTGGCGAGGTTGGAGCGGCCAAGCAGCGAGGCGAGCCCCGTCATCAGCCACGGCGACCCCGTGATCGGCACATCGACGCCGAGCACCGGCTTGAGCTCGCGCACGACTGCCTTGGCCGCCTCGGATGACGCGTGGATTGCCTTGAACCGGGTCGGCAGGTCATCGATATCGGTCGCCAGGTCGACGCGTACCGCCGAGACCTGGTTGTTCATCGCCTTGTCGCCTTCGGCACGCAGGCTGACTGGCACCATCGCGATCAGGGCTTCCTTGGGCAGCAGGCCGCGCTCGGCGAGAAAGCGTTGCAGCGCGATGCTGCACATCGCCATGACGATGGTGTTGACGGTGCCGCCGACACGTTTGCCCAGGACCTTGATGTCGGCAAGTGGCAGCGACATCGTGCTGTAGGAGCGCTGGTTGGTGATGGAATCGTTGAACACCGTCTTCGGAGCCAGTCCAAGGCTGAGCGAGCGCTCCCCCTTCTGTGAGCGCTGGCTGGCCATCACGGTGGCGGCGGTGCCGAGCGCCTTGGCCGCCGTCGGCAGCAGCTCCGCGAGCTTGCGGTATTGCTGGGCCGCATTGTTGGCCGCCGCCTGCAGTAGCTCGGTCACGCCGAGCTGGTATTGCCCGGAGGCGCGCTTGCGCCGTGGCGGCGGCACCTCGCGCATCTTGGGCGAGACATCATAGAGCACCTTGGCGAGCTCCACACCGGCCTTGCCGTCGACGCCGCTGTGATGCGCCTTGGTGTAGAACGCGACCTGGCCGTTCTCGAGGCCATCGATGACATACATCTCCCACAGCGGACGGCTGCGATCGAGCAGCGAGGCATGCAGCCGCGCGACCAGTTGCTCGAGCTGCGCCATGGTGCCTGGACGCCGCAAGGTGACGGTCCGCACGTGGTAATCGAGCTCGATATCATCGTCCTCGGTCCAGACCGGCTCGGCGAGCTGGAACGGCATCTGCGCCAGTTTGCGGTTCAGCAATGCCGAGAGATGGAGACGCTTGCCGAGCATCTCCTTGACATCCTCGTAGTAGTCGCCCTGATAACCCTCGGGGAGATCGAAGATCATCAGGCTGCCGACATGCATCGGCGTCTCCGGCGTTTCGAGATGCAGGAACGATGCATCCATGCTGCTGAGTTGATCCATTCTTCCCTCCCTTGACGTTGTGACGGCGATCGCCGTCTTGATGACGGCGTGCCGATATCTGGCGCGTCGCGGTCATTGCCCAGGCGCGACACCTGTCCGCCGCTGCCGATCCGGTTCGCGCAGGCGATCTCAGGCCTGCGCCCGGGCGGCGCGCTCCTCCTCGTCGTACAGCTCCTTCTTCGATAGCTTTCCGACCGCGGTCTTCGGCAGTTCGGCGCGGATTTCGAGCGCCTGCACCATCTCGTGCTTGCCGAGCTTGTCCTTCAGGAACGCCTGCAGCTCTTCCAGCTTGAACGGCTTGGCATCCGCCTTCAGCTTGATGAAGGCCTTCGGCGACTGGCCGCGATACTCGTCGCGGATGCCGATCACGGCGACCTCCTCGACCGCCGGATATTTGTAGATCGCCTCTTCGAGCACGCGCGGATACACGTTGTAGCCGCTGCACAGCAGCATGTCCTTGGTGCGGTCCACGATGAAGATGAAGCCGTCCTCGTCCATGTAGCCGACGTCGCCCGTGCGCATGTAGCCGTCTGCAGTAGTCACCTCGGCCGTCGCGTCCGGCTTGTTCCAGTAGCCCTTCATCACGTTCGGGCCCTTGATGCAGATCTCGCCGCGTTCGCCGAGCGGCACATAGCTGCTGCTGTCGTCGACATTGAGGAACTTGATGACGATTCCGGGCATCGGCATGCCGCAGGAGCCGGCCTTGCGCATGGCGCCGTGCTGCGCCGGCGTGTAGGTGCCGCTCGGCGAGGTCTCGGTCATGCCCCAGCCTTCGCTCAAATTGCAGCCGGTGATCGAGGCGAATTGCTGCGCCACCTCGAGCGGCAACGGCGCGCCGCCGGATCCGCAATATTTCAGCGCGCGCAAGCTATGCTTCGGCGTCTCCGGATGGTTGATCAGCGCGGTGAACATGGTTGGCACCCCGCAGAAGACACTGACCGACTTGGTCGAGATTTCCTCCAGCGCGGCCTTTGGATCGAAGCGGACATGCTGGATGATTTCCGCGCCCATCAGGACGCCGAACAGCACATTCACAGAAAGCGCATAGATGTGGAACGGCGGCAACACTGCCAGGAAGCGCTCCTGCCCGTCGACCAGCACCGGTGGCGAGCCGGCCGTCGTCGCCCGGTACTGCTGGCACGCGCTGGTCAGATTGGCGTGGGTGAGCATCGCCCCCTTCGGCAGCCCCGTCGTCCCGCCGGTGTATTGCAGCACGGCGATGGTCTCGCGCGGATTATCGATCGGATAGGCCTGGTAGACACCATCATTGTGCGTCAGCTGGCCGAAGCTGATGTGATGATCGTCCCAGGCGACGTCGCTCAGCTGCTTGGCCGCCTTCATCTGGTTGACGACGGTGTCGGGGTCAGCCGTGATCTCGCCGAGCGACCCGACCACCAGCTTCTTCAATCTTGTCTTGCCCAGCATCGCCGCCATCTGCGGATAGAGCGAAACCATGTCGAGCGTGATCAGGATATCGGTCTTGCTGTCCTCGATCTTGTGTTCGAGCACCTTGGCAGCGTCCAGCGGCGAATAGTTCACCGCCGTGCCGCCTGCCTTGAGGATGCCGAAAAACGAGATGATGTAGTGCGGCGTGTTGGGCAGATAGAGGCCGACATGGACGCCCGGCTTGACGCCGAGGAGCTGCAGGCCCTTGGCCACACGATCGGTGAGCCGCCCGAGCTCGGCATAGGTGATCCGCTTGCCCATGAAATCGATCGCGGGACGATCCGGCCATTTGGCAACGGCGTCGCCCAATATCTTCTGCACTGGTCCGGGAGCTATCTCGACGTCCCAACGCACGCCGTCGGGATAGGATCGGATCCAGGGCATATCGTTCATGAGATCTCTCCCTTCTATGGTCTTGCGGATCAGACGGCGGTCACGCCGCCATCGACCGCAATGGTCTGGCCGGTGATGAATGCACAGGCATCGGAGGCGAGCAGCGCGGCGACGCCCTTGAGGTCCTCCGGGCCACCCTCGCGATTCATCGGCGCCATATGCGCGGTCGCGCTCTGGTCGAGCTGTGCGGTCATCTTGGTCGGGAAATAACCTGGCGCGATCGCGTTGACGTTGATGCCGAGCGGCGCCCATTCATTGGCAAGCGTGCGGGTCAGGTTGACGACCGCGCCCTTGCTCGCGTTGTAGGCCAGCGTCGGGGTGCCTTCCGGATAGCAGCCGGTGAGGCCCTGGATCGAGGCGATGTTGATCACTTTTCCGCTCCGCCGCGGTACCATGCAGCGCCGGCCGACCTCCTGGGTGGCGACGAAGATCGCGGTCACATTCAGGTTGATCACCTTGTTCCAGCCGTCGAGCGTATGCTCGATCGTGGCGGCGCCCCAGGACGTACCGGCATTGTTGACGAGGATGTCGATCGGGCCCAGCGCAGCCACGACCTGCTCGATCATCGGCGGGATTGTCTCCAGCCTGCCCATATCGCACACCACCGGAAGCGCCTCGATGCCAAGCCCCTTGAGGTGAGCAGCCGCGGCATCAAGCTCATCCCGCTTTCGCGCGGTGATCGCGACCTTGGCGCCGAGTTCGCCCAGCACCTCGGCGATCTGAAGACCGAGACCCCGCGATCCGCCCGTAACGAGCGCAACGCGCCCCGTCAAGTCCTGCAACTTGGCCAGACTCATGGCTTTCCCCCGATGGTTTACGCCTCACACGCGCAGCGCTATTTCGGCTGCAACAGCGTCTGAAGGTTCGCGAAGTTCTCCTGCATGCGGTCCTGCATGACCTTCCAGGCGTTGTTGCGCGCCTGCGCTTCCAGCTGCGACAGCTCGCGGAAATCCGCGACCGCCTTCTCGACCTGCTGCTTGGCAGTCTCCGTCTGCTTCGTCATAGCTTCACCGCTTGCGAAGCCCTGCATCGCCGCCTGCCACTGCGCGAGCGTCTCTTGCAGGATCTCGTTGCGCCGGCTGACCAGCGCCTGGACGCCTTCGTAGGCCTGTCTGTTGGCCTCAACCAACGCCTCCATGTCCTTGCGCTGCCACTCGACCAGGGCAGCAATATCGAACCCGGGCAGCGTGAACTTTTCGGCCATTTTCTTCAGGTCCCCGAGCCACGGCATCGCTCCCGTGCCGGCTGTGTCGGATTGCCTGTCATCGGTCCCCATCGACGTCCTCCTTGCGGTACTTGGCTGGCGGCGGCGAAACGCCGTCCCGTGGACTGCGCGTCAGGCGGCCGCCCAGCGCGGCCGGAACAGGGCGGCGCTGTCATCGGCTCGATCCGGATCCGGGTACACCATGCCGCGAAGACCGCTGCGGTCGAATGGCGACCATTCATCCTCCCCGAGCGCGAGGCGGTCCGCGATCGCATAGAGCACGGCCGGATTGTGCCCGAGCCCGCAATGACTGCCTTCGACCTCGATGTTCTGTGTCCGCTCGGCATGCTGCTCGCGGCACCCCCACCACGAGACGATGCCGTCGGTGCGTGAGTAGATCGCCGTGCTCGGTACCGGCGGCGGCAACTTCATGATGTCCCTGTCGGGCCAGTCGTCGACCTGGCGCTCGCTCAGGATCTCGTAGAGACGCCAGGCATTGCTTGCCTTCGGCTCATTGGCGAACGGGCTGCCGAGCGTGATCACCTGGCGGACCAGATCGGGCGCGCGCCGTGCAATCTCGCGCGCAAACACACCGCCGAGGCTCCAGCCGATCAGGCTGACCTTGCGACCGTATCGCTCGGCGAGCTCGGCCAGCCTTGCGTCCATGGCAGCCTCGACGCCGGGACGCGGTCCGCGATTGGGTCCGAGCTTCCAGCCGTGGACCGCATAGCCTTGCGCCTTCAGGTAGGCGCGCAACGGTCGCGTCGAGATATCGCTGGCGGAGAGCCCCGGCAAGACGAGGACCGGATGTCCGTCCCCGCGCGGCGCGCGGCGAAGCAGCGGATAGCTTGCGAAGAACGCCTGCAGCTCCCAGATCCCGCGCACCTCGAGCGCGAGCAGCAATTGCGACGGCGGCGCAGAGCGGTCGACGACCATATTCATGTCAGAATGTCCCCTCCCGGATCACGCGGTGTGTCCCGCACGACCCGACATTTTATGATTACTGCCCGGCGCCGCGAGCGGCGCCATGCAGACCCCGATCGCGCAACCGCGCATCTTCTTGGTCTCAAAACGCTATCGAGCAGGTCAGACCCGTAAAAGGTGCAATTGGCCCGCTTGACCGGTTAGTTTGGGACATCCGCCAATGAATCTTGCGCGCCTGCTGCGATGCCTGGCGCCCGGCCGTCGCGGAAGTCCGACGGGCTTTTGCCGGTCCAGCGGACAAAGGCGTGGCGAAAGTTCGCCGCGTCGCTGTAGTCAAGCCGCGCGGCGATCTCGTCATTGGTCATTTGCGTGTTGCGCAGATAACCGACCGCGAGCTGCATGCGGACCTCGGAGACGATCTGCCGGTAGGTTTTCCGCTGCAGCTGCAGCCTGCGGCGGAACGT
Source organism: Bradyrhizobium sp. USDA 4510 (assembly GCF_054059095.1). NCBI lineage: Bacteria > Pseudomonadati > Pseudomonadota > Alphaproteobacteria > Hyphomicrobiales > Nitrobacteraceae > Bradyrhizobium > Bradyrhizobium sp. USDA 4510. Next base: position 9,157,975 of record NZ_JBSSBT010000001.1, on the reverse strand, counting down.
CCGTGGATGGATTGCAAGCTCCGCCGCCATCGCCTCGATACTCGGGAAGCGGCCGGGATGCTCGACGAGCCGTCGCCGGATGTCGGCAGCAAGACCGTCGTCCCGCGCGACAGGATCGAGAAGCTGATCATAGATTCGGCCGGCCATCGCCCTGGTCATCTCGTCGGGGCAGACCGCCGGACGGTCGATCCAGGCAGTGTCGAATTCCAGCGCGTTCCTGCGCTGGCCGAACTCGACCGGACACTGGAAGATGCGGTCGTAGGTCCCGGCGTGCGGCGGCGACGCATAGGCGGCGCTCAGCTTCGAGAAGCGGAACGAGTTGCCATAGACGTCGCGGCTCAGCGTCTGATAGGTCGCAAAGGCGAACTCAAGCGCGAACCGATAGACGTCATCGGCCGGATCGCGCGAAAGCAACGGCTCGAGCAGACAGCTCACCGTATCGCCCTTGCGGGTGAAGTCGATGTCGGCGACCGTTCCGAGGATCCGACCATACTTGGCCGCAAAGTCAATGACTCCGGCCCGCGTCGGGCTGCTCAGCATGGCATAGCCGTACATGCCGTAAGCCATGACATGCATTCGTTCTCCGGCGCGAAACGCGATCGCCGGATTCCGTGACAGCCGCATCGCATTGCGAAATACCGTCTCGACCTGCCGGTAGGAGACACGTACCGACGAATCCCTGAGGTCAGCACGCCTCAAATTGGTCGCGCCGAGCGCGCGCGACGCTGAGATCCCCTCCTCGGCCAGGACGTGCACCACCGCCGCGATCCGTTGCGGCGAATAGAGACACTGCAGGAGATTTGGTGACGGGTGATACACGAGCGTCCTCGTCCGCCTTCCGCGCCTGCTTCGGGTCCCGCAATCCGGTGCCCGCAAGCTGAAGTGAGGCTAGTCAGCCGGACCGGGCAGCAGAAGGTTCGATTGGTCGCGTTTGCAGGTGAGTTCCGGACAAGACCGGCCAAAAGAAAGACCGCCGAGGGAGGGCGGTCCAGGTTGGGAGAACGCGATCGTGAGCGCAACCACGGTGCCGAGCTTACGCGCGCTTCGGTCGCACAAAAGGTTCGATTGAACCAATTTGGCGGTGAACTCCGGACACAGCTGGCGAAGCCCCCCAGATATCTCGGGGTCAAAGACCCTCCTCGCCGCGGAATTCGGATGGATTCCTGCCGGTCCAGCGCGAGAAGGCGTGGCGGAAGTTAGCCGCGTCGCTGTAGCCGAGGCGGCTTGCGATCTCCTCATTGGTCATGCGCGTCTTGCGCAGATACTCGATCGCGAGCCGCATGCGCACCTCGGAAAGCAGGCTGCGATATGAGGTTCCCTCCGCCTCGAGCCTGCGCCGCAGCGCGCGGGGATAGATATCGAGCTGTTCGGCGATCGCCTCGATGCTTGGGTAACGACCCGGCTGCTCGATCAGTATCCGGCGGATATCGGCAGCAACGCCACCGGCGCGATTCACCTCGCCGAGGATCTCCTCGCACATCTCCCGCGCCATGGCGTGGGTTCGCGGATTCGCCAGCGCCCGTGGGCCGTCATTGCGTATGTATTCGTATCCACAATGATGCTGATTGAACAAAACCGGGCACCCGAAGAGATCACGATACGCCGCGGCGGACGGCGGCGGCGTATAGTCGAGCAGCACGCGCGAGAAGCCGAAGCCCTGGCCCGAGCGGTCGCGAATCGTCGTCAGATGCGCGGCCAGTGCGAACTCGACCGCGAAGCGATGCACACTCTCGGTCGGATTCGGCCAGTGCATGGGCTGGAACGTCGCCACCACCGTCTCTCGATCGTATGAGAGGTCGAAATCGCAGAACGGCCCCACCACACGGATGTATCGCGCAGCGAAGTCGCGCGCCTCCGCGTGCGTTGCACTGCTCAGCAGCGCGTACCCGTACATGCCATAGGCGGTGACATGCATTCGCGCTCCCGAGCGCAGCGCGATAGCCGGGTCGCCTGCCAGCCGCAGCGCGTTGCGGATCACCGTGTCGAGCTGCCGATACGATATGCGCGTCGTATGGGATTCGAGCTGGCCGATCGCGAGCCCGGTGCCCTCCAGAACCTCAGATGGATCAATGCCCTGCTCACGAAGCTCGGCCGCGATGGCTGCGATCGAATGCGGCGGGAATATTCGCTGCGCGAAGCCGGGGAGCATTCGACCCGGCGATTGGCGTAGGTGCGACTCTTGCCTAGTCATTGCAACCGCATGTCCCTGGCATTCCGCGCATTCCTGCTCCACGATTGACGATCGGTCGAACGTAAGCCCGATCCCGTACGCGACGCAATAATCGCGTATCCACGCGCGCGCGCCGCAACCCGCGTCCGGAAGTCACCCGGTCGGCGGTCCAATCGCACCTTTCTCCGTTTGCCGAGATCGCTAGGCTCGCGACGCCTTGCTCGACAACCGGCACGCACCCGGAGGCGGTACGGACCACGGCAAGCGCCAACAAGGGAGGAGCGGATGCGACGGGAAGACGTTCTCAAGCAGCTGACGACACCGATCGGTGCCCCGGCATTTCCCCGCGGACCGTTCCGCTTCAACAACCGCGAATACCTCAACATCCTGTATCGCACCGACATCGAGGCGTTGCGCGCAGTCGTTCCCGAGCCGCTGGAGATTGACGATCCACTGGTTCGCTGGGAGATCATGCGGATGCCCGACACCTCCGGTCTCGGCGACTACACCGAATGCGGCCAGGCCGTCCAGGTGCGCTATGGCGACGAGAAGGGCGAGTACCTTCACGCGATGTACCTCGACAACCTGCCGGCGCTGGCATCGGGGCGCGAGATCAGCGGTTATCCCAAGGTGATCGGCAAGCCGAAGCTCTATGTCGATTCCGACACCCTGGTCGGCACCATGGACTACGGCAGCTTGCGCGTGGCCACCGCGACGATGGGTTACAAGCACCGCGCGCTGGACCTCGAAAAGGCAAAGGCCGAGATCTGCGTACCGACCTTCATGCTGAAGATCCTGTGGACCTATGACAGTCCGAAGCCGGCGGGCGAGCCGCGCATCTGCGAACTGCTGCGCTCCGAGATCACCGACATCACCGTCAAGGGCGCCTGGACCGGCCCGGCCCGGCTGGAGCTGTTCGCCCACGCATTGGCCCCGATGGCCGATTTTCCGGTGCGCGAGATCGTCGCGTGTAGCCACATCATGACCGACTTGACGCTGTCCCGCGCCAAGCGCTGCCACAACTATCTCGATCAGCCGCGATAAGCGGGCACGTCGGAGGAAGCCATGCCATCATCCGCAGATCGCGCCGCGGCGCTCAACCGCTATCGCAATGTGTGCGTCATCGGGGCCGGTGTCATCGGCTCCTCCTGGGCGGCGCTGTTTCTCGCACACGGGCTCAATGTCGTGATCAACGATCCGCAGCCCGGCATCGAGGCCACGGTCAAGGACGCCCTGATCAAGATCGGGCCGACATTGCTGAAGCTCGGCCTGCCGCATGAGGGATTGGAGCGCAACCTGCGCTTCGAGCCGGACCTCGCGCGCGCCGTCGCCGGCGCCGACCTGGTGCAGGAGAACGGGCCGGAGAAGCCCGAGTGGAAGCAGCAGCTCTGGGCACGAATCGAGGCAACGGTGCCGAAACATGCATTGCTGCTGTCGTCGAGCTCGGCGCGGCCAGCCACCGAACAGGCGAAAGAGATGAAGGATGCAAGCCGGCTGCTGGTCGGCCATCCTTTCAACCCGCCGCATCTGATCCCGCTCGTCGAAATCGTTCCCGGCGAGCGCACCGATCCAGAGGCCACCGCCGACGCCGTGGCGTTCTACGAGGCGCTCGGCAAGGTGCCGCGCGTGCTCAAGAAGGAAATCCAGGGCTTCGTCGCCAACCGGCTGCAGCGCGCGATCATGCGCGAGGCCTGCTATCTCGTGCAGGAAGGCGTCGTCACGGTCGACGAGCTGGACGACGTCGTCACCAGCTCGATCGGGTTGCGCTGGGCGGTGAACGGGCCGTTCAGCTCGTTCCACATGGGTGGTGGACCGAACGGGCTGGAATCGTTCTTCCAGCACCTCGGCAAGAACATGGCCGCGTCGTTCAAGGTGATTCTGCAGGTCGATCTCGACGAGGCGCTGCAGCGCAAGATCATCGACCAGGCCGCGGCATCTTTCGGCAAGACGCCGATCCCGCGGATGGAGCGCGAACGCGACGACACGCAGGTGGCGCTGCTGCACGTGCTGGCGGCACGCAACGGCAGGAACGGGACATGACCGGCTCACCCGCAGGCCTGCGCGCATTCGCAGACAGAGGCGGCCGCCACGTTTCGGAATAGGCCAACCTGGCCGACGGACAACAGCTGATCCCGGGCATCAAGCGGAGACGAACTCACATGAGCATCTTCGAAGGTTTGAAGGTCATCGACTGCGGCAGCTTCATCGCCGCGCCAACCGCCGCGACGCTGCTCGGCGACTTCGGCGCCGACGTGATCAAGATCGAACCGCCCGGTGCAGGCGACGCGTTCCGTCAGGTGCCGAAGCTGCCGGGCATGCCGAGATCCGACCAGCCCTATGGCTGGCTGCTCGACAATCGCAACAAGCGCGGCCTTGCGCTCGACCTGTCGAAGCCCGAGGGCCAGGCGGTGCTGCATCGCCTCGCCTCCACCGCCGACGCCTTCATCACCAACTATCCGCTCGCGGTCCGCAGGAAGCTCGCGATCAGCTACGAGCGGCTTGCCGCGGCGAACGACCGGCTGATCTACGCCTCCTTCACCGGCTATGGCGAGACCGGCGACGAGGCGGGCAAGCCCGGCTTCGATGTCACGGCCTACTGGGCGCGCTCAGGCCTGATGGACATGGTGCGGAGCGACGCCAGCACGCCGCCGGCGCGGGCGCTGGCCGGCATGGGCGATCACCCGTCGGGCGTTTCGCTGTTCGCGGCCGTCGCGGTGGCGCTGTATCAGCGCGAGCGCACGGGACGCGGCACCCAGGTCGGCTCCTCGCTGCTCGCCAACGGCGTCTGGTCGAACGGCATCATGGCGCAGGCGGCGTTGTGCGGGGCGACGTTCACGCCGCGGCCGCCGCGCGAGAATCTGTTCAATGCGCTCGGCTGCTACTACCGCTGCCGCGACGGCCGCTGGCTGCTGCTCGCGATCGTCAACGAGCAGCGCGACTTTCCGACCGTGGCGAAATGCCTCGGCCTCAACGACCTGCTCACTGATCCGCGCTTTGCCAAGCAGGCCGATCGCTTCGCCCGTTCCTCCGAATTGATCGCCCTGTTCGACGCGGCATTCGCGACGCGTGACCGGGACGAATGGCGAGCCCGCCTCGATGAAGCAGGCATCGTCTTCGAATGCGTTGCCGAGATGGGCGACCTGTCCGCCGACCGGCAAATGCTGTCGGCCGGCGTGCTGGTGCCGTTCGAGAACGACGAGATGCTGACCATCGACAGCCCGTTCTTTGTCGACGGTGCAACCAAGGTGAAGCCGCGCAAGGCGCCCGCGGTCGGTGAGCACAGCACGCAGATCCTGCGCGAGGCCGGCTACGATGACGCGGCCATCGCCGGGATGCGCGAAAGCAAGGTCCTGGCGTGATGCGCTGACCGCAAGGCGGCGCCTGCCGCCCTCACCGCACGCACGAGAAAAGGCCGCGCCCTCGAATGAGAGGCGCGGCCAGTCTCGAGGCGCCCGAACCGGGGGGCACCACAGCGGCGGTGTGGCGCAGCTGAGGTTCGGAGGACGCCCCCGAGCAGAAGCGATCAGCGCCCGACACGCTTCCAACTCCCTGACGAGCCATCGCATTTGCCGTCGATGGCCAATCTATGCATCGAGTTCGACCACGAGGAGGTTCGACGAGGCCGGTTCGGAGGTGACTTATGGACAGCGTGGAGTAACGAGCGGTCACATACAGCGCTGCGCCGCCCGCACGGCCTTCACACCGGCGAAGAGACCCGGAAATCGGACGGGCTCTTGCCGGTCCAGCGGATGAAGGCATGCCGGAAGTTGGCGGCGTCGCTATAGCCCAGCCGGCTCGCGATCTCCTCGTTGGTCATCGCGGTCTTGCGCAGATATTCCATCGCTAGCCGCGTCCGCACCTCGGCGAGCAGCTCACGATACGATGTATCTTCCGCTTCGAGCCTCCGCCGCAGGGCACGCGGATGCATCGACAGCCGCTCGGCGATCGCTTCGATGTTCGGATACCTGCCGGGCTGCTCGATCAGGACCCGCCGGACATCGGCGGCGATGCCGCCTGCATGATTGACCTCGGACAGCACCTGCTCGCACATCTCGCGCGCCATTCCGTGGGTGCGGGAATCCGCCAGCGCCACCGGACCGTCGGCCTGAGACAGCTGATATCTGTACTCGTTGCCGCGCTGGCGAAACTGGACCGGGCAGTCGAAGAACATCTGGTAGGCGTCGGCATGCGCCGGTTCACCATAGGCAAGGGAAATCCGCGAGAAGCAGAACGACTCGCCCGCCAGGTCCTTCATCGTCGTCAAATGCGACGACAGGGCGAACTCGGCCGCGAAGCGATGCACGTCTTGCGTCGGATTCGGCCAATGCAACGGCTCGAACGCACAGACGACCGCCGCGCCGTCATACGAGTATTTCGCATCGCACAGCGGGCCGACGACCCGAAGGTATCGATTGGCGAAGGCGCGCGCATCGTCATAGGTCGCGCTGCTCAGCAAAGCATATCCGTACATTCCGTGCGCGGTCACGCGCATGCGCTGTCCGGCGCGGAGCGCAACCGTCGGTTCGTTCGACAGCCGCAGTGCATTGCGAATCACGATGTCGATCTGCCGGTACGAGATACGCGTCGTATGAGCTTCGAGCTGATCCTCGGTCAAGCCGGTGCCCGCCAGCGCCACGGACGATCGAACCTGTTGCCTGCCGAGCTCGGCGATGATGGCAGCAATCAACTGCGCCGAATATACATGCTGGTCGAAATCCGGCGGCAATTGGCATTCCGGCACAGCGTCTCGCAGGCGCCTTCCAGCGCTCATGGTCGTCTACCTCCTTGGACCTAAAGTCTTGCTCAAATCGAAATCATTCGCAATGCCGGCAGCAACTGGCCGGCTTCCCCTATCCCCAACCTTGGGACAGCGCGCGGATCGTATCCAATCATGCCGAGTTCGCTATCGAGGTAATTCGCCGGCACCGCCGTGCTTCAGCATTCCACGACGTTCACCGCGAGCCCGCCCAGCGATGTCTCCTTGTATTTGGACTTCATATCCTCGCCGGTCTGCAGCATCGTCTTGATGACGGCATCAAGCGATACATAGTGCTTGCCGTCACCACGCAGCGCCATTCGGGCGGCGTTGATGGCCTTGACGGCGCCCATCGCGTTGCGCTCGATGCAAGGGATCTGCACCAGGCCCCCGACGGGATCGCAAGTGAGTCCGAGATTGTGCTCCATCCCGATCTCGGCGGCGTTCTCGACCTGGGCCGGCGCACCGCCGAGCACGGCCGTCAGGCCGCCTGCGGCCATCGAACAGGCGACGCCGACCTCGCCCTGACAGCCAACTTCCGCGCCGGAAATCGAGGCATTCGCCTTGTACAGCATGCCGATCGCGGCCGCGGTGAGCAGGAACGTCACGACGCCGTCGTCGGTCGCGCCCGGACAGAACTTGACGTAGTAGTGCAGCACGGCCGGGATCACGCCGGCGGCGCCGTTGGTCGGCGCAGTCACGATCCGTCCGCGTGCTGCATTCTCCTCATTCACCGCCATCGCGAAGGCGTTGACCCAGTCCATCGCCGCCAGCGGATCGACGCTCTCGGTGTCGCTATTGCGGGCCGACAGTTCGCGTTAGAGCGCCGGTGCGCGACGGCGAATGCCGAGCGGCCCGGGCAACGGTTCGGCCGCGCCGGCATTGTCGATTCCGAAGCCGCGGTCGACGCATTGCTTCATCGTCTCCCAGATCTTCAGGAGGCCGGCGCGGACGTCCGCGTCGGTGCGATGTACGCACTCGTTGGCGAGCACCATGTCGGCGATCGAGCGACCACTCGACTGCGCACGTGCAACCAGCTCGGCGCCAGTGCCGAACGGATACGGCCAGACCGGGAGCTCGGCGCCTGCGCCGCCAGCCGCGTCGCCAAGGCCACGCTCGATCACGAATCCGCCGCCGATCGAGAAGTAGTGGCGTTCCGCCAGCAGACTGCCGTCGGCCGCGAACGCCACGAGGCGGATTCCATTGGGATGTTCCGGGAGTGCGCTGTCGGGCTTGAACACGATATCGTGCCCGCGCCGAAACGGGACCGGATGAACGTTGAGCAGCCGCAGCTCGCCGGAGCGCCGAATGTCCGCAAGCTGCGGAGCCACCTCGGCCGGATCAACCGTATCGGGCTTTTCGCCGAGCAGGCCGAGGATCACGCCGAGATCGGTCGCATGCCCTCGCCCGGTCGCGCCCAGCGAGCCATAGAAATCGGCGCGGACCCGTACCGTTCTGGAAAGCAGGCCATCGCGCTCGAGCGCGCGGACGAATTGGCCGGCCGCGCGCATCGGCCCCACCGTGTGCGAACTTGAGGGGCCGATGCCGATCTTGAATATGTCGAAGACCGAAAGCATCAGGCAGCAGGCAGTTGTTGCTTGACGAGCTCGACCCAATACGCGGCGCCCATCGGCAGGATGGCGTCATTGAAATCATAGTACGGGTTGTGCAACGGCGGATCATTGGCGGTCTCGCCCGCGCCGATACAGATGTAAGCGCCTGGGCACTCCTGCAGCATGAACGCAAAGTCCTCCGATCCCATCGCCGGCTTGATGTCGGTTTGCACCTGTTCGACGCCGACGAGGTTTGCGGCGGCCGACGCCGCGGCATTCGCTTCGGCGGGCGTGTTGATCACTCCCGGATAACCTCGCATGTAGCTCAGATCGATCTTTCCGCCATGGGTTTGCGCCACGCCGGCGCAGACCTGCTTCATGGCAGCCTCGACCTGATCCTGTATCTCGGCGTCCAGCGTTCTGACCGTACCGCGCAATGTGACGGTTTCGGGCACCACGTTCCAGGTGTCGCCGCCATGGATCTGTGTGACGCTCACGACGGCGGCGTCCATGGCACCGATGCGGCGGCTCACGATGCCTTGTAGCGCGGAGACGAGATCGGCCGACACCAGGATCGGGTCGATGCCCTTCTCCGGCGTCGCGGCATGACAACCGCTCCCGGTCACGACGATCTCGAACGTATCGAGGAAGGCTGTCGCAATGCCGGTCCGGATCGCGAATTTTCCTCGCGGGATATTCGGAATGTTGTGCATCCCGTAGACCGCGTCGGCGGGAAACATCTTGAACAACCCCTCCTCAACCATCCTCTTGCCGCCGCCTTCATTCTCCTCGGCGGGCTGGAACACGAAGTGAACAGTGCCGCGGAACGGCCGGCGGCGGGCGAGCTGTACGGCGGCGCCAAGCAGCATTGTGGTGTGGCCGTCGTGGCCACAGCCGTGCATTTTGCCGGCCCGGGTTGATTTGTGGGCGCGGTCCCCCAGTTCCTGTAGATCAAGCGCGTCCATGTCGGCGCGCAGCGCGATCGTCGGGCCTTCGCCATTCTTCAGCGTTCCGACCACGCCGGTGCCGCCGAGGCCGCGATGGACCGGAATCTGCATCTCCATCAGCGCATCGGCCACGAGCTGGGCGGTGCGGTGCTCTTGGAACGCGGTTTCCGGGTTGGCATGGATGTCATGGCGCCAATCCAGCATGCGGGCACAGACATCGTCGGCGATTCCAAACTTCTCTGACATGCGTTGGTCCATCTGTTCGCGGGTTAGCGATGGAAGAATTCGGCGATCAATGTCGCACCGAAAAACGTGCCCGCCGCAGCCGTCAGCGAGACCACCACGATACGCCAGCTCAGCTTCCTGAAGATCGGAAGATCCTTAGCGACCGAGAAGCCGGCGAGCGTCAGCACAGGGGTCGTGAAAGCCAGGAAGTTCAGCTTGTCGACCGAGCCGATCATCGCGTTGGAAAACGGCAGCAGGCCGGGAATGCCGAGCACAGTCGTGACCACGACCAGGACAAGGATGTGCGGCACTTTCGGCAACAGACGGGCAACGACGTCGACCAGCAGGACGACCGCGAGCACCACCAGGAGACCTGCGCACGATTCCAGCAGGGGAACCTTGTAGGTGAGCGAGTTGCCGATCAGGACGCCGCCCGCAACAGTAATCCACGCGAGCAGCGAGTCGGAGAAGCCGAACGTGCCGTGCTTTGTCTCGCTGGCGCTGGCGATCGAGGGCCCGAGATCTCCCGACGTGAAGTTCGAGAACCGGCCGAGCACTGGTTCCAGCCTGTCATACAGCCACGAGCAAACCGGCAGCGAGAAGAACAGGGCGAAATAGAAGCCGAGGACGGCGGTCATCAGGTTCGCCGCCGAGGCGATCGCGATCAGTTCTTTCGCTATCTCGGGAGGATTGTGGCCGTTGATGGTGCCGATCGCGGCCGCCATCATGCTGCCCGAGCCGACGCCAGCGCCCATCGCGAGCGACCGCGGATCGAAGATGTGCAGGCTGGCGACAAAGCCGGCCAACAGCGCGATGAACAACGCACCGAGCACGGTGCCCGTGATGTACTCGGCCAGCACGCCGCGCCCCTCGGCGGAGTTCATGCCGTATTTCTCGCCGATGATCACCATGTTGCCTTCACGGCCGATCGAAAACGTCGCGCCGACCGCTTCGCGCTTGACGCCGAGCAGGAGCGCAATCGGCAGGCCGAGGACGAGCGTGCCGAAGGTGTGCCCGAGCTCCTGGAAGATCAACGCCCAGCCTGCCTTCTGCACCTCCGGCAGCGCGCCGCCGACCGTGAATGCCATCTTGATCACGAACAGCAACAGGCCCGCGTTGAGCAGTTGTCCCGCATAGGTCTGCAGGCTCGGCCCGATCCGCGCGGCGGTAGGTAGATAACGCGCTGAGAGGCTCCATGCGGCCGCAATCAGCAGCGCCCACACCATCGGTTGGAGCAGCACCTTGCCCGGTCCGATCTGGAACTGGACGATCCCGACCGTCTCAGCGACGGCAACGATGATCAGAACGGCAACGAACAGCGTGAGCTTGCCGGTGCTTGCGGGATTGACCGCCGGGGCGGCCAGGTCTGCGGAAGGCGAAGAGGTCGACGTCATGATGCTGGACACCTCCGGAAAATGATTGCGAGGCAATGCGGTGAACGGTGAACCAACCTGCCCGCGCAGCATCAGGGAGAAAGCAGCTTGCATCAATGATCGTGTCATCCTATTTCCGTTGCATTTTTTGCAACGTTGGCAGAACGCAGATCCGACCGGCGAAAGCCGGCATGACCGCGACCGTTGCCGTCATGGATGCAAACGGTACGAGGACGGCGAAGCGATTCCTCGGCCAGTCCTCGTGCTACTCGATCGCACCGGGCGCACCGCCCGGTTCGAGCTTCTGCACGTCCGCCACATTGACGCCAAGCACGACGATGTCGTGCGTCTTGCCCTGAAGGTCTTTCACCTGATCGCGCAACAGCGCCTCGGCTCGGAAGCCGAGTGCCTCGAAGATCGCGATCGCGCGGGTCTGGTCCGACGTCATCTGCACGGTCAGGCGTTCCAGGCCCATCGACAACGCGAGGTCAAAGGCCTCATTGGAAAGCGCCCGTCCGATGCCGGTGCCGCGTACATGCGAGGAGATCACGGTCCTGATCTCGCCGACATGGGCCGACCACGACACGGGGTCCCGCACGATTGTGCCGCACCCCACCACGATGTCGTCCTTCACCACCAGCAGGCTGACGATCGAGCCGCGCCCGATCTCCTTGATCCAAGCCGATAGCACCTTCGGCTCACGGATATTCCGCGGCAGGAAAAGCATGTCGTGCACGGCAAGCGCGTTGGCAAATTTCCCGACGGCAGCTTCGTCGGCAGGCCCCATCAACCGAAACTCGACGTCCCCACTCTCGAAGTTGACGCGACGCGGATAGGATCGCATCTTGATGGTCCTCATGCAGATCACTCGCTCAATCGAAATCCAGACTTCGCCGCAACCAATTTGCGGGCTCTGCGGCGTTTCTTCCTGCAGTCCTGCACGCGAGAGCCAGATCAAGCAAGCCGAGCGCACCGATGTCCGAATATAACCCCTGAGACGGCCTGTTTGCACCTTTCCGAACGACGATGAGCACAAGAGCTTGTTGCCAATGACCAATACAAACCCTTCCAGGGACATCGACGAACGTCCGCTTCACGAGATGCTCCGCAGCCATGCCCGCGAGCGGCCGGAAGAGCCGGCCTGCATCTGGTATGGCCGTGCCATCACGTTCCTCGAGCTCGATCGCGCGAGTGATGCATTCGCGGCGCGCCTGCAGCAGCTCGGCGTCGCCAAGGGCGAGCCGGTCGCGCTGTTCATGAACAACTGTCCGCAATACCTGATGGCGCAATACGGCATCCAGAAGATCGGCGCCATTGCCTCGCCCTGCGGGGCGCTGAACAAGGAGCACGAGCTCGCCTACCAGCTCGACGATCTCGGCGCGCGCGTGATCGTCGCGGCCGAACCGCTCTTGCCGATCGTGGCTCAGGTCCGTGACAAGACCAGGCTCGAGCATGTCTTCGTGGTCCGCTACCCGGACCTGCTGCCCGAGCGGCCGCCGATCGGCGTTCCCGACGAGCTGTTCGCATCCGGCTCCAGGCCGGCCGGTACGGCCGGCGAGATCGAGGACTTCCTCGCCGTCACCGCAAGCGGCGCGTCGCCCCGCGATGTCGCGATCGACATGAACGATACGGCGCTGATGATCTACACGTCGGGCAGCACGGGTCGGCCCAAGGGGGCGATGCTGTCCTATCGCAACGTCATCTTCAAGACGGCCGCGACCGTGACGTGCAACGGGATCGGCGCCGAGGACGTGCTGCTCTCGATCGCGCCGCTTTATCACATCGCCGGCATGGTGATGGGCGTCAATGCACCGGTCTATGCCGGCGCGACGTCCGTGCTGCTGTACCGGTTCGATCCGCTCGTAACGGCCCAGGCGATCGACCGCTATCAGGTGAGCTGGTGGTACAGCGTCGCGCCGATGAACGTCGCGGTCACGCAGCTCCCGAACATTTCCGACTTCAGGCTGAAAAGCCTCCGCGTCAATCCCGTGACCAGTTTCGGCATCGACTGGACCGAAGCGCTTGCGGGGCAATGGCAGGCCGTCGCGTCGAACTGCGAGAGCTTCGAGGCGGCGTACGGGCTGACCGAGACCCACACGGTCGACACTTTCATGCCGCGCAACGCAATCCGCTGGGGCACGCATGGCAGGCCGGTGCCCGGCAACGAGATCCGGATCGTCGATCCCGACTCCGGCACGGACATGCCGGCCGGCGTCCCCGGCGAAATCGTGATCCACGGCCCGGGCGTATTCAAGGGTTACCGCAATCGTCCCGACGCGACCGCGGAAGCGCTGCGCAATGGCTGGCTACACACCGGCGACATGGGCCGCCTCGATGCCGACGGCTATCTGACCTTCATGGGGCGCTTCAAGGAGATGATTAAGGTCTCCGGCTACAGCGTCTTCCCGGAAGAGGTCGAGTCGATCCTGAACAAGCACCCCGACGTGGCGGCGTCGGCCGTGATCGGCGTGCCCGACGCAACCAAGGGCGAAGTGGTCAAGGCCTTCATCGTCCTGGCGCCGCGCGCCGAGCTGGACACCGCCCAGCTCGCGGCATGGGCGCGCCAGAACATGGCGCCTTACAAGGTGCCGCGCGATGTCAGCTTCGTGACCGAGTTGCCGCGCTCACCGGCCGGCAAGCTGTTGCGGCGGCTGCTCAAGGACTGACGCAAAGCTGCCCGACCGGCCGATGGCGCGCGCTGGAAATCCCGATCAGCTCATGTCCTAAAATCACTCCCAACCTGGTCCGACGGCACCTTTTCGGGGCTCGATACCCATGTTTGGCATGCCTCTTTGACCCGACGATTCATCGGCAAAGACCAAATTGCAGCCTGCGACATGTTCAGTCACGACGACGAAAGCTCGAGCATCAAGTACCGGCGACGTATGAAACGGATGATCGAAGCGCTCAGCAGAGAACTGACGCTGCAAGGCATTATCGGTCAGGGGACGACCACAAATCTGCGGGTGGACATTATCAGCCTGGCCGAAACCGCACTCATGGTGTGTGACTTCGATAAGGTCGCGGACTGACGCGTCTCCTGGACAGAATGAAAGACTTTCGTGCGCCGAGCGACCTTGCCGGCCGCCAAAGAACCGGCACACAGACCCTCGGCAGATAGGCACTTCGAAGACTGAAAGCTATCATCTTGTTGGTATTGCTGTTGGTATCCGCAGCAATCGGCAGCTAAAACTATTGCAAATTCAATTCGTTATGCCATTAGGCGATTGCCGGCCAGGGCACCATTCAGCGCAGCCGTAGCCGACAAGCCATCCGCACGAAGTCTCGTCCCGGCGTAGCCCGAAGGGCGAAGCCGGATGGTTCGATCCCGCCCTGGGCACTATTCGCGTGCGATCCAGGCCGTAAACAAAGACCTCCCCTTTAGCTAGAGGGGGCCGGTTTCCTGCCGCGCCCGAGCGCGAATTGACCGACCGGGCCCTCCACGTGGAATTCAAGCCCCGTCATTTTTGCAAACAGATCGATGTTGCAGGTGCCGATTGCGCAGCCACCAAGGCCCATGTCGGTCGCCGTCAGATAGAACGTCTGGATCAGGTTGCCGACGTCCTTCAGGATCAACGAATATGCGATTGAGCTGTATTTCCAGGAGATCCGCCCAAAGCGCGCGGCGATCGTGATCAAGACCTGCGGTGGACCGGATGCGTCCATGGCAAACTCGGCCGCCGTAGAAAGCGCTTGGAGTTGTTGGGCGGAGGTGTCGATCGCGACAAGCGCGTGGCTGCCCGCGTCATAGTGGTAAAGTCCACGTGCAAGCTCCCCGCAGTTCAAGACCGCCAAGTATAGTTCCAGCTCATACGCGCCGCCTGCCGACGGATAGGGTCTTGCGCTGTAGGTGACCTCGGGACCGCCGTCAAAATCTGCGCCGATCTTCCATTCCGACAGCACGCGGGCTGTCGTGTCGAGAAACTGCGCGAGCTCGGCGAGCGTGACCGGATGCTGGTCGTCGAAATCTCGTATTGAATGGCGTTCGCGCAACAGCTTCGCGAAGTGCGAGACCGACCCCGACGTGGAGAATTTGCCGAGGTCGATCTTCTTGCCGGGCCAAGGCGGGCGCACCGCGGGTAGCGGTGGAACGACGCCCGCATGGGTGAACGCGCCGCCAACTGGATTGGTGTGCCGGCCCTCCGTGCTCCTCGTATGAAACACGAGATCGTGGAAGTCCCAGAGAACGAGATTGCCGTCGCCTTCATTCACCCGAAGGCCGTCGCCGTCTTTCGCATTGAGCCTAATCAGCATCTTGCTGTCGAGCAGCAATCCGAGCAGATCGAGGTTCGCGGAGGCCGCATGGCGGCGAAGCTCGCTGATCTTCTGAGGCCGCGACAGGGCAGCGAGGGTGGCAGCGATGGCGGGATCGAAAATCCGAAACAGCGCGCCGGCGCGCGGTGATTCCAGCACCATCTCGCTGTCGCGCCGGCGCAGATAGGCGAAGCGCGACAACACAATGGTATCACCGCTCCCCAGCTTTGCGCGTTGTGGCCAGTATTCGGCGACCTGCGGCTCGATGACCACGAGGTCTTGCTCGTCACGCGGAGAGCATAAGCGGTATTCGAGAAGTCCATGCCCTGCCAGTCGCCGCACGAGGGCATGAACCTGCCTCGCGAGGACGCCTTTGCCCGCAAAGGAGGCGAGCGGCAGGCCGCTGGTGAGATGTCCCGCACGGTCGACCGCTGCCGCGCTGAATTGTCCCAGATTGATCGAGTAGCCGCCCAAACCTGCAGCGATGCTTCCGTCCGCCTGCATGTGAAGGGAGCAACGACCGTTCAATCGGGCGACGATGACGGGTGCGATCTTCCTGAGCTTCGTTTTCCGGAAGTTGCGCAACGAGCCAGCCTTCAGGTGTGTGGAAGGAATGGCGTGAGCTCGCTTTCCAGTCGCGGACGATTCAGCAATCCGAGCTTCATCGGAACATCGTAAAGTCGGCCGGGTGCGAAGCGGCGATAGAAATGTCGCAACCCCGGAACGAGCACTCTGACGACGGGCACCTGGACATCGGGCCGCGTCTGGTCGAGCACGAGGAAATCAAATCCCGCGCCGGTGGCAATCTCGATGCAGGCATTGACCTGGTCGCGCGCGTTGTCGTGAACCTTGAGGCTCGGCGCCAACGGCACGATCGGATTGTCGCTGGGGATCAGGAACGGATAATCGTCCAGTCGCAGCGGCGTGACACCGTCCAGCGTCGGCTTCTCGCCACTTCCGCCGCCCATCATGCCAATCGACATGAACTGGGTCAGTTCGGTGAGGGAACGCAGCAGGGCTATGCGGCGATCGAAATGCGAGCCGGAACCGAATTCGATATTTTCGTGTCCGTTCTGCATCCAATGAATGATCGCCACGTAAGAGGGAATGCCGAGATCGCTGGTGATGTCGAGCACCCAAAGCCTGCGCCCCGCATCGGCAAGCTGGGCTTGCAGATCCCGCACATAGGGATCTTCGAATTGCGCGAGGTCGACTTCTGCACGTTGCAGCCGGTTGTACCACCAGATCGCGTAGGCGTCGCGTTCGACCAGTTCGAGGAAGCCTTGAACGATGGCTTCCTCCCGGGTGTTGCCGGCCGCGCATCCGTTGGAATCCGTGTGGAAGCCGCCATAGAAGAAGTACAAGAGGCCCGTTGGAAGATGTTTGAAACGCTTGTCGCGTAACGACCAGACCGGCGACCACTCCGTCTTGGTCGAGGGATCGAGCGGCTCAGGCACCAGATGTGAATCGTCCGGCTGCGAGGTATGTCTGTTTTGAAACTGCGCGTCGCTGAAAAGCTGTACTTCGTTGGGAAGAAGAGCGTCGCCGGGAGCGAAATCGA
Organism: Bradyrhizobium sp. USDA 4510; assembly: GCF_054059095.1. Classification (NCBI taxonomy): domain Bacteria; kingdom Pseudomonadati; phylum Pseudomonadota; class Alphaproteobacteria; order Hyphomicrobiales; family Nitrobacteraceae; genus Bradyrhizobium; species Bradyrhizobium sp. USDA 4510. The sequence continues at coordinate 9,141,136 of NZ_JBSSBT010000001.1, read as the reverse complement.
CAAAGCGGCGCTTCGTCCTGATCTCGTCCCCCTGGAAAATACCCGAATAGCGCTCGATCGCCTCCATCAACGCGCTTGCCTCGCCCTGCTCGGCTGTGGAGCCCTTGCCGAAGCTGCCGCCGCTCAATCCGGATCTGAGCTGGTCGACGTTCCAGGCCGGCGCCGAGAAATTGTGGTAGGCGAAAAAATTCGTGTTCATCGGCAGATCGGCCTCGATCCGCTCGAGCCGTGAGACGACGCCGGTCAGCGGACTGACGTGCTTGCGGAACCGTGCTACGGTGGCTCGCGACGTCACGGCGCGGTAACCGCCGCTGGTCATGACGAGCTTTCCGCCCTCCGCGATCTCGATCGGCGCTGCCGCCCGGCGCGGACTCTGCAGCTTCCTGCTGCCGCAGGTAGGACACTGCGGGCGTCGCGCGACGTAATGCTTGGCAATGACGGCACCGGTCAGGTCGAAGCTTGCGATGTGATCGCGCAGATCGGTACGAAATCCCGAGGCAATCGCTTTTGCGATTTCAACAGCAGCGAAGTGGATGCCGATTTGTCCGACGGCGTCGCCGACCAGGGGCGATACGGCGACCACCTGCGCCGCTCTGCGATCGAGAAATCCCTTGATCTCCCGATTGCGTATCATGCGATCGAACAGGCAAGTCCAGCAGGCGCTCTCGCCCGGCTTGAACACGGGTCCCACCAGCGGAAACACGCCGGACGGCTGCGCCAGCAGCCAGGGCGTCCCATCGCCAAAGCGCTTTCCGTTCAATTCGACGAGCCGCCGGTCAAGATAGTCGTTCGCCAGTGTGATCGTGAGCTTGGGCGACCGCTTGGTGATCCGAACACCGAGCTTGCTCAAGGCCGCGGCAAGTTCGTTGGCGCCTTTGACATCGATCGCTTCGACCCGCACTGGGCAATCGCGGAGATTCTGTTCTGCGACCTCGGGGGGGAGGCCGAGACTCGCCCAATATCCATCGACGGCGCCTGCGAACGCGTGCGGCGCTCCGCTTACGACATATCGGCGCTCCAGCAGCCGCCTGATCGCTTCCTCGATCTTGTCGGCGGGAAAATTCTTTGAGAGCTGCCGAACGATCTCTGGTGCAGCCTTACCATTTTTGCCGATCGCCGCGGCCACCGCACAATAGAGATCACCATGCAGGAAGAATTTGCGGTTCTCGGAGTAGAGGCAGACCACATCGGGAGGAATCACATAAGCGGTAAAGTTCGGCGCGAATCGCAAAATGCCCTTGCGGCTCTGCCTCGCGGTGCGGCTCTTGCCATTGACTGTCATCGGGGCGGCACGCTGATCCTGTTGCTGTCACTTCCGATCGCCGGCGCGCGGCGAACCATTGGCATTGCGCGACTTGTGCGCCGCGTTCGGCCACCGGCGTTCTGCGAGCAATTTGGATCACACTCGCCCACCGTCGGCAAGCTGATCAGCCAGGCGCGGCGAATGCATAACGAAGCAAAAATTTGGCCGGGTCGTTCGGGCGCCCGGCCAATAAAATCGCGACGTGTCGACGCCCAGCGCTAGCACCAGCGGCAGCGGCCCCAGGATGCACAGCAGCCTGCGCATGTGACCAATGGCACGCCTACGCCGATCCAACCAACGCCGCAGCCGCCACATCCACCGCAACCGACACCGCAGCGGCAGCCTCTGCAGGCCCTGCATCCTCCGCACCCCCTGCAGCCTCCGCAACCTCTGGCGCCTCCGCAGCCACGGCAACCACCGCATCCCCGCGCGAGCAGCACGCGGCCTCCGACGCTTTCATCGTCGATGAGATCGAGGTGGAAGGTGGCGAGACTGACGTCGGCGAGTTCTTCCTCACTGAGCGTCGTCATATGGCCCGGCGCGAAGTTCGGCTTGCGTTGAACGTCGCCGGAGGGCACGGCGGAGGCATATGCGCTGCCCGCGAGCGAAAAAGTCAGACCGGCTAATCCCAGCGCCGGTACCGCGGCGTTGGTCGTTCGCTTCTTTCTCGAAGCTTGCTTCGCCCGCTGCATGGCCGCATCCTCCCAGTTTGGAAGAAAGGACTTCCGAAGCACGATCTTACGCCGAGCGAACGAGGCAGACAAGAATTACGATATACACAAAATGTAATAGAGCTCGTTCTGATTGCATTCATCTTCATGAACGATATCGCGCAATTTGGTCGATTAAATCGAGAATCCGGGCCCGTGGAGCGGATTGCAACGGGTGCAATTTGATGCAGTGCGCAATCGTCGGTCCGCTTGAAGGGGAAATTAGCTTGGTCGATCAACTCGGACGCTTCGCCTGGTATGAGTTGCTGACGACGAACATGTCGGCAGCAGCCGCATTTTATGGCAAGGTCATCGGCTGGGCGGTGGAGGATGCGTCGACTCCGGAATTCGCCTACACGCTGCTTACTGCAGGCGACGCCCCGGCAGTTGGACTCATGCATCTCCCGGAAGAAGGGCTGCGATTGGGAGCGAGGCCGAGATGGGTCGGCTACATCGCCGTCGACGACGTGGATGCGAAAGCCGTGCAGGTCCGCCGTCGTGGGGGCGCCATTCTGATAACGCCGACCGCCAGCAATATTGGCCGAATTTCGGTGGTCGCCGATCCGCAAGGAGCGACGTTTGCACTGGTTTCCGGGCTGACATATGGCCAACGGCAGTCCTGCGGATTGGACGAGCCTGGACGCGTGGGCTGGCACGAGTTGCTGGCTGAAGACCGGAACAAGATCTTCCCGTTTTACGGCGAGCTTCTTGGCTGGCAGAAGGCTCACGCTGAAACCGGGCCGGCCGACCTGTACGAATTGTTTTCGGCGGCCGGCCAGACGATCGGCGGAATGCTCACCAAACTTCCGAGCGTATCGCAACCCTGCTGGCTCTATTACTTCAATGTCGACGACATCGGTGCGGCTGCCAAGCGCGTTGATGCTGGCGGGGGCCGGGTCCTCCAAGGTCCAATCGAGTTGCCCGACGGTTGCTGGATCTTGCGATGTGCCGATCCCCAAGGGGCTCTATTTGCGCTACAGGGAGCCTGGGATCAGAAAGGCACTGAGCGACCCTCCGCCTCGGAACTCAATTGGTCCGCCAGGTGGGGTGATGTCGCTTCGCAGGGCAAATTGGTCCTTCACAAGACGAAGCGATAGGTCGGAAACGTTTCGACCTCGTCCGCAGCAGAATTATATTGGTGTTTAAATTAGGCAGTGGTGCGCAATTGTATTCTGAATGGTGCACCACGCTTCGCCTTTGCAGGCTTCGCGTGGCGCGGCCGCGAAGCCTGCAAGGGCGAAGCGTGTCCGGCGAAGCTCGAGCAACGCGAAAGCGAAGACGGACTGTTTACAATCACCACACCGCACTGACTCACGATCGGCAGCCGATCCTAGGCTGGCCGGCTCGACAACGCGTCGCTGTCCGAGAGCACAACCGCGGTGATCAAATTAGCAGCCATTGCGCGGACCAAGCCTGACGTCTTCGGTAGTGTCGCGGCCGCCTGACGGGACGTACCGGCCATATTTTGGCCATAGCCCGTTTCTTAAACGCCTGCGCGGGCCATGCCCCGCCTTCGTTATGCGTCGCCTGACCGATGCGGTCGCTTCGCAAGCCAATCGCAGATCATCGCTGCGCTTCCCCCCACAACATGGATGGTCTGCCAACAGCAAGAAGGACTTTGTAATGCGTAAACTTCTCGCCGCTGTGGCGGTTCTTTTGGCGTTCGCTTCAACTGCCGAAGCCCGCGGCCGTCACCATCACCATCGGCACTCTGCACATTCCGGTCGCCCAGCTGCGTGGTGCGGCTGGTTCATGCGCACCCAGGTCGGCAGCGATCCCGGTCCGCAATTCAATCTGGCCCGATCCTGGGCAAGCTACGGCACCAATGCCGGCGGCCCCTCGGTCGGCACCATCGTGGTTTGGCGTCACCACGTCGGCAAGATCGTGGGTCAGGAGAACGGCCAGTGGATCGTGCAGAGCGGCAACGACGGGCATGCCGTGCGCACGCGGCCGCGCTCGCTGGCTGGCGCCATCGCATTTCGAAATGCCTACGCTTCGTTCTAAAGCGCGATGAGATTGGGTCGAATCGTCATCGCGCTTTGGCCTCTTGTTTGAGCATGATCTTTTTCGGAAGACCGCTGCGCACTTTTCCGGATGATGCTCTAGGGAACCTCGACGCTTCAGCTGACATGCGAGCTTGCGACAGCCGGGCGGTATACGAACCGTTCATGATCGCACCTTACGCTGCAGCAGGGTTTCGCCCTGAAGCCCTCAGACGGGCGCCGTCATCTGTGTTGACCAGATGGCGGCGCCTTTTTCAGGAGCCAATTGGCTTGCCCCAGAAGTCGAAAAAAGTTGCGACGGCCGCTCAGACTGTTTCTTACTGGTCGGCCGCTTACGTCAGTCTCTGCAATGGCGTGACGGTTTTCGCTGTGACCGGCGGCGTGCTCGGGTTTCTGCTGGTCGCCAAGCACTATCTGTGAACTTCAGCGCTTTCCGAGACTCCTCAGATCGCGCAGAACATGTCGACCATGGCGTCGGCATAGGTCGCGATCTCGGCGGGCGTTCGCGGGCTCTCGGAAAAATCCTTGCCCACCGTACTTAGCGTCGTCGTGATCAGATCGCCCGCCGTCGCGCACCGCGCCGGACGCTTTCGGCAACGCCTCGCGCATGAACGCTTCGACGATGCGCTCGCCGGATGCCCGCGCCTCGCGCGCCTCGGGGGCATCGCGATAGAGCGGCGCGGCATCGCTCAGCGCGACGCGTACCGCGGCTTCCTCGCATTCGGAGCGGATGAAGGCGTGCACCAGCGAACGCAGCCGATCCAATGGCGGCCAAGTCGGCGATCAACATTTCCGACGATGCGCTGCTGAAGGAGATGTTCAAGGATTGGGGGACGTTTCAGATCCGGCTGGCGCAAGCCATCGAGAAGAAGTCGCCAAGCGACGTCAGGCAGACGCTCGAGCCCTGGCTGAAGCGCAACAAGGACTTCATGAAACAGCTGCTCGTCGAAACCCAGGGTAAGGTGGAGAAGCTGCGGCCGCTGGAGGCCCGCTAGAGCACAAGGAGCGCAGATCCGCTTCGGCCGGACCCTGCCGCTCAGATCATCGCAGCGACACGTTCGAGGCCAATCAGGCGCGCCAGCGAACGGACCTCGTTCTTCTGATCCTCGCGGAGCTGGAACAGCAGCGGCATCGCCGCCGACTTCAGCTGCTGGACCTCCTCGGAGTCCGGATCGATCGGCATGCTGCCGGATGCGGGATCGCCCTGGCGCTTGGCGTGGATCTTGCGGGCGACGGCGCGCAATGCGGTCTCGACCGCCGGCCAGTAATATTCCTGCGACGACGACAGCTTCAGCCGGTCCTTGATGCCGGCGATCTGGGCGTCGCTCAGCAGCGCGTAGCTCTTCTGCGGCGCCGGCTTGGCCGCAGCCTTGGGCTTCGGCGGCGCCGGGGCGACCGGCGCGGGTTCGGCGATCTTCGGCTGAGCCGCATCGACGGGGTCGGTGATCTTCGGCAGGCCGACATCGGTCGGCTCGACGGAGGCATAGGCCTGGCGCACCGTGTCAGTCGCGCCCGGAATCGCGGCTTGGGCCCGTAACAGGAGCGGAGACGGATTGGCGGGAGGCTCAATCGGCTGGGGCGCCTCAAACGCGGCTGCGGCAAGCGTCGAGACGGCGAGCTTGTCCTGCTTGCTGGCACGATTGGCGACCGGTCCAATGTCGGCCTGCGCCGCCGGCAGGCTGTCACGGCCCAAAATGGCTGTTACCGCGGCGCCTGCGAGGAGGAAGCATGTCAGCGCGGCGAGGGTGATGGCTCTGGTCAAAAACTACTCCATTGCCGGCCGGTGTCACCGCAAACTGCGCGCGAAATGCGGCGGTAGCGTGCCGTGACGGCGCCAAATAGGTGAAATTGTCCCGAAACGGCCGGAAAATCAGGCCGCGACGTCAAGCTCATAGGCTTCCTGGATGTCGGCGACGATCTCATGCGCCGTCCAGAGCGCGCCGGGCTGGACCGTGTGCATGCTGACCGTCCAGTTGGTCCGGCGGGTGCGCGGCGTGCTGACAATGTCGAATTCGACCTGACGGCACAGCGGATGCCGCTGCAGGGCGTAAAACACCCGGGTCCGGAGCTCGTCGAGCGATGCCGGGGTCTTGGAGAGCGCCTCAAAGGCCATGTCGCATTCCCACAAACTGCCGGGCGACCAGCCGTGGCGACCCGTGACGCTATTGTTGGGACTGGCATGGTTAATGTCGCGTTAAGCGGATGGGCGGGATTTGAGTGCTGCTATTTCGCGAACCAGCGCGCTTTCGTGCACCGGTTGGCGCGAAGGGAACGCGTCAAAGCAGCGACTCTAGAGCCGCACCCGCGCGCTCGCCGCCTCATACTCCGCGATCGTCTGCGCCACGAGTTCGTCGACGCCGAGCACCCCGGTCACCCCGGAGGTGGAATGACCGCCGCTCCAGATATCGCGCCAGCGTTTGGGGCGGCTTTCGCGGGCGCCGATGTCGATGTCCTTGCCGATGTCGATCGCGCCGCGTGCCGGCAGGTCGTCGGGATCGAGACCGGCGGCCTCGATCGAGGGCCGCAGCATGTTGGTCTGCAAGCCGGTGAACGCCGTTGTGAGCAGGATGTCGTCGGCGGTGGAAGAGACCAGCATCTGCTTGTACCTGCCGTCCGCCATGCTCTCGCGCGTCGCGATGAACTTGGTGCCCATATAGGCGAGGTCGCAGCCGAGCGCCTCTGCGGCGCGGAGCGCGTGGCCGTCGCTGATGCCGCCGGCAAGCACGATCGGTCCATCGAAGAAGCCGCGCACAGCGCGGACGAACACGAACGGATTGAGCCAGCCGGTCTGGCCGCCTGCACCCGCAGTGAGCAGCACGAGCCCGTCGGCGCCGGCTGCTGCCGCGCGCTCGGCATGGCGGATCGAGGCGACATCGGCGAACACCAGCGCGCCCGCATCGTGCAGAGGGCCAAGCACCGGCGCGGGCGAGCCGACCGAGGTGATCACAAGCTCGGGCTTGTGCCGCAGCAGCACGGCGAGATCCTGGGCCAGCCGCGTATTGGAGCGATGCACGATCAGGTTCGGGCAAATCGGCGCGGCTGCTTCGCCGCTTGCATCGGCATGTGCCTGCAGGCGGCGCGCGATGTCGTCGAGCCAGGCATCGAGCTGTTCCGTCTCACGGCAATTCACCGTCGGAAACGAACCGATCACGCCGGTGCGGCAGGCGGCTACCACCAGCTCGACACCGGAGACCAGGAACATCGGTGCTGCAATCAGCGGCAGCCGGAGGCGATCGCGAAAACGCGCGAGAAGATCGGCGGACAAGTTGTTCCTTCCCATCATCATTGTGTTAGCGTTGCCGCCAACATTGGCACGACAAAAGCCAAAGACAAAGCCGGGAGGGACAACCAGATGAGCAATCCGCTCTATGCATTTCCGGCGGTGTGCGAACAGACCCTGCGGGCGCTGGCGCGCTATCCATCGCGCACCGCCTTCGCATGGCCGGGCGGCTCGCTCACCTATCAGGGCGCGACCGATCTGATCGGACGAATGCAAAGCGTGTTCATGCGGCTCGGCTTTGCGCCCGGCACCCGCGTCGCGCTGCTTACCGCCAACCGCGCCGACAGCTGGTGCGCCGGCGTCGCCGCGCAATTGTCGCGGCTCGCGATTACCTGGCTGCATCCGCTGGGCTCGCTCGACGACCAGCTGTTCCAGATCGAGGATTCCGAAGCGCAGATGCTGATCGTCGACGGCATCACGTTTCGCGATCGCGGCGGCGAGCTCACGGCGAAGGCGCAGGGCCTGAAGACCGTGTTCACGCTCGGCCCGGCGGATTACGGCGCCGACCTGTTGCAGGTGGCCGGGGACGCCGGCAGCGCAAGCGCGAAGAATTTCGCCCGCGCCGACGACATCTCGACCTTGAACTACACCGGCGGCACGACCGGCAAATCCAAGGGCGCGCTGCGCTATCACCGCGAATATGGCGGCTTCGCCGCGGCGATCCTCGCCGATTTCGAGATTCCGGAGACGCCGCGCTACCTCACCGTGGCCCCCATCAGCCATGTCGCGGGCACCAAAGTGCTGCCGACGCTGATGCGCGGCGGCACCGTGCACATGCTGAAAGGGTTCGATCCGGAGGCCGTGTTCACGACCATCGCGCGCGAGAAGATCAACTTCACGCTGTTCGTGCCGACCATGATCTATGTGATGCTGGATCATCCCGCGCTCGACAGGTCCGATCTCTCCTCGCTCGAGCTCCTGCTCTACGGCGCGTCCGCGATGTCGCCGAGCCGGCTGGTCGAGGGTATCGAGCGGATCGGACCGGTGTTCTCCCAGCTTTACGGCCAGACCGAATGCTATCCGGTCTCGGTGCTGCGCAAGGCGGATCATGACCCGAAAACGCCGGACCTGTTCCTGTCCTGCGGCTTCCCGATCGCCGCCTGCCAGGTCAAGATCCTCGATCAGGACGACGAGGAGGTCGCGACCGGCGAGGCCGGCGAGATCTGCGTGCGCGCCACGCATGTGATGGCCGAATACTGGAAACGGCCCGACATCACGGCGGAGACGCTGAAGAGCGGCTGGCTGCACACCGGCGACATCGCGCGCATGGACGAGCGCGGCTACATGTTCATCCTCGACCGCAAGAAGGACATGATCGTCTCCGGCGGCTTCAATATCTTCCCGCGCGAAGTCGAGGATGTCTTGTCGCAACACGCCGACGTCGCGATGGTCGCCGTGGTCGGCGTGCCCGACGACAAATGGGGCGAGGCCGTCACCGCCGTCGTGGTCGCGCGCGAGGGCGCTGTGCCCGACGCCGACGAGCTGATCGGACTGGTGAAGGCGAAGAAGGGCTCGGCGCACGCGCCGAAGCAGATCCAGTTCGTCAAGGAACTGCCGATGACCGGCGTCGGCAAGGTCGACAAGAAGGTGCTGAAGGCACGCTTCTGGACCGGCCGCGACCGCATGGTGGGGTAGGATGCTCGCGCGACGATTGCTGGTCCCGTCATCCTGAGAGGTTGTGACGCTTTTGCTCCGCCGTCATTGCGAGGAGCGAAGCGAAGAAGCAATCCATCTATCCGACCTGCCGGGCTATGGATTGCTTCGCTTCGCTCGCAATGACGCGGATGGAGCTGTGCGCACCGTCACCCTGAGGCGCGAGCGGAGCGAGCCTCGAAGGATGCACGGCCCCGATGTTTCAGCTTGCGCTATCTCCGCTTGCGGCAGCAGCCGGGCCGGCGCCCTTCGAGACGCCGCTTCGCGGCTCCTCAGGGTGACGGGGACAGAGTGGAAGGCGTGGCGAGACTGTCGGCGCTGGCGGCAGCAGCTTGCTGACCGGTGCCCTGCCCGAGCAACTGGTCGAGTCGGTCGCGCAGCTGATCCTGGTGGTAGGGCTTGGCCAGCCGCGGCAGGTCGACCTGGGTGCCGTCGGGCAGTTCGGCATAGCCGGTGGCGAGCAGCACCAGAAGCTGCGGCCGCACCTTGCGCGCAACCGCGGCGAGTTCGATGCCGGTCATGCCGGGCATCACGTGATCGGTCATCATCAGGTCGATCTCCTGGTCGCTCCTGAGGATTTCGAGCGCCTGCGGTCCGGAATTGACGCCGATCACGCGGTGACCGAGGTCTTCCAGCATTTCCATGGTGGACATCGCGATCAACGGATCATCGTCAACCAGCAGGATCACCGCCGAGCGCTTGACCGTCTGCGCCGCAGGCGCGGGGCTGTCGACCTCCGGCACCGCCGTTGCGACCGGCAGCACCAGCGCAGCCGTGGTGCCCTTGCCGACCGCGCTCGACAACTCCAGCTCGCCGCCGAGCTGCACGGCGAGTCCATGCACCATCGACAGGCCGAGCCCGGTGCCCTTGCCCACCGGCTTCGACGAGAAGAACGGCTCGATCGCGCGCTTCAGCACGTCCGGCGACATGCCGGTGCCGCTGTCGATCACCGAGAGCTTCAAATAGTCGCCAGGCTGCAGCGCCGGATCATTCTTCGCCTGCCAGGTCGCGAGGCGGATCTCGATCACGCCGCCATCCGGCATCGCGTCGCGCGCATTGATCGCAAGGTTGAGGACCGCAAGCTCAAGCTGGTTGCTGTCGACGCAGGCGAGCGGCAGCCCCTCGGGAATGTCGAGCCGCAACATGATGCGCGGTCCGAGCGAGCGCTCGAGCAGATTGCTCATATCGCGCACCAGCGCGCCGAGATCGACCGGCACCGCGCGCAGATCCTGCTGCCGCGCGAATGCCAGCAGCCGCTGCGTCAACGACGCGCCGCGCTCGGCGCCCTGCAATGCGCCGTCGACCAGCCGACGCAGGCGTGGGTCCTCCGGCAAGCGCTTGCGCAGCAGATCGAGATTGCCCATCACCGCCATCAGCAGATTGTTGAAGTCGTGCGCGACGCCGCCGGTGAGCTGGCCGATCGCCTCCATCTTCTGGGCATGGCGGAGCTGTTCCTGCGCCCGCTCGCGCGCCGCGACCTCCTTCATCAGGTCGGCGGTGCGCTGCTCGACCCGCTGCTCGAGCGTCGCGGTGAGTTCGGCGAGTGCGGTGCGCTCGGCGGCAAGCTGCGCCAGCAATGCCTCGCGCTCGATCTCCGCGGTCTTGCGTGCGCTGATGTCGGAGCAAACGCCGACCAGCGAGCGGATGCCGCCGTCGGGCCGACGCACCGCACGCGCGCGCACGTCAACCCAGTGCTCGGTGCCGTCGGGCCAGATGTTGCGGTATTCGATCTGATAATCCGAGCCGGTGCGCAACGTTTGTTCGACGATCTCGCTCCGGCGCGCGCGGTCGTCGGGATGCACCGCGTCCAGGAGATCCTGATAGGTGAAGGGATCGCCCGGCCTGCGCCCGAAATAGGTCTTGCAGGTCGGCGACGCCTCGAGCTCGAAATCCGGCAGATGAAGCTCGAGCGCGCCGAGATGACCGGCATTGAGCGCGGTCTGCAGCAGACCTTCGCTCTCGGTCAGATCCTCGAGGATCTGACGGGTCTGGTATTGGCGGCGGCGGCCGCGCACCGTCGCGGCGACCAGGCTTACCAGCGTGGTCGGATGAAACGGCCGCTCGATGAAGGTGACATTGCCGAGCGCCCGGCCGAGCCGCGCTGCTTCGGGATTGCGCTCGGGTCCCCCCTTCTCGCTGATCAGCACGATAGGAAAGTCCGACCATGACGGCTGCTCGTTCAGCCAGTGCGTCAGGCCGGCGAGATCGGCGGCCCTGATCACCTCGTCGGCAATGATGGCAAGGCCCGCCCCGCTTGCGATCTGGCGTTCGAGCTCGGCGAGATCACCGCAGATGTTGGCGTAATAGCCGGCTTCCTTGATCAGGTGAGCAGTCTTGACGGCGTCCCGCTCGCTCGCGGCGAGGATGACCGCGCGTTCCGAGGACGGACCAGGCTTCATCGCGTCTGTCCCCGCGGCGGCCGGGCGTCGACACCGTCCGGCACATCACACAACCGCCGGACGGCCATGGCCACGATGCCGGCGGCGGGATCAATACGCATCATGGGACCCCCTAACGGGAGCGAAACTCGCACGTGCGCCCAACCGTTCCCGGGAAGCCGAGTTATTTTTGCCGCAGGGGCAGCCGGTTGGCGCGGCTCCCGCACCGCGAATCGGTGAAACAACCCCATGCACAGTACGTGATCGGTCTTCGCCAGCCCCTGAAACGGGGGAAGGTCGGGATTGGGGTCAGCTGATCCCCACCCGCTTTGCTCTGGCGAGCAAAGCCACCTCCCCTTTTTCGAGGGGAGATGGAAGAAGCGCAGCGCGTCCTAGCGCCGCTCGATGACCAGGCTCTGGACCGCCTGGCCGAAATAGCCGCGCTGATCGGCGAGCCGCGACATTGCAAGCCCGGCGCCGTCGGGCCCGATCCAGGACTGGCCGTCGAGCAGGATCCAGTCGCCGACCGGCTCGCGCGCCAGGCTCACCGAGAGATCAGCGTTGATGAAGGTCCATTGGCTGAAATCGAGCGCCGGCGAGGTGCCGTTGGAGAAGTCCGAGGCAACCACTGCCCGCATCGCCTGCGAGACGGCGGCGCCCGCAATCAGCGGGCGGTCGACGCGGAACCATATCGCGCCAGGTCCCGTCACGCCGAAGCGGCCGCGCGCGGCCCGCATCGAGATGCATTTCACGAACGGACTGTTCGCAAGATTGCCCGGCTCGATCATACTTTCGTCGGGGCCCGGCAGATCGACGGCAAGCGCTGTGATGTCAGGCGGCAATTCGGCCGTCTGTTGCTTGATCTTGAGCACGGTGGCCGAAACCACGAGAACGCCGTCGGCAAGCAGCCTGACGCCACAGAGCTGGATCTTGCGGCCGTCGCGCAGGATCTCGCTCGAAACGGTCAGCGGCGCCACCGGCACCGGGCGCATCAGGTCGATGGTGACGCGCGCGATCCGCATCGGCACCGGCGTCGGAAGGGCTTCGGCCGCCCACACCACCAGCGCTGCCGGTGCGGAGCCATGCTGCATCCGCGGATCCCACGGACCCGCGGCGTCGGGACTGGTGACGACGCGGTCGCCGTCGACGCGAAAGATCGGTTCCATCACAGCATGATCCGGAAAAGTGGGACGCAGTTTTCCCCGCGACAAACGCGAAGCGTTTGCGCGTGGATCATGCTGAAATGAAGAGCTGAAGCGCGATGACGATTCATCATGATCTCATCGCGCTTCAGGCAAGCGCCGGATCGACGGCTTCGTCGTACTCCTTCTTGAACCGGCCAATCAGCTCGGCCGCGGGCACCACCTTGGAGATGCTGCCGACGCCCTGGCCGGAGCCCCAGATCTCTTTCCACGCCTTCGGCTTGGCGCGCTCGCCGGATGCATCGGTGCCGAAGCTCATCTTGGAGGGATCGGAGATCGGCAGGTTTTCCGGATCCATGCCGGCCGCGACGATCGACGGCTTCAAATAATTGCCGTGCACGCCGGTGAACAGGTTGGAGTAGACGATGTCCTCGGCGGACGAATTGGTGATCATGTCCTTGTAGCCCTCGACCGCGTTTGCCTCCTTGGTCGCGATGAAGGCGGAGCCGATATAGGCGAAGTCGGCGCCGATGATGCGCGCGGCGCGGATGGCGCGGCCGTTGGAAATGGTGCCCGACAGCGCGATCGGCCCGTCGAACCATTGCCGCGTCTCCGCTACGAACGGGAACGGCGACAGCGTGCCGGCATGACCGCCGGCGCCGGCCGCAACCAGGATCAGGCCGTCGGCGCCCTTCTCGATCGCCTTGTGCGCGAACTTCTGGTTGATCACGTCGTGGAAGACGATGCCGCCCCAGCCGTGGACGGCCTGGTTGAGCTCCTCGCGCGCGCCGAGCGAGGAGATGATCATCGGCACCTTGTGCTTCTCGCAAAGCGCCATGTCGTGATCGAGCCGGTTGTTCGACTTGTGCACGATCTGGTTCACCGCGAACGGCGCCGACGGCCGTTCCGGATGCGCCTTGTCATAGGCGGCGAGCTCTTCCTTGATCCGGTACAGCCATTCGTCGAGCAACTCCGGCGGCCGCGCGTTCAACGCCGGAAACGAGCCGACCACACCGGCCTTGCACTGGGCGATAACGAGGTCGGGCACGGAGATGATGAACAGCGGCGCCCCGATCACGGGAAGAGACAGGCGGCCCTTGAACAGAGCAGGCATGGACATTTGAAGCGGATCCTCAAGCGTTGGTCGTTGGTTGATCTCGAATGCTGACCGTCCTACCAACAAGGCAATCTTTCCAGTGTCAAGTATTGCGTTTTGGCGCTGCAAAAAAGATGACAAATCCTCATCCTGAAACCGTGTTTTCGCGGGCGCCTGGCATCCCAGACGCAAAGCCTGCCGCCGCTATTGGCAGACGGCCCGTGTCACGAAATTTTCCGTCCTGCAGTCGTTCGGGCCGCGCTCAGCACAATGCGTGCCTTTGCGCGCGTAAGCCTGACGAGCGTGAGCCCGGCAGGATCGAGCAGGTCCGCGATTCCATCAGCCATCGTGCTGAGCGTAACCCGAAGCCACGCGCAGGCAAAGCCGCAAGCGGTCGGTCGCTAGATCAGCTTGAATGCGACAACAAAGCCCAGCACCAGCACGATGGCGCCGATCGCGACCCACAGGCCGAGCCGCTTCTCGAGCTCGGCGCGGATGAAATCGCCATAGCGGTTGAGCAGCACCGCGACGAAGAAGAAGCGGCCGCCGCGGGCGACGATCGAGCACAGGACGAACAGCCAGATGTTGTAGCCGGCAAAACCCGAGGTGATCGTCACGAGCTTGTAGGGGATCGGCGTCAGTCCCTTCAGCAGGATGATCACGGCCCCCCATTCGGCGTAGGAGGCGCGGAACGCGTCGACCTTGTCGGAGAGGCCGTAGAGATGGATCAGCCACTGCCCGAGCGAGTCGTAGAGCAGTGCGCCGATCGCATAACCGAGCACGCCGCCGGCAACCGACGCCACCGTGCAGACCGCGGCGAACCACCACGCCCGCTTCGGCCGCGCCAGCGACATCGGCAGCAGCATGATGTCGGGAGGGATTGGGAAGAAGGAGCTCTCGGCGAAGGCGACGGCCGCGAGAATCCACAGCGCATAGGGCTTGTCGGCCGCGTCGACGCACCAGTCGTAAATCCGTTTCAACATGGGCGCGATGAACCATCATGGAGCGGATTTGTCCATGCCGGGATTGAGCTGAATCTGGTTGATTTACGGCTACCGTTTGCGCAGCCGGTTCTCCAGCGCGACAATTCGGCGCCGAACCACCGGGACCGGCGCGGGTTTGGGCAGCTTGATCGGCGACTTCGGCAGCTTCTCGGCGATCCCGAGCAGCCGTTCACGCCGCTCCATCTCGCGCCAGACATCCTCCGGCTTCACGCCGGCCGACGCCCAGAGAACGGCGAGGTTGTAGAACAGGTCGGCGCTTTCGCGAATGACGGCATCCGACTTGCCGCTGACGGCGTCGATCACCACTTCGATCGCTTCCTCGGCGAGCTTCTTGGCCATCTTGGCCGGGCCGCGCTGGAACAGCCGTGCCGTGCGCGACGTAGCCGGATCAAGATCCTTGGCCGCAATCACCGCCTGGTAAAGCCGCTCGATCGAATCACTCATGCTTCGAGCCTAGTCGAAACGCGTCGCCAGCGTGTTAACGGCGACGACGAAAAAATCCACCGGGCCGCGGCCGGTGGATTGGATGCTTTGTGACAGTTCTGAGAACCGCCGACGGCCGTCAGTACGGCTGATACGGCAGTTGCGACCGCCGCCCGTAATAGCCGCGGTAACCATAGTACGGTCCGCCGCCGTAATAGACCGGGCCGCCACCATAGTAGACGGGACCACCGTAGTAGCCCGGGCCACCATAGTAGCCGTAGGAGTCGTAATAGTCGCGGCGGCTCTGGGCTGCGGCGATCGCGAGGCCCGTGCCGACGATACCGGCGAACGCAGCCGCTGCCGCTGCGCCGCCACCGCCATAGTAGCGGCGGCGGGCACTGATGTCGGTCGCGCCGCTCGTGCCTTGTGACGTCGTCACAGCAGTCGCCGTGCCTGCCGGAGCAGAGCCTGCGAACGCCATCGTCGGCTCGACGGCCGTCAACGCCACCGCGGCAACCGTTGCCAATGTGGCTGCGCGGCCAATGGACGAAAAAACACCTTTTCGCGCAAGCATTGCAGTCATCCTTTGTGGAAGCTGGCCCGACGGGCCTTGGTTAGCTAACCCACTGCCTCCAGATTAGGTTCCCCAAACCGAATGCAAGCTGAACGACCTGAGGTGAAAACATGGCAAGCCGAAGCCTGGCAGTCATCGACCGTTCACCTTGCCTGGGGCAAAATGCCTGCAAATAACGCTTGAAACTGACGCTTGCTCTGGCGCATTCGATGTCATGAAGCAGGCGCGCCGGCGCGGCACTTTGTCTCGCCTCCCGGATGTCATGATGCAGGTAAGTCGGACCACCGTTCTCCGCTGGATACTGGCCGGCATGATCGGCCTCACGGGGGGCGTGTGGCCGGTGTTGACGCCGCTGCGCGCCAGCGATCCGCCGCCGCCGCTCACCATCCAGTTCACGCTCGACCGTCCGCTTGATGCCGCGGCCGCGCCCTTCGTGATGGCGTTATCCGGCGGCCTGTTCAGCGCCGAGGGCCTCAGCGTCGGCACCAACGTCGCGACCAGCTCGGCGGATGCCATCGCGCGCGTCGCCGACGGCTCGAGCGATTTCGCCCTCGTCGACATCAACTCGCTGATCCGCTTTCGCGACGAGCCCGGTGCTGCGCCCGTCAAGGCGGTGTTCGTGCTGTTCAACCAGGCGCCTTATGCGATCATCGCGCGCAAGAGCCGCGGCATCAGGACGCTGACCGACATGCAGGGCAAGAGCCTCGGCGTCGCCGAGGGCGACCTCTCGATCCGGCTATGGCCCGCGGTCGCGAAGCAGAACGGCATCAAGCTGTCGAGCGTGAAGCAGAGCACGATCAGCGCCGCGGTGCGCGAGCCGATGCTCTCCGCCGGCCAGGTCGATGCCGTCACCGGCTTCTCCTATCTCTCGGCGATCAATTTGCGCGATCGCGGCGTGCCCGCCGACGATCTCGCGGTGCTGCGCTTCGCCGACTATGGCTGCGAGGCCTACGGCTTTGCCGTGATCGTCAGCCCGCGCCTTGCCGCCGCGAAGCCGGATGCGGTGAAAGGATTCGTGCGCGCGGCAATCCGCGGCACCAACCTCGCGATCAAGGATCCGGCCCGCGCCGCCGGCGAGGTCGCGAGCCGCATGGATGGCGGCTCGCGCGATCTGGAGCTGGAGCGGCTGAACGCCATCATCCGCGACAACATCCTGACCAGCGAGGTAAAGCGCGACGGCATCGGCGGCATCGAAGCGGAGCGCTTCGAGCGCTCGGTCGACCAGCTCGCGGAGGACTTCAAATTCCAGAAGCGGCCGCACGCCGCCGACATCTTCGACGAGGCTTTCCTGCCGCCGATCGACGGCCGGCTGGTGAATTGACGGCTCCGCTCTGCTCGTCATGCCCGGGCTTGACCCGGGCATCCACGTCTTCGATGACCGCCTGCAAGAAAGGCGTGGATGGCCGGGTCAAGCCCGGCCATGACGGAGTGCGATGCACCGCCGGCCGCTGGCCCTGCATCGCGAACACTGATTAAATTGCATTCTCGCCTGATCGGGCGCCCACCGCTGACGAGTGCCGCCGGCATGTCCATGCTTCGCCTCTATACCCGCGTCCTCGAACTGCTCGGCAAGGAGGCGCGGCTCGGCTGGATCCTGGCCATCGCCAACGTGCTACTCGCCGGCGCGCAATTCGCCGAGCCGGTGCTGTTCGGCAAGATCGTCGACGTGCTGTCGGGCCGGCCGGTCACCGGGCTGTTCGCGACCTCCTCGGCATGGCCGCTGCTCGTCGCCTGGGCGGTGTTCGGCCTGTTCACGATCGGCTGCAGCGCGATCGTGGCGCTGCAGGCCGACCGGCTGGCGCACCGCCAGCGCCAGGCGGTGCTGACCGATTATTTCGAGCACATCCTGCAGCTGCCGCTGACCTTCCATTCCGGCACCCATTCCGGGCGGCTGATGAAGGTGATGCTGAACGGCACCGACGCGCTGTGGCGGCTCTGGCTCGGCTTCTTCCGCGAGCATTTCGCCGCGATCATGTCGCTGATCGTGCTGTTGCCGCTTTCGCTCTACATCAACTGGCGGCTGGCGGTCCTGCTGTTCGGGCTCTGCGTCGTGTTCACCGTGCTGACCACGCTGGTGGTGCGCAAGACCTACGGCATGCAGAGCGAGGTCGAGGCCTATTACAGCGACCTCTCGGCACGCGCCTCGGACGCGCTCGGCAATGTCGCGCTGGTGCAGAGCTTCGTGCGGATCGATTCCGAGGTGCAGGGCCTGCGCTACGTCGCCGACAAGCTGCTCGCGGTGCAGATGCCGGTGCTGTCATGGTGGGCGCTGGTCACCGTGATCACACGCGCCTCGACCACGATCACGGTGCTCGCGATCTTCACCGTCGGCATCGCGCTGCATAACCAGGACCTCACCACGGTCGGCGAGATCGTGATGTTCGTCTCGTTCGCCACCATGCTGATCCAGAAGCTCGAGCAGGTGGTCAGCTTCATCAACAACGTGTTCATGGAAGCGCCGCGCCTGCAGGAGTTCTTCGACGTGCTCGATGCGGTGCCTGCGGTGCGCGACCGGCCCGGCGCGGTCGATCCCGGACGGCTGTCCGGCCTCGTCGAGTTCGATGACGTCTCGTTCTCCTATGACGGCAAGCGGCCGGCGATCGAGGATCTCAGCTTCACCGCCCTGCCGGGCCAGACCATCGCGCTGGTCGGCTCGACCGGCGCTGGCAAGTCCACCGCGATCGCGCTGCTGCATCGCGCGTTCGATCCGCAATCGGGCATCATCAGGATCGACGGTATGGACATACGCGCACTGAAGCTGACGGCGCTGCGGCGAAACATCGGCGTGGTGTTCCAGGAGGCGCTGCTGTTCAACCGCTCGCTCGCCGACAATCTGCGCGTCGGCAAGCCCGACGCCACCGACGAGGAGCTGCGCACCGCCGCGGCGCGCGCGCAGGCGCTGGATTTCATCGAGCGCAGCGAAAAGAAGTTCGATACCCATGCCGGCGAACGCGGCCGCATGCTGTCCGGCGGCGAACGCCAGCGGCTGTCGATCGCGCGTGCGCTGCTGAAGGATCCGCCGGTCCTGATCCTCGACGAGGCCACCAGCGCCCTCGACGCCGTCACCGAGGCCAAGGTGAATGCCGCTCTCGACGAAGTGATGAAGGGCCGTACCACCTTCGTGATCGCGCACCGCCTGTCCACCATCCGCCACGCCACCCGCATCCTGCTGTTCGACCAGGGGCGGGGTGATCGAAAGCGGAACTTTCGATGAACTGGTGGCGAAAGGCGGGCGTTTTGCCGAGCTGGCGCGGGCCCAGTTCATGGTCCAGGAACAGGCGCGCGCCGGCATCGAGACACCATAATTCCCGCCTTTCCAATTGAGGCGGCTGCCGAAATTCAGCCGATTTCGTCCACGATATAATTCCCCAGCCTCTGTTCTCTGCTGGCAAGCCGGTATAGGGTTTGCATCGCCGCAATGCGGCGCCGGACACGCTTGAAACCCGTACGTCACAATCGCAAGACCTCCTTTTTTCAAGGCGGGTCTCAAAGGACCGGAACCGGATTCGTGCACCTTCCTCGCCCGTCATTGAAATGGATTCTGGCCGTCGCGATGCTCGCCATCGCCTCGCCGCAAATGGCGCAAGCCGAGGCACTGCTGGTTGTCGAGGCCGATTCCGGCAAGGTGCTGCAGGCCGACAATGCGACGATGCCGTGGTACCCGGCTTCGCTCAGCAAGATGATGACGGCCTATGTGACGCTGAAGGCGGTCAAGGACGGCCGCGTCTCGCTCGACACGCTGCTCACGGTGTCGCCGACCGCGTCGTCGCAGTCGCCCTCGAAGATGGGCTTCCGGCCCGGCACCCAGGTCACCGTCGACAACGCGCTGAAGATGATGCTGGTGAAGTCGGCCAACGACATGGCCGTGGTGCTGGCCGAGGGCATCGGCGGTTCGATCGACGGCTTTGCCGGGATGATGAACCAGACCGCGCAAAGGCTCGGCATGACGCAAACGAGCTACGTCAATCCGAACGGCCTGCCCGCCGACGGCCAGATCACCTCGGCGCGCGACATGGCGATCCTCGCCCGCGCCATCATCCGCGACCTGCCGGAATACGAGTATTTCGTCCACATCCCGTCGATCCGCTTCGGCCGCCGCATCACCCAGAACTTCAACAAGCTGATCGGCCGCTATCCCGGCGCCGACGGCTTCAAGACCGGCTTCATCTGCGCCTCCGGCTATAATCTCGTGGCGTCGGCGACGCGTGACGGCAAGCGGCTGATCGCCGTGGTGCTCGGCGCCTCCTCGGGCCGCATGCGCGCGATCCGCGCCGCGCAGCTCCTGGACCGCGGCTTTGCCAACAATGGGATGGCGTGGCTGCGGCCCTCGCTCGGCACCGTCGACAATCTGGTGCCGATCGATTCCACGCCGCCGAACCTGCGCGAGGAGATGTGCGGTCCCAAGCACAAGCGGCCCGCCAGCGACGAGGACGCAGAAGACACCGTCGCCAGCGCCGGAAGCTCCAGCACCAATGGCGACGGCGGCGTCAGCTTCTTCGCCTCGGGCCTGCAGGCTGCGATGCCGACCAAGCCAGCCGACATGCTGGCGCAGCCGGCCGCGGCCTCCGAGCCGGTCGTGGTTTATACGGGGCCGACCAAGACCGGTGCTGCGTTGATCGCCGCGGTCGAGGCCGACACCGAGAAGATGCAGCCGGTCAAGCGCGCCAAGGGCAAGCACAGCCGCGTCGCGGGCAAGAAGCCCGATGCGGCCGATGACGCGAAGGCCGACACCAAGGGTGCCTCCAAGTCGGACAACAAGCCGGCGGCCAAGCCCGCGCGTCACGCCAACGCCAAGCCGGATGCCGCAGCTGCGAAGACGGCCGCGGCCGACAAGCCCGCCGCCGCAAAGCCTGCCGGCAAGCCGGCGGCGGCAAAGCCGGCTGCCAAGCCCAAGACTGCGGCCGACAAACCCAAGGCTGCCGACAAGCCGAAAGCCGACGCCAAGCCGGCCGGCTAGCGCAGCGCCCGCCCGTCATTTCCGACCGTCATTTTCTCCAATGCGTCGATAACGCGCAGCGGCTTGCCATTGGCCGCGGCATCGCTCAATACTGCCTGAAATAACGCGGCCAAGGTCGGAAAACCCGGAAGCAATCCGGGACATCAGCCAAGTTTGAGAGAGGGGATTGACCATCATGGAGCGCATCTGGCTCAAGCACTATCCGGCCGGCGTGCCCGCGGATATCGACGTCACGCAATATTCGTCGCTGGTCGAATTGCTGGAAGAAAGCTTCAAGAAATTCGCCGATCGCAAGGCGTTCATCTGCATGGACAAGGCGATCACCTATCGCGAGCTCGACGGGATGTCGACGGCGCTCGGTGCCTACCTGCAGAGCAAGGGCCTGCAGAAGGGCGCACGGGTCGCGCTGATGATGCCGAACGTGCTGCAATATCCGATCGCGACCGCCGCCGTGCTGCGCGCCGGCTATGCCGTGGTCAACGTCAACCCGCTCTACACCCCGCGCGAGCTCGAGCACCAGCTCAAGGATTCCGGCGCCGAGGCGATCATCGTTCTGGAGAACTTTGCCACCACCGTGCAGAAGGTGCTTCCCAACACCGCGGTCAAGCACGTGATCGTCGGCAGCATGGGCGACCTGCTCGGCCTCAAGGGCGTGATCGTCAATCTGGTGGTGCGCCGGGTGAAGAAGATGGTGCCGGCCTGGTCGATTCCCGGCGCCGTCGGCTTCAACGAGGCGCTGTCAGCCGGCCGCGCCGCCAAGCTCAACAAACCGACGCTGACGCTCGATGACGTCGCCTTCCTGCAATATACCGGCGGCACCACCGGCGTCTCCAAGGGCGCGACCCTGCTCCACCGCAACATCCTGGCCAACGTGCTGCAGAACGACGCCTGGCTGCAGCCGGCGCTGGCGAAGCCGCCGATCGTCGAACAGATGGTCATCGTCTGCGCGCTGCCGCTCTATCACGTCTTCGCGCTCACCGCCTGCTATCTGCTGGGCATGCGGGCCGGCGGCACCAATCTGCTGATTCCGAATCCGCGCGACATGGCGGGCTTCGTCAAGGAGCTGTCGAAGTACCAAGTCAGCTTCTTCCCGGCGGTCAACACCCTCTACAATGGCCTGCTGAACACGCCCGGATTCGACAAGCTCGACTTCTCCAAGCTGAAGATCGCCAACGGCGGCGGCATGGCGACGCAAAGGCCGGTCGCCGAGAAATGGTTGAAGGTTACGGGCATCTCGTTGTCGGAAGGCTATGGCCTGTCGGAGACGTCGCCGACCCTGACATGCAATCCTGCCACGATCGAGGAGTTCTCCGGGACGATCGGCCTTCCCGTCCCCTCGACCTGGCTCTCGATCCGCGACGATGACGGTAATGAGTTGCCGATCGGCGAGGCCGGCGAAATCTGCGCCAAGGGCCCGCAGGTGATGGCGGGCTACTGGAACAGGCCCGACGAGACCGCGCGCGTGATGACCGCGGACGGCTATTTCCGCACCGGCGACATCGGCGTGATGGACGAGAAGGGCTACACCAAGATCGTCGATCGCAAGAAGGACATGATCCTGGTCTCCGGCTTCAACGTCTATCCGAACGAGATCGAGGAAGTGATCGCAAGCCATCCTGGCGTGCTCGAATGCGCCGTGATCGGGGTGCCCGACGCGAAGTCCGGCGAAGCGGTGAAGGCCTTCGTGGTCAAGAAGGACCCGAACATCACCGCCGAGGACATCATCAAGTTCAGCGCCACCCAGCTCACCGCCTACAAGGTGCCGAAGCAGATCGAGTTCAGGACCGACCTGCCGAAGACCAATGTCGGCAAGATCCTGCGCCGCGAGCTGCGCGACGAGAAGAAGGCCGCGGCCTAAGGCGTGAGTGGACTGACGTTCGATGTCTGACGCAAGCCTCGCGACGCCGGCTGACGTGCTTGGCTTCTGGCGGAATGCCGGCCGCGACCGCTGGTACAAGCACGACGACGCCTTCGATGCCGAGATCCGCAGCCGCTTCCTTGCCACCTGGCAGAAGGCGGCTGCCGGCGAATTGTCGTCATGGGAGGCGAGCGATGAGGGCGCGCTGGCGCTGACCATCGTGCTCGACCAGTTTCCGCGAAACCTGTTTCGAGGCGACGCCAGGACCTTTTCAAGCGATGCGCTGGCGCGTGAAGTGGCAAGGCGCGCCATCGACCGCGGCGTCGATGCGCGGACCGCCCCCGTGCTGCGCGAATTCCTCTATCTGCCGTTCGAGCATTCGGAGGACCTCGACGACCAGCAGCGCTGCGTGACGCTGTTCGGGCAATATGACTGCCATCCCGACAACCTGAAATACGCCGAGGACCACGCCGACATCATCCGCCGGTTCGGCCGCTTCCCGCACCGCAATCGCGTGCTGGGCCGGCAGACCACGGCCGAGGAGCAGGCATTTCTCGACGCCGGCGGGTTTTCCGGCTGATGACGGAACGGTGACCAGAGCCTTTTCCGTTCCGATTGCATCGGAACGGGGCTCTAGATTCTTGTTTTGACGCGTTTTCTTCACGCGAACCGGGATCCACTTCGCTCGAAAACGCTTTGACGTCCGGCATTGCCGTTCTTCGGCGAGCCCGTATTGTGCCGTGCTGTAGCCCAGTTTAAGACAGTTCCGCTTCACCGAGGGAGAACAACGATGACGATCAATGTTGGCGACAAGCTGCCGGAAGCCAAGTTTCGCGTGATGACCGCCGAGGGTCCGCAGGTCAAAACCACCGACGACATTTTCAAGGGCAAGAAGGTCGCCCTGTTCGCGGTGCCCGGCGCCTATACCGGCACCTGCCACAAGATGCATCTGCCGAGCATCTTCCTCAACGCCTATGCCATGAAGAACAAGGGCGTCGACACCATCGCGATCGTTTCGGTCAACGACGCCTTCGTGATGAACGCCTGGAAGCGCGACACCGACCAGCGCGACGAAGCCGTCTTCCTCGCCGACGGCAACGCCGACTTCGCCAAGGCGATCGGCATGGAGCTCGACGCCTCCGGCAACGGCCTCGGCATCCGCTCCAAGCGCTACTCGATGCTGGTCGAGGACGGCGTGGTGAAGAAGCTCAACCTCGAGCCCGCCCCGGGCAAGGTCGAGGTTTCCGGCGGCGACACGCTGCTCGGTCAGTTGTAGTTTTCTGTCGTTCCGGGGCGGTGCGAAGCGCCGAACCCGGAACCTCGAGATTCCGGGTTCGATGCTGACGCATCGCCCCGGAATGACGAGGTGACGATCGTAGCGTCGTAGGGTTGGCAAAGCGCAAGCGTGCCCAACCTACGATCGAGCACCTCTGGAATACTGGATCGACCGCCTTCGCGGGCGATGACGGTTTTGAGGACTGGCGGTGGCCGCGATCGCGGACGCGACGGCGCGCCCTACCCCTTCAGCCGCGCCATCGCCACGCCTTCGCGCGCCAGCTCGTCGGCGCGTTCGTTCTCGGCGTGGCCGGCG
Source organism: Bradyrhizobium sp. USDA 4510 (assembly GCF_054059095.1). Lineage (NCBI taxonomy): Bacteria > Pseudomonadati > Pseudomonadota > Alphaproteobacteria > Hyphomicrobiales > Nitrobacteraceae > Bradyrhizobium > Bradyrhizobium sp. USDA 4510. The sequence continues at coordinate 9,117,164 of NZ_JBSSBT010000001.1, read as the reverse complement.
TGGCCCTTGATCCAGTGCCAGCGCACCTCATGCGGCTTCAGCGCGGCGTCCAGACGCTGCCACAGCTCGACATTCTTGACCGGCTTCTTGTCGGCGGTGCGCCAGCCGTTGCGCTTCCAGCCATGGATCCAGCCGGTGATGCCCTGGCGGACATACTGGCTGTCGGTGGTGAGATCGACCACACAGGGCTTCTTCAAGGCTTCGAGCGCCGAGATCGCCGCCATCAGCTCCATGCGATTATTGGTCGTGTGCGCCTCGCCGCCCTTCAATTCCTTCTCGACCTCGCCGAATCTGAGGATCGCGCCCCAGCCGCCCGGCCCCGGATTTCCGGAGCAGGCACCATCGGTGAAAACAGTCACATGCGGCTTTTCGCTCACGCCGCGCACCCGGCCGGCGTGACGCCATAGTCGTTGATAGCAGCGACGCTCTGCTGGAAGCGCAGCTTGCGGACATATTCCAGCGGGTCCTTCGGCTGCACCAGCGCGCCTTCGGGCACGTTGAGGAAATCGACCAGGCGCGTCAGCAGGAAGCGCATCGCGGCACCGCGCGCGAGCAGCGGCAGCGCGGCCTCTTCCGCCGCCGACAGCGGGCGCTCGCGGCCGTAGGCGTTGAGCAATGCGCGCGCCTTGGTGACGTTGAAGGAATGATCCGGCTCGAAGCACCAGGCGTTGAGGCAGATCGCGACGTCGTAGGCCAGGATGTCGTTGCAGGCGAACGGGAAGTCGATCAGGCCCGAGAGCCTGTCGCCCAGAAAAAACACGTTGTCGGGAAACAGGTCGGCATGGATCACGCCGACCGGCAGATCGGTCGGCCAGGCGGCTTCGAGATGATCGAGCTCGCGCGCGATGAAGTCGTGCAAGCCCGGCTGCACGCTGTCGGCCCGCGCGGCGGCGAGATCGAACAGCGGCCGCCAGCCGGAGACCGACAGCGGATTGTTGCGGACCAGCGGAAAATCCCGGCCGGCAACGTGCATTTTGGCCAGCGCCTCGCCGACGCCGGAGCAATGCGCCACGTTCGGCCGCCGCGGCCACACGCCCTCGAGGAAGTTGATGATCGCGGCGGGCCGGCCGGCGAGCCGGCTAGTGACCTCGCCCTTGCGGTTGCGCGCCGGCTGCGGGCACGACACGCCGCGCTCGGCGAGATGGGCCATCAGCGACAGGAAATACGGCAGGTCGTCCTCCGCCACGCGCTTCTCATAGAGCGTGAGGATGTAGGCGCCCTGGCTGGTGTGCAGCAGGAAGTTCGAATTCTCGACGCCCTCGGCGATGCCCTTGTAGGAGAGCAGTTCGCCGATGTCGTAGCTTTTGAGGAATTCCGCGAGGTCTTCGGCGGCAACGTCGGTGTAGACCGCCATATGGTCTATTCCGCCGCGGCAGCGTCAGGCCGCAGCGAACGCGGCAGCGGGAAGAACTCGTTCTCCTCCGCGGCCGAGACCGTCTCCACGTGCAGTTCATAGCGCTCGGCGAAGGCGCCCATGATCTCCTCGACGATCACTTCCGGCGCAGAGGCGCCCGCGGTGATGCCGAGGCTCGTGATGCCTTCGAACCTGCTCCAGTCGATGTCGCTGGCGCGCTGGGCGAGCACGGCGATCGGACAGCCCTCGCGCTCGGCGACCTCGCGCAGGCGCTGCGAGTTCGACGAGTTCGGCGCGCCGACCACGATCAGGGCGTCGACCACCGGCGCCACCTTCTTGACCGCGAGCTGACGGTTGGTGGTCGCGTAGCAGATGTCTTCCTTGTGCGGACCATTGACGTTCGGGAAGCGCTGCTTGAGCAGCGTCACGATCTCCGCGGTGTCGTCGATCGACAGCGTGGTCTGGGTCACGAAGGCGAGGTTGTTGGGGTCCTTCGGAACAAAGGTCTTGGCGTCCTCGGCGGTCTCGATCAGGGTCACGGCGCCCGCCGGCAGCTGCCCCAGCGTGCCGACCACCTCGGGGTGGTGGGAATGGCCGATCAGCAGGATCTCGCGGCCGCGCTTGAAATGGATCGCCGCCTCGCGGTGCACCTTGGTCACCAGCGGGCAGGTCGCGTCCAACGAGAAGAAATTGCGGGATTTGGCCTCGGCGGGAACCGATTTCGGAACGCCGTGGGCCGAAAACACCACCGGCGCGTTGGTATCGTCGGGAATTTCGGCCAATTCCTCGACGAAAATGGCGCCTTTGGTCTTCAGGCTGTCGACCACATACTTGTTATGGACGATTTCGTGCCGGACATAGACCGGCGCACCATAAATGGTGAGGGCACGTTCGACCGTGTCGATGGCACGGACCACCCCGGCACAAAAGCCGCGGGGGGAACAAAGCACGATTCTAAGGTCGGGTTTTTTGGCTGACATCGGGCTGTCTCGGGGCAATCTCGGGACCGAATCACCCCTCGCCGGCGGGCGGGGAACGGCCAATTTGAGTAAGGACTTGGGACTGCTTTCGGGCGCTGTCAAGGCGATTTTGCTGGCCCATTGCGCCATTCCCCCCGGAGGGCTTATATAGGCCCTATAATTCCCGTCATCGCCGATGACTACCAGCTTCGCCTCGACAGAGGTGGGCGAAGCACAAAGGAGATTTGCCATGAGCAACGCACCGCTGATGCCGAAGGCGACTGCCGTGTGGTTGGTCGACAATACCGCCCTGACCTTCGATCAGGTGGCCGATTTTACCAAAATGCACCCCCTCGAGGTCCGCGCCATCGCCGACGGCGACGCCGCGCAGGGCATCAAGGGCATGGACCCGATTTCCAACGGCCAGCTGACCCGCGAGGAGATCGAGCGCGGCGAGCGCGACCAGAACTACCGCCTCAGGCTCCAGGAGAGCAAGGTGGTGCTGCCCTCCGCCGCCAAGAAGAAGGGCCCGCGCTACACCCCGGTGTCGCGCCGCCATGAGCGTCCGAGCGCGATCCTCTGGCTGGTCCGCAACCATCCCGAGCTGAAGGACGCCCAGATCATGCGTCTGGTCGGCACCACCAAGACCACGATCGCTAGCGTGCGCGACCGCACCCACTGGAACGCCTCGACCCTGACCCCGATGGACCCGGTGACGCTCGGCCTGTGCTCGCAGATCGAGCTCGATTTCGAGGTGCAGCGCGCCGCCAAGGAGAAGCCGACCACCACGGTCTACGGCGGCGCCACGCTGCTGCCGGCCTCCGAGACCACGCGCAAGGACGAGCTGGACGATCAGCCGATCGAGCGCCACGACGATCTCAACGTCGATGCCGTGTTCGCCAAGCTGAAGACGATCGGCGGCAAGAAGCCCGCCGACGAGGAAGAGTAAGCGCGGATCGCGCAACTCGAAGCGCAGAATACGAAACGCGGCAGGGCAACCTGCCGCGTTTTTGCTTGGAAGCGCATGCGATGGGCGTGACGGCGACCGTCGGCGCGGCTCAATGCCGGTCGGGATTGTTCATCATGTATTCGCCGAGATCGCGCTGCCGCCGATCGGTGCGGGCTTCGGCGTTCTGGCGCTGCACGTCGCGGTTCTTGCGGCAGGCGACGTAATCAGGCGAGCCGACCGCCACCTTGCCGCCGGCCTGGCAGTACTGATCGTCGTCGCCCATGCTCTCCGCGATCGGCGATCGGCCGCGTTCGAGGCAGCCTGCAAGCAGCGGCAGCGCGAGCAGCAAGGCGAGAGGCGCGCGAGCGGAAATGGATCGCATCCGTGGGTCCGTATCTCATGGCATATGACAGGGAGGCCGGGATGACCCGGCAATCCATCAAAATCAAGGCCGTTTTGCTTCCGAATGCGGAAGTCTTGTTCCACAGGTGCCGACCTCAGGCGCGGGAGGTGCCAGCACTCCCTCGCCCCGCTCTTGCGGGGTCGAGACGAGCGCTGCTCGCTCTTAGAGGGTTGGGGTGAGGGGCCGCCTCCGCAGAATGAATGCAGCGAGCGCGCGGAGCCCCCCTCACCCGGATCGCATTGCCATGCGACCCGGCCTCTCCCCGCAAGCGGGGCAAGGCAACAAGAGCTACGCCTTCCCCTTCAGCGCCTCGCCGATTTCGTCGAGCACCTTCGGGTCCTCGATCGTCGCCGGCATGGTCCAGGGCTCGCCGTCGGCGATCTTCTTGATGGTACCGCGCAGGATCTTGCCGGAACGGGTCTTCGGCAGCCGCGCCACCGTGATCGCGAGCTTGAACGCGGCGACCGGCCCGAGCTTGTCGCGCACCAGCGCCACGACGTCCTTCTCGACCTCGGCGGGCTGCTTGGTCACGCCGGCCTTCAGTACCAGGAAGCCGCACGGCACCTCGCCCTTGATCGCGTCCTTGACGCCGAGCACGGCGCATTCGGCGACATCGGGATGCGAGGCGAGGATCTCCTCCATGCCGCCGGTGGAGAGCCGGTGGCCGGCGACATTGATGATGTCGTCGGTGCGGCCCATCACCCAGACATAGCCGTCCGCATCCTTGTAGCCGGCATCCGAGGTCTTGTAGTAGCCGGGGAATTCCGAGAGATAGGCGTCCCTGAAGCGATCGTCCTGCTGCCACAGCGTCGGCAGGCAGCCCGGCGGCATCGGCAGCTTGATGACGATCGAGCCCATCGTGCCAGCCGCCACCGGCTTTGCCGCCTCGTCGACGATGTCGACCTGATAGCCCGGCATCGGCACCGTGGGCGAGCCGTGCTTGACCGGCAGCTGGCCGAGCCCGACCGGATTGCCGGCGATGCACCAGCCGGTCTCGGTCTGCCACCAGTGGTCGATGACCGGCACCTTCAGCTGCTGCTCGGCCCACTCCACGGTCGGCGGATCGGCGCGCTCGCCGGCGAGGAACAGGGTGCGGAAGCTCGAGAGATCGTAATTCCGGATGAACTTGCCTTCGGGGTCTTCCTTCTTGATCGCGCGGAACGCGGTCGGCGCGGTGAAGAAGGCGACCGCCTTGTGCTCGCTGATCACGCGCCAGAACGCGCCGGCATCCGGCGTGCCGATCGGCTTGCCCTCGTACATGATGGTGGTCGCGCCGTGGATCAGCGGGCCATAGACGATGTAGGAATGGCCGACCACCCAGCCGATGTCGGAGCCGCACCACCAGATCTCGCCGGGCTTCACGCCGTAGAGATTGTGCATCGACCATTTCAGCGCGACGAGATGACCACCATTGTCGCGCACCACGCCCTTCGGGATTCCGGTCGTGCCCGACGTGTAGAGGATGTAGAGCGGATCGGTGGCGGCTACCGGCACGCACGGCGCGGCCTTGCCGGCGTCGAATGCGGCGCGGCGCAGCGTCGCCCAGTCATGATCGCGGCCCGCGGTGAGCTCGCAAGCCTGCTGCGGCCGCTGCAGGATGATGCAGGTCTCGGGCTTGCTGCCGGCGAGGCGGATCGCCTCGTCGAGCAGCGGCTTGTATTGCACGATGCGCCCGGGCTCGATGCCGCAGCTCGCCGAGAAGATCAGCTTCGGCTTGGCGTCATCGATGCGGGTCGCAAGCTCCTTGGCCGCGAAGCCGCCGAACACCACGCTGTGCACCGCGCCGATCCGCGCGCAGGCGAGCATCGCGACGACGGCCTCCGGCACCATCGGCATATAGAGGATGACGCGATCGCCCTTCGCCACGCCGAAATCCTGCATCACCGCAGCCAGCGTCTGCACTTCCTCCAACAATTCGGAATAGGTGAACTTGGTGATCGTGTTGGTGAGCGGCGAATCGTGGATCAGCGCGACCTGGCCGGCGCGGCCGCCGGCGACATGGCGATCCAGCGCGTTGTAGCAGGTGTTGACCACGGCGCCCGCGAACCAGCGCCCATAGGCGCCCATGGAGGGATCGAAGATCTTCTTGGCCGGCTCGATCCAGTCGATCTCGCGCGCCGCTTCCGCCCAAAAGCCCTCGGGGTCCCGGAGCGAGCGTGCATACACCTCATGATACCGGCTCTGCTGGATATTCATCGCGTTTCTCCCTCGCGCGGTCGCGCGTCATTTGCCGACCATTGTCACGGGAAGTGGCGCCGTTTCAAGCCGAAATGACCGCGACCTTCGGCCGGGTCGGAGCAAAGCGTTTTCGAGCGAGGTGGGTCCCGGTTCGCGTGAAGAAAACGCGTCAAAACAAGAATCTAGAGCTCATTCCGCTTCGATCGGAACGGAGCACTAGTAGCCGTCGACGCCGTTGATCCGCTGCAGCCGCTCGCGCATCGCCTTTTCCAGATCGTAGCCCGGCTTGCCGAAGTCGGCATTGCGGCGGGCGATGAACTGATCCTGCGCGCGCTGCAGCTCGCGCGCCTCGCGCGGGGTCTGCGCCTCGCGCACCGTGCGGAAGGTGGATGCGACGATCTCGCGATCGAGATCGGCAAGCGTGGGATTGGCGCAGATTGCCTTCTCCACCGGCCGGCGCGCCTTGCGGCAATCGAAGCTCGGCTTGCCGGCGACCGCCATCATGGCGCCGATCCGCTCCAGCTCCAGCGACAGCGATTTGTAGTTGGCCCTGGCGGCGGCGTGATTGGGGTCGAGCTTGACGGCAGCACCAAAATCCAGGATCGCCTTCGGCCGGTCGCCCTTGCGGCGCCACAGCTCGCCGCGCGCATTATGCGCATCGGCAAGCGATGGATCGAGCTTGAGCGCGGTGTCATAGTCTGCGATCGCGCGATCGATCATCTGCTTGCGGTCATAGGCGCCCGCCCGCGCCATCAGCGCCTTAACGCGATCGGGCCTCGTCGCCTTCTCATTGTCGATCAGCGCGCCGCAGACATCGATGATCTTGTCGTCATCGGCGGCCGCTGCCGCCGCGATGCAGGGGCCGGCGTTGGCCTGCACATCCTCGCCCGGTTCGCTGCCGGTGGCGCGCGCAACGCCCGTCATCAGCGCGCCCGACAGGCCGACACAGACCAGCATCGCGGCCAGATTTGCAGGTTTGCGTCGCATCCTGATCGCCGACAAATCGTCCCTCTTCCGCGCCCGAACCGCCGGCCTCCGATGCCCGGCGGCGCGCCATTTGCCGCAAAACCACACGCTGGATTATACGTCAATTGCGACGATCGGCTGCATCGGGGGTTCGGCTTGCTCACATTCGAATGGATCATCGGGCTGTTGCTCGCGGCGGTGGCGCTATCGGCGCTGGCGCGGCGGATCAAGGTGCCCTACCCGACCTTCCTGGCGCTCGGCGGCGTGCTGCTGACGCTGCTGCCGTGGGCCCCGACCTGGGCGCTGGAACCGAAACTGGCGCTGGCGCTGTTCGTCGCGCCGGTGCTGCTCGACGCCGCGTTCGACACTTCGCTGCGCGATCTCCGTAACAACTGGCTGCCGGTCTCGACGCTGGTGGTGGTCGCGGTCGGCGTCACCACAGCGGCGGTCGCGGTGGTCGCGCATTGGCTGCGCCCGGACATGCCATGGGCGGTTGCGATCGCACTCGGCGCCATCGTGGCACCGCCGGACGCGGCCGCAGCCACCGCGATCCTGCGCCAGGTCAACCTGCCCTACCGGATCCAGAAGATCCTCGAAGGAGAAAGCCTGCTCAACGATGCCAGCGCGCTGCTCATCTATCGCGTCGCGGTCGGCCTCGTCGCCGCCGAGCACATGAAGATCCGCGAGTTCGTGCCGTCCATCACGATTGCGCTGGTCGGCAGCCTCGCCGCCGGCTTCCTGTTCGCGCAAGTCTGGATGATGATCACGCGTCGCATCACCGAGGCACCGAGCGCGATCATCACGCAGTTCGGCGGCACTTTCATGGTGTGGATCATTGCCGAGCATCTCGGGCTGTCCGGCATCCTCACCATCATCGCCTATGCGATCACCATCTCGCGCACCGCGCCGGCCCGCACATCGGCGCGGCTGCGCGTGTCGTCCTACGCGGTGTGGGAAACCGTCGTGTTCGTGCTCAACGTGCTCGCCTTCATGCTGATCGGCCTGCAGTTGCGCCCGATCTGGTCCGGACTCGACGACGAGGTGCGGTGGAAATATTGCAGCTTTGCCGCCGCGATCCTCGCCGTCGTGATCCTCGCTCGCATCCTCTGGGTGATGCCCTACGGCGCGCTGCTGCGCACACTGAAGGCGCGCAACCTGCTGCCGGCCCACGTGGTGGACGCCGTGCCGACCTTGAAGCGCGGCTTCATCGTGTCCTGGTGCGGAATGCGCGGCATCGTCACGCTGGCGGCGGCGTTTGCGCTCCCTGAATGGTTTCCGTATCGCGATCTGATCCTGCTGACGGCGTTTGCCGTAGTGCTCGGTTCGCTCGTGATCCAGGGACTGACGCTGCGGCCGTTGATCCTGGCGTTGAATTTCGCGGACGACGATCCGGTCGGACGCGAGGCGGCCCATGCCCGCGGCGTGGTGTTTCGCGCCGCGCTCGACGAGATCGACGCCGACCCGTCGGAAGAGGCCGAGATCCTGCGGCTCGAATATCGCGCCGTGCTGCTGCGCGCGGAGAATGATCCCGACGGCGGCCTGACCTCACGCGAGCTGCCGTCGGATCCGCTGCGCCGCCGCGCCATCGCCGCGGCGCGTCAGGCATTGCTCAATCTGCGCCGCATCGAGGCGATCGGCGACGACGCATTCCATCTGGTCGAGGAAGAGCTCGACCGCGCCGAGCTCAGCGTGGAGGCCTAAAACGCCATGAGGTTCGGATGAATAGCCGCCGCGACAGCACTGCGCTCCCTCTCCCCGTTCTTTACGGGGAGAGGGTTGGGGTGAGGGGCTGTCTCCGCGTAACCGGCGATAGCTGCATTTGCGGAGAATCCCCCTCACCCGGAATGCATCTAGCGATGCATTCCGACCTCTCCCCGCACGCGGGGCGAGGTAAAGCGAAGTTCGCTGCTCAGGCGCCCGACTTCAAGCACCCGACTTGGAGGTGATGCCGCCGTCGACCACGAGCTCGATGCCGGTGACATACTTCGATTCGTCCGACGCCAGGAACAGCGCGGCATTGGCGACGTCCCAGGCGTCGCCCATATGCCCCATCGGCACCTGCGCGTCGCGGGCGCGCCACATCGCCTCGACATCGCCCTTGGCGTAGCTCTGCGCCAGCCTGGCCGAATGCGCGACCATCGGTGTCTTCATCAGTCCGGGCAGGATCGCGTTGACGCGCACATGCTTCGAGGCGAACTCGACCGCGGTCGAGCGCGTCATCTGGTTCATCGCGGCCTTGCTCGCGTTGTAGCTGACATAGGAAATGCCGACATGGCGGATCGAGGCGATCGAGGAGATGTTGATGATCGAGCCGCCGCCCTGCTTGATCATGACGGGAATGACGTGCTTCATCGACAGATAGGCGCTCTTGAGGTTGACCGCGAAGACGCGGTCCCACTCGGCTTCCCCAACTTCCACCACGCTGCCGACCTCGGCGATGCCGACATTGTTGTCGAGCACGTCGATGCGGCCATAGGCCTTGAGGCAGGCCGCGACCATCGCCTCCACCTCGCCGGCACGCGAGACATCGGCGGTGAATGCGACAGCCTTGCCGCCCTCGCCGGTGATGATGCCGACGGTCTCCTCCGCCGCGGCGCCGTTGCGATCGACGCAGAAGACGCTGGCGCCCTCGCGCGCAAAGGTGACGGCGGTCGCCTTGCCATTGCCCCAGCCGGGCCCGATCGAACCCGCGCCGACCACCATCGCAACCTTGCCCTTGAGCCGATCCATCGGTCTTTCTCCCTTGTTGTTCTTGTCGTGACTGTAGCCCGGATGAGCGAAGCGATATCCGGGAGCGCTATCCCCCGCATATCGCTCCGCTCATGCGGGCTACGGATACTTACTACGGATTCTCGCAAACACTCATCGTCGTGACATTAGCACCGATCGGATGCCCGATAATCTCCGATAGCGTCTGGCAGTGTCCCTCCTGGCACAGGTGCCATTCACCCGCGGCGCCGGAATTGCCGAGCACGACCTCCGCCCTTGGCGCCGGCGGGGGCGACCATTGAAACCAGCCATCGACGAGGCGCGCCTCCGGCCGCGGCTCCATGCCGGCGCCCGTGCCCTTGACGCGCGCCTGTTGCAGCGTGAGCCCGGCCGGCGTGACCAGCCAGTCCTCCTGCCAGGCGCTCTTCTCGATCGAATGCGTCCAGGCGAGCGTGAAGGCCGCGATCGACAGCGCCTTCACGACTCCCGCGGAAGCGAGGCAGAGGCTCAAGCCGCCGCCACCGCATTGCGCGGACGCTGCCGCCATTGCCATAGCACGACAGCAGCAGCGAGCGTGAAGCCCGCTGTATCCGAGAACGGGAAATCGCCGAGCAGGCAGAGCGCGGCGCCGAACGCGACCAGGATCTCGATGAAAGTCAGCCGCGTGAACAGGAAGCCGATCGCGACGATGCCGAACAATCCGATCGCCACCAGCGCCTTGAAGGTCGCCAGCGCCACCGCGCCGTAGAAGCCGAGTTGCGCCTGCATCGGATCCCCGGTCTGCAGCATCAGCGCCGGCGAATAGACGAAGATGAACGGAATGACGTAGCCGGCCAGCGCGATCCGCATCGCCTCCCAGCCGATCTTGTCCGGGTTCTCCTTGGCGATCGGCGCCGCCGCCAGGGCCGCGAGCGCAACCGGCGGCGAGAGGTCGGCCATGATGCCGTAGTAGAACGCAAACATGTGGCTTGCGATCAGCGGCACGCCGAGCTTGGCGAGCGCCGGTGCAGCCAGCGCCGCGGTGATGATGTAGGTCGGGATCGTCGGGATGCCGGTGCCGAGCAGGATCGACAGCAGCATGGTCATGATCAGCGCCAGGAACAGGCTCTTGGCGCCGAGCCCGATGATCCAGCTGCCGAAGATGGTGCCGACGCCGGTCTGCGTCATCATGCCGATGATGGTGCCGACGATGGCGCAGGCCATGCCGACCGTCAGCGCCGATTTGGCGCTGTCGGCGAGCGAGTCGCGGCAGGCTTTCAGCGTGGCGCGGCCGCCGCGGGTGATCGCCGCGATGACGATCAAACCGGCGACGACGCTCGCGACCGGAACGATCTCGATGCCGTGGCGCGACACCGCGGCAACCACCAGCGCGAGGCCGATCCAGAAGATGGAGCGCACGATGGTGTTGGAGAAGCCGAGCGTGATGCTGGCGCCGAGGATCAGCGCGACCGTGAGCGCAAGGCCCATGCTGCCGGCATAGAGCGGCGTGAAGCCCTCGAACAGCATGTAGACCAGCGCCGCGAGCGGCAACACCAGGTACCAGCGCGCCACCAGCGCCTTCCAGGCGCTCGGGATCTCCGAGCGCTTCATGCCGACGAGGCCGTGCTTGCCGGCCTCCAGATGCACCATCCAGAACGCCGAGGCGAAATAGAGGATCGCCGGGATCACCGCGGCCTTGACGATCTCCGAATAGGGCACGCCGAGCGTCTCGGCCATGATGAAGGCGACCGCGCCCATCACCGGCGGCATGATCTGGCCGCCCATCGAGGCGGTGGCCTCGACGCCGGCGGCGAAGGCGCGGCGATAGCCGAACTTGATCATCAGGGGGATCGTGAACTGGCCGACGGTAACGACATTGGCGACGCCCGAACCCGAGATCGTACCCATCATGCCCGAAGCGAACACCGCGACCTTGGCGGGGCCGCCGCGGGTGCGGCCGAACAGGCCGAGCGAGACGTCGGTGAACAGCTGGATCATGCCGGCGCGTTCCAGGAACGAGCCGAACAGGATGAACAGGAAGATGTAGGTTGCCGAGACGTAGATCGGCACGCCGTAGAAGCCTTCAGTGCCGAACGAGAGATGGGTGACGATCTGGTCGAAGTCATAGCCGCGGTGATTGAACGGCGACGGCAGATATTGGCCGAAGAACCAGTAGAGCAGACAGGCGCCGCACATCAGCGGCAGCGCCGCCCCCATCAGCCGCCGCGTGCCCTCGAAGATCAGGACCGCGAGCAGCGTGCCGACCGCGAGGTCCATGTTGGTCGGATCGCCGTCGCGGGCGATCAGGTCGGCATAGAAGATCCACTGGTAGAGCCCGCAGAGGAACCCGGCGACGCCGACGATCCAACTCACCGCGCGGCCGAAATCGGTCTTGGCGGTGAAATTGCCGATCAGGCCGAAGGTCAGGAGGATCAGGAAGCCGACATGGACGCCGCGCACCACCTGGCTCGGCAGGTAGTTGAAAGCCGCGACATAGAGCTGGAACACCGCAAAGGCGAGACCGATGGCATAGGCCAGATGCCCCCAGGCACCCGGGCCGAAGCCTTCCGGAAAGCCATGCTCGAAATTGTCGAATTCAACCTTGATGGGCTGCTCGCCCTCAACCTGCTGCTGCATATGATCAGTCCCCCGCCGTGCCAACAGCGCTTATATCCACTGAGTCCGCCCACCGAAAGCCGGGACAGGAAAAACGCGCCACGTCATTGCGAGCGAAGCGAAGCAATCCATCGCGCCACAGGGGAGAGATGGATTGCTTCGTCGCTTCGCTCCTCGCAATGACGGCAAGGAGCAGACGTTCCGGCCCTACTTGATCAGGCCCTTCTCCTTGTAATAGCGGATCGCGCCGGGATGCAGCGGAACCGGGTTGCCGGTCGCGGCGGCCTCGAGCTTGATCTCCTTACCCGCGGCGTGGGCATTGGCGAGTTCCGGCAGCGATTCGTAGACCAGCTTGGTCATCTGATAGGCGAGATCGTCCGACACCGCGCTCGAGGTCACGAGGTAGTTCACGACCGCGGCGGTCGGCACGTCCTTGTCCTGGCCGGTATAGGTATTAGCCGGGATGATCACGGAGACAAACGGCGGGCCGATCTTGTCGACGGTCTCCTTCGGCACGGCGACCACGGTGATCTCGCTCGAGGTCGAGAGGTCCTTCAGCGAGGCGACGCCGAGGCCGGCGGACTGCAGCGTGGCGTTGAGCTGGCGGTTCTTCATCAGATCCACCGATTCGGCGAACGGCAGGTACTCGACCTTGCCGAGATCCTTGTAGCTCATGCCGGCGGCCGCGAGGATCGCGCGCGAGTTGAGCTCGGTGCCCGACTTCGGCGCGCCGACCGACAGGCTCTTGCCCTTGAGATCGGCGAGCGTCTTGATGCCGCTCTCGGCGGTCGCGACGATCTGGATGTAGTTCGGATAGATCGCGCCGATGGTGCGCAGCTTGTCGAGCTTGTTCTTGAAGCCGGCCTCGGCGTCGCCTTCCCAGGCGGCTTTGAGCGAATCGCCGAGCGTGAAGGCGATCTCGCCGCGGCCCTGCTGCAGCAGCACCAGGTTCTCGACCGAGGCCTTGGTCGCCTGCACCTGGGTTTTCACGCCGGGGATCTTGTCGCCGTAGATCTTCCCCATCGCGACACCGAGCGGATAGTAGACGCCGGAGGTGCCGCCGGTGAGCACGTTAATGAACTGCTCGGCCTGTGCGACAGGCGCGGACAAAACGCTGGCTGCCACGATCGCGGCAGCCATCAACTTGGAATTCATGAGTATTATTCTCCCCTTAAGCCGGCCGGAAATTGGCCGGACACCCCCGCCGGGTCAACCCATCCAAATGACGCATGCGCGGCGGAAATCCCCGATAGCAACACCACCTTACCTGCGCGGGAACTCTCCGCGCGACCGGGCGACCGCTTCGAGTTGGTCGCCGCGACCCAGCCGCTGGCGGCCGCTAGCGGCCCGGTGTTCGCGCCGGCGATCGCCGCGGGACACTTGGCATTGTCGGACCCAGGGCGTTCGCGGCGCGGACCGGCCGCAACGAAGCAGCGAAGATCGGCTTGCGGCCCCGGATGTCGGCTTGAGCACCGCTATCGCCGGATTCATTGTCGTCCATGCCGGTTGCAGCGCTGCATTCCTGTTGCTTGCAGCCGTCGCTTGTGCCGCGCTGATCGGCTACTGCGCGTTGATGCGGGAGACGTTGCGAACAGCAGCGACGACGTCACGCACATCTGCATTGGCATCACAAAACGGGTGATCTGATTCGCCGTCGGCGCTCCGCGCAGCACTCTGCATGATGCGATCTGATGTCCGACAATGACGCAGTTCCGCGTCGGCGTCGACGCGACAACACAGTCATTAACGCCGTCTCTCGATGACACACGCGCACAGTGTTTCTGCCGATGTGCAAAGTCGGGACGCGATCGCGCTCATGAATGTCAGATGACGCATTTGTTGCAGGTGTAACAGCGGTGAGACGCCGCGATTCCAGCGCCATTTGAATCGAATTGAATCCTTTAAGGTTAGCGGGGCAATCAATGTATGATCCAGAAATTTCCATGATTGCCGCCGCTCTAGGATGTACGAGTCAAGCCGGGGTAACTACGGACAAGGCGGGGCATGAATCACATCAGTCACATCGAACGCACGCGAGCCGGCTGGTTCGGACATCGCAAGCTGACCCCACGCGCATGCATTGCGGACAGCAAAAAACACCTTCGGACCTTCCTCGCCGAGGCGCTGGAAGACCTCGGCTTCATCACCAGTGAATGCAGCCAGGCTTTGGAACTCGACACCGTTCTGGACGCGGAACGGCCCGATCTCCTGGTGCTCGGCGTGTCCGTGGACGGCATCGAAGTCAGTAAAATTCTCGAGACTTTGGTGAGAAAGGACTATGGCGGCAAGGTCCTCGTCATCGGGCAGCCGGACTCGATCATCGTCAAGGCGGTCCGGCAAATCGGCGACGAGTACGGCATCGCCATGCTGCCGGCGCTGTCGACGCCGTTCAGCGCCGGGACCCTTCGCGACAGTCTTGCGTCGTTGATGCCGCTTGAACCCGCGCCGAGCCCGGCGGTGGACGTGCCCGAAGCGCTGAAGGCCGGCTGGCTCGAGCTGTGGTATCAGCAGAAAATTCATCTCCGGACGCTGGTCCCGAGCGGCGCCGAGGCGCTGATCCGGATGCGCCACCCTGCCTGGGGCGTCGTGCCGCCGGCCTACTTCATCCCGGACGAAAGCGATCCGCATTTTCATGCGCTGTCCGAGTTCGTGATCGAGCGCGCAATCGAGGACTGGCGCTATCTCATCGAGCAGATCGGGCCGGTCAATCTCTCGATCAATCTGCCGATCTCCTTCCTCGCCGACGATCATGCCGTGCGCGAGCTCTGTTACCGGATGCCGGATCATGCGGCCTTCGCGGGCCTCTTGATCGAGATCGACAGCACCGAGGTGGTCGACAATCTGGATCTGGCGATCGATGTCGCCCGGCGCGTTCGACTGCACAATATCGGCATCTCGATCGACAATGTCGGCGCGAACTGGCCGTCTTTGCTGGGACTGCCGAACTTTCCGTTCGTCCAGCTCAAGGTCGACCATCAATTCGTCACCGGCTGCGCGGATCAGCGCCTGAAGCAGACGGTGTGCCGGCGTGTCGTGGAGCTGGCCCACGACAACGACGCGCAGGTCGTGGCCCAGGGAGTCGAGACGCGTGCGGACTTTCTCGCCGCGCACGAAATGGATTTCGATCAGGTCCAGGGCTACCTGTTCGGCAAGCCGATGGGCGTCAAGAAGTTCGCCCGCTCACGCATGCATTTCTCTGAGAAAGAGCCAGCCTCCTGAGGCATCGCCTCTGGTCAGGCTCATGTGTCGCGATCGATCGCGCGCAGCGCTTCGCCGCGCGCGATCAGGCGTTTTGCATTGGAATAGGTCGGCACCTCGAGCAGCGAGCCGTCAAGTTCGACGCGCCCAAAGCCCTTTGTCCGCGCCGCTTCGAACGCCGCGACGATCCTGCCCGCCCGGCGCATCTCCTCCTCGCCCGGCGTCAGGACCCCGTTGACGATCGAGGCATGCGCGGGATCGACCAGGCTCTTTGCGGCGTAACCCAGCCGCCGCGCCCAGATCGTGTCGCGTTCGACGCCTTCAGCGTCGCTCCAGGTGTAGGGACAATCGACCGCGACGACATCAGCGGCACGACATTCGACGATGAAGCGCTGCCGCGCGTAAGCGAGCTCCAGGCCATCGCTGCCGCGCTCGGCACCAAGATCGGCGGCGAGGTCTTCGGAGGCCATCAGGCAACCGATGACGCGCCGGCTCGCCATGGCGATCGCACCGGTCTGCACCAGACCGCGCGCGAACTCGATATTCGGCAGCAGCGATGTCGATCCCTCGGCGATACCGCAGTCGCGCTCGAACCGCGTCACCGCCTCGTCAAGCCTGACGACATGGTGCGGCTCGGCGACCTTCGGCAGCGCGACGATATCCGGACGTCCGCGCATCACGGCGGCGAGATCGTCCATGCCGTCCTGGTCCAGCGGATTGACGCGGACCGCGACCATCACGCCCTGGTCGCGCCAGGCGGCGTAGAGCTCGGCCGCCAAGGCCCGCGCCTTCGGGCGCAGCGGCGGCGGGGTAAAATCCTCGAGCTCGTGGATCAGCACGTCGGCGCCGCTGGCGGCCGCGTGCTGCAGCACGTCCTCGTTGGCGCCTTCGAGAAACAGCCAGGAGCGGCACAGCGGGGCCGGGCGCAGCTTGCGCATCACGCGGCCCGCGCCGACGTCACTGGAACGTCATGTCGAGGCATTTCGAGATGTCGGAGCCGAGGCCGGACGAGATGGTGATGCAGCCGCGGATCTTCTGGGTGTTGACGTCGTTCGCCCAGATCGCATAGCCGCCGGGACCGAAGAACGAGTTGGTGTTCGGCGGCTCGGTCTCGGTGGCATCGAACGTGTAATTGCCGTCGGTCTCGAAAATGCGCGGCTTCTTGGTGCAGCCGCCGTCGGCCTGCACGTTGATGACCTCCTTGTTGTCCCGCGTCAGCGCCAGCGAGACCTGGCAGCGGAAATATTCCGAGGTCTTGGCATTGAACAGATAGGCGTAGGACTTGCAGGTCGCGGTATTGAGCTTGCCGGCGGACAGGCCGCGGCTGCAGGAGATCCGCTGGTTGTTGGAGAGCCTGAACTCGTCCGCCTGCGCGACTGACGCCAGCGTCATGAACGACAGAGCGACACCGATTCCGATCTTCATGACGTGGTTCATCCTGATCATCCCAAGGTCGTGTTTCCGGCAATCAAAGCGTTTGTAAACGGTAACGCGAAAATAGTCGCCAAGCTTGATGCGGGAATTCACAAAGTCGCCGATCCGGCGAGCGGTCGCGCCGATTGTCGTATTGACGCGCGAACATCGTTCGTGATTTGTTCAAAAACGTGGGGACGACGCCGTTTTCTCGGCCGGAGGTGGATCATGACGCATTTTTTGACCAAGACTTTTATTGCGACTGCGGCGTTTGCCGCGCTGACGACCTGCGCATTCGCGCAGGAGGCTGCGCCCTGGGAACTGAAGCCCGACATGGGCTACGCCTATGACAAGGACGGCAAGACCTGGTCCTACAAGATGGGCACCAACAACGCCGGCACGCTGCTGAAGGGCGCCAAGAAGGTGCCGAAGGGGACGCTGTTCTTCATCGGCCAGAACGGCCAGCTCTACATGCGCTCCGGGCCCTATCTCGAGGGCGACGGCAAGTTCAAGTTCGGCTCGAATTAGAGCGTTTTCGAGCGAAGTGGACGCCGGTTCGCGTCAAGAAAACGCGTCAAGAAGAGTCTAGGGCTTCGGTTCTGATTCAATCAGAACCGAAAATGCCCTAGCGGTTTTCGGCAGGTATCAGAACGCCGCGGCCAATTCCTTCGCGCCCGGCTTGTTGCTGTTGAAGTCCATCCGCTCATTGGTGACGGCAAGCAGCCTGGCCACCGTGTTGTGGCGGATGGCGACCGGGTTGCGCTCGTAGCCGGAGCGCTGGAAGAAGTTCGCGGTCGGCACCTGCTCGCGCATCGCCTGCGGCATGGTCACCATGTCGAGCCCGGTGCCGTCGCCGGTCAGGTTCATCATCTCGAGCTCGGCCGCGGTCAGCGGCCGGCTGTAGCCCTTGTTGCGGGCGAAGATCACCGAGGTCAGCAGCTTGTGGGTCTGCAGCATCGGGCCGACATCGATGTCGAGCACCATGGCATGGCACGCCCAGCCCTGCGGCGTATCGGCGAGGCGCGCATGCGCCGACCAGTCGTCGGGCACGGTGCGGGTGAACGCGACCATCTTCTTCAGCACCGCGAGCTTGTGCTCCATCGCCTTGCGCGCGGGCCCCTGCGTCCTCGCAACCCGCTCGGTCAGATCCCGCACGAATTCATGGCCCTGCTCGGCCAATAGCTCGACGGTGTTGGTGGTGAGCAGCTGGTTGTAGCCCATCGCGGTGGAGATGGCGCGCTTGCCGCCGTGCTCGATGCCCGCCTGTACGTCGTAAGTGCCGGTGCCGCCGGTCTCGAACGAATAGACCCGCACCGCCTGTTCCGGCGTCAGCCCCGCGGCGCGCGCGTAGCGCGCATAGGCGCGCTTGAACTCGACCTCGCTGGCCGGCCGCTGCGGCGTGAACTGGAATTGCTCGGCCGCCGCCCTGACCAGATCGGAGGCCACCGGAAGCGTCTTGGGCGGACGCGGCGGCTTGCCTTCCTCCTCTTCCGGAGCCGGATTGACCGGCCGCTTCGGACCCTCATAGACCGGCGGCTGCTGCAGCACGTAATCGTCCAGCGAGATCTGCACGCGGTCGCGCCGCTTGGCATTGCGGCCGCGCCTCTTCTCGGCGATCGCGTTCCAATAGGCGCTCGCGTCCTGCTCGAAGGCGGCGCGCGCCTCCTGATATTCCTGCAGCTTGCGGCGATACTCCATGATCGCCTGCGGCGATGCCTGCGCCATCGCATTGGCGACGGAAGGCGGCAGCGCGTCGGCCTCGCCGGCAAAAACGGACGGCGCGCCGGCGGCGAGCGCGAGCGCGACAAATCCAGGGCACAGGCGAATCAATTGCGGGCGCATGGCCTCGTTGTAGCAAGCACGGCCGCGAAGTCAGCCCGGAATTGTCCGGATCGCAGCGGCCGGATGCCGCGATCGATGCAGAATATTCGCCACAATGCGGTGTTCTCCGAACGAAAGCCTTGGAGAAAGCCCTGGAGATTGCGATGAGAATGGCACTCTGGCTCGTCGCCGCCTGCGCGTTGACGCTCGCCGCATCGGCGCGCGCCGAGCGTCCGGACTGCGGAACGTTTCCGGATACGCGTTCACGCTTCACCTGTTACGAGAATGTGTCGCGGGCGCCTCAGGAACCCGAGGCCGCGGCGCATTCGTCTGGTGCGCAGGGGAAATCAATAAAGATGAACGCCCGCAAGCGGCGTCACAAATAGCATCATCGTCGCTACTTCCACGCGAACACAGGCTGCTCCAGTTCGGCGACGCGGGTGTTGCGGCCGGCCAGCACCTCGCGAAATTGATAGATCAGCGCGGCGGTCGGCGCATGGATCTGCTGGCCACCGAGGCGGAAGCGGATCACGCGGCGCGAGCTTTCAGGGATCGTGGCGAAGCTGAACGCGTCCTCCAGCTCGATCGCATCGAGGCCGATGCGATGGACGGAGGCGACCTCGTCCGGGTTCGGGAGGATCGCTGCATGCGCACCGGCCCAGACCACGACCGGCGTGATCAGATAGCCGGACCGCGTCGGATAATCGTCGAGCATGCCGAGCACGTCGCGCTCCGACAGTGCGAGCCCGAGCTCCTCATGCAGTTCGCGCAGCGCGGCCTCGACCTGCGTCTCGCCGGCATCGCAGCGCCCGCCCGGCAGCGCCCATTGCGCGCTATGGGCGCGCAGGCGCGCGCTGCGGCGGGTCAGCAGGAAGGCCGTGCCGCTGCCGTCGCCGCCTTCGGTCAGCGCGATCGCGACCGCCGCGCGCTTCAACGTCGGCGCGGCGTCCGCCGGCGCCAGGCGTGCGAATGCGGCACAGAGCTCTGCGATATTCCGCCGGGTGGCATCGTCAAATGTGCGGGCCATTGACCTTGACTACAACACAACAGCGTTTGATGAAATGACTGCTACCACATGCCTCCTGCGATCAATCATCAGCAAGCAACGGACCCCACCTCATGACGGCCAAGGCCGCGGACAAACTCAAATCCGACGGCTGGAAGATCGCCGAAACCACGGGATTCCTGAACCTGATCGGCCCGTTGTGGGAACGGTTGAAGGACGGCGCGCTTGAACTCGCGCTGATCACCGAAGACAAGCACCACAATCGCCGCGGCCTCGTGCAGGGCGGCGTGATCATGACCTTCGCCGACCGCGCCTGCGGCATGGCCGCACGCTACGTCTCGGGCAAGCCGACGCTTGCAACCGTGCAGCTCGACACCCATTTCGTCGAGGCCGGCAAGATCGGCGAGATCCTGACGACGCGGCCGCGCGTGGTACGCTCGACCCGCAGCCTGATCTTCATCACGGCCGAGGTAACCGTCGACAAGCGCTGTATCGCGATGGCCAACGGCGTGTTCAAGATTTTGAAGAACGAGAGTTGATCCTTTGTCATTCCGGGATGGTCCGAAGGACCAGACCCGGAATCTCGAGATTCCGGGCTCGATGCTTGCGCATCGCCCCGGAATGACCGCAGGAAAGGAAAGTCCGATGCAATATCGCCAGCTCGGCCGCAGCGGCCTGAAGGTCTCGCCGATTTGCCTCGGCACCATGATGTTCGGCGGACCGACCGACGAGGCGACCTCGGCGCGGATCGTGGCGAAGGCGCGCGAGGCCGGCATCAACTTCATCGACAGCGCCGACGCCTATAATGGCGGCAAGTCCGAGGAGGTCGTCGGACGCGCGATCTCGAACAGCCGGTCGAACTGGGTGCTCGCGACAAAACTCGCCAATCCAATCGGCGACGATCCTAACCACGGCGGGCTGTCGCGTCGCTGGGTGTTCCAGGCCGCCGACGAGAGCCTGAAGCGGCTCGGCACCGACTACATCGACGTCTACTATCTGCACAAGGAAGACCACGCGACGCCGCTCGACGAGACGGTGCGCGCGATGGGCGACCTGATCCGCGCCGGCAAGGTGCGCTATTTCGGCGTCTCCAACTACCGCGCCTGGCGCGTCGCCGAGATCTGCAACATCTGCGACCGGCTCGGCATCGACCGTCCGGTCGCGAGCCAGCCCTATTACAATGCGATGAACCGGATGCCGGAGGTCGAGCATTTCCCGGCCTGCGCCTATTACGGGCTCGGCATCGTGCCCTATAGCCCGCTGGCGCGCGGCGTGCTTACCGGCAAATACGCGCCCGACGCGGCGCCACCCGCGGACACGCGTGCGGGGCGCAACGACAAGCGCATGATGCAGACCGAGTGGCGGCCGGAATCGCTCGAGCTCGCGCAGGAAATCAAGCGCCACGCCGAGAGCAAAGGCATCACCGCCGGGCAGTTCGCGGTGTCCTGGGTACTGAACTCGTCGTTCGTCAGCGCCGTGATCGCGGGGCCGCGCACCGAAGCGCAATGGGACGACTACATCCGCGCGCTCGACTATCGCTTCACCGCCGAGGACGAAGCTCTGATCGACCGCCTCGTCGTCACCGGCCATCCCTCGACGCCGGGCTTCAACGACCCCGCCTATCCGATCGAGGGGCGCCGCGCGCGGAGCGGATCGTCGCTGTAGCGGCAGCGTCACAATTTTAGTTTTGCGCTCCGCCCGCCGTCATTGCGAGCGGAGCGAAGCAATCCATCGTGCCGCAAGCGGAGAAATGGATTGCGTCGTCGCTGACGCTCCTCGCAATGACGGTGTGTTGCACTCGCTCGGTACGGATAACCCGCTCGGCAACGCCGAAGTTACGTTTCGTAGCTTCCGAATTGCGCGAAGCCCGAGTCGGCTGCAGCATCAGGGCATGGAAATGCTGATGCTGGTGCTGCAATGACGGCATCCAATGTACTGGACTGGATCGTGGCCCTCCTCGTCTGCTGGGCGAGCCTGACCGCAATCTTTGAACCTTCGCGCGGTGCCTCGCAGTGCGACGTATCCACCGCGACGAGCAGCGCGCCGCAGGCCTCGCTGGCGACCCCGACGCAGGCGGAGTTCGAGGAGATGATCCGCGACATGAAGCTGCATGATTGAACGGGATCGGCAAACCGCGAAAATCCTTCCGCATCGTCCCCCAAATCGGGATAGGGGGAAGCCTCGCGGCTTCTCCCACCGGGTCACCGGAGGCGGTCGCCCGCCCCCGGTTCCCACAGAACGTGGCGTGCGGATTTCCCGCACCGACGCTCTTCGACAGTTGGTTCACAGCACTGCAAGCGCTTGCAGCTCCCGATAAGGGAGGCGCAGCTTAGGCTTCAGCAACGGTGTCCGTTCTTTGATTTGGTTGAAGGCGTCCCAAGTGAGGCGTCGGCCTGCCCAGCTGCGGCTGCGCAGCATTCCGCGCCAGTAACGCTCCACGGCCCGATAGACTTTTACGAGGCTCCGGAGATTTCCGGCGACGCCGTAATAGCCATAGTGGCCGCGCAGGACGAGGTTGATTTCATCGGCCTGGTCACTGATCTTGTAATGCCGTATTTGCCGCATCAGCTCCTGCAGAGACATAAGGCTGCGCTTTAGCCGAGATTTCTCGGTGCGCATCCCAACCTTGAAGTTGCCTTTTTGGTTTCGCGTGCAATAGAGCGTCAGCCCCAGAAAGTAGATTGTTTCCGGGCGGTTTCTGCCGCGTTTGCCCGCATGTCTTTGCGCGAACCGACCAAACTCGACCAACTTGGTCTTGGTCGGCTCTAGAGTGAGGCCGAACTTCCCCAACCGAAGACGCAAGGCCTCCTGTACGCGGGTGGCGTCCGATCGATATTGGAAGCAGATCACAAAGTCGTCGATATAGCGCACCAGTCGGGCTTCGCCCCGCAACCGACCCTTCACCACGCGTTCGAACCAGAGGTCGAGAACGTAATGAAGGTAGAGGTTGCTCAAAAGCACACTGATCGATCCGCCTTGTGGCGTTCCTTGTTCGCTCGGGTGCACCGCTCCGTCTTCCAGGATGCCCGCTTTCAACCAGCGCCGGATCAAGCTGATCAGGCGCGGATCACCGACTCGATGTTCGACAAACCGGAGGACCCGATCATGATCGAGACTCCCGAAGAAGTTCTTCAAATCCGCCTCCAACACCCAGCTGATCATGCCGCCGGCGATCACCTCATTGAGGGTCGCCAAGGCATGATGGGCGCTGAGCTTCGGCCTGCCGCCGAACGAGCAGGGTAAGAAGTCCTGCTCGTAAATAGCGGCCAGCACCTCAGCCGTGCTGCGCTGGAGCGCCCGGTCGGCGACAGTTGGAACCCCGAGGGGGCGCTTCTCCGTCTTACCGGGCTTGGGGATATAGACCCGCCGAATGTTCGGCGCCCGATATCCCTGGCGATGGATGGATTGGAGCATTGGCCCTATCCAGTCCTCGAAGCTCTCCTTCGCCGCCTCCACCGTCTGTCCGTCCACCCCGGCGGCGGAGCGCTTCGGAATCTGTAATAGATTCTTTTGCACTCGGTCGCGCGTGATGTGATGGGCCAACGAGGTGAAGCGAAGATTTGTCTCGCGCCGAGCTTTCACTGCTATTTGTTCAAGTTTCGTTTCCATGGTCAGCTGATCTTCTCTTTGCATAGAAGGCCGTAACTCCCGTTGAATGGAGCCCATGTCGCCCAAGAACAATTCAACTACCGCTGACCGCTTCCCCATGTGGCCGGCTCTCCCGTCCTCGGAGTACTATCGGTCAGTCTGACTTCCACCCGGTCGTCAGACCCTTCTCACCTCAGCGGCTTGGCAGGTCTTACAAGCTTGCGCTTGAACCGGATGGATCTCCCTTGTTCACGCTGCTTCCTTTGATTGCATGCTGGCGGTACGAACCCCGGGAGCACCTCTGACCGCTCGCGTTGTCGCGGCCTGCGGTTCCGCCTTCCCCTTTGAGAGACAGGGTCGGCTACTCCGATCACGTTCGATTTCGGGGCTATTTTCCCGTTCACTTCATTCCGGCCTACAACCTCCCTGTCTACGCTTCGCAACGGCCGTTACCGGACGCCACGCAAGACTCGGTTCGCGGCTGCTCGCTAGGCTTTGCCGCGGCCGTCATCTCAGACGGCAGACTTCAACGCGCTTGCAAGGCGCAACTCCCACACCACCGGACATACGGGTCCGTATCCGGCGGTTCGGTGGATTATGCGGGCTGCTGTGCCGCGACGGAAGCCAAGCCGAGTGCCCTGAAGAACGCGATTGGCATGGCGATGGTGAGCGCGGGGCTGTTCGCGAGCCGCCAAGGGCCATGCGGGCTGCCGGCGGTTTGTGCCGCCAGATCCCGGCCGACGCCGCAGCGTCGCAGCTCGGCAAAGCGAGTGTCACCGCGCTTCCATTGTTTCCAGGCGATGGCGCGCAACCGCCGCCTGAGCCATTCGTCAAGTGTGCGCAACACCGACGGGGTTTGGCAGATGCCGAAGTAGCCGCGCCATCCGATCAGATAGCGCGATAGTTCCTTGGCAATCTGCGCGAGGCTTCGGCCGCAGGTGCGTCGTGTCAGTCCTCGGACCTTCGCCTTGAAGCGGGCAAGTGCCTGCGGCGCGATGCGCCGACGCGGTTCTTTCCCACCGATAAAGCTGAAGCCCAAGAACTTGCGAACGCTCGGTTTGGCGACCGCGCTCTTGGCTTTGTTGACCTTGAGCTTGAGGCGCTTTTCGAGGAACCGTTCGATGCCCGCCAGCACCCGCTCGCCCGCCTTCCGACTGCGCACATAGATGTTGCAGTCATCGGCGTAGCGCACGAAGCGATGGCCGCGTCTTTCCAGTTCCCTGTCCAGCACATCCAGCATCAGGTTCGACAATAGCGGCGAGAGCGGACCGCCCTGCGGCGTACCCTCTTCCGTCGGACTGACCAGCCCTCTCTCCAGCACACCCGCATTCAGGAATCCGCGGATCAGCTTCAGGAGGCGCTTGTCAGTCACCCGCTTGGCAACGAGCCTCATCAGGATGTCGTGGTTGACCCGGTCGAAGAACTTCTCCAGGTCGATGTCCACCACGAAGCTGCGGCCGGCCGCAATGTACGTCTGCGCCCGTTCCACCGCCTGATGCGCCGAGCGCCCCGGCCGGAAGCCGAAGCTGGTCTCGGAGAACGTCCCGTCCCAATCCGCCTGCAGCACCTGCATCACCGCCTGCTGGATCAAGCGGTCGAGCACCGTCGGGATGCCGAGCGGCCGCAGGCCGCCCGACGTCTTCGGTATCTCCACCCGCCGCACCGGCTGCGGCTTGTAGGTGCCCTCAAGCAACTGGGCTCGGATCGCTAGCCAGTGCTCCTTCAGGTGGGCCGGCAACTCATCGACGGTCATCCCATCGACGCCCGCCGCGCCCTTGTTGCGCGTCACTTGCGCCAACGCCGTCTTCAGGTTCTCACGCTCGATTACCGCTTCCATCGACGGCCCTGCGGCCGCCGGGCGTTCGAGGGCGGTGGCCGCCGCGCGCGCTTCGGACTCTTGGGCGGCGGCGTTCGGGGCTTCACCCTTCGCTCCGGTGCCCAAGTTCAGCTCGACCTGATTCTTCTGCCGCATGGCTCGCGCGAGATCACCGTTCTACTGGCCACTTCCACCGTTTGGGCCTTCGACGGCACGCCACCGCCTACTATGCCCGCTGCTGACTTCTGCGCTGCGGTCAAGTCGCCTTACGACGACCTCAGTCCCGTTACCGGGACACAGCACAGACCTCCCGAGGTAAGACCGACCGCCTTCACCGCACGCTCGCCGGATTTACCACCCCGACCCTTGATGACTATGGACTTCGCGATCACATGCTCGCTCGTCCGGCCGGGTAGGCCTCGTTATCCGGTAATTGTCCATCGAGCCGCGGCTTTGCTCCACGCTGTCTTCAGACCCCACCTCGCGATGACGCCCTTGCGCTTCGCTAATCCTTCGCCGTCATCAGGCTGGATAGAGGACTTCCACCTCCAAGCTGTCGTTCATACTCGGCACACATGAAACAGGGCGGCGCCGAAGCGCCGCCCTGCCCTGATTGCCGTTTGCTTGCCGCTTACTTCACGAGGTCGAAGCGGTCGGCGTTCATCACCTTGGTCCAGGCCGCGACGAAGTCCTTCACGAACTGCTCCTTGGAGTCGGACTGGCCGTAGACCTCGGCGAACGCCCGCAGCTGCGAGTGCGAGCCGAAGATCAGATCGACGCGGGTGCCGGTCCACTTCACCGCCTTGGTCTTGCGGTCGCGGCCCTCATAGACGCCCTGGCCGGCATCGCTCCACACCGTGCCCATGTCGAGCAAGTTGAGGAAGAAGTCGTTGGTGAGCGTCCCCGGCTTGCCGGTGAAGACGCCGTGCTTCGACTTCTTGGCATTGGCGCCGAGCACGCGCAGGCCGCCGACGAGGACCGTCAGTTCCGGTCCGGTCAGCCGCAGGAGTTGCGCACGGTCGACCAACGCCTCCTCGGGCTGCAGGAACTGATGCTTGCCGCCGATATAGTTGCGGAAGCCGTCAGCCCGCGGCTCGAGCGGAGCGAAGGACTCGACGTCGGTCTGGTCCTGCGTCGCATCGGTGCGGCCCGGCGTGAAGGGCACCTTCACATTGGTGCCGCCGTCCTTGGCCGCCTTCTCGATCGCAGCGGCGCCGCCGAGCACGATCAAATCGGCCAGCGAGACCTTCTTGCCGAACTCCTTCTGGATGGCTTCGAGCTTGCTCAGAACACCCTTGAGCTGCGCCGGCTCGTTGACATCCCAGTCCTTCTGCGGCGCAAGGCGGATGCGTGCACCATTGGCACCGCCGCGCTTGTCGGAGCCGCGGAACGTCGAGGCCGAGGCCCAGGCGGTCGACACCAGTTCGGACACCGACAGACCCGAGGCGAGGATCTTCGCCTTGAGCACCTCGATATCCTTGTCGTCGATCACGGCGTGATCGAGCGCCGGCACCGGGTCCTGCCAGATCAGCGTTTCCTTCGGCACCAGCGGGCCGAGGTAGCGCTGGATCGGACCCATGTCGCGGTGCGTGAGCTTGAACCAGGCGCGGGCGAAGGCGTCCGCGAACTGATCCGGATGCTCATAGAACCGGCGCGAGATCTTCTCATAGGCCGGATCGAAGCGCAGCGACAGGTCGGTGGTCAGCATCGTCGGGACATGCTTCTTCGACGGATCGAACGCGTCCGGAATGACGGCGTCCGCGCCCTTTGCCTTCCACTGCTTCGCACCCGCCGGGCTCTTCGTCAGCTCCCATTCGTACTTGAACAGGTTCTCGAAGAAGTGGTTGCTCCACTTGGTCGGGGTCTGGGTCCAGGTGACCTCGGGACCGCCGGTGATCGCGTCAGCGCCGACGCCGGTGCCGAACTTGCTCTTCCAGCCGAGACCCTGATCCTCGATCGCGCCACCTTCCGGCTCCGGACCGATCAACGATGGATCGCCCGCACCGTGGGTCTTGCCGAAGGTGTGGCCACCGGCAATCAGCGCGACGGTCTCCTCGTCGTTCATCGCCATGCGGAAGAACGTCTCGCGGATGTCCTTCGCGGCGGCGACCGGGTCCGGATTGCCGTTCGGACCTTCCGGGTTGACGTAGATCAGGCCCATCTGCACCGCGCCGAGCGGCTCGGAGAGCTGGCGCTCGCCGCTGTAGCGCTCGTCGCCGAGCCAGGTGCCTTCCGGACCCCAGTACAGCTCTTCCGGCTCCCACACGTCGGCGCGGCCACCCGCAAAACCAAACGTCTTGAAGCCCATCGATTCCAGCGCGACGTTGCCGGCGAGGACCATCAGGTCGGCCCACGAGATCTTGCGGCCGTACTTCTGCTTGATCGGCCACAGCAGCCGGCGCGCCTTGTCGAGGTTGGCGTTGTCAGGCCAGCTGTTGAGCGGGGCGAAACGCTGCTGACCGGCACCGGCGCCGCCGCGGCCGTCGGTGATGCGATAGGTGCCCGCCGAGTGCCAGGCCATGCGGATCATCAGGCCGCCGTAATGGCCGAAGTCGGCCGGCCACCATTCTTGCGACGTCGTCATCAGGGCCGTGAGGTCCTTGATCACGGCGTTGAGATCGAGGCTCTTGAATTCCTTGGCGTAGTCGAAGCCCTTGCCCATCGGATCGGACAGGCTGGAGTTGCGATGCAGCACCTGAACGTCGAGCGTCTCCGGCCACCAGTCACGATTCGAGTGCCCGCGAGGCCCGCCTGTGAATGGGCATTTGCCCGCGCCTTCGTCGGTTTTTGCGTCCATGTTTCTTCTCCGAGGTGATGGATTCTGGAATGCGCTGGAGCTCTTCCAAGAACGATTCTACGCAACCCAATCCATCAGAGGAAATTGACTTTAGTGATCGCGTCGATAAGATTATCTGATGATAAATGTCACACTCCGGCAACTCAGGTATTTTGATGCTCTGGCCCACCACCGCCATTTCGGGCGCGCCGCGGATGCCTGCGCGGTGTCGCAGCCGGCGCTGTCGATGCAGATCCGCGAAATGGAACAGGCGGTCGGCGGCGTGCTGATCGAACGCAATGCGCGGCAGGTGACGCTGACGACCTTCGGCGAGGACCTGCTGCGCCGCGTGCGCGACATCCTGCGCTCGGTCGATGAGCTCGGCGACTTCGCGCGCGCCTCGCGCGACAAGCTTGCCGGGCGGCTGCGGGTCGGCATGATCCCGACCGTCGCGCCGTATCTGCTGCCGAAGGTGATCGAGAACCTGGCGCGGCTGCATCCCGAGCTCGACATCCATGTCCGCGAGACGCTGACGCCGAAGCTGATCAAGGAAGTCGCCGAGGGCCGGCTCGACACCGCGATCGTGGCGCTGCCGGTATCGGAACCGTCGCTGACCGAGGTCGCGCTGTTCTCGGAAAACTTCCTGCTGGTGCGGCCGGGCGAGGACGCCAAGACGCCGGTGCCGAGCGCCGAGATGCTGCGCGAGATGCGGCTGTTGCTGCTCGAGGAGGGCCACTGCTTCCGCGACCAGGCATTGTCGTTCTGCAACATGCAGTCCTCGCCGCCGCGCGAGGTGCTGGACGCGAGTTCGCTGTCGACGCTGGTGCAGATGGTCGGCGCCGGCATCGGCGTCACCTTGATCCCCGAGATGGCGGTGACGGTGGAGACGCGCTCGGCGCCGGTCACGGTCTCGCGCTTCAAGCACCCGCAGCCCTCGCGCACCATCGGCATGGTCTGGCGCAAGACCTCTCCGCTTGCCGCGCAGCTCCAGCAGATCTCCGAGGTCGTCAGCCTCGCTGCCCGCGCCCTGCGTGCGCCGAAACAGGACGGCGCCAAGGAGCCGGCGAAGCGCGCGGGGCGAAGGAAGGTGGCGTGACTGCCGAGACGCTGCGGCGAAGATGTAGTTCTCGTTTGACGCACACGTCTCGCCACCCCCACAACCGTCGTCCTGGCGAAAGCCAGGACCCATAACCACCGCGTTTGATTGTGAACGGGATCGTGGCTCCAGCTTCGCTCAACAACTGATGGTCGGGGTAATGGGTCCTGGCTTTCGCCAGGACGACATCGAATATGTTGCGCGGTCCGGGAATCATCCGTCCGCATTCTCGCGGCGACTGACGAGATGAGGCGGCGCCCCTACTTCTCCAGATACTTCTTCATCTCGGCGATCAGGCCGTCGCGCAGTTCGGGGCGCTTGAGGCCGAAGGCGATGTTGGCGCGGAGGAAGCCGGGCTTGGAGCCGCAATCGTGGCGCTCACCCTCGAACTCCACGCCGTAGAACTTCTGCGTCTTCGCAAGACCGATCATCGCATCGGTGAGCTGGATCTCGCCGCCGGCGCCGCGCTCCTGCGTGGCCAGGATGTTGAAGATCTCGGGCTGCAGGATGTAGCGGCCGGTGATCGACAGGTTGGACGGCGCGGTGCCCTGCGGCGGCTTCTCGACCATGCGGTCGACCTCGAAGATGTTGCCGGTGCGTTTGCCGACGCTGCAGATGCCGTATTGATGGGTGAGTTCGTCGGGCACCGCCTCGACCGCGATCAGGTTCGACTTGTCACCAAGCCTGCTCGCGGCATCGATCATCTGCTTGAGGCAGCCCGGCGTGTTCAGCACCAGCTCGTCCGGCAGCACCACCGCGAACGGCTCGTTGCCGATGATATCGCGCGCGCACCACACCGCGTGGCCGAGCCCGAGCGGCGCCTGCTGCCGGGTGAAGCTCATCGCGCCGGCCTCCGGCTGGTTCTGCGCCAGGATATCCTGCTCGGTCTTCTTGCCGCGCTGCGCCAGCGTGGTGTCGAGCTCGAACATGCGGTCGAAGTGATCCTCGATGACACCCTTGTTGCGGCCGGTGACGAACACGAAATGCTCGATGCCGGCTTCCCGGGCCTCGTCGACCACGTACTGGATCAGGGGCTTGTCGACGATCGTCAGCATCTCCTTCGGCATCGCCTTGGTGGCGGGCAGCACGCGGGTACCGAGACCGGCGACGGGGAATACGGCTTTGCGGATCTTCATGGGATTATCGGAAGCCTTGAAATGGGTGGGACGGCGGCACGAAATGAATCATGCCTTTGGTACCCCGTTTTGCAGCCGCCAACAAAGGCGGATGTGTGGTGCGGCTTAATTCCGCCGTTCCCGTCAGCCAAATGCGGGCCGCAACAAAATCTCGCCCTTGTTAAGTTATTGGAAACCGTGCCGGGGCCTTCTGGAACAGCACGATTTTGATAGGCACACGACAAATGCGCGCGATGGGAACATCAAGGACCAAGCTTTTCGGCGCGAGCCTGATCGCGCTGGCCCTGCTGCTGCCCGGCAGCACGCAAGCCCAGTCGGCGGGCAACGGCCTGACCAACCTGATCGACAGCATCTTTTCCGGACCGAACGCGACGCCGCCACAGGCCGCAACCGGACAGGACGGCGCGGCACCGCCGTGGAGCGGTGAAGACGGCGCCTCCGGCCATCCGCTGATGACCGCAGCGGCGATCCGCCAAGCCGCGTCGGACTTCCCGAACTGCGTCGCAGCGATGTGGCCAGATGCCGCACGGCGCAACATCACCCAAGAGAATTTCGAGCGCTTCACCGCCGGCCTGACGCCCGATCTGCGCATCATGGATCTGATGGATTCGCAGCCGGAGTTCACCAAGGCGATCTGGGATTATCTCGACATCCTGGTCAGCGACACCAGGCTAGCCAAGGGCCGCGAGATCCTTGCGAAATACAAGCCGCAGTTCGATGCCACCGAGAAGGCCTATGGCGTCGACCGCTACATCATTGCGGCGATCTGGGGCATCGAGTCGAACTACTCGACCCAGATGGGCGATCGCAACGTGGTGCAGTCGACCGCGACGCTCGCCTGCATCGGCCGCCGTCAGGCCTATTTCAAGGACGAGTTCCTGTCGGCGCTGGAAATCCTCAACCGCGGCGACCTCAGGCCCGAGCAGATGCGCGGCTCCTGGGCCGGCGCCTTCGGCCCGACCCAGTTCATGCCGACCGCGTTCAAGCGCTATGCCGTCGATGGCGACGGCGACGGCCGCCGCGACGTCGTCGACAATCCGAGCGACCTGATCGCCTCGACCGCCAACAATCTGAAGAAGGACGGCTGGCAGACCGGCGCGAGCTGGGGCTACGAGGTCGTGCTGCCGCAAGGCCTCAATTACATGCTGGCCGACCGCGCCAAGGCCATGCCGCTGTCGCAATGGGAGCATCTCGGCCTCAAGCGGCCGAACGGCCAGCCGTTCCCGCGGCCGTCCGACAAGGCCTATCTGCTGGCGCCGGCCGGCGCCGAGGGGCCGGGCTTCCTGATGCTGCAGAATTTCCGGGTGATCATGAAGTACAACCCGGCCGAGGCCTATGCGCTCGCCATCGGCCATTTCGCCGACCGCCTGCGCGGCGGCCAGCCCTTCGCGCAGCCCTGGCCGCGCCAGGAGCGGGTGCTGTCGCGCGCCGAGCGGCTGGAACTACAGCAGCTGCTGGCCCAGCGCGGCTTCTACAAGGGTACGCCCGACGGCCAGTTCGGCGGCCAGACCCGCGAGGCGCTGCGCGGCTTCCAGGTGTCGATCGGGGCACCGGCCGACGGTTTTGCCACCGCCGAGGTGCTGGAGCGGCTCAGGGGGCGGTAGGGCTGAAACCGGAGGCTGCCCCGTAGCCCGGATGCAGCGCAGCGAAATCCGGGGTTCTCGCCGTGCGACTGGTCTGGTCCCGGATTGCGCTTCGCTCCATCCGGGCTACGGCTCTTGCCCCTCCCGCAAGCGGGAGAGGAGGCACGGTTCCGTCGCCGCGACGGCTGGGCCCTCCACCCCTAAAGTAACCGTGAAATCCGATATTTGCCGCCTGCCTTGACGGCGGCCGGAGGCACCCGATTTATGGTGGAAAAGCTGCCCGCTTGCGGCCCGATTCCGCTAGTATGCTCACGTACTTCCAGATCATTTGCGACCGAACGCGATGCGAGAGCCAAAGTCCTTTTTGCGCATATTCACCGAAGCCGGTCCGCTGGTCGCGCTTACGGTGGCGCTTGCGCTGTTGATCGGCATCGCCCAGCCCGCCTCGGCGCAATTCTTCGGCTTCCCCGGCTTTGGTGGCGGACCGCCGCAACCACAGCGCCGCGCTCCGCCGCAGCACGGCGGCGGCGGCTGGTTCGGCGGCGATTTCTTCGCGCCGTTCCAGCAGCAGCAACCGCAATCATCGCAGCCGCAGCGGCCGCGCGAGGATTTCTCGCGCGCTCCGGCACCGGCCAAGCGCGAGGCGGCCGCCGAGCGCAACGTGCTCGTCATCGGCGACGCCATGGCCGACTGGCTCGGCTATGGCCTGGAAGATGCCTATTCCGACCAGCCCGACATGGGCGTGATCCGCAAGCACAAGACGGTCTCCGGCCTGATCCGCTATCAGCCCAAGGGCGATCCGGCGGATTGGGCCGCGGCCGCGAAGGGCATTCTCGCCACCGAGAACCCCGACGCCATCGTCGTGATGCTCGGCCTCAACGACCGCACCGCGATCCGCGAATCTGTCGTGGAGAAGAAGGTCGACAAGAAGGACGAGAAAAAGGACGCGCGCGGCAAGCCCGAAGCCAAGCCGGGCGACAAGCCCGATGCCGCCGCCAAAACTGATGGCAAGCCGGTCGAGGCCGAGCCGCCGGCCGACGACGCCGACAATGACTCGCAGGCCGCGCCGGAAAAGACAGCGCGCTCGCCCAACGGCCTCTATGAATTCCGCGACGACCGCTGGGTCGAGCTCTACGGCAAGAAGATCGAGGAGCTGATCAACGTGCTGAAGAGCAAGGGCGTGCCGGTGCTGTGGGTCGGCCTGCCCGCGATCCGCGGCCAGAAGGGCACGTCGGACATGCTGTTCCTCGACGCGCTCTATCGCGACGGCGCCGGCAAGGCCGGCATCACCTATGTCGACGTCTGGGACGGCTTTGTCGACGAGGCCGGCCGCTTCATGCAGAAGGGCCCGGACTTCGAAGGCCAGCCCCGCAAGCTGCGTACCGATGACGGCGTGTTCTTCACCAAGGCCGGCGCGCGCAAGCTCGCGCATTATGTCGAGCGCGAGGTGACGCGCCTGCTCGCGGTGCGCTCCGGGCCGATCGCGCTGCCGAGCGAACCCGCGACGCCGGATACCAGCGCGGAGCCCGGCAAGCCCGCGCCGCGGCCGCTGGCGGGCCCGGTGCTGCCGCTGGTCGCCTCCACCGTCGGCACCGATCAATTGCTCGGCGGACCGGGCTCGCGGCCCGCCGCCGTCGATGCGCTCGCCGCGCGCACGCTGGTGAAGGGGGAGGCGCTGGCGCCGCCCGCCGGCCGCGCCGATGATTTCGTCTGGCCGCGCCGCGAGATGGGCCGCGAGCAAGCCAAGGGCGATGTGCCGGTTGCCGCGACCACGCCCGCCGCGCCGGCGGGCGGACCGGCCAATCCGCCGCCCTCGACCACGGCGATCGCGCCCGACGGCTCGATCATCACCGCACCGAAGCCGCCAAGGCGCGTGTTCCGTCCGGCCCAGACCCAGGCCCAGCCGCAACAGCAGCCGCAGACACAGCCTTGGCTGCGCGATCTGTTCGGGTTCGGCGCGCCGCAGCAGCGCCCGTTGGTCGCTCCGCCGCCGCGCCCGCCGCGCGGTGTCGGACAGCGGGCCGCAGTGCCGGGGAGTCCGTGGCAGTAGGCCGCGCGTCTTCCGATAGAATTGACGCTACATCCACGTCATTGCGAGCCAACGGGTCGCGCGAACACGCGCCCGATGACAGGCTCCGCAAAGCAATCCATCGATCCGCACGCGCGGACGGCTGGATTGCTTCGTCGCTTCAGCGCAAAATTGCTTTGCAATTTTGTCGCGAGCTCCTCGCAATGACGGTGGGCGAGATGGTATCAACCGTAGTAGCGCCAGCGCGACGGCGGCGGGCGGCGCGGCTGGCGCGTCATCAGGAGCGCGAGCGCAAAGCCGATGCCGCCGGCGATCAGCAGCGATCCCAGCGGGTTCTCCTGCACCGCATGCGCCATCGCCTTTTGTCCGCTGCGAACGGTCTCGCCGCGATGCTCATAGGCGTCCTTGGCGTAGTTGACCGCGGTGTCGGCGGCGTCGCGCGCGGCGTCCTTGGCCTGGCCGTAGAGATCCTGCACCGAGCCCGCGGCTTCGCGCGCGCGGCCCGAGGCCTGGGTCTGCGCATCGCCGGTCGCGTCGCCCACCGCGCCTTCGGCCTTGCCCGCGAACTCCTTCGCCGTTCCGAAAATCCGATCCTTGTCCATCGTCACGCTCCCTGATCTGTCCGGGAGCTAACCGGGAAACGGCGCGCAGGTTCCTGCGGTTACAGGATCAACCCGCCGTCGACGACGATGGTCTGGCCGACGATGTAGGAGGCAAGCGGCGAGGCCAGGAACAGCGCGGCGCCGGCCATGTCGGCGGGCGTGCCGAGACGCTTCAGCGGAATGCGCTCGAGCGCGCCTTCGAGACGCTTCGGATTGGCCGTCGTCGCCTTGGTCATCTTGGTGTCGACGAGGCCGGGCGCGATGCCGTTGACCCGGATGCCGTTCTCCGCCCAGGCCTCGCCGAGCGTGCGCGTTAGCCCGACGGCACCGGTCTTCGAGGCGTTGTAGGCCGGATTGCCCATGGTCGAATGATAGGCCGCGGTCGAGCTCACGATGATCAGCGAGCCCTTAGCTGCGCTCAGCATCGCCTGGAATTTGGTCGCGCAGGCCATCAGGCTCATCAGGTTGACCTCGAGCACCTTGCGAAAACCCTCCATCTCGAATTCCCCGCGGCGGTAAATCACCGCGCCCTGCGCCAGCACCAGCACGTCGAGCCGGTCGAACGACGGCTTGAAGGCCTCGATCGCCTGCGGGTTGCTGACATCGAGCTGCGCGTAGGCGAGGCCCTCGAGATGCGAGCCTTCCTCGGCGGAATAGTCGCTCGCCTGCGCGCGGGTGCCGCAGATCGCGACGCGCGCGCCCTTGGCGCGGAACGCCTGCGCGATGCCGTTGCCGATGCCGCTGGAGCCGCCGACCACCAATACTTGCTTGCCGCCGAAATCGAGCTCGTTCATCGCGCGTTCCTCTCTCGTGCTGTTGTCTTGTTGAGCATGATCCTTCTCGGAAAGCCAACCGGGAAACTTGCGTTAACGCGCTGCGCGCATGCCGATATGGGATCAGTGGTTTGACGTATCTTGCGATCGGTGCCAGCGTTGCCGTCTCTCACAACGCAGAAAATCAACGGGGGTCCGTCATGTCCGAATACAAGCAGCTCAGCCGTTCGGTGAAGGGCCTCACCGTTCTCGTCACCGGCGCCGCCAGCGGCATGGGCCGCGCCACCGCGCGGGTGTTTGCCGATGAAGGCGCCAATGTCGCGGTCACCGACCTGACCGAAGAAGGCACGCAGGCGGTGACGAAGGAGATTTCGGCAAGCGGCGGCTCGGCGAAGGCCTGGACGCTCGACGTCGGCGATCGCGACGCCATCACCAAAGTCGTCAACGACGTCGCCGCGCATTTCGGCGGGCTCGACATCATCGTCAACAATGCCGGCATCTCGGTGCGGGTGCCGATCGACGATCCCGCGTACGAGGACGCTTGGGCCAAGGGCATCGCGGTGATGCTGACGGCGCATCCGCGCATCATCCGCGCGGCACTGCCATACCTGCGCAAGTCGCGCTCGCCGCGCATCGTCAACATCGCCTCGACCGAGGCGCTCGGCGCGACCGCGCTGCACAGCCCCTACTCCGCGGCCAAGGGCGGCGTCACCAGCCTGACCCGCTCGCTCGCGGTGGAACTGGGACGCGAGGGCATCACCGTGAACTGCATCTGCCCGGGCCCGATCCGCACCGCCATCACCGACCGCATCTCCGAGGAGCACAAGACGCTCTACGCCAAGCGCCGCACCGCGCTCGCCCGTTACGGCGATCCGGAAGAGGTCGCGCACATGACGCTGAGCCTGTGCCTGCCCGCCGCATCGTTCCTGACCGGCGCCGTGATTCCGGTCGACGGCGGGTTGATGGCGCGGAATGCCTGACCCGCGCACGGCCCGCGAGCGTTGACAGCGCGCGCGCGTCGAGTAGCCTTCCCGTCAAATGAAGCGGGAAAACCGCCCGCGATAGACGGGGAGAAACGCCAATGACGGTCCTGATCCGGCAGCTTCACAAGCATTTCGTCGGCGAGGTTTCCGGCGTCGATCTGCGCAAGCCGCTGACGAAGCAGGAAGCGATCGACATCGAGGCCGGCATGGACAAATACGCCGTGCTTGTGTTCCACGGCCAGGACATCTCCGACGAGCAGCAGATGGCATTCGCGCTGAATTTCGGCGAGCGCGAAGATGCGCGCGGCGGCACGGTGACGAAGAAGCAGGACTACCGCCTCGCCTCCGGGCTGAACGACGTCAGCAATCTCGGCAAGGACGGCAAGCCGCTGCCGAAGGACCACCGCACCCATCTGTTCAACCTCGGCAACTGCCTGTGGCATTCCGACAGCTCGTTCCGGCCGATCCCGGCGAAATTCTCGCTGCTGTCGGCGCGCGTGGTGAACCCGAAGGGCGGCAACACCGAATTCGCCGACATGCGCGCCGCCTATGACGCGCTCGACGCCGAGACCAAGGCCGAGATCGAGGACATGATCTGCGAGCACTCGCTGATGTATTCGCGCGGCTCGCTCGGCTTCCTCGACTACACCGACGAGGAGAAGCAGATGTTCAAGCCGGTGCTGCAGCGCCTGGTGCGCACGCATCCGGTGCACGGCCGCAAGTCGCTGTATCTGTCCTCTCACGCCGGCGCCATCAGGGGCATGAGCATGCCGGAGGCGCGGCTGCTGCTGCGCGATCTGACCGAGCACGCGACGCAGCCCGAATTCGTCTATGTGCACAAATGGACGGTGCATGACCTCGTGATGTGGGACAACCGCCAGACCGTGCACCGCGTCCGCCGCTACGACCAGTCGCAGCCCCGCGACATGCGCCGCGCCACGGTCGCGGGCACCCAGCCGACGGTCGCGCAGGAGGCGGCGGAGTAGGCGGAACTACTGGTGTCGTCCCGGCGAAAGCCCATAGGCGCTAAAATAGGATTTGCGCCTTGGATTCGCTTGTGATTCCAAGATGGAATGGCACACGAATCGCTTGTGAACAAAGATTGGGCGCGCGTTGTCGCCCGACTTGGCGGAGCCGAGGCTCTGAACATTGGCGCGCGCAAGACGAAGGCGTTTGTCCGTCCGCGGGAGATCAGCAATGCGGTCGACTTGCTGCGCCTGATCTTGGCTTATTGCCTTGGTGAGAAAGGGCTGCGGTTGACGGCGGCATGGGCCACGTCGGTTGGGCTTGTCGATATCTCCAACGTGGCTCTGTTGTATCGCTTACGTCAGTGCGGAGATTGGCTGGCAATCTTGGTCGAGCAGGCGCTTGCCGCCGCGGCGCCGAAGGCGAGCCGCGGTCGTCTGATCCGTATTGTTGACGCCACGACGGTCCCCAAAGGCTGGGACGAGCGGCAGGAACAAGAACGCAGTGTGGCGTATCCATAGCGCGTTCGATCTTCCGCAGGAGCGCTTTGGTCACTTCGAACTGACCGATCAGCGAGCGGGCGAGACGCTGGATCGGATACCGGCGGTTGCCGGTGAGATCCGTCTTGCCGATCGCGCCTATCTGCAACCGGAGCGCATGGCGCATCTCGTCGATGCCGATGCGGACTTCGTGATCCGGGCCGGCTGGAAGAGCGCGCGCTGGCTCGATGCCGAAGGTAATCTTGTTGACCTCACTGCCGAACTGCGCAACGCCTCGGCGCGTGGCCTGATCGATCGGCCGATTTGGATAAAGCGCAAGTCAGGTGCGCCGCCGCTCGCAGTGCGTCTGGTTGCCGCGAAGAAGCCGGCGCAAGCTGCTGCGGCTGCGCGACGCAAGGCGCGCCGGACTGCACAAAAGGGAGGTCATCAGCTCTCCAGGCAAACACTTGACGCCGCAGATTGGGTGATCCTGGTGACCTCACTCAGGCCAGAGGACTTCACGACTGCAGATATCCTCGCCCTCTATCGGCTGCGATGGCGCATTGAGCTCGGCTTCAAGCGGCTGAAAAGCCTGATTGGCCTGAAGGGACCTCCCGGAACCGACGAGCGGTCCGCCAGACCCCATATCCTCGCTCATCTGCTGATCATTCTATTGCTCGAGCCGCTCGTCGACGAACTCGAAGACTCTCCCCGCTTGGCCGACGCCGCCTGACCCACCCAGTGACGTGGCGTCTGCTGCGCCAGCTCGTCGCTTCGCTACGGCAAGCGATCATTCCACAGCCCGCAATCGCTCTACTCTGCAGAGCCAGTCACGCTCTCTGGCGACATCTACGCGAGCCACCCAGACATAAGCGCCACTATCAGACTATGATCAAACTATCTTAGCGCCTATGGGCTTTCGCCGGGACGACACTGAGAATGCGTTGGGATCGTCGACGACGTCAGCGCGGCCTACGCGTGGCCCGCGTCGTTCGACAGCATGCCGGCCTCGATGCCGATCTTGCGCAAGGCGCGCGCGTATTTCTCGTCGACGTCGGTACCGAAGATCAATTCCGGATCGGCGTCGCAATGCAGCCAGCCATTGTGCTGGATCTCGTTCTCGAGCTGGCCCGGCGCCCAGCCGGCATAGCCGAGCGCGAGGATCGCGTGCTTCGGCCCTGCGCCCTTGGCGATCGCCTTCAGGATATCGACGGTCGCGGTGAGCGAGATGCCGTCGTCGATGTTCAGCGTCGCATCCTGAATGTAGAAGTCGCTGGAATGCAGCACGAAGCCGCGGCCGGTATCGACCGGGCCGCCCTTCATCACCTTCATCATCTCGGCATTCTCGGGCAGCTGGATCTGGTCCGACTTCTCGATGATGTCGAGCTGCACCAGTAGCCCGGGGAAATCGATGCTGCCGGCGGGACGGTTGACGATGATGCCCATCGCGCCCTCGGAGGAATGCGCGCACATGTAGATCACGGAGCGTTCGAAGCGGGGGTCGTTCATGACAGGCATCGCGATCAGCATCTGGCCGTCGAGATAGCCACCTTCGGCGGCATGGGCACCGACGGCCGGGCTTCTGCCGGCGGCGGTTTTGCGAGTCTTGCCTGTTTTGCCTTCAGGGCGCATCCGCAAAGGCCTTTCCTGCTGATTTGGCATCCTGATATCGGGTGGCGGTTCTGTCAATCAACCATCGACCGCCGTGCGGCGATGCATCACAAGCAATTCAATGGTTTGCACCGAAAGTTGCGGGTAAAGACGTCTCATGATCGTCATAGTTCCCTTGCGTGCCGCATTTGGCGTTGCCGCCCTGTTTTCCGTCGCATGTACGGCAACGGAGGTCCGCGCCGACGACGCCTCGCCGTGGCAACAGGACACGCATTCGGCGGTGCGGCTGCTCGCCGGATCGCGCAGCGGCGCGGTGCTGCTTGGCGGCATTGCGTTCCAATTGCAGGACGGCTGGAAGACCTATTGGCGGACGCCCGGCGATTCCGGCGTGCCGCCGCGGTTCGATTTCTCCAGGTCGGATAACGTCGAGGCGGTCACCGTGATGTGGCCGGCGCCGCGGCAATTCGACGACGGCGCCGGCGGCACCTCGCTCGGCTACAAGCACCAGGTGGTGCTGCCGCTGCGCATCGTGGCGAAGAATCCCGACAAGCCGCTGGTGCTGCGCGCCGACATCAACTACGCGGTGTGCGAGAAGCTGTGCGTACCGGTGGAGGCGAAGGCCGAGCTGGCGTTCGCGAGCGTCGCCTCGACCGAGGACGCCGCGCTTTCGGAAGCGCTCAACGCGGTGCCGAAGCCCGCCAATATCGGCGACCCCATCCCGTTCTCGATCCGCGACGTCAAGCGCGACGGCAAGAACAACGTGCTGGTCGATGTCACCGCGCCCGAGAGCCGCGACCTCAGCCTGTTCGTCGAGGGGCCGACGCCCGACTGGGCGCTGCCGGTGCCCAAGCTCGTTGCGCAGGCGCCGCCGGGCGTGAAGCGTTTCTCTTTCGAGCTCGACGGCCTGCCGCCCGGCGCCAAGGCCGACGGCGCCGCGCTGAAGCTGACGCTGGTCGGCGGCGACAAAAGCTACGAATTCAATATCAATTTGAATTGAGCCGTAGGGTCATTCCGGGGTGAAGCAGCGCATCGAACCCGGAATCTCGAGCTCCCGGTTTCAGTGCTTCGCACTGCCCCGGGACGCCCCCGAAGAGGTGCGTCACCGAACCCAATCTTAACGTTTCGTTGATAGATCGGAGGCCATTGCCGCCACGCGGCGCTTTAGGAATTTTCCGCCTTGGCTGTGATGGAGACACAATCGGCAACCTCCGCGCCATTGGGCCGGGCCGCACGCCTGCGCGGCCTCGCAGCGCGCGCGCTCGGCGGCACCAACGAGGCGTCAGTCACCAAGCGCCTCGCCGGCATGATCTTCGGCATCCGCGTCATCAGCGCCGGCATCGCCTATCTCGCGCAGATCCTGCTGGCGCGCTGGATGAGCGGCTCGGATTACGGCATCTACGTCTATGTCTGGACCTGGGTGCTGCTGCTCGGCAGCACCATGGATTTCGGCATCGCGCCCTCCGCGCAGAAGATCATTCCGGAATACCGCGCGCGCGGCGACCTTGCGGCGCTGCGCGGCTTCCTCTCCGGCGGCCGCTGGGTGGTGCTTGCGACGTCCAGCATCGTCGCGCTACTGCTCGCCGGCGTGATCCACCTCGCCTCGCCCTGGATCGATCCCAACGCGGTGCTGCCGCTCTATATCGGCTGCCTGACCTTGCCGCCCTTCGTCGTCGCCAACACCCAGGACGGCATCTCCCGCGCGCATGACTGGATGCAGCTCGGCCTGATGCCGCAGTTCATCGTGCGGCAGGGGCTGATCATCGCGCTGACCGCCGGCGCGCTGGCGCTCGGCCCTCAATCTCGGCGCCACCGCGGCGATGATCGCGAGCGCCGCCGCGGTATACATCGCGGCGATCGGCCAGATGGTCGTGCTCAACCGCCGCCTCACCGCCCATCTCGGGGTGGGCGAGAAGAGCTACGACGTCAAGGGCTGGTTCGCGATCTCGCTGCCGATCATGCTGGTCGAGAGCTTCTATCTGCTGCTCGGCTACACCGACGTGCTGATGCTGCAGCAGTTCCGCTCGTCCGAGGAGGTCGGCATCTATTTCGCCGTGGTGAAGACGCTGGCGCTGGTGTCGTTCGTGCACTACGCGATGGCGGCGACCACGGCGCACCGCTTCGCCGAATACAACGCGCTCGGCGACAAGGAGCGGCTGTCGGCCTATGTCGCGCACGCCATCAGCTGGACGTTCTGGCCCTCGCTGCTCGCGACCGTCGCCCTGCTGGTGTTCGGCAAGCCGCTGCTGTGGCTGTTCGGCCCGAAATTCGTCGACGGCTACAGCATCATGTTCGTCGCCGCGATCGGCCTCGTGGTCCGCTCGGCGATCGGGCCGGTGGAGCGGCTGTTGAACATGCTCGGCCACCAGAGCATCTGCGCGACCGCCTATGCGGTGTCGTTCCTGATGAATGTCGGGCTCTGCATCGCCCTCGTCCCCCGCTACGGCGGGATGGGCGCCGCCGCCTCGACCTCGCTGTCGCTGACCTTCGAGACGATCCTCTTGTTCTATGTCGTGCGCTCGCGCCTCGGGCTGCACGTGCTGGCGTTCGGCAAGCGGCGGACGGCGCCGTAGCATTCGGCCGGCGCGGCATCATGCGATGCATGAGCGCCGCCGGACTGGAAAACCCGCCTAACGGCGTTCAGCCTTGCGCCGGTCAGGCGCGCCTGATGTCCGCCTGCTTCCAAGAGTGGCCGGCAACCATGCGTCGGAAGAACCACAGAACGGCCGGGCAAGCCAGCAGCACGGCGGCGCCGAAGTCGAGCGCCGCGCTCGCGGAGCCGACCGCGGTGGAGAGCTTTCCTCCGATCGCAGGTCCAGCCAGCATGCCGGCGTAAAAGACGGTGTAGAATATTCCCATTCCGATCGGCCGCGTCCTCTGCTCGAGCACGCGCGCAGGCAGGCTCATGATCGGACCGGCAGGCAGGCCGCAGAGGATTCCAAGAGCAATGACGACGGGAAGCACCGTGCCGCTGCGCGACAAGAGCAGTGTCAGAAGCGCGAAGGCGATGCAGCCCGTGATCAGGATGACCTCGCCGCGCCTGGTCCGATCGGCGAGGAAGCCGCCCAACGGCACCGAAAGGGCGGCGAGCCAGAGCACGATACTGATGGTTGATCCGGCGGCGGCGCCGGACCAGCCTTGCTCGACCAGCATCGATGGACCGAAACTGAAGATCATCGCAAAACCGATGTTGTAGAGACACCAGATCAGCCCAGCGGCAATCACGGCGCAGATCGTGTCGGCGGTCAGGCTGCTAGGCTCGCCTTCAACCGCGACGGCCGCATCCGGCGCGCGATAAACCAGAGCTATGAGGCCGAGACCGATCAGGATCACCCCGGCGACGGCAAGATTGACGGCATGGAGTCCGAGCGTGGCTCCGATTGCCGGCAACAGCATGAGAGCGACTGCGATGCCGGCCGGCCATGAGTTGATGAAAATGGCCATCGCGGTGGCGATTTCCCGGCCGGCAAACCAGTCCGCGACCATCTTGGTCATCAGGACGTTCAGGAGGACGCCGCCGATGCCGGCAGTCAGCCGGCCTGCGATCTGCACGCTCCACGACGTCGACGTGGTCATCAGCAGTTCGCCTGCCAGCATCATCAGGAGACCGGCAAGGACCACCACCTTGTCGCCATAGCGGCGGCCGATCGCGCCGCCAGGCAAGGCAAGCAAGGCGCCCGGCGCAAAGTAGAGCCCGATCAGAACGCCGATATCGGCCAGGCTCGCGCCCAGACCCTGGCTGAGCTGTGGCGCGATGGCCGCGACGCTCTGAAACTGAAAGGCGATGGTGGCACGAGCGACGAACAGAGCAGCAAGAATGGTCCAGCGGCTTCGCATTTGGATTTTCTCCGATGCCCAGAACTATGTCGTCGGCTTGATGTTCTGGTTCAGGCGGAAGAAATTCGTCGGATCGTATTTGTTCTTGAGCGCGACAAGACGTGCGTAATTTTCACCATAGGCATCGCGCACGCGGTCTTCGCCCTCATCCCCCAGGTTGTTGGCATAGACGCCGCCGGTCGAATAGGGCCTGACGGCACTCCACAGCTCGCGCGCCCAACGCATGTTCGCTTCGTCACCGGCCGGATCGTCCCAGATCGCGACCGGAAAGCAGTCGAACGCCGCATCGCGGTTTGCGTAAGGCGAGCTCGATACCGGAACCCGTGCAATTGCGCCGCCGACATGCTGGAGAACCAGCAAGGACGAGGTGTTGGGGGCTCTCGCATAGGCGTCGAGCAGCGCGTCGATCGCGCCGGCACCGATCTCGCGCAGGAATTGCGCCTTCCAGTAATAGCGACGTCCCCGCGGAAACAGGGCATCGCCGCCTGACTGAATCTCGAGATAGGGAACGGTTGCGAGGCGCGTCTCGACGGGCGAGCCGAACTTGACGATCGGCGAAAGGGCGCGCTCACCGTCATGATGCGAGCCGACATAACAACCGGAGATGTTGAAGAACCGGTCGCCCGACGGCAGCGTCACAAGGGCCGCATCGACGTTGACCTCATCGGCAGCGTTGCGGGCGAATTCATCGTAGAACTGCATGGCCTCGCGCGCCTGATCGTAAGGATAAAGCGTTGACGCGACGGGCAACGACGTGCCGATCGCATGCAACTGGTATTCGAACGCAGTCACGATGCCGAAATTGCCGCCGCCTCCTCTCAAGCCCCAGAGCAGGTCGGGGTGTTCGGTCGCGCTGGCCCTTAAAACCCGTCCCTCGGCTGTCACCACTTCGGCGGCAATCAGGTTGTCGCAGGTCAACCCGTATTTTCGCCCGAGCTTGCCGAAGCCGCCGCCAAGCGTGAGCCCGGCGATGCCGGTATCGCTATTGACCCCCATGGTGGTCGCCAGGCCGTGCGCCTGCGTGGCACGATCGAATTCGCCGAGATCGAGGCCGGCTTCCGCGCGCGCGGTGCGCCGGACCGGATCGACATCGATGCGCTTCATCCGGGACAGGTCGATGACCATGCCGCCGTCACAGACCGAGAGGCCAGCGACATTGTGGCCTCCGCTGCGAACGGCCACCGGGAACGTGCGGGACCTCGCGAATGTCACAGCCTCGACCACATCCCGGGTATCCGCGCAGTAGGCGATCATGGCCGGCCGCCTGTCGACGGCGCCGTTCCAGACCTTGCGCGCCTCGTCGTAACCGGCGCTCCCGTCGAGGACCACTTGGCCCTTGAGCCGTAGCTGGGAGCTGGGCCGAAGCTCGGAATGCGGCTCGCCCATCACCTC
Source organism: Bradyrhizobium sp. USDA 4510 (assembly GCF_054059095.1). Lineage (NCBI taxonomy): Bacteria > Pseudomonadati > Pseudomonadota > Alphaproteobacteria > Hyphomicrobiales > Nitrobacteraceae > Bradyrhizobium > Bradyrhizobium sp. USDA 4510. The sequence goes on along the minus strand of NZ_JBSSBT010000001.1, from coordinate 9,072,949 downwards.
GTTATTTGCCTGCCGCTGCTCCATCCGATTTGCTCCTCGTCAGGAATGCCCATGCCATCATCCCACGGCGTGCCAAATCGTCCTGAATCCGATCGGAAAAAGTTGCAAAATTTCGCCAAAAGCGATGGCTCCAGGCGATGGCGACGCTTGCAGCCCCAAAACAAAAGCCGGCCCTGATCCAATCAGGGCCGGCTTGTTCTGAGGCCGCCAAATCCCGCCGGAAAAATTACTCCGCGGTCCAGCCGCCGTCGATCGAGTAGTTGGAGCCGGTGATCTGCGCGGCATCGTCGCTGCACAGGAACAGCGCAAGCGCCGCAACCTGATCGGAGGTCACGAACTCCTTGGTCGGCTGCGCGGCGAGCAGCACGTCCTTGATGACCTGCTCCTTGGTCATGTTGCGCGCCTTCATGGTCTCCGGGATCTGGTGCTCGACCAGCGGGGTCCAGACATAGCCCGGGCTGATGCAGTTGCAGGTAATCTTGTGCTGCGCGAGCTCCAGCGCCACCGTCTTGGTGAGGCCGGCGATGCCGTGCTTGGCCGAGACATAGGCCGACTTGAACGGCGAAGCGACCAGCGAGTGCGCCGAGGCGGTGTTGATGATGCGGCCCCAGCCGCGCTTCTTCATGCCGGGCACCGCGGCGCGGATGCCGTAGAACGCGGACGACAGATTGATCGCGATGATCGCTTCCCACTTCTCCGGCGGGAATTCCTCGATCGGCGCAACGAACTGAATGCCGGCATTGTTGACCAGGATATCGACCGAACCGAAGGTCTTCTCGCCGAGCGCAACCATCTCGGCGATCTCGGCCGGCTTGGTCATGTCGGCCGGCGAATGCACGGCCTTGACCTTGAAGTCGGTCTCGATGCCGGAACGCTCCTTCTCGATATCGGCCGGAACGCCCATGCCGTTGAGAACGATATTGGCGCCGGCACCGGCGAAGGCGCGCGCGATCGCCAATCCGATGCCGCTGGTCGAGCCGGTCACAACGGCGGTCTTGCCTGTCAACGTACCCATTGTCGGTCGCTCCTATTTGCTTGCGGGGGGTGTGGGTTCATCCCCCGTGAGGTCGTAAGTCACCATGGTCTCCCCGGACTGCGGCCGTTCTAGCCATTCTTTGTGACGCATCGACAAATGCACGTCGCGGACGCCCGCGCCCCAGTGCTCGACCATCGCAACATGGGAGAAGTCGTAGTCCTTCGAGGAGCTCTCGTAGTTCTTGCTCTTGTAGATCAGGTGAACCACCGTGACGGTGTTCTCCTTGGACGCCTTGCGCAGCAGCTCGACCGACGGATCGTTCTTCAGGTAATCGGGCAGCTTGCCGATCAGGTCGCGTACCGCCATGCGGGCGTTGTGGATCTGCCGGTTCTTGTCGGTGTTCATCCGCGTCCGGCTGGAATAGCGGATGTCCTTCTCGCGCTCGGCGGCCTCCAGCAGCGTCTCCGGCAACGGCCCGCGCGCGCTGAACAGATCGACCTGGAAGATCAGGAGATCGCGGCTGGTCTCCTCGTCGAGCACGAAGTCGAGCGGGGTGTTGGAAGCGATGCCGCCGTCCCAATAATGCTCGCCCTCGATGACGACGGACGGAAAGCCCGGCGGCAGCGCGCCCGAGGCCATGATGTGCTCGGGGCCTATCTTCTTGCCGAGCTTCCTGAACTCGTAATTGTCGAAATAGCGGAAATTGCCCGAGGTGACGCTCACCGCGCCAACCGACAGGCGCGTCTTCAGATCGTTGATCCGGTCGAAATCAACGAGGCGCTCCAGCGTCTTCTTCAGCGGCGCGGTGTCGTAATAGCTCAGCGATTGCGAGCTGCCGGGCGGCCACAGCGGCGCCGGCGGAATCCGCGGCGTGAAGAAGCCGGGCACGCCGAAGGTCGCGATGATGGCGGCGCTGGTCTCGTTGAACAGCGAGCGGGCGCGTTCATGCTTCGAGACCGGATTCCACGGCACCGGCGCCGATACCATCTCCCAGAATTCCTTCAGCCGCGGCACGCGCTCGGCCGGCTCGTTGCCGGCGATGATCGCGGCGTTGATGGCGCCGATCGAGATGCCGGCGATCCATTCCGGCTCGAAGCCTGCGTGACAGAGGGCCTGAAAGGCGCCGGCCTGATAGGAGCCGAGCGCGCCGCCGCCCTGAAGAACCAGCACGCGCTGCGCTTGCGCCGGCGTCGAGGCAGGCGCGGTGTCGGAAGTATCCATTCGTAACCGTTCGCTCAAAAACGACTTGAGCCGCAACCGTGGCGACAGTTCGCCGCGGCGTCAATCAGCGAGATTATGGGGTTAGATCACGCGGAATTTATCGAGATCAGGTTGCCGCCAAAATGAGCGTCCAGAACACTTTGTACTTGGTGTTGGGAGCATAGACCGCCGCGATGCCCATTTTTGTGACACCGCTCTTCAGCATATTGGCCTTGTGCGGCGGTGAATCACGCCAGCCCGAAAAGGCTTCTGCCAGCGTGTGATAGCCGGCCGAGATGTTCTCGACCGCGACGGTGGCGGGATAGCCTCCGGCCTGCAGCCGCTTGCCGAGCGGGGCCTTCACGTCGTGGTCCATCTTGTTGCGGGCGGCCATCGCCTGCGATTGCTGCTCGGCGAGCTTGGTCAGGTCCGGATCGACCACCACGGTGCCAAGACCATTGTTCTGGCGATACTGCGAAAACATGATCGCGGCCGCCTGGCTATCCAGGACAGCGCCGGGTTGGGCCATGTTGAGATACATGGTCGGTTCTTCCGGGATTTTGGTGTCCGTGCCGCAGCCGGCAAGCAGCAGAAGCCCGAACAGGGCGACCGTCGTCCGTTTCACTGTAAGAAAACCCCCAAAGATTGGCCCGCCGTTGTTGCATACCAACCGTGGCTGAATGGTGAACAGGGGCTAACTTTTGGCTGCGAAATGCCGTCATTCCGGGGCGCGAAGCGAGCCCGGAATCTCGAGATTCCGGGCTCGGTCCTACGGACCGCCCCGGAATGACGGTGGATGTGGTCAGGAACCGTCGCCCGGATGCCTACTCCTGGGCGGCAAAGATCCGGTAGCGGCGGGGTTGCAGGGAGACGATTTCGCCGGCCTGGAGCTCGCGGTCGCGGGGGGCGTCGATCTCGATCACGGTCTTGCCCTCGCTCCCCGACAGGGCCACCTCGGCGCGCTGGATCGGACCGAACGAGCGGACGTGCCGGATGGCGCCTTCCAGGGCGCCGGTTCCGGCCGGGCCGACCGCCATGTCGTGGCGGCGGACGAACAGTTTTGCCGCGCCCGACGCCGCGCCCAAAGCCGGAATGTTCAGGGGACGGCCGTCCAGCCGCACCGCATCGCCGGCGACGTCGACCGGCAGCACGATGGATTCGCCGATGAAGCCATGCACGAAGGCGGTCGCCGGATTGTCATAGACCTCGCCGGGCGAGCCGATCTGCTCGATCTTGCCCTTGTCCATCACCACGACGCGGTTGGCGACTTCGAGCGCTTCTTCCTGGTCATGGGTGACGAAGATCGAGGTGACGTGGATCTCGTTGTGCAGCGAGCGCAGCCATTGCCTGAGCTCCTTGCGCACCTTGGCATCGAGCGCGCCGAACGGCTCGTCGAGCAACAGGATCCGCGGCTCGATCGCAAGCGCGCGCGCCAGCGCGATGCGCTGGCGCTGGCCGCCGGACAATTGGCTGGGATAGCGGTTGGCCAGCCAATCGAGCTGCACCAGGTCGAGCAACTCCTTGACGCGGGCGCGGATCGTCGCCTCGTCCTTGCGGATCGCGCGCGGCTGCACGCGCAGGCCGAAGGCGACGTTCTCGAACACCGTCATGTGGCGGAATAGCGCGTAGTGCTGGAACACGAAGCCGACCTGGCGCTCGCTGGCGCCGCGCGAGAGCGCATTCTCGCCGTCGATCGCGACCTCGCCCGAGTCAGGCCAGTCCAGGCCTGCGATGATGCGCAGCAGCGTCGTCTTGCCGGAACCGGACGGACCGAGCAGCGCCAGCAACTCGCCGTCGGCGACCTTGAGGTCGACATTGTCGAGCGCGGCAAAGCTGCCGAACGTCTTTACGATATTCTTGACTTCAATCGCCATCGGGCACCTCTGCCTCGTCGAGCCGCCGTTCGAGAACGGTTTTCGCCACCAGGGTGATCAGCGCCAGCATCGCGAGCAGCGATGCGATCGCGAACGAGGCGACGAACTGGTATTCGTTGTAAAGAATTTCGACCAGCAGCGGCATCGTGTTGGTCTCGCCGCGGATGTGGCCGGACACGACCGACACCGCGCCGAACTCGCCCATCGCGCGCGCGTTGCAGAGCAGGACGCCGTACAGCAGGCCCCATTTGATGTTGGGCAGCGTGACGCGGAAGAAGGTCTGCAGGCCGGAGGCGCCGAGCGAGATCGCCGCCTCCTCTTCCTGGGTGCCCTGCTCCTGCATCAGCGGGATCAGCGCGCGCGCCACGAAGGGGAAAGTGACGAAGATCGTCGCCAGCGCGATGCCGGGCACCGCGAACAGGATGTGGACGTTATGCGCCTGCAGCCACGGCCCGAAATAGCCCTGCGCGCCGAACAGCAGCACGTAGACCAGGCCCGAAATCACTGGCGAGACCGAGAACGGCAGGTCGATCAGCGTGATCAGGAAGGTCTTGCCGGTGAACTCGAACTTCGAGATCGCCCAGGCCGCGATCACCCCGAACACGAGGTTGAGCGTGACCGAGATCGCGGCGATCAAGAGCGTCAGCTTGATGGCGGCGAGTGCCTCAGGCTCCGCCAGCGCCGCGAGATACGCGCCGACACCTTTCGAGAACGCCGACGCAAACACCACGACCAGCGGCAGCACGACGAAGACGCTGAGGAAGGCGATCGCGAGCGCGATGATGATGAAGCGGATCGGCCCGGGCTCGGTGCGCAGATTGCGCTGCGCCGTCCCCGGCTCCGCGCGCGCGATCTCGAGCCGCGGCGCCGGCGCCGCGACGCTGACATCGGTCGCGGGTGCGTAGGTCCGCAGTTGCGTGGTCGAGGTCACCAATCCCGTCTGCATCGACATCGCAAGACCTCAATGCACGGGGATGCGGGCTTGCGCCCAGCGCTGCAGCCGGTTGATCAGGAAGATGATCAGGAACGAGGCCACCAGCATCACGACCGCGATCGCGGTGGCATCGGCGTAGCGGAATTCGGACAGCCGGATCACGATCAACAGCGGCGCGATCTCGGAGACATTGGGCAGATTGCCGGCGATGAAGATCACCGAGCCGTATTCACCGATGGCGCGGGCAAAGGCCAGCGCAAAGCCGGTGAGCAGCGCCGGGATCAAACTCGGCAGGATGACGCGAAACACCGTGTGCCAGCGATTGGCGCCCAGGCTCGCCGCCGCCTCCTCGATCTCGGGATCGAGATCGATCAGCACCGGCTGCACCGTGCGCACCACGAACGGAATGCCGATGAAGATCATCGCGATGAAGATGCCGATCGGCGTGAACGCGACCTTGATGCCGAGCTCGGCGAGCGGCGCGCCGAGCCAGCCCTTCTGGGCGAACAGCTGCGTCAGCGCGACGCCGGCGACCGCCGTCGGCAAGGCAAACGGAACATCGACGATGGCGTCGAACAGCCGCCGGCCCGGAAAGCGATAACGCACCAGCGCCCAGACGATGACGGTGCCCATCACCAGGTTGACGCATGCGGCCGCAAACGAAAGCCCAAACGAAATCTTCAGGGCGTTCAGGGTGCGGCGGCTGGTGAGGATGCCCCAGAACTGGTCGAGGCTCAGCTCGAACGTCTTGAGGAACAGCGCGGCCAGCGGAATCAGGATGATAACGGACAGCCATGTCAGGGTCAGTCCCATGGTGAGACCGAACCCCGGCAGGGTACTGCGCCGTGCAACCGCTGTGCTCACATATCCCCCTGATAATCCGATCAGTTCTTGTAGATCTGATCGAAGATGCCGCCCTCGGCGAAGTGCTCCTTCTGGGCCTTGGTCCAACCACCAAAAACGTCGTCGATGGTGAAAAGTTCAACCTTGGCGAAGGATTTTTCGTACTCCTTGGCGATCTCGGGATCGCGCGGTCGGTACGAGTTGCGCGCGGCGATCTCCTGGCCTTCCTTGGTGTACCAGTACTTCAGATAGGCCTCGGCGACGGCGCGGGTGCCCTTCTTGTCGGCGACCTTGTCGACCACGGCGACCGGCGGCTCGGCCAGGATCGACTGCGCCGGGGCCACGATCTCGAACTTGTCCGCGCCGAATTCGCGAAGCGCCAGAAAGGCTTCGTTCTCCCACGCCAGCAGCACGTCGCCGACGCCGCGCTCGACGAAAGTCACGGTCGAGCCGCGCGCGCCGGTGTCGAGCACCGGCACGTTCTGATAGAGATCGGCGACGAACTTCTTCGCCTTGTCCGCGGAGCCGAACTTCTTCTGCGCATAGCCCCAGGCGGCGAGATAGTTCCAGCGCGCGCCGCCCGAGGTCTTCGGGTTCGGCGTGATGACGCTGACGCCGGGTTTAATCAAATCGTCCCAATCCTTGATGCCTTTGGGATTGCCCTTGCGCACCAGGAACACGATGGTCGAGGTGTAGGGCGAGGCGTTGAGCGGCAGCCGCTTCTGCCAGTCGGCCGCGATCAGGCCCTTGCCCGCGATCGCATCGATGTCATAGGCGAGCGCCAGCGTGACGACATCGGCCTGCAATCCGTCGATCACCGAGCGCGCCTGCGAGCCGGAGCCGCCATGCGACTGCTTGATCTCGACGCTCTTGCTGGTTTCCTTCTGATAGGCCGCGGCGAACGCCTTGTTGAAATCGACATAGAGCTCGCGGGTCGGATCATACGACACGTTCAGCAGCGAATAGTCGGCCGCAAAGGCCGAGCTCGCCCACAACAGTCCCGCGACCAGCGGCAGGATACGACGGATCATTTCGCTCTCCATTCAACCTGAGAAATGTCAGGGAACACGCAAGACATAACTCACGGCGAAGTGGTCTTAAGTCAACGAAACCGGTTTTCTTTGTTTTCGGCGGCGCAGCGCGCTTGTGCTACGAAGTTGCCGCACTGCGAAGGCTTTGTCGCGTCGCCAAATCGCGACGAAGGCTCATCGCGATCGAGCGCCCTGCTCCATACCCTATGACATCTTCATCGTATGGATGCCGCATTCCGTCTTGGCCCGGCCGCGCCAGCGGCCGTCGCGCGCATCCTCGCCGGCAGCGGACCGGCTGCTGCAAGGCATACACCCGACCGACTGATATCCCGATGCGACAAGTGGATGCGGCGGCAGCTTGCCGAGCGTGTAGATCGCCTCGATCTCCTCGCGCGAGACGTTGGCGAACGGATTGAATTTCAGCCTGACGCCGTCATCCTCGACAACCGGGATGTCGGCGCGGGCACCGCCCTGGAAACGCTTGCGGCCGTTGATCCAGCCGGCGAACGGCTTCAGCGCACGCGCCAGCGGCTCGACCTTGCGGATGCGGCAGCATGCGTCGGGATCGGTGAACCACAATTCGCGGTCCGGATCCTGGCGCGACAGCGCCTCCTCATCGGGCTTGATCGAACGCACGTCGGTGAGGCCGAGCGTTTCGACCAGCGTGTCACGATAAGCCAGCGTCTCCTCGAACAGCCAGCCGGTATCGAGAAACACCACCGGGATCGCCGGATCGACGTCCGCCATCACCTTGAGCAGCGCGGCGGACTCGGTGCCGAACGACGACACCAGCGCCACCTTCTCGCGGCCGAGCGTCTTGACCGCGGCTGCGATCACCTCGGCGGGTGATGCCGTGCGCAGCGCGCGATCGAGCGCATCGGCCGCTGGCAATGCGGCCGGCGCCACTGCGAGCTCTGGTGCGAGCGTGCTCACTGGCCGGCGCTCTCCGAGTGACGCAGCTGCATGCGGCGGTTGAGTGCGGTGACGCGGCCGTCGCCGGTCGGCTGGTAGAACACCGAATAGCGCTTCATAGTCGCGGCGAACGCGTCGGCGTCGGCGTCCTTCTTCACCTCGAAGGCGTCGAAGCCGGCGCGCGTCATGAACACGAACTGGTCGCGCAGGATCTGGCCGGTGGCGCGCAGTTCGCCGTCATAGCCGTAACGCTCGCGCAGCAGGCGCGCCTGGCTGTAGGCGCGGCCGTCGCGGAAGGTCGGAAACACCAGCGCGACCGAGGCCAGCCGATCGAGATGCGGCACGAGATCGTCGAGGTTACGGTTGTTCGGCCAGATCACCCCTAGCTTGCCGGGACGGCGCAGCAGCGCCTCCGGATCGGCGAGAAAACGCTCGGCGCTCACCAGCACCGCGCCGTCGCCCGGCAGCTCGGCGCCGTCGGCGAGATGCACGAACAGATCGGTGGTGATTCTTCCCTGCTTAACGAGTGGCATAGACCCGCTCCCTGATAGGCTCGACGCCCAAACGCTTCACCGTATCGACGAACAATTCCTCGGGACGGTCGCGCAGCGCGAGATAGGCTTCGACAATGTCTTCGATCACGTCGGCGACTTCCGCATAGGGAACGGCCGGGCCGATCAGCGTGCCCAACTGCGCGTTCTCGTCCGCGCGGCCGCCGATCGTGATCTGGTAGAATTCCTCGCCGTTCTTCTCGACGCCGAGAATGCCGATGTGGCCGACATGGTGATGGCCGCAGGCATTGATGCAGCCGGAGATGTTGATGTGCAGCCGGCCGATCAGGTCGGCGGTGTCGTGGTTGGCGAAACGGCGCGTCAGCTCCTGCGCGATCGGGATCGAGCGCGCGTTGGCCAGCGAGCAGTAATCCAGCCCGGGGCAAGCGATGATGTCGGTGACGAGGTTGACGTTCGGCGTCGCGAGGCCGAGGCGGTCGAGCGCCTTGAACAGCTGCGGCAGGTCGCGCTTGGCGACGTGCGGCAGCGCCAGATTCTGCTCGTGGCCGACACGGATCTCGCCGAACGAATATTTGTCGGCGAGGTCGGCGACTGCGTCCATCTGCTCCGCGGTGGCGTCGCCCGGAGGGCCACCGACCGGCTTCAGCGACAGCGTCACGATCGAATAGCCCTGCACCTTGTGCGGCGCCACCGAGTTCTTGCGCCAGCGCTCGAACAGCGGATCATGCGCGGCCTGCTTCAGCTCGTCCGGCATGTGCGGCAGCTTCTCGTAAGGCGGATAGGAGAAGCGCGAGCGGACCTCCTCGATGGCGGCGTGATCGAGCGTCAGCCCGACATCGCCCATCGCCTTCCACTCCTCCTCGACTTCCTTGGCGAACTTCTCGATGCCGAGCTCGTGCACCAGGATCTTGATGCGCGCCTTGTAGATGTTGTCGCGGCGGCCGTACTGGTTGTAGACGCGCAGGATCGCCTCGACATAGCTCAGGATGTCGCGGCCGTGCACGAACGGCTTGATGGTCTTGGCGATGAACGGCGTGCGGCCGAGGCCGCCGCCGACCAGCACCTCGAAACCGGTCTCGCCGTCGGCGTTCTTGTGCAGCCGCAAGCCGATGTCGTGGATCTTGATCGCGGCGCGGTCGTGCTCGGAGGCGGTGATCGCGATCTTGAACTTGCGCGGCAGGAACGAGAATTCCGGATGCAGCGTGGTGTGCTGGCGCAGGATCTCCGACCAGATCCGCGGATCCTCGATCTCGCCGGGCGCCACCCCTGCCCACTGGTCCGAGGTGACGTTGCGCATGTTGTTGCCGGAGGTCTGCATCGCGTGGATGCCGACTTCGGCGAGATCGGCGAGCGCATCGGGCAGCTCGGCGAGCTTGATCCAGTTGAACTGGATGTTCTGCCGCGTGGTGAAGTGGCCGTAGCCGCGATCGTAGCGGCGCGCGACATGGGCGAGCCGGCGCAACTGCTTCGACGACAGCGTGCCGTAGGGGATCGCGACGCGGAACATGTAGGCGTGCAGCTGCAGGTACACGCCGTTCTGCAAGCGCAGGATCTTGAATTCGTCCTCGGTGAGTTCGCCGGAAAGGCGGCGCTTCACCTGGTCGCGGAATTCCGAAACACGCTCGTTGATCAGCGTGCGGTCGAGTTCGTCATATGCATACATGATGGATGAGCCTTACGCCGGCACCTGAAGATCGATCGTGACGCCCTTGGCGCGGATGTGTTCGCGAAGATTGCCCGGCTTGAGCTTGCCGCCGTCCTTGAGCTCGACCGGCGCGATGTAGGGGCCGACCGCGCCGACATCGTCAGCGGTGGCTTCGGCCAAGAGAGCGCGCGCGTCGTCGGAGGTGCTGACGACGGCGGAATCGGACAGTTCGGTGGACCAGCCTTGCTTGGCGGTCCGGTACACCACGGCACCATCCCAGGTGCGGTTGGCGGTCACCACCGAGGGGCCCGTGATCCTGATTTTCTTCTGTTCAAGCGGAGAGGTCATTCGGCAGCTTTCAGCAGTTCGGAGAACATCTGGTTGGAGAAGAGTTGGGTGACGTTGGACCGGCTCCACGGCGCGGAATGCGCGACCACGTCGCCGATGATGAGAATGGCCGGACCGCCGTCGACCTGTTTGACCAGTTCGGGCAGCCGCGCCAGCGTGCCGACCGCGGCCTTGGCATCCGGCCGCGTCACGCGCGCGAACACGCCGACCGGCGTCTCCGGCGAGCGGCCCGCGGCAAGCATGCCTTCGCGGATCGAAGGCGCCGCGGTCATGCCCATATAGACGACGACGGTCATCTTCTTGTCTGTCAGCACCGACCAGTCGACAACCTCGGCATCGCGCGCCTTGTGCGCAGTGAGGAAAGTGATGCGCAGCGCCTCGTGCCTGAAGGTCAGCGGCACTTCGAATTGCGCGGCCGCGCCCAGACCGGCGGAGACGCCCGGAATGATGGAGTAAGCGACGCCGGCGTCGCGCAGCGCCTCGATTTCCTCGCCGCCGCGGCCAAAGATAAAGGGATCGCCGCCCTTCAGCCGCACCGCGCGCTGGCCCGACTGCGCGGCCTCGATCATCAGCGCATTGATGGCGTCCTGGCCGATGCCGGGCTTGCCGACACGGCGGCCGACCGGGATCCGCGTGGCATCGCGCCGGATGCGGTCGAGAACTTCGGATGACACCAATTCGTCATAGAACACGACGTCGGCATCCTGCAGCGCGCGCAACGCCTTCACCGTGAGCAGATCCGGATCGCCGGGACCGGCGCCGACCAGCGTCACGTGACCGATGGCCTTGCCTTCCGCGCTCGCGCCGGCGAATGCGGCGGGATCGGCGATCGCGTTCAGCGCCTGCTCGGCCTCGTCCTTGCGGCCGGCCAGCACCAGCGCGCCAATCGGGCCGTCGACAATGCGCTCCCAGAAGCGGCGACGCAGCGGAAACTCCTCGATGCGGGCGTGGATCGATTTGCGGACGCCGCCGATGAAGCCGGCGAGATCGCCGATCCGCGCCGGCAGCACCGCCTCGATCTTCTCGCGGATGCGGCGCGCGACCACCGGCGACGTGCCGCCGGTGCCGACCGCGACCACGACATCGCCGCGATCGACGATCGCCGGCATGATGAAGGTGGAATGCACGAGGTCGTCCATCACGTTGACCGGCAGGCCGATCGCCTTGGCGCGCACCGACATCGCAACACCGATCTCGCCTGCGCCGGCACAGAGGACGGCGATGACATCGGAGAGGTCGGCGGTGAGCGGATCGCCTTCGGCGCACTCGATCCGCGCGGCGTCCTCCGCCGCGAGACCGGCAATGTCATGATCGCTGTCGGTCGCGTACCAGCGCACCGCGGCGCCGGCGGCTGCGAGCAGCCGCAACTTGGCGCGCGCGAGGTCGCCCGCTCCAACGAGCAGCACCTTGCCGCTTTGCAGATCCAGAAACACCGGCAGATATCGCATCAGACACTCGCTTCCCCAACTTGGGGGTTGACTGAAATTATTTTCTATTTATCTCTCGATCAAGGCCAGCAAAGAGAAAATTATTTCTTCTCTATTGCAGCGCAACTTTAGAATTTTCAACTCCACAGGCCAAGGCCAAGAGATGCATCTTCTCGACAACGAATCCGTCGCCGCCAGGACGCGGTCCGCAGCGCTTAGCAATGCATCTTCCGTGCCGGGGATTCCCGCCAATCAGGCGCCTCCGTCGATGGATCATCTCGACGAGCTGGAGGCGCAGAGCATCTACATTCTGCGCGAAGCGTTCGCCCGGCTGAAGAAGCTCGCGTTGCTGTGGTCGCTCGGCAAGGATTCCAACGTGATGATCTGGCTGGCGCGCAAGGCGTTCTTCGGCCGCGTCCCGTTCCCGGCATTGCACGTCGACACCGGCAAGAAATTTCCGGAGATGTATGCGTTCCGCGACCGCTTCGGAAAGGAGTGGGATCTCGACCTGCGCGTCGAGCCCTGCCCGCCGATCGACAGCGTCGACCCGACCCTGCCGCCGGCCGCACGTTCCGCCGCGCGCAAGACCGAGGGCCTGAAGCTCGCGCTCAACAAGTTCGGCTTTGACGGATTGATTGCCGGCATCCGCCGCGACGAAGAGGCGACCCGCGCCAAGGAGCGCGTGTTCTCGCCGCGCGGCCTCGAGGGCGAATGGGACGTCCGCGACCAGCCGCCGGAGTTCTGGGACCAGTTCAACGCCTCGCCGCCGCAAGGCGCGCACTTGCGCATCCATCCGATCCTGCATTGGACCGAGGCCGACATCTGGGCCTACACCAAGCGCGAAGGCATTCCGATCATCCCGCTCTATCTCGCCAAGGACGGCAAGCGCTACCGCTCGCTGGGCGATTCCGACATCACCTTCCCGGTCGCCTCCACCGCCTCCAACATAGACGAGATCCTCACCGAGCTCGACGGCACCAAGGTCCCGGAGCGCGCCGGCCGCGCGCTCGACCACGAGACCGAGGATGCGTTCGAGCGGCTGCGCGTCGCCGGCTATCTCTGATCAACACTTCAAGCAACACCAAGCTTCGTGCGAGCGTTCCGATGAACATGATCCTTCCCACTGCCTCGATCTCGGCAACGCCCAACGGCACGACGCGGCCGCAGGTGCGCATCGTCATCGTCGGCCACGTCGATCACGGCAAGTCGACGCTGGTCGGGCGCCTGCTGCACGAGACCGGCAGCCTGCCCGACGGCAAGCTGGAAATGCTGAAGGCGGTGAGCGCGCGGCGCGGCATGCCGTTCGAGTGGTCGTTCCTGCTCGATGCGCTGCAGACCGAGCGCGACCAGGGCATCACCATCGACACCACCCAGATCCGCTTCCGCACCCGCTCGCGCGACGTCGTGCTGATCGACGCGCCCGGCCACGCAGAGTTCTTGCGCAACATGATCACCGGCGCCTCGCAGGCCGACGGCGCGGTGCTGATCATCGATGCGCTGGAAGGCGTGCGCGACCAGACCAGGCGGCACGGCTATCTCCTGCATCTGCTCGGCGTGAAGCAGGTCGCGGTCGTGGTCAACAAGATGGACCGCGTCGAGTTCAGCGCCGACCGCTTCAAGGAGATCAGCGACGAGATTTCCGCGCATCTGATCGGCCTCGGCGTGACCCCCACAGCCGTGATCCCGATCTCGGCGCGCGACGGCGACGGCGTTGCCGAACGCACGCCGCGGATCGACTGGTACAAGGGCGCGACCGTGGTCGAGGCGCTCGATGCGCTCGAGCCGGCACGCCCGCTGGCCGAGCTGCCGCTGCGGCTGCCGGTGCAGGCGATCTACAAGTTCGACGACCGCCGCATCGTGGCGGGCCGCATCGAGTCCGGCAGCCTGAAGGCCGGCGACGAGATCGTGATCATGCCGACCGGCAAGATCGCGCGGATCAAGACCGTCGAGAGCTGGCCGGTGACGCCGGTGAACGCCCCACAGGGCGCCGGACGCTCGGTCGGCATCACGCTCGACCGCGAGCTGTTCCTCGAGCGCGGCGACATCATCGGACATTCCGGGCAGAGCCCGCGCGACACCCGCCGCATCCGCGCCCGGATCTTCTGGCTGCATGACAAGCCGCTGACCAAGGGCGAGCAGATCCTGATCCGGCTCGGCACCAAGGAAAGCCGCGCCACCGTGGTCGCGATCGAGAAGGCGGTCGATCCCGGCGCGCTGTCCAACGAAGAGAACACCGCGATCGCGCGCAACCATGTCGGCGAGATCGACATCTCGCTGGCGCAGCCGGTTGCAACCGATCCCTACACCGACAATCCGCGCACCGGCCGCCTCGTGATCGAGGTCAACGGCCGTATCGCCGGCGGCGGTCTCGTGCTGTCGGTCGACGCCGGCCGGCCGGCGGTGCCGGTCGATATCGTGCCGGTGGAGTCCGCGCTGCGGCCGGACGAGCGCTCGGCGCGCTACCACCACAACGGCGCAGTGGTCTGGCTGACCGGCCTGCCCGGCTCGGGCAAGTCGACCCTGGCGCGGGCGCTGGAACGGCGCCTGTTCGGCAATGGCGGCTCGCCGATCCTGCTCGATGGCGACACGCTGCGTGCCGGGCTGAACGGCGATCTCGGCTTCTCGCCGCAGGACCGCGCCGAAAACATCCGCCGCCTCGCCGAAGTCGCGACCCATCTGGCGCGCAACGGCCATATCGCCATCGTCGCCGCGGTGTCGCCATCGACCGCCGACCGTGCGGCAGCTCGCCGCATCGCCGACAGCGCATTCCGCGAGATCTATGTCGCAACGCCTGCCGAGGTCTGCGAGACCCGCGATCCGAAGGGCCATTACGCCAAGGCGCGCTCCGGCGGATTGCCGTCTTTCACCGGCATCACCAATGACTACCAGCCGCCGACCGGCAACGAACTGACCATCGACACCTCGATCCGCTCGGTCAGCGATGCCACCGACGAGATCGAGCGGATGCTGGCCACGACTGGCATCCTGTTCGACGAACTGACCGACCTCGCGGCGAATATTTAGCTTCTCTTGCTGTCATCGCGCGGCTTGTTGTCCAGGCGATCCAGTATTCCAGAGACAGCAATTATTGAGCCGATAGGCCGCGGCGTACCGGATGCCCCGCTTGCAGCGGGGCAGACGGCGGTGTTGAGGCCTATTCGGCCGCGCGGCTTGCGGCCCCGTGCCGTACCATCCCAGGCGATTGCCCGGTAACACGCTTGAACGCGCGGCTGAACGCCGCCTGTGACGCATAGCCAAGCCGCTGCGCGATCACATCGATCGGCTGGCGTTCATGCTTGATCCACTGTGTCGCGAGACGCATGCGCAGCTCGGCAAGATAGCGCAGCGGCGATTGCCCGGTCATGGCCTGGAAGCGCTCGGCGAACAGCGAACGCGAGCAGCCCGCCTCCGCCGCCAATTCAGCAACAGTCCAGTTGCGGCCGGGCTTGCGGTGCAGCGCGCCGATCGCGCGGCCGAGACGCGGATCACGCAAGGCCTCGAACCAGCCCATGGCGTTGTCGCCGCCGCATTCGACCCAGCCACGCACGATCGACGCGGCGAGCACATCGGCGAGCCGCGCCATCACGCCGACGGAGCCCGCCCGCGGCGTGCAGGTCTCCCGCTCCATGGCCTTCAGCATCGGTTCGATTTCCGGCTGGCGCGCAAGCAACGTGTCGGCCCGCATCACCTCCGGCATCAGCGCGATCAGCGGGCGCATGCCGCCAAGATCGAAATTCATGCAGGCGCTGAAGACCAGGACCGACTCGTCCTGCGGGCATCCTTCAGGGCAGGCCGATGTCACATCGACATTGCCGCACAGCGTCTCGGTCTCGAAACGCTCGACGTCGCAACTCGGCTCATCCGGGGCCGAGACAAGATCATGCGCGCCGCCGCGCGGCAGGAAAATCGCGTCACCGCATCCAAGGGGAAGCAGCGTCGCATCAGCGTAGCGCAGAAGTGCCGTGCCATGTGCAACGAAGTGGAATTGCGCGCGTCCGTACGGCGTTTCGAACCGAAACCCGAAGGGCGCCCGCGTCTCGATCCGACGGTAGTGAACGCCCTCAAGCCGCATGCCGAGCAGCAACTCGCTCACCAGATCGACGGCGGCGTCGGTCGTATCGGCGGCGGACGATCTGGACGAATGATCAAACATTGGAGCGTTTATGGCATAGATCGTCCAAAACCTCCAGCCTATGTCTGCGGCGGTGCAACATAGATGGAAGGTTCGGCCAATGGATCAAGAAGTGGACCCCGCTCTGGCGCACGCCGATGCCGTTGCGCTGATGCCGGGCGACGCCGCGCTCAAGGTTGGTGACAAGCCGGCCTCACCGGAAAGGCCCGCCTGGGGCGCCGTCGCGGCCATGATGCTGGGCGTCACCGCACTTCTGACGGCCGAGTTCCTGCCGTCCGGTCTGTTGACGCCGATGGCGCGCGATCTCGGTGTGAGTCCGGGCCTCGCCGGTCAGGCCGTGACCGCGACCTCGCTGGCCGGGCTGGTCGGAGCATTGTTCACGCCGACACTGACGCGCAGGTTCAATCGAAAGCCGGTGCTGCTCAGCTTTTCGATTCTCCTGGTGATCTCCAATCTGCTGGTGGCGCTGGCGCCGAGCATCACGTTCCTCCTGGCCGCGCGGATCGTGCTCGGCCTTGCCATCGGCGGGTTTTGGGCGATGGCGGCAGCGACGACGATCAGGCTGGTGCCGCCATCGCTGGTTGCCCGGGCCTTGTCGATCGTGATGAGCGGCATTCCCGCCGCGATGATCATTGCCGTTCCGCTCGGCAGCTATCTCGGCGAGGTGGCGAGCTGGCGCTCCGTGTTCCTGCTCGCGACTGCATTGGGCGCAGCGGTATTCGTCATCCAGGCACTCGCTCTGCCGCGTTTGGCCCCAAGGGGAGAAGCCGGGCTCGACACCCTGATCGACATCCTGACACGGCCGGGGATCGGCGCCGGCATCTTGGCGGCAACGTTGGTCTTCACCGGACACTTCGGCTATTTCGGCTATATCCGTCCATTCCTTGAGAGCGTGACGGGGCTGGGCGCCGCCGGAGTTGCGGCGACCTTGCTTGCCTTCGGCGTCGCCAACTACCTCGGCTCGTTCGCGAGCGGGCTGATGGCCGAGCGCAAACTCAAGCTCACGCTGATCGCGATGCCGCTGGCGATCAGCGTGATCGGTCTGTTGCTCTCGGTCTTTGGCAAGGACGTCATTCCAGCTCTGGTGCTGGTCGCACTCTGGGGATTTGCCTTCAGCGGCGTACCGGTCGCGACCACGACCTGGATCACCCGCATGGTGCCCGACGAGACCGAGAGCGGGACCGGACTGACCGTGGCCTCGATCTTCCTCGGCATCACCATGGGCGCGGCCGGCGGCGGGCTGGTGCTTGATCTGATGGGCGCAGCCGCTGTGTTCGTAGCGGGCGCAATTCCCCTGGTGCTCGCTGCATTGCTGATCGCCAGCAAGGTACGCACCGGGGCGCCCTGACGGGTCTTTCCGGGAGCGGACCCCGGCGTTTGGAAGATTCAGGGTGGCCGCCCGCGTGACGATGCAGCGTGGGGCCGGAAAGGGGGCCTTCTCAGAACCGGGACTTTAGGGCTAAAAGGGCCGTGAACGCGGCCCTTTGGCGCGTTTTTTGCTGATTTCTCTGGAAAACAGCTCCTAAACGCCCCATTTCTTTGAGAAAGCCCATCATGACTCGTGTCGATGCCCATGGATTGAAGATTGCCCCTGTCCTGTTCGATTTCATCGCCAAGGAGGCGACGCCGAAAACCGGGATCGCCCCGGATGCGTTCTGGGCCGGACTTGCCGCCATCATCCAGAAGCTCGGACCGAAGAACCGCGAGTTGCTCGCGGTCCGCGACACGCTGCAGGCCAAGATCGACGACTGGCATCGCGCCAACAGGGGCAAGGCGTTCGACATCAACGCCTACACCGCGTTCCTCAAGGACATCGGCTACCTGCTGCCCGAGCCCGCGACCCACAAGGTCGAGACATCAAATGTCGATGAGGAAATCGGCAAGATCTGCGGCCCGCAGCTGGTGGTGCCGCTCACCAACGCCCGCTACGCGCTGAACGCCGCCAACGCGCGCTGGGGTTCGCTGTACGACGCGTTCTACGGCACCGACGCGATCCCGCACGATCCGAGCGAGGCTGGCCGTGGCTACAACAAGGCCCGCGGCGACAAGGTGATCGCGAAGGCGAAGGCGTTCCTCGACGCCGCCGTGCCGCTTGCGACCGGAAGCCACACCGACGTCACCTCCTACGCCGTGATCGCGGGCAAGCTCTCGGTCAAGCTGAAGAGCGGCAACTCGACCGCGCTGAAGAACGCCGCCCAGTTCGCCGGCTATCAGGGCGACGCCGCCCAGCCTTCCGCGATCCTGCTCGTCAACAACGGCATGCATGTCGAGGTCAAGATCGACCGCAACAACGCGATCGGCAAGGATGACCCGGCCGGCGTCGCCGACATGATCCTGGAATCGGCGGTCTCCACCATTCTCGACATGGAGGACTCGGTCGCTGCCGTCGACGCCGAGGACAAGGTGCTGGTCTATCGCAACACGCTCGGCCTGATGAATGGCACGCTGTCGGCCGATTTCGAGAAGGGCGGCAAGACGCTGACCCGCTCGCTCAATGCCGACCGCGTCTACAAGAAGCCCGACGGCAGCGAGCTGAAGCTGCACGGCCGCAGCCTGCTGTTGATGCGCAATGTCGGCCACCACATGTTCACCGACGCCGTGCTCGACGCCAAGGGTGAGGAAATCCCGGAAGGCATCCTGGATGCCGCGGTCGCCGGCCTGCTCGCGATCCACGACCTCAAGGGCAATTCCAAGGTCAAGAACAGCCGCACCGGCTCGGCCTATATCGTCAAGCCGAAGATGCACGGCCCCGACGAGGTGACGCTGACCTGCGACCTGTTCGCCGAGGTCGAGAAGATGCTCGGCCTGCCGGAGAACACGCTGAAGGTCGGCATCATGGACGAGGAGCGCCGCACCACGGTCAACCTCAAGGCCTGCATCCAGCGCGCCTCCAAGCGCATCATGTTCATCAACACCGGCTTCCTCGACCGTACCGGCGACGAGATCCACACCTCGATGGAAGCGGGTCCGATGATCCGCAAGAACGACATGAAGGCGCAGCCGTGGATCAAGGCCTATGAGGACTGGAACGTCGACAACGGCCTGATCGACGGCCTGCCCGGCCATGCCCAGATCGGCAAGGGCATGTGGGCCGCCCCCGACAAGATGGCCGACATGCTGGTGCAGAAGATCGGCCATCCGCAGGCCGGTGCCACCACCGCCTGGGTGCCGTCGCCGACCGCGGCCACGCTGCACGCGCTGCACTATCACCAGGTCAATGTGATCGCCCGCCAGCAGGAGCTCGCCAAGGGTGGGCCGCGTGCCAAGCTCTCCGACATCCTCACCATTCCGGTGTCGCAGTCGAACTGGGCGCCCGACGATGTGAAGCAGGAGATCGACAACAACTGCCAGGGCATCCTGGGCTACGTCGTGCGCTGGATCGACCAGGGCGTCGGCTGCTCCAAGGTGCCCGACATCCACGATGTCGGCCTGATGGAAGACCGCGCCACGCTGCGCATCTCGAGCCAGCACCTCGCGAACTGGCTGCATCAGGGCGTCATCACCAGGGACCAGGTGATGGAGTCGCTGAAGCGCATGGCCGTCGTCGTCGACAAGCAGAACGCCGGCGATTCGCTCTACAAGCCGATGGCGCCCGCGTTCGATGGCACCGCCTTCAAGGCCGCCTGCGACCTGATCTTCGAGGGCCGCACGCAGCCGAACGGCTATACCGAATACATCCTCACCGCGCGCCGCCGCGAGGCCAAGGCCGCGGGCTGATCTGCAAGCGATCGCAACGACAAGCAAAAGCCCCGGCGATAAGCCGGGGCTTTTTTGTTGGCGCCGCAAGTGACGCCGGGAAGAGCCGGACGCGATCACCTGCCGTCGCAAGGGCGCACTGCCAAATTATCGAAAACAACCCCATGCAAAGGTGCCGGCGGATACGGCGACTTGACTCGTCGGGCAAATCAGCTCTACATTTCCATTATCCCGAAATCGTGCAGACGCCCTCGCCGTGTCACCCCCCGCTCATGCATGCGGGTGACGACACCGAGAAGCTGTTTGACAACTTGAATCACGACCGCCGCCATTGTCGTCCTTGCCTGGTGCGCAATTGCGCACCAGGCAGGGACGACGATGAGGATGGTTGCGCTTCGCTCCTCGCAATGACGGATCTAGAACACCGCCAGATACTTCAGCAGCGAGATGATGCCGATGATGATGACGACGGCGCGCGCGATCTGCTTGGCGCGGCCGTCGAGCGGCAGCATGTTGATGAGATAAAGAACGAGAATAACGACAAGGAAGGTGACGAGTACGCCGACGAGCATGCGGAGCCCCCTGATGGCATCGGTGAATGTGCTGTTCGCCCTTTGCTAACGTGCAGGAGGCAGGCCGGTTCCGCGCCAGGAACCGAAGGCGGCCGCCCGCATGTGATCGACGCTACTCGCGCGCCACCACCGCCGGCCGGCCATATTTGGCGCGGATGCGATCCGGCGCCGGCGTGAAGTTGAGCTGCGCGCCGCGCCGGTCCGGACGGCTCACCGACATCAGCCCGTCCTTGCCGGCGACGATGTCGCCCTTGCGCAAGGTCGGATCGTCCTCGATTTTCACCGCGGCGAGGCCGACAGAGTCCTTGCCGTTGCAGGTGCAGCCCGAGACCAGCTCGTCGCGATAGCGGAACGCGTTCGGCAGCTCGGAATACGGCTTGCCGTCTTCCGTCGCGGCGTTGTCGATATTGCCGCCATAGACCACTTCGGTCGCGCTCGCCGGACAGAAGCTGTTGCAGCTTTCCGCCTTGCTCTGGTTGCCGGTCGACGCAAGCGGGAAATAGCGGCCGTCGCAGGTCCGCACGCAATAGGCCTGGCCGACGTCATAGCGTGGACGGCGCTCGACCCGCGGCATCATAGGCGGCCCATCGTCGAACGGCATCCGAATCATCGGCGGGCGGCCATGCATGAAGCCGCCGAACAGTTGCGAGAAGAAATCCTGGGCTTGCGCCGCAGGCGCAAGGGACAGGCCAAGCACTGCCGCGGTCCCGAACGCCCACCGCCTGGAGTATCGCGTCACCATCACCGGCCCTCAGTACAACATCGATCGTCAGTACAACGAGGAAGCCGTCGGGATGTTCATCGCCTGACGCCCGGACGGCAGCGTCGCCGCCGCGGGGCGCGGCCGCGCCGCGGCCGGCCGGACCGAGATCTGCGTCGTGGTCGGGCCGATCTCGCGCGCGGCGAGGTGCGGCGCGTTCTTCGGCAGCACCACGACCCTGGTGCCGACATCGACCCGGCTGAACAGGTCGGAAACGTCTTCATTGGTCAGGCGGATACAGCCGGACGAGACGAACTTGCCGATCGTCGAGGGATCGTTGGTGCCGTGGATGCGGTATTCGCTGGAGCCGAGATACATCGCGCGCGCACCGAGCGGGTTGCCCGGGCCGCCGGCCATGAAGCGCGGCAGATAGGGCTGGCGCCTGATCATCTCGGCGGGCGGATGCCAGTCCGGCCATTCGGCCTTGCGGCTGATGGTCTGTGTGCCGGCCCAGGTGAAGCCCTCGCGGCCGACGCCGACGCCGTAGCGGATCGCCCGGCCGCCGCCGAGCACGTAATAGAGTGCGGTGTTGCCGGTATCGATGATGATGGTGCCGGGCGCCTCAGTCGTGTTGAGCGCGACGGTGGTCCGGCGCAGCCGCTCCGGCAGCGCGCCGTCCTCGCCGGCAATCGAGGGGTCGTTCATCACCTCGTCGGCGGGAAATGCGCCCGACTGCGTCGACGCATAGCCGAGCGCGGAAGAACGGACCTGGGCGCTGGCCGACGTGGCGACAACAAACGGCGTCGCAAACAGGACGCTGGCGAAGGCAAAGGTGCGCGCGGCGCGCGACGCAAGCCGGCGGCTGGAAACAGACTGCTGTGTCATGTGCTGCCCCTGGACGGGATGCGCATCGTGGTGATGCGATGCCGGGCCAACGCGCATGGCCGCGAGTCGGTTCCGCCGCGAGTCGTCGCGAAGCCGCGATTGTCAACCCGTCACGTCTCACGAACGCGCGACGGAACTTTCCGAGGAGCGGCCCGTTGTCATCGCGCCATTCGACGCGCGGGGCGACCACGCGGCGGGTTTGTTCGTCCTCACGCGGGAGGAGTTCGGTGCGCGCCTTTCCAAGTGAAGACCTGCTTGGCAAAGCGCCCGAAGGCACGCCAGTCCCCGACAGCAAGATCGAACTGCCGCCGGTTGTCAGCCGCGCCGAGGCCGTCGCTTTCGCATTGATGGCCCTGCTGGTTATTGTCATTGTCGCGGTGCTCTATTTCGCACGCGCCTTCTTCCTCCCGATCACCATGGCCTTCATCGTCGGCACCATGCTGTCGCCGGCGGCGAGCATGCTCGAGCGCTATCGGATTCCGCGCGCGCTCGGCGCGGTCGTCATCGTGATCGCGGTCGGCGCCGCCGTCAGCTTCATGGTCGGGCTGATTGCCTCGCCGGTGATGGAGTGGAGCTCGCGGCTGCCCGAGCTCGGCGCGATCCTGAAGGAGAAGCTGCGCGTGTTCGACCGGCCGCTCGCGCTGTGGCAGGAATTGCAGACCATGGTCGGCGGCTCCGATACGCTGGCCACGCTCCAGCTGCCGAAATTCGAATGGGTGCAGCCGACGCTGGAATTCCTGTCGCCGACCTTCGCCGAATTCCTGCTGTTCATCGCGACCCTGATCCTGTTCATCGCAAGCTGGAAGGATCTGCGCCGCGCACTGGTGATGGCATTCAGCGAACGCACGGCGCGGCTGCGTACGCTGCGCATCCTCAACGAGGTCGAGACCCATCTCGGCAATTATCTTCTGATGGTGACCATGATCAATGTCGGCGTCGGCATCGTCACCGGCGCGATCTGCGCAGCAACGGGCATGCCAAATCCGGCTGGGCTCGGTGCGCTCGCCGCCACGCTGAACTTCGTTCCGATCATCGGGCCGATCGCGATGTTTGTCGTGCTGGTCGCGGTCGGCATCATCGCCTCGCCGACCATCGGCGCCGGGCTGATCGCGCCGGCCTGCTTTACCGTCGTGACCTTCATGGAAGGACATTTCGTCACGCCGACGATCGTCGGCCGCAGACTGTCGCTGAACGCGCTCGCAGTCTTCCTGGCGCTGGCGTTCTGGACCTGGCTATGGGGCCCGATGGGCGCCTTCCTGTCGTCGCCGCTCCTGATCGTGGCACTGATCGTCAAGGAGCATTTGATGCCGGTCAATTCGCCGCAGCTGCCGGAGGACTAGTGTCCCGAATCCGAAGTTCGCATCATTTGCCGTACCTTCGGAGCGAACTTCGGATTCGATAAGGACACTAGCAAACTTATGATTCTAGTGTGCTTTATGAATGCGAAGTTCGTGAAAGTGGCTGGCGCGAAATCGCACGAACTTCGCATTCAGCACACTAGCAAGGCGTTCTCGAGCGAAGCCGGCACCGTTTGAAAGCCCGGTTTCACGGCTGGAACCATGCACCGCGCGGCGCGTTTTTGCTCCAGCACGCAAGTTCTCCGGGAGCTTTTCGATGTCGAGCACGGACAGCGCATTTGGGATCAAGAACATGACGGACAAAGCGACCTACGAACGCCTTGAAAAGGATGTCACCGCCGTGAAGAACGATATCGCCGCCCTCACCGAACAGATCACCGACGCGCTGAACTCGTTTGCCAACAACGCGGGCAGGCAGGCTCGCCGCCGCTACAAGGATGCGCGCGCCAGTGCGGAAGATACACTCGACGACATGTCGGAGCGCGGCAGCGCGATGATGGGCGCGGCGCAGGATGCCGCATCCTCGATCGAGGAATCGCTGGAAGATATGATCACGCAGCGGCCGCTGGCGACGGTCGGCCTTGCGCTGGGTCTCGGCTTCCTGATCGGCGTCACCTGGCGCCGCTAGGCAATCTGCGGTCTCCGGGGGATGAGCCCCATGGTGGCGGTCACGCGGAAACCACCCCTCTGGATGCGATGGCGGCGCTGGCGCGCCGCCGCCGCGTTTGTCGACGCGCTCTTCAGGGCAAGGTTCGAGGCAAGATTCAGGACAAGATTCAGGGCAGGGCTGGTCGATGCTTCAGCGGCTGATCAATGACGTCAAGGATACCACCGGCAACGCGCTGCGGCTGACGTCGCTGGCCGCGGCCGCCGCGATCGCGCTGTTCATCACCATCGGCTTTCTGTGCGCCGCCGCCTTCGTCTACGTGCTGCAGCACTACGGGCCGGTGGAAGCGTGCCTCGCCGGCGCTGCGCTGTTCCTTGTCGTCACGCTGATCACCGCCAGCGTCTACATCGTGCGCAAGCGCGAGATGCGCCGCCGCGCCGAGAAGGCGGCAAAAGCCGCCGCGGCCAATGTGTTTGCCGATCCCGTGGTGGTCGCCACCGGCCTGCAGATCGTGCGGGCCATCGGGGCGAAGCGGCTCATCCCGATCCTGGCGATCGGCGGCCTCGCACTTGGCCTGATGGCAGGCCGCAGCGCTGCCAGCGGCGGCGAGGCGGACGAGGAGGAATAGCCTGCGTTGCCCGGTAAGGTGCAAACCGCAACTGAACATCAAGCCGGGCGATGACGCCGTCGACATTAGACGACTGTGCGCCCTTTTCAGGTCACGCAGCGGCCGGGCTGCAGCAGCTTGGCCACTTCGGTCAGCACGCTGACCACGGGCTCGCAGGCCACTTTGCGGGTGTCGCCGGGCCGTGCCCGAGCCGGCACCGCGGGGCGATGGCGCGCCTCTTCCTTGGCCACGGGGACGCGGACCAGCACCGACGTATCGGGAAGCCGCTCGACCTTCAGCGCAACGGTCCGGCTCGGCAGGCCGATGACCGGAACCGTGGAACGGTCGGTCTTGGCGGCGCGATTGACGGCGCTCTCCGGCGCCAGTGCGGTGGTGACCTGCTGGCGGCCGATGAGATCGTGGCCAGATGCCAGCTGGACGGCGCCAAGCGTCAGCCCAGCCGCCAGCGCAGCGAAAATTCCCATCTGAATCTTTGACATGGTGATGTCCCTCGCCCCATGGAAATTCGCTCGACGATCCCTTGGCGATCCCGGACACAACGCGAACGAAACCCGCGGGGTTCTCGCGTCCGGCCATCACTTAACCGTGTACGAAAATATTTTCGCTTGTGCGGAACGACTCAGGGGGTCTGCGAGTCTTTGGAAGAGCCGGTTATTCCCCCTGCCCCATTGACCGGCGACGTAGGGCGCGACCGTGGTGATGCCGGTCGCGCCCTGCTCTTTTCTGGTGTGCCGCAAACGATGCGTCAGCCGGCCTGTCGCTCACCGGTCGCAATCGAAAAATCTGAAACCAATGGCCCGGTCCTCCCACTCGCGAGAGGACCGTCCGCGTCAGGCATTGTCGTTCGATGGCATGTCCTGGGATCGAACAACCGTCACTTCACGGCAGGACGGGCAACGACCGACGTGAAACTTGATTCCGGTTGTCTGGTCGTCGACGAGCATCAATTCGCTCAAGGGCTCACCGCATTTGCAGGTGACCGTTTTCTGATCGGCAAAGTACATCTGACGTCCTCCATAAGCCTGGAGATTTCTCGTCTTCGGGGCGAGCTTGTTTGCGCCGTGCTCGCCCCCTCGCTTCCGCTCCTTCTCGGTCGATCAGATCCGGGCCATCCGGATTGGTGGGTGTGACTCCAAGCGCTTATTTCGAAGCGGATTTCGTCTTCCGTAACTCCGCAGCTTCGCGCGCCTGCCGTTCGGCCTTGAGGCGCTGGAAGTTGTCGTAGAACGCCTTCTCGTTGGCGCGATGCTCCTTCATCGCCTGCGATGCATCTTGCTGACGCTGCGCATCACGGTCCTTGCGCTGCTGGGGAGTAAGATTCATGCGACCTCCGACTAAGCTCTTGAATCAACGCTGGATTCAACGCACGAGGCCGGAAAAGGTTGCACCTTGGCAAGCAACTGGATCTATTTGCGCAGGCTCGCCCAGACGCCGCCGAGGATCAAAAGGCCGCCAACCAGATGGATCAGCTTCGGCGGCTCGCCGAGGATGATCCAGGACAGCAACGCGCTCGCGATCGGTGCGACGTAGAGCACCAGCGAGCTCCGCACAGAGCCGAATCTCGCGCCGAGCCAGGCGAAGCCGGCATAGGCGATCAGGCCGGGCACGAGGCCGGCGAAGACATAGGCCTCGAACGCCCGGGTGTTGAACACCTCCGCCGGCATGGCCCACATCTCCCGGAGCGCCTGCGGCAGCGAGCACAGCGCGCCGGCCGCCGAGAACAGGCTGACCCGAGCCAGCAGCGAGGCGCGCGGCGCGACGCGCGACTGCAGCAGCGTGTAGCCGGACCAGCCGAGCATCGCGCACACCACCAGGAGATCGCCCCAGGCCGCGCTCGATTGCGTCAGCGTTTCCAGATGACCGCCCGAGACGATCAGGAGCGCGCCGCCGAGCGCCAGCGCCGTGCCGAGCCATTGCAGCGGACCAATATGCTCGATGCCGAGCGCCGCCGAGATCAGCAGCACCATGATCGGCGACAGCGCGAAGATCAGCGCGATGTGGATCGCCGTGGTCGTGATGCCGGCGATGTAGACCGGGCCGCCGCACAGGAACATGCCGAGGAAGCCGGCGGCGAAGATCGGCCAGAGGTTCTGCGCCAGCGGGATCTTGCCGTCGCGGATCGCTGCGATCGCAAACGGGGCGAGGCCGATGGCGATGATGCTCCAGCGGAAGAAGGCGAGCGAAAACGGCGGCACCGAGCCGGCAAGCCCGCGCGCCAGAACCTGGTTGGAGGCCTGCCCGACCGCGACCAGGATGAAGCCCGTCAGCGCGACCGCGTCCTCCCAGCCCTTGGCGGGGCGGCTGACCTGCGCCTTCGGCGGCTCCGCATCCATGACACCGCCCCCTCAGCCGGCGCGCGATCGGCTCAGACGTCCGCTACTGCTCGGCCGCCTCGCGCTCCATGTCGCGGCCGGCGAGATCCTCGCCCTGCATGTTGGCGTATTCGCGCGCCATCTCGCGCATCAGGAATTTGGCGGGGACGTCGTGATAGCTGCCGTGGTCGTTGACATACTGCATGTAGGCGCGCCCTTCACCGTCGAAGGGATGCAGCAGTGCGTCGGCGTGGCCGTCGAAATCGAGCGGCTTGACGCCGAGCTTGGCGCACAGCGTGTCGTTGAAGGTCGGCGTCGCCTTGCGCCAGGCGCCGTCGACGAACACGTCGGTGAAGCCGTGCCAGGTGAACAGGTCCGAGCCCATGCTCTGGCGCAGCTTCTCGGTGGTGAGATGGTTGCGCACATCGGCGAAGCCGACACGCGCCGGGATGCCGTGGACCCGGCAGGCCGCGGCATAGAGCGCCGCCTTGCCGACGCAATAGCCGTTGCCGGCGGCGAGCACGCTGGAGGCCCGGTAGCTCTCGGGCGAGCGCATGCTGACATAGGGGTTGTAGCGGATGCCGTCACGCACCGCGGTGTAGAGCCGGCGCGCCTTGTCGCGCGCGCTGGCGTCAGACGGAACGGCGGCGCGGGCGAACGCCTCGACGGCGGGATGGTCGCTGTCGACATATTCGCCAGGGTCGGTGTAGAGGCGGCTGATCGTTTCCGGGAGATGCTCGGTCATGGCGCAAGCTTAGCAAGCCATGTGGGCAGTTCAATGCAGCACGTGCAGCCCGTCCCGCAGCGCTGCCCGGCCGGAGCCCCGCTCCGATTGAATCGAAACGGGGCTCTGGATTCTAGTTTTGACGCGTTTTCTTCACGCGAACCGGTGTCCGCTTCGCTCGAAAACACGCTAAAGCGCGATGAGATTAGCACTACTTTGGCAGATTGTGTTTTCGCCGCTGTTTTTCACGGATTTGCTTTCGGCAATATGGGCACTGCTGAGACGGCGGCCGAAGGATGAGATCGACGATGGCGTGACGTACGGCTGGCATGGTTGGCTGAGGCGGAGGCCCGTTGATTCTTTTTTTTCCGCCCCGCGTATGCGAGGCGACGATGTTGCAGGAAGGCGTAGGCAATCATTGTCATCAAGGCGTGGCGATGAAGACCTTGCCATGATCGCCCTTCGAAGTGATCAAGTCCAAGTTCCTCCTTCAACTGCTGATGCGCCTGCTCACAAATCCACCGTGCCTTGATGGTGGCGGCCAGCGTGCGCAGATCCGTCGCCGCCGGAAGATTGGCCAGATAGTATTTCTTCTCCCCGGACGCACGTTGCTCGCCAATGAGCCAGGCTTCGTCGCCTGGGAGATGCTGCTGACCTTTATCCCATATCCGCTGCGGAGGGCCGTCGGCGGTCCGGACACGGAGAGCAGCAAATTGGGCTTTCAGCCGACCTTTCGTCCCGCTACGCCAACTCACGGTTTTCCATTTGGCGCTGGCGAGCATTTGTTCTGCGGCAATCGATAAGATATCGGGCACGTGGTGCTTTCGTGGTTTTCCGCGGACCTTGGTAATCGGCCAAATGAGCTTCACATCGACCGGATACACTTTCTGGTGCCGAGGGATGCCGACAGCCCAGGTCAGCCCGCGCTCTGTTAGCCCTTGTCGAAACGGTGCGCTGAGGCCGTATCCTGCATCCGCCAGCACACATCCAAAGCGCACGTTGGCTGCCATCGCGCGGTCAATCTCGGCTAGAGCAATCTCGGGCTTGGACCGTGCCGTTCGATGTTCGACTGGCACGCGAGCGCGCTTCAAACGAGATATGTCGCTTGTCCAACTGTCAGGCAGAAAGAGACGTAACGCGACCATCACGGGCACTTCGCCGCGAGCAAGCGTCAAAGACACCAGCGTTTGGCAATTTGCCGTTTTACCGAGAGCCGACGCGTATTGAGCCGCAACACCGACCGAGCGCTCACCCTTCTTGGGAAGTGAGGTGTCATCAATAACCAGCACCGCATCCCTGCCGCCGACAAGTCGGTCCGCCTGGTTGAGCAGCTCTGTCTCCAGCGGCGTCGCGTCCCAGACACCGTCCGCAATGAAATGGTGCAACTGGTCGTAGTTGCTCGCGGCAAGGCGTTCCGCCATCGGCTGAACGCTCTTGCGATCGCCCGGACCGATCAATCCCGCAACATACAGAGGACACATCCGCTGCCGGGTCTTATGACCCAGCCGGTCCAAGAACGGCATCAGCCAGCGTTCGAGTTCGTCTTCCCATCCGGGCATGGTCAGCCCTCCAAGAGCCGACCACCCATGAATCATTGAAAAATTGATTCGGGAATCCTATAAAACGCGGCAAAATCAACAATCTGCCAAAGTAGTGTTAGGTTGAATCATCATCGCGTTTTAGCTCCTTGTTTGAGCATGATCTTCTCGGAAAACCGCTTCGCACTTTTCCGGATCATGCTTTAGTTCTTGAAGTGTTCGTCCAACTGCGGCGGCGGGTAGCTGCGTCGCCTCGCCTTGAAATATTCACGTGCGAAATGGATGCCGATCCCGATCAGGAACGGCGGCGCAAGCGCGGCGGCGATCATCAGCGCGGTGAGCGACTTCGGCGTCAGGATGTCGAGCACCATCGACGCCAGCAGCCACAGCGTGGCAGCAATCACCGCGACGTCGATATGCTTCATTCCCCGGTCTTTCCCTTGGTTCCTGGCTGCCATCCGGGTTCCATCCTACCGGCTGGTCCCGGACGCGCCAAGGATTCCGGGCGGCGGACGGTACCTCCCGCCCTTCACTTTCATGTTTGGAACGGCGCTTGCGCCGGCCACGTTGGTGCAGAAGTCCTGGATCCAGGATCAAATCCTGATCCGGATCAGCCGAGCACGGAGGCCGCGATGGGCAACTCCAGTGACATCCACAGCGGCGTCGACCATCCCGCCAGCCGGAACGGCGTCAACGATCCCGTCGACGGCGTCGATGTGAAGCGAAGCTTCAACGACAACCAGACGCCGCACGAACGTGCGCAATGGGCCGCCGATGTGCGTGCCGACGCCTCGCCTCGGCGGGGCGAACCGTTCCTGCCCGAAGCGCTGCGACGGCCGCCGACCGCACCGCTCAATCCACGCACCGGCCGCCGCGCGACTGACTAGGCTGTGAACGCCCGCACCAGCAGCAGGCCGCCGAACAGCGCGAAAATCGAGAGCGCGACGGAGGCCGCGATGTAGGTGCCGGCCGACCATAGCTCGCCGCGCTGCATCAGCACGATCGCATCGAGCGAGAAGGTCGAGAAGGTGGTGAAGCCGCCGCAAATGCCGACGGTGAGAAACACCCGCATCGCCTGGCTGGCATTCCAGCTCAGCGCGAACGCCTCCGCGAAGGCGCCGATCAGGAATGAACCCACGATGTTGATCACCAGCGTGCCCCAGGGAAAGTCCGTACCGACAAGGCGCCCCGCGCCGATCGCCACCAGATAGCGCGCGACCGATCCCAGCGAACCGCCGATCGCGACCGCCGCCAACAACTGAACGTTCAATGCTCCACCTTTCCGGCTCGCCATTCGACGAAGCCCGCCACCAACCCAAGCACGAAGGTCGCCGCGACCAGCTCGCCCGGCGCGCCGACCAGCAGGGCGACGACACCGACGAGCCAGATCGACCCGACCAGCGACAATGCGATTGAGAGTGAACCAGGAAGACCCGCCATGCGCTGTCCCTTCTCATTCGCGGGACACGGCGGGTCGGCGGTGGCGCATGCTCCTACCGACGCTGTCGCGCCCGGTAGGAGTCATCAGCCTTGCGGCGGTTATCGGGGAACTCCATCCCCATCAACATGGGAATGGTAGGCGGGCGGAGCGGCGGGAGCAAGTGGGCCGTTCCGCCGTTTCGCTTCTCGGCTCAGCCGGCCGTCGACAGCATCGCGTTCAATTCGACGGCTGTCCGCAGTTGCTCGATGCGCGCGACGATCTGCTCGCGTTCGGCACCGCGCGGCAATTGCGCGAGCCGGCTTTCAAGTCGCACGCGGTGTTCCTCGAGGCGCTGCTCGAATGTGTGGGGTTCAGATCGCTTCCGCTTTTGAATCGTCCTCTGCATTATCGACCTTTGGCGGTTGAAGACCGGGGCTGTTGGCCCAGCGGTCCAGTTGCTCGATGACTTTCGCGTGGCTCGGACGCCGCGGTTTCGGGGCTTCCGGCTCCTCGGATAGCTTGCGGGGAAGCTTGACGTGGTTGGTCATGGCATCTCTCCAGCAGCATAACGAGATGGGTGGTCGGACCGTTCCTTTATTTTTATCTAAACTATTGATTTCATTTGAAAAATTTACTCAATCAACGTTTTTAACTCAACCGATGGAACCCCACGCGAGTTTGGCGGTTTAGCAAATCACTCAACAAGCTAAGTTTGGGTGTTTTGCGATGAATGAGCTTCGCGCCGAACGGCTTCAGGTCATGCTGTCGCCAGAGGAGTTGGCAGCCCTCGACGATTTCCGCTTCAAGCACCGCATGCCGACCCGCGCCGCGGCGGTCCGCGAGTTGCTCAAGCTCGGTCTGGCCGGCGGTGGCACCGATGGGGCGGCAGGAGTGAAATCGAGCGATTACGGGGTATTCAACCGGGGGCCGGATGGACATATCCAGAGCGATGCCCCGCTAGAGGCGGAAGAGGATTGACGGCGCGTTGGCGCAGACGTGGCGGTTCAGCCTGCGGCGAACAGGTCGACAATCGCCTTCAGGATGCACACCACGAGGGCCGACGTGAACATCGCCGTGCCGAGATCTGCGAGATAAAGCAGTTGCGCCCTCTGCTCCGCATCAAGCCGCGCGATCGCCTTGCGCATGGCCAAGCTCCCTTTTCGGGAGAACGCGATGCACCGATGTCCGTTCCCTCGCCTGCATCAGGCTCGCTGCAGCGCCAGCGTCACGCCGCCGAGCGTCAGCGCCATGGCGCCGATCTCGCGCAGGCCCAGCGGCTCACCGAGAATGATCGCGGCCGACACCACGCCGATGACCGGCACCAGCAGCATGCCCGTTGACGCCGATGTCGGCGGCAGGCGGCGCAGCGTCTCAGCCGAACGCCGTCACACCACTAGGCAGAGAAAGCCCACCGTTCGATCGCGCTGCGTCGTATCCATGGGCGGCGCTTAGCAGGCGAACGCACGGGATTCCACATCGCTTCGCGTATGAGGGGCGTGTAGCGTATGCGGGGACGCGCGGCACGCTCCGTCAGGCGAAGGTGCCGATCGTGATCCGCGGCCAGCCGTCGTTTTTCCGAGCGGCGGCAAGCCTGGCCGTCCAGGCATCGATCAGGCTTGCGATGAGCAGGCGGCCGGTGCCGCGCATGTCGGGCAGTTTCATGGTCGGCGTGCCGAGCGTGAGCGCGACCACGCCGTGGGTCGCCGCCAGCAGCGCGGTCGCGAGCCGCTGCGGCAGGCCAGGCGCCGGCTCGGCGCCATGTGCCGCCAGAAATTCCCGCACCGAGATCACGAACAATTCGTAGCTGCGGCGCGCGATCTCGGTCTCGCCGAAATAGACGCCGTCGGGAAAACGGCGGTCCTCGGTCGTACCGGACATCGAGAACAGTGAGCGGAAGTGATCGGGATTGTCGGCCCAGTAATCGAGATAGGTTTCCATCACGCGCCGCAGCCGCAGATCGCTGTCGGCCGTCTCCGCGCGGACCCGCTCGAGGCGTTCGGCGACCGCCTCGAGATTCTGCTGCTTCACCGCGAGCAGCAGCAGCAGCTTGGTCGGGTAATATTTGAGAACGGTGCCCTTCGAGTAGCCGATCGCGTCGGCGATCTTCTGGATCGATACGGTCTCGAGCGTGCCGGCGGCGAACTCCCTGCGCGCGGTCTTAAGGATCAGCGCCTTCAGCGCCTCCTTGTCGGCCTCCTGGCGCGCCCTGCGCTGAAAGCGCCGTGCGTCTTTGGCTCGCTCCACGATCGACATCCCCATCTGCCTCGCGCCTCCATGCCGCGCACCCGCCCCGATGGCAACCCCGCCCTTGCAATATGCAAGTTAATTGACTATGGTCAATTAACTCATGACAAGACGGGAGGATCCGATGAGCAGCCAAGCGAGCTCCCTTGCAGGCGAAATGGCCCGCAGCGATTTCGATCCGTTCAGCGCGGCGACGCGGGCCGATCCCTACGGCACCTATGCGGAGCTGCGTGCCGCGGCGCCGGTCATCCGCCTGACCAGTTATGACATCTGGGCGGTGCCGCGCTTTGCCGAGGTCAAGACGATCTTTGGGGACCATGTCAATTTCAGCAACGCCGGCGGCGCGGGACTTGCGAACCACTTCAAGGAGAAGCCGTGGCGGCCGCCGAGCATCGTGCTGGAAGCCGATCCGCCGCTGCACACCCGAACCCGCGCGGTGCTGGCGCGGATCCTCTCGCCCGGTGCGATGCGGCGGCTTGCAGATGATTTCAAGTCAACGGCGACGCGGCTGATCGACGGGCTGGTCGAGCGCGGATCGTTTGACGCCATCAAGGACATCGCGGAGGTGTTTCCGGTCAGCGTGTTTCCCGACGCGCTCGGCATCGACCAGGAGGGGCGCGAGAACTTCCTGACCTATGGCGCGATGGTGTTCGCCGGCTTCGGGCCCGAGAACGATTATTTTCGCGCGTTGATGAAAGAGGCGCCGCGCGTGCTGCCCTGGGTCGCGGCGCGCTGCCAGCGCGAGGCGCTGCGCCCGGGCAGCTTTGGCGCGCAGGTCTATGAGGCGGCCGACGCCGGCGAGATCAGCGCGGAGGAAGCTCCGCTGCTGGTGCGTTCGCTGCTCTCGGCCGGGCTCGACACCACGATCAGCGCGATCGGCATGGCGCTGTACACGCTTGCGCGCCATCCCGAGCAATGGTCGCTGCTTGCAGCCGATCCGTCGTTGTCGCGCGCGGCATTCGACGAGACGCTGCGCTTCGATTCACCGGCGCCATTCGTGTTCCGCACCACGCCGCATGACACCGAGATCGCCGGCGTCAGGATCGGCAAGCACGAGAAGGTGCTGCTGCTGCTCGCCTCCGCCAACCGCGACGAGACGCGCTGGGAGCATGCCGACCAATTCGACGTCAGACGGCGGCTCTCCGGACACATGGGCTTCGGCGTCGGCATCCACGGCTGCGTCGGGCAGATGGTGGCGCGGCTGGAAGCCGAGGCCGTGATCACAGCGCTCGCCAGCCGCGTCAAACGGCTCGAGGTCGCAGGCCCCACAGCCTTCCGCGACAGCTCGGGCCTGCGGGCGCTCAGCACAATGCCGGTCCGCGTGACGCCGAAGTAACGTCGCTATCGAAGGCTCAAAAAAAGCCGGCGTACCTTTCGGCACGCCGGTCTGGATTTTGCTCCCTTGCGTAAATTCAGATCATGCCGATGCCGCGCGCGGCGTGCGGTTGCGCGAGTTGCGCTGGAAGAACAGCGCCTGGCTCGCCACCGCCGACACCATCGCCGGCTGGAACGGCTTTGAGATCAGGAATGCCGGCTCCGGCCGCTCGCCGGTCAGGAAGCGCTCGGGATAGGCGGTGATGAACACCACCGGCACCTCGAAGGTCCGCAGCAACTCGTTCACGGCATCGAGGCCCGACGAGCCATCGGCGAGCTGGATATCGGCGAGGATCAGGCCGGGCTTCTTGTTCTTGGCGAGCGCCACGGCGTCGGAATGCGTGCGGGCAACGCCGATGACGTTGTGACCGAGATTCTTCACCAGGCTCTCGAGGTCCATGGCGATGAAGGTCTCGTCCTCAATGATCAGGACGTCGGTGGCGATCTCGGCGGCCATCTCGCGGCCGGCGGCATCGGTGAGCTTGCGCGTCTCGGCGATATCGGTGCCGAGAATGTAGCCGACCTCCTCCTCCGAGAAGCCCTCGAGCGACAGCAGCAGGAAGGCCTGGCGAGGCAGCGGCGTGATGTTGGACAGCCGACGCTCCGGCGGCAGCGACAGCGTCGCCACGTCGGCATTTTCGTTGTTGTTCACCGACACCGAATTCCAGATCTGGGTGAACAGCCGAAACAGGCCGGCGCGCGGCCCGTGGGTCTGATCCAGCAACGATCCATCCTGCAACAGGGCCTCGAGCATGGCCCCGACATAGGCGTCCCCCGACGCCTGATTTCCGGTCAGTGCGCGAGCGTAACGGCGCAACAGCGGAAGGTGTTCGGCAACGATCTGCGATCGGGACATTCCCACTCCATCCTTGTTCGTGAGGCCTGGCGGCCTGAAACCCATTGTCTGGGGGCGGCAGAATCCAGTTCTGGGACGACCCCGGTTCCCCTGCATCGCCGACTACGCGCGAAAGCCGAAAAAGTTCCACGAAATAGTTCCAGCATTCCGGAACTTTCTGCGCAACTTTGCATTAGCTCCAGACCGACGAGGCAACGCGGCCAGCCTCTTTTTTCGAGGAAACGACTTGGAAATCAGAGACTTAACTCCCGGGGAAGCGTGGATCACATCATGAAGGAAGTAAAGAAGCAGGGCGGTCTCAACGCCGAGATTCAATCGAGAATCGGCCACCAGCTTCGCGCCATGTACGATGACGTGGTGCGACAGGGCGTACCCGACCGCTTTGCGGAGCTGATCCGCAAACTCGACGGGCCGGAGGCTGCGGCGGCGGCCGTCGCCGGGGGCGATACCGACAAGAACAATGGAGGGGACTAATGCCTCTCACGAATGAACTTCGCGACGATATCCTTGCGTCGGTCCCGAGCCTGCGCGCGTTCGCGATCTCGCTGTCCGGTAATGGTGACCGCGCCGACGATCTGGTGCAGGAGACCCTGCTGCGCGCGATCGCCAACATCGACTCGTTCCAGCCCGGCTCGAACCTCCCCGCGTGGCTGTTCACCATCCTGCGCAACCTGTTTCGCTCCGACTACCGGAAGCGGCGGCGCGAGGTCGAGGATGCCGAGGGCAATTATGCCAAGACGCTGAAGAGCCAGCCTTCGCAGGCGGCGCATCTGGAATTCGAGGAATTCCGCGCCGCGCTTGAAAAGCTGCCGCAGGACCAGCGCGAGGCGCTGATTTTGGTCGGCGCGTCCGGCTTCTCCTACGAGGATGCCGCGGCAATCTGCGGCTGCGCGGTCGGCACCATCAAGAGCCGCGTCAACCGCGCGCGATCGAAGCTCTCCGCGCTGCTCTATGTCGACAGCGCCGAGGATTTCGGCCCCGACAACACCGTGCGTGCCGTGATCGGCGGCAATGGCGGCTAAGCGCGACCACGGCGATAAATGAGAAAAGGCGGCCCGCGGGCCGCCTTTTTTCATGTTGGCCTGCAAGGCCACGCTCAGCGCGCCGTCAGCTGGCCATCGCCTTGACGGACGCCGGCTTGAAGCCGTTTCTCAATTCGAGGATCTTGGCTGCGATTTCGGTCACCGGGACCGGGTGACTGAATAGGAAGCCCTGCGCCTCGTTGCAGCCTTCGGCCCGCATATGATCCAGCTGCTCGACGGTCTCGATGCCCTCCGCGATCGTGGTCATGCCGAGGCTTCTGCCGAGGCTGATGACGGCGCGGACGATCGACTTCGATCCATGCGTCGCGGTCGCATCGCGCACGAAGGATTTGTCGATCTTGAGCTTGTCGAACGGGAAGCTGCGCAGATAGCTCAGCGACGAATAGCCGGTGCCGAAATCATCCAGCGCGATGCGCACTCCCTGCGCCTTCAGCTTGTGCAGCGTTGCGAGCGTCTCGTTGCTGTTCGCTAGGAACACGGACTCGGTGATTTCGAGCTCCAGCCGGCGCGGCGACAATTTTGACGTCGCGAGCGCGCCGACGACGACGTCGGTGAAGTCGGCATCGCGAAACTGGACCGCGGATACGTTGACCGCGAGCTTCATCTCGCTGGGCCAGGTCGTCGCCTGTTCGCAGGCGCGATTGAGCACCCATTCTCCCAGCGGGCCGATCAGGCCGATCTCTTCCGCGATCGGGATGAACTGGTCCGGCGGCACCAGCCCGCGCTTGGGGTGATGCCAGCGCAGCAGCGCCTCGAAGCCGCAGATGCGGTCGAGATGGAGATCGTAGAGCGGCTGGTAGAACAACGAGAACTCGTCCTTGACCATCGCCTCGCGAAGGTCGAGCTCGATCGCCCGACGCCGCTGCAGGCTGGCGTCCATCGCAGGCTCGAAGAAGCGCCAGGTGCCGCGGCCTTCCATCTTGGCGCGGTACAAGGCGACGTCGGCGTTCTTCAGCAGCTTCTCGCCGGTGGTGCCGTCGCCCGGCGACATCGAGATGCCGACGCTGCATCCGACGACGACGCGATGCCCGTTCAGCTCGTACGGCGCACCCACGCATTCCACGATGCGGCGCGCGAGGCGTTCGGCCTCGTCGCCGCCCTGAACACCGCACTGGATGACCGCGAACTCGTCGCCGCCCAAACGCGCGACGGTGTCGACCTCACGGACGCAGGCGTTGAGCCGGTCCGCGACCGCGCACAGCAGTTCGTCGCCGACCGGATGCCCGAGCGTGTCGTTGACCTGCTTGAAGTTATCGAGATCGAGGCAGAACACCGCGAAGCCGAGTCCGCGGCCGACCTGCGCAACCGCCAGCTCGATCCGCTCGGCCAGCAACGTCCGGTTCGGCAGCTTGGTCAGGGCATCGTGCCGGGCCATGAACGCGATCTGCGATTCCGCCCGTTGCTGTTCGGTGACGTCCTCGCAGGTGACGAGCCAGCCGCCATCGGATGTCGGCCGTTGCGCGATCGCAATGATCCGTCCATCGCTGAGATGCTGCAGATAATTGCCGTCGTGCAGGGCCATCGAGCGCTCGCGCTCCGCCAGCAGGTCGGTGACGGTCCGCTCGCCGTGATTGCCCGCGGCGATGCTCAGGTCGAGCACCTCCTCCATGGTCATTCCGGGAACGACAAGCTCCGGCGATATATCGAAGATCTCGCAGAACCGGCGGTTGGCGACTTGCAGCCGCGCCTCGCTGTTATAGAGGCACAATCCTTGCGACATGTGCGTGAGCGCCGCGTCGAGCCGCAGATTGGTTTCATGCAGCTCGGCCTTCTGCTGCTTCAGCGCGGAGATGTCGCTGTAGACGAGGACGACGCCGCCCTCCTGCGTCTCGCTGCGGCTGACGCGCAGCCAGCGTCCATCCGCAAGCTGCGCCTCGCTCGCAAAGCCATCGATGTCACCGTCGGCAGGCGCCAGCCTGGCGGCATCGAGCGGATTCGACTGCAGGAGCTGCGGCGAGAGACGGATGAATTCACTCGCGCGCGAGTTGGCCAGCGCGACCTGGCCATCCGCGTCGAGCAGCACGACGCCCTCACGCGACGTTTCGAGCGCATCGGAAAGCCGTGCCTGCGCCGAGCGGCGTTGCGATACTTCTTGATTGACCATCCGCCGGATGTTGTCGCGCATCGTTTCCATTGCGGTCAGAAGCGTGCCAAGCTCGTCGGTCCCGCCCTTGGGGATGGTCGCGTCGAGGTCGCCGCCGGCGATGCTTCGCGCGGCCCGCGATGCGATCGCGACCGGCCCGATAATGCGGCGCGCCAGCAGCCACGAAAACAGCGCCGACAGAAACAGCGCGACGGTCAGCCCGGCCACGTTGAGCTGCAGGTCCCGCTTGATCGTCGAGAGCGCCTTTTGCCTGAACAGGAAGCCATCGCCGGCCGTATAATTGACCAGCAGCTCGACCTGCTGACTGACAATCTTGGAGTAGCGATCGACATCGCCGACCGTCGCACCCGGTGCGCGCGGATCGGCCGCCGCGCTGCCCTCCGTGGACGATCCGATCGCGCGCCGGTGCAGCGCCATCCAGGCGTCGGCGGCTTCCTGAACCTTAGCGGCGGCTTGCGCAGCGCGCGAGGATTGCGACCGATCGGCAGCAATCGCCAGGTCTTCCGAGAGCGTCTTCGCGAGCTTTTCAATCTGGCCATCGAGATTGGCGCGAATCTCCGGATCCGTGGTCAGCAGGCGTTGCGACGAGGCGACCCGCATCGCGGCGAAATCCGCACCGGCCGCGCGTGCATAGTTGATCGACATAAGGGATTCGTCGAACGTCTTGGCCACCAGATCGCCGGCATGGCGGATGCCGAGGATGGAGTACCCGCCGAGGGCGACCGCAACGGCGCTCATCGCAAGGCAAAAAATCAGAATCTGGCTGCGGATCGAACCCTTGGTCAGGGCAAGACGCGAAAGGCGGACGGTTGCGAACCGAAAGGCCGCACCGCTCTTTACCTTGAGGTTGCCAAATAGGCTGTCCATGCCCGCGTTTCGCCGTAGTGCTCGATACTCAAGCTACGCAGAAACGCGCAGCACTGCGGAAAATAACTGTCTGCTCAAAATTGCTTTAGTAGTGACTGGAACTCATGCTGAAATCGTTAAGATCAGCTGGCGATAATCACCCTTACAGGTGATCCGGGAGCCACATTTGCAGCCCGGGATAGCCGATATTTGGTGTTCGAGGTTCAGCGGGGGTCTCATGCAGTCAGGCTTGTTGCGCGCCTTGCGCCTGGGCCAGTTCGGCCGCCTGCCGTTTGCGGCGGCGATCGTCACTGGAGCGCTTATTGGAGCAGCTTTGGGCGCAGCCCCTTATGTCATTTCGCAGAAGGATCGTGAATTCAAACCCGCGCAGATCTCGATCAAGCGGGGTGAGGTTTTACGGTTCGTTAACGATGACGGCGAACTGCTGCATCACGCTTATTTGAGCACTGATACGTTCAGTTTCGACTCGGGTGACCAGCAGCCGGGCAGCAAGTTCGACGTCACTTTCTCGGTGCCCGGCGACTACACCGTGCTGTGCGGCATTCACCCGAAGATGAAGCTTGCCGTCCACGTCGCCAAATAGCCGCCCCAGGCGGCGGCGATCTACAGGACCGACGTCTTGAAGATCGCAGCGTGGCCGAAATAATAGACAAACAAGGTCACCGACAGCGCGGCACAGAGCGCGACGGGGGCGAGCCACGGCGCACGACGGTCGCGCGACAACACCTTGTTGTCGGCGACAATCGCTAGCAGGACAGCGATGATTGCCGAGTGTCCGATCGTGTCGATCTTGCCGAATTCGAAGCACGCGCTGATGAACATCCCCGTCAGCACGGTTGCGGCGCAGCGCCGGATCAGCGGCGTCCAGATCAAGGCAAAGGCAAGCGTGAATTCCACCATGCCGGCGGCGCGCATGTAGAACTCGTTGTCGAAGCCCAGCGTCATCGCGGAATGCTCGATCAGCAGCGGGAAGCTCCATTCCGGATAGGCCCATTTTTCGACCGAGGCCCACATCAACGTCACCGCGGCGGCGTAGCGCATCACGTCGATCGGCCGGATTCCGAACAAATCCTTGTTCAGCCCAACCAGTGCAAAATAGGCGGCAACACCAAGAAAGATCGGGTAATCGGCGAGGTGAAAGAGACCGTAGTCGCGCACGCCGATCCCGAACAGAACCACCATCCCCGCCGCCGACAGCGGCAGCGTGCGTCGTGACAGCATCCCGGCAGCGATCGCAAGCTGCAGCGCGCCGACATACGGCGACGTCGTCTTCAACTCGGGCGTCAGCAGGATGCCGCCCACGGCCCAGATCGAGATGAAGAAGAACCCGCACACGGCGCGCATCATCAATTCGGTGCGCAGCCGCAGCCCCTCGGTGACGCGGTCCATCACCCGGATCGTGGCGTCACCCAGCGAGGTGGGCTCGATCAGGCAACCCGCAAACAGCCAGAAGATGGCGACACCGAGCAGCAGTTCGAAATCCAGGCAAAGGACATTCTCGAGTCCGCGGGGCTGGCCGGCGACATCGTAGGCACAAAACCATTTGACATGTGCCTCGGCACTGCGCGCGGCGACGACACAAAACAGAACCGCTGCAAGGCACGTGGCGAAAAAGGAGCGCACCGCCGAGACGGTATCTCGCGCCCATCCACTAAACATTGAACCAACCGCCCACACACTTTAAGGACTTGTTTAACTTATATCAAATTTTAAGCTTTGCGCCTGCCGGGACATCCCGTGGTTGCATTGTGGTTAATCGTGGCGGGCGGGCCCCCGGCCTGTCCCTTAGTGCAGTCTTTACAGCCGGTTGCCTCAAATTTTAGCTAATTCCGGCACGGGAGCTCAATTCAACTGTCGTAGTGAAATCCGGACAAATCGGATCGGGAGGCCGGTACAGTGTTCGGAGCGT
Source organism: Bradyrhizobium sp. USDA 4510 (assembly GCF_054059095.1). Taxonomy (NCBI): domain Bacteria; kingdom Pseudomonadati; phylum Pseudomonadota; class Alphaproteobacteria; order Hyphomicrobiales; family Nitrobacteraceae; genus Bradyrhizobium; species Bradyrhizobium sp. USDA 4510. The sequence continues at coordinate 9,032,278 of NZ_JBSSBT010000001.1, read as the reverse complement.
TGAGCGTCGTAAGTATCGGGGTGGGGTCGGCCCTCGCCTATGTGACAAGATCGTCCGCTGCGCGCACAGCGACCCTCGAGACCTGCGCGGGCGCATTCGTGATCGTGGGGCTCGGCCTCCTGGGCGCGGCGCTGCCGCACCTGTCCTGAAACGAACCTCGTTCTGAACCGCGTTGAGCCGAGGTCAGCGCGGCAGTTTGGGGACGCCTGCCACCGGCGGGGCCGTCGCGGTCAGGGTTTGCAGGAAGGCGATAAGGTCGTTCTTCTCGTCTGCCGTCAGGGACAGCGGCTTGATGTCGGGCGATCGGCTCGGCCGATCGATCCCACCCTTGTTGTAAAGCTCGATGACATCTTCCAGCGTTGCCACCGATCCGTCGTGCATATAGGGCGCGCGGCGCGCGACGTCGCGCAATGTCGGCGTCTTGAACGCATATTTCAGCTTCGCCGAGGTCGGAAAGAAACGGCCGCGCCCGATGTCATGGCCCTTGGCGGTGCCGATATCCTGGAAGGATCCGTCGGAAAACGACGGGCCGCTGTGGCAAGCCGAGCAACGTGCTTTGCCGTTGAAAAGCTCAAAGCCGTGCTGGGCTGATTTGCTGATGGCGGTGTCGTCGCCCTTGATCCAACGGTCGAACGGAGCCTCGCCTGCGACGATGGAGCGCTCGAAGGTCGCCAATGACGCCTCGATCCTCGGCCGCGTGATCGCGCCGTCTCCGAATGCGTGGGCGAAGGCATCGACATAGCCGGGGATCGCCGAAAGTCGCGCAATCAATTCCGGCTCGGTCATGTTCAGGTTCGCCGGACTGAGGATCGGCCCGAACGCAACGGATTCCAGATCCCTGAACTTGCCGTCCCATCCCAGCGGCTCGAAGAAGGCCACATCGATCAATGTCGGCGAGCGGATCGGCAGGCCCTTGGGATCCTCACCGATGGCGCGCGGAAGGCCATCGGCCCATGAAAGGGATGGCCTGTGGCAACTCGCGCAGGAGTGTGTCTTTGACCTCGACAGCAGCGGATCGAAGAACAGCAGTTGCCCAAGCGCGGCTTTCGCCTCCGAATAGGGATTGCTGCTCGGGAACGGAACGACGTCCGGCCTCCGATAGCTGGCACGGATTGTCGCAGGGTCGCCGGGCGGCGCTGCCGGAGTCAAGGCAAGCGACAGCCCTACCGGCAAAACTGCCGCGAGCAAGGTCAGGCTGACCCAAAGCCTCATCGGGGTCCTCAGACGGTATCCTGCTCGGTATATGCCCAAGCATGTTCAACGAAGTTTTAACAATCGGTTGCGGTCTATTACTGATAGTGGGCATTGGTCACGATGACGCCGGCGCATGCTTGCGCGCGTGATTTCGATCAATCCGCGCGTCGATCCGATCACACAACCTGAGGCAGTCGCTACTTCTTCACCGGGCGCAGCGGCGCGGAGAACTGCTCGGTGCGGTCGCGCTCGGTCATGTCGACGACGGTGTCCATCGGCGCGGTCAGTTCATAGACATAGGAGACGTCGGTGAAATAGCGCTTCGCGGTGCCGCCGAGCGCCTCGGGCGCGACGCGGTCGAGCAGGATCAGGCCGAAATCACTGTCGGCTCGCCGCGTCGCCTGGCTGGTGTTGAACTCTTCCCAGCGGAAATGAAAGACCGAGTCCGCATCCTCGCCGACGACCTCCCAATTGGCGACGATGTGCGGGTGCTTGCCGACCAGCGACAGCCCTTCGTCGGAATGCGAGGCGAGCTCGAAGAACAGCAGCGACAGCGATTGGGCGGCGCGGGCGCTGACCGTGATGTCGGGACCGTTCACCGCGATCCGGTCGGCATGCGGGATCGCGCGCGATTCGAACAGGCCCTTCAGCTTGACGCCCTGCCACTGGCTCTCGCTGAGCAGCGTGACGACGTTCGACATCGCGTGGATGCGCCCGATCAAGAGCTCGCGCGCGACATCGATATCGGCGCCGTGCCGCAGCGTGCGGGTCACGATCGACTGGATCACCGCGAGGATGTTCTTGACGCGATGGTTGAGCTCGTCGATCACGGCGGTCAACCGGCGCTCGAATCCGATGCGGACCTCGATCTCGCGGCTGAGGCGCAAATTGTTATAGGCGACATAGCCGAACAGGCCGCAGACGATGCCGGTCAGCGCGAGGCCGATCGCCGCGACGATGGTCGCGGTCTGCTGCGCACGCACCGTGGCGTTGCTCTTGGCGTAATAGTCGAGCGACCAGTCACGGCCGCCGAACGTCACCGTGCGCACCATCGACGGCAGCGGGCCGTCCTGGCGCACCGCGCGCGAGGTGACGATGCCCTGCTCGTTGGCGGTGAACTCGTCGTTGGAGTCGCGCGGATCCTTCAACGCCACCGCGAACAGCGAGCTATCGTCGTTGGTCAGCATCAGCGACGACAGCTCATAGGAGAAGGTGATGAAGCCGGCCGGCTCGGATGCGCCCTCCTGGAACACCGGCGCGGCGAGCACGACGCCGACCGGGCCGTTCTGCCGCAACAGCGGCACCGGGTCGGAGGCTACCGGCTTGGCGTTGGCCATCGCCCGCGCCAGCATCGGGCCCACCACCGAGTGGCGGTCGAAGGCGCGGCCCGGAATGCTCAAGGTCTCCGGATTGCGCGGCTCGACGTCCATCAGCACGTTGATCGGCTTGTCGAGCGCCTTGAGGTCGAGCGCCTGGTCGTCGAAATCCCGGATGGTCGGATTGGTGAAGCCGTTGGCCTTCAGCTCGGCCTCCGCCGCGGCGAGCTCGTCCGGCTTGAGCCGCGCGATCCAGGCGGCGACGACGAAATCGGTCTTGAAGGCGTAGATCGCCGAGCGCAGCGGCTGCAGCATGTTGGCCTTCACCATCGACGGCGCCCGGAACAGCCCGGAGGCGACCCGCGCCAGCAGCTCGCGCTCGGTCAGGCGGTCCTGCACCAGGCTGGCATGGACGTCGATCGCCCGCGCCAGCGCGATGCCGTCGATCGCGAGCTCCTGATCGTGCACCCGATAGGCGGCAAGACCGGAGAGCAGAACTCCGATCAGCGCAATCAAGGCAACGATGAAGCCCAGTCGAACCACACGCTTACTCGGCAATCAGGGGGTGGCGAAAGGGGACGGAAGTCATCTGGCTTCTGCAAGGGCGGCGACAAATCGGGATGCGATGAAGGCCCGCCGCAAAGGAATATGGAATAGCGATCATCGGTCCGCAACAGGAGCCGGTCGGCAGCATTAACGACGACGCCACCCGGCGGTCTTTGGCGGCGCCAAAGGTTGCTAATCGGCAAAGTTGGAAATTGTTCCGGCGATTGCGCAGCTTTTTTGCGGCGGCCAGCGACATCCAGCCAAGTGCCTCACCGTCATCCTGCAGCGCGTCTCGAAGGATGAACGGCCCACCGGTGGCCGTTTATCCTTCGAGGCTCGCTCTGCTCGCGCCTCCAGCGATAAAGGCGAAGCCTTTGCGCGGGGATGACGGGATAAGGGTTCGCACCGCCACAATGATTAACGCCTAACCCGCCTTGACCTTGCCCTGCGACCGAAGGCCGCCCTTGGTCTCGATGAAGCTGATGATGCGATCGAGGCCGTCGCTCTTCTTCAGGTTGGTCATCACGAAGGGCCGCTCGCCGCGCATCCGCCTGGCGTCGGTGTCCATCTTCTCGAGTGACGCACCGACATGGGGTGCGAGATCGATCTTGTTGATCACCAGGAGGTCGGATCGCGTGATGCCGGGGCCGCCCTTGGAGGGGATCTTGTCGCCGGCGGCAACGTCGATGACGTAGATCGTCAGATCGGCCAATTCCGGCGAGAAGGTCGCCGCCAGATTGTCGCCGCCGGATTCGATCAGCACCAGATCGAGGTCGGGGAATTTTGCCCGCATGTCGGCAACCGCGGCGAGATTCATCGAAGCGTCCTCGCGGATCGCAGTATGCGGACAGCCGCCGGTCTCGACACCGGCGATGCGGTCCGGCGTCAGCGAACCGGAGCGCACCAGAAACTCGGCATCCCATTTGGTGTAGATGTCGTTGGTGATCGCGGCGATGTCGTAGCGCTCGCGCATCGACTTGCAGAGCAGGTCCATCAGCGCGGTCTTGCCGGAGCCGACCGGGCCGCCGACGCCGACACGAAGTGGGCCGTGGGAAGTGGGCATATCAACAAGTCCCTCTATTGTCGTCCCGGCGAAAGCCGGGACCCATACCGCGTGATCCCTCAACCGGGTCCAGTGGCCGACACCATCCGCAACAACCACCCCCTGTGGTTATGGGTCCCTGCTTTCGCACTAGTGCATCTACACGTTTGTCGGGCCATTTGCGAGGATTTGGAAGCGGGCCATTCCGGTGTGGAAGGTGATTGGTCCAGGTGGACGGTGGGAGGCGTAGCCGGTCCATCCGCCGAGTTTTGCGATGATCCATGCCGCCCAAGCAAGAGTGTTGGGGCGATGGTGGTTTTTCTGAAGCTCGGTGCGACCTTTCATGGTTTTGTTGATGGCCCTGAGCGTCTCGATCTCTTCTGCGGTGAAGACAAATTCAGCCGGCAATTCTTCGCCACTGTTGCGGGCCTGAACGAGTTGAATGACGATACATGCCGCTCTGGTGGCGACCGCCACGAGCTTGATCAGGCCTTCGGCGCTCTCGATCTGACTATCCTCGATGCGCAAACCCTGGCTCTTCAGCGAGCGAAAGAGTTGCTCAATGATCCAGCGCTGGCGGTACCAGGAGACGATCTGCCAGGCGTCTTTAACGGTGGCGACCGGATGAGTGGTCAGGAGCAGCCAGCGAATGGGCTCCGCACCTCTCGGCGGATGCAACTCGACCACTTCTACGAAGCTGAGTTTGATGCCCTCCGCCAAGTCGGTGACGCCGGGCCTCTGCGGCCGCTTGAGCACGACGGTTCCGAAGCGCATCGAGAGATGGGCCTGCCGGCCGCGCCGATCCATTCGCTGCGGCAGATCGATCACCGCGTTGTCGCAGAAGCGGCTCCGCTCGACCGCCTGATAAAGTGTGTCGCCATCGACCAGCGCATGGTCGTGCATGGCACGCGACAGAAGATGGACATTCTCGGCTGGCGTCAGCGCCCAGTGAGCAAAGAAATCCCCCTCGCGGTCGTTGACGACGGTGATCATGCGGGCATCTGCCAGGACGTCGCGGCCTTGCTCGGCGGCCGTCACCCAGCGCGCCGACTCCTTGTCGGCCAAGGCGCGCCGCTCATGCGGGATTTTTACCTTGCCTTTGCGCGTCCAAACGTTGCCGCCAGTAAGGCCAAGACAGACCCCGCTGTCGGCATCCACCGCCATCATCGCATGCAACAGCACGCCGCGAGCATTGCCCTTGCCGACTTTGCCCAGCCCGCGCCGCCGTCCCGCCTGGGTCTGGAACTTGACCTCGCTCGTATCCTGGATCGCCAGCACATGACGCCCGCTGACCGCAGTCCGCGTCTGCGCGCTCCAGCCCTCAATCAATTTATCGATCGTGACTTGGGGGTTGTTCACAAACCGCCAGAACGCCATATTGGCAGCCCAATCGCCCCGGGCCATCTGGCGCAAGCAGACGCTGCGCGTGCAAAGCATAGCCCGGAGAAGCGTCGCCCCCTTTTGTCGAGACGAACGTCCCCGAACTCACCCAAAGACAAATCCGGCTGCATCGCTGGCGCTCCTTCGAATCAAAGCGCCAGTGAGAGAATCATACAACATGCTCCAGAGACGCCACTTCTTGCTGCACCGAGTCAATCTGTCGCGCCCCAAAACCGTGTAGACACGCTAGTGCTTTCGCAGGGACGACAGCGGAAGATGCATCATGACCGGAACAGCCTCGTGTATTGCGTCTCGTGACGCAGGCTTGCGAGATCGGCGCGAAAGGTCGCGCCGCCGAGATCTTCGAGCGAGGCCGCATTGGCCCGCGCCGCGGTCGCAGCAACGACCAGCTCGAGACCGGCCAACACGCGCTGACTGTCGGTCTGCCCGAGCGGGATCAGCCGGCTGCCCGCGGAAATCCAGTTCGAGGTCACTGCATGCAGGAAGGCGTGCAGCGCCGGCGCAAGCCGAATGCCGTGTGCAGCGCTGACGATGCCGACCGCGACGGGGTAGACGACAGGGCCGTTGCAAGCCGCAATCATCGCGTCGAGGCCGGGCGAATTCCACGCGGCACGGGCGATCTCGATGAAGGCGCGCCCCTGCGTCGTGGTCTCGAGCTGCCGCTCGCGCGACGGCACGAAGGCCGCGGCAAGCTCGGCGACCTGCTCCAGCCCGGCATGATTGGGCTGCAACGCCGCACGAAAACTCTGCGCGAGAAACACAGCGTCGCAAAATCCGCTGCCGTCGGAAAGCATCGCGGCGAGCCAGCCGCGCAGCGACGCGGCATCCGTGATGTCGCCGGCCTCGACCGCCCATTCGATGCCGCTGGAATAGGCGAACGCCCCCACCGGAAAGGACGGCGACAGCCATGTCATCAGCCGGTACAGCGCGGCCGCCTCATCCTCCGCCATCCCGCCGCGCAGCGCGGCGGGATCAGGCTCATTTGTGGTCATGAGCATGGGAGTGATCGTGGTGATGATGAGCATGCTCGCAATGCTCATCATGATGATGGTCGTGGTCATGGTCAGGCCCATGATCATGGCCATGGTGGTGGCCGTGATCATGGGCATGGCTGTGGGCATGATCGTGCCCGGTGTGACCATGCGCGTGCTCGTCGGCATGCGCATGCTCGGCATAGGCGCCGCCCTCGGGATCGAACGGCGCCTCAATCTCGATCACACGGGCCCCTAACCCCTTCACCATCGCCTCGATCACGTGATCCCTGCGGATGCGCAATCCCTTCGGCATGATCTGCGTCGGCAGATGACGGTTGCCGAGATGCCAGGCGACCCGGATCAGATGATGCGGATCGCTGCCCCGGATTTCCGCCAGCGGCTCGGGAGCTGCGACCACCTCGACGAGGCGGCCGTCCTCCAGCACCAGCGCATCGCCGCCGCGCAGCGCGACGGCGTTTTCGAGATCAAGCAGAAATTCGAGCCCGCGCGTCCCTGACATCACCATCCGCCGCCGGTGCCGGTCGTCGAAATCTAGCACGACGGTATCGGCTGGCGCTTCCTTCCAGCGGTGCTGTCCCAGGACTTTGGTGGCGCGGATCATCGATGCCTCAGAGCTTCTCGACCTTGGCGTCGCTGATGATCTCGATCACCGTCGGCCCGGTCTTCATGTTAGCGGAATATTCGCGCCATACCTTCATGTGCGGCGCCCTGGCATGGCCGTTGAGATCCTCGCGGCTCTCCCAGCGCTCGACCACCACATAGAGGTTGGGATCGTTGACGCTGACATTGCCGTCATAGGAGATGCAACCCTTCTCCTTGCGGGTCTCGACCGTGCAGGCCTTGTGCCCCTTGATGAAGTCGTCCTTGTTCTCCGGCTTCATCGGCGTGGTGGCGATGACATAGATCATGGATTATCTCCCTTCTTTTTCTCGTTAGCGGACGTCGACCTTCTCGGGCGTGATCACCTCGATCTTCGGCGGCGCGGCCATGCATTTCACCGCGACCCGGCCGAACGTCTTCATGTGCTCGGCGGTGCGATGCGGCACCAGCGCCTCCGCGTTCTCCCACTGCTCGACGAACACCATCTTGCTGTGGTCGGTGACGCTCTCATGCAAATCGTAAGCGATGTTGCCGGGCTCCTTGCGGGTTTCCTTGATGCAGGCCGTCGCCGCAGCAATGAATTCGGCGCGGGTCTCGGGCTTGATGGTCAGCGTAGCAACGACGTAAATCACGGAAGTTCCTCCCGGTTTTCTGTTTTGGCTTGAGTCTTGTTTTGACGCGTTTTCTTTCCGCGAACCGGAAATCCACTTCGCTCGAAAACGCTCTGGTTACCGGGACGGGTTTTAGAACATAAAATAGCGCTGTGCCATGGGCAGCACCTCGGCCGGCGCGCAGGTCAGCAGCTCGCCGTCTGCGCGTACCTCATAGGTCTCGGGATCGACCTCGATCTCGGGCGTCGCGTCGTTGTGGATCATGCTCTTCTTGGAGATCTTGCCGCGGGTGTTCTGCACCGCATAGAGCTTCTTGGCTGTGCCGAGCTTGCGGGCGAGACCGCCGCTCGCCGCGGCCTTCGAGGTGAACACCACCGAGGATGCGGTGAGCGATTTGCCGAAGGCGGCGAACATCGGCTGGTAATGCACCGGCTGCGGCGTCGGGATCGAGGCGTTGGGATCGCCCATCGGCGCCGCCACGATCGAGCCGCCCTTGATGATGCAATCCGGCTTGACGCCGAAGAACGCCGGCGACCACAGCACGAGGTCGGCCATCTTGCCCTTCTCGACGGAGCCGATCAGCTTCGACACGCCGTGCGCAATCGCGGGGTTGATGGTGTATTTGGCGATGTAGCGCTTGACGCGGAAATTGTCGTTGTCGTTGCCCTTGTCCTGCGGCAGCGACCCGCGCTGCTTCTTCATCTTGTCGGCGGTCTGCCAGGTGCGGATGATGACCTCGCCGAGCCGGCCCATCGCCTGCGAGTCCGACGACATCATCGAGAGCGCGCCGAGATCGTGCAGGATGTCCTCGGCGGCGATGGTCTCCTTGCGGATCCGGCTCTCGGCGAAGGCGAGGTCTTCGGCGATCGACGGATCGAGGTGATGGCACACCATCAGCATGTCGAGATGCTCGTCGATGGTGTTGCGGGTGAACGGCCGGGTCGGATTGGTCGAGGACGGCAGCACGTTCTTCAGCCCGGCAATCTTGATGATGTCAGGCGCGTGGCCGCCGCCGGCGCCTTCGGTGTGGAAGGCATGGATGGTGCGACCCTTGAACGCCTTCACCGTATCCTCGACGAAGCCGGATTCGTTCAGCGTGTCCGAATGCAGCATCACCTGGACGTCGTAGTCGTCGGCAACCGAGAGACAGGTGTCGATCGCCGACGGCGTGGTACCCCAGTCCTCATGCAGCTTCAGCGCGCAGGCGCCGCCCTTGATCATCTCGACCAGCGCCGCCGGACGCGAGGCGTTGCCCTTGCCGGAGATGCCGAGGTTGACCGGGAAGGCGTCGAACGACTGGATCATCCGCCCCATGTGCCAAGGGCCAGGCGTGCAGGTGGTGGCGAAGGTGCCGTGCGACGGACCGGTGCCGCCCCCTAGCATCGAGGTGACGCCAGACATCAGCGCGTGCTCGATCTGCTGCGGGCAGATGAAATGGATGTGGCTGTCGAAACCGCCGGCGGTGAGGATCTTGCCTTCGCCGGCGATCACGTCGGTGCCGGGGCCGATGATGATGGTCACATTGGGCTGGATGTCCGGATTGCCGGCCTTGCCGATCGCCGCGATCATGCCCTCCTTGATCGCGACGTCGGCCTTCACGATGCCCCAGTGATCGACGATCAGCGCGTTGGTGATGACGGTATCCGCCGCGCCTTGCGCGCTGGTCACCTGCGACTGCCCCATGCCGTCGCGGATCACCTTGCCGCCGCCGAACTTCACCTCCTCGCCATAGGTGGTGAGATCCTTCTCGACCTCGATGATCAGATCGGTGTCGGCAAGCCGAACCCTGTCACCGGTGGTTGGACCGAACATGTCGGCATAGACGGAACGCTTGATCTTCACGGACATGTCAGCCCCCAGTTTCAGTCAGCGCGGCCTTGGCACGCGCAATCGTGTCGTCGAAAATGCGGTCGAGCCGCGGATTGATGCCCCGGCAACCGGCAACGACCTTGTCGGCCCAGGCCGCATAGTCGGCGAGATCATCGCGCTCGTCCTTGCTCGGATGCGGCACGATCCGCGCGCCGATATTGCTGATCTTGTCGGCGATCTTGATCAGCTTTGCACCGGGAGATTTGTGCGGAGCATCCTCGATCTGCTTTTGCCGGCGGGCAGGCTTTGGCAGGCTCATGTCATCGGTGCACTCGACAACGAGATCGGCAACGCGCGCGGTGAACTTCTGCGCGAGCTCCTCGCGCGTGGTCTCGGAGTCCTCGATGGTGTCGTGAAGCCAGCCGGCAGCCACCAGTTCGGCATCGGTGCCGTTAGTGACCTGCGCGAGCAGATTCGCGACCTCGGCGAGATGGTTGATGTAAGGCTCACTCCCCCGCCCCTTGCGCGCCATCCCGTTATGACGGTGCGCGGCAAGCTCGGCAGCTTCGGAGACCATGCGGACAGCGGGAAGCATGGCGCTACAGCTTCCCCTTCACCTCGGCGCGAAAGCCGTAGATCACGCGCTTGCCGGCGAGTGCGACGAGCTGGACGTCGCGGGTCTGGCCGGGTTCGAAGCGGACGGCGGTGCCGGCGGCGATGTCGAGGCGCATGCCGCGGGCTTTCTTGCGGTCGAATTTCAGCGCCGGGTTGGTCTCGAAGAAGTGGTAATGCGAGCCGACCTGGATCGGACGATCGCCGGTGTTGGCGACCGAGAGCGTCACGGTCTTGCGGCCGGCATTGAGCTCGATCTCGCCGTCCTTGATGAAGAGTTCGCCGGGGATCATTCGTCTCTCCTGTCATTCCGGGGCACGCGAAGCGTGAATCCGGAATCTCGATCAACAATCTCTGGATTCCGGGTTCTGCCTTCGGCCGCCCCGGAATGACGCTCGTGGCTATCGGATCGGCTCGTGCACGGTGACGAGCTTGGTGCCGTCGGGGAATGTCGCCTCGACCTGGATGTCGTGGATCATCTCCGGGATGCCATCCATCACCTGCGCGCGGGTCAGGACCTTGGCGCCGGCCTGCATCAGATCGGCGACGGTGCGGCCATCACGCGCGCCCTCGACAATGAAGTCGGCGATCAACGCGACGGCTTCGGGATGGTTCAGCTTGACGCCGCGCTCGAGCCGGCGGCGCGCCACCATGGCCGCCATCGATACCAGGAGCTTGTCCTTTTCGCGGGGAGACAAATTCATGCGAACACTCTGATCGTTCTTGAAAGGTTTAGTTGAGCCACAGCCGCGGCAGCGGGACAGTGGAGGCGCGGCCGAGCACCATCATCATGTCGGCGCGCAGCCGGGCCGCATCTTGGGCACAGAAGCGGGCCATTGCAAAGCCATTCCAGGCGGAGATGCCCACCTCGCCGCCGAAGCTGTCCGACGCCTCGCGGATACGCTCGACCAGGGCCTCGTCACCCGGCACGATCAGCGTCGTGCCGATCGCGCAGCCGCCGCCCGCGATCGCGGGTCGCGCAAGCTTCTCGCCGATCTCGCCGTGGAGGCGGATGGTCTCGGCAAACACCAGCCGGCCGCCGCGTCGCATCCGCCAACGGTCGACGAACTCGCCGTGGCGCATGGTCTCGCCCATCGCGGCGCGGCCGAACACCACGATCTCGCAAAGCAGGAACGAGGCACCCTCGGCAAGGTCGATGTCGAAGCCGCGGTGAATGCGGGCACGGTCGAACAGGATGGTTTCCTGCGGCAACCAGGCGAGATGCGCGCCTGCGGCAACGGTCAGCGCGATGTCGAGCCGTGCCGCCGCGGCCGGCGCACGGTAGACTTTCTCAGCCGCCGCCGTGGTCAGTGTCAAACGCGCTCCCTCGCCGGCCGCGACCGCGATCTCGAAGCGGTCCCCGCCGGCAATGCCGCCGGCGGTGTTGACGAACATGGCCGAGAGACCGTCGTCCTCCGGCGATGGGAAGCGGACGCGCAGCGAGCCCGACTCATGCAGGTCGCCGCGGCGGGTGGCGCCGTCTTTCAGATGCACGCCGAACCTGACCGCACCCTGGGCGCGGTTTGCCGCAAACGTTGCCGCTGCCGCGCCTGCGATCCCGGTCCGCATTCCCCCGACGCTCCCTTCGCGCGCCACAAGAGGCGGCGTCACATCCTGTTCACAGCGCCATCTGGCGGCTGATCTCGGCGGGATCGAGGCTTGCGCGGTCGCAGGCATATTTCACCGCACCCCGGTCCATCACGGCAAAACTGTCGCCGAGTTCGCAGGCAAAGTCGAGATATTGTTCGACCAGCACGATCGCGATGTTGCCGAGGTTGCGCAGATAGGAGATGGCGCGGCCGATATCCTTGATGATCGAGGGCTGGATGCCCTCGGTCGGCTCGTCGAGCAGCAGGAGCTTTGGCCGCATCACCAGCGCGCGGCCGATCGCAAGCTGCTGCTGCTGGCCGCCGGAAAGGTCGCCGCCACGGCGGCCCAGCATGGTCTCCAACACCGGAAACAGCGAGAACACGTCGTTGGGAATGTTGCGGTCTTCGCGCTTGAGCGGACCGAAGCCAGTCTTGAGGTTCTCTTCCACCGTCAGCAGCGGAAAGATCTCGCGGCCCTGCGGCACGAAGCCGATGCCGCGCCGCGCCCGCTCATAGGGCTTTAGCGCGGTGATGTCCTTGCCGTCGAAATTGATCGTGCCGGAAGCGATCGGATACTGGCCGACCATGGCGCGGAGCAGCGAAGTCTTGCCGACGCCGTTGCGGCCGAGCACACAGGTGACCTTGCCCGGTTCGGCGGTCAGCGACACGCCGCGCAGCGCCTGCGCCGCACCGTAATAGAGATTGATGTTGTCGATCTTCAGCATCGCCCTAGCGCCCCAGATACACTTCGACCACCCGCTCGTTCGACGACACCTGGTCAATCGAACCTTCGGCGAGCACCGAGCCCTCATGCAGGCAGGTCACCTTGACGCCAAGCTCGCGCACGAAGGTCATGTCGTGCTCGACCACCATGATGGTGTGGTTCCTGTTGATCCCCTTGAGGAGCTCGGCCGTGAGATGGGTCTCGACATCGGTCATGCCGGCGACCGGCTCGTCGACCAGCAGCACCTTCGGGTCCTGCGCCAGCAGCATGCCGATCTCGAGCCACTGCTTCTGGCCGTGCGACAGGCTGCCGGCGAGGCGGTTGCGCGCATCGGTCAGGCGGATGGTCTCGAGCACCTTGTCGATGCGCTCGGACTCAGCCTTGCTGCCGCGCCAGAACAGCGTGCCGCGCACGGAATGATCGACATTGAGCGCGAGCAGGATGTTGTCCTGCACGGTCTGGCTCTCGAACACCGTCGGCTTCTGGAATTTGCGACCGATGCCGAGCTCGGCGATACGGGTCTCGTCGAGCCGGGTCAGGTCGACGGTGCCGTCGAACAGCACCGTGCCCTCGTCGGGTTTGGTCTTGCCCGTGATGATGTCCATCATCGTGGTCTTGCCGGCGCCGTTCGGGCCGATGATGGCGCGCATCTCGCCGGGCTCGAGCGCCAGCGACAGATTGTTGATGGCGTGAAAACCGTCGAACGAGACGTGCACGCCGTCGAGGTAGAGCATGGCCGAAGTGGCGCGGGTATCCATGACGTTCATCTGCCTACTCCGCCGGGTTCGGTGCGCCGATGCCGTCTTCGCGCGCGGCACTCTCGGCGTCGGGTGAGCCGCGCCGCGCTTTCAGCGGCTCCCACCAGGCGTTGAAGGTACCGACGATGCCCTTGGGCAACAGCAGCGTGACCAGGATGAACAGCGCGCCCAGCATGAACAGCCAGTACGGTGCAAGCGGCCCCGAGGTGAAGAACGTCTTGGCATAGTTGACGACGACGGCGCCGAGCGCCGCGCCGATCAGCGTGCCGCGGCCGCCGACCGCGACCCAGATCACCGCCTCGATCGAGTTGGCGGGCGCGAACTCGCTGGGATTGATGATGCCGACCTGCGGCACGTACAGCGCACCGGCGACGCCGGCCATGCAGGCCGACAGCGTGAACACGAACAGCTTGTAGGATTCGACACGATAGCCAAGGAAACGGGTCCGGCTTTCGGCGTCACGTACTGCGATCAGGACCTTGCCGAGCTTCGAGGTCACGATCGCGCGGCAGATCAGGAACGCGATGATCAGCGCAAGGCAGCTCAGCAGGAACAGCGCCGCGCGGGTGCCTTCGGCCTGCACGTTGAAGCCGATGATGTCCTTGAAGTCGGTCAGCCCGTTATTGCCGCCGAAGCCGAAATCGTTGCGGAAGAACGCCAGCAGCAGCGCATAGGTCATCGCCTGCGTGATGATCGACAGATACACGCCGGTGACGCGCGAGCGGAAGGCGAGCCAGCCGAAGCAGAAGGCGAGCAGACCCGGCACCAGCAGCACCATCAGCGCGGCGAACCAGAACTTGTCGAAGCCGTACCAATACCAGGGCAGCTTGCTCCAGTTCAGGAACACCATGAAGTCGGGCAGGATCGGGTTGCCGTAGACGCCGCGGCTGCCGATCTGGCGCATCAGGTACATCCCCATCGCGTAGCCGCCCAGCGCGAAGAACGCACCGTGGCCGAGCGAGAGGATGCCGCAATAGCCCCAGATCAGATCGATCGAGAGCGCGAGGATGGCGTAGCAGACATATTTGCCCCACAGCGCGACCAGATAGGTCGGCACCTGGAACATCGAGCCCTGCGGCAGCAGCAGGTTCGACAGCGGGATCAGCACGCCGATCGCGGCGACGATCAGGACGAACGCGGTCGCCGCGCGGTCGAGCGAACGGGTGAGGATGTGCGGCGTCATGCTTCCACCGCCCGACCCTTGAGCGCGAACAGGCCGCGCGGCCGCTTCTGGATGAACAGGATGATCAGCACCAGGATCGCGATCTTGCCGAGCACCGCGCCCGCGACAGGCTCGAGGAACTTGTTGGCGATGCCGAGCGTGAAGGCGCCGACCAGGGTGCCCCAGAGATTGCCGACGCCACCGAACACCACGACCATGAAGCTGTCGATGATGTAGCTCTGGCCGAGATTCGGGCTGACATTGTCGATCTGCGACAGCGCCACGCCGGCAATGCCGGCGATCCCCGAGCCGAGGCCGAAGGTCAGCGCGTCGACGCGCGAGGTGGCGATCCCCATCGAGGCCGCCATGCGGCGGTTCTGGGTCACCGCGCGCATCTCGAGGCCAAGCGCGGTGTAGCGCAGCATCGCCAGCAGGATGGCAAACACCGCGAGCGTGAAGCAGAGGATCCACAGCCGGTTATAGGTGATGGTGATCTGGCCGAGCTCAAAGGCACCGCTCATCCAGGAGGGGTTGCCGACCTCGCGGTTGGTCGGGCCGAACGCGGTGCGCACCGCCTGCTGCAACACCAGCGACAGGCCCCAGGTCGCGAGCAGCGTCTCCAGCGGACGGCCGTAGAGGAAGCGGATGATGGTGCGCTCGATCACGACACCGATCAAGCCGGCGACCAGGAAGGCGAGCGGCACCGCGATCAGCAGCGAATAGTCGAACAGCGCAGGATAGCGGCTGCGGATCACCTCCTGCACCACGAAGGTGGTGTAGGCCCCGAGCATCACCATCTCGCCATGCGCCATGTTGATGACGCCCATCACGCCGAAGGTGATGGCAAGCCCGATCGCGGCGAGCAGCAGCACGGAGCCGAGCGACAGGCCGTACCAGGCATTCTGCACCATCGACCACATCGCCAGATTGCTCTGGATCGAGGACACCGCGCTTGCGGCCGCGTTGGCGACCAGCGGCGGCTGGTCGGCGCCGAGGCCGGTGAGCAGCGCCAGCGCCTCCTGATCGCCGCGCGCCTTGACCACGGCGACGGCGTCGAGCTTGTCGCTGTCGGATGCGTCCGACTTGAACAGGATGATGGCGGCGCGCGCCTCGGCGAAGGCCTGCTTGACCGACTTGACGTTCTCCTTGGCGAGCGCAGCCTCCACCGTCGGCAGCAAATTCTCCTCGTGGCTCTTGAACACCGACTGCGCGGCGGCGAGGCGTTTGGCCGGATCCGGCGACAGCAGCGTCAGGCCGCCGAGCGCAGCCTCCACGGTGCGGCGCAGGCGGTTGTTGAGGCGGACGGCGGCGGCGTTGTCGGGCAGCTTGTCGACCGCAGCACCGGTGGTGGCGTCGACAATCTTGCCGTCGGTCCGCGTGATGAAGACCTTCTTGCTGTCGGGATCGGCCGAGAGCCGGCCGTCCTGCAGCGCGCTGATGATGGGCGAGGCCAGCACATTGCCCGACGCGGCGACCTCGCCGATCGCCGCCTCGGTGTCGGAGAACTCGTCATTGGCGAATTTGGCGACCGAATCCTCGAACGGACCAGCCAGCGCCGGCACTGTGAGGCAGCTCAGCAGCAGGATCGAGAGAAACAGCGCACGAAAACGATCAATACAATTGGCGAACACGTCAGTACCCCGGCAGGAGTGTGAGGAGAAGGCGGCGAGCTGTGCCGCCTTCTCCAGGTTCTTGGATGGTTGCGTTGTGTCGTCGATCAGGTCAGGAGCTCAGGAGCCCTGTTGTCAGGAGCCCTATTGTCAGGAACCCTGGCCACCGCACTTGTTGGTCTTGGTGTTGAAGTTGCCGCACTTCTTGCCGACCCAATCGCCGATCAGGTCCTTGGAGCCCTCGAGCTCCTTCGACCAGGCGTCGCCGGCCACCAGGCCCGGGGTCTTCCAGACCACGTCGAACTGGCCGTTGCCCTTGATCTCGCCGATGAACACCGGCTTGGTGATGTGGTGGTTCGGCAGCATCTGCGACACGCCGCCGGTCAGGTTCGGCGCCTCGATGCCGGGAAGCGCATCGATCACCTTGTCCGGATCGGTCGACTTCACCTTCTCGACCGCCTTCACCCACATGTTGAAGCCGATGTAGTGCGCTTCCATCGGATCGTTGGTCACGCGCTTCGGGTTCTTGGTGTAGGCCTGCCACTCCTTGATGAACTTCTCGTTCGCCGGGGTCTTGATCGACTCGAAGTAGTTCCAGGCGGCGAGATGGCCGAGCAGCGGCTTGGTGTCGATGCCGGCGAGCTCTTCCTCGCCGACCGAGAACGCGACCACCGGGATCTCGGTCGCCTTGATACCCTGGTTGCCGAGTTCCTTGTAGAACGGAACGTTGGCGTCGCCGTTGATGGTGGAGACCACCGCGGTCTTCTTGCCGGCCGAGCCGAACTTCTTGATGTCGGCCACGATCGTCTGCCAGTCGGAGTGACCGAACGGCGTGTAGTTGATCATGATGTCGTCCTGGGCGACGCCCTTCGACTTCAGATAGGCTTCCAGGATCTTGTTGGTGGTGCGCGGATAGACGTAGTCGGTGCCGGCCAGCACCCAGCGCTTCACCTTCTCTTCCTTCATCAGATAGTCGACCGCCGGGATCGCCTGCTGGTTCGGCGCCGCGCCGGTGTAGAACACGTTGCGCTCGGACTCCTCGCCCTCATACTGTACCGGGTAGAACAGGATGTTGTTCAGCTCCTTGAACACCGGGAGCACGGATTTGCGCGACACCGAGGTCCAGCAGCCGAACACGACCGCGACCTTGTCCTTGGTGATCAGCTCGCGGGCCTTTTCGGCGAACAGCGGCCAGTTCGAAGCGGGGTCGACCACGACGGGCTCGAGCTTCTTGCCGAGCACGCCGCCCTTCTTGTTCTGCTCGTCGATCAGGAAAAGGATCGTGTCCTTCAGCGTGGTTTCGCTGATGGCCATGGTGCCCGACAGCGAGTGAAGGATGCCAACCTTGATGGTGTCGTCGGCCGCTTGCGCGGGCGCGAGGGACGAGGACGCAGCCAGACCCAAAACCAGGCCGGCCGTCGCCGCGAGCGCGCGGCGGCGGGTCATCGTCGTTATTTTGTGAGAAAGCTGAGTAAGCATGAAATGTCGTCTCCCTGACGCAGGCGTGGAACGCTGCGAACGGCCGCTTGGCCGCCTGCGGTTAAGGGAATCGCAAGAACTGTGCCACGGTGCGCAGCCCCTGTAAGCCGATGAACCGGTTAGATAATTTCATCGGTTCCGGGCAAATACGGAAGCCGACTGCTCAATCATTGAGCCGCCAACTTGACTGCCGAAAGAGCAATCAGATTATTCTGTAGGCAAAATCGCCGCCTTGGCTAAATTTCCGGCATCGATTTGTGACAGTTTGCGCGATGGTTCAGCGAACTCCGGGCACCAAAGACGGCAATCTCATCTTGAAACCGCCCAGTTCCTGGTCCATATCCTCGCCATGCCCGCGAGAGTCGCGGTGCCTTCGCGAGCTGCGTGTTCAAGCTGCCCCAAGCGGCTTCTGGCTCGCCTTTCAGCTAACCCAGCTTGACGCCCCAGACACGCGGGTGTCCCCGAATGCCTTCACACGCTTCCGGCCGATATGGGCCGGGACGACGACGGCTTTTATGGAAAGAACCACCTTTTGACCTCCTTTCAGGATTTCGGCCTCGCCGATCCCATCGCCCGCGCGCTCCGAGAAGAAAATTATCTCACGCCGACCCCCATCCAGGCCCAGACCATCCCGCTAGCCCTTGCCGGCCGCGACGTCGTCGGCATCGCCCAGACCGGCACCGGCAAGACCGCCTCCTTCGCGCTGCCAATCCTGCACCGGCTGCTGGAGAACCGCGTCCGCCCGCAGCCCAAGAGCTGCCGCGTGCTGGTGCTCTCGCCGACCCGTGAACTGTCCGGGCAGATCCTCGACAGTTTCAACACCTATGGCCGCCACATCCGGCTGTCCTCGACGCTCGCCATCGGCGGCGTGCCGATGGGCCGCCAGGTCCGCTCCCTGATGCAGGGCGTCGAGGTGCTGGTCGCCACCCCCGGACGCCTGCTCGATCTCGTGCAGAGCAACGGGCTGAAGCTCAACCAGGTCGAGTTCCTGGTGCTCGATGAAGCCGACCGCATGCTCGACATGGGGTTCATCAACGACATCCGGAAAATCGTCGCCAAGCTGCCGATCCGGCGCCAGACGCTGTTCTTCTCGGCCACCATGCCCAAGGACATCGCCGAGCTCGCCGAGGCGATGCTGCGCGACCCGGCCCGCGTGGCGGTGACGCCGGTGGCCTCGACGGTGGATCGCATCGCCCAGCGCGCGATCCAGGTCGATTTCGCGGCCAAGCCGACGGTTCTCGCCCAGTTGCTGAAGCAGGAGCCGGTCAACCGCGCCCTGGTCTTCACCCGCACCAAGCACGGCGCCGACAAGGTGGTGAAAAGCCTTGCCAAGGCCGGCATCGAGGCCAATGCGATCCACGGCAACAAGTCGCAGAACCACCGCGAGCGCACGCTGGCGGCGTTCCGTTCCGGCGAGATCCGCACGCTGGTGGCGACCGATATCGCCGCCCGCGGCATCGACGTCGACGGCGTCAGCCACGTGGTGAATTTCGACCTGCCCAATATCCCGGAGACCTACGTCCACCGCATCGGCCGCACGGCGCGCGCCGGCGCCGACGGCGTCGCGATCTCGCTGATCGCCGGTGCCGAGGAGATGGGCTATCTGCGCGATATCGAGCGGCTGATCCGGATTACCGTGCCGCGGGAAGACCGCCGCACACAAGGCAGCTCCTCTGGCGGCCGCGAGGCCGCCGGGCCGGCGCAGGCCACCCACCCGCACCGGGGCGGCCGCTCTGCGCCCCGTGCGCATAATGTCCGTGGGAATGAGGCCGCTCCGGGCGCAAAAGGCCCTCGCCGCCGCCGCCGTCGAGGTGGTAATAATGGCGCGCCGCAGACGAGCCGGGGCGAGTCGCCGCGTCCGTCGCAGGCCGGCAACAGCGAAGGCATTCAGGGCGTCGCCTTCTTGCATCGCGAGAGCCGGCCGAATCCGCAATCCAACCGCAACAACCGACCGAAGCACTAGCCGTCGCTCGATCTGGAGAAACATATGGCTAAGGAAGAGCTGATCCAGTTCGAAGGACTGGTGACCGAAATCCTCCCCGACGCTCGTTACCGGGTGCAACTCGATGCCGGGCACGAGATCGTCGCCTACACCGCCGGCAAGATGAAGAAAAACCGTATCAAGACGCTGGCCGGCGACCGCGTTACGATCGAAATGTCGCCCTACGATCTCGAAAAGGGGCGCCTGATCTTCCGGCACAAGGACGAACGTCCGAGCGGCGCGCCCGGCGGCCCGCCGCGGGGCGGAGCCCAGCGCGGCGGCCAGTTCCGCCGCCGATAAGCGGGGTATTGCAACCGCTGCGGGCATGACGTCCTGATGTCCTGCGCACAATTGGCCGGCGGCTGCGCCGGCCAAAAAATCGCGCACGTCAGGATTGTTTTCAGGATTGTTTTGAAGCCTTCTATCGAATAATATCCTACCCATCGATTTTCGGCCGGACGACATTAGCCAATACCGGTACAGCCGGTTCAGACGCTGACGACCCTTCCAAAAATTCGATCTCACCACCCCGCCGATCAGCGGGTCTTGAACTTGTATATCTGAGAAGGGACTACCCACGTGAGCATGGGAACCGTGAAGTGGTTTAACGCGACCAAGGGCTACGGCTTCATCCAGCCGGATGAAGGCGGGAACGACGTGTTCGTGCACATCAGTGCAGTCGAGCGCGCCGGCCTTGGCACTCTGCGTGAAGGCCAGAAGATCTCCTACGAGATCGTGGCTGACCGCCGTTCCGGCAAATCCTCGGCCGACAATCTGCGCGCCGCCGGATAAGCCGATCTCCCGGGAGCGCGAAGCTCCAGGAAATTGTCGCTAAAGCATCAAGGGCCGCACCTTCGGGTGCGGCCCTTTTTGTCTGGATTGCCAACCGGCGTCCGCGTCGTTCGAAAGCTCTAATAGGTCGAGCAGGTCGTCGGCATGGTGGCGGACGTCGGGGCGTAGAACACGCCAAACCGACTGCCGCGGCCTTGTGAAGGCGACATCGGTGAGATTGATGCCGCTCTTGGCCATCACATAACCGACCGTCGGAACGTATTTGTAGCTGACTTCGCTGAAGATCAGATAGGTGCCCGCAACCAGCAGCGCCGCCGGAACGACGCTGGTCACGACATCACCCTGGCTGCGGCTCGAGGCCGTCAATGTGGCCTGCGTGGCGCCCGTGGCCATCACTCCCGCCTTGCTCCACTGGATCCGCGCGACCTTCGAGGCATCGACGTAGATCTCCGACAAGGTGACCTTGGTCGGCGTCGGGTCGTACGGCGTCATGATGCCGACGCTTGCACTGAAGAAGTTCTGCAGGTCGGCATCCACCACCTGCGTCGACTGCGAGGTCAGGTCCGACGCGGCGCGCGCCATCAAGGTGACCTTGCGGTCGACCGCGACACCGGATGAAAACTCGACGGTGCCGAAGAACAGCACCAGCATCAGCGGCAGGACGAAAGCGAACTCGACCGCAGCAAGGCCCCGGCGGTCATTGCAGAGGGCCGCGACGGAGCGCAGCAAGGCCGCTGCCTGGGTTTTCATGACGTTGCTCATGAGCATGTCGCCCCGGCGGTCCCGGATGGCTCGTTCTTGAATGTCGCGGTCGCGGTCAGCAGCCGCTTGCCGTTGGCGAGGTTGGCGACATTGAAGCCAAGCTTGGTGACGAACAACGGCCACTGATAGAACAGCCGGACCACCACGACGTCGCCGTCCTTGCCGGGACACCATTTCATGGCCGGAATGAATGCGTTGTTGGAATCGATTGGAGGCGCGATGTTGACGCTGCTGAAGCCCGTCGCAGCGGGATAGCTGCGCACGTCGACCGATATGCCGTTGGCGCAATCGAACAGCGGGTTGACCTGGCCGCAGACGTAGTCCTTGAACTGCTGCTGGGTATAGCTTGCGCCCTGCGCCTGACCGGTCATGATCATGCGCGCAGAATCCTGCGTCACCGTCTCCAGCACCTGGCTCGCAAAGAAGATCATCGCCACTTCGATGATCGCAAACAGCAGTCCGAAAAACAGCGGCGCGACCATCGCGAATTCGACCGCGGTCGCGCCACGGCGGTTTCTGCGAAAGCGATGGAGGAGGCGCGTGAAAGAATGAGCGGGTAGCGGCATCAACGACCCCGGATCAACATAGCGGCAACAACTACCCAAGACTCATTGTCGAAGTATTTCGCCGGATCGAGACAGGGCCACCCGATCCGTCAGGCCTTTCTTAACCATGTCGGATGAACCGCCTGCGGCAGGCGGCTGCCCCGGCGTGCGAAGCGCCGGCGCGGACACGCGCTAGTTCTGCGGCTTCGCGGCCGCGCCCGAGCCGGAGGCCTGGCTGTTGAGCGAGCCTGCCTGGTCCATGGTCGACTTGAAGTAGGTCTCGCCGTCGCCGAGGGTGATGCGACGCTGGCAGACCGGCATGCAGCTGTAGGTCTCGCGATCGACGCCGCGATAGACGGTGACAAGCTGGTCGGTCGGACCTTCGACCTGGATCTGGCGATCCACCAGCACCTGGCCGGTGCGGTCGAGTGCGATGAAGTTGGTCGCGCCGTAGCCCTTGCCGGTCACGACGACAACGCCGCCATTCTGCAGGGTGACGTCGGCGATCAGCGGGTTGCCGACCACGATGGTGGAAATGCCGCCGGGCAGCTTGACGAGCTTGGCCTGATCGACATTGACCGCAATCCGGTCCGGATCCGGCGCGGCCGTTGCGAATGCGGGCCACAGCAGAACGGCTGCGGCCAGCGAGATGAATCCAATGCGCGCGACGGCGCCAATACGCTGGAATTGAAACGACATACCTTACCCCGGGACGTTAACAAGCCGGCAAAAGCGATACGCAGCGGACCGGCGCCCGACGCAGGCAAATCTGACGGCAATTCATTTAAGAAGAGCAAAAATCGACCGCTGAATTGCGCGGATGTCACGACTTCTGGAACGGATCGACCAACGGCCCGGTGATCCCGCGGAAAAATGCCCCCGTGGGGACCGCCGCCTAGCCAGCACCACGCACATGCACCACCACGCGATCGTCGGCGTAGAGGCGCTGCCATCCATCGATGTGATCGAGAAACTTGGAGGCGGGCGTTGCCGGATCGAGCATCACCGCATCGATCCTGTAGGTCTTGAGCAGGTCGAGGAAGCCGTTGACGTCCTTGAGCTGGAGCGCACGATAATAGGCCATCTCGAATTTCTCGCCGTAAAGCTCGGCACGGCCGTCGACGAACACCGGCACCTGGCGCCAGATCAGATAGCCGCCGAACTGCAGATCATTGAGCACGCGCTGCACGTTGTGCGCCTTCAGCGCGTCGACGGCGGCAGCGGGCGAATGGATCGTCGGCGGCGACATGTCCCGACGCGCCGCGATGAACCAGGTCGCGGCGCAGAGCACGGCGATCAGCATCACGGCCGGCGTGGCCTTCAGCCGGACCACGCTTGCGGCACGCAGGCCGAACTGGGTTGCCACCGGCGTCAGCACAGCCAGCGGCAACAGCAGGGCGAAGAGCTCGAGATTCCTGACATGGGATAGCGCCATGTGCAGCAGGCCCAGCGCCAGGGCGATCCGCGGCAGCGGCAGCTTCACCCCGCAATAGAGCGCCCCGCCGATCAGGCCGAGAATGGCCAGCTCGAACGCATCGACGTGGCTGAAACTCGCCGGCATCCACTCCGTGATGAGATGCAGCAGTTCACCGAGGCTGAGAATCCTGAGCGAGGCGAGGATCGTCCCCCAGCCATAGGGCGTCACGCTGCACGCGGCCAGCGCGCCGAGGCCGAATGCGGCCCAGCGCAGCGCCAGCGGCAATCTTTGCGCCGGCGCGGCGTTCCACAGCGCATCGAGCGCGAAGGCGCCGGCCAGCACCAGGCCAAACAGAAAGCCGCCATGCAGATTGGCCCAGAGCGCGATCAGCGGCAGCAGCCAGAACGAGGGGGCCTCGCGGCGTTCGCTGGCGACCATCAGGCCGTTCGCCCAGACCATCATGATCGGCAGCGCAAGCACATGCGGACGGGCCAGCAGATGCCCGCAGGTCAACACCAGCGCCGCCAGCGCGATCAGGCTCGCATGGATTGCCGGCAGCGCACGGCCGAGGATGGCGGTGAGCAGCGCGAAGGTGGCGGCACCGCAGGCCGCGGCCAGCACCGCAGGCCCGGTCCACCCGGCAAGGTCGTAGGCCTTCGCGAACAGGACCTGCGCCAGCCACGACGACGACACCCAAGGCTCACCCGCTTTGGTGAAGGAATAGATATCGACCGACGGCAATGCGCGGTGGTCGAGGATCCACCGGCCGACGGCAATCTGCCAGTAGGTGTCGGAATCGGCGAGCAGCCTGTCGCCGACGACCAGCAGCAACGCATAGACGCCGCACGCCATCCAGAACCAGGCCGGGACTTCGGCGAACACCGAGGCCCGCGCCTGTGGGATGGTTGCGGTCTCAGCACTCATGCGCGCGCAGTCCGGTCAATGACGGAACGGATAGGCCAGCTGTCCGCCGATTTCGGCCGGCACGCCCTGCTCGGCGTCGACGCCGTAATCATCCGGAAGCTTGCCTTCGGGCATGCGGAATGTCCCGAACAGAATGTCCCAGAGCGGAAACGTGCCGGCGAAATTGGTGTCGCCACCCTCCTCGAGCGCGGTGTGATGCCAGCGATGGAACACCGGCGTGGCGATCACATATTTGAACGGGCCGAGCGTCCAGTTCAGGTTGGCGTGCACGAAGGCGGAATGGAATGTGGTGAAGGGACCGACCCACAGCATGATGTTCGGCGAGATGCCGGCCATCAGCAGGATCACGTCGACCGAGATCGTGCCGATCAGCAGATTGACGGGATGGAAGCGCGCCGCCGAGATCCATTCGAGATCCTCGGAGGAATGATGAATGGCGTGGTACTTCCAGAATCCGCCGCCGTGAAACATCCGGTGCAGCCAGTACAGCATGAAGTCGGAAGCGACCAGGAAGATGATCGATTGCAGCCAGAGCGGCAGCTGCGCCAGCGGGCCGTGTCCGTTTTCGTAGAACGAGATCAGCTCGTCGGCACCGTGCACATCGAACACCGCGGCCGCGCCCACCACCAGCAGCCCGATCCGCAGCACGCGGGCGAATACCGGCACGAAGAACCAGTAGCAGATGTCCGTGACCAGCTCGCGCTTCTGCCACCACGGCTTGCCGGGATTGCAGGCCCAGAAGTGGGTCAGCACCGTGAAGAACAGCGCGAGGCCGATCGTGATCGGCACCACCCTCATCATCGTCTGGCCGAGCATCTCGATGACTTCGATCGGAAGGGTGGACATGGCAGCCTCATACTACGGAAGCCCCATGGGTATAGATGTGCGCTTAAGGAGCCGTGAATAGGCGCCGGATGTCTGGTCGCAGCAACAATCCGCAATTTTAGCGGACCGTTTAATGCCAAATTTACTGTGCGCAACATCAGCGGGTTCCCGCAGAGTTTATGCGATCAAATTAACTGCGCCGAAATCGTCCAACACTAGGGTGCCGCAATGGTCACGGTGCTGAGAACGCCGGCGAGACCAAATCTAGTTCGACCAGCCACGTGTACACAGGAGTGATTTTATGAAGAACCTCGTTTCGCGCTTCGTGAAGGACGAATCGGGCGCGACCGCCATCGAGTACGGCCTGATCGCCACCGGTATCGCCATCGCGATCATCGCTGCAGTCAACGGCGTCGGCACGAAGCTCTCGGGTACCTTCAACTCGATCTCGGGCTCGCTGAAGTAAGCCGGCTTCGACGAATTCGCATCAAAGGTCCCGGCAATCCCGGGACCTTTGCTATTTGTCGGGGGCCGATCGGCAGCCTCTGTTGAAGGTGCCGGTAATCCTTTTCCGATTGTTCACCATTGGCCGCTAGCGTCGGGTCTCGACCGCAGCTCCAGCTTGACGGCATGAATTCATGATCCTCGACATCGCACGCTTGATGCTGTTTCCGGCCCTGATGGCCTTTGCGGCGGCGAGCGATCTCCTGACCATGACGATCCCGAACCGGATTTCGCTGGCGCTGGTGGCGGGCTTCTTTGTCCTGGCGCCGCTGACCGGGATGGGCGTCCACGAGATCCTCACCCATGCCGGCGCAGGCGCGCTGGTTCTGGTGGTGGCGTTCGGCATGTTCGCGATGGGCTGGGTCGGCGGCGGAGACGCCAAGGTCGCGGCCGCGGCCAGCCTGTGGTTCGGGTTCGAGCACCTGCTGCCCTATCTGGTCTTTGCCTCGCTGTTCGGCGGTGCGCTGACCGTGCTCTTGCTGCAGCTGCGGCAATGGCCATTGCCCTACCCGCTCGCGTCCCAGGCCTGGCTCAGCCGCCTGCACGACAAGCAGACCGGAATTCCCTACGGCATCGCACTCGCTCTCGGCGCCCTCCTGATTTATCCCGAGACGGACTGGATCAAGACGATCGATCTCGCGCACTTCGCCATGCGCTGAGAAAGCAGCGGTAACCGCCCGTTAAGGCGATTTAGATACGCCTCATTAACCATGCTTTGACGAATAGCTGGTCAACTCCCATCACGGCGGCGGCAGCGTCGCGGCGTCATGTGGAAAGTGAAGCGTAATGGATAAGGCCCGCATTCTGGTCCTGGCAATTGCAGGCTGCGCCGGCCTTGCGGCGCTTTATTTGGCGAGCGGAAGCGACGACAAGCCGGCGGCTCCTCCGCCAGTTGCGCAGCTGCCGACCGTCGACATCCTGGTCGCGCGCTCCGACATCGGCCTCGGCCAGGCAGTGAAGGCCGAAGACCTGCAGTGGCAGACCTGGCCGGCGGCGACCGCCAGCGCCAGCTTCATGCGCAAGGACAGCCACGCCGACGCCATCAAGGACGTCACCGGCTCGATCGCGCGCGCCCCGTTCATCCAGGGCGAGCCGATCCGCGAGCAGAAGCTCGTCAAGGCCGACGGAAGCGGCTTCATGGCCGCGATCCTGCCGACGGGCATGCGGGCGGTATCGACCGAAATCTCTCCCGAGACCGGTGCCGGCGGCTTCATCCTGCCGAATGACCGGGTCGACGTCCTGCTGTCGAAGCGGGACAAGAATCCCGACCGCAACGGCGCCGACATCGTCAATTCCGAGGTCATCCTGACCAATATCCGCGTCCTTGCGATCGACCAGGCGCCGAAGGAGAAGGACGGCACCAACGCACTGATCGGCAAGACAGTGACGCTGGAGCTGAAGCCTGACCAGACCGAGACGCTGGCGCGGGCGCGCCAGAGCGGCGTCCTGTCGCTGGCGCTGCGCAGCATCGCCGATAACAACGGGACCGACGTCAGGATCGAGGACAACCACCAGAGACGCGGTGAGACGATCAACGTCATCCGCTTTGGCGTTGCCAACCAGGCAACGATGCAGAAGTGACCATGAGGACACAGGTGATGAAGGGCGGGGCAACTCAACGGACGATGCGGGCCTTCATGGTCCGCGCATTGTCGTTCTCGGCCGTCGCGGCGCTCACGCTCAACCCGGCACTGACGCCGGTGGTGGCGGGCGACTACCGCGCCGCTCCCGCCGCGGCCGACGGCCAGATGAATGCCCGCTTCCTCTCACTCGGCGTCGGCAAATCGGTGGTGATCGATCTGCCGAGGGACATCAAGGACGTGCTGGTCGCCGATCCCAAGATCGCCAATGCCGTGGTCCGCTCGGCGCAACGCGCCTACATCATCGGCGCGACGGTCGGCCAGACCAACATCGTGTTCTTCGACGCCGCCGGCCAGCAGATCGCGGCCTATGACATCGCGGTCAAGCGCGACCTCAACGGCGTGCGCGCGGCCCTGCGCGCAGCGCTGCCGAACGCCGATATCCAGATCGAGGGTGTCGGCGAGGGCGTCATGCTGACCGGAAGCGCGGCGAGCCCGATCGAAGCGCAGCAGGCCGGCGAGATCGCCACGCGGCTGGTCGGCAGCGCCGACAAGGTTGTGAACTCCATCACGGTTCGCGGCCGCGACCAGGTGATGCTGAAGGTGACGGTCGCCGAAGTCTCGCGCAGCCTGATCAAGCAGCTCGGCATCGACCTCACCGCGAACCTCAACTACGGCACCACCGTGGTGAAGTTCACCAACAACAACCCGTTCACGGCGAACAACGCACCGCTGGTGCCCGGCAACGCCCTCACCACTTCGTTCGGCGCGGCCCCATCGGTGTCGGCGACGCTCCGCGCCATGGAAAGCGCAGGCGTGGTGCGGACACTCGCCGAGCCGAACCTGACCGCGATCTCCGGCGAATCGGCGACCTTCATCTCGGGCGGCGAGTTTCCAATTCCGACCGGCGTGACCTGTCAGACGACGACGGGAGGCGCGATCGGGAATTGCGTTCAGACCGTCAGCTTCAAGAAGTTCGGCATTTCGCTCAACTTCACGCCCGTGGTGCTGACTGAGGGACGGATCAGCCTGCGCGTGATGACGGAAGTGTCGGAAGTCTCGACCGAGAATTCGCTGACCGGCGGCGCCGGCGGAACGACGATCCCCTCGATCAAGACCCGGCGCGCCGAGACCACGCTGGAAATTCCTTCGGGCGGCTCGATGGCGATGGCCGGCCTGATCCAGGACCAGACCAAGCAGGCGATCAACGGCCTTCCCGGGCTGGCGTCGCTGCCGGTGCTCGGAACGCTGTTCCGCAGCCGGGACTTCGTCAACAACCAGACCGAAATGATGGTGCTGGTGACGCCCTATGTCGTTCGCGCGGTGGCGCAGAAGGACCTGTCGCGTCCGGATGACGGCTTCGCCAACGCGTCCGACCCGCAGGCCGACCTGCTCGGCAGCATCAATCGCGTCTACGGCGTGCCCGGCCGCACCGAGCCGGCGCGGAATTACCGCGGCACTTACGGCTTCATTACGGACTGAGGCGGACGATGACACAGACCACATCCAGGACATCCGCCGGTTACCAGCGCGGCATCGTTCTCGCCGGAGCGCTCGTCAGCCTCGCGATGACGCTCGGCGCCTGCCAGCACGCCGCCGACAACAGTTTCGCGATGGTGAACGCACCGGCCGACTATCGCCAGCGCCATCCGATCGCGGTCACCGAGGCTGATCGCTCGATCGTGGTCTTCGTCGGCCGCAGCCGCGGCGGCCTGACTGCGGAGCAGCGCGCCGAGGTGACGGGGATGGCGCAGGACTGGATGCGCGAGGGGACCGGCGCCGTCACCATCGACGTTCCCGCCGACACGCCGAACGCACGGACCGCCCAGGAATCGCTGCGCGAGATCCAGGCCACGTTCACCGCCGCCGGCGTGCCGCCGCGCGGGATCCTCGTTCGCAAATACCATCCCGAGGATCCGCGCCAGATGCCCGCGATCCGCGTGAACTATCCAAAGATGAAAGCGGTCGCCGGGCCGTGCGGTCTCTGGCCGGAAGATCTCGGCCCGTCGATCCACAACGGGTCCTACATCGAGAACAAGCAGTACTACAATTTCGGCTGCGCCAATCAGCGCAACCTCGCAGCCATGGTCGAAGACCCGACCGACCTCGTGCAGCCGCGCGCGGAGACCCCTGCCTATACGTCGCGTCGCAACATCGCCTTCGACAAGTATCGCAAGGGCACCACCACCGCCACGAGTTATCCCGAGTCCGACAGGGCCAAGCTAAGCGACACAGGAAAATGATCACCTACGCGCAGCAAAACTCCGAAGAGCAGACGGACGCCCCGCCGCAGGCCGTGGACGACCATATTGCTCCGGCGCCACGGGTTTCGGTCCAGGCGTTCTGCGAAACGGTCGAGACCGCTGCCGCCGTGCAGTCGGCGGGCGAGGATCGCCGGCTGGCCAAGGCTCACCTCAAGATCCAGATGGGCGGCATGGCGGCCGCCATCGAGGCCTATCGCTCGGCGCCGACGCCCAATGTCATCATCCTCGAGACCGAGGGCCGCGGCGACATCCTGGCCGGCCTCGATCAGCTCGCAACGGTGTGCGACGCCGGCACCCGCGTGGTCGTGATCGGCCGCGTCAACGACGTGACGCTGTATCGCGAGCTGGTGCGCCGCGGCGTCAGCGATTACGTGATCGCGCCGGCCCATGCGATCGACGTGGTGCGCGCGGTCTGTAACCTGTTCTCGGCACCGGAAGCCAAGGCGGTCGGCCGCATCGTCGCCGTTGTCGGTGCCAAGGGCGGTGTCGGCGCCTCGACCATCGCCCACAATGTCGCCTGGGCGATTGCCCGCGACCTGGCGCTCGACTCCGTGGTCGCCGACCTCGACCTCGCTTTCGGCACCGCCGGCCTCAACTACAACCAGGATCCCGCGCAGGGCATCGCCGACGCCGTGTTCTCGCCGGACCGCGTCGATACCGCCTTCGTCGACCGCCTGCTGTCGAAATGCACCGACCATCTGAGCCTGCTGGCGGCGCCGGCGACACTGGACAAGGTCTACGATTTCGGCGCCGAGGCATTCGATGCGATCTTCGATACGCTGCGGACCACGATGCCCTGCATCGTGCTCGACGTGCCGCATCAATGGTCCGGCTGGACCAAGCGCGCATTGATCGCGGCCGACGACATCCTGATCGTGGCGGCGCCCGACCTCGCCAATCTGCGCAATGCCAAGAACATGTTCGACCTGCTGAAGGCCTCGCGGCCCAACGACCGCGCGCCGCTGTACTGCCTGAACCAGGTCGGCGTGCCGAAGCGTCCCGAGATCGCGGCCGGCGAGTTCGCCAAGGCGATCGAAAGCCAGCCGATCGCCGCCATCCCGTTCGATCCGCAGATCTTCGGTTCGGCGGCCAACAACGGCCAGATGATCGCCGAGATTTCCGCCAACCACCGCGCGGTCGAGATGTTTCTGCAGATGGCGCAGCGGCTGACAGGCCGCGGCGAGACCAAGAAGCCGAGGGGGTCCTTCCTGTCGCCCCTGCTCGAAAAGCTGCGGTCCAAATAGTGGTCCGCGTGGAGTCAAGACGTCGTGTTTGGTAAGCGTAGCGGAAACGATGGGGACGTGCGGGCACCCAAGCCCGCGTTTCAGGCGCCGGAGCCAGCCGGCGCGCCGGCGATGTCGCGCGAGTCCGTCGCACCGGCGATCTCGTCGCCGCCGCTGGCACCCAGCAAGCCACCGCCTGCCCCCGCCGTCGAAGCCCGCCGCTCCGACAACTACTACCAGGTCAAGGCGACGATCTTCGGCGCCCTGATCGAGGCGATCGACCTTGCCCAGCTCGCCAAGCTGGACAGCGAATCGGCGCGCGAGGAAATCCGCGACATCGTCAACGAGATCATCGCGATCAAGAACATCGTGATGTCGATCGCCGAGCAGGAGGAGTTGCTCGACGACATCTGCAACGACGTGCTCGGCTACGGCCCGCTGGAGCCGCTGCTGTCGCGCGACGACATCGCCGACATCATGGTCAACGGCGCAGGCACCGTGTTCATCGAAGTCGCCGGCAAGATCCAGCGCACCGGCATCCGCTTTCGCGACAACCAGCAGCTGCTCAACATCTGCCAGCGCATCGTCAGCCAGGTCGGCCGGCGCGTCGACGAATCCTCGCCGATCTGCGACGCCCGCCTCGCCGACGGTTCGCGCGTCAACGCCATCGTGCCGCCGCTGGCGATCGACGGGCCCGCGCTCACCATCCGCAAATTCAAGAAGGACAAGCTGACGCTGGAGCAGCTCGTCAAGTTCGGCGCGATCACCCCCGAAGGGGCGACCATCCTGCAGATCATCGGCCGCGTCCGCTGCAACGTGATCATTTCCGGCGGCACCGGCTCGGGCAAGACCACGCTGCTGAACTGCCTGACCAACTATATCGAGCACGACGAACGCATCATCACCTGCGAAGACGCCGCCGAGCTTCAGCTGCAGCAGCCGCATGTGGTGCGGCTGGAAACCCGGCCGCCGAACATCGAGGGCGAGGGCCAGGTGACGATGCGCGAACTGGTCCGCAACTGCCTGCGTATGCGCCCGGAGCGCATCATCGTCGGCGAAGTCCGCGGACCCGAAGCGTTCGATCTGTTGCAGGCCATGAACACCGGCCACGACGGCTCGATGGGCACGCTGCACGCCAACAATCCGCGCGAAGCACTGTCGCGCTGCGAATCCATGATCACCATGGGCGGCTTCTCGCTTCCGTCACGCACCATTCGCGAGATGATCTGCGCCTCGGTCGACATCATCGTGCAAGCGGCGCGCCTGCGCGACGGTTCGCGCCGCATCACGCACATCACCGAGGTGATGGGCATGGAAGGCGACACCATCATCACCCAGGATATCTTCCTCTACGACGTGGTCGGGGAAGACGCCAACGGCAAGATCATCGGCAAGCACCGCTCGACCGGCATCGGCCGGCCGCGCTTCTGGGAGCGTGCGCGCTACTACAATGAAGAGAAGCGGCTTGCGGCGGCGCTGGACGCTTCCGACGCCCCGGCGCCGGTCTAGGGGAACGCAGGATGCAGGCGCAAACTCTGGCTCTCGCCTTCCTCGCCGCCACGACGGTCGGCGGCATCGCTTGGGTCTTCCTGTACCCCTACCTTTCGGGGGAGAAGAAGGCCGAGTCGCGGCGCGCGTCGGTGGCGCGCAGCGAACCCACGACGACACGAAACGCCGACCGCACGCAACGCTCCCGCCGCGAGCAGGTAGAGGGATCGCTGAAGGAGCTCGAGGCGCGTCGGCAGAAGGACAAGAAAGTCCCGCTCGGCGTGCGCATCTCGCAGGCCGGACTGGAGTGGTCGGAGCAGAAATTCTGGATGATCTCCGGCGCCCTTGGCCTGTTCGGGTTCGGCGTGGCCTTCATGGTTGGCGGAGGCCTGCTCGGCGCGGCCGGCATCGGCTTTGCCATGGGTCTCGGCCTGCCGCGCTGGGTGCTCGGCTTCCTGAAGAAGCGGCGGGAAAAGGCGTTCCTGAAGTCGCTGCCTGACGCCGTCGACGTCATCGTGCGCGGCATCAAGGCCGGCCTGCCGCTGTTCGAATCGCTCAAGGCGGTCGTCAACGACGCGCCGGAGCCGCTGCGCAGCGAATTTCTCGCCATCATCGAGACCCAGGCGATCGGCATGCCGCTCGGCGAAGCCTGTGCCCGGCTCTACGAGCGGATGCCGCTGCCGGAGGCCAACTTCTTCGGCATCGTGATCGCGATCCAGCAGAAGTCCGGCGGCAATTTGTCGGAAGCGCTCGGCAACCTGTCGCGGGTGCTGCGCGACCGCAAGAAGATGGCCGAGAAGATCCAGGCGATGTCGATGGAAGCGAAGGCCTCCGCCGCCATCATCGGCTCGCTGCCGCCGATCGTGATGATCCTCGTGTTCCTGACGACGCCGGACTACATCGCCCTGCTGTGGACCAATTCGATGGGCCAGCTCATGCTGGTGGCCTGCGCGATCTGGATGTCGATGGGCGTGCTGGTGATGAAGAAGATGATCAACTTCGATTTCTGACGGTGCAGCATGATTGATATTCTGGTCGCCAAGCTCCACGACGTCAGGTTCATGACCATGCTGCTTGCCTTCTTCGCGGCAAGCGCGACGGTCTACACGCTGGTGATGCCGCTGCTCGCCGGCGGCGATCTCAACAAGCGCATGAAGGCGGTCGCCAGCGAGCGCGAGCGCCTGCGGCAGCGCGAGCGCGACCGTCTCTCCAAGTCGGAAAAGGTGACGCTGCGCCAGACGCCGAAGCAGGCCGTCTCCAAGATGGTGGATGACCTGAACCTCACCAAATGGCTGGCCCAGGAAGCGGCGATCGAGAAGCTGGTGATGGCGGGCTATCGCGGCCACGCTCCGTATGTCTATTTCCTGGCAGCGCGGGCGGTCACGCCGATCCTGATGCTGATCGGCGCGATCATCTATACGTTCTTCATTGCCGGCGCGAACTGGTCGCTCACGCTCAAGATCGGCATTTGCGTCGGCGCGGCCTATGCCGGCCTGCAGGCGCCGATGCTGTTCCTGAAGAACGCGATCTCCAAGCGCCAGCTCCAGATCAAGCGCGCGTTCCCGGATTCGCTCGACCTGCTGCTGATCTGCATCGAGTCGGGCATGTCGGTCGAGGTCGCGTTCCGGAAAGTGGCCAACGAGATCGCCGGGCAATCGGTCGCGCTGTCGGAGGAGTTTGCGCTGACGACCGCGGAACTGTCCTATTTGCAGGATCGCAAGACCGCCTACGAGAACCTGGCGCGCCGCACCGGCCTCGAAGGCGTGAAGTCGGTGTGCATGGCCTTGCAGCAGTCCGAACGCTACGGCACGCCGCTCGGCCAGAGCCTCCGCGTGATGGCGCAGGAAAACCGCGACATGCGGATGAACGAGGCCGAGAAGAAGGCCGCGGCACTGCCGCCCAAGCTGACGGTACCGATGATCCTGTTCTTCCTGCCCTGCCTGTTCATCGTGATCCTCGGCCCGTCCTACATCAAGATCGCCACGATGCATTGAGTTGCCTCGCCTGCGCCGGCTGCCTCTCTCCTTCCCTCTGAAAGGGGGAAGGCCGGGATGGGAGTCAGCCGCAGACACCGCTCCTCGTGGAGAGATGATCCCCACCCGCTTTGCTCTCACGAGCAAAGCGACCTCCCCTTTTCAAGGGGCGGTGGAGCTGCCGCGTTTGGTTTAGTCGTCCTTGGCGACGACCGGCGCCGCACGCGACGCGGTCCGCGGGCCGTCCTTGCGGTTCAGCATGTCGCGGAGATAAGCGACGTTGGCCGCGGCCTCATCCGACGGCAGGTCGGCCTTGACGATCGTTTCCGCCTCCGCGAAGCGGCCCTGCAGGCCGACGACCAGCGCAAGGTTCTGCCGGATCCGGGTGTCGGCGCGAGCGCTGGCGTAGGCCTGGCGCAGCGTCTCTTCCGCTTTCGGCAAATCCTTGGTCAGCATGTAGGACAAGCCGAGATTGGACAGCACCGACGGCTCGTCCGGAGCCAGCCTGAGCGCACTGGCGTAATAGCGCCGCGCCTCCTCGTGCCGGTTCATCTTGTCGAGCGTGGTGCCCTGCACGGACAGGATCCGCCAGTCCGGATTGTCCGGGCTGTGCGCGCGGCTCAGCACGTCGAATGCAGCCTGCGAATTGCCGTTGTCGGCCAGCGCGCGGCCATAGGCGGCGAGCAGCGCCTTGTTGCCGGGGTTGGCGATCGTGGCCTGCTCGAGCACGGCGCAGGCCTGCGAGCGCTGGCCGGTCATGCGCAGGGCCTGGCCGTAGGCGACCGCGGCAGCGACATCCTTGGGATTCTTGCGATAGCGCTCGCCATAGGCCTCGACGGCCCGGCGCGGATCATCGGGCGTGGGATCGGACCGCGACGTGATCGATCCCGCCACGTCGGACATGGTCTGGCAACCGCCAAGCCCTGCGGCCAGGACCGCCAGAAGGGCTGCGAAAGCAAGATGCCGGGTCAGATTGGACTGTCGACACATGGCACTGTGACTCACGAAATCGGGCGAACGGTTCCAGCCGAGCGTGCCAGCAATAGACTGTTAACCCTAACGTCTGGTTAACTGGCGGCGCCGGCAGCCGACGCTCCGGTTCCGGCCTGCACGGCGCGTGAACCGTTGGCGCGCTACCATCCATGGCGAAAGGCGTGTAGTAGCCCACCAACGACGCCAGAACCGAGAGCCGCATGCCATCCGTGTTCGAGACCGCCACGACCGCCGCCACGCCGATCACCTTCGTCACCAAGGCGACATGGGATGCGATTCAGGGCGAGCTGCCGGCGCCGGCGCGCCAGTTCGCGGCGGCCAATGGCTTCGTGGCCAAGGCGGGAAAATTGCTCGTCCTGCCGGCGGCAGACGGCGGCATCGCGCAGGTGCTGTTCGGTCTCGAGGACGACGACCACAAGGCGCGCGATCCGTTCCGGCCCGGCGCCCTGCCCGGCCTGCTGCCGCCCGGCGTCTACCGCTTCGCCAATGCGCCGCACGACACCAGACTTGCCGCGCTCGCCTTCGCGCTCGGCTGCTATCGCTTCGGCCGGTATCGCACCAACAAGGCTCCCGAAGTCCGGCTGGTGCCGCCCGACGGCGTCGACACGGCGGAGATCACCCGGATGGCGGATGCCGCGGCGCTGGCGCGCGATCTCATCAACACGCCGTCCAACGACATGGGACCGGCCGAGCTCGCTGAGGTGGCGCGCGACCTCGCGACGCGGTTCGGCGCTGCCTTCAATTGCATCGACGGCGACGAGCTCGCCCAGAACTTCCCGCTGATCCACGCCGTCGGCATGGCGTCGACGCGGTCGCCGCGATTGATCGAGCTGAGCTGGGGCGACCCCGCCCATCCGAAGGTGACGCTGGTCGGCAAGGGTGTCTGCTTCGACACCGGCGGGCTCGATCTCAAGCCTTCGAGCGGCATGCTCATCATGAAGAAGGACATGGGCGGCGCCGCCAACGTGCTGGCGCTGGCCCAGATGGTGATGGACGCGAAGCTCAAGCTGCGGCTGCGCGTGCTGATCCCGGCGGTCGAGAACGCAGTTGCCGGCAACTCGTTCCGCCCGCTCGACATCTTCAAGTCGCGCAAGGGCATCACCGTCGAGATCGGCAACACCGACGCCGAAGGGCGGCTGGTGCTCGCCGACGCGCTAGCGCTCGCCGACGAGGAGACGCCCGATCTTTTGGTCGATCTGGGCACGCTGACCGGCGCCGCGCGGGTGGCGCTGGGCCCGGATCTGCCGCCGTTCTACACCAATGACGAGGCGCTCGCCGGCGACGTCGCATCTTGTGCGAAGAGCGAGAACGACCCGCTCTGGCGGATGCCGCTGTGGCCGGCCTACGACGCCTGGCTCGACTCCAAGACCGCCGACATCACCAACGCACCGTCAGGCGGTTTCGCGGGCTCGATCACCTGCGCGCTGTTCCTGCAGCGCTTCGTCGAGCACGCGAGGAGCTGGCTGCACGTCGACATCTACGGCTGGACGCCGTCGGCAAAGCCCGGCCGTCCCGAAGGCGGCGAGTGCCAGGCGGCGCGCGCGATCTACAAATTGCTGAGCCAGCGCTATGCATGACCCCCGTGTGACACCGGCCCGCGACGACCTCGCGGCGAAATATCTCGAGGGCAAGGTCCAGGCGTTGCGCTTCGTCGAAGGCGAAGTGCTCGAGGTCGGCGACGCCATCGCGCCGCTACGCCAGGCGCCGGCGAGCGATGCCGAACAGATGACGCAGGCGCTCCGGGGCGAGCGCGTCACGGTGTACGATCGCAACGGCGAAGGCTGGGCCTGGGGCCAGCTCGCCGATGACGGCTATGTCGGCTGGATTCCCAAGGCCGCGCTGGCCAAGCCCGGCGCCGCCCCGACGCACAAGGTCACGGCGCTGCGCACGCTGGCGTATCCGGGCCCGTCGATCAAGCTGCCGCCGGTCGAGGCACTGGCGATGGGGACAAAGCTCGCCATCGTCCGCGAGGACGGTGCGTTCGCGGTGACTCGCGAGGGCTGGCACCTGCCACGCCGGCATCTCGCGCCGCTCGACACGATGGCAGGCGATTTCGTCGCGATCGCCGAGCAATTCGTCGGCACACCGTATCTATGGGGCGGCAAGTCGAGTCTCGGGATCGATTGCTCAGGCCTGGTGCAGATCGCGCTGACCGCCGCCGGCACCGGCTGCCCGCGCGACAGCGACATGCAGCAGGAAGGCCTCGGCCGCGAATTGACGGCGGCGGAATCCAAGCAGCTGCAGCGCGGCGACCTGATCTTCTGGAAGGGCCATGTCGCCATCGTGCGCGACGCGACCACGATCGTGCACGCCAACGCGCATCACATGGCAACGGTGGTGGAGAACACGCAGGCCGCGATCGCGAGGATCAGAGCGGCCGGCAGCGAAGTCCTGGCGATCAAGCGGCTTTAGCCCATCTTGTAGGATGGGTAGAGCGAAGCGAAACCCATCAAGCTGCTACCGCGCGGAAAAAAATGATGGGTTTCGCTGCGCTCTACCCATCCTACGAAGCTCGTTACGTCGCCACCGCCCCGTCGCCGGCCGCTTCGATGCGGAACGCGGCGGCGAACAGCGCGCGGGTGTAGTCGCTCTTCGGATTCTTGAACAGCTCAGAGGCCGGTCCCTCCTCCTCCACCATGCCCGATTTCATCACGATCAGATGGCTCGCCAGCGAGGCGACCACGCGCAGATCGTGCGAGATGAACATGTAGGTGAGATCGCGCTTGCGCTGCAGGTCGCGCAACAGGTCGACCATCTGAGCCTGCAGCAGCATGTCGAGCGCGCTGGTCGGCTCGTCCAGCACGACGAAGTTCGGCTCCAGCACGACCGCGCGCGCGATCGAGATGCGCTGGCGCTGGCCGCCGGAGAATTCGTGCGGATAGCGGAAGCGCCAGTCCGGATCGAGCCCGACATCCTTCAATGCCTTGATCACCCGCGCCTCGCGCTCCTCGCGCGACAGCTGCTTCTGGTGCACCTCAAGGCCCTCGGCAATGATGTCGGCCACCGACATGCGCGGGCTGAGCGAGCCGAACGGGTCCTGGAACACGATCTGCATGTCGCGGCGGAACGGCCGCATCTGCTTGAAGCGCAGGCCCTGGATGTCGTTGCCGAGGAAAACGATCGGACCATCGGACGAAATCAGCCGGAGCAGCGCGAGCCCGAGTGTGGTCTTGCCGGAGCCGGATTCGCCGACCACGCCGAGCGTCTCGCCCTTGCGCACCGCGAGGCTGACGCCATCGACCGCCTTGATGTGGCCGACGGTCGAGCGCAACAGCCCGCGCTTGATCGGAAACCAGACCTTGAGATTGTCCGCCGACATCACGACCGCTGCGCCCGGCTGCGGCGGCGCCGGATCGGGCTTCGGCTCGGCCGCGAGCAGCGCCTGGGTATAGGCGTGCTTCGGCGCGGTGAAGACCTGCTCGACCGGCCCCTGCTCGACGATCTTGCCGTTGTTCATCACGCAGACCGTGTCGGCGATGCGGCGGACGATGCCGAGGTCGTGGGTGATGAACAACAGGCTCATGCCGAGCCGCGCGCGGATCTCGGCCAGCAGCGCCAGGATCTGCGCCTGCACGGTGACGTCGAGCGCGGTGGTCGGCTCGTCCGCGATCAAAAGATCGGGCTCGTTGGCGAGCGCCATCGCGATCATCACGCGCTGGCGCTGGCCGCCGGACAATTGATGCGGATAGCTCTTGAGCCGGGTCTCCGGCTCGGGGATGCCGACCTGGCCCAATAGCTCCAGCGTCCGCGCCCGCGCCGCCGCGCCACTGACGCCCCTGTGCAGGGACAGGATCTCGCCGATCTGGGTCTCGATGGTCTGGAGCGGATTGAGCGAGGTCATCGGCTCCTGGAAGATGATCGAGATGTCGTTGCCGCGAACCTCGCGCATCTGCTGATCGGACGCGGTCAGGAGGTCGCGGCCGCGGAAGCGGATCGCGCCTGAGGGATGCGAGGCCGTCGGATAGGGCAGCAGCTTCAGCACCGACAGCGCGCTGACGGATTTTCCCGAGCCGGATTCGCCGACCAGCGCGACGCACTCGCCGCGCTTGATCGAGAACGAGATGCCGTCGACCGCAAGCGAGCGGCCGAAGGCGACCGAGAGGTCGCGGACATCGAGCAAAGGCTGGTTGATCGCGTCCATGCCTCAGCCCTTCGAGAACGTCTTGCGTGGATCGAAGGCGTCGCGCGCGGCTTCGCCGATGAAGATCAGCAGCGACAGCATGATCGCGACCGAGAAGAAGCCGGTGAGGCCGAGCCACGGCGCCTGCACGTTGGCCTTGCCCTGCGACAGCAACTCGCCGAGCGAGGGCGAGCCGGGCGGCAGGCCGAAGCCGAGGAAATCCAGCGCCGTCAGCGTCATCACCGAGGACGAGACGATGAAGGGCAGGAAGGTCATGGTCGCGACCATCGCGTTCGGCAGCAGATGGCGGAACATGATCACGCCGTTGGAGACGCCAAGCGCGCGCGCCGCCTGGATGTATTCGAAATTGCGGCCGCGCAGGAACTCGGCGCGCACCAGCCCGACCAGCGAGACCCAGGAGAATAGCAGGAGGATGCCGAGCAGGATGAAGAAGCCCGGCGGCAGCACCGCCGAGATGATCAGCAGCAGATAGAGCGAGGGGATCGCGGTCCAGATCTCGATCAGCCGCTGGAAGATGAGATCGGTCCAGCCGCCGAAATAGCCCTGCACGCCGCCCGCGGCGATGCCGATGATCGAGGACAGGATGGTCAGCGTCAGGCCGAACAGCACCGAGATGCGGAAGCCGTAGATCAGCCGCGCGACCACGTCGCGGCCCTGATCGTCGGTGCCGAGCCAGTTGTATTCGAGGTCGCGGCAGCCGGTCAGGCCCTTGCGCTTGACCACGTCCTTGCACTGCTCTTCGGTCAAGAGCCAGGTCGGCTTCGACGGCACCGCCGTCGGCGGGTCGAGGTTGCGGCTGTCGTAGGAGTAGCGGATCGGCGGCCAGATCATGCTGCCGCCCTTGGCGGCGATCTGCTTCTGCAGGTAGGGATCGCGATAATCGGCCGCGGTCTCGAAGTCGCCTCCGAAGGTGGTCTCGGCATAGGTGAACACCACCGGCCAGTAGAGACGGCCGTCATATTTGACGACCAGCGGCTTGTCGTTGGCGATGAAATTGGCAAACAGCGACGCCACGAACAGCACGAGGAAGATCCAGAACGACCAGTAGCCGCGGCGATTGGCCTTGAAGTTCTGCCAGCGTCGCTTGTTCAGCGGCGACGGCGAAAAGGCGTGGTGCGTGGCGGGCACCGTTTCGCCGAGCGGCGATTGCGTCGTGGTCTCGACCGGCTGGGGCGCGAGCATCGTCATCAGACCTCCCGCGCTTCGAAGTCGATCCTGGGATCGATCCACATATAGGCGAGATCGGAGAGCAGATTGACCACCAGTCCGACCAGCGAGAAGATGAACAACGTCCCGAACACCACCGGATAGTCGCGGTTCAACACGCTCTCGAAGCCAAGCAGGCCGAGCCCGTCGAGCGAGAAGATGGTTTCGATCAAGAGCGAGCCGGAGAAGAACGCGTGAATGAACGCGCCCGGGAAGCCTGCGATCACGATCAGCATGGCGTTGCGGAAGATGTGGCCGTACAGCACCTGGCGCTCGCTGCAACCCTTGGCGCGCGCGGTCATCACATATTGCTTGCGTATCTCGTCGAGAAACGAATTCTTGGTCAGCAGGGTCATGGTGGCGAAGGCGCCGAGCGCCATCGACACCAGCGGCAGCGTCAGGTGCCAGAAATAGTCGATAATCTTCCAGTACCAGGGGAATTGCGACCAGCCGTCCGAGGTCAGGCCGCGCAGCGGGAAGATGTTGAGGAACGAGCCGCCGGCAAACAGCACGATCAGGAGGATCGCGAACAGGAAGCCCGGGATCGCAAAGCCGATGATGATCACCGCCGAGGTCCAGGTATCGAACCGCGAGCCGTCCTGCACCGCCTTGCGGATGCCGAGCGGGATCGAGATAAGATAGGTCAGCAGCGTCATCCAGATGCCGAGCGACATCGAGACCGGCAGCTTCTCCTTGATCAACTGCAGCACGCTGACACTGCGGAAATAGCTGTTGCCGAAATCGAACCGCGCGAAATTCCAGACCATCAACGCGAACCGCTCGGGCGCCGGCTTGTCGAAGCCGAACTGCACCTCGAGCTTCTTGATGAAATCCGGGTCGAGCCCCTGCGCGCCGCGGTATTTCGAATTGATGGCCGCGCCTGCGCCCGCGCCCTGGCCGCGCTGCGCGCCGAAATCGCCGCCGCCTCCCGACACGCGCGATGTGCCGCCGGTGTCGGCGCCGTTGATCTGCGCGATGACGCGCTCGACCGGACCGCCGGGAGCAAACTGCACGACCACGAAGGAGACGAACAGGATGCCAAGCAGCGTCGGCAGCATCAGGAAGATACGTCGGGCGATATAGGCGCTCATCGGCTACTTCGCCTGCTCGAGCTTCGCGGCCTTGGCCGCATCATACCACCAGTTCTCCGGGGCGCCGACGCCCGCATATTTCGCCGGCTTCTCCGGATGCCCGAACTGGTCCCAATAGGCGACACGGTGCTTGTTAGAATACCATTGTGGCACCCAATAGCGGCCGGCACGGAAGACGCGATCGAGCGCGCGGCAGGCAAAGGTTAAGTCCGCCCGCGTCTCGGCAGCGATAGCTTTTTCGATCAATGCGTCGATCGCCGGGTTGGCAACGCCCGCCAGATTGTAGGAGCCCTTGGTGGTCGCAGCCTGGGACGAGAAGTAAGGCCTCAGGCTGTCACCCGGCGTCGCCGACATGGATATACGCTGGGTCGTCACCTCAAAATCGAAAGCCTCAACACGCGCACGATACTGCACTGCGTCGATCTGCCTGATGTTGGCATCGATGCCAAGCGGCTTGAGATTCTTGATGAAGCTGGCGTGATGCGGCTGGAAAGTCGGCTCATCTAGCAGGAACTCGATCGTAAGCGGGTCGCCGTTAGGCAATCGCCGCTTGCCATCCTTGACGACGCATCCTGCATCGTTGAGCAACTGCGTCGCCTTTCGCAGCAGTGCGCGGTCCTGTCCCGATCCATCCGACACCGGCGGCACAAAGGGCTCGCCGAACACCTCATCCGGCACTTGGCCGCGGAATGGTTCGAGCAGTTTCAATTCCTCGGGCGAAGGTAGTCCACTAGCCACCATGTCCGAATTCTGGAAAGGCGAGACGCTGCGCGCGTAAGCGTCGTACATGATGGTCTTGTTGGTCCATTCGAAATCGAAGGCATAGATTAGCGCTTCGCGAACGCGCGGGTCTTTGAACTTGTCGAGACGGGTGTTAATGAACCAACCCTGCCCACCGGACGGTGTTTCGTCCGGCAATGTCTCGCGCTTGACCCGCCCGTCCTTGATAGCCGGGAAATCGTACCGCGTCGCCCAGACACGGGACGTGAATTCCTCGCGAAACAGATAATTTTTGCCTGTGAAGCCTTCGAACGCGACATCGCGATCACGGTAGAACTCGTAGCGCACGGTGTCGAAATTGTAACTGCCGCGATTGACCGGCAAGTCGGCTGCCCACCAATCCTTGAGGCGGTTATACTCGACGTAACGATTGACCTCGAACTTGCCGACCATGTACGGCCCGGAGCCGAGCGGAACTTCGAGCGTGGACTCATCAAACTGCCGCTTCGCGTAATAGGCCTTCGAGAAGATCGGCAGACCCGCAACATAAAGCGGCACGTCGCGCGCGCGATTAGGCGCGAAGGTCACGATCACGGTGCCGTCGTCGGGCGCCTCGGCCTTCACGAAATCGCGCAGTTGCACCACGATCAACGGATGCCCCTTCTCCTTCAGCGTATTGAGCGAGAACGCGACATCCTGCGCAGTCAGCTTCGAGCCGTCGTGAAAGCGAGCCTCGGGCCGCATCGTGAAGCGGTAGGTGAGCTTGTCGGGAGAAATCGAGACCGATCTTGCGGCCAGGCCGTACATCGCGTCAGGCTCATCACCCGCGCGTGCCATCAACGAATCGAAGGTCATCTCCATGCCCTTCGCGCCTTCACCCTTGAGGATGAACGCGTTGAACGAACTGAACGTAAAGAAGGACTGGTTGTAGGCACGGGTCGAAGGGATCATTGAGAACGCCCCGCCCTTCGGCGCCTTCGGATTGACGTAGTCGAAGATCTTGAAATCCGCCGGATATTTCAGGTCGCCGAACACCGACATGCCGTGCATCTCGGTTCCGTTGTCGGCCACCGCCGGCGCAGCACGCAAGCCTGCAGCACTCAACGCACCGATGCCGAGGCCGAGTGCGTGCCGACGGGAGAATAGCGCCATGCGCGAATCCTTGAGTTTTATGAACGCTTGAGCTTGGCCGCCTTGTCGGCGTCGTACCACCAAAGATTTGGGAATCCCGAAACAGCGTATTTCGGCAGCGGGTCGGGATGGCTGAAGCGATCCCAATAGACATAGCGCTGCTTGTCGTAATTGAAGTGTGGAACAAGATAGAAGTTCCAGAGCAAAACCCGATCCAGCGCCTTCGCGGCGGCGACCTGATCGGCGCGGCTGGTGGCGAAGATGATGCGTTCGATGATGGCATCGACCGCCGGATTCTTGATGCCGGGAAGATTGTTCGAGCCGGGCCGGTCGGCCGCCTGCGAACCGAAATTGTCGCGCTGCTCGTTGCCGGGCGAGATCGATTGTCCCCAGACCTGGGTCACCATCTCGAAATCGAAATCGCGCACCCGGTTCTGATACTGCACCGTGTCGACCGCGCGCAGATTAACGGTGATGCCGAGGCGCTCCAGGCTCGGCTTGTAGAACAGTGCGATCCGCTCCATGCCGGAATCGCCACTGTTGCCGAGGATCTCGACCGTGAACGGCTGGCCTGAGGAATCCACCAGTTTGCGGTCGCGGATCTCGAAGCCGGCTTCCTTCAACAGCCGCGTCGCCTCGCGCAGATTGGCGCGCACGTTTTCCGGCGTGCCTCCGACCGGATCCTTGTAGGGCGTCGTGAAGACTTCCGGCGGCACCTTGTCGCGTAGCGTCTCCAGGATCTCGAGCTCCTTGCCCTCCGGCAGGCCGGTCGCCATCAAATCGGGGATGCCGTCGAAATAGCTTGAATCGCGATGATAGTCGCCGGTCGAAAGCACGCGGTTCATCTCTTCGAAATCGAACGCACAGTTGAAGGCGCGGCGCAGTCTGGGGTCGGCGAATTTCGGGCGCCTCAGGTTGAACACCCAGCCCTGCATCCGGCCTTGATTGCGGACGGTGAAGAGCTCCTTGAGCAGCCGTTTCTCACGCACCGGCGGAACGTCGTAGGCCGACGCCCACTCCTTCGCGCTGCGCTCGCCGTACCAATCGAACTGGTCGGCCTTCAGCGCCTCGCGCGCGACGGTGTCGTCGCGGAAATATTCGTAGCGCAGCTCGTCGAAATTGTTCTGTCCGATCGCGATCGGAATATCCTTGCCCCAGTAGTCCTTGACGCGCTCGAGCACCACCGATCGTCCGGCAACGAACTCCTTGATCCGGTAGGGACCCGAGCCAAGCGGCGGCTCCAGCGTGCTCGCGGTGATGTCACGCTTCTTGCCC
The DNA here is from genome assembly GCF_054059095.1 of Bradyrhizobium sp. USDA 4510. NCBI lineage: Bacteria > Pseudomonadati > Pseudomonadota > Alphaproteobacteria > Hyphomicrobiales > Nitrobacteraceae > Bradyrhizobium > Bradyrhizobium sp. USDA 4510. Next base: position 8,987,995 of record NZ_JBSSBT010000001.1, on the reverse strand, counting down.
TGCGCGTCGGTGCCTTCCCACCAATGCTTGGGCAGGATGACGAGCTGACCGGTGATCATCGGCAGCTCGCGGTTGCCCGGGCTGTCGAAGGTGAACTTGATGTCGCGATCGCCGACCTTCTCGGCCTTTTCGATGTGCCGGTAGTAGGCGCTGAACATCGGGCTGTTCGCCTTCCACGCCTCGAACGAGAAGATCACGTCCTCCGGCGTGACCGGCTTGCCGTCGTGCCAGCGTGAGCCGGGCCGCAGGCGGTAGATCACGTAGGAGAAATCGTCGGGGAAGGCTGCCGCCTCGGCGAGTTCGCCGTAATACGTATCGGGCTCGTCGAGCGAGGCCTCCATCAGCGAATCGTAGATGCGGGTGACGGAAGAGGCGACCGTGCCCTTCAACCCCGCAACGACCAGGTTGAAGCTGTCATAGGTGCCGGGCTGGAACAGCCGCACCACGCCGCCCTTCGGCGCGTCCGGCTTGACATAGTCGTAGCGCTTGAAGTCGGCGGGATATTTGATTTCGCCGTAGGTCGAGAGGCCGTGCCGCCATTTCAGCCCGTTGGGGGCTTCGTCGGCGAAGGCCGGCGTGATCGCCGACAGGCCGGGGGTGAGTCCGAGCGCCGGAGCCATTGCCGCCAGTGCGCTGCCTTGAAGGAGGTGTCGTCGGGTGATCGCCAAATTCGGTCTTCCTGCTTGCGGCCCCGCTTACATGGGACCCAATATAAGGCAACGGTTCGACAAATTACGTTGCTTTTTCCTCATGATATTGGCCCGGGAACAATATCGGTGCGGCGAAACGTCCCGATAACAACCCCGCGACAGCGGATTCCCCATGCGAAAACGGCCAGGCATTGCCTGGCCGTTTCATCCACATGCTTGCGCGAAGCAAATCGTTACTTCGAGGCGGTCGGGAGCGGAGCCGGGTGCTCCGAGTTCGAATTCAGATAGGCGATGATGTCGGCGCGCTCGCTGTCCTTCGGCACGCCGGCAAAGCCCATCGCGGTGCCCGGGATGAAGCCTTTAGGGTTGGTCAGGAACTTGTTGAGGTCGTCGAACGACCATTCGCCGCCCTTGCCCTTCATCGCGGCCGAGAAATTGAAGCCACGGCCCTCGCCCTTCTTCTCGCCGACGACGCCGAACAGGTTCGGACCGACGCGGTTGGGACCGCCCTTCTCGAAGGTGTGGCAGGCCTGGCACTTCTTGGCGGCCGCCGCGCCCTTCTCGACGGAAGCGGTCTGCAGCAGCTTCTCGATCGGCTCGGATGCGGCCGCAGCGGCCTCGCCGCCACCGCCATGGGACTCTTCCTTCACAGCGATCTCAAAACCCGGCTTCTCCGGCAGCTTCGGCGCGAATTTCGCGCTGGCGGCAAAGCTCATCACCAGGACGACGATGCAGGTGCCGAGAACCGCACCGAGGATTTTGTTGAGTTCGAAGGAGTCCATTTTGGGTCAGGCTCCGGGCCTTGAATGTCGACTTCAGGCCGGGAATACGGCCGCGGGGAAAGACCTGGGAATCGGCCTTATCGCACCGCCCCAAGCAGGGTTGAGATATCGGTTTGCCCGCGCTCTGGCAACCCGTATAAACGCGCCGAATTCAACCTCCTCCCCGGCAATTTCCGCAGGCCGGACGGGCTCCGACACGAATGACCCAACCCCGTACCCTGGTGCTGATTCCGGCCCGCATGGCCGCCACTCGCCTTCCGGGAAAGCCGCTGCTCGAGATCGCCGGCGTGCCGATGATCGTCCATGTGCTGCGGCGGGCCGAGGCGGCGGGCATCGGCCGGGTTGCGGTTGCGACCGACACGGCCGAGATCGCTGCAGCGGTGAAGGCTGCGGGCGGCGAGGTCGTAATGACCCGTCCCGACCATCCGTCCGGCTCGGACCGGATTTATGAAGCGATGACGACCCTCGACCCCGACGGCCATGCCGAGATCGTGGTCAATCTGCAGGGCGATTTCCCGACCATCAGCCCCGAGACCATCCGCAGCGTGATGCCGGCGCTCGACGATCCCGCAGTCGACATCTCGACCCTGGCCTCGCGCATCCATACCGAGGAGGAGGATCAGGCCCCCAGCGTCGTCAAGGCAGTCGGCTCGCCGATCGGGCCGAACCGGTTGCGCGCGCTGTATTTCACCCGCGCCACCGCGCCTTATGGCGACGGGCCGCGCTACCATCATATCGGCCTCTACGCCTACCGCCGCGCCGCGCTGGAGCGGTTCGTGGCGCTGCCGCCCTCGCCGCTGGAGCAGCAGGAAAAGCTCGAGCAACTCCGCGCGCTGGAGGCCGGGATGCGGATCGACGTCACCATCGTCGATACCGTCCCGCGCGGCGTCGACACCCCGGCCGATCTCGAAACCGCCCGCAGAATACTTTCCAACGCCTGACCGGCTGGTAAAAGGCCACCCATGACCAAGAAGCTGAAAATCGCGTTCCAGGGCGAGCCTGGCGCCAATTCCCATATCGCGATCGTCGAGGCCTATCCCGACGCCGAGCCGATGCCCTGCCCGACCTTCGAGGACGCGCTGGCCGCGATTTCCTCGGGCGAGGCCGATCTCGGCATGATCCCGATCGAGAATTCGGTCGCCGGCCGCGTCGCCGACATCCACCATCTGTTGCCCGCTTCGGGCCTGTTCATCGTCGGCGAATGGTTCTTGCCGATCCGCCATCAGCTGATGGCGATCAAGGGCACCAAGCTCGCCGACATCAAGAGCGTGGAGAGCCATGTCCACGCGCTCGGCCAGTGCCGCCGCGTCATCCGCAAGCTCGGCATCAAGCCGATCGTCGCCGCCGACACCGCCGGCAGCGCCCGCGACATCTCCGAGCGCGGCGACAAGAGCGTGGCGGCGATCGCCTCCCGCCTCGCCGCCGACATCTACGGTCTCGACATTCTCGCCGAGGACATCGAGGACGAGGCCCACAACACCACCCGCTTCGTGGTGCTGGCGCGCGAGGCCAAGTGGGCCACGCAGGGTTCGGGGCCGCTGGTCACGACTTTCGTTTTCCGGGTGCGCAATTTGCCCGCCGCGCTGTACAAGGCGCTGGGCGGCTTTGCCACCAACGGCGTCAACATGACCAAGCTCGAAAGCTACATGGTCGACGGCAATTTCTTCGCCACGCAATTCTATGCCGATGTCGACGGTCACCCCGATGAGCGCGGCCTCGCGTTCGCGATCGAGGAATTGAAATTCTTCTCGCGCGAATTCCGCATCGTCGGCGTCTATCCCGGCCATCCGTTCCGCGCGACTTTCAGCGAGACGCAGGATTGACGCAGTCATTCCGGGGCACGCGAAGCGTGAACCCGGAATCTCGAGATTCCGGGTTCGATGCTGCGCATCGCCCCGGAATGACGGGGTCAAGCCGCCGCCGTCTTCGCAAGCCCGAACGCCTCGGCGAGCAGGCTGTACGACTTCTTCCGCGCGGCATGGTCGTAGACCGCTGATATCACCATCAGCTCGTCGGCCTGGGTCGCCGCGATCAGCGGCTCCAGCTTCGTCATCACGGTTGCGGGGCTGCCGACGAAGAGGCGGGCGCGGTTGCGCTTGATCGAGGCGCGCTCGGCGTCGGTATAGGGATAGGCCTCTGCCTCCTCGACGCTCGGCAGCGGCAGATACTGGCCGCGGTCGCGGCGCAGCCGGTTGAGATCCATCGACAGCGCAAGCCGCTCGGCTCCAGCGTCGGTCTCCGCCGCAACAACCGCAACCGCCAGAATCGCCTGCGGCGTCGCACGCCAGCCCGACGGCTTGAAATGCGCGCGGTAGTTCGTCATCGCCGCAATTGCATCGTGAGTGGCAAAATGATGCGCGAATGCAAAGCCCATCCCGACCTGGGCCGCGAGTTCGGCGGAATAGTCGCTCGAGCCGAGCAACCAGATCGGCGGCAGCGGCGAATCATCCGGCATCGCCACCACATTGTTGTAGGGATGGCCGGGCGGGAAATCGCGCGTCTCCCACAAGGTCAGCTCGTGCAGCCGCTCGAGGAAATCATCGCCTTCGCGGCGATCGAGCCGGCTGCGCAGTGCGTAGGCGGTGGCGCCGTCGGTGCCGGGCGCGCGGCCGAGGCCGAGATCGATGCGGCCGGGAAACAGCGCCTCCAGCATCTTGAAGCGCTCGGCGACGACCAGCGGCGCGTGGTTGGGCAGCATCACGCCGCCGGAACCGACACGGATATGCTCCGTCACCGCCGCGATCTGCCCGATCATCAGATCAGGCGCCGGGCTCGCGACTGAAGCGAGGTTGTGGTGCTCGGCGAGCCAGTAGCGGACGTAGCCAAGGCCATCGACATGGCGCGCCAGATCGATGCTGTTGCGGAGCGCAGCGGCCGGCCTGGTGCCGGTGGTGACGACGGACAGGTCGAGGACGGAGAGCGGAATCATGGCCGTCAACCTAGTGTGGCGCCACGAGGCGACAAAGGCCCCGGCCGCGCAGACCAGTCCCGCGGCGGAACGCCGGCGCCGGCAGCCGTCGGCTTTGGGACGATACGCAATGATTCATCATTGTACCACGCTACCCACAATCGATTTCGCTCTCCAATCAATTGCAAGCCATTTCCTTTATTTATATTTTTCAATACGTTAATTTCATTTTCGGCGAAGTCGGCGACTGCCCACCGAACGTTCCAGATAGTCAATTTTTGCCGAATCTGCGCCACGAATGGGCAATTTCCCATATCCGATGGGCTGTTTGATCCGACGCGTTTGGCTTATCTTGGGGCCTTCATATCCAGGCCGGATGTCTGCCCTCCAGTTGCGGAGCCTTTGCGTATCATGACCGAGACCATTTCCTCCGTGCCGAACGCACCACGTGCGCCCAAAGCGCCGAAAATCTCCTTCGAGTTCTTCCCGCCGAAGACCGAGGAGATGGAGCGCAATCTCTGGGAGACCATCAATCGCCTGGCGCCGCTGACGCCGAACTTCGTCTCGGTCACCTACGGCGCCGGCGGCTCGACCCGCGAGCGCACCCATTCGACCATCACCCGCATCCTGCGCGAGACCGATCTGCTGCCGGCCGCGCATCTGACCTGCGTCAGCGCCTCGCGCGGCGAGATCGACGACATCGTCGACCGCTATCATGAGGTCGGCGTCCGTCACATCGTCGCGCTGCGCGGCGATCCGCCCGGCGGCATCGGCACGCCCTACTTCACCCATCCGGACGGCTACCAGAGTTCGGCCGAACTCGTCACCGGGATCAAGAGGCGCCACGCCGACATCGAGATTTCGGTGTCCGCCTATCCCGAGAAGCATCCGGAAGCGAAGGATTTCGACGCCGACATCGACACGCTGAAGGCCAAGGTCGACGCCGGCGCGACGCGCGCGATCACCCAGGTGTTCTTCGACAACGACCTCTACCACCGCTATGTCGACCGGGTGCGCGCGCGCGGCATCGAGATTCCGATCGTGCCGGGCATCATGCCGATGCACAATTTCAAGCAGGCGCGCAATTTCGTGACGCGCGCCGGCACCAGCGTGCCGGACTGGCTCGCCGAGAAGTTCGAGGGCCTCGACAACGACGCCGAGACTCGCAAGCTGGTTGCCGCCACCGTCGCCGCCGGCCAGGTGCAGAAGCTGTTCAAGCACGGCGTCGACACCTTCCACTTCTACACCATGAACCGCGCGGACCTCGTGTTCGCGATCAGCCACCTGCTCGGCATCCGGCCGAACGGTGCCCAGAAAGCTGCCTGACACATGTCCGTTCCCGTTTCCCCCAAGCGTAACGCTTTGCTCGCGGCTGCCCGCGAGCGCATCCTGGTGCTCGACGGCGCCATGGGCACGATGATCCAGGGCCTGCAGTTCGACGAAGCCGCCTTCCGCGGCGCGCGGTTTGCGGACTTCCACCGCGACATCAAGGGCAACAACGATCTACTGATCCTGACCCAGCCCGATGCGATCACGGACATCCACGCCGCATATCTGCGCGCCGGTGCCGACATCGTCGCGACCAACACCTTCTCCTCGACCTCGATCGCGCAGGCCGACTACGACATGTCGGACCTCGCCTATGAGCTGAACCTGCAGGGCGCCCGCCTGGCGCGCACCGCCGCCGAGCGGGTGAGCGCCGAGGACGGCAAGCCGCGCTTTGTCGCCGGCGCACTCGGCCCGACCAACCGCACCGCCTCGATCTCGCCCGACGTTTCCAATCCCGGCTATCGCGCGGTGACCTTCGACGATCTGCGCAAGGCCTATGGCGAACAGGCCAAGGGCCTGCTCGACGGCGGCGCCGATCTGCTGCTGGTCGAGACCATCTTCGACACGCTGAACGCCAAGGCGGCGCTGTACGCGATTTCCGAGATCATCGAGGAGCGCGGCATCGACGTGCCCGTGATGATTTCCGGCACCATCACTGACAAGTCCGGCCGCCTGCTCTCCGGCCAGTTGCCGGAGGCGTTCTGGCATTCGGTGCGGCACGCAAGGCCGATCACGATCGGCTTCAACTGCGCGCTCGGCGCCGAGGATCTGCGCGCGCATATCGCCGATATCGGCCGCGTCGCCGACACGCTCGTGTGTGCATACCCGAACGCCGGCCTGCCCAACGAATTCGGCCAGTATGACGAGACGCCGGACTACATGGCGCGGCTGATCGGCGAATTCGCGGCCGCCGGCCTCGTCAACATCGTCGGCGGCTGCTGCGGCACCACGCCCGACCATATCGCGGCGATCGCCAAGGCGGTCGCCCCGCACAAGCCGCGCGTGGTGCCCGAGATCGCACCGCGGCTCAGGCTCTCCGGCCTCGAGCCGTTCACGCTGACCGACGCGATCCCGTTCGTGAATGTCGGCGAGCGCACCAACGTCACCGGCTCGGCGCGCTTCCGCAAGCTGATCACCGCCGGCGACTACACCGCCGCGCTGCAGGTCGCGCGCGACCAGGTCGAGAACGGCGCCCAGGTCATCGACGTCAACATGGACGAGGGCCTGCTCGATTCCGAAGCGGCGATGGTGACGTTCCTCAACCTCGTCGCCGCCGAGCCCGACATCGCGCGCGTGCCCGTGATGGTCGATTCCTCGAAATTCCACGTCATCGAGGCCGGCCTGAAATGCATCCAGGGCAAGCCGATCGTGAACTCGATCTCGCTCAAGGAAGGCGAGGAGAAGTTCATCCATGAGGCGACCGTCGCCAGGCGCCACGGCGCCGCCGTGGTGGTGATGGCGTTCGACGAGACCGGCCAGGCCGACACGTTCAAGCGCAAGACCGAGATCAGCAAGCGCGCCTACGACATCCTGGTCGACCGGCTCGACTTCCCGCCCGAGGACATCATCTTCGATCCGAACATTTTTGCGATCGCGACCGGCCTCGAGGAGCACAACAATTACGGCGTCGACTTCATCGAGGCGGCGCGCTGGATCCGGGCGAACCTGCCGGGCGCCCACATCTCCGGCGGCGTCTCCAATTTGTCGTTCTCGTTCCGCGGCAACGAACCGGTGCGCGAGGCGATGCACTCGGTGTTCCTGTATCACGCGATCCATGCCGGCATGGACATGGGCATCGTCAATGCCGGGCAGATGATCGTCTACGACGACATCGATCCCGAGCTGCGCCAGACCTGCGAGGACGTCATCCTCAACCGCGATCCCGGCGCCTCCGAGCGGCTCTTGGCGCTGGCCGAGAAATTCCGCGGCAAGGAGAAGCAGACCAAGGAGCAAGATCTCGCCTGGCGCGAATGGCCGGTCGAGAAGCGGCTGTCCCACGCGTTGGTGCACGGCATCACCGAGTTCATCGAGCAGGACACCGAGGCCGCCCGCCAGAACGCGTCCCGTCCGCTCGACGTCATCGAGGGGCCGCTGATGGCCGGCATGAACGTGGTCGGCGACCTGTTCGGCGACGGCAAGATGTTCCTGCCGCAGGTCGTGAAGTCGGCCCGCGTGATGAAGCAGGCGGTCGCCTATCTGATGCCGTTCATGGAGGAGGAGAAGGCGCGCAACCTCGCCAACGGCATCACCGGCGGCCGCAACGCCGCGGGAAAGATCGTGCTCGCGACGGTGAAGGGCGACGTCCACGACATCGGCAAGAACATCGTCGGCATCGTGCTCCAGTGCAACAATTTCGAGGTCATCGACCTCGGCGTCATGGTGCCTGCCAACAAGATCATCGAGACCGCGAAGGCCGAAGGCGCCGACATCATCGGCCTGTCCGGCCTGATCACGCCCTCGCTCGACGAGATGAGCTTCCTCGCCGGCGAGCTGCAACGGCAGGGCATGAACCTGCCGCTTTTGATCGGCGGCGCCACCACGAGCCGCGTGCACACCGCCGTGAAGATCGACCCGAACTATCCGGGCGGCCCGGTCGTGCACGTCAATGACGCGAGCCGTGCCGTCGGCGTTGCCTCCTCGCTGCTGTCGGCCGAGAGGAGGCAGGCCTACGCCGCCGAGGTACGCGCCGAATACGCAAAAATCTCGACGGCGCATTTCCGCGCCCAGGCCGACAAGAAGCGGCTGAAGCTTGGCGAGGCCCGTGCCAACAAGGTCGCGATCGATTTTGCGGCGGCGCCGCCGAAAAAGCCGGCCTTCTTCGGGCTGAAGAGCTTCGACGCCTACGATCTCGCCGAGCTCGCCGACTACATCGACTGGACGCCGTTCTTCCAGACCTGGGAGCTGACCGGCCGCTTCCCGGCGATCCTCGACGACCCCAAGGTCGGCGAAGTCGCCCGCTCGCTCTATGCCGACGCGCGCAAGATGCTGAACACCATCATCAAGGAGAAGTGGTTCACCGCCCGCGCCACCGTCGGCTTCTGGCCGGCGAACGCCGTCGGCGACGACATCGAGGTCTATGCCGACGAGACGCGGAAGCAGAAGATCGCGACCTTCCATACGCTGCGCCAGCAGCTCGAGAAGCGCGAGGGCCGCTTCAACGCCGCGCTGTCCGACTTCATCGCGCCGAAAGAAACCGGCATCGCCGACTATATCGGCGGCTTCGTCGTCACCGCGGGGATCGGCGAGGATGCGGTCGCCGACCGCTTCAAGAACGCCAATGACGACTACTCCTCGATCCTGTGCAAGGCGCTGGCCGATCGCCTGGCCGAAGCCTTCGCCGAACGCATGCACCAGCGCGTGCGCAAGGAGTTCTGGGCCTATGCGCCCGATGAGACCTGGTCGGCGGACGAACTGATCCTCGAGAAATATGACGGCATCCGCCCGGCGCCGGGCTATCCGGCGCAGCCCGACCACACCGAGAAGCGGACGCTGTTCGCGCTGCTCGATGCCGAGAACACCGCCGGCGTGAAGCTGACCGAGAGCTTTGCGATGTGGCCGGGCTCGTCGGTCTCGGGCCTGTACTTCTCGCATCCCGAAAGCTTCTACTTCGGCGTCGGCAAGATCGAGCGCGACCAGGTCGAGGACTACGCCACGCGCAAGGCCATGACGGTCGCCGAGATCGAGCGCTGGCTGGCGCCGGTCTTGAACTACATCCCCTCGCAGGACGGCGCCAAGGGATCGGCAATCGCGCCCGCCGCAACGCCCGCCAACGACGCGGAGCTGGCCTCGCATCCGCAGGGCTGCACCTGCGCCGTGCATCTCGCCTGGCGCAAGAAGAAGGTGGGGGCTGGGTAGGCCTCCTCGACACGTGTCATCGCCGGGGTTGACCCGGCGATCCATCTTCAAAAACACTTCTGAAGATTGATGGATGCCCGGGTCAAGCCCGGGCATGACGTATTGGAGTGCCGTAGCCCGGATGCAGCGAAGCGTAATCCGGGATAGACTGCGACGGAACGACGGACCGGCCCCGGATTTCGCTTGCGCTTCATCCGGGCTTCTGTAACGGGCCTTGGTTAGTCAATCCCTTTTCGCGTCATCCACTCGCCGGGCACTTGCTTCTGTACGGGATCGGCGCGAAGGCCGTCGCCTGATGGGGTGCATTGAGGAGCCGGCCGGCCAATCTACGGATTGCGTGGTCGTGAGCCACTTCCCGGATGGCGGCCTGACCGGATCCATCGTCCCAGCGGAGGGACTTCGCTCGGGGAGAGCCTGGTGTCGTGGCCCGCCCGGAACCGATTGCTGCTCCTGGCTAGATGGCCTTGGTCATCGGGTTGAACGGTTTGGTGTCGGCGAGCATGCGATGCAGGATCACGGCGAGCTTGCGAGCCAGCGCTACCTTGGCCTTGCGCATGCCTGCGCGCCGGGCGATCCGCATCGCCCAGCTCTTCAATGCCGAGCAATTCTTGACCGGCTTGGTCAGCATGACGTGAGCTGCCTGGTAGAGTGCCTCGCGCACGGAGGCATCCCCGATCTTGCTGATGCGGCCGGTGTAGTCGGTCTCACCGGACTGGTACTTCTTCGGGGTGAGCCCAAAGTGGGCTCCCGTGGCCTTCGAGGAGCGGAAGCGCTTCGGGTCGTCGATCGCCGCGGCATAGGTGAGCGCCACGATCGGACCAACGGACGGCGTTGTCATCAGGAGCTTGGCGGATGGATGCGTCCTGGCGAGCTTCTGGGTGTGCTTGTCCAGGCTCTTGAACTCCCGCAGCAGCACCGCATGGGCTTGGAGCAGCGCCGCCGCGACCAACTCCAGTCCGGGATGGCCGGTCACGAGCTCGCGGATGCGTCCGGCGAACGTGCGCTCGGTGGTCGCACCGACCTTCAGGCCAAAACCGCGAAGTATGCCGCGCAGGCTGTTCTCGACATCGCGAAGCTTGGATTGCAGCAGCTTGCGCGCCGTCAGGATGGCGCGGGTCTCCTGCGCCGCGACCGACTTGCAGTGCACCGGCCGGAACCAGCCGAGCCGCATCAACTGCGCGATCCGGCGGGCATCGTTGCGGTCCGTCTTCACCGGCATCGACTTGAAGGCTTCGCGAACGTGCCGCGTTTCCAGCAGCTCGACCGCAAGCCCTGCGTCTCGCAGACCCGCATACAGCCATTGCGACAAGGGGCCTGCCTCCAGCCCGATCCGTTCCAGTACCAGACCCAGCGACCGGAACCAGGCGATCAGCGCCGCCGGCTCGCTCGCAACCTTCGTCTCGCGCAAAATCTTGCCTGTCCCATCGACAAGGCAAACGCTCGAGCATTCCAAAGACACGTCAATTCCTGCATAGTGGTACATGGTCGTCCCTTAATGATGCTTGGAGCGGGCTTGCCCGACTCCGTTGAACACCATCAGTTTGAGGGACGACCGCCTTCCAACCAACAGGCCGCTCGCGAGCGCGCTTCCAAATTGCGCCGTAGCGAGCGGGCGGCCGGCCCGTTACCCCATCTACGGGTCTGGATAGACAGACCTTTCTTCCCTTCTCCCCTTGTGGGAGAAGGTGTCGCGGACAAAGTCCGCGACGGATGAGGGGTCTCTATCCGCGGAGACAGACCCCTCACCCGTCCGCGATGCCTTGCATCGCGTCCACCCTCTCCCACAAGGGGAGAGGGGAAGAAATGCGGGGTGCACTCCATGCAGTTCTTCTCGTTCTGGCGCTCGCTGGCGAGCTTTCGGGTGCGGGTCGCGCTCAACCTCAAGGGCGTCGCCGCCGACGTCGTCTTCGTCGATCTCGATGCGGACGCGCATCGCACCGATGCCTACCGCAAGATCAATCCGCAGATGGCGCTGCCGGCGCTGGTGACCGACGACGGCACGGTGCTGTTCCAGTCGCTCGCGATCATCGACTGGCTCGACGAGACTTTTCCGACGCCACCGCTGCTGCCGGCGGATGCGCTCGGCCGCGCCCGGGTGCGCGGGCTGGCGCTGATCGTCGCCTGCGAGGGCCATCCGCTGCTGACGCCGCGGGTGCGGCGCTATCTCGACCGCGAGCTCGATCTGCGCGACAGCCAGCAGAACGCGTGGCGGCGGCACTGGACGGTCGAGACGCTGGCGGCGCTCGAGGGCCACCTCGCCGGCCACAAGGCGACCGGCCGGTTCTGTCACGGCGATGCGCCCACCCTTGCCGACATCTGCCTGGTCGGCCACGTCACGGCGGCGATCAACCAGCAGATCAGCCTGTCGCCCTGGCCGACCGTGAAGCGCATCCACGAGACCGCCATGGCGCTGCCGGAATTCGCCAAGGCGCATCCGTCCGCGCAGCCGGATACACCGGAAGCGATGCGGCCGAAGTAGTTTGCGGACGCGCTGCAAAGGACAGGCAGAGACGCAAACGTGTGCGCGGTTCTCTCGATCGTCGTGCCGGCGAAGGCCGGGACCCATACTCCGCGGCAGTTGTTGTGGAGGCGACTCGTCGTTGCAGCACTGCTCAACGATGACCATCGGTGGTTATGGGTCCCTGCTTTCGCAGGGACGACACACCGAATGTGTGGCGTCGTCTGTGACACACTTCCGCATTCTCGCGACATGATTTGTCCGAGTTTTGTCTTTCTTTTCCGCCCTCTCTTGAACAGACGGCGCAGGGAAAGCCGGGTGCCGATCGCACCCATGGGCCCCGAGCAATGGGTAGAAAGAGGAAGCCTGCAGGGCGTGCTCACCTCACGCTCGCCATGTTCCGACCGATGCGATCCCTGACCGTCTGCGCGATCGCCGCCGGCGCTTCGTCGGGGATCGCGAAGCACGAGCTCGCGTTGATCTCGCAGAGCACGTAGGTGTCGGCGCCATCAGCATCGCGTGGACCGTAGAGGAAATCGGCATCCCAGATCACCGGCAGCGACGTCTCATCGATCGTCAGCGCGGCCATCATTTGCGGGATCCATTCGTCCTCCATCAACCTTCGCAGTGCCTGGAATTGCGGCGCATCGGGGCCGTGCATGATGCGCGGTCCGGGTTGGGCTTCCGGAGAATCCGGGCCTTGCGGGGGCGGCGGGATCAGGGCCTTGATCAATTGGTGCCCGAAGCCTGCGACCTTCGCTGCGCTGACATAGCAACGGATCATGCCCTCGGGCAGGCGCGGCTGGAAAGCCTGATCGATGATGCAGCCGCCCCAGCCGAAATATTGCTCGCAGCGCGCCATGAAGTCTGCCAGCGGCATCTCCTCCGGCTGGCTGCCGCGCAGCGCATGCAGCACGCGAATCGTCGCGTCGGTCTTTGGCACGGTTTCCACCTTCCAGACGCCCTGCCCGCCATTACCGCGGTTCTGTTTGAGCACGCGCGGACCACCCGCGCGCAAGCGCGAGGGAAATTCGGCGCGGAACGCATCGACCGTCGCGTATCGATGGGTGTCGGCGCCCCAGCCGAGGTGACGCGTCCGGTACAGCACGTCCTTGACGCCCATCTTGAGGATGACGTCGGGATGCGCGCTGACCCATGGTCCCTTCGCCGCGACCTCGCGCAGCAGCGGATCGAGGGCGGCGCGCGTCTTGCCCTGATGGATCGGATCGACCCAGACCAGAACGCCGTCCATCGTCAGCAATTGGTCGCGAACGGCATCGGCGAATGTCTCGTCATAGACGACGGGAACGGCCGCGATGCCCGAAGCGGCGAGCGCTTCGAAGACGCGGACGAAACGGCTGTTTTGTGGGGTCGCCTCCCGGCGCGACGCGGCGTCGCCACGCGACAGGATGGCGATTTTGCAACGACGATTTTCGGAACGAAGACGTGTGTGTGGTTGGGTGTCCATGTGAAAGCTCCACGACGGTGAATGTCGCGCAGAGCTTGGACCGAGGTCTCACGGGGAGTCTGCCTTGTCCCCTTGGGGCAAATCTAGACCACCGCGCGCAGGTTTCAAGATGGAAGTGGGGCGAAGCGGATCAGGCCACGATCCCGGATCACGCCGTGATCCCGGATCAGGCCGTGATCCCGTGCAACCCGAGCCAGCCCGTGTAGAGGCCGACGAGCACGATCAGCGCGGCCGACACGTAGGGGGCGCGATGGGCAAAGCGGCTGAAACCGGCCCAATGACGTTCGACATGACGCAGGCTGAGCGCGGCCGCAACACCGGCAGAGACCATGGTGAGCGCAAGCCCGATGCCGAAGCAAAGCACCAGCACGAAGCCGAGGCTGAACTGCTTGAGCTGGAGACAGAGCAGCAGCACGGTGATCGCCGCCGGACACGGAATCAGCCCGCCGGTCAGGCCGAACAGGATAATCTGCCATGTCGTGACGGTGCGTCCGGCAAAGCGCTTGCGGATGTCGGCGGCGTGCGCGCGCGCATGCGCGTCGTCCTCGTCGCCGAGATTCATGTGCGCATGGTCATGCTCCTCGAACAGGACTTCCACCATGTCCGCGCGCACCGAGACGCGCGCCTTGAAGGCATGCGGCTCCGGAATTTCGTCGATGCTTTCCAGATAGCCGTCCCTGTCGGCGAAGCGAAAGCGTTGCTCGCTGCCGTCGGGGCGGATCGTCACGACGTCAACGTCGCCGGCCGCCGGCAGCGCTCCGGCCTCGCTTCGCAACCGCCAGCGCGGCGGCACGCCGTCCTCGAAGACCTCGAGCGACAGCGATTGTCCGGCCAGGACCAGCTGGCGCGTTTCGTCGTGATGATCGTGTTCGGCAGCCTGCTCGCGCCAGGTGCGCCAGGCCATCCAGGCCGCGATCGCGATGATGATCACCGCCGAGGCCAGTTGCAGCCAGGCTTCGCTGCGTTCTCCGGACCATTGCTGGCCGAAGTGAAGCCCGGCGAGCGCGACCAGCCAGACGATGGCGGTGTGCGAGATCGTCGCCGCCACGCCGAGCAGCGCCGCCTGCACCACCGTGCCGCGGATCGCGATGATGAAGGCCGCCATCATCGTCTTGGAGTGGCCGGGCTCGAGCCCGTGCAACGCGCCGAGCAGGATCGCACTGGGCACGAACAGCCATGCATGGGCACTGCTCTGCTGGAGCAGCTGAGACAGGTCGGTCATGGCGCTCACTTCAAATAGGTACGAACGACGTCGATCAGGTCCGCGGCGCCCTGCGCCTTCTCCGGATCCTTTTCCCGGGCAGGATCCACGACGTGGTGGCGGATGTGATCCTCGAGCAATTCCGCGGTTAGCCCGTTGATGGCGCCGCGGACCGAGGCCACCAGCATCAGCACGTCGGCACAACCAATCTCGGACTCCAGTGCGCGCTCGACGGCCTCCAGCTGGCCCTTGATGCGACGAACCCGGCCGACGAGCTTGGACTTGTGCTTGATGGTATGCGACATGAAAGTAATATAGGGGGGTATCCTATATTGGTCAACCATGCTGTCGGCCAACCGGGCGCGCATCGAGACATGGCGGCGGGATGTCAGCGGCGGGCGTCAGCCCATGCTGCCAGGCATGAAGCAGCGCGCCTTCGGATGACCGTCTATGTAATAGGGCCACACGATGGGTCGGCCGGACAGGTTCGGCCCTGGCACGACGGCTTCGTTGGGTACGTCAACCCACTCGCCATCGATGCGCACCCGATAATGGCCGTTCCTGGTTTCCCAGTCGACGTCGTCGATGTGCTGCGCATCCGTGCCATCGCAGCAGGGACCCTTGCTGCTATGCAAGCCCTCATACCAACCGTTCAATTCGGGGTGCTGGTGATCGTGGGCGAGAGCGCCGCCGGTTGTTGTGATGAGCAGCATAACGAGGGCAACAGGCGTCGCATGCCAACAATGACTGTCCATCAATCGGCATTGCTCCAATGAATGCAGGCGGGAGCGCGACACGTTCGCGGTGTCGGCATCTACCTGAGTTGGTCCCTGCCACCGCGCAACTCGGCAGCGAATTGTATGTTCCTATTCGCAACTCGCCGGAGATGGAGAGGTGACCCCATCGGCCTGATCCACGAATGCTTGTTCCAAGCTGCGCGATGAAGTTTTCGTGACTGTCGATCGGCGGTAGCTGCGGGATTTGGCAAAGTCAGGTTGACAGCCCGGAGATCAGGGTTTTTGATGTGGCTACGGGGATGTGCGATCTCCCCGCGAGGCGACATGCCCAAGAATCGCGTCCTGTCACCAAGGGCGCACCATGTCGTCATACACATCGATCTCATCAGAAAAATTGTCCCGTCTCATCGGCACGGCGAAGGCGCCGACGCTTGTCGACGTTCGTCTCGATGAAGACTTCGCCGCCGATCCGCGCTTGATTCCGGGCGCGGTCCGCTACTCCCATCTCGACGTCCAGGACTGGGCTTCCCGTTTCACCGGGCAGTCCGTGGTCGTGATCTGCCAGAAGGGACAAAAGCTTTCGGAAGGCACCGCCGCCTGGCTCCGCTGCAGCAACATCGCGGCCGAGATTCTCGAGGGCGGCCACCTCGGCTGGCGGGAAGCGGAGCTACCGACCGTTCCCGCCGACAAGATTCCGAAACGCGACGGGCGGGGCCGCACCGTCTGGGTGACGCGATCGCGGCCGAAGATCGACCGCATCGCCTGTCCATGGCTGATCCGCCGCTTCGTCGATCCCGCGGCCATGTTCCTGTTCGTCACATCGGCGGAGGTCGAGGCGGTCGCCGAACGGTTCGACGCCACGCCGTTCGACATCGAGAACGTGTTCTGGAGCCATCGCGGTGAGCTCTGCACCTTCGACGTGATGGTCAAGGAATTCGGCCTCGCGACGCCGGCGCTGGAGCGGCTCGCGACGATGGTGCGGGCGGCCGATACCGCGCGGCTCGAGCTTTCGCCGGAGGCGCCCGGGCTGCTCGCCGCCTCGCTCGGCCTGTCGCGCATGTTCGACGACGACCTCGAGCAGTTGAGCGCCGGGCTGCTGCTCTACGACGCCTTCTACCGATGGTGCCGCGACGCGACCAAGGAGACGCACAACTGGCCGACCAGCAAGGTGAAGCCATGACCGACGTCGCAACGACAGCGAAAGCGCGCGGGCATGAACCCGCGCACGGCATCTCCTTCAACGAGGCGCTGCTGGTCTGGATACGCGTCGCCATCCTGAGCTTTGGCGGACCGGCCGGCCAGATCGCGGTAATGCATCGCATCCTGGTCGAGGAGAAGAACTGGATATCCGAGGGGCGTTTCCTGCACGCCCTCAATTACTGCATGCTGCTGCCGGGGCCGGAGGCGCAGCAGCTGGCGACCTATATCGGCTGGCTGCTGCATCGGACGCTCGGCGGCATCGTGGCGGGCGGGCTGTTCATCCTGCCCGGCATCTTCGCCATCATGGGCCTCAGCTATATCTACGCGGCGTATGGCAATGTCGGGTTTGTCGAGGCGCTGTTCTTCGGCCTGAAGGCGGCGGTGCTCGCCATCGTGATCCAGGCCGTGGTGCGGGTCGGCAAGCGCGCGCTGCGCAACCGGGTGATGATCGCGCTCGCGGCGATCGCCTTCGTCGCGATCTTCTTCTTCGCCGTGCCGTTTCCGCTGATCGTCGGCGCCGCCGCGATCATAGGGCTGGTCGGCGCACGCCTCGGCCGGAGCGAATTTGCGGCGATCGAGCATGGCGGCAAGAATTCCGCCGTGATCGACAGCATGCTCGGTGAAGCGGTGCCGGACCATGTCCGTCCCAACGCATCGCGCACTTTGCGGGTCGGCGCCATCTGGCTCGCGCTCTGGCTGGTGCCGGTGTTCGCCCTGCTGATTGCGCTCGGGCCCGGCGACGTGTTCACCCAGATCGCGATCTTCTTCAGCAAGATGGCGATGGTGACGTTCGGCGGCGCCTACGCCGTGCTTGCCTATGTCGCGCAACAGGCCGCCGACTATTATCACTGGGTCAGCCCGCGCGAGATGCTGGACGGGCTCGGCATGGCCGAGACCACGCCCGGACCGCTGATCATGGTGGTACAGTTCGTGGGCTTCATGGCCGCGTTCCGCGAGGCAAGCGGGCTGTCGCCGATGTTGGCCGCCACCCTCGGCGGGTTGCTCGCGACCTGGGTGACGTTCACGCCGTGCTTCCTGTGGATCTTCGTCGGGGCGCCCTACATCGAGGCGCTGCGCGGCAACAAGGCGCTGGCGGGCGCGCTTTCGGCGATCACCGCCGCCGTGGTCGGCGTGATCCTCAATCTGTCGATCTGGTTCGCGCTGCACACGCTGTTCCGGCAAACATTCCCTGTGCACGGGCTAGGCCTGTCGTTCGACGCGCCGGTGCCTGCCAGCCTCGACTGGCCAGCGATGGCGCTGTCGATCGCCGCCGCGATCGCGATCTTCCGCTTCAATGCGGGGATGCTCAGCGTCCTCGCCGCCTCCTGCATCACGGGCGTACTGCTGCGCCTTGTCGGCATCATCTGAGCGGAACGGCGCGCAGCTTGAGAACCTGGGGCAGCACAACACAACCAGGAGAACAACCATGCAGACACGACGACTCTCCCGTTTGATTCTCGTCCTGACGATCGCGGGCGCGGTCATGCCGGCCCATGCCCTGACGCAGGACGAACTCGTCGCAAAACTTCGCGCCGCCGGCTACGCCGAGATCAGCGAGGTCAAGTCGACGGCCGAAGGCACGACGGCGAAGGCGATGAAGAACGGCAAGCCGGTGCGGCTCGTGATCGACAGCAGCGGCCAGGTCAAGGAGCGGGACTGAGTGCCCGCGCGCGCGAAAGCCGTCAACTAATCGATGGAGTGATAATCATGATGAGAGCAATTGTGACCCTGTGCATGGCGGTGCTGGGGCCGGGCGCAACCCTGGCAGCGCCGGCCGCCCTCGATGAGCGGCAGGACGCGGCCGTTACAATGCAAGCGGCGATGGTCCACCCGCAAGCGAGCGAGACGCTGCGCGGCGTCGTCGATCGCGTCGATGAACGCAACGACACGCTGCTGATCCGGTTATCTCCGGACCGGACCGAACCGTTCAAGGTCCAGGACGGCCTGATCTTCAATGCCGTCCGCTTCGGCGATCCCGTCGAAATCGCGGTGCAGAACATCGCCGGGTTCCGCACCATTGTCGGGCTCTCGAAGCAATAGAGCCACGATCCGAAGCATCGAAAGAGGTTCAAGGGAGCAATCCAATGCGACATACGATTTCGGCGCTGATCGGCGTCGGTGCCTGCCTCTTCGCCACCGGCGGGAGCGCGCAAAAGATCGACTGGCAGGTGTTCACCGAGCCGTTCGTCTCGTCGGCACATGCGCAGGCGATCGATTGGCAGAAGGTCGACGACATGCTGGGCAGAAAGCCCGCGGTCACCGGTGACGTGCATCGCTACGGCTTTCCGCGGAGCGATCTGACGGTGACGCTCGACGGCATCACCATCAAGCCGGCGCTGGCGCTCGGCGGTTGGGTCGCCTTCAAACCCATGCACGACGACGTCATGGCGATGGGCGACCTGGTGCTGCTCGAATCCGAAATCAACCCCGTCATGCTGAAGATGATCGGCAACGGCCTGCAGATCACGGCCGTGCACAACCATTTGCTCGGCGCTAGCCCGGCCACCTTCTACATGCACGTCGCCGGTCACGGCGACCCGGTCAAGATCGCCGCCGCGATCCGGGATGGCCTCGCCGAAAGCAAGACGCCGCTCAAAGCCGCGGCGCCGGCCGCGCCGCCGCCGGCCATCGATCTCGATACTGCACAGCTCGATCAGATCATCGGCGTCAAGGGCCAGGCCAATGGCGGCGTCTATCAGTTCAACGTGCCCCGTCGCGATCCGATCACCGAACAGGGCATGGCGTTAAGCCCGGTTGGCCCGATGGGCGTCGCCATCGGCATCAACTTCCAACCGACCGGCGGCGGCAAGGCGGCGATCACCGGCGATTTCGTGCTGACAAATGACGAGGTCAACCCCGTCATCATGGCGTTGCGGACGCACGGCATCGACATCACCGCGCTGCACAGCCACATGCTGGACGAACAGCCGCGCCTGTTCTTCATGCATTTCTGGGCCAATGACGACGCCGTCAAGCTCGCCAAGGGCCTGCGTGCCGCGCTCGATAAGACGGCCACGACAAAAAGTTGACCCTGGTCTCGGAGGGATCAACGATGCGAAGCCTCACGGTCATGTCCATGTGGCGCACGCTGCTCAGAGTGCCCACGTGATGCTGCGCATTGCCGCCACGGTGCTTGCGATCGCGCTGACATCGGCTCGGCCGGCGCCGGCGGACGATGGCAAGATCGTTGTCTTTGTCTGCCTGCACGGCGTGGTGAACAGCCAGATGGCGGCGGCCTATTTCAACAAGGCTGCCCAGGAGCGCGGATCGCGGATAAGGGCGGTCTCACGCGGCATCGACCTTTATCGGTCGGTGCCGGTCAAGGTGCAGGACGGCCTTGCACTCGATGGTCTGGAGGCGGCCAACACGCCGCAACAGCTGACCATCGACGACATGGCCGCGGCAGACCAGGTGGTGGCGTTCGATCAGATCCCCGCCGAGCGGCACGGACGGGCCGACGTGACCTACTGGTCCGGCATTCCCTTGGGTATCGATGATTATGAGTCGGCCCGGGATCAGATCGTCCGGCGCATCGACGCCCTTATTCCGACGCTGGCAGCGGCAACTGAACCGGCAGGAGACAAGACGCCCCTTCAGCTCGAAACGAAGATCCTGCTCGGCGATGTCCGCGGTCGGATTGATCACCTGGCGGTCGACCTGAAGCGGCAGCGACTGTTCGTGGCCGAGTTCGGCAATGACAGCGTCGGCGTCGTCGATCTGGCTGCGCGCAGTTTGCTTCGAACCATTACCGGATTGAGCGAACCCCAAGGCGTCGGCTATGAGCCGTCGACCGACACCCTCTACGTCGCCAACGCCCGCGACGGATCGGTGCAGCTGTACGAAGCCAACGAGTACAAGGCGGCCGGGCGAATCGAACTCGGCAGCGATGCCGACAATATCCGGGTCGACGCGGCGGCCAAGCGCGTCATCGTCGGCTATGGCGATGGTGGCCTGGCAGTCGTCGACCCATCCACCCGGACCAAGGTTCGGAGCCTACCTCTTTGGGCACATCCGGAAAGCTTCCAGCTTCAGCCCGATAGTGGGCGCATCTTTGTCAATCTGCCTGACGCGCGAGCCGTCGCGGTGGTGGACGTTGCTTCCGGGAAACAACTCACCAGCTGGCCGTTGGACAAGGGCGGTAATTTCGCGATGGCCATCGATCACGAACGAAGTCGCGTTCTCCTGGCGTATCGCAACCCAGCCGAGCTTGCAGCCTTTTCGACCGACGGCAAGGCGATTGCGGCCACCGGCACTTGCGGCGATGCCGACGACCTCTTTGTAGATGCAAAGCGCGGACGCATCTATGTGAGCTGCGGCGGTGGATATGTCGACGTTTTTGAGATTGATGGAGCGGCCTATCGACTGATCGCACGCTTGCCGACAGCGACGGGCGCGCGAACGTCGCTCTTTGTGCCGGAGATGGATCGTTTGTTTGTTGCGGTCCGCGCGGGACCCGCGGGACCGGCGGCAATCTGGGTGTTCAAGCCAATGCCTTGAGATCGACTTTGTGGGGAGACGGCGCATGTGCAAACGTAGCCGGGGCTTTCGCAGCTGCTCGATGGGCCTTGCGCCGAGCTTCATGGTCGCCTTGGGACTGACTGCGTGGTCTGCCCCCGCCTCGGCCTATCGCCCCTTCGATGGCACCGATGCCGCCGTTGCCAAGAAGGGGGAGATGGAGGTCGAGCTGCAGCCGGCGGGACGTTTGCGCGACGAGAGCGGAACAAGCCTGATCGCGCCGGCCTGGGTTCTCAACTACGGTCTGAGCGAGGATTGGGAAGCTGTCTTCGAAGGCCAGGGACAAACGTCGCTTTCTCCGTCCGGCCCAACCAGCCTGACCGCAGCCGGGGCGTTCCTCAAACACGTGGTCGTACCCGGTAGCCTGCAGGACAAGACCGGTCCGAGCATTGCGACCGAATTTGGCGTTCTTCTTCCTGACAGTACCGGCAATTCGGGCGTTGGCGTAAGCTTGGCCGGCATTGTCTCGCAGCGCTGGGATTGGGGCACCATTCACTTGAATGCCGAGACCGCCATCACCCGCGACCATCATGGCGACGTGTTCGTGGGTGCCATCGTCGAGGGGCCGATGACGTGGACGGTGCGCCCCGTCGCCGAGATATTCTACGAGAACGAGTTCGGCAAAGAGGAGACGTTCTCGGGGCTGGTCGGGCTGATCTATCGTGTGCGCGACGACCTCAGCTTCGACATCGCGGTTCGGCATGCGCTCACAGGTGGCCATCCGGTGAACGAGATACGTGCGGGTTTGACCTTCGGCTTTCCGCTTTCCTTCTTCGAAGGTCACGCCATGCGCCAGGCGCAGCCAATTCCGCCTCGATAGCTACTGGCGATCCCGGCTCTCTGGATGGGCGCGCCAGTCGCGGCCGACCGTTTGATGTTCGTCGGGGGTGGATGCCTGGCCGGTGTGGTCCTTCTCGCCGCCTTGAGCCTTCCAGTCGCGCCCGATCTTGACGTCCTCGGCGCGACTGCGATCCTGCTCGCGGGTTTGCTCCGACTGCTGAGGCGGCTGGGCCTGTTGGACAGGCGTGGACTGCGCTCTTGCATCGCTTCCGGCGAATGCGAAGGTCATTGCCACTACGGAGATGAACGCAACCGATGTAGAATTTTTCATGGTGTTGTCCCTTCCTCTTGCTCTGCACTAACGCTCCGTCATCGCCTTTGTTCGGAAACAACCGGGCTTTTGGCTGCACGTGGCGGTCGGAACCGGATGCTCTGCACGCGAACCGTGACGGTCAATATTTCGGCCGGTGCGAAGTGGCCCATTTGCGCGCGTGTTCGATCGGAACGCGCTCAACGGCCGCGCGAACTTTCTGCGTTGCGGGCAGATTGTCCATGCGTTCCCGCCAGCGGCAGAATGCCGGGAATTTCGGATACATCGACTGCCCTTCGGCGGTGAGGCTGAAGGCGAACGTGCTCGGCAGCAGATAGAAATCCGCAATCGAGAGCTCGCCCCCAAGCAAAAAATCCTTGCCGTGCGCAAGCTGGCGCTCGGCCACCGCAAGCCCGGTCTCGACCTTGGGTAGCGCGTGTGCCACGACCTTCTCGTCGGGGGCAATGCCGAGCTCCGGGAAAACCAGACGCTCATGCGTCACGTGATAGATCATGTAGGGGTAGTAATAGTTGTTAACAGCGCTGATCCACTGGTTCATGTGCGCCCGCGCCTTGATGTCTTTCGGCGTCAGCGACACGCCGCCAAAGGCTTCGTCGACATAAGCGACAATCGCACTCGTCTCGTAGACGGTGAGATCGCCGTGTTTCAGAATTGGGACACGGTTGAACGGGTGCAGCGCCAGGTGATCGGGCTTGCCCATGACCGGTTCAAGGTCGTGGAATTGGTAAGCTACGTCCTTGTGCGTCAGGATCAAGCGGACGATGTTGACAAAACTGCTGCGTGGGAAACCGTAGACGATCGGATCGGACATCCGTTTTCTCCTTTCTGATTTGGTCTCAGCGCCAGAACGGCTTGGAGGCCTCGCGCAGCGCCTGCTCGCGCGTCAAGCCGAGATCGCAAAGCAGATGCGGGTCATCGGCAATCGCGCGAAGCGCGATGCGCTGAAACGGCCGGTCAAGCAAGCTCCACCATACGGGGCGCGGAGCGCCAGGCGACCTTCCTGAGCTGAATTGATGAAGTGGTGTGGCCGGGTCGGCGGCGGGCACCGGCGGGATCGACCGAGATGTATCGGTTAAAAGGACGGACACGACAGGCTCCAAATCGCTTGAAATGCTTCACTGGAGCTGTTCAATAATAGTGCGGGGCGGTTTCCCGCAAAGCATCGTTTCTCGTGCCTGCCCTAATTTTTCTCATGAAGTTGTGCGATGCGCCCACGCCTGCCGCCGCTCAATGCCCTGAAGGCCTTCGAGGCGGCCGCGCGCCATGAGAGTTTTACGCGCGCGGCCGAAGAGCTTTGCGTCACGCAGGGCGCGGTCAGCCATCAAGTGAAAGCGCTGGAAGCGGAGCTCGCGATAAAGCTGTTTAACCGCGAGCGCCAGCGCCTGATCATCACCGAGGCCGGGCGCGACTATCTCGCTGTCGTGCGCGACGCGCTCGACCGCATCGCCATCGGCACCGAGCGGCTGTTGCAGCGGCAGAATACCGGTGTGCTGACCGTATCAACGTCACCGGACTTTGCCGCGAAATGGCTCGTGCACCGGCTCGGCCACTTTGTTGAGGCGCATAGCGGCATCGACCTGCGCGTCTCCGCCACGCTGCACCACGTCGACTTCGCGCGCGAGGAAGTGGATCTCGCGGTGCGCCATGGCGACGGCAACTGGCCGGGGCTTGACGCGGTGCGGCTGAGCCCGGAGCGGCTATTTGCGGTGTGCAGCCCAAAGCTGTTGTCCGGCAAGCGACGCCTCAACAACCCCGCTGACATCCTGAAATTTCCGCTGATCCATATGGACAGTCGCGCCGACTGGAAGAACTGGCTTCAGGATGCGGGACTTGACGATGCTGCCGCCACGCATGGCCCGGTCCTCAATCGCGCCAGCATGGTGATTGATGCCGCCATCAATGGGCAAGGCATTGCGCTCGCGCGCACCACGCTGGCGGCGTGGGACCTCATCAACGGCCATCTGGCGCGGCCGTTTCCGCAGTCGCTGCCATTGTCGAAGACCTACTGGATCCTCTGCCCGAAGGCGACCGCAAGCCTGCCGAAGATCGTGACGTTTCGCGATTGGTTGCTCTCGGAGGCCGCAAGCGACCTGCGCCGGCTTAGAAAGCTCGGCGGAACCTCTCATCGATTGAAGTGAGGGCCGGCAGGCTTCCAAATACAGGGAACGGTCCTGCGGCCCTCGCGATTGTCGTGGGACGCACCACCCACCATGCATGGAGCCCGATCATTGCTGCAGCTGTACAGGTCGGCGACCTCCGATTGGCGGAGCATCGGCGCCGAAGTGCCACCCGAGGTCATCTGGATCGATCTGCTCGATCCCACGGAGGACGAAAAGCAGTTCGTCGAGCACGCGCTCGACATCCGCGTCCCGTCCGAGCGATCGTTGGGCGAGATCGAGGCGTCGAGCCGACTGATCACCGATCATGACCGGCTCTATCTGAGCTCGCCGGCGGTGCGGCTCGACGACAACAATGAAGCCGAGATCACCAATATCGGCTTCGTGATCGGCCCAAAGGTGCTGGTCACGGTGCGGTTCGCGCAGCTGACCACCTTCGACGACGTCATGAAGCGGATCGGCACCGACAAGAGCCTGCAAAACGGCATGTGCGTGTTCACCGCGCTGCTCGAGGCCATGATCGATCGCGGCGCCGACGTGCTGGAGCATCTCGGCGCCAAGACCGACAGGCTGTCGCGGGGCGTCTTCAAGGGCGGCCTGGTGCGGAGCAAGCGTCCGGTGCGCTCCAGCCGCAGGTTGCGCGAGGCGCTGGAGAACATCGGCGAGCTCGCCGATCGCCTGGCGAAGGCGCGCGACGTGCTGCTCGGCGTCGGCCGGGTCGCGGGCTTCGCCGATGACGTCGGCAATGAATGGATCACGTCGGCATCGAAGCGCCGGCTCGAGGCCGTCACCAAGGACGTCGCCTCGCTCGGCGACTACGAGACCCGGCTGTCGGACAAGATCCAGCTGCTGCTGGACGCCGTGCTCGGCTTCATCAACATCCAGCAGAACGACCTGTTCAAGATCCTGACCATCGTGTCGGTGGTCGGCGTTCCCCCGACCATCCTGGTCGGGGTCTGGGGTATGAATTTCAAGGAAATGCCGGAGCTGAGCTGGACCTTCGGCTATCCCTTGGCCTGGGCCGCGATCATCGCCAGCGGCATCCTGCCGGTGCTCTGGTTCAAGCGGCACGGCTGGTTCGATTAAAACAAGCGAAGTTGAAACGCCGCCGCGTTATCCGCGTTGAGAACCTGCCTGCGCGTCTATAAATCTGAAGCTGCCCCACCCGCCCCTGTGGCGCGGTCATCCCCCACCGAAGAGTTCAGCCTATGCGCCCCCACATCATCTGCCACATGGGCACGTCGATCGACGGCCGGCTTCATCCCAGCCGCTTCACCAAGGCCGCCGCCGGCATCCCGGCCGACGTGCTGCGCGGCCACTACGAACGGATCCATGACGGCTTCGATGCCGATGGATGGATCATCGGCCGCGTCACCATGAACGAGATGGCCAAGGGAGCCGAGCGGCATATCGCCAACCCACTGAGGCTGCCGCGCGAGGCGCATCTCGGCAACCGCAACGGCCGCAAGCTTGCTGTCGGCATCGATCCGTCGGGCCGCGTGCATTTCGGCAAGGACAATGTCGGCGGCGATCACGCCGTCGCGGTGCTCGGCGAACAGGTATCCGATGCGCATCTCGCCGAACTGCGCGAGGACGGTGCGTCCTACATCTTTGCAGGCACCAAGGGCGACGATCTGCCGGGCGCGATGGCGCAGCTGGCGTCGCTGTTCGGCGCCAGGACGCTGCTGCTCGAAGGCGGCGGCGGGATCAACGGCGCCTTCCTCAAGCATGGGCTGATCGACGAATTCAGCACATTGATCTTTCCGGCGGTCGACGGCGTCGCCGGCTCGCAAAGCATCGTCGACTATCACGGCCCCGACGGCGACCGCCCCGGCGCCGGACAATCGCTCCGGCTCACTCATTGCGAGACACTGGAAGGCGGCATGGTCTGGCTGCGTCACGCGGTGGAGCGCGCGCCGGATTAAGCGCGCCTATGGCTTGGGATTCTCCACCCAGCCGGTCCGGCATGCAGCAACGAAAAACGCGACGCCGCGCGCGACATGGGCGTCGATCTCGGGATCGAGCGCCTTCAGGTCGACCTCAAACAGCGCCCGGAGCAGCATCGGCACCGCGATGATGTCGAGGAACATCCGCGCCGTGGTCGGCAGGTGTTCGGGCGCGAAGGCCGGCAGCTTGCCGAGCTGGTCGGATTGCGTCAGGTCGCGCAGCAGGTGAATGCCGAGCTCGGTGCTGAGCGCGCGCGCCCTGCGGTTGACGTTGGCGGCGAGATCCGGGAAGCGGTGCGCTTCCGCGATGGCGAGCCGCATCAGGCCGATCCGGTCGGCATCGAAGCCCCAATGCAACAGGGTCGAGGCAACGCTGGTGAGGCGCTCCTCGATGGTCGCGCCGACCGGCGGATCGGCCTTGAACTCGGCGATGCGTGCTAGGATGTCCCGCGTCACCACTTCCGTGAACAGCGCCCGCTTGTCGCGGAAGCGCGCATAAATCGTCCGCTTGCCGGAGCGCGCGACTTCCGCGATCTCGTCGATGCTCGCGCCCTCGAACCCGCGCTGCAGGAAGACCTGGCGCGCGGCATCGAGAATCCGCGCATCAACCTCGCCGGCGAGTTCCTTCGGCGGCCGGCCGGCGCGCACCTCGACCGGCCTGGTTTTCGGTACGCGCGGCTTCTTCAGGGTGCTGGTGGTCATCGCATCGACCCGGGTTCGATGGGCCGGTCAGGCCGGCAATATTAGGCAATATAGCCTTATCACATCTGGTTGTAAATAGAACGATACAGTTCCGTTTCTATTGACGGCGCACCGCGGCGGGACTATTTGCCGCATAGAACGGAACGGTTCCGTTCCTTTTGCGAAGGCCTTGCAGACCTCGCCTGACAGCAGGAGCCGCCATCATGTTTGAAGACACTGTTTTGGAGCGCGACCAACCGGGGCATGAGGGTATCGAGGGGGCGTCCTCGGCTCCGGCCTCCCATGAGCCTGACCTGCCCGCGGTCACCGCGCGGGCTCCGGCGCAGGAGCATCCCGCGGGCAAGCAGCCCGCCCCGCCGGCAACAATCCCGCCCGAGGTCATCGGCAAGACAACACGGCGCAGCTTTCTCCGCCGCCGTCCGGTCGTCTCCGCGATCGGCGCCGTGCTGCTCGCCGCAGCGATCGGCGGCGGCTATCTCTACATGGACTACAGCGCGCATTTCGAATCCACCGACGACGCCTTCATCGCCGCGCGGCAGTCGGCGCTGGCGCCGAAGGTCTCCGGCTACATCACCGCCGTCCCGGTCACCGACAACCAGCATGTCGCGGCCGGCGACGTGATCGCCCGGCTCGACGACCGCGACTATCGCGTCGCGCTGGCGCAGGCCGAGGCGCAGGTCGCTGCCGCGCGCGCCAGCATCGAGAATGTCGATGCGCAGCTCGACGTGCAGCAGGCGCAGATTGCTGCCAACCAGGCGCAGGTCGACCAGGCGCAGGCGGCGCTGGTGTTCGCCCAGCAGCAGGCGACGCGCTACCAGCATCTGGAGCAATCCGGCTACGGCACCGTGCAGAATTCCGAGCAGTTCACCTCGCAGCTGCATCAGCAGCAGGCTGCGCTGTTGAGCGCGCAGGCGACGCTCAACCTCGCGCAGCGCCAGGTCGAGTCGCTGAAGGCGCAGCGCAAGAGCGCGGTCGCCAACCTCGCCCAGGCCGAGGCGCAACGCGACCAGGCCAAGCTCAATCTGTCCTATACGACGGTCACCGCCGCCCAGCCGGGCCGCGTCGTCAGCCTGTCGGCCGCGGTCGGCCAGTTCGCGCAGGCCGGCACCAACCTCACGATGTTCGTGCCCGACCAGACCTGGGTCACCGCGAACTTCAAGGAGATCCAGCTCGACAAGATGCGGCCGGGCGAGAAGGTGACGATGAAGATCGACGCCTATCCCGGACGCACCATCCAGGGCCATGTCGAGAGCGTGCAGCCGGGCTCCGGCACCGCATTCTCGCTGCTGCCGGCGCAGAACGCCACCGGCAACTACGTCAAGATCGTGCAGCGTGTGCCGGTGAAGATCGTGATGGACAACCCGCCGGCCGACGTCGCGCTCGGCCCGGGCATGTCCGTGGTGCCGACGGTGCGGATCAATCCCGCGCCGTCCCTGTTCGAGCGCCTTGAGAAGTCGAGCCTCGGGAGGCTGTGATGAGTGTCGCCGCCGTCGATGCCAAAGGCATTCCGGCTCCGAGCGTCACCGTCAATCCCTGGCTGATCGCCATCGTGGTCGCGCTCGCGAGCTTCATGGAGGTGCTCGACACCACCATCGCCAACGTCGCGCTGCCCTATATCGCCGGCGGCATGGGCGTGAGCGAGGACGAGGCCTCCTGGGTGGTCACCACCTATCTGGTGTCCAACGCCATCATCCTGACCGCCTCCGGCTTTCTCGCCCGCACGCTCGGGCGCAAGACCTTCTTCCTGATCTGCCTCGGCATCTTCACGGTCAGCTCGATCCTGTGCGGTTTTGCACCCAATCTGAACGCGCTGCTGCTGTTCCGTATCCTGCAGGGTCTCGGCGGCGGCGGCATGGTGCCGGTTGCGCAATCGATTCTCGCCGACACCTTCCCGCCGGCCAAGCGCGGGCAGGCGTTCGCGGTGTTCGGCATTGCCGTCGTGGTGGCGCCGGTGGTCGGGCCGACGCTCGGCGGCTGGCTGTCCGACAACCTCTCCTGGCACTGGTGCTTCCTGATCAACGCGCCGGTCGGTGTGTTCGCGATCGCGCTGATCGCGGCCGTGCTGCAGGAGCCCGCGACCGCGAAAGCCAAGGGAGCGCGGCCCCAGGACAACAGGTTCGACTTCATCGGCTTCGCGCTGGTCGCGACCTTCCTCGGCGCGCTCGAGGTGGTGCTCGATCGCGGCCTCGAGGACGACTGGTTCGCCTCGCCCTTCATCATCACCTTTGCAGTGTTCTGCGCTGCGGCGTTCGTACTGATGATCCCGTGGGAGATGACCCGGCGCAATCCGGTGATCGACCTGCGCATGGTCGCAACCCGGCAGTTCGGCGCCTGCTTCCTGGTGATGCTGGCGACCGGCGCCATCCTGCTCGCGACCACGCAATTCTTGCCGCAGCTGGTGCAGCAGGATTTCGGCTACACCGCGACCTGGGCCGGCCTCGTGCTCTCGCCCGGCGGCGTCGTCACCATGATGATGATGTTCGCGGTCGGCCGGCTCGCCACCAGGGTGCAGCCGAAATACCTGATCGTTGCCGGCGCGCTGGTGATCGCCGCCTCGATGTACAGCATGACCAACGTCTACGGCGATCTCGGCTTCTGGTTCATGGCGCGCTCACGCATGCTGATCGGCGTCGGCCTGCCACTGATCTTCGTGCCGATCATGGCGGCGTCCTATGACGGCATTCCCGCTGGGAAGACCGACCAGGCCTCCGCGCTGATCAACGCGGCGCGCAACACCGGCGGCTCGATCGGCGTCTCGATCGTGTCCAACGTGCTGACGCATCGCCAGCAATTCCACCAGAGCCGGCTGGTCGAGCAGGTGACGCCGTCGAGCCCGCAATACCAGGACACGCTGCACCAGGTCACCGACTTCTTCGTCGCCCAGGGCAGTTCGCTGGCGCAGGCGCACAGTCAGGCGATCCAGTGGATCGGACAGCAGGTGCAGACCCAGGCCTCGTTCCTGTCCTACATGGATGCGTTCTGGGTCCTGATGCTTATCTCGCTGTCGGCGATCCCGCTGGCGCTGACCTTGCGCAAGGTCAAGCTCGGCGGCCCCGCCCCCATGGGTCATTGATCCCGGCTCGGGCATGGATGCGTTACGGCAGAATGCAAGCGTGGCGCGGCCGCGCTATCGACCGGACAGGTTCGCGCGCCACGCGCGGGCCTTCGCCGTCGTCTCCTCGACGAAGCGCGTTTTGCCGTTGCGATAGGCCGCGATGTCCTCTCTTGAGGAGGCAGCAAGGGCCTGCTTGATCTCGGCGTAGGCATGGGACACCTCGGCGTGCGCGCGAAGATAGTCGCGAAACACCAGCAGCGTTTCCCAGCGCGGATTGGATGGCTCCATCAGATGCAGATGATGGGTCCACGGCCCCGGAGGGCCCTTGCGGAAGAACAACTCGCCGGGCAGCCACGCCGCGTATTCCGGTATGTAGTGGTAGCCGAGCGCCTCGATCGGCTCGATGCAGCATTCCCGCGCCTCCGCGAGGCCGGGGACACCGACCATCAGGTCGATGATCGGCTTCGACGGCAAGCCCTCAACCGCGGTGCTGCCGACATGCTCGATGGCCAGGGCCAGCGAGCCGAGCGCGTGCTCGATCCTCGCGCGCTCCGTCTCGAACATGGCTGGCCAGTTGGGGTCATAGTCCAGGACAACGATTGGCCCGGCGCCGTATTTCTCCATGGCACACCCTGATTGCTTGCCGCGAAGTCCCCTTCGCGGGTCAATCAAACCATGATGCGACTAGGTTCGACCAGAGGCGCGGCGCCGGTGGCCGCGCCACCACAGGCCGAAGGCGATCGTGACCGCAGCGGCCAGCGAGAACCAGGTGATGGCGTACTGCATGTGGTCGTCCTTGAGCCGCACCTTGAGCGGTCCGGGCTTCGGCGTGCCGCTGTCGGGCACCGGCGCCTCGAGGTCGATATAGAACGGCGCGACCTGTCCCCAGCCGAGCGCTTGCGCCATCGCGCGATGGTCGCGCACGAACCACAGCCGCTTCGAGATATCTTCCTTCGGCGTCAGCCGGCCCGGTGGCTCGGGAAAGCGGATATAGCCCGTGAGCTCAACCGGCGCGCCGGTGACGAGGCGGCCGACCACGCGATCCTCGAAGGCGCGATCCTGCATCGTGTTCTGGACAAAGCCGGTGTTGATCACGACTGTCTCGCCGCTGGCGAGCGTCGCCGGCAGCAACGCCCACGTGCCGGGACCCGAAATGTCGTCGCGCACGGCGGAGCCGGAGCTGAACACCATCGCGTCAGGCTGCTTCGCATAGGTCGCGGTCAGGGTCACGCGGCGGAATTCATCCTTGGCGGAGGTCAGCGTCGGCCATGCCGACGGCGGCGGCAGCGCCTCGGTCGGCGCGGCCAGCCGCGCCTCGAGCGCTGCGATCAGCGCGTGCTTCTCGACCCGGCGCTGCAATTGCCAGAAACCGAGGGCGATAAATACCGCGATCAGGATCAACGTGAAAATGCCGAAGCCGGCCGCGCTCGGCCGGCGCGTCGTCACATCATTCATTTCGGGTCGCGCTCGATCAATTGGCCTTCGGCGGCCTTGTGGTGGAATTGCAGCGCGATCAGAAGTGCCTTCATCGATCGTAGCGGCAGGATCGTGGTGACCAGGATCAACGGCAGCCACAGCGCGGCATGCACCCAGAACGGCGGCTGGTACTTCACCTCGACGATCAGCGCCGCCGCGACCACGATCGCGCCGGCCAGCATGATGACGAAAATCGCCGGCCCGTCGCCGGAATCGATGAAGGCGAAGTCGAGGCCGCAGGCCTGGCAGCGCGGCGCCAGCGTCAGGAAGCCGGAATAGAGCTTGCCCTTGCCGCAGCGCGGGCAGCGGCAGGCGATGCCGCGCAGTGCGCTCTCAGTGACGGTCGGCGGGGTATCGGTCATTTGGCTCCTTCCCCTCTCCCCTTGTGGGAGAGGGTGGCGAAATCGAGCGGAGCGAGATGTAGCCGGGTGAGGGGTCTGTCTCCGCGGATGGAGACCCCTCATCCGGCGCGGATTACATCCGCGCCACCTTCTCCCACAAGGGCAGAAGGGAAACAAAAAGGGGCGGCCATTCGGCCGCCCCTTTTTAGCACGTCGGCCGGCAATTAGTGTGCGCCGTGGGCCATCGTCTCGGCGCCATGGCCCCAGACGTAGATGCAGATGAACAGGAACAGCCAGACCACGTCGACGAAGTGCCAGTACCAGGCGGCAAACTCGAAGCCGAGGTGCTGCTTCGGCGTGAAGTGGCCGGCGTAGGCGCGGATCAGGCAGACCAGCAGGAAGATGGTGCCGACCAGCACGTGGAAGCCGTGGAACCCGGTCGCCATGAAGAAGGTCGCGCCATAGACGTTGCCGCCGAACGAGAACGTCGCATGGGCGTACTCATAGGCCTGCACGCAGGTGAAGAGAGCGCCGAGGATAACGGTAAGGATCAGGCCCTGCTTGAGGCCCTGGCGGTCGTTCTCGAGCAGCGCATGGTGCGCCCAGGTGACGGTGGTGCCGGAGGTCAGGAGCAGCAGCGTGTTGAGCAGCGGCAGATGCCAGGGATCGAAGGTCTCGATGCCGTGCGGCGGCCAGGTACCGGGAACGGAGCAGGCGCCCATCGCCGTGCCGGCGCCGCAGCCGAACACCGCATCGCGGGTGGCATGCACCGCGTCAGCCGGGAACAGCGCCGCATTGAAGAAGGCCCAGAACCAGGCGACGAAGAACATCACCTCGGAGGCGATGAACAGGATCATGCCGTAGCGGTGGCTGATCTGCACCACGCGGGTGTGGTCGCCCTTGTACTGGGCTTCCTTGATCACGTCGCCCCACCAGCTCGCCATCGTGTAGAGCACGCCGATGGTGCCGACGCCGAACACGATCGGGGCGGCGGAGAACATGTGGTGCATCCAGCCGATCGCGCCGAACGCCATGATGAAGGCCGAGATCGAGCCGACCACCGGCCATGGGCTCGGGTCGACGAGATGATAGTCGTGATGCTTGACTTGCGCCTCAGCCATTGCCGTCTCTCCATTCGCGTGCCGCAAGGCACGTCTTAAATCTTAAATTCCGAAACTAGCCGCCCTTGCGCTGTTCCGCCTCGCCCGCCGCCACGGGCTTCGGCGCGGCGTCGCGCACGGGGAAGAAGGTGTAGGACAGGGTGATCGTCTTCAGCGTGTCGTTCTCGCTGTCCTTGGCCAGCGCCGGATCGACATAGAACACCACGGCCATCTCGCGCTTTTCGCCCGGCGCCATGGTCTGTTCGGTGAAGCAGAAGCAGTTGATCTTCTGGAAATAGGCGCCGACCGTCAACGGCGCGACATTGTAGGACGCCTGGCCGGTGGTGGTGCGCGCCGACTGGTTGGTGACAGTGTAGTAGACCGTGACCACCTGGCCGATCTTGACGTCGATCGTGTTCTGCTCCGGCTCGAACTTCCAGGGCAGGCCCGGCGCGACGTTGGAATCGAAGCTGACCGAAATAGTGCGCTCGAGCGGCGCATCCGAAGGCACCGAGGTCGCGACCTGGGTGGTGCCGTTGAAGCCGGTGGTGCGGCAGAACCAGTTGTAGAACGGCACGGCTGCGTAGGACGCGCCGACCATCAGCACCACGACGAAGCCGCAGATCGAGGCAACCACGGCGTCGCGCGTCAGCGTGCGGCGCGTGACCTTGGCGCCCTCACCCTGCTGCGGTCCCTGGTTGGCCATCTCACTCACAGCGGCCGCACCAGCACGGCCGGCCCCTTGACGAGGGTGACGGCGAAGAACAGCACGACCAGGATGCCGAGCGCGAGCGCGATGGCGATCGAGCGCTGGCGGCGGCTCTTGAGCTGCGCCTCGGTGAGGACGATGCCTTCTGGTTCGCGTTTCTCGTCCATTGATATCCCATGCGCCCCCATCTCGCCCCCCGGCTCCCTATCCGATGAAGACAGGCGCAATCGCGCGGACCACGACCTCGGCGAGGAGGACGGCAAACAGCGCGAACAGATAGAGGATCGAGAAGGCAAACAGCCGGCGCGTGGCGCGGTTGGCAGCCGTACCCTCGCGGCGGCGATAGACTTCGATGGCCAGCCACAGCATGCCGGCGCCGAGCACCAGCGAGGTGACGCCGTAGATCGCGTCGAAATAGCCGAGCGGCCACGGCGCCAGCGCGATCGCGACCAGCACGATGGTGTAGAGCAGAATCTGCAGCCGGGTCGCGTCGGGACCGGCGACGACCGGCAGCATCGGGATGCCGGCGCGGGCATAGTCGTCGCTGCGGAACAGCGCCAGCGCCCAGAAGTGCGGCGGAGTCCAGAAGAAGATGATCAGGAACAGGAGGATCGGCTCGACCGAGAGCGATCCGGTCGCGGCGGCCCAAGCCACCACCGGTGGCAAGGCACCGGCGGCGCCGCCGATCACGATGTTCTGCGCGGTCCAGCGCTTCAGCCACATCGTGTAGACCACGGCATAGAAGAAGATGGTGAAGGCAAGCAGCGCACCCGCCACCCAGTTGACCAGAATGCCGAGTGTCATCACCGAGAAGAAGGCGAGCGTGATGCCGAACGCGGCCGCCTCGGTCTGCGTGATGCGGCCGCGCGGAATCGGCCGGTTGGCGGTGCGCGTCATCAGCGCGTCGACGTCGCCCTCATAGGCCATGTTGAGCGCGCCGGAGGCGCCGGCGCCAACCGCGATGCACAGGATCGAGGTGAATGCCAGCACCGGATGCACGTGCACCGGCGCGATCATCAGCCCGACCAGCGCGGTGAAGATCACCAGCGACATCACGCGCGGCTTCAACAGCGCGATGTAGTCGCCCACTTCGGCCTCGGAGATCCGGGGCAGCTCGATGGCGTTGTGATCGACAACCGACAAGATCAGGTCTCGCTTCTCTCAAAAGGCGCGGCGCACCCTTAAAGTGCGCCGCGTTGTCGTGGACTTACTGCACGCGGGGCAGCACTTCGAACTGGTGGAATGGCGGCGGCGAGGTCAGCGTCCACTCCAGCGTGGTCGCACCGGCGCCCCACGGATTGTTCGCGGCCTGCTCCTTGCGGACGAAGGCATCGATCACGCCGTAGATGAAGATCAGGACGCCGATGCCGGAGATGTACGAGCCCCAGGAGGAGATCAGGTTCCAGCCGGCGAACGCATCCGGATAGTCGACATAACGGCGCGGCATGCCCGACAGGCCGAGGAAGTGCTGCGGGAAGAACACCAGGTTGACGCCGACGAAGGTAAACCAGAAGTGCGCCTTGGCGATCCGCTCCGAGTACATGTAGCCGAACATCTTCGGGAACCAGTAGTACCAGCCGGCGAAGATGCCGAACACGGCGCCGAGCGACAGCACGTAGTGGAAGTGCGCCACCACGTAGTAGGTGTCCTGCAGCACGCGGTCGACGCCGGCATTGGCCAGCACGACGCCGGTGACGCCGCCGACGGTGAACAGGAAGATGAAGCCGATCGCCCAGATCATCGGCGCCTTGAACTCGATCGAGCCGCCCCACATCGTGGCGATCCACGAGAAGATCTTCACGCCGGTCGGCACCGCGATCACCATCGTGGCGGCGACGAAATAGGCCTGCGTCGCCGAGGACATGCCGACGGTGTACATGTGGTGCGCCCACACCACGAAGCCGATGCCGCCGATCGCCACCATGGCGTAGGCCATGCCGAGATAGCCGAACACGGGCTTGCGCGAGAAGGTGGAGACGATCTGGCTGATCATGCCGAAGGCGGGCAGGATCAGGATGTACACTTCGGGGTGACCGAAGAACCAGAACAGATGCTGGAACAGCACCGGGTCGCCGCCGCCGTCAGCCGCAAAGAAGGTGGTGCCGAAATTGCGGTCGGTCAGCAGCATGGTGATCGCACCGGCGAGCACCGGCAGCGACAGCAGCAGCAGGAACACGGTG
Organism: Bradyrhizobium sp. USDA 4510; assembly: GCF_054059095.1. NCBI lineage: Bacteria > Pseudomonadati > Pseudomonadota > Alphaproteobacteria > Hyphomicrobiales > Nitrobacteraceae > Bradyrhizobium > Bradyrhizobium sp. USDA 4510. The sequence goes on along the minus strand of NZ_JBSSBT010000001.1, from coordinate 8,952,155 downwards.
ACCAGGATCGACCACACGAACAGCGGCATCTTGTGCAGGGTCATGCCCGGCGCGCGCATGTTGAAGATCGTGGTGATGAAGTTGATGGCGCCGAGGATCGACGAGGCACCCGCGAGATGGAGCGAGAGAATCGCGAAATCGACCGCCGGTCCCGGATGGCCCGAGGTCGACAGTGGCGCATACATGGTCCAGCCCGCGCCGACGCCGTTGGCGCCCGGCTCACCCTCGACGAAGGTGGACATCACCAGCAGCGCGAACGAGGCCGGCAGCAGCCAGAACGAGATGTTGTTCATGCGCGGGAACGCCATGTCCGGCGCGCCGATCATCAGCGGCACCATCCAGTTGCCGAAGCCGCCGATCATCGCCGGCATGACCATGAAGAAGATCATGATCAGGCCGTGCGAGGTCACGAACACGTTATAGGTGTGCGTCTCGTGGAATATCTGGACGCCCGGATACATCAACTCGGCACGGATCGCGATCGACATCGCCGCGCCGATGATGCCCGCGATCACCGCAAAGATCAGGTACATCGTACCGATGTCCTTGTGGTTCGTGGAGTAGAGATAACGCCGCCATCCGGTCGGATGGTGGGCGTGATCGTCATGGGCGTGATCGTCGTGTGTCGCTGCGCCTGTCGCCATGTTCAAAATCCTGCCTTGCAGTCCCTCTTGGACCTTGCGGTCCCGTCGCCCTTATTCCATCCGCGCCGTAAGCCGTGAGGCTTACTGCGCCGCCTGACCAGCCGAGGCGTAGGAATTCGCCGGGTTGGTCGCAAACTTTTTCTTCGCGCCTTCGACCCAGGTCGCGAATTCCTGGTCGCTCACGACCCTGACCGCGATCGGCATGAAGGCATGGTCCTTGCCGCACAGTTCCGAGCACTGGCCGTAGAACACGCCGGTCTTGGTGGCCTTGAACCAGCTCTCGTTGAGGCGGCCGGGGATCGAGTCGATCTTCACGCCGAAGGCCGGCACCGCGAAGGAGTGGATCACGTCGGCGCCGGTGGTCTGGATCCGCACCACCTTGTTGACCGGGACCACCATCTCGTTGTCGACGCCGAGCAGGCGCGGCTGCTTGTCCTTGTCGAGCAGCGAGTCGAACTCGAACTTGCCGTTATCCGGATAGGCGTAGGACCAGTACCACTGCTTGCCGGTGACCTTCACCGTGAGATCCGGCTTCGGCACGTCGAGCTCCAGGAACAGCAGGCGGAACGACGGCACCGCGATGCCGACCAGGATCAGCACCGGGATCAGCGTCCAGGCCACCTCGATCAGCGTGTTGTGGGTGGTCCTGGAGGGGACCGGGTTGGCCCTGGCGTTGAACTTCACCACCACGATGATGAGCAACGCGAGCACGAACAGCGTGATCAGGGTGATCAGTACCAGCAGGAAATTGTGAAACCAGATGATGTTTTCCATCACCGGGGTCACGCCTTCCTGCAGCGTGTGCTCCCACGGCGCCGGCTGCCCCATTTCGGCGAAGGCCGATCCCGCGGCGACAGACGCCACACCCGCCACCGCCAACCCCAGCAATTGCCTGCCCAACCGGCCAATCGACATCTTCATGCCGCTCGCGCTCCCTTGCATTATTCCCCAAAGCACCCCCGGCATGTGGCCGAAAATGCAGCACGATCCGCCCTGACAAATGGCCTTCCGGACATACCCGTCTCTGAGTCAAGGTGGGTACGGGAGCCAGATCGCTAGAACGCGTCGAAATCCAGCCTCTCAAACCATAATTCTCCGGCGCTCGCAATGCAGTAGTGGGGCCGAAAGCCATGCGCCTGCGATGAAGCTGCCGCTTGCGATTTTTCCCGCAAAATCAAGCGAAAGCACTTGGACCAATTGTCCATGCCGCTTGACAGGGGGATTACCGGATGTACCCACAGACAGGGCAGCGCACAGGAACCTGATTCGCTGCGGGCTGCCCCAATCCGGCGCGAGAATGGCTTCACGATCGCCTTCAAGGCGCCGTCATTGCGGTATCAGTCGACGCCTGAGCATGATCCGGAAGAGTGGAAACCGGTTTTCCGAAAGATCATGCTCAAACAAGAAGATGAGATCATGATTCGCTTCCGGGAAGCGCATCGTGGCGCGCGTGCTACCGGCGGACGGCCGGACCGACCGAACATCTATAAGGATCGACCCGGATGGGCGCTTCGAACATTCGTTTGACGATGGCCAGCCGGCTCGGCGGCCTCGCGATTCTGGCCCTCTGCCTCGGCCTTTCTCTTGGCCTTTCTCTTGGCCTGACCCAGCCGGCGAACGCGCAAGGCGCGGTGCGCTCGGTCCACGGCGACTGGCAGATCCGCTGCGACACTCCGCCCGGCGCCCAGGCCGAGCAATGCGCGCTGATCCAGAGCGTGGTAGCGGAAGACCGCTCCAATGCCGGCCTGACCGTGATCGTGCTGAAGACCGCCGACCAGAAGAGCCGCCTGATGCGCGTGGTCGCGCCGCTCGGCGTGCTGCTGCCCTCCGGCCTCGGCCTCAAGCTCGACAATCAGGACGTCGGCCGCGCCGGTTTCGTGAGATGCCTGCCCAATGGCTGCGTCGCCGAGGTCGTGATGGACGACAAGCTGCTCGGCCAGCTCAAGAACGCCAAGACCGCGACCTTCATCATCTTCGAGACGCCCGAGGAAGGGATTGGCTTTCCGCTCAGCCTGAATGGCCTGGCGGAGGGGTATGACAAATTGCCCTAGCGGCGCCGAGCGGCACAGGAAAGCGTAGCCCGGATGGAGCGCAGCGCAATCCGGGGCCGCCATCATCGCGGATTGACCAGTCCCGGATTGCGCTGCGCTTCATCCGGGCTACGCCATCTCAACGGACGCCGGCGTAATAGTCGAACAACGCGATCGCCTCCGTGGACAGCCAGTCCGCCTCACCCGTCATGTAGCCTTCGACCTGCCCGGTGATGCCGATCAAAAATGAGATCGGCATGCCGTAGAGCGCGAACGGCGTATCGACCTCGGCGGCGTCGACGCGCGAGACGAGACCACCGGGATCGAAGCCGATCGCGAGGTGGCGCAGCTTGAGCTGCTTGACGTAGGGCGCGACCGGCGCGCGGTTGCGATCGGTGCTGATAGCGACGACCACGAGATCGCGACGGCCGCTGGCGGCAAGGCGGTCCAGCATCGGCAGCTCGGTCCGGCACGCCGCGCACCAGGTGGCCCAGAAGTTCACCAGCACCATCTTGCCTTTGAACGCCGTGAGATCGAGCGCGCCGCCGGCGAGCGCCGGGATCGCGACCGGCGGCACCGGGCGGGCGCCTTCGACCTGCGTGAACTGATGCCGGATGGTGCCGAATTGCGGCGGTCCCGACGCTGCGCGCGCAGCTCCGGTGGGCATTGCGAGCGAGGCGCCGGCGCCAATCATGCCGGCAACGACCGCGCGGCGCGTCGGTGCGTGAGCTGACGTCATGACAAGTTCTCCGCTTGGCTTGATGGCCACATCGCTCAGGACCGGATGTAGGACCAGCCAGCTTCCTGCAATTCGATGATGCGCCCGGGCCCGTTCGGCACCAGGTCGACATGATCGAGCAGCACCAGCGGATGTCCCTCGGCGCGCTCCATGCCGAGCTTGGTGGCTTCGCAGACAACCAAGCGGATGTCGGGCGTGAGCCCCCGCACCACCCGCAGCAGATCCTTCACCGGCGAGGTATCGGCGCGCAGCATGTGGACGCCAGCATTGTAGGCGACGACCTCGATCTCGAACGGCTCGTTGCGCTCCCGATAATATTTCGGGAGGTTGAGCGCGGTCGAGATCAGCGCCCGCATCGAGGTCGGGTCGTCGCTGTTGATCGGCAGCACAACTTGGTGCACGCGCGGCTCGGGCTTCTTCGGCTCGGGCTTCGAGACCGCCGCGACCGAACCGGTGAGCAGCATTGTCGCGGCGAACGGCACCGCGAAGGCCAGCACCAGCCCGGTCACGACCGTCAGCGTGCGGCGAGAGATGCGCATCGCGCTCGCCTCACGGCGCGCTCGCGAGCAGGGCGAACTGGCTACGCTTGGCGTAGGCGACGATCACACTCAATGTCAGCAGCACGAGGGGGGGCACCGGCGAGCCGCCGATCACGAACAGATGCGTGATGGTGGCGCCGACCATGATGCAGCTCAGCAGCACGCCGCCGAACGCCGCGACCGGGGGCAGCAGGATCAGGACCGCGCCGAGCAGCTCCAGCGATCCGGTGAAATAGCGGAACCACTGACCGAGCCCAATATGCTCGAATTCCTCGACCAGCATAGGCACACCGTAGAGCTTGGCGGCGCCAGCGGCGGCAAAGGCCAAAGCGAGCAGTCCCCTGACGACCCAGAGGCTGACGGATTTCCAGCGCGACGGCGCCGCGGCAACTGCAACTGACATTGATGACTCCCGAGTTGTTCGTAAGGCCGGACCGCGGCCACCCGACCGATCGGCGGCTGGCCCGCGGCTTTCGGTGGTCTAAATTCGGGAGTAAGATGAAAAGAACAAGTAGGATGCTTTTTGTGAGGTAGTATGAAAAAACTGACTATTGAGCCCGCCGAGCCTCCGGTGGCGTCCGAGCCGTGCAACGGCGACCTGTCCGCGCAATTTCATCGCGCGCTGTCGGTGCTGGCCGGGAAATGGAAGGGCGACATCCTCTGGCAATTGGTCGAGCGCAAGCGGCGATTCGGCGAGCTGCGCCAGTCGATCCCCGGCGTAACCCAGCACATGCTGACCACGCAGCTGCGCGATCTCGAGGCCAACGGTCTCGTCAAGCGCACGGTCTATCCCGAGGTGCCGCCTCGGGTTGAGTACGAGATGACGCCGTCCGCCAAGGCGCTCAAGCCGGTGTTCGACGAGCTGTACCGGTGGGCGCAGGAGCATGGCTTTCCGACCTCGGCACAAGGCACCGCGCAGCCGAAGCCGCAATCGGCCGATGCAGCCGAGCGCGAAAGCCAGCCGCGGAAGGCGGATCGGCGCTCAAGGTGATGACGACAAGGTGACGAGCCCGACGGGGCACTGTGATCGACCGCATAGCCGCAGGCACTCCCGGTTTGCCACCCCAACCACTATCTTTGATGATCGCCGTCCGGGCCTGAACCGGGACCGGTACAGGTTTCCGGGTTGTAAGATGAGTTTTCCGCTCGTCTCTGCTTCAATCCCCCGAAATCCTTGGCTTCCGGGTTCCCCACTGGCAATCAGTTGCGCTTCAGGCAAGGATGACGAGGAATCGCCAAGCAATCGCATTGCGTCGGAGTGACCATGACCAATCCCGCCACGACCTCCCTGCTCGACCGCGCCAATCTAGACCGCGATGCTGTCCGCCGCGAGGTGTCCCGCGGCCTTGAAGGCGCCGACGACGGCGAGCTGTTCCTGGAGTTCGGGCAGACCGAGGCGCTGGTGTTCGACAACGGAAGGCTGAAGCAGGCGACCTATGACACCTCGCAGGGCTTCGGCCTGCGCGCGGTCAAGGACGACGCGGTCGGCTATGCGCATTCCTCCGACGTCTCGATCCCGGCGCTGATCCGCGCCGCGGATGCGGTCGCGGCCGTGCGCGGCGGCTATGCCGGCACTTTCGCCGCGGCGCCCGCCCACACCAACATCAAGCTCTATGGCGACGAGAACCCGCTGGACGGCCCGGCGTTCGAGGCCAAGGTCAAGCTGCTCGGCGAGATCGACGCCTATGTCAGGGAAAAGGACCCGCGGGTGCGTCAGGTCTCGGCCAGCCTCACCGCGACCTGGCAGGTGGTCGAGATCCTGCGGCCCGACGGCGAGAGCTATCGCGACATCCGCCCGCTGGTGCGCGTCAACATCTCCGTCGTCGCCGGCCAGGGCGACCGCCAGGAGAGCGGCAGCAAGGGCTATGGCGGCCGCGAGGGCTATGCCCGCTTCATCGAGACCAAGGCCTGGCGCGACGCCGCCGACGGCGCGCTGCGCGAGGCGCTGGTCAATCTCGAATCGGTGCCGGCGCCCGCCGGCGAGATGGACGTGGTGCTCGGCGCCGGCTGGCCCGGCGTGATGCTGCATGAGGCCGTCGGCCACGGGCTCGAGGGCGACTTCAACCGCAAGCAGACCTCCGCCTTTGCCGGCCTGATGGGCCAGCAGGTCGCCGCCAAGGGCGTCACCGTGGTCGACGATGGCACCATGGCCTCGCGCCGCGGCTCGCTCTCGATCGACGACGAGGGCACGCCGACCAACCGCACCGTGCTGATCGAGGATGGCATTCTGGTCGGCTACATGCAGGACCGCCAGAACGCCCGGCTGATGGGCATGAAGCCGACCGGCAACGGTCGTCGGCAGAGCTATGCCCATGTGCCGATGCCGCGCATGACCAACACCTACATGCTGTCGGGCGACCGCGACCCGGCCGAGATCATCGCCTCGGTGAAGAACGGCATGTACGCCGCCAATTTCGGCGGCGGCCAGGTCGACATCACCTCGGGCAAATACGTGTTCCAGTGCACCGAAGCCTACAAGATCGAGAACGGCAAGCTCGGCGCGCCGCTGAAGGGCGCCATGCTGATCGGCAACGGACCGACCGATCTCCACAGGATCACCATGATCGGCAACGATCTTGCGCTGGATACGGGAATCGGCACCTGCGGCAAGAACGGCCAGGGCGTGCCGGTCGGCGTCGGCCAACCGACGCTCAGGATGGAACGGATTACGGTCGGAGGAACGGGCTAGTGAGCAGCGGAAACGAAGTCGTGACGGCCAAGCCGACCAGCTGGCGCGGGCAGGCCGTGCAACTGGCCGCGATCGTGGCCGTCGTGTTCCTCGCCAAGGGCGCGATCGCCGAGCCGTTCTACGTGCCGTCGGGATCGATGGAGCCGACGCTGCTGATCGGCGACGCGCTGGTCGCCTCGAAATATCCCTATGGCTACGGCGCGGCTTCGCTGCCGATCCAGATCACGCTGCCGGAAACCGGCCGCGTGTTCGGCGAGACGCCGAAGCGCGGCGACGTTGTCGTGTTCCGCTGGCCGGGCGACCGCTCGCAGGCCTGGGTCAAGCGCGTGGTCGGGCTGCCCGGCGACCGCATCCAGATGCGGCAGGGTCAGCTCTTCATCAACGATCATGCGGCGACGCTGAAGCCCGACGGCACCGGCTTCGCCGAAGACGATCGCGGCGGCGGCGAGGAGGCGTATCGCTACATCGAGACGCTGCCGAACGGCGTCAACCACGCGATCTTCAAGATTCGCGACAACGGCCGGCTCGACAACACCCAAGAGGTGACGGTGCCGCCGGGCAAACTGTTCGTGCTCGGCGACAATCGGGACAATTCCGCCGATAGCCGCGTGCCGGTGCGCGACGGCGGCGTCGGCCTCTTGCCGATCGACAATCTGATCGGCCGCGCCGACGCCGTGGTCGGCTCCTGGGACCTCGGCATCCGCAGCCAGCCGGTCTGGACCTGGCTCTCAGGCTTCCGCCTCGCGCGCTTCTTCACCTCGGTGCAGTAGACGCGTAGCCCGGATGGAGCGCTGCGCAATCCGGGATCTCCCACTCGGCAAGATGTCCCGGATTTCGCTTCGCTCCATCCGGGCTACATTCCTTGCGGGATGATAGTCGTGACCTTCGACGACATCAGGCACATCGCGCTGGCATGGCCGGAGGTCGAGGACGGCTCGTCCTATGGCACGCCGGCGCTGAGGGTGCGCAACAAGATGCTGGTGCGGCTCAAGGAGGACGGCGACAGCCTGGTGATGCCGGGCGTGCCGCCGGAGGAACGCGACGTGCTGGTCGAGCATCAGCCCCAAGTGTTCTACTTCACCGATCACTACCGCGATTACCCGACGGTCCTGATCCGCCTGTCGAAGGCCAAACGTCACACCGTCGAGCCCTTGCGGCGCCGGCACTGGCGCACGCTGGCGTCGAAGAAGGCGGTCCGGGACTACGACGCGACCGCCTCGTCGTGACGCAGGACGAATTCCTCGCAGCCGCGCTGCGCAACCCGGCCAATCAAGCCATCACCGACGAGTTGTACCGCCTCGGCTTGCCCGATGCGTGGCTGGTCGCCGGCTGCCTAGTGCAGACCGTGTGGAACGTGCTGACCAGCCGGCCGCTCGATCATGGCATCAGCGACCACGACATCTTCTATTTCGATCCGGATACCTCATGGGAGGCGAGGACGCCGTGATTCGCGAACTCAAGGCACGGCTTGGCCATCTCGGTGTCGCGATCGAGGTGCGCAACCAGGCCCGCGTCCATCTCTGGTATCCCGACAAGCACGGCCTGTCCTACCCGGCGCTGTCGCGTTCGATCGACGGCATCGATCGCTTCCTCACCGAAAACACGCAGATCGGCATCCGCCGCACCACGCGCGGCTACGACGTCTATGCGCCGAACGGTTTCGATGATGTCGCCGGCATGATCGTGCGGCCGAACCGAACCGCGAACTTTTCGCCGGCGAACTATGCGACGAAGGCGGCGCGCTGGAAGGCGCTCTGGCCCGAGATCACGGTGCTGGCGGCGGAGTAGCCTGTCGTCGCTTCGTAGCCCGGATGAAGCGCAGCGAAATCCGGGGCAGGCCCGTCCGCGGTGAGTGGAGTGCACCCCAAAAGTGAGACACGGGAAATTAGGGACAGTTCTCTAACGGAGAATGTATGTCCAACAAATCACCCCGTGTTTTCAGCCGAGAGTTTAAGCTCGAGGCGGTCCGTCGCATTCTGGCGGGTGAGCGCATAAAGGCTCTTTCCCAGGAGCTGAATGTGTTGCGTAAGGACCTCTATGCATGGCGCGATCTATTTCGTGCCGGCGGGGCGGAGGCGCTGCGGCCGATCGGCCGGCCGCGCAAAAGTGATGCGGTTGCGCCGAGCGTGAAGGAGCGGGCACGCGATGTTGCGACTGCCGACCCTGGTGCGCCGGAGCGCATTGCCGAGCTTGAGCGCAAGATCGGCCAGCAGCAGATTGAACTGGATTTTTTTCGGCAAGCCTTGCGGCGGGTCAAGGAAGCACGCCGGCCGAGCACCGGGCCTGGCGTGACGGGGTCTACGCGGTCATCCAGGCGATGACGATGCCCCCGCGGCAAGGCGAGCTGACGATCGAGCGGATGTGCGTGCTGGCTGGCGTCAGTCGGGCCGGCTATTACCGGCACTGGGCGGCTTCCGCCCCACGTGCCGAAGAAACCGGCGTGCGGGACGCGATCCAGCGGCTGGCGCTTGCCTATCGGCATTACGGCTATCGCCGCATCGCCGCCCAGTTGCGCCGTGAGGGCTTGGCGGTGAACGGCAAACGCGTGCTGCGCCTGATGCGAGAGGACAATCTGTTGTGCTTGCGGCAGCGGCCGTTCGTGCCTGTGACGACAGACTCGCGCCACCCCTGGCGCGTGGTACCGAACCTCGCCCGCGGCATGGTGCCTGATGGCCTCGACCAGCTCTGGGTGGCGGACATCACCTACATCCGTCTGCAGGAGGAGTTCGCCTATCTCGCCATCATGCTCGATGCCTTCAGCCGGCGCGTGATCGGCTGGGCTCTGGAAACGCACCTGGAGGCGCGTCTGGCGGTTACAGCGCTCTCCATGGCGTTGGCGGCGCGCCAGCCGACGCCCGGTAGCCTGATCCACCACTCCGATCGCGGCATCCAGTATGCCTGCGGCGACTACACGGACCTACTTCAGCGGCACGACATTGCCCCGAGCATGAGCCGGGTCGGCAATCCCTACGACAATGCCAAGGCGGAGAGCTTCATGAAGACCCTCAAACAGGAGGAGGTCAACGGCCAGACTTACCGCGATGCGCAGCATGCCAGAAATGCAATCGGCGCCTTCATCGAGGAGGTGTACAATCGCCAACGGCTACACTCGGCCCTGGCTTATCGGCCGCCAGCCGAGTTCGAAGCAAGTTTACCGCGATGCAGGGCTGCTGCGCAGCAGCCCCGCATCGCGCCCGTAACCCATCAACCCGCCCAGCCGCCTCAAGCGCTCGGCACCTGTCCCTGATTATCGTGTCTCACATCAGGGGTGCAGTTCAGAGCGCGGTCCCGGATTGCGCTTCGCTCCATCCGGGCTACAGAATCAACGCACCACGCCCGACGTGAACCCCGCCTTGCGGCGCGGCGGCTTGATCTCTTTCTTCAGGAAGCAATGCGCGTCGCGGCCGGCATAGCCGGGCCGGGCGTAGGTCCAGGCGCGGCACTTGTTGTCGGCGGTGCAGGCGGCCTGGCAGGCCTCGTCGCCGTCGCTGCTCTTCAGCTCGAAATTCTTGTAGTCGCCGCCGAGCCGGTCGATCGAGGTTTCGATGGCGCCGTTGCGCGGCTCGACCACACCCGCGCCGCGCACCCCGGAGACGCAGCAGACGTTCTGCACCCGTGGCGGCACGGTGCTCTTCAGCCAGCACACCGCCCCATTATTGGCGTCGGTCGGATAGTTGAAGCTCCAGGCGCGGCAACGGCGGTCACGCTCGCAGGTCAGCGCGCAATCGGCCGGATCGCCCGTCGTCACCGGCGCGTTGAGATAGTCGCCGCCGGGGCGGTCGAAATTGGTCTGCGCCAATGCCGGGCGCGCGACGACCGCGGCCGCAAGGACCGCAAACATCACCACACACGCCCTAAAGTGGCGGCCTATCCCCATGAGATTGCTTTCAAATTCGCGCAGCCCCGCGCGTTTAGCGGGGCGTCATTTGAACGCCATGAACCTGTACGGCGGATGAACGGCGGGTGCGACACCACCGCCGTTCGCGCGCGCCTCACGCCCGGATCGGATCCAAGCGGGGACTAAAAGGCGTATTCCTGATAGGCCGGTTCCACCGAGCCCTTCCAGGGACCGTTGAACTTCTCCAGCATCTCCTCGGCCGGCGAGCGGCCGGCCTCGATGATGCGCTCGAGCGGTTCGAGGAAGCGGCTCTCGTCGCGTCCGAGATGATCGATCCGGCCGCGCCGCCGCAATCCGGCATGCGACAGGATCAGGCACTCCTTGGCGATCTCGAACAGATAGCGATCCTTGATCCGCGACTTGAAGCCGAAACGCGGCACGTCGTCACGCAGCGCCTGCCGCTCCGGCGCGGTCCAGTGGCGGACGATGTCCCAGGCGGCGTCGAGGCTGTCATTGTCGTAGAGCAGCCCGACCCAGAACGCCGGCAGCGCCGGCAGCCGGCCCCACGGCACGCCGTCGGCGCCGCGCATTTCGAGGTAACGCTTCAACCGCACCTCGGGGAAGATCGTCGAGAGGTGATTGGCCCAGTCCGACAAGGTCGGGCGCTCGCCCGGGAAGGCGGCATTCTTGCCGGCGAAGAAATCCCGGAACGAGGAGCCGGAGACGTCGATATATTCCTCGCCGCGCTTGACGAAATACATCGGAACGTCGAGCGCGTAATCGACATAGCGCTCGAAGCCCATGCCGTCCTCGAATGCGAACGGCACCATGCCGCTGCGCGCATTGTCGGTGTCACGCCAGATCTCGGAACGGAACGACAGGAAGCCGTTGGGCTTGCCTTCGGTGAACGGCGAGTTGGCGAACAAGGCGGTCGCGATCGGCTGCAGCGCCAGCGACACCCGCAGCTTCTTCACCATGTCGGCTTCGGAGGAGAAGTCGAGATTGGTCTGCACCGTGCAGGTCCGGAACATCATGTCGAGGCCGTATTTGCCGACCTTCGGCATGTAGTTTCGCATGATCTTGTAACGCCCCTTGGGCATCATGGGGATCTGCGCGCGCGACCAGGACGGCGTCATGCCGAGGCCGAGGAAGCCGATGCCGAGCGGGGTTGCGATCTCCCGCACCTGCGCCAGATGCGCCATCAATTCCGACTGCGTCTGATGCACGGTTTCGACCGGCGCGCCCGACAGTTCGAACTGCCCGCCGGGCTCGAGCGAAATCGCGCCGCCGCCGGTGACATCATAGAGGCCGATGATGTTGCCGCGCTCCATGATCGGCTCCCAGCCGAGCAAGAGCTTCATGCCCTCGAGCAGCGCGCCGATGCCCTTGGCGCCTTCATAGGGCACGGGCTGATGGCCCTCCAGCGTGAACGGAGTCTTCTCGTGCTCGGTGCCGATCCGGAATTCGGACTCAGGCTTCACGCCGGCTTCAAGCCACGCCACGAGTTCGTCGCGCGACTGCAGCGGCGTCATGTCGATCTGGTCACGCGCCATAGATAATCCAACTCAAGGGCGCTTCGATCGAAGGCGCGCGGTGGCAGGGACATCCGCGAGCCACAACGGCTGCGGATGATGGAATCAGCAATATCATCGGGCAGGCACGCCGTCTCGCGCAGGCGCAGCCTTGCTGTCAGCCTTGGTCTCGTTCTTGACGTCGCCTTTGGCGTCGCCGCAGGCGCAGCCGAGCCGGTCGAGCAGGCCGCACAGCCTGGTTGCGTCGGCGTCGGATAATTTCGAGCCGACATGCTTGTCGATCGCGGCGGAATAGGCGTTCCACATCCGCTTCTGCAGCTCGCGTCCAGCCTCGGTGATCTCGACGAACTGGCCGCGCTTGTCGATCTTGCATTCGCGGCGGGCGGCGAGCCCCTCGTCGACCAGCTTGTCTATGAGCCGCGAGGTCGAATATTGCGGGATCAGCATCTGGCGCTCGAGCTCGACCGGGCGCAGCTCGCCCGACGGCGCGCGGGACAGCTCGAGCAAAGCGTCATACCAGGCGAGCGGCGGAAAACCGGCCTTCTTCAAATCCTGCTCGACGCAGTCCAGCACCCGGCTCGGCACCCGCATCAGGCGGATCCAGGCGGCCGTCGCCTCGCTCGATAGCTTGCGTTTCATGGTCTAGCTCATAGGGTCCCGGCACCGACTGTACCGCACTGAATGCATCTGCATCAATCTTGACTATTTCATGCAGGCGCATGTAGGCAATCCCTCTCCGGACGCCAAGAACAAGGGAAGGAATACCCCTATGAAGCTTTATTACACCCCCGGTGCCTGCTCCCTCTCCCCCCATATCGCCCTGCTCGAGGCCGGGCTGCCCTACGACCTGGTCAAGGTCGATCTCCGCGCCAAGAAGCTCGAAAACGGCGACGATTTCCTCCAGGTGAACCCCAAGGGCCAGGTGCCGGCGCTGGCGCTGGATACCGGCGAGATGGTCACCGAGGGGCCGATCATCATCCAGACGATCGCCGACAAGGCCGCCGACAAGAAGCTGGCGCCGGCGCGGGACTCCAACGAGCGCTACAAGCTGCTCGAATGGCTGAACTACACCACGACCGAGCTGCACAAGAATCTCGGCCCGATGTTTTCGCCCGTGCTCGCCGACGACGCCAAGGCCTTCTTCAAGGACCGCGCCATGGGCAAGTTCAAATATGTCGAGAGCCAGCTCGCCGGACGCGACTATTTGATGGGCAACCAGTTCACGGTCGCCGACGGCTACCTCTTCACCATGATCATGTGGGCGCAGGATCGGCTCGGCTTCGACTTCTCCGGCCTGCCGAACGTGACCGCCTACAAGGCCCGCGTCGCGGCGCGCCCGAAGGTGCAGGAGGCGCTGAAGAAGGAAGGCCTGCTCAAGGCGGCCTGAGCTCGCTCACAGCGACCGCGATAGAGCCGGGTCGGCCGATCCGGCTCTTTTTTGTTGTGGGTTCGCCGATCCTCTCTCTCGACACCGGAGGCGGAACGTCTCAATTTAACCTGCATTAAAGCGATTAATACTAAGTCGGTGTAGTTCCGGCTGAGGGCGTGGCCGTCCTTGTTCGCGCGATCCAACTGACCGACTATGACCTGCGGCGCGCCCTCCGCTCCAACTGGTCTAAAAATGTGACGATCGCCTTTACCCTTTTATTGACCAGCACCCTGGTTGGGCTGGCAACCAGTTTGTACTTTCGGGTTTGGACATTGATGCTGGAGTCGCCGCTGGTCGCGGTGCTCGCGGCGATCGTGCTCCAATCCGACGGCTTCTCCTTTGCCACTGGCGCTCCGATCGTCGTCGCCTGTCTCGCGTTCAACCAGTTCGCCTATCTCGCTGGCGCCTTGCTCTCTCCGGAGACTGACGGCTCAATGGCGGAAGAAATTGACGGCCTGCCAGACCGTCGCGGCGAGCACAATATCCGCGGCCAGAACGAGTAGCGCGAGGCCGGCCCATGACGGGCCTTTGCCCCGCAGACGCAGCGGCTTCCGCCACCGCGATGACCGCAAGGAAAACAAGGAATCCTTCGGCGCGATCTCCGCGGCACCTTCCTTGAACGCAGAACTCATCGCACGACACCCTCACGCTGATCGTCGCCCCGGCGATCGACGAGCAAGAGTGATGCCAGCAGCGTGGTGCCAGTGGGGAACGAGCGTGGCGGGACTTTGACGCGCATGACCGTCGCGCAACAGGATCAAGTCGGATCGATGACCGGCTTGATCCTGCGCGAGTTCGCCCCAGAAGTTTACGCCGCCTGCTTCTTCGGCGGGAAGCGGCCGTAGAAGGTTTCGCCCTTGGCGGCCATCTCCTCGAGCAGCTTCGGCGGCGTGAAGCGCGAGCCGTACTTCTTCTCGAAGCTGTGGCAGAGTGCGACGAAGTTCTTGGTGCCCATGAAGTCGATGTAGGACAGCGCGCCGCCGGTGAACGGCGCGAAGCCGAAGCCGAGGATCGAGCCGACATCGGCCTCGCGCACGTCGGTGATGACGTGATCCTCGACGGTGCGCGCGGCCTCCACCGCCTGCACCACCAGGAAGCGCTGCTTCAACTCCTCGACGCTGAGCGTGTCGGGATCGAGCTGCTTGGGCTGCAGATTGGCGAGCCCCGGCCACAGGCTCTTCTGGCCCTTGCCCTTCTCGGGATAGTCGTAGAAGCCCTTGCCGTTCTTGCGGCCGAAGCGGCCCTGCTTCTCGACCATCTCGACCATCAGCTTCTTCTGCGCCTGGTCGATCGCGTTGGGGCCGAGATCGGCCTCGGTCGCCTTGGTGATCTTCAGGCCGAGATCGAGCGCGACCTCGTCCTGCAGCGACAGCGGCCCGACCGGCATGCCGGCCATCTTGGCGGTGTTCTCGATCATCGCCGGCGGCACGCCCTCGAGCAGCATCTCGTTGCCCTCGGAGATGTAACGCATCACGCAGCGGTTGGCGAAGAAGCCACGGGAGTCGTTCACCACGATGGGCGTCTTGCCGATCGCGCGGACATAGTCGAGTGCGGTCGCCAGCGCGACGTCGCCGGTGTTCTTGCCGAGGATGATCTCGACCAGCATCATCTTCTCGACCGGCGAGAAGAAGTGGATGCCGATGAACTTGCCCTGATCCTTGAACTCCTCGGCCAGCGAATTGATCGGCAGGGTCGAGGTGTTGGAGGCGAAGATCGCGCCCGGCTTCAGCAGCGGCTGGGCCTTGGCATAGGTATCCGCCTTGACCTTGCGATCCTCGAACACCGCCTCGATGACGAGGTCGCAGTCCGAGATCACGTTGTAGTCTGATGTGGCCGAGATCCGCGCCAAGATGGCATCGGCCGCGTCCTGCTTCATCCGTCCCTTGGCGATCAGGCCGTCGACCACGGTCTTGGCGTGGCCCTTGCCCTTGTCGGCGCTTTCCTGGTCGCGATCGACCAGCACGACGTCGATGCCGGCCTGCGCCGAGACATAGCCGACACTGGCGCCCATGAAGCCGGCGCCGATCACGGCGAGCTTCTTGACCTTGGTCGGCGGCACGCCCGCCGGGCGGCGGGCGCCCTTGTTCAGTTCCTGCATCGACAGGAACAGCGACCGGATCATCGCCGCCGCTTCCTTCGAGCGCAGCACCTTGGTGAAGTAGCGCGACTCGACCCGCAGCGCGGCGTCGATCGGAAGCTGCAGGCCCTCATAGACGCAGCTCATGATGGCGCGCGCGGCCGGATAATTGTCGTAGGTCTCGCGGCGATAGATCGCGTTGCCGGCCGGGAACATCTGCATGCCCATCTTGGAGAAGACGGGGCCGCCGGGCAGCTTGAAGCCCTTCTCGTCCCACGGCGCGACCGCCTTGCCGCCGCCCTTGATCCAGTCCTTCGCGGCCTTGATCAGGTCGGCTGCCGGCACCACCGCGTGAATCAGGTTGAGTGCCTTGGCGCGGGTGAGATTGACCGCCTCACCCTTGAGCAGCAATTGCATCGCGTCCGCCGGCTGCACAAGACGCGGCACGCGCTGGGTGCCGCCGGCGCCGGGGAACAGGCCAACCTTGATCTCGGGCAGGCCGAGCCGGGTCTTCCGGTTCTCGGCCGCGACGCGGTAGTGGCAGGCCAGCGTGATCTCGAAGCCGCCGCCGAGCGCAAGGCCGTTGATCGCGGCGACCCACGGCTTGCCCGAGGTCTCGATCGCGCGGAACGACTGCGACATCTGGCGGCTCTGCTCGAACAGCATCTGGTTCGCGGCTTCCTCGCCCTTCTCCTTGAAGAGCTGCGCGTAAGAGCGGTTCATGCCCTCGAGCATCGAGAGGTCGGCGCCGGCGCAGAACGCCTCCTTCGCCGAGGTGATTACGACACCCTTGATCGCAGGATCGCTGGTCGTCTGCTTGATGATCTCGCCGATCTCCTGGGTCGAGATCTCGTCGAACACGTTCATCGAACGATCAGGGATGTCCCAGGTGACGAGCGCAATGCCGTCGGCGTCGACATCGAACTTGAAATTCTTGTAAGCCATGTTGCTCGCTCCCCTCGCCTCAGACGCGCTCGATAATGGTGGCGGTGCCCATGCCGCCGCCGATGCACAGCGTCACCAGCGCGGTTTCCTTGTTGGTGCGCTCGAGCTCGTCGAGCACGGTGCCGAGGATCATCGCGCCGGTCGCCCCTAACGGATGGCCGAGCGCGATCGCGCCGCCATTGACGTTGATCTTGGCGTTGTCGATGTCGAACGCCTGGATGTATCGCAGCACCACCGAGGCGAAGGCCTCGTTGAGTTCGAACAGGTCGATGTCCGACTTCTTCATGCCGGAGCGCTCGAACAGCTTTTCGGTGACGTCGACCGGGCCGGTCAGCATCATCGCGGGCTCCGAGCCGATATTGGCGAATGCGCGGATCTTCGCCCGCGGCTTCAACCCGTGCTTGGCGCCCGCCTCCTTGCTGCCGAGCAGCACGGCGCCGGCGCCGTCGACGATGCCGGAGGAATTACCGGCGTGATGCACGTAATTGACCTTCTCGACCTCGGGATGCGACTGCATCGCCACCGCGTCGAAGCCGGCCATCGCCGCCATCGCCGCGAAGGACGGCTGCAGCTGCGCCAGCGACTGCATCGTCGTGGTCGGGCGCATGTGCTCGTCCTTGGCGAGGATGGTCAGGCCGTTGACGTCCTTGACCGGCACCACCGACTTGCCGAAGCGGCCCTCGTCCCAGGCCTTGGCCGCGCGCTGCTGGCTCTGCACCGCGTAAGCGTCGACGTCGTCACGCGAGAAACCGTATTTGGTCGCGATCAGATCGGCCGAGATGCCCTGCGGCATGAAATAGGCCGGCACCGCCATCGAGGGATCCATCGGCCAGGCGCCGCCGGAGGCGCCGATGCCGACGCGGCTCATCGATTCCGCGCCGCCACCGATCACGAGCTCATGCTGGCCGCTCATGATCTGGGCTGCGGCGAAGTTCACGGCATCGAGGCCGGAGGCGCAGAAGCGGCTGATCTGCACGCCCGGCACCTTCTCGCCGAGGCCGGCGTTCAGCGCCGCGAAACGGGCGATGTCCGAGCCGGCCTCGCCGACCGGGTCGACCACGCCGAGCACGACGTCGTCGACGGAGTCCTCGGGAAGACTGTTGCGCTCCTTGAGCGACTTCAGCGGCACCGTGGCGAGCGCCAGCGCGGTGACCTCGTGCAGTGCGCCGTCGGCCTTGCCGCGGCCGCGCGGGGTACGAACGTGATCGTAGATGTATGCCTCAGGCATGACGCCCTCCTTGATATGAGGATCATAATATATACGGAAGGACACGCCGCCGCAGCCGTGCGGCGGCAATTTTTCAAGGCTTTCTTGTTTGACGCGTTTTCTTCACGCGAACCGGTCTCCACTTCGCTGGAAAACGCTTCAGAACGCTTCCGCGGCCAATTCCATCGTGGTGGCGCTGCCGCTCTGGATCCGGGCCAGATGCACGGCGGTCTCCGGCAGCAACTTCTCCATGAAGAAGCGGCCGGTCACGAGCTTGGTGTTGAGGTACGGCGTGGTGCCGGCGGCGGCCTTGTCCTGCGCCACCTTGGCCATCTTCGCCCACATGTAGCCGAGCGCGACGAGGCCGAACAATTTCATGTAGTCGGTCGCCGCGGCGCCGGCATTGTCGGGCTTGGCCAGCGCGTTCTGCATCAGCCAGCCGGTGGCCTGCTGCAGATGGCCGAGCGCGGTGGAGAGCGGGGTGATGAACGGCTTCATAGCCTCGTCGGCACCATGCTCCTTGGCGAAAGCGCCGACCTCGCCGAAGAACGCCATCGCGGCACGGCCGCCGTCGCGCGGCAGCTTGCGGCCGACCAGGTCGAGCGCCTGGATGCCGTTGGCGCCTTCATAGATCATCGCGATGCGCGCATCGCGCACGAACTGCTCCATGCCGTGCTCGGCGATGTAGCCGTGGCCGCCGAACATCTGCTGCGCCGAGACCGTGTTGGCGAACCCGGTGTCGGTCAGGACGCCCTTCAGCACCGGCGTCATCAGGCCCATGTGATCGTCGGCAGCCTGGCGATCCCCAGCGTCGTTGGAGCGGTGCGCGACGTCGCTCTTCAGCGCGGTCCACACCACCATGGCGCGCGCTGCCTCGTTGAAGGCGCGGATGGTGAGCAGCGTGCGGCGCACGTCGGGATGCACGATGATCGGATCGGCCGGCTTCTCGGGTTCCTTCACGCCGGTCAGCGAGCGGCCCTGCAGGCGCTCGCGGGCATAGGCGACCGCGTTCTGATAGGCGACCTCGGACTGCGCGAGGCCCTGCACGGCGACGCCGAGGCGAGCCTCGTTCATCATCACGAACATGCCCTGCATGCCCTTGTTCTCTTCGCCGATCAGCCAGCCGGTGGCGTTGTCGTAGTTCATCACACAGGTGGAATTGCCGTGGATGCCCATCTTGTGCTCGATCGAACCGCAGCTGACGCCGTTGCGAGCCCCGAGCGAGCCGTCGGCATTGACCAGCACCTTCGGCACCACGAACAGCGAGACGCCCTTGATGCCGGCCGGCGCGCCTTCGATGCGCGCCAGCACCAGATGGATGATGTTCTCAGTGAGGTCGTGCTCGCCGGCGGAGATGAATATCTTGGTGCCCGTGATCTTGAAGCTGCCGTCGGCCTGGCGCACCGCCTTGGTGCGGAGCAGGCCGAGATCGGTGCCGCACTGCGGCTCGGTCAGGTTCATGGTGCCGGTCCACTGGCCGGCGACCATCTTCGGCACATAGGTCTGCTTCTGCTCGGGGGTGCCGTGCACCAGGAGCGCCGCGGTCGCGCCCATGGTCAGCCCGCCATACATCGAGAACGCCATGTTGGCGGAGATCTGGAATTCGTTGACCGCCTGCGAGAGCGTCACCGGCAGGCCCTGGCCGCCGAATTCCGTCGGCGCCGAGAGGCCGAGCCAGCCGCCTTCGGCGACCTGCTTGAAGGCGTCCTTGAAGCCCTTCGGCGTGGCGACGCTGCCGTCGTCATTGCGCTTGCAGCCTTCGAGATCGCCTGTGCGATTGAGCGGCTGCAGCACCTCTTCGCTGAGCTTGGCGGCCTCGCCGAGGATCGCCTCGCGTACATCGGCCGAGGCATCGGTGAAGCCGGGAAGATTGCCGTAGCGGTCGATCTGGAAAACGTCGTTGAGCAGGAAGCTGACGTCTTCGACGGGGGCTTTGTAGGTTGGCATGCTGGTCTCCCGGCTGGCACGTGGCCGCATATGCGACGGACGCTGCGCAGCGTGTCCTTGGGTTGTTGGAGCGGACCTTATCCGGTTCCGGAGGTCCGCGGCAGATGCTATCGCGACTGTGATTGCGAAGTTGCGCCGCTTTGCTTCATCAACTCCTCGCCCATCATCCGATGCAGCAGGTTGATCGCCTTGAGCGGACGCACCATCACCTTGAAATGCGTGATCCGGCCGTCACCATCGAATGTGATGATGTCGACGCCGTTGAGCTTGATGCCGTCGATCTCGTTCTCGAATTCGAGCACCGCGCCGGCGTCATTGCGCCACTCGCCGAGATACTTGAAGGTCGGGCCGCCGAGCACCTTGGCGGCGCTGGTGAGATATTTGAAGGTGATGTCGCGGCCGCGCTGCGGCGTGTGCACGACCGGGCTTTCGAACACCGCGTCGGGATGCAGCAGGTCCCACAGGGCGGCGGTGTCGTGGGACTTCATGTAGGCGTACCACTTGTCGAGGCCCGGCTTGCTCATTCGGACGTCTCCTGCGGCGGGGTTAAGAAGCCTGGACATCGGCGCACGCGACAGCGGCACGCCGATCACCATATGCATATTGACGCATATGCACACTAACGCATAAAGTCAAGCGAACTTCAGCATGACCTTTTGGGGAACTGAGATGGAGGTGGGCGTTGGCACTCGGTGACGCAATCCTTGCCTGCCTCACGGAACGTCCGATGACGGGCTATGAGCTCGCCAAGACGTTCGATGCGTCGATCGGCTTCTTCTGGAAGGCCGACCATCAGCAGATCTACCGGGAGCTCTCGCGGCTGCGCGACAAGGGGCACGTCCAGGGCCGCGAGGTGGTGCAGTCCGGCAAGCCCAACAAGCTGGTCTATACCCTGACCGCCGAAGGCCGCGCGGCACTGAAGCACTGGGCAGCGCGCCCGAGCGTGCCGCCCTCGATCAAGGACGACCTTCTGGTCCGGCTCTATGCGCTCGACTGCGTCGACATCGAGCCGCTGCGCAACGACCTGATGGCGCGGCTGGAGCATCATCGCGATCGCTATGAGCGCTACGAGCGCCTGCTCAACAAGCGCTTTCCCGACGGCACCGCGCCGCCGGCCGATGTCGGCAAGATGCTCAGCCTGCGCCTCGGCATGCGCCATGAGCGCATGGTGGTGGAATGGTGCGAGGAGGCGCTCGACGCGCTCTCGGCGATGTCCGGCCGCAGCAACGTGCTGCCGCTCGACGACGGCAAGCGCGAAAGCAACGGCTAGAAACAAATCTCCAACCTCCCCTTGAAAAGGGGAGGTCGCTTTTCTCGCAGAGCAAAGCGGGTGGGGATCATCGCTCTCCACATACAGCGTCGCCTGCGGCAAACCCCCATCCCGACCTTCCCCCTTTTAGGGGGAAGGAGAAGCTTGGCGGCGACGCAAGTCGCTGTCCTGATCCGGCGCAACAGGTTCCCGGATTCCCTAACTTTAGCGCCCGTCGGGCGCATTCCTTAACCCGTTATTTACCGTGACGGGAAAAAGTCAGCAGCTGAGGCAGACGCCCGGCGCAGAATTCGATTGTCTCTTAACGGGAATGCGCGGGGAGGCTGCGGGCGCAGGGTGTAGCGCCGGAGTCGGGACCGGACGGAATCATGAATTCGCGCGTATCGTGGAGTGTTGACGGCATCGATCCCTCCGTCCGCGACAGGGCCGAGGCGGCTGCGCGCCGCGCCGGCATGTCGCTGAACGACTGGCTCAACTCCACCGTCGGTGAACCGAGCCCGCCGGATTGGCGCATGGAGCAACGGCAGCCGATGCCGAGCCGGGAAAGCCGCGAGGTCGCCGATATCCACCAGCGGCTCGACGCCATCACCCGGCAGATCGAACAGATTGCAAAGCCTCTGACGCGCGCCGAAGCGGTGCGCGCCGAAGTGCCGCGCGGCCAGCCCGCCGTCGCGCGACAGCTGAACGACGCGATTTCGCGCCTCGATGCCCGGCTGTCGCAAATTTCGCGGCCGCAGCCGGCGCGCGAGCCGCAGCCACAGCCGATGCGTGAGTCGCAGATGCAGCGCGAGCCGCAGATGCATGACCGGCAACTGGAGGAGAGGCTGCGCCAGGCGGAGGCGGTCGAGCGCGCCGCAGCCCAGGTCTATCGCCCCTCGCCGCCACTGAGCCCGGCCTCGTTCGATTTCGCGATCGCGGAGATCGCCGCGCGCCAGAACGAGCTCGACGTATCAGCGCAACGCCAGATGCCGCCGCGCGGCGCGCCGCCGATGCCGCAATCGGCGCCGCCGATGGCCGCCTATGCGCCACCGCCGCCTGCCGGGCCCGACTTCTCCTCGCTCGAGCGTCAGCTGCTCAAGATCACGAGCCAGATCGAGGCGCTGCAGCGGCCCGACCATATTGAACAGTCGATCGCGGCCTTCCGCGGCGAGCTTGCGGAAATCCGCCAGGCGATCACCGAGGCGATGCCGCGCCGGGCGATCGAGTCGATCGAGAACGAGATCCGCTCGCTGCATCACCGGATCGACGAGCTCCGCCAGGAGGGCCGCAACGGCCAGGGCCAGGCGATCGCCGGCATCGAACGCGCGCTGTCGGAGATCCGCGAGTCGCTGCGCACGCTCACGCCCGCCGAGCAGCTCACCGGCTACGACGAGGCAATCCGCAATCTCGGCGCCAAGCTCGACATGATCCTGCGCGCCAACGACGATCCGTCGACGGTGCATCAGCTCGAGAGCGCGATCGCCGCGCTGCGCGCCATCGTCTCCAACGTCGCCTCCAACGACGCGCTGCTGCAGCTCTCCGGGGACGTGCATGCGCTGGCCGCGAAGGTCGACCAGCTGTCGCAGATGTCGCGCGCCGAGACCCATGGCGATGCCTTCGCCGGGATCGAGCAGCGCATTGCCGCATTGGCCTCGACGCTGGAGACCCGCGAGCGGCCGGCCGGCTACGACAACACCGATGCCATCGAAGGCGCCCTGCGCTCGCTGTCGGAGCGGATCGACCGTCTGCAGGTCGGCAACGACAGTTCGTCGGCATTCACCCATCTCGAGCAGCGCGTCTCGTATCTGCTCGAGCGCCTGGAGTCCGCCGACCAGCGCTCCGGCAATCTCGGCCGGGTCGAGGAAGCGCTGCATGACATCATGCGGCACCTCGAGGCGCAGCACGCCCCACATCGCCTCGCTCGCCGACGCCGCCCGCAACGTCAACACCTCCTCGCCGCAGCCGATGATGGACAGCGGCATCGTCGACATGGTGAAGCGCGAGCTGTCCGACATCCGCTTCAGCCAGTCGGAGACCGACCGCCGCACCCAGGATTCGCTGGAGACCGTTCACAACACGCTCGGCCATGTCGTCGATCGTCTCGCGATGATCGAGAACGATCTGCGTACGGTGCGCACCGCGCCGCCTGCTCCCGCGCCGGCCGAACCGCGGATGGAAGCTCCGCGGATGGAAATGCCGCGCGCGGCGATGTCGCAGCCGGTCGCGCAGCCCAAAGCTGAAGCGTACAAGCCTGAATCGTACAGGCCCGAATTGCCCAATCCTGCGCTGGCGCAGGAGCACTTCATGTCCGCGCCGCGCGAATTCCATGCCGCGCAGCCGGTCGAGAGCGCGCCGCCGCCGCCGCTGCCGCCGCGTGCGATCAGCGAGATCCTCGAGCCGCATGCGGCGTCCGCACGCGCCGCGATCGCGCCGGACCTGCCACCGGATCATCCGCTCGAACCGGGTACACGCCCCTCCGGCCGCGGCGCTTCGCCGTCGGAGCGGATCGCGGATTCCGAGCGCGCGATCTCTGATCTTCCCGCCGGCAAGAAGGAGCCGGTCTCGACATCGAGCTTCATCGCCGCCGCACGCCGCGCCGCGCAGGCCGCTGCCGCGCAACCCGTCAACGAGAAGGCGGCGCGCGCCGCGAGCAAGGCTGCAGCCAAGGCCAAGGAGAAGGCCGACAAGGCCGCGAAGGCGGCTGCCGCCAAGGCCGGCACGGCCGCGGCCGGCGCGACGGCGACTGGCGCGCCGGAGGCGCAGCCTTCGACCATCACCTCCAAGATCCGTTCGCTGCTGGTCGGCGCGAGCGTGGTCGTGATCCTGCTCTCGACCGCCAAGATGGCGATGAACCTGCTCGACACCAGCTCCGCGCCGCAGGTGCCGACGATCGAGCACAGCGAGCCGGCCACGCCGCCCATGCAGCCGCCTGCCGAGAATTCCTTCGCGCCCGCCCCGGCTGCGCCGTCCGGCGGACCCGGACCGTCAGTGCCCGGGCCGTCGATGACCTCGCCGACCCCGCTCGGCCGCCAGTCCAACAATACTCCGGCGCCGAACACGCTCGACAGCGCGCAGGTGACGATCCCACCGGCAATCGCGCCCGCACCCGCCGTCGCGCCTGAGCCGACCGCGGCGCCAACAGCCGCCGCCAACGACGTCACCGGCACGATTCCGACCGCGCCGCCGCTCGGCGGCAAGCTCGCCATGGTCCAGATCCCGGCGGGCGAGAAGCTGCCCGATGCGATCGGTGGTCCGGCGCTGCGCAGCGCCGCGATCAAGGGCGATGCGGCCGCGGCCTATGAAGTCGGCGTCCGCTTTGCCGAGGGCAAGGGCGTGACCACCAATGTCGACGAAGCCGCCAAATGGTATGCCCGCGCAGCGCAGGCCGGCGTGGTGCCCGCGATGTTCCGGCTCGGCACCTTCTACGAGAAGGGCCTCAGCGTGAAGCGCGACTTCGATGTGGCACGACGCTACTACGTGCAGGCCGCCGAGCGCGGCAACGCCAAGGCGATGCACAATCTCGCCGTGCTCGACGCCGATGGCGGCGGCAAGGGCGCCGACTACAAGAGCGCCGCGCAATGGTTCCGCAAGGCGGCCGATCGCGGCGTTGCCGACAGCCAGGTCAATCTCGGCATCCTCTATGCCCGCGGCATCGGTGTCGAACAGAACCTCGCCGAGTCCTTCAAGTGGTTCAGCCTCGCGGCCGCGCAGGGCGACGCCGACGCCGGCCACAAGCGCGACGATATTGCCAAGCGGCTCGACCCGCAGTCGCTGGCCGCAGCGAAGCTGGCGATCCAGACCTTCACCGCCGAGCCGCAGCCGAGCGATGCGGTCAACGTGCCGGCGCCCGCCGGCGGCTGGGACGGCGCGGCCGCGCAGCCCGCCGCGGCGAAGCCGGTCAAGCAGCCCTCGAAGCGGACCGCGGCGCTCGCCGCTCCAGCTCACTAGGTTCGAGACGGCTGCGGCGCCCTGACGGCGCCGCTGTCCTATACCTCAGGCCTTCGGCCGTGTAGACAGGCGCGCAGTTCCGCGCCGTCGGGGCGCGCGTTCCGGAGGGTCAGGCTTGTCTGTCGACGATCGCCAGGATGATGGAACGGGCCACCGTTCGTCGCCGACCGGTCCCCGCGTTGCGCCGCCGCGGCAGGCGCCGTCTCCATTCGCTCCGCGCCCTTCGGCCTCGCCTCCGCCGACGCCGCAAGGGAACGTGGCATCGCCGCCCCGCGCGTTCCGGTTCTCGCTCTGGTCCATCATCATCTTCGTGCTGCTGCTGTCGAGCGTCGCCATCCAGGCTTACCGGGACCTGTCGACGCCGGGCGCCTGGGATTTCTGGCGCGAGACCTACATCGCGGCCAGCATGACGTCCGCGGTGATTCCCGACGTCGACATCGACGGATCGGGCCGCGGCCGGCGGGCGCTTGCGATCAGCGGCAAGATCGGCTCGGCCAGCGCGAGCTGGTTCCGCGACCGGCTCAGCGAGGCGCGTCTCGCACCGGGCGACGTCGTGCTGCTGTCGTCGCCGGGCGGCGCGCTGAACCAGGCCGCGATCATGGGCGAGGTCATCCGCACGCGCGGGCTCGTCACCGCGGTCGCCACATCAGATGCCTCGGGCAAGCTACGCCCCGCGTCCTGCGCCAGCGCTTGCGTCCTGGTCTATGCCGGCGGCCAGACCCGCTATGGCATCGCGGGCTCGCGGCTCGGCGTGCATCGCTTCACGACGAGCACGCCCGTCAGCGATCCCCTCGCCGAGGCCCAACGCATCCAGGGCATGGTGCTGGGCTACGTGACCAAGATGGGCGTCTCTTCCGGGATCGTCGAGGCGATGTCGCAAACCTCCGATATCCGCTGGCTGAACCCGAAAGAAGCGCTCGCGCTGAACCTGATCACCAAGCCGGTCGATCGACCGTGAGGCGACACCGGCGTCATTAATCTGAATTATCAACCACGTCCGCAGACGGCGGCCAGGTGCGGCGAAAAATGCCCCCGGGAGCGGATTCTTTAGTCCCTCCCCCCGCCGATTTCAGTTATGCAAGAACGCGGCAATCGACCCGCGTTCGCCTGCGTCCTGCGCGCCGACCGGATTCGTTCAGCCGGAGAATGCCCGACCAGAACGACATCACGCCGTGATGCGGCCTTGTGCCGAGTTCGCGGCGAACCGACAAGAAGCGACGCGCGTGCAGCTCTATCTCCCGATCGCCGACATTCCGGTCAATGTCTTCCTCATCCTGGCGATGGGTGCGGCGGTTGGATTCGTCTCCGGCATGTTCGGCATAGGCGGCGGCTTCCTGATGACGCCGCTGCTGATCTTCGTCGGCATCGCGCCCGCGGTCGCGGTTGCCTCCGTCGCCAGCCACATCGCGGCCTCCTCGTTCTCCGGTGCCATTTCCTATTGGCGCAGACGCGCGATCGATCCGCTGCTGGCGGCGGTGCTCCTGGTCGGAGGCACTCTCGGCACCACGTTCGGGGTGTGGACCTTCACCTTCCTGCGCTCGCTCGGCCAGCTCGACCTGATGATTGCGCTGTCCTACGTCATCCTGCTGACGACGGTCGGCGGGCTGATGTTCTGGGAAGGTTTGCGCGCGATGCTGCGCGTCCGCCGCGGCGGTCCGATCGCGCTGCGCAAGCCCGGCAGCCATGGCTGGATCCACGGCCTGCCCCTGAAGCTGCGCTTCAAGCGCTCCAAGATCTATCTCTCCGTCATCCCGGTCGTCGTGGTCGGACTCGCGATCGGCTTCATCGGCGCGGTGATGGGAATCGGCGGCGGCTTCATCCTGGTGCCGCTGATGATCTATGTGCTGCGGGTGCCGACCTCGACCGTGATCGGCACCTCGATGGTGCTCACCCTCGTCACCATGGTGTTCGCAACCATGCTGCACGCGGTGACCAACCATCTGGTCGACGCCGTGCTGGCGCTGATCCTGATGGTCGGCGGCGTCACCGGCGCGCAGTTCGGCGCCCGCGCCGGCCAGAAGATCCGCGGCGAGCATCTGCGCCTGCTGCTCGGCCTGCTGGTGCTCGCGGTCGGCATCCGCTTTGCGGTGGAGCTGGTGATCCGGCCGCAGGACCTCTACAGCATCCGCGAAACCGGCGGAGCCCCGCCATGAGGCTGCGCGCGGCGCTCGCGATCATCGGTCTCGCCGCCGCCAGCCTGGCGGCCGCGCCCGCTCATGCCGAGCGGCTGATCGTGTCGGTCTCCAACCACCGCGTCACAGTGACGCCGAACTATTCCGGCGGCGAGCTCGTGCTGTTCGGCTCGGTCGAGAAGGACGACAAGACGCCGGCCAATCGCAACAATTACGATCTCGTCGTCACGGTGTCCGGCCCGCGCGCCGACATGGTGACGCGGCGCAAGGAGCGCAAATTCGGCATCTGGATCAACACCGACTCGCGCCAATTCCTGCAGGTGCCGGGCTATCTCGCGCTGTTCTCGAATCGCCCGTTCGACCAGATCGCCTCGCCCGAGGTGCAGCGGCGGCAGCAGCTCGGGCTCAACAACGTGCTGCTGATGCAGCGGGTCGGGCCCGACTATGCCGACGTGGTGCCAAACGACCCGTTCCGCAGCGCCTTCGTGCGGCTGCGCTCCGAGCACGGGCTGTACCGTGAGGCGACCTCGGCGGTGACCTTCCTGACCCCGACCCTGTTCCGCACCGGCATTCCGCTGCCGGCGGAGGTGCCGATCGGCACCTATAATGTCGAGATCAAGCTGTTTTCCGACGGCGCGCTGGTGACCAAGGCCGAGACCGCGTTCGAGATCGTCAAGGTCGGCTTCGAGCAATTCGTCGCCACCACCGCGCGGCATAACGGCCTTGTCTACGGCCTGATCACCGCGTTCATGGCGCTGATGACCGGCTGGATGGCCTCGATCATGTTCCGCAAGGATTGATCTAGCCAGCCCTGCTTTGCAATGCGCTTTCGAACGCGTCGCTGAGGATCGAGAGGCCAAGATCGATCTCGTCGTCGCTGATCGTCAGCGGCGGTGCAATGCGGAATACGCTGCCCATGCCGGGCAACTGAACGATGTTGGTGCTCAGTCCAAGCTGCATGCAGCGCTGAGAGACACGCGTTCCGAGCGCTTCGTCAGGCTCCTTGCTGTAACGGTCGCGCACGATCTCGATGCCCTGCATCAGCCCCCTGCCGCGCACGTCACCGATGCATTCGAACCGGTTCTGAAGTGCGAGGAGCCCGTCCCTCAGCCGCGCGCCCGCTATCCTGGCGCGCTCGACCAATCTGTCGCGAAGGATGATCTCGATGACCTTCAGCCCGACCGCGGCCGGCATCGGGTCCGACACATGCGTCGTGTAGAACAGGAAACCGCGTTCGTGACACCGCTCTTCGATCTCGCCGGTGGTGATGACCGCAGCCAGAGGCAGCCCGGCACCGAGCGTCTTCGACAAGGTCAGGATATCAGGCACGACGCCGTCGCGCTCGAAAGCGAACATGGCGCCGGTTCTGCCGAGGCCGGTCTGCGCCTCGTCGATGATCAGCAGCATGCCGCGTGCCCGGCACAGCTCCTTCAACTCAGCAAGGTAGCCTTCAGGCAGATCGATCAGCCCGCCGGAGCTGAGGATCGGCTCGGCGATCATGCAGGCAAGCGAGCCGGTCGATTGGCGATCGATCAGATCGAAGGCGTAGGCCAGCTCGGCCCGCCAGTCGGCCGCGTTGCCGAAGCGCGGGCGATAGGGGTTCGGCGTCGGGATCGCGAGCGAGCCGACCGGCGCCGGACCATAGCCTTTGCGGCCGGCCGAATAGGTCGTTCCGGCCGCGCCAGACGTCATTCCGTGCCAGGACTGTGCGAACGCGACGGTCTCGAAGCCGCCGGTGGCGAGCTTGGCCATCTTGATCGCAGCTTCATTCGACTCGCCGCCGGTGCTCAGCAGCATGACGCGATCAAGCCCCGGCGGCAGCAGGCCCGCGAGCTGCTCGGCCAGCGCGACGACCGGGCGCGTCAGCATGCCGCTGAAGAGATGGTCGAGCCGTTCGGCATGCTCGCTGATGGTCTGGACGATCTCCGGGTGACCGTGACCGAGCACGGCGCTCATCTGCCCGGACGTGAAATCCAGGATGGCCCGGCCGTCGGCGTCATAGACGAAGGACCCGGAGGCGCGCTCGATGATGACGGGAGCGAACGTCCCGCCATAGCGAATGAGGTGCCGCCGCGCGCGATCCCAAAAGGATTTGTCGTCATTTCCGGCCATGCCCGCTCCTTGCTGCTCGGTTGCAGCGATCAAAGAACCCTCGCACCACATCTTATGCGCGCGCGAGGGCAATGACATTGCGATTTGAGATGCATTTCAGCCCTTCTTCTGCAAACAATTGCGCAAAAGATGGAGAATGCGAAAGAAATGGGAACCGCGATCGTGATTGACGAGATCGACCGAAAAATCCTCGACGTGCTGCAGGTCGAGGGGCGCATCACGAATCTCGAGCTGGCCGAGCGGATCGGCCTCTCGTCCGCCCCCTGCCTGCGACGCGTCCGCACGCTCGAAGAGGCCGGCGTCATCAATTCCTATGTGGCGCTGGTGGACCCGACGCGGGTTAGACTCGGATTCGACGTGATCGTCGAGGTCCGTCTCAAGCAACAGAACAGGGAATCCTTCACGCGCTTCGAGCGGAAGGTAATCGACCTTCCGGAGGTCGTCGAATGTTGCATGATTGCCGGCGATTGGGATTACTCGCTACGGATCGTGTCCTCGGACCTCGCGCGCTATCAATCCTTCATCCTCGACCGCCTTATGCATCCGGATAGCGACGTCGCGAGCTACCGCACGACGATCATCCTGCGAAAGGTCAAATCGACGACCAAGATCGATAGCTCGCTGTTCGGCGAGGGTTGAGGAGTTCGAACAAGCTACAGCAGGAAGCCGATCCCCATCGCGATCACGCTGAGCGCCATCGCGCCGGTCGAGAGCCAGCCGAGCCAGTACAGCCATCCGCGGACCACAAAGCGGTCCATGACGTCCCGGCGGCGGGCCATGAACATCAGCAGCACCATCACGGGCACCGCGAGCACGCCGTTGACGACCGCACTCCAGTACAACGCCGCGATCGGATCGATCGGCGTGAAGTTGAGCGCGATGCCGATGCCGCCCGACAGCGCCAGCACCGAATAGAACGCGATCGCCTCCTTCGGCCTGCGCGTCAGCCCGACCCGCCATCGCCGGCCCTCGCCGACCGCATAAGCCGTCGCACCCGCGAGCACCGGAATCGCCAGAAGGCCGGTGCCGACGATGCCGAGCGCGAAGATCACCTCGGCAAACGGCCCGGCGATCGGGCGCAGCGCCTCGGCGGCCTGCGCCGAGGTCTGGATGTCGGTCTTGCCGGTGGCGTGCAGCGATGCGGCGGCGGTGACGATGATCGACAATGCGATCAGGTTCGAAAACGCCATGCCGGTGATGGTATCGGCGCGGATGCGCGAGAATTCGTGCTGGGCGCCGTAATGCCGTTCGATCAGCGGATGCTTGGTGGCGTCGACCCGCTGCTCCTCCGCCTCCTGCGAGGCCTGCCAGAAGAACAGATAGGGCGAGATCGTGGTGCCGAGGATCGCAACGATGGTCGTGAAATAGTCGGCGCTCCAGCTGATGCGCGGCAGCAGCACGCCGGCCAGGGCCTCCATCCACGACACCTTGGCAAAGGCGAGCGCCGCGACATAGGCGAACAGGCTGAGCGTCAGCCATTTCAGGATCGTGACGTAGCGCCGGTAGTTCATGAAGATCTGCGCGGCCACCGAGGTCACGCCGAACAGCACCACATAGAGAATGGCCGGACCGCCGATCAGAAGCTTTGTGGCATCGGCCATGGCCGAGAGGTCGGCCGCGATATTGATGGTGTTGGCCATCGACAGCAGCGTCACCACGACGGCGAGCAGCCAGCCTGGATAATGCCGGCATACATTGCCCGCGATGCCATGCCCGGTGACGCGGCCGACCCGCGCCGAGATCTCCTGGATCGCGCTCATCAGCGGAAACGTCAGCAGCATGGTCCAGCCAATGCCGTAGCCGAGTTGCGCGCCGGCCTGGCTGTAGGTGCCGATCCCCGAAGGGTCGTCGTCGGAAGCGCCGGTGATCAGCCCGGGTCCGAGCGTCTTCAGGACACGGCTGAAACTGAACGGCTGGCGCCGAGGCTTCGCCGCCGGCGCATCGTCATGTTTGTCGTGTGGTGGGATCGTCCCTTGCCGCGTCATGTCCGGTTCCAGCCGTCTGACAACGAGCCGGATACCGGCAAGGTTCCTGAGGCGAACCTACGGCTCGATGACCGTGGCGACGCCGGGCTCGAGGATGCGTAGACGGCGGCCGAAGCCGAGCGTATCGAAGCTCGCGCGCAGGTCGTTCGCGCTTTGCCGGAAATGCGCCCAGCCGTCGGTATGAACCGGCACGATCACCGCGTCCGCAAAGGCGTGCGCGGTTTCGATCGCGTCATTGGTGTCCATGGTGAGATGGAAGGGGCCGCGGGTTTGCGCCGCGCCTGCGAACGGCAGCACCACGCCGCAGTCGAAGCGCCGCGCGACCTCGGCGACGCCGTCGAACCAGGTGGTGTCGCCGCTGACATAGACCGGACGGCCGGGCTTCGCCGGCTCGACCACGAAACCGATGACGTCGCCGGACAATGGCTCGATCCCCGCCGGCCCGTGCCGCGCCGGCGTCGCAGTGATGGTGAGCGTCCTACCGCCTTTCGTCAGTGTGGTCCTTGCCCAGGGCGCAAAGCCCTCGGCGTTGCCGCCGAGCCGCCCGGCGCCGGCCTCCGTCGTCAGCACACGCTTCGCGCCTTTAAGAAAATCCCGGCCGGAATGATCGAGATTGTCGGAATGCTGGTCGTGGCTCAGCAGCACCGCATCGATCGCGCCGACATCGCGCGCGCCGAGCGCGGGACCCGTCAGCTTCTCCAGTTTCACATGCGGCAATTGATACTCGCCGGGCGCATCAAAGGTCGGATCGGTGAGCAGGCGGAACCCGTCGATCTCGATCAGGGCGGTGGGACCTCCGATCAGCGTGATGGTGATGCTCACGTCATACTCCTGTTGGCCGCGGCGGCTGCGGGGCGGGTCACCAGGTAAATGCCGAGCGCCACCGGAACGATCCCGAGCAGGTCGCGAAATTCGACATGCTCGCCGAGCACGAAATAGGCGAACAGCATGCCGAGCGGCGGCATCAGGAAGTGATAGGCGCTTGCGGCGGTCGCACCACACACTTTCAGGAGATGAAACCAGAGCAGATAGGCAAGGATCGAGCCGCCGAGTACGAGGAAGGCGAAGGCGCCGGCAAGCCGCATGCTGGGCACGATGTCGCTGACGCTGGAGAGCGTGAAGGCAAACGGCATCACCGCAAGGCCGCCGGCGATGTTCTGGATGCCGTTGCCGATCCACAGGCTGCCCTTCGGCGCCAGCAGCTTGAACAGCACGGTGCCGGCGACGATCGAGGCGAGCGAGGCCAGCGTGAACAGGATGCCATGCGGGCTGTCCGATCCGACCGACATGCGATGCCAGACGATGAAGGCGACGCCGACGATGCCGAGCACGAGACCAATCACCTTGCGCAAGGTCATGCTCTCGCCGAGGAACAGCGCTGCCAGCATGGCGGTGAACACCGGATTGGCCGAGACGATCAGCGCGCCAAGTCCGGCGGAGACCGTCTTCAGGCCGGTATAGCCGAGGCCGAGATAGAGCGCGTTGTTGGCGACGCCGAGCACGGCGAACACCGCCGCATCGCGCCAGGCGAGATCCCATTGGTCGCGGCGCAGCCAGGAGATGGCGAGGATCAAGACCCCGGCGAGCGAAAACCGCGCGGCGAGCAGGATCAGCGGCGGGCAGTCGGTGACGCCGATCTTGCCGGCCACGAACGCGTAGCTCCAGAGCAGGCAGAACAGGGCGATCAGCAGCGGCAGGGTGTTGAAGCGGGCGCGCGGGGCGGCCATCGAGGTTGCGGCGGACATGGGCGAATTCTCCTTCGGCCATGATCTAGGCCCGCGCCTTGATATTTGGAAATTAAATGATAAACTGGCATGCAGTGGATTTATAAATGGAGGCTGCGATGCTCGACCTGGAGCTGTTGCGCAGTTTCGTCTCGGTGGTCGATGCCGGCGGCTTCACCCGCGCCGGAGAGCGCGTCCACCGCACGCAGTCGACGGTGAGCCAGCAGATCAAGCGCCTGGAGGAGGATGTCGGCCAGCCGCTGTTGATCCGCAGCGGCAAGGACGTCACCCCGACGGAAGCCGGCGAGCGGCTGTTGACCTATGCGCGGCGGCTATTGTCGCTCGCCGAAGAGGCCCGTGACGTGCTCTCGCGCCCCGGCAGCGAAGGCGCGATCCGGATCGGCATCACCGAGGATTTTGCCGCCTACCGGCTGACAAAGCTGCTCGCCACCTTCGCGCGCAGCCATCCGAATCTGCGGCTCGATGTGCGCTCCGGGCAGAGCCTGTTCCTGTACCGCGATCTCGAACGCGGCGATCTCGATCTGGCGCTGATCAAGCGCGCCGCCAATGAGAAGGGCGGCATCGCGGTCTGGCCTGAACGGGTGCACTGGGTCACCAGCAAGGGCCACCCGCGCGATACGACGGCCGGCTCGGTTCCGCTGATCGGTTTCGCCTCGGGCTGTCTCTACCGCGCCCGCGCCATCCATGCGCTGGAGAGCGCCGGCCGCAACTGGCACATGGCCTACACCTCCTCCAGCCTCGCCGGCATCCAGGCCGCGGTCGCCGCGGGCCTCGGGCTCAGCATTTTGTCTGAGATGTCGATCCAGCCCGAGCATCGCGTGCTGACCGCAAAGGACGGCTTTGCGCCGATCGACCGCACCGAGGTCGCCCTCGTCGCCGCCCCCGAGGCCAGCCCGGCGACATTGCGGCTGGCGGATCGGCTCGCGGAGTATTGCGAGAGCGTGCAGGCGAAGGCGGCTTAGGCGAGGTCGCGCAACAATCTCTGCTGTCGTCCCTGCGAAATCAGGGACCCATAACCACAGGGCTGTGTTGCTGAAGCAAGCTGTGGCCCAATCGTCGCACAACAACGACGATCGGTGGTTATGGGTCCCGGGTCGCGCTTCGCTTGCCCGGGACGACACCGAGAATGATGGCAGCTTGGAATAAGCTGGTCGGCGATCGCTAATAACACCGCGACGCCACGAACGCGTGGACGCGGTTGTCGCCGAGCACATGGGCCATGAAGCCGGGCGATCCGAAAATCCGTGTGAACGCGGCGTCGCGGATGCTCAAGCCGCCGGTGTAGGCGCCGAACGCCGGCATCACCGCGCGCTCGCCGTCACAGGCGAAGCAGCGGCGCTCGATCGAGCGGCCGCGGGTCGGCACCCGCGCCTTGGGGTGCAGGTGTCCGGCGATCTCGCCGGCGGCGCCGGTCGGCTCATGGCGGAACACGATCGGACCGATCGCGACTTCGGTCGCGACCACGCCGCCGAGATCGGACGGCAGCGCCGGATCGTGATTGCCCGAGATCCAGATCCAGTTGCGCCGCAGCTGCAACGCCGCGAGCGCCTCGCGGTCCGGATTCGACAGGCGTTCATGCGCATCGCGATCGTGAAAGCTGTCGCCGAGCGCGATCACCTGCCGCGGATCGTGCCGCGCGATGACAGCAGCGAGCCGGCTCAGTGTCGCGACCGTGTCGTAGGGCGGCAGCAGCACGCCGCGGCTGGCGAAGCTCGAGCCTTTTTCCAGATGCAGGTCGGAGACCACGAGCAGGCGCTGCGCTTCCCAGAACAGCGCGCCGGAGAAATCCGCCACGAAGCCGACATCCGCCACCGTGACCCTCGAAACGCGCATGTCGTCACCGTCTCGCAAAGCTAGCGCGCTTGCCGTCACGTCCTGTTCCCCAGAGTAGCAGCGTTACGTCGTCGCCTCCCGCACGAGTTCCTCGGCCGCCTCGGCCAGGAGCTCGTCGGATGCTTCGCCATAAACTGACTCGCGGCCGATTTCCAGCAGCGCGGGGACGGCAAGCGGAGAAACGTGGTCGAGGTCCTTGTGGGTGATTCGGCCGTGGATGCGCGAAAGCATGTCGCTGAGACGGCGAAGATCGAGCAATCCCGTGGCGGCATCGCCGCGCGCGGCGCGCAGCAGCACATGATCGGCCTGGTGCTTGCGCAGCACGTCGTAGATCAGGTCGGTCGAGAACAGCACCTGGCGGCGCGACTTCTCCTCGTCGGTGAAGCGTCGCGCAATCAGGCCGGAGATGATGGCGCAGTTGCGAAAGGTGCGCTTCATCAGCGCCGATTCCGCAAGCCACGCCTCGAGGTCATCGCCGAGCATGTCGGGATCGAACAGCGCGTTGAGATCGAGCTTGCCGTGCCGGATCATGAAGGAGAGATCGCCGACGCCCCAGACCGCGAGCGCGTATTCATTGGCGACGAAGCCGAGCGGACGGGCGCGGGCGCGCTCCAGCCGGCGGGTCAGCAGCATGCCGAGCGTCTGATGCGCGAGCCGGCCCTCGAAGGGATAGCAGACCAGATAATGGCTGCCGCCGCGCGGAAAGGTCTCGACCAATAGCTCGCGCACCGCCGGCACACGCGAGAATTTCCGCTGCAGCGACAGCCAGTCGTGCACCTGGTCCGGCAACGCGTTCCAGGCGCGGCTGTTGTCCAACAGCTTGCGGACGCGTTCGGCAAGATAGGTCGACAGCGGAAACTTGCCGCCCATATAGGACGGCACTTTTGCATCTTTATCATTGGTGCGGGAGACATAGACCTGGTCTTCAACCAAGGCCTCGTAGCGCACCACCTCGCCGCCAAAGACAAAAGTGTCGCCGGGCACCAGGCCCTCGATGAAGACCTCCTCGATCTCGCCGAGCATCCGGCCGCCGCGCGCGATCGCGCCGGTCGATCCGCTACCGCCGGCGCGCGAGCGCACCAGCCGCACCTTCAGCATGGTCTCCTCGACGATGGTGCCGACGTTGAGGCGATAGCTCTGCCGCACCTTGGGATTGGTGACGCGCCAGCGGCCCTGCTTGTCCTGCTTGATGCGCGCGAAACGCTCATAGGTCTTCAGTGCGTAGCCGCCGGTGGCGACGAAATCGACGACATCGTCGAAATCGGTGCGTGCGAGCGATGCATAGGGCGCTGCGGTCCGGACCTCATCATAGAGTTCATCGGACAGAAACGGCTTGCCGCAGGCGCAGCCGAGCACGTGCTGGGCCAGCACGTCGAGTGCGCCCGAGCGCAGCGGCGGCGTGTCCTGCGCATTCTCGGCGATCGCGTCGATCGCGACACGGCATTCCAGCACCTCGAAGCGGTTGGCCGGCACCAGCACGGCACGCGAGGCCTCGTCGAAGCGATGGTTGGCGCGGCCGATCCGCTGCATCAACCGCGACGAACCTTTCGGCGCGCCGATATTGATCACGAGGTCGACATCGCCCCAATCGACGCCGAGATCGAGCGAGGAGGTGCAGACCACGCCGCGCAGCTTTCCGGCGGCCATCGCGTCCTCGACCTTGCGGCGCTGCGCGACGTCGAGCGAGCCGTGATGCAGCGCGATCGCCAGCCCATCGTCATTCATGCGCCAGAGATCCTGGAACAGCATCTCGGCCTGGCTGCGGGTGTTGACGAACACCAGCGTGGTCTTGTTGCGCTTGATCAGCTCGTAGACCTCGGGCAGCGCGTGGCGCGCGCTGTGGCCGGACCACGGCAACCGTTCTCTGGTGTCGAGCATCTCGACCACCGGCGGTGCGGCGCCGCTGGCGGTGACGACGTCGGCGGATGCATTCTGGCCACCGGGCTGCGGCACCAGGAAGCGCGCGAGCTGCTCCGGCTCGGCGACCGTCGCCGAGAGGCCAATAGCGCGTGTCTGCGGCGCGATGGTCCAGAGCCGCGCAAGTCCGAGCGACAGCAGATCGCCGCGCTTGGAGGTGACGAGCGCATGCAGTTCGTCGAGCACGATGCGCTTCAGCGAAGAGAACAGGAACGGCGCGTCGTCGGACGCCAGCAGCAGCGCCAGCTGCTCCGGCGTGGTGAGCAGGATGTCCGGCGGATAGCGCCGCTGCCGCTGCCGCCGCGACACCGGCGTGTCGCCGGTGCGGGTCTCGATCCTGATCGGCAGCCCCATCTCGGCGACCGGCGTCTCCAGATTGCGCGCGATATCGACCGCGAGCGCTTTCAGCGGCGAGATGTAAAGCGTGTGCAGCCCGCCGCTGCGGCGAACGCTGCGGCCGGTGGAGACGAAGGCTGGGCGAACGTTCTCCGATCCAGCGTCATCGTCGCTTGCGCGCTCGTCGGACTCCCTCCCCCTGAAAAGGGGAGGGTTGGGGTGGGGGTCAGCCGCTTGCTCCGTGCCCGCGGCTGACCCCCACCCGTCCCGCTCGGTTGCGCTAGTGCGCCCCCGAGCGTGCCGACCTCCCCCTTTCAGGGGGAGGTAAGAGTTCTTGCCCTGCCCCTCTCCACTCAACTCCACCAGTGTCGGCAAGAACCCCGCCAGCGTCTTGCCCGCTCCCGTGGGCGCGATCAGCAGCGCCGAGCGCTGCTCGCGCGCTTTCGCCAGCAGCGCGAGCTGATGCTCGCGCGGCGACCAGCCGCGTGAGGCAAACCAGTCGCGAAACCGGCGCGGCAGGAGATCGGCCGTTTCCGACGGCGGAACGGAGAAGAGATCGAGCGTCGACACGCCCAAGAGGTAGGTTGTTCAGGCGGCTTCGTCGAGGGCGGAGCGGAAATGGCGGCAGGTGGCAGGACTACCAGCGCGCTCCGTGCGCTGCGAAGCGCTTGGATGTCACCTCGCCCCGCATGCGGGGAGAGGCATAGGCCGCCCTTGGCGGCCGTTCAAAGAAACGCCGAAGCGAAGCTTCGGCTATGTCGCATCGCCAGATGCGATCCGGGTGAGGGGGTACAGGTCTTACAACTCGCACCGCCTCGCGGAGGGAAGCCCCTCACCCCGCCCTCTCCCCGCAAGAGCGGGGCGAGGGGGACGAGAGAGCGAGGCTTACCCAACTACTCCGTCATCGGCTGGCCGGAGAGGTCCCAATCCTTGCCGTTGAAGATCGAGACATAGAGCGTCTTCATCGGCGTGTAGTCGTCGGGCGTGTAGCTGTAATTGATGCCGTCGAGGAAATAGGGCGAGTGGAAACCGGCGAGGGTGGTGGCGTGCTTCAGCACGTTGGCGCGGGTCAGATCGTCGCCGCAGCGGCGCAGGATTTCGCCCATCGTTGCCGCCTGGCCGTAGCCGGCGAAGGCGATGGTGTTGTCGGGGTCGATGTTCGGCAGGTACTTCTTGCGCAGCTCCTCGAACGCGATCACGTCCGGATCCTTCTCGTAGCGAGGTACGCCGACTTCCTTGTTGTAGCGAATCGCGACGATGTCCTTGGCGTTCTCGAGGCCCGCAGCGCTCAGGATCGAGCGACCGGTCGAGCCCGCCGACAGCAATTGCAGCGGCTTCCAGCCGAGTTCGGTCACCTTGCGGATCGACTGCGACGTCGCCTTGCCGGTGGTGATGTTGTAGAAGACGTCGGCGCCCGACTTCGAGAGATTGATGAGCTGCGAATCGACCGTCGGATCGGTGAGATCATAGGTCTGCTCCATGATCACCTGTGCCTTGCCGCCGGCATCGGCCAGCACCTTCTTGAACGGCCCGAGGAAGTCGCGGCCGAAATCATCGTTCTGGTAGAGGATGCCGACCTTGGCGTTCGGCTTCACGCTGACGACGTGCTTGGCGAGAACGCGTGCCTCGGTCGGATAGAGCGGCAGGCCCGCCATGGTCCATTTGAAATTCTTCGGGTCGTTCCACTTCGAGGCGCCGGTGTTCAACAGCAGTTGGGGAACGCCCTTGGAATTGAGGTATTTATGCACGGAGGTCTGCGGCGCGGTGCCGAGCGAGCCATACAGCGCCAGCACCTCCTCCTGCTCGACCAGGCGGCGCGTCGCCTCGACGCATTTCGGCGCGCTGTAGGCGTCGTCCATGGTGAGGAATTTCACCTTGCGGCCGTTGATGCCGCCCTTGTCGTTCAGCATCTGGAAATAGGCTTCGCCGACGCGGCCGAGCACACCATAGAGCGAGCCGGGGCCGGAATGCGGCACGGTCTGGCCGAGCTTGATCTCGGTGTCGCTCGCACCCGGATCGTACTTCTTGTCGGCGGCCCGGACGAAAGGCGCGGGCAGCACGGACGCGGCGATCACAGACAATGCGGTGGCGCCGAACTCGCGCCGTGTATGCTTTTTCATTATTTCTCTCCCTGAGGCGAAAAGCTCTCGCATTCCGCCCTGCGCCGGGCAAGCGCGAAGTCATGACTTTGCAGCGCAATGCCGCGTCACGGCAAATGCGTAGCGTGTAGACTCAAGTTTGAGTGTGAGGCGGTGCTCTCTTCCCTTCTCCCCTTGTGGGAGAAGGTGGCTCGCATCGAAGATGCGAGCCGGATGAGGGATCTCTATCCCCGGAGAGAGACCCCTCACCCCGCTTCGCTGCGCGAAGCGACCCTCTCCCACAGGGGGAGAGGGTGAAAAGCGTCACGGCTTCACGGCCACGGCGACGAGTCCGGGTGCCGGGATATTGTCTTCATTGCGCGCCGAGAGATCGTCGAGCTGGGCCAGCGTCAGCCCCGCGGCAGCGACGGAGTCGCGCACGTAAGCTGCACTGTGGGCGTAGCGCAGTCCCTCGCCGATGATGACGCCTTCGCCGTCATGGGTCTCGGCCGTGAAGGCGAGCACGCCGCCTGCCACCAGCACACGGCTGGCCTCGGCGAGCACCGGCGCGAGATCGGCGACATAGACCATTGCATCCGCGGCCAGGATCAATTCGGCGCTGGCCTCGCGCCTGGCCGAAATGGCCTTCAACATGTCGTCGACCTCGAGCTCGGCATAAAGGCCGGTGGCGCGCGCCTTGTCGATCATGCGTGGCGACAGGTCGATGCCGATGAAGCGATCGACATGCCGGGCGAATGCACCGGCCGCCAGCCCGGTGCCGCAGCCGAGATCGATCGCGCGCTTGAAGAAGGCCGGCTTCTTTGCGCCCGCACGCACCGACAGCACCGCCTTGAACAGCAGTGCCGGGCCGCGATAGCCGAGATCGCCGACCAGCGCGGCCTCGAAGCGCGGCGCATATTGATCGAACAGCGTCTGGACATAGCCCGGCGGCATCGCGCTGACGGCCTCGACGCCGAGCTGCATCAGGCGAAGGCCGGCGCCATGCCGGTCTTCGGGATCGGCGTCGCGCGCGCCGCGGAACGCTGCGATCGCGGCCTCGCGCTGACCGAGCTCCAGGCGGATCTTGCCCAGCGTGTACCAGGCCGACGGGAATTTCGGCACAAGCTCGATTGCCTGTTCGAGCAGCTCGGCGGCAGCCGGCAGATCGCCCTTCAATTGCAGGTCGCGCGCGAACTCGTAGCGGCGGTCGGCGACGAGATCGCCGGAGGACAGAAACAGGCGGGGGGCCATTCGCTTTAAGGAACCAATCTCGGCCGGGTCCGGCCATCCATCAAAGCACGGACTTTTTCCGGAGATGGATGCACGGGTCAAGCCCGCGGATCCGGCTAAACATCGCGGATCGAGCGCCTATATAGGGGCGATGCGCCCGCA
The DNA here is from genome assembly GCF_054059095.1 of Bradyrhizobium sp. USDA 4510. Classification (NCBI taxonomy): domain Bacteria; kingdom Pseudomonadati; phylum Pseudomonadota; class Alphaproteobacteria; order Hyphomicrobiales; family Nitrobacteraceae; genus Bradyrhizobium; species Bradyrhizobium sp. USDA 4510. Next base: position 8,911,812 of record NZ_JBSSBT010000001.1, on the reverse strand, counting down.
AGACATCCTGATGCCCGTCCCGGCCGGGCTTTGCTGCAAGCCCGGCGGCTTCCACATCGATCCTGTCAGGCCGGTCGAGCGGGCACTGATCACCCATGGCCATTCCGACCATGCGCGGGCGGGCCACGGCGCTGTGCTCGCGACCCGGGAAACGCTCGACATGATGCGGCTGCGCTACGGCGAGAACTTCGCCGGCTCTGTGCAGGCGATCGCCTATGGCGAGGAGATCAGGCTCGGCGACGTCACGGTGACGTTTCATCCCGCTGGCCACGTGCTGGGCTCCGCCCAGATATCGGTGACCTGCAAGGACACCCGAATCGTCGCCTCCGGCGACTACAAGGATGCGCGCGATCCGACCTGCGCGCCGTTCGAGCTGGTGCCCTGCGACGTCTTCATATCGGAGGCGACGTTTGGATTGCCGGTGTTCCGCCATGGCGATGCCGCCGGCGAAGTAAACAAGCTGCTGGCCTCGGTCAAACTGTTCCCGGAGCGCGCGCATCTGGTCGGCGCCTATTCGCTCGGCAAGGCACAGCGCGTGATCGCGCTGCTGCGCGAGGCCGGTTACGACGCGCCGATCTATCTGCACGGCGCGATGGAGAAGATCACCTATTACTATCAGGAGCGCGGCATTGCGCTCGGCGAGCTCCGGCCCGCGCGCGGCATGAAGAAGGCTGAGCTTGCTGGCACCATCACGCTGGCACCGCCAAGCGCGACATCCGATGTCTGGACGCGCCGCTTTCCCGATCCAGTCACCGCATTCGCCTCGGGCTGGATGCGCGTGCGCGCCCGGGCCAGGCAAGGCGGCGTCGAGCTGCCGCTGGTGATCTCGGATCATGCCGATTGGGACGGGCTGACGGCGACGATCGCCGCCACTGGTGCAGGCGAGATCTGGGTCACCCACGGCCAGGAAGATGCGCTGGTGCATTGGTGCAAGACCAGGGGCCTTGCCGCGCGGCCGCTCGATCTGGTCGGCTATGGCGACGAGGATGAAGGCGAGACGGCCGCACTGACCGGCGAGGCCCAGCCCGCCGGCGAGGCGGAAACATGAACCGTTTTGCCGAGCTGCTCGACCGCCTCGCCTACGAGCCCGGCCGCAACAACAAGATCAAGCTGCTGGTCGCCTATTTCCGCGAGACCGAGGACCCCGACCGCGGCTACGCGCTGGCGGCGCTGACCGGCGCGCTGTCGTTCAAGCACGCCAAGCCGGGCCTGATCCGCGACCTGATCACCGAACGCGCCGATCCGGTGCTGTTCGGCTACTCCTATGATTACGTCGGCGACCTCTCGGAGACGGTCGCGCTAATGTGGCCGAAGGCGGAGCTGCCGGGCCACAACAACCCGCCTCCCCCGACGCTGACTGATGTCGTCATCACGCTGCGCACGCTCGGCAAGGCCGAGCTGCCGGCGCAGCTGGCGCGCTGGCTGGACGAGCTCGACGAGACCGGGCGCTGGGCGCTCTTGAAACTCGTCACCGGCGCGATGCGGATCGGGATCTCGGCGCGGCTGGCGAAGACCGCGGCGGCGGCGCTCGGCGACAAAGACCCGCACGAGATCGAGCTGCTGTGGCCGGGCCTGTCGCCGCCCTATCTCGACCTGTTCGCCTGGCTCGAGGGCCGCGGAGACAAACCGGTCAACCGCGACCCTGCGCCGTTCCGCCCGGTGATGCTGGCGCACGCGATCGAGAATAGCGATTTCGCCAATCTCGACGCCGCCGATTTCAGCGCGGAATGGAAATGGGACGGCATCCGGGTGCAGGCGGTGTCCGGCCGCGATGCGCGCGGCCACGTCCAGGCGCGGCTCTATTCGCGCACCGGCGAGGATATCACCGGCAGCTTTCCGGATCTGGTGCCGTCGCTGCATCTGCCCGGCGCGATCGACGGCGAGTTGCTTGTGCTGCGCGACCGCCGCGTGCAGACCTTCAACGTCCTGCAGCAGCGGCTGAACCGGAAGGTCGTTTCGCCGAAGCTGATCAAGGAATTTCCGATCCACCTGCGCGCCTACGACCTGCTCGGCGACGACGAGAACGATCTGCGCGAGCTGCCCTTCACCGAACGCCGCGCGCATCTCGAAGCCTTCGTGGCCAAGCTGAACGATCCGCGCATCGATCTGTCGCCAACCGTCCCGTTCGCGAGCTGGGAAGAGCTGGCCGCGGCGCGCGCCGATCCCAAGAGTGCGGGCGCCGGCGACGATGCCGGCGCGGTCGAAGGCGTGATGCTGAAGCGGCGCGACGCGCCCTATCTGCCCGGACGGCCGAAAGGTCCGTGGTGGAAGTGGAAGCGCGATCCGCACATCATCGACGCCGTGCTGATGTATGCCCAGCGCGGCCACGGCAAGCGCTCCTCCTATTACTCCGACTATACGTTCGGGGTCTGGACCCATGGCGAGGCCGGCGACGAGCTGGTGCCGGTCGGCAAGGCCTATTTCGGCTTCACCGACGAGGAGCTGTTGCAGATCGACCGCTTCGTCCGCCGCAACACCACCGAGAAGTTCGGCCCGGTGCGGCATGTCGTGCACGAGCCGGATCAGGGGCTGGTGCTGGAGGTCGCCTTCGAGGGCTTGCAGCGCTCGCCGCGTCACAAGTCCGGCGTCGCAATGCGCTTCCCCCGGATCAGCCGCCTCCGCTGGGACAAGCCGCCGCGCGAAGCCGACCGGCTGGAGACGCTTGAACGGATGTTAATCTCCATGACAGGAAGTTAAATCCCAAGCGCGCATGACAGCCATTGATCGCGGTGCGCGGGTTTCCCATGTGCACCGCCGTGACCTATAATGCGGGCGATTCCGTTAGACCTCGGTTCTGATGGGATCAGAATCGAGGTCTAGGTTTTGTTTTGACGCGTTTTCTTCACGCGAACCGGTGCCCACTTCGCGCGAAAACGCTATTGGAGACAGCAATGCCAAACGACATCCGGGACTTGCCGGCCGGCCGGAGTGACGGCCTGTACCGCTTTCTCGGCGGATCGCCGCTCTCTGTGGCGTTCCGGTTGATTTTGCTGTCGATTCTGGTCGGTGTCGTGCTCGCCGCGATCGGCCTCGATCCATGGAACATCCTCAACAGCATCCGCAGGCTGTTCCAGAGCATCTGGGATTTCGGCTTCGATGCGATCAACTGGGCCTGGCGCTACTTCCTGCTCGGCGCCGTCATCGTGATTCCGATCTGGCTGTTGTCGCGGCTGTTCGGCGCGCCGCGCGGCCGCTGATCTCAGGGAGTTCGCAGCCGATGCAATTGCGATTTGTCGGCTGCGGCGATGCATTCGGCTCCGGCGGCCGCTTCAACACCTGTTTCCACGTCAGCGGTGCGCGCAGCAATTTCCTGATCGATTGCGGTGCCTCATCGCTGCCGGCGATGAAGCGGCTCGAGATCGACCGCGACGCGATCGACCTGATCCTGATCACGCATTTCCATGGCGACCATTTTGCCGGCCTCCCGTTCTTCCTGCTCGACGCGCAGTTCTCCCGCCGCACCCGGCCGCTGGTGATCGCAGGGCCCGAAGGCATCGAAACGAAACTGCCTGCGGTGATGGAGGTGATGTTCGAGCATTCCTCCAAAACCAAACAACGCTTCGATCTGTCCGTCGTTACGCTGGCGCCGCGCGAAACGCGCAGCTTCGGCGAGGTGACCGTGACGCCCTACCCTGTCGTGCATGGCGAGTCCGGCGGGCCGTTCCTCGCGTACCGCGTCGAGGCGGAAGGCCGCATCATCAGCTACAGCGCCGACACCGAATGGACCGACGCACTGATCCCGGCGGCGCAGGACGCCGACCTCTTCATCGCCGAAGCCTACATGTACGACAAAATGGTCAAGAACCATCTCAGCCTGAAGACGCTGGAAGCGCATTTGCCCGCCATCAACGCCAGGCGCGTGGTGCTGACCCATATGAGCGACGACATGCTCGGCCGCATCGACCACCTGCCCTACACGGCGGCGAGCGACGGCATGGTCGTGGCGCTCTGACCAAGCAATGCCTTGCCCGCCGATCTTCCGCCATCGCATTGCTCTGAGAACAATTCCGGCATGGTCGCGCGACGGATGTCGCGATAGAAACGGATATTCCTTGCAATTGTAGCCATGCACGCACCCATCCACCCGAAGATCACGACGCGTCAGGTGTTCGCCATCGCCGGCCCCGCGATGGTCGCCAACCTGACCACGCCGCTGATCGGCATCGTCTCGACCACCGCGATCGGCCGCCTCGACGACGCCGCGCTGCTCGGCGGCGTGGCGATGGCCTCGGTGATCTTCGACTGCCTGTTCTGGCTGTTCGCCTTCCTGCGCATGAGCACGCTGGCCTTCACCGCACAGGCGCAGGGCGCCGGCGAGATCAAGGAATATGCCGCCATCCTGGTGCGCGGCTTCATCGTCGCCGGCCTGATCGGCGCGGCGCTGATCGCGCTGCAGGTGCCGCTCGCCGCGGTCACGTTCCAGCTGATGGGCGGCAGCGAAGGCGTCACGCGCGCGGCCAAAGCCTATTTCATGATCCGGATCTGGTCGGCGCCGCTGGCGCTCGCCAATTACGTCATCCTCGGCTGGCTGGTCGGCCAGGCCCGCGCCAATCTGGCGCTGGCGCTGCAGATCGTGATCAATTTGATCAACATGGCCGCGACCGTGCTGCTGGTGCAGGTCTACGGCGCCGGCATTGCCGGTGCCGCGATCGCCGCCGTGCTCGCCGAGACCGCCGGTTTCGCCGCCGGCATCGTGGTGGCGTGGCAGATCTCGCAAGGCGGCTTCGCCGTTCCCGCGGCGACGCTGTTCGACCGCGCCAAGCTGATGCGCATGCTGACGGTCAATCGCGACATCATGGTCCGCACCGCGGCGCTGATCGTCGTGTTCCTGTTCTTCACCGCCAAGGGCGCGCGCGAAGGCGACGTGACGCTGGCGGCGAATTCGGTGCTGAACAATTTCCTGCTGGTCAGCGCCTTCTTCCTCGACGGCCTCGCCAATGCCGCCCAGCAGCTGTGCGGCCGCGCCTTCGGCGCACGCGATGTACGCGGCTTTTCCGATTCGACCCGGCTGGTGCTGCTGTGGGGCATCGGCTTTGCGCTGGTCGTATCGGTGCTGTTCGCGCTGTTCGGACCGGCGCTGATCAATTTGATGACGACCAGCGACGACGTGCGCCGCTATGCGCGCGCGTTCCTGCCGTTCGTGATCCTGGCACCCCTGCCTGGCGTGTTCGCGTTCGGCTTCGACGGCATCTATGTCGGCGCGACCTGGGCGCGCGAGATGCGTAATCTGATGCTGGCCTCGCTCGCGATCTTCCTCGCCACCTGGTGGGCGCTCAGCTCGTTCGGCAACACCGGCCTGTGGATCGCGCTGCTCGGCTTCTACGTCGCGCGCGGCGGCCTGCAGGGCCTGCGCTATCCGGCGCTGCTGCGGAAGACGTTCAAGACGGCGTAAGTCCGTAGCCCGGATGGAGCGAAGCGCAATCCGGGCTACGAAGTTCTCTTCCCCTTCCCCCTGAAAGGGGGAAGGTCGGGATGGGGGTCAGCCACAGGCGACGCAGCTCATGGAGAGAGCTGATCCCCACCCGCTTTGCTCTGGCGAGCAAAGCGACCTCCCCTTTTCAAGGGGAGGTTAGGGCGCGGCCGGATTTCGCTTCATCCGGGCTACCCGCACCTACCTCACCGGCCACTCCTCGGCTGTAATCGTCGCCGCATCGGCGCCGACGATTTCCGACAGCGAGTCGCGGCCGGTGCGCAGCAGGGTCGAGGACAGATCGCGCTTGATGTCGTCGACGAGGCCAAGGCCCTTGTAGACCAGCGAGGAATAGAGCTGGATCAGGCTGGCCCCGGCACGGATCTTGGTCAGTGCGGCGCCGCCGCTATCGATGCCGCCGACGCCGATCAGCGGAAACGCGCCTTCGACACGGACATAGGTCTCGGCCACCATCCGCGTCGACAGCCGGAACAGCGGACGGCCCGACAGGCCGCCCTGCTCCTTGGCGCGATTCTCCTCGCGCAAGGTCGAGGGCCGCGCCAGCGTGGTGTTGGCGACGATCATGCCGTCGACGCGGCGCGAGCGGGCGATGTGCACGACGTCGTCGAGCTCGGCGAGGCTGAGGTCGGGCGCGATCTTGAGCAGGACCGGCGAATCGCCGGCGTTCTTGCGCACGCGCTCGCGGGTATCGATGACCCGCGCCAGCAGATCGTCGAGCGCCGCCGATTGCTGCAGATTGCGCAGGCCGGGCGTGTTCGGCGAGGAGACATTGACGGTGAAATAGCTCGCGACCGGCGCAAACGTCTCGATCAGCTTCACATAATCGGCTGCGCGGTCGGGCGAATCCTTGTTGGCCCCGACATTGACCCCGACAATGCCGCCGGCGCTGGCGCGCGCGGCGAGCCGCCGCAGCACGGCCTCCGCACCGTCATTGTTGAAGCCCATGCGGTTGATGACGGCCTCGTCGCGCTCCAGGCGAAACAGCCGCGGCCGCGGGTTGCCGCCTTGCGGCTTCGGCGTCACCGAGCCGATCTCGACAAAGCCGAAGCCGAGCCGCAGCAGCGCGTCGGGCGCCTCCGCACTCTTGTCGAAACCCGCCGCCATGCCGATCGGGTTTGGAAAGTTGAGTCCGAAGGCGCGCACCGCGAGCTTGGGGTCATCCGGCCGCTGCCGGATCGGCGGCAGCAGCTTCAGGCCCTGGATCGCCATGCGATGGGCATCCTCGGGATCGAACCAACGCAGCAGCGGCAGCGAGAAGGCGTCGAAGGCACGGATCACGGCTTGAGCTCCGGAACGTCGTGGCCACCGTCGGAGCGCGCGCGCAGGTCGAGGATCTCGGTGACGGCGCCTAGGTCGAGCTCGCCATAGAGATGCGGGAACAGCTCGTCATTGCGCGACCGCTCCCAGCGCAGGGCATCGCCCAGCGCATCGGCATCGACGGCGACCAGGAACAGGCCGGTTTGCCCGTGGTAGTGCTTGCGCGCGGTCTCGGCCACCTGGGAGGCGGTGGAAAAATGGATGAAGCCGTCGCGTTTGTCGTCGGCACTGCCCCGGTACACGCCCTGCCGTTCGGCCTCGCGCCAGGCCGAAGCGGGGGTGATTTTGTAGATCATCGGCACGGGCCGGCCTTCCCTTTTGTCCTTGAGTCCCTTGGGGTTTTATCCGGATTTGAGGGGAAATGCCCCAGACGCCATCTGGCGAGCGAGGGACCGTATCGGCGGCGGCGGCGCAACTCAAGCGGTGCCGGGACACATCGGCCGACAGATTTGCGAAAACGCCAAGTTTCAGGCAATAATTCCTACCATCCGGGATACCCTCGATGGCCAAACAGCCCAAAGCCACCCGACCGCTGACCCACGCGCAGGTCTGGGCCGCGCTCGACCGGCTCGCCGAACGCGCCGGGCTGTCGCCGTCCGGCCTTGCCAAGCAGTCCGGACTCGACCCCACCACCTTCAACAAATCCAAGCGCGTGACCGGCGACGGGCGCGAGCGCTGGCCCTCGACCGAATCGCTCTCCAAGGCGCTGGCCGCGAGCAATGCCAGCATGGAGACCTTCGTGCAGTTGCTCGGCGATGGCGCGCGCGGCGGACAGTCGGTGCCGCTGATCGGCTTCGCGCAGGCCGGCGCCGGCGGCTATTTCGACGACAGCGGCTTTCCCGCCGGCAAGGGCTGGGACGAAGTGGCGCTACCGGCGACATCAGACGAACACGCCTATGCGCTGGAGATCGAGGGCGACTCGATGAAACCGGCCTATCGCGAAGGTGACATCATCGTGGTGTCACCCGCGACCGCGATCCGCCGCGGCGACCGCGTGGTGGTGCGCACGACCGGCGGCGAGGTGATGGTGAAGGAATTGAGACGCCGCACCGCCAAGATGCTGGAACTCGCATCGCTCAATCCGGAGCACCCCGACCGCATGCTCGACGTCGAGGAAGTCGCGTGGATCGCACGCGTGGTGTGGGCGAGCCAGTGATTGGGCAGGTAAACGCCGGCGTCGTCCCGGGCAAGCGAAGCGCGAGCCGGGACCCATAACCACCACTCATTGTGCTTGAGCGATCTGGGGCCACAGCTGGCTTCGACAACATGACCCTGTGGTTATGGGTCCCGGCTTTCGCCGGGACGACGGCGGAGGTTGCGGCGCGCTCCCTGCCAGCCTTACGCCGCGTAGTCCGGCTCCTTGCGATCCAGCATCCGCTTCAGCGCATCGAAATGCCGCTGCGCCGGGGACGGGCCGTTGTAGAGATGGTCGTCGCGGAAATCGCGTTTGGTCTTCTCCACCACATGCTGCGGCAATTGCTTGAGCGGCTGCTGGGTCCACATCGCGTAGATCTGCACCTGTGCGGCGCGCTCGATGTAATAGAGCCGGTCATAGGCATCGGCGACCGTCTCGCCGACGGTCGAGATGCCGTGATTGGCCATGAACAGGATGGTCTTGTTGCCGATCACCTTGGCGAGCCGCGCGCCTTCCTCGGGATCGAGCGCGGGGCCGGTGTAGCGGTGTAGAGGTCGTCATAGGCAATCGCCTCCGACAGCCCGACCTCGGTCTGGCCGATCTCCTTGATCCGCGGATCCTCGAGCCGCGTCAGCGCGCTCGCATAGGGCATGTGGGTGTGGAACACGGCCTTGGCCTGCGGCAGCGCCTTGTGGATCGGCGCATGGATGCAAAAGCAGGAGCGCTCGACCTCACCCTCGCCGCGCTTCACCTCGGCATCGTCGATGCCGACCTCCATGAAGGAGGATGCTGTCACTTCCGACCAGTGCATGCCGAACGGGATCTGGTAGTAGCGGTCGGTGCGGCCGGGCACCACCAAGGTGAGATGGTTGAAAATACCTTCCGAAAAGCCGTGGATGTAGGCGAGCCGATGCGCCGCCGCGAGATCGACCCGCGCTTGCCATTCCTCGGCGCTCGAACTGTCCTGCAGCGATGTCGGCGAAACCCTGAACTGCATGCGCATGCTCCCGTCTGTGCCGGCCTCTCGGCGGAGGCCCTGCTGATTTTATGGATGCGAGTGTAGCGCAATCCGGCGCCAGGCTCCGGTGAAATTGCCGATGGCCTGCTATCCGAATTTTGCGGGCTTGGCGTCATTATGTGATGATGCGCTGCGAAGACGGCGGATCGGCGGCTTCGTTGGCTGCGGCGGAAAGCCACATGAGCGGCCTGACTTTCCAACCCAACGCAACCCACTCCGCAAAGCCCGGAGTTACGCAATGACAGGACCATCCGACCGCAAGACCATCGCCATCGTCGGTCTCGGCAGCATCGGCGGCATCATCGCCGGCCTGCTGCGCGCGGTCGACAAGCATGACGTGATCGCCTGTGTCCGGCGGCCGCTCGATCGGCTCACGGTCGAGCGGGCGGAAGGCACGGTGGAAGTGCCGCTGCGCGCCCTCACCGATCCGGCAGCGGCTACGCCGGTCGACTGGGTGTTGTTGTCGACCAAGGCGCAGGACACGGAATCGAGCGCGCCCTGGCTGCAAAGGCTGTGCGGGCCGCGGACGCGCGTCGCGGTGCTGCAGAATGGCATCGGCCACGCGGAGCGGCTGGCGTCATTGGTCGGCGCCGCCACGGTCGTTCCGACCATCGTCTATTACAACGGCGAGCGGCTGGCGCCGGATCGCGTCCGTTTCCGCCGCGCCGGCGAGCATGAATTCGCGGTTGCCGATGACACAGACGGACGCGCGTTCGAAGCGCTGCTGGATGGCACGGCGATGCGCGTGCGGCGCTCCGCCGATTTCACCACGCTGGCGTGGCGCAAGCTTCTGCTCAATGCGGTCGCCAATCCGATCACCGCGCTCACCTTGCAGCGGCAGGCGGTGTTCCGCCGCGCGGACGTCAAGGCGCTGTGCCGCGCCATCCTCGAGGAGGCCGCGAATGTCGGCCGCGCCGACGGCGCCCAGCTCGCGCCCGACGAGGCCGAGCTGATGCTGGCGACGTTGTTGACCTATCCGCCGGACGCCGGCACCTCGATGTATTTCGATCGTGTCGCGGGACGCCCGTTCGAAGCCGACGCTCTCACCGGCGCGATCGTCGCGGCCGGCGAACGGCACGGCGTGCCGACGCCGCTCAACGGCCTGCTGCTGACGCTGTTGCGCGCCACCAGCGACGGCCTGCGCGACGCGGCGCAGGCCGAGCGGCGATGAGCGGCGCGATCCCTACGACGACCGCGCCAGCGCGCCGTCGATCATGTTGACCGCGTTCTGCACGCCGTAGACCGCGACGAAGGAGCCGAAGCGCGGGCCCTTCTCCTGGCCGAGCAGCACCTGGTAGAGCATGTTGAACCAGTCGAGCGAGACGCCGGGACGGCCGTCCTTGCCCTTCTTGACCATGTCGAGGAACGGCTCGCGGCGGCCGATCTCATAGACCACGTTCTGGATGTCTTCCGCGCTCGCGTTCGCCGGCATGTTGGCGAGCGCATCGCGCAGATCCTGCAGCGCGGCGCGCTCTCCGTCGGTCGGCTCGCGGAACTGCTTGGTCGGCGCCACGAAGTCGCGATAGTAGTTGATGGCGTAGCCGACCATCGCATCTAACTTCGGATGGGTCTGCGGCGTCACGCCCGGACGATAACGGCCGATGAAACCCCACAGCGTCTCGGCATTCTCCGCGTTCGACGACGACACCAGCGTCAGCAGCAGCTGGAAGGTGACCGGCATGTCGGCCTGCGGCGGCTTGCCGGAATGGATGTGCCAGACCGGATTCTGCAGCTGCTGCCGCGCTTCCTGCCGCGTGAAGCCGTCGAGGAATTGCTGGTAATCGTCGACATTGCGCGGGATGACGTCGAAATAGAGCCGCTTCGCCGCCTTGGGCTCGCGATACATGAACAGCGACAGCGATTCCGGCGAGGCATAGCGCAGCCACTCGTCGATCGTCAGGCCGTTGCCCTTCGACTTCGAGATCTTCTGGCCCTTCTCGTCGAGGAACAGTTCGTAGTTGAAACCTTCCGGCGGCGTGCCGCCGAGCGCCGAGCAGATCTTGCCCGACAGCTTCACCGAGTCGATCAGGTCCTTGCCGGCCATTTCATAGTCGACACCGAGCGCGTACCAGCGCATCGCCCAGTCCGGCTTCCATTGCAGCTTGCAGCGGCCGCCGGTGACAGGAACCGTGACGCTCTCCTTGGTATCGGGATCCTCGTAGGAGATCGTGCCGGCTTTGGCGTCGTGCGCCGTCACCGGCACGTAGAGCACGAGGCCGGTGCGCGGGCAGATCGGCAGGAACGGCGAGTAGCTCGCCGCGCGCTCCTCGCGCAGCGACGGCAGCATGATCGCCATCACCTTCTCGATCCGCTCCAGCATGCGTAGCAGCGCGGCGTCGAAGCGGCCGGAGGTGTAGTACTCGGTCGAACTCGCGAACTCGTAGTCGAAGCCGAACTGGTCGAGAAAGGCGCGCAGCCGCGCATTGTTGTGCTGGCCAAAGCTCGGATGGGTGCCGAACGGATCGGGCACCTTGGTCAGCGGCTTGCCTAGATGCTGCTCCAGCAGCTCCTTGTTCGGCACGTTGTCCGGCACCTTGCGCAGGCCGTCCATGTCGTCGGAGAAGGCGAGCAGGCGCGTCTTGATCTTGTCCTCGGTGAGCACGCGGAAGGCGTGGCGCACCATCGTGGTGCGCGCGACCTCGCCGAACGTGCCGATATGCGGCAGGCCCGACGGGCCGTAGCCGGTCTCGAACAGCACCTCGTCCTTGGGATTTTTCTTCAGCCGCGCCACAATCGCTTTCGCCTGCTCGAACGGCCAGGCGTTGGATTGTTCGGCGAGCGCCCGCAGGTCGCTCGGGCTGGCAGAAGGATCAATCACGGACATTCCTCAGGTTCTCTCCAAAAAGGCCGCGAAAACTAACGCTTTCGCGGCAAAATGCAAAACGACGGGACGTTTGTCGTCATTCCGGGGCGATGCGCAGCATCGGACCCGGAATCTCGAGATTCCCCGGGGTGCAATTGCACCCCTGAGGTCTGGTCCTACGGACCATCCCGGAATGACGAACTCAGAACGGGCTGACCGAGAAATAGCGCAGCCACAGATCGGTGAAGCGGCCTTTTTCCCAGATCCGGAACAGTGCCCAGTTCAGCGACTGCCGGAGCAGGTCGTTGCCCTTGCGGACGGCGATGCCGACGCCCTCGCCGAAATAGCGGCTCTCGACAAAGGGGCCGCCGGCAAAGGCGCAGCATTCGGCGGAATCGGTGCCGTTGATCCAGAACGCGAGCGAGATCGCATCGCCGAAGATGAAGTCGACCTCGCCGCGGCGCAGCGCCGCGCGCAGCGCGTCGTTATCCGGATAGGAATGGATCTCGGCGTCGGTGAACATCGCCTTGAGGTAGGCCTCGTGCGAGGTCCCGGCGATGACGCCGACCTTCTTGCTCTCGAGATATTCCGGGCGGATTTCCGGCATCGCGTTGTCACGGCGCGACACGAAGCGGGCCGGCGCGCGGTAATAGGGATCGGTGAAATCGACCTTGGCGCGCAGCTGCGGCGTCACGGCCATCGACGCGATGATGGCGTCGCCCCGGTTGGTCGCCAGGGCATCGATCAGGGTCTCGAAGCGGCGCATCTGGATGGTGCAGGTGACCTTGATCTCGTCGCAGAGCGCGCGCGCCAGGTCGACGTTGAAACCGGCCGGATTGCCGTCGGGACCGGTGAAATTGAACGGCGGATAGTCGGTCTCGGTCAGAAAGCGGATCACGGTGAGGCGCGACAGGTCCGGGCGGTCCGGCCGGCGCCGCGGGTCCCAGAAACCCGGCACCGCCTGCGGCGCGGCCTCGGCGGCGGCCTTGGGCGGCAGGGTCGGGGCCGCCTGGGTTGCCGCGGGGGCCGCAGGCGCTGCCTGCGGTGCAGCCGGCGCCGAAGGTGTCGCTTGTGCGGGGGCCGCCTTGGTGGGCGGAGCCGGAGCAGGAGCCGTCTTGGCTGCCGGCGCCTGTGCGGGGGGTGTCTGTGCAATTGCAGGGTACGCCAAGGCCAGCAAGGCAGCCGCGATCATGCCCGCGGCCAGGCGAAGCTGGTGCGAACGGACGGCAAAGGGCTGGACAGGCGGATTTGGCATAACCGGCAATTTCAGGAAATTGAACGGCTTATAGCCGAATCGGCGCCTGAAGCGAGCGCCGATTGGGTTAATTCTGAACCGGAAATGGCGATCAGAGGTACCGTTTGAGATCGGCCGCCGCTTCTTCCGGCGTCCGTTTCAGATTGAACGGCGCGACGAAATGACCGTCGCGGTCCATCAGATAGATCAGCGCGGTGTGGTCCATCGTGTAGTCGCCATCCTTCAGCGGCACTTTCTTGGCGTAGACACGATAGCTCGACAGGACCTTGGCGATCGCGGCGGGATCGCCGGTCAGGCCCTTGAGGTGCGGATCGAAGCTCGACAGGTAATCCTTCATTGCGGTGGCGGTGTCGCGTTCCGGATCGACCGAGACGAAATAGGCATTCACGCGATCGGCGTCCTTGCCCATCGCCTTCAGGACCTCCGAGATCTCGAACAGCGAGGTCGGGCAGATATCCGGGCAATGGGTGAATCCGAAGAAAATCAGGGTCGGCTTGCCCTGGAGGTTCTTGTCGGTAACGGTCTGGCCGGACTGGTCGGTGAGCTGGAACGCCCCGCCGATCGCGGCCGGCGCGGCAACGGTGCGCAAGCCGCCGATCGCCCACAGCATGAGGAACAGGCCGACCGCCAGACTGCCCGCGAAGGCAGCGAAGATCACCAATGGGCGCGTGGTCCGGGGCATGATGCGAGGGCGTCCTTGTCAGAAGCAGGCGGAGATGCCGGCCGTGATCATTTCGAAAAACACCGCGGTCCCGTAGTGGAACCAGAGCGCGGCAGCGGCAAGCAGGGCCAATCCGCCGATGCCGGCCGCACCCCACAGGATCGCAGACGCCACCCGGGTCTGTGGAGCCGTTACGAGCTCGGATCGGGTGGAGATCGGCTGAACCATGAGGCTGAGATAAGCCGGGTTCCGGCAGGCAGCAAGCGCAATGGCGGTCGCAGGCCGTCAAATGATGGCGAGCTAATCCGGTGCCGGCGCGTTCATGCCCCGGCGTCTGCCGAGGCCAATGGCCGACGAGGGTCAAACAGAGAAGCAGCCGGAGCTTAGTGCGCGGGCTTCGGCGCCGAGGCCTGGGCGTTGAGATAGCACGGCTTGTACAGCGCCTGCAGTTGCTTGCCGCGCAGGAAGATCATGCGCCGGGTCAGGCCACCACGCCCCGAAATCCATCTGCGTACCGCCGGCGGATACATCAGGTACAGCATATGGGTGGCTTCGGGATTGGGGACCGGACGGCCGTTATCGCCGTAATCCCAGGCTGCGTGGAAGCCGAGGCTGGCGTGCGAGGTCACACAGATCCGGTCGTGAGGAACCTTGCCGAGCACGATGGTGCAGGCCGAGGCACACAGCCCGTCGATGATGACCGTCTCGCCCGAAGTCCGCAGGTCCTGATACCTGTCGACATAGACGCCGATCTTGCCGCCGCGATCGTCGGCGATCCTGACTACAGCTTGAGACACCCCCATTCCCGCCAGCAGGAGAACCGCAGCGAGCAACCCCGTCATCAACTTCATTTTGGCCAGCCCCAGTCGAAACCGAATCTGTTTGGTCTGTGATGCAAGACAATCGTGAGCGTGTTGCGCGCGCGGATTTTTGTCCAGCGAGCGAAGCCGGTCAAAACAAATTCAAATTGGGTGTTGCGCGCACGCTGCAGTGGGACTGGGGAAAGGTCCCAAACTGGAACAACGCGGCGCACGCGGTTGGTGCTCCGCCGCCACAGGCAAGGTCCATTCGGCGTTGACCGCACGCAATGAGGCGGTCTTGAATCTCGGCGGGACGGGGGACCTGAACATGGCTGACGATGCAGATGTGATCGTGATTGGCGCGGGGCTTGCCGGTCTCGTGGCCGCAACCGAGATCGCCGACGCAGGCAAGCGCGTCATTGTGCTCGACCAGGAAGGGGAACAGAGCATCGGCGGCCAGGCCTTCTGGTCGTTTGGCGGCCTGTTCCTGGTCGATTCGCCGGAGCAGCGCCGGCTCGGCATCAAGGATTCGGTCGAGCTCGCATTACAGGACTGGATGGGCACCGCCGGTTTCGATCGCGAAGAGGATTACTGGCCGCGCAAATGGGCCGAGGCCTATGTCGCATTCGCGGCCGGCGAGAAACGCGACTGGCTGCGCGCGATGGGCCATCGCATCTTCCCTGTGGTCGGCTGGGCCGAGCGCGGCGGTTACGACGCGATGGGCCATGGCAATTCGGTGCCGCGCTTCCACGTCACCTGGGGCACCGGCCCCGGCATCGTCGAGCCGTTCGAGCGCCGCGCGCGCGAGGCCGCGAAAAGCGGACGGCTGGTGTTCAAGTTCCGCCACCGCGTCGATGCGCTCAGCGTCACCAACGGTGTGGTCAACGGCGTCAGCGGCGCGATCCTGGAACCGACCTCAGTCCAGCGCGGCAAGAGTTCCTCGCGCAACGCCGTCGGCGATTTTTCCTTCCGCGCGCCTGCGGTAATCGTCGCGTCCGGCGGCATCGGCGGCAATCATGATCTGGTGCGGCAGAACTGGCCGAAGCGGCTCGGCGAGCCGCCCAAATTCATGATCTCCGGCGTGCCCGAACATGTCGACGGCCGCATGATCGGCATCACCGAGGCGGCGGGCGGCCGGCTGATCAACCGCGACCGCATGTGGCACTATGTCGAGGGCATCCGGAACTGGAACCCGATCTGGCCGCGTCACGGCATCCGGATCCTGCCGGGTCCGTCGTCGCTGTGGTTCGACGCGACGGGCAAGCGGCTGCCGGCACCGCTGTTCCCGGGCTCCGACACGCTCGGGCAACTGCACTACATCATGGGCACCGGCTACGATTATTCGTGGTTCATCCTGACCCAGAGCATCATCAAGAAGGAGTTCGCGCTGTCGGGCTCGGAGCAGAACCCGGACCTTACCGGCAAGAGCTGGCGCATGACGATCAAGCGCGCCACCAACAAGGGCGCGCCGGGGCCGGTGGAGGCGTTCAAGCAGCACGGCGCCGACTTCATCGTGCGCGACAATCTCGCCGAGCTCGTCGGCGCCATGAACAAGCTCGCCGGCAACGACCTGTTGCAGCTCGACGCCATCAAAACCCAGATCGAGGCGCGCGATCGCGAGATCACCAACCCCTACGTCAAGGATGCGCAGGTCATGAACCTGCACAATGCGCGGCGCTATATCGGCGACAAATTGATCCGCACCGCGAAGCCGCACCGGATCCTCGATCCCGAGCACGGCCCGCTGATCGCGGTGAAGCTCAACATCCTCACCCGCAAGACGCTCGGCGGGTTCGAGACCGATCTCGATTCGCGCGTATTCGGCAACGATCACCAGATCATCCGCGGGCTCTACGCGGCCGGCGAAGCCGCCGGCTTCGGCGGCGGCGGCGTGCACGGCTATCGCTCGCTGGAAGGCACGTTCCTCGGCGGTTGCCTGTTCTCGGGCCGCAACGCGGGACATGCGGCGGCGAAGGCGGTGAACTGAGGCGTGCTACTCCGAGATCCAGTCGTTGGCCCGCCGGCGTGAACCGGCGGGCTTTTCAGCGGAAGTTCCCCGAGCCGTGTTGCGATCAGGCCGTCTTGGTGAAAAGCGTCAGGATGCCGTTGGTGAGATTGACCGCGACAACTTGTGCCGAGCTGAGGCCCTTCGCCTTCAGCGCGGATACCGCTTCTTCAGACGCGTCGATGGAACCGCGAAGGTTCCGCAGGTCGTCTTCGCTTGCCTTTGCCACGACAGCCTCGACCTTCGACCGGGCGTCGGGCTTGAGTTCCTTGATGTCCACGACCTGTATGCTCCGGATGGCATTGGGCTGGTCAGATTGAGCCTGCGGCATCGCCTTCGGTTGCGTTCCCTGCACCTGCGCCCAGGCAGGTGTTCCAAGCGAGAGCGCCGCAACGATGACGGATGCCGTAGAGATACGGATGTGCATGAGCATTCCTTGTGTTGATTGCCCCCAACATCCCGCGAGAACGCACTCTCCTCGCTTAAGGTTCCGGCCGGAAATCCGTTCGTCGCAGGGGCGCTGCCAAAATATCGAAAACAACCCCATGCAAAGTAGCCGGCGGTGGCCGGCGTTCGACCAGACAACTTGACACGTCGGGCAACTCAGGGGTATTATTCTAATATTCCGAAATTGCGCATTCCTGCTCTAGTCCGCCTCCGCGCTGAGGAAGCGGACGCCGAACGTATCGGCGTTGGCTTCGCCCCAATCGTAGAGTGCCTGCAGCATCGGCTTCAGCATCTCGCCGCGCTTGGTCAGGCAATAGCGCGAGGAGCCGCCGCCGCGCTCCTGCCTGACGAAGCCTGAATTGCAGAGATCGCGCAGGCGCTCGGTCAACACCTTGTCGCTGAGCTGCGGGATGTCGTGGCGCAATTCGCCGTAGCGCATCGGCCGGACCTTGAGCCGGCTCAGGATCACGGTCTTCCATTTGCCGCTGAGCTGATCGATCGAGAACTCGACCGGGCAACCATATTTGCGCTTGGTCTTGCGGATCATTGCAACTCTCCCGCGGCACTTTCCATCTGGTTCGTTGAGAGCCGCCATCGATCCATCTAAGCACGCATTGCACGGGTTGGGCGAGTTCAGGGATCATTGCAAGGCATGACGGACGACAATTCCGCCCAAGGTCCAAGCGACAAGCAACAGCCGCGCAAACGCATCGTCGTCAGACGCAACGGGCCCTACGAACCGGAGCCCGGCATTCCGATCGTCGATCATCTCGGCGTGCCCATCGCAGCCGAGGCGCCAATGCGGCTGTGCCGCTGCGGACAATCGCAGACCAGGCCGTTCTGCGACGACAGCCACGTCGCGCGCGGCTTCACCGACGCGAGGGATCCGCGGCGCGCGCCGGACAGGCTCGAGGTCTATGCCGGGCAGCAGGCGTTCGTGTTCGACAATCGCGGCACCTGTGCGCATTCCGGCTTCTGCACCGACCGTCTCACCTCCGTGTTTCGTCTCGGCGAGCAGCCTTTCATCGCACCCAGCGGGGCGCGCCTCGACGACCTCCTCAACGCGGTGCGCAGATGCCCCTCGGGCGCGCTTGGCATCGGTATCGGCCCCAAGCGTGACGCCAGCCTGTCCGACGTCAGCCGGCCGCCGCAGATCGAAGTGTCGAAGGACGGCCCTTATCGCGTCACCGGCGATGTCGAACTGGTCGATGAGGATGGCGCGCCGATCACACAGAACGCGGGCGCGTCGCAAGAGCATGCCAGCCTGTGCCGCTGCGGCGCGTCGCTGAACAAGCCGTTTTGCAGCGGCATGCACTGGAGCGTCGCATTTCGCGATCCCGTTCCCGATCCGATGCGCGAGCCGACGCTGTTCGAATGGGCCGGCGGCTATCCGGCGCTGCTCGACATGACGCGCATCTTCTACAGTCGTTACGTGCCGGAAGATCCGCTGCTCGGGCCGCTGTTCGCCGAGATGTCGCCGGACCATCCGGAGCGGGTGGCGGCGTGGCTCAGCGAGGTGTTCGGCGGTCCGCTCTTCTACACCGAGCGCTATGGCGGCTATCGGCGGATGGTGTCGCAGCACATCGGCAAGGAGATCCGGCCGGAGCAGCGCGCATTGTGGGCGACCTACATGGTGCAGAGTGCCGACGATGCCGGCCTGCCGAGCGATCCGGAATTCCGCGCCGCCTTCGTCGCCTATATCGAATGGGGCTCGCGCATCGCGGTGGAGAATTCCGGCGCCGGCGCGACACCGCCGCCGAACATGCCGGTGCCGCGATGGTGGTGGGTCTGCAACGCAACGCCCGCTGCGCGGCCGTCCGCAACGGCGAGCGATGCGCAGGCCGCGAACGAGATCAGCGTGGCACTCCCCGGTCCCGACGAGGCCGTGCAGTTCGAGCAGCACATCCGGCCGTTGTTCCGGCCGATGGACCGCAGTTCGATGCTGTTCGCCTTCGATCTCTGGAACGAGGCGGATGTCGCCAGGCACTGCCAACAAATCCTGGCACGGCTCAAGGCCGGGACCATGCCCTGCGATGGCGCCTGGCCGGCCGAGCGAGTGGCACTGTTCGCGCGCTGGGCGAATGGGCAGAATCCGCCGACCTGATTGCGCCGAGCCGATCTCGGAGCAATTTCGAGCGATTTCTGTGAACGGCGCTGCAAATTGTGCAGTGGCGGCGCTCGCTCCGGCAGGTTAGACAGTGCCCGCCATTCAGTGGAGACCCAAATGAGCATTCAGCGTTTCGAAACCGGCCCGCGCATGAGCCAGGCCGTCGTGCACGGCAACACCGTCTATCTCGCCGGCGTCGTCGCCGGCAAGGCCGCGGGCGGCAGCGTCACCGACCAGACCAAGGACATCCTGGCGATCATCGACGGCCACCTCGCCAAGGCCGGCACCGACAAGTCGAAGCTGCTCAGCGCGACGATCTACATCACCGACATGAAGACGTTCCCGGAAATGAACGCGGTGTGGGACGGCTGGGTCTCGCAGGGCAACACCCCGGCCCGCGCCACCGTCGAGGCCAAGCTGGCGGCGCCGCAGTACAATGTCGAGATCATGGTTGTCGCGGCGAAATAGACGCGACGCACGTCATCCAAAGGATACCGGATGCCCCGGATTGCAAAGCGCAATTCGGGGCATTTTCATCTAGCACTCACGCGCTGATCCGCGCTCGCTCGCCCGCAGCCTCACCGAGATCGGACTGAAGCCAGCGGGCAATCCGGCGCCATGAACCGGCGAGAGCCTTGCAGCCCATGAACAGTCCGAGGTGACCACACGGCTCGGTATGGCATTGCAGCCACGCGGGCGGCGTGGCCAAGAGCCGCGCTGTCGCAAATGCCTGGTCGGGCGGAACAACGATGTCGTTCTCTGCGGCGAGCAGGAAGACGGGCTGCTTCACGGCAGCGAGATCGACCTTGCAGCCAAGCGCAACGAAGTCTCCAGCCGCGATCCGGTTCTGGCGAAAGATCCAGTCGGTCACTTCGAGGTAGTAGGTGCCCGGCAGATCGAGCGTCTCGTCATTCCAGCGCGTGAAGCGATCGAGCAACGCCCGCGCATCCTCCGAATTGCGGTCGAGCCGCCTCTGCAGCGCCGCTTCCGCGTCACGCATGGTGAACGGGATGCTCCAGGCCTGCAGCATGTGCTTGCCGCTGATGATCCCATCCCCCTGACGGACCAGCGCCTCGAAGCCTTGCGATGGAAGCGAGGCGACCATCCGGGAAAGCTCCGACGGTACCGAGACGTCGACCGGGCTGCCGGCAAGCACAAGCCGCCGTACCTTGCCGGGAAAGCGCGCCGCATAGAGCAACGACAGCCAGCCGCCCTGACAGAGACCTGCAAGGTCGACCGGCGGCCCGATCGTGTCGACGGCCACGTTGAGATCGGACAGAAAGGTGTCGATCGAGAAATATCGCATCTCCGGTGCCGCCGAGCGCCAATCCGTGAGATAGAGACGCGCAACGCCGGCCTTCTGCAACGCCTCCATCAGGCTGTGGCCGGGGGCAAGATCCGCAATCTGCGCGCGATGCAGCGCATAGGGCGCGCAGACCAGCAGCGGCCGGCCTTCGGCCGCTCTCGAGAAATCCAGCAGGCACATCGACGGCAGCTGAAGCGCGACCGAATGGGCTGTCGTCCAGGGCAGCGCCGCCGCTTCGCCCGGCGAATCCGTGGGCTCGGGCGGACGGTTAGGGTACCACTGCGAGTATATGTCCAGCGCCAATCGCGCGGCTTCAAACGGCCATAGCCAGGCGTCCTGCGCCCAGCTGGTGCTCGCACTTCGATCCGATCGATCCGTCTTTTCGGGCAAGCTCATTCACCGATTGATCGCTACCGGGATGGTCTGGCCAACGCGGGTCACCTTCACGCCGACAAATTCAGGTCGGATCAGTTTACGCCAAACCGGCTGGCGCGGCAGCCACGCCGGGATGTCACGATCTCGCGACCCCGGCGCCGCTTGCTGCCAAGCAGCAAAAGTCCGTCGTTTCAGCGGACCAAAGCGCGATGAGATTGGGTTGAATCATCATCGCGCTTTAGCTCCTTGTTTGAGCATGATCTTTTCGGAAAACCGCTCCACACTTTTCCGGATCATGCTCTAGGCGGCGCGCGCCGTGCCCTTCTCCGCCTCGAGCTTGCGCGCGAACAGCCAGCGGAAATAGGTCAGCGGCGCATCAGCGCCGATCGCGAGCAGCTGATAGTCCGGATCGGCGTCGAACACGCGCTGCTGCGCCTCGATGATATCCTTGTCCTCGTTGAACCCTTCCTCGAGGCTGTGCCGCAGCGACAGCGCGATGTTCGGATTGTCGATGTCGAAATCGTGCAGATAGTTCCAGAAGAAGTGCGTGGTCGAGCGCGTCTCCGGCGTCATGAACTGCGCGTTGCGGTACGACCGCGTGCCCGGAACCTGGACGCCCTTCTCGACGCCCTGCCCCGCCGGCGCAAACGTCGTGTCGAGCGTGAAGATGCCGGGCACGATCATGCGGCCGATATTGCGGCGGTCGATCTTGTCGGTTTTGTTCGGGATCACCTTCTTGTGGTAGGGCGGCGGCTCGGCGCCCATGTGCCAGCGCTCGACACGGAAACCGTCGTCCAGCTTCTCGATCGCGACCGGCTTGGTCTTGTAGGCGTATTCCTCGGAGCCGCCGAGCGTGTTGGTGTGCACGAAGGCGAGATGCGCGAAGTCGCTGAGGTTGTCGACAATCAGGAGCCAATTGGCCTTGTAGTGCATGTAACCCGGCAGGCCGCGCCATCTGGGATCCTCGAGCGGCGGATAGTCGAGGATCAGTTTCGGATCGGCCTTCTCGGGATCGCCGGTCCAGATGAAGATCAGATTGTAGCGCTCGACCACGGGATAGCTGCGCACGCCGAGCTTGGCGGGGATCGTGTCCTGGCCGGGAATCTGGATGCATTTGCCGTCGGCAGCGAACTTCATGCCGTGGTACATGCACCTGATGTCGTCGCCCTCGATGCGTCCCATCGAAAGCGGCGCGGCGCGATGACAGCAGCGGTCGTCCAGCGCGACGACTTTGCCGCTCGACCCGCGATAGAGCACGATCGGCCGTTCCAGGATGGTGCGCGCGACCATCTTGCCGTCGATCAGTTCGTGATTCCACGCCGCCACGTACCAGGTGTTGCGCAGGAAAATTCCGTCGTCAGCCATCTCACCCTCCCGATGCAAGATTTGGTTGCGACGAGGCTAGGTGATTGCGGTCACCGGGATAATCCGATTTGGCTGGACACACTGTACCGGTGGATGGACAATCGGCCATGGAGTGGCGCGACTGGGAGCTGTTTTGCGAGGTTGTTGAGCATGGCGGCTTCACCGCGGCCGCGCGCGTGCTCGGCCATCCCAAATCGAGTCTCAGTGCTGCGGTGCAGCGTCTCGAAGCCAATCTCGGGCTGCGGCTGATCGAGCGCACCACCCGGCACCTGCGGCTGACCGATTCCGGCGAGACCATCTATCGCAAGGTGCGCCCGCTGTTCACCGCGCTGCACGACACCCACAGCGAGGCGTTGGCGATGTCGAGCGCGGTTGCGGGCACGCTGCGCATCAAGGCGCCTTATGAATTCGGCGCGCATCATGCGGGACCGGTCGCCTGCGCGGTGATGGGCCGCTATCCGGAACTCGCGATCAGGATCGATGTCGAGCATGACATCGTTAGTCCGATCGCCGAGAACTACGACATCGTATTTGCGATGCTGGAGGCACCGCTGCCGTCGGCCGGCATCGTGATCCGCCGCGTCTTCACGCTCGAGCGCGGCCTGTTCGCGGCACCCGCGCTGCTGGAGAAATTCGGCGAGCCGCGCACGCTGGATGATCTACGAAAGCTGCCGCTGCTGACCGGCCCCAGCGATCCGCCATGGGCGATCACCGCTCCCGGCGGCGCGGTCGAGCATCTCGCGGTCGATCGCGCACGCCTGACCAGCTCGAATGCCCATGTCCGGCTGCAGGCGGCGCTCGCGGGCCATGGCGTGCTGCGGGTCACCGCCAGCTACACCCGCGCCGCCGTCGCGGCCGGCCAGTTGCGGCGGCTGCTGCCCGATCATGTTTGCGAGCCGCTCAACGTACATGCGCTGTTGCCGGCGCGGCAATTTGTCCCGGCGAAGGTGCGCTGCTTCCTCGATGCGATGGAGGCGCATGCGCGCGGGGATCCGGAGGCCTATATCAGGCCGTAGCGGTCTTTTTTGGCCGATTACCATTTTCCCGGGAACCTGCACGGCCGGTCGGCATCCAATGATATTATTCCGCCAACAGTGAGGGCGACCCGCCATGCGCCAGGCCCATGTAACGTCCCTGCCGCCGACCAGCTCGGGCGATGCCGAGCTGGTGCAACGCGCGCTCGCCCGCGACGAGGCCGCAATCCGCGCCATCATGCAGGCGAATAATCGCCGGCTGTTCCGGCTGGCGCGCGGCATCCTGCGCAACGACCACGAGGCCGAGGACGTGGTTCAGGACGCCTATGTGCGCGCCTTTACCCATCTCGACCAGTTCCGCGGCGACTCCAGCCTCTCGACCTGGCTGTCGCGGATCGCGATGAACGAGGCGCTCGGCCGCCTGCGCCGCAGGCACAGCAGCGTCGAATGGTCCGATCTGCCGAAAGGTGCTCCTGAAGCCCAGATCATCCAGTTCCCCCTGTCGTCAACGGACGATCCGGAAAAATCCATGGCCCAGCGTGAGATCCAGCGCGTCGTCGAGCACGCGATCGACGAGCTGCCCGAGGCGTTCCGCCTCGTCTTCATCACCCGCGTGATCGAGGGCATGAATGTCGAGGAGACCGCTGAGATCCTCGGCCTCAAGCCGGAAACCGTGAAGACCCGCCTGCACCGCGCCCGCACCATGCTGCGCGACAATGTCGAGCGGAAGATCGGCCCCGTCGTCATGGAGGCCTTTCCCTTCGCGGGCAAGCGCTGCGAGCGATTGACCGAGGCGGTTCTGAAACGGCTGCGCGCCACGGCCTGAATTTTTCGGGAACCTCTGCTCGTCCGCACCATCCAACTCCTGTGCAAGCAACGACGCGCCGCGCGCTACGCCCGGCTCAACAGGAGTGTCAAACCATGTTCGTTCGATTGGGTATCGCGGTCGCCGCGCTCAGCCTCCTCAACTGCGCTGCGCTGGCGCAGGGCGCAAAGCCGACCGATCCGCAGATCGCGCACATCGCCTATACGGCCGGCGTGATCGACATCAATGCCGCCAAGCAGGCGGAAGAGAAGGCCTCCAACAAGGAGGTCAAGGCGTTCGCCAAGGACATGGCGCGCGACCACGAGGCGGTGAACAAGCAGGCGCTCGACCTCGTCAAGAAATTGAAGGTGACGCCGGAGGACAACGACACCAGCAAGGCGCTGTCGAAACAGGCGGCCGACAAGCTCGCCGAACTCGGCAAGCTGAAGGGCGCCGCCTATGACAAGGCCTATATCGACAACGAGGTCGCCTACCACAAGGCCGTCAACACCGCGCTGGAGACGCAGCTGATCCCCTCGGCCAGCAATCCCGAGCTGAAGGGCCTGCTGCAGACCGGCCTGAAGATCTTCCAGGGCCACCAGCAGCATGCCGAACACGTCGCGGCCGGCCTGAAGTAAGGAGGCGCGCGATGTTGCCAGGACGCTGTCTCGCAACGCTGGCTTTGCTCGCGCTCGGCGCGATGGCCGTCCCGGCGCATGCGGCCACCATCCAGATCGTGATGGAGAATCTGGTGATCTCCCCGGCCGAGGTGTCGGCCAGGGTCGGCGACACCATCGAATGGGTCAACAAGGACGTGCTGGCGCACACCGCCACCGCAAAGAACGGCGACTTCGACGTGACGATCGCGCCGAAGAAGACGGTCAAGTCGGTCCTGACCAAGGCCGGCACGGTCGACTATTACTGCCGCTACCATCCCAACATGAAGGCGGTGCTGACCATCGCACCATAGCCCGCGCGATGACCTCAGAGGTAATCGATCGGCGCACGCGAACCTTCGATAGTCCGGACCGCCGCACAGTCCGGCACTATCGAAGGAGAGCACCATGACCGACCATGCCACCATCGCCCGCCGCTATATCGATCTCTGGAACGAGCGGACGCCGAGCCGGCGTCGCGAGATGCTGAGCGAGAACTGGACCGCCGATGCGCGCTATATCGATCCGCTGATGAACGGCGACGGCCATGAGGGCGTCGACGCGCTGATCGCCGGCGTGCAGCAGAAGTTTCCGGACTTCCGCTTCAAGCTGATCGGGGAGCCGAACGGCTTCGGCGACCATGTCCGGTTCTCCTGGGGCCTTGGCCCTGACGGCGTCGACAGCCCGATCAAGGGCACCGACTTCGCCATGTTGAAGGACGGCCGGATCAGGAGCATCACCGGCTTCCTCGACCAGGTGCCGGGCGCCTGAGGCGCCGCTTCCACGCCGGCGACGTCGCTGCCAGAGCGTTTTCGAGCGAAGTGGATCCCGGTTCGCGTCAAGAAAAACGCGTCAAAACAAAGAATAGAGAGCCCCGTTCCGATTCCATCGGAACGGAAAAGGCTCTAGTCTTCCCGAAACACAGGGAGGACGCCATGAAGGCAGATTACGCCTTCGAGACTTCTGTCGTCAGCGACATCACGCCGGCGCTGCTGGCGATCGGCCGCGACATCTTTCCGCAGGCCCTGATCGGCGCGCTGCGCCGCGTCGCCGGGGTCGGCCATTGCATGGTGTTCTCGTTCACCGGTCCGCGGACCGCCGCGTGCCTGCTCGATGTCGGCAACATCCCGACCGGGCGCGACCTCGGGATCGCCTATTCCGAGCATTTCCATCAGGCCGACCCGAACCGCGATGCGGTGTTCGAGGGACGGGCGCAGCCCGCACCGATCGTGCTGCCGACCTTCGCCCGCCGCATGTACAGCGACGGCTACCGCAAGATCTTCTTCGACGACTCCGACATCGTCGACAAGTTCGCGTCCGCGATCTGGACCGGCGACACCTGCTTCTATGTCAACTTCTACCAGATCACCGCGCAAGGCCGCTTCAGCCGCGAGCAGATCGCGCGCCTGGCCGCGGTCGCGCCGGCGTTGACGGCGGCCGTGGCGCGGCATTTCCAGCGCGACCCGGCAGCGGATGTTGATCCGATCGAGCGGTTGAAGACCCTGTTTGCGACCGCCGAACCGCTCGCCAGGCTGACCGGGCGTGAGCAGGAGGTCTGCCTGCGCATCCTCTCCGGCCTCAGCTCGGAAGCGATCGCCGCCGAGCTCGGCATCGGGCTGCACTCCGCCCTCACCTATCGCAAGCGCGCCTATGACAAGCTCGGCATCTCCTCGCAGAACGAGCTGTTCGCGATCGCGCTGCGCCTGATGGCCTCGGCGCGCCAGTTGAACTGAGCGTGCTCCAGGCGATGGTCTCCCGCTGTCCCCAGCGGTGGGGACAGACGGGCCGCGCCGCCCGGCCTATGCTCGGTCCGAAAACCCGAGGCCAAACCGAGATCACGTCGTGAGCACCGCGCCCCATTTCAATATCGACGTCCCCGCCTTCTGGCAGGATCCCTACCCGGCGCTGGCGCGTATGCGCAAGGAGGCGCCGATCGCCTTCGTGCCGCAACTCGGCAGCACGCTGCTGTGCAGCCGCGACGACATCTTCATCTCCGAGAAGCAGATCGACGTGTTCTCGTCGCACCAGCCCGAGGGGCTGATGAACAAGCTGATGGGCCACAACATGATGCGCAAGGACGGCGATGCGCACATGAACGAGCGCAAGGCGATCTTTCCGGCGATCTCGCCCAAAACGGTCAGATCGCACTGGACGGCGCAGTTCGAAGCCCACGCGACGCGCATCCTCGACGAACTGAAGCCGGATGGCGTGGTCGATTTCGTGCAGGCGTTCGCGCTGCCGTTCTCGGCCGAATGCCTGAAGTCGATCACCGGCCTCACCAACATGCGCTTCCAGGACATGAACGCGTGGTCGCAGGGTATGATCGACGGCATCGCCAATTATGTCGGCGATCCCGCGATCGAGGCGCGCTGCCATGCGGCGACCTCCGGGATCGATGCCGCGATCGACGACATGGTCCCCAGGCTGCGCAAGACGCCCGACCTCAGCCTGCTCGGCGTGATGCTGCAGACCGACATGCCGATGGAGAGCGTGCGCGCCAATATCAAGCTTGCGATCTCGGGCGGCCAGAACGAGCCGCGCGATGCGATCGCCGGCACGGTATGGGCGCTGCTGACCCATCCCGACCAGCTTGCGCTGGCGACCAGCGGCACGATCCCGTGGCTGCAGGTGTTCGAGGAATATGCGCGCTGGATCTCGCCGATCGGGATGTCGCCGCGGCGGATCGCAAAGCCCTGGACGATCAGGGACGTCGCCTTCGAGACCAATGAGCGCGTGTTCCTGATGTTCGGCTCGGCGAACCGCGACGAGAAACACTTCGACAAGCCCGACGCGTTCGACGTGCGCCGCGACGCCAGCAAGAGCATCGCGTTCGGTGCCGGTCCACATTTCTGCGCCGGCGCCTGGGCCTCGCGCGCCATGGTCGCCGACGTCGCGCTGCCCGCGATCTTCAAGCGGCTGAAGAATCTGCGCCTGATCGAGCACCAGCCGGCGCGGATCGGCGGCTGGGCGTTCCGCGGCCTGCTGGATTTGCCGGTGACGTGGGACGCATAGCCCCCGTTACCGTCCCCAGCGCAGCACGACCGGATCGAGTGTCCGCGCGATCTCGATCAGCCCCGCGCGCGTCGCCGGATGCAGCGGTTGCAGCGGGTGGCGCACTGCATCGGACTTGATGACGCCGCCCTCGCGCATCAGCACCTTGCAGGCCTGCAGCCCGCATTGCCGGTTCTCGTAATTGATCAGCGGCAGCCAGCGCGCATAGGCCTGCACCGCCTCGTCGCGCCGGCCGGCGAAGAACGGATCCATGATCTGGCGGATGCCGTCGGGATAGCCGCCGCCGGTCATCGCGCCGGCGGCGCCGGCATCGAGATCGGCCATCAGCGTGATCGCCTCCTCGCCGTCCCACGGCCCCTCGATCTCGGCGCCGCCCTTCTCGATCAGGCCGCGCAGCTTGTTCGCCGCCATCGGCACCTCGATCTTGAAGTACCTGATATTGGCGAGCTCCTTCGCCATCCGCGCCAGGAAATCGACCGAGAGCGGCGTGCCCGCGACCGGCGCGTCCTGGATCATGATCGGGATGTTGATGGCATCCGACACGATCCGATAAAACTCATAGATGGCTGGCTCGCCGACGCGGAAGGTCGCGCCGTGATAGGGCGGCATGATCATCACCATCGCAGCCCCGGCGGCTTCCGCCTCGCGGCTGCGCGCGGCGCAGACCGCCGAGGAGAAATGCGTGGTGGTGACGATGACGGGAATGCGGCCGGCGACATGCTCGAGCACCGTATGCATCACGGTCTCGCGCTCGGCGTCGGTCAGCACGAACTGCTCGGAGAAATTGGCGAGGATGCAGATGCCGTGGGAGCCGGCGTCGATCATGAAGTCGACGCAGCGCCGCTGGCCATCGAGGTCGAGATTGCCGTTGGCGTCGAAGATGGTCGGCGCCACGGGGAAGACGCCGCGATAGGGGCGCTTTGCGACTGATGTCATGATAACGACCTCCCAGGTTGTTGTCGGATTTTCTTGTCAGCTCTGGCGGAACGGCAGCGGCGGGCCATCGAGCCGGCGCAGGCCCGGCTCGCGGCGCTCCAGCCACCAACCATACTGCTTCGGCCAGGACGCAAACACCTCGCCGCCTGCACCGCCGAGCGCGAGCTCGGCGTGCAGCGGCCAGTTCGGATCGAACAGCGCCTCGCGGCCGATCGCGACCAGGTCGGCCTGGCCGTTGGCCAGGACATCTTCTGCCTGCTGCGGATGCAGGATGAGGCCGACCGCGATGGTCGCAATGTCGGCGGCGCGGCGGATCTCATCGGCATAGGGCACCTGAAAGCCGTAGCCGCGCGGAATCCGCGCCGCGGTCGCCGAGCCGAGCAGGCCGCCCGACGAGCAATCGATCAAATCGACACCGCGCGCCCTGGCTTCGCGGGCGAACGCGACCTGGTCCTCGAGCGTCAGGCCGCCGTCGATACCGTCGACCGAGGAAATCCGCACCGACAGCGGCCGCTCCGCCGGCCAGGCCGCGCGCACGGTCTCGATGATCTCGAGCGGATAGCGCATCCGCCCGGCGCGATCGCCGCCATAGGCATCGGTGCGGCGGTTCGACAATGGCGAGAGGAATTCATGCAGCAGATAGCCATGCGCGCAATGCACCTCGACGAATTCGAAGCCGGCCTCCACCGCGCGCAAGGTGGCGCGCCGCCATTGCTCACGCAGCGCGGCGAGTTCGGCCGCGTCGAGCGCGTGCGGCATCAGCCAGCCGTCTTCCATCGGGATCGCGCTCGGCGCCACCGTCCGCCACGGCAGATCGCCGCGGCCGCGGTCGGCCTCATCGAGGGCGGCATTGCCGTACCAGGGACGCTGCATGCTGGCCTTGCGGCCGGCATGCGCGAGCTGGATCGAGGGCACTGCGCCATTGTCCTTGAGGAAGGCGGCGATCCGTTCGAGCGGCGCGATCTGCTCGTCGTTCCAGATGCCGACGTCGCCATGGGTGATGCGGCCCTCCGCGGTCACCGCCGCAGCCTCGACCGTCACGAGCCCGGCGCCGCCCTGGGCAAATTTACCAAGATGGACAAGGTGCCAGTCATTGGCCAAGCCGTCGGTTGCCGAATACTGGCACATCGGCGAGATCAGGATGCGGTTTCGGGAGGTCACGCCGCGAAGCGTGATCGGCTGAAACAGAAGCGGCTGCGACATCGGGACCTGCGGGACGGTGTTGGCGGGAGAAATCGTGGCGGAAAGCTAGGCGGCGCGCCCCGGGATCGCAAGTCATGCCGCGGCGCAGGCGGCAAGACCTGCACGCATGCAGCACTTGCGGAGCGGCGCGATCTGCAAAACCGGCAACATCTGCCGCAGAAAATTTCCCGGCGGGTAGACACTTTCGGTCATCCCCGGGTCACGTCACGGATCGCAATTCGTCGCGGACATCCCTACATTGTCGGCATGAAGAAAATCGGATTCCTTTCGTTCGGGCACTGGACGCCCTCGCCGCAGTCGCAGGCCCGCTCGGCCGCGGATGTGCTGCTGCAATCCATCGACCTTGCGGTCGCGGCCGAAGAGCTCGGCGCGGACGGTGCGTATTTTCGCGTCCATCACTTCGCCCGCCAACTGGCCTCGCCGTTCCCGCTGCTGGCGGCCGTCGGCGCCAGGACCAGCCGGATCGAAATCGGCACCGCCGTGATCGACATGCGCTACGAAAATCCGCTCTACATGATCGAGGACGCCGGCGCGGCCGACCTGATCGCGAGGGGACGCCTGCAACTCGGCATCAGCCGCGGCTCACCCGAGCAGGTGATCGATGGCTGGCGCTATTTCGGCTATCAGCCGGGCGAGGGCGAAACCGATGCCGACATGGGCCGGCGTCATGCCGAGATCTTCCTCGACATGCTGCGCGGCCAGGGATTTGCGCAGCCCAATCCACGGCCGATGTTTCCCAATCCTCCCGGCCTGCTGCGGCTCGAACCACTCTCGGAAGGCCTGCGCGAGCGCATCTGGTGGGGCGCCGGCTCGAACGCCACCGCGGTGTGGGCGGCGAAGCTCGGGATGAACCTGCAAAGCTCGACGCTGAAGAACGACGAGACCGGAGAGGCTTTCCACGTCCAGCAGGCCGCCCAGATCCGGGCCTATCGTGCCGCCTGGAAGGAAGCCGGGCACACGCGCGAGCCGCGGGTCTCGGTGAGCCGCAGCATCTTCGCGCTGGTCGACGATCGCGACCGCGCCTATTTCGGCAACGGCCAGGAGGAAGACCAGATCGGCTTCATCGACGAGAGGACGCGCGCAATCTTCGGCCGCGGCTACGCCGCCGAGCCGGACAGGCTGATCGAGCAGCTCAAGACGGATGAGGCGATCGCAGAGGCCGATACCTTGCTTCTGACCGTCCCCAATCAGCTCGGCGTCGATTACAACGCGCATGTGATCGAGACGATCTTGACCCAGATCGCGCCCGCTTTGGGCTGGCGCTGAATCCATCGCGAACGTCAGCGATACTCGCCCGGCGCGCAGCCTCGTCACATCGAGCAGGACCGGGATAAGGACCCGCGCCGGCCGTCTTCTAGGGGGCTGTTGAGAGGGAACGGCCAGGCGCGGGCTTGAACCGACCGTTCTCGCCGGAGGTCGGTCGGCTCTACTCGACCAATGCCGGAACCCGCGACATCGTTCCGGCGGAACTTCGTTCTCAAACGCGGAGAACTACGGAAACATAACTGCGCGTTGTGAGAAGAACAGGTCGAGTACGGTGCGTTAGGCGCGCACGTTGCGTGAACAGATCGCCGTAATATCCCGGGATAATAACGAAAGGCCGTCTGCGGATCCACTGGGTCAGGAATCCCTGTCGCGATTGCGCCGGGTGAGGTCGAGCCGATCGACGCGCTCATCGATCCGCCGGTTCAGCTCCTCGTCTTCTCGCGTATTGCTGCCGCGACGGGCGCGAACCACCAATGCACAACATCCGAGCAGAACGATCGCGAAGAACGCGTAGTACCACCATGCCATGCACTGATCTCAAATGAACGCTCGCGATACCGCCGGAAAAGTCATCGTTCAGGCCGATGAGGACGCGCCGACCTTGGCGCATAATAAGGGTTCACCAGACAGGTCGCCGGCATGCCCACAGCGCTGGCCTGGCACTGATCTATCGACGTGAAGATGCAGTCCATGCGCTCGCCGACCAACTCACCGTAAACATGCATGCAGACGGGATAGCGCGGATCATACATTTGCGCGGATGCCGGCCTCGTCATCCAAAGCGCGCCCAGCGCAAGCAGCAGCGCTCCAAGCAACCTCACGTCACGTCTCCTGCTGTCGCCAAATACATTGCCATGCCGACAAACTGTCCCGCGACATTTGCCTGAAGGCTGGAGCGGGCGAAGGGAATCGAACCCTCGTATGCAGCTTGGGAAGCTGCCGTTCTACCATTGAACTACGCCCGCGATCTCAATGCTTGAGGTCGCACCTCACGGGTGCGACCCGGCCGGACCATAGCCCGGGCGGAGGCAGCGGATCAAGCGCGCATTGGAGCCGATCGCCGCACCGCCCCCGCTAGTGGCCCATCCTCACGAGCACGTCATTGATGACAAAAGCCGCGGCGGCGGATGCGTCGCAGGTGCCGCTTCGTGCATAGATGCAGGCATCGGCGATGCCGACGCGGGCACAGCTTTGCCTTGAATAATCCGCCGGCAGATCACCGGCGGCCGCGGGCCGCGCGAGGATGCGATTGAAGGCCGGCTTGGTCGCCTGCAACAGCGGCGGCAGGATCAGCTCGGCGAGCGGATCGGCGGGCTCCAGCGCATAGAGCGGTACTGGGCCGACCAATCGTTCCCGCCCCGGCAACAGCTGGAAACGGACATTGTAAAGTGCGAGGCCGCACAGCTGCGGATCGCTGCGCAGTTCGGCGGCGAGCCGCGCTGCGCCGACACCGCGCGTCCAGTAGTCGCGCATCCCTTCGCTGGCGCCGGCGAGCGTCACCGAGAGCAAGGCCCAGCCGCCGGTGACGATCGGCAATGCCCAGCGGCGCCACCCGGGTTTTGCGCGCAGCCATTGCACCCAATCGGCCGATCCGAGCGCCGCGACGATGATGAACAGCGCCACCGACAGGAAGACGAAGCGGTATTCCTTGTGCGCGATCAGGCTGTGGAAGACGAGGTTGACCAGCGCCACGGCCAGCAACAGCGGCGCATGCCGCGCGCCGCGCCAGATCGCGGCGAGCGGCAACACGATCGCCGCCGACCACACGATCAGGAAGTTGGCGAGATAGGCCGAAGGGGGCGTCACGCCGAACTCGGTCGCGCGATCGTGCAGCAGGTTTTCCTTGATGTTGCCGATCAGCCAGGCGAACGGCACGGCGCCATGCGCAAGGTCGATCGCGGCGGTGAGCACCAGCGCGGCGAGACCGCCCGCGATCAGGGGAATCAGGTTTCGCCAACGCATCCAGCAGGCGCCGAGCGCAAGCACGGCGATGGCCGGCGCGTACTGAAAGCGGCAGACAAAGGCAAAAGCGAGCAACGCGCCGCCGATCGCCAGATGCCGCTGCGACGGACGGCCGGTCACCAGCAGCGCCGCCGGCACGACCAGCGCCGTCGCCAACGGCTCGCCCAATGTGTGCGGCGAGAGCAGGATCAACTCGAACCAGACTGCCGCCGCGAACGCCGCGACGATGGCATGGGTTCGCGAAATCCGTGCACCAAAGAACCAGGCGCTGACCACGATCGACAGTGACGCAGATGCGGCGACCAGGCGCGGCACCAGGAAAGCGCCCTCGCCCCCCGGCGCAATCAAGCCGCCCACCGCGACCGGCCCGGCCAGCAATGTCGGCAGGAACCAGCCGCGAATGCGTTCGCGCCACTCCCACGTCAAAATGCCGTCATGGCCGAGCATCCGCCACGCCGGCTCGAGATACTGAAAGATCTCGTCCGGATACATCACGTTGGGCCAGAGCGCGGCCGCAAGGCGCAGGACCAATGCCAGCAACAGCAATGCGAACAGCGGATGAAGACGCCCGGTCGATGTCCCGGCCACGGCTGTGCTGCCGCGCGCCCCATCCGCGCCGGTGCTGGTCATCGTTCCGCCGATCGTACCGTGGAGCAGCATGCTGACGACCAGATAGCGGGCAAAGCCTTTAAGATGCGTGACTGATAAATTGGCGGGGTCACACAGAAGGGGCCGCGACATGGTTAGCTAAACGTCAAGATTCCGGATGCGCGCGCCGGCGACAATGTTAGGATCGCGCGCTGCGAGCGCCTTGCGCGCGTCCGGCGCGGTCTATTCGGTGGCACAGGCGCTCGGCCGCAATCCCTTCATGGTCATGGTGCCCTGCCACCGCGTGCTCGAGGCGGGCAATTATGCCGACCGGATCTCGCCGAACGGCGGCAGCATCTCGAAACGGCGGCTGCTCTCGATCGAGGGCGCCCAGCCGACCACCAGCAAGACCCTTTTTGATGTGCTGCTGCCCGTTGCACGACTCCGGCCGCAAGCTTAAATCCGGGGTATGGTCCGAACCACGCTCCTGCAGCGCGATCGCATCACGGTGAACGAGTTCCGCTGCACGGCGGAACCCGGCGACAAGCCGTTCGCCGAGCAGTTCGCCTCCCACTCGGTGTCCTATGTGCGCAGCGGCAGCTTCGGCTGCCATTGCCGCGGCCGTTTCCATGAGCTGGTGGCAGGCTCGATCCTGGTCGGCCATCCCGGCGACGAATACACCTGCACGCACGACCACGTGGTCGGCGACGAATGCCTGTCGTTCTTCCTCGACCCGGTGCTGGTCGAGACCATCGGCGACCGCGCGGCGGTCTGGCAGGTCGGGTCGGTGCCGCCGCTGCCGGAACTGATGGTGATCGGCGAGCTCGCGCAAACGGCGGCAGCTGGCAACAGCGACGTCGGTCTCGACGAGATCGGCCACCTCCTCACCAGCCGCCTTGTCGAGCTGGTGTCCGACCGCAAGACAAAGCCGCTCACCGCAGGCTTGCGCGATCGCCGCCGCGCCGTCGAGGCCGCGCTGTGGATCGACGCCAATTCACACCATCAGATCGACCTCGACGAGGCCGCCGAACAGGCCGGCTTGAGCACCTTCCATTTCCTGCGGCTGTTTTCCGCCGTGCTCGGCGTCACCCCGCATCAATATCTCGTGCGCTCGCGGCTGCGCCATGCGGCGCGGCGGCTCGCGGATGACGACAGCCCGGTCACCGACATCGCCTATGACGTCGGTTTCGGCGATCTGTCCAATTTCGTGCGCAGCTTCCACCGCGCCGCCGGTGCCTCGCCGCTCAAGTTCCGCCAGGCCTCGCGCGGCGACCGCAAGATTTTCCAA
This sequence comes from Bradyrhizobium sp. USDA 4510, assembly GCF_054059095.1. NCBI lineage: Bacteria > Pseudomonadati > Pseudomonadota > Alphaproteobacteria > Hyphomicrobiales > Nitrobacteraceae > Bradyrhizobium > Bradyrhizobium sp. USDA 4510. The sequence goes on along the minus strand of NZ_JBSSBT010000001.1, from coordinate 8,877,097 downwards.
GAACGTCTCGCGCTGCAATAGCTAGGCTGCTCCCGTCCGCGCGTCTTTCGATGCGCTTAGCGACTGGAGATTCCTCATGTACGACCATATCGGATTGCGCGTTGCCGACCTCGACGCCAGCGTGCGCTTCTACACCGCAGTGCTGGCGCCACTCGGCTTCGTGCTCTGCTCGCGCGACGACAGCGGCGCCGGTTTCGGCCCGAAGGGCGAGCCCGCGCTCTGGCTGCATTTGCACAAGGGCAAGGCCCAAGGCGGCGCGCACGTTGCGTTCCGTGCCCCGAGCCATGACGCGATCAAGACATTCCATACCGAAGGCCTGAAGGCCGGCGGCAAGGACAACGGCGCGGCGGGCCATCGCAAGGATTACAGCCCGACCTATTACGCGGCGTTCCTGCTCGACCCCGACGGCAACAATGTCGAGGCGGTGTCGACCTAGCACACCACAGCTCCGCCGTCATTGCGAGCGGAGCGAAGCAATCCATCTTTCCGCCTGCTGCGGTGTGGATTGCTTCGTCGCTTCGCTCCTCGCAATGACGACACATCTGAAACCAACGAGGATTGAACAATGGCTTCCATTCACAAGGATATCCCGATCGACGCGCCGGCAGATCATGTCTGGGACGCGTTGCGCGATTTCGGCGCACTGCATACGCGGCTAGTGCCGGGCTTCGTGACTGACACGCAACTGGACGGCGACGTCCGCACCGTCAGCTTCTCCAACGGCACCGTGGCGCGCGAGACGCTGGTCGATTGCGACGACCAGCGAAAGCGGCTGGTCTATGCGATCAGCAGCGAGCGGTTGAAGCAGCATTCCGCCTCGGTGCAGGTGTTCGCCGAGGGCGACACGCGCTGCCGCGTGGTGTGGATCGCCGACGTGCTGCCGCACGAGGTCGCGCCATACATGGACGCGCAGATGGATCTCGGCGCGGCGGCGATGCAAGCCGCGATGGCCAAATCGGCCAGGGAGAAGAGCGCGGCGTGATCCGCTAGGTCATGCGACTGGCCGCGCATTTCGAACTATGACCGTCACCCTGAGGAGGTCGCGAAGCGACCGTCTCGAAGGGCGACAGTCCCGCTGTTTCTACGAGCGCACGCCGAAACACCTGGGCCGTCGATCCTTCGAGACGCCGCTTCGCGGCTCCTCAGGATGACGGATTTAATATCTACGACAGCGCCGGCTGCACTTCTGCGACCGGTGCCGACTTGCCCCAGCGCGTCAGGATCACGCTGAGGCAGGACAGCACGCCGAGCACGCCCATCGAGGCGGCGGCGAGTGCGAAGAAGTTCTGCGCGCTCGCCTCATGCGTCGACAGCCACCAGCCGCCGGTGCCGATGAAGATCAGCCGCGCTGTCTGCGCCAGCACCGGACCCAGCACCTTCGCGGCACCCTGCGAGGAGAAATACATCGACATCGCAAGGCCGATGAACGCGTACATCGGCGCGGCGGTCGAGAGATATTGATGGCTGGTCGCCCGCACGTGCGGATCATTGGTGAACAGATTGACCCAGAGGTCGGGGAAGACGGCGATGAAGCTGCCGACCACGCCGACCGCAAGGAACGACACCGTGCCCGCGGTCCAGGCGATGCGCCGGGCGCGCGCGACGCGCTCGGCGCCGACCGCCATGCCGATCATCGGCACCGAGGCGATGCCGACCGCGAAGGCGACGGAGGTCAGCATGAATTCGAGCCGCGCGCCGATGCCGTAGCCGGCGAGCACCGCGGTGCCGAACTGCGCCAGCATGTGGGTGAAGATCGAGATCGTCAGAACCGACTGCAACGGCGAGAAGCAGGACACCGCGCCGACCTTGAGGATGTCGATGAACATCGCCCATTGCACGCGCAGCCCCTTGAGTTTCGGCTTCACGCGGGCACGGCCCGAGAACAGATACCAGCCCATCACGCTGATGCTGATCGAATAGGCGATCAGCGACCCCGCGGCGACGCCGCGCATGCCGAATTGCGGCACCGGACCGAGACCGAGCCCGAGCGTGCCGCCGAGAATGATCTGCCACACCGCCGAGGACAGGATCATGGTCGACGGCAGCTTCATGTTGCCGGTGCCGCGCAGGATGCCGGCCATGGTGTTCATCAGCCAGGGCAGGATCGCGCCGCCGAAGAACACCTGCGAATAGGCGATCGCCTGCGCCAGCACATTGCCCCGGCCGCCGAGCAGTTCGAGCAGGCGCGGGCCGAAGATCAGCATGCCCAGCATGAACGTCAAACCAAAGGTCAGGCCGATCAGCAGCGCATGCATCGCCAGCGTCGAGGCGCGCTCGATCTCGCCGGCACCGAGCGCACGCGCGATCGCGGATGCGACGCCGCCGCCCATCGCGCCGCCGGACATCGTCATGGTCAGGATCACGCAGGGAAACACCAGCGCCATCGCCGCGAGCGACTCGACGCCGAGCCGGCCGATATACGAAGTCTCCGCGATCACGACGCAGGTGCCGGCGGAGAGCGCGATCACGTTCGGCCACGCCAGCCATAGCAGCGTGCGCAGGATCGGCCCGTCGAGCAGCGCATTGCGCGCCGGCTTGGTCACCGGCGGCGGCAGCGGCCGCTCTTGTTCGTCGACAGGAATTTCGGCGAGGCCGAGATCGGACATTTCTACTCCCACGCGCGATCTGGGGAGCCGCGCCATGGTGTTTCCCTACCATGGCGGCGGCGGAATCCACGTGCGCGGGGCGCAAGGGGGGCCTGCGCGATTGCAGGTGAACCCGGATGAACCTTGGGGCTAGCCGATCGACCAGACGAACGGCGCGCCGGCGGCGCTGTTCGGCTTCAGATGCACCGGAATATGCCGCCCGCAGCCGGCGGCCAGCCCTTCGAACAGGCCGGTCAATACGCTGGCGCAGGCCGGATGATAGTCGGCCACGTCGGCCATCAGCTTCCAGCCCTGCTGGCGGATTTCGAACTGGCCCTCGGATTCGGTGATGTCAGCAATATCGTCCTGCGACTCGAAGAGAGTGCGCAGGAATGCGGCAAATTCCGTGGCACGGCCACGGCGGCCGCCGAGCGCCTGCGCGACCTCGTCGTAATACTGCATGCCGATCAGTCTGCCGGTGAGATGCAGCAGATAGCTCGCATCCTCCGGGCCGAACACCTGCACGATGACCGGCGCGGCCGTCTTCACATATTCCATCGCGTAGTTGCGATAGGCCTTTTCCAGCCGCAGCTTCGGCCAGCTGTCGACCGGCAGCGCCGGCGCGGAGTTCGGATCGAACAGCGGCGCCTCGATATGGCGCGCGAACACCAGGCGCTGGTCGAGCTCGAGCGGATGATCGTACTCGCAGTAATAGCCTTCGAGGCCGTCCTGGCCGTCGACACTCTGCTTGGTGCAGACGAAGCCGAGCCGCAAGTCCCCGAGCGCGACACCGTTGTTGGCGTGCCAGCCGCGCAGCATCGCGCGCGAGACCTCACCGGGCACGCCGCAGATCGCCGTGCCCTTCCAGATCCAGCGCGGCGGCGGATAGCGGATCCAGGCCTTGCGGTCGGTCTCGTACATGTATTCGACATGCACGCCGCCGATCCAGTTGGAAAGATAATGATACTGCGCGGCCGCGACCGCCGGCGGCAGGCTGTCGAGGCCGAGCTTCTTCAAGCCGGGCAGGAAGCGCTCCTGCTGCTGGCGACGAAACACGCGGAAGACGAACTCGGCGGCATCAGCCGTGCCGCGCCGCGTGACGACGGTGAGGATCAGCCCGGTGAAGAAGGCGTGATAGAGATCGGCGACGCTGCGCCACTTCCGCCATTGCGTTTCGCGCGCGTCCTGCTCTCCGGTCATGTCTGCTCCCGCTGTTCTTGTTGGCGAGATAAAGCCTCGCGCGCGCAATCGTAGCCCGGATGCAGCGAAGCGCAATCCGGGGCGGCTCAATGCGCGTATGCAGCGCCCCGGATTTCGCTAGCGCTTCATCCGGGCTACGGAATTACACGCGCGCGAAACGGAATTACACGCGAAAATGCTTGGAGAGCTTCAGGCCCTGCGCCTGATAGTTCGAGCCGATGCGCTGGCCGTACAGCGCGTCGGGGCGCTCGAGCATCCGCTCATAGACGAGGCGGCCGACGATCTGGCCATGCTCGAGGATGAACGGCACCTCGCGCGAGCGCACCTCCAGCACGGCGCGCGCCCCCTTTCCGCCGGCGCCGGCATAGCCGAAGCCGGGATCGAAGAAGCCGGCATAATGGACGCGGAATTCGCCGACCAGCGGATCGAACGGCACCATCTCCGCGGCGTAGTCCGGCGGCACCTGCACCGCCTCTTTCGACGCCAGGATGTAGAACTCGCCGGGATCGAGGATGAGACTGCCGTCGGGCCGGGCCTTGATCGGCTCCCAGAAGTCGTCGACAGCATAGCCGCCGCGGCGATCGACATCGACCACGCCGGTATGGCGCTTGGCGCGATAGCCGACGAAGCCGCCCGAGCTCTCGCCGGAGAGATCGACCGAGAGCGCGACGCCATGGGTGAGATCGGCATTGGCGGCGTCGACCAGCCGCTCGGCGGCATGCAGCGCATCGAGCTCGTCGGCGGTCAGCGTCGCCTCGCCGATCCGGAAGCGGACCTGGCTGAGCCGCGAACCCTCGCGCAGCAGCACGGGAAACGTCTTCGGGCTGATCTCGGCATAGAGCGGGCCGTGATAGCCGGCGCCGATCATGTCGAAGCGGCGGGTGCCGTCGGCGATCACGCGGGTGAAGACGTCGAGCCGTCCGGTCGAGCTCTTCGGGTTGGCCGCGGCCACGATCTCCGGCGGCAGCGCCAGGCTCTCCAACAGCGGCACGATGTAGACGCAGTTGGTCTCCAGCACCGCGCCGTCGGACAGATCGATCTCGTGCAGCTTCAGCTCGTCGATCCGCTCGGCGACGGTGGCATCGGGCCCCGGCAGGAAGCTGGCGCGGACGCGGTAGGCGATGTCGCCGAGGCGGAGATCGAGGCTGGCCGGCTGGATCTGGCTCTCGACGAAGTCATAGGCGGGCAGAATGAGGCCGGCCTCCGCCATCTCCGCGATCATGCGGTCGGGCAGGATTCCGTTGGATTCATCTTCCAGCGTGAACGACACGATGCGGTCCCTCGGCGATCCCTCGAGATGGCCCAAAAATCATACTCCAGGCGGCCATCAAGCCCCAAAATATGGGCTTTTACGGGTTATCCGATGACCGTCTTGACGGAAAGGGCGCGAGGGAATATCAGCTGCACTTATCCCGTGGTGATTTGAGCCGGCCGGCTTGCAGCCACGTTAAATAAGTCGCTAAACAGGCCGGGGACAGTGTGATCCCGGCTTGTGGAGGTTGCTCCAGGCCGGTTTTTTTGTGGCCATTCTCCAGGGGAAATGGCCACCTCGGAGGTCACATGTCTGAATCTGAAACCACGGCCCGCTTTCGTCCCGAAACCCGTCTCGTCCATGGCGGTACGCTGCGCTCGCAATTCGGGGAGACGTCGGAAGGGCTGTTTCTCACCCAGGGCTACGTCTACGACACCGCCGAGCAATGCGAGGCGCGCTTCAAGGGCCAGGACCCCGGCTTCATCTATTCGCGCTATTCCAACCCGACCATTGCGATGTTCGAGCGCCGCATGATCGAGCTCGAGGGCGCGGAAGCCGCGCGCTCGACCGCGACCGGCATGGCCGCGGTGACCACCGCGATCCTCGCCCCGCTGAAGGCCGGCGATCATGTGGTGGCCTCGAAGGCCCTGTTCGGCTCCTGCCTCTACGTGGTGCAGGACCTGTTGCCGCGCTACGGCATCGAGACGACGCTGGTCGACGGCCTCGACCTCGACCAGTGGCAGCGCGCGTTGCGGCCGCACACCAAGACCTTCTTCCTGGAGAGCCCGACCAATCCGACGCTCGACGTGCTCGACATCGGCGCGATCGCAGAGATCGCGCATAGCGGCGGCGCCCGGCTGATCGTCGACAACGTGTTTGCGACGCCGATCTGGCAGAGCCCGCTGTCGCTCGGCGCCGACGTCGTGGTCTATTCCGCAACCAAGCATATCGACGGCCAGGGCCGCTGCCTCGGCGGCGTCATCCTGTCGTCGGAGGCCTTCATCGCCGAGCACATCCACAATTTCATGCGCCAGACCGGGCCGTCGCTGTCGCCGTTCAACGCCTGGGTGCTGCTGAAGGGGCTGGAGACGCTCGGCGTGCGCGTCCGCGCCCAGACCGAGAACGCGGCGAAGATCGCCGAGGCGCTGGCCAAGCATCCGAAGATCACGCGGCTGGTCTATCCGGGCCGCCCCGACCATCCGCAGGCCGAGACGGTGAAGAAGCAGATGGGCGCCGGCTCGACACTGGTCGGCTTCGAGGTGAAGGACGGCAAGGCTGGCGCCTTCCGCTGCCTCAACGCGCTGAAGATCTCGCGCATCTCCAACAATCTCGGCGACGCCAAGAGCCTCGTCACGCATCCCGCGACCACGACGCATCAGCGCCTGGCGCCGGAGGCCCGCGCCGAACTTGGTATCAGCGAAGGTTTCATTCGCTTCTCGGCCGGGCTCGAGCATCCCGACGACCTGATCGAGGATTTTGAGCGCGCGCTGGAGCAGGTTTGAAGCAACGCGTCATGGCCGGGCTTGCCCGGCCATGACGGCTTCTCTTGAAGATTAAGTCGCAGCCGTCGTGACGCCGCCGTCGACCACGATGGTCTGGCCGGTCATGAACGTCGAGGCATCGGAGGCGAGATAGGCCACGGCGCCGGCGATCTCGTCGGGCTCGCCGATGCGGCGGAGCGGCGTCGATGCGGTGCGGCGCTTCAGATTGTCCGGGTCCTCCCATAGCGCGCGGGCGAAATCGGTCTTCACCAGGCCCGGCGCCACGCAATTGACGCGCACGCCCTTCGGGCCCCACTCGCCGGCAAGGCTGCGGCACAGCGCGAAGTCGGCGGCCTTGGAGATGCCGTAGGCGCCGATCACCGTAGAACCCCGAAGTCCGCCGATCGAGGAGATGATCACGACCGAACCCTTGCCGCGTTCGGCCATCTGCGGGATCGCCAGCGCGGACAGCCAGATGTTGCTCTTGACGTTGGAGCCCATGATCTTGTCGAAGGCCTCGTCGGTGATGTCGAGCAGCGGGCCGTAATAGGGATTGACCGCGGCGTTGCAGACCAGGATGTCGATCTTGCCGTAATGCTTGATCGTCCCCGAGACCAGCGCCTCGACCTCGCTGCGGCGCGCGATGTTGCAGGGGATGACGAGCGCATCGCCGCCCGCCTTCTTGATGCCGTCGGCGACTTCCTGGCAAGCATCCGCCTTGCGCGAGGAGATCACGACCTTGGCGCCGAGTTTTGCCAAAAGCTCCGCCGATGCGCGGCCGATGCCGCGGCTCGAGCCGGTGATGACCGCGACCTGGCCGGTGAGATCGAACGGGGTGTTTTTCATTGTTGTTGTTTCCCTGTTAGTTGCACGTCATTCCGGGGCGCGACGCAGTCGCGAACCCGGAATCCAGAGGTTACGGCGCGAGATTCCGGGTTCTCGCTTCGCGAGCCCCGGAATGACGCCTGTGTGGTTACGCCAGCAGCCCGCCGCCCTCGCTGACGCGACGGAGGTGATAGTCGGTGTCGCCGAGCGTGTTTTCGATCATGGTCAGCCGCTTGAAGTAGTGACCGATCTTGGCTTCCATGGTCATGCCGATGCCGCCGTGAAGCTGGATCGACTGCTGGCCGACGAACTTCAGGGACTTGCCGACCTGCACCTTGGCGGCGGCAACCGCCGACGCACGCTCCTTGGCATCGTCGAAGTCCGACGCCATGGTGGCGAACATCGACATGCTGCGGGCCTGCTCCAGCGCCACGAACATATCGGCGGCACGGTGCTGCAGGCTCTGGAACGAGCCGATCGCAACGCCGAACTGCTTGCGGGTCTTGATGTACTCGACCGTCTCCTTCAGCGACTCGTCCATCGCGCCGACCGCTTCCGCGCACAGCGCAATGCGGGCTTCGTCGGCGACGCGCTCGATCAGGGGCAGGCCGTTCTCGGGATCGCCGATCGCAGCGTCAGCACCGACCTCGACATTGGTGAAGGTGATGTCGGCGGCGTGCAGGCCGTCCTGGGTCGGATAGCCCTTCCTGGTGACGCCCTTGGCATCCGCCGGAACCAGGAACACGCCGATGCCGGTCTTGTCGCGCTGGCCGCCCTTGGTGCGCGCGGTCACGATCAAGGTCTGGGCGTTCTCGCCGTTGAGCACGACGAACTTCTCGCCGTCGATCACCCAGCCGTCGCCTTTCTTCTTCGCCGTGGTCACGACATCAAACAGGTCGTAGCGCGAGTTCTTCTCGAGCTGGGCAAAGCCGAAGGTCTTGCTGCCGTCGATGATGCCGGGAATGTGCTTGGCCTTCTGCTCGGCCGAGCCGCCATGGCGCAGGAAGCCGCCGGCGACCACGACGGTGGCGAGATAAGGCTCGACCACCAGCGCCTTGCCGAGCGCTTCCATCACGATCATGGTCTCGACCGCGCCGGCGCCGAAGCCGCCATCGGTCTCCGCAAAGGGCAGACCGAGCAGGCCCTGCTCGGCGAGCTTGCCCCAGAGCGCTTTGCTCCAGCCGCCCTTCTCCTTCATGTACTTCTTGCGCGCATCGAAGTCGTAGGCATCCGCCAGCAACCCGTCGACGCTTTCCTTGAGAAGCCGCTGCTCCTCGGACAGATCAAAATCCATGTTCGTTCCCTTAACTAACTGATCGTTGTTCAAGCCGGGGCCTCTTCACCTCGCCCCGCTTGCGGGGAGAGGTCGGATCGCGAAGCGATCCGGGTGAGGGGGTACAGGTCTCTCGGCAGTCGTTGCTCGGAGAGATGCCCCTCACCCCAACCCTCTCCCCGCGAAGAGCGGGGAGAGGGAGAGGATCAAAGCCCCAGCACCGCCTTGCTGATGATGTTGCGCTGGATCTCGTTGGAGCCGCCGTAGATCGAAACCTTGCGGTTGTTGAAGTAGCTCGGCGCGATCTGCGCGGTCCAATCCATGCTCTCGTTCGAGCCGGCATCGCCGTGCTCGTCATAGGGCGCGGCGAACGGACCGATGATCTCCATCAGCAGCTCGGTGGTGGTCTGCTGGATCTCCGAGCCCTTGATCTTGAGCACCGAGGAGGCCGGATTGGGTTTGCCCTTGCCGTGCTTGCCCTCGTCGGCGACGACGCGGAGCTGGGTGAGTTCGAGCGCCTTCAGCTCGATCTCGCAGGCCGTGAGCTTCTCGCGGAACGCCGGATCCTCGATCACCGGACGGCCGCCGGACTCGACCTTGGAGGCCAGCGCGCGGATGCGGCGCAGCCGCTCCTTCGACACGCCGACCCGGGCGATGCCGGTGCGCTCATTGCCGAGCAGGAATTTTGCGTAATCCCAGCCCTTGTTCTCCTCGCCGATCAGGTTCTCGTAGGGCACCTCGACGTCGTCGAAGAACACCTCGTTGACCTCGTGTCCGCCGTCGATGGTCTGGATCGGACGCACGGTGACGCCCTTCGACTTCATGCTGAACACGATGAAGGAGATGCCCATCTGCTTCTTCGCGGCCGGATCGGTGCGGCAGAGGCAGAAGATCATGTCGGCGTGCTGGGCGAGCGTGGTCCAGGTCTTCTGGCCGTTGATGATCCACTTGTCGCCACGGCGCTCGGCCTTGGTCTTCAGCGACGCGAGGTCCGAACCCGAGCCCGGCTCCGAGAAGCCCTGGCACCACCAGTCGTCGACATTGGCGATGCGCGGCAGATATTCCTTCTTCTGCTTCTCGTTGCCGAAGGTGTAGATCACCGGGCCGACCATGCTGACGCCGAAGGCGAGCGGCTGCGGCGCCGGATAGGACTGCAGCTCCTCGTTGAAGATGTAGTGCTGCACGGTGCTCCAGCCGGTGCCGCCATATTCCTTCGGCCAGTGGGTGACGCCCCAGCCCTTCTTGTTGAGGATGCGCCACCAGGTGACCATCTCGTCCTTCGACAGATGGCGGCCTTCCTGCAGCTTGCGCCGGGTCTCCGGCGGCACGTTGTTCTTGAAGAACTCCCGCACCTCCTCGCGAAACGCTATCTCTTCCTTGGTGAAAGCGAGATCCATCAGATCCTCCTTTTGAAATTCAACTGCTTCTTTCCTGGTCGTCCCGGCGAAGGCCGGGACCCATAACCACCGGCTTTCGTGTTTGACAACGCCGGCTGCCGCATGTGCCCAAAGAGAAGCCGCGGCGTATGGGTCCCGGCCTTCGCCGGGACGACAATCCTACTGCAGCACCTCGAACAGGCCGGCCGCGCCCATGCCGCCACCGACGCACATGGTGACGACGGCGTACTTGGCCTTGCGGCGGCGGCCCTCGATCAGCGCGTGGCCGGTGAGCCGCGCACCCGACATGCCGTAGGGATGGCCGACCGAAATCGCGCCGCCATTGACGTTGATCTTCTCCGGATCGATGCCGAGCTTGTCGCGGCAATAGAGCACCTGCACCGCGAAGGCCTCGTTGAGCTCCCAGAGATCGATGTCGTCGACCTTGAGGCCGTGGCGCTTCAGCAGCCGCGGCACCGCGAACACCGGGCCGATGCCCATCTCGTCCGGCTCGCAGCCGGCGGAGACGAAGCCGCGGAAGATCCCGAGCGGCTTCAGCCCGCGCTTGGCGGCTTCCTTGTCGCTCATGATCACGGAGGCGCTGGCGCCGTCCGAGAGCTGGCTGGCATTGCCGGCGGTGATGGTGAAACCGTCGCCGCGCACCGGCTTGAGGCTGGCAAGCCCTTCGGCCGTGGTCTCCGGCCGCGGACCTTCGTCCTGCGACAGCGTCACCTCTTTCATCGTGACGGCACCGGTCGCCTTGTCGGTGACCGCCATCATGGTGGTGATCGGCGCGAGCTCTTCCTTGAACTTGCCGCCCTGCTGCGCGGCCGCGGTGCGGCGCTGGCTTTCGAGCCCATACTCGTCCTGCTTCTCGCGCGAGATGTTGTAGCGCTTGGCGACGATCTCGGCGGTGTCGATCATGGGCATGTAGACCTCGCCCTTGATCTTGAGCAGCGCCGGATCCTGGGCATGGAAGGAATTCATCTTGTCGTTCTGCACCAGCGAGATCGACTCGCCGCCGCCGCCGACCGCGATCTCGACGCCGTCGAAGATCACCGAGCGTGCGGCGAGCGCAATCGCCTGCAGGCCGGAGGCGCATTGGCGGTCGATCGTGGTGCCGGCAACGGTCACCGGCAACCCGGCGCGGAGCAGTGCCTTGCGCGCGATGTTGCCGCCGGTCGCGCCCTGCTGCATCGCCGCGCCCATCACCACGTCCTCGATCTCCTTCGGATCGACCTTGGCGCGCGCCACCGCTTCGCCGATCGCGTGCCCGAGCAAGGTCGCGCCCTCGGTGACGTTGAGCGCGCCGCGATAGGCCTTGCCGATCGGCGTGCGGGCGGTGGAGACGATAACGGCGTCGGTCATGAGCGAGATCCTGATGCAGTCTGTTGTTGCGTGGATTGAGATGTCTCGGTTTGAGCAGTCTTGGGCTGCTGCTGGCGCAATTCGTGACGCGACAGCTTGCCGACCGGGGTGCGCGGCAATTCGTCGACGAACTCGACGGCCGCCGGCAGTTCGTGCTTACCGACCTTGCCGGTGAGGAATGCACGCAGCTCGTCGATCGAGAAGGTCTTCTCGCCGTCGCGCAGCTTGATGAAGGCCTTTGCCGCCTCACCGCGGTAATCGTCGGGAATGCCGATCACGATCACCTCCTGCACGGCAGGATGGGTGTAGATCGCCTGCTCGATCATCTGCGGATAGACGTTGAAGCCGCCGGAGATGATCATGTCCTTCTTGCGGTCGACCAGATAGAAATAGCCGTCGGCGTCCATGTAGCCGATGTCGCCGGTGAGGAAGCGGTCGCCGACGAAAGCCTCCGCGGTCTCCGCCGGCCTGTTCCAGTAGCCCTTGGTGACGTTCGGGCCGCGGATGCGGATCTCGCCGACCTCGCCGACCGGCATCACCCTGGTGGAATCCTCCAGCGACACGACGTCCATCTCGATGCCGGGCAGCATCAGCCCGATCGAGCCTGGTTTCTCCGGTCCCTCCTTGGGATGGCCGGTGCCGGGCGAGCAGGTCTCGGTCATGCCCCAGCCGCTCTTCAGCTTCATGCCGACGCGGCGCTCGAAGATCTTGGCGACCTCCACCGGCAGCGGCGCGCCGCCGGAGCCGGCGACCACCAGCGAAGAGAGATCGCGCTTGTCGAGATCGGGCAGCGAGGCGATCGCGATCCACATCGTCGGCACGCCGGGAAACACCGTTGCGCGCTTGACCTCGATGTCGCGCATCACGGCCTCGACGTCGAAGCGCTGGTGCAGCGAGATCAAATGGCCGCGCCGGATCGCCGACAGCAGCACGACGGTCAGTGCGTAGATGTGAAACAGCGGCAGCACGCAGATCACGCGCTCGATCGCATTGCGTTCGAGCCGCCCGGGCTTGCCCCAGACGTCGTAGATCGACACCGCCGCGGTGAGATTGCCGTGGCTGAGCATTGCGCCCTTGGGCAGGCCCGTGGTGCCGCCGGTGTATTGCAGCAGCGCGACGTCCTCGACGTCGACCGCCGGCCATTGCGACGGCCTGGTCGCGCCGTCGATGAACTCGCGGTGGGTGATGATCGCGGGATTGTCGGGCAGCGCGGTTTGCGGCGTGCCGACCTTGCCCCAATTGTCGTCCTCGCAGACGATCAGACGGTCGAGCAGACCCTTGGCGAGGAATTTCAGCGCGGTCGGTAACAGCGCCGACAAATTGCTGGTGACCAGCACCCGCGCGCCTGAATCGGACAGCTTGTGCGACAGCGCGATCTCGCCGTCGAGCGGCGACAGATGCACGACGCGGGCGCCGGCCTTCAGCGCACCGAAGAAATTGATCGGATGGTCAGGCGAATTGCCGAGGAACAGCGCGACCGACGTTCCCTTGCCGTAGCCGGCCCGCATGAAGGAAGCGGCGGCGGTCTCGACCAGGGCCTCCAGCTCGGCGTAGCTGATCGGCCGGTCGCGGAATTCGAGCACCGGGCGCGCGCCGAACTCGGCGGCGGCGCTCGACAGCAGGTCCGGCAGCGTGCCGCGCGTGATCTCGTCGCTCCACTGCACGCCCTTGGGATAATATTGTTCGCCGGGATAGGTCATGAAAACCAGACTCTGGAAACTGTCATTCCGTGGCACGCGCAGCGTGAACCTAAGATGCGCAATTTGCGCATCGGGGAATCTCGAGATTCCGGGTCTGCGCCTTACGGCGCATCCCGGAATGACACGTGGTTACAGTCGGCCAATCACGCCGCCTTCGACGGCGCGGCGAGCGAGGCGAAGGTCTTGCCCTCGTCGGCGAGCTTCTTGAGCAGCGGCGCCGGCTCGAGCGAGGGATCGTTGGTCTCCTTGGCGTAGAAGGCCAGGCGATCGGCGATGTGCTTGAGGCCGACGGTGTCGGCCCAGAACATCGGACCGCCGCGATAGATCGGCCAGCCATAGCCATAGAGCCAGACCACGTCGATATCCGACGGACGCGCCGCGATGCCCTCGGCGAGGATCTTCGCGCCTTCGTTGATCATCGGGTACATCATGCGCTCGAGGATCTCGTCGTCACTGACGACGCGCTTCTTGCGGCCGAGGCGCGCCAGCGTCTCGTCGATCAGCTTCTCGACCTCCGGATCGGGCAGCGCCGCGCGCGAGCCCTGCTCGTACTTGTAGTAGCCCTTGCCGGTCTTCTGGCCGAAGCGGCCGGCTTCGCACAGCGCGTCGGCGATCTCCGACTTGATGCCGCGGTCCTTGCGCGAGCGCCAGCCGATATCGAGACCGGCGAGATCGCCCATCGCGAACGGGCCCATCGGCATGCCGAACTTGGTCACCACGGCGTCGACCTGCTGCGGCAGGGCGCCTTCGAACAACAGCTTCTCGGACTGCTTGCCGCGCTGCGCCAGCATGCGGTTGCCGACGAAGCCGTCGCAGACGCCGACCACTGCCGGCACCTTGGCGATCTTGCGGGCGATCGAGACGGCCGTGACCAGCGCGTCCGGCGCGGTCTTGTCGGCGCGCACGATCTCGCACAGCTTCATGACGTTGGCCGGCGAGAAGAAGTGCATGCCGAGCACGTCCTGCGGACGCTTGGTCGACTTCGCGATCTCGTCGATGTTGAGATAGGAGGTGTTGGAGGCCAGCACCGCGCCCGGCTTGGCGTACTGGTCGAGCTTGCCGAACACTTCCTTCTTGACCGCCATGGTCTCGAACACCGCCTCGATCACGAGATCGGCGTCGCCGACGTTCTCGATGCCGACGACGCCGTTGATCAGCGCCATCCGCTTGGCGGGCGCGTCCGCCGGGATGCCGCCGCGGGCGGCGGTTGCCTCGTAGTTCTTCTGCATGATGCCCATGCCGCGCTTGAGCTGCTCCTCGCCGGTCTCGATCAGGGTGACCGGGATGCCGGCATTGGCGAACGACATCGCGATGCCGCCGCCCATGGTGCCGGCGCCGAGGATGGCGACGCGCGCCACGTTGCGGCCCTTGGTGCCGTCGGGGACACCGGAGATCTTGGCGGCCTCGCGCTCGGCGAAGAAGGCGTAGCGCTGTGCCTTGGACTGGTCGCCGTTCATCAGCTTGAGGAAGCCCTCGCGCTCCTTCTTCAGGCCCTCGTCGAACGGCAGGTCGATCGCGGCGCCGACGGCGTCGGCAGCGGCGAACGGCGCCTCGAGGCCGCGCGACTTCTTGGTCAGCGCAGCGACCGCATTGGTGAAGATCGAACGATCGGCCTTGGCCGCGGCGAGCTTGCTGTCGTCGTCGCGCAGCTTGCGCAGCGGACGCTTCTCGGCGACCACCTTGCGCGCAAATGCCTCACCGCCCGAAGCCGGTCCCTCGACGATCTCCTCGATCAGGCCGGCCTTCAGCGCCGCGTCCGCGCCGATCGGATCGCCGCCGACGATCATCTTGACCGCGAGCTCGGGACCGACCGCGCGCGGCAGGCGCTGGGTGCCGCCGGCGCCGGGCAGCAGGCCGAGCTTCACCTCGGGCAGACCGAGCTTGGCGTCCTTGGTGGCGACACGGTAGTGGCAGGCCAGCGCGACCTCGAGGCCGCCGCCGAGCGCGGTGCCGTGGATGGCGGCAACGATCGGCTTCGGCGAACTCTCCATCAGGCTCAGCACTTCGGCGAGCCCGGGCGGCTTCGGCGGCTTGCCGAATTCGGTGATGTCGGCGCCGGCGATGAAGGTGCGGCCGGCGCAGGTCAGCACGATGCCCTGGACCTGCGCATCATCGATCGCGCTCTTGATGCACTCGAAGATGCCGCCGCGCACCGCGGCGCTCAGCGCATTCACAGGCGGACTGTTAACCGTGACGACGGCAATATTGTCATGACGTTCGAGCTTGACGACTTCACTCACCGGGACTCTCCCTGGATGCTTGTTCTTGGACTTGTGTTGAGTAGCTGCACGACTTGCGTTGAGCCGCTACGATTAGACCAATTTCGCACTGCGAAATTTAATTCCACATCTTGACATGGAGGGTTATTTTGAAGCACGTGCCTTGTCAACGAGCATGACAAGGGCAGGGCAAGGATAGGGATGAAGCGCGCTAGCAAGAAAGCCGCGACCGATCGCAATTTCGTCGTCGCCCTTTCCCGCGGACTGGACGTCCTGCGCGCATTCCAACCCAATGACGGGCTGCTCGGCAATCAGGAGATTGCGGCCCGCACCAAGTTACCGAAGCCAACCATTTCCCGGCTGACCTACACGCTGACTAAGCTGGGATACCTTACACCTGTACCGAAGTTCGAGAAGTACCAACTCGCGCCGTCGGCGATGGCACTCGGCTACGCCGCGCTCGCCAATCTCGGCGTTCGGCATTTGTCCGAGCCCTATCGAGAAGAAGTGATGCGCGCGACCGGCGGAGCGGTCGCCGTCGGCGGCCGCGACCGCCACAGCATGATTTATTTCGGCCAGAGCCGGAACGGCCTGGCGCTCGGCGTACAACTCGACGTCGGCTCGCGGGTGCCGATCGCAACCACCGCGATGGGGCGTGCTTATATTTGGGCATTGCCGCCCGACGAGCGCGCGGCTTTACTGCGTGAGCTGCGGGATCACTACGGCAGCCGCTGGGCCAAGATGCGCGACGGCATCGAGCGCTCCGGCGAGACGGTCGCGAAGCACGGCTTCACGATGTCCGCAGGCGACTGGCAGAACGACGTCGCCGCAGTCGGCGTTGCATTGAGATTGAACGACGGAACCGGTCCTTACGCCTTCAATTGCGGCGCGCCGGCATTCCGCTTCACGGAAGACAGATTGCTCAACGACATTGGACCTCGTCTTGTCGCGATGGTAAGGAACATCGAGCAGGCGCTCGGTGGAATGGCGCCGCAATCCAAAAAAGAAGAACGCAAAAAGACCAGAGTAGGAGGGAAAGTTGCACGTTTGGCCGAGGGGATCAGATAGCCTCCATCACGTCCAGCGAAACGCATCGCAGGGCCGCTCGCACCGCTCGAAGACGGCGGGCGAGACGAGATGACGCAGGCACAGCTCGCGCAGGGGAATGATCCCCTGCTCGCGGTTCGCGACGTCAGCGTCGTGTTCGGCGGCATCATCGCACTGAACGGCGTGTCGTTCGACATGCGCCATGGACAGATCCTCGGGCTGATCGGGCCGAACGGCGCCGGCAAGACGACGCTGTTCAATTGCCTGTCGCGGCTCTATCAGCCGTCGTCGGGCGACATCCTGATGGAAGGCAAGAGCATCCTGTCGCGCCCGCCGCACCGGATCGCCGAGATCGGCATCGGCCGCACCTTCCAGAACGTCGCGCTGTTCCCCAACCTGTCCGTGATCGACAATGTGCGCGTCGGCGCGCATGCGCGCACCTCGAGCGACATCGTCAGCGACTCGCTGCGCCTCGCCTGGGTCCGCCGCGGCGAGACCGACATGAACAAGAAGGTGCACGACATCCTAGGCTATCTCGATCTCGAGGACGTCGCCCACACCGTGGTCTCGGGACTTCCGTTCGGCACCCAGAAGCGCGTCGAACTGGCGCGCGCCCTGGCCGCGGATCCGAAGATCCTGCTGCTCGACGAGCCGGCCGGCGGCCTCAATCACGAAGAAGTCTATGTGCTCGGCGACCTGATCCGCAAAATCCGCGACGACCGCAAGATCACCGTGCTGCTGGTCGAGCATCACATGGGTCTCGTGATGTCGATCGCCGACCACGTCGTCGCGCTCAATTTCGGCCGCAAGCTTGCCGAAGGCACGCCGGCCCAGGTCCAGGCCGACCCTGATGTCATCAAGGCCTATCTGGGGAGCAAGGACCAATGACCACGATGCTCAACGTCAAGGACCTGCGCGCCTATTACGGCCAGGTCCAGGCCCTGCACGGCCTCTCCTTTTCGCTCAACGAGGGTTCGCTGACCACGCTGCTCGGCGCCAACGGCGCCGGCAAGACCACCACACTGCGGGCGATCTGCAACATGGTGCGCTCCACCGGCGCGATCGAGTTCGAGGGCAAGCCGATCGGCACGCGCTCGACCGAAAACGTGGTCCGCCTCGGCATCGCCCACGTGCCGCAGGGCCGCGGCACCTTCACCAACATGACGGTGGAGGAAAACCTGCAGCTCGGCGCCATCAGCCGCCCGGACAAGAAGGCGATCGGCGCCGACATCGAACGGATGTACGAGCATTTCCCGGTGCTGAAGCAGCGCTACACCCAGCAGGCCGGCACGCTGTCCGGCGGCGAGCAGCAGATGCTCGCGGTGGCGCGCGCGCTGATGCTGCGGCCGCGCCTGATGCTGCTCGACGAGCCGTCGTTCGGCCTCGCGCCGCTGATCGTGCGCGACCTGTTCCGCATCCTCGGAAAGATCAATCGCGAGGAAAAGGTGACCATCCTGGTGGTCGAGCAGAATGCGCAGCTCGCGCTCGAGCTCGCCGACCAGGCCTACGTGATCGAAACCGGACGGATCGTGATGTCGGGCAATGCCAAGGACATCGCGAACAACGAAGACGTCCGCAAATCCTATCTCGGCTACTGAGGGAGCTGGCACAATGGAGCTTTTTGCCAACCAGGTCCTGGCCGGCATCGCCACCGGCGCGATCTATGCCTGCATGGCGCTCGCGGTGGTCATGATCTACCAGGCCATCGACCATCTGAATTTCGCCCAGGGCGAAATGGCGATGTTCTCGACCTTCGTGTCCTGGCAGCTGATGCAATGGGGCGTGCCATATTGGGGCGCCTTCGTGCTCACCGTCGCCTTTTCGTTCGCCGCCGGCATCGTCATCGAGCGGTTGCTGTTCAAGCCGCTGGCGAAGGCGCCGATCCTGACCAACGTCGCCGGCTTCATCGCGCTCTACGCGATCATCAACTCGGTCGCCGGCCTGATCTGGGACTTCACCATCAAGCAGTATCCGACGCCGTTCGGTTCCTCACCGTTCCTCGGCAGCCAGCTGATCTCGACCCACCAGGCCGGCATGATCGGCATCACGCTGTTGATGCTGCTCCTGCTGTTCTTCTTCTTCCGCTTCACCCGGGTCGGTCTTGCGATGCGCGCCGCCGCATCGCTGCCAGAATCGGCCCGGCTGGTCGGCATCAACACCTCGTGGATGATCGCGCTGGGCTGGGGCATGGCCGCCTCGATCGGCTCGATCGCCGGCATGATGATCGCACCTGTGGTGTTCCTCGAGCCGAACATGATGCTCGGCGTGCTGATCTATGGATTTGCCGCAGCCGTGCTCGGCGGCCTGTCGAGCCCGTTCGGCGCCGTCATGGGCGGCTTCCTGGTCGGCGTCTTCGAGAACCTCGTCGGCACCTACATCCCCGGCGTCGGCAATGAACTGAAACTTCCGATCGCGCTTGCGCTGATCATCGTCGTCCTGGTCGTGAAACCGGCAGGCCTGTTCGGCCGCGCCATCGTGAAGCGAGTTTGATCATGAGCGCCGCTGAAGAAGTCGAAGTCGTCACCGAAGGCCAGGCCGTCGAGGCCGTTCCCAAGCGCGCCATGACGCTGGGCTACGGCACCTCGCTCGTCGTGCTCGCCGCGCTGATCCTGATCCCGCTGTTCGTCAAGAACTTCATCATCTTCCAGATGACGATGCTTCTGATCTACGGCCTCGCGGTGCTGGCGCTCAACATCCTGACCGGCGGAAGCGGCCAGTTCTCGCTCGGCCAGAGCGCGTTCTATGCCGTCGGCGCCTATACCTCGGCGATCCTGATGGAGCATGTGGGCATGAACTATGCCCTCACGCTGCCGATCGCCGGCATCGTCTGCTTCGCCTTCGGCTTCCTGTTCGGCCAGCCGGCGCTGCGGCTATCCGGCGTCTATCTGGCGCTCGCGACCTTTGCGCTAGCCACCGCGATGCCTCAGCTTCTGAAGCTGGGCTATTTCGAGCACTGGACCGGCGGCGTGCAGGGTCTCGTGGTCACCAAGCCGGATGCGCCGTTCGGCCTGCCGATGGGGCAGGACATGTGGCTGTATTACTTCACGCTGGTGGTCACGATCGCGATCTATATCGCTTCGGTGAACCTGCTGCGCTCGCGCTCCGGCCGCGCCTTCATGGCGATCCGCGACAACGAGATCGCGGCTTCCGCGATGGGCGTCGACGTCGCGCTGTACAAGACGCTGGCGTTCGGCGTCTCGGCCGGCATCACCGGCGTTGCCGGCGGTCTCGGCGCCATCGCGGTGCAGTTCGTGGCGCCCGACGGCTACACCATCCAGCTCGCGATCTCGCTGTTCCTCGGCATGGTGGTCGGCGGCGTCGGCTGGTTGCCCGGCTCGATCGTCGGCTCCGCCTTCATCATCTTCGTGCCCAACATCGCCGAAGGTATTTCGAAGGGCCTTTCGGGCGCGGTGTTCGGCGTGCTGCTGTTCCTCGTCATCTTCCTCGTGCCGCACGGCGCCAGGCAGGTTGCGATCGTTGCCCAGCAACTGGCCGCAAAGTTCAAGAAAAACTGACAGCCTATAGAAGCAAACCAGGAGATATTATGCTTTCTACCGTTCGGATCGCCGCGATTTCCGCGGCGATCGTCGCTGTTGCCGCGACGTCCACTGCCGCATTCGCCCAAAAGAAATACGACACCGGCGCAAGCGATACCGAGATCAAGGTCGGCAACATCATCCCCTATTCGGGACCAGCCTCCGCCTACGGCGTGATCGGCAAGACCGAAGAAGCCTACTTCAAGATGATCAACGATCGCGGCGGCATCAACGGCCGCAAGGTCAATTTCGTCAGCTATGACGACGCCTACTCGCCGCCGAAGGCGGTCGAGCAGGTGCGCAAGCTGGTCGAGAGCGACGAGGTATTGCTCGTCTTCAACCCGCTCGGCACCCCGTCCAACACCGCGATCCAGAAATACCTGAATTCCAAGAAGATCCCGCAGCTGTTCGTCGCGACAGGCGCCACCAAGTGGAACGACCCGAAGAACTTCCCGTGGACCATGGGCTGGCAGCCGAGCTACCAGAGCGAAGCGCAGATCTACGCCAAGTGGCTGATGAAGGAGAAGCCCGACGCCAAGATCGCGATCCTCTATCAGAACGACGATTTCGGCAAAGACTACCTCAAGGGCACCAAGGACGGCTTTGGCGCCAAGGCGGCCTCCAGCATCATCATGGAGGAGAGCTATGAGATTTCGGAGCCGTCGATCGACGGCCACATCGTCAAGATCAAGGCCGCCAATCCCGACGTGCTGCTGATCTACACCACGCCGAAGTTCGGCGCGCAGACCATCAAGAAGACCGCCGAGCTCGGCTGGAAGCCGCTGCAGATCATCACCAACGTGTCGGCCTCGGTCGGCAGCGTGATGCAGCCGGCGGGCTTCGACAACGCGCAGGGCGTGCTGTCGGCGGCCTACGCCAAGGACGGCGCCGACACACAGTGGAACAACGACCCCGGCATGAAGAAGTGGGCCGAGTTTCTCGACAAGTACATGCCGGGCGCCGACAAGACCGACGGCGGCTATGTGTACGGCTATGGCGCCGCACAGACGCTCGCCAAGGTGCTCGAAATGTGCGGCGACGATCTCACCCGCGCCAACGTCATGAAGCAGGCGGCGAGCCTGAAGGACTTTACGCCCGACACCCTGCTGCCCGGCGTCAAGATCAACACCTCGGCCACCGACTTCGCCCCGATCGCCCAGCTGCAGATGCAGCGTTTCAAGGGGCAGAAGTGGGAGCTGTTCGGTGACATCATTTCCGGCGACGTCCCCTCCGAGTGACGTTGCACTGCGGGAATAAAACAACAGCCTCCGCGATATCCGTCGCGGGGGCTTTTTGTTGACGCCCCGCGCCGATGGTATTGAATACTCCAAACAAAGAACCCGAGGTGGGGAAACCATGACTGCCGCACGTCCGTCCCTGACGGCGCTGTTGTCCGCATTCGCTCTGATCCTGACGAGCTGCAATGTCGCGCTGGCGCAGAAGAAATACGACACCGGGGCCAGCGACACCGAGATCAAGATCGGCAACACCATGCCCTACAGCGGCCCCGCCTCGGCCTATGGCACGATCGGCAAGACCGAGGCCGCCTACTTCAGGATGATCAACGATGCCGGCGGCATCCACGGCCGCAAGATCAAGTTCATCTCCTACGATGACGGCTACTCGCCGCCCAAGACGGTGGAGCAGGCGCGCAAGCTGGTCGAGAACGACGAAGTGCTGCTGCTGTTCGGCTCGGTCGGGACCGCGACCAATGCGGCGATCCGGAAATACATGAACGAGAAGCAGGTGCCGCAGCTGTTCATCGCCTCCGGCGCCTCGAAGTGGAACGACCCGAAAGATTATCCGTGGACCATGGGCTGGCAGCCGTCCTACCAGGACGAGGCGCGGGTCTACGCAAAATACATCATGAAGCACAAGCCCGACGCCAAGGTCGCCGTGCTCTACCAGAACGACGATTTCGGCAAGGACTACCTCAAGGGCTTGAAGGACGCCTTCGGCGACAAGGCATCGATGATCGTCGCCGAGGAGGCCTACGAGACATCCGAGCCCACGATCGACAGCCACATCGTCAAGCTGAAGGCCACCGGTGCCGACACCTTCGTCAGCATCACGACGCCGAAATTCGCGGCACAGGCGATCAAGAAGGCTGCCGAGATCGCGTGGACGCCGTTGCAGATCGTCGCCAATGTCTCGGCGTCGGTCGGCGGCGTGATGCAGCCGGCGGGCTTCGAGAATTCGCAGGGTATCCTATCGGCATCCTATCTCAAGGACGGCGCCGATCCGCAGTGGGACAAGGATCCCGGCATGGAGAAATTCCTCGCCTTCCTCAAGAAGAATTATCCCGACGCCAACAAGCTCGACGGCGCCACCTCGTTCGGCTACGCCGCCGCACAGACCATGGTGAAGGTGCTGGAGATGTGCGGTGACGACCTCACCCGCGCCAATGTCATGAAGCAGGCCGCAAGCCTGAAGGATTTCGTCCCCGGCACGCTGCTGCCGGGCATCAGCATCAACACCTCGGCCACCGATTTCGCACCGATCAAGCAACTGCGCTTGATGCGGTTCAAGGGCGAAAGGTGGGAGCTGTTCGGGGACATCATTTCGAGCAATCTGAGCAACTGATCGTCACGTCGGTCTGTTCGATCCGCTCGCTCAACTCAACGGCGTGGCTTTACTCGTCCGCAATCTCTGCGGTTGACTCCACGCACACGCGAACGCGTTGGCGGATTTTTGAGCAGCGGCCCGCCTTGAGGGTGGTCGACCAAAGACGCAGCCCCTGCGGCAACGCCGCAGGGGCTTTTCATTGAGACACCCCAGGTAAGATGATAGGTTTTTACGACCAATAATGAGCCCTCGAAACAGGGGGCCGCGGCACATCATCGGCAATCAGGGAGAGAAACGGCATGTCTGCAATACGACAATTGACGGCATTTGCTGCTGCGCTTGCGCTCGTCGCCGCATCCGGCAGCGCTGCGCTTGCCCAGAAGAAATACGACACCGGCGCCTCCGACACCGAGATCAAGATCGGCAACATCATGCCCTATAGCGGAGCGGCCTCAGCCTATGGCGTGATCGGCAAGACCGAGGAGGCCTATTTCCGCAAGATCAACGCCGAGGGCGGCATCAACGGCCGCAAGATCACCTTCATCAGCTACGACGACGCTTACACTCCGCCGAAGACGGTCGAGCAGGCGCGCAAGCTGGTCGAGAGCGACGAGGTACTGCTGATCTTCAATTCGCTCGGCACGCCACCGAACTCGGCGATCCAAAAATACATGAACCAGAAGAAGGTGCCGCAACTGTTCGTCGCCACCGGCGCCACCAAGTGGAACGACCCGCAGAATTTCCCCTGGACGATGGGCTGGCAGCCCAACTACCAGAGCGAGTCCATCATCTATGCGAAGTACATCCTGAAGAACAAGCCGGACGCCAAAATCGCGGTGCTCTACCAGAACGACGACTACGGCAAGGACTATCTGAAGGGATTCAAGGACGGGCTCGGCGCCAAGGCCGCGTCGATGATCGTCGCCGAGGACAGCTATGAGGTGACGGAGCCGACCATCGACTCCCACATCGTCAGGCTCAAGGCCTCCGGCGCCGACGTATTCTTCAACATCACGACGCCGAAGTTCGCCGCGCAGGCGATCAAGAAGAATGCCGAGCTCGGCTGGAAGCCGCTGCACTTCCTCAACAACGTCTCCGGATCGATCGGCAGCGTGATCAAGCCCGCGGGCTTCGAGAACGCCCAGGACATCGTCTCGTCGCAATATTTCAAGGATCCGACCGACGCGCAGTGGAAGACCGACAAGGCGATGATTGCCTGGAACGAATTCCTCGATAAGTACTATCCGGAAGCGAACCGGGCCGATGCCTCCGTGATGTACGCCTATATCGTCTCGCAGGGCCTGGTCCACGTGCTCAAGGCCTGCGGTGACAATCTGACCCGCGAGAACATCATGAAGCAGGCGGCCAGCATTCGCGATTACGAGCCCGGCGGCCTGCTGCCCGGCGTCAAGGTCAACACCTCGGCGACCGATTTCGCGCCGCTTTCGCAACTGCAATTGATCCGCTTCAAGGGCGAGACCTGGGAGCGCTTTGGCGAAGTCTTGAGCGCCGACGTCGGCGGTTAGGCCGGGAAGGTCGACCAAAGATACCGCCCCTGCGGCGTTTGCCGCAGGGGCTTCTCATTGAGACGAACCGCCTAAAATGATAATCACTGCAGCCAAACAAAGAGCTCTCCAAGCAAGAGGGCCGAGACACATGACAAACAGGGAGAGAGACATAGATGTCCGCTACCAAAAAACTTGCGGTCCTCGGGGCCGCGCTCGCGCTCCTCGCGACATCCGGCAGCGCTGCGCTTGCCCAGAAGAAATACGACACCGGCGCCAGCGATACCGAGATCAAGATCGGCAACATCATGCCCTACAGCGGCCCGGCGTCCGCCTATGGCGTCATCGGCCGCACCGAGGCCGCCTATTTCAAGAAGGTCAACGACGCCGGCGGCATCAATGGCCGCAAGATCAACTTCATCTCCTACGATGACGCCTACTCGCCGCCGAAGGCCGTGGAACAGGCCCGCAAGCTGGTCGAGAGCGACGAGGTGCTGCTGATCTTCAACTCGCTCGGCACGCCGTCGAACTCGGCGATCCAGAAATACATGAACTCCAAGAAGGTGCCGCAGCTGTTCGTCGCCACCGGCGCCACCAAGTGGAACGACCCGAAGGACTTTCCCTGGACGATGGGCTGGCAGCCCAACTACCAGAGCGAGACCCAGATCTACGCAAAATACATCCTGAAGAACATGCCGAACGCCAAGATCGCGGTGCTCTACCAGAATGACGATTACGGCAAGGATTATCTGAAGGGCCTGAAGGACGGGCTCGGCCAGAAGGCCGCCAGCATGATCGTCGCGGAAGAAAGCTTCGAGACCTCCCAGCCGACCATCGACAGCAACATCGTCAAGCTGAAGGCGAGCAACGCCGACGTCTTCATCGACATCGCGACGCCGAAATTCGCGGCCCAGGCGATCAAGAAGGTCGCCGAGATCGGCTGGAAGCCGACCCACTTCCTCAACAACGTGTCGGCATCGGTCGGCAGCGTGATCAAACCGGCCGGCTTCGAGAACGCACAGGATATCATCTCCGCCGCCTACCTGAAGGACGCTTCCGACAAGCAATGGGACAATGACCCGGGCATGAAGGAGTTCTACGCCTTCATGGCCAAGGACTTCCCCGAAGGCGACAAGCTCGACGGCGGCACCGTGGTCGGCTTCGGCGTGGCGCAGACGCTGGTCCAGGTGCTGAAGCAGTGCGGCGACAACCTCACCCGCGAGAACATCATGAAGCAGGCCGCAAGCCTGAAGGACTTCCGCACCGAGGTGCTGCTGCCTGGCGTCAAGATCAACACCGCGGCGAACGATTTCGCGCCGATCAGCCAGCTGCAGCTGATGAAGTTCAAGGGCGAGAAATGGGAACTGTTCGGCGAGGTCATCAGCGCCGACGTCGGCGGCTGATTTCCCGCCGCCTCCCGACCGGGAATGGCCCCCTGCGATACCGTCGCAGGGGGCTTTTTGTTGGCGCGTTTTCGAACGAAGCGGGTACCGGTTCGCGCGAAGAGAACGCGTCGGAAACCGGAATTTAAGGCCATGGCCCTGCTCGCAGGCCGGCCCGGGCAATGCCTGCTTACACTTTACCCGGCAATACGCTAGGTAAACCGGCAAGACCCCCGACAAGAAACCGGCGCCCTTGCGCGGCGGCAACAACAAGGAGATCTCGGGAAATGCCGATGCCGATCCGACACCGTGTCGCAACCGCCCTGCTCGGCCTCGCCGTCGCCGCCGCGACCGGCAATGCCGCATGGGCGCAGAAGAAATACGACACCGGTGCGAGCGACACCGAGATCAAGATCGGCAACATCGTGCCCTATAGCGGCCCGGCGTCGGCCTATGGCGTGGTCGGCAAGGCGATGGCCGCGGTGTTCAAGAAGGTCAACGACGACGGCGGCATCAACGGGCGCAAGATCACTTTCGTCTCCTATGACGACGCCTACTCGCCGCCGAAGGCCGTCGAGCAGGCCCGCAAGCTGGTCGAGAGCGACGAGGTGCTGTTCCTGTTCGGCACGCTCGGCACCGCCTCCAACACCGCGATCCAGAAATATCTCAACGCCAAGAAGGTACCGCAGCTGTTCGTCGCCACCGGCGCGACCAAGTGGAACGATCCGAAGGCCTTCCCTTGGACCATGGGCTGGCTGCCCAGCTACCAGAGCGAGTCGCGGATCTACGCGAAATATCTGCTCAAGGAAAAGCCCGCCACCAAGGTCGCGGTGCTCTACCAGAACGACGACATGGGCAAGGACTACCTCAAGGGCCTGGAAGACGGCTTCGCCAGCGATCCCGCGCGCGTCGTCGCCAAGGAGAGCTATGAAGTCGCCGAGCCGACGATCGATTCCCATGTGGTGCGGCTGAAATCCTCCAATCCCGACGTCATCGTCTTCTTCACCACGCCGAAATTCGGCGCCCAGGCGATCAAGAAGCTCGGCGAGATGAACTGGAAGCCGGTGACCATCGTCTCCAACGTCTCGGCCTCCACCGCGACCGTGATGCGTCCGGCCGGCCTCGACAATGCGCAGGGCGTGATCTCGGCCGCCTACGCCAAGGACGCCAGCGATCCGCAATGGAAGGACGACGCCGGCATGAAGGCGTTCGACGAACTGCTCGCCAAATACATGCCCGACACCAACCGCGTCGATGCCTCGGCGATGACCGGCTACAACATGGCGACCACGATGGTCGAGGTGCTGCGCCGCTGCGGTGACGACCTCACCCGCGCCAATGTGATGAAGCAGGCGGCGAGCCTGAAGCAATTCGCGCAGGGCGGCCTGCTGCCCGGCGTGACGCTGTCGACCGGGCCTGCCGACTTCCAGCCGATCGAACAGCTCCAGCTGATGCAGTTCAAGGGCGAGCGCTGGCAATTGTTCGGCGACGTCATCAGCGGCGAAGTCGGCGGACACTGACCGCGTTACATAAGGCACAACCATGACCGACCGTCGTCCTTTCCTGCGTTCGATCTTCGATGCCGCTGTGGCGGCTGCGCATCCCGACGTCGTGCTGGCGTCGCGGCTGCGGCCGGTGCCGAAGGGACGGGTGATCTGTCTCTGCGCAGGCAAGGGCGCCGCGGCGATGGCCGCGGCGGCCGAGCGGCATTATCTCGACGCGCTCGAGCTCGATCCGTCGCGGCTGGTCGGCATCGCCACCACCCGCCACGGCCATGGCGTGCCGACCCGCCGCATCAAGGTGGTCGAGGCCGGCCACCCGGTGCCCGACGAGGCCGGGCTCAAGGCGGCGGACGACACGCTGCGGCTCGCCGCGACCGCGACCCCGGACGATCTCCTGCTGGTGCTGCTGACCGGCGGCGGTTCGGCGAACTGGATCGCGCCGGTCGACGGCGTGAGCTTTACCCAGAAGCAGCAGGTCAACCGCGCACTGCTGCGCTCCGGCGCGCCGATCGGCGAGATGAACACCGTGCGCAAGCATCTCTCGCGCATCAAGGGCGGACGGCTGGCGCGCGCCGGCCAGCACGCGGCCGAGATCGTCACGCTGGCGATATCGGACGTGCCGCATGACGATCCCTCCGCGATCGCCTCCGGGCCGACGGTGCCGGATCCGACCACGCTGGCGGACGCCCGCGCACTGGTCGCCAAATACAATCTCTCCATCGACGACGCGGTCCGCCGCGCGCTCGACGATCCCGCGAACGAAAGCTGCAAGCCCGGCGATGCCGCCTTCGCGCGGGCGACATTCGAACTGCTGGCAAAGCCGAAGGCCTCGATCGACGCCGCGGTGAAGGTCGCGCGGGACGCCGGCTACGAGACCATCGCGCTCGGCGCCGATCTCGAAGGCGAGGCCCGCGAGATCGCGGCCGAGCATGCGCGGCTGGCGCTGAAGGCGCGCAGCGAAGGCAAGCGCGTTGCGATCATCTCCGGCGGCGAGCTGACGGTGACGGTGCGCGGCGATGGCCGCGGCGGCCCCAACCAGGAATACGCGCTGGCGCTGGCCGGCCTGCTGAAGGATACACCCGACGTCTCGGCACTGGCCGCCGATACCGACGGCGCCGACGGCGGCGCTGGCAGCGCGACCGACCCGGCCGGCGCCGTGATCGACCAGGCGACATTCGCGAAGATGAAATCGATCGGCCTCGATCCGAAGGCCTATCTCGAGAACAACGATGCGACGGGGTTCTTCGCCCAGACCGGGGATTTGCTCCTGACCGGCCCGACGCTGACCAACGTCAATGACGTGCGGGTGATTTTGGTGGATTAGGCCGTATCCTCGACGGACCCAAGGCCAGTCTCGGGCTGCGCCCAAAGCTCCTGATAGTTACGAAACTTCGCAAGCGTCTCGTCATATCGCATCGGCTCGAGCACCGGCAAAATGCGCTTCAACACTGAGTTGATCGGCGCGGAGGTGTGCCGAACGTATAAGTCGATCGGATCAAGCAAGTGCCTCAGGTGCAGCTTTGGATCATAGTTCAGCCCGCTGCTGCGAAACCATTTGTACCCGTTGGCGATTGCCCAGCTCACCATGTCGCGAAACACATAATGATAGAGGTGCAGGTCTAAGGCGACATCGTAGTCAAGATCTATGTACTCCGCATAGATCGCGTCACCATGTACCATGCATGCGGCAAACGCGACGATCCGCTCGTTCTGACGCCAGAGGAAGAAGCGGACCTTGTCCCCCATCCGCCGCCCCAAGTCGCAGAAGTATTGTTCCGTCAGCTTCTCGAAGTGCAGTTTCGAACGCTGATAGACTTGGAAATACAATGGATAGATCTGCGCGATCACCGGCGTCGCGTCGTTGACGACGTTCATCTCGACGGATGGAGAGGCCCGCGCTGTCGCCTCAAACTTCTTGCGAAGTTTCTTGCGGGTTGCGCTGTTGAGCGCATGATTCATATAGTCATCGAAATTGGCGTAATCGATGCAAAGCCTGGTCATGGGCAGGCTAGGGATGCGGGTGAAGCCGTGAGCGATCAAGCAGTCGAGGATTGGTCGGTATCGCGCCGGAAACTCCTTGAGCACGATCAGCCGCGCCCCGAGCCTGCGAGCATGTATTGCAATCGTAGAGGCCAGCAGTTCCGCGCAGCCTCGATGGCAGGCCTCGTCCCCGTCAAGATGACCTTCCCCTGCGACGCACCCGACCATGAGCGCACGGGCGCGCATCAAACCTGGCCACATCCGGCGAATGGCGTCGATGAGTACGCCAAACCGCGGCCTCGCACCGGCCAGCAAATCCAGGTCCATTAGGAAGAATGGCTGTACAGCACAAACCTGATCAACCGCATCTTGATGAGGAAATACCGGTAATCGAACTCGGGATGAAGGGTATCCTCGACCAACTCATAGTATCGATGACCCTTGCGCTCGCTCGCGAAGGCGAACTGCCAGCGCGGACAACGCTCCAAATCGTTCCGCACGATGACTTGGAGACGCGGCGGACATTGCATCGGCACGCGTCTCGTGAGGTCGCCGATTTGGCTCGTCAAGTGCGCTGTTGCAGCTTCCGGCACGATCTCACGCTCGCCACGGATCCCGGCCCTAGGCAGCATTTATCACGGCGCCAAAACAAAGCAGCTAACATATCCGTCAGAAACTAACTCGTTAGTCATTTGCGATTTGGCGTTGGAGCAGAACACTCCTGATACGACCCGCATGCGCGGACACTCGCCGTCCAGCGCGGCATCCGGGGAGCGGACTCATGGCAGCGGTGATTGGAGTCACGGGACTTGCATTTGAGGCGCGGATCGCTGCAGACCTGCATACGCAGGCGATCTGCAGTGGCGATGGCAGCACGCTCGCGGAGTCTCTCGCGTCGGCAATTGCTGAGGATTGCTACGGTCTTATCAGCTTTGGCGTCGCGGGCGGCCTTTCGGCCGACCTCCCGGCAGGCGCATGCGTCGTAGCATCGACGATCGTTTCGGAAACGATTCAGCTCTTCACTGATCGGGACTGGTCGCAAGCCTTGCTTCGACTCATCCCCGGTTCGATTTATGGCCCTATTGCTGGTGTGACCACGGTCGCCATGCATCCAGAAGCGAAGCGCTCGCTGCATATGAGTACAGGCGCGCTGGCGGTCGATAACGAATCCCATGTGGCGGCGAGTGTCGCTGCAGCGCGCGGCCTCCCTATGACTGCCGTCCGCGTGATCATGGATCCGGCCGGTCGGCAGCTTCCTGCCGCCGCCCTGTCCGCAGTGCGTGCAAACGGGACGATCGATCTCGCCGCGCTGGTCCGTGCGACAATGAAACAGCCGAGCGAGTTACCGATGCTGCTTCGGACCAGTCTCGACGCACTGTCCGGATTTGCGGCACTGCTTCGCTGCCGTCAATTGCTTGGCCCTGGATTAGGGTTGCCTTCCTTGCAAGCAGAAGAGTCGGAGCCAAGTTCAAGTATCGTAGCGGACGATCGTATGATCGCCCTCTAGTCGCTTTTTTAGCCGAACGGGCCGCTATACCTGCCGACTACGTGCGTGACCTCAACGCGCACTGAAAGTGAGGCCGGCGCGCTCCTTTAGACGCTTGCGCAAGGCCGGCCCCATCAGCGCGCCCGGCGTCCAGATGCCGCCCTCACCCTGCACGTCACGCACGACGCAGAGAGCGCTTTCGGTGATCATCTTGCTTGTCGAGCCATAGCCCGGATCGCGGTCGCCGGTGACAACGGCTTCGACCCGTCCGCCATCCGGCACCTCGCCCAGAAAGAAGATGTCGTAGAAGCCCCTCTCGCGCGCTTCCCGGGTCGGGCCTGCGCCGCGTTTGAGACCGCCGGTCCCGAACAAGGACGCCACCGTGGCGAACGTCTCCGTCGTCACGCTCGCGATGTCCCCAAGTCCCGGCGCCACCATCATCTCGTCATAAACGAAGTCCCTGCCGTAGGGATGGCCCAACAGGAAGTTCGTGCGGTGCACGTTCTTGGTGTTGATCGGCGCCATCGGGAACGGCACGAGCCACGCGTGCATGCTTGTGTCATATTCGGGGACGAGGCCCGACGGCTGAGACGGCCCAGTGAAGCCCGGCGTCAACGCGAAGGGATCGGTCAGCAGCCGGATCAGGGCCGGGTCGCGCGCCGCGGCGGCCAGCGTCGCCTGAGCGCTCGCCGCGGTGCCGCCAGACATGCCACCCCTCACCTTGCGCAGACGGGCCTTCACCCGCCGCGCCGGGCGTCCGAATTTCTCGCGCGCCTTCTCCTGCAACGTGAGCACACCGAGATCGAACGGGATGGAATCGAAGCCACAGGAGAAGACGATGCGCGCGCCGGTCCGTTTTGCCTCTTCGTGATAGGCGTCGATCATAGCCCGCATCCAGCCCGGTTCGCCGCAAAGATCAACATAGGCCGTGCCGGTGGCCGCGCATGCCGCCACTAGCTCGGGACCGTGAAGCTGATAGGGCCCGACCGTGGTGACGACCACGGTCGCGCGCTCGCACATCGAACGCAGGCTGGCCGGCTCGGCGGCATCCGCCTTCACCAACGGCAAATCGTCCGGTGCGCCGATGTCGGCACGCACTTTCTGGAGTTTGTCGGTTGAGCGTCCCGCAATTGCCCAGGACGGAGCATCGTCGCCGCGATAGGATGTCGCCAGATATTCGGCGATGAGACCCCCGGTGTAACCCGTCGCGCCATAGACGATGAGGTCGAAGTCCCGCTTCACGGCGTTGATCCTCCTCGAGCCCCCGGAAGCGCTCCCTTCAGATCCGTTAGCAACGCTCGGTACGCTTCGCGGCCATTTGCGAGGGGCCGGGCAACATACGGGCCATCGCGCTTGACGGAGGATACCACAATTGCCGCCCTTCGGCGCGCAACCTCCCGGCGATTTCCGGTCCCCCTTGAGAGCCGTCGTGAGTACGGACGCTGGTCGGCGTGAGCCGAAGCAACAGCCGGCACATTTGAGCGCCTGTGGCCGCTTGCAAACGCCCTCCGACGGCCTACCATGGATTGGGGAGTTCGCGTGCAGGAGCGAAGCCATGGAACTCACCGTGGTGCCCATCGTCAAGCCGGATGAGACCAACTTCATCTTCGGCCAGTCGCATTTCATCAAGACCGTGGAAGACCTTCACGAAGCGCTGGTGGGCACGGTTCCGCGCATCCGCTTCGGGTTGGCTTTCTGCGAGGCCTCCGGCAAGCGGTTGGTGCGCTGCTCCGGTAACGACGACGCCTCGCTCGCCCTGGCACGCGACAACGCATTGGCGATCGGCGCCGGTCACACCTTCCTGATTTTCCTCGGCGACGGGTTCTTTCCCGTCAATGTGCTCCCGGCGGTGCGCGCAGTGCCGGAGGTCTGCCGCATCTATTGCTCGACGGCCAATCCAACACAGGTGATCGTCGCGCAGACGGAGCTCGGGCGCGGCGTGCTCGGCGTGGTGGATGGCGCCTCGCCGCTGGGTGTCGAAACCGACGCCGACATTGCGTGGCGGAAGGATTTGCTGCGGAACATCGGCTACAAGCTTTAGACCGCGATGGTTCGCCGCCTGGCGGCGCCCGCATGCTGGATATGTATCAACCCAACGCGTCATTGCGAGCGGACGGGCCGTCGCGCTCTCTCAAAACTCCTGCGCGAGCTTCGCCAGCATCTCCAGCAGCGCGGCGTGGTTGGCCGGACCGAGCACCTCGATCAGCCGCGCCTCGTGTTTGTTGGCGACCAGCTTCTTGGCGCGCGCCAGCACGGCGCGGCCCTTGTCGGTCAGGACGAGGATGTGGGAACGGCGGTCGTTGGTGGAGCGCATCCGCGCGCAAAGGTCGCGGCTCTCCAGCGCGTCGAGCATCGCGACGAAATTCGGCCTGAGGATCCCGAGCGTGTTGGCGATCTCGGTCTGGTTGCGGCCCGGATTCTTGTCGAGCAGAAGCAGCACCGAGAACTGCGCCGGCGTCAGCTGCAGCGGCGCGACGCAGCGCAGGAAGTCCTCGAATACCCTGAGCTGCGCGCGCTTCAACGAATAGCCGAGCAATCCGGACAGTTCGCCCAGTTGCAGCATGCTGTCGTCCCCGGCAGAATCGGCCGGTTCCCTGCGCAGGGCCCGCGACGAACGGAGGGCATCGGTGGCGGTCTTGGAAACAGTCATCGCTCCAGGCTCGCAATCCCGCTACAAGAATCCCGCACGACACTCGGGGACCTTGAGATTATATCTAATAATTGTTATGGACTATATCAAATGTCGGCAGCTTTCAACAGCCGATATCGGCCGACCTGACCGGCACGACCGGTTGAGGCGGTCCGACGCTTGAGGGGGAGCGCTCGGCCTTGAACACAACGATCATGCTGTTCCTGCTGCAGGACGGCATCACCAATGGCGCGATCTACGCACTGCTGGGGCTGGCCCTGGTGCTGGTGTTCGCGGTCACGCGGGTGATCCTGATCCCGCAGGGCGAATTCGTCACCTACGGCGCGCTGAGCTACGCCATGCTGGCGACCGGCCAGGTGCCCGGCACAGCGCGGCTTGCGGTCGCGATGGGCCTCGTCGCCTTCGCCCTCGACCTGTTCTTCGCCCGTAACGCGCTGCATGCGCGGCTGGTGATCCGCTCGGTCGCGCTCAACATCGCCTTTCCCGTCGCGCTGCTCGGTCTGATTTACGCGCTGGTCGGTCCCGGCACGCCGATCGCCGTCAACATCGCGCTCGCGCTCCTGATCGTGGCGGCGATCGGTTTGTTCCTCTACCGCATCGCGTTCCAGCCGATCGCGCACACTTCTGTGCTGGTGCTGCTGATCGCCTCGGTCGGCTGCCATCTGGCGCTACAGGGCCTCGGCCTGGTGTTCTTCGGCGCCGAAGGCCTGCGCGCGCCTGCGCTGTCGAATGCCGCAGTGACCGCCGGCCCGCTGCGCTTCACCGGGCAGAGTCTTGCGGTCTACGGCCTGACGATCGGCTTCATCGTCGCCCTGTGGCTGTTCTTCGGCTACACCAAGACCGGCAAGGCGCTGCGCGCCACCGCGGTCAACCGCCTCGGCGCCCGCCTGGTCGGCATCCGCACCACGCTGTCCGGCCAGATCGCGTTCCTGCTCGCCTCCGTCATCGGCGCGATCTCCGGCATCCTGATCGTGCCGATCACGACGCTCTATTACGACACCGGTTTCCTGATCGGCCTGAAGGGCTTCATCGCCGCCATCATCGGCGGCCTGGTCAGCTATCCCCTGACCGCGGTCGCCGCCATCGTGGTCGGCATCGTCGAAGCCTTCTCGTCGTTCTACGCCAGCAATTTCAAGGAAGTCATCGTGTTCACGCTGATCCTCCCCGTGCTCGTGTTGCGCTCGCTCGCGGCGCCCGAGGTCGAAGAAGAGAAGGATTGAGCGCGATGACGCAGCGCCTTCCCCTCATCATCTTCGCGCTCGTGATGGCGGTGATTCCGCTTGTCACCGGGCATCCCGCCGTTCTGGATCGTGCTGCTCGACAATATCGGCCTCGCCGCGCTGGTCGCGATGGGCCTCGTGCTGCTCACCGGCGTCGGCGGCCTGACCTCGTTCGGCCAGGCCGCGTTCTGCGGCTTCGGCGCCTACACCACGGCGGTGCTGACCACTGCCTACGGCGTCTCGCCCTGGCTGACGCTGCCGGCTTCGCTCTTGGTCAGCGGCATCGCCGCCGTGCTGCTCGGCATCGTCACGGTGCGGCTATCCGGCCATTATCTGCCGCTCGGCACCATCGCCTGGGGCATCGGGCTGTTCTATCTGTTCAGCAAGCTCGAATTCCTCGGCCGCAACGACGGCATCTCCGGCATTCCGCCGCTGTCGATCGGCTCGTTCAAGATGCTGAGCCCGGATGCGATCTACTACGCGATCTGGGTCGCGGTGCTGCTGTCCGCGCTGCTGACCATGAACCTCTTGGACTCCCGCACCGGGCGCGCGATCCGCGCCTTGCGGCGCGGCCATGTTGCGGCGGAAGCGTTCGGCGTGCAGACGCCCCGCGCCAAGCTGTTGGTGTTCATCTATGCCGCGGTGCTGGCCGGCCTGTCCGGCTGGCTGTATGCGCATTTCCAGCGCGCCGCCAACCCAACGCCGTTCGGCGCGCAGGCCGGCATCGAGTATCTGTTCATCGCCGTGGTCGGCGGCGCGGGCTACGTCTGGGGCGGCGTGCTCGGCGCCGGCATCGTCGTGATCCTCAAGGAGGTGCTGCAGAGCTACCTGCCCTACATCTTCGGCGGCCAGAGCCAGCTCGAGACCATCGTGTTCGGCATCATGCTGGTGCTGCTGCTGCAGCTCGCGCCTCAGGGCGTCTGGCCCTGGCTGATGTCGCGGCTGCCGTTCAAGCCCGCCCGCAAGACCCCGGACACGTCCGTGAAACTGGAGCACCGCGAACGAGCGCCAGGAACGTCTCCGATCCTTCTGCACATCGACAAGGCGCGCAAGCAGTTCGGCGGCGTGCTCGCGGTCAACGACGTCTCGTTCGACGTCAACGCCCGCGAGATCGTCGCGCTGATCGGCCCGAACGGCGCCGGCAAGAGCACGACCTTCAATTTGATCACCGGCGTCCTGACCGCAACCAGCGGCAAGATCTCAGTGCTCGGCAACGAGGTCGCGAATGCTCCGCCGCAGGAGGTGGTCAAGCTCGGCGTTTCCAGGACTTTTCAGCACGTCAAGCTGGTGCCCGACATGACCGTGCTGGAGAATGTCGCGATCGGCGCGCATCTGCGCGGCAATTCCGGCGCGATCTCCAGCATGCTGCGGCTCGACCGCGCTGATGAGGCGAGGCTGCTGGCGGAAGCCGCGCGGCAGATCGCGCGCGTCGGCCTGTCGGACCAGATCGACCAGCTCGCGGGCTCGCTGTCGCTCGGACAGCAGCGCATTGTCGAGATCGCCCGCGCGCTGTGCGTCGATCCGATGCTGCTGCTGCTCGATGAGCCGGCCGCCGGCCTGCGCCACATGGAGAAGCAGCGGCTGGCCGCGCTGCTCCGGCAATTGCGCGACGGCGGCATGTCGGTGCTGCTGGTCGAGCACGACATGGGGTTCGTGATGGATCTCGCCGACCGCATCGTGGTGCTGGATTTCGGCACCAAGATCGCCGAGGGCACGCCGGCCGCGATCAAGCGCAATCCCGCCGTGATCAAGGCCTATCTCGGAGCCGCCGCATGAGTGCGCTGCTATCGGTGACCGACGTTCACATCTCCTACGGCAAGGTCGAGGCGGTGCGCGGCGTTTCGCTCGACGTCGCCCAGAACGAGATCGTCACCATCATCGGTGCCAACGGCGCCGGCAAGACCACCTTGCTCAACGCCATCATGGGCGTGCTGCCGCTGAAGGGGCGCACCAGCTTCGCCGGCGTCGACATGGCGCCGCTCGATATCGAGGACCGCGTCGCCACCGGCCTCAGCCTGGTGCCCGAGCATCGCGAATTGTTCGGCACCATGAATGTCGAGGACAATCTCGAGCTCGGCGCCTTCCGGATTGCGAAGGCCGTCGCGGCCGCCTCGCTGGAGCGGGTCTACACGCTGTTTCCGCGGCTCAAGGAGCGGCGCAAGCAGCTTGCCGGCACGCTGTCCGGCGGCGAGCAGCAGATGCTGGCGATGGGCCGCGCGCTGATGGGCGCGCCGAAGCTCTTGATGCTGGACGAGCCGAGCCTCGGCCTCGCTCCGATCATCGTCGCCGACATCTTCCGCATCGTCGGCGAGCTCCGCGCAGCCGGCGTCTCGGTGCTCCTGGTCGAGCAGAATGCCCAGGCCGCATTGCAGATCGCCGACCGCGCCTATGTCATGGAGCTCGGCGAATTCGTGCTGTCAGGCCCCGCGACGGAAATCGCCGCCAACAAGGGCGTCGCCGCGAGCTATCTCGGCTTCCAGCACGAAGGCGAGAGTGCGATTTAGGACGCGCAACTCCATCGCGGAGAGACCGTCACCCCACCTCGCCGCGCATTACATGCGCGGCGATCCTCCCCCTCCAGGGAAGGATGAAGGCAGGTGCGCCTTCCGGGAAATGATTTCTGACCGCGCTTGCATTCGCGCAAGGATTGCGCTCCACTTCACCCTCCCCTGGAGGGGGAGGGTCGATTGCGCGCGCGAAGCGCAGCATCGCGGGTGCGATCGGGGTGGGGTGAAGCCACACAAATGGTCTCAACATCAATCCGCAGAGCTGCGCGCCAACACGACGCCGCATGAACGAATCCTGTGGCGCGCGCTGAGAGAGCTGCCAACGGACGGAACGCATTTTCGAAGGCAGGCACCGATTGGCCCTTACGTCGTCGATTTCTTCTGCCCGGCCAAGCGACTCATCGTCGAGTCGGACGGTGGACACCACAACGACGATGAAGTGGCGAAGCGCGATCGTGCGCGACAAGAGTGGCTGGAGCGGGAAGGATATCGCGTCGTCAGGTTCTGGAATTCGGAGGTCAGTGAGGATTTGAATGCCGTGCTCGAACGGATCTATGTCGAGCTCTATGGCGCTCGCGAAGCGGAAGCTGTGCCGCTGAAGCACTACCGACGGCGATAGACCACCACCCCACCCCGCTTCACATCGCTACTTGCGATGCGAAGCGACCCTCCCCCTCCAGGGGAGGGTAAGAAAAAGCCGGCCCCATCGGGACCGGCTTCTTCGTTTCAGAGATTGCGTCCAGCTCACATCGCCGGGACGTATTTGCCGTCCTTGACCGTCAGCAGGATGCGCGAACGGTCGTCGAGGCCGTAGCGATCCTTTTCGGTCCAGTTGTAGACGCCCTGGGTCGCGACGATCTCCTTCTCGGAGATGAAGGCCTTGCGGATCGCCTCGCGGAATTCCGGCGTGCCGGGCTTGGCGGTCTTCAGCGCCACCGGGATGATGCGCTTCATCACCTCGAAGGCATCGTACGAGTGGCCGGCGAACTGGCTGCGGCTGTTGGCGCCGTACTTGGCTTCATAGGCCGTGTTCAGCGCGAGGCCGGGCTTCTTGGTCAGCGCGCTGTCGGGCTGGGTTTCCGGCGACATGATCGGGCCGGCCGACATGATGACGCCTTCCGCGGCCGCACCGGCGATGCGGATGAAGTCCATGCTGGCGGCGCCGTGGGTCTGGTAGATCAGACCCTTGTAGCCGCGCTCGCGCAGCGCGGTCTGCGGCAGCGCCGCAGCGGTGCCGGAAGCACCGACCAAGATGGCGTCGGGATTGGCGGCGACGAGCTTCAGCACCTGGCCGGCGACCGAGGTATCCGGACGCGCGAAGCGCTCCTCGTCGGTCATGGTCAGGCCCATCGGCACGGCCTGCGCCTTGAAGTCGTTGACCCAGAGATCGCCGTAGGAATCCGAATAGCCGATATAGCCGACGGTCTTGATGTTGTGCGCCTTCATGTGCTCGTAGAGCACCTTGCCCATGATCGGAATCGACTGCGGCAGGTCGACCGACCACTTCATGCGCGCCTCGTTGATCGGGAACGGCGCGAGGCCGAAATGCGGGATGCCGGCCTCGTTGGCGACCGTCGACACCGCGATCGACGGCGGCGTGGTGCAGGAGCCCATGATGATGTCGGCCTTGGACTCGGTGACGAAGCGCCGCGCGTTGGTGGTCGCGGCCGTCGGATCGCCACCGTCGTCGAGCACGATCAGCTTCAGCGGTACGCCGCCGATCTCCTTCGGCACGAAATCGAGCGCATTGCGCTCGGGAATGCCGAGCGCCGCGGCGGGCCCCGTGGTCGAGATCGAGATGCCGATGGTGATTTCATTGGTCTGCGCCAGTGCGGGCGCGCCCGGCAGCGCGATGGCTGCTGCGAGCGCCGCGGCGAGAGTGGCCTTCCTCATTCATTCCTCCCTGCAGTTAAGTTTTTTGGGTTTAAACCGGTTTTGCGGGCCAATTCAGCCCCTTCTTTAGAGCATGATCCGGAAAAGTGGAAACCGGTTTTCCGAGAGGATCATGCTCCGAAAGTCGAGTCATGAGGGGGTGCGAGTCAGCACTTCATGAAGCGGTCAATGATCTCCTGCGGAAACGGCGCCGATTTCAGCTTGGCGGGATCGTCCGGGTGGCGGCCGACCAGCACCCTGGTCTCGAACGCCTCGATCGCCAACGCCTCGTCCTTGAACACGCGGTGCACCACCTCGAAGCTCGAGCGCTTGATGCTCTCGATCCGGCTCTCGATGGTAATCCAGTCGCCATGGGTCGACGGGATGTGAAATTTCGCCCGCGTGTCGACCATGGGAATGCCGACCAGGCCGTATTTGTGGACGAGGTCCTGCTTCGAGCAACCGGCGGCCTCGAACATGATCGAGGTCGAGTCGTCGAACATCGCGAAGTAGCGCGGGTAATAGACGATGTTGGCGGGGTCGCAATCGCCCCACTGGATCTGCACGTCGCGCCGATTGACGAACATGGTTTATCCTCGATCGAGCATGAGCGATCCGGAAGGGCGTTCGTGCTCTTCCGGATCATGCTTCAGCGCGGCGCCATCCGGAGCGCGGCATCGAGCCGCACCACTTCGCCGTTCAGATAGGGGTTGTCGATCATGTGCAGCGCCAGCGAGGCGAACTCGTCGGCCTGGCCGAGCCGGCGCGGGAACGGGATCGCGGCGGCGAGCGAATCCTGCGCTTCCTGCGGCAGGCCGGCCAGCAGGGGCGTCATGAACAGGCCGGGCGCGATGGTCAGAACGCGGATGCCGAATTGCGCGAGCTCGCGCGCGATCGGCAGCGTCATCGCGACGATGCCGCCCTTCGATGCCGAATAGGCCGCCTGCCCGATCTGGCCGTCATAGGCCGCGACCGAGGCCGTTGAGATCACGACGCCGCGCTCGCCGGTTGCGAGCGGCTCGAGCTTGGCCATGTCAGCGGTCGCAAGCCGCAGCATGTTGAACGAGCCGATCAGATTGACCTTGATCACCTTGTCGAAGTCGCCGAGCGCCATCGGCCCCTCGCGACCGATCACGCGTTTTGCCACCCCAATGCCGGCACAGTTCACCAGCACGCGCGCGGGGCCGTGCGCCTTGGCGGCGGCGGCCACCGCGGCCTCGGCCGCCGCAGCATCGGCGACGTCGCAGACGACGGGAATGCCGCCGATCTCCGCCGCGACGCTCTCGGCGAGCTTGGCGTTGAGGTCGCAGACCGCGACCTTGGCGCCCTGCGCGGCGAGACCGCGCGCGGTCGCAGCGCCCAATCCCGATGCGCCGCCGGTGACGATGGCGGCCTGGTCCTTCAACTGCATGGCTTTCTCCTGTTCGAGAACTAGACTGACGTGATCACCGATGCCGGCGGCACCGGCGCATAGAGCGCTTCGATGATGTCCGTGCGATGCTCCAGCACCGCGCGCTGGTTGATCGAGCCCTTGTCGGTGACCTCGCCGCGATCGATCGACAGCGGCGTATCGAGCAGGATCGCGCGCGCGATCCGGTTCGACGAGCCGGTGGCGCCGGCCAGCACGCGCGCGAAGCGCTCGCTGAAGGCCGCCCGCACCAGCGGATCATTGGCCGCGGCCGCGATATCGCCAGAGGCGAGCTGCGGATTGATCAGGCGGCAGCCATCGAGATCGAGGATCACGATCGCGGCGAGCTCGTCGCGGTTGAGCCCCGCGATCACGACGTCGCGCACCAGCGGCGCGCAGTTGCCGACGAAGCGCGCCCGCAACGGGCCGACGCTGACCCAGGTGCCGCTCGCCAGCTTGAAATCCTCTGCGATGCGGCCGTCGAAATCGAACCCGGCATCGAGATCACCAGCGTCGGCGGGCTTCAGCGCGTCGCCAAATTTGTAAAAGCCTTCCTCGTCGAACGCCTTGGCGGTCAGCTCGGGCTGCCGCCAATAGCCCGGGGTCACGTTCGGGCCCTTGGCGCGGACCTCGAGCTTGCCGTTGTTCGGAACGAGCTTCGCGTCATTGCCCGACACCGGAAGCCCGACATGGCCGGAGCGGCTGGTATCCGGGCGCACCGACATGAAGAACGGCGAAGTCTCGGTGGCGCCGAGGCCGGTCAGCATGGGCACGCGATAGCCCTTCTCCTGCACGGCGAGCGCATCGAGGCTGTTCCAGATGAACGGCGACAGCGCGGCGCCCGAGAAGAACATCGCATGCAGTCGGGCGAAGAATTTTGCCCGCAGACCGGCGTCATCGCGCAGATAGGGCAGCAGCGATTCATAGCCCTTGGGCACGTTGAAATAGACCGTCGGCGAGATCTCGCGCAGGTTTCGCACCGTCTCCTCGATGCCGCCGGGCATCGGCTTGCCCTCATCGAGATACATCGAGCCGCCGTTATAGAGCGTCAGCCCGACATTGTGGTTGCCGCCAAAGGTGTGATTCCACGGCAACCAGTCGACGATCACAGGCGGCTCATCCTTGAGGAACGCCAGCGTCTCGCGCAGCATCACCTGGTTGGCACAGATCATGCGCTGGGTATTGATGACGGCCTTGGGATTGCCGGTCGACCCCGACGTCAGCAGAAATTTCGCGATCGTGTTCGGACCGATTGCCGCATGGGTCGCATCGAGGCGCGGGTCTTCCGGCGTCGCCAGGAGACCGGCAAGGCGCGTCACCTCACGGCCGGGCACGGTGCCGCGGCTCGCGGCGATCTCGACATCGGGTCCGATATTGGCACGCAGTGCGTCGGCGAACTTGTCGGCATCGTCGACAAAGATGAGGCCCGGCGTCAGGAGCTTGATGACGAAGCTGAGCTTGCCATAGTCGCGCGACACCAGCGAATAGGCCGGCGACACCGGGCAGAACGGAACGCCGGCATAGAGCGCGCCGAGCCCCATCAGGGCATGATCGATCGAATTGCCCGACAGGATCACGATCGGCCGCTCGGCCGACAATCCGCGCGCGATCAATGCGGAGGCGATGCGCCTGATAGCCTCGAGCAGTTGCGCGTAGGTGATTTGCCGCCAGCCGCCACCGGCGGCGCGCTCGGCCATGAACACGCGGTTCGGCCCGGCCTTTACCCAGTGGTGCAGGCGATCGGTGAGGCGAACCGGAAAATCGGCGAGGCTAAGCTTCGGTCGGAGATAGATGGTGCCGTCGTCGCGGCGCTCGACGGTAACGTCGGGATTACCGAACGAGATCGGGCGCAGCGGATGCGCGCTCGCAGTGTTCGCAGACGGCGCGGCGCTCATGTCGGCTTTACCTTGGCGGTCTTGCGATCAAGAAACGCGCGGATGCGCTTCTTGGCTTCCTTGTCGCTCTGCGCCACCGTCGCCATCAGCGATTCCATCAACAGGCCGGTCTGCGGATTGGCCTCGGCGATCATCGGCAGCGCCTGCAACACGGCGAAGTTGGTCAGCGGCGCATTGGCGGCGACGCGCTCGGCAAGCTCCAGCGCTTTCGGCAGCGCGCCGTCGGCCTCGGTGAGGTATTGCGAGAAGCCGTAGGCGGCGCCCTCGGTCGCCGAATAGACCCGCCCGGTCAGCATCATGTCCGCCATCCTGGGCACGCCGATCAGGCGCGGCAGCCGCACCGATCCGCCGCCGCCGACGAAGATGCCGCGCTGGCCCTCGGGCAGCGCGAAATAGGCCGACGGCTCGGCGACGCGGATATGCGCGGCGCAAGCCAGCTCCAGTCCGCCGCCGATCACCGCGCCCTTCAGTGCGGCGATGACAGGCACGCGGCAATACTGGATGCGGTCGAACACGCGGTGCCACATCTGGGAATGCACCAGGCCCTCGGTGGCGTCGCGCTCGGTCAGTTCGGAGAGGTCGAGGCCGGACGAGAAGTGATCGCCGATGCCATGGATGACGACGGCGCCGACCGCATCCGGTATCGCGGAGAAGCAATCCCGCAGCGCCAGGATGATGCCGTCGTTCAGCGCATTGCGCTTGGCGGGACGGTTCAGCCCGACCGTCAGCACCGTCCCTCGCGTCTCGATCCTGAGCAGCGAAGCGTCTCCCTCGCCGGCAGCGTTTCCCATGGCGTTATTGTTTCCCGTTCAGAATAGTTATGCTTTATAACAATTAGCGGGAGAGTCAATATGGGCGCGGACGGCTGGTGGCCATCGCCCCTTCGAGACGGCCGCTGCGCGGCCTCCTCAGGGTGACGGTGATGGAGTTGATACGCGCGGCTCCCTCCACCCGTCGTCCCTGCGAAAAGCGGGGACCCATAACCACAAACGGTTATTGCTGCGCGACGGCGGAACGACGAGTCCCGTTCACGGCACAGACCGCGGAGTATGGGTC
Organism: Bradyrhizobium sp. USDA 4510; assembly: GCF_054059095.1. Taxonomy (NCBI): domain Bacteria; kingdom Pseudomonadati; phylum Pseudomonadota; class Alphaproteobacteria; order Hyphomicrobiales; family Nitrobacteraceae; genus Bradyrhizobium; species Bradyrhizobium sp. USDA 4510. The sequence continues at coordinate 8,834,207 of NZ_JBSSBT010000001.1, read as the reverse complement.
CTGCTTCGCAGGGACGACACCGAATGTGTGGCGGATCCCGGCGGGTGAGACGGCAAGTGTGCGAAGCTACAGCACCTGATGCACGTCGATCACGACGCGGTCGGCGTGGCGGGCGGCGGAGCCGACGAAGATGTGCTGCATCAGCCAGCGGTAGTTTTCGGCGCCGGTTTCGAATTTCGGCACGGTGCGGAAATAGATCAGCTTCGGGTCGACCGGCTCGCCGCGCTTCAGCTTCTGCAACAGCTCGACCGGCCCGAAGCGGATGCCCTTGTTCTCGACATAGACGACGGCGCCGTCGTCGGTCTCGAACGCATATTTCGCCTCCAGCTCGATCAGCTCATTGGGCCGGATGATCTGGAAGTCCGCACCGAACGCCAGCACCTTGCCGTTGACCTTCTCGCCCTTCACCTCGCCGCCGATGATCGGAATGATGCGGCGGACGCCGGTGCCGATGTCGCCGGCGGACGTCACCTCCGCGATCCGGGCGGTGATGGTGAAGACGTATCTGGTCTCAAGCTCGGGATTCATAGGCCTAACCAATCATGCGCTGCGGCAGCCAGGTCGCAAGCAGCGGGAACAGGATCAGGATCACCAGCCGGATCAGGTCGGTGATGACGAACGGCAGCACCCCGACAAAGATCGTCGACATGTTGACGTCCTTGATGACGCTCTTGATCACGAACACGTTCATACCGACCGGCGGATGGATCAGGCCGAGCTCGACCGTCATGACGATGATGATGCCGAACCAGATCGGATCGAAGCCGAGCGCGGTCACCACCGGAAACACGATCGGGACGGTGAGGATCACCATCGCCATCGCGTCCATCAGGCAGCCGAGCACCAGATACATCAGGAGGATCAGCGCCAGCACGCCATAGGGGCCGATGCCAAGCCCGGTGAGGAATTCGGTGACGTGCTGCGGCGTCTGGGTGATGGTGAGGAAATAGCCGAAGCAGAGCGCGCCGATCAGCACCGTGAACACGGCGGCCGCGGTGCGCGTCGCCTGCAGCAGCGATTGCAGGATGCCGTCCCTGGTCAGCTTGCCGCGGAGGATACCGATGATGAAGGCGCCCACCGCGCCGACCGCGCCGGCTTCGGTCGGGACAAAGAAGCCGCCATAGAGCCCGCCGATCACGAACAGGAACAGCAGCAGCGGCGACCAGACGTCGCGCAGCGCAACGAAGCGCTCGTGCCACGACGCCTTCTTTCCCGCCGGCAGGAAAGCGGGCCGCGTCACGCCGATGATGCCGATCGTGATCATATGCATCAGGATCGCGAGCAGGCCCGGCACCACGCCCGCGATGAACAGCTTGCCGATGTCCTGCTGGGTGATGATGCCGTAGACCGCGAGCACGGTGGACGGCGGCAGCATCGCTCCGAGCGTGCCGCCGACCGCGATCACGCCGGCGGCGAAGGATTGCGGATAGCCGAAGCGACGCATCTCGGGATAGGCGACGGCCGAGAAGGTCGCGGCGGTCGCGACCGACGAGCCGGAGATCGCGGCAAAGCCGCCGCAGGCGGCGATCGTCGCAATGCCGAGCCCGCCCTTCCAATGGCCGACGAAGGTGTTGGCGGCGCGGAACAGCTCGCGGCTGATGCCCGAGACGGACACGAAGGCGCCCATCAACAGGAACATCGGGATCACGCCGAAGGAATAATCCGTCACCGTACGCATCGTGGTCTGGCCGACCAGCTTGAGCGCCGGCGCGAAGCCGGTGAGATAGCCAAAGCCGGTGATGCCGACGAGGCCCATCGCCATGCCGACGGGGACACGGAGCAGCATCAGCACGAACAGGCTGACAAAGCCGATGACGGCGACGGTCTCGGGACTGAGGTCGAGACTCATGGCCGTCTACTCCGCGGTCTTGATCTTGGCATCATGGATATCTTCCGGATGGAAGATCAGGCGGTAGGTGCGGATCGCGATCAGCAGCACCGCGGAGACGTCGCCGATCCACGACACCAGGAAGAACGGCCAGACCGGCACGCCGAGATCCATGGTGACGATATGGCTGTTCCTGGTGTCGATCACCTTGTCGACCAGCGTGTAGGTCTGCACGCTCACCACGAACAGCAGCACCAGCGTCGCGAAGATGTCGATCCAGCGCTGGTAGCGCGGCGAGGCATTGGCCCAGACCAGATCCACGGTAATGTGGGTACCGCGATAGCTCGTCGCCGCAATTCCCCAGAAGATCAGGATGCCGAGCAGGAACTGGCCGAAATTGTAGTAGTCGGGGATCGTCACCGCGAAGAATTTGCGCATGAACACCGCGGTGAAGGTGTTGAGCGCGACGACGCCAACGAAGAAGGCCGCGACCCATTCGATCGAATCGATGAAGCGATCCATGAAATTCTTGCGCGCCGGCTCGGGTGGGCCGGTGATCGCGCCGTCTTGGGAAACTTCGGCAGATTGCGTCATGCGTTGCTTCGATGAGCTCCCTCTCCCCCGCTCTTGCGGGGAGAGGGTTGGGGTGAGGGGCTGCTTCCACGAGTCGTGAATGCGGTGAGACCTGTACCCCCTCACCCGGATCGCATCTGGCGATGCGATCCGACCTCTCCCCGCAATCGGGGAGAGGTGAAGGGGAGCGGGATCAGATCCCCGCCTCGAACTTCTTCAGCGTGGCCTGCAGATCGGCATCGATCTTTGCCGCATCGCCGCCGGCCTTTTTCACCGCCTCGGCCCAGCTGTCGCGCAGCGGCTTGACTGCCTTCTTCCACTCGGCGAGCTGATCCGAAGTCAGCGGATAGACCTCGTGGCCTTCCAGCGCCTTCATCTTGGTGCGACCATTGGCTTCGAAATCGGTCCAGGGGTCGGTGACCTTGGAGGCCCATTCCGGCGTGCAGTGATCGTCGATCACCTTCTTCTGGGCAGCCGACATCGAATTATATTTGGCGAGGTTCATGTTGTAGGTGAACACCGTCGAATAGAGCGGCACGTCCATGTGGTACTTCACCACCTTGTCGATGCCGAACAGGAAGATCGAGCCCCAGGGGAAGGTGATCTCGTCGGCCACGCCGCGCTCGATCGCGTCGCGCGATTCCGGCGCGGAGGCCTGCACATTGGTGCCGCCGAACATCTTCACCATCTCGCCGATGGTGCTCTGCGCGGGACGCACCTTGACGCCGGAGAGGTCGCTCGGCAGCACGATCTTCTTCTTGCCGTGCAGCGCGCCCGGATCGTGGATGAAGGCGAAGCACAGCTTGGTGTCCTTCATCTCGGTCGGCGCATATTTGTGATACCACTCGTTCAGCGCCAGCGTGCCCTTCTTGCCGTCGGAGAAGGTGAACGGAAGCTGGCCTGCGGCCGCGATCGGGAAACGGCCGGGCTGATAGCCAGGATTGACATAGGTGACGTCGGCGATGCCGTCGCGCGCCATGTCGTAATGGTCGAACGCCTTGCCGAGTTGCTCGGACGGAAACACGGTGACCTTGATGGTGCCGCCCGATGCCTTCTCGATGTCGGCGGCCCAGGCCTGGGTCGCGGGCACCAGCGGATGCGCCGGCGGCACCCATAGCGACACCTTGAGATTGACGGTCTTGTCCTGCGCGACGGCAGGTCCCGCGGCCGGCACGATGGCGGCGGCCATCAACACCGCCAACATTGTCTTCCTCATCACGTCTCCTCCTCTCCAGGACGGGCTTCGTGCCCGGCTCATTACTTAACATGTTATCTAATTCGCGCGGATATTCAAGATGAAATCCGGCGGGCGGACGCCTCGTCGCACCCTCCGCCCGGTCCCGCGCCACCGCATCTTGCGCTGCGGCGAACGCGCGGGTCCCGCGCAAATCCGCCTTGCCAAAATCGTTATATGATATAGTTGCCTTGGCAAGTTGCCGGCGCGGGCACCGGCTAAAAGCCTATCCGATCGGGAGGACAAGGTATTGCGGACAAAAGTAGCAATCATTGGTGCAGGTCCGGCCGGACTGTTGCTTGGGCAACTACTTCATACTTTCGGCGTAGACAACATCATTCTTGAGCGGCAGACCCCGGACTATGTGCTGGGGCGGATTCGCGCCGGGCTGCTCGAGGAAGGCACCGTGTCGCTGCTCGAGAGCGTCGGCGCCGCTGCCCGGCTGCACCAGGAGGGCCTCGTCCATCACGGTCTCGAACTGGCGTTCGGCGGCGCACGGCACCGCATCGACCTGCATGGTTCGACCGGCAAGACCGTGACCATCTACGGCCAGACCGAGGTCACGCTCGACCTGATGAATGCCCGCAAGGCGGCCGGCCTGACCTCGATCTACTCGGCGGCCGACGTCAAGCCGCTTGATTTCGATACCGATCATCCGCGCGTCAGCTACGTCAAGGACGGCGTCACCCACGAGATCGCCTGCGACTTCATCGCCGGCTGCGACGGCTTCCACGGCATCAGCCGCGCCAGCATGCCGGCGTCGGCGATCACCAGCTACGAACGGGTGTATCCGTTCGGCTGGCTCGGCATCCTCTCGGAGACGCCGCCGGTCTCGCCGGAGCTGATCTACAACAACCACGAGCGCGGCTTTGCGCTGTGCACGATGCGCTCGTCCCACCGCAGCCGCTATTACGTGCAGTGCCCGCTCGACGATCATGTCGACCAATGGTCGGACGAGCGGTTCTGGGATGAATTGAAGCGGCGCCTCGACCAGAAGGCCGCCGACGAGATCGTCACCGGCCCCTCGATCGAAAAGAGCATCGCGCCGCTGCGCAGCTTCGTCGCCGAGCCGATGCGGTTCGGCCGCATGTTTCTGGCGGGCGACGCCTCGCACATCGTGCCGCCGACCGGTGCCAAGGGCCTCAACCTTGCCGCCAGCGACGTGCATTATCTGTCGCAGGCGCTGCGCGAATACTACGACGAGAAATCCTCCGCCGGCATCGATGCCTATTCGGGACGCGCGCTGGCGCGGGTCTGGAAGGCGGTGCGCTTCTCCTGGTGGATGACCTCGATGCTGCACAAATTCCCCGACGAGGGCGAATTCGCCGCGCGCATCCAGATCGCCGAGCTCGACTACCTCGTCAGCTCGAAGGCGGCCTCGACCTCGCTGGCGGAGAATTATGTGGGGCTGCCGTTCTAGATAAGTCGCGGATGCTTTTGTCGAGCAGCATCCTCTTCGCAATCTCCGTCGTCATACCCCGCGCATGCGGGGTATCCAGTACGCCGCGGCTTCTCGATTCATGCGGTGCGGTCTCTGGAATACTGGATCACCCGCTTTCGCGGGTGATGACGAGCCGGGCCGCTTCAAACAGCCGTGCAAATCCCGTTTAAAACTTTGTAGGCGGTGAAACCGTCATCGACATCGCGTTCAATGGCGTCAACCCAACGTCATATGCGAGCTTCAGATGACCACCGATACGCAAGTCGTGCCCGACAATCCCCAAGACGTCCCTCAAGGCTTCGAGCCGCTGTTCCGCAAGAGCCCGCTCACCGAGCCCTGGGAGCCGCTTTACCAGAAGAAGACCGAGCGTGCCGTCATCATCGGCCTGCGGCTGGCGAGGCCGCATACCAACGGCCGCGGCCTGATCCATGGCGGCCTGATCGCAGCCCTTGCCGACAACGCGATGGGCTATAGCTGCGGCCAGGCGACCGGCTGGACCACCTCGTTCGTGACGATCTCGCTCGCGGTCGATTTCGTAGGCTCCGCCAATGTCGGGCAATGGCTCGCGATCGAGAGCGACGTGATCAAGACCGGCAGCACGATCTGCTTCGCGCAGAGCCTGATCAAGGCCGACGGGGTGACCATCGCGCGCGCCAACGGCACCTTCCGCGTGGTGCCGAAGAAGCCGCCGGTGAGCTAGTCGAAATACCAGTCGGTGACCTCGGTCACGAGATCGATGAAGGTCCGCACCTTGGCCGACAACAGCCGCGTCGTCGGATAGACGACGTGGATCGGCACAGCCGGCTGCTCGAACTCGGCGAGCACGATCTGGAGCCGCCGCGCCTTCAGCGATTCGGCCGCCTGGTAGGCCATCACCCGGGTCAGTCCGCCGTCCTGCTCGGCGTACTGGATGGCGGCGTCCGAGCTGTTGCTGGTGAAGCGCGGCGTAGGGGTGATGCGGACTTCGCGGCCATCCTCCATGAAGCGCCAATCCGGCGTCGCGGTCATGGCGCCGAACTGGATCGTGTCGTGGGCGGTGAGGTCCGCCGGCCGGTTCGGCCTGCCGCGAAGCTTGAGATAGCCGGCCGACGCCACCACGATGCGGCGCATCCGGCCGACATGCCGCGCCACCAGCGTCGAATCCGGCAGGTGCCCGAGCCTGACCGCGAGGTCGACGCCGTCCTCGACCAGATTGATCCTGCGGTCCGACAGCCGCAGGTCAACGCCGACGCCGGGATAGCGCTTCAGATAGGTGCTCACCACCGGGCTGACATGGAGCCGCCCGAAGCCGAACGGTGCCGAGATCACCAGCCGCCCCCCGGGGCGGGTGCGCTCGTTCTCCACCGCGTCCTCGGCCTCCTCGACATCGGCGAGGATCCGGCGCGCCCGCTCCAGATAGCGCGAGCCGGCGTCCGTCAGCGTCACCTGCCGCGTGGTCCGCTGCAGCAGCCGCGCGCCGAGCCGCTCCTCCAGCGCCGCGATCAGCCGCGTGATGGCGGACGGCGACAGGCCGAGCTTGCGGGCGGCGGGGGCGAACCCCTCGAGGTCCGCCACCGCGACGAAGGCCTGCATGGCGTCGATCCGGTCCATGGCACTATTGCATAATCGGCAACAGTGAAGTGTCAATGCACAAGATTGCTTACGATCTTGGAATGTCCATCTTTAAGCGGCGAGGACAACCACTCAGGCGCCCGTCACGGGAGGCTCCGATGTCAGATGGTCACAGCTATGCGAGCGACGTCGCATTCAGTCCGGCGGTGAAGGCGATCCAGACCCGCAAGGGCTCACGCGCCACCTACGCCGAAGTCGAGGCACATGGCGGCTGGCGCAGCGAGATCGACGAGAACCTCGCCGGCTTCCTCGGCGAGGTGAACAGCTTCTATCTCGCGACCGCCTCGGCCGACGGCCAGCCCTACATCCAGCATCGCGGCGGACCGAAGGGTTTTATCAAGGTGCTCGACAAGCACACCATCGCGTTCGCCGACTACAGCGGCAATCGCCAGTTCATCACCCAGGGCAATCTCTCGGAGAATGCCAAGGCCTATATCTTCGTCATGGATTACGCGCACCGCCGCCGCGTCAAGCTGTGGGGCGAGGCGAAGGTGGTGGAGGACGATCCGGCGCTGACCCGCACGCTGATGCCGCAGGGCTACCGGGCGCGGCCCGAGCAGGTGATCCTGTTCAAGGTCACGGCGTGGGACACCAACTGCCCGCAGCACATTCCGCAAAAGTTCGACGCGGCCGATGTGGCGGCAGCGCTGGCCTCGCGCGACCAGCGCATCGCCGAGCTCGAGGCGGAGCTGGCCGCATTGAAGGGCCAGCCCGCTCCTGCCGCGCCGGCTTAGGCATGATCCGGAAAAGTGCGAAGCGGTTTTCCGAAAGGATCATGCCCCGAACTAAACCTAAAGCGCGATCGCGCTTTAGGCCGCCTGCTGCTGCAGCGGCGCCCAGGCGAATTCCGGATAGTATTGCCGCATCATCCGGCCGACATAGGCGGTGAGATTGTCGAACTTCTCGGTGCGCTCGCGCAGCGGCGAATCGAAGAACGGGGTGAGGATTCCCGCCAGCGCGCCGAACGCGGTGGCATCGGTGCCGCACGGCGCATCGCCCATCAGATACGGCTTGTCGCCGAGTTGCACAGACAGCGCGAACAGCGAGCGGATCGCGAGATCGACGTCTTCGTCCGGTCCGTGACGGCCAAGCCCGCTCAGCAGATAGTTCTCGGCAACGCGGAACTGGGCGTCCTCGCGCATCTTGTCGCGCATATGGTCGGGCGCGCCGTCGAAGAAATGCGCGGGCCCCTTGGCGAAATTGGTGTCGTCGACCCAGCGCGCGCCGACCAGCGCCCAGTAGACGTGATGCTCGATCATGCGCTCGAAGGCCCAGGCCTGGGCGCGCGCCTGCAGGCTGAGCGGCGCGTCGAAATCGAAGCCGTATTTGCCCTCGATATGGGCGCGGATGAAGGTCGAATCGGCGATCGTCTCGCCGTCGTCGACGATGAACGGCAGCTGGCCCTTGGGAGAGGCCGGCGGCATCGCCTTCTCCTTGCGATAGTCGAGCCCGGCCATCTTGAGCTGGACCTCGGTTTTGGTCACGAAGGGGCTGATTTCCGGCAAGCCGAAGCCCGTGCCAAAGCCAAAAAGCGTAATCATGTGAAGCTCCCGATCGCCTGTGGTCGTGAATTGAAGCTAGCCGTCCCCTGCTGCCAGCATGGTGTCAGCAGTAGTGGCATTCACTGTCGAACGGGCCGGCGGGTGCGAGGCGGCGAACCGCCCCGCGAACGCGCTTGACCAGCCGTGCCCGCCCGTAGGACCAGACCGTGCTGATCGACTGTGCGATCAGCGCGACCAGGGCCCAGCGCAGGTCGCCGGAGGTGGAGTAGACCGTGACCAGCTGTTCCAGCGCAAAGCCTTGCGCCTGCCGGAAACCGAGTTCGTCAAGATTCGTCATGGACAAATTCCCTTCACTTGAGGTGTTGTCCTGATATAGCCCCCACCTGCTGCCAACATGCTGTCAGCAGCAGCCGGACGGGACCCAGAAAAGCCTGCGCACCGAGAGACGACGAGACCCGTCAAGACACTCGTCAAGACGGCTGCCAAAACCGCTACCGAGACACTCGACAAGACACGTGCCAAGAGAGCGATCGAGAGAGTTGCCATGAGACGCGCCGACCGGCTGTTTCAGATCATCCAGGTGCTCCGACGCACCCGTAAGCCTTTGACTGCCGATGCAATCGCCGCCGAGCTCGAGACATCGAAGCGGACGATCTATCGCGACATCGCCAGCCTGATCGAGCAGCGGGTGCCGATCCGCGGCGAGGCCGGCATGGGCTACATCCTGGAGAAGGGATTCGACCTGCCGCCCTTGATGCTGACACCCGACGAGATCGAGGCCTGCGTGCTCGGCGCGCAATGGGTGGTCGGCCACGCCGATCCCGCGCTGGCGCGCGCGGCCGAGGACCTGATGGCCAAGATCGCCGAGACCGTGCCCGACCGGCTGCGGCCGTTCGTGCTGGAGCCGGCGAGCCGGGCCCGCTCGGCCTGGAACCGGGAGCCCGACCGCATCGACATGGTCAGGACCCGCAGCCAGATCCATGAGGGCAAGAAGATCACGCTGAACTATCGCGACGAGCATGGCCGCGATAGCGAGCGCACGATCTGGCCGATCGCGGTCGGCTATCACGAGGCGGTGCGGCTGCTCGCCGCCTGGTGCGAGCTGCGCAAGGATTTCCGCAGCTTCCGCACCGACCGCGTGGTCACGGCGGTCTATCACGACGAGAAGTATCCGGAGCGGCGCGACCTGCTCAGGGCGCGCTGGCGGCGCAGCCTGGTCTGGGAAGCGCCGAGGGACACCTGATGGCCGACAACGCGACCGACACAAGCCCCTGCCAGTCCTGCGGCGCCTGCTGCAGCTATTCGGAGAACTGGCCGCGCTTCACCATCGAGGACGACGCGCAGCTCGATCTGATCCCACCGCAATTCGTCAATGCGCGACAATCAGGCATGCGCTGCGAGGGCGATCGCTGCTCGGCGCTAGCGGGCCGGGTCGGAGAAGCAACGCGCTGCGAGGTCTATCCGGTGCGGCCGGAAGTATGCCGGACCTGCCAGCCGGGCGACGCGGAATGCGCGATGGCGCGGCGCCGGCACGGGCTGCCGCTCATCGCGAGCGCGCAGCCGATCTAGCCAGACGTTACGCCGTGACCCTGTCGCTGACGTCCTCGTCGTCGAGTTCGTCATCGACGATCGGCGCGAAGGTCGTCAGCGGCTTGGTCGACAGCGTGATCGGCTTGCGGCCACCATGCGAAACGGTGGCGGCGCGGGCCGGCTCGCGCGACAGCGCGTAGAGCGTCGAGCCGACACGGCCGCCTGAATTCGCCAGCTCCCACTCGCTGCAGCTCGACGCGATCGCGACCGCGAGCGCGTGCAGATGGCTGCGGCGATAGCAGAACAGCGCGAGCCTCGCCCTGACATCGGGCGCGACATTGGCAACCAGCAACGAGAGCCCGTTCGGATTGGCGCGATACATCTGGCCGAGCAGATCGTCGGCCACCGGGCAGGCATCGTTCTCGAAGGCGTCGCGGCTTGAAAACATTTGCAAATCCCCCTCGATCGGGAAGATGCCGCGTAATCCTCTAACGAAAGGTTAACCACGGCCTCCGGTCGCTTCCGGAGGGTCTTGCCCGTTGCGCGCGAATCACATCCGCCCGCCGCAACCCGGCTGGATTCGTGGTTCAGGACGGGAGGAAAGGTGCGCGCGAGCCGCTCAGTTCGCGGCCATGTAGATCGACAGCGCGAAGCCGGTGAGGTGGTGCAGCGCCTGGTCGACCCCGATCAGGGTCCAGAACCAGGGGTGGCCGGATTCCAGCGTCACGCCGAAATGCGAGGCGCAGATGCCCTTGGCCCGATCGACGATGATGTGGATCACGAAGTCGATGAAGGCGACATACCAGAACCGCGGCGCCACCACCAGGATCAGCGCCAGCGCGACCGCGAGATGGACCAGGCAGTGCGCCAGCAGCGGCAGCGCCCAGCCGGTCTTCTGGTCCTTTCCGATCGCCATCCAGGCGTTCTGCAGCATGAAGTCGGCGATGATGTGCTTTGCGGTGAGAAGCGACATCCATCCCACCAGGGCACCAACCGACACCGACGATGACATGGAGGGAAACAACAAGCTGACGCCCTTTTACTTCGATGAATGTGATTGCAAGAAATCCGGGTCAGGCCGTCAGCACAATTCCGCAAACCGAAGCGTGTCTCATTTATGACATCTCCGGCGCCGGAATGCACCTGCGCCTCCTCGAAAATCACATCTCGCTCCGACCGTCGATAGTGGCAATGGTCATGTGGCATCGCGGCGCAGGCCGGCCGAGATTAAGGTTACGGCCGGCGGCCGGTTTGCATTCCCCCCGGGGAGGTATATCGTCGGCAACATAGGAAATTTTCTTTCTTTTATAGCCATTTACGGATTCACCGGGCAGCGCCGCGCCGATCGGGTCGCGGCAACGGGCCGTCCCGGACGGGTGATGAGCCAGGTAATCAGCCATGAGTGCCGAAGCCCCCTCGCCTGCGCCGCTGCCGCCGCCGAGCCCTCCGGTCGCCAAACCGGTCGTCAAGACCAACCGCGCGCAGATCATCGTCTTCACCCTGCTGACGCTGCTCCTGAGCGCGGTCACCGTGATCGGCGGCCGGCTCTGGCTGCGCAATTCCGAATTGCTGGTGTTCGCGGTCGGCGATGCCAAGGGCCCGGAGGCGAAATTCGCCGCCAAGCTCGCCACCGTGCTGAAGAACAATTCGTCGCGGCTGCGGCTGAAGATCGCGCCGAACCCCGACAACGCCAGGGCGCTGGCGCAATTCGATCGCCGCGACGCCTCGCTTGCCATCCTGCGTACCGACGCAAGGGTGCCGCCGCGTGCCCGCGCCATCGCGATCCTCGAGCATGACGTGGTGCTGGTGCTCAGCCCCGGCGGCAAGAAGATCAAATCGCTGAGCGAGCTCAAGAAGAAGCGGATCGCGGTCGTCGGCGACGGCGAGAACAGCGTCAATTTCGTCCGCAGCGCGCTTGAGATTGCGGACAGCCCCGACGCGGCGCAGCGGGTACAGCAGGCGCCGCCGAACACACCTTTCGACAAGCTGTTCGCCTCCGGCTTTGCCGCCGTGATCGCGATCGAGCATGCTTCGAAGATCGTGAAGGACAAGACCTACGAGCAATATGCCAAGCGCCCCGGCGGCTTCACGCTGAATGCGATCGACGCGGCCAAGGCGCTGGCGCGCAAATACCCGGCGATTTCGGAGGAGACGGTCTCGACCGGCATGCTGTCGTCCTCGCCGGCGATCCCCGATGACGAGGTCGACACCATCGGGCTGGAATGGCTGCTGGTCGCGCAATCCTCGATGTCCACGACGACAGCCGCCGAGCTCGCGCGCATCATCTATGAGAACAAGTCGGAGCTCGCGCTCGACGACGGCTTTGCCTCCAAGATCGAGCCGGCGGCGACCGACAAGGACGCCTTCATCGTCGCCCATCAGGGCGCCGCCGAATACATCAACGACGATACCAAGTCGTTCATGGATCGCTACAGCGACGTGATGTATCTCGGCGCCGCCGCCCTCAGCATCATCGGCTCGATCTTCGCCGCGATCTACACCAAGATCACCCGCGTCGCACCGGAGAAGGCCAGCGAGCTGGCGGGCAGGATCCTCGACATCGGCGAGCGCGTCGAGCACGCCACTTGCGCCGAGCATCTCGACGAATTGCAGGATGAGCTCGAGGCGATCCTGCGCGGCGCGGTGACCGGCCTGCGCGACGGCACCGTTTCCGGCGACGGAATGGACACGTTCAAGCTCGGCTACGAATTGGTCCGCGACGAGATCGCACTGCGCCGCGATCACCTCAAGCGCCACCCGGCGACGCCGGACGAGAACCTCGTGGTGGTGAAGGCGGCCAATGGGTGAACCAAGCCGTTGGTCACGCCACAGATACAACTGTCGTCCCTGCGATCGCGCCGCATGCACCACTGTCGTCCTGGCGAAAGCCAGGACCCATTACCACCGCTTTCGCTGATGAACGGGATCGCGGCCCCAGCATCGCGCAACAATTGAGACTTGGGGTAATGGGTCCTGGCTTTCCCCAGGACGACACCGCGTATGTTGAACGGCCGGTGAACCATACATCGGCACGCTCTCGACATGCACCGGAGCGCAGCGCTTACTACCCGACCGCCGCGTCCGTCGGCGTCGCAGCGGCGTCGAGCTGCCGTCCCTCGTGATCCATATGCAGGTAGTTCGGGTTGAACAGGCCGGCGTGCATCAGCCGCTCGAGATTGGGGACGACCAGGGTCTTTCCCTTGAGTACGATCAGGCCGCCGGCGCGCAATTCCTGCAGCGTTCGGTTGACGTGAACCTTGGAGAGCCCGGTGGCATCGGCGAGATCGCCCTGGGTCAGCGGGAAATCGCAGCTGTCGCCCTGGGTCAGGCCTGCGGCCCGCAGCCGGAGCCAGATCTCGCACAGCAGATGGGCCATCCGCTCCAGCGCCGTTCGCTGGCCGAGGCTCATGGTCCATTCGCGCTGGATCGCCGCGTTGACCAGGGTTTCCCACCAGAACGCGGTCACGATGCGCGGATGTCCGGCTGCGACCTTGTCGAAGAATTCGCGGGAGAGGTCGGCGATCGACACTGCGGTGACGGTACCGATCGAATGATCCATCTCGCGCAGGATGAAGACGTTCACATCGCAAATGTCGCCGGGCAAGAAGAAGGCCACGATCTGACGCCGGCCGTCCTCGAGCTGCTTGTAGCGATAGGCCCAGCCGGACAGGATCAGATGGACGTCCTTCGGCTTCTCGCCCTCGCGGACGATGTCGACCCGCGGACCAAAATGGCGGACGCGCTCGGTAGACGCGCGATTGAGAAGAACCTGGTCTACCGGCGAAAGCCGTGCAAACTGCTCCAATTTCCGGACTAGCGACGCCAACGATTGGTCTCCCGCATGTTTAATCGGGCAACTGCAGGACCGACTTCAATTACGTATGTTACCTTGCACAGTTATTGAGGTATGTTCACTAGTGTACAGACGTCCCAAGGATGCGACGGTTACATCCCCGAGCATCACGCACACCTCGACGCCCGGTGGTACCACCGGTGAAATACGGGTCCCCCGGCTCAGGGGGACGTCTAAGGGACGTTCAGACGAACGGCACGCCGTAGTAGTCGTTCACCGCGCGCGTGGTGCCGATATCGGACCAATTCCACTCGCGCTCGCTGCCGTATTTCGGCGCGCCGCGCAGCTGGCTCTCGGTGACGCCGGTGATATAGCCGCCCAGCCTCGTGTCGTATTTGAGCGACTGCCAGGGCAGCGGATAATGGTCGTTGCCGAGACCGAGAATGCCGCCGAAACCGAGCACGGCGTAAGACACCCGCCCGCTCTTCTTGTCGATCATCACCCGTTCGATCGAGCCGATCTTGCGCTCGTCGGAGCCATAGACCGCGGTGCCCTCGACCTTGTCGCTGCCGATCAGGTTTCCGACCTCCTTCTCGTCCATCGCCATGTCGATTCTCCATTGATCCCTCGACGCCAACGGTCAACCCGGGTCATCGTTCCTGCCGCATTGCCGCGATTGCTGCAAAAGCGGAACGCCGTTCAGCCCGTTGGAGGATCGCCGCGGTCGTCTGATGTCATGCCGGATCCCGGTGTCTTGTCGGCATCGTTCAATTTCGGATCACGCGTCGCTTCGCGCGCATTCGACTTTCGCGGGTCGGTCTTGTGCGCGGCCTGCGCGCGCTGCTTGTCGGCCGGCTGCTCCTGCCCCTTGTCGTCTTTGACGATACCCTGATTGGAATGTGCCACTGCTTATGTCCTTCTTGTTGCCTTGGCTGCCTTGCTTGAAGACATGCGGGCCCCGGCGATCAAATTCGCCGAGGCCCGTCACCGGAGTGGTCCACCGCCTTTCGGGGAGCAAAGCAGCGAACGCACGGGTGTTACGCAGAGCGCCGAAGATCGTTCCTGCGATCTTCGCGATCCCGGGTCGCGATCTCAGGTCCCGATTTTGGGTCGCAATTTCCGGCGCGCGTTTTTTCAATTCGACCGATGTCATGGGTTAACGACGGCATCCGGGGAACAAGCCTAGTATTGCTGGTTCCAGCTCGGAGACGGCATGATCAAGAAGAAGCGCAACAGGTCGCGGCCTCCCGGATCGTTCGAAAACCGCTTGCAAAAATTCGCCGAAGATTCGCGCATTGCGGCACGCAAGCTGCCGCCGGGACGGGAACGCGAAATGCTGATGAAGAAGGCCAGACAGACCGAGACTGTGATGGAAGTCAGCGAATGGCTGACGTTCCGCAAGTAGCCGCGAGTCTCAAAGGAGAGCTGCGATGATCGAGGAACGGTTTGACTCACGCACGCTCTTCGCCATGAACGTTGCGCTCGATCGCGTTTGCGCAGACGCACCTCACGGCGAGGAACATGACACCCGCCGCCGCGTTGCCCGATACATCATCAAATGCGCCAAGAGCGGCAGGACGACGCTTTCCGAGCTGACCGAAGCCGGACGGCAGGCGTTGGCCAAGGCCACCGCCGCGGCGTGAAAACCGGCGTAAGTGCCTGTTGCCCTCGGCCCTCAGCAGAGGCAGCTACGCATGCGCATTGCAATCAGTATCGGCCTGCTGGCCTTTTTGGCCGCCGTCGGCGCCTACGCCTATGAAGGCCTGACCGTGGATGCTCCGGTGCCGACCTACGGCATCGTGGTGTTTACGATCGGCATTGCGCTTCTGGCCGCGGTCTGCATCGGCCTGATGGGCCTGTTGTTTTATTCCAGCCGTCGCGGCTACGACGAGCCGCCGCACATCAAGCAGTAGATGGCTTCGGCAGATTCCCGCTGCATTGCGAGCGAAGCGAAGCAATCCACAGCGCCGCAAGCGGGGAACTGGATTGCTTCGTCGCTTCGCTCCTCGCAATGACGGCGAAGGTTCTTACGACACCGCCGGCGCCCGAGCGCGGATCTCCGCGATCTTGCGCTTCAGCGCTGCCTGCCGCGGATCGGGCATGGTGGCAGCGCGCGCTTCCGCAATGGCGCCGGCAAGGTCGGGGAGCACGAGCACGCCGTCGAAGGTCGGCTTGGCGAGCCCGTCGATGATCACGTGCCAGTCCGCGATGCCCTGGCGGTAGGGATCGCCGTAACCCTGGATCATGGTCGCGGTCTGCACGACCGCCGGGGCGGCGCTCGGCTGCTTGGTCAGGCTGCGGTCGATCATGTGCAGCCAGCGCTCGACCCAGACGCGCTCCCTGGCATAGCGTCCCGAGAACAGCCGCCAGCGCTTCAGGCCCGCTTCGATCCTGAGCCGGCGAACGCTGAAGCGGTTGTTCGCGCTGAAGCGGATCGAGACCCGGCGACGCCGCCAGCCGAACTGATCCAGCACGCCGAGCACCGGATCGGCGACCACCGCCGGCAGGGCGTCGATCAACTCGTCAAGGCGAAACTTCTTGACGTCGTCGGCCGAGCGCGCCGCAAGGCCGCCCACCGCACTGACTTCGCCAAGCTTGAGCTGCGCGATGCGGATCGCGTCCTCATAGGCCATGCGCTCCGCCATCAGGCGGGCGATCTCGGCAAGCAGGGCGTCGTCAACGCCGCGGCGGCCGACGAAGCGCTTGAGCCGGTCGATATAGAGCTGGGCGTAGCTCGTGCTCTGATAGGCGATCAACAGATCGATGGCCTTGGTGACGGCCGGCCCGAGATGGTCCGGGCAGGCGTCGGGCAGCACCGGCGGCCCCTCGTCCTCATCGCCGATGATATCGGCAAAGAGGTAACGGAGCGAAGCCAGGAGACCGTCGTCATCCGCCACTGCGGCGCCTCCAGAACTCGTCACGGGGCTCATGCAGGTTTGGGCTCCGCGACCTGTGGGGTGGCGTGCTGCGCGAGCTGCTGCTCGAGCGTCGAGATATTCTGGAACAGGCGGGCGCTGGCGAGGCGCAGGAAGTAGAAGCCGAACGCCGGGTTCTGGACGTAGAGCTGCTCGACCTGGTCATAGGTCACCGACAGCACCATGCCGGTCTCGACGCACTCCAGCGTCTGGGTTCGCGTGTTCGACGGCGACAGCATGCCGAACTCGCCGACGAGGGCGCCGACCGGCAGCTCGATGCCGGATTCGACCAGGCGGAAGCGGCCACTGACAATGTAGAACATGCTGTCGGCCTTCTCGTCCTTGTAGAACAGGACTTCGCCCGCGGTGCATTTGCGTTCCGTCGTGAACGGCTTCAGCCATTCCATCGACAGATCGCTGTTGACCGATTTCTTCACGTTGCGGACCAGTTGCAGCATCTGGTGCAGCCGATAGGTGTTCACCGGCAGCAGCACGGCATGCAGGATCAGCGTCGCGTAATTGTGGGTCGGGACGGCGGTCGCGATCAGGATGATGTTGGTCAGGATGGCGAAGACGCGCAACGGGATCATGGTCCGCATCGACAGCGTGGCAACCACGAAGATCGATGCGAAGAAACTGCCGGCGGCGCCGGCGTGCTCCGCGAGATGTGAGGTATCCATCGGAAACCAACCAATTTCTCAAGAAGTGAATAAGATCGCCTTATTAGTCGCTTCATTCCGGCCAAGGTCGCATCGGCGACCAGCATCCCTGATATACGGGGAAAAAGCGACGTTTTGTCCGATTTCTCACATTCGCGGGCGCAAAATCGGGCCAACATGGTTAGGCCTTTCGTCCAACTGATGGGTCTTCCGCCGCGAGCATCCCGCCATGGCCTGCGCGTTGACGGCCTCAACCGGGAGAGGCACGTTGTGACATCGGCTCTGCCGTTCGCAGGGCCTCAATTCCAGCAATTCATCGACAGGCAAGCTCCGTTCCGATGTCCAAGCGGCTCGTCCTTCCGGCCTTGACGCGCTTCGTTTCCGCCACCGCCGGCCGCAACATGACCACGGCGGCCTATGTCGCCGTCGCGGCCGGTGTCGCCATGATGACGCTGCTGACGGTCGCGCCGGCCCATGACGCGGCGCCGCGCTGGGTGGATGCGCTGCTGTGGGCCTGCCTTGCCTATTTCGTATTCGAATGGCTGGTGCGGCTGCGCCACATGGGCCGGCAGGGCAAATTCTGGTTCTACGCGCTGTCCAGCGCCGGCGTGGTCGACGCGATCGGCGCGCTGGCCGTGCCGGTGGCCTTGCTGTCCGGAGTCGAGCCGAAAACCGCCTGGCTGCTCGGCGTGCTCTGGGTGCTCAAGGTGGTGCCGGGCATTCCCGGCCTGCGCCAGCTCCGGCGCGTGCTGGTGGTGGAATCCGGGCCGCTGCTCAGCGTGCTCGTGATCTTCCTGATGGTGGTGTTCCTGGCCTCCGTTGCGGAATATTTCCTGGAGCGGGACGTCCAGCCGCAAACCTTCGGCAGCGTGCCGGCGGCGCTGTGGTGGGCGGTGGTGACGCTGACCACGACCGGCTACGGCGACGTGGTGCCGATCACCCCGCTCGGCCGCGTGGTCGCCGCCATGGTGATGATCTCGGGCCTCGGCGTGTTCGGGCTGTGGACCGGTATCCTGGCGACCGGTTTTGCCGCCGAAACCCGCCGCGACAATTTCTTGAGAACCTGGGAGACCGTCAGCAAGGTGCCGTTCTTCGCGCATCTCGGCCCGGCCGCGATCGCCGACGTCACCCAAATGCTGCGGACCATGGACCTGCCGCCGCGCACCATGATCATCCGCAAGGACACCAATGGCGACTGCATGTATTTCGTCGCCGCCGGCGAGGTCGAGGTCGACCTGCCCGGGCGCAAGGTGAAGCTTGGCGAAGGCGAGTTCTTCGGCGAGATGGCGTTGCTAGGCAACACCAAGCGCGGCGCCAGCGTCTCGACCAGCAAGGTGACCAGGCTGTTGGTGCTTGACCTGGTCGATTTCCGCCTGTTGATGGCAAGGCATCCCGATCTCGCCGAGACCATCGACGCCGAGGCCAAGCGGCGCGAACGTGAGAATCAATAATGATGGAGACCAAGATGGCTGACGCGGCCGACACCGCCAGCGGACCCGTGCTCGAAATCGCGGGCGCACGCGCAACGATCCGCCTCAACCGGCCGAAGCATCTCAACCGCCTGCAGGCCGAGGACCTCGGCGAGCTGCTGACATTGTTCGACCGGATCGAGGCCGATCCCGCGATCCGCGTGCTGGTGCTGACCGGAACCGGCCGCGCATTCTCCGCCGGCTACGACCTCAACTCCGTCGCCGAGCGCGCGGTGAGCGCCAGCGAACAACAGAGCGCGGGTTCGGCGTTCGAGGTCGTGGTCAACCGCCTCGAGGATCTCAGCGTGCCGACGATCTGCCGGCTCAATGGCGGGGTCTATGGCGGCTCGACCGACCTCGCGCTCGCCTGCGACTTCCGCATCGGCGTCGATACCGCCGAGATGTTCATGCCGGCGGCGCGGCTCGGGCTGCACTATTACAAGAGCGGCATCCAGCGCTACGTCACGCGGCTCGGCGTCGACAACGCCAGGATGCTGTTCCTGACCGCGCAGAAAATATCGGCGCCGGAGATGCTGCGGATCGGCTATCTCACCGCGATGGTATCGCTCGATCTGCTCGACGAGGAAGTCGACAAGCTCGCGACGATTTTGGCGGGCAACGCGCCCAAGGCGATGGCCGGCATGAAGCGCGCAATCAACGAATTCGCCCGCGGCGCACTGGATGAAGCCGCCGCCGACGCCCGCCACCGCGACAGCATGCGCGGCGACGAGATCAAGGAAGGCATCAAGGCCTTCGCCGAGAAGCGGGCGCCGCGGTTTTAGCGATTGGTCGCACGGCACACTCCCTTCACCCTCCCCTGGAGGGGGAGGGTCGGGTCACATGGAGCGCAGCGGAATGTGAGACGGGGTGGGGTGATCTCTCAGCACGAACGGTGCCCGAGTGGAGAGATCACCCCACCTCGGTTCGCATTGCATGCGAACCGATGCTCCCCCTCCAGGGGAGGATGAGAGCAGTGCCTCTTCACGCCCGCTTCGACCGCATCGCGCGGACCTGCGCGATGTCAGGATCCGCGGCGAGTGCCTGGTAGCGCTTGCTGTCGACGGCGTAGAGCGCGATGCGGCCCTCGGCGTCGGCATGGACACCCCAGCCGAAACGCTTGCCGAGCGGCGAGGCGCGCATGCAGGCCTGGCCGCGCGAGAAGAACGTCTCGCGGGCGAGGCTGCGCGCCTTCTTCGCTGCTTTCGCATCGAGCACGCGGCCGGCCGCCGACGTCGCGAACACCACATCGTCGGAGGTGTACTTGTAGGGCGCGCCCGCGATCATCCGGTATTGCAGCACGGCAACCGTCGGCTGGCCGCCGCGCAACTGCGGCTCCTCGCCGCGCTGCGCCGGGCAGTCCTCCGCGACGCGGATCAGGGTGTTGAAACAGTTGGTGCTGTGCAGGACTTTCGCCATCGGCCCGATCCGTATCACACCCCGGCGGCCGCGGCATGCTGCGCCGCCATCTTGTCGTCGGCCTTCGATATCCGCTGGAAGGCCGGGCGCGCGGCGATGCGCTCGGCATGGCGGACGAACACGTCCCTTTTCGGCACGATGCCGAACATCATGGTCCAAGAGAGCGCGATGCCCCAGAGGATGTCGGCCGCCGTGATCTCTTCGCCGAGCAGATAGGGCCCCTTTGCCAGCTGCGATTCCAGCGCGCCCAGCATGGTGTCGTAATCGGCATAGGGCGACTGCGTGATCGGCGCGGGCTCGCGCTTCATGAAATGGTCGATCACGGCCGGCTCGAACGATGCGCCGTAATAGGCGATCCAGCGCAGATACGGGCCGCGGCGCGGATCGTTCAGCGCCGGCGTCAGGCCGGCCTGCGGAAACAGATCGGCGAGATAGATGAAGATCGCGACCTGCTCGGTGACCAGCGCGTCACCATGGCGGATCGCCGGCACCTTGCCGAGCGGATTGATGGCGAGATAGGCGTCCTTGCGCTGCTCGCCGGCCTTCATGTTCAGGACGTGCAGGTTATACGGCGCGCCGAGTTCCTCCAGCAGCACGCGGGTGCCGGTGGCGCGGCTTTGCGGCGAATAATACAGCGTGACGCGGTCGGTAGTGGTGGTCATGGCGGGTCTCCTTGCGCCGTCGGGGGCATGGCCTCCTTATGTCCGCCTATACCTGACATCTTGTGTCAGGTATGATCCAGCCATGCGCGCGAGCCGGCTGTTTTCCATCCTCACCACCCTGCAGGCGCGGGGGCAGGTCACCGCGCCTGAGCTTGCGGAGGCCTGCGAGGTTTCGGTGCGCACGATCTACCGCGACATCGACGCGCTCGCCGCCGCCGGCGTTCCCGTCTATGCCGACCGCGGTGCCGAGGGCGGCTATCGCCTGCTCGACGGCTATCGCGTCCGGCTCAACGGCCTGTCGCAGGGCGAGGCCGAGGCGCTGTTCATGGCCGGTCTCCCGGGGCCCGCCGCCGCGCTCGGCCTCGATGCCGCGATGGTGGCGGCGCAGACCAAGCTGATGGCGGCGCTGCCGGAGAACCTGCGGCCCAACGCGCGAGGGATGCAGCAGCGCTTCCATCTCGACGCGCCCGGCTGGTTCGGCGAGACCGAGGAGCCGGAGCATCTGCGCGCCATCGCCGGCGCCGTGCTGCGCGAGACCATGCTCGAGATCCGCTACCAGAGCTGGAAAGCCGAGAAGCGGCGGCGCGTGGCGCCGCTCGGCCTCGTGCTAAAGGGCGGCAGCTGGTATCTCGCCGGCCTCGTCGACGGCAATGTGCGCACCTACCGCGTCGCGCGCGTGCTGGATTGCACCGTGCTGGAGACGCCGTTCGCGCGGCCGGCGGAGTTCGACCTCGCCGCCTATTGGGGCGCCTCGATCGAGCGGCTGGAGGCCGAGCTGCATCCGAACGAGGCCACGGTGCGGCTGTCGCCGCTCGGGCTGAAACTGTTCGATGCGCTTGCGCATCCTTACGTGAAGGCGCGGATGCGGCTCACTGATGGCACCGACGCCGACGGCTGGCGGCTCGCCACCATGCCGGTCGGCAAGACGGTGTGGCATGCGGCGACCGAGCTGCTGCGGCTCGGCGCCGAGGCCGAAGTGGTCGCGCCGTTAGAGTTGCGCGAGAAGATGGCCGAGCTGACGGACGCGATGGCCGCGCGCTATGCCGACGCGCCAGCCCGCCGCGCGGTGGCGGGACGCTGAAGCGTAATGAGATTGGGTTGAATGGAGCCGCAGGAGCAGTGCGCTCCCTCGCCCCGTTCTTACGGGGAGAGGGTTGGGGTGAGGGGCTGTCTCCGCGCATACGGTGATAGCTGCGCTTGCTGAGCCCCCTCACCCGGAACGCATCTAACGATGCGTTCCGACCTCTCCCCGCGCGCGGGGCGAGGTGGAGCAGAGTCTGCGGTTCGCTGCTTGCTAGTAGCGGCTGTCGGAGCTGATCACGAAGCGGTCGAAAAAATTGACCGGCAGGATCTCGAACCGCTCCAGCGTCAGCGTAATCCCGGTCACGAAGTCGACGCCCTTGATCGTGCCCTCAAGATCGATCCGCCGGCCGCGACGCAGGCCGCGGGTTTCCGGATGTTGCTCGATGTCGATATAGGCATAGATCGGATTGTCGAGCCGCGAATGGCGATGCCAGCCGCGTTGCAGGAAGCTGAATTGCAGCACCGAGCCCGCGCCCCAGTCGATCGCGTCGAAGAAGCGGGTCTTCCAGGCAACGCCCTGTCCCAGGTAATGCGCGGCGATGAACGCGTCGCGATCGAGTGCAGGCAGACGGTGCAGCTGCCAGCTGATCTCAGCCGGCGTCAGGGAGGCGTTATTCGCCATTTTTGTTCTTGTCGTTTCTTTGTAGCTTTTCTTGTCCTCGGCGGGGAGTGAACCGACCTTCCCGCCTTGAGGAAATTATACATCGACGAATGTGACGGTGTCTTCCACGGTCGCGCGCGACGTGCGGTAGCTGTTCACCTTTTGCGCGTGATCCGCATAGCCGAACGAGATACCGCAGACAACCCGGCGATCGTCGGCCAGGTTGAAATGACGACGGATCAGCCCGGAATGGCGCGCGATCGCCGCCTGCGGGATGGAGCCGAGCCCGAGCGCCTGCGCCGCTAGCATGAAGTTCGAGACATAGCCGCCGCAGTCGATCGCACCATAGATGCCGAGCGGCTCATTGGTGTGGATCACGGCAATGTGCGGCGCGCCGAAGAAATTGTAGTTCTCCAGCGCCTGTTTTGCATAGGCCGGCTTGTCGCCGCGCGCGATGCCGAGCGTGTTGTAGAGCTGGAAACCGCTTTCGCGGCGGCGCTCCAAATAGACCCCGACATATTCGCGCGGCGGCGTGAAGTCGTAATCCTCGCCGAGGCCGCGCGACGCCTCGGCATAGATCGCCTTGCGAAACCGCTCCTTGGCCTCGCCGGAGACGATCAGCACCTGCCAAGGCTGGCTGTTGCACCAGGATGCGGTGCGCTGCGCGGTCGACACAATGTGCTCGATGACCTCGCGCGGCACCTCGCGCGGCTGGAACGCGCGCACCGAGTAGCGCTCGTTGAGCAATTCCTCGAGCGCGCCGATACGGTCCTCGGTCGCGTAGCGCGGGTTCGGTGTCTTCGCGTCCATGATATATATCCTCTTTTTTCGTCATTCCGGGGCATGCGAAGCGTGAACCCGGAATCTCGAGATTCCGGGTTCGATGCTTCGCATCGCCCCGGAATGACGACTAACCACCCCGCCCCTTGGTCGGGATCTTGTTGTAGGGCACATCCTTGTCGACGCGAATGTCGCCGGGCAGGCCCAGCACGCGCTCGGCGATGATGTTGCGCAGGATCTCGTCGGTGCCGCCGGCGATGCGCATCGAGGGCGACGACAGCAGCATCTGCTGGAACTGGCCGTTGGCCTGCTCCTCATCGGTGCCTGTGAGGCTGCCCGCCGCGCCTTCAAGGTCCATCGCATAGGTCGCGATATCCTGCAGCATCAGGCCGGAGACGAGCTTGCCGATGGAGTTTTCCGGGCCCGGTCGCTCGCCCTTCGACAGCGCCGAGATGGCGCGGTAGCTGGTGTATTTCAGCCCGCTCGCCTTCACCGCCCAGCTCGCAAGTCTGGAGCGCACCGCCGGATCGTCGATCGCAAGACCGTCCTCCAGCATCAAATTGGAGCAGAACTCGAACATCTCGGGCACGCCGGTGGCGAGCCGCGCGCCGATCGACATGCGCTCGTTCATCAGCGTGGTCAGCGACACGCTCCAGCCCTCGCCGACCGCCCCTAACCGCTGGCTGTCCGGGATTACGACGTCGGTGAAATAGACCTCGTTGAACTCCTGCATGCCGTTGGCCTGCTTGATCGGCCGCACCTCGACGCCGGGGCTCTTCATGTCGAGGAAGAACATCGTGAGGCCCTTGTGCTTCGGGACATTCGGATCGGTGCGCGCGATCAGGAGGCCGTAGTCGGAGTAATGCGCGCCTGACGTCCAGATCTTCTGGCCGTTGACGACCCAATTGTCGCCTTTCTTCTCGGCGCGGGTGCGCAGCCCCGCGACGTCGGAGCCGGCCGACGGCTCGGAGAACAGCTGGCACCAGATCTCCTCGCCGGAGGCCAGCTTCGGCAGATAGCGGCGCTTGGCATCCTCGCTGCCCCAGGCCATCACGGTCGGGCCGCACATGCCCTCGCCGATCTGGAACGGCTGGGTCAATTTGCCGTAGACGCCCTCTTCCTGCTGCCAGATCACGCGCTCGATCGGGGTGGCGCCGCGGCCGCCATATTCCTTCGGCCAGTGCAAGCAGGCCCAGCCGCCCTCGGCCTTCTTCTTCTGCCAAGCCTTGCCGACCTCGACCATGTCGTGCCTGGCGAGCCTGATACGGCCGAGCGACGACTTCGAGAGCTCCTCTTCGAACTCCTTCGGCGCATTGGCCGCGATCCAGTTGCGGGCGATGGCGCGGAACTCGGCTTCCTGCGGCGTGTCATCGAAATTCATGGCGGCTCCTTTTCTTTGTCATTCCGGGGCGCGCGCAGCGCGAACCTCAGATGCGCGGTTGCGCATCGGGGAATCTAGAAGTTATGTCGCTCGAGTTCCGGGTTCGCCGCTTCGCGCCGCCCCGGAACGACGGTTAAGCTCTTCCCTTGGTCGGGATCTTGTTGAAGGGGACGTCCTTGTCGACCCTGATGTCGCCGGGCAGGCCCAGCACGCGTTCGGCGATGATGTTGCGCATGATCTCGTCGGTGCCACCCTCGACGCGGGTGCCCGGCGCGCGCAGCAGCATCGCCTGGAATTTGCCGGCGACCTCGGCATCCTCAATCCCGTTCAGCGCGCCGGCCGCGCCCTGCAGATCGAGCGCATAGGTCGCGACGTCCTGAATCATCGAGCCGGCGACCAGCTTGCCGATCGAATTCTCCGGTCCCGGACGCTCGCCCTTCGACAGCGCCGAGATCGCGCGCATGCTGGTGTATTTCAGCCCGCTCGCCTTCACGGCCCAGTTGGCGAGCTTGGAGCGCACCGCGCGGTTCTCGATCGCGGGGCCGTCCTCCAGCATCAGGCTGTTGCAGAAGTCGAACAGCTCGGGAAAGCCGGTGGCGACACCGGCGCCGATCGACATCCGCTCGTTCATCAGCGTGGTCAGCGACACGTTCCAGCCGTCATTGACATTGCCGAGCCGCTGCGAGTCCGGAATGCGCACGTCGGTGAAATAGACCTCGTTGAAGTCGGAGGCGCCGCTCGCCTGCTTGATCGGCCTGACCTCGACGCCCGGGCTCTTCATGTCCAGGAAGAACATGGTGAGGCCCTTGTGCTTGGGCACGGTCGGGTCGGTGCGGGTGAGCAAGATGCCGTAGTCGGAATAATGCGCGCCCGAGGTCCAGATCTTCTGGCCGTTGATCACCCACTCGTCGCCATGCTTCTCGGCGCGGGTGCGCAGGCCGGCGACGTCGGAGCCGCCGGCCGGCTCGGAGAACAGTTGGCACCAGATCTTCTCGCCGGAGGCAAGCGGCGGCAGATATTTGCGCTTCTGCTCCTCGCCGGCGAACGCCATCATGGTCGGGCCGCACATGCCGTGGCCGATGATGAACATCGAGCTAAGGCGGCCGAACGGGCCCTCCTCCTGCTGCCAGATCACGCGCTCGATCGGCGACGAGCCGCGGCCGCCATACTCCTTCGGCCAGTGCAGGCAGGCCCAGCCGGCATCGGCCTTCTTCTTCTGCCAGGCCTTCGCGACCTCGAGAATGTTGGCGCCCTTGAGCGCAACACGGCCGAGCGAGGCCTTGCGCAGCTCGTCCTCATGTTGCTTCGGTGCATTGGCCGCGATCCAGGCTTTCGCCTCGGCGCGGAATGCGGCCTCCTGCGGGGTGTCATCGAAATTCATGGTGGCTTTCTTTCCGTCATTCCGGGGCGATGCGCAGCATCGAACCCGGAATCTCGATTCCCAACCTCTGGATTCCGGGTTCGCGCTACGCGCGCCCCGGAATGACGAATCGTATCGTTACGCCGCGTTCTTCTTGCGCATGCGGTCGATCAGCGCGTCTTCCCAATAGGACAGGCTGCCGAGACCGAGCGCCACCGCATTGGCGCGGCGGTAGTACATGTGGCAGTCGAACTCCCAGGTGAAGCCCATGCCGCCATGAACCTGGATGTTGTTTTTGGCGCAGTGCTGGAACGCCTGCGTCGCGCTGATGCGCGCGGCGGCGGCGGCTTCCGGCAATTCGCCGGCATTGGTCGAGAGCGCCCAAGCGCCGTAGTAGCAATTTGAGCGCGCCAGCGTCGCCGACACATACATGTCGGCCAGCATGTGCTTGACCGCCTGGAACGAGCCGATCGGACGGCCAAAGGCAATACGATCAAGCGCATAGTCGCGGCCCATCTCCAGCGCGCGGTCGGCGCCGCCGACCTGCTCGAATGCCGTCAACACGGCCGCGCGATCCAGCACCTGGGAGATGACGCTCCAGCCCTCGCCGGTAGCGCCGAGCGGCTCGGCCTTCGCATCCTTGAAGGTGAATTCGGCCTGGCCGCGGGTCAGGTCGATGTTGGTGAGCGACTTGACCTCGACGCCGCCGGCCTTGAGATCGACGATGAACAGGGAAATATCGGACTCGCGTCCGCTCGAGCCGGTGCGCGCGGCGACAACGGCGAAATCGGCGATCGCGCCATCCGGCACCGGCTTCTTGACGCCGTTGAGCACGCCGCCATTGGCCGTGAGCTTGATCGCTTTCGGCGACGGGTTGCCCTTGCCTTCGAACAGCGCCAGCGTGCCGATGGCTTCGCCCGCGGCGATCTTCGGCAGCCACTTCTGCTTCTGCGCGTCGCTGCCTGCGATCAGGATCGCTTCGGCGGCGAGATAGACGGTGGAGGAAAACGGCACCGGCGCCAGCGCGCGGCCCATTTCCTCCGCGATCACGCAGAGCTCGAGATGGCCGGCGCCCGCACCGCCGAACTGTTCCGGGATCGCAACGCCAAGGAAGCCCATCTCGGCGAGGCCCTTCCACAGCGCCTTGTCGTAAGGCGCCTTGCCGTCGAGCACCTCGCGCACGGCTTTCGGCGGGCACTGTTCGCTGAGGAATTTCCGCGCCTCGTCGCGCATCTGCTTCTGTTCGTCGGAGAAATCGAAATTCATGGCGCTTACCTTTTCTTGCTGTCATTCCGGGGCGATGCGCAGCATCGAACCCGGAATCTCGACGTAAGGAACCTCTGGATTCCGGGTTCACGCTTCGCGCGCCCCGAAATGACGCGTTTGCTTTCGTAGGATCAGTTCAAGATGATCACGTCGTCGCCGGGATTGCCGGCATACAGCTTCTCGACCAGTGCGGCGCGGCGTTCGAGGCCGGCGCGCTGGTTGATGTAGCCCTTGTCGGTGAGCTCGTTGCCGTCGATCGACGGCGGCTCGACCATCAGCATCGCACGCGCGATACGCATGCTGCTGCCGGTGGTGGACGCATTGTGCGCCTGCAAACCCTTCTTCAGGCAGGCAAGCACTTCGGGATGCCGGATCACGTCCTCGTAGCTGGCATCGGCATTGCCGACGAGCTGGCGGCAGGCGTGCAGGTTCGGCCAGCACAGCAGGCCGATGAACTCACGGTCCTGCCCCGCAACCAGCGCGTCATGCACGACCGGCGTCGCGGCTGATATCGCATCGGTGCGCAACGAGCCGACATGCACGAACGTGCCGGTGGTCAGCTTGAAATCCTCGACCACCCGGCCGGCAAAGATGATGCCCTGCAGCGGGTCTTCGGGGTTCACGAACACGCCGGCGTCGCCGATGCAGTAGAAGCCCTCCTCGTCGAACATCTTGGCCGTGAGGTCCGGCTGGCCGAAATAGCCTGGCGTGACGTTGACGCCGCGCAGCCGCAATTCATATTTCGAGCCGCACGGCACCATCTTCAGCTCGACGCCAGGGAACGGCAGGCCGATCAGGCCGACGCGCTCGGTGTCCCAATAGGTGCCGGTCGAGGTCGGCGCGGTCTCGGTCGAGCCCCAACCGGTGTAGAACACGATGCGCTCGCCCGTGGTCTTCACCGCCAGCGCCTGCATGCGGTCATAGAGATCGTCGGGCAGCCGGGCGCCGCCATAGGCCATGATCGAGAGGTTCTTGAAGAAGCTCGCGCACAGCGCCTCGTCCTTCTCCATCGCGGCGGCGAGCGCCGCATAGCCGGCCGGCACGTTGGCGTAATAGGTCGGCGACACCTCGCGCAGGTTCCTGATGGTCTCCTCGAGCTGGCCCGGCATCGGCCGGCCGTCGTCGATATAGAGCGTGCCGCCATCGACCAGCACCGGATTGAACGCGGCGTTGCCGCCCATGGTGTGATTCCACGGCATCCAGTCGAGCACCGTCGCGATCGGTCCCTCCGTTTCACGCGGGCGCACCTGCATCATCATCGCCGCGTTGGCACACATCATCTCCTGGGTGTTGATGACGGCCTTGGGCATGCCGGTCGAGCCCGAGGTGAACAGCAGCTTGCCGACGGTCCTGGGCGTGATCTTCGCGATGGACTCGCCGACCGCAGCCGTCACCGGCGTTGCCGCGAGGTCGGCAAAGGCCGCGCTCCTGATGCCCTCGCAGGGACGCAGGACGTGGACGACCGTGATGCCGGTGAGATCGATCGCCTTCAGCGCCTTCTCGAAGGTCGGGCCGTCCTGCACCATCACGACGGCCGGCTTGATCAGGTTGAACAGGTATTTAAGCTTGAGATGATCCTGGCTCATCAGCGAATAGGCCGGCGACACCGGCGCGGCCGGCAGCCGCGCCTGCATCGCGGCCTGCGTCATCAGCGCGTGCTCGATCGAATTGCCTGACAGGATCGCGACGGGCCGGCCGTCGCCGACGCCGAGATCGAGCAGGCCTTGCGTCAGCGCATCGACGGTGCGCTTGGCTTCGCCATAGGAGACCTTGCGCCATTGGCGGTCGGGACCACCGCGTTGCGCGAGCCAGATCCGCTCCGGCGCCTGCGCCGCCCATTTGGCGAGATAGGCCGGAATATGCGTCTCGTAGGCCTGGAGCGGAATCCGCGACTTCAGGACGACGGTGCCGTCACCGCGCCGCTCGACCGCGATGTCACGTGCGAGCCAATCCACCTTGCGAAAGGCAGGTTTCGTCAGCATCGCCGCGTCTCCATCCATTTTGCGTCTCCCGGAATTCTTGTCCTTTTGAGGATCTGTTCTCAGCGCCTGATATAGACAGGCTTTCGTTTCTCGAGAAAGGCCCTGATGCCTTCCTGGAAATCTTCCGAGCGGCTGCACAGCACCTGGTTGCGATCTTCCATCGCGATCACGGCCTCGATCGAGCCGGCATCGACGCTCATGTTGATGCATTCCTTCGAGAGGCGGAGACCGACCGGCGAGGCCGTCATCATTGCCTCGACATAAGGATTGGCCGCCGCATCAAGATCGGTGGCCTCGACCACCTCGGACACCAGGCCGACCGCAAGCGCGCGGTCGGCATGGATGAAGCGCCCGGTGAGGATCAATTCGGAAGCAACCGACACGCCGACGAGGCGCGGCAGGAAATAGCTGGTGCCGATATCGCAGCCGCCGAGACCGAGCTTGATGAAGGCGCAATTCATCCGCGCGTTCTTCGCCGCGATGCGGATGTCGGCGGCAAGCGCCAGCGCGAAGCCGCCGCCGGCGGCCGCGCCCTGCACCAGCGCGATGATCGGCTGCGGAGCGCGCCGCATCAGCATCACGATGTCGGCGATGCGCCGCTGCGAGTCCAGCGACTCCGTGACGCCGGGCGGCTCGGTCTGTCCACCACGGCGCGCCATCGCGTGCTTGAGATCGAGCCCGGCGCAGAAATTCGCACCGGCGCCCTTCAGCACCACGACGCGGGTGTCGCGATTGCGCTGCAGGCCCTGGAAATAGACGTTGAGCGCGTCGATCAGCGAAGGGTCGAGTGCGTTGAGGCTCTCGGGACGATTGAGCGTGACCCAATCGACCCCGTCGTGATGTTCGATCAGCAGCGGCTGAGACACGCGCATGGTCCTCCCGACCGTCGTCCCGGCCAAGCGAAGCGCGAGCCGGGACCCATAACCACAGGCTTTTGTTGTTTTGCGCGGTGTCTGCCAGCTTGCCTGTTACAGACGCCGCGGAGTATGGGTCCCGGCTCCAGCGCGCAATTGCGCGCAAGGCCGGGACGACAGCGGAATTCGCCGTTAGCGCGGCGCCATGCGGATGGCGCCGTCGAGGCGGATGGTTTCGCCGTTGAGCATCGGGTTCTCGACGATGTGGACCGCGAGATTGCCGTATTCCGAGGCATCGCCGAGGCGGGCCGGATGCGGCACCTGGGCGCCGAGGCTCTTGCGCGCTTCCTCATTGAGACCCATCAGCAGCGGCGTCAGGAACAGGCCGGGCGCGATGGTGTTGACGCGGATCTTCAGGCTGGCGAGGTCGCGCGCGGCCGGCAGCGTGAGGCCGACGACGCCGCCCTTCGAGGCGGAATAGGCGATCTGGCCGATCTGGCCTTCATAGGCCGCGACCGATGCGGTGTTGATCGCGACGCCGCGCTCCTCGCCGATCGGGGCTTCGGTCGCCAGCCGCTCGGCGAACAGGCGCAGCACGTTGAAGGTGCCGATCAAATTGACGTTGATGATGCGGACGAACTTCGCCAGCGGATAGACGCCGTCCTTGCCGACGATGCGCTGCGAGCCGCCGATGCCGGCGCAGTTCATCAGCACGCGCGCGATGCCGTGCGCGGCCTCGGCCTTGGCGATCGCAGCCTTGATCGCGTCCTCGTCGGTGACGTCGGCATGCAGCGCGACGCCCTTCACCTCGGCGGCGACTTTCTCAGCGTTTTCCTTGTTCTGGTCGATCACGCCGATCTTGGCGCCCTTGGCGGCCATGGCGCGCGCGGTTGCGGCACCAAGGCCGGAGCCACCGCCGGTGATGAGAACGGCAACGTCTTTCAACTGCATGGATACAACCTTTCCTTGGGCGTTTCTTCTCTAGACTCGAACCTTGTTATCCGGCGGCGACTGCTGCCGTTTCCTTATCGGGATTGAGCACGCCGCCGAAGATCAAGGCTTCCATGTGCTTGATGTAATCGCGGCAGACCTCGTCGGTGACCGGACCGACGCCGACCGCGCGCGACATCGCGTGGCGGCCGAAGAACAGATGATCGCAGGCGCCGATCAGGCTGGTGTAGAACAGCACCGGATCGATCTTGCGGAATTCACCGGCCTTGATGCCTTCTGCGAGCAGCCGGCGGTGAAAATCCAAAAGCGGCGCGACGAAGAATTTCGACACCTCGTTCGCAGCGGCAGGCGAGCTCTCGTGCAGGAGATAATGGATCAGCCGGTTCATATAGGGGAACTGGTGATAGGCGCGGATGATGCCGCCGATATGCAGCCGCAATTTTGCGGGCGGCGTGATCGGTTGGCTGATGAGATATTCGAGTTGCGATATCTCGGTGGCGGCGTCGCGCGCCAGCAGCGCCAGCAACAACCCGTCCTTGTTGCCGAAATGATATTTCACCAGCGCGGCGTTGACGCCCGACTTCTGCGCGATGTCGGACAACGACACCTCGATCGAGGCGCGCTCGATCATCAGCTCACTGGCCGCAACCAAAAGCTTGTCGGCGGTGGCATTTTTGCCGGCCGGAAGTTTCGTCGGTACGCTGGTATTCAACTGCGCTCTGGTCCCGCTCTGTGTCAGGGGTCGACGGTAAATCGAGGCCGCACATAAGCCCATGGCGGGGCCGCACTCAAGAGTTAATTGATTGATTGACTAAATGCTGAGCCACCCCTTAAATCCGGCCCAACTTTCAGACCGCCCAATCCGGAAACATCAGGGAGATCAGACATGGCCGAGGCATATATCGTCGCCGCCGCTCGCACCGCGGGCGGCCGCAAGGGAGGACGCCTCGCCGGCTGGCATCCGGCCGATCTGGCCGCGACCGTGCTCGATGCGCTGGTCGAGCGCACCGGCGCCGACCCCGCGCAGGTCGAGGACGTGATCATGGGCTGCGTGATGCAGACCGGCGAGCAGTCCACCAACATCGCGCGCAACGCTGTCATGGCCTCGAAGCTGCCGGAGAGCGTGCCGGCGACCTCGATCGACCGCCAGTGCGGTTCCTCGCAGCAGGCGCTGCACTTCGCGGCGCAGGCGGTGATGTCTGGCACGATGGACTGCGTGATCGCCGCCGGCGTGGAATCGATGACCCGCGTGCCGATGGGCCTCGCCTCCTCGCTGCCCGCCAAGAACGGCTTCGGCCACTACAAGAGCCCGGGCATCGAGGCGAAGTATCCCAACATCGTGTTCAGCCAGTTCACCGGCGCGGAGATGATGGCCGAGAAGTACGGCCTGTCGAAGGACGAGCTCGACGAATACTCCTATAACAGCCATCAGCGCGCGATCGCGGCCACGCAAGCCGGCCACTTCAAGGACGAGATCGTGCCGGTCAAGATCACCCGCGCCGACGGCTCGACCGACACCCATCACATCGACGAAGGCATCCGCTTCGACGCCAGCCTCGACGGCATCAAGGGCGTCAAGCTGATCGCCGAGAACGGCAAGCTCACCGCGGCGAGCGCCAGCCAGATCTGCGACGGCGCCTCCGGCGTCATGGTCGTCAACGAGAAGGGCCTGAAGGCGCTCGGCGTCAAGCCGATGGCGCGCATCCATCACCTCACCATGATGGGCGGCGACCCCGTGATCATGCTGGAAGCGCCGCTGCCGGCAACCCAGCGCGCGCTGCAGAAGGCCGGCATGAAGATTGACGACATTGATCTCTTCGAGGTCAACGAGGCCTTCGCCTCGGTGCCGACCGCTTGGCTGAAGACCACCGGCGCCGATCCGGCCCGGCTCAACGTCAACGGCGGCGCGATCGCGCTCGGCCATCCGCTCGGCGGCAGCGGCACCAAGCTGATGACGACGCTGCTGCATGCCCTCAAGCAGCGCAACAAGCGCTACGGCCTGCAGACCATGTGCGAAGGCGGCGGCATGGCCAATGTGACGATTGTCGAGCGGCTGTAAGAAAAGTCCGCATCAGCGGCCACAACAATGATGTCGTCCCGGCGTAGGCCGGGACCCATAACCACAGCCGTTTGTGGTTAGGCGCGGCTGGGGCCACAACTCAGTCCAACAAGAAAAATTGGTGGTTATGGGTCCCCGCGTTCGCGGGGACGACCACTATTGATGCTCCGAGGAAACACAATGACCCATCCGTCGATCCACGCGCGCACCCATCCGAACAAGATCGCCTATCAGATGGCGGCGTCCGGCAAGGCCATCACCTATCGCGAGCTCGACGAGCTTTCGAACCAGGGCGCGCATCTGTTCCGCTCGCTCGGCCTGAAGGCCGGTGACCACATCGCGCTGCTGATGGAAAACCGGCTCGCATTCATGGAGATCTGCTGGGCAGCGCAGCGCTCGGGTCTCTATTACACGGCGATCAGCCGCTATCTGACGGAAGAAGAGATCGCCTACATCATCAAGGACTGCGGCGCGAAGGTGTTCATCACCACCCCGCAGTGCGCCGACAAGGTGAAGGGCCTGATCAAGGGCGAAGCGGGCGAGCCGCTGTTCTACATGATGGACGAGCCCTCGCCGGGCTTCCGCTCCTACGACAAGGAAGCCGGCGCGCAGCCGACCACGCCGGTTGCCGACGAGGTCGCCGGCTACGACATGCTGTATTCCTCCGGCACCACCGGCCGACCCAAGGGCATCAAGAAGCAGTTCGAGGGCAACCGGATCGACGTGCCGAACCCGTTCCTGCGCATTCTCACCGCCGACATGTGCGGCATGAATGCCGACAGCATCTATCTGTCGCCGGCGCCGCTCTATCACGCGGCCCCGCTGCGCTTCAACATGATGGCCACCGTGCTCGGAGGCACCTCCGTCATCATGGAGCATTTCGACGCCGAGGAATTTCTGAAGCAGGTCGAGAAGCACAAGGTGACGCAGTCGCAGCTGGTGCCGACCATGTTCGTGCGCATGCTGAAGCTGCCCGACGAAGTGCGCACACGCTACAAGGTCTCGTCGCTGAAAGGCGCGATCCATGCCGCGGCGCCCTGCCCGGTCGACGTCAAGGCCAAGATGATCGAATGGTGGGGACCGATCCTGATCGAGTATTACGCCGGCTCCGAAGGCAATGGCGTCACGGTCTCGACCTCGCAGCAATGGCTGACCCACCGCGGCACGGTCGGCCGCGCGGTGGTCGGCAAGGTCAAGATCCTCGACGAGAACGACGAGGAAGCGCCGACCGGCCAGATCGGTCAGGTCTTTTTCGCCGACGCGCCGGCGTTCTCCTATCACAACGATCCGGAGAAGACGAAGAAGGCCTACAACACCAAGGGCTGGTCGACGCTCGGCGATGTCGGCTACCTCGACGAAGAGGGCTTCCTCTATCTGACCGACCGCAAGAGCTACATGATCATCTCCGGCGGCGTGAACATCTATCCGCAGGAGACCGAGGACGTCCTGATCACGCATCCGGCGGTGTCCGACGTCGCGGTGTTCGGCGTGCCGAACGAGGAGATGGGCGAAGAGGTCAAGGCCGTGGTGCAGCCGCACGACATCACCAGGGCCGGCAAGGAGCTCGAGGCCGAGCTGATCGCGTTCTGCCGGCAGCACTTGTCGCCGATCAAATGCCCCAAGAGCATCGACTTCGAGCAAGAGCTGCCGCGCACGCCGACCGGCAAACTGGTGAAGCGCCATCTGCGCGACCGCTATTGGCCGAAGGTGCCTGCCAGGCCGTGACCGCGGTTCGCCGCTCCCCGGAGGGGCCGTCGTCGCGCCGCGGCCAAAATATCGAAAACAACCCCATGCAAAGGAGCTGGCGGCTGCCCGCGTTCGACAAGGCAGCTTGACACGTCGGGCAACTCAGAGATAGATTTCCAATATTCCGAAATAGTGCAAACGGTCCGGGGGAGGATGAAGAGCGCACGCGGGACGCCGCTTGCGCGCACCCCGCCGACCTACAACTCCGCCGCCGGTTCGCACGCGGCAGACGCCGCGGCGCGCAGATGCAGTTGGCCGTGCTTGCCATTTGCCGTGGTGGTCCACTGCGCATCGATCTGCTGAAAATCCTCCGACAGCTTGCCGCGGTGGCTGCCCTCGGTCTCGAACGATCCACTGTCGTCGGGCGACCGCTCAAACAGCTCGACCTCGAGATCGGACAGCCGGATGAACATCTGCACGCCGATCTTGGTTACGTGACCGCCGACCTCGTATGACCCGCAGCCGCGCGCTTCCGCGTTCTGCTCGTTCAGCGCTTGCACCTTGTCGAAGGTGATGACGAGGTGCTGCACCGTCGTGTCACCGTCCCACAGGAATTCGCCGATATAGGCGTGCGGCAGTCTTTCGGTCAGTTGCTTGATGTCGGCGGCACGCACGGCCGATGCCAGCATCAAGCTTGCGGCCACGACCGTCAGACCGAGGCGCGACATCGAGCCGGTCAGCTCTGCAATCCCGGCGTGGCGCATGCGGTATGCATCCCCTGGGCAAAGTTGCTATCGTGAAACAATGGCCGCCAGCATACAGCGAAATGCGCTGGTTGTGCGGCGATGCCAAACAGGTGATCTCCGATGCCAGCCCTCCCCGACATCCCGCTGCCCTCCACCATCCGCTCGCGTTATGTCGACGGGATCAACGGCCTGCGCATGCATGTGCTGGAAGCGGGCTTCGAAACATCCGGCCGGCCCTGCCTGTTGCTGCTGCACGGCTTTCCGGAGCTGGCGTTCTCCTGGCGCAAGGTGATGCCGAAGCTCGCCGCCGCCGGCTATCATGTGATCGCGCCGGACCAGCGCGGCTATGGCCGCACATCAGGGTGGAGTGCGGAGTATGACGGCGATCTTGCGTCATTCCGCCTGCCCAATCTGGTGCGCGATGCGCTCGGGCTGGTCGCTGCGTTCGGCTACAAGCACGTCGATGCGGTGATCGGGCACGATTTCGGCTCGTCGGTTGCGGCGTGGTGCGCACTGATCCGGCCCGACGTGTTCCGCGCGGTGGTGATGATGAGCGCGCCGTTTTCGGGGCCGCCGTCGCTGCCGTTCAACACCGCGAGCGCGCCGACAAAGCCAGCGACCGACGACCCCGTGCATCGCGAGCTCGCCGCGCTGCCGCGGCCGCGCAAGCACTACCAATGGTACTATTCGACGCGCCCGGCCAGTGACGACATGCATCGCGCGCCGCAGGGCGTGCACGACTTCCTGCGTGCCTATTACCACCACAAAAGCGCGGACTGGAAAGACAACAAGCCGTATCCGCTGCAATCCTGGTCGGCAGGCGAACTGGCAAAACTGCCGACCTATTACGTGATGGATTTCGCCAAGGACATGGCCGCCACCGTCGCCGAGGAGATGCCGTCGCGCGAGGCGATCGCCGCCAACACGTGGCTGCCGGATAGCGAGCTCGCATATTACAGCGCCGAATATCAGCGGACCGGATTCCAGGGCGGGCTGCAATGGTATCGCTGCGGCACCTCGGGGGCGTTCGTCCCGGAGCTACAGACCTGGAGCGGCCGCACGATCGACCAGCCGTCGGCCTTCATTTCGGGCAAACAGGATTGGGGCACCTATCAGCGGCCTGGCGTGTTCGAGGCGATGCAGACGAAAGCCTGCACCAACATGATCGGCTGTCATCTGGTCGACGGTGCCGGCCACTGGGTGCAGCAGGAGCAGCCCGATGAGGTGAGCCGGCTGCTGCTCACATTCCTGCGAGACGCCGGCGCACAGCGCTAGATTCCCGTTCGGCCGTCGCGTCGCATCCCGTTGATCTCAGGCGTTTTCTTCGCTCAACCCGCGCGGCTTGCCGGTGCTGCAACAGCGAATCCGGGCCGATCCGGATTTGACCCGGCACCGGTGCAACCCTATAGTTTAGAACTATTCTAATTTTAAACTCTGTGAACAAGGCGTTGCCGTGAAGAACTTTGCCGATCTGACCGAGCGCGAGGTGCTGGCGGTCGCGATCGCCTCCGAGGAGGAGGACAGCCGCATCTACATGACGTTCGCGGAGGATCTCGCCGGGCGCTATCCCGATACCGCCAAGATTTTCGAGGAGATGGCCGAGGAGGAGCGCGGCCATCGCCACCGACTGCTGGAAACCTACGAGCAGCGCTTCGGGGCGCATCTGCCGCCGATCCGGCGCGAGGACGTCAAAGGCTTCCTGCGCCGCCGCCCGATCTGGCTCACCAAGAACCTGCCGCTCGACACCATCCGCAAGGAAGTCGAGACCATGGAGTTGGAAGCCGAGCGCTTCTATGCCAAAGCCGCCGAGAAGGCCGAGGATGTCGGCGTGCGGCGGCTGCTCGGCGATCTCGCCGAGGAGGAGAAGGGCCACGAGAAGCTCGCGGTGAAGCTGACCGGCGAGATCCTCAAGCCGGACGTGCGCGCCGAGGAAGACCGCACGCGGCGGCGGATGTTCGTGCTGCAATATGTGCAGCCGGGTCTCGCCGGATTGATGGACGGCTCGGTCTCGACCCTGGCGCCGCTGTTCGCCGCCGCCTTCGCAACGCATCACAACTGGCAAACCTTCCTGGTCGGGCTTGCCGCCTCGATCGGCGCCGGCATCAGCATGGGCTTTGCCGAGGCGCTGTCCGACGACGGCTCGCTGACCGGCCGCGGCTCGCCCTGGCTGCGCGGCCTGACCTGCGGCTTGATGACGACGCTCGGCGGGCTCGGCCACACCATTCCCTATCTGGTGCCCGATGCCTGGCCGAACGCATTCTGGATCGCGACCGCGATCGCCGGGATCGTGGTGTTCTTCGAATTGTGGGCGATCGCCTTCATCCGCGCGCGCTACATGGACACGCCGTTCCTGCAGGCGGTATTCCAGATCGTGCTCGGCGGCGCGATCGTGCTCGCGGTCGGCATCCTGATCGGCGCGGCGTAGCAACGGTTCGATTCTCCCTCTCCCCGTTCTTACGGGGAGGGTTGGGGTGAGGGGCCATATCCACACGTGACGCAAGTCGACGTACCTGTACCCCCTCACCCGCCGCGCAAGCGCGCGGCGACCTCTCCCCGCAAGCGGGGCGAGGTAGAGCAGAGCAATTCCGATCAAACACGGCGACAACGTCACGGCTACAGCGCTTGCGGGCGGCAGCCAAACTGCCCATCATCGCGCCAACAACAAACCGGGAGCACGCCGTGGCCAAATCGCAATACAGCTTCAAGACCGCCGTCGAATTGTCGAAGGCGCTGCGCAACAAGCAGGTCTCGGCAGTTGAGCTCGCACAGGACGCGATCGGCCGCATCGAGCGCCACGACGGCAAGGTCAACGCGGTCTGCGTGCGCGACTTCGAGCGCGGCCTCGCCGCTGCGCGCGCTGCGGATGCCGCGATCGCGCGCGGCGAGCACAGGCCGCTGCTCGGCATCCCCATGACGGTGAAGGAATCCTTCAACGTCGCCGGCTTGCCGACGACCTGGGGCTTCCTGCCGCAAAAGGATTTTGTCCCGACCGAGGACGCGCTGTCGATTCAGCGCGTGAAGGACGCCGGCGGCGTCATCCTCGGCAAGACCAACGTGCCGGTCGGGCTCGCCGACTGGCAGAGCTACAACGAGATCTACGGCACCACCAACAATCCCTACGACCTCGGCCGCACGCCGGGCGGCTCCTCCGGCGGATCGTCGGCGGCGCTCGCCGCGGGCTATGGCGCGCTGTCGCTCGGCTCGGACATCGGCGGCTCGCTGCGCGTGCCGGCGTTTCATTGCGGCGTCTATGCGCACAAGCCGACCTTCGCGCTGCTGCCGTCGCGCGGCCACACCGCGCCGCCGGCACCGCCCATCATCTATGAGCGCGACCTTGCGGTAACCGGCCCGATGGCGCGCGGCGCGGCCGACCTGTCGCTGCTGCTCGACGTGATGGCCGCTCCCGATCCGCTCGATGCCGGCAAGGCCTATCGCCTCGACCTGCCGGCGGCGCGCCACGCCAGCCTGAAGGATTTCCGGATCCTCGTGATCGACACCGATTCGGTGTTGCCGACCGACAAGGCGGTTCGCGGCAGCATCGACAAGCTCGCGAGCCACCTCGACAAGGCCGGCGCCAAGATATCGCGGTCGAGCCCGCTGCTGCCGGATTTCGCGGCGTCCTCGCGGCTCTATATGCGGATGTTGCTGTCGTTCCTCGCCGCGACCTTCCCGCCGGAGGTCTATGCCGGCGCCTGCGCGGCAGCGGCCGCGCTGCCCGCCGGCGACAACAGCCTGCAGGCCGAACGGCTGCGCGGCATCGCGCTCAGCCACCGCGACTGGGTACAGGCGACAGTCGCCCGCTCGCGGCTGCGCGCGCAATGGCGCGAGCTGTTCAAATCGTTCGACGCGGTGATCTGCCCGATCATGCCGACGCCGGCCTATCCGCACGATCATGAGCCCGACCAGGAGCAGCGGCGGATATTGATCGACGGCGAGCCCTACATCTACACCGACCAGCTCGCCTGGCCCGGCATCGCGACCCTGCCCGGCCTGCCTTCGACTGCGATCCCGACCGGCTTTGCGCCCGACGGATTGCCGGTCGGCGTGCAGATCGTCGGCCCATGGCTCGAGGACCGCACGCCGCTCAAGCTCGCCGAGCTGATCGAGCACGAATTCGGCGGCTTCGTGCCGCCGAAGATGTTCGATGATTAGGTGCTGGAAAAAACCGTCATTGCGAGGAGCGAAGCGACGAAGCAATCCATATCTCAACGAGCGGCGAGATGGATTGCTTCGCTGCGCTCGCAATGACGGACAACAAAACCAGGGAGAAGGCCAATGAGCAACGATCTCGAGGAGCTGACAAAGCTCAACAAGGACTACGTTGACTCCGTTCAGAACTGCGACGTCAAGCGCTTCGACGAAATTCTGGCGCAGGACTTCTACTGCACCAATCCCGACAAGAGCCTGGTCGACCGCGCTGCCTTCCTGAAGCAGACCGCGATCCCGGTGAAGATCAAGGGCCTGAAGGCCGAGGACGTCAAAATCCGCATCCTCGGCGATTTCGCCATCATCCACGCCCAGACCAGCTACACCAACGCGGACGGTGAGCCGGCGCACGGCCGCTATACCGATTGCTGGGCGCGGCAGAACGGAAAATGGCGCGCGGTATCCGCGCATGTCGCGCGGTGAGCGATTCAGGTGTCGTCCCGGCGCAGGCCGGGACCCATAACCACCGCAGCTTGTGGTGAGTAAAGAAAGTCGTCCACCCACGTGCCCAAAGCGAGGCCGCGGCGTATGGGTCCCTGGCCTACGCCGGGACGACACACGCTCAGCTATCAAACATGATCACGCTGCGCAGCGTCTTGCCGGCTTTCATGTTGGCAAAGCCCTCGTTGATCTCGGAGAGCTTCAGCTTGGCCGAGATCCAGTCTTCCAGATGCAGCTTGCCGCGCATGTAGAAGTCGACGAGGCGCGGCATGTCGACGCGGAAGTGGTTGGAGCCCATCGACGAGCCCTGGATGCGGCGCTCGCGCAGGAAGTCGAAGCCGTGCAGCTCGATCTTCTGGCCGAACGGGATCATGCCGACGATGGTCGCGGTGCCGCCCGCCGCCAGCATGGCGAAGGCCTGCTCGGCGGTGTCCTTGCGGCCGAGCACCTCGAAGGAGTGCTGCACGCCGCCGCCGGTGAGCTCGCGCACCTGCTGGACCACGTCGCCGCGGGCCGGATCGACGATATCGGTGGCGCCGAGCTTGGTCGCAAGCTGCAACTTGGCCGGATTGGTATCGATCGCGATGATGCGGCCGGCGCCGGCGATCTGCGCACCGTTGATCGCGGCCATGCCGACGCCGCCGCAACCGATCACAGCCACCGTCTCGCCGGCGGTCACCTTCGCGGTGTTCACCACCGCGCCATAACCGGTGATGACGCCGCAGCCGATCAGCGCGGCGAGATCGAGCGGCATCTCCTTCTTGATCTTCACGATGGCGTTCTCGTGCACCAGCATCTGCTCGGCGAACGACGACAGATTGAGGAACTGGTTGAGCTTCTCCTTCCTGCCCCA
Organism: Bradyrhizobium sp. USDA 4510; assembly: GCF_054059095.1. NCBI lineage: Bacteria > Pseudomonadati > Pseudomonadota > Alphaproteobacteria > Hyphomicrobiales > Nitrobacteraceae > Bradyrhizobium > Bradyrhizobium sp. USDA 4510. Next base: position 8,793,325 of record NZ_JBSSBT010000001.1, on the reverse strand, counting down.
TGACAGGCGGTTGGAGGCGCCGGGCAGCATCTTCACCGTGGTGTCGGTGCACAGCACGGTGCGGCCGGTGGTGCAGTTGTCGCAGGTGCCGCAGAACACCGACAGGCAGGTGACGACGTGATCGCCGGGCTTCACGTAATTGACGTCGGAGCCGACCTTCTCGACCACGCCGGCCGATTCATGGCCGAGCACCGCCGGCAGCGGATGCGGATAGAGGCCTTCCATGAAGTGCAGATCGGAATGGCAGAGGCCCGCGACCGCGGTGCGGATCAGGACCTCGCGCGGCCCCGGATTGGGCACGCTGACGTCCTCGATCACCAGCGGCTGATTGACTTCATGCAGGACGGCGGCCTTCATCGGGGTCTCCCTTGACGTTTTTGATTGTTTGAAAAGTTCGCTCGCGCAGCAGCCTACGCTGCGTCAAGCAATTCGCCAACCTCGGCCATGCCGACCGCGCGATCGCCGAGCAGGTGCTCGGTCATCCTGCGCTGAACGGTATTTTCCGTTAGCCGGAACGGATCGCCCGGCAGCACGCGGTGGTCGATCACCATCCGCGACAGCAACAGCCGACGCGCATCGCCGCGCATCTGGTGGATGCGCCCGCCCTCCCACGCCAGCGCGACCGCGCTTGCGACATGATAGAGCAGGCTGGTGGCGCGGCGCGCATCGCCCTCATTGTCGATGCGGCTCGCCACCTCGCGCGCAAACGCGACCGCACGGTCGCTAAGATCGCGCAGCCGGTTGCGCCAGGCTTGCGGAACATTCGCGCTATCATCGAGCCGCGCATGCAGATCGGCGGCGAGCGCATTGTCGGCGCCATGGCGGCCGACCGCACGCTTCAGCGCATCGATCGCGACGATATTGCCGGTGCCCTCCCAGATCGAGCCGAGATGCGCGTCGCGCAGCAGCCGCGGCGTGACGAATTCCTCGATGTAGCCGATGCCGCCGCGCATCTCCATCGCATCGCCGCAGACCTTTCGGGCGTCGCGAGTGGCGCGGAATTTCAGCGTCGGCGTCAGGATGCGAAGCAGCGCCGCGGCGTCCTGACTGCCTGCCTCGGCGCGGTCGAGCGCGTCAGCGGTCAAAAAGCTCATCGACAGCGCCTGCTCGGTCGGCAGCATGATCTTCATCAGCTGCCGCCGCGCCAGCGGCAGGTCGATGATGCGCTGGCCGAACACCACGCGGCCCTTCGCCACGGTGATCGCGTCGTGCCAGGCGCGGCGCATCAGCGCGGTCGACTTCACGCCGTTGGAGAGCCGCGACGAGTTCACCATCTCGGCCATCTGCACGAAGCCGCGGTCGAGCTTGCCGACGGCGTAGGCGATCGCGCCGTCGAACTTGATCTCGCCCGAGGCCATCGAGCGGGTGCCGAGCTTGTCCTTCAACCGCACGATCCGGTAATGGTTCTGCGAACCGTCGTCGAGGAAACGCGGCATCAGGAACAGGCCGACGCCGCGGGTGCCCGGCCCGGCGCCTTCCGGCCGCGCCAGCAGCATCACCACCTTGGCATCGGCGTTGGAGCAGAACCACTTCTCGCCATAGAGCCGCCAGTGGTCGCCCTCCTGCACGGCGCGCGTGGTCAGCGTGCCGACATCGGAGCCGCCCTCCTTCTCGGTCATGAACTGGCCGCCCTGCGTCAGCTTGCTCATGTCGGTCTGGGTCAGGCCGTCGAGATATTTCGCCTTCAATGCCTCGCTGCCGAAATTTGCCAGCAGCTTGGCGCACCCGTCGGTGACGTTGATCGGGCAGCCCATGCCGAATTCGGTCTGGTTGAACAGGAAGGTGAAGGCGTGCTTGGCGACGACAGGATACTTGTCGGGCCAGCCCATGATGCCCTTGCGGAGCGACAGCGCGTGAATGCCGAACTCGCCGAACGCGGCCTTCTCGATCTCGCGATAGGCCGGATGATATTCGATGTGCTGCACGTCGCGGCCGAACTTGTCGCGCTGGTGCAACACCGGCGTATGCCGGTCGGCAAGCCGCGCGCATTCGTCGAGATAGCCTCCGGCCAATCCACCGAGGCGGTCGAGATGCGACTCGATATGGCGGAACAATGCATCGGGCAAATGCAGCTTCAGAAGGTCGGTCAGCGCCGGATCGGCCCGGTAGAAATTCATTCCCGTCGTGTCGGGCGCCAGCAGGCCCGGCTGGCTGGCGGCTGACGTTTTCGGATCCTGCTTGTGCGGCTGCATTGAATTCCCGGCTTCGGTGCTCATTTGTTTGGGCACGACTATCCTCCTCCGGCCGAGCAAAGGAAAGCCCAATGGATATTCCAAAATACAAGATCGCCCTGATCGTCGGCGCCGGCGAGGGCCTCAGCGCCTCGCTGACGCGGCTATTTTCGCGGGAGGGAATTCGTGTGGCACTCGGCGCCCGCAGCATCGAGAAGCTCGGCGCGCTCTGCACCGAAACAGGCGCGCGGGCCTATGCCTGCGACGCCACCAAGGCCGAGGATGTCGAACGTCTTTTTGGTCTGGTCGAGCGCGAGATCGGAACGCCTGATCTCGTGGTCTACAACGCCTCCGGCCGCTCGCGCGGGCCCTTCGTCGAACTGGTCCCTTCAGAGGTCGAACAGGCGATCGCGGTCTCGGCGTTCGGCGGATTCCTGGTGGCGCAGGAGGCGGCGAAGCGCATGCTGCCCAACAAGAAGGGCGCAATCCTGTTCACCGGCGCCTCCGCCAGCGTGAAGGGCTATGCGCAATCGGCGCCGTTCGCGATGGGCAAGTTCGCCTTGCGCGGCCTCGCGCAGAGCATGGCGCGCGAACTGTCGCCGCAGGGTATTCACGTCGCGCATTTCGTGATCGACGGTGGCATCCGCAGCGCTGCCCGCGCCGAGCCCGCCGACCGGCCGGACTCGATGCTCGATCCCGACGCGATTGCATTGAGCTACTGGAACGTGCTGCAGCAGCCGCGCAGCGCCTGGACCTGGGAGCTGGAATTGCGGCCCTGGGTTGAGAAGTTTTGAGATGACGGAGATCATGCAAGCGGCGTAGGCTGAACGCAAACGCCAACGTGATCAAGATCGCGAGCAAGCTGTGAGGCGGTGCGCACGAGGCTTGGCGCCTTTTGCTTACCGCGTGAAGTAACTTTCACCGTCATTCCGGGATGGTGCGCTAGCACCAGACCCGGAATCTCGAGATTCCGGGCTCGATGCTTCGCATCGCCCCGGAATGACGAAACAAACAGACATGGGGAGCGACGACATGACCGCTGAAATCAAGATCGAGACCGGCACCGACGAACTGCTCTGCGTAATCCGCGATCGCGTCGCCGTCATCACGCTGAACCGCCCGGATGCCCGCAACTCGCTGTCGGACACGCTGACGCCGGCGCTGCGCACGATGATCAGGACCTGCGGCGAGAACCCCGAGGTCGGCGTGCTGCTCGTCACCGGCGCCGGCAAGGCGTTCTGCGCCGGCGGCAACGTCAAGGGCATGGGCGCGCATCGCGACAAGAAGAAGCTCGAAATGTCCTATGAGGACAAGGTCGCGGATTTGCAGGAGCGCCAGCGCCTGCTCACCGGCTCGCTGGCCTCGGTGCGCAAGCCGACCATTGCTGCCCTTCCCGGTCCCGCGGTCGGCGCCGGCCTTGCGATCGCGATGGCCTGCGACATCCGGATCGCGGCGCAATCCGCCTTCATCTCGACCGGTTACTTGCGCGTGGCGCTGAGCGGCGATTACGGCATGGCATGGCTGTTGACGCGGCTGGTCGGCACCTCGCGCGCCCGCGAGCTGATGTTCACCTCGGAGAAGGTCGACGCCGCGAGATGCGAGCAGATCGGTCTCGTCAATCGCGTGGTGCCGGACGAAACGCTGCAGGACGAGGCCTTTGCGCTGGCGAAGTCGATGGCCGAAGGCCCGACCCTCGCGCTGCGCTACATGAAGGACAATCTCGACGAGGCGCTGCAGTTCGACTTCGCCACCGCGCGCGACCACGAGGCCGAGCGGCTGATCCGGCTCACCACGACGGCCGATCACAAGGAGGCGGTGCAGGCCTTCATCGAGAAGCGCAAGCCGGTGTTTCGGGGGAGTTGATCCTAGTTCGATGTCCGTCATTGCCGGGCTTGACCCGGCAATGCATCGAAAGAAACGCTTTCGCTCAATGGATGCGCGGGTCAAGCCCGCGCATGACGAGTAGCAGTCGCGGCACCGGTTGGGAAAAGAAAAGGGCCCGGTTCTGGAGGGGCCAGAACCGGGCCTAGTCAGTCAAACCGCAAGCGAGGACATCGCGGCCAAGCGGGAAGTGGCGGCAAGCCGCCAGCTGGCACAGGGAATGTCTTGCGGTTCGACGTGGATCTCTTTCACGAAGCGCACCAGCTTCCAGTCGCCGGGGCTCTGGGTGAAGGCGTAGCCCGACTTGCGGGCGAGGCCGATCATCGTCGCATTGGAACGCAGCGTGTCGCCGAAGATGCGTTCGGCTCCGAAGGACGCCGCACGGCATTCGAGATTCCTGAGCAGCGCCTTGCCAATGCCGTGGCCCTGCCACCGGTCATCGATCGACAGGCCGAACTCGACGCTCGACGTATCGGCATGGAAGGCGTAGCGGGCTTCGCCGACGATGGTCTCAAAGCCATCGACCAGCATCGTCGCGACCACCGTGAACCGGTCAGCCTCGCCGACATGGATGAAACGTTCGAGCTCCGTCTTCGGCAGCTCGCTCAACGCGCCCAGGAAGCGGTTGTAACGGGACCCCGCGGAGAGCGAGCGGATGTAGCTCTGCAGCTCTTCGCGGTCGCGCGGCTCGACGAAGCGCACCTTGACCTCGCTGCCGTTCTTGGCGCGCAGCACGTCAGAGTATTGCTTGAGATCGTCGAGATGCAGCGCAACCATGACACGCTCCTCGGGTGAAGAAATTAGCCGGCGTCCCTCGATCGAGGCGACGCCAGCGGTGGCGTCCTTCTCAGGCCCGCCAGAACGGCTTCTCGGTCTCGAACACGATGTCGCTGCGGGACATGCCGATGTCGTGCAGGTCGCGCTCGGTCCACTGCGACAGCTCGCGGCGGCGCTCGTAGCGCTCCCACCAGACATGCAGCGTCTCGCCGACCTGGTTCAGCAATCCGGGGGTATGATGATTTGTCATCGGTTCATGGGTGAAAATGGACATCTGCGGCTCCTGTCGGTAACCTGTTGGCGGTAATATCGGGGCTATTCGGCCCGCTCACAAACGACACTTTGTACCGTTTCGCATGAATCAAAGTCATGTATTTGGAGACGCCCCAGAGATGACCAGCCGCCTGCCTTCGCTGAATGGCCTGAGGGCGTTCGAGGCCGCCGCGCGGCATATGAGCTTCACGCTGGCGGCGTCCGAACTGAACGTGACGCAGACCGCGATCAGCCATCAGATCCGGCGGCTTGAGGAGGAGCTCGGCGCCCGCCTGTTCGTCCGCCAAAACCGCTCGCTGAGCCTGACGCCGGAGGCTGCCGAATACCTTCCCGGCGTCCGGGCCGCCTTCAACGACCTCAGGCTCGCCACCGATCGCCTGTTGCGCCGGGACGACGATCACGTGCTGACGGTCTCGACGCTGGCATCGCTTGCCGCCAAATGGCTACTGCCGCGGCTGTCGGCCTTCCAAGAGGCGCATTCCGGCATCGACGTTCGCATCACCACCTCGACCAGCCTGGTCGACTTCCAGCGCGACAAGGTCGACGCGGCGATCCGCTATGGCCGCGGCCAATGGGCGGGCCTGCGTGCCGATTGGTTGATGGCGGATGAGCTGTTTCCGGTGTGCAGCCCGTCGCTGCTGCAGGGAACCAGGCCGCTGAAATGCCCTGAAGACCTCAGGGATCACACGCTCCTGCACACCAGCAACGCCAACAGCGACGACTGGCGGCTGTGGCTGACCGCGGCGGGGCTGCCGACCGATATTTCCAAGCAGCCCGGCGTCACCTTCGACCTGCTGTTCGTGACGATCCAGGCCGCGATCGACGGCATCGGCATCGCGATGGGCCGCACCTCCTATGTGCAGGACGACATCGCCAAGGGTCGCCTCGTGGTTCCCTTCAAGATCGCGCTACCGGCCGACGCCGGCTTCTACCTGGTTTCGCCGCAGGGACGCGCCGATACGCCAAAGCTCTCCGCGTTCCGGAGCTGGCTCGGCACAACGGCGCACGCGGCGCCTTGATGCGCCGCACGCGCCGGCCGGAGCTTCGGTTCTGATTGGACCTGGGCCGAAGCGCCAGATCGTTGTTTTGACGAGGTTTCTTCGCGCGAACCAATATCCCCTTCGCTCGAAAGGCTCCCTGCGATTTCCACCTACGGCTTTTTTCCCATAGCCCCCCGCGTGATTCCGGGTTGGTCGCGCCGGACAGCCGTGCCAAATTGCCGCACATGGCAGTTAACTGCTTTGGCCGGCGAGACAATTTGCGCCGGCCGTTTTTGTCACGGGGAGGAAAGGGCGTTATGTCGCAGTCGAGTTCATCGCAAGTCCCGCAGATCAAATCGCGTCTTGGCGCCATCCTTCGCGCGACCAGCGGCAATTTCCTCGAGCAGTTCGACTTCTTCCTGTTCGGCTTCTACGCCCAGGCGATTGCGAAGGCCTTCTTCCCCTCCGAGAACGAGACCGCGGCGCTGCTCAACGCGTTCGGCGTTTTCTGGCTCGGCGCCCTGATGCGCCCGGTCGGCGCCGTCGTGCTCGGCGCGTATATCGACCGCATCGGCCGCCGCAAGGGCCTGATCGTGACGCTGTCGATCATGGCTATCGGCACCGTGGTGATCGCGCTCTGCCCGAGCTATTCGACCATCGGCATTGCGGCGCCGATCATCGTGCTGATCGCGCGCCTGCTGCAGGGCTTCTCCGCCGGCGTCGAGCTCGGCGGCGTCTCGGTCTATCTCGCGGAGATCGCCACGCCCGGCAATCGCGGCTTCTACACCTCGTTCCAGTCGGCGAGCCAGCAGGTCGCGATCTTCGTCGCCTCGATCCTCGGCTTCGTCCTCAGCGAGAGCATGCCGGCCGCGACCGTGGCCTCCTGGGGCTGGCGCATCCCGTTCTTCGTCGGCTGCCTGATCATCCCGGTGATCTTCTTCCTGCGCCGGACGCTGGAGGAGACCCCGGCGTTCCTCGCGATGAAGAAGCATCCGACCGCAAGCGAGGTGTTCGCCTCGGCGATCGCGAACTGGCGCATCGTCGTGCTCGGCATGATGATCGCGGTGCTGACCACCACCACCTTTTACTTCGTCACCGTCTATACGCCGACCTTCGGCAAGACCGTGCTGAAGCTCTCGACCCAGGATGCGCTGCTGGTGACGCTGCTGGTTGCGGTGACCAATTTCATCTGGAATCCGGTCGGCGGCGCGGTGTCCGACCGGATCGGCCGCAAGCCGGTGCTGCTGGCGATCGCCGGCCTGTCCCTCATCACGGCCTATCCGGCGTTGCACTGGCTGGTGACCAATCCCTCGTTCGGCAAGATGCTGGCGGTCGAGATGATGTTCTCGTTCTATTTCGGCGTCTACAGCGGCACCATGCTGGGCTGCTTGGTCGAGATCGTGCCGGCGCATGTCCGCACCACCTGCTTCTCGCTGGCCTTTGCATTGGCGGCCGGGCTGTTCGGCACCTTCACGCCGTTCGCCTCGACCTGGCTGATCCAGCAAACTGGCGACAAGGCTTCGCCCGGCTACTGGCTGATGTGCGCCGCAGCTCTCGGCATCGTCGCCGCGCTGATCGTCTATCGTGGCGGCCAGACCATCGAGCAGCGCGAGACGGTTGCGGCCTGATATTCCACTTCGCGGCCGGGTGGGCTCGCTGGGCATGACTTCTCCGGAAAATCGCGACACGCTTTTCCGGATCATGCTCATGCGCCCGGCCGTGTTGCTTTCCATGCCAACAACGATAACAAGAGCGCATGGTTGATCTGACGCGCAGGTTCGACGTGCTGGTGATCGGCGGCGGCAACGCCGCGCTGTGCGCTGCGATCAGCGCACGGCGCGCCGGCGCTTCCGTCCTGGTGCTGGAAGGCGCCCCGAAATTCTATCGCGGCGGCAACACCCGCCACACCCGCAACATGCGCTGCGCCCATGACGCGGCGACCGAGATCCTCACCGGTCCCTACACCGAGGAGGAGTTCTGGAAGGATTTGCTGCTGGTGACCGGCGGCCAGACCGACGAGGAACTGGCCCGCTTCATGATCCACGAGTCCAAGGACATCCTGAACTGGATCGTCGAGCAGGGCGTGCGCTGGCAGCCGTCGCTCGGCGGCACGCTGAGCCTTGGCCGCACCAACTCGTTCTTCCTCGGCGGCGGCCGCGCGATGCTGAACGCGCTCTATCGCACCGCCGAGGAGCTCGGCGTCGACATCCTCTACGATGCCGAGGTCATCGATCTCACGGTCGAGGACGGCATGTTCCTTTCGGCGCAGCTGAAGCAGCCGGTCGGCGGCAAGACCGAGGTCCGCGCCTCGACCCTGGTTGCGGCCGCCGGCGGCTTCGAGGCCAACATCGAATGGCTGAAGGAATCCTGGGGCGATGCGGCCGACAATTTCCTGATCCGCGGCACGCCCTATAATCGCGGCGCGATCCTCAAGATGCTGCTCGCCAAGGGCGTGCAGGAGATCGGCGATCCGACGCAATGCCATGCCGTGGCGATCGACGCCCGCGCGCCGAAATTCGACGGCGGCATCATCACGCGTCACGATTCGGTCGTGTTCGGCATCGTCGTCAACAAGCATGCCGAGCGCTTCTACGACGAGGGCGAGGACATCTGGCCCAAGCGCTATGCGATCTGGGGCCGGCTGGTCGCCGCGCAGCCGGACCAGATCGCCTACATCATCTTCGACTCGACCGTGGTGACGAGCTTCATGCCGACGCTGTTTCCGCCGATCGCGGGTGCGACGATTGCCGAGCTCGCCGGCAAGCTCGAGCTCGACGCGGCCGCGCTGGAAAAGACCATCACCGAGTTCAACGCCGCGGTGCAGCCCGGCACCTTCGACCACACCATCCTCGACGACTGCGCTACCCAAGGCATCACGCCGCCGAAGACGCATTGGGCGCGCCGGATCGAGACGCCGCCCTATCTCGCCTATCCGGTGCGGCCCGGCATCACCTTCACCTATCTCGGCACCCGCGTGAACAGGGAGGCGCGGATACTGATGAAGGACGGCAAGCCGTCCGCCAACATGTTCGCCGCCGGCGAGATCATGGCCGGCAACGTGCTCGGCAAGGGCTATGCCGCCGGCATCGGCATGACCATCGGCAGCGTGTTCGGCCGCGTCGCCGGCCGGGAAGCAGCCAAGAATGCGCGGAACTGAAGGCGGGACTGACGCGATGCACGGGACGAGTATCTTGCAGGAAGCCGACCGTCTGATGACGGTGTGCAATTCCTGCCGCTATTGCGAGGGCCTGTGCGCGGTGTTTCCCGCGATGGAGATGCGCCGCGCCTTCTCCGACGGCGATCTCAACTACCTCGCCAACCTCTGCCATAGCTGCGGCGCCTGCTACACCGACTGCCAGTTCTCGCCGCCGCACGAATTCAACGTCAATGTACCGAAGACGCTCGCGGTCGCGCGCGCCGAATCCTATGCCGCCTATGCTTGGCCGCGCGCCTTTGCCGGCGCGTTCGCGCACAACGGCCTCGTCATCAGCCTGATCGCAGCGCTCAGCGTCGCCGCCTTTATCTTCGGCTTCGCCGCGGTCAGTGATCGCGGCGTGCTCACCGGCATCCACACCGGTCCCGGCGCGTTCTACAAACTGATGCCGCACAATGCGATGGCGCTGCTGTTCGGCTTAGCCCTGCTCTACGCGATCCTGGCGCTGGTAATGGGCGTGCGCGCCTTCTGGCGCGACATCGGCGAGCCGGTCGGCATGACGACGGATGCGAAGGCGCTGTTGCAGGCGGTCCGCGACGCCGGCGAGCTGCGCTACCTCGACGGCGGCGGTGTCGGCTGCTTCAACGAGGACGACCAGCCGACCGACCGCCGCAAGCTGTATCACCACTTCACCTTCTATGGCTTCGCGCTGTGCTTCGCCGCGACCTGCGTCGGCACGCTGTATCACTACCTCCTGGCGCGCGAGGCACCCTATGCGTGGTGGGACCTGCCCGTCGTGCTCGGCACGCTCGGCGGCATCGGGCTCGTGGTCGGCCCGCTCGGCCTGCTCGGCGAGAAATGGAAGCGCGACCGCGTGCTGGTCGACGAGCAGCGCATGGGCATGGACACCGCGTTCATCCTGATGCTGTTCCTGACCAGCATCACCGGCCTCGCCTTGCTGCTGTGGCGCGAGACCGCCGCGATGGGCCCGCTGCTGGCGCTGCATCTCGGCGTGGTGTTCGCGCTGTTCATCACCATGCCCTACGGCAAATTCGTGCACGGTATCTACCGCTTTGTCGCGCTGGTGCGCTATGCGCGCGAACGGCAGATGATGGCGGAATGAATGGTGGTGGGTTAGCGCAGCGTAGCCCGGCTTACGAACTCATCTTGCATCGGGCTTTGTCGCCAGCGCACAGAACCACTCATTTGTCTCGACCAGCTGAGCCTGCGTGAAGCCGGCCGCTGCCAGCTTTTCCGTCACCCCTTCCTTGGGCTGTCCGGAGTAGCGCGTAAAGCCGAGTGCGATCCTGCCGCTCGGCTTCATCACGCGACGGACCTCACGTAGCCCGGCGACGGCATCCGGCCAGACCTGCATCGAGTTGATCGCCAGCGCCGCATCGAAGCTGTCCGCATCGAATGGCATGCGCTCACGGAGCCAAGCCGAAGCTCGACACGACCATCCTCGATCGCGGCCGCGTTCCGGGCGCGAGCTTGCCCGACCATCTCCTGCGACGGATCAATGCCCGCGACGCGTCCGGCCGATACCAATGTCGACAGACGATGAATGACGGCGCCCGGACCAAACCCAACTTCGAGCACGCTGTCGTCAGGTCCGATCTCGAGGCGATCTGCGACCCACGCGCCGCAATCTGCATTGGTGCGCGACATGATCATGCCGCCGAGCCTCCCCAGGAGGCCCCGAGGACGGCCAAACGCACGCAAGAGGATGCTTTGCATGACGCTCACCGACTGCCATCTCCGGTGAACAGGATTTCGGGACGGTCGCGGCTACAAATCCACCACCACGTAGTCACTCTCCACCGCGACCTTGATGGTCTCGGCGACATACGGTCCCTTCACCACATTGGTGCCCGGCTCGACGCTGACCGGATAGGCGCGCACGCGGAAGCGGCGCGGGTCGCAATAGGACTGGCCGGTGCGGATGTCGAACTCCCAGCCGTGCCAGGGGCAGCGCAGGATCTCGCCGAGCTTGGTGTATTCGATTTCGCCGGGGTCCGACGACGACGCGAGCCCGATCAGCGGCCCCTCACACAGCGCCGCGCCCTGATGCGGGCAGCGGTTCAGCAGGCCGAAGAACTCGCCCTTGACGTTGAAGACCGCGATCGGCCGTCCGTCGATCTCGAGAAATTTTCGCGAACCCGGCGGCAGCTCGTCCACCGGGGCTATCACATGCCGCGTCATCAATCGTTCTCACGCATGATCTGATTCGAAAAACCGGTTCCCACTTTTTCGGATCATGCGATACCGTACAACTGCTTGGCGTTGTCGAGATAGAACGCCTGGCGATTGGCATCGCTGACGCCGGCCGGCAGCACGCGCGACGGCTCGTCGTAATCCCAATGCGGGTAATCGGTCGCGAACAGCAGCCTGTCCCAGCCGATCCACTCGATGGTCTGGAACAGATGGTCGCGGCTCTCCGGATCCTCCATCGGCTGCGTCGTCCACCAGATGTGGTCGCGGATATATTCCGACGGCTTGCGCTTCAGATGCGGCACCTCGGCATGCAGCCGCGAAAACACCTTGTCGAGCCGCCAGGCCAGCGACGGCGCCCAACCGAAGCCGGCCTCGACCATCACCATCTTCAGTTTCGGGAAGCGCTCGAACACGCCCTCGAGCACGAGGCTCGCCAGCGCGGTCTGCTGGCACTGCGAATGCCCGACCATCTCCTCGATATAGTAGCTCGGCCAGCCCGACGCGGTGATCGGGTTGCCGCCGAAGCCGAATGCGTGCACCCCGATCGGAAGGCCGGCTTCCTGTGCCGCCTCATAGATCGGCCAGTAGCGGCGCTGGCCGAGCGGCTCGACATTGCGGCTCAGCAGCAGCACCTGGACGAAATTTGTGTCGCCTGCGCGCTTGCGGATTTCGGCGGCGGCCGACATGCCATCCTCATTGGCGACGACGACCGAGCCTTTCAGCCGGGTATCCTTGCTGGTCCATTTCTCGATTTGCCAGTCGTTGATTGCCGAACAGATCGCGCCGGCGAGATCCTGATTGCGGGTACCTTGCCCGGTGTTGAGCGGGTTGAGCACGCCGAGCGCGACATTGTTGGGATCGAGATGCTGCCTCTGCATGAAGGACAGCGACGAGCCCTGCGGGCCGCCTTCCGGCGGATAGGCATCGCGGCGCGACGCATTCGGCTGCGCCTTCGGATAGGGCGGGCCTCCCATCATGCCCTGATAGGCATGGACGCCGAAGGTCTCGAGATGCGCATGCCAGCGCTTTTCGAGATAAGGATACAATTCATCCTTGGTGGCGCGGGCCGGATGGATGTCGCAGTCGGCGATCGCGGTCTTGATGCTGGTCGGCGATGCGGTTTTGGGACGCTCGCGGAGCTGGATGTTCATGGCGTCTTCTCCTTCACCTTGAGCCGGCCATAGGTCGCATGCGGATTATCGATCATGATCTTGCGTACCAGATCCTGCGACAACCCGTGCGGCAGCACCTCGTCACCGTCGAACTGCCAATGCGGATAATCTGACGAGAATAGGATCAATTCGTCCGACTGCATATGGTCGAACAGGCGGTTCAGCGTGTCTCCGTCCGGCGGCGCATCGACCGGCTGCAGCGAGAAGCGGATGTTGCTGCGCACAATCTCCAGCGGCGCGCGGTCGACCCACGGGGTCTCCATGCGCACGCCGCGCCAGAACTTGTGCAGCCGCCACAGGAATGGCGGCAGCCAGGTGAAGCCGGACTCCAGCATCACCATTTTCAGGTTCGGATGGCGCGCGAACACGCCCTCGACGATCAGGCTGGTGAGCTGGGTCTGGAACGCCTGCGCCTGCGCAACATAATCCTCGATGTGATAGGAGCCCCAGCCGACCGAGGTCGGCGGATTGTGATAGGCGCTGCCGGCATGGATGCCGACCGGCAGGCCGAGCCGTTCCGCCGCGGCGTAGATCGGCCAGTAGTGCCGCTTGCCAAGCGGCATGTCGCCCATCACCAGCATCAACACCTGCACGAAGCGCTTGTCCTGCGCACAGCGCTCGATCTCGGCGACCGCCTTCTCGATGCTCTGCACCGGGATCACGATCGAGCCGCGCAGGCGATCGTCCTTGTCGAGCCATTCCTTGACCAGCCAGTCGTTCAGCGCGCGGCAGAACGCATCGGCCATGTCCTCGGAGAACACCATCTGCACGCCGTAGAGCGGATTGCAGATGCCGTAGGCCGTGCCGAACTGGTCGAGCGCCTGCCGCTGCATGTCCGCAAGGCTCGAGCCCGGCTTGCCTTGCGCTGGACGCCAGTCCGGCCGCGACGAGATCGGCGAATTGGTCGGATAGGATTGCGAGATCAGGTCGGTCATGCCGCGCGTCGTCACCTGGTCGCGCCAGTAGTCGTTCATGTACGGCAGCAGGCTGGTGAGGTGAGGCACGGCGGGATGCAGATCGCAATCCACGCCGCCCGCGATCGGCGACGTCATGATGTTTCCTCCGCGCACGCTCTCACGACAAGCTTGTCGGGCGGCGCCTGGTTCTTGTCTTGCATTCAATCAGGCCATGCCGCGGCCTGCAACTCGGCAAAGGGCTGCGTGGTGTGCTAGGAGGGCAGGACGCCCCACGGGATTTTCATGGCAAGCAACGAGAAAGAAGGCCGATGAACGCGCTCACATCCATCGCCGAACAGGTCGCCGCAAAACTGATCGCGAACAAGCAGACGATTGCGGTCGCGGAATCCTCAACCGGCGGACTGATCTCCGCATCGCTGCTCGCGGTTCCCGGCGCGTCGGCCTATTTCCTCGGCGGCGGCGTGATCTACACCCGCGACGCGCGGCGCGCGCTGATGGACATTCCCGACGACGCCATGCGCGGCATCCGCTCGGCGTCGGAACCTTACGCGCAATTGCTGGCGCGGCAGATCCGCGAGCGCCTCGCGACCGACTGGGGATTGTCGGAGACCGGTGCCGCCGGCCCGACCGGCAACCGCTACGGCGATGCCGCCGGCCACAGCTGCATGGCTGTCGCAGGCCCCCACCAGCAGGTGATCACGCTGGAGACCGCGAGCGGCGACCGGCAGGCGAACATGCAGGCATTTGCGAAGGCGGCGCTGGAGCTGTTGTTGAAGAATCTGGAACGGTAATTTTTCCCTGTCGTCCCGGGCAAGCTACTTGTCTCACCGAGGCTCGAAGAGCGGAGGCGGAAGCGCGACCCGGGACCCATAATCACCGATGGCAATTGACGATGGTCCGCTGGAGCCACAGCCTGCTTCAACAACTCGATCCTGTGGTTATGGGTCCCTGGTTTCGCAGGGACGACTTGGGGAAAGAGCCTGCAATCTAACGAGGACTGCGTAGACCGGATGAAGCGAAGCGCAATCCGGGACGACTTCATCCGCTGAGCGACTGTTCCCGGATTTCGCTGCGCTTCATCCGGGCTACAAGAGCAGCGCGCGGCTCACTTCTCGCGGAACGAGCGCATGAACTGGTCGCTCATCGGCTTCATCAGATAGGACAGCATGGTGCGGTCGCCGGTCTGGACGAAGGCTTCCACCGGCATGCCCGGGATGATCTTCACCTCGCTGCCGAGGCGCGCCACTTCTTCCGGCGGCATCGAGACGCGGATGGTGTAATAGCTCTGCCCGGTGCGCTGGTCGGTGGTGACGTCGGCGGAGACGCGGGTGACGACGCCGTTCAGCTCCGGCGTGGTGCGCTGGTTGAAGGCGGAGAGCCGCAGCACTGTCTTCTGTCCGACCTGCAGCTTGTCGATGTCCTGCGGATTGACCTTGGCCTCGACCGACAGATCGTCGGCCTTCGGCACGATCATCATGATGGCATCGCCCGCGGTAATGACGCCGCCGACGGTGTGCACGGTCGATTGCAGCACGACGCCGTCCTGCGGCGCGCGGATGTCGATGCGGCGGAGCTGGTCCTCTGCGGTGACCTTGCGCTCGACGAACTCGCCGATCTTGTCGTTGGTCTCGCGCAGGTCCTTCGAGACCTCCGCCAGCATGTCCTTGTCGACCTGGATGATCTGCAGCTCGGTCTCGGTGATCTTGCCCTTGGCCTGCGCGCGCGAGGCGATGTACTGCGCGCGCTCGCCGGAGAGCCGCGCCGCGTCGCGCTCGAGCGTGGTCAGGCGCGTCAGCTGCACCAGATGCTGCTCATAGAGCTGGCGGACGCCGACCAGCTCCTGCTGCACCAGCGCGATCTCCTTGTCCTTGGCGCTCTCCTGCGCCTGCAGGCCGGAGATCTCCTCGTTGAGCTGGGTGACGCGCTCGCGCAGCTGCGCCTTCTGGCCGGTGCGGCCGTTGACGCGAACCTCGAACAGCTTGGTTTCGCTCGCCATGATGTCGCGAACGTCCGGATCCTTGGCCTGCTCGAGCAGCTGCGGCGGGAAGGTGATCTTGTCGCGGCCCTGCTGCTCGGCCTCGAGCCGGGCCGCGCGCGCATAAAGACCGTTCAGCGTCTTGACCACGATCGCAAGGCTGGCCTTCACGACGGTCTCGTCGAGGCGCACGACGATGTCGCCCGCCTTGACCACGTCGCCGTCGCGCACCCGCACCTCGCCGACCACGCCGCCGGTCGGATGCTGCACCTTCTTGACGTTGGATTCGACCACCACCGAGCCCGGCGCGATCAGCGCACCCGAGATCGGCACCGTTGCGGCCCAGCCGCCGACGCCCCCGCCGAGAACCAGAACCACGGCGAGGCCGACGATCAGATGCTTGCGGATCGAGCGATGTGCGTTGCGCGGTTGATCGGTCATGACTTTGCGGCTCCCGCATCCGCGACGATCTTGATCGGCGTCGGCACCGGCGGCGCGGCACGCTGCAGCACCTGCGCGAGCACAGCCTCCTTCGGCCCGAAGGTCTGCATGCGGCCGTCCTTCAGCACCAGCAGATGGTCGACGCCCTCGATGCCGATCGGCCGGTGCGCAACCACGATGACGACCGCGCCGCGCTCGCGGGCGCCGCGCACCGCGCGGGTCAGCGCCTCGTCGCCTTCGCTGTCGAGATTGGAGTTCGGCTCATCCAGCACGATCAGGAACGGGTTGCCGTACAGCGCCCGCGCCAGCGCCACGCGCTGCGCCTGGCCCGCGGAGAGCGCGGTGCCCTGCTCGCCGACCTGGGTGTCGTAGCCCTCGCGCATCTTGATGATCATCTCATGCACGCCGGCCTCCTTGGCCGCCGCGATGATGCCGTCGGACTTGGCGTCGGGATCGAACCGGCAGATGTTCTGGGCGACCGTACCGGCAAACAGTTCGACGTCCTGCGGCAAATAGCCGACGTGGCGCCCCAGTTGGTCGGACGACCATTGGTCGAGCGCGGCGCCGTCGAGCCGTACCTTGCCCCGCGCCGGCATCCAGACGCCGACCAGCGCCCGGATCAGCGACGACTTGCCGGAGCCGCTCGGGCCGATCACGCCGACGCCGCTGCCGGCTTCGACGGCGAAGGTGATGTCCTGCACGATGGCGCGCTGGTCGCCCGGCGCGACCATGGTCACGGCCTCGACCGAAAGCTTCTTCTCCGGCGCCTGCAACAGCGTCTGCTCGGGCCGCGCCGGAATTTGCTGCAGCAGGCGGTTGAGCCGCTGCCAGCTCTGCCGCGCGGCGACGAAGCCCTTCCAATGCGCGATCGCGAGATCGACCGGCGCCAGTGCCCGCGCGCTCAGGATCGAGCCGGCGATGATGATGCCGCCGGTGGCCTCCTGATGGATCACGAGATAGGCGCCGACCGCGAGCACGGCGGACTGCAGCATCATGCGCAGCACCTTGGCGACCGCGCCGAGCCCGCCGGTGACGTCGCTCGCACGCTGGTTGCCGGACAGATATTCCTCGTTGGCCTCGTTCCAGCGCCTGTTCATGCGGCCGGCCATGCCCATCGCCACCAGCACCTCGGCGTTGCGGCGGCTGGAGGCGGCAAGATCGTTGCGCCGCGCCGCGAGCGTCATCGCTTCCTTGGCCGGCGTGCGCGACAAGTATTCGGTGATCAGCGTCAGCGTCACCAGGATGATCGCGCCGACCAGCGCCGTGACGCCAAGCAGCCAATGGAAGGCAAAGCAGATCACCATGTAGAACGGCAGCCATGGCAGATCGAAGAACGCGCCGGGACCCATGCTGCCGAGGAAAGAGCGCACATTGTCGAGGTCGCGCAGCGGCTGCAGGCCTTCGCTGCGATTGCCGGCCATCAGCGGCAGCCGCACGACAGTGTCGAACACCCGCGCATTGAGCGCTTCGTCGAGCGAGGTGCCGACGCGGCCGAGGATCCGTCCGCGCAGCAGGTCGAGCACGCCCTGAGCCATGTAGAGGACCGCGGCGATGACCACGAGGCCGACCAGGGTCGGAACGCTGCGGCTCGGCAGCACCCGGTCGTAGACTTGCAGCATGAACATCGAACCTGTCAGGTAGAGCAGGTTGATCATGCAACTGATGAGGCCGACGCCGATAAAGGCGCTGCGGCAAGCGCGCAGCGCCTCAGCCAGTTCGGAACGCCGGACAGCGGGCGCGGCTGCCATAAAAACTGATCTCTGCAAAACAAAAGAGTTACGTGATCGCCACGTTGTATAGACGTTTGCGACCACCGTCCATTTTAAGTCGCGTGAACCAAAGCATGGTTCGCGGCCTCATTTTGTGATCGCACCGACAGTTGACGGAATAAATTAGGGTTAACCGGCGGCGGAACCCTGGCCTCGCGCGGGCGCGCTTCCCGGAAGCGGCACGAGAATGACCGACATCGAGACCCGGCCGATCTCGCCATCCACATCGAGCAACACCCCGCTGCCGACGCCGAGCCCCGCCTCCGGGCGCCAGCGCGCATCGGCGCGAACGCCGATCCAGGCGCCCCGCGGCGACCGGAACAGCTGCACCGCAAGGTTCGGATTGGGGTCTGCCACCACGTTCTGGACCGGCCGCGCGATGCCGTGGGTCCAGTCAGCCGGGCCGAGCACCCGCGCCAACGGGCCGGCGTCCGCGATGACGGCGTGATGCAAGCGAAACCAGGCGGTATCGCCGCCGGCACGGGCTTCCATCGCATCCATGAACCAGCTGCGGCCATGGACCGCGTGTGGGCTGCGCAACGGAAACACCGTGGGATCCACCGGATCGGCTGCGCTCCCGTAAAATCCCGGGACCTCGACGGCACGCTCGCGCGACAGCGTCACGCGTACCGTCGCGCAGGGTTGCTCCTCGCCGGCCGGCCAGAGCGTGTTGTCGACGACACTGACCCGGCCGCCTTCGGTCACCACGGTGACGTGCGTGCGCAGTTCCGCCATTGGCGTCGGCCGCAGGAACCAGGCCGCCGCCGAGATCGCGGTGCCCCAATTGCGCGCGCCGGCCATGGCCTCGACCTCGCCGGTCAGCAGGCTTGCGACCGCGCCGCCCTGAAGGCCTGTGAACGGCCCGGCCGCCAGCGCCGCCGGCTTCCAGTGATGGGACGTGGCGAGCGGTTCGAAGATGGCCAAGGCGAATGATCCCCTGAGATGAGCAGGATTGAGCGTTTGGCCAATCTGATCCAAGAATAGCGGCCATGACAAAAGGCCATTCATCACTTCAGGTGAGCAAGATTCATCCATTGGATGCCCCCGATCCGCGGGTGATCCCGCCGCTGCCGGCGCTGCTCGCCTTCGAGCGCGCGGCCACTCAACTCAGCTTCCGGCGTGCCGCGCGAGACCTGTCGCTGAGCCCGTCGGCGATCAGCCACCAGATCCGCGGGCTGGAAGAGCAGTTCGGCACCAAACTGTTCGTCCGCGGCGCGCGCCAGGTGCGGTTGACCGACGACGGCGAGCGCTACCTTGCAAAAGTGTCGGCCGCGCTGGCGACGCTGCAGGAGGCGAGCCGTGACATGCTGCGGCGACGCGGCGAGGCCAGCGGCGAGCTCTGGATCAGCTCATTGCCGTTCTTCACCAGTGCCGTGCTGCTGCCGGCGCTGCCGGAGTTCAAGCGGCGCCATCCGCAACTGACGCTGCGGATCGAGGCCACCCACCAATATGCCGACTTCAACGGATCGCGCGTCGATGTCGCGATCCGCTACGGGCGGGAACATGCCACCGGGCTGAAGGTCGAGCCGCTGGTACAGGTCAAAGGATTGCCAGTCTGCACGCCGGCGCTGGTCAAGGCTGGTCTTCGGACCCCTGCGGACCTGTCGCGCGAGGTGCTGATCCATGTCACGACGCAGCCGCGGGCGTGGCCGGCCTGGCTGAGGGAGGCCGGGCTGCCGAATCTCGCTCCGCGCGGACATCTGTGGCTCGACAGCGTGCCGGCGATGCTGGAGGCCGCCGAACACGGGCTCGGCGTCGCGATTGCGATCGCGCCGCTGATCAAGGCGCGGCCGGGCTTCGGCAAGCGGCTGGTGGCGCCGTTTGCGTTCGAGGCGGCGCACAGTGAGACGATTTACCTGGTCTCCCGCACCGAGCAGGCGCGGGACCGCCGCATCGCGGCGGTGCGGCGCTGGATCACGGACGCCGTCGCGCGGGCGAGCTAGGCCGTGGCGGGCGCCGGCTCGGCCAGGATGCACCGTGCCAAACGGCCGGGAGCGACCTGCACGACCGGCGGCAAGCGCTCGCTGCAGCGCGGCTCGGCGAACTTGCAACGCGGTGCAAAGGAGCAACTGGCCGGCGCATGATCGAGCGAGGGCGGGGTGCCCGGAATGGTTTCCAGCCGCTGGCCGCGCATCGCGCCGTGAATGGTCGAGGCCAGCAGGCCCTTGGCATAGGGATGCACCGGTGAGCGCACGATATCGCGCAAGGCGCCCTGCTCCACGATCTGGCCGGCATACATCACCGCAACGCGGTCGCAGATCTCGATCGCGACACCGATGTCGTGAGTGACGAAGATCACCGACATGCCGAACTCGCGCTGCAATTCGCGCAGCAGCAGCAGGATCTGGATCTGCACGGTGGCATCGAGCGCCGTGGTCGGCTCGTCGGCGAGCAGGATCTTCGGCTTGCAAGCCAGCGCCAGCGCGATCATCGCACGCTGGCGCATCCCGCCCGACATTTCGTGCGGATAGGAGTCCAGCCGCCGCTTCGCGGAGGGGATCCGCACCACCTCGAGCATTTCGAGCGCGCGGGCCGTGGCCTCGCGCTCGCTCTTACCCTCGTGGCGCATCACCGTCTCCGCGATCTGGCGGCCGATGGTGTAGACCGGATCGAGCGCCAGCGCCGGCTCCTGGAAGATCATCGAGACGGTCTGGCCGCGAAATCCGGACAGCGCCTCATCGTCCATCGCCAGCACCTCTTGTCCCAGCACCTTGACGCTGCCGGAGATCTGCGTGCGTTTCTTCGGCAACAGCCGCATCAACGCGCGCAGCGTCACGCTCTTGCCCGAGCCGGACTCGCCGAGCAGCCCCAACACCTCGCCCTCGCCGAGCTGCAGGCTGAGATCGTTCACGGCATGGACCGTGCGATCGCCGGTGAAGCGGATATTGAGGTTGTTGATCTCGACGAGGTTGGTCATGCGAGCTTGGGCACCCTGGCGTGGAAATCAGTGGCGCGCTGGAACGCGGCGCCGATCCGGAGCAGAACCGCTTCCTCGAAGGAGCGACCAATCAGTTGCATGCCGACCGGCAGACCCGTCTTGGTGAAGCCGGAGGGAATCGAGAGCGACGGCAGGCCGAGATAGTTGACCGGGCGGGTGAACCGCGTCAGCCGCTGCAGCACCGCGTCGGCGCCCGGACCATTGCCGACATCGCTCTCCGCGATCGTCGGCGCCGGCACCGGCGACGACGGCGCGATCACCGCATCGACCCCGTTGACCGCCGCGTTGTGCGCGGCGAGCGCGGGTCCGCGCCAGCGCATCGCCTCGAGATAGGTGACCGCCGGAATGGTCAGGCCGTTCTGCAGCCGCATCAGGACCTGCGCACCGTAATCCTGCGGCCGCTCGATCATCCAGCGCTTGTGGAAGGCGGCAGCCTCGACCGCGAGCACCAGTTGCGATGCCGAAGAGAGCTGGCGCTGATCGGGCAGCTCGACCTTGACGATCTCGGCGCCCTCTTTCTTCAAGGTGGCGATAGTCTCGTCGAGGATACGCGCCACCTCAGGGTCGAGGTCGTCGACATAGAACGCCGTCGGGACGCCGATCTTCAGACCCTCCAGCGACTGCTTGGTCGCGGCCATATAGTCCGGCACCGGCTGTGTCGACGCTGTCAGGTCCTCCGGGTCCGCCCCGGCCATCAGGCCGAGCAGCAGCGCGCAGTCCTCCGCGGTCTGCGCCAGCGGACCGACGGTATCGAGCGACTGCGACAGCGGCATCGCACCGGCGCGGCTGACGCGGCCGACCGTCGTCTTCAGGCCGGTGACGCCACAGAAATGCGCCGGCATGCGCACCGAGCCGCCGGTGTCGGAGCCGAGCGCCGCGAAGGTGAGCCGCGCGGCGACCGCCGAGCCCGAGCCCGACGACGAGCCGCCGGTGATGTGCTCGGTGTTCCAGGGATTGCGCACCGCGCCGTAATGCACGTTGTGGCCGGTCGGCCCATAGGCGAACTCGACCATTTGCAACGAGCCGAGGCGGACCTGTCCGGCATCCTTCAGCCGCTGCAGGGCGGTCGCGGTCGTCTTCGGCGCGAAGTCGCGGCGAATCAGCGAGCCGCAGGTCACGACCTTGCCGGCATCATAATACATGTCCTTGTGCGCCAGCGGCACGCCGTGCAGCGCACCGCGACTATTGCCCCTGGCAAGCGCGGTATCGGCCTCGGTGGCGGCGGCCAGCGCCTGCTCGGATTCGACCGCCATATAGGCGTTGAGGCGCGGCTGCCATTCCGCAACGCGATGCAGCACGGCGCGCGTCACCTCATGCGAGGAAACTTTCTTGTCGGCAATCGCCTTGGCGACCGCGGTCAGCGTCATCAGGGCCGGATCAGAGCTCATTTAGACACCTTCTCGATCTTCTGCGCGATCTGCGCCAGCAGGAAGCTCGCGGGTTCGAGATCGAAGGGCAGCGTACCGGAGATCGGTGCAAAGCCGTCGAATGCCGGCCCGATCGAATTGGCGATCCGGGTGGCGACTTCGTCGTCGGCGGGCACGTCGGCGACGTGCGCGATCACCTTGACATCCTTGGGTGTGGGTCTAGTCATGCCGCGTTTTCTCCTTTTGCTTTTGCCGGCGCGCGGCTGTGCCCCGAGCCAGGAATGGCCATGTAGCACGCCGCTTGATGGCCCATTGTATCGAGATCGCTGAGTTTTGGCGTGTCGTTTGCGCAGAGCGGCTCCGCAAACGGACAACGGGTGTGAAACCGGCAGCCCGATGGCGGATCGATCGGATTGGGCGGATCGCCCGAGATCGGCGGCACCTCGGTGCGCTTGTCGGGATCGGATGACGGCATCGCCGCCAGCAGCGCGCGGGTATAGGGATGCGCCGGCGCATCCCAGACCGCATCGACCGGGCCGAGTTCGACGACCTCGCCGAGATACATCACCAGCACGCGGTCGGAGATGTAGCGGACGACGTTGAGGTCGTGGCTGATGAACAGGTAGGTCAGGCCGAATTCCCGCTTCAGGTCGGCGAGCAGATTGAGCACCTGCGCCTCGACCGATTTGTCGAGTGCGGACACCGCTTCATCGAGGATCACGAGCCGCGGCGACAGCGCGAGCGCACGCGCGATATTGACGCGCTGACGCTGGCCGCCGGACACCTCGTGCGGATAGCGGTTGGCGAAAATCTCCGGCCGCAAGCCGACCTTACCGAGCAATTCGCGCGCCAGCGTCCGCGCCGTGTCGTCGGCCATGCCGTGGACCTTTGGCCCGAAGGCGATCGATTCCTCGATGGTGAGGCGCGGATTGAGCGAGGCGTAGCTGTCCTGGAACACCATCTGCACGCCGCGCCGCAAATCGCGCAGCGAGAGCGACGGGCCGACCTGCCTTCCGTCATAGATGATATCGCCGGCATCGCGTGCCATCAGGTGCATCAACAGCCGCGCGGTGGTCGATTTGCCGCAGCCGGATTCGCCGACAATGCCGACGGTCTCGCCCTTCATGACCGCGAAGGTGACGTCGTCGACGGCGCGCACGGTCTTGCGCGGACTGAACAGGCCGCCGCGCACCGGGAAGTGCTTGGTCAGTCCCTTGACCTGCAGCAGCGGCTGCGCGGCGCCGCCGATGTCGGCGACCGGCTCCAGCATATCGACGGAGAGATTGGCGTCGCTCATGCTCTAATTCCTGATGTCCATGGCGCTGCGCATGCCGTCGCTCAGCAGATTGAAGCAGATCGAGACCGCGAAGATCATCGCGCCCGGCAGCGCCGCGACCCACGGATTGACGTAGATCGCGGTGCGCAGCGTATTCAGCATCAAGCCCCACTCCGGCTCCGGCGGCTTGGTGCCGAGCCCGAGGAACGACAGACCGGCGGCGAGGATCATCGACACCGAGATCAGGCCAGTGGCGTAGACGAAGATCGGGCCGAGCACATTGCCGAGCATGTGGACGCGCATGATGGTGAAGGGCCCGGCGCCGGACGCGCGCGCCGCCTCGACGAAATCCATGTTGCGCACGCCGGTGGTGACGCTTTCGGCGACGCGCGTGATCTGCGGCACGAACACGATGGTCAGCGACACGATCGAATTGGTGATGCCGGCGCCGAGCGCTCCCGAGATCGCGATCGCCAGCAGCACCGACGGGAAGGCGTAGAACACGTCGACCGTGCGCATGATCGCGGTGTTGAGCTTGCCGCCGACATAGCCGGCGACGAGGCCGAGCGAGGTGCCGATCACGAAGGCGAAGATCACCGGCAGAATGCCGATGACCAGCGACAGCCGTCCGCCATAGATCAGCCGCGCCAGCATGTCGCGGCCGAGCTCGTCGGTGCCGAGCGGATAGCCCGGCGCGCCGATATGGCGGAGACGGCGGATCATCGAGCCCTGATAGGGATCGGCAAGATGCAGCCATGGTGCCAGCAGCGCCGAGGCAAAGATCAGCACCAGGATGATGGCGCAAGCCATGCTGACCTTGTCGCGCCTGATGCGGCGGCCAACCGTCGCCCAATAGCCACGCGCCTTGGTCGCGGGGACGGCCTGCAATGCGGTATCCAACATCGCACTCATGGCTAGCTCCGCTTGATGCGCGGATCGATCGCGGCCTGCGCGATGTCGACCAGGAGGTTGAGCAGCACGAAGAACAGCGCCAGCACCAGGATCGTGCCCTGCAGCAGCGGCAGATCGCGCTGGAAGATCGCCGAGTTCAACAGCAGGCCCGAACCCGGCCAGGAGAACACGGTCTCGATCAGGATCGAGCCGCCCAGCATGTAGCCGAGCTGCAGGCCCATCACCGCGAGCGCGGTCGGCGCCGCATTCTTGATGACGTGGCGAAACACCTCGGTCTCGCGCAGGCCTTTTGCGCGCAGCGCCTCGACGAAATCCTGGCTCAGGATGTCGCCGGTCAGCGCGCGCACCGTGCGGGTGACGATGCCCATCGGGATCACCGAGGTGGTGATCGCCGGCAGCACCAGATAACGCAGATGCTCCCAGTCCCACGCCCAGGCGCCGGAGCCGCCCGGCCCGGCGCCGACCGCGGGCAGCCAGTTGAGCTGCACCGAGAAGATGATGACCAGCACCATGCCGAGCCAGTAATGCGGCAGCGACACGCCGGCTATCGCAACCGAGGTCGCGACCTTGTCGACCCAGGTGTCGCGGAAATAGCCGGCGATCAGGCCGAACAGCAGGCCGAGCGTAAAGCCGATCATCGCGGCCGCGATCGCCAGCATCACGGTGTTGCCGACGGCGCGCATCACCTCGGTCAGGACGGGCCGCCCGGTCGCGATCGAATTGCCGAGATCGCCATGGATCGCGCGCCACAGCCACAGGCCGAATTGCACCGGCAATGGGCGATCGAAGCCGTAGGCCGTGCGCAATTGCGCGGCGAGCTCCTGCGAGGCATCGGCGGGCAGCACCGCGACCAAGGGGTCGCCGGGCGTGATGTGCACCAAGAGGAAGCACACCAGCGCCACGCTGAGCACGATCGGAATGACGTAGACGATCCGTCTGGACGTATAGGCGAACACGTTGCGTTCTTTCTTCCTTCTCACTTTGTGGGAGAAGGTGGCGCGCCGAGCGCGCCGGATGAGGGGTTTCTATCCGCGGATACAGTCATTTCCGATCGAGAAAGGAGCGTCCGCGGAGACAACCCCTCACCCGGCTTCGCTTTGCGAAGCCACCCTCTCCCACAAGGGGAGAGGGTGTACCTATTGCGCGGCTAGCGCCTCACGGCGCGACCGTGACCGGCGAGAAGTCGACGAACCAGCTCTTCGGCTGCACAAATCCCTTGATCTTCGGGCTCATCGCGCGCGGTGCGACGTCGTGGGCGACATAGAGGAAGGCCGCGTCGTCGACCGAGGCCGCATGCAGCTCGGCCAGCGCGGCGTCGCGCGCCGCCGGCTCGAAGGTCTGGCGGGCCTTCTTGACCAGCTCGTCGAACTTCGGGTTGTTGTTGAAGCCCCAATTGTTCGATACCGGCGGCGCCATGCCCGACTGCAGGAAGCGCACCAGCGCGAAGAACGGATCCATCGCCGCATAAGTGACGTTGATGGCGTTCGAGCCGTTGGCGGTCGGATCCTTGGTGCCGCGCCGCCAATTGGTGAACAGCGTGTTCCACTCGATGACGTCGAGCTGCACATCGAAGTAGCATTCGGCCAACGCCTGTTGCAGATACTCGTTCATCGGCAGCGGCAGCATCTGGCCCGAGCCCGATGCCGAGGTCTGGATCTTGACCGTCAGCTTCTTGTTCGGACCGAAGCCCGCCTCCTGCATCAGCTTCTGCGCGGCCGGCTTGTCGTACTTGATCTGGAAGGTCGGGTTGCCGCGCCAGGGATGGCCGGGCTCGAACGTGCCGGTCGCCGGCACCATCAGGCCGGCAAGCAGGCCGTCACGCAGCCCTTCGCGATCGATGCAGAGATTGGCCGCCTTGCGGACGCGGATGTCATTCCACGGCGAGCCCTCGACGCGCGAGAACTGCCACGGCCAGACATGTGGCTCCTCGTTGGAATAGAGGTTGAAACCACGCTGCTTGATCTCGGGCAGCGCGTCCGGGGCCGGCGCCTCGATCCAGTTGACCTGTCCCGACAGCAGCGCCGCCGTCCGGGCATTGGCCTCCGGCATCGGCAACAGCACCATCTTGTCAGCCTTCGGCACCCGTGCCTTGTCCCAGTAATTCTCGTTCTTCACCAACTCGAGCCGCTCGCGCGGGGTGAAGCTCGACATCTTCCAGGGGCCGGTGCCCGACGCGTCCTTGGCGAACGCGGCCCACGCGGCCTGCGACTTCGCCTTGGCGTCGGCGCCTTCGGCCTTGTCGTAGAATTTCTGCCACTTGGCCGGGCTCGCCATGAACAAATTGGTGAGGTTGATCGGCAGGAAGCTGTCCGGCTCCTTGGTGGTCAGCTCCACCGTCATGTCGTCGATCTTGCGCGCCGAGACCAGCGTCGGCATGCGCGAGGCGGTGACGCCGACCTGGCTCGCATCGTATTGCGGCGCGTCCTGCTTCAAGACCTTGTCGACGTTCCAGACCACGGCGTCGGCATTGAACGGCGAGCCGTCATGAAAGGTGACGCCGGAGCGCAGCTTGAAAATCCACTTGGTCTTGTCGGCATCGTCGACCTTCCACTCTGTCGCAAGGCCGGGGATCATCGCGCTCGCCTTGTCCGACGACGACAGGTCCCACATCGTCAGCGCGTCATACATCGTAAGCCCAGTGAAGCGATTGCCCTCAAAGCCCTGGTCGGGCTGACCGAGCGTGCGCGGAATATCGGCAGCGGTCATGCCAATGCGCAGCACAGTCTCGGCGCTGGCGATCGCCGGCACGCCTGTGGCTATCGCAAGCGCCAGCATGATCGCCGTCGCATTGGTTTTCCTGTTACGCATCTGA
Organism: Bradyrhizobium sp. USDA 4510; assembly: GCF_054059095.1. Classification (NCBI taxonomy): domain Bacteria; kingdom Pseudomonadati; phylum Pseudomonadota; class Alphaproteobacteria; order Hyphomicrobiales; family Nitrobacteraceae; genus Bradyrhizobium; species Bradyrhizobium sp. USDA 4510. The sequence goes on along the minus strand of NZ_JBSSBT010000001.1, from coordinate 8,766,296 downwards.
GCAGCCCCTTCGAGTCTGGTGACGTTTTGGTGATTATTTCTTGGGCAAGCGTATGCAATGCCTGTGCCAAGGGGAATAGTTCATCAGCAAATAACCGCCGGGCGCGTCATTTCTTCCCACCTCGGGCCTGAACGGAGCGAAGATGCCTATTCTGGCATCATGCTTGCAGGATTTGGCTCCAACGTCTTTCCAACGGAGCCTTCATATGCGTGCGCGCAATTCGATCCTGATGGCGGCAATGGCGCTTGCCTTGACCGCGGGCTGGCCGGCCATGTCGGCGCAAGCCGAGTCCATTGTGCGCTACGGCATTTCGATGGCCGACATTCCGCTGACCACCGGCCAGCCCGATCGCGGCGCGGGCGCCTATCAGTTCACCGCCTACACGATCTACGATCCGCTGGTTGCCTGGGAGATGGATGTTGCCGACCGGCCGGGCAAGCTGGTGCCCGGGCTTGCGACCGAATGGAAGGTCGACGACAACGACAAGACCAAATGGCGCTTCACGCTGCGCAAGGGCGTCAAATTCCACGACGGCAGCGACTTCAATGCCGACGCGGTGATCTGGAATCTCGACAAGGTGCTGAACGACAAGGCACCGCAATTCGACAAGCGGCAGAGCGCGCAGGTCAAGACCCGCCTGCCTTCGGTTGCGAGCTACGCCAAGGTCGACGATTTCACCATCGAGATCACCACCAAGACGGTCGACTCCTTCTTCCCCTATCAGATGCTCTGGTTCCTGGTCTCCAGCCCCGCGCAATATGAAAAGCTCGGCAAGGACTGGGACAAGTTCGCCAGTCAGCCCTCCGGCACCGGTCCGTTCAAGTTGACCAAGCTGGTGCCGCGCGAGCTCGCCGAACTGACGAAGAACCCGGACTATTGGGACAAGAAGCGGCTTGCGAAGGTCGACAAGATGATCCTGATTCCGATGCCGGAGGCGCTGACCCGGACCAACGCGCTGCTGGCCGGCCAGGTCGACCTGATCGAAACGCCGGCGCCCGACGCCGTGCCGCAGCTCAAGGCCGCCGGCATGCGGATCGTCGACAACGTGACGCCGCATGTCTGGAACTATCACTTGAGCGTGCTGCCGGGCTCCCCATGGACCGACATCCGCCTGCGCAAGGCGCTCAACCTCGCGATCGACCGCGACGCGGTGGTTGGACTGATGAACGGCCTCGCCAAGCCCGCCAAGGGCCAGGTCGATCCGTCGAGCCCGTGGTTCGGCAAGCCGACGTTCGAACTGAAATACGACCTCGCGGCCGCGAAGAAGCTGGTGGAGGAAGCCGGCTATTCGAAGGATAAGCCGCTGAAGACGACGTTCATCATTGCCCAGGGCGGCACCGGGCAGATGCTGTCGCTGCCGATGAACGAGTTCCTGCAGCAGAGCTTCAAGGAGATCGGCATCGACATCGACTTCAAGGTGGTCGAGCTCGAGACATTATATACGCACTGGCGCAAGGGCGCGGCGGACGAGATGAATGCCGGCATCACCGCCAACAACATCGCCTATGTCACGTCGGATCCGCTCTACGCCATCGTGCGGTTCTTCCACTCCGGCCAGGTGGCGCCGGTCGGCGTCAACTGGGGCGGCTACAAGAACCCGAAGGTCGATGCGCTGATCGACGAGGCCAAGCAGACCTTCGATTCCGCCAAACAGGATGCGCTGCTGGCGCAGGCGCACGCGCTGATCGTCGACGATGCCGCGCTGGTGTGGGTGGTGCACGACACCAATCCGCACGCGCTGTCGCCGAAGGTGAAGACCTTCGTGCAGGCGCAGCACTGGTTCCAGGATCTGACCCAAATCGGGCTGGAATAGACATTCCATCGTCGTCCCGGCCTGGTGCGCAATTGCGCACCCATACGCCGCGGCCGCCGCAATGGGCACGCGGCGAGACGATCTTCCGTCAACGACCATTCGTGGTTGGGTCCCGGCCTTCGCCGGGACGACAGCGGGCTTGCGTCGGCTATTTCGTCGTCAACGCGAATGCGCCGTTCCAGTCGTCGGGCGGCGGCTCCTTCTGGAAGGCGTGGATGCGCGCCTCGTAGAGGCGGTAGAGATGTTGCAGCGTCTGCGCCTCGTCGGTCTTGCGGCCGCGTTCGATCGCGCCGAGCGCGCCGTCCCAATCGCGGCCGCGGTAGCAGGCGAGCATCTCGATGGTCAGGTTGCGCAGCCGCTGGAAACGGCCGGAGCTCGCGACATCCTCGCGGCCGGCAATCGCATAGATCACCTCGGGCTCCTTCTTGCCCTTGACCATGATGAAATCGAGCTCGAGGATCGCAAACTTCTCCTTCACCGCAAGCGCAGTCTTCGATCCCACGATGATCGGGAAGCCGTACTCTTTGGACTGTCCCTCAAGTCGCGAGGCCAGATTGACGCTGTCGCCGAACACCGAATAGTCGAAGCGCACATCGGAGCCCATATTGCCGACCACGCAGGAGCCGGTGTTGAGACCGACACCGATGTTGAGCGGCACATAGACGTGGCCGCCGTCCTTCGCCTCCTGCTCGCGCTCACGGTTGAGGTCGTCGACGCGCTCCAGCATGTCGAGCGCCGCATCGCAGGCGTTGAGCTGGTGCTGCTTGTCATCGAGCGGCGCGTTCCAGAACGCCATGATGGCGTCGCCCATATATTTGTCGATGGTTCCCTTGCGGGCGAGAATCGCGTTGGAAAGCGGAGTAAGGAAGCGGTTCATCAGCGCCGTAAGGCCCTGCGGATTGCTCTTGTAGGTTTCCGAGATCGAGGTGAAGCCGCGCATGTCCGAGAACATGATGGTCATCTCGCGTTCCTCGCCGCCGAGCACCAGCCGCTCCGGCGACTGTGCCAGCTGCTCGACCAGCGCGGGCGACATGTACTGCACGAATTGCGACCTGATCTGTCGACGCTGCTGCTGCTCGCGCACGAAGGCGGAGAAGATCAGCGTGAGATAGATCGCCGTGGTCGACATCAGCGGATAGGTGAAGTCGATCAGCAGCCGGTGCTGGGAATAGAAATACCAGGAGGTGCCGATCAGCACCGAGGCAAACATTCCGCCGACGGCGACCAACGTGATCGGACCGAACTTCGGCGCGAAGGCGATGACAAGGAGCCCCATGATCAGCGCGGCGAAGAACTCGATGCCGATGCCGTAGTTCGGCTGCGAAACGACATCGCCGGTCAGCGCGCTCTCCAGCACCTGGGCGTGAACCTCGACACCAGGCATCGCCGGCGTCACCGGCGTCGTCTTGATGTCGTTCAGCCCGGTTGCTGAGGTGCCGATCACGATCAGCTTGCCGGCAATTCGGTCCGGTGAGACGCGCCCGTCCAGCACATCGACCGCCGAGACATAGATCGAGGGATCGCGGCGGGCGTAGTGGATCCAGAGTTGGCCGTGGAGATCGGTCGGGATCGCAAAGCCCTTGAGACCCAGGCTCTTGATACCGGCCTTGTCGGCCTTGATCAGGATCGTGCCGGAGCCGCTCGCCACCCGCAGCATCTCGAAGCTCAGCGACGGCATGGTGATGCCCTGCGCCACCATGATCATCGGCACGCGCCTGACGATGCCGTCGCGCTCCGGCCTGATCGTGAACAGGCCGCGCCCGGCAGCCGCCTCCTCGAGCACCGGCACGTTGCGCAGCAACCCCGGGAACATGTACATGAAAGGCTGCGGCTCCTCACCGAGCATCGCAAGTCCGGTGACCGGAAGCTTTTCGTTGAGGTCGGCGCGCACGTTGGGCCCGCCGGATTCGCCGAGCACCACGCGCGAGTTCTTGATGGCCTCGGCCATGATGCTGTCGTTGCTCGGCAGCTGCCGCAGCCTCGCGCGCATCTCCTCATCGAGGCTGCTGAACGTATCGGCGGCGATATCGGGGTTGAGACGATCCGGCTCGGAGAACACCGCGTCGAACGCGATCACCACGGCGCCGAGCCGGGTGAGATTGGTGACGATGTCGGCGAGCCGGGTCCGCGGCCACGGCCACTGTCCGAGCCGGGGATCGGCGAGGCTCTTTTCGTCGATGTCGACAATGGTGACCGGCCGCGCGGTCTTCTGGCGCGGTTGCAGCGCCTGGAATGTGTCAAACGTCCTGACGCGAAGCTCCTGGACCGGAGCCGGATCCACGATCCGCAGCGCAGCAATGCCGATCAACAGCGCCACGCAGACCAGCCGCGCATAGCCGAAGCGCCGTGCGAACCACCTGCGTATCGCCTTCAGCCGTTTCATGCCATCTGGATATCACGCGCGCAGAATTGTTCCAATCGAGCAAGCATGCGCAGTGCACAATCAGCCGGGCCAGCCCCCCGGCGGCGCGGCCGCGCGCCCGTCACGCAAAATGAATAATGAAGTCGTTCTGGGACAGGCTCGCCTTCGCGACATTGTGCAATGTGATCGTGTCTGCGCTGTCGATCGTGATCAGCGTATCCGCCGAATTGGTCGGCGATATCGCAACATGCTGATCGAACCAGGTGCTGAAGGTGCTTATCGAGACGACCGTGGACAGATCGATCTGGTCCTCGCCTGGCGTGAAGTTCAGGATCGTGTCGTGGTTGAAGTTCGGCGCAAACACGAACTTGTCCTGGTAACCCGACCCGAAAAACACGTCCTTGTCGCTGGTCCCGGTCAGAATCACGGGCTCGGGCCGATCCTGTTGGACGTTGAAGATCAGGTTGACCGTATCGGTTGCGCCATGGCCATCGGTCACGGAAAGCGCGATCGTGTCGGTCGCCGGAGCCGTCTGGCCGGGGTTGTAAACGAGACCCGACGATCCAAGCGCGGTGTTGATGCCGGAGAGAAGCCCCTCCTGCGACGAAGGCGCAACGCTGCTGCCCGCACCGGGCGTCGTCGCCGCGGCCATGTTGAAGGTCTCGTCGGCCGTCGCATCGGCGTCCGTCACGGTCAGGCCGGAGATCGTCTCGGTCCCGTTGGGATGTTCGGTGATACTGACGTTGTCGGTGTGGATCACGGGCGCGTCGTTGGCGCCGATCACGTCGATCGTCAGCTTCGCGGTCCCGACGGCGCCATGCGCGTCGATCGTCTCCACATCGAACGTGTCGGCATAGGTGCCCCTGCCCAACGCGTTGATCGCGGCAGCATCGGGAACATAGCTGTAGGTGCCGTCCGGGTTGACGGTCAGCGAGCCGTAGAGGCCCGCGATCTGCGTGACCGCAGTGTGGTCCGAATTGAGCGCGGCATAAGTCAGCGTCGCGGTTTCGCCATGGTCGACGTCGTTGCCATGGAGCGTGCCGGTCAGCGTGCCGAACGTGTCGTTATCGGCGGTATCGGTGAGCGTGCCGGCATTGACGTCGGCGAGTGTCGGCGCGTCGTTGGCGCCGTTGATCGTGATCGTCACGGGCTCGTTGACGACGCCGCCATGGTGGTCGTCGATCTGGATCGTGTAGGTCAGCGTCAGCGTCTCGCCGAGGGCGAGATAGTCGAAATTCTGGTCCGCGGCCGAGAACGTCCAGGTCGACGATCCGGTTGAACCGCCGGTCGCGTCCGTCAACGTCCCCAGCGACAGCCAGTTCAGGATCGTGGCCTCGTCGGGCAGGCCCGTGGTCGCCCCGGATTCGGCGACGCCGGTGATGGTCATGGTGTGGGTGTCGCTGAGATCCACATCGGTGAAGGTCACGGTGCCGGATGCGCTGTCCAGCGTCGATGAACCGGTCGTATCGGGTTGTTCGGGGATGATGGCCGCCTGAGGCGCCGACGTGACGATCGGCGCGTCATTGCTGCCGGTAATCGTGATCGTCACCGGTTGGCTGATCACGCCGCCATGATGGTCATTGACCTCGACCGTATAGGTCAGCGTCAGTGTCTCACCGTCGGCAAGATAATCGAAATTGCGGTCGGCGGCCGAGAAGGTCCAGGCCTGGGATCCGGCGACCCCGCCGGTCGAATCGGTCAGCGTCCCCAGCGAGAGCCAGTTCAGAATCGTGGACTCGTCCTCAGGCAGGCCTGTGGTCGTTCCGGATTCCGCGACGCCGGTGATGGACACGATGTGGGTGTCGCCGAGATCGACGTCGGCAAATGTCACCGCGCCCTGGGCCACGTCGAGCTTGATCGATCCGGTCTCGCCGATCATCTCGGGGACCGTGGCGGTCGGCGGCTCCGACGTGAACGTCGGCACGTCGTTGGTGCCCGTGATGGTGATGGTGACGGGCTGGGTGACGACACCGCCGTGGTGGTCGTCGACCTGGATCAGGTAAGTCAGCGTCAACGTCTCGCCGACAGCGAGATAGTCGAAATTCCTGTCGGCGGCCGAGAAAGTCCAGGCGCGCGATCCGGTTACGCCGCCGGTCGAATCCGTCAGCGTGCCGAGCGACATCCAGCCCAGTATCGTCGCCTGATCGGGAAGCCCCGTGGTCACGCCCGTTTCGGTGACGCCGGCAACGGTGACGCTGTGGGTGTCGCTGAGATCGACATCGACGAAGGTCACGGTACCGGATGCGGTATCCGGCACGACCGAGCCGGTCGTCTCCTCGGCTTCAGTGATGGCGGCCGCCTGGGTCGGCGAGGTGATCACCGGCCTGTCGTCGGTGCCGACGATCGTGATGGTGACCGGCAGCGTGACGACGCCGCCCTGATGGTCGTCGATCTCGACCGTGTAGGTCAGCGTCAGCGTCTCGCCGGTGGCGAGATAGTCGAAGCTCCTGTCGGCGGCCGAGAACGTCCAGGAGCGCAATCCCGTCACGCCATCGGTCGAATCCGTCAGCGCGCCCAACGACAGCCAGCTCAGCACGGTGGCATGGCTGGCAAGTCCGGTGGTGACGCCGGCCTCGGTGACGCCGGTGATGGTGACCGTATGCGTGTCGGTCAGATCCGCATCGGTAAATGTCAGCGTGCCGTGCGCCGTATCAGGCTGGGCGGAATTCGTCGTTGCTGGGAGTTCGGTGATCGAACCGGCCTGCGCCGAGGACGTCACCACCGGGGAGTCGTTGGTGCCGGTGATCGTGATCGTGAAGGTCTTGAACGTGGTCTCGTTGTTCGGTGCGAAATTGTTATCGACGCGCGCGACATAGGCCAGCGTCAGCGTTTCTCCGGCAGCCAGGAAGTCGAACGCGCTGTCGGCAAGGTTGTAGGTCCAGGTCGCCGAACCGGCATTCTTGTTGTTCGGATCGGGCTCGAGCAGCAACGGGATCTCGACGGTCTTGATGGCCGCAAGCTGCGCTGCCGTCAGCGATGAGGTCACGTCGCTGCCGTCGGCGTCCCGGTAGCTGAACGCGGAATAGTCGACCTTCGCACTCGGTATGTCACCGACATTGAGGTCCAGCCATTTGATCTGGCCCGTCGCGGTGTCGAACAGCCCGCTTTGGGTCAGCCCCGGCCGCTCGGTAAACGCCGCGTCCTGGGTCACGACCTGCGGCGGCCCCGGGATGTGCTCGATCCTGCTGTTGGGAACGCCGCCGGCCTGAGGGCCGGTCGTGTTGACGAAGGTCAGCAGAATGATGATCGGCGCGCCACTGTCGCTGCTGGTGAGCTTGAAGCTGCTCGAGACCGGGACGACGCTGTCCGTGAAGTTGGTGGTGAGCTTGGTGTTGGGATTGTTGTTGTCCGTGAACTTCAGCGCAAAGACGTCGGAGATCAGCTTCTGCGCATCGGTCGACAGTTGCGCCGACGAGACGAAGCTGACGCTGCCCTGGCCGTTGACAATGGTCTGGGTGCCGGCCTGATCGACGGTCGCGATCGGATTGAGCGTCGTCTTGTCGAACAGGATGTAGGAGCCGGTGCTGCCATCGGGCTCGACCAGCACCTGGAATTTGGCCGGCGGCACGCCGCCGGTGCCCTGCACGTCGAAATCGATCTCGACCAGCACCGCGGTGCCGCGGATGCCCATGGTCGCGACCGGCGTATCGACCTTCATGTCGCCGTGCTTGGCGGTCGCGCCGGCCACGAAGGAGATCGTGCCCGAGACCAGACTCATCAGCGACGTATTGCTCGACCCGTTCGGGTCGTAGATCATTTCGTTCAGCACCATCTTGGCGTTCGGGCCGAGACCGAACACGGTGCCGTCGATGAAGGTGATGCCGAGCGTCGAGTCGCCGCCGGATTGCACCACGTCACCCTTGTTGACGTTATCGCCCTGGTTCAGGACGATCGCGACGCCGTTGCGGATGGCCGTCGCGTTCCCGGTCAGCTTGGTGACATGGCCGATGACCTTGGCCGGCTCCGCCGCGCCGCCGGCCTGGGCATATTGAGTATAGCCGGTGAGTGCGCTGACGAGATCGCCGGTGAGATGCGCGCCGTCAGGCGACGCCAGCGGCGCGCGCTTCTCGCCCTTGAAATAGTCGTGCAGGACGAGTTCCCGATCGTCCTTCGCGATGACGAGGTCGAGCCCGGCCCGCTTGAGGTCGCCGGTGAACAGCAATTGCCCGTCGTCGACGATGATCGCGCCGGGCGGAGCATGCGTGGAAACGCTGTCGACGTGCACGTATCCACGGGCATAAGCGTCCGTGTTCGGCAACAGGCCGTCGAATTTCTCGACAAAGTTCACTGCGGATCACCGCACGAGAGTTAATATTGTTAGAATATCCGAATGATTATGCCTGCATATCATCGGATAAAGCTTGGCGAAACCACTCTGTGCTTGCGCAAGGTGGCCCTGTTGTGCGGTTTGACTGGATGTGACTTGGCTCACGCTGTGAAGAGCCGTGTAGTTCGGATTCGTTTGACGGTACCATAAGGTGGGATTCAAGCCAAGATACGTACTGAGCCACGTATTCGTGGTATTGATTGGCATTTCTGTACTTGCCTCTATTTCCCCTTAGCCCAGAGCGGGCATTTGACCCCAATTTCCCGGCCAAAGCTGTGACTTAGCTTACAAATCACAGCAGTCCCGTGCGCGGACCGGCCGGGTTAACCAGAGGGCAAGGATGAGTTGCAAAGCAGTGGAAAAAGGTTCGCCGCTTCCTTTCACAAACCGGTAAAGTTTTCGGGACCCCAAGCAGGCGCCCTTTAGCCTCTTCCCCTGATTCCCCACATCTTAAGTCGATTCGAAGGGATCGTTCGCCATGCTGCCCGGCATGAAACGATCCGATCGCGTGCGCGGTGCAATTTCCACCCGCCGAAGAGCGGACAGGGGGTGTCGGATGAGATTCTCGCTTCGCCCGCTTGCGCTGCGCGCCGCCATGCTGGGCTTCGGCCTGGCCCTGGCCGCGCCGGTTGCCGAGCTCAATGCCGCTTCGCTGCTTTCGCCCGGTCCGGCGACGCTGATCAGAAAATCGACCGAGCCGTTCGGCCTGACGACCAGCCTGCTTGCCGACGGCGGCCTGCACGACAAATGGCTCGGCGTGCAGCGCCAGCTCGCCGATGAATTGGAGCAACTGGCAGCCTGCGAGAGCGACCGCGCCGGCTGCGCGTCGCCGGCGGCGCTGCGATTCCTGGCGATCGTCGAAGCCGGACGGGCGCGTCAGGGTCGCGCCCGGCTCGGCGAGATCAACCGCGCGATCAACCTTGCGATCCGTCCGGGCAGCGATCTTGCGGCCTATGGCGAGCCCGACGTCTGGGCGACGCCGCTCGCCACCTTCGCCCGCGGCAGCGGCGACTGCGAGGACTATGCGATCGCGAAACTCGTGGCGCTGCGCAAGGCCGGCGTGGCGCCGGAAGATCTGCGGATCGTCGTCCTGCATGACCTCGTCGGCGGCGAAGACCATGCGGTGCTCGCCGCGCGGCTCGACGGCCGCTGGCTGACGCTCGACAACCGCCGCATGGCGATGATCGAGGACAGCGACATCAGGAGTTTTCGGCCGACCTTCGTGATCGACCAGCACGGCGTCAGCCGCTATGTCGATGCCCCGCTCGTCGCCGAGGCCGCTTGGCGGCCGGCGGCGCGTACGAACTAAGAGCCGGCCAGAAATACTTTCCGTGATTGCGAGCGAAGCGAAGCAATCCATCCCTCCGCGGAAAGATGGATTGCTTCGTCGCTCGCTCCTCGCAATGACGAGTGAATCCAGATGAGCGACTGCCCGTCAGAACATCAGATTATCCTTCACCAGCACCCAGCGGCCGCCCTTGACCTGCTGCACCTGGGTGATGGTGTTGGCGAGATGATCCGTCTTGGAGAACTTGGTCGGCGGCGAGCTGAAGATGTCGAGGAATTTGTCGCCTGACTCCAGCGAGTCCAGCATCTTCTGGCCGGAGAGATCCTTGCCCGCCTTCTGGGCGTAGAAGGCAAAGGTCATCACCGCGTTGTAGCCGATGATCGCCTGGGTATTGGCGTCGGTGTTGAACATCTTCTTGTAGTTCACCAGCCAGTCCTTCACCTTGCCCTTGGCCGTGTCCTCGTAGGGAATCTCGAAGCCCGAGGCCGCATAGAGCCCTTCGACGGCTTCCTTGCCGAGCGCCGGCACTTCGAGCACGTTGGTCGGGGTGGCGCCGAGGAAGGTCACGTCCCAGCCGAGCTTCTTGGCCTCGTTCATCGCGCCGATGGTCTCGCGGATCACGGTGCCGAGCACCACGAGGTCGCAGCCGTCGGCCTTCATCTTGGCGACCTGCGCTGAGAAGTCGGAGGCGCCGCGCTTGTAGCTCGTGACCGATGCCGGCTGCACCTTCATCGCGCCAAGCTGCTGGGTAAAGCCGTCGAGCACGTTTTTGCCGTACTCGTCATCCTGATGCATGATGCAGGGCTTCTTGAAGTTCTTCCACTCCATCATGTATTTGAGCGCGGCGCGCGTGCTCTCGACATAGGGCAGGAGGTTGTTGAACTTCAGCCGCTCCTGCGGCTTGGCGGGATCGAACTTGAAGGTGAATTCGGCGGCCGTCAGCGGGAACAGCTGCAACACGCCCGCATCGAACAGGATGTCCTGCGCGGCGAGCACGGTCGGCGAGCCCATCGGGCCGATCATCGCGAACACCTTGTCGCGCTCGACCATCTTCTGCGAGGCCAGCACCGCCTTCTTCGGATCGTAGCCGTTGTCCTCCAGGATCATCTTGATCTTGCGGCCGTTGATGCCGCCGCCGGCGTTGATCTCCTCAACCGCCATCTTCATGCCGTTGGACACCGGAACGCCCCAGACCTTGATCGGGCCGGACAAGTCCTGATGCGTTCCGATCACGATCTCGGTCGGCGAGATGCCTTCATTGGTGACCTTGGTCTGGGCTGCGGCCGGCAGACAGGTCAGCGCCAGCGCACTCACCGCAAGGCCCAGCGCCTTCAGCGATTTCGACATTGCAGTCTCCTCCTTACATGGCCCATGTTAAGCGAAGGGTCGGGCCTGCTCGCTCCTTCGCCAATTTCTTTCTCCTCGGCTATGCCACCGCGCGTTCGCCATACATGGCGGCGATCTCGGCCGCGTAGCGCTTGTTCACGAAGCTGCGCTTCAGCTTCATGGTCGGCGTCAGCTCCTCGTCCTCGGGCGTGAGCTGGCGCTCGATCAGATAGAATTTCTTGACGGTCTCGACGCGCGCGAACTTGACGTTGACCGCCTCGACCTCGCGCTGGATCAGATCCTGGATTTCGCGTGCGCGGCACAGGCTCGCGTAATTGGTGAAGGGGATGTCGTGGTCCTGGGCGTATTTCTCGACATTCTCCTGGTCGATCATGATCAGGCAGGTGAGATACGGCCGCTTGTCACCGATCACGACCGCATCCGAGACATAGGGTGAGAACTTGAGCTGGTTCTCGATCTCGGACGGCGTGATGTTCTTGCCGCCGGAGGTGATGATGATGTCCTTCATCCGGTCGGTGATCTTGACATAGCCTTCATTGTCGATCGTCCCCACGTCGCCGGTGTGCAGCCAGCCTTTGGCGTCGATCGTCTCGGCGGTCCTCTCCGGCTGGTTGAGATAGCCCATGAACAGGAAATCGCCCTTGATCAGGATCTCACCCTTCGGGCAGATCATCACCTCGCCCCAGGGCGCGGCCTTGCCGACCGAGCCGAGCTTGATGCGATCCGCCGGCATCATGGTCGCGACGCCGCAATTCTCGGTCTGGCCGTAGACCTCGCGCATGTCGATGCCGAGCGCGAGATACCAGCGGATCAGATCCGGCGAGATCGGCGCGGCGCCGGTCAGCGCAATCCGGCAGCGGTCGAGCCCGAGCATGCGGCGGATGTTGCGGAACACCAGCCAATAGGCCGCGCGGTTGGCGAGCCGCAGCGACAAAGGCGGCGTCTCGCCCTGCAGCCGACACTCGGTCATCCGGTTGCCGATCGCGAGCGCGCGGGCATACATCCAGTTCTGGAACGGGGTCGCATCCTTCAGCGCGATGGTGATGCCGGAATAGAACTTCTCCCAGATCCGGGGCACCGCGAGGAATGCGGTCGGCTGCACCTCGCGAAGATTGTCCGGTACCGTCTCCGGGCTCTCGGCGAAATTCATCACCGATCCCAGCGCGAGCGAGAGGTAGTAGCCGCCGACCCGCTCGGCGACGTGGCAGAGCGGCAGAAACACCAGCCGCTCCTCGCTGTCGGTCGAGGGGTAGAGATCGTTGGCGTGGCGCATCTGGTGCGTCACGCTGCGGTTGGAGTGCATCGCGCCCTTGGGCGGGCCCGTGGTGCCGGAGGTGTAAACCAGGATCGCGAGATCGGAGGCGGTGCGGCTGCCGGTCATCTCGTCCCACAGCGCCGGATTGCCCCAGGCATGATTGCGGCCGAGCGACGTGAATTCCGCGAGCGACAGCACCATCGGATCGGAGAAGCCGGAGAGGCCCTCCATGTCGAACACGACGATCCTCTCCAGCGTCGGACAGCGCGACCGGCAGGTCAGCACCTTGTCGAGCTGCTCCTCATCCTCGACGAAGATCACCCGCGTGCGGGAATCATTGATGAGGTATTCGACCTGCGCGGCCGAATCGGTCGGATAGATGCCGGACGAGACGCCGCCGGCGCACAGGATGCCCATGTCGGCGTAGACCCATTCCGGCACCGCGTTGGCGATGATCGAGCCAACGTCGCCGGGACGGAAGCCTGTGGCATGCAGGCCGTAGGAGATGTCCTTGGAGATCTGCAGCCATTCGCGCCAGCTGGTCGGTTGCCAGATGCCGAACTTCTTCTCGCGGATCGCGGGCCTGTCGCCACGCGTTTGAACCGCGAGCAGAAAGCTCCTCGCGATCGTGTCGGCAACCGTCAGCACCGCTGGTCCGGCCATGCGCGCTCCCTCCTCTGCCGCCCGTCTCACGCGCCGGCTTGTGTTGCCGGTCTTGTTGGCGAAGCGGGCCTGAAATCTAGCTCCAACTCTCGTTCAGTGCCAAACCTTCCTCGGCGCCATTGCCAGCGCCCAGTCATTCTCAACGCCACGTCTTCTTCTTTTTCCAGCGCCGCTCGCCGCGCGCACCGGCTTCCTTGGCGCCGAGGTAGAACTCCTGGATATCGGGTGAATTCATCAGCCGCTCGCAGCTGTCGTTCATGACGACGCGGCCGATCTCCAGCACATAGCCGTAATGCGCCGTCTCCAGCGCGATCTTGGCATTCTGCTCGACCAGCAGGATCGACATGCCCTGCTCCTCATTGACGCGGCGGATGATGGTGAAGATCTCCTTCACCAGGATCGGCGACAGCCCGAGCGACGGCTCATCGAGCAACAGCAGCGTCGGCCGGTTCATCAGCGCCCGCCCGATCGCCAGCATCTGCTGCTCGCCGCCCGAAAGCTGCCCGGCCGGCTGGCCGAGCCGCTCCCTTAACCGCGGAAAATAGCCGTAGACGCGCTCGAGGTCCTGCGCCACACCGTCGCGGTCCTTGCGCAGATAGGCGCCCATCATCAGGTTTTCGCGCACCGACAGGAACGGAAACACCTCGCGCCCCTCCGGCACGTGGCTCAGCCCGAGCCTCACGATCCGGTCGGCCTCCATGCGCTGGATCGGCTTGCCGAGGAATTCGATCGAGCCCTTCTGCGGGTCGAGGATGCCGGAGATCGTCTTCAGGACCGTGGTCTTGCCGGCGCCGTTGGCGCCGAGCAGCGTCACGATCCGGCCGCGCGGCACCTCGAGGCTGATGCCGCGGATCGCCATGATCGGCCCGTAATAGCTTTCGATGTTGGAGAGTTTCAGGATGATGTCCGCTGTGCTCATGGCATCATCCTCATGCGCCGAGATACGCTGCGACGACGTCGGGATGGTGCTGCACCTCGGACGGCGAGCCCATCGCCAGCACGCGGCCGTAGTTCAGCGCGATGACGCGGTCGGAGACGCGGTTGACCAGCGTCATGTCGTGCTCGACCATCAGCACGGTGATGCCGAGCTCGCTCTTCATGTCGCGGATCCAGAACGACATGTCGTCGGTCTCCTCGACATTGAGGCCGGAGGACGGTTCGTCGAGCAGGATCAGCTTCGGCTCCGAGCACAGCGCCCGCGCCAGCTCGATCACCTTGCGCACGCCGTAAGGCAGTCCCGAGATCAGCTTGTCGCGGTAGGGCTCGAGATCGAGGAACTCGATCACCTGCTCGACGCGGCGGCGATGCGCCTTCTCGCCGGCGCGAACGCTCGGCAGGAACAATAGCTCCCGCCACAGCCGCGTGGTGGAATGGCGATGGCGGCCAACCAGCAGATTGCTCAGCACGGTCGCGTTCTCGAACAGCTCGATGTTCTGGAAGGTGCGGGCGATGCCGAGTTTCGCGATGTCGTAGGCCGGCTCCTGGGTGATGTCCTGATCCTCGAAGAAGATCTTGCCGGAGGTCGGCGGATAGATCCGCGAGATCAGGTTGAAGATCGAGCTCTTGCCGGCGCCGTTGGGCCCGATGATCGAGAGGATCTCGCCCTTCTCGACCGCGAAGCTGACCGCATCGACCGCCTTGAGGCCACCGAAGTGCAGCGACAGGTTCTCGGCGCGGAAATAGCTCATCTGTTCCGCTCCGATTTCACGTAGATCTTCTGCCGCTTGAAGGTTGCGCGTTTGTAGAGCGGGAACAGCTGGAAGAAGAGCTTGATCTTGAGCCAGCGGCCGTAGAGTCCGAGCGGTTCAAACAGCACGAACAGCACGATGATGATGCCGTAGATCGCGCCTTTCAGTCCGTTGGCGGAGGCGAAGGCTGCGACCGCGTCCTGGATATGGCCCGCGCGCTCGGTGCCGGCGCCGAGGGTCGCAGCAATGCCGCCGATCACGCCCGGCATATCGTCCTTCAGATAGGTCAGGAACGGATCGATCATGACCAGGAAGATCGCGCCCAGTACCGCGCCGTGCAGGCTGAACGTGCCGCCGATCAGGATCACGATGATGAACTCGATCGAAAGCTGCAGCGTGAACATCTCGGGCGAGATGAAGGAGAGCTTGTGCGCGAACAGCACGCCGGCAAAGCCGGTGATCGCCGCCGAGATCGCGAACGACTTCACCTTGTAGAGTGCGACATTGATGCCCATGCTGCGCGCCGCGGTTTCGCTGTCGCGGATCGCGACGAAGGCGCGCCCGGTCGGCGAGCGCAGCAGATTGAGCGTGCCGACGATGGTCAGCACCAGCACCGCAAGGCAGAGGTAATAGAAGGTCGGGCCGTCGCGCGACACCGTCGTGCCGAGCAGCTGCATGGTCTTGACCCGCATGCCCTCATTGCCGTTGGTGACGCTTTCCCAGCGCGCCAGGATCTCCTCGACGATGAACGCAAAGGAGATCGTCGCGATCACCAGATAGATGCCCTGCAGCCGCAGCGCCGGAAACCCGACCAGCGCGCCGACCACGCCGGTCAACAACCCCGCGGCGAGGAAGTAGACCAGAAACGGCACATTGAACTGCTGCAGATAGGCCGCGGTGTAGGCGCCGATCGCAAGAAACGCGGCATGGCCGAGCGAGGCCTGTCCGGTGAAGCCGGTCAGGATCAAGAGCCCGACGCCGACGGTCGCGTAGATGCAGACGAAGACCAGCTGGCTCATCAGATAGCTTGAGAGCACGTAAGGCGCGATCAGCAGCACCGCCAGCAACAGGCCGTAGGAATAGATGTAGCCCGAATGCGGGAACAGCTTGATGTCGTCTTCGTAATCGGTCTTGAAGAGAAACCGCATCCGTTGCTCCTCAGACTTTCTTCCGGACGTGAAGGCCGAACAGGCCCTCGGGCTTGAGCAGCAGCACCGCGAGCAGCACGATGTAGGGCGCGACGTCCTTCCATCCCTGCGGCAGATAGAAGCCGGCCATGCTCTCGATCACGCCGATCAGGACGCCGCCGACCACGGCGCCCGGGATCGAGCCGAAGCCGCCGAGCACCGCAGCCGGAAACGCCTTCAGCCCCAGAACCAGGCCGACATTGGAATGAATGAAGGTGATCGGCGCCAGCAGCACGCCGGCGCAGGTCGCGACCGCGGCCGAGATCGCCCAGACGATCGAGACCACCCGCTTGACCGGAATGCCCATGTAATAGGCAGCCAGCATGTTCTCGGAGCTGGCGCGCATCGCGGTGCCGAGCGTGGTCCGGTTGAAGAACAGATAGAGCAGCGCGCACAGGATGATGGTCGCCGCGATCACCGACAGCTTGTCGTAGGCAAGCACCAGGCTGCCGATCCGAAGCACGCCCTGGCTGAACGGCGTCTCGATCTTGAAGTCGTCGGTGCCCCAGATCATGCCGGAGACCGAGCGCAGGAAATAGCCGAGCCCGATCGTCGCCATGATGATGGAGAATTGCGGGTAACCGAGGATCGGCCGCACCACGAGCCGCTCGGCCAGCATGCCGAACAGCGCCATGCAGATCACCGCGCCGGCGAACCCGACCCAGTAATTCAGCCCGAGCATGCCGATGAAGGTGAAGGCGAAAAAACCGCCCAGCATCATCAAATCGCCTTGCGCGAAATTGACGACCTCGGTTGCCTTGTAGACCAGCACGAAGCCGAGCGCGATCAGGCCGTAAACGCAGCCGAGCGCGATGCCGCTGACGAGCTGCTGAACAAAGTCCAGCATCGTTCCCTCCCCGATGCCCGGCGATTCTTATCCGATCGCTCGTTGCATCCCGCCTTCACGCCCTTGTGTCTGGAGCGCCGAAAGCCGCCTATGTCCGCCCCGATTGAGCCAAAAGGCCCGATCCCTGTCAACAAACCGCTGTTGTCGCTGTATCATCACATTTGCGGAGATTTGCCGCAGCACGGACTAATACGGATATCACCTTTGATTTGCCCCGTGCGATTCACTGCACCGAAACGGTTTTTGTCCAAGCTTTGCGCAACCGACGAGCGAAATTCCGGATCGCCACCCCGCCATGACACCTGAACTGTCCGCACTCGCCGTGCGAGGGTTAACCAAGCGTTTTGACCGCCCGGCGGTCGACGCGCTCGATCTCACGATCCGTGTCGGTGAGTTCTATGCGCTGCTCGGACCGAACGGCGCCGGCAAGACCACGACGCTGCGCATGGTGGCGGGGCTATTGCGGCCCGATGCCGGCTCGGTGTCGATCCTCGGCATCGACGCGCTGGCCGATCCGGTCGCCGCCAAGCAGATCATGGCCTGGGTGTCCGACGAGCCGATGATCTACGACAAGCTGACGCCGCTGGAATATCTCGAATTCGTCGCCGGCCTGTGGGGCATCGATCCGCGCACGTCGGAGAGCTCGGCGCGCGATCTCCTGATGTCGCTCGGGCTCGAGCCGCATCTCAACGAGCGCTGCGAAGGCTTCTCCAAGGGCATGCGCCAGAAGGTGGCGCTGGCCGGCGCGCTGGTGCACGATCCCCGCCTGATCATTCTCGACGAACCGCTGACCGGCCTCGACGCGCTGTCGGCGCGTCACGTCAAGGGACTGCTGCAGAAGCGCGTCCGCGCCGGCTGCACCGTGATCATGACGACCCACATTCTCGAAGTCGCCGAGCGGATGGCCGACCGGATCGGCGTGATCGCGGCCGGCAGGCTGATCGCCGAGGGCACGCTGGCCGAGCTGCGCGCGCAGAACGGCCGCAACGACACCACCCTCGAGGACATGTTCATCGCGCTGGTCGATACCGAAGCGGCGGCCGCGTGAGCTCGGTCGCCCACCTCACCTGGTTCGCGCGGCACGAATTCCGCCTGGCGTGGCGCGAATGGCTGGCGATGATGACCGGCGGCCGTCGCCGGCGCAATCGCGCCGTGATCGGCCTTCTGATCTTCGCGGCGATCCTGCATCTGCCGGCTTATGCCGTGGTCAACCGCTATGCCGACCTGCGGTTTCCGCTCGACCCGTCGTCGCTGATCGTGCTGACCGCGACGATCTTCCTGGCCTGGGCGCTGATGCTCTCGCAGGCGATCGAGTCGGTGACGCGCGTGTTCTACGCCCGCGCCGATCTCGATCTGATCATGTCGTCGCCGGCAAAACTCACCAACATCTTCTCGATCCGGATCGCCGCGATCGCGCTGACGGTGAGCAGCATGGCGCTGTTGCTGTCGACGCCGTTCATCGACGTGCTGATCTATCTCGGCGGCCCGCGCTGGCTCGCCGGCTTCGGCGTCGTCCTTGCGATCGGGCTGTCGGCGGCAGCCGCCGCGATCGCCGTCACCGCGTTCCTGTTCCGCCTGATCGGGCCGAGCCGGACGCGGCTGGTAGCGCAGGTCGTCTCCGCCGTGATCGGCGCCGGCTTCGTCATCGCGCTGCAGGTCGTGGCCGTGCTGTCCTACGGCACGCTGTCGCGCTTTGCCTTTCTGACCTCGGAAACCGCGGCGCGAATTGCCCCCGCCCCCGACAGCCTGCTGTGGTGGCCGGCGCGGGCATCGCTCGGCGACCTCGAAATCATGCTGCTGCTGCTCGCCGCGGCGCTGGTGATGCTCGGCGGCGTGATGGCGCTATTCGCACCGCGGTTTGCCGATACGGTCGCCAGCGTCGCGGCCAATCCGGCTGCGGTGACGCGGGGACGCGCCCGCGCCTTCCGGGCCGGCTCGCGGCAGCAGGCGCTGCGGCGCAAGGAATTCTTGCTGCTGCGCCGCGATCCGTGGCTGCTGTCGCAGACCCTGATGCAGATGCTCTATCTGCTGCCGCCGGCGCTGATGCTGTGGCGCAGCTTCTCCGGTACGTCGACCGCGATCGTGCTGATTACGCCCGTCATCGTGATGGCCGCAGGCCAGCTCGCCGGCGGGCTCGCCTGGCTGACCATCTCCGGCGAGGACGCGCCCGATCTGGTGGCGACCGCGCCGCTGCCGCCGTCACGCGTGACCCGCGCCAAGGTCGAGGTGGTCCTGATCGCGATCGCCGCAATCTTCGCCCCGCTGGTGGCCGCGCTGGCGTTTGCCTCGCCAGGGCAGGCCGCGGTCACGGCGATCGCAATCCTCATCGCGACCGCATCCGCCGCCGCGGTCCAGCTCTGGTTCCGCGCACAGGCCAAGCGCAGCCAATTCCGCCGGCGCCAAACCTCCTCCCGCATCGCCACCTTCGCGGAAGCCTTTTCCTCGATCGGCTGGGCCGCAACCGCGGCGTTGGCCCTGACAATCCCGACGGCCGCGCTGGTCAGCGGCATTCTGACGCTGCTGACGCTTGCCATCGCCTGGAAGATCAGCCCGCGGCGCTAGCCTTCATCACCTCGATCACCGCCGAGGCAAACGCCTCGGGCGCTTCCTGCGGCAGATTGTGGCCGGCATGCGGAATCAGGCGATGGGCAAGGCGGCCGGTGTACTTTGCCGCGGTGCGACTGCCGTCGGTCGCGAACGTCACGCCGTCGTCGGCGCCGTCGAGCGAGATGGCGGGGACCCTGATGACAGGCAATGTGTCGAGCCGCCGCTGCAAATCCGCATATTGCGGATCCCCGTCGACAACGCCGTAACGGTGCCGATAACTGTGGATCACGACGTCGACATAATCAGGATTGTCGAACGCAACCGCGGTCCGCTCGAAGCAGGCGTCGTCGAACGCCCAGCTCGGCGACCATTGCGACCACAGGATTTTGGCGATGCCGCGCCGGTTGGCGGCGAGCCCCGCCCGCCCCCGCTCGAGCTGGAAGTAGTACTGATACCAAAGCGGCACCTCGCGATCAGGCGGCGCCGGCACCATCGCATGCGCGATGTCCTGGATCATGTAGCCGTTGGTGCAGACGAGTCCGATGCATCGTTCCGGCCACAGCGCCGCACCGATCGATGCGGCGCGGCCGCCCCAGTCATAGCCGGCGAACACCGCGCGCGCGATGCCGAGCGCGTCCATCAGCGCGATCAAGTCGGCGCCGACCGCCGCCTGCTCGCCCGAGCGCGGCGTCGCCTTGTCGCGGAACGCCGTCGGTCCGTAGCCGCGCAGATAGGGCACGATGACCCGACAGCCTTGCGCCGCCAGCATGGGCGCGACGTCCACATAGGAATGGATGTCGTAGGGGAAGCCATGCATCAGCAGCACGGCCGGCCCAATGGAGGGGCCCGCTTCGTAATAGGCGATGTTGAGCACACCGGCGTCGACATGGCGCAATGGCTCGAGCCGTTTGGTCGAAGGCGCGCGCTGCGAAGAGACGGTATCAGTCACGCAGAACTCCCTGATCTCGATCGTTTGCGCGGCATCCTAGCGTGTCCCGACGCAATAATCGCCCGGCTCGTGTTGCAGCCCGCGCCATGGAGCGATGCACGGGCCTCATCATGACGGCGCGCCAATTGCGCGCTACTCTTCCGTCCGCGGATGCCGCCGCAGACGGAACAGGTCATGCTGAGATTGCTCGCCGCGCTCGTCTTGCTGGGATCATTGACCGGTCACGCCTTCGCGCAGGACGCCCGGCGCAGCGAATGCCTGGCGATGGCAAATGCGCCGCCGCGCGCCGTTCCCGTGAGCTACCGCCGCGTCGCGGACAAGAACGCGACCAAGTCCGACGAAGTCGCGATCACCTATGCCGGCCATTCGACCTACTATATCGACACGCCCGGCGGCATCCGGATCGCGACCGACTACAACGGCGTCTATCGGACCGGGCGGCTGCCCGACGTCGCGACCATGAACCGGGCCCACGCGACCCATTACACGCTGTTTCCCGACCCCAAGATTCCCCACGTGCTGCATGGCTGGGGCGAGAACGGCCAGGCCGCGCATTACGCGATGCGCATCGGCGACGTCTATATCCGCAACGTCACCACCGACATTCGCCGCTACTGGGGCGAAGACCCCGGCGGCGAGATGATCAAGGACGGCAATTCGATCTTCATCTTCGAGGTCGCCGGCCTCTGCATCGGCCATCTCGGCCACCTCCACGTCAAACTCGACGACAGCCATTTCGCCGCGATCGGCCGGCTCGACATCGTGATGGTGCCGATCGACGGCACCTATACGATGTCGCTCGACGGCATCTCCGAGATCACCAGGCGATTGCGCGCCGCCGTCGTGCTGCCGATGCACCGCTTCGCCACCCCGCTCGACGAGTTCATGCGCCTGATCGGCCAGCAGTTCGAGATCGATCGCCGCGGCGGCGAGCGCACTTTGCGGATTTCGCGCGACACCCTGCCGGCGACGCCGACGGTGATCATCCTCGATGGGGTGTGAGGCTCAACGCACTCATTCCTCCGCCGCCTGGCTGCGCCGGTAGTGCCGCCGCGATTTGGCAAGATTGCCGCAATCGCCCATCGAGCACCACCGCCGGTTCTGAGTACGGCTCTCGTCAACGAACAACCAACCGCAACCCCGCTCATCCTGGCACTGCTTCACCCTCAGCGCACGGGGCCCGGTCAGAAGGCTCACCGCCGACCATGCGATCGGCTTGAGCAGCGTCTCGGGCGCAACTTTCCCGGCTGTCGGCAGCCACCGCAGGGTGTCGCCGACAGGTGCGAGCGCAACACCGCCCAACGCGGCTTCAAGGTATCGGTTGATATCGGCCAGCGCCGTCGGATCGATCCGGCCGCCTCCGATGCGGGCGATAAAGATCCTGTAGAGCGCCTCGCGCAGACCATGCGCCGCATTCAGAAAGGCATCGGCCTCGTGCGGTGAGGCTTTCCATCGCGCCCTGAGCTGCGCGGCGATCCGGCTATCCGCCAGTTCGGCAT
Organism: Bradyrhizobium sp. USDA 4510; assembly: GCF_054059095.1. NCBI lineage: Bacteria > Pseudomonadati > Pseudomonadota > Alphaproteobacteria > Hyphomicrobiales > Nitrobacteraceae > Bradyrhizobium > Bradyrhizobium sp. USDA 4510. The sequence goes on along the minus strand of NZ_JBSSBT010000001.1, from coordinate 8,744,524 downwards.
CGACCAGCCATTTCAGAATGGAATCCGAGGTCGCGATCCGATCCTCAACCAGGTCGCGGAGACGCCATGCGACCGTATTGACGAACTTGATGCTGAGCTCTTCCCGGGACGACGCCTCAGGCGAAGGAACGCGCGGCATGGTCCAGCAACTCCTCCGGAACGCATAACCCCTTAATGGGTTGGATTTGATAACCCATTAAGGGGTTAGAATCTAGCTCGGGAGCCCCGTATGCCCAAGCGCCTTTTGATTGTCGGCGCGTTCGCCGCCATCTATCTGCTTTGGGGTTCCACCTACTTCGCGATCGCGCTCGGCTTGAAGTCGATCCCGCCGTTCCTGCTGATGGGCCTTCGCTCGCTTGGCGGCGGCCTGATCCTGATCGCGCTGAACGGGGCTGACGTCACGCGCGTTTCGCGGTGGAACTGGCTGACCGCAGCACTCTGCGGCGTGCTGTTCTTCGTCGGCTGCCATGGTGTTCTCGCTTATGCCCAGCAATCGGTTCCGTCCGGCATCGCCGCGATCATGCTGGCTACGATCCCGTTCTGGGTGTTGCTCATCGATTTCCTGTATCCGCAAACCCGGCGTCCCGCGACCATGACGCTGGCCGCATTGCTGCCCGGCCTTGCTGGTGTGGCAATCGTGGGCTGGCAATCGGCCGAACAGGGCCATTTCAGTATCCTTCCCATTCTGCTGCTGCTCGCTGCGGCGTTCTCCTGGGCGGTGGGCACGGTGCTGTCGCGTCGGACTTCGGATCATGGTTCGCCAACATTGTCGTCAGGCATGCAACTGTCGATCGGCGGCGCGGTCCTGTTTGCAATCAGTCTTGCGTCGGGTGAACTGGAAGGCTTCTCGCCGCGCGACGTTTCGGCGCCCTCGCTCGCGGCCGTGATCTATCTCGCCATCGCCGGCAGCGTCATCGGCTTCACGGCATTTCGCTGGCTGCTCGACAATGTGTCGACGTTCATGGTCTCGACCTACATCTTCGTCAACCCGATCATCGCCGTGCTGCTCGGCACGCTGATTCTGGGCGAGCCGTTTTCCGTCACGATGTTGTTTGGAGCGCTTCTTGTCATCGCCTCGGTCATCATCACCTGGCGCACCGAGCAGGCATCGCCGGCGTCGGCGAGGCAAGCTCAGTCGATGACATGGTCGCGACCGGCAATACGGTCGGGGTGACCGGCACGCGCAGACGTACGCATGCCTCCTCAGGCAGAGGCCCGGTTTGACGCGCTCCTGCGCGGCTCGTTATCCTCCCCAAAGCCGACATCGTATCGGCGGCCGACAAGAGCAAGAACAGGGAGCATCATCCATGGCCAGCACTCTGCCCGCCTCCGCCAGCGGGCTCTATGCCAATCCGCGCGAAGACTGGCTCGCCCAATACACCGAGGAGATCATCGATCCGGCCCGTCCGATCGTCGATCCGCATCACCATCTCTGGGACCGCGGGGGCTTGCGCTATCTGATCGAGGAGATGCGCGACGACATCGCGTCCGGCCACAACATCGTGGCCACCGTCTATGTCGATTGCCGGTCGATGTACCGCGCCGACGGTCCGGAGGCGTTCCGTCCGGTCGGCGAGGTCGAGTTCGCCAACGGCGTCGCGGCGATGGCGGCGAGCGGCGGCTACGGCAAGGCGGCGATCTGCGCCGGCATCGTCAGCCACGTTAACCTTCTGATCGGCGATCAGGCCAAGGCGGTGCTGGAGGCGGAGATTGCCGCCGGCAACGGCCGGTTCCGCGGCATCCGCCACTCCTCGGCCTGGGATGAAGACCCCAACGTCGCGCATATGTACGCGAACCGTCCGAAGGGCATTCTGCTGGACTCCACCTTTCGTAGGGGGTTCGCCTGCCTGGCACCGCTCGGCCTCAGCTTCGATGCCTGGTTGTTCCACCCGCAGATCGGCGAGCTGACCGACCTCGCCCGCACCTTCCCCGACACTCGGATCGTGCTCGATCATTGCGGCGGGCCGGTCGGCACCGGCCGTTTCGCCGGCAAGCGCACGGAGACCTTTCCGGTCTGGCAGGCGTCGATCCAGGAGATCGCCAAATGCCCGAACGTCGTGGTCAAGCTCGGCGGGCTGGCGATGTGCCTGCTCGGCTACGACTTCCACCTCCGCCCCAGGCCGCCCTCGTCGGAGGAACTTGCTGCCGCCTGGCGGCCTTATGTCGAGACCTGCATCGAGGCGTTCGGTCCGGACCGTTGCATGTTCGAGAGCAACTTCCCACCTGATAAGGGGCAATGCAGCTACCAGGTCATCTTCAACACCTTTAAACGGCTTGCATCACAATATAGCGAAGCCGAAAAGACGGCGTTGTTCTTGAAGACGGCAAAGGATGTCTATCGGCTCGATATCGGGTAAGCTCTCGACTCATGGATGACGGCATCACCATCCGGCCGCTTCGAGAGGCTGATGCGGAAGCGGTGGTCGAACTTTACGCAAAGGCAGCCGCGGTGGAACCGCGGCTAGGCCCTGTCACGCTGCCGCAATGGGACCAGTTCCTGAAGCTGCCGCAGAACCGCGGCGGGCGCGACTTTCGCGTAGCCGAGCGCGATGGCGTGCTCGTCGGCCTCGCCGAGTCGTCGTTGCGCGACCAGGGCGCGCATCACACCCGATTCCTCAAGATCGTCGTGGCGCCCGAGATGCGCCGCCGCCGGATTGGCCTCGCGCTGTTCGACGAGGTGCTTGCGATCGACGCCGACGCCGATCTCACCGTTCAGACGCTGGTGAGCAGCGACTGGCCGGCCGGAATGGCCTTCGTGGCCGCCTTCGGCTTTGTTCATGTCGAGTCCGAGATCGGGATGAAGTGCGTCGAGCCGTTGCAGCCGGCGCGCACGCTCGCGGCCGCGCGCGCCACCATCGAGCAGGTCAGCGACGTCACCGCCTGCGCGGGCGAGGTCGCGCGCATCCATAACGCCGCCTATGCGTCGGACGCCGCCTTCCGCCTGTACTCGCGGGAAGAGATGGCGCAGGTCCTGACCGAGAGCGAAGTCTGGATCGCGTCGGAGGATGGACAGATGTCGGGCTTCTGCCTGACTGAACTGGAGCGGAACTCGATGTGGATCGAGTCGGTCGCCGTCGACCCGGTGCGGCAGGGACGCGGGCTCGGCCAGCTGCTGGTTTATCGCGTGCTGGCCGCACACGACGTATCGGTCGAGCACCCGTGCTGGCTCAACGTCTCGAGCCGCAACGCTCCCGCGCTGAAGATCTATCGCCGGCTCGGCTTCCGGCCGCAGCACGAGACCTGCCGCTTCAGCGCGCCACGCGGCGACCTGCTCGCCGCGCGGGGGCGGAGGTTTCAGTAGAGCGCGATGAGATTGGGTCGGTAGCGACGGCGACGGGATTGCGCTCCCTCGCCCCGTTCTTACGGGGAGAGGGTTGGGGTGAGGGGCCTCTCCACATATTCGGTGACAGCTGCATTCGCGGAGGCGCCCCCTCACCCGGATCGCATCTGAAGATGCGATCCGACCTCTCCCCGCACGCGGGGCGAGGTGAAGAGCGTCGGCCCCCTTACGCCCACTCGCCCTTGCGGAACACCGGCACGCTGCGACCGTCGGCATGGATGCCGTCGATATCGGTGTGGGCGGAGCCGATCATCCAGTCGATATGGATCAGGCTCTTGTTGCCGCCCAGCTCGGCGATCTGCTGCGGCGTCAGCTTGTCGCCATTAACGAAGCATTTCGAGTAGCACTGGCCGAGCGCGATGTGCGAGGCGGCGTTCTCGTCGAACAGCGTGTTGAAGAACAGCAGCCCGCTCTTCGAGATCGGTGAGGAATGCGGCACCAGCGCGACCTCGCCGAGGCGGCGCGCGCCCTCGTCGGTGTCGAGCACCTTCTTCAGCACTTCCTCGCCGCGCGAGGCCTTGGCCTCGACGATGCGGCCTTCCTCGAACTTGACCGAGATATTGTCGATCAGCGTGCCCTGATAGGACAGCGGCTTGGAGCTGACGACGTGGCCGCTGACGCGGCGGCAGTGCGGGGTGGTGAAGACTTCCTCGGTCGGGATGTTGGCATTGCAGACGATGCCGTTCTTGGCAGTCGACGCACCGCCCTCCCATTCATGACCGTCGGCGAGGCCGATCGTGAGGTCCATGCCGGGTCCGGAATATTTCAGCGCGTGGAAGCGCTGGCCGTTCAGCCATTCGGTGCGCTCGCGGAGCTTCGCATTGTGCTGTGCCCAGGCGGCGACGGCGCCATCCTGATCGACGCGGGAGGCGGAGAAGATCGCATCGGCAAGCTTGGCCACCGCGACGTCCTCGGCATCGTCGGGGAACACCTGCTTGGCCCAGGACGTGCTCGGATAGGCGATGATGTTCCAGTTGGTGTCGAAATTGACGATCTTCTCCAGTGCCGGCTGGTAGGCGATCGAATTGGCCTTGCTGGCGCGCGCCACCTTGACCGGGTCTTCGCCCGACAGCAGCATCGGATTGTCGCCGACGATCGCAAGCCGCGCGGTGTTGGCGCCGAACGCCTTCGCCATGCCCTCATAGAGCCAGCTTGCGGCGCGATCGAAACTCGCATCGTTGGCGTAGCGGTAGCGCGCCAGCGTGAGCTCCTCGTCCGAGAAGAATGGCGTCACGAGACCCGCACCGGCCTTGTAGGCATGCTCCACCACCCGCCGCACCAGCGGCATCGCTCCGGCGGGCGCCGTGAGCAGGAGATCCTGCCCCGGCTGCAGCTGCAGGCCGACCTTGATCGCGACTTCGGCGAGCCGGTCGAGCTTCACGGGATCGATCGATGCGGAAAGGTTGCGTTGATGTGCGGTCATGAAGCGCCGTGTCGTTTGAGGAACCCTCGGGATTCGTAGTCCAATTCGATCCGCATCCGCAAGGTTCCTGCCCGCCGCGCCCGATCACGCGACGGCGAGCAATTGCCTCGAATTTTACCGCTTCACCGAGGCCAGCACCCGGTCGACCATCTGCGGCGCCAGGCCGAGATAGTTTTTCGGCGCGGTGAGGCGGTCGATCGTCGCCCGATCGATCCGGCTGGCAACGCGATCATCCGCCGCCAGCGCCTCGGCCAGCGTCAGGCCCTCGTCGTTGGCGCGGCGGCAGGCGTCATAAACCACGTCATGCGCCTCCTGCCGGCCGATCGCGGGCGCGAGGCCCATCATCACGGCTTCGGCCACGATCAGCCCGCGGCTGATGTCGAGATTGTCGGCCATCCGCTGCTCGTCGACGATCAGACCGCCAAGCGCGAACCTCGCCTGGTGCAGCGCGCCCGCGGTCAGCACGAAGCTCTCCGGGATCGCCATCCATTCGGCGTGCCACGGACCGGTGGCGCGCTCGAAATCCTGCACCATCGCATCCAGCATCAGGCCGGCATGCTGGCGCACCGCCTTGGCGGCGGCGAGCATCAGCTCCGACGAGATCGGGTTGCGCTTCTGCGGCATGGTCGAGGACGCGCCGCGCCCCTTCACGAACGGCTCGTAGACCTCGGCGAACTCGGTCGACGCCATGATCATGATGTCGAGCGCGATCTTGCCGAGCGTTCCCGTGACCAGCGCGAGGAAATTCACCGCTTCGGCCAGACCGTCGCGCGCGACATGCCAGGTCGCGACGGGCACGCCGAGCCCGAGTTCCTCGCACAGCGCCCGCTGAACCTCGAATCCCTTGTCGCCGAGCGAGGCCAGCGTGCCGGCGGCGCCGGCGAACTGGCCGACCAGCACGCGCGGCTTCAGCTCCACAAGCCGCGCGGCGTGGCGATCGAACGCGGCTAGCCAGATCGCGGTCTTGTAGCCGAACGTCACCGGCAGCGCCTGCTGCAGATGGGTGCGGCCGGCCATCGGCGTGTCGCGGTATTTTTTCGAGAGATCGGCGAGGATGCCGCGCAGCGCACCGATGTCGTCCTCGATGATCTTCAATCCATCGCGCAGTTGCAGCACGACGGCGGTGTCCATGACGTCCTGCGTGGTCGCGCCCCAATGAACGTAGCGGCCGGCCTCGCCGCACTGCTTGGCCATCTGATGCACCAGCGGCAGGATCGGGTAGCCGACGACGTCGGTCTCCTGCCGCAGCAGATCGAAATCGAGCGCGGCAACATCGGTACGTTTTGCGATCTCCGCGGCGGCTTCAGCGGGAATCACGCCGCAGCGCGCTTCGGCCTTGGCCAGCGCTACTTCGACCTCGGCATAGCGCTCGATCAGCCGCAGGTCGGAAAACACCTCGCGCATCTCGCGCGTGCCGAAGGCATCGCGAAACAATACGGAATCAAGCACGGTGGTCGAGGTCGGGAAGGCGGACATGGGCAGATCCTGTTGCCGGTCGCGGTCGGCAACGTCCCTATCACGGCAGAGGCCGGTGCCCTACCCCTCCGGCGGCGCCTCGCCGAACACCTCGGCTGCGATCTTGCTGGTCTCGATCGCGGCCGGAATGCCGCAATACATCGCCACCAGCAGCAGCACGTCCTGCACCTGCGCGGCGGTGCAGCCATTGGCCAGCGCGCCCTTGGCATGGACGCGGAACTCGGCGGGCTTGCTGCTCGCCGCGGTGATGCCGAGCATCACGAGGCTGCGGATCTGGTCGGACAGCCCGCTACGCTCCCAGACGTCGCCGTAGACATAGGCATTGATGATGTTCTGCAGCGGCGTGCCGAAGTCACCCGCAGCCGCCATCCGCTTGGCGACATCGACCTCGCCGAACATCTTCTGGCGCCGGCGCAGTCCGCGCGCATGGAGATCGCTGATGTCCACCATCGTCGTCGGGCTCCCTGAATGGGCTATTTATACGGATAAATATGACACACCTCAACATTCCAGCGGGCATAACGCTTGCCTTTCTGATGTATTTGTCCGTATAAATCTGCAAAAGCAGACACGGGAGGAGACCGAGATGAAGTTACGGCTGGGGCTGCTCGCAGTCCTGCTTGCGACGCTTTCCATCCTGCCGGCTTTCGCCGCGGACGATTTCCCGCAACGGCCGCTCAAGATCATCGTGCCGTTCCCGGCCGGCGCCGGCCCCGACAACGTTGCGCGGCTGGTCGGCCAGCATCTGCAGGACGCGTTGGGCCAGACCGTGCTGATCGAGAACCGCGCCGGCGCGCTCGGCAGCATCGGCGCCCAGGAGGTCGCCCGCAGCGCGCCCGACGGCTACACGCTGTTGATGGGCACCAACACCACCCATGCCAGCAACTTCGCGACGCTGAAGAGCCTGCCCTACGACCCGGTGAAGGATTTCGCACCTGTCATCCGCACCACCACCACGGCGATGGTGCTGCTGGTCAATCCCAAGCTCGCGGCCAGGGACCTGCCGCAGTTCCTCAGCTACGCCAAGGCCAATCCCAACCTGACCGCGGGCTACGGTTCCGGCGCATCGCAGATCTCGATCGCCCAGCTGCAATCGCGCGGCGGCCTGTCGCTGGTCGCGGCGTCGTATCGCGGCGTCCCGCAGGCGATGACCGACGTGATGGCGGGGGTGATCGATCTCACCTTCGGCGACTTCTCGGTCGCGATCCCGCAGATGCAGGGCGGCACCTTGCGCGGCATCGCCGTGACGTCGGCGACCCGCAACGAGCTGACGCCCGGCCTGCCCGCGCTCGCCGAAGCGATGCCGGGCTTCGAGGCCACGATCTGGTACGGCCTGTTCGCGCCCGCGGGCACGCCGGAACCCGTGGTCAGCAAGCTCTACGCCGAGTGTGCGAAGTACCTCGCGATGCCGGAGACGCGGAAGAAGCTCGCCGATGTCGGCGTGATGGTGGCGCCGCTCGCGCCGGCCGAGTTCGGCGCCTTCGTCAGGAGCGAGGTCGTGCGCTGGTCGGCGGAGGTCAAGGCGGCCGGCATCCAGCCGCAATAAAGCGAGGCGGCGTCGCATCATGGCTTGCGAGACACCCGTTGGCATGATTGGCCTGGGGCTGATGGGATCGGCGCTTTCCGCGCGGCTGATCGACGCCGGCATCGGGGTGATCGGCTTCGACATCGACGCGGCGAAGACAGATGGCCTGAGAGCCAGCGGCGCCGAGTTCGCAGCGTTCGCCGCCGACGTCGCGGCGCGCTGCCGGACCATCGTCATCGCGGTGTATGACGCGGCCCAGGTCAGGACGCTGCTGCCGGACCTCGCCAACGCGACGCCGCCGCCGCGCGTCATCTGCACCACCACCTGCGCGCCGGGTGAGATCGTGGCAATCGCCGAATTCGCCTCCCGCTCGCGCCTCGCCTTCATCGAAGCGCCGATCTCGGGCACCAGTGCCGAGGTCCGGGCGGGCGCGGCCACCGCGCTGGTCGCCGGCGATGCCGACATCATCGACGCCGCCGCGACGACGCTCGATATTCTCTGCCCGCAGCGGGTCAATGTCGGCGCGATCGGCAATGCCAGCCGCACCAAGCTCGCCATCAATCTGATCCTGCAGAACAACCGCGCCGCGCTGGCCGAGGGCATCGCCTTTGCCGAAAGCCTCGGCCTCGACGGCGCGGCGTTCCTCGCGACCGCGCGGCAATCGGCGGCATATTCCAAGGCGATGGACAGCAAGGGGCCGAAGATGCTGGCGCGGGATTTCTCGCCGCAATCGCATATCGCGCAGACCTTGAAGGATGCCGAACTGATCCTGCAGGAGGCCGGTCGGCACGGCCTGCCCTTACCGCTAACCTCGGTGCAGGCCGAACTGCTGCGCGCGGCGATCGCACTTCAAGGCCCTGACAACGACAGCGCCGCGGTCATCGAGGCGATCCGGGCCGGCCGCGGCCACGGTGAGGGACAATCATGATCAACTGTGCGATCGCAGGCCTCGGTCGATGGGGCCGCGCACTGGTCCGGGCCGCGCGCAACGAGCCGCGGCTCAGGATCGTCCGAGCGGTGGAACCCGACGCCAACGGCGCCGCCGGCTTTTGCGAGGCGCACGGCCTCTCCATCGCGGCGAGCCTGGACGATGTCCTCGCCGACCCTCGCATCGATGCCGTGCTGCTGGCGACGCCGCATTCGCTGCACAAGGGCCAGGTGATCGCGGCAGCCGGCGCCGGTAAGCAGGTGTTTTGCGAGAAGCCGCTGGCGCTTCGGCGCGCCGATGCCGCAGAGATGTTCGCGGCGTGCCGCAGCGCCGGCGTGGTGCTCGCGGTCGGGCATAACCGCCGGTTCTGGCCGTCGATGCAGGCGCTGCGCGCGATCACAGCCAGTGGCGAGCTCGGCACCATCCTGCATGTCGAGGGTCACAATAGCAACGAGAACTCGCGGAGCATCACGCAAGGCTGGCGGCTGTCGCCCGAGGAATCGCCGGGCGGCGGCCTGACCGGCGCGGGGCTGCATGTGCTCCACGGCTTCGTCAACCTGCTTGGTCCCGCGCGCCAGGTCTATGCCCGGTTGAGTGCGCGCGAGGCCGGACCGCCGCCGCTCGACACTGCAACCTTGGCGATTGAATTTGTGAATGGCGTGAGCGCAACCCTTGCGACAATTCGCGCAACACCGTTCTATTGGCGCGTGCATGTGTTCGGAACGAAGGGATCCGCCGAGGTGCTCGACGAACAGACGATGGTACTGCGGAAATCCGGCGAGGCGCCTGCGACGACGCGCTATCCGGCAATCGACACCCTCACCGCGGAACTATCGGCCTTTGCCGACGCCGTCGAAGGCAAGCAGCCGTTCCCGGTGCTCGAGGCAGACGTGCTGGCGACGCTCGCCGCGTTCGAGGCTGCGCTGCAGTCGATGCAATCGGGACATCCGGTCGTCTGCCATACGGCATACCAGTGATCCGCCATGTCTGAACAACCGGACCGAGCGCGATCGTCCCGTTACCGCGACATCGCCACCGGACTGCAGAAGGACATCCGGCTCGGCACCTATGCGGTCGGCAATCTGCTGCCGACCGAGACCGAGCTGATGGCGAGCTATCAGGCCAGCCGGCAGACCGTGCGCGAGGCGCTGCGCATCCTGATCGACCAGGGCCTGATCGTGCGCCGCGCCGGCCTCGGCTCGGTGGTGATCGCATCCGAGCCGCCGGTGCTGTTCACCCACAGCGTCAAGTCGCTCGGCGAGTGGCTGCGTTATTCCAACGAAACCTACCGCGAGGTCGTTGCGAGCAGCGACATCGTCGCCGACCGCAAGCTGGCCGGGCTCTTGAAATGCGAGCCCGGCAAGAGCTGGTTCCTGATCGAGGCGGTGCGCCGCTCCGACCAGTTCGCAGCCCCGCTCGGCTGGGCCGAGATCTACGTGCTGCGCAGGTTCGCCGATGTCGTGACCCGGCCCGACCACGGCCGCACCCCGGTGCATGAGCAGATTGCCAGGATGTACGGCCAGGTCACCGAGCGCGCGCAGATGGAAATCTTCGTGCGGGGCATGCCGGCGCCGATCGCCAGGGCGCTCGGCGTCAAGACCGGCTCGCCGGCGCTCACCGTGGTACGTCGCTACTACGGCCAGCGCGAGGAACTGTTCGAGGTCACCATCACCACGCACCCCGAGGGGCGCTACACCTACACGATGGATATGCAGCGCTCGCTGCGGCCGAAGCTCTAGCGCACCCGGGCCAGATGGGTGCTGGCGGAGGTGTGTGCCGTCTGCGGGGTGCCGCTCACGCCCCAGATCGCGACCGCAATCAGCGCGGCCGCCCAGACATAAGGCACAGCATTCAACTTCTTCATTTCCGGGATCATCCCCAACGTCTCAGCAGGACCGACCAACCTCTCGACCCAGGTCGTGAATCTCACCACCGCAGTCCTCAGCGTCTCACCAGGCAGCCGTCCTTCACAACGCTACTAAGGTTAGACCTTGTCGGTTTCAGGACGCCTTCGTGCGAATCCGGAAATGATTTCGTCGGAACCGGGCTCTCTTATCCGAATTGATGAGACGGCGGGCCGAAGGGGTCCGGCTCCATTCGAGACAACACTTAAGAGAATTTTCTGCCCAAATTTGAATCAGACGCACAGCAAACCTTCCAAAGATGCACCCACTGAATTCTTTTTGATTGTCGCCCCGACTCCCGCCGTGCCATCAGGGCCTGTGACACTGTGATGACAAGGGTTTCTCCCGTGACTGCCGAACCGGCCAAACCGCAAGGCGACTCCCGTCGCCGCTCCAAGGAAACCCAGGACGAGGTGGCGCGGTCGCTGGAACGGGAATTGAAGCTGCTGACGGAAGAGCGCCAGGAGCGCGCGCTCCGGTTCGGCCTCGACATTGCGGGCAAGACGCCGAAGGTGGACCAATAAGGTCGCCGCCGCGCTGAGAGCCTCGGGCGCATAGTTTCCTTAGCATTGTCGATTCGCGCGGCCGTCTGCCATGGCGGTGTGCGTGTTGGCGTGCGCCGGTCGTGATTTCCTGCGATCATGCCGCCAAGGTCGCTGCGCGGGCACGACGCCTTCTGCACTATTGCAACGACCAGTCCCAGCTACAACGTCCGCCGCGGCGTATGGGTCCCGGCCTTCGCCGGGACGACGCGAAGGAAGCCGAGCTTCACGTGCCCGAAATGGACAGGGACGCGGCCCGCGCTCGAGCTATTGCGCGCCCGGCGCTTCAGCGTCGGCCTTAACGTCGCGGCCGAAGCGATCCTTGCCGCTGAGCCGGGCCTTGCCGCCATCGAATGACAGCAGCCATCGGCGGTCGGTATCGCCGCCGACCAGACGCAGGTCGATCGCGAATGTCTCGTTGTCCTGCCACGTCCCCTTCAGCGCCATCACGCCGAGCGCCGTTGGCTGACCGAGACGGTAGGCACCGTCGAGCCCGATCGGTCCTGCCAGGGTCGTCACCGGCCTCGCCGGATCCGGCGTCGACGTTTCGAGTTCGTAGTGCGCGGGCTGATCCGTCAGATGCAGCGTTAGTGCCCGCAAATTGAAGCCATTGGCCGGGAAGCGCCAGGTCTTGCCGGAGATGGCGGCGGCCGTCTCGGGCACGGCACCAACCGTCGACGGCTTTTCGGTTGCGATATCGCGCAACGCGCCCGCGAGCTGATTGCCGCCGACGGAGTTCACCGGCAGCGCCGTGTCGGATTTGACCGCGCCCGAAATCTCGTCGGCCATTCTGCCGAACGAGCAATAGTCGCGCGCGGTCACGACCGTGACGATGTCGAGCGCGGGAAACAGCATGAGGAGCTGGCAGCGGTCGCCGACCGCCATGACAACCTGCCGCTGCGACATGACCCAGAAGAAATTGGCGTAGCGCAACGATGAGTCGAACGAGGCGTGCATCTCCGTCGTCGCATGCCTGATGCGGTCGACCCAGCCGGTCGGCAGCAAGCGCTGCCCGTCCCATTCACCGTCATGCAGATAGAGCAGACCGATCCTGGCCGCGTCGCGCGGCGCGAGCTGAAGCCCGCCGCCGCCCTGCGTCAGTCCGGGACCGATGCTGTGCCAGTACGGCGCGGCTATCCCGAGCGGGCGAAACAGTTTGGTCACCGCGTAGTCCCGCGCGCTCATGCCGGTGAGCTTGTTGATGATCGCAGCCAACAGCTGCGCATTGCCGGTGTTATAATCAAACGCCTCGCCCGGCGCCTTCGCCATCGGGCGGTCGAGGATGAACTGGATCGCATCAGGGCTGCGCCCCCACTCGATCAGCGAGTCCGGTCGGCCACCCTCAACGCCTTCGGTCCAGGCCATTCCCGAGGTCATGTCCAGCATGGTCTGGACCGTGATCGCCCGCTTGCGGTCGTCGAGATTGGCGATGCTGCGATCGCCGAAGAAATCCACCATACGATGGTCGAGGCTGTCGAGCACGCCATCCCTGAGCAGCATCGCGACCAGCGTGCCGGTCACCGCCTTGGTGACGGAATTGAACAGATGCGGGATCTCCGGCGTGTAGGGCGCATAATAGGCGTCGAGCACGATCCGGCCGTGCCGCGCGATCAGAAGGTTATCGAGACTGTGGTCCGCGCCAAAATTGACGAGCCGCGCCAGCGCGGCGGAATCCATCCCCTGCTCTTCCGGCGTCGAGGTCTGCCACTGCCAGGTCTGCCACTGCGAGGTCTGCGGCATCGGCTCGGCGGCGCCTTGCGCCCGGGCTGCGCCCGACAAAGCCGAAGCTGCAAGCACGAGCCCTGCAAGCATCGGCAGCGCCAAACGTTGAACTTGCATCGGCGTCTCATTGCGACACGGCGGAGAGCCGCACCATCCGCGATCCCTCGCTTGCTTGTCAATCGCCGCCGCGACCGCGCGCCAATCAGGACGGGCAAGACGTCTAGCGCTGCCGCTGCGCGAGATAGAATCCGGCCAACACGGCGGCCAATCCGGCCGCCTGCAGCGTGGTTGGTGGCTCGCCGATCAGGAGCCATCCCAACAGCAGGGTCAGCACCGGCACTGTCGCAGGAAATACGGCTGCGCGGGCAACGCCCAGGCGCTGGATCGACACCGCGAACAAATACATCGCCGCGGGCCCGGCCAGGATGCCCTGGGCGATGGCCTGCAGCGTGTTTTCATGCAGGCCGATGGCCGCATCGCGAGCGAGCCCACCCGAGACGGCATAGAGTGGAAACAGCGAGAGCGACAGCACGCTGATGACGCTGGCCACGGAGAACGCCGAGACACGCCAATAGCGCACCAGCGTGGCGAAGCCCGCGAACATCAAGCCGGTCGCAACGAAGATCAAATCGCCGATCACGGCGCTCGGCCCCATATGGCCGATCGACTCGCTGCCGATCACGGCAAGGCCGACGACGATGACGACAGCGCCGGCTGCCCGCGAGAGCGAGACCGCTTCCTTCAGCAAGACGACCGCGAGAAACAATCCACCCAGCGTCGCGCAGGACGGCTGGATCACGCTGCCATGCCCCAGCGGCACGAACATGAAGCCGGCATAGCTGATCAGCGACATCACCGGCCCGCCCAGCAGCATCAGCGCCATGCCGCGGCCCCAGCCGATGCCGCAGAGATCGCGGAGGCCGGCGCGCACAACGAGCGGCAGGAAGACGATGCCCGACCACAGGAAGCGATGCATCAGCAGGTCGACCGGTGTGAAACCGACCTTCAGGCCGTGTCGGGTCGCCACGAAGCCGAGCGCCCAGCACAGCGCCGCACCGAGGCCGCATGCGACCCCGAGCAGGATGGCTTTCGTATCCGGAAGAGCTGCAGCCTTGGCGATGGCCGAACGTTCGTTCATCGCGAACGACTACGTTAGTGCCGGAAGCGGATCAACCCATCGATACGCACGGCTGGTTGGCGCAAGCCTGCCAGGGTCCGCTTGGATCAAGCTCTGACGTCATTCCGCGCTGCCGCGATGTCCGCTTGCTGCAAAGGGCGAGCTCGAGGGCCGGTTCACCCTAAGGGAAGCTGGCCTTTCACAGACAAGACGTGGGACTTACTTCCGCGGTTCAACCACGGTTTTTGTCGATCCGTCCGGCGCTCCCTGCATTCCCGGCGGGCTTTGACCTTGCGGGCTTTCCGGCGGCGCACCACCTGATTTTGTTTCAAGTGGCCCGGTCCAACCTTGTGGCTGCAATTGACCTTTTTCTTCCGGTGCCGAGCGCCCCGTTGCCGTGTTCACGTCCTTGTTGGGATCGGCCTGGGCTAGCGCGAATCCACACGACAACGCCCAGCCAATCGTCGTCATCAGAATGATCCTCATTCCGACCTCCCTTGGCTAATCGTACCAAACAGGCTGCACCGGCTTCGGTTCCGTTTGCCGAAGGAGGCGACCAAAACCGGCGTCAAACGATACCCGCTATGGGTCCAGCAGCGGACGTTCGGATGTGGAGCATCAGTCTTAAGCCGCGGGCGAGCCGCTGCGTTGAGGAAACAGCCGAGGTGCCCCCTCAGGAAGTAACTCGCAAGCCTGGAGCACGCCGTAGACGAGCGCTGCTAAAATGATGAAACCGACAATGCGATTGAGTTTGAACACCAAATCTCGAAGCTCTTCGTTGCCAAGCGCCATATTGCCCGAGATGCATCACTCGCAGCAAGAGCACCGAGGCCACGAAGATCAACGCCGCCATCATGCCGCGATGATCGAATGCTTGTACAACCGGGCCACCAACGTAAACAAAGGCCCTTCGGAAGATCAGGCGGCGCTGTAGCCGCCGTCGACCACGTGCGATGCGCCGGTCATGAACGACGCCTTGTCCGAGCACATCCAGACCACGGCTTCGGCGATTTCCTCGGGCACGCCCAGGCGACGGACCGGCACCTTGGCGATGATCTCGTCGTAGCGTTCATCCATCGTCTCCTTTGTCATCGGCGTCTTGATGTATCCGGGATTGACGCAATTCACGCGGATGCCGTCCTGGGCATATTCGATCGCGGCGGACTTGGTCAGCCCGACGACACCGTGCTTGGTCGCGACATAGTGGCCGGACGTCGCGAGGCCGACCAGGCCTGCGATCGAGGCCGTATTGACGATGGCGCCGCCACCGCCCTGTTTGAGCATTTGCGCGACCTCGTATTTCAGGCACAGGAACACGCCCATCAGGTTCACCGAAAACATCTTGGCCACCGAGGCTTGCGTGAGTTCATGAATGCGCTGGCCGGGCGGGCCGACGGAGCGCCCGGCAACGCCGGCATTGTTGAACGCACAATCGATGCGCCCGAACGCCGAAACCGTGCGGGCCACCATGTTCGCGACGTCGGCCTCGTCGGTGACGTCGCCCTGGATCGCGATCGACTGGCCGCCGGCGGCATTGATCAGCGCGACCGTCTCCTCGATGCCGTCCTTCGAGAGGTCCGACACCGCCACGCGCGCGCCTTCACGCGCCATGGCAATTGCCGTCGCCCGGCCGATGCCGGAGCCGCCGCCCGTCACCAATGCGGCCTTGCCGTCCAGAATGCCTGCCATGAGAAACTCCTCGAGCGCGATGAGAGTACGATGAAATTGGGCTGAATCATTAATGCGCATGAGCTCTTTGTTTGAGCATGTTCTTGTCGGAAAACCGCTTCGCACTTTTCCGGATCATGCTCTAGCGCTTGCCTTCGATTGCGATCTCGACGAGGTACGGCCGCTGCGCCGCGACAGCCTTTGCGACGGCACCGGCAATGTCGTCGGCCTTCTCGACCCTGACCGCCTCGACGCCCATGCCGGCCGCGAGATGCACGAAGTCGAGCGCGGGGCCGGTGATGTCCATGTTCTGATAGGGATGCTGGGTACCGGCCTCAAAGTTCTGGCGCCAGACGTCCACATTGTGCTTGAGGATGCGGTACTCGCGGTTGGCCAGCACCACGAACACGATCGCAAGCCTGTGGTGCGCGGCGGTCCACAGCGCCTGGATCGCGTACATCGCCGAGCCGTCGCCGGAGATCGCGACCACCGGACGATCCGGCATCGCGACCTTGACGCCGATCGCCCCGGCGAGGCCCTGGCCGATGCCGCCGCCGCGGCCGCCGAAATAATCGCCGAAGCCGCGATAGTCGAAGGCGCGCGCGAGATCGAGGCTCGCCGTGATGCTTTCATCAACGATGACGACATCATCGGGCAGGCCGCGACGAAGCTCCGCGGTGACACGCGGCATCGCGGTCGGCTGCCGGTCCCGGCTTTTCTCGACCCGCGCGCGATAAGCCTCCTTCTCCTTCGCCTGCAATTCGGCCAGCGCGGCATTGCGGTTCTGCGCGGCCTGCCTGAAGTCCGCGCTGGCCTTTGCACGCACCGCCTCCGTCAAGGCACCGACGCTGACGGCGATGTCGCCGACGATGCCGGCATCGAGCCGGTTGTTGAGCGCGAGACGCTCGGCCGAGGCTTCGATCTGCAGCACGGACGCGCCGTCAGGGATGTGGCCGCCAGGCGCAAACCAGATGTCCTCAAAGAACGGGCCGCCGACCAGCAGCACGAGATCGGCATCGCCGAGCGCCTTGCGCACCTGCCTTGCGTCGCCCGGAAGCGACTGACGATAGCTCGGATGGCTGGTCGGGAACGGCGCGTGATGGCGGAGCCCCTCGAACCACACGGTGGCGCCGATCGCTTCCGTGAGCACCACCAGCGCCTGCTCGCCGCCCGATCGTGCCACGTCGTCGCCAGCGATGATGGCCGGCTTTTTCGACTTCAGAAGCAGCGCGACAAACGCTTCGATGCCGGCCGGATCGGGGCGCGGCGAGCGCCACAAATTGTCCGGCGCCAGAGCATCGACCGCGGTCTCCTGTTCCATGACGTCGATCGGCAGCGACACGAACACCGGCCCCTGCGGCGCATCGGTCGCCACCTTGAACGCGCGGCGCATGATCGGCGCGATCTCGTCGGCGCGCTCGATCTGCACGCTCCACTTGGTCACCGGCGCCGCCATCGCGACGAGGTCATGGCCGAGCAGCGGATTCTTCAGCCGCATTCGCGTATCCTGCTGGCCGGCCGTCACGACCACGGGCGAACCCGCCTTCAGCGCGCCGTACAGCGAGCCGATGCCGTTGCCGAGGCCGGGCGTGCAGGTTGGCGACCGTGACACGCCCCGACGCCTGCGCGTAGAAGCTGGCGGCGCTGACCGCGACACCTTCATGCAGCGCCATGATGTATTCGAGTTGCGGAAATGCGGGCAGGCTGTCGAGCAGTGGCGTTTCGGTCGTGCCAGGATTGCCGAAGATATGACGCACGCCGTGCGACACGAACGATTCCATCAGCACACGGCGCCCGCGCATTCGCTCCCTCTCGATTGTTCTGATCCGTTTTGCGCATCATCGGCCGGGGAGCGCCCCGTGGCAACCGTGCGAGACGGCCAGCATCCGCGCGCCCGGCTGCGTCTTCCGCATGGCTTCAAGGCGCAGCCGCGCCAGCGAGACCACGGCCCTGCCACTTCCGCGGCCGAACCAGCCAAAGAAAAGGGCCACCGTTTAGGTGGCCCTTTTGCTTATTTCTTGAGGTTGGCGGCAAACAGCTTTGCGGCTTCGGCCTTGGATTCCTGATCGGCCTTGGCGTCGTATCTGAGCGGCAAATTGAACTTCTTGCCGAGCTCGGTGGCTTCGGGGTTGGTGAACGCGTGAACCGCGCCGGGATACTCGACGATGCGGTAATCGGCCTTCGCGGCGTCGAAATCCTTCTTCAGCGCATCATACTGCTCGCGCTTCACGAACGGGTCGTCCGCGCCGTTCAGGATCAGGATTTTCGCCTTGATGGTGCCCGGCGCCGGTGCGGGGGTATTGAGACCGAGCGAGGCGTGGAAGCCCGCGACGGCGGCAAGATCGGCGCCAGTGCGCGCCATGTTCAGCACCACCGCGCCGCCGAAGCAGTAACCGACGGCGCCGATCCGCTGCGGATTGACCGAGGCCTGCTTGGCGAGTTGCTCGCGCGCGGCATTGAAGCGCTGCTCCATCACCTTCGGGTTCTTCATCACCGAGCCCGAGAGCGCGCCGGCATCCTTCGGGTTGTCGGCAGTCTTGGCGTCGCCGTACATATCCGCGATGAAGGCCACGTAGCCCTGCTCCGCGAACTTCCGCGCCTCGTTATGGATATGCGGGGTGATGCCCCACCATTCGTGCACCATGACGATGCCGGGCCGCTTGGCCTGGGTCGCGTCGTCATAGACGACGAAGCCCTTCATCGTGGTCTCGCCGTCGGTATAGGTGACCGGCTCTTCCTTGACCGCTGCGTGTGCGCTCGCGACCATCGCGATGGCGCAGAGTGCTCCCACTATGTTCGTTATGATCGTTCGCATGCTGACCTCCTGCGGGTTTGGCACGACGCGACATTGGCATACCAGCGAATCCTGCGCTAGGCTTGGAAAGCGGAGCCGCTTCGCTCGCCGGCTGCGCATCATCTCCCGAGCGCGCGGGCGTCTGGCCCGCGGCCGAGCGCGCCAACATTTCTGTCGGTTGCTGATCTGTGAACGATGTTGCGTCAAGGTCAGCGCGTCGCCGTTGCTGAGCTTGTCGCGCTATCGATGAACGCAACCGGGGTGCCCTTCGCGACACCGGCCGCGACGCGCTGCGCGTCCCAGTTGGTGAGCCGGACGCAGCCGTGGGACTCCGCCTTGGAGACCTTGCCGGGATCGGGCGTGCCGTGAATGCCATAGCCTTCGCCCGAGAGGTTGATCCAGACCACACCGACCGGGTTGTTCGGACCGGGCCTGATCGTGAACGGCGTCTTCGATCTGACGCCCTTGAACGCGTATTTCGGATTGTAGCGATAGGTCGGGTTCTTGTTGATCGCCGTCACCTTGAGCGTTCCGCTCGGCGTCGGCTTCTCCGCGCTGCCGACGGTCGCAGGATAGAAGCCGAGCAGCTTACCTGCTGCATCGAACGTGCTGAGCGCCTGCCGCGTCTTGTCGACCTCGACGCGCGCGACCTGCGGCGGTTTTCCGGCGTCGACGACGTTGGCAACCGCAATGGTCTCGCCGGCCTTGTCGAACTTCTGTCCCGGATTGAGCGCCTGAAGCAGTGCCTCGCTCATGTGGAATTTTTCGGCGAGCGCTTCGCGCGGACTGGTATAGCCCAGCGCCGGCAGGCTCTTCATGCTCTCCATCCTCGCGGGAATCCTCTTCGCGAACGGCCCCTTCACGTCGGCGTCGACGATCGTGTAGCTGACGATCGCAGGCCCCTCGCTGGCGGTTGTGAGCCCGCTCCAGAGCTCCGGCGTCACCGCCTTGTCGAAGGACAATCCATTCGCGTCGGCAAACGCCCGGAGCGCCTTCTGCGCGTTGTCGCCCAGCTTGCCGTCGATCTCGCCGGGAGAAAAATGCGCGCGGTCGAGCAGGATCTCGAGCCTGGCAACGAAGGCGTTGAGCTGACCACGGTCCGGCAATTTTGCCGGCGGCGCCGCCACGTCGTTGATCGCGGCCGCATCAAGACCCGCGGCCACCGCCGGCGCGGCCGACACAAGCAAAAGTGCAATCGCAAAACGTGCAACGGAAAACGGTCGGAACATCGTGCATCCCAACGTGATCATCTTCCGTAAAGCTACGGAAAGCGTCGAAGTTCCAATGCGAACAGCGGCGAAGTTCCACGGCGGAACAGCTGATTTCGCGGCTTCGCCGCAATCGACCCGCTAAAAAGTCGTGATCCGAAGTGCATTTGCGCGCAACTCACATCACAATTCAGGTCTCTGGAAGCAAATGCGATTTGTCATCGCGGCGCTTGCCGCGTTTCTTGTCTTGATGCTCGATTTCGATCGTTCGCCCGGCTCGATCAACGCCTCAACCCAAGCCCCGACATTCTCGCGCGACGCGACATCCGACGCCGTTCCGTTTGCCGCGCGCTTTATCGAAAGCGCTGATGCCAGTGAGGCGCCCGCTGCGACGGACGCGGACAAGACGCCCGCGCCTGCGGCGCAGCCGAGCGATGCCGCGGCCGAGCCGCAGCTGTCCGCGATCGACAAATTCTGCCACAGCCTGAAGGACGCGGCGCAGGCGAGCGAAATCCCCGTTGCGTTCTTTGCGCGGCTGATCTGGCAGGAGAGCCGCTTTCGCTCGAACGAAATCAGCCATGCCGGTGCGCAGGGCGTTGCGCAGTTCATGCCGGAGACGGCGGCCGAAGTCGGGCTCGACGATCCCTTCGATCCGCTGCAGGCCTTGCCGGCATCCGCAAGACTGCTGCGCAAGCTGCGCGACGATTTCGGCAATCTCGGCCTGGCGGCGGCCGCCTACAATGCCGGCAGCGGCCGCGTCCAGAAATGGCTCGCCCGGCAGAGCGAGCTGCCGCGCGAGACCCGCGACTATGTCCGGATCATCACCGGCACCAAGGCGGAGGACTGGATCGAGCGTGCCGAGACGCTCGCCATCCGCATCGACTTGCCGGGCGAAGCGCCGTGCGAAGGCATAGGCGGCCTCTCGAAGGCGAAGGATGTCGCCTTCGTCGCGGCGTCGCCGACGTCCGCGGTGACGACGATCATCCGCAAGGCCGAGGCCGCGCGAGAGACGGCAAGGTCGGTCGCCGGCCGCACACGCAAGCGGCTCGCGCTGCTGCTCAGAAGGAGCTCGCCGGGCGCGGCCCGGCTCGGCAAGGCGCGCCCGACCGTCGTCGCCGCCAAAACGAAATCCGGCAAGACCCGCGCCATTCACGTCGCCTCGCGCGCGCGTTCGTCGAGCTGAGGCAGCGTCACGACGCGTGCACCGCCGCAAGCGTGGGCCGGCGATATTTCCGCTCAGGAAACTGAGCGCACTGGTGTATGTTGCCGGTCGTTTTCAGATCGGTTTGCTTGCAATTTTCGTTTCCCAGTGGGCGTTGTCATGACGTTGATCGATGGTTTGGGTTATCTGGCGTCGGCGCTTGTGTTGCTGACGTTCTGCATGAGTACGATGTTGAGCCTGCGCGCTGTCGCGATATTCAGCAATCTGGCATTCATCAGCTATGGATTGGGCGACCGGATCTACCCGGTGCTCATCCTGCATATCATTCTGCTGCCCCTGAACGTGGTGTTGCTGTTCCAGATGGTTCGGCTGCTTCGGAAAGCGAAGCGTGCTGCAGCGACGGACCTTTCTCCGAACTGGCTGCAGCCGTTCATGCAGCCGAAGCATCTCAAGGCGGGAGAAACGATCTTCCGGAAGGGCGACGACGCCGACCTGCTGTACATGGTCGTGTCCGGCGAGGTCAGGTTTCCCGAGATCGATCGCGGGGTATCGGCGGGTGAACTGTTCGGCGAGATCGGGCTGTTTTCGCTCGAGCGCCGCCGCACGCAAACCGCTCAAGCCGCGACCGATGTAGATCTGCTCTGGATCAGCGACAGCGCACTGAGGAAGCTGTGCGAGCGCAACCCGGGACTGTCGCTGTATTTCCTGCGCCTGACGGCGACGAGGATGACGGAAAACGCGGCTCGCGCGATCGGGGTCGGCGAGGTGGCGCCCAGTCCGGCGTAAGGTGCGCCGCCTCGCTTGCCGGCGCTACGGCGCGGACGACGCCGCAAGGCTCGGCAGCGGCGCAAACTGCATCTCCGCAACGGCCGAGCCGGCGTATGCACTGGCGATCAGGATCATGACTCGAATGGCGACGAACATGGTGCCTCCTCAGTCTTGTTGTTGGTCTTTCAATGCCAGAGACTTCTTTCCCGCCGGTGAGGAAAGCTGGTTGCCGCAACCTTGAAGGCATTGGTAAGCGGGCCGTTTACGCAAGCCCATTCATGAGTTGGGAACCGTATCGGCTGATCGGCCGCAGCGCTAAACGCGCGGTTCACCGTCACCGGGCATTGTTCGCCTCAATCAAGAAGGCGCAAGCACAATGCCGATTTTCAGGACGATCCTTGTTGTCGTATCGATTTTTCTTGCCGGTTTGTACGTCTACGACAGCAGCCGCAGCGATGGGCTCGCCATGCCGGTTTCGGTAAACGAAATCCTTGCACGGCGCTGGCCGGAACCGGACGCGTTTCATCTGACGGCAGCCCCTGTTTCCGCGACCGCCGGCACCGTGACGCCGGCCGCGCGCGTTAGGGAAACGTTTGCGATGTTCATCCCCAAGGATGCGCGACGCCATCCGATGCAGCGCAGCCTTTAGAGCATGATCCGGAAAAGTGGAAACCGGTTTTCCGAAAAGATCATGCTCAAACAAGGAGATGAGATCATGATGCGATTCTGTGGAAACGCATCATGATCTAGCGGCCTCGAGTCAGCCCAGCGACGCGCCGGCCTTGGCGCGGCTTATTCCGAGCGTCACGATGCGCTGCAGGAGATCCGGATAGTCCAGCCCGTCATGCCCGGCGGCCGTCGCGAACTCCTGGCTCTTGGCGATTTCGGGGTTGGGATTGGCTTCGATGAAATACGGAACGCCATTGGTGGACAGGCGGAAGTCGATGCGCGCATAGCCATCGAGCCCCAGGGTCCGGTAGATGCGCTTCGCCAGCCGTTGGATATGGGCGGATAGTTCCGGCGTGAGATCCTCGGCCGGGCCGTCGACAATCCCGACGCGCTCCTGATAGCTGGTATCGTGCTTGACCTTTTCGGTGGCGATCTGGCGCGCGGCAGGGCCGCCCATGCTGCCGAATTTCAGTTCCCACACCGGCAGCACCCGCAGCCGGTTGTTGCCGAGCACGCCGACATAGAGCTCGCGTCCCTCGATGAACTGCTCGGCGATCGCGGCCGTTCCGATCCGCTCATGGATGAAGGCGACGCGCTCGGCGAGCTTCTCGTCGGTATCGACGATCGACGCCTGCGAGATACCCAGCGATCCATCGCTGCTCAGGCTCTTGACGATCAGCGGCAGCTCGAGACGCGGCGGCCGCTTGACCTTGCGGCGCATCGGAAACACGGCGAAGGCCGGCACCGGGATCCGGCGATGGTGCACCAGCGTCTTGGACAGATCCTTGCCGCGCGCCAGGATCAGGCCGCGCGGGTTGCACCCGGTATAGGCGATCTTCATCAGCTCGAGATAGCTCGCGATGTGCTGGTCGTACACGACGTCGTAGTGAAACTCCTCCAGCAGCGTGAACACGACGTGCGGCTTGAAGCCCTCGATCTCGTCGCGCACCGGCTTGATTTCCTCCTGCACGCCGAGCGGACGTACCTCATGGCCGGCCGCGCGCAGGGTGCTGACGACGTCGTATTCCGTCTTCCACTCGTTGATCTCCCGCGCGCTGTATCCATCGCTGGAGTCGGGCGGCACACAATCCGGGTGCATCAGCACCAGAATGCGAAGCTGTTTCATAGCGCGATCCATTTCCGGCGCGACGGGCCGAACAGCGCGTGCATGGTCTTGGCGGTCAGCAGAATGGTGAAGTTTGTCACGAGCTTCTGCTCGGGGCCGACGGCACGCAGATTGAGCTCGCGGCAGCGCGAGATCATATCATCGAGCACGGCATCGAGCGTCAACTGGTTCTCGCCGGTCCACCGCGCCACCAGCTGCCTGATCTGGGCGCGGTGCCGCCTGATGAAGGCCGCGGCCGGCGGACGCCGATAATGCCGCGGATCGGCGGAGAACAGCTTGGAGAGATCGCGGTCGTAGGTCTTCGGCGGCGTGAAGGCGTAGAATGCCTGCTTCTTCCTGTAGTGCTCGGCGAGCGTTTGCTTGAGCGTATGCAGCGGATCGACCCGCTCGCGCGTCGGGAGCAGCGGCCGCTTGCCGGCGATCTCGCCCATCAGCTCGTCGACATATTCGAGCTTCTTCAGCGCGGGCCAGCCGGCATAGCGCGTCCGCCAGTTCGAGCGCGGCCGCAGCCACACCGCGAAGGTCTCGGCGAAGTCCTCATCCGGATGGCTCTGCGCGTACCAGAGCCGAAGATGCTGGACATAATTGCGGCTGGCCGGATTGGGCCGGTAGTAGCGCGGATAGTGCTGCGACGACGGGCCGAACAGCTGCTGCCAGCGCCGGCGGCGCTGCAGCTGGTAGCCGTGCTGCACGGCGTGCCCCGCCTCGTGGCGGAGAATGGCCATGCATTCGGACCACGAGGCGCCCTCGACGTCGAGCATCATCTTCTTCTCGAGCTTCATCAGGCGGGGATGGGCGAGGTAGAACGGGATCGCGATGCCGGGCACATCTGCCGGGCTGAACCATTCGCTCGAGATCCACGTGTGCGGCCGCAACCGGATGCCGCGCTCCTCGAGCTCCTCATAGAGAGTATTCACACAATCGGCGAGCCAGGTGCCCTCGACGGCAACCCTCAGACGATTGAGCGGTTGCGCGAGCAACTGCTCGTCCGTCAGCTTTTCCCAGGCAAATTTGCGGCGCGGCATAGGCTTCCAAAGTCTAAAGCAAATCGGACTCTGGATGGTGTCATAGGTTGCCGCCGGCAACAACCGCCGGGCCTTCGCGGCGAGCCTCGGGCCAATGCCGGCATCGGGCCGGCCCGAGTGTCCGCCTTGGGCGGCGGGCAGCGCGCCGAGCCCGATCGCCGGCGCAAGGCGACGCCCATCTGGCGTCCTACGGCCTGACCCAGCGTTGCACGGCCGCGGCGGTGTCGGCCGGCCTGGTGTTGAAGCAGATGGCGGCATCGGGGGCGAGCCGGTGCACCAGATTCAGGATCGTCTCGAACAGCAAGAGCCGCTCCGGCGGCTCGCGCAGCCCGGCACCGATCACGACGCAGTCGTAGCGGCGCGCGTTGAGGGCCGCCGCCGTCACGGCTTCCGCCGTATCGCCGAGGTCGATCAGGCAGCTCTCGACGTCGTAGCCGAGCGTCCGCAGGCCGTCGATCTGCGCGTCGAGATAGCTGCGCACCAGCTCGGGCGTGAACTGCGGCATGACGGACAGATCGACGAAGGTCGGGTCGAGGCCGATCGCCAGCACGGATGGCTTCGTCATGGTGGCAGTTCCCGGTCCGAGAGAATTTCGTCCGAGCATGCCGCAGGTTTGAGTCGAAATCGCGGACACGACGACCCGCAGCAACCTTGTGAAGCCCGGGTGAGCGAAGCGACACCCGGGGTCGCTCGTGGCAAAGACCCGCATGTCGCTTCGCTCATGCGGGCTACATGGTTTCGCTCCGCCGGAATCGCGGAGCCGTCAGCGGCAGCCATGATCCTGCGCGGCACGCGCAGCGATTGCGGCGCGCCGCTTGAGGAACTCGCGCTCGCGCGAATTGCCGGCTAATGCGGCGGCGGCCTCGAACGCGGCATGCGCCTCCGCGAAACGGCTCAGCTTATTCAGCAGATCGCCGCGCACGCTCGGCAGCAGATGATAGGATTTCAGCGCCGGCTCATCGGTGAGGCCGTCGACGATCGCGAGCGCGGCAAGCGGCCCCTCGGCCATGCCGATCGCAACTGCGCGGTTGAGCTCGATCACGGGTGAATCCAAGAGCGCGGCGAGATCGCCGTACAGCGCGGCGATGCGGCGCCAGTCGGTCGCGTCCGGTGTTCCGGCTTCGGCGTGGCAGGCGGCGATCGCGGCCTGCAGCACATAGAAGCCGCCGGCGCCGCCGAGCTCGCGGGCACGCGCCAGCGCGAGCTGCCCGCGGCGGATCTGCAGGCGATCCCACCGCGCACGGTTCTGGTCCATCAGCAGGATCGGCTCACCGGACGCATCGGTGCGCGCCGCCATCCGCGAGGCGTTGAACTCCATCAGCGCCAGCAGGCCGTGCGCCTCCGGCTCCGATGGTGCGATCGAGGTCAGCACGCGGCCCATGCGCAGCGCCTCGTTGCAGAGCTGCGGCCGCAGCCATTCGTCGCCGCTTGCCGCGGTATAGCCCTCGTTGAAGATGAGGTAGACGACCTCGAGCACGGAGGCGAGCCGCTCGGACAGCTCCTCGCCACGCGGCGTCTCGTAGGCAAGGCCTGACTCCGACAACGTGCGCTTGGCGCGCACGATGCGCTGGGCGATGGTCGCCTCCGTCTGCAGGAAGGCGCGCGCGATCTCCTCGGTGGTGAGGCCGCAGATCATCCTGAGCGCCAGCGCGGCGCGCGCCTCCCGCGACAGGCGCGGATGGCAGGCGGTGAAGATCAGCCGGAGCAATTCGTCGCCGATATCGTCGTCGAGCGCGGCATCGAAGTCGGGCATGGTCTCCTGCTCCCGCGCCAGGTCGTGCGCGATCACGCCGTGCTTTTCGGCCAGCATGCGGTTGCGGCGCAGATGATCGAGCGCGCGGCGCTTGGCCGTCGCCATCAGCCAGGCACCGGGCTTTTCCGGCACGCCATCGGCCGGCCAATGCTCAAGCGCGGCGACCAGCGCTTCCTGGGTCAGGTCCTCGGCGAGCGGCACGTCACGCAGCATCCGCGACAGGCTGGTGATCAGCCGCGGCTGCTCGATGCGCCACACCGCAAGAATCGTGGCCTGGATGTCGGCGGCCGTCATCGCCGCCGACCTGGATTCTCGTCCTGACGCGTTTTCTTCACGCGAACCGGCGTCCACTTCGCTTGCGAACGCCCTGTTCGCGCGGCGCATCAGGCGCAGGCGGACACATCGACCTGACAACCGCCGTCGGCGCCCGGGGTGGCGAATGGGCGAACCTCACAGGTTCCCTCCCAACCCGGCATATGCTCCTTGTGCAGCTGCATGAACTCCACGGCGGCGGCGACCGCCTCTTCCTTGTTGCGGAGCTCGAAGATCGCATAGCCGCCGATCATCTCCTTGGTCTCGACGAAGGGCCCGTCGACGACGTTGAGCTTGCCGTCGGTGATGCGGACCTGGGCGCCCATCGCGACCGGCAACAGCCCGCCGGTGTCGATCATGCGGCCCGCCTTGATTTCCCGCTCGGCAAGCCTGCCCATCGCCTCCATCAGAGCCGGCGTCGGCGGGCCCGGGGGCTGGGGCGAGGTGACGATATACATGAAGCGCATCGGAAAACTCCTGTTGGGCGAGACGCGGCGATGATCGCCGCAAGACCGGCTCGCTATGGGGAACGACGATCCGGGAGGGGGTGAATCGACATGGGAAAGGGAATTTTTTTCGGGCAGAAGCAAATCCTTGTCGTCCCTGCGAAAGCAGGGACCCATAACCACCGGGTTGAGTTGCTGAAGCGAGCCATGGCCACAGCCGCGCAAAACCAACCGGCATCGTGGCTATGGGTCCCTGCTCCCGTGCGCAATTGCGCACTAGGCACGGACGACACGGAGCTTGTGGCAATCGCGTAGCCCGGGTGAGCGAAGCGATACCCGGGGAATGCATCGGCGAAATCCCGCATATCGCTTGCGCTCATGCGGGCTACGAGGCCAGCACCCGACCTACTGCTCCCGCAGCATGATCAGCGGATCGGCGCTGTCCGGGACGCGGCGCCATTGGGCGTTGTCGTCGGCCTCGAACTGCCAGGTCTCGCCCTTGGCCGACATCAGGATCATCTGGCCGTGGTCGAGCCGCCACATGGTCGGGTTGAAGGCCGCAACCGCGGGATCGCATTTGCCTTTCAGGAACACCTGGAAATTGTCGTTGCCGGCGTCGGTGTTGGTCAGCACCAGCGTGCAGATCGCCTGGCCGTTGCCGCGCACCATCGACCAGTCGCCGATCATCTGGTCCATCGATTTGGCGAGCGAGCGCGCCGCGGCAAGGTTTTGCAGGATGTAGACGCCCTCGTTGGTGCGCATCCCTTCGAAGATGCCGGTCTCGACCTCGGTGAAATCGATCATGGTCTCGCCGGCGGCATTGTGCAGCCGCACGATGTCGCCGAGGCCCTTGATGCTCCAGCCGGTGATGTCCTTGGTGAAGGGCAGCGCGGCGGCGCAAGCGGGCTCGAGCTCGAGCTTGAAGCCTTGCGGCGCCGCATCGCTCTTCAGCGTCACGACGCAGGTCTTGCTGCGCTCGGTGGTGGCGAGCTCCCACTGCCCGATCATGTCCTTCTTCAACGTCGTGACGTCCTGCGCCGCTGCCGGACCGCACGCGGCCAGCAGCAGACACAGCACGGCGTTGAAGCGGGACAACGACATCAGCGATCCTTGACCGGCGTTTCGGCAACCGGCGTCAGCGGCGGCTTGCCGGCGAACCAGTTCTTGATATTGTCGACCACGAGCTGGTCCATCGCGTTGCGCGTCACCACCGAGGCCGAGCCGATATGCGGCAGCAGCACGACGTTCTGCATCGCCTTCAATTCGTCGGGCACGTTCGGTTCGGCCGCGAACACGTCGAGACCGGCGGCCAGGATGGTGCCGGACTTCAGCGCCGCGACCAGCGCCGGCTCGTCAACCACCGAGCCGCGCGCGACATTGATCAGCACGCCGCGGGGACCGAGCGCCTTCAAGACGTCGGCATTGATCATCTTCGCCGTCGAGGCGCCGCCCGGCACGATGACGATCAAGGTGTCGACCGCCTTCGCCATCTCGATCAGATCGGGATAGTGCTTGTAGGAGACGTCCTTGGACGGATTGCGCGAGTGATAGGACACCGGCACCCGTGACGCATCGAGCCGGCGTCCGATCGCTTGGCCGATCCGGCCCATGCCGACGATGCCGATCTTGCGGTCGCGCAGCGAGCCGACGCTGAGCGGATAATTCTGGGTCTGCCACAGCCCGGAGCGCACATAGCGGTCGGCCTTGACGAACTCGCGCAACGTCGCGATCAACAAGCCCATCGCGACATCGGCGACCTCCTCGGTCAGCACGTCGGGCGTATTGGTGACCACGATATTGTGATCGCGCGCATAGGCGGAATCGACGTGGTCGTAGCCGACGCCGAAGCTGCCGACGATCTCGAGCTTCGGAAACATCGCCAGCGCGGTCTTGTCGGTCGCCATCGTGTGATAAGTGACGGCGATGCCGCGGATCTTGGCCATCGTATCGGGCGTCAGCCGCTCGAGGTCGCCGCGGCTCTCAGCGCGGTGCAGCACGTATTGATCGGGAAAGCCGTTTTCGAGGATTGGCCGGATCGGTCCATAGATCAACAGATCGATCTTTTCGGAAGAAATCGGGGCCATCAACTGTCCTTTCCTAACGCGCTTTCATGCCAACGCCGCAACAACAGGTGCGAAACTAGCGCCAGCAACCCATAAATGACAATCCCGGCCAGCGATAGCAGCAGAAGTGCCGCGAACATGCGGGGAATATTCAGCCGGTAGCCCGATTCAGCGATCCGGAAGGCGAGGCCCGAGCCGGCGCCGGCGCTGCCCGCCGCGATCTCCGCGACCACGGCGCCGATCAGCGACAGCCCGCCGGCGATGCGCAGACCGCCGAGGATATAGGGCAGCGCCGCGGGCAGCTTCAGGAACAGCAGCGTCTGCAGCTGCGAGGCGCCATAAAGTTGAAACAATCCGGCGAGGTTGCGATCCACCGAATTGAGGCCGAGCGTCGTGTTCGACAGCACCGGAAAGAACGCCACGATCCAGGCGCAGACGATCACCGCGGTCTGCTGCTGCAGATAGATCAGGAGCAGCGGCGCGATCGCGATGACGGGCGTGACCTGCAGCACCACGGCATAGGGAAACAGCGAATACTCCAGCCATTTCGACTGGTTGAACAATAGCGCCAGCACGATGCCGCCGACTGCCGCGGCAACGAAGCCTTCGAGCGTGGTCAGGAGCGTGACGCCGAGCGATTGCGACAGGATGGGCCAGTCCGCAACCAGCGTCTTCAGCACCAACAGCGGGCTCGGCAGCACGTAAGGTTGGATGCCATAGCCGCGGACGATGGCTTCCCAGAGCAGGAGGCCAGCGGCGAACACCGCAAGCGGCAGCAGAAAACGGACGAGGTCTTGCGGAGATTTCATGCGCCCGCCTGCCCTGCATAGGATGGCGCCAACGCGCTGGAGACCTCGCGGCAGAACGCGGCGTATTCGGCCGACGTGCGGAACTCCTCGCCGCGCGGTTCCGGCGAGGTGATGCGAAACTCGGCGCCGATCCGGCCCGGGCGCGCGGTCATCACGATCACGCGCTCGGAAAGATAGACCGACTCGAACACGGAGTGCGTCACGAAGATGACGGTCTTGTGCAGGGTGCGCCACAGCGACAGCAGGTCGTTGTTG
Organism: Bradyrhizobium sp. USDA 4510; assembly: GCF_054059095.1. NCBI lineage: Bacteria > Pseudomonadati > Pseudomonadota > Alphaproteobacteria > Hyphomicrobiales > Nitrobacteraceae > Bradyrhizobium > Bradyrhizobium sp. USDA 4510. Next base: position 8,714,489 of record NZ_JBSSBT010000001.1, on the reverse strand, counting down.
AGGCGAAACCGCGTGATCTCGTCGAGCGCCGCGAACGGCTCGTCCATCAAGAGGACATCCGGATCGGTGACCAACGCGCGCGCCAGCGACACCCGCATCTTCATGCCGCCGGACAATTCGCGCGGATAGGCCCTCGCGAACTCCGCGAGCCCGACCTGATCCAGCGCCGCATCGATGCGCGCATCGGCGTCGGTCGCAGGCAGCCGGGCAAGCTTCAGCGGCAGGCGGACATTGTCGCGCACGGTAGCCCACGGCATCAGGGTCGGCTCCTGAAATACGAAGCCGATGCGGTGGCTGCCGCGCTGCTCCGCGCCATGATGCGAGACCTCGACCGTGCCGGCGCTTGGCGTGGCGAGACCTGCAATCAGCCGCAGCGCGGTGGATTTGCCGCAACCGGAGGGCCCGAGCAGCGAGACGAACTCGCCGCGCCTCACGTCGAGGTCGAGCGGCCCGAGTGCCCTCACGCCGCTGTCATAGGTCTTGCTGACGCCGCGCAGGCGCACAGCCGACGCTGCATCAGATCCAGACAACGCAGGCTCCGCCATCGCCCGTCCGCACCCGTCAGTTCTTCGGCCGGAGCTCGGCGCCGACCGCCTTGTTGACGAAGCGCAGCGTGTAGCCCTGGCGATAGTCGATGGCGCTCTTGACCACGCCGGCCCGCACCATCTTGTCGAAGAAGCTCGCCATCCGCTCGTCGGTCATGGCGCCGATGCCGTTCTTGATGGAATCGCCGGAATCGACGATGCCGTGCTCGCGCATCTTGGCGACGCAATAGGCGAGCAGCTCGTCGTTCATGTCGGGATTGAGCTTCTTGATCATCGCATTGCCGGCCGAGTTGTCGCCGTAGACGTAGTGGTACCAGCCGACGATCGAGGCATCGACGAAGCGCTGCACGAGGTCAGGCTTCTTGTCGACCAGGTCGCGGCGGGTCTCGATCAGCGTCGAGTAGGAGTTGAAGCCGTAATCGGCGAGCAGCAGCACGTTCGGCTTGAAGCCGGCGGCTTTCTCGACCGCGAAAGGCTCCGAGGTGACGTAGCCCTGCATCGCGGTCTGCTTGTTCACGATGAAAGGCTGCGGATTGAAGGTGTAGGGCTTCACCTTGTTCTCGTCGAAGCCGTATTCGGACTTCAGCCACTGGAAGTAGCTGGTGATGCCCTCCTTCGAAATCAAAAGCGTGAGCGGCTTCAGATCCTCGATCTTCGTGGCCTTGACCTCGGGATGGGTCAGGAAGACCTGGGGGTCCTTTTGGAACATGGCGGCGACAGCGACCAGCGGCACGTTGTTGGTGACGGCGTCGAAGGTCTGCAGCGAGTTCGCGCTCATGAAGAAGTCGAGCTTGCCCGCGATCAGCAGCATCCGGTTGTTCTCGTTGGGACCGCCCGGCACGATGGTGACGTCGAGGCCGTATTTCTTGTAGGTGCCGTCGGCGAGCGCCTGGAAGAAACCGCCATGCTCTCCCTCGGCGACCCAATTGGTGCCGAACGAGACTTTGTCCAAGATCTTGTCTGAGGTCTGCGCCTGCGCCGGGGCAAGCGTCGCGGCAACGCAAAGCGCGGCGGTCAGAAGGCTTGTGGTTAACGCTCGCAGCAAAAAGGCCGGGATCATGGTTGGACTCCGTCGATCATTATGGCCCATGATGGAAGGCGGGAAGACGTGGACCGCGCCCGGAGACGCGAACCCGTTATGATGTTAAACAAACTAGCCTGCAAATCCATCCCGTGAAACGCTTGTATTGAAACGACCGGCTTGATGACTTCTCAGCTTCCGCCCCGCGACTGGACCGCCATCCACTGGCCCGATATCGCCAGGGATACGGCCGCGCGCTGGATTGCGGTGCTGCCGCTGGCCGCGACCGAGCAGCACGGGCCGCATCTGCCGCTCGGAACCGACGTCATGATCGGCGAGGCCTATCTTTCGCGGGTGCGAGAGTTGCTGCCGGCGCCCACTCCCGCCACGTTCCTGCCGTTGCAGCCGGTCGGCATCTCAACCGAGCACATCGATTTTCCGGGTACCTTGACCTTGCCGACCAACGTGGCGCTGAAGAGCTGGATGGCGCTCGGCGAGAGCGTGGCGCGCGCAGGCGTCAGGAAGCTCGTGATCGTGACCAGCCATGGCGGCAATTCCGCCGCGATGCAGCTGGTGGCGCAGGATCTGCGCGCGCACCATCAGATGCTGGTGGTGACCACGAGCTGGTCGCGCTTCGGCGCGCCCGACGGGCTGTTCGACGCCGGCGAACTGCGCCACGGCATCCATGGCGGCGCGGTCGAGACCTCGATCATGCTGGCGAAATATCCGCACGCCGTGCGCAAGGATGCGATCGCGGACTTCAAGCCGGCCAGCGTGCGGATCGAGAAGGATTATCGCTTTCTGTCGACGCAGCGGCCGGCGCCGTTCGCCTGGCAGGCGCAGGACCTCAATCCGAGCGGCGCGATCGGCGATGCGACCAAGGCCTCGGCCGAGAAGGGCGAGAAGCTGATCGAGCACGGCGCGCGCGCGTTCTGCGAGCTGCTCGCCGATGTCGACAGGTTCGATCCCGGCGTATTTCGCGGCAAATGACCGCGATTGCTTCGTCCTGACAAGCGCGACGAAACAATTCGCGAAACCATATTTCCGCCCCGATCTTCGAACCGGAACCGGACAGCCTCCGTCCAACGGGCATGCGGACCACACCGGCGCCGCCCACACAGGATGGAGTATTCCATGTCGATCAAGACCAAGTTCGCCGCCCTCGCCCTGACCGCGCTCGCCGTGACCGGCACCATCGCGTCCACGACGTCGCAGGCTGAAGCGAAGCCCTATGGCTGGGGCTGGGGCGTTGGCGCAGGTCTCGTCGGCGCCGCCGTTGTCGGCAGCGCAATCGCGGCCAGCGACGGCTATTACTACGGCGGTGGCTATCGGCGCTGCGGCTGGGTGCGCCAGTTCGACGCCTACGGCAATTACATCGGCCGCGTGCGCAGCTGCTCCTACTGATCGACGCAATTCCCAGGGTTGCGGATCCTGCGTTCGGCACGGGTCCTCATCCACCCCGTGTCGCAACCGACCCGTCCGGCGATCCCCCCGGGCGGGTCAATTCTTGAACGCAGCGATCACAGATACTTCGCGACCAGCCTGAAATCGCGCAGCACGGCTCGCCCTTTCGGCCCTGATGCCTTCAGCGTCTCCTCCAGGCTGTGCCCGATGTGATCGTGGATCAGCGCCTTCTTGGCGCTCTCGATCGCGCTCTCCACCGCCTGCAATTGCTGGGCGATCTGCGCACAGGGCCGGCCCTGCTCGATCATCTCGACGATGGTGTCGAGATGGCCGTTGGCGCGCTTCAGGCGCCTGGCGATCGCCGCGTGCGGATGGTCGTGGGACATCTGGCTCTCCTATCCTCCGGGGAGGATAGCTATGATCCTCCCCGGAGGATAGCCGAATCGACTTGACAGGCCATTGTCGCGGGCGTAGTGCCCGATGGCAGGAACGTTCGTTCCGCCCCGGGGTTCTGGCCCCGGAGACAAGTCGATCCACGAGCCAGCACAGAAGGCACATGGGCAGTAGCAACTCAGGCGACAGTAGTCCGGCGATGCCGGGACTGGTGACGCCGCAACACGGCAAGACTGATCGCGCAGATCTCGCCTGCGTGGACGGGTGGTCGCGCCCAAGCTGACCACTGCTCCTCACCGGCCTGCCGCGACCAGCGGAAGTGGAGGTGAGCGATGTTCGAAAAGCTCGCAAAATTCCGGCAAGCAAGCCCGCGGCGCGTTGTCGAGCCGCGGCGCATGCCGCCGCCGGCCGCCATTCATTGCAATGACAACCTGCCGGGCTTTCGCCGCCTGGCGGGCCGCCACCGGCGTCCAACCCCGGCCTGTCATTGGGTCCTGATCGACGGCCGCCTGGAATGCCGTTGGATCGTCGACGACAGCGGCGGTGATCTCGATCAGCAGCGACGCGCCGCAGCGAAGCCACGGCTGTGCGCTTAAGCCGACCGTGAGGGCGGGCTTGATAACGACAGTGCTGGCCGCTCCCTCTCCCCGTTCTTGCGGGGAGAGGGTTGGGGTGAGGGGCCGCCTCCGCGCACACGGTAATAGCTGAGTTCGCGAAAACTCCCCTCACCCGGATCGCATCTGATGATGCGATCCGACCTCTCCCCGCACGCGGGGCGAGGTGAAGCGGCGCCCGCTGCTCGGTCGGAAGTAGTTGTCTTGGTTTAGGAGGCCGACATGGACGAAGGACCTAGTTGCCCCGTTGCGCGGCATTCAGGCGCGGCAACGGGATTCTCGATCTGCATCACATCTGGAAATGCCGCTGCTCACGGCAGCGGAGACGTGCGCGCCTGACGACGCCTGCGTCCCTCCCGCCGTGCCGAAAGGCGGCGAGGAGACGCGAAATGACCGAAAGCAAGACCACACAAACCGCCATTCTCGACAGCGCGCATGCCGGCGACATCCACGGCGCGCTCGGCAGCATCGCTCGCGACGACACCGCGCCGCGCGCGACCTTGCTGGCCCGGCTGAAGACATTGCTGGCGATCGTCGGCCCCGGCCTGATCGTGATGGTCGGCGACAACGACGCCGGCGCGTTCGGCACCTATACCCAGGCCGGACAGAATTACGGCACCACGCTGCTGTGGACGCTTCTGCTGCTGATCCCGGTGCTCTACGTCAACCAGGAGATGGTGGTGCGGCTCGGCGCCGTCACCGGGGTCGGCCATGCGCGGCTGATCTTCGAGCGCTTCGGCAAGTTCTGGGGTGCCTTCAGCGTCATCGACCTCCTGGTATTGAACGCGCTGACCATTGTCACCGAGTTCATCGGCATCACGTTTGCACTTCATTTTCTCGGCGTCTCGCAGTTCTGGGGCGTGTTGGCCTCGGCTGTTATCGTGATGCTGGCGGTCTCGACTGGCGACTTCCGCCGCTTCGAACGCTTCGGCATCGCGCTGGTCGCAGGCAGCCTGCTGCTGGTACCCGTGATCCTGATGGTGCATCCGCCGGTCGGGCAGATCGCCTCCGACTTCTTCGTGCCGAAGATGCCGCAGGACGCCAAGCTCAGTGAGGTGATGCTGCTGATCGTCGCCATCGTCGGTACCACGGTGGCGCCGTGGCAATTGTTCTTCCAGCAGAGCTACATCATCGACAAGCGGATCACGCCGCGTTTCATCCGCTATGAACGGATGGATCTATGCATCGGCATCGTGCTGGTCGTGGTCGGCGCGGTGGCGATGATCTCGTTCTGCGCGGCAGTGTTCGCAGGAAAGCCCGAATTCGGCAATTACACGGACGCGCTGGGGACCGCGGTCGGCCTCGAGACATATGCCGGCCGGCTGCCGGCGGTGCTGTTCGCCCTTGCGCTGCTCGATGCCTGCATCATCGGTGCTGCGGCAGTCTCCCTCGCGACCGCTTATGCGATCGGCGACGTGTTCGCGGTCAAGCACTCGCTGCACCGCAAGCCGTGCGACGCGAAGGGCTTCTACAGCGTCTATTGCGGCCTGATCGTGCTCGCGGCGGTGCTGGTGCTGACGCCGGGCACGCCGCTCGGACTATTGACCAACGCGGTGCAGACGCTGGCCGGCGTGCTGTTGCCGAGCGCGACCGTGTTCCTGCTGCTGCTGTGCAACGATCGCCACATCCTCGGGCCCTGGGTCAATTCGACCAAACTCAACCTGTTCACCGGCGCGGTGGTCGCGGGGCTGGTGATGCTGTCGGTGATCCTGACCGCCGCGGTGCTGTTCCCCCATCTCGGCGAGACGTGGATCATCGGCATCCTCGTCGGCGGCAGCGTGCTTGCGCTCGCGATCACGGCAGCCGTCAAGTTCTACGGGACGTCGTCGCGCCGCAACGCGTCCTTCCGCTTCAAGCGCAAGCCCTCGCTGGTCGACCGCGACAGCTGGCGGATGCCGCCGCTCGACCGGCTGCCGCCGGCGCGGCTCAGCCCGCTGAGCCGGATCTGGATGATCGTGCTGCGCGGCTATCTCGTCGTCGCCGCCGGCCTCGTGCTGCTGCGGATCGTCCAGCTCGCCACGGTGGGAGCGTGACCGCGCTCAGTCGCGGCCGGCGATGGGGCGCGATCGTGCTGCTCAGGCTGGCGAGCGCCATCCTGCGCGGCGCGGCCGCGCTCCACCGGAAACGCACAATCTCAAACGCCGGGCTGCGGACGGCGCTGTCGCTGGCGCGATGTATCGAACGGGCCGGCGCGCGGGTCGTGCTCGGCAGGGCATCGCAGCCGGCACTCATCAACACATAGGACGAGGACAATGGCGGCATCGATTGAACGGTCGGGTCGCGACCGGTTTGCCACCGACACGCGGCTGATCGCCGCCGATGTGGCCCTGCCGCCTCGCGCTGTTACGTGACTGTCACGGTGGCGTGCAAATCGGAACGGTATTGGGTGCGCCTCAGTTGCTATTGCGAATTATTTGCAATAAGTAACAGGGGATGCTAGGTGCTGATCTGGCTTTGGATGGGACGACACAGATCGGACCGGGGACGGCGGGCGATGATTTCAAATCTCGGGTGGCAAGCGGCCACCAAATCTGCAGTGATGCCGGGCGAAACCGCCACTCGTTCGCGGAAAGCCGCGTCATGACCTGCGTCCGCCTCTTCCGGGTCCAGATCGCCGCCGGCGCAGCGCTCGGTGCGGCAACCTTCGGCGCGCCGGCGACCGCGGCCGATCTGGCCCTCAAATCCCCCGCCGCCAGGGCGGTCTACAGCTGGACCGGATTCTATGTCGGCGCCCATGTCGGCTATGGCGACGGCACGCTGGGCCCCGGCACCAATCCGATCCTGGAACAGGGCGTGTTCTTTCCGCCCACCATCACCGGCGGGATCGGCGGCTTCCAGGTCGGATACAACAGGGAGTTCGCCAACCGCTTCGTGCTCGGCATCGAGGCGGATGCGACCTTCACCGGCCCGACCGACCTGCCGCGGCGGGTGCTCGGCCCCTTCAATTCGTCGATCGACTATGTCGGCACGCTGCGCGGCCGCGCCGGCTACTCCTTCGGCACCTGGATGCCTTACGTGACCGGCGGTTTCGCCTGGGGCCACAGCCAGGTTCGGGTCAACGATGCCGCGGGCGAGGTGATCTCGGAGCCCGGGCAGTACCAGACCGGCTGGACCGTCGGCGCCGGCGCCGAATTCGCGGTGAGCGGCAATTGGACCGCCAAGGTCGAATACGACTATGTCGACCTGTCGCGCCGCACGCTCGGCCTCAATGATTTCGGCCTGCCCGGCGTCAGCATCGACCCGCGCATCCATTTGCTGAAATTCGGCCTCAACTATCAGCTTGGCGATTCGCCGTGGTCGGCAACGCCGACGCGCACCGCGCTGCCCGAATCGAGCGACTGGAGCGTGCACGGCCAGACGACGCTGCTGCCGCAGACCTATCCGTCCTTCCGCTCGCCCTATGCCGGCACCAACAGCCTTCCCGGCGCGGGGCAGTTGCAGCAGACCTGGACCACGACGGCGTTTCTCGGCGTGCGGCTCTGGGAAGGCGGCGAGTTCTACTTCAACCCGGAAACCGCGCAGGGCTTTGGCCTCAACGGCACGCTCGGCCTTGCCGGCTTCTCGAACGGCGAAGCCCAGAAGGCCGGCGCGCCGTTCCCGAAAATCCGGCCGCAGCGCTACTACTTCAAGCAGACCTTCGGCTTCGGCGGCGAGCAGGAAGACGTCGCCGACGGCCCGAACCAGATCGCCGGTAAGCGTGACATCGATCGACTCACGCTCGTGGTCGGGCGCTTTGCGGTCGGCGATTTCTTTGACGGCAATTCCTACGCCAAGGACCCGCGCGCCGATTTCATGAACTGGGCGATGTGGGCGTCCGCCGCCTACGACTTCCCGGCCGACTTGCCCGGCTACACCCGCGGCGCCGTGGTCGAGCTCAACCGCAAGGATTGGGCGGTGCGCGCCGGCGTGTTCCAGGTGCCGAACGCACCGAACAGCGACGTTCTGGTGTTCAACACCGGCGGCGCCGTGGTGGAATTCGAGGGCCGCTATTCGATCTTCGACCAGCCCGGCAAGCTGCGCGTCGGCGTGTTCGGCAACCGCGGCAACACCGGCAACTACGCCCGGGCGCTCGCGATCGAGGACGCCAATCCGGGGCTCGACATCAACGACGTGATGGCCGGCATCCGCAAGGACAATCTGAAATACGGCTTCTATCTGAACGGCGAGCAGCAGATCGCAAAGGATGTCGGCCTGTTCGGCCGCCTCAGCTGGAACGACGGCCGGACCGAGATCCTGTCGTTCACCGATGTCGATCGCAGCGTGTCGGGCGGCCTGTCGATCAAGGGCAGCAGGTGGGGACGGGCGAACGACACGATCGGCATCGGCGGCGCGATCAACGGGCTGTCATCAGCGCATCGCGACTACCTTGCCGCCGGCGGCCTCGGCCTGCTGATCGGCGACGGCGCGCTGAACTACAGCCCGGAGCGGATCTTCGAGACCTACTACGCCTATCAGGTGAACAAGAACCTGACGCTGACCGCGGACTATCAGTTCATCACCAACCCCGCCTACAACGCCGACCGCGGCCCGGTGCACATCTTCTCCGGCCGCATCCACGGCGAGTTCTGAACGCGCCATCTCTGGGTCCCAGCCTGCGCCGGGACGACAGCAAATTTGCCGCGCCGTTCTTGTCAATGATGTCTCGGAATTGGTTCGATAGGGCAAACGCCCTCTCCCCACTCAGATATATGTAGACCCCCCGGGCTTGCCGCAAGCCCGGGGTCATCCCGTAGAACGCGCGCCCAATCGAACGGAGGGAGTGCGGGATGCGGGAACATGCTGTCGTGATTGCCGGCGGAGGTCCGACCGGGCTGATGCTGGCGGGCGAGTTGACGCTGGCGGGAATAGATGTTGCGATTGTCGAGCGGCGTGCGGGGGAGGACCTGATCGGCGCTCGGGCCGGCGGCCTGCACGCGCGCACCATCGAGGTGCTCGATCAGCGCGGCATCGGCGACCGCTTCGTCGCGCTGGGAACGCGCCATCCGGCGGTGCTGTTCCATTCGCACCTGGTTCCGCTTGAGATCACCGACTTTCCGACCCGGCGCAATTTCACGCTGGGGCTCCGGCAGAACCATATCGAGCGCCTGCTCGGCGAATGGGTCGGCGAACTGGCGGTGCCGATTATCCGCGCGCGCGACGTGACCGGCTTCACGCAGGACGACGCCGGCGTCGACGTCGAACTGTCGGATGGCCAATTGCTCCGGGCACAGTATCTCGTCGGCTGCGACGGCGGCCGGAGCCTCGTCCGCAAAGCGGCCGGCATCGAATTCGCCGGGTGGGATCCGACCACAAGCTGGCTGATTGCCGAGGCCGAGATGGCGGGCGAGCCGGAATGGGGCTTTCGCCAGCACGACACCGGCACCTCGGCGATCGGCAAGGCGGACGCTGGCGGGCGGGTGCGGCTGGTGCTGGCCGAGCGGCAACTCGGCACCGACCGGGAGCCGACCCTGCGCGACGTCAGCGAGGCGCTGGTCGCCGCGTACGGCACCGATTTCGGCATCCACAGTCCGGGCTGGATCTCGCGCTTCACAGACATGACCCGGCAGGCCGTGACCTACCGCAAACAGCGCGTGCTGCTGGCCGGCGATGCCGCCCATGTGCATCCACCGATGGGCGGCCAGGGCCTCAATATCGGCGTGCAGGACGCGGTGAACCTGGGCTGGAAGCTGGCCCAGGTGGTCAAGCAGATCGCGTCGGACAGCCTGCTCGACACCTACGAAGCCGAACGGCATCCGGTGGCGGCCCGCGTGCTGCGCAACACCATGGCGCATGTCGCGCTCAACCGCACCGATCCGCGCACCAAGGCGTTGAACGAGATCGTCTCCGACCTTCTGCGCATGGACGTGCCGCGCAAATGCTTTGCCGCGATGATGTCCGGCCTCGATCTTCACTACGATCTTGGCGACGGCCATCCGCTGCTTGGACGCCGCATGCCCGATCTCGATCTGGTCACGGCCGACGGCCCGATGCAGGTCTTCGCGCTGCTGCACCGGGCGCGGCCGGTTCTGCTGAATTTCGGCGAGCCCGGCGGCATCGCCATCGCGGGATGGACCGACCGGGTTCAGCTGGTCGATGCCGAGTATCGCGGCGCATGGGAGCTTCCCGCGCACGGCAGGGTTTCGGCCCCGATCGCGGTGCTGGTGCGGCCCGATGGCTACGTGGCGTGGGTTGGCGAGCGAACGCAGGCCGGCCTAACCGAGGCGCTGACCAAATGGTTCGGCGCGTCCGCTGGTACGTAATGAGCGTAGCCCGGATGGAGCGCAGCGTAATCCGGGATCGGTCGATCCGCACAGAGAGTGGTCCCGGATTGCGCTGCGCTTCATCCGGGCTACGGATTTGCCGCCCCCTACCCCGCCGGCTGGAACGAATCCGCGCGCGCCATCGCCCAGGCGTCGCGGAAGCGGCGGTCCTGGGTGCCTTCGAGCAGCTCGCCGGGGCGCAGCGTCGGATAGAGCTCGGCGAAGGAAGAGACCTCGGTGGTCGAACTCCGCTGCGAGAAGTGGATCGGGCGCAGCTCCTTGGTGTGCTCGAGGCCGGCGGCGGCGAGCAGCTCGGTCAGCGCGTGCAGGGTCGAGTGGTGGTAGTTGTACACGCGGTCGATCTTGTCGGGCACATAGAGCGCGCGGTTGCGGATCGGGTCCTGCGAGGTGACGCCGGTCGGGCAGCGATCGGTGTGGCAGCTCAGGGACTGGATGCAGCCGAGCGCGAACATGAAGCCGCGCGCCGAATTGCACCAGTCGGCCCCGATCGCCATCGCGCGCGCCATGTCGAAGGCGGTCGCGATCTTGCCGGAGGCACCGATCTTGATGCGATCGCGCGCGCCGATGCCGACCAGCGCGTTGTGGACGAAATTGACGCCCTCGCGCATCGGCATGCCGAGATGGTCCATGAACTCGAGCGGCGCGGCGCCGGTGCCGCCTTCATTGCCGTCGACCACGATGAAGTCGGGATAGAGCCCGCTCTCGTGCATCGCCTTGCAGATCGCCAGGAATTCCCAGGGATGGCCGATGCACATCTTGAAGCCGGCCGGCTTGCCGCCGGACAGCTGGCGCATCCGGGCGACGAATTCCATCATCTGCAGCGGCGTCGAGAACGCCTTATGATAGGCCGGCGAGATGCAGTCCTCGCCCATCGGTACGCCCCGGATCTTGGAAATCTCCTCGGAAACCTTCGCCGCCGGCAGCACGCCGCCATGGCCGGGCTTGGCACCCTGGCTGATCTTGAGCTCGACCATCTTGATCTGGTCGTCACCCGCGACGCTTGCGAAGAGATCCGGATTGAAGGTGCCGTCGCGGTTGCGGCAGCCGAAATAGCCGGAGCCGATCTCCCAGATGATGTCGCCGCCCATCTCGCGGTGATAGGGGCTGACGCCGCCCTCACCGGTGTCGTGGGCGAAGCCGCCCTTCTTGGCGCCGGCATTGAGCGCCCGCACCGCGTTCGGGCTGAGCGCGCCAAAGCTCATCGCCGAGATATTGAAGACCGAGGCCGAATACGGCTTGGTGCAGTCGGGGCCGCCGATGGTGATGCGGAATTTCTGGTCGGCCCTCGGCTTCGGCGCCACCGAGTGGTGCATCCACTCATAGCCCTCGCGATAGACGTCCTCCTGGGTGCCGAACGGCCGCTTGTCGAGCACCATCTTGGCGCGCTGGTAAACCACCGCGCGGGTGTCGCGGGAGAACGGCATGCCGTCCTTCTCGCTCTCGAAGAAATATTGCCGCATCTCCGGGCGGATTTCCTCGAGCAGGAAGCGGACATGCGCCGAGATCGGGTAGTTGCGCAGCACCGCGTGGTTCTTCTGGGTGAGGTCGCGAATGCCGAGCAATGTCAGCGCGCCGAAGATGACCAGCGGGATCAGGACGATCCTGAAGACCTTGTGATCGAAAATTCCAACCAGCAGCAGGAGCGCGGTGACGACGGCGCAGATGGTCAGCACGATGAAGCGCGGCGAGAACGGAAGCAGCACTGTATCCATGAAATTCCTCCGGTCTGCCCAAATGACCTGTCGGCCGCGAGCCTAATCCAACTCGCGGAACAAGTGCACTACGGTTATACGGCCGAGCAGTCACAGATGTGACAACCGCCCGAATGGGCGGGTGCGGATACCGGTCAAACTAAAACGAAATCGACTTTTGCACTGCAACGAAGGGGAGCGCATGCGATAACCTGCCGTCGCAGGGCGCGCTGCCAAAATATCGAAAACAACCCCATGCAAAGGAGCCGGCGACGCCTGCGCTCGACCAGGCACCTTGACACGTCGGGCAAATCAGCGGCATTATTCTATTATCCCGAAATCGTGATGTGAATCTGCGGGCTCCTCCAACCCGTCATCCCTGCCTGGTGCGCAATTGCGCACGGGAGCAGGGACCCATACGCCGCGGCGGACCTTCATCGATCACGCCGATCGAGACACCTTCATCGCCAAATTCGTCCACGACTATAATCGAACCAGGCTCAAATGCCTCCGCTACCAGGCCCCAATGCGGGCCCTCGCCAATCATACGGGACCAAACACTTTCGCAGGGACGACGATGGGGATGGTTCTCGATTCGAGGCGTCGCACCACGCGGTGTCATCACCCGCGCATGTGAGTGCGCTCGCAGAGGAGATGAGGAGAGAGCACCGTTCGCCTAATGCTCGTGCGGCTGCAATTCGTGCGGGATGTGGCCCGGCTTCAGACCGTCGCCGTCGAGCCAGGCGTTGGTGGTGTCGAGCGCCCGCGTGATATGATCCGAGGTCCGGGAGAAATCGTAGGGCGAGCCGACCAGCGGGCAGAGCGGCGGCACCACGAAGTACTCGACATCGGGCCCGATGTTCTCAAGCTCGTTGACGAGCTGCCGCGCGATCAGGAGCGTCAGCGCGTGCAGGGCATTGGCGAGCGCGCCGACCGGCGGCGCCTGGTTGGCGCAGGCATGCCCGGTCGGCAGCACGATCAGGCGTTTGGCACCGTGCCTGACCGCAACGCGGACCGGCGTGTTGCTGGAGATCGCGCCATCGGCCAGGAAACGATCGCGGTAGTGCACCGGCGTGAACGCGCCCGGGATCGCGGTCGACGCGACGATCGCCTCCGCTGTCGAACCTTCCGACAGCACCACGCTGTCGCCGCTGATGATGTCTGTGGTGACGATGTGGATCGGGATCCGCGCGTCCTCGAGATTGCGGAACGGGATGTTATCGTCGATCAGCTTGCGGACGCCGTCATGCGGGATCAGGAAGTCACGCCGCCACAGGAAGCTCACCAGCGTCCGCCAGGTCACCGGAAACACGTCCTGACGGCTGAGGCCGCGCCAGATCTCGGCCAACCGCGCGACGCCCGAGACCGTCGGGTCGCCGGCGTAGAACGCGCCGTTCAGTGCGCCGACGCTGGAGCCGACCACCATGTCGGCAACCACGCCATGCGCGGCCAGCGCCTGCAGCATACCGACCTGGATCGCGCCAAAGCTGCCGCCGCCGGCAAACACAAAGGCGGTTTTCGGTGCATCCGGATCGGTGATGGACAAGGTTCTGCTCCCAAATCGCCGCGTTCGCGCAAAGGCCGCGCGGCGTTGGGGGCGTTATAGCAGCGTGGCAATGGTGCGCACTACAAACACCATCGTCGTCCTGGCCTAGTCTAGTGAGCAATTGCGCACGGGGCCGGGGCCCATAACCACAAATGCAAAAGGCTGAAGCCCGGTGGGGCCTCAGCCTTCGTCCAATCAGCAACGGTGGTTATGGGTCCCGGGTCGCGCTTCGCTTGCCCGGGACGACACCGGTTAGCGCTCGACGAACGCCTTCTCGATCACGAAGTGACCGGGAGTGTTGCCGCTGCCTTCCTTGAAGCCGCGCGTCTCGAACAGCTGCTTCAGCTCTTCCAGCATCGCCGGGCTGCCGCACATCATGATGCGATCGGTCTCGATGTCGAGCGGGCCCTGATGCAGGTCACTGAACAGCTGGTTGGAGGTGATCAGATCAGTGATGCGGCCGCGGTTGCGGAACGGCTCGCGCGTCACGGTCGGGTAGTACGAGAGCTTCTCGGACAGCAGCGGCCCGAACAGCTCGTCGTCGCGCAGCTTGGCGACCAGCTCCTCGCCATAGGCGAGCTCCGAGACCTGACGGCAGCCATGCACCAGCAGGATCTGATCGTAGCGATCATAGACCTCGGGGTCCTTGATCAGGCTGGCGAACGGGGCGAGGCCGGTGCCGGTCGACAGCAGCATCAGCCGCTTGCCGGGAATCAGGTTGTCGGTGATCAGCGTGCCGGTCGCCTTGCGGCCGACCAGAATGGTGTCGCCCTCGCGGATCTTCTGCAGCTTGGAGGTGAGCGGGCCGTCCTGCACCTTGATCGAGAAGAACTCGAGCTCTTCCTCGTGATTGGCGCTCGCCATCGAATAGGCGCGCAGCAGCGGCCTGCCGTCGACCTCAAGGCCGATCATGGCAAACTGCCCGTTCTGGAAGCGGAAACCGGAATCGCGGGTCGCCCGGAAGCTGAAAAGCGTATCGGTCCAGTGCTGAACGGAAAGAACTTTCTCTCGATAGAACGCGCTCATGGGTTTTCGTTTTCTCGACTGACCAGAATTAGAATGGTTTGATTTCTAGACGGCTCGCGACGGCGCGGAAGTGGCCGAAATCACTGAAGATCTCGCGTGTCCATTGCGCCAATGCAGGAGATAGTCAAGATCAACTGGCGTGCAATTGCGATCTCAGAATGGCAGTCGTTCGATTTCGCGCAGAGGTTCAACGAAGTCATCGTTAACACGTGGCGCTGTACGTAATTTACTTGCTGAGATCGGCATCGATCTGGCAATTAATTGCTACAAAAACCGCGGTGAAGGGAAAATGATCTCGTGGTCCTGATCAGCCAGCGAATCTTCCTGGAAACCATCAAAAAATATTGTTTGGCGCACGCGATTGCCGTCGAGGTGCGGTCCGGCGGCTGGCTGGTCACCATGACCAAGGGCAACGCGCGGCGGCTCGCGATCGGCTACGACGTCGGGCTGAACAGCGCGGTCGCGCATCAGGTCGCCAACGACAAATCGGCCTGCGCGGACGTGCTGGCATCGGCCGGCGTCCCCGTCATTCCGCATACGCTGTTTTTGGGCGCGAAGCTCAGCAAGCACATCCCGGGATCGGACTCGCTGGACGCGATGCAGCGTCTGCTCGAGCAGCATCCGCAGGGGCTCGTCATCAAACCCAATGAGGGGACCTCCGGCGAGCTCGTGTTCCGCGTGACGACGCGGGCGCAATTGGAGACCGCGGTCGCGCGCGTCCTTGCCGCACATCCAAGTCTCGCCATCTCGCCCTATGTCGAGATCGTGGACGAGGTGCGCGTCGTGCTGCTCGATGCGCGCGCGCTGACCGTCTACGGTAAGGCGCGCCCGTCGGTGACTGGCGACGGCATCCAGTCGCTGCGCGCGCTGGCGCAGGCGAGCGCGACGGCCGAGCAACTCAAGACCATCACCGAGGATTTCGATGCCGCCGCGCTCGACGCCGTTCCGCCCGCCGGCGAACGGCTTCTGCTGAACTGGCGGCACAACCTCGATGCCGGCGCGGAGCCCGTGCTGCTCGCCGATGACGCAATGCGCGAGGCCTGCGTCGCGCTCGCGGTCAAGGCCGCGCAAGCCGTCGGCATCCGCTTCGCCTCGATCGACGTCGTGCGCACGGACGGCGCGTGGAAAATCCTCGAGGTGAACACCGGGGTGAAGATGGAAGCGCTGGGGCGCCGGCATCCGGCGTTGGTCGAGGCGGCGTATTCGGCGGCGCTGGACGAAGTGTTCGCGTAGCATTTCCCTGCCCGACGACGCGGGCTCGCCGGCGCGATCCTGCACTGTGTGCGCCCGATCAGTCTTGCGGGTGCTCCTTTTCATAGGCGGCGACGATCAATTCCGATTGCTCGATCTGTGCCGTGAGACGATCGATCTCGGCTTGCGTCTCTGGAAACACGTCAGCCCCCGCCGTATTTCCGGATTGCAATTCCGCGATCAGTTCCCGGTTCTTCGCAATCTGCTCCCGGTGCCAATCGATTTCGGGATCGTCTTGCATGGGCCACCCGTCGGCGAGATCTACGACGCCAGCTCTCGCAGCAGCATGGGTGGATAAACCGGCTTCTCGAAAAACTTGACGCCCTCAGGCAGCGCGCTGTCCGGGGGCCGGCCCGAGATGACCATAACGCGCACGCCCGGGTCGCAATCGACGGCCAAGCGTGCAAGCTCGACGCCATCCATTTTGCCCATGAGCTTGATATCGGTAACCACCAGCGACGGATGACGCATCTTGATGGCCAGCGCTGCCGTCTCGGCGTCTTCGCACTGGATGACGTCGAAATGGCCTTCTTCCAACAACAGCGCAATCATGTCGCGCTGGATCGTGTCGTCTTCGACCACAATTGCTATTTGACGAATTGGTCTCGCGTAAGCCATGGCGACCTCCGAACGATCAACCAGAGTTAATGATCGAGGACGCTGATGGTTCTGGTTCCCGCTTCATGAGGGACTGTTCCGGCAGACCTTGCAGGTTCCGTGCGGAACAACTTTGCAGGTTTCAGCGTCATCGATGGGCGACAAGCCGGACGAGCCGAATGGTTCGGGCCTGAGCAAGGGAATTCTTGCGAGATAGTGCCAGGAGGCAGAGCTCATGAAGAACGTTGTGCAGTCGGATCAGGATCCTTGCGAATCCCACGGGACTAACGTGACGGCCGGCGCGACAGGCTATGCGTCCTCTCGACGATTGATCGAGGATCAGGCGCTTAAACGACCCGCGCTCGCCAAGCGGCCCAGGATGCAGCACGAGACGACCGATCCGCTCCGCGCTCGCCTGCCGCACGACGTCATTTCCGAAATGGAAGCAGAGCTGAAGCAACAGGTCGATCGAATCGTCGCCGAACGACATTAGCCGGTGAAGCGACGAGTTCGCAGACCGCAACAGCCGAATCTTGCCTGCCGATGATGCTCCAGAGATCGCGGCGCGTGGACACTCGAAGGAAGATCCCGCCGGATCGACGGAGCTTTGATGGGAGCGATTCTTGGGCGCGCGGTTTTCCAGGTCATGGTTGTTCTGGCGGCGGTCGGCATCGTTGCCCTCGCATGCATGGCGGTTCGCGGCGGCTGACGCGGGGGCGGCGGTACAGCCGGCACCGAAGTTCTGACCGTCATTTTGATCGATTCAGCGCCTTGCTCATCCTGCGCAAGGGAGTACGCTTCCGTGCATTGATTGATCCGGAAACAGATTATGCGCAAACTTCTTTTGAGCTTCGTCGCACTCGCGGCGTTCGCCGCCGCCTTCAATCCTCCGGCCGCCAACGCGGTGTTTTGGCGCGGCGTCACGGCGCCGACGAATATCGACATCCACGGCTACCCGATCATCAAGGAGCCGCCTCCGAGCACATGCCAGTTGATCCATGTGAACGGATACTGGGTCCGGCAGTGCCTGGATTTGTCGCGGCGTTATTGGCGGTGAACGGCGCGCACCGGGCTTTCCGACCTCTCCCGCAAGGGGAGAGGCCTAAATTCGCGGCTAGTTCGACCCGCCCGGCGAATCGTCGAGCGCCTTGAAGGCCTCTTCGAGCTGCGGTGACAGCGCGACGTTCAGCTTCTCGCCGGTCGGCAGCCGGGCGACGAACCATTTGTTGTAGAGCGGGACGATGTCGCGGTTCGAGGCCAGCCTGCGGAACGCGCGCTCGACCACGTCCTTCATCTGCGGCTCGCCCTTGCGGTACATGATGCCGTAGGGATCGTAGGACAGGTAGTCGCCGGTGACGCGGAATTTGTCCTGCGACTTGTGCCGCGCGATCAGGCCGTGGAGCAGGATGTCGTCGGTCGCGAACGCATCCGCCTTGCCGTCCACCAGCATCTGGTAGGACTGCTCGTGGTCGGGGGCGGTGACGATGTTGAGGCCGAGCTTTTGCTTGGCGTCGACATTGTGCATCGCCTGCTCGTTGGTGGTGCCCTTGGTCACCACCACCGTCTTGCCCTTCAGGTCGGCGACCTGGGTGACGCCGGAGGCCTTCGGCACCATCAGCTTGGTGCCGGCCACGAACATCAGCGGCGAGAATGCGACCTGCTTGCCGCGCTCGGCATTCGCCGTGGTCGATCCGCATTCAAGGTCGATCTTCTTGTCGACGACCGCCGGAATGCGGTCGTCGGAGGTGACCTTGACGTAGTCGACCTTGAGATTGGCGTCGTCGACCTCGGTCCCGATCTCCTCGACGATCGCATCGCACAGCTCGAGGCTGTAGCCGATCGGCCGGTTGGAGTGATCGAGGAACGAGAACGGCGGCGAGCTTTCGCGATAGCCGATCCGCACCGTGTGCGTGGCCTTGATGTTGGCGAGCGTGGGGCTGAGCCCCTCGACCGCCGGCTGTGCGGACGCCGGTGCGGCGAGCAGGCTTGCCGCCAGCAGACAAGCTGACAGCAGGCGTGTCGACAGGAGAGGCGCCTCAGCCCGTATCGGCCTCCAGCGGGCGCGGTGCATGCATGCCTCCCGTCAATGGCCGGCCATCACGGCGCCGGGCACCGCATCCTGCGGCACCGCGTCGTCGGGCCCGAGCTCGTGCTCGGGCTTCAACTCACCCTCCCACTTCGCGACCACGGCGGTCGCCAGCGAGTTGCCGATCACGTTGGTGGCGCTGCGGCCCATGTCGAGGAAGGTGTCGATGCCCATGATCATCAGCAGGCCCGCCTCGGGGATGTTGAACTGCGCCAGCGTCGAGGCGATCACCACCAGCGACGCGCGCGGCACGCCGGCGACGCCCTTGGAGGTGATCATCAGCGTCGCCAGCATCGCGAGCTGCGTGCCGAGCGACATCTCGATATGGTAGGTCTGCGCGATGAAGATGCTCGCGAAGGTGCAGTACATCATCGTGCCGTCGAGGTTGAAGGAATAGCCGAGCGGCAGCACGAAGGCCGAGATGCGCGAGGAGGCGCCGAACCTGTTCAGCCCCTCCAGCGTCTTCGGATAGGCCGCCTCCGATGAGGCGGTCGAGAACGCGATCATCAGCGGCTCGCGGATCAGCCGCAAAAGATGGCTGTAGCGCGGCCCGATCACGATGAACCCGACGACGACCAGGATGCCCCACAGGATCAGGAGCGAGAGATAGAATCCGCCCATGAAGACGATGAGCTTCCAAAGCACGCCGAGGCCGTTCTTCGAGACGGTCGCCATGATCGCGGCCCATACCGCGAGCGGCGCGAACAGCATCACATAGCCGGTGACCTTGAGCATGATGTGCGCGAGGTCGTCGATCAGGCTCATGATCGGCTTGGCCCGTTCAGGCATCGCACCGAGCGCGACCGCGAAGAACACCGCGAAAACGACGATCTGCAGAATCTCGTTCTGCGCCATCGCGTCCGCGATCGAGGTCGGGATCAGATGGGTGACGAATTTTTCGATCGAGAACGCCGACACCGGCAGTCCGGTCGACTGCGCCTTGTCGGGCAGCGTGCCGGGGAAGTTGGCGCCGGGCTGCAGCAGGTTGACCATCACGAGGCCGAGCAGCAGCGAGACGAAGGAGGCGGAGACGAACCAGCCCATGGTCTTGGCAAAGATGCGGCCGAGCTTGGCGCCGCTTCCCATATGGGCGATGCCGCCGACGAGGGTTGCGAAAACCAGCGGCGCGATGATCATCTTGATCAGACGCAGGAACAGCATCGCGATCAGGTTGACGTCTGCTGCGATCTCGGCACGGCTGTCAGGAAAGTAGTTGAAGACAATCGTCCCCATCGCGATGCCAAGGACCATCGCAATCAGGATATACTGCGTAAACCTGCTGGACATTCTCTTACCCCCGTCAGTTCCCGGCGGAGGGCAAGTGTGGCAGATTTACGCAGCTACGCAACACGCTTCGCGTCCAGCGGGACTTTGCCGAAACGTTCCCGTTGTGGAATGCCAGCGCGCGGACTAGCGTTCATGCAGCGCACAATCTGTGCAAGGCGCTGCGCGCGTCGCGGTCAATTTGCATGCGAAACGACCAACGCCAAGGGAAGGCAAAGCGAAGGCAAAGGGGGAGACACCGCCAATGAACGACACCGTCAATCGCCAGATCCTGCTTGTCGAAAAGCCGACCGGCAAGCTTGGCCCCGAGCATTTTCGTCTGACCACGGGGACGATCCCCACGCCGAAGGACGGCGAGGCGCTGGTGCGGACGCGCTACATCTCGCTCGATGCCGCCAACCGCGCCTGGATGCACGGCGCCACTTACCGCGCTGCGGTGGAAGCCAACACCGTGATGGCCGGCGGCAGCATCGCCGAGGTGATCTCGTCGAAGGATTCTAGCCTGAAGCCCGGCGACATCGTGTTCGGCGACACCGGCTGGCAGGATTATGCCGCCGTGCCCGCCAAGCACCTGGCAAAGATGCCGAAGCTCGAGCCGATGACGCATCTGCTCAGCGTCTACGGCGTTGCCGGCCTGACCGCCTATTTCGGCCTGCTCCACGTCGGCAAGCCCAGGGAAGGCGAGACCGTGGTGGTGTCGGCGGCCGCGGGCTCGGTCGGCTCGATCGTCGGCCAGATCGCTGGGATCAAGGGCTGCCGCGTCGTCGGCATCGCCGGCGGCAAGGACAAGTGCCATTGGCTGACCAGCGAGCTCGGCTTCGACGCCGCGGTCGACTACAAGGACGGCGCGACCTACAAGGCGCTGCGCGCGGCGGCGCCCAAGGGCATCGACGTCTATTTCGACAATGTCGGCGGCGACATTCTGGAAGCCTGCCTGGCGCAGATGAACAATCGCGGCCGCATCGCCTGCTGCGGCGCGATCTCGCAATATGACGGCGTCCCCTCCGCGCACGGCCCGCGCGGCGTGCCCGGCCTGATCGTGGTGAAGCGGCTGATCATGCAGGGCTTCATCGTGATGGACTACATGGACCAGCGCGACGCCGCACTCGCCGACCTGCAGTCCTGGGTCGCCTCGGGCAAGCTCAAGGTGCAGGAGGACGTGATCGACGGCCTCGAGAACACGCCGCAGGCGCTGATCGGGCTCTTGGCCGGCGAAAATCGCGGCAAGCGCATGGTGAAGGTGTAGGCGGGGAACATCTCCGAACCCGTCATCCCCGCGCAAAGGCTTCGCCTTTGTCGCTGGAGGAGCGCGTAGCGCGTCTCGAAGGATGCACGGCCCGGCTGGTGGCCGTCGCCCCTTCGAGACGGCCGCTTCGCGGCCTCCTCAGGGTGACGGGGATGCAGCGCAATCTCTCCCCTCGTCGTCCCGGCGAAAGCCAGGACCCATAACCACAGGGTTGAGTCGTTAGAAAGCTGTGACCCCAGCGTCGTGCAACAATGACCTTCGGTGGCTATGGGTCCCGGCTCCCGTGCGCAATTGCGCACTAGGCCGGGACGACATCGAGTATGTTGCGTCATCGAGAGTCATCCATTCACGGCCTCTCAGGGGCACGGTGATAGGTTTGAATGCGCAGACCTAATGCGCCGTGCCCGACGCCTGTGGAGCGGCTTGCGGCGCCGTCTTGCCTTTCTTCGCCTTGCGCCAGTTCTCAAAACTCTGCACCACGACGAAGAACGCCGGCACGAACAGCACGGCGAGGCAGGTCGAGGCGATCATGCCGGAGAACACGGTGATGCCGATCGACTTGCGGGCGTTTGCGCCGGCGCCGGTCGCGATCACCAGCGGCAGCACGCCGAGGATGAAGGCGAACGACGTCATCAGGATCGGCCGGAATCTCGCGCGTGCCGCGTCGATCGCCGCATCCAGCACCGACCGTCCGTCGCGCAGATGACGTTCCAGCGCGACCTCGACGATCAGGATCGCGTTCTTGGCCGACAGCGCGATCAGCAAGATGGTGCCGATCTGGGTGTAGAGGTTGTTCTCGATATTCAGGCTCAGCAGCACCAGCGTCGGGCCGAGCAGCGACAGCGGTACGGCCAGGATCACCGAGATCGGCGCGTACCAGCTCTCATATTGCCCGGCGAGCACGAGATAGACCAGCAGCAGCGCCAGCGCGAACACGTAGTAGATCTGACTGCCGACCTCCTTCTCCTGGTACGACATCGCCGTCCACTCGAAGCCCGACCCGGGCGGCAGCGTCTTGGCCGCGATCTCCTCCATCAGCGCCATCGACTGGCCGGACGAGTAACCCTGCGCCGGCAGCCCGATGATGGAGGCGGACGGATAGAGGTTGTAGAGGCTGATCAGCGACGGTCCGATCGAGGGCGTGATCTTGGCGACCGTGCCGAGCGGGATCATGTCGCCGTTGCTGTTGCGCACCATCATGTTCTCGATGTCGCGCAGGCTCAGGCGGTACTGTGCCTCGGCCTGGGTATAGACCTGGAAGGTGCGGCCGAACTTGGTGAACTGGTTGACGTAGCTGGCGCCGAGATAGGACGACAGCGCCGCGAAGATCTGGTCGGGGGTGACGTGCAGGGTCTGCGTCTTGATGCGATCGACGTCGACGTCGAACTGCGGCACCATCGAGCGGAACGACGACTGGACCCGCTGCAGCGCGCTCTGGGTCTGTGCATTGGCCACGATCGCCCCCGTGACCGCCTGCAGCTTGCCGTAGTCGGCATTGCCGTCGCGCAGCTCGACCTGCATGGCAAAGCCGGCGGCGTTGCCGATGCCCTGGATCGGCGGCGGCGGGATCACCAGGATGCGCGCCTCCGGGATCACCGCGAGCTTGTCGTTGAGCCCGTAGACCAGCGAGCGCAGATCCTCGCCCGGCCCCCGCGCACTCCAGTCCTTCAGGATCAGATAGGCGACGCCGGCATTGGCGAGGCTCGAGGAATTGTCGAGCGCCGAGATGCCGGCGATCGAGACCACCTGGTCGACGCCCGGGGTCTTGCCGGCGATCCTGGTGACCTCGTCGAGCACGTGCTGGGTGCGGTCGAGGGCCGCGCCGTCGGGCAATTGCACCGCGGCGAGCAGATAGCCCTGGTCCTCGATCGGAATGAATCCGGTCGGCACCCGCGACAGGCCGTAGCCGGCAAGCCCGATGATGACAAGCGCAACAGCGACCGAGGTCTTGGCATGCCCGGCGATGCCGCTGACCAGCCGAGTGTAGCCGCGCTCGAGCCGATCATAGACCGCGTTGAAGCCGCGATAGAAGAAATTGCGCTGCTCGGGCGGCGCGGGGGGACGCAGCCATAGCGCGCATTGTGTCGGCTTCAGCGTCGCGGCGTTGACGGCGCTGAGCAGCGCGGTGGCGGCGATCACGAGCGCGAATTGCGCGTACATTCGCCCGGTCAGCCCGGGCAGGAACGCCGCCGGCAAAAACACCGAGATCAAGACCAGCGTGATGCCGACGATCGGCGCGAACAATTCGTCCATCGCCTTGATCGCGGCGTCGTGGCCCGACATGCCGCGCTCGATATTGTGCGCCGCGCCCTCGACCACGACGATGGCGTCGTCGACCACGATGCCGATCGCCAGCACGATCGCAAACAGCGTCGACAGGTTGATGGTGAAGCCGAGCGCCGCCATGGCCGCGAACGCGCCGATGATCGTGACCGGCACGGTGGTTGCCGGCACCAGCATCGCCCGCCAGTCCTGCAGGAAGACCAGGATCACGACCAGCACCAGCAGGCCGGCCTCGAACAGGGTCTTGTAGACCTCCTCGATCGAGGCGTTGACGAATTTGGTGGTGTCGAACGGCGTGTCGTATTTGATGTCCTGCGGGAACTGCCTGGCGAGCTCCGCCATCTTCTTCTCGACGGCCTTCTCGACCTGCAAGGCATTGGCGCCCGGCGACTGGAACACGCCGATGCCGGTCGCGGGCTTCTGGTTCAGCGAGAAGATCTGGCTGTAGGTCTGCGCGCCGAGCTCGACCCAGCCGACGTCGCGGACCCGGGTCACGTCGCCGACATTGCCTGTCTTGACGATGATGTCCTCGAACTGGCTCTTGTCGTCGAGCCGGCCGTTGACGTTCAGCGTGTACTGGAACGCCTGGCCCGCCGGCGTCGGCGGCGCGCCGACCTGGCCGGCGGTGACCTGCTGGCTCTGCTGCTGGATCGCCTGGATGACGTCCTGCGGCACCAGCCCGCGCACCTGCAGCTTGTTCGGATCGAGCCAGACCCGCATCGAATATTGCCCGGCGCCGAACACCGTGACGTTGCCGACGCCCGGAAGGCGCGACAGCTCGTCCCGGATGTTGATGGTGGCGTAGTTCGACAGGAACAGGCTGTCATAGGTCTTGTTCGGCGAGGTCAGCGTCACGAACAGCAGGATCGAGGTCGACCGCTTCTGGACCGTGACGCCCTGGTTCTGCACCGAGGTCGGCAGCTGCGACAACGCGCTGGAGACACGGTTCTGCACCAGCACCTGCGCGAAATTGAGGTCGGTGCCGATCTTGAAGGTCACCGTCAGCGTATAGGTGCCGTCGGCGCCGCTGTAGGACTGCATGTACAGCATGTCCTCGACGCCGTTGACCTGCTGCTCGATCGGCAGCGCCACGGTGTCGACCACCGTCTTGGCCGAGGCGCCGGGATAGCGCGTCGTCACCTGTACCGTCGGCGGCACCACGTCGGGATATTGCGCGACCGCGAGATTGTACAGCGCCACGCCGCCAATCAGGATCATCAGGATCGCGATGACGTTGGAAAGGACCGGGCGCTCGATGAAGAATTTCGAGATCATGGCGCGTGCGTCCTATTTGGCGGCTGTCGGCGCCGCGTCGGCCTTCTGCACCTGCGGATCGACCTTCTGCCCGGGGATCGCGCGCAGCAATCCGGCGGTCACGATGCGGTCATCCGGCTTCAGGCCACTCTCGATGACGCGCAGCCCCTCATCGAGCGGGCCGGTCGTCACCTTGCGCTGCTCGACCACATTCTCGGCATTGACGACCAGCACGTAGCGGCCGGCCTGGTCGCTGCCGATCGCGACGTCGGGCACCAGCAGCGCGTTGTCCTGCTTGTCGAACGGCACGCGAACGCGGACATAGAAGCCGGGCAGCAAGGTCCGGTCCGGATTTGCGAACACGCCGCGGACCGCGAGCGTGCCGGTCGACTGGTTGAGGGTCGGCGAGATGTAGTCAAGCTTGCCCTTGTGAGGAAAGCCGGTCTCGGTCTGCAGGCCGACCTCGACCGGCAACTGCCTGAGCTCGTTGACCGTCAGACCACGACGGCGCGCTTCATCCCGCACGCGCTGCACGTCCTGTTCGTTGACGTTGAAATTCACATAGATCGGATCGAGCTGCACGATGGTGGCAAGCTGCGTCGGCGACGTCACGCCGACCAGTTCGCCGACCGAGACCAGGTGATTGCTGACGATGCCGTCGAACGGCGCGGCCACGTTGGTGTAGCCGTAGTTGACCGCCGCGATCCTGGTGTTGACCTGGGCCTGCTGCAGGCTGGCCTGGGCGTTGTCCCGGGTGGAGGTCGAGGTATCAAGGGTCGCCTGCGAGACCGCCTGCCGCTGCACCAGATCGGTCTGCCGCTTGAAGTCGAGCTCGGCCTGCTTCAGCGTCGCCTGCGCGCCGACCTCTGCGGCCTGCGCCTGTTCCAGCTTCAGCTTGTAGGTCTCCGGCTCGATCGTGAACAGCGTGGTCCCCGCCTTCACGAAGGAGCCGTCCTGATAGTTGATCGCCTGCAGGAAGCCCTGCACGCGCGCGACCAGATCGACGGTCTGGATCGGCGCGGTGTTTCCGGTGGCGTCCAGATAACGTGTGATGGCGCGCTGCACCGGCGGCGCAACCTCGACCTTGGGCGGCGGCGGCGCAACAAAACTGTTTTGCTCGCAGGCACTTAAACTGACGAAGGCCGATACGACGAACGCGATGCGCGCAAGCGGTGCATTTCGCAGCCGCACAAAACTGCTCCGACCGAAATGTGCTGACGCGCGCGCATGCCTCATTTCCGAGCCTCGATTCAAATGACTAAATTTAAAGATCTCGTGACGGGCAAAAAATCCGCCTGCTTCATCCATAGCAACAATCCGCTTGCAGCGGAACTCGAAAGCGAAAATGATGCCGCTCGCCGAGGTTGCTACAACAAGACTTTTTCAGAACTCAGTTCAGTTGAGCCGGAGACATCCGGCGCGACCAGAGGATTAATTCAGATGATCAATGCGTTGACACGAGCAACGAAGCTGTCCGCATGTCTTGCGCTTGCAGCATCCATGAGCACCGCACCGGCCTTGTCGCAGGCGCCGACCCAGGCGCAGCGCGACGCCATCAAGTCGCAATGCCGCAACGACTACATCGCCCACTGCTCCAGCGTACCGCCGGGCGGCGAAGCCTCGCTGCAATGCCTGCAGAAGAACATGGCAAGCCTCGGCGCGGGCTGCGCCAGCGCGGTGAAGGCCGTCGAAGCGCCGGCCGCCGCACCGAAGGCAGACTCCGCGCCCGCGGCGGCCAAGACCGAAGCTGCTCCCGCGGCAGCGGCCAAGCCCGCCACCGAAGCCGCCGCACCGAAGGCGGCCGGGACGCCGTCCAACACGCAGATCTCCGCGATCCGCAGCGCATGCCGCTCCGATTATCCCAAGGTTTGCGCGGGCGTGCCGACCGGCGGCGCGGCGGCGCTGCAGTGTCTCGAAAAGAACAAGGGCAAGCTTTCGCCGGCCTGCGAGAAGGCCGTCGCCGCCGCTGGTGGCGGCGCCGCCGCGCCGGCCGCCGGCGCTGCAGCGACGACAGCACCAGCCGCGGCGCCGGCCGTGATCGCGTTGCGGCCGCTGCGACCGCGCGAAGAGCTGTTCGTGCTGCGCTCGGCCTGCGGCGCCGACGTCCGCTCGATCTGTGGCGGCGTCCAGCCGGGCGGCGGGCGGATCGTGCAGTGCCTTGCGACCAATGCCGGCTCGCTGTCGC
Organism: Bradyrhizobium sp. USDA 4510; assembly: GCF_054059095.1. NCBI lineage: Bacteria > Pseudomonadati > Pseudomonadota > Alphaproteobacteria > Hyphomicrobiales > Nitrobacteraceae > Bradyrhizobium > Bradyrhizobium sp. USDA 4510. The sequence goes on along the minus strand of NZ_JBSSBT010000001.1, from coordinate 8,687,803 downwards.
CGGCGTGCCGCGATGTGTTGGCGCCGTTCGCAGCGCGGTAATCCTGTTGTCACGCTAGAAACCGGAGAAGGGAGCAAACAATGCTGCGTATCGTCCTGACCGCCGCGCTGCTTTGCGGCGCAACCGCTGTCTACGCGCAGGAACTGACCACCGCGCAACGCGACGCCTGCATGGGCGACTACGAGAAGTTCTGCAAAAGCGTGACGCCCGGCGGCGGCCGCATCATCGCCTGTCTCGCCAAGCAGAGCGACAAGCTGGCGCCCGCCTGCAAGAAGGTGCTGGCGGAAGCGGAAAAGAAATAGCCGCGCGGGCGGTGAGACGACATGTGCCCGGCGATTTGCCGGGCACGGAACCGCAGCACCTTGTTGCCACCTGCAGGCCAACCATGCCTCACCCGGGAGAGGGAATTTTCATGCGTTCAATATTGCTGATCGCCGCGGCCCTGCTGTCCTTTGCCGCGACCATGACCTTCGAGTCCTTCGGCGCCAATGCGGTCGTTTGCGCGCGCGGCGTCTACCGCGCCGGCTGCGCCGGTCCCAACGGTGCGGTCGTCGCCCGCAAACCCGTCGCCGCCGGCTGCCGCTGGGTATGGGTCGACGGGGTCAAGGCCCGCCGCTGCTACTGAACCCTTCGGCCCCACGCGGCTAGTCGCTGCACGCATTTTCCCTCTGGCGTTCCCGCCGGAGGGCGATTAGTCTGGAGCCAAATTGTAAGTACACTGTCAATCTGGGAGGCAGACGTTGCGGATCGCCGTGATCGGCGGAGGGCCCGGCGGGCTCTATTTCGCCTATCTGTGGAAGAAGCGTCATCCCGACGCCGAGATCGACCTGTTCGAGCAGAACGCGGCCGGCGCCACCTGGGGCTTCGGCGTGGTGTTCTCCGAACAGGCGCTGGACTTCCTGCGCGCCGACGACCCTGAGACGGTCGACGCCATCGCCCCGCTTATGGAGAGCTGGAAGAACATCACCCTCAATCTGCGCGGCAAGAGCGTCGAGATCGACGGCGTCGGGTTCTCCTCGATCGGCCGGCTGGCGCTGCTGACGATCCTGCAGGAGCGGGTCCGCAGCACGGGCGTCACGCCACGCTTCGACACCGTGGTGCAATCGGTCGACCAGCTCAGGGGTTACGACCTGATCGTTGCCGCCGACGGGCTGAACTCGATGGTTCGCCGCGGCTATGAGTCCGCCTTCGGCGCCTCGGTCTCGCATTCCACCAACAAATTCGCCTGGTACGGCACCACCAAGACCTTCGCGACGCTGTCGCAGACCTTCGTGGCGACCGAGCGCGGCAGCTTCAACGCCCATCACTATCGCTATGCGAAGGACATGAGCACCTTCCTGGTCGAATGCGACGCGGCGACCTGGGCGGCCTACGGCTTCGCCGACAAGAGCATCGAAGAGTCGCAGGCGATCTGCGAAGATATATTCGCCGCGGCGCTGGACGGCCACCGGCTGATCTCGAACAAATCGGTGTGGCGCAATTTCCCGTGGATCTGGAACGAGCGCTGGTCGCACGGCAACATGGTGCTGATCGGCGATGCGCTGCATTCGGCGCATTTCTCGATCGGCTCGGGCACGCGGCTCGCGATCGAGGATGCGATTGCGCTGACCAAGGCGCTGGAGACCGAGAGCGGCATTGGCGCCGCGCTTGCCCGCTACGAGAGCGAGCGCAAGCCAATCGTGAAGAAGCTCGTCACCGCGGCGCGGACCAGCGCCGACTGGTACGAGCACTTCCCCGCGCACATGACGCTCGACCTGATGGATTTCGCCTACAGCTACATCACCCGTTCCGGCCGGATCGACGACGCGCGGCTGCGCGCGATGTCGCCCGCCTTCATGGCCCGCTACGCAGCCGCAAAGGGACAATCATGACCGGGATCGCCGACCAGGTTCCGCTGGACAATCCCGGTGCGCGCGAGATCGGCTTTACGATCCCCGAGCGCTACAATGCGAGCTGCATCCTGTTCGACAATCTCGGCAACGGGAATGCCGAGCGCCTGGCGCTGACCGGCCCGGCCGGCACGCGGACCTATCGCGAGCTCTGCGCTGAGGCCGCACGCTGGGGCCACGCCTTCCGGTCGCTTGGACTGCAGCGCGGCGACCGCATCCTGCTGTTTCTCGACGACACCCCGGCCTATCCCGCGGCATTCTTCGGCGCGGTGCGTGCCGGCTTCGTGCCACTCTTGATCAACACGCTGACGACGCCCGAGCTGCTGCAATTCTACCTGTCCGACGCCGGCGCGCAGGTCGCCGTCACCGATGCGGAATTCTGTGCGCGCTTCAACGCGGAAGCCTGCAAGGACACGCCGCTGCGTACGCTGGTGGTGGTCAACGGCGCCGCCGGTGATCACGCGGCTGCCGAAACGCGCGAGGCCGCTGATTGGCTGCAAGCGTTTCCGACCGAGCTCGACGCGGCCGACACGCACCGCAACGAGATGGCATTCTGGATGTATTCGTCGGGCTCGACCGGCCGTCCCAAGGGCATCGTGCATCTGCAGCACGACATGGCCTATAGCGAGCGCGCCTTTGCCCGCAATGTGCTGAAGCTTTCGCCCGGCGACATCTGCTTCTCGGTGCCGAAGATCTTCTTCGCCTACGGTTTCGGCAACTCGATCACGTTTCCATTCTCCGTCGGCGCCGCGACGCTGCTGCTGCCGGGCCAGCCGAAACCGGCCGCGATCTTCGCGGCGATCGGGCAATATCGCCCGACCGTGTTCTTCGGCCTGCCGACGCTCTACATCTCCCTGACCAAGGCTGAAGGTGCCGACACCGCCGATTTCTCCTCGCTGCGGATGGCGGTCTCGGCCGCCGAAGTGCTGTCAGCCGACGTCTTCAACGGCTGGAAGCGGCTCACCGGGCTCGAGATCATCGAAGGCCTCGGCTCGACCGAAGTGCTGCACGTCTATCTCAGCAACCGCGCGGAACAAAAGAAGCTCGGCGCCGCCGGCCTGCGCGTGCCCGGCTACGAGATCATGCTGCGCGACAGCGATGACCGCGAGGTCGGCGACAATGAGGAAGGCATCCTGTGGGTGCGCGGCGATTCCGCGACCCCGCTGTACTGGAACCGGCCGGACAAGACCGCCGAGACCGTGCGCGAGGACGGCTGGATCTACACCGGCGACCGCTTCATGCGCGACAGCGACGGCTTCCACTTCTTCCGCGGCCGCGCCGACGATCTGATCAAGATCTCCGGCCAGTGGGTCTATCCGCTGGAGGTCGAGCTCTGCCTCGCCGATCACCCCGACGTCCGCGAATGCGCCGTCTACGCCGCCGAATTGCCGGACCGGCGCATGACGCTGCGCGCCGTGGTTGTCATGAACAAGGCCGGCTTCGACACAGCCGAAGCGACGCGGCGGCTGCAGGACTACGTCAAGACAAGGCTGTTGCCGTACAAATATCCGCGCGAGGTCAAATTCATCGACGAGCTGCCGAAGACCGGCACCGGCAAGATCGACCGGCAGGCGGTGATGCGGATGTAGGGCGTTGGTTGATGGACGCGGCCACCGCAAATTCAATGTCGTCCCGGCGAAAGCAGGGACCCATAACCACAAATGCTTGTGGCGCAAAGGCTGGGGCCCCAGCCTGCCATCACAACAGCCTTCGGTGGTTATGGGTCCCGGATCGCGCTTCGCTTGTCCGGGACGACGAGCATTAGCTGCCCCGCCATCCCGCCACACATTCGATGTCGTCCCGGCGAAGGCCGGGACCCATAACCACAAATATTTGCGGCGCAAAGGCTGGGGCCCCAGCCTGCCATCACAACAGCCTTCGGTGGTTATGGGTTCCGAATCGCGCTTCGCTTGTCCGGGACGACGAGTAATTAGCTGCCCAGCCCCGTCCCGCCATACAGCCAGGCGATGTCATCGCACCACTCGACCTGCGACTTCGCGCTCATGATCGCGTTGCGGATGCGGGCGTGCTCGCCTGCGGGATGGTAGACGTGTTCGCCGATCGCGCGTGACATCAGTTGCACGCGCGCGGTGCGCGGGAAGCGTTGCGCGCTGTAGACCTCCAGCGCCGCTGTCTGGTCATCGTGACTGGCCAGCATGTGCGACAGGCAGACCGCGTCCTCCATCGCCTGGCAGGCGCCCTGCGCGAAATATTGCAGCATCGGATGCGCGGCGTCGCCGAGCAGCACCACGCGGCCGTCGATCCACTGCTCGTTCGGATCGCGGTCGCACAACACCCAGAGCTTCCAGTTGGTGCCGTGGCGGATGATGTTCTGCGCCCGCTCATGGACGTGGGTAAAACCCTTCATCACCTCGGCCTCGGACACCGGCTTGCCTGCAACCGGCTCCGGCGCATTGTTGTGATAGGTGACGACGAGGTTGAACACCTTCCAGCCCGACAGCGGATAATGCACGATGTGGCATTTCGGGCCGGCCCACAGCGTCGCCGCATTCCAGCGCAAATCCTCCGGCATCTGCTCGGTCGGGATCACCGAGCGATAGGTGGTGTGGCCGGAGACGCGCGGCGGGCCGTCCGACGTCACCTGCTTGCGGATGTTCGACCACAAGCCATCGGCGCCGATCAGAAGCCGGCCGGTGATCCGCTCGCCATCGGCGAGCTTTGCCGTCACCGACGAACCATCCTGCTCGTAGCCTGCCACCTCGCTGGACACGCGCAGTTCGATCAGCTCGTGATTCTGGCACGCGCGCAGGAATACGCCATGCAGATCGCCGCGATGTACCACGGCATAGGGATTGCCAAACCGCGCGCGAAAGGCGTCGCCGAGATCGATATGGGTGATCTCGTCGGCGGTCAGCGCATCCATCAGCCGGAGCTGATCGATATAGACGGCCATGTTGCGCGCGGCCTCGCCGACACCGAGATAGTCGAAGGCGTGGAACGCGTTCGGGCCGAGTTGGATGCCGGCGCCGATCTCGCCGAGCGCGGCGGCCTTCTCCAGCAGGATCGAGCGGATGCCTTTTTGCGCGAGGCCCAGCGCCACGGCAAGGCCGCCAATGCCGCCACCCGCGATCAGGACAGGTCTCGTCTCCGCCATCAGCCCGACCTCCCGAGATGTTCGAGCGCGTCCTCGGCGCGCAGCGGCACCCGCGACGCTTCGTTGTTGAGGTCGACGAGCTGGGTCAACAGCGCCAGCAGCGTCTTGCGGTCGGCCGGCTTCAGCGGCTGCAGCATCCGCGCCTGCGCCTTGTCGACCGAGGGCATGATGTCGCTCAACACAGCCGCGCCGGCCTTGGTAAGATAGAGCAGCTTGACGCGCTTGTCCTCGGGCGCCGGCTTGCGCACGATGAACTCCTTGGCCTGCAGCCGTTCGATCACGTTGCCGAGCGTGGAACGGTCGAACGCGATCACCGCCGAGAGCCTCGTGGCGTCGATACCGGGATGGGTCGAGATCGTGACCAGCGCGGCGTATTGCACCGGCGTCAGGTCGAACGCCCTGCACTCCTCGATGAACAGCGCGACCGCGATCTGCTGCATCCGCCGGAACAGGTAGCCGGGCGCGGTATAGACCGCGTCCATGGTGACAGGCGCTGGTTTGTTATTCGGCATCGGGCTGCTTGTCCGGAGCGGCGTCGGCAAACGCCTTGATTTGCTTTGCCGCGGCCTCGGCCTTGAGCAGGCGCGGATAGGCCGAGACGTCGACACCGAAGCGCCGCGCATTGGCGAGCTGCGGCACCAGGCAGAGATCGGCCAGTGTCGGCGCATCGCCAAAGCAGAACGGGCCGGACTCCGCCGCGATCAGGGTCTCGCAGGCCGACAGTCCCTCGCGATTGGCCCAGGCCGCCCATTCCGTCACCTGCTCCTCGGGCAGGCCGAGCTGACGCAGCCGCGCCAGCACCTTCAAATTTTGCACCGGATGCGTATCGCAGGCGATCGCCTGCGCAAACGCCCGCACCTTGGCGCGCCGCAGCGGATCTTTCGGCAAGAGCGGCGGGTTGGGATTGGTCTCGTCGAGCCATTCGATGATCGCGAGCGACTGGGTGAGGATCGCGCCGGCGTCGCTCTCCAGCGTCGGTACCAGCCCCTGCGGATTGATCGCGAGATAGGCCGGCGCGCACTGCTCGCCCTTGCGCAGATGATGCGGCAGATGCTCTGAGGTGAGCCCCTTCAGGTTGAGGGCGATCCGGACCCGGTAGGACGCGCTGCTCCGGAAATAGCCATGCAGCTTCATCGGAACCTCCCTTGCATTATTCTGGTTTGGCGCGCTTTCTTTGCGCGAACCGGTATCCACTTCGCTCGAAAACGCCATGGCTTGCTTCATTGACGCTAGCCATATTGTCAGTATACTGTCAATTAAATTGCACCGACAAGAATGATGGGAGGCTTGCCATGGAAGCCGTGCAGAAGACCCCGGAGCGCGACGCATTCTACAAGAAGATCGACGGCCAGAACCTCTCGGCGCTGTGGAACGTGATGAACGATCTGATCACGCCGGAGCCGAAAAGCGCCTGCCGTCCGCACTTGTGGAAGTTCGACCAGATCCGCGACTACATGAACGAGGCCGGCAAGCTGATCACGGCCAAGGAAGCCGAGCGCCGCGTGCTGGTGCTGGAAAATCCCGGCCTGCGCGGCCAGTCCAAGATCACGACCTCGCTGTTCGCCGGCGTGCAGATGGTGGTGCCGGGCGACATCGCCCCCGCCCATCGCCATGCCCAATCGGCGCTGCGCTTCGTGCTCGAGGGCAAGGGCGCGTTCACCGCCGTCGACGGCGAGCGCACCGCGATGTCGCCGGGCGACTTCGTCATCACGCCGTCGATGACCTGGCACGATCATTCCAACGAAACCAATGAGCCGATGTTCTGGCTCGACGGGCTCGACATCCCGATGGTGCAGTTCTTCGACTGCTCGTTTGCCGAAGGCGCCAAGGAAGATCAGCAGTCGATCTCCAAGCCGGCCGGCGCCAGCTTCGCGCGCTACGGCCACAATCTGCTGCCGATCGACCAGAAGCGAACCTCGAAGACCTCGCCGATCTTCAACTATCCCTATGAATACACCCGCGAGGCGCTGGAGAAGGCCAAGGTCAGCGACGAGTGGGACGCCTGCCACGGGCTGAAGCTGAAATTCTCCAACCCCGAGACCGGCGATTTCGCGATGCCGACCATCGGCACCTTCATCCAGCTGCTGCCAAAGGGTTTCAAGACCGCGCGCTATCGCGCAACCGATGCGACCGTGTTCGCCGCGATCGAGGGCAAAGGCCGCACAAGGGTCGGTGACCAGACCTTCGAGTGGGGACCGCGCGATTTGTTCGTGGTACCGAGCTGGCACTGGGTCACCCACGAGGCCGATGCCGACTCCGTGCTGTTCTCGTTCTCCGACCGCCCGGTGCAGCAGAAGCTCGACCTGTTCCGCGAGGACAGGGGGAACGCGTAACGATCGTCTGCGCAAGGCACGCAGCGCCCACCTCACGTCGTCCCGGCGAAAGCCGGGACCCATAACCACCAATCTTGATTGGTTGAACGCGTTGGAGCCCCAGCCTTTTTCTAACAACCACGCCCTGTGGTTATGGGTCCCGGCCTTCGCCGGGACGACACTTTGTGTGTGGCGGCAGCGCCCCCCTTACCGCCAGTGCAGCAACCGCGTCTCCAGCAAATTGATCAGCTTCCCCACCGCAAGCCCGAACAGCGACAGGATCACGACGCCGGCGAGCAGCTGATCGGTCTGCATCAGATTGCCGGCCTGCAGGACGAAAGCGCCGATGCCGTATTGCGCGCCGATCATCTCGGCGCTGACGACGAGCAGCAGTGCCACCGACGCGGTGATGCGGAAGCCGGCGAGGATCGAGGGCAGCGCGCCCGGCCAGATCACGCGGCGGACAATGGCGTGGAACGGCACGTTGAAGCTTTGCGCCATCCGGATCAGATTGCGCGGCACCGCATCGACGCCGCTATAGACCGAGATCGCGGTCGAGAAGAACACGCCAAGCGCAATGGTCGCGATCTTCGGCTCCTCGCCGATCCCAAGCCATAGAATGAGCAACGGCAGCAGCGCGATCTTCGGAATCGGAAACAGCGCCGAGATGAAGGTGATGCCGACGCCGCGCGCCATCGTCGACAGCCCGATCGCGAAGCCGACCACGACGCCGGCGGCCGTGCCGATGATCCAGCCGGTACCGATCCGCATGATCGACCACGACAAGTGCTGCCACAGCGCACCCGACATCGCGAGCTTATAGATCGCGAACGCGATCGCCGACGGCGCCGGCAGGAACAGCGGATTGACCCAGCCTGCGCTGCCGGCGAGTTGCCAGACCGCGATCACGAGCGCGAGCGCGATCCAGCCGGCATGGCGGCTGCCGCCAGACGTGAAGCCGGCGCCGCGAAACGCGACCGGGCGCGTCGCCTCCGCCGACTGGTCTTTCGCTTCCTGCGGCGCGCGGTCAAGCATGCTGGACCTCGCGCTCGGCATCGATCGCCTCCTTCCGGATCAACGACCACAGCTCACCCTGTAGCGCGGCCATCGGCCCGCGCGCATCCGTCGTGCCGCGCTCGGCGCGCGTCATCGGGATGGTCACGATTTCCCGGATCCGGCCAGGGCGGCGCGACAGCACCACGACGCGGTCGGCGAGCCGCACCGCTTCCTCGAGATTATGCGTGACATAGACCGCGCCCATCGCGCCGTCGGCGAGCAGGCGCACGAAATCCTCCATCAGGAGCTCGCGGGTCTGCGAATCCAGCGCCGACAGCGGCTCGTCCATCAGCAGGATCGCGGGGCGAACCGCGAGTGCCCGCGCAATGCCGACGCGCTGGCGCATGCCGCCGGACAGTTGCTTCGGATAGGCGCTGCGGAAATCCGACAGCCCGGTGCGGCGCAGCGCATCGTCGATCACGGCGCTGCGCTCGCCGGCGCTCAAACCCGTATGCAACAACGGAAACGCGACGTTGTCCTCGACCGTGCTCCACGGCAGCAGCGCAAAATCCTGGAACACGAAGGTCAGCGGATTGAGGCTATCAGCCGGCGCCGCGCCGCGCAGCTCGGCGGCACCTTTGCTCGGCCGCAGCAGGCCGCCGAGGATCGACAGCAGCGTGCTCTTGCCGCAGCCGGACGGACCGACGATCGCAACAATCTCGCCCGCGCGGACCGTGAAGGAGACATCGTCGAGAACGTCGAGCGCGCCGAAGCGATGGCTGATATGGTCGGCGATCAGGTCCATCTACCGGCTCACTCTTTGACCCGTCATCCTGAGGAGCGCGCACTTGCGCGCGTCTCGAAGGATGGACGGCCGGTCACTATCGGGGCCGTCGATCCTTCGAGACGCCGCTTCGCGGCTCCTCAGGATGACGGGGATAGAGTGGTGTCTGCGGTCTAACATCAATCCGCCTTCACGTAATCCTTGGCGATGATCGCATTGGCATCGAAACCCTTGTCCACGAAACCCTGCCCCTGCAGCCATTTGATCTGGTTGTCGAGGTTCTTCACGTCGAGCTTGCCGTCGGGATCGATATAAGCGCAATTGCCGACCACCTGCGCGACCGGCAGGTTGGTGTATTTGGCGATGATCTCGAGCAGCGGCCTGGTCTTGTCGTTGATCGGCGCCACGCCGTCCTTGATCGCAGTCAGGATCACGTCGTGATATTCGTGGTCGGCACGGGTGAGCGCGGTGAGCAGCCTGGTCACCAGCGGTGCGTTGGTCAGCGCCTTCGGCGACGCGAAGATCGCCCCCAGCTGCCACGGCGTCTCGTCGCCGACCCAGCCGAGCAATTTCGCGCCGTTGGAATCCATCAGCGTCCGCGCGGTCGAGACCGGCAGCAGCGCGGCGTCGACGGTTTCGCCCTTCAGCGCCGCGGCCGCGTTCGACAGCGACTGCAGCGGCACTACCTTCACGTCGGACAGCTTGAAGCCGTATTTGTCGGCGAGCAGGCCGAGCGAATAATGGAAGCTGGAGCCGACCTGGGTCACCGCGACGCGCTTGCCCGCCAGATCCTTCGGCGTCTTGAGGCCGGCGGCATAGGCGTTGTTGCTGGCGAAATAGCCAATCAGGGGATAGCCGGCCTTCTCGCGGCTCATGCCGCCGATCACCTTCAGCGTGCCCTTGCCGGCGAGATTGTAGAGCCCCGCGGTGACGGCGGTGACGCCGAAATCGACATCGCCCGACGCGGTCGCGACCGCGATCGGCTGCGCCGCGTCGAAGAACTTGAGCTCGACGTCGAGTCCGGCGTCGCGGAGATAGCCCTTGTCCTGCGCGATGAACACCGGCGCCGAGGACGACAGCCGCAAGACGCCGATCTTCGCCTTCAGGAGATCGTCGGCCCGCGCGATGCCGCTCGCGGCCCACACCAGCATGCCCGCGACTGCGAGCCGCGCCCAACCCTTCATTCCGTCCTCCGCCTGGAGCCGCTTCCGTCCCGATTAAATCGGAACGGGGCTCCAGATTCCTGTTTTGACGCGTTTTCTTCACGCGAACCGGTATCCACTTCGCTTGAAAACGCTCTAGATTCCTTCGGGCACGGCCTGATCGCGGCCGATGAACGCGCCCTGTGTGCCGAGCTGTTGTTGCAACTTTTCGACGGAAATGTCGCGCGGAATCGTATTGCCCGACAGCGCGAGCGCGGCTGCGGTTCCCGCCGCCTCGCCCATCACAAAGCAGGCACCGGAGACGCGCGCCGCCGATTGCCCCTCATGGGTCATCGAGGCGCAGCGGCCGGCGACCAGGAGATTGTCGACGCCCTCCGGTACCAGCATGCGGTACGGCAACTCGTTATAGCCGCGGCTCTCCGGGATCGGCGGAAACTCGAAGATCACATCACCCGGCACATGGGATTCCTTCGGCCAACCATTGACGCCGATCGAATCCTCGAACGAGGCGCAGCCCAGCACGTCCTCGCCTGACAGCATGTAGCCGCCGATCACGCGCCGCGTCTCGCGGATGCCGAGCTGCGGCGGCAGATCGACGATGTAGGAATTCTCGAAGCCGGGCACCGTGCGCAGGAACCTGAACGCTTCGACCGCCTGGCGGCGGCCCTCGATCTCGCCGCGCGTCATGTCGTCAGGATCGATACCGGAAATGGCGCCGCCGTCGCTTCGCGTCACCTGGGTGAAATTCACCCGCCATTCGATCTGCGATTTCTGCGGCCGCACGATCGCCGACTTGCGCGGGAATGTGTGGGTGCCGGCGGCCTCGGCCTCAGCCATCAGCGCCGGGATGGTGCGCCAGGCATCGCCGGCCTTCGCTGGATCGATGCCGTTGAGGCGGAACATCATCGAGGGGTAGAGCATGCCGCCGGCATTATCGCCGACTTCATGGGGCGCACCGGCCCACACCGCGAGATCGCCGTCACCGGAGCAATCGATGAAGATGCTGGCGCGCACGGCCTGACGGCCGGCCTTGGTTTCCACCATCAGCGCACGGATATGCGAACCATCCATGACGACGCCGGCGCCGAGCGCGTGGAACAGAATGTCGACCTTGTGATGTGCGAGCAGATCGTCGGCCGCGATCTTGTAGGCCGCGGTGTCGTAGGCCTGCGCAAGGATCTTGCCGAGGATCAGATGTGGCGCGTTCAGCCCGCCGAGCCGGTCAATCCGCGCCAGGAGGTCGGAGGCGATGCCCTGCACCACGCGGTGCATCTCGCCGAAGATGTTGGCGTGCAGTCCGCAGAAGTTGGTCACGCCGGCCGCGGTGCCCATGCCGCCGAGAAATCCGTAACGCTCGATCAGGAGCGTCCGCCGTCCGGCACATGCCGCGCCGACCGCTGCCGCGATGCCGGCCGGTCCGCCGCCAAGCACCACCACGTCATATTCGCCATAGACCGGGACCTGCCGCGCAGGTTCTTCGATCGTGCTCGCTCGCATCATTTCCGCCCTGAACAAAGTTGATTGGGCCAACTATGAATTGATGCAGATTGCAGTACAATCCACCAAATTATGTAATCAGCTTTCGCGAATCGAGAAAGACGAGCAAGGCAGGTGGATACGCTGGTCAATCTCGAAGCCTTCCTTGCCACCGCCGATGCCGGCGGCTTTTCCGCCGCGGCGCGCAAGCTCAACGTCGCGACATCCGTCGTCGCCAAACGCGTCACCCAACTCGAGGAGCGGATCGGCACCGCGCTGTTCCACCGCTCGACCCGCCAGTTGCGGCTGACCGAGTCCGGGCAGCAATATGTGCACCGCGCCCGTGGCGTGGTTGCCGATGTCGGCGATCTCTTGTCGCGGATGGGCGAGAAGCAGCGCGACCTCTCCGATCATCTGCGCGTCAAGGCGCCGACTTCGCTGACGGTGGCGCGGCTCGCCGATGCCTTCACGATCTTCCAGAAACAGAACGGAAGCGTGAAGCTCGAGATCGTGATGATCGATCGTCCGGTCGATCCGGTAACCGAAGGTTTCGACCTCGCGATCGGCGCCTTCCCGCATTCCTTCGGCGGCGTGGTCGACGAGCCCTTGTGCCGGCTGCCGCGCCTCGTGTGCGCCTCACCGGCCTATCTGAAGAAGCACGGCATACCGAAGCATCCGCGCGACCTGGTCGATCATCGCTGCCTCAGCTTCCTGCCGACCGGACCGGAATGGCCGTTCGAGGGACCGCGCGGCCGCATCAATATCCAGGTCCGCCCGATTCTCTCTTCGAACGAAGGCCGCGTGCTGACGCAAAGCGCGATCGCCGGCAACGGCATTGCGCTGCTCTCGCATTATCTGGTCGCGGACGCGCTGCGCGACGGCGCGTTGCAGCCGGTACTCACCGACTTTCCTATTCCGGAATTGTGGGTCAAGGCCGCCGTTCCCGAGCGCCGCATCGATGCCGCCGCGGTGCAGGCGCTGCTGAAGACATTGAAGAAATCGCTGTCGCAGCCGCTGTGATGCGACGCCGGCGTTGCCGTTGGCATGCCGACCTGAGACAAGGACGCGAAAGGATCGCCCGCTTGAAACTCCTGATCTCAATGTCGTTTGGTCTCATCATCGTCGCTGGGCCCGCGGCCGCGATCGAGACCTGCCGCTTCATTGAGGCCAAGGCGGAGCGCGAGGCCTGCTACCATCGGCAAGAGCAGGAACTTGCGGCGAAGCGCAAGCCCGAGCCGCCGGTGACGCGGTCGAGCGAATCGAAGACGTTAGATCAGCTGCAGCAGATGCGCCGCGACGACGAAGAGGTCTATCGCAGCATGCGCGGCATCTGCCGCGGCTGCTGAGCTTACGCGCCGCCGCCCCACCGGCCCGCGCGCTTCTCGGCGAAGGATGCAAGCCCCTCGGCAGCTTCCGCGGTCTGCCGCTTGGCTGAATGCAGCTGGACGAGGCGCTTGTAGGCCGCATCGTCCACCGCCATGCCGCCGAACGAGCTTTCCATCGCGAGCTTCTTGGTCTCGGCCATCGCATCCGGGGCATTGCCGAGCAGCTGCTCGACGACCTTGGCGCCGGCGCTGTCGAGACCGGCCAGTGGCACCACCTCATGGACGAGGCCGATGCGGCGGGCATCCTCGGCGCCGAACCGTTCGCCGGTCAGCGCATAGCGGCGCACCTGGCGGACGCCGATCGCGTCGCAGAGCTGCGGAATGATGATCGCCGCGGTCAGGCCCCAGCGCACCTCGGTGATCGAGAACAGCGCATTGTCGGCCGCGATCACGATATCGCAGGCCGAGATCACGCCGGTGCCGCCGCCGAAGCAGCCGCCCTGCACCAGCGCGACGGTCGGGACCGGCAGCGTGTTGAGACGCTGCACCGCCTCGAAGGTGGCGCGCGACGCCGCCTCGTTCTCCTCGAACGATTTCGGCCGCACGCCGTTGATCCATTTCAGGTCGGCGCCGGCCTGGAAATGCTTGCCGTTGCCCTTCAGTACGACGACGCGCACCGGCCTGGTCGAGAGATCGTCGATCGCGGCCAGCACGCCTGCAATCAGCGCGCCGTCATAGGCATTGTTGACCTCGGGACGATTCAGCGTGACGGTCGCGACACCCCGCGCATCGAGGCTCCACAGGACTGGGCTGGCCGACATGACGTTGCTCCCTCGTTCGGCATTGCTGTTATCTTGTACTGGCCTTGCACTATGGCGAGAGCGGATGCCTTGATCCATCACTTTCGAGCGCGCGCGACCGCGCCACGCGCATGACGGGTTGCGCGATGCCCCGCGCTTGTGGAAACTGACCGGGCACGTTGCGGAGAATTGTTCCACTCATGCGTATTTGCATTTTCGGCGCGGGCGCCGTCGGCAGCCACTTCGCGATCCGGCTCGCACGTGCCGGCCATGATGTGGCCTGCGTGATGCGCGGGCCACATCTCGACGCGGTCAGGACCAACGGACTGACGCTGAAGGTCGGCGACACCAGCATCACCGCGAAGGTGAAGGCCTCAGCCGATCCTGCCGATTTGGGACCGCAAGACATCGTCATCAGCACACTGAAGGCGACCGGCATCGGCGCGCTCGCAGCCGGGCTCCCGCCGCTGCTTCAGCGCGACACATCAATCGTGTTCGCGCAGAACGGCATTCCCTGGTGGTACGATCTCGGCCTCCCGCCACAGCATCCCGCGATCCCCGATCTCGGCTTCCTCGATCCCGGCGGGCATTTGCGCAGCGCCGTCCCGAAGCAGCGGATCATTGGCGGCGTGATCTTTTCCTCCAACGAGGTGGTCGCGCCGGGTGTCGTCGCGAACCTGTCGCCGGACCGCAACCGCCTCTTGATCGGTGAATGCGACGATCGCCAGAGCGAGCGCATCGCCCGCCTGCGCGCGGCGCTCAACGACGCCGCGATCGAATCGCCCGAGGTCAAGCAGATCCGCGAGACGATCTGGTCGAAGCTGTTGACCAACATGTCGATGTCGGTGCTCTGCCTGTTGACCGGGCTGACTGCGCGCGGCGTCCGCGACGATCCTGACATGCAGGACGTGATCCCGCGCCTGCTCGACGAGGCCAATGCGGTGGCGACACACTATATTCCCGAGGTCAAGCGTGTCACCCGCTCAGGGCCGGCGCCGGACCACAAGCCGTCGATCCTGCAGGACTACGAACTCGGGCGCGCCATGGAGATCGATGTGCTGGTGCGCGCACCGGCGGCATTCGCCCGCGCGGCCGCCATTTCGACCCCGATGCTCGACCTGATGGCCGCGCTCGCGATCCAGAAGGCGCGTGACAAGGGCCTGTATCAGGGCTGACAATCCGACCCACCACGATAACAAGCAGGGACATCGAACCATGCAAGTCAAGGACAAGGTCTGCGTCGTCACCGGCGGCGCGAGCGGGATCGGCGAGTCGGTGGCGCGGGCCTATGCGGACGCCGGTGCACGCGGCGTCGTGGTCGCCGATCTCAAGACCTCGCGCGACAGGCTCGCGAGCGTCGCCGGCGATATCGACGGCCTCGCCGTCACCGCCGATGTCGGGCTCGAGGAGGACATCAAGGCGCTGATCGCCGCGGCCGAGGACAAATATGGTCCGGTCGACGTGTTCTTCTCCAATGCCGGGCTCTCGCGCAAGGGACAAGAGACCGCGTCCGATGCCGACTGGGACGTGAGTTGGCGCGTGCATGTGATGAGCCACGTGTACGCGGCGCGCGCGCTGGTGCCCGGCATGCTCGCGCGCGGCTCCGGCTATCTCATCAACACCGCATCCGCCGCGGGGCTATTAGCCTCGCTGAACTCGATGCCTTACGGCGTGACCAAGAATGCCGCGGTCGCGCTCGCCGAGCATCTCGCCATCCAGTATGGCGATCGCGGCATCCGCGTCTCCGTGCTCTGTCCGCAATCGGTGCAGACGGGCATGACGACGCCGGGTCCGAGTGCCGCGCGCGTCGACGGCGTGCTGCAGCCGGGCGAGGTTGCGCGCATGGTGATCGAGGCGATGGCGAAAGAACGTTTCCTGATTCTGTCGCATCCGCAGGTGCACGAATACATGCAGCGCAAGGCCACCAATCGCGAGCGCTGGCTGTCCGGCATGCGCCGCCTGCGCGACCGGATCTATCGCGGGGTGGCGTCATAAAAACTTCATCCGTCATTGCGAGGAGCGACAGCGACGAAGCAATCCATTCTCGGCATGCGACGCCATGGATTGCTTCGCTTCGCTCGCAATGACGAAGCTTAGTCTTCTGGAGCCGGCGCGAATCCTTCGAGCAAACCCGTGTATCTCTTCGCCCCAGGTGAGGCATAGGCACCGCGGCGCGACGTCGTCAGCTTGAGGCCGGCAAGCGCTTCCGCCTGCTTCACCGCGGCGGCCACGCCGTCGACCACGGGCACGCCGAATTTCACCGACAGCTCATGGGCAAGATCAGCCATGCCGGCGCAGCCGAGCACGATGGCGTCCGCGCCCTTGTCCAGCGCGCGGGCGATCTCGGCCTCCAGCTTCGGCCTCGCGCCCGAGCCCGGCTTCTCGAGATCGAGCACCGCGACATCGCAGGCAGTAACCACCGCGCGGTCGGCAAAGCCGTAGCGGCGGACCAGTTCCTCCAGCGGGACGATCGAGCGCGGCAGCGTGGTGACGATGCCGATGCGCTTGGCGATCTGCCCGGCGGTGACCAGCGCCGCCTCGCAGATGCCGACCACCGGATAGCGGGCCGCCGACCGCGCGGCATCGAGCCCGGTATCGTCGAAGCAGGCGATGATGCCGGCGTCGGCATCGGGCGTCTTCAGCAACGCCTCAATCAGCCCGGGAACGGCGAAGGCCTCGTCATAGAAGCCTTCGATCGAGGCCGGTCCCATCGCAGACGTGACGGCGACGATCTCGGTGCCCGGTGAGGCCACCGCCCGCGCGGCGGTCGCGATGGTTGCGGTCATCGACGCGGTGGTGTTGGGATTGACGATCAGGATCTTTGTCATGGGTGGAGAATAACATCCCTTTCGCGGCCAAGCGTAGCCCGGATGAGCCAACGGGTCGCGCGAACGCGCGCCCGATGACAGGCTCCGCGATATCCGGGACCGATCTCGCCCGCGGCATGCAGACCCCGGATGTCGCTTGGCTCATCCGGGCTACACACCTATGCATGCTCCGCCACCCAGCCCGCGAAGGCATCGAGCACCTCGGCCATCACCTCGTGGTCGTTGCGGCCGGAGCGCTTGAGGACATGGAAGGAGTGGTCGGCCTCCTGCACCAGATGCAGCGTCGCGCGATGACCCAGCCCCTTCACCACGGGCTCGAGCAGGTCGAGCTCGGCCAGCGCGTCGCGGGTGCCCTGCAGGAACAGCATCGGGACCTTGACCTCGGCGAGATGCCTGGCCCGCTCGCTCGATGGCTTGCCGGCGGGATGCAGCGGAAAGCCGAGAAACAGCAGCCCGCGCACGCCGGCGAGCGGCGCCTTGGCCTGTGCCTGCGAGGTCATGCGTCCGCCGAACGACTTGCCGCCGGCGAACAGCGGCAGTTCGCCGCAATGACGCGCAGCTTCCGCCACGGCGGCACGCACCGTTGCCTGCGCGACGGCGGGCGGATCGGGCCGCTTGCTGCCCTTCTCCATGTAGGGAAACTGATAGCGCAATGTCGCGATGCCGCGCTCCGCCAGGCCCTCCGCAATCGCGACCATCGAGGGATGCGTCATGCCGGCGCCGGCGCCATGGGCAAACACATAGGCGCTACGGGCCTGCGCCGGCCGCAGCAGCAGCGCGGACACCGTGCTGTCGTCCGAGACCGTGATCGTGAGCGGCTGCACGCCTGACGTGTTCAAGATGACATCTCGAAGAATTGTTGCGCCGTTGTTTCTAGCCGCAGGCCTCGATGCGCGCAAATGCCGCCGCGGAGGGAACGCCGCAAGTGAACTGGCTCACAGCCAATCAACATTTCCGTTGTTAGACCAAGCGCCGCGACTGTAGGATGGCGCACACCGCATCACACGCTTAACGCGAACTCGTTTTTCGGCGAATTTTAACATCTCATCCATATCACGCGCGGATACCGCGAATTGGGGGAACGGGGCATGCCTCGCAAGACGATATTCGTCATCGGACTGTTGATTGTCGCCGGCGTGCTCTATTTCAAGGACGATATCGAGACGGTGGCGAGCGGCTTCCGCGTCAAGGTCGTCGACTACCAGCCGCCGGCAAAGACGGTGTGGCTGGATCAGAATGTCAGCGCGGAGCGGCTGCGCTGGTTCTATCACGCCGACCAGGGCACACGGACCTTCGGCATTCCCCATGAATGGTTCATGGCGCTGGAGCAGCCGACGGTCTGGCCGCTGTTCACCGCGGCGCCGCGACTCAGCGAGACCAATTATCTCGGCCGCTTCGGCTTTATTCCCGACACGGTGATTCCGGGCAAACCCGATGCGCTGCCGATCGGCTTTTCGCAGGGCGGCCCGATGGCCGATGCCAACGGCGCGCCGTGGCGCAATCCGCACAGCAAGGCGGATATGACCGGCGTCGGCCTGACCTGCGCCGCCTGCCACACCGGCAGCTTCAGCTATCGCGGCACCGAGATCGTGATCGACGGTGGGCCGGCCAACACCAATCTGTTCGAATTCCAGAAGAGCGTCGGCGTCTCACTGCTGCTGACGCGGTTCTGGCCGGGGCGCTTCTCGCGCTTTGCCGACGAGATCCTCGGCAAGGATGCCAGCCTCGACGAACGCATGGCGCTGCGCGGCCAGCTCGACCTCGTGCTGAAGCAATACGCCAACATCAATTCGCTGGAGAACAAGGTCGCCGCCAACAGCGTCGAGGAAGGCTATGCGCGGCTCGACGCGCTGAACCGGATCGGCAACCAAGTGTTCTCGATCGACCTGAACAACCCGAACAACTACGCCTCGCATTCGGCGCCGGTGCATTTCCCGCGAATCTGGAACGCACCGTGGTTCAGCTGGGTGCAATATGACGGCTCGATCATGCAGCCGATGGTACGCAACGCCGGCGAGGCGCTCGGCGTCAGCGCCGAGCTCAACCTGCTCGACGAGTCCAAGGGGCTTTACAAATCGAGCGCGCGGATCGACGTGCTGCACGAGATGGAGCGGATGATCGCCGGCGAGCCGCCCAGCGAGGACAAGGGTTTTGGCGGACTTGCTTCGCCGAAATGGCCGGAGAACATCCTGCCGCCAATCAACATGGACCTCGCGAAGAAGGGCGGCGAGCTCTACAAGACGCATTGCCAGGGCTGTCACGGCCCGGCGATCGACAGCAAGGCGCTGCCCGCGAGCGAAGCCTTTGCGCTGTTCAAGGACAAGAGGCGCTGGACCAGGAACGAGGCCGGCCAGCCGCTGCTCGATGTCGAGATGATTCCGATCAGCCATATCGGTACCGACAGCGCGCAAGCCGAGGGCCTCGCGCACCGCACCGTCGAGACGCCGGCCAATCTGAACATCAAGGACAGCAGTTTCGGTCCTGCGCTCGGCGATCTCGTCGAGAAGACCGTCGACTATTGGTACGACCAGAACAAGACCCCGCCGGAAGATCGCAAGCGCATCAACGGCTACCGGCCGAACGAGATCCAGGCGCCGCTCGCCTACAAGGTCCGGCCGCTCAACGGCATCTGGGCGACCCCGCCGTATCTGCACAACGGCTCGGTCCCGACCATCTACGCACTGCTGTCGCCGGTGAAGGACCGTCCCGCGACCTTCTATCTCGGCGGCCGGGAGTATGATCCCAAGGATCTCGGCTACGTCTGGAAGGACAAGATCAGGAACGCCTTCATGCTCGACACCACCAAGCGCGGCAACGGCAATTCCGGACACGAATTCTCCAACGAGAAGCGCACCGGCGTGATCGGGCCGGAGCTGAAGGAAGACGAGCGCCGCGCCCTGATCGAGTTCATCAAGACGCTGTAGGCCCCCGAAGGGACTGCGCCCCCTCTCCCGCTTGCGGGGGAATCGCATATAGAAAAATCTGTCGGGCAGCGTCCTCGCGGCCATCCTTCGAGACGCCGCTGCGCGGCTCCTCAGGATGACGGGTCTTGTTTTGCGGCACTCATGGTGAGGAGCGCCGCTTGCGGCGCGTCTCGAACCACGAGGCCGGAGTTACCTCCGTAGCCGCTGAAGGTCATATGCGATTGCCCTACCCGCAAGCGGGAGAGGGAGCCGACTGCCGATGCAGCGGCTGTCCTTCAACTCCTCGGCACCGGCTGCCGGCGCGCCGGGCGGGGTCATGGCCTCGAGCTCGAGGAGCTGGTTGAGCTGCGCTTCGGTCAGCAGTTTTTCCTCCAGCACGATGTCGGCGACCGAGCGGTTCTCCTTGAGCGCACGGCGCGCCACGCGCGATGAGGCCTCGTAGCCGAGCGACGGCGCCAGCGCCGTGATCAGACCGATCGAGCCCTGCACCAGGCTGCGGCAACGCTCGCGATCGGCCTCGATGCCGTCGACACAGCGCTTGGTCAGCGTATCGACCGCCGCCGTCAGCATGCGCAGCGAACTCAAGACGCAATAGCCGATGGTCGGCTCGAACGCGTTGAGTTGCAACTGGCCGCCTTCGGCGCACATCGTGACCGTGAGGTCGTGCCCGATCACCAGGAAAGCCACCTGGTTGACCACTTCGGGAATGACAGGATTGACCTTGCCGGGCATGATCGACGAGCCGGCCTGCACGGCGGGCAGGCGGATTTCGCCGATGCCGGTGCGCGGCCCCGACGACAGCAGCCGCAGGTCGTTGCAGATCTTGGACAGCTTGACCGCAACGCGCTTGAGCACGCCGGAGAACAGGACGAAGGCGCCGAGATCGGACGTCGCCTCGATCAGGTTGGAGGCAAGCACCATCGGCTGGCCGGACAGCCGCGACAATTCCTCGACCGCGAGCGCCGCATAGCGCGGATCGGCATTGATGCCGGTGCCGATCGCGGTGGCGCCGAGATTGACCTCGCGGAACAGCGCGGAAATCTCGTTCAGGCGCGCGACATCCTCCTTCACGGTCACGTGGAAGGCATCGAATTCCTGGCCGAGCGTCATCGGCACCGCATCCTGAAGCTGGGTGCGCCCCATCTTCAACACGTCGGCGAACTCCACCGCCTTGCCTTTGAGCGAGTAGGCGAGATCGTCCAGCGCGCGCACCAGCGGCTGGGTGGCGAAAATCACCGCGAGCCGCAGCGCGGTCGGATAGGCGTCGTTGGTCGACTGCGCCATGTTGACGTCGTCGTTCGGATGCAGCGCGTGATAGTCACCCGGCTTGCGCCCCATCAGCCGCAGCGCGACGTTGGCGATCACCTCATTGGCGTTCATGTTGGTCGACGTGCCGGCGCCGCCCTGGATCGCGTCGACGACGAAGGATTCGGCATAGACCTTGTCGGTCGCAATCTGGGTGCAGGCCGCTTCGATCGCATCCGCCTTCCCCGGTGCGAGATAGCCGAGCCGCTTGTTGGCGCGCGCGGCAGCCTGCTTCACCAGCGCCAGCGCGCGGACGAATTCCGGGAAGTGCCCGACCGGCACGCCGGTGATCGGAAAGTTCATCACCGCGCGCTTGGTGTGAATGCCCCACAGCGCATTGGCCGGGACGTCGTCCTCGCCGAGCAGATCGTGCTCGGTGCGGGACTGCGCCTGCTCGATCGGCACGGTGCGGACGGTCGCGACCGCGAGCTGGCTGGGGCCGCTGCCGCTCTCGCCGGAGGGGGACGCGGCAGCTGCAGCGTTGGCGGTCTCAACCTTCGATTCGGCCATGGTACCTCCGTTACCTCACGCGGATCGTGTCGTCAGCGACGCCATGATGCGCCCGGCGGGCGTCGAAAGCCAATGCCTATCGGCAGAGTCTTGCACACCGGTGAGCGGCAAGACGCGGAAAACCGGCATTGGCGCGCGCCGAACCGTGAGATTAAGGACTTTGCCTTATCCGTCATGATAACAACAACTTATAGCTCGATATCGCGGCTCGCTTCGCGACCGATGCGGCTGCTTTCTCCGCCCCGTCGTCGCGTGCTAGACGAGCATCGACTGGCGCAAGGGCGCCGCCGACACTGAACGAACCAAGGACCAAAGCCGTGTCCAACAATAACGAAGCGATCACCATCAAATTCCGCTGCCCCGCGGAGCTCGAGGGCAAGATTCCGCCGCCGATGCCTGCGTCGTTGGGGCTTCCCGGATGGCTCAAGGCGATGCCGACGCAGGCCTTCAATACGATGAGCAATCGCGAAGAGGATACCGTCAAGCGCTGCCCGCCATTCGTCGATGCGATGACATCGGGTTTCCTTTTGCCGCTGATCTGCGATCTCAAGGTCGAGAATGGCGCGATCACCTGGGACAACGACCTTCCCGCCGGCGGCGCGCTCGAATTCCCGCGCTCGCCGGTCGGCTTCCACGACGAAAGCCAGGTAGTCGGCTCGCCGCTGTTCGAGCCCGACCGCTTCGTCATCAAGTTCGTCAATCTGTGGACCATCGAGGCGCCGCCCGGCTACTCGCTGTTCTTCACGCATCCGGTCAACCGGTTCGACCTGCCGTTCACCACGCTGACCGGCATGGTCGATTGCGATCTGTTTCACGACAGCTGGGTTCATTTCCCGGCACGCTGGCACGACACCAGTTTCAACGGCGTATTGCCCAAGGGCACGCCGGTTGCGCAGTGCTTCCCGGTGAAGCGCGAAAACTGGGTCGCGCAGACCGCCGCGATGACGCCGGATGAAACATCGCGCGCCCAGGAACTGACCAACAGGATGGCCCGCGAGTCCGGACTCTATCGGCGGCAGTTTCGGACGTAGAGCGGGCGCGCGAAGCTCCGCTGCGGCCTCCTCCGTCATTGCGAACTACCCGATGGGAGGCTCGGCATCCACCGCCGTCGTCCTGGCGAAAGCCAGGACCCTTAGCCACCGTCTTCGGTGATGAGCGGGATCGCGGCCCGGTAGCGCTCAACAATTGAGATTTGGGTAATGGGTCCTGGCTTTCGCCAGGACGACACCGACTATGGGGCGCGATCCTGAGCCAGTTCGGTGTCTTCACCCGGATGCGGGCGATCCAGCATTCCAGAGGCGCTTGTGCTTGAGCGCAGAGGCCGCGGCTTATCCCCGCCGCTCTAGATTCTAGTTTTGACGCGTTAGCGCGAGCCGGTGTCCGCTTCGCTCGAAAACGCCCTAGCTCAGAAATTCCGCAAAGGCGCTGCGACGGAAGAAGAAGCGGCCGTGCGATGACATGATCAGCGCGGCGGTCGTGCGGCCGATCATTTGCGGCCGGCCGCGCAACGCGAGACGCAGATTGGCCTCGCCGGCCGCGCGGTCGCCCATTTCCAGAAGACTGGCGGAGAAGCTGAGACGCGTCAGCGGGTCGTCGGGGCGCTGCGCCACCACCTGGCGGTAGAGATCCGCCGCGGCAGCATATTCGCCATCGAGCAGCAGCACACGCGCGAGCGCGGCCAGAACATCGGGATGTCCCGGCGCCGCATTGCGCAGCTTCTCCAGAATCTCGCGCGCCCGGCCACGCTCATTGCGCTGGGGCAGCAGCTGCGCCAGCAGCAGCTGAAACTCGAGGCTCTCCGGCGCGAGAACGAGCGCGCTCTCGATGACGGCAACCGCCTCGTCGATGCGACCGGCCGAGTGCAATTGCCCTGCCAGCGCCTGGAATGCGGGCAGGTACGGCGGCCGCCGCGCGGTGGTTCGCCGCAGCACATCGATCGCCTCGCTGCCGCGACCAGCGCCGCCGAGCGCTGCGCCAAGCAGGGTCTCGAGGCCGGGATCCTCGACGCGGCGTACGGCTCGCTCGAGCGGTGCGATCGCTTCCTCGTTGCGGTTCTGGATCATCAGCGCCCGTGCCAGGATCGAGGCCGCGCCGACATCGGTCCGGTTTGCCTTCAAGACCTCCGCCGCCAGCCGCTCGGCTTCGACGACCTGTCCCATCTGCAATGCGACCACGGCGCGTTGCAGTACCGGGGATGGGCTGGGCCCGCGATTGGAAAAAGGCGGCGGTTTCGGCATGCGGTCCGTCGTGAGATGGTTCTTGTCAGCCGTTATCACTGCCGCCGACGGAGCGTCCAGCGAAAGTCGCATCCGGACACCGAGATACCGTCCGGTTCCAGCCTCCACCGACCGATTTCATGCATCCCTGCGGCTGTCAGGCCACAGGGGATCCACCCTCTCCCTGCAATTTTTCGACTGCTTAACCTATTCAATCTAGCTTGGGTTGCCATAACAGGGCCCGGCCTGATGCTCGCAACAACGCTCGAAACAATTCAGTCGACGGACTCGAAGCGCGCCAACTACACACGCGGAATCCTCGTGATGCTGGTCGCCGCCCTCCTGTTCAAGGTTGTGTGGTTCTCCCAGCTGGGGCTGGGGCACGGCCGCGAACTGGTCGACTTCGCCGCCTTCTACATCACCGCAAAGCTGGTGTGGCTCGGCGACCTCGACCAGGCCTATCAATTCGCGAAGCTCGCCATCATCGAGAAGCAGGCGTCGGGCGGGCACGACGGCTTCATGCCATGGACCTATCCGCCGCAATTCAACCTGCTGCTGGCTCCGTTCGCGCTGGTCCCGTTCGGGATGGCCTATCTGTTGTTCATGGCCTCGACGCTGGCTCTTTATCTCGCGGTGCTGCGGCGTCTTGCCGGAAACCGGTTCGTGCTTGTGCTGATCGTTTTCTTTCCGACGATCGGGGTCACGCTGGCATGCGGTCAGAACAGCTTCCTTACCGCCGCACTGATCGGGCTGGTGTGCCTGTACTTCGAAGAGCGGCCGATGCTCGCGGGCGTGGCCCTTGGTCTCATGATCATCAAGCCGCATTTCGCCGTTGCTTTCGCACTCTACGCCATCCTGCGGCGCTCGTGGATCGTCGTGATGACGGCGGGCGCCGTCGTGCTGATCAGCTCGGCGATCTGCACGGTGCTGTTCGGCATGCAGATCTGGACCGTGATGCTGCAGAGCGTGCACGATTCATCGGTATTCCTGCGGGAAGCCTATTATCCGCTGTACCGAATGGTCTCGACCTATGCCGCGCTGCGAACCACGGGGTTCTCCGCGTCGGCAGCGTTTATCGGCCAGGGCATCGTCGCCGTCCTTGCGCTCGGCATCGTGCTGGTCGCGGTCTACCGCAAGATGCCGGTGCGCGAGAGTCTCGGCCTGACCGCGATCGTATCGGTCTGCATCAGCCCCTATGCGTATGATTATGACTTCCTGATCTTCAGTGTCGGAATGGCGCTGCTGTTGCCGGCGCTTCAGGCCAAGGCCCGCGAGTGGGAACGTGCGATCATCTATGCCGCGCCGATACCGATCGGAGCCTTCGGCTACATGCACACGGTCCATAACAACACGCCGCGCACGGACGTCCATTGGGTCGACGTGCTTTCGATCGGAGGCTTCGGGATCGCCGCGCTGATCACGCTGATCGTCGCAATCCTGCTGCTGCGCGAGTCAAGCAGGGGCTCTCCCGTTCCGGCGCAGGGGCCTCTTGCGAGGATTTGAGCACCCGGCGCGACACGCCCCGCGATCACGCAACACTCACGGCGCCACCATTTCGAGACGATCGCGCGCCGGCAGGGTCGACGCGAAGGCCTTCAGCGCGCCGGCGACGAGTTCTGGCTCCGCGGCCGGCGTGACGTAGAAGCTTACGTCACCCCGCGCGCCGGTCACCGGAATCGTGTGCAGGATCGCGACCTTCCTCCAGCTCGCCGGCACGCCCTGCGCAAACCAGCTGTCGTAGATCATGGCGACGCCGACATGATACTCGTCGGCGAGCGCGGCCATCTCGGCCGGGCCGTAGCGGCCGGCCCGCTTCGCCTTGCGCACGCGCTCCGAACCGAGCCCCCACAGATCCAGGACGAAGTTCGCATTTCCCCAGGCGACGAGTCCAAGATCGTTCACGGCAACCGGCCGCCGGTATAGCTGCTGGGCGAAGCGGCCCAACTGATAATGCTGCTCGTAGACGCCGCGCGAGGCAAACGGCGTCTCCAGGGCGGCGCTGACATAGCCCACGCTGGCAAAACCGGCCAGCCCGACGCTGGCGAGCGTCGCGGCGGTCCATTGCGGGACGCTCAAGACCGCTCGCGCGCGTGCAACCGCGTAGAGCAGCGCCAGCACCGCAAGCGCAACGATGTAAACCTCATACCGGTGGAACCAGCCATATTGGCCAAAGCCGAGATGCGCAGCGATCGCGGCGAGCACCGTCGCACAGACGATCAGGGCGCCGCGGTCGGAGCGGAGCAGCGCCATCACGGCGGCGAGCGCAAGACCGAGCAGCATCAGCCTGAAGCCGGCGGGATCAGCGAAGCTGTCGCCGAGATTGCGGAGGATGGAGGCGATGACGCCGGTCCCTTCATAGCCGGATTCGGCGATGCGCGATTTGAGCAATACCGAACTCGGCAAAAGCGGGAGACCGAGCGAGGCCATTCGCGCGAAATACGCGGCGAACGCGCAGAGCGTGACGGCAGCGGCCGCGGCGGCAAAACGGCGCTGGCCGAGCAGGGCAAACCCCATCATCGCCGCGATGGCGAACGCGATTCCCTCGAAGCGAATCAGCGGCAGCAGCACCAGCGCCGCGAAATGCATGGCGGTCGGCGACCGTCCGCGCGCGGCTTCGGTCAGGCCGCCGAAAGTCGCGACCGTGGCCCAAACGTGAAGACTGTGCTCCATGCCGGTCATCGGCAGGGCGATCGCGCTTGACGAAAAAATGGCGAGCAACGCGACGAAAAGCAGCAGCGGCTTCTCCCGGCCGGGGTCGAGCAGTTCAGCCGATTCAAGGATGCGCAGGAAAGCCACGACGGTCGCTGCCGCTGCCGCGGCATTGATCAGGAGCGGACCGAATGCGCCAAGACGCAGCGTCTCCGTCACGGCCAGCAGATAGGGCCAGATGATCGACGAGCTTGGCGACGAGACCTCGGACGCATTGACGCCGTAGCCGCCGGACCGGATGTGATCGGCGACGGCGAGGTGGATGTAGGGATCGTCGAGGGTGAAGATCAGCCTGCCGTCGCAGAGCATGACGCTGAAGATCAGCGTCGCCGCGAACAGCGCGAGCCACAGCGATGCCGTCACGAGCGGGACGCTCGGCCGGATCGCGCTGGATCGCGGGAACGACGCGTGGTTGGCGGCGACGCCGGGCATCAGATACGCATCCGTTTGAAGATCGTCTCCGGCAGCGCGCAGATGATCGCCATCACCAGCCGGAAGCGGCGCGCCACATAGATCACGTCACGCGGCCTCGTCACATCGGCCCGGAAGATATCCTCCGCGACCCGATCCGGCTGCACCGTCAGGGGAGCCGGCAGCTTCATATGCGCCGTCATCCTGGTCCGCACGAATCCCGGCTTGACGGTGACGACACGGACCTTACCCGCAAGCGCCAGACGATTGCGCAAGCCGGACAGGAATTGCGAGAAGCCGGCCTTGGCCGCGCCGTAATAATAGTTCGAGGCCCGCCCGCGATCGCCGGCGACCGAGCTCACGCCGACGATGGTTCCCGAGCCGCGCGTCGCGAAGGCTTGCGCGAACAGTTCGAGCAGCAGGCTGGGCGCCTCGAAATTGGTGCGCATGATCTTCGTCGCAAGCTCGGGATCGGTCTCGGCACGCTGCTGATCGCCGAGCTCCCCGACAACGCATACGACGGTGTCGGGAAGTGGGGAAAGACCGGCGACGAAGCCGGCAAGCTGCCCGGTCTGCAGCACGTCGAGCGCGACAACCGAGATTTCGGTACCGCTTCGCGTCTTGATGTCGTCCGCATTGCGCTGTGCCGCGGCGATATCGCGGGCGGCGAGCATCACGCGCCATCCGTCCCTCGCATAGCGCAGCGCGGTCGCGTGCCCGATGTCCGAACTGCCGCCAATCACCAGAATTGATTTTGTGCCGGTCATCAAATTCCAAGCCGTGCTGAAAGATGGGACACGAGGCGACTGTTCGCCCCGATCTGCTGGCGGATGTCGCGCAAGGCCGCAAGGCCGGGATATCCGGATTCGAATGTCGCGCGGGACTGCCGCGCATCCTTGGCGAGATAGAGCCGGCCGCCGGCATCGACCACCAGCGCGTCGAGCTGGTCAAGAAACCCGAACAGCGCGTCGGTGACCGGAAAGTCCATCGTCAGCGTGTAGCCGCGGAGCGGAAACGACATCGGCCCGCTGCCTTCGCCGAGCTGCTTGAGCACCGCGAGAAACGACGCATCGCCGCGCCGCGACACACGATCGAGAATTTCGGCGAGAACGCGGCGCGCGCGGCTAGCCGGGATCACGCATTGATATTGCACGAAGCCGCGCCAGCCGTAGATCCTGTTCCAGTCGGCGATCGCATCGAGCGGAAAGAAATACGGGTCCCAATGGACCAGCCGTGGCTTGCCCGGATGCGCGGCGCCGCGGCGGAAGTACAGCTCGTTGAACACCCGCATCGATGCGCGATTGAGCAGCCATCCCGGAAACAGCTCCGGGACCGCGAGCCGCGACGCGCGAAGCCTGGGAAACGTCTCGAGGCCGGGCCCAAGCATATCCTTGTCGCGCCGCGTGGCGTGCTCGGCCAGATAGACCAGCGACCGGCCGAGCGCCGCGCCGCGCGCAAGGCAGTCGATCCAGGCCACCGAATAGGTGGTCGATGCGCTGCTTTCCAGCTGATCGATCGCCGCGTCGAGATTGCCGGCGACGCGGGTGTCCTGACGTAGCCAGGCGGTCTCGATCGGCAGCAGCCGCAGCGTCGCGTCGAGGATCATGCCCGTCAGGCCCATGCCTCCCAACGTCGCCGCGAACAGCGCGGCGTTTTCCGATCGCGAGCAGGTGACGATCTCGCCGCCAGGCAGCGCAATGCGGAACGAATCGACGACGGTGCCGAAGCCGCCATCGCGATGATGGTTCTTGCCGTGAACGTCGGCCGCGATCGCGCCCCCGACCGTCACGAATTTCGTGCCGGGCACGACTTTGAGGAAGAAGCCGCGCGGCTCGAAAACGGCAAGGATGTCGGCGATGGTTACGCCGGCTTCGACCGTCAATCGCGCGGTTGCGGCATCGAAGCTCCGCATCCGGTTCAGGCCGCGCGACGAAATCGTGGATTGCGTTCCGATCGCGGCATCGCCATAGGCCCGCCCGGCCCCGCGCGCGACGACGCCGGACCGCGCAAGCAGGTGGTCCCGCGCGCCTGCGGGCGTCTGCGGCGCCAGCAGTTCGGACGACGCCCTGGGATAGTTGCCCCAGCCGGACAGGCCAATGCCGCCCGGACTGGAGGTCGACATCACAGCTCCTGGTAACGCAGCCGCCGGCATCGCTAGATGGCGGCGAGCATGATGGCGCCGATCGCGCCGAGCGCGACCCAGCTGACGCGATCCCTCAGCGCAAAGATGACCGGATCGTCGTCGATCAATCCGCGCTGCGCGAACAACATCACGCGGCCGATCCAGTACATCAAGATCGGACAACCGACCCAGAGCAGTTGCGGATGGCTGTAAAGCGCGCGCACCGTATCGGACGAGATGTAGAGCGTGAAGATCACGACGGCGTTGAAGCCTGACGCGGCGGCGAGGATCGCGATCATCGATTTGTCTTCGACCTGGTAGCCGCGCGCCGCCAGCACGGCGCCGTCCGGCTGGCCGGCGAGCTCGATATAGCGCTTCACCAGCGCCAGCGACATGAAGATGAACAGCGAGAACGCGAGCAGCCATTCCGACATCGGCACGCTGATCGCGACGGCGCCGCCGATCACGCGGACGGTGTAAAGCGTGGCGAGCACGACGACGTCGACGGTCGCGATGCGCTTGAGCCAGAACGAATAGGAGGTGGTCAGCGCGAAATAGCCGAGCAGGACGCCGCCGAACTCGATCGATATCGACATTGCGATCGCGAATGCGGCGACCAGCGCCAGGGCCATCGCGCCGACGGCCCGCGATGCCGGGATGGCGCCGCTTGCGATCGGGCGGTTGCGCTTGGTCGGATGCGCGCGGTCGGCCTCGACGTCGAGAAGGTCGTTCAGGATGTAGGCGCCCGACGCGCAGAGCGAGAATGCGATCACCGCAAGCAGCGACGTCGCCGCCGATCCCAATGCGAATTTGTGTGCGGTCAGCAGCGGCACCAGCACGAGGGCGTTCTTGGCGTATTGATGCACCCTGAACAGCTTCAGCCAGCTGCGCATACTGACGCGCATACTGACCCGCGCGGGCGCGGACGGCTCGGATCGAGCGGAGCGCGCGAGGCGCGATGCGGAATCGGGCAACGCGACCGCCGCGCTGCCGATATAGTCAAAGCCCTGCCGAAGCACGGGCGGCAGCTCTTCGCGCTGCGCCGGCGGCAATCGACGTTCCGGCGCGGCAGCCCAGGCGGTGAAGACGCCAAGATGCTCGGCGACCGCGCTGACGAACGGCTCGGGATGGGTTTCCGAGCAAAGGTAGACCGGGCGGCCTTCGCCCAGCACCTGCAGCAGGAACCTCACCGCGTCGGGGTCAAATTGCGCCCGGGATGGATCGAACCCCGATCGAGCTACACCATGAGTCGATCGCGCTTGCGCTCCAAGGGAAGCGGTGATCGCCGCGGCGAAAGCGCGAAGGCGGCGGATCAGATCGGATGCGATATCGGCCGGGACGGAGCTTCCCCGCACCATGACCTCGTCGACATCGACGACGAGCGGCCGGCCCTTCGAACGCAGCGGATCGCGAAGGGCATCGCCGCCCCCCTGCTCAACCCGTTCTGGAACGCTAGCTCGCATACGTGCGGTCTTCCGGTGCCCCCTCCCCATTGTCCCGGGCTTTCCCTAATTTGGGGTGAACTTGATCTCGGGTGAACTTGGGGGGAGCGAACGCCGGGCAGATGGCGCCGAAATGCGTGGTGAAAAGCCTCACCGACAGCGCGCGGCGAGCGAAAAATGGCGATCCCGGGAAGACTCGAACTTCCGACCTACGGTTTAGGAAACCGTCGCTCTATCCGGCTGAGCTACGGGACCGCACGGCCCGCAGCGAAAGCATGCGGGCGTCGCCATCCCATAGCAGAGCTGCCGGGTGATCGCCAGCCCGCGCCACATCGGGCGCGCGCGAAGTTGCATGGCGTTTGGCGCGTCGCGCGTTACGCCACCTGGCGTGCCGGATTCGAGGCGGCATCCGCGCTGGCCTGACGCGCCGGGAGAAACTCGATGGCTTCATCCTTCAGCGAGCCGAAGCGCAGCGTCATGATATCGAGAGCATAATTCTGGTAGAGCCGCCACGGCCGGCGCGAGCCCTGCTTGGGGAACCTGGCGGCGGCGCGCTGGATATAGCCCGATGAGAAATCCACCCAGGGCAGTTCGGCGACATCAGGGTCGTTCCGCCGCGGCGTGACCTGCGCGTAGCCGTTCGCCTTCATGTGGTTGAGCATGCGGCAAACATATTCGCAGGTCAGGTCGCATTTCAGCGTCCAGGACGCATTGGTGTAGCCGAAGGCGGCGGCGAGGTTCGGCACGCCCGAGTACATCAGCCCCTTGTAGTTCATGGTCTTCGACAGATCGACGCGCGCGCCGTCGACATTGATCTCGAGTCCGCCGAGCACCTGCAGATCGAGGCCGGTCGCGGTCACCACGATGTCGGCGTCGAGCACATTGCCGCTCTTGAGCTTGATGCCCCCACGCGTGAAGGTCTCGATCTGATCGGTGACGACGGACGATCTGCCGTTGCGCAGCGATTCGAAGAGATCGCCGTTCGGCACCAGACAAAGCCGCTGGTCCCACGGATTGTAGCGCGGCGTGAAATGGGTGGCGACGTCGTAGTCCGGACCGAGTGCATGCCGCACGCCGCCGAGGATCAGCTTCTTGACGCGCTCCGGATCGCGCTTGCAGAGCCGGTAGAAATACATACCGAACAGCACGTTCTTCCAGCGCGTGAGGCCGTAGGCGAGTTTCGCGGGCAGCCGCGCGCGCAGCCAGTTGGCGACTTTGTCCTCGTCGGGCCGCGCCACGACATAGGTCGGCGAGCGCTGCAGCATCGTGACATGGGCGGCGGTCTTGGCCATTTCCGGCACCAGCGTCACCGCGGTCGCGCCGCTGCCGATCACCACCACCTTCTTGGCGGCATAGTCGATGTCGTCGATCCATTTCTGCGGATGGACGACACGGCCGGCGAAATCGGCGATGCCGGGGAAGTCGGGCGTGTAGCCGTGTTCATATTTGTAGTAGCCGCTGCACATGAACAGGAAGCTGCAGGTGAAGCGCTCGATCGTCTTCTCCGGCCCGCGCTCGACCTCGACCGTCCATTGCGAGTCCGCCGACGACCAGTCGGCGCGCACGACGCGATGGTTGAAGCGGATGTTCTTGTCGATGCCGTAGGCGCGCGCGGTCTCGCGCACATAGTTCAGGATCGACGGGCCATCCGCGATCGCCTTCGGCTCGGTCCACGGCCGGAACGAATAGCCAAGCGTGTACATGTCGGAGTCGGAGCGGATGCCGGGATAGCGGAACAGGTCCCAGGTGCCGCCAATGCAGTCGCGGCCTTCAAGAATGGCGTAGCTGCGGTCAGGGCAGTTGGCCTGCAAATGATAGCCGGCGCCGATGCCCGACAGTCCCGCGCCCACGATCAACACGTCGAAATGAACGGACACGCCTTGACCCTCCCGTGGCAGTATTGACAATACATATTGTCAGATAACTTGACATCTGACAATGCCTCGTGTCAATACACTTTCATGGCAAGCAGCCGGAAAGCCCGCCTCTATGGCGGTATGGACGCCGAGGAACGCCGCGCCGAGCGGCGGCTCAAGCTGATCGACGCGGCGATCGAGGTCTATGGCGAGGTCGGCTATCGCGGCGCCACCGTGAAGGCGATCTGCGAGGCGGCCGAGCTGACCGAGCGCTATTTCTACGAGTCCTTTACGAACAGCGAGGCTCTGCTGATCGCCGCTTACGGCCATGTCGTCGGCCACCTGCACGAGGAAATGACCGCGGCCGCTGCAGCCGCAGGCGACGATGCCGAGATGAGGCTGCACGCGGCGCTGACGCTCTATTTCACGCGGCTGAAGCAGCACCCGAAGCCCGCCCGGGTCTTTCTGCTGGAAATTTCAGGCATCAGTCCGGCGGTCGATGCCGTCAAGCTCGACGCCTTGCGCGTCTTCAGCGACATCCTGGTGCCGCCGGCGCTCGACCCGAAGCGCAGCGGCAAGGGCGCGGCCGCCTCGCTGCTCTCGGTCGGCATGGTGGGCGCCGTCATCTCGATCGCGCTGCGCTGGGTGTCGAAGCAATATCCGCAGGCCGTGGAAGAGGTCGTCGCGATCGCCGCCAGCTTCTGCCGCGTGGCGCTGACCGAGGCCGGCCACCGTGAGGATGGTCACTTATCGTAGCGGCCGGATCGCACCGGCCAGCGGGACCCGCCGATTTTCGATCATGTTTCGCCAGCGCTTGCGGACCCGGCCCCTAGCCTGTCGCTGATTTAACTTGCATATCGGGCCCCTGGGTTTTCTTATGCCCGGTACCGGGCGCAACGAGGTGCAGCCTGTTTCGCCTGACAAAACAACGCTGTTTGCATCGGCGGAGCTGAATTTTGGTCGATCTGCACAGGCTTGACGATGTGACCGCGCGCCTCGGCGATGTGGTTCTCGATCCCTCGACCTGGCCGTCCTTCATGGACGAGGTCTGCGCCGCCGTCGGCGCGACCGGCGCTGCGATGCTTCAGAGCGATATCCGCACTGAAGACATTCCGCGCACGGACTCGATCACCGAGTATTTCACCAAGACCTACTTCCCGCACAATCTTCACCTCACCGACATCCGCGCGGCCCGCGGCGTGCCGCTGATGCATGCCGGCGTCGATGTCATCACCGATGCGGATCTGTTCGAATCCGAAACCGAGATGCTGCGCGATCCGCTCTACGCCACGCTCGGCGAGTTCGGACTGAAATGGTTCGCGGCGATCGGCTTCCACTCCGGCCCGGCGTTATGGGCACTGACGATCCAGCGTTCGCCCAGGGAAGGCTTGTTCGACGCCGACGAGATCAAGGCGCTGCAAAGGGTGTCGGCGCCGCTCACGGAAGCCGCGACGCTCTCCGCCGTCGTCGGCCGCTCCGCACTCTCGGGCATCACCGGCGCGCTCGATCTGATCCAGGTCGCTGCGATTGCCGTCGGCCGCTTCGGCACCATCATCGGCATGAACAGCCAGGCGGAACGCTGCCTCGGCTACGACCTTGCGATCCGCAACAATCGCCTCACCCTGCTCGACCGACAGGCCAATGCCGATCTGACCAGGCTGATCGATCAGTTGGCCCACAGTTCGGACCTGCACCCATTGCCGTCGTCGCCGATCGTGGTGCGCAGGATCGACAAGCGGCCGATCGTGATCCAGATCCAACCGGTGCCTCCGGCGGCGCGCTCGCCGTTCCTCGGGGCGCGCGCGATCCTGTTGATCCGCGATCTCGAAGGCAGCGCCGCGTTCGATCAGGCGCTGCTGGCGGCGACGTTCGAGCTGACGCCGGCGCAGGCACGCCTCGCCGCGCGGCTTGCGCGCGGCGATTCGGTCGAAGCGGCCGCTCAGGCGGCCGGCGTTGCCCTTGCCACCGCGCGCAATCAGCTCAAGACGATCTTCCAGAAGACCGGCACCCACCGGCAGGCGGAACTGGTTGCGTTGCTGCACAGGGTGAAGTGAACGATTAAAGGCGAATTGTTCTGATCTCCGGCCCGTTCCGACGAGATTCTTCAATTATTCCAATCGCGAAGGCTGTGTTCCATCAGCCGCGGCAACATTCCACAGGTCAGGAAAATCGTCGGGTTCCCGGGTGACAAGTGTCACTAAAATGGCGACAATCTGCTCACTCTGTGTCGTTCGGGTTTGGTCTCAATGTCCGTGATGCCGTCACGATCATCGACGTTGGCTGTTGCCGCTTTCGCCGTCGCTTGCGTGCTGGCGCCGATGAGCGCGCACGCGCAATGGTGGCGCGGCGGCCCGAAAGACTTCGAGGACTGCGCCGACCTCGCCGAGAAGGCGAAGACCAGGGAAGACAAAACCGCGCAACTCGCCGATTGCAACGCCAAGTTCGCCGGCCGTCGCAAGCCTGGCGGTGGCTACACCTATTACGACTTCATGCAGGACCGCAGCTTCGACATCGCGGGTCCCAATCCGACGCCGGACGAGCAGAAGAAGATCGACCAGGAATATACCGGCTATCTCGAGCAACAGCGCCGCTCGCGTATCGTCGCGGCGTTCAATGCGAAGCAGCTCGAGCGGCAGGAGACACAGCCGGTGCGGCCGCCGCAGATCCAGCAGGCGTCATTGCACAATGAACCGGCGCGCAGTGAGATTGCGAAAGTCCCCGTCCCCGCCGCAAGGCCGGTCCAAGCCGCGGGTCGCGGCCGTCCCTATTCCCGAACCGCGGCCGCGGGCAAGCAACTGCATGAAGGGTACGTTCTCCTGCGAATGGCCGCGGCTTTCCGAGGGATTGGACGGCCTGAAGAAGCTGTTCACGCCGACACCGCCGCCACCGACCAAGGTTGCGAAGCGAAACTGACGGTTCGCTTGGTCATTCCGGGGCTCGCGCAAGCGAGAACCCGGAATCTCTCTGCCATTTCCGTCGAGATTCCGGGTTCGTCGCTTCGCTCCGCCCCGGAATGACACCGCAGGCTCAATCGGTAATCACCATCGCCCAAAACCTGCGGTACGGCGACTTCGGATTGTCGACGAAGGCGACGCCGACGCGCTTGGCGCCCGGCATCAGCAGGTTCTCGCGATGGCCCGGCGAATTCTCCCACTGCTTCAGCATCTCGGCGAAGGCGATGAAGCCGGCGCCGATATTCTCGGCGGCGCGCTGCTTCTTGAGCGGCGCGATGCGCGTGAAGAAGCTGCCGCCCGCGGAGTGGCTGACCGATCCGGTCGCCGACATCGCCTGGGCCTGCTTCAGCGCCATCGCGTTCAGCTTCGCGTCGAGCTTCACCGCGGGCATGCGGTTGGCGCGCCGGTAGGCACTGATCGAGCCGGCATAGTCGGCGGCACCTGAGGCCGTGGTGAAGCCAAACACGAAGGTGAGCGCGAGGAACAGCAGCTTCATCTGAAGTCGTCTCTGTAATGGATCAGTGCGCGCGGGTGCGCTTGTGGTGTCGGGGCGCGACCGATTTGTGCGCAGGCGTGGCCGCTCGGCTGGCTGCCGCAGCCGCCGCGCGCTGCTCCTGCAAGCGCGCATCATAGCCAGGCGACGGTGTCACGGTCGGCGGCGCCGCACGGACCGGGCCGGCCGCGAGCGCAACAAGCGTGAACAGCATGATGCTGGACCATTTCATGATGTCATCTCCTCTGTTGTTCGATCGACGTGGCGGACGATCATCGGCGTTCATGGTCACTGCCATCGCGGATCTGTTCGGGCGTTAGCCCCGGCGAGCCCTTGCCGTCCGCCTCCGCCTTCCGGATCAGCGCGATGACGCGGCGCGACAATGGCGCCTCGAGCCCGCGGCGATCCGCGATCGCGGTAATCACGCCCTGCAAATAGTCGATCTCGGTGCGGCGGCCGCGCTGCAGATCCTCCCACATCGAGGAGCGCGCCTCGGGATCGATCTTCATGGTGCGGCCGAGCAGCATGTCGAACAGCGCATCGGGCAGCCGCAGCAAAGGCGGCATCCAGTTCGACGGCAGCGGCGTCGGCGACACCGGCGCAATGCCTTCGGCGCGCACCGCGGCCAGGCCCTCGGCCATCTGATCGGCAAGCAGTCGTCGCCAGCCGCGCTGCGCGAGCTGTTGCCGCAGCGGAATATTGGACAGCGCATTGAGCGCATTGTTGAGATTGACGACCAGTTTGCCCCACTGCACGCCGTCGATATTGCCAGTGGACTTGATCGCAAGACCCGGCACCGACAGCCGCGCCGCGGTGCCTGCGTCATCCTGCGCGATGACGATGTCGCCGGAGGTCGAGCGATGGAAGCGGCCGTCGCCGAGCGCGACCACGTTGAACGGCACCATGCCGCCGAGCACCCTGCGGCCCGGCAGAAGGTCGCGCAGCAGCGGCACATTGCCGACGCCATTCTGCAGGCTGATCACCGCGGCATCGCCAGGCGCGTGGCGCGCGATCGCATCGGCCATCGCAGCGGTATCGGCGCTCTTCACCGTCACCAGCACGGTCTGAACGTCGGACAAGATCGACGGATCGTCGGACACAATGAGCCGGTCCGCGGATACCGTCCGCTCGGAGCCGTCAAAGCTGCTGACCCGCAAGCCGTTGCCTGCGATCTCCTGGATCAGCCGCGGCCGCGCCAGCAGCACGACACGGCGCCCCGCAGCCGCGAGCGTGCCGCCGACGAAGCAGCCGATGCTTCCCGCGCCCGCAATGCCAATCGGCCGGTCCTGGTTCATCTGGCCAAACGTCCATTCATCATTGGCTCGATAGCAGACCTTGGGTTGCCTGCCTATTTCGACGCACCGCGGTCCGGGTGGCCCGCCTTGTAACCGTCATGGGCGGAAGCTATGTTTCCCGCTCGGGGCACGGTTGCGGCAGGAGACGATCATGGGTTTACTCGACGTACTCAATGGCATGCAGAACGGCCCGCGCGGTCCGAGCGCGCCAAGCACCTCATCCGACAGTTCGAGCGGCGGCGGAATGTCGCCGATGACGATGGCTATCCTCGCGCTGCTCGCCTGGAAGGCGGTCAAGCATTTCTCCGGCGGCCAGGCGGACGCGAGCGCCCCTGAGCCGAAGCCGGCGCAGGCGCCGCCGCTTCCTCCCGGCAACGTCACCGCAGGCCTGCCTGGCGGCGCCGGCAGCGGCGGGCTCGGCGATCTGCTGAAGGGCGGCCTTGGTGGCCTGCTCGCCGGCGGCGCAGCCGGCACCGTGCTCAGCGGCGGCCTCGGCGATCTGCTCAACCAGCTGCAGCAGAAGGGCCATGGCGACGCGGCCAATTCCTGGGTCAGCAACGGTCCCAACAAGCAGATCGCGCCCGGCGATCTCGCCAACGCGCTCGGCGCCGACCAGATCAACTCGCTGGCATCGCAGAGTGGCCTCTCGCGCGACGAACTGCTGCAGGGCCTCAGCCAATATCTGCCCGACGCGATCAATCACCTGACGCCGGACGGCCGGCTGCCAAGCGGCGACGAGTTGCACCGCAGGCTCTGACGGTAGCGTTGATTCCATCTGAGGAGGACGACAGTCATGGGCGGCATCATCTGGGTCATCATCGTCGGCTTTGTCGCGGGGATCATCGCGCGATTCCTGTCGCCGGGACCGAACAATCCAAGCGGCTTTATTCTCACCACCGTGCTCGGCATCGCCGGCGCGTTTCTTGCGACTTTCATCGGCCAGGCGATCGGCCATTACGGTCCCGAACAAGGTGCCGGCTTCATCACCGCCACGATCGGCGCTCTGGTGGTGCTGTTCATCTGGAATCGGCTGGTCGCGGCGCGCGTGATCCCGGATATCGGAAACAGGTGACGCCGTAGGCGTCATCCCGGAGCGATGCGAAGCATCGAATCCGGGATCTCGAGATTCCGGGTTCGATGCTAACGCATCGCCCCGGAATGACGGAACAACGACAGGTTCAAAATCAAAATGCCCGGGCCAGGCCCGGGCATTTTTCATTTGTGCAACGGCGCTCCGTCACTGAATCAGATGCATGCCGGCGTCCATGCGGACGAACTCACCGGTCATGTTGCTCGACGCCGGGCTCGCCAGGAAGCAGACCAGGTTGGCAATGTCTTCGGCCGTCGAGGCGACCTTCAGCGGCACGCGCGCCACCACGGCATCGCGCACCTGCTTGGCGCCGGCCTCGCCGCGGCCCTTGGTGAACCAGGGCGTATCTATATAGCCCGGACACACCGTGTTGACGCGGATCAACGGTGCCAACGCGCGCGCCAGCGACTGCGTCATGGTGTTGAGCGCGCCCTTGCTCGCGGCATAGGCGACCGACGAACCACCGCCGGAAATGCCTGCAACCGAGGAGACGTTGACCACAGCCGACGGACGGCTAGATGCCTTCGCGCCGGCTTCGAGCAGCGCGCGCGCGGCACGAACCATCTGGAACGGGCCGATGGTGTTGACGGCGTAGATGCGCTGGAAATCTTCCGCGGTCAGGCCGTCGAGATCGTGATGCGGCACGTGCTTGGTGGTGCCCGCATTGTTGACGAGCACGTCGAGGCGGCCCCAGCCCTGCGCGGCGGCTGCGATCTTCTTGCAGTCCTCATCGCGCGAGACGTCGCCCTGCACCACCAGCACCTCGGCGCCCTGCTTGCGGCAGACTTCCGCGGTCGCCTCGGCTTCCGCCTTGCTGTTGGAATAATTGATGATGAGGCGCGCGCCCTGCGTGGCGAGGATTTGCGCGGTGGCGGCGCCGAGTCCCGATGCCGATCCCGTCACGATCGCGCACAAACCATCCTTGGACATCTGCATTTTCCTTGTTGTTGTGAGCCAGATGAACTCCGGCGGCGGCACACCATATCGCGTGGAACGACATCTGCAAGCCGCGCCCAAAATCCTCACGTGTACGCGTTCAGGCCCTTTTGCAGGCTGGCCCACTGCGCTTCGTCATGGCCGCAGATGATCTTGACGCCGGACGCCTCGAGCCTGGCGATCTCGTCGAGCGACTTCAGGAACTGGCCGACGTCAAGGCTGTTCCTCGGCGAGGTCCGCTGGTCGAGATTGGCGCGCACACTGAGCGCGTCGGAGGCGAGCAGGAATTCGCCGCTGTTGTCGAGCTTGACCAGCGCGCCGGTCGTTCCCTTCGAGTGTCCGGGCAGCGGGACCAGCGTCAGCTTGCCGTCGCCGAACACATCCATCTGCTTGTCGAAGATCTCCATCTTCAGCGGATGATCCCAATCCGCCTTGATGTATCCGCGATCGAACGCGTTATCGGCATTCGCGGCCTCGATCTCGAGCGCGTGGACGAAGATCGTCGCCTTCTTGAAGAAGGCGTTGCAGCCGCAATGGTCGGTGTGCAGGTGGGAGCAGATCACCACGTCGATGTCATCAGCGCCAAGGCCAACGGCCTTCAGGCTCGTCAGCACATGATCATCCGCCGGCATGATCGGGCGCATGTATTTGGCGAGCGTGCCGAGCCGCCCTTCAGGATCGGTCGCGACATCGGGATGGCATCCGGTGTCGAACAGCACATTGCCCTGCGCATGCCGCAACAGCACGCAGGCGACCGGAAGCTCAATCATCTCGCCGCGCGCCGCATCGGGCAGATAGGTCCGCTTCGACATCTGGAGACGGCCGCCCGACAACATATGCATCTTCATCTCGTTACCTCCGCTTTTGGCTTCAAACTACATATGAGTTTTATGGAAACTCATAATGGATTTGACAGCATATTATTCGTCCTTATAGCTTCCGCGCAACGTCGCGATCGCATGACAAATGCGCTCAACGAAGCACCCGGGCTCCTTCGGATCGGCATCGTTGGCATCGATCAGCGGCCGTCGAAGGGAAGTTTCGCCACGATGTACACCGTGTTCAGCACGTTCGCTGCGACATCCGATGCGGCAGCGTTCAAACCCTTTCTCTGCATTCCCGCGCGTGCCGACCGCGCATACTTTCCCGACGGCGTCGAACTGTCCTATGGCGGCATCGCGCGGCAGGTCTGCGCGTTGCGCGATCAGTACCGTGCAGCAGGCTTCGGCCACGGCCACCGCGCCTGCCTGCTGCTGGAGAATCGCCCCGATTTCATCGTGCACTGGCTGGCGCTCAACGGCATCGGCGTTTCGATCGTTCCGATCAACCCGGCCTATCGCGCAGCGGAAATCGAATACCTGATCGCGCATGCCGAACCCGACCTGATCGTCACGCTGGCCGATCAGAAGGAATTGCAGAAGGCGCTGACCGGCGACGTTCCGCTGCTCACCGTCTCCGGTGACGATCTCGGCGCCAGCGTCGAGACAGTCCCGCACGCCCAGCGACCGCCACCGCGCGCCGACGAGCCGGGAAGCGAGACCGAGGCTGCGCTGCTGTACACGTCAGGCACGACGGCGCGTCCGAAGGGATGCATCCTGACCAATGAATACGTGGTCTCGACCGGCCGCTGGTACGTCAGCCACGGCGGCGAGGCGACGTATCATGCCGGAATGGAGCGCCTCTACAGCCCGCTGCCGCTGTTCCACATGGCCGGCCTGACGCTGACCCCGATCGCGATGATCTTGACCGGCGGCTGCCTGATCCTGCCGGAACGCTTCAACGCAAAGTTTGCCTGGCACGACATCGTCGCATGCCGCGCCAGCGTGCTGCATTATCTCGGCGTGATCGTCGCGGCCCTGCTGGCGCAGCCGGAGACGCCGGACGAGAAGGCCCATGCGCTGCGCTTCTCGATGGGCGTCGGCGCCAATCCCGAGCAGCGCGCGCGAGCCCGCGAGCGCTTCGGCATCCCCTTCGTCGAAGGCTGGGGCATGACGGAGACCGGGCGCAGTCCGTTCAACACGGTCGAGCCGCGCCATCTCGAGACCAACACCATCGGCCGCAGCGTACCGGGGCTCGAAATGACGATCCTCGATGCCGACGGCAATACGCTGCCGGCTGGCGCAGTCGGTGAACTCTGCGTGCGCCATTCGGAAGCGACGCCGCGGCGCGGCTTGTTCTCCGGCTATCTGAAGGACCCCGAGGCCACCGAGCAGGCCTGGCGCGGCGGCTGGTTTCACACCGGCGACAGCGCCTGGCAGCACGAGGACGGCGCCTTCGTGTTCGTCGACCGGCTGAAGCATCTGGTCCGGCGCGCCGGCGAGAACATCTCGGCGGCGGAGGTCGAGGCCGTGCTGACGACGTCGCCTCAGGTCAA
The DNA here is from genome assembly GCF_054059095.1 of Bradyrhizobium sp. USDA 4510. NCBI lineage: Bacteria > Pseudomonadati > Pseudomonadota > Alphaproteobacteria > Hyphomicrobiales > Nitrobacteraceae > Bradyrhizobium > Bradyrhizobium sp. USDA 4510. The sequence continues at coordinate 8,646,478 of NZ_JBSSBT010000001.1, read as the reverse complement.
GCAGGCCGCAGTCATCGCCGCGCGCGATCCGATCCGCGACGAGGAAGTTGCGGCCTTCATCGTGAGCAACGACGGCGCCGATGCTTCACGCGAGCTCGCGCAGGACATCTTCCGCTTCTGCCGCGAACGCCTGGCGGCGTTCAAGCTGCCGGCGTGGATCGCTTTCGTCGCCGAGTTGCCGCTGACCTCGACCAACAAGATCCAGAAGCACGTGCTGCTCGGCGCGGACAGGGATCCGCAGTCGCATCCGGGCATGATCGACCTGCGGCAAGACAAGACCAACGCCATAAGGCAATCGAACTAGAGGAAACCAGGGACAATGACATCGAGATACGGATGGATCGCCGCGAGCGCTGCAATCCTCTCAGTCGCCTTCGCCGCCGCGCCATCCCACGCGCAGATTTCCGACGACGCGGTGAAGATCGGCGTGCTGACCGATCAGGCCGGCCTCTACGCCGACGCCGCCGGCCCCGGAGCGGTCGAAGCGGTCCGGATGGCGATCGCGGATTTCGGCGGCAAGGTGCTGGGCAAGCCGATCGCGATGGTCGATGCCGACCATCAGAACAAGGCAGACATCGGCGCCGGCATCGCGCGGCGCTGGTATGAGCAGGAGAATGTCGACGTCATCGTCGATTTCGCCAATTCCGCCGTCGCCTTCGCCGTGCTCGAGCTCACCAAGCAGAAGAACAAGGCGATGCTGGTGTCGTCGGCCGGCTCCTCCGATCTGACCGGAAAGGGCTGCTCGGCGAATTCGGTGCAGTGGACCTACAACACCTATGCGCTCGCCAACAGCACGGTGCGGGCGCTGGCCAAGGAAGGCGCGAAGAGCTGGTACTTCGTCACGGTCGACTACGCCTTCGGCCACGCCCTGCGCAACGACGCGGCCAGGACCGTGGAGAAGGTCGGCGGCAGCATCGCCGGCGAGGTGCGGCATCCGCTCAACAGCATGGATTTCTCGTCCTATCTGCTGCAGGCCCAGAGCTCGAAGGCTGAGGTGATCGCCTTTGCCAACACCGGCGGCGACCTCGCCAACTCGATCCGGCAGGCGCAGGAATTCGGGATGGCGCATACGCAGAAGCTCGCGGCCTTCCTGATGCAGACCAGCGACATCCACGCGATCGGCTTGCAGGCCGCCCAGGGGCTGCAGCTCGCGACCGCCTTTTATTGGGATCTCGACGACAAGACCCGCGACTTTGCCGCGCGCTTCATGGCCAGGACCAAGAAGCGGCCGACCATGGTGCAGGCCGGCCTCTACTCCGCGGTGATGAACTATCTCAAGGCGGTCGAGAAGTCCGGCACCGACGACGGCCCCAAGGTGATCGCGCAGATGAAGGACATGCCGATCGACGATTTCTTTGCCCGCAACGCATTCCTGCGCGAGGACGGCCAGCTCATTCACGACATGTATCTCGTGCAGGTGAAATCGCCGGCCGAATCGAAGGGCGCCTGGGATTACGAGAAGCTGGTTCAGGTGATTCCGGGCAAGGAGGCGTTTGCGACGCCGGAGGAGAGCGCCTGTCCGCTGCTGAAGAAATGACTGCGCGCACGAATCCACGCACCACAGGCAAGAAACCACAGGCAAGGCTGGACATCCCATGACTGAGCTGCCGCTGCTGTTCACCCCGCTGCAACTGCGCGACCTCGAACTGAAAAACCGGATCATGGTCTCGCCGATGGCGACCTATTCGGCGCAGGAGGGGCGCGCCACCGATTGGCACACCGCGCATATCGGCAAGCTCGCCGCCGGCGGCGCCGGCCTCGTGTTCGTCGAGCAGAGCTCGGTGAACACCCAGGGGCGCATCACCCATGGATGCCTCGGCATCTGGGACGATGCGCACATCGCGGACCACGCCGCCCTCGCCGCGCTGATCCACAGCTTCAACGCCAAGGCCGCGATCCAGATCGCACATGGCGGCCGGAAAGGCTCCTCGCAGCGGCCGTGGGAAGGCGGCAACCCGCTCGGCGAAGCTGACATCAAGGCACGCGGCGAAGGCCCATGGCAGATCGCGGCCTCGAGCGGCATTCCCTTCGATGACGGCTGGCCGGCACCGCAGATGATGACTTCAGAGCAGATCGATGCCCTGGTGGACGACTATCGCCAGGCATTTCGTCGCGCCAGGGCGGCCGGCTATGACGTCATCGAGCTGCACTGCGCGCACGGCTATCTGATGCACTCGTTCCTGTCGCCGCTGGCGAACAACCGCAACGACGAGTATGGCGGGTCGCGCGAGAACCGCATGCGCCTGCCGCTGCGGATCGCGGCGATCATGCGCGAGGAGTGGCCCAGCCATCTGCCGGCCTTCGTCCGCATCTCGTCGGTCGACGGCGTCGACATCGGCTGGTCGATCGAGGACTCGATCGCGTTTGCGGCGGAGCTGAAGGCGATCGGGATCGACATGGTGGACTGCTCGTCGGGCGGCATGAAGCTACCGCGCGGCAATTCGCTGGTGTCGCGCACCCCGGGCTTCCAGGTGCCGTTCGCCGAGCGCATCCAGAAGGAAGTCGGCATGCCGACGGTGGCGGTCGGGCTGATCCGCGAACCGGACTACGCCGAAGCCATTTTGCGGGACGGCAAGGCGACGCTTATTGCGCTCGGCCGCGAACTGCTGTGGAATCCGAACTGGCCCGCGCAGACGGCGCTTGCGCTCGGATGCGATCCGGAGTGGACGAGTTGGCCGGAGCAATATGGCTGGTGGCTGAAGCGGCGGGTGGCGCAGCAGGGACGATAGCGATGCCGGTGGCGAAGAAGGATGTAGCGAAGGCCGGCGCGGCTGCCGGCGCGCGGTCTTTCGACGGCCCCGATTTCCCCGGCGACACCTCGCGCGACCTGCCGAAGATGGACAATGCAGTCAAGTCGGCGCGGCGCGTGTTCGACGTGCTCGAATTCTTCGAGGAGCACCAGCGCGCCGCCTCCGCGATCGAAGTCGCGGCCGCGCTCAAGTTCCCGCAATCCAGCACCTCGGCGTTGATGCGGACGATGACGGCGTTCGGCTATCTCCACTATGACACCAGCCGCCGCACCTATATCCCGACGCCGCGGATCTCGATGCTGGGGCACTGGCTGAGCCCGGCGTTGTTCACGAAGGGACGCCTGGTCAATCTGATGGAAGAGCTCTCCGCGCGGACCGGAGAGACCATCATGCTCGCGGTGCGCAACGGGCTCAGCGCGCAGTATGTCCATATCATTCAGGCCAAGCTGCCGATGCGGCTGTATGTCAAGGCCGGAACGCTGCGGCCGCTGGCGCGATCCGCGTCGGGTTACGCGCTGCTGTCGGCCTATCCGGACAAGGAGGTGCGCCGCCTGGTGCGCCTGATCAACGCCAACGAGAGCCGGCCCGATCGTCAGGTCGACATCAAGGCGCTGCTGCTTGAGCTGAAGAAGGTCCGCGCCAAGGGGCACGCTTTCTCGCTCGGCCTGGTCACGCCGGGCGCGGGCGCCGTCGCCATGAACCTGCCGCCGATTGCGGAATCGAACGAACCGCTGGTGCTGTGCGTGGCCGGATTGAACGACGCACTGGTCACCCAGGAGACCGAGTTCGCCGACCTGATGCGGAAGGCAATCGAGTTTCATCTGGCGGACTGAACTTATGTCGGCGGCCGGTTTGCGCGTGTGCGTGGCATACAAACGGGGACAATCGAAAGTTCACTATGCGGAATTCATGCGCCAAGTCCGGCTTCATGCCATCCGCGCAAGTGGCCCTGCGGGCAGCGCTTGTCACGGCTATGGCTTTTCCGCATCATTGAGCGCAAGACAACATCGCGAGCAGGGCATGGCCGAACAGCCAGCCCGAGCCAATCAACACGAGGAACGCTGTGGCGGAGAGTGAAAACATCGTCGCCGAGACCGCGGAAAAGATTTTCGCCGATCTCGCGGATGCCCAAACCATCAATCACGACAAGCAGGGCGCATGGAAGGCGCCGCTGTGGCAGGCGCTGACCGAAGCCGGCCTGCCGCTGTCCTGGGTGCCCGACGATCTCGGCGGTTCCGGCGCCAGCCTCGCCGAAGGATTCAGCGTCCTCAACGTCGCTGGGCGGCATGCGATCGCTGTTCCGCTGGCCGAAACAATGCTGGCCGGCTGGCTGCTGACGCAAGCCAGGATCGCCTCTCCCGAAGGCGAGATGACCGTGCTGCCGGCAAGCCCGAAGGACCGCGTGACGCTCAACGCCGACGGCTCGCTCTCCGGCCGCGCCCGCGGCGTGCCGTTCGCCAAGGACGCAAAACATTTCGCGGTGCTGGCTGAAGGCAATGGCGGCGTGTCGATCGCGCTGATCGATGCAGCGAAGTGCCGGATCGAATCCGGCATCGGGCTCGGCGGCGATCATAACGACATTGTCACGCTCGATAAGGTGCAGCCGGTCACGACCAGGCCGGCGCCGAAGGGTTTTGACCAGTCCACGCTGATGCTGATGGGCGGCGTGGTGCGCAGCCTGCAGATCGCCGGCGCGCTGGAAGCGATGCTCGACATTTCCGTGCGCTATTCCAATGAGCGCATCGCCTTCGAGAAGAAAATCTCGAAATTCCAGGCGGTGCAGCACAACCTCGCCCGGCTCGCCGGCGAAAACGCCGCGGCACTCGCTGCCGCAACCTCCGCGGCGGACACGATCGTGAATGCCAAGTCGCTGGACACTGATGCGGTGTTCCTGGAGGCCGCAGCGGCCAAGGTCCGCTGCTCGGAAGCGGCGGAGAAGGGCAGCGGCATCGCGCATCAGGTGCATGGCGCGATCGGCTTCACCATCGAGCACATCCTGCACCGCTATTCGCTGCGGGCGCTGGCCTGGCGCGACGATTTCGGCTCGGAGAGCTACTGGGCGGTCGAGCTCGGCAAGCTCGTCGCGAATCGTGGCGCCGATGAATTGTGGCCGCTGGTGGCTTCGCGCTGAGATCAGGCAGAAAGATCAGGACTGGACATCATGACTGCAGCCCTTCGTTTCGATCCGATCCGCCTGCCGGAAAAATGCGAGCAGCTCCGCAAGGAGGTGCGCGCCTTCCTCGCCGAGGAAATCGCCGCCGGCACCTTCGATCCCCACGCGCCGAACCGCGAGGACAATGACGCGCCGGAATTCTCCCGTCGCGTCGGCGCCAAGGGCTGGCTCGGCATGACCTGGCCGAAGAAATATGGCGGCCAGGAGCGCTCGTTCCTCGAGCGCTACGTGGTCACCGAGGAGATGCGGGTGGCGAACGCGCCGACCCGGCGCTTCTTCGTCGCCGACCGCCAGAGCGGGCCGGTGCTGCTGAAATACGCGCCCGAGCACATCAAGATGGACATCCTGCCGCGCATCTGCCGCGGCGAGGTCTGTTTCGCCATCGGCATGAGCGAGCCGAACTCCGGCTCTGACCTGTTCGCGGCGAAGACCCGCGCCACCAAGACCGACGGCGGCTATCTGATCAACGGCACCAAGATCTGGACCTCGTCGGCGCACATCGCCGACTACATGATCGCGATCTTCCGTACCTCGCCGCCGACCAAGGAAAACCGCCGCCACGGCCTGACCCAGTTCCTCGTCAAGATGAAGCAGCCGGGCATCCAGGTGAATCCGATCGGCCAGATCACCGGCCAGTTCGAGTTCAACGAGGTCGTGTTCACCGACTACTTCGTGCCCGACGATCACGTGCTGGGCGAGGTCGATGGCGCCTGGAAGCAGGCGACGTCGGAGCTCGCCTATGAGCGAAGTGGTCCCGAGCGCTTCCTCGAGACCTATTACGTGCTCACCGAGCTCGTGCGCGCGGTCGGCAAGAACCCGGACACCCGCAGCGCCGAGGGCATCGGACGCCTGGTGGCGCAGGTGCACACAATGCGCCGCATGTCGGTGTCGGTCGCCGGCATGCTGCAGGCCGGCAAGGAGCCGGTGGTGGAGGCCTCGATCGTCAAGGACATCGGCACGGTGTGGGAGCAGCAGCTGCCGCATCGCGTCCGCGATCTCGCCGCCTTCGTCGAGGAGACCGCGACCAACCGCGAGACGCTGGAAAAGCAGCTCGATTTCGCCATCAAGACCGCGCCCAAGCTGACGATCCAGGGCGGCACCACCGAAGTGCTGCGCGGCATCATCGCCCGCGGACTTGGCCTGCGCTAGCCGCGCGGGCTCGCCTGCGCTAATTCAACGAGGACAGATCATGACCAAGTACACTGATATCGGCGTCGAAACCCACGGCCATGTCGGCCTGATCGAAATCCGGAAACCCCCGCTGAACTTCTTCGACGTCGCGCTAATCAACCAGATCGCCGACGCGCTGGAGGAGTTCGACAACAATATCGAGATCCGCGCCTCGGTGCTGGCGGCGCAAGGCAAGGCGTTCTGCGCCGGTGCCAATTTCGGCGATCCGGCCCGCCAGGAGCAGGAGGAGCGCGCCAAGAGCGATCCGGCTTCCAACCTGCCGATCAACCATCTCTACGTTCAGGCGGTGCGCATCTTCCGCAACAAGAAGCCGATCGTCGCGGCGATCCATGGCGCCGCGATCGGCGGCGGCCTCGGCCTTGCCGTCTCCGCCGACTTCCGCGTCGCCTGCCCCGAGGCACGCTTTTCGGCCAACTTCACCAAGCTCGGCTTCCATCCGGGCTTCGGCCTGACCGCAACGCTGCCGGAACTGATCGGCAAGAACAATGCCGAGCTGATGTTCTACACCAGCCGCCGCGTCACCGGCGAAGAGGCCTATCGCTGGGGCCTCGCCAATGTGCTGGTGCCGCAGGATCAGGTGCGGGCGGAAGCGATGAAGCTCGCGCAGGAGATCGCCGAATGCTCGCCGCTCGGCCTGGTCTCGACCCGCGCCACCATGCGCGCCGGCCTCGCCGACCGCGTGCTCGCCGCAACCAACCATGAGCTCGCCGAGCAGACCAAGCTGCGCGCGACCGAAGACTTCAAGGAAGGCGTCAAGGCCACCGCCGAGCGTCGCGTCGCCAACTTCAAGGGGCGGTAGCCGCAAGCGCCGCTCTCTCCACGGGTCGTCCCGGCCTAGTGCGCAATTGCGCACGGGAGCCGGGACCCATACGCCGCGGCCCGCGGAAGGGGCACAAGCGCCGTCGGCTTCTCTTACAACTCACTTCGGTGGTTATGGGTCCCGGCGCAGGCCCATAGGCGCTAAGATAGTTTGATCATAGTCTGATAGTGGCGCTTATGTCTGGGTGGCTCGCGTAGATGTCGCCGGAGAGCGTGACTGGCTCTGCAGAGTAGAGCGATTGCGGGCTGTGGAATGATCGCTTGCCGTAGCGAAGCGACGAGCTGGCGCAGCAGACGCCACGTCACTGGGTGGGTCAGGCGGCGTCGGCCAAGCGGGGAGAGTCTTCGAGTTCGTCGACGAGCGGCTCGAGCAATAGAATGATCAGCAGATGAGCGAGGATATGGGGTCTGGCGGACCGCTCGTCGGTTCCGGGAGGTCCCTTCAGGCCAATCAGGCTTTTCAGCCGCTTGAAGCCGAGCTCAATGCGCCATCGCAGCCGATAGAGGGCGAGGATATCTGCAGTCGTGAAGTCCTCTGGCCTGAGTGAGGTCACCAGGATCACCCAATCTGCGGCGTCAAGTGTTTGCCTGGAGAGCTGATGACCTCCCTTTTGTGCAGTCCGGCGCGCCTTGCGTCGCGCAGCCGCAGCAGCTTGCGCCGGCTTCTTCGCGGCAACCAGACGCACTGCGAGCGGCGGCGCACCTGACTTGCGCTTTATCCAAATCGGCCGATCGATCAGGCCACGCGCCGAGGCGTTGCGCAGTTCGGCAGTGAGGTCAACAAGATTACCTTCGGCATCGAGCCAGCGCGCGCTCTTCCAGCCGGCCCGGATCACGAAGTCCGCATCGGCATCGACGAGATGCGCCATGCGCTCCGGTTGCAGATAGGCGCGATCGGCAAGACGGATCTCACCGGCAACCGCCGGTATCCGATCCAGCGTCTCGCCCGCTCGCTGATCGGTCAGTTCGAAGTGACCAAAGCGCTCCTGCGGAAGATCGAACGCGCTATGGATACGCCACACTGCGTTCTTGTTCCTGCCGCTCGTCCCAGCCTTGGGGACCGTCGTGGCGTCAACAATACGGATCAGACGACCGCGGCTCGCCTTCGGCGCCGCGGCGGCAAGCGCCTGCTCGACCAAGATTGCCAGCCAATCTCCGCACTGACGTAAGCGATACAACAGAGCCACGTTGGAGATATCGACAAGCCCAACCGACGTGGCCCATGCCGCCGTCAACCGCAGCCCTTTCTCACCAAGGCAATAAGCCAAGATCAGGCGCAGCAAGTCGACCGCATTGCTGATCTCCCGCGGACGGACAAACGCCTTCGTCTTGCGCGCGCTAATGTTCAGAGCCTCGGCTCCGCCAAGTCGGGCGACAACGCGCGCCCAATCTTTGTTCACAAGCGATTCGTGTGCCATTCCATCTTGGAATCACAAGCGAATCCAAGGCGCAAATCCTATTTTAGCGCCTTTGGGCGAACGCCGGGACGACACCGGGGAGATATCTAGCTAACCCCTCGGCACCACCAGCGCATCGACGATCGTCACGCCCTGCCCCTCCGGGTGCACCAGCACCGGATTGACCTCGATCTCGGCTATCTCGTTCGCATGCTGCGCCGCCAGCACTGAAATCTGCGAGATCAAACGCGCCAGTGCCGTGACATCGGCCTTCGGCGCGCCGCGGAAGCCGCGCAGCAGCGGCGCGGCCTTCAGCGTCTCCAGCATCGTGCTCGCTTCAGCCGGGCTCACCGGCGCGGGGCGATAGACCACGTCCTTGAACAGTTCGGTGGTGATGCCGCCGAGCCCCACCATCACCATCGGCCCGAAGGTCGCGTCCGTCATGGTGCCGACGATGATCTCGACGCCCTTCCTGGCCATCGGCCCGACCAGCACGCCCTGGATTTCAGCGCCCGGCCGCTGCTTCTGCACCGTCTCCAGCATGTCGCGATAGGCCGTGAATGCCGCGCCCTTGGCGGCGATGTTGACGCGGACGCCGCCAACCTCGCTCTTATGCGCGATCGCGGGCGACTGGATCTTCATGACCAGTGGAAATCCGGCGCGCTCGATCGCAGCGTCGAGCCCGTCGCGGTCGGTCACCAGCACCTCATCCGGCAGCGCAATGCCGGCCGCGCGCAGCAGCGATTTGCTGTCATATTCCGACAACGTCTTCGACGTGAGATGCATGGAGAGATCGTGCGCCGGCGACGCTGATGCCGAGATCTCCGGCGCGGGCTTGAAGCCGGCATAGTCCGCCAGCCGCCGCATTGCGACGCCGACATGGGTCAGTCCCGAGAGCACCACCACGCCCGACTTCGCCAGCTCCTGCCGCGCGAATTGCGACGGCAGCGTGTAGGAATAGAACACCACCGGCTTGTTCTGCGCCGCGATCACCGGCTTCAGCTCGGCTTCCTTGAACGGCATCCGCGTCTCGCTCGACAGCGACAGCACCACCAGCGTCGCGTCCACTTCATCAGACGTGTCGAACAGCTCGATGCTCTTCTGCAGTCCGCCGGATGACACGCCCTGCGCGGTCACGTCGACCGGATTGCCCGCCGCGCCGTAGGACGGCATCCATTGCTTGATCTGGCTCTGGATCGCGGCTGAAAGCTCCGGCACGCGCAGGCCCTGCATCGAGACGGTATCGGCGCCCCAGATGCCGGCGCCACCGGACACCGTCAGCACCGCGACGCGATCGCCCTTCGGCAGCGGATTGGTGGTCAGAACCGCGGCAATGGTCACGGCCTCGTCGAGGTCGTTGGAGACGATGAAGCCGTATTTCGCGAACACCGCATCATAGGCCGCCGACCAACCCGCCATGCTCGCGGTGTGCGAGGCCGCCGCGCGCTCGCCGGCGCCGGAGCGCCCGACCTTGGTGACGATCACGGGCTTTTTGAGCTCTGCCGCGCGCTTCGCCGCCGCCAAAAACTTGTCGACGTCGCGGATACCCTCGATGAACAGCAGGATCACGTCGGTCGAGGCATCCTGCACCATGTAGTCGAGGAACTCGCCGGCGCCGAGATCGCTCTCATTGCCGGCGCTGACGACATAGCTCAGCGCGACGCCGAGCGCCTTGGCGCGATGATAGATCGCAAAGCCGATGCCGCCGCTCTGCGCGACGATGCCGATCCGCCGCTTGCTGGCGACCAGATCGGGCGCATCCGGCTTGACGTCGACGGTCGGGCTGAAGGTCGCGGCGACCTTCTGCGCCTGGCTGTAAAACCCTTCGGCGTTAGGGCCACTGATCCGCATCCCGGTCCGCTTCGCCAGCGCGACGATCGCATCCTGCATGTCAGCGCTGTCGCCACCTTCCTCGGCAAAGCCGGACGAGATGATGACCGCGTTCTTCACGCCCGCGGCGGCGCATTGCTCCAGCGCCGGCAGCACTGCACGGGCGGGAATGACGATAACGGCAAGATCGATCGGCGCGCCGATCTCGGCGACCGACTTGAAGCATTTCAGCCCGTCGATCTCGTCATAGTTCGGATTGATCGGATAGAGCGCGCCGGGATAGCCGTTCTTGCGCAGCATCGCGAGCAGCCGCCCGGGAATCTTCTCATGATCGCGCGAGGCGCCGATCAGCGCGATGCTTTTTGGGGCGAAGAAGGTATCGAGCGGATGCGGCATGGGGAGCGTGTTCCCGATTGTTGTTGTTGCTCTTGACGATATTGGATCGCTACAGCGAGCTCAACCGCTCTCCCCGCAAGCGCCAATCGTTCACCGTCACCCTGAGGTGCGATCGAAGAGAGCCTCGAAGGGTGCATGGCCACCAGCCGGGCCGTGCATCCTTCGAAACGCCGCTTCGCGGCTCCTCAGGATGACGGGAGAAAGATGCGTAGCCCGGATGGAGCGGAGCGCAATCCGGGGGCCGGTCTATCCGCGAAGAGCGCGGCCCCGGATTTCGCTTCGCTGGATCCGGGCTACGACGTCACGCCGTCAGCTTGAACGTCACGCCGCAGAGCAGGAACCCGTCGCCCTTCACCGCACAGCCTCTGGCTTTCGCGGCCTCCAGCACCTTCGCCTTGTCGGCGACCTTGAACGTCAAGCCGCTCATGATCTCGCTGTCGCCCTTGACGAAGCGGAAGGTGCTGTTCGGCAGCTTCACCACGGCACCATCGGCGGGAATGCCGATGATCCTGCCCCAATGCGTCGCCAACGCCTCAGGCTCGGGGCTCTGCATCTCGACCGTGGTCAGCGCCAAAGTCGTGTCCTTGCGGATCGACTTCTGCCAGTCGGGGCCGGCCGGCGGGTACGGCCCCAGCACGTCGTCGCTGCCGTCGGTGTGGTTGAACTCGATGAAGGCGGCTCGGCAGTCGCGCGGATGCAGCTGCACGCCGTGATACGGCGCGTGCGTGATCACGTTGGCGGTGCGCACGCCCATCGCGTTGGCCTTGGCGCCACGCGCGTCGGGATCCTCACAAACGAAGATCGCCATATAGCCGCCGCGGCCGCCGGTCTTCTCGATGAAGCGGCCGGCCGCCGTGCCCGGCCCCGGCTGGAACGGCGCGACGACTTCGAGCAGGATGGTATCGACCGGCAGCAGCGCATTCTCGAGGCCGTATTTCGCGACGTTGCCGTCGCGATAGCAGACGTCGAGGCCCATGATCGCGGAGATGTCCGCGATCACGGGCGCAAGCTGCGGCGCCACCAGGCAGATCTGCCGCAGCCGCATGTACTCGGCCATGGTCTACTGCCCCTGGAAGGTGGGCTTGCGCTTCTCGACGAAGGCTTTTGCCGCTTCCTTGTGGTCCGTGGTCTCGCCGGCACGCGTGTGGTGGATCGCCTCGCCGTCGAAGCAGGCTTCGAGGGTCATGGTCTCGGCATTGTTGATGTTGCGCTTGATGTAGCCGAGCGCCACTGACGGGCCCTGCGCCAGCGACCGCGCCAGCTCCAACGTCTCGGCCTCGACGTCGGCATCAGGCACCACCTTGGAGACCATGCCGAGATTGTATGCTTCCTGCGCCGACAGCACCGGCGACATCATGTAGAGCTCGCGCGCTTTCGCGCTGCCGAGCATCTTGGTCAGGAAGTAGGTGCCGCCGTAGTCGCCGGAGAAGCCGACCTTGGCGAAGGCGGTGGTGATCTTGCAGGAGGCGCCGGCAACGCGGAGATCGCAGGACAGCGCGATCGAAAGCCCGGCGCCGGCCGCGGCGCCGTCGAGCTGCGCCACCACCGGCTTCGGCATCTGGTGCAGGATGCGCGAGACCTCCATGCCGCGGCGCAGGTTGGCCATCTTGGCCTCGAACGGCAGCGGGGCGCGGCCTTCCGCCATCGACTTGACGTCGCCGCCGACGCAGAAGGTGCCGCCGGCGCCCCGGATCAGCACGGCGCGCACCTCGGTATCGTCCTGCGCCCGCCGCGCCGCCTCGACGAGGCCGCGCGTCATGTCGGGATTGAGCGCGTTGCGCCGATCGGGGCGGTTCATGGTGATGGTGAGCAGGCCCTTGTCGAGGGATTGGAGGACCATCTGATTATCGCTCATGGCGTTTTGCCTTTCGTTGTTATTTTGAATCCGTCATTCCGGGATGGTGCGTAAGCACCAGACCCGGAACCTCGAGATCCCGGGTTCGTGCTTCGCACGCCCCGGGATGACTGTGTGACTTCGTCACTTCGTCACTTCTTCACCAGCGGGCAGCGCGACTCCGACAGCGGCTGGAAGGCCTGGTCGCCCGGCACGGTCGCCACCAGCTTGTAGTCGTCCCAGCGGCCCTTCGATTCCGACGGCTTCTTGACCTCGAACAAATACATGTCGTGCACCATACGGCCGTCCTCGCGGATCTTGCCGTTCTTGGTGAACATGTCGTTGATCGAGCTCTCCTTCATCACCTTCATGACGGCGGCCGCATCGGTGGTGCCGGCGGCCTTCACCGCCTTGAGATAGTGCGTCACCGAGGAATAGACCCCGGCCTGTGCCGAGGTCGGCACCCGCTTGGTGCGCTCCATGAAGCGCTTCGTGAAGGCGCGGCTGTCGTCGTTGAGATCCCAGTAGAAGGCTTCCGCCAGCAACAGGCCCTGCGCGGTATCGAGCCCGACGCTGTCGATGTCGGTGACGAAGGCCAATAGCGGCGACAGTTTCTGGCCGCTCTTGGTGAGGCCGAATTCGGCTGCCTGCTTGATCGCGTTGATGGTGTCGCCGCCGGCATTGGCAAGGCCGATCACCTTGGCCTTCGACGCCTGCGCCTGCAGCAGGAAGGACGAGAAATCCGAGGTGTTGATCGGATGCCGCACGCTGCCGAGCACCTTGCCGCCCGACTTCACCACGACGTTGCTGGTGTCCTTTTCCAGGTCCTGACCGAACGCGTAGTCCGCGGTAAGGAAGAACCAGGTATCGAGACCGGATTTCACCGCGGCAAGGCCGGTCACATTGGCCTGCGCGAAGGTGTCGAACACGTAGTGCACGGTATAGGGGCCGCAGGCCTCGTTGGAGAGGCGGATCGAACCCGGACCGTTGAACATGATGATCTTGTTGCGCGCCTTGGCGATTTCGGCAGCGGCGAGCGCGGTCGCGGAGGCCGCGACGTCGAAGATCATCTCGACGCCCTGGTTATCGATCATGTCGCGGGCGATGTTGGCGGAGAGGTCAGCCTTGTTGAGATGGTCGCCGACCACGATCTCGACCTTGCGGCCGAGCACCTCGCCGCCGAAATCCTCCACCGCCATCTTGGCAGCGGTTTCGCTGCCCGAACCGGTGATGTCGGCATAGAGGCTCGACATATCGAGGATGCCGCCGAGCTTCAGCGGAGGCTTGTCCTGCGCCAGCGACGCATTCGCCGAGATCGCAAACGCACAGGCCAAAACGCCGGCCAAAACTCGTCTCATTCCAATCCTCCCTTGCAGCGCGGACCTCGTTCCATCAGGTCCGTTTCGAGGGCCGGATCATGCCGCATGGCCTGCACTGCAGCAAGCCGCAGCGGCAGCAATCTGTTTTCCACTAAGCGGAATGAAGCGCCGCGCCGGAGCTTGCGGCGGCGCTGCGATCAGAGATGAAAGTCGGGAACGGTCTGATGGGGCGTTCCCGCCGGCAGGCCGAGGAACAGGTACTGCATGCCATAATGTCCGGCGAATGCCGATGCCGTTGCATCCATGATGATGCGACCGCCCAGATCCAGATGCAATTCCGGCCGGGTAATAGCCCCGAGTGTGTAGGCCGGCACGATGGTCTCGTTGATATGCAGGGCGTCGAACACGGCGGACACCGCCGAAAGCGAGGCCGCATTACCGGGCAGGTCGACGACATCGGCGCCATCGGCGGCGAAGCCGGTCACCGCCAGCGATCCGGCCCGATCCGTCGATGACACGATGTGATCGAATACCAGCTTCGAGGAATCGCCGAGCAGCGCCGTCGCCGCGGCGTCGTAGATTGCGGTGCCGCCATCGTTCAGCGTCAGGCTCGGCGTGCCGCCATTGACATGCACCGCCTCGTTGAAGCCGACCGTCAGTTGCACCAGCGAACCCGGCGCCGCGACGCCGCCGGAGGGCGTCGCCGTGATCCCGGCGAGATGGGGCGCCGTGGTGTCGAGGGTGAACGTCAGGCTCGACGACGCGCTGACATTGCCGGCGGCGTCGACCTCCTGCACCGTGACGGAGTGCATACCATCAGCCGTAAAGACCGGCGCCGCCGTGGAGAAGCCCGAGGCGCCGTCGGCCTTGTAGCGCAGCGTGTCGGCCGCATCGAACTTGGTGTAATCGATCAGCGGATTGCTGGTGATGTGGTCGGCGCTGGAGACGCCGGTGTCGCGGTGCAGCGCCAGCGTCGGCGCCGATGGCGCCTTGGTGTCGCCGGTGAAGCTGACCGCGTTGCTCGCTCCGCCGGCGTTGCCGGCGATGTCGGTGTAGCTCGCCCCGGCAACCGAAAGATCGGCCGACAGATCGTCGGTGACATCGGCGGTGAAGGTCGCTGTGTAGATATCGTGGCCCGCGCCATTGATGCCGACATGGACGAGGCTGCCCAGCAGTCCGCCATGGACCGTGACATCGCCGAGTCCGAAACCTGCGACCGCCTCGGAGAAGGTGAACGTCATCAACGCGGCGTCGCCGGCGTGCAGCAGGGTGTGATCGGCCGCCACCGATACCGTCGGCGGATGCGTGTCGCCACCGATCGTCGCGGTATTGCTCGCCGCGCCGGCATTGCCTGATACGTCGGCATAGCTTGCGGCGGTGACCCGGATCGAGCCCGCCACGACGTCGTTGATATCGGGCGTGAAGGTCGCGGTGTAGACGTCCTGCCCCGACACGTTGAGCCCGACATGGACCAGATTGGTCACCGTGCCGCCGGCGACGACGGTATCGCTGAGCGCAAAGCCCGCGACCTGCTCGGAGAAGGTGAAGGTGACAACCGAAGTCTGGCCCGAAAGCACCGTGCTCGGGCTCGCGGCAACCGACACCGTCGGCGCCCTGGTATCGCCAGTGAAGCTGATGGTGCCGCTCGCCGCACCGGTATTGCCGCCAACATCCGTATAGCTCGCGGCGGTGACCTGCACCGAGCCCGCTTCAGTGTTGCTTTCGTCCGGCGTGAAAATTGCCGTGTAGACGTCCTGGCCCGATGCGTTGACGCCGACATGGAGCAGATTGCCCAACGCCCCGCCATGCACCGTGACGTCACCGAGCGCGAAGCTCGCGATTTGTTCGGAAAAAGTGAACGTCACCAGCGCGGTCTGGCCCGCCAGCAGCGCGTGACGGTCAGCCGCGATCGACACCGTCGGCGCCAGCGTATCGCCGCCGATCGTCGCGGTGTTGCTTGCCGCGCCGGCATTGCCGGCCACATCGCCGTAACCGGACGCATTCACCTTCACCGAGCCGGTCTCGGTGTCGCTGACATCGGGCGTGAAGGTCGCGGTGTAGACGTCCTGCCCAGCGCCGTTGAGCCCGACATGCACGAGATTGCTCAGCGCGCCGCCATGGACGGTGATGTCGCCAAGGGCGAAGCCCGACACCGCCTCCGAAAAGGTGAAAGTCGCGACCGAGAGGTCGCCGGCCAGCACCGTGTCGGGATTGAGCGTGACGGAGACCGTCGGCGCCAGCGTGTCACCGGTGAAGTTGATGGCGTTGCTGGCAGCGCCGGCGTTGCCGGCCGTATCGCTATAGCTCGATGCATTGACCTGCACCGAGCCAGCCTCGGCGTTGGTGACGTCGGGCGTGAAGGTCGCGGTGTAGATGTCCTGGCCGGCGCCGTTGACGCCGACATGGACAAGGCTGCCCAACGCGCCGCCGCTGACGCTGATGTCGCCGAGCGCGAAGCCCGCGACGGCCTCGGAGAAGGTGAAGGTCACGACCGCGGTCTGGCCGGCAAGCAGCGTACCATGGTCAGCTGAAACCGACACGGTCGGCGTTTTGGTGTCGCCGCTGAAGTTGATCGTGTTGCTCGACGCGCCGGAATTGCCGGCAACGTCGCTATAGCTTGACGCATTGACCTGCACCGAACCTGCCTCGGTGTTGGTCACATCGGGCGTGAAGGTCGCGGTGTAGACGTCGTGGCCGGAGCCATCGACGCCGATATGGGTGAGATTGCCCAGCGTACCGCCCTGGACGGTGACATCACCCAATCCAAAGCCGCCGACGGCCTCGGAGAAGGTGAACGTGACAACCGCGCTATCGCCGGCAACCAGCGTGGTGTGATCGGCTGCAACCGCCACCGTCGGCGCCTTGGTATCGCCGGTGAAGCTGATCGCGCTGCTTGCCGCGCCGGCGTTTCCGGCGCTGTCGGTATAGCTTGACGCGTTGACCTGCACCGAGCCCGCCTCGGCGTTGGTCACGTCGGGTGTGAAGGTTGCCGTGTAGATGTCCTGGTGCGCGGCGTTGACGCCGACATGCACGAGGTTGCTCAGCGCGCCGCCGCTCACCGTCGTGTCCGTCAGCGCAAAGCCGGTGACCGCCTCGGAGAAGGTGAAGGTGACAATCGAGGTCTGCCCGGCCAGCAGTGCGGTCGAGCTCGCCGCAACCGACACGGTCGGCGCGATCGCGTCGATCACGAGATGCAGGTCGGTCGCCGCATGGGTCACGTCGGCGTCCTGGCCGCCGGGATCCCTGATCGTGCCGCCGTTGAGCGAGAGGCTCTGCACCTGAAGATCGGACGTGCTGTCGCCGTCCTGCACCGTGTAGCTGAACACCAGCGCCTGCGAGCCGCTGCCGCTCAGATAGGTCGCGGCCTTGCCGTCGTTGAGCAGCAACTCCGGCGCGCCGGTCACGTTCACCGTGTTGCTGAAGTTGACGGTGATGGTCACTACCTTGCCGGCGTTCAGGATCGTGAGATGATCGGTGGTGTCAGAAGTGACCGAGGCGATGCTCGCCTGTGACCGGATCTCGAGATGCGGAGAGGCCGAGCCGTCGGACGCCAGCATCAGCGAGCCGGCCGAGGCGCCAGCGCCAAAACTCAGGTTCAGTGATGCGAGCGTCGTGCCGCTGCCGCTTTTCACCAGCAACACGCCGTTCGCATAGGACAGCGTCGTCGTGGCATCATAGGCGATGTTGCCGAAGTCGATGGTGTCGCCGCCGGCAAAGCCGGTGATCGACGTGCTGAAGGAGGCGCCGGAGAATGCCGCGGCATCGAGCACGAGTTTTTCGGTACTGCCGTCGGTGAAGGCGATCGCGCCGGTCCCTGCCGCGCCGTTCGCCGCCAGCTCCAGGATGGAGCCCTTGATGACGGTGCCGCCCGAATAGGTGTTGTGCGCGGACAGCACCAACCGGCCGCCACCGGTCACCTCGACATCACCAGGCGTCGTGCCATCGGAAATGACGCCGCTCTGGGTAACGGTCTCGCCGGCGGCGACGTTGAAGACCGGATCGCCCGCGACGGTGATGTTGCGGGTCTGCGTGAAGCCGTCGGTGAAGCTGATACCGGTGCCGTCGCCAAGCTTCAGCACATTGGTCACCGCGCCGAGATTCACGTTGGCGGAGATCGACACCCGGGTGTCGGCGCCGCTGACCGTGGTATTGCCGGTGTAGGTGTTGTTGCCGCCGAGGATGACGGTACCGCCGCCGCTGATAACGAGACCGCCGACGCCCGCATTGGCACCGGTGCCGCCATTGCCGCTCTGGTCCGCGATGTCGTTGACGACCGTCAGCGTCTGGCCGCTGGCCGGCGTGAAGCTGAGATTGTTGTTGCCCTGGATGAAGATGCCGGAGCCGAAACCCGAGCCGCTGGCCTGGCCGATGCCATTGGTGCCGCCCTTGACGGCGCTGAAGCCGGAATCGTTCGACAGCGAGCCGCCCTTGACGGTCAGCGAGCCGCCTTGCTGAACGAAGATGGTGCCACCAGCGCCGAGGCCGCCACCCCCACCCGCCGTGCCATCACCGCCGCCGAAGCCGCCGAGCCCGCTGACGCCGCCACCGCCGCCGAAGCCGCCACCGCCGCCATAGCCGCCGCCGCCACCGAAGCCACCATTGCCGAACGCCCCGCCGCCACCGCCGTAGCCACCATTGCCGCCGTCGATTGCGTTGCCGCCGCCGACGCCACCGCCGGTACCGTGCGCGCGGTTGTTGTTGCCGAAGAAGCCACCCGCGCCGCCGCCGCCGCCATTGGCGCCGCCCGTTCCGCCATACCAGTAAAGCATGGTCCCGCCTCCGAACGGGATCAGGTAGCCGTCGACGCCTTTGCCGCCCCCCGCGGCGCCGGGAACGATGCCAGCGGCCCCGTTCTGAAATGCGGCAGAGTTCGCACCCTGTGCGTGAAGGCCGATGCCGCCACCGCTGCTGTTTCCGCCTTGGCCCCCCATGCCGCCACCACCGCCGAAGCCGTCGATGTTGGCGTTGCTCGCGGTACTGCCGGTTCCGCCATTGCCGCCGATCGCGGCACTGTTGTGAAATACGACATTGTCGATCGTGGCGCTGCCGTTCGCCGAGACGAACAGGGCGCCGCCGAGCCCGGCGCCACCGCCGCCGCCGCCCTGGATGATGCCGCCGCCGGCCGCCACCGTGTTCTGGATGGTCAGGTTCTCGAGATTGACGTTGCCCGCATAGACGAAGAACCCACGCTGGGCGTTGAGGCCGTCGATCGTGTGCGTGCCGCCGTGGCCGTCGCTGCCGTTGATGGTGACGCTCGATCCGCTCAAGAGATTGAGCGCGTACAGCTCCGACGAGAGGCTGAAGCTGGCGGTGATGTTGATGGTGTAGTTGGCATTCGGCGCGGCGTTCTGGCCGCCGGAATCCATCTGCAGGATGGCCGCATTGAGCTCGGTGACGTTTGAGACATTGAAGACGCGGGTCGACACAAGCTGCACGACCGTGCCGCCATTCGCATCCTGCGAAAGCTGGAAGCGGGCGCCGCCGTCGAGCCCGTTCACCGTCAGCGTATCCGTCACTGTGCCGTTCGAGATCGAGAGCGTGTTGCCGGAAAGACTGACCGTGTTGAGCGAGGTATTCTGGGTGTTGTAGTGCAGCCCGGTCAGGTCGATGGACTGGCCGGGATTGAAGTTGGAGATGCTGTTGGTGAGCGCGTTGCCGGTCAGCGCGGCGTCGTCGATCTTCAGCGTGCCGGGAAGGCCGGTCGTGAAGGAGATGTTGCCGGTGCCGGCTGCGCCGGCCGTCGCAAGCCACACTGTGCCGGAATAGATCGTCGTGCTGCCATAAGTGTTGGCATGGCCGAGCACGAAGGTGCCGCCGCCGTCGATGCCGAGATTGCCGCCGCCACTGATCAGGGCGGTATCGGTGACGGTTGCGCCGTTCGCGATCTTCAGGAGCGAGCTGCCGCCGACCGAAATTGAGTCGTCGAACGTGCCGCCCGTCGTCAGCGAAAGATGCGCGCTGCTCAGGTTGAGCGTCCCGGTCAACCCCGCGAGCTGACCGAGCCCGAGCTGCAACGTGCCGGCGCCCGACAGCGTGAACGTACCGGAGCCGCTGATCGCGCCGGTGTCGGCAATCGTGCCGGACGAGATGTCGAAGGTGCCGCCAGCGGCGGTGACCTGGATGTTGTGGGTGAAGGTGTAGCCGCCGGTCGTGGTCAGCGTGCCGCCGTTGAGGATCAGCGCACCGGCCGAACCGCCGATGTTGTTGTCGGCCGTGATCGAGAGAGTGTTGCCGGCATCGATCTGCGTGCCGCCGACATAGGTGCTCGCACCCGTCAACGTCAGCGTACCGCCGCCGGAGACGACCAGCTTGCCAGTGGTGCCGCTGCCGCTGATACCCCGCTCATCGGCGATGCTGTCGCCGATCGTCAGCGTGGTGACGGTCTGCAATCCCTCGAAGACCGTGGAAACGGTGTGCGTCGGCGTGACGACCATCGTGCCCTGGATGAAGATGTCACCATAGGCGGAGCCGTTGCCCGCACCATTGGCACCGGTGCCGCCGGTCTCGGTCGCATCCATCAAGGTGCCGCCGATGACGGTCAGCGTGCCGCCTTGTTGAACGAAGATGTCGCCGCCGGCGCCAAGGCCGCCGCCACCGCCGCCGGCGAGCGAGCCGCTGCCGGCGCCGAATCCGCCGGTGCCGGGCGTGCCGTTCGAACCGCCGCCTCCGCCGCCGAAACCGCCATTGCCGCCGGTATGCGCGTATCCGCTGCCGTTACCGGAGCCGCCGCCTCCGCCGGCGAAACCACCATTGCCGCCGCCATAAATGCCGCCGCCGCCACCGCCGCCCATGCCGCCGGCGCCGCCGAAGCCGATCAGGGTGCCCGAGGGGCCGCCGCCCACCGAGTTGGCGCCGCCGATGCCGCCGCCGCCGCCACCGACACCGCCGCCACCACCGCCGCCACTCGCGCCACCGCCGGCATGTGCTCCGTAGCCTGAGCCGCCGTAATTGTCGGCGCCCTGTCCGCCGCCCGCCGCACCTTCGATCGTCGCCGGTGTGCCGCCCGCGGTCTGCGCCCCGGTCGAGGGATGCTGGCTGTCGGAGCCCGCCTCGCTGTAACCGCTGCCGCCATTGCCGTGATAGCCGTAATAGTCTTGGCCGCCGAAGCCGCCGCCACCACCACCGCCGCCATTGCCGCTGCCGCCATCGGCACCGATGCCGCCGCCACCGCCGCCGCCGCCGGCCGGATCGACCACGCCGCCATCGCCGCCCTTGGCCGTGTTGCTGCCGAAATTGACGTTGTTCAGCGTGACGTTGGCGTTCTGTCCGACGAACAGGCCGCCGCCGAGGCCCGCGCCGCCGCCGCCACCGCCGACCCCGCCATTGCCGCCGCTCGCAACCGCGTTGACGATCGTGAGGTTCTTGAACGTCACCGTGCCTGATGTGACGACGAAGCCTTGATAGCCGCGCGCATCGACGATGTCGCTATAGTCCTGTCCGCCGAGTTGATTGTTGTAGTCGGAGTTGCCGTCGAAGGTCAGCGTTGAGCCGTTCATCAGATTGATGGCCGGCAGATCGTCCAGCAATTGCAGCGTGCGCGCGCCGGACGAGAGCGAGAAGTTGATGACGTAATCGGTGTTGGCCGCAGCCAGACCACCACCGACGCTGATCGCCGAGATCGCGTTGTAGAGCTGGAGATAATCGTGCAGCGGATCGCTGGTCGTCAGCGTCAGAACAACGGGATTCGACACAAGGACCTCGGCAATATGCGTGAGCGACCGCAATCGGTCGCCTTTCAAAAAATTGCCGAATAGTTACCTTGCGCCGCAAGTCATTGGCAACAATAACGAATTCTCATTCCGCGCACGGAGTTGCAATCATGAATGGGTAAGGTTGACGCGTGTGAGGGCCGCTCGACGCACGATCGGACGGCAATTTTCGTCACGACAAGGGGTGCTGAAGACGAGTTCGTCCCGCGACAGGCACGCATTGATGTGAAACACCAATTTCGCCTGTGCACGCGATGAGAAGCGCCGCAGAAAAATTGACCACCGAATCAACGATGGCATCCCTCGATGCGATTTCGCTTCGCTTGTGGTGGCTCTGAAGCGATCTTTCCGTCAGACTGTCCTTGTTGGCGACCACGCTCCGAGCGGAGCGCGCCGAAGTGACGAGTGCCGCATGACGCCTCCACGCGATAGTGCATGGCGTCGCCGTCCGTGGGCGGTGATGATGACAGCATGCGTCCTCGCGATCGGCGCGTGCAGCGGACGCGCCGAAGCGGCTGGATGCAATTTCGAGATTCAGGGCGAGGGTCGCGTCGCCGCCATCGTCGATGCGCGCAGCCTGCGGCTCGACGACGCCCGTGAGGTCAAGCTCGCCGGTATCGAGGTGGCCGACAAGGCGAAGACCATCGCTGCACTGACGGCGCTGCTGGTCGGCCGCGAGGTGACGCTGCGCGGACAGGACGACACGCCGGACCGCTATGGCCGGCAGCTGGCCTACGCATTCCTCGAAGGCAGTGAGAAGCCCGTGCAAAGCGAGTTGCTGCGCCAGGGCCTCGCTGTGGCGTCATCCGAGGTCGCCGACAAGGACTGTGCGGCGGCGCTGATGGCGGCCGAGGCCGAGGCCAGGGCCGCCCGATCGGGAACCTGGGCCGAGGCCACCGTCATAAAAAACGCCGAAAGTTCCGCCGATATTTTGACCGGGATCGGGCGTTTTACAGTGGTCGAGGGCAGGGTTTTGTCCGTGCGTCAGGCGGGCGCGACGACCTACCTGAATTTCGGTCGAAACTGGACTCAGGACTTTGCTGCGACTATTTCAAGGCGCATAGTCCCTGCGTTCGAGGCGGCCGGGCTTGCGCCCAAGTCTCTGGAAAATCGTAAGATTCGTGTACGAGGCTGGGTGGAAGCACGACGTGGCCGCGAATCGAACTGCTCCGGGTGGGGCAGCTTGAAGTGCTCGGCGGGAACTAGAGGCCCAAGGGACTCAAGAGACCCAGGGGCCATGCCCCGGTCTTTTTACGGGACAATTTGTGAGTTTTTGACGTGATTGAGCGCGCAGGACGGCGTGAAGAGGGGACTGGCCGCCGCCTTTTGGCTGCGCCGGCGCTCGTCTGCGCCGCCCTGACGCTGTCGGCCTGCGGCAATGTCGGCCGGTTCGAGCAGGCCGCGCCCACGGCAGCAGCGGCGCCGGTAAAGCCGAACCGCGTGGTACAGCAGACGCCCACGAGCGAACGCGAGCATGAGCGCATCCTGTCGTCCTATGGCGGCGCCTACGACGACCCGAAGCTCGAGGCCCTGATCAGCAAGACCGTCGAGCGGCTGGTCGCCGCCTCCGAACGGCCCGACCAGGCCTACAAGGTCACGATCCTCAATTCCGGCGCGGTCAACGCCTTCGCGCTGCCGACCGGCCAGCTCTATGTCACGCGCGGCCTGATTGCGCTCGCCAGCGACACCTCCGAGCTCTCCTCGGTGCTGAGCCACGAGATGGCGCATGTGCTGGCCAAGCACGCGGCGATGCGCGAGGACCAGGCCCGCCAGGCGGCTGTGGTGACGCGCGTCGTCACCGACATGAGCACCGATCCCGATCTCACCGCGCTGGCGCTCGCCAAGACCAAGCTGACGATGGCGAGCTTCTCGCGCCAGCAGGAGTTCGAGGCCGACGGCATCGGCGTCGGGATCGCCGCTCGCGCGCATTTCGATCCCTACGGCGCGGCGCGCTTCCTGACCGCGATGGAGCGCAATGCCGCGCTCAAGATCGGCAAGACCGCGCTCGATCCGCGCGCGCAGGACTTCACCTCGTCGCATCCGGCGACGCCCGAGCGCATCAACAACGCGCAGACCACCGCACGGCAATACTCATCGCCCGAGAGCAACGAGCGCGATCGCGAGACCTATCTCGCCGCGATCGACAACATCGTCTATGGCGAGGATCCCAGCGAAGGGTTCGTGCGCGGCCGCCGCTTCCTGCATCCCAAGCTCGGCTTCACCTTCACCGCGCCCGATAATTTCACGCTCGACAACACCGCGCAGGCGGTGATCGGCGTGCGCGAGGGCGGCAGCCAGGCGATGCGCTTCGACGTGGTGCGGGTCCCGGCCGAGCAGTCGCTCGGCGACTACCTGAATTCGGGCTGGATGGAAGGCGTCGAGAAGTCCTCGACCGAGGACCTCAACATCAACGGCTTTCCGGCGGCGTCGGCCACCGCCCATGGCGACCAGTGGCAGTTCAAGGTCTATGCGCTGCGCTTCGGCAGCGACGTCTACCGCTTCATCTTCGCCGCCAAGCAGAAGTCCACCGAGAGCGAGCGTAACGCGCGCGAGACCGTCAATTCGTTCCGCCGCCTGACGCTCGACGAGATCCAGGCCGCGCGCCCGCTGCGCATCAAGGTCATTAACGTGCAGCCCGGCGACACCGTGGAATCGCTGTCGCACCGCATGTCCGGCGTCGATCACCCGGCCGAGCGCTTCCGCGTGCTCAACGGCCTCGACGCCCATGCCCAGGTCAAGCCGCGCGACCGCGTCAAGATCGTGGTGGATTGAGGCCGCGAGGCGTCGTGCTCGCGCCTCACCACCGCTGTCGTCCCGGCGAAGGCCGGGACGACAGGCTACATTCTACTTCGCCTTCTCCTTGAGGAAGGCAATGATGTCGGCCCGATCCTTCGGGTCCTGAACCTCGTAGAACATCTTGGTGCCCGGAACCATCGTGTCCGGACCGGTGAGCCATTTGTCGAGATTCTCCTCGGTCCACACGATCTTCGAGTTCTTCAGCGCCGGCGAGTAGTCGTAGCCTGCGACGGAGCCGGCTAGGCGGCCGACGACACCCTTGTGCATCGGGCCGACGTCGTTCTTGTCGATCGAGTGGCAATCGCCGCAGCCCTGGTACAGCGTGGCGCCGCGCGCCGCATCTCCCGCGGCACGGGCGCTGTTCAGGGCGAGCAGAATCGCGATGGCCGCCATCGCGGCAATTTTGGCTTGCCGCGGCGCCAGCACGCCTGCGATCGAACGAATGCTCATTCCCGGGGCTCTCCTGTTTGCCACCACAACAGGAGCAGCCATGCCGCGATTCTATTCCCTGGAATGCCGCGCGCTCGCGCGACCGGCGACTGACGAAGATTTTTGAGCCAACCGGGAATTTCCCCGCGCGCCGCCGATCTCTATCGAAAGCTGCCACCTCCGCAGCGGCGCCGGGCTATTGGAGCATCCCCAGTGTTTCAGAATCGGTTCGGCGCCGTCGCTCGACTTGCCGAACTCGGGTGCGTGCTTGCTGCGCTCACACTCGCAGCAGCCACCGCCGCGCGCGCGGACGGCTGTCCCAAGCCGGGCGACGAAATCGCGACCGACCGGCCCGACGTCACCAATTCGAGTATCGTCGTGCCGGTCGGGAGCCTGCAGAACGAGAACGGCATCAACCTGACCGGCCGGAGCAGTGGCCGCAGCATCGACGGCAGCAACAGCCGCTGGCGGCTCGGGATTGCGCCCTGCCTCGAGGTGCTGATCGACCTACCGAGCTATGTCGGCACCGTGAAATCGCCCGGCGCGTCGGGCTTTTCCGACGTCGCGCCTGCCATCAAATGGCAGATCAGTCCGCTGCCGGGGAAGATCGACCTCTCGATCACGGCCGGCGTCGCGCTGCCGACGGGCGCTGCCGAAATCGCCGGTCGCGGCGCGCAGCCCTACATCCAGTTGCCGTGGTCATGGGAGTTGCATGACGGCTGGGGCGTCAGCGGCATGTTCACGGAATTCTTCCGCCCTGCCGAGCTGACCGGCCGGCACATGTCGGAAGCGACCTTCGTGATCGAGAAGAAGCTGACCGAGCGGATCAGTGTGTTCACCGAATATGTCGGCGACTATCCCGACGGTGCGCGGCCGACCCAGCTCATCAACTCCGGCGGCCTGTACCAGATCACGCCGACCCAGCAGGTCGACTTCCATGTCGCGTTCGGACTCAGCCGCAACTCGCCGAACTACATCGTCGGCCTGGGGTACTCGTTCCGCGTCGACGGATTGTTCCGCTAGCCCACCTCCCCTTGAAAAGGGGAGGTCGCTTTGCTCGCCAGAGCAAAGCGGGTGGGGAAACCTTCCCCCTTTCAGGGGGAAGGAGAAGAGTTCAACCCTCGGCTTCGCGCAATCCGCTCAGCCACAGCGCCAGCAGCGTCCACACCGCGCCCGACAACAGGTACGCACCGGCCGAGATCAAGCCGAAATGCGTCGCCAGCAGCAGCGCCGCGAGCGGCGCAAAGCCGGCACCGAACAGCCAGGCTAAATCCGAGGTCAGTGCCGAGGCCGTGTAGCGATAGTTGCGCGCGAAGCTCGAGGCGATCGCGCCCGACGACTGGCCGAACGACAGGCCGAGCAGCACGAAGCCGAGCACCATGTACACCGTTTCGCCAAACGCGCCGGCATCGAGCAGCTGCGGGGCAAAGCCGCTATAGACCGCGATCGCGACCGCAGACCCGAGCAGCAGCGGCTTGCGCCCGACGCGGTCGGCGATCATGCCGGAGGCGATGATCGCGACGACGCCGACCATGGCGCCGATCATCTCGATGATCAGGAAGCGCACCGGGCTTTCCTTGGTGAACAGGAACACCCAGGACAGCGGAAACACCGTGACCATGTGGAACAGCGCAAAGCTCGCCAGCGGCGCAAAGGCGCCGAGCAGGATGTTGCGGCCCTCCTGCGCGATGGTCTCGCCGACCCGCGCCGGCTCGAGATCGCGGCTTTCGAACAGCTCGGAATATTCATCCGTCGCCACCATGCGCAGCCGCGCGAACAGCGCCACCACGTTGATCGCGAACGCGACGAAGAACGGATAGCGCCAGCCCCAGTCGAAGAAATCATCCGCCGAGAGGTTGCCGGCGAAGAAGGCGAACAGCGCGCTGGCCACGATCAGCCCGAGCGGCGCGCCGAGCTGCGGCACCATCGCGTACCAGCCGCGGCGATGCGCCGGCGAATTCATCGCCAGCAGCGAGGCAAGGCCGTCCCAGGCGCCGCCCCAGGCGATACCCTGCAGCACGCGCGCGGCGGCCAACAGCCAGATCGCCGCGACGCCGATCGTGTCGTAGCCGGGCAGAAACGCGAGCGCCACCGTGGCGGTGCCGAGCAGGAACAGCGCGATGACGAGCTTGGCGCCCTTGCCGTGGCGGCGGTCGACCGCCATGAAGATGACGGTGCCGAGTGGCCGCGCGGCGAAGGCCAGCGCGAAGATGCCGAATGAATAGAGCGTGCCGGTCAGTTCATTGACGAACGGGAACACCAGCTTCGGGAACACGATGACCGAGGCGATCGCATAGACGAAGAAATCGAAGAATTCCGACGTGCGTCCGATGATGACGCCGATGGCGATTTCGCCGGGTTTCGCCTGCCCGTGACCTGATGCGGTCGGGGTGCCGTGAGCCATTGCTGGGGCTTGTGCCATCGCCGGAAAACCGTCCTTTGGAGCACGATCAAACCGGTTTTCCGAACAGACCGTGCTCAAACAAGAAGTGAGGCCACGGGCAGATTGCCACGCGGTCCACCTCACCTTCTGACCCTCCATCCCGCAGTGCAACATTGGACAAATTGTCCAATGTGAACTTTGCTGCATCGCAGCTACCCCTTGGCGGAACTCATAAAATTCAAGTGGGGTGAGCCGTGCGCGCCTTGAAATTATTGGCCTTATTGCCGTTCGCGGCGCTCCTTGGCGGGTGCGATTTCGTCGTCCTGGCGCCTGCCGGCGACATCGCCGTCCAGCAGCGCGACCTCGTCGTCATCTCGACCGTGCTGATGCTCATCATCGTGCTTCCGGTGATGGCGCTGACCGTGTTCTTCGCCTGGCGCTACCGCCAGTCCAACGCCGCGGCCCCCTATGAGCCGGAGTGGGATCACTCCACCCAGCTCGAGCTCGTGATCTGGTCGGCGCCGCTGCTGATCATCATTTGCCTCGGCGCGCTGACCTGGATGGGCACCCATCTGCTCGATCCCTACCGCTCGCTCGGCCGCATCGCCGCCGACAAGCCGATCGAGAGCAAGGACGCCCCGCTCAATGTCGAGGTCGTCGCGCTCGACTGGAAGTGGCTGTTCATCTACCCGGACTACGGCGTCGCCGCCGTCAACGAGCTCGCAGCTCCGGTCGACCGCCCGATCCGCTTCCGCATCACGGCGTCCTCCGTGATGAACTCGTTCTATATCCCCGCGCTTGCCGGCCAGATCTACGCCATGCCCGGCATGGAGACCAAGCTGCACGCGGTCGCCAACAAGGAAGGCACCTATCGCGGCTTCTCCGCCAACTACAGCGGCGCCGGCTTCTCCGGCATGCACTTCGACTTCAAGAGCCTGTCTGGCGCCGATTTCGACAAGTGGATCGCCACCGCCAAGACCAGCGCCAATATGCTCGGCCGCACCGACTATCTGCAGCTCGAGCGTCCGAGCCAGAACGATCCGGTCCGGCTCTACCGCTCGGTCGACCGCGATCTCTACAAGGCGGTCCTCAACATGTGCGTCGAACCCGGCAAGATGTGCATGAGCGAGATGATGGCGATCGACGCCAAGGGCGGCCTCGGCCGCGAAGGCTTCAACAACACGCTGCCGCTGACCTACGACAAATACGCCCGCCGCGGCGCGCCGCTCGGCTCCGAGCCGACCTTCGTCGCCGGCATCTGTTCGATGGACGAGATCAAGGACGCGCCGTCGCACGAGATCACCGCGCCGCTCGACCTGACGCCGCTGCGCGGCTTCGGGCTGAAGCGCCCGCCGTTCTCGCCCGCGCACCCCTCGTCGACATCCTTGCTGCTCGGTCAGCGTCCGAAATCAGAGTCCTGAGGAGGACCGCATGAATCCCGATCTCGTCAAGATGATCTTCGGCCGCCTCAATCTGGAGGCGCTGCCGATCCACGAGCCGATTCTGGTCGGCACCTTCGCGGTGGTGGCGACCGGCGGCCTCGCGCTGTTTGCGATCGTCACCTATTTCCGGCTCTGGACCTATCTGTGGCGCGAGTGGTTCACCACCGTGGACCACAAGCGCATCGGCATCATGTACATGATCCTCGGCATCGTGATGCTGCTGCGCGGCTTCGCGGACGCGCTGATGATGCGGCTGCAGCAGGCGATCGCCTTTGGCGGCTCCGACGGTTACCTCCCGGCCCATCACTACGACCAGATCTTCACCGCACACGGCGTGATCATGATCTTCTTCGTGGCGATGCCGCTGGTCACCGGCCTGATGAACTATGTGGTGCCGCTGCAGATCGGTGCTCGCGACGTCTCCTTCCCGTTCCTCAACAATTTCAGCTTCTGGATGACGGTCGGCGGCGCCGTGCTGGTGATGATGTCGCTGTTCGTCGGCGAATTCGCCCGCACCGGCTGGCTCGCCTACCCGCCGCTGTCGAACATCGGCTACAGTCCCGATGTCGGCGTCGACTATTACATATGGGGACTACAGGTCGCCGGCGTCGGCACGACGCTATCGGGCATCAACCTGATCTGCACCATCGTCAAGCTGCGCGCGCCGGGCATGACGATGATGAAGATGCCGGTGTTCACCTGGACCTCGCTCTGCACCAACGTCCTGATCGTCGCCTCCTTCCCGGTGCTGACGGCGGTGCTGGCGCTGCTGTCGCTCGACCGTTACGTCGGCACCAACTTCTTCACGAACGACTTCGGCGGCAACCCGATGATGTACGTGAACCTGATCTGGATCTGGGGCCACCCCGAGGTCTACATCCTGGTGCTGCCGGCGTTCGGTATCTTCTCCGAGGTGACCGCGACATTCTCCGGCAAGCGGCTGTTCGGCTACACCTCGATGGTCTACGCCACCGTCGTCATCACCATCCTGTCCTACCTGGTCTGGCTGCACCACTTCTTCACGATGGGCTCCGGCGCCAGCGTGAACTCGTTCTTCGGCATCACCACCATGATCATCTCGATCCCGACGGGCGCGAAGATGTTCAACTGGCTGTTCACGATGTATCGCGGCCGCATCCGCTTCGAGCTGCCGATGATGTGGACGGTGGCATTCATGCTGACCTTCGTGATCGGCGGCATGACCGGCGTGCTGCTGGCGGTGCCGCCGGCCGATTTCGTGCTGCATAACAGCCTGTTCCTGATCGCGCATTTCCACAACGTGATCATCGGCGGCGTGCTGTTCGGCCTGTTCGCCGGCATCAACTACTGGTTCCCGAAGGCGTTCGGCTTCAGGCTCGATCCGTTCTGGGGCAAGCTGTCGTTCTGGTTCTGGGTCTCGGGCTTCTACTTCGCCTTCATGCCGCTCTATGTGCTCGGCCTGATGGGCGTGACCCGAAGGCTCCGCGTGTTCGACGACCCCTCCTTGCAGATCTGGTTCATCATCGCGGGCTTCGGCGCGTTCCTGATCCTGCTCGGCATCGTCGCGATGCTGGTGCAGTTCGCGGTCAGCATTCTGCGCCGCGAGCAGCTGAAGGACACCACCGGCGATCCCTGGAACGCGCGGACGCTGGAATGGGCGACCTCGTCGCCGCCGCCGGACTACAACTTCGCCTTCACGCCCGTGGTCTACGACAACGACGCCTGGTGGGACATGAAGCGCCGCGGCTACAGGCGCCCGCTGACCGGCTTCAAGCCGATCCACATGCCCTCCAACACCGGCACCGGCATCATCCTCGCCGGACTTGCGACGGTGATGGGGTTCGGCCTGATCTGGTACATCTGGTGGCTCGCCGCCGTCAGCTTCGTTGCGCTGCTCGCGGTCGCGATCGGCCACACCTTCAACTATCACCGCGACTTCCACATCCAGGCGGATGAGGTGGTGCGGACTGAAGACGCGCGGACACGCGTGCTCGCCGCGGGAGCCCAGACATGAGCGTAGCAACAACCGTCTCCACCCAGGACTCCGAGCCGATCTTTCACGTTGTGGACGAGCACGATCATCCGGAAGGCGCCAGCACCATGCTGGGCTTCTGGATCTACCTGATGAGCGATTGCCTCATCTTCGCGATGCTGTTTGCGACCTATGGCGTGCTCGGCGGCAACTATGCCGCTGGCCCATCGCCGAAGGACCTGTTCGACCTCAAGCTGGTCGCGCTCAACACCACGATGCTGCTGCTCTCCTCGATCACCTATGGCTTCGCCATGCTGACGATGGAGAAATCGAGGATCGGCGCGACGCAAGCCTGGCTCGCCATCACCGGGCTGTTCGGCCTCGCCTTCCTCGGCATCGAGCTCACCGAGTTCGCGCATATGATCCACGAGGGCGCGACGCCCCAGCGCAGCGCCTTCCTGTCGTCATTCTTCACCCTGGTCGGCACCCACGGCCTGCACGTCACCTTCGGCCTCGTCTGGCTGGTGACGCTGATGGTGCAGACCGCGCGCTTCGGCCTCATCGAAGCCAACCGGCGCCGGCTGATGTGCCTCTCGATGTTCTGGCACTTCCTCGACGTGGTCTGGATCGGCGTCTTCACTTTCGTCTATCTCCTGGGAATGCTGCGATGACAACAAAAGCTCACGCCAAAGCTCATACGCTCGAAGCCAATGCCAGCCACGGACATGGCGATCACGGCGGCGCGGCTCACGGCTCGCTGCAGAGCTATCTGATCGGCTTCGGTCTCTCCGTCGTCCTTACTGCGGTGCCGTTCTGGCTGGTGATGACCGGCGCCATCGCCGACAAGCAGGTCACCGCGCTGATCGTGCTGGTGCTCGCCGCGGTGCAAATCGTCGTGCACATGGTGTACTTCCTGCACATGAACACGCGGTCCGAGAACGGCTGGACCATGATGGCGATGATCTTCACCGTCGTCATGGTGGTGATCGCGCTGACCGGCTCGCTGTGGGTCATGCATCATCTCAACATCAACATGATGCCGCTGCACGACATGAGCCAGATGCCGTGACGATGCGGTCTGCCAGACCCTCGCTGTTGCTGCTCACGCTCGGCATGCTGGGCGTGGTGCTGCTGAGCGCGCTCGGTATCTGGCAGATCGAACGCCGGACCTGGAAGCTGGCGCTGATCGAGCGGGTCGAGCAGCGCATGCATGCCGCGCCGGTCGCGCCGCCGCCCCCATCGTCATGGCCGGCGGTCACGGCCGCGAGCGATGAATACCGCCGCGTCACCCTACGCGGCACGTTCCTCAACGCCGACGAAACGCTGGTGCAGGCCGTCACGGCCGAAGGTCCCGGCTTCTGGGTACTGACCCCGCTGCAAGCCGCCGACGGAACCACCGTGCTGGTCAACCGCGGCTTTGTTCCCGCTGATAAGCGCGATCCCGCGACACGGCGCGATGGCGAGCCGCAGGGCGCCGTCAGCGTCACCGGACTGCTGCGGATGTCGGAGCCGAAGGGCGGCTTCCTGCGCAGCAACGATGCTTCGGCCGGCCGCTGGTATTCCCGCGACGTTGCCGCCATCGCCGCCGCGCACGGACTGTCGCATGTAGCCCCCTTCTTCATCGACGCCGATGCGACGCCAAATCCGGGCGGCTACCCAATCGGCGGGCTCACTATCGTGCGGTTTCCGAACAACCACCTGATTTACGCGCTGACATGGTTCGCACTGGCCCTTATGCTGGCGGGCGCGCTCCTGCGCGTCATCAGCGGCAGGAGCCGCGCCGGCGCCTCCGATCCAAGGTGGGGTTCACGGCGCGCCGCCGTGCGCCGCTTGATCGGCGCAGCCCGCAATCTGTCTCGCGACACAGGCCCAGATGCTCGAGCGCACATCGGATCTGCATGACGACAAGGCCGCGACCGGCGCGGCGGCAACGCCGTCCGCCGCGGGCGCGGCCGCCGGCATGCCGTTCGACCTCGCAGCGCCCGCCGACATCGCGACCAATCGCAAGAACATGGCCCTCCTGGTCCAGCTGCGCTGGATCGCCGTGATCGGCCAGATCGCCACCATCGGCTTCGTGCAGTTCTGGATGGGCGTCGCGCTGCCGCTGCTGCCCTTGGCGGCCGTGATCTCCGGGCTGGTGGCGCTCAATGTCGTCAGCCTGCTGTGGCTGCGCTACCGCGCCGACATCAACAACCGCGAGCTGCTGGTCGCGCTGGCGCTCGACGTCGCGGCGCTGACCGCCCTGCTCTATCTCAGCGGCGGCGCCACCAACCCGTTCACCTCGCTCTATCTGCTGCAGGTGACGCTTGGCGCGGTGCTGCTCGATGCGCCCTCGACCTGGTCGCTGGTGGCGCTGGTCTGCATGAACTTCGCCTGGCTGACCAGCTATTACCGGCCGCTGGAGCTGCCGCAGCAAGGCTTCGCCGATGCCTTCAACCTCTATATCGCCGGCACCTTCATCGGCCTCGTGCTCGACGCCGTGCTGCTCGTGGTGTTCATGACCCGGATCAACCGCAATCTGCGCGATCGCGACCTGCGCCTCGCGGCGCTGCGCCAGCACGCCGCCGAGCAGGATCACATCGTCCGGATCGGCCTCCTGGCCTCCGGCGCCGCGCATGAGCTCGGCACGCCGCTCGCCTCGCTCTCGGTCATCCTGGGCGACTGGCGCCGGATGCCCGCGCTCGCCTCCGACCCTGAAATGTCGCAGGACCTCGGCGAGATGGAGATCTCGGTGCAGCGCTGCAAGTCGATCGTGACGGGCATCCTGCTCTCGGCGGGCGAAGCCCGCGGCGAAGGCTCCTCGCCGACCACGGTCACGGCGTTCCTGACGGCATTGGTGGAGGAATGGCGGACGACGCGGCCGTCGGCCACGCTGTATTTCCGCAATGCCTGCGGCGCTGATCTCGCGATCGTATCCGACATCGCGCTCAAGCAGGCGATCTTCAACGTGCTCGACAACGCCGCCGAGGTGTCGCGCGACTGGATCGAGCTGACCGCCGAGCGCAATGCCGACACGCTGGTGCTGTCGGTGACCGATCGCGGCCCGGGCTTCTCGCGCGAGATGCTGGCGCATATCGGCAAGCCGTATCAATCGACCAAGGGCAGCCCCGGCAGCGGCCTCGGCCTGTTCCTCGTGGTCAACGTGGTGCGCAAGCTGGGCGGCGTGGTGACGGCGCGCAACCGGCCGGACATCGGCGCCGCGGTCAGGCTCGAGCTGCCGCTTTCGACGCTCGCGATCGGAGACCATCTTGACGGATGAACGCCAGCTCCTGATCGTCGAGGACGATGCGGGTTTCGCCCGCACGTTGAAGCGCTCGTTCGAGCGCCGCGGCTATGATGTGGCGGTGTCGGCCTCGCTCGACGAGGTCCGCCAGCTGCTCGAGCAGCAATCGCCCGGCTATGCGGTGGTCGACCTGAAGCTCGCCGGCGGTGCATCGGGCCTTGCCTGCGTCGAGGCGTTGCACACGCATGATCCTGAGATGCTGATCGTCGTGCTGACCGGCTTTGCCAGCATCGCGACGGCGGTCGAGGCGATCAAGCTCGGCGCCTGCCACTATCTGGCCAAGCCGTCAAACACCGACGACATCGAGGCCGCGTTCCTTAAAGCGCAGGGCAATGCCGCCATCGAGGTCGGTGCGCGGCCGACGTCGATCAAGACGCTGGAATGGGAGCGCATCCACCAGACCCTGATGGAGACCGACTTCAACATCTCGGAAGCCGCCCGCCGACTCGGCATGCACCGCCGGACATTGGCGCGCAAGCTCGAGAAGCAGCGGGTGAAGTAGGCGATAGAGGCGGATGACGCCGACGACATCCGCGCATGCGCGCCTGCCTCTTGCTTTGTCACGACATCGCGGCAACATCCGCCGCAGTGTCAATGTACTCCTGAAAGCGGACCGCCTTCCCGTCACGGTACTTGAAAACGTGGGCCCATTCGTTCGTTACAGTCTTGCCTGTTTTCTTTGCCCGCGCCGTGAGTGTACCCAGGACCACGACGGTGTCGCCCTGCTCAATCATCTCACGCGGCGCGAACTCGCTGAATTCCAGATTCTCGCCAACCTGGACGAAGAAGTTTGCAATCTGCTGCTTTCCCTTGAAGGTCCCGGCCCAAGGCAGTTTGTCCTGGGGACCCGGGGTTATCCACGTGCAGTCGTCATCGATCAGATCCCTCATGAGCGTCGGAATGTCACCACGTTGAAAGGCCTCATAACCCTTCCTGGTTGCCTCAACATTGGATGTCATCGAATTTCTCCTCGCTGCAAATTGATGGGGTCAGTTTAATGTCGATCAAATAACGGCAGGGCGGTCAGCATAGCACGCCGCGCTCCGGTTGCCGTCGTCATCCATGAAGCAAGACAAGACGATACTGGTCAGGATCGTTTACGTAGCTTCGAGCGTCATTGCGGCTCGCTTCGCTGCCAGTGTAGAGCGACGGCATGAGTAATGCCGACAAGCTCTTCCAACCCGACCCTGACAATGCCGACCATGCGGCCATGATCGCGGCGGCGATCCGCTGCATCGACGATTTCACCGACCGCTTCAACGCTCGCGATCTCGCCGGCATGGACGCGCTGCTGCACTTCCCGCACGTCATCCTATCCGGCGAGCAGCTCGTGATCTGGGATGGCCCGGGCCAGCTGCCGCCGTCGTTCTTCAACGATCTGGCGCGCACCACGGGATGGACGAAGAGCACCTATCAGCGCAAGGAGCCGGTGCTGGTCGGGCCGCGCAAGGTGCATCTGCTGGTCGAATACAGCCGCGACCGCGCCGACGGATCGATTGCCAGCCGTCACCGCAATCTATGGATCGTGACCTCCGAGAACCGCCGCTGGGGCATCAAGCAGCGCTCGTATTGAGCACGCGGCGCGGCAGCATCAACGGCGTAGCCGACGGGCTACCGCCGAGCCAGGAAGACCCCCAGCAAGAATGCAACGGCAAGCGATTGAAGCGGAGCCGCCCTGGTCGCTTCACTCAAGTGATGCAGCCACCGATCTTGTTGCGGCAAAGGTTCGAATACGCCGCGCTCAGCCATCTGACGGATCGCCTCTGACGCCTGCTCTATGCGTTGTTCAGGACTGGCAGTTGAAGCAATGGAGTTTTCGTTAGCCATCAGACGAACGGGCCTTCTGTATCAGCACTGACGTCCCTCGATTGCGGACTGTTCCTCGGCTCCTTCACTAAAGCGA
Source organism: Bradyrhizobium sp. USDA 4510 (assembly GCF_054059095.1). Taxonomy (NCBI): domain Bacteria; kingdom Pseudomonadati; phylum Pseudomonadota; class Alphaproteobacteria; order Hyphomicrobiales; family Nitrobacteraceae; genus Bradyrhizobium; species Bradyrhizobium sp. USDA 4510. The sequence goes on along the minus strand of NZ_JBSSBT010000001.1, from coordinate 8,610,873 downwards.
TGCGCTCAGTCATTCCTGAAGAAATTCGCGAACGGACGCGGCGGGGAGTCATCGTCTTCAGACGCCATGATCGGCACTTCGTGGCGTCGCGCCTGCTCCAAGAGCACCGGAGCTTCGCGGCGTTGCTCGCCTTGTTCGATGCGCCGCTGTTGACGCCTCGCCTGCTCGGTCGCGACGCGCTTCGCCTTGCGTTCGGCGTAGCGCTTACGCCGCTCCTTTTCTGCAATGTCAGATTTTCTCGTGTCCACCACGTCCGCCTGCTGCTCGACAGGCGCTTGTACGTCCTTGACCGGCTCCAGTGGCGGCTGCGGCGGTGAGGCTGCGTCTGGCGTGGCGGGCTCTCGTTGGGTGGCAGGCTGCGGTGGCTGCGCAGCTTCTGCCGTGGATGGCAGGATAACGCGCGCTGGTTCCGCGGGCGCTGGCGAAGAGACACGCGCGGGGGCGCCGGCAGAATCCTTAAGCGCCGAATTCGCCATGAACAGTCCACCACCGAACCCAGCGCCTAGGATAATAAAAGTTGTTCCAACGCCTGCGAAAAAAATGCCTGCCTTTGATGTCATGGTCCGCTCTCCTCACTGGCGAGCGAACGCGCGAAAGTTACCGGCGTTCCGTTTCGGGATAAGTCGGCAACGTGTGCCGCTGGTCCAAGAGTCCAGCGGCGCGGACAGTTTGGAATATCGATCTGCCCGGGCGAAGATCGCGGTCGAGGGGCTGCAACTTGCGGAGAGCCTGCACCCTCACCCGGATTGCATTTGCCATGCAATCCGACCTCTCCCACAAGGGGAGAGGTAAGCGTGCCCCACGGACACGCCGCCAAAGCAAAAAGCCCGGTCTTGCGACCGGGCTTTTGTTTTCAATCCGTCGAACCCTTTCAGGCGGCTTCGTCCTCGACGGCGGTATCGTCGCCATCGGTATCGGCATCCTCGCCGTCGGCATCACCCTCGCCTTCACCCTCGGCTTCTGCCTTGGCGCCGCGGCGCGGGCTCTTGGCGAGCTGGCCTTCGATCTCCTTGATCGCCTCGGTCTCGGTCGAGTGCTGCACGACCGCGATCTCGCGCGACAGGCGGTCGAGCGCCGCTTCATAGAGCTGGCGTTCGCTATAGGACTGCTCGGGCTGCGATTCCGAACGATAGAGGTCGCGGACCACCTCGGCGATCGCGACGATGTCGCCCGAGTTGATCTTCGCTTCGTATTCCTGGGCGCGGCGCGACCACATGGTGCGCTTGACGCGGGCACGGCCCTTCAGCGTCTCCAGCGCCTTCTTGACCAGCGCCGGCTCCGACAGCTTGCGCATGCCGACATTGGCGACCTTCGCCGTCGGGACGCGCAGCGTCATCTTGTCCTTCATGAAATTGATCACGAACAACTCGAGCTTGGCGCCCGCGATCTCCTGCTCCTCGATCGCCAGGATCTGGCCGACGCCGTGAGCGGGATAGACCACGAATTCATTGGCCTTGAAGCCCTGACGCTGCGTCACGACCTTCTTCGGCTCCTCGATGCGCGGCGCGGCGGCCGGCTTGGCGGCAGCCTTCGGAGCAGCGGCGGGGACGGCAGCCTTCGGGGCGGCCGGCTTCGGCGCAGCAGCCGTCTTGGTCGCGGCAGGCTTGGGGGCGGCCTTGGCAGCAGCGGGCTTCGCAGCTGCCGCTTTCGCGGCAGTCTTGGCAGTCTTTTCTGGCATCACGCTTCTTTTGTTCTTTGAGGACTTTGCAGCCGCCGCCTTCTTGGCCCCCTTCACGGACGCCTTGGCACGGCCCTTGGTTGCGCTGCGAGCAACGACAGCGGCTTTTTTCGTCGTCTTTGAAGCACTCTTTTTACGCGTTTTCTGTGACACAGCCTGCGCGCGGAAACTGCCACGCCCCTGTTCGAGTTTGCGGGAACCTCGAAGCCACAAGGTACGCATGGCAGGGGGTTCTTGGCCTGTAATGTGTCAGATATAGCACATTTTCCGCAAAAATCAATGGTTTACGCCCGATTCCGGGCATAACAGGGGCCGTTCAGGTCATATGTCCGTCATTAGGGTTAAATCGGCGGCCGAACGGAGGGCCGCGGCGGACCAGAGTCCGACCTTACCACGGTATTCCCTGGCGAATCAGTCGCCGCTGCCGGGATTCGGAGAAAAATATTTATCGAACTTGCCTTCCTTGCCTTCCCACTCCTTGGCGTCTTCCGGCGAGTCCTTCTTCTGGGTGATGTTCGGCCAGCTCTTGGCGTAGTCGCGGTTGACCTCGAGCCACTTTTCCAGGCCCGGCTCGGTGTCCGGCTTGATGGCGTCCGCCGGGCATTCCGGCTCGCACACGCCGCAATCGATGCATTCGTCGGGATGGATGACCAGCATGTTCTCGCCCTCGTAGAAGCAATCGACGGGGCAGACCTCGACGCAGTCGGTATATTTGCACTTGATGCAGGCTTCAGTGACGACGTAGGTCATCCAAAACTCCGGAACGATCGATTTTTCTGGGGTTGCGTAGCGCAGGAATACCGGGGCCGCAAGGGAAGCGGCCCTCGAAAAACGCCCGTATTCTCACGCTCCTGCCACCCAAATTGAGATAGCAAGCGCTAGATAACTACTCCTTACCGGCCTGCAAATTGCCAGCCTGCAAATCCTCGTACAGCACCCGCGCCGAGCTGGCATCGCCGCGCCGCTCGGCAAAGCCGATCACCTTGAGCACGCGGACGCTGTTGTCGAGCGCGACGGTGACGACGTCGCCCGCCTTCACCGCATGGCCCGGCGATTTCTCACGCGCGCCGTTGATCCGGACATGCCCCGATACGACGAGTTCAGCGGCACTGGTGCGGGCCTTCACCAGGCGCGCATGCCACAGCCATTTGTCGAGGCGCTGTCGATCCAAACTAGACCAAGCGTTAAACCAAGGGTTGGACTATTCCTTCCGGCCTGCGAGCTGCTCTTTCAGGGCAGCGAGCTTGGCGAATGGCGAATTCGGATCGATCGGCCGGTCGCGCTCGCGCGGCGCGCTCGAGGCGTAGGGCCGATGCGACGGGCCGCCCTCGCGCTTGTCGCGGCCGCCCTTGCCGAAATCGCGGCCGCCGCGGTCACGATCGCCGCGCTCGCCCTTGCGGTCGCCGCCAAACTTGTTGTCGCGGCGACGCTCATTGTCGCGATCGCGACCCTTGCCTTCGAAGCGTTCGCGGCGCTGGCCCTTGTCGTCCCTGTTGTCGCGGGCCTGCGCGCCCTCGGCGGGCGCCGCAGCCGGATCCGCGGGCGCGCCTGGACGCGGCGCGCGGAAATCCTGGTGACGGCGCGGACGGCGATGCTGTTCGCGCTTGCTGTCGCCCTCGCCGCCGCCTTCAGCGGCCTGCGCGCCCTCGGCGGGCTTGCCCTGGTGACGGCCGCGGTTGCGATCGTGGCCGCGATGATGCGGACGGCGCTCGTCGGAGCGGCCGCCGGGACGCCAGACTTCGACCAGCTGCGGCTCGGCCGGCGTCTCCGCGGCGGCGGCTTCAGCCGGTGCTGCCTCGGCACTCGCGGTCTCCGCGGCCGCCTCAGTGGCGGTCTCGGAGGGTGTCTCTGCAGTGGCTTCCACGGCAGGCGCGGGCTCGGATACTTCCGAAGCGGGCGCCTCAGCAGCGGGCTCTTCGGCGACCGCGGCGGGCTCCGCGGCAACTTCTGCCACGGGCTCGGGCTTGGTCTCGACGACGACCGGCGTAGCCTCGCTGGACACCACCTCGGCAAAGCCGACATCGGGCAGCAGCGCGGCCGACGGTGCGGGATCGCCCGACACCGGCTGATCCGGGGCAGCCTCGGGCGCTTCGGCCACAACCTCGGCGGTGGCACCGACCGGCGCATCCACGGCGGCCTCGACCGTCGGCGTCTCGGCGGCGACCGTCTCGGTGGTCCCGGCCACGGTCTCCGTGGTCTCGGCGACGGCCTCGGTGGCCTCGGCCGGCGCGGCCTCGACGGGCTTCGGCAGCAGCGGCGGACGGCGGTCCATGCGGTAGCCGAGCGCGCGCAGGATCGAGGCAAAATCCTCGCCTGCGGAGCCGGTCAGCGAGGTCATCGCCTGCGTCACGACAAAGCCGCGGCCGTCGAACGCACCCGCAGGCTTCTCGCCCGGCGAGGTCTCGCGCCAGGCCAAAGCGGGGCGGATCAGGTCGGCGAGCCGCTCCAGGATGTCGACGCGCACCGCGCGCTCGCCGCACTGGCGATAGCCGAGTACGCGATAGGCATCGCGCGGCAACGCCTTGTCGACCGGGAACGAGGTGCGGCCGCTGGAGGCGAGATGCTGCACATTCGACAATGCTGCCATGTCGGCATTGCTCTGCTTCTCGGCCCACAGCAGCGAGGCCAGCGAGCGCGCCGCGGGCTTCAAGAGCTGCGGGAAATAGATGTGGTAGGCGCCGAACCGCACGCCGTATTTGCGCAGGGCCGCGCGCGAGGGCTGGTCGAGATCCTTCATCTCGGCCGCGATCTTCGCGCGTTCGAGCACGCCGAGCGCCTCGACCAGCTGGAAGGCGATGCCGCGGGCGATACCCTGCAGGTCCTCGGCCTTGGACAGTTCGAACAGCGGCCCGAGCAGCTTTTCAATATGCGTCTTGAGCCAGAGGTCGAGCCGGGTCTGCACCGCTTCGCGCGAGGCGCCGGTCAGCCGCTCGTCGGAGATGATGCGCAGCCGCGGATGCAGCGCGTCCTCGGCGGCCACCAGCTTGGCGACCGCATCGCCGGTCCAGCGGATGGTGCCGTCGGAGGTCAGCACGAACTGCTCGTCGGGGGCGGCGCCCAGCTTCTCGGCGCGCGCATCGATCTCGCGCGCCAGCACCTGCTGGGCGGCGGCTTGCAGCGCCTTGGCGTCGCTGCCGGCCTCGGCCGCATCAGGTGCGAAGGTGAAACCATCGAGCCGGCCGATCACGTGGCCTTCCACGATCACTTCACCGGTCTTGCCAATTTCCGTATTCAAAACTGAGTTCTCCCGCAGGCGGCGCATCAATACACTGGTCCGCCTGTCAACGAAACGCTCCGTGAGCCGTTCATGCAGCGCATCGGATAATTTATTTTCGAGCTCGCGCGTGATCCCCTGCCAGTGGTCCGGGTCGTAGAGCCAGTCCGGCCGGTTGGCAACAAAGGTCCAGGTCCTGATCTGCGCGATCCGGCCCGATAGCGTGTCGATATCGCCGTCGGTCCGGTTGGCCTGGTCGACCTGGGCGGCAAACCATGCGTCAGGGATACGCCCCTTTTGCATCAGGAAGCCATACAGCGTGGTCACGAGTTCGGCATGGGCGGCCGGCGACAGCTTCCGGTAGTCCGGAACCTGGCAGGCCTCCCACAGCCGCTCCACCGCGGCCGCCCCATGCGCGAGATTGCGCACCTCGGCGTCGCGCGCAACATGCTCGAGCACGCGCAGGTCCTCGGCCACCGGGGCCCGCGTCAGTGCCTCATGATTGGGCGACAGCGCCAGCGACACCTGCAACGCGCCGAGCGAGGCGAAGTCCAACTTCGCGTTGCGCCATTGCAGCACCTTGACGGCATCGAAGGTGTGGTTCTGCAGCGCGTTGACGAGCTCCGGCTCGAACGGCGCGCAGCGGCCGGTGGTGCCGAAGGTGCCGTTGCGCGTCGCGCGGCCGGCGCGGCCCGCGATCTGCGCGAATTCGGCCGGCGTCAGGCGGCGGAACTGGTAGCCGTCATACTTGCGGTCGGAAGCGAAGGCGACGTGATCGACGTCGAGATTGAGCCCCATGCCGACCGCGTCGGTGGCGACGAGATAATCGACGTCGCCGTTCTGGAACATCGCGACCTGGGCATTGCGCGTGCGTGGTGAGAGCGAGCCCAGCACCACGGCCGCGCCGCCATGCTGGCGGCGGATCAATTCGGCGATCGCGTAGACTTCGTCGGCGGAGAACGCGACGATTGCCGTTCTGCGCGGCTGCCGCGTGATCTTGCGGTCGCCGGCGAATTCGAGCTGCGACAAACGGGGCCGCGTGACGATGGAAGCGCCCGGCAGCAGCCGCTCGATCATCGGCCGCATTGTCGCAGCGCCCAGCAGCAGCGTCTCGTCGCGGCCGCGGCGATTGAGGATGCGATCGGTGAACACATGCCCACGCTCGAGATCGGCTGCGATCTGGATCTCGTCGACCGCGAGGAACGAGACATCGAGATCGCGCGGCATCGCTTCCACGGTCGAGACCCAGAAGCGCGGCGCCTTCGGCTTGATCTTCTCCTCGCCGGTGACCAGCGCGACGTTGTCGACGCCGGCGCGATCGACGATCTTGTTGTAGACCTCGCGCGCCAGCAGCCGCAGCGGCAGCCCGATCAGGCCCGACGAATGCGCCAGCATGCGCTCGATGGCCAGATGCGTCTTGCCGGTGTTGGTCGGCCCGAGCACCGCGGTGACGCCTGCACCGGGCACGCGGTCATTTCCGAACGAAGTTGAGAAAACCATATTTTGCAGGTGTTTCTTGAATTGTTGGGGCGCTCTCTGATCCGTCATCCCCGGTACGACGGCGAATTCGCCGTTGTACCTATGAGCAGCGCGTCAGCGCGTCTCGAAGGATGCACGGCCGAGATCGACCCGTTTGCGGCGATCTTGATGAGACAGCAGGGCCGTCGCCCTTCGAGAGGGCCGCTGCACGGCCTCCTCAGGGTGACGGTGAGGGATTGACGCTCTGGTCTTCACTCCTTCACGCGTCCTTTTCACAAAATCTGTCTCATAATGCGACGCTTTCCGCGCCTACCTTAAGCTCTGGAACGACTCTAGAACGAATCGCGGCCGAATCGCTGACTCGATTCCGGGCTCGAAACGTTCACCGCAACATCTCGGGCAGGCTGACGGCGGCGGCACTAGATCAAGTTTGAAGGGGCTCCACAAGCACAGGATATGCGGACTGAATTCCTTAAGTTCCAGGGGTGGCCGAGTCGAATCAGAAGCGGACAAGAGTCAACTGGATTCCGGTGACATTTGTTGTTGGTCCGCGCCTACCTCTGTCTGTCATTCCGGGGCGCGCGTAGCACGAACCCGGAATCTCGAGATTCCGGGTCGCGCTACGCGCGCCCCGGAATGACGGTGCGACTTACTGCGTCTTCGCCACGCGCGGCGGCGCGGCTGTGGTGACGAACGAGGTGGCTTCCAGCATGGCCTGGCCGAGCGGGGTCGGGATCGTCATGCGGAACGGCACCAGCAGGCGGGTGCCGGCGATCGGCACGAAGGCGATCTCGATGTTGCGCTGGGCGGCGAGATATTTGATCACCGGGCGATCCGGGATGTAGCCCGAGATCGGCACGAAATAGAGCGCGCAGACCAGCGCCGGGCCATGATAGCCGCGCTCGGCCTTGACGATCTCGACCCGCTTGAAATCGAGCTTGAGGTCGTAGCGCATGCGGCCGTCGAAGATGCCGGCGCCGCTGCGGCAGATATCCGGGCTCATCAATTCGGCATTGCCGGGCGCGCGCAGGAACGAGCCGGTCATCGGATCGAACACGTTCTTCTTCTGCGCATCGGTCACCGGCAGGCGGTCGGGATCGACCGGCGGCTCCGGCTCGATCGCGGATTCCTTGATGCCGCCATTGGCCAGCACCATCCGGATCGTCTCCGACTTCTTCGAGGTGGTGGTGGTCGCGGTGTAGGAGGTGGCGGCCAGCGCGCCGTTGACGACGCGGCCCTGCGAGGCGCCCGCGCCAGAGCCGCCGGAAAACGCTTTCAGAAGGCCCGCGGTGCCGCCCTGGGCCGAGGCCGAGAAGCTGTCGTCGCCGACTTCGATGGTCCAGCTGCCCTTGCCGACCGGGATACCGGCCAGGGTCGCCTCATACTGGGCGTCGAGCCGCCCCTGCGCGCTGGCGCGCTCGGCGCAGAACAGCAGCAATGCGCCCGCGCACAGGCCGAGCAGCCGGCCGAGCGGGGGCAAAATGGCAATGGCGGTGGTCACTTAACCTACCTGACGGTCCTGCTATCGGCGCTCTATCCATTGTCCATTTCGGCGTTCAATTCGGCCGGACAACAAGGCGCATCTTGTATGGAACCTAGACTTGCAGCCGAATACGCCCTTTATATGGTTGCCATATCCGCCGTTAAGTGGCTGGAAGACCTTATGAACCGGCAATTCCGGTGCCCCGCATGCGGCGATATAATCTTGACGCCCGGGTATTCTCCCCCTATACACCCGCGGTTCCTGGAAAATGGACGCGAATTCAAAACCCCCGCGCGGGCCGTGTGATTGCACGCCCTTCGAGCGGCGGGGATGCAATAAGGATTTTGTAAGATGTCCCGGCGCTGCGAACTGACGGCCAAGGGCCCCCAGACGGGCCACAAGGTGAGCCACTCGAACATCAAGACCAAGCGGCGCTTCCTGCCGAACCTGGCCAACATCACCTTCATCTCCGAAGCGCTCGGCCGCAACGTGCGCCTGCGCGTCTCGACCAACGCGCTGAAGAGCGTCGACCACAATGGCGGCCTCGACGCCTATCTGCTCAAGGCCAAGGCCGACGTGCTCTCGCCCCGCGCCCTCGACCTGAAGCGCGCGATCGAGAAGAAGGTCGGCAAGCCGGCACCGGTGAAGAAGGCGAGCTGAGCGAGACTGCGGGAGCGGAATTCGCGGGAAGAGAGATTTGAACGGCCGGGTCGGATGACCCGGCCGTTTTTGCTTGGCCAACAAACTGGCTACCGAGATGGTCGCTCTGGTTGCATGCGTCGCACATTCATGCGTGAACGCTGGACCAATTTCGGAAGGGGACACGCGGGCTCTCGTGTCAAGCGACGCATCAGTGCATTTCGTCGACTTGGTATCAAAGCAATAGAATTGAAATGAGACCGCGATCGAGGCCCGACGGCGAAGTGGAATCTTCTTTGCGCAATGACGACCGAAGTAAAATCATCCATTGCTCTGCGTAAGGAGAGATGGATTGCTTCGTCGCTTCGCCAAGGCTTCGGCGGACAAGTCGTCGCTTCGCTTCTCGCAATGACGGCGTCACCATGGGTTGCGACAGTTCGCTGACAGCTGCTGCCAATGACAGCGGTGTCATCTCCTCCATCACGCGCACATCACACGAATCTTCTGCTTGATCCATCGAGAGCGCGTGAAGAAACGCTTAACGCGCGCGCCCCGACCCACAAAGAAAGCCTATAAATAAAGGCAAAAGCGGCTTCTCGCGTGGGCTTGTCGCGCCGCAGCCTTGGCGAAGGCGGACGTTAATCACAACCTCACGCGATCAATCACGAGCGCATGAGGCGCATGCAAAACGCCACGATCTCTTCCAGATATTAGTGTGCAAACAAGCCGTCCGACACGAATGCGATTCGACGCGGTACGCCGCATCGTCTCGAAGACCGTGAGAGACATCACGGCCAGCACAACTGATTGTGAGGCATGTGCGCCGCACTCTTGGGAAGAAGCCTGGCCGTTCCTATGTCACGTCCAAAGAACGACCCCGATAAAGGAATTGCTCGATGCAAGTTCGCGCAGCCGATCCGCGCGGAAGACTGGTGCCTGCGATTGCAACCGCCGCCGTGGCGGTGCTCGCCACGGCCGCCCTCGTCATCCTCGAATTCAACCCGCCCCGCAATGTGCAGGCCGCGGCCGAGCCCGGCATGATCACCTCTGCCGCCGCCAGCAGAGCCGGCGCCACCGTGCTGCCGACCGATCCGGTCACGACCGGCAGCGTGCGGGTGCGCTGAGGCGCGACTCTCTCATCATCGTCGTCCCGGCCGAGTGCGCAATTGCGCACGGGGGCCAGGACCCATTATCACTAAAGTTTGCCGTTACGCGGAATGTTGCCCCAGCGTCGCTCCAAATAAGCAGTTGGGGTAATGGGTCCGGGCCTTCGCCGCGACGACGCAGGTGGTTACACCGTGCCGCTATAGCACCAGCCGCATTTTCGCATCCCTGCCCCGGCGTCTCACCACAAGCCCAACGTGCGGCCGCTCACGTAAGCTCTCCCTCGCGAACAAAACAAAAAGCCACAGGGAGGCTCACGATGATCTGGAAGGCCGTCACGGCAGCCGTCGCGCTTGCGCTCGCGACGCAGGTACACGCCGCCGAGAAGAAATATGGCACGGGCGCCAGCGACACCGAGATCAAGCTCGGACAGACCTCGCCATTCTCCGGCGCGGCATCGGCCTACAGCGTGATCGCGAAGACGCAGGCCGCCTACTTCAGGATGATCAACGACCAGGGCGGCGTGAACGGGCGCAAGATCAACCTGATCACGCTCGACGACGGCTACTCGCCGCCGAAGACGGTGGAGCAGACCCGCAAGCTCGTCGAGCAGGAGGAGGTCGCCGCGATCCTCAATCCGCTGGGCACGCCGACCGGCCTGGCCGTGCGCAAATATCTCAACGACAAGAAGGTGCCGCAGCTGTTCGTCGGCGCCGGCGCCACGTTGTGGGGCGACTACGCGCATTATCCGTGGACGATCGGCTTCCAGCCGTCGTACCAGGCCGAGACCGCGGTCTACGCCAAGTATGTCCTGACCAACAAGCCGGACGCCAAGATCGCGCTGTTCTACCAGAACGACGACGCCGGCAAGGACTACGGCAACGGCTTCAAGAAGGGGCTCGGGCCGGAGAACACCGCGAAGATGGTGGTGGCGGAAACGACCTATGAATCGACCGATCCGACGGTCGACAGCCAGATCGTGAAGCTGAAATCATCCGGCGCCAACGTGCTGTTCATGCACGCGATCCCCAAGCAGGCGGCGCAGGCGATCAAGAAGATCGGCGAGATCGGCTGGAAGCCCGACCTGTTCTTCCTCGCGGCGACCTCGACCTCGGTGTCCTCGGTGCTGAAGCCGGCCGGCTTCGAATATTCCAGGGACATCATCTCGTCCTACTCGCTGAAGGATCCGAACGATCCGCAGTGGAAGTCGGATCCGGACGTGATCGCGTGGCAGGACTTCATGAAGAAGTATTTTCCGGACGGCAATCTGCAGGACCAGCTGATCGTCTACGGCTATGTGGTGGCGGAGGCGACGGTGCAGGTGCTGAAGCAGTGCGGCGACGACCTCACCCATGAGAACATCATGAAGCAGGCCGCCAATCTCGACGTCGCGCTGCCGATGTTCCTGCCCGGCATCAAGGTGAAGACCTCGCCGACCGACTACTTCCCGGTCGAAGCGATGCGGCTGCAGAAGTTCAACGGCGAGACCTGGCAGTTGTTCGGCGACACGATCGGGAATGATTGAGGGGTTGTTGAACGCAAATCCATCCACGTCGTCGTCCCGGCGAAGGCCGGGACCCATTGCCCCGACTGGATGGAGTGGCACGACGTTGGGGCCGCAGCCCGCCGCAACAACAGGCTGCGGTGGTTATGGGTCCCGGCTCGCGCTTCGCTTGGCCGGGACGACGGGAGGTTAGACCGCCCTACAAAGGCCGGGACGACGGGAGCTTAGACGCCCCGCTCCAGCAACGCCCGAAAATCCGCCCGCGCGCGCTGCGCCTCGGCGCGTGCGGCCTCCGACGCGTCGCCGAGACCAAAATAGCCGTGAATCAGCCCCTCGCCGGAATGATAGGTCACCGGCACGCCGGCCGCCTGCAACGCCTCGGCGTAGGCATGGCCCTCGTCGCGCAGCGGGTCGAACCAGGCTGTGGTGACCACCGCCGGTGCCACACCCGCAAGGCTCTTCGCGCGCAGCGGCGAGACGCGCCAGTCGGCGCCCTCAGCCTTGTCGGCGAGATAGTGCCCGCAGAACCACTGCATCGTCGCCCGCGTCAGGAAGTAGCCGTCCGCATTCTCGGCGCGTGACGGAAACTTGGCGTTCTCGGCCGCGTCGGCAAAATTGCCGACCACGTCGGTGACGGGATAGACCAACAATTGCCCGGCGAGCCTGATCCCGGCGTCGCGGCAGGCCAGCGCGGTGGCGGCGGCGAGATTGCCGCCGGCGGAATCGCCGGCGACGCCGACGCGGGCGAGATCGCCGCCGAATTCATCGATCCGCGCGACCACGTCGCGGATCGCGGCGAACGCATCCTCGAACGCGCCGGGAAAGCGGGTTTCCGGCGGGCGGCGGTAATCGACCGAGATCACGACAGCGCCGGTGTCGATCACGAGGTTGCGGGCCTGGCGATCATGCGTCTCAAGATCGCCGGCGACCCAGCCGCCGCCGTGGAAGAAGATCACGGTCGGCGCCGTGCCGCGGCCGTTGCGATAGAGCCGCGCGCCGAGCTTGCCGGCGGCGCCAGCGACCTCGATATCGCGTGCCACGTCGACCGGCGGCGGCGGCACCGCCTTGCGCGCCTCCGCCAACGCCCGGAGCGAATCGCGACAGCTCTGCGGCGTCATGGTTTCGGGATCGCGCAGCGGCAGCAGCGGGATGATCTTCTCAATGACGGGATCGAGCGGAAGCGGCATGGGAGTCCTTCAGTGCGAGTGCGCGGAGTTCAGGTGAGTTGCTTGGAAAGCGTGCCGGCCTCGATCGCTGCGATCTGCAGCGCGATGAAGCGGCTGTAGATGCGGGCCTGCGAGAACGCGCCGCCGGCGAACCAAAGGCCGGGCTGCGGCGTGCGTGTCCACATGTTGCGCAGCTCTTGCGTCGCATCGTCAAAGCCCCAGACCCGGCCGACGCGCTCGGCGACGTCCTCGCCGAACAATCTGCCGACCAGATGGTCCGGGCCCTTGTAGCCGGTAGCGAGCACGAACAGCTCGGCGCCGAGCGATGTGCCGTCCTTCAGCGCAAGACCGGTGGCGGTGATATCAGCGATGTCGGCGGCCTGGATCAGGCGAATCTTGCCGTCGGCGATCAGCTCGGAGCAGCCGACATTGAAGTAATAGCCGCCGCCGCGGGAGCGGAACTTCAGCGGCCAGCCGGTGCCGTCCTCGCCGAACTCGAGCTGGAAGCCGGCGCGCTCCAGCCGCGACAGCAACGACGCATCGAGCCGCTTGACCTCGTCGGTGATGATCCTGTGCGCGATCTTCATCACCGGCAGCGGCACGCCGGAATTGAGGATGTCGCGCACCTCGATCGCCGGTCCGTCGCCGAGATAGGTCTTGTCGTAGAGCTGCGCGGGCTCGACATTGACTACCATGGTCGGGCTGCGCTGCACCATGGTGACGTCGGCGCCGGCGGCGTGCAGCTCCTGGCAGATGTCATGCGCGCTGGTGCCGGTGCCAAACACGACGACCGAACGCCCCGCCCATTCGCGCCCGGCCGCGAAGGCGCTGGAGTGCAGCACCTTCCCCTCGAAATTCCCGATGCCGTCGATCCTGGGAATGTTCGGCGTGCCGCTGACGCTGGTCGCGAGCACGATGTGCTTCGGATGCAGCGTGCGCGGGCCGCTGGTCCCTTGCAGCGTCACGGTCCAGCGCTGCGTCGTATCGTCATAGCGCGCGCCCTCGAACGAGGTCTCGGTCCAGAAGTCGAGCTCCATGATGTCGACATAGCTCTCCAGCCAGTTCGCGATCTTGTCCTTCGGGATGTAGTCCGGAAAGCTCGGCGGGAACGGGAGGTAGCGAAACAGATTGACCGGCGTCTTGTTGTGCAGCTTGAGCCCGCGATAGCGCAGCCGCCAATTGTCGCCGATGCGCCGCTCGCGATCGACGATCAGGGCATCGAGCCCGATCCGCTTGCACTCGACCGCGGCCGCGATGCCGGCATGGCCGCCGCCGACGATCAGCACATCGGGCTCGCGGTCGGCATAGGCGCGCGAGGCCTGCCGCTGCTCCAGCCAGTCGGGTGCGGCGAAATCGCGCGCATGGGATTGCTCGGCGGCGCCATCGGCGCGCGCCTCGCAGATGCGGTTGAAGTCGAGCATCGTGGAGAACGTCCACGCCACGGAATTTCCGCCCCTCTCATGCAGCAGGCGGACCGCACCGGTGCCGGGACCATTCGACGTGTCGAAGGTGAAGACCGCCTCGATCGTCTCGCGTCCGGCCACCACGGCCCGCCGCGGTATCAAGGCACGGTCATCGAGACGAAATCCGCTCGCGCCGACCGCTTCAGCGCGCGTCAGCAGTTCGGCAACGACGCGCTGCCGCCCGCTGAAGGTCGCAAATTGCCAGGAGATGCCGAAGATATTGCGCCAGTGGCTCTCCGGCGCAAGCAATGCGGATAGAGCCTCCATGGAGCGGCTCGCGAGCGCCGCATCCAGCGCGCCGATCCATCGCTCGGCGGCAAGTTCAGGCGCATCCTCCGTAGCCGGGTTCAGTTTGTCCAGCATGATCGTGCTTTCTCGGGAGCAGTTGCCGTCTATCTGACAACATGCTCCCGAAAAGCACAACCATCATGCCAAGCCTCATGCAACGTGTTGCGCCAGCTGCGCGGGCTCGGCCTCGCCCTCATCGCCGGCGGGCTCGGCCTGCGGCGCGGGCGCCGCGGCGAGTTCCGCTGCTATTTCCTTGGCCAATGCAGTGGCACCGACATAGTCGGTCTTGCCGGTGCCGAGCAGCGGCACCTTGTCGATGACGCGGATATCGGCCGGCACCGCGAGCTCGGAGGCGCCGACGCTCTTGGCCTGGCGCTGCATCGCGGCGCGGTCGGCGTCCTTCTGCGTAGTGAGCAGCACGATGCGTTCGCCCTTGCGCTGATCGGGCAGCGTGACCGCAACCGACATGGCCTGCGGCCAGATCGCGGCCGCGATCGCCTCCACCGCGGACAATGAGACCATCTCGCCGGCGATCTTGGCGAAGCGCTTGGCACGACCCTTGATCGCGATGAAGCCCTGCGCGTCGACCGAGACGATGTCGCCGGTGTCGTGCCAGCCTTCGGGCAGCGGCTCGAGCACGCCGGGATTCTCGGCACGGAGATAGCCGAGCATCACGTTCGGGCCCTTCACCGACAGGCGGCCGCCTTCCTCGATGCCGGGGACCGGATCGAGACGGTACTGCATCAGCGGCGAGATGCGGCCGACGGTGCCCTGGCGATTGGCCATCGGCGTGTTCATCGCCAGCACCGGCGCGGTCTCGGTGACGCCATAGCCCTCGAGGATGCGGATGCCGTAGCGCTCCATGTAGATCTGCCGCGTGCGCTCCTTCACCGCCTCCGCACCGGCGATGACGAGCCGCAGCGTGCGGAAGTCATAGGCATGCGCCGAGCGGGCGTAGCCGGTGAGGAAGGTGTCGGTGCCGAACAGGATCGTCGCGCCGGTTTGGTAGATCAGCTCGGGCACGATCCGGTAATGCAGCGGCGACGGATACATGAAGATCGGGATGCCGCCGAGGATCGGCATCATCATGCCGCCGGTCAAACCGAACGAGTGGAACACCGGCAGCACGTTGAACACCTTGTCGTTGGCATTGGCATCGACCCGCGCCAGCGCCTGTGCCGCGTTGGCGAGGATGTTGCGATGGGACAGCACGACGCCCTTCGGCGTGCCTTCCGAACCCGAGGTAAACAGGATGACCGCGGGATCGTTGGCCTTGCGGGCGACGCGCGGCGCGATGCCGGCGCGGAAGCCCGCGACCTTGTCGGCGAGGCCGATGCCGGCCCTGACATCCTCGAGATAGACGACGCGCGCCTGGCCGGCGAGCGCCGCGATCAGCTTGTCGAGCTTGCCCTTCTCGATGAAGGCCTGCGAGGTCAGCACGGTCTTCACCTGCGCCGCCTTCATCGCCGCCAGCACATTGACTGGACCTGCCGAGAAGTTGAGCATCGCCGGCACGCGGCCGATGGTCTGCAGCGCCATGAACACGACGGCAACGCCGGCCGAGTTCGGCAGCAGCACCCCGACATTCTCGCCGACCGCGGTGCCCTGCTCGAGCTTGCGGCTCAGCACCTGGGCGCCGAGGATCAGCTTGCGATAGGTCAGCTTGGTGCCGAGCGCGTCCTCGATGATCGGCTTGCCGGTATCGCGGTCGCGATAGGCGTGGCCGAGGCCCTCGAACAGCGTGTGGTCGAGCATCGCGTTCTGGACCATGGCGTTGATCATCACGTCCTGCAGCGCGGCACCGGCGGCATTGCGGCGCGCCTTGCCCTTCAGCGACTGGTCGACCGGCAGCTTCACCGGCGGCAGGATCGAGATCGTCACCTTGGGGAACCAGGAGCGCTTGATCTCGCCATTCTTGAGATAGCTGAGATGCGAACGCTGCGCGCCCTCGATGCGGACCGGGACGACGACCGCATCGGCCTTGTCGGCGATCATTGCGGTGCCATCATAGACCTTCATCAACGAACCCGAGACCGTGATGCGCCCTTCCGGGAAGATCACCACCGGCTCGCCGGCGGCGACCAGCTTGATCAGGTCGCGCGCGGCCAGCGGCTTGGACGGGTCCATCGTGTAGTGCTTGATCATCTTCAGGAACGGCTTGGCCCACCACGCCTTGGAGATGCCGGTGTCGACCGCGAAGCTCGCATCGATCGGCAAGGTGGCGTGCAGCAGCGGGCCATCGACCAGGCTGACATGGTTGGGCGCGATCAGCATCCGCGTGCCCGATGGCGGCAGGTTCTCCATGCCACGCACCTCGACACGGAACAGCGCCCGGAACAGCAGCGCGCCGAAGTCGCGCACGCCCTCCTTGCCCCACTTGCTCAGCACGAACCAGACGGTGCCGAAGCTCGCGACGGCGAGGCCGAAGAAAATCCAGGCGATCGGCAGGCCGATATATTGCAGGGCGCCGACGAACACCGCGCCGGCGACCATGAAGCCGGCCTGCAAAATGTTGCCTGCGGCGATGATGCGGGCGCGCTCGGACGGCGCGGTCCAGGCCTGCACGGCAGCGAACGACGGCACCACGAACAGGCCGCCGCCGAAGGCGAACAGGAAGAAGTCGGCCAGCATGCGGAAGCCGCCGAACGAGGTCGCGAACGCAACCGCGGTGACATCCTTGCCGAGCGAGGTGGTGGCGATCGCCCAGGCGAGGTCGAGGCCGACCACGCCCATCACGATGGCGCCGATCGGCACCAGCGCGAGGTTCGGGCGGACATGGCTCAGCTGCGCGGCGAACAGCGAGCCGGCGGCGATGCCGATCGCGAACACGGCGAGGCACAGCGTGACCACGCCCTCGGTACCGCCGACGCCTTCCTTGATCAGCGCAGGCAGCAGCGACAGCACGATCGCACCGACCATCCAGAACCAGGACACGATCACCATGCCGTCCCACAGCCGCGGCTCGGCATAGAGCGACTTCAACAGGCGCACGGTCGAGGTCCAGGGATTTTTTGTGATCGGCAGATCGGGCGCCGACGGCTGCGTCACCGGGATGCGCGATGCAAACGCCCAGGACAGCACCGACAGGCCGACCACGGCGGCGCAGATCCAGCCCATGTGGCTGGCGCCGGCGACGAACATGCCACCCGCAATGGTGCCGATCAGGATCGCCATGAAGGTTGCGCCCTCGACCAGCGCGTTGCCGGTCGCGAGTTCAGACACCGACAGCTGGTCGGGCAGAACGGCATATTTCACCGGACCGAACAGCGCCGCGACGATGCCGAACAGCGCCAGCGCGATGAACAGCAGCGGGATCGAATGGGTGAAGAAGCCGGCGGCGGCAAAGGCCGCGGCGAAGATCTCGAAGAACTTCAGCCGGCGGGCGACGACGGACTTGATGTAGCGGTCGGCGAGCTCGCCGCCGAGCGCCGAGAGCACGAAGAACGGAGCGATGAACACCGCCCCCGCGAGCTGGACCAGCGCCGGCCCCTGCTCGTTGGCGACGCCATACAGCAGCATGATGACGAGCGCGTTCTTCAGCACGTTGTCGTTCAACGCCGAGCAAAACTGCGACCAGAACAGCGGCGCGAAGCGGCGGGACGTCATCAATTCCTTGATCATGACCGGTTCCTTGGGTTAGCGCGCACGGCGCTGGCAGGTCTGCGAATTCGGGTGGCGGAGAATGGTGAGCATGGAGAAAATGACGGGGATGCCGCAGCCTTTAGTCTTTTCCGCAACGTATCGGTTCGAAGGCGCGCAAAATCGGGCGAACCGGGACGTCGCGACATTGCCCGCCAGAGATGTACGAGACCTTATCCAGACCTGGGGCTGATCGACGCCGGATAGGCTCGCAGGGGACATGGTGAGCGCTTTGTTGAGGTTTCGCCGACAATTGCGGGCCGCGTGCTTCAGGTCAGTTCACTCAAGCCGCCGAACGGTGACCATCGGCAGTTGCGCGGCTTGCAGCGGCCTCCGCTCGCAGCCGCCTGGCGCGGCGCGCGCCGATCCGCGCGCCGCTGCTCCAGGACGCCTGCGACGTCGCAGGCGCGGGCGATCCGCTCGATCGGCGCGGTCGCCAGCGTGAGGACGGCGCGGCCGAAGCCCTTCACGAGCTCGATCGCGTCATCGACAAGGGTGGCGGTCAATTGAAGTGCTAGGGTCTGCATCTGAGTGGCCTCCTATGCCAACTTGAGCAACGCTCAAATTAGTAGTATGAAAATGAACATTGTTCAAGAAGAATCGCGACGAGACCGAAAAAAACTTCAGCGGCGGGCCCTGCTGATCGAGATCGCGCGCCGGTCAATCGCCACTAAGGGATTGAGATCACTCAAGGTTCGCGATGTCGCCGAGGCCGCCGGCTGCTCCATCGGCAGTGTCTATAATGAGTTCGGCGACTTCGACGGGTTGATCCTGACCGTGAACCGGGAGACCGTTCACGCCCTGACCACACGCCTCAAGGCGGTCCCGGCCGACGATCCCCTGCGCCAGCTGCACGGACTTGCCGACGCCTATCTCGGCTTCGCCACCGAGCACGCCAATCTGCTGCGCTCGCTGTTCGAGCACCGGATGGAGGACGACCGGCCGTTTCCGGAAGACATCCTCACGATGGTGATGGAGGCGTTCGCGCTGATGCATGCGCCGCTGCTCCGGCTGCTGCCCGATCGCGATCCCGACGATGTCGCGTTGCTGTCGCGGACGATGTTCTCCGCGGTCCACGGCATCATCTCGCTCGGCCTCGAAGAGCGCATGGTCGCGGTCCCGCCTGAGATGCTGCGCGAGCGCCTCGCGCAGTTCGTCGACACGCATCTGGCGGGGCTCGGTGTTTCGCGGCGCGCGTAATCACACCGGGTGCGCTTCGATCAGGTTTGACTGCGTGCAATGGGGCCTGGGTGGGCAAGGGTCCAGAGCGGTTCGAGGAACACGACACCGGTACCTCCCTCACGGAAGACGAGCTTGAACTCGATCCGCCCATCCGCGGTGATGGAGGCGGAATGCAGTCCGGTATTGCCGTCATAGCGCAAGACGTCGTCGAGGACATATCCGGTGAAGCCACCGGAAAAGCCGGGCCCGGGTACACGGCTGTGCGGCATCGCCGGGCCGTTCACGAGATAGCCGGTCGCGACACAATCCCGATCGACATTGGTGACGATCATCATGAATTGGCGGTGCGAATTGATCCAACCCTCGGCGCTCACCCACACGCCGAGAAAGCGGCGGACATTGTCCGGCACGTCGCTTGCCGGCGCGCGAACGCGATAGGCGGGAAGCGGCAGCTGCTTCTCGGCGGCCAGCGCGGTGATCCGCTCGACATCCTGCTTCGGCACGATGCCGTGATCCTGCGGCACAAGCCAGTGCGCCAATTCGGCCAGAGGATGCCACATCCCGTTGGCCAGCGGCGGCACGGATGCGAATGATGCGAAGGCGATCACCGACAGGCCGGCGATCAGCAACCATCGGGGAAGCGCGGCCAAGCGTGCCGCGATACCGCGGGGAGCGGACGTTCGGCGCGAGACGTTCTGCGATCCATGATCGTGCGGCGGCGGCAGCGGCCTGGCATCGAGGCGATAGCCGCGGCGAGACACCGTCTTGATGATGCGGTGGTCATCATCGCGCAGCTTCAGGCGCAACTCGCGGACGCATTGGACGAGCGAGTCGTCGGAAACCGCGACGTTGCCCCAGACCGCCTCGTGCAGATCCTGCTTGGATGCCAGCCGCCCGGCATTGCTGGCGAGATAGCCGAGCACCGCGAATGATTTCGGCCTGAGATCGAGATCGACGCCATCCACGCGGGCTACGCCGCGGGCGAGATCAAGCTCAAAGGAATCAAATATCAAAACGGAATCAGTCGCCGGGTCCATAGAGGTCACTCCATGCCCACAGACGGCACCAATCGGGAAAATTTAGCAGGAAATTCGGCGTTCTGTCACTTCTTCATCAGGACTTCCCTGGCGCGAAGCCGATAGTCGCGAACCGGCCCGGCATCATCTCCGGGCTCGCGGGAGGTTGGCCATGTCGAGTACCCGGTTTGCCATGTTGGTCGGGGCCGTTCTGGCGCTTGCGGCGGTGCGACCGGGACCCACCCAGGCGCAGGACGTCGTAAGGGTCGGGCTGGTGATGCCATTGACCGGCGTCCTGGGGCCGGTCGGCAAGCAGGCGGTCGCCGGGGCGCGGCTCTACATGGCGCAGCACGGCGACATGGTCGCCGGCCGCAAGGTCGAATTGATCGTCCGGGACGATGCCAGCGTGCCCGACAATGCCAAGCGCATTGCGCAGGAGCTGATCGTCAACGACGGGGTGGCAATCCTCGGCGGCGGGTTGACGCCGAGCGTGCTGGCGCTCGCGCCGCTGGCCAATGAGAGCAAGACGGCAACCGTCGTGATGGTATCGGGCACTTCGATCGTGACCGAACGGTCGCCTTACTTCGTGCGCACCAGCTGGACGCACGCGCAGCAGGCCAGCGTGCTGGCGGATTGGGCGGCGAGAAACGGATCGAAACGGGCCACCATCATCGCATCCGACTGGGCACCCGGGCGCGAAGCCGCCGGCGTATTTTCGGCGAGCTTCACCGCGGCAGGTGGAACGATCGTCGAAGCGCTGAAAGTGCCGCTGGCCAACCCCGATTTCGCGCCGTTCCTGCAGCGCGCGCGGGATGGCAATCCCGACACTCTGTTCATTTTTGTCCCGACAAGCCAGGCCGGTATCCTGGCCAAGCAGTTCGTCGAGCGCGGGCTCGACAAGAGCGGGATCAAGCTGATCGGCCCCGGCGACATCGCCGACGACGAGGACCTGCCGGGCATGAGCGATGCGATGATCGGCATGATCACGGCGGGGTTCTACTCCGCCGCGCATCCATCCGAGCTGAACCGCGACTATGTCGCGGCGTTTCGCAAGGCCAACGCGAATGTTCGACCGAACTTCATCAGCGTCAGCGCCTATGACGGCATGCATCTGATTTACGAGGCGCTGAAGGTGACCGGCGGCAAGACCAATGGCGATGCGCTGGTCGAAGCCATGAAGGGCATGGCCTGGGAAAGCCCGCGTGGCCCGATGTCGATCGACCCGAAGACGCGCGAAGTCGTCCACGACATCTACATTCGCAGGGTCGAGAAGGTCGGCGGCGAGCTCTACAGCGTCGAGCAGGAGACGTTCAAGGCGGTCAAGGACCCCGCCAAGGTCGCGAACCGATGAGGGAGGCGCAGTAGCAGCTGATCCGGCTCGGCGTAGGCCTTTGCGGTGTCCCGGCGTAGCGGTGACGGCCGACACAGGACTTGCGTTCAGACCATCCCCCCTGCAACACGACCGATCCCGAGCCAGCAAACCAGCCTCGTCCAACGCCACTCCGACGCTTCACGCGCGCGCCCGCGCGATCGTGCCGCCGACGATCTGCATGGCAACGCCGAGCACCCAGCCCGCCATGATGGCCGCGGTCCAGCCGATGTCCGGCTCGCTGCGCAGCACGACGACGCCAACCGAGAAGAACGCAACCATTGTCGCGAGGAAGGTCCCGATCGCGCCGAGCAGCTCCGCCGCGTCGATCTTGCGCATCGAGGCCGAATCCTTCGGATGGAACAGCTTGGGCGGCGTATCGATGCCGAGATAGAAGCCGATCGCTCCGCCCAGCATCATGACGAGCAGGAACGCCTGCGAGGTCAGCGCCGAGACGCTCGAGCCGACATGGATGGCGACAAACAGACCGCTTGCGGCTCCCGCCAAAGCAAGGCCGAAGCGCTCAAGGACGTGGGCAAATTTTCTGACGTGGCTGCGCATGGCTGTGCCTCATCAATGAATTGCGCCGCTATTAGGCTAGGCCTTTTCGCAGCAACGCGAAAGCGGTCACCTCTCACATGGCCGCGACCACGTGACGCTTTGTGCGCTAGTTCACACCTATCGCGGCATGGAATGATTAAAGAGCGATCAAAGGTAGCAAACGATCCGGTCCCTGCTACGCTGCGCCATCCGCTTCATTCGTTTCAGCGAGCGTCTTTCAATGCCGAGTCCGAAGATCATTATTCTGTCCGATGGCACCGGCAACGCCGCTTCCAGCGTCTGGCGCACCAATGTCTGGCGGATCTTCCAGTCGCTCGATTTGCAGGGCGATACGCAGGCCGCCAAGTATGATGACGGCGTCGGCACGTCGAAATTCATTCCGCTGGCAATCCTCGGCGGCGCCTTCGGCTACGGTCTCAAGCGCAATATCCTCGACGCCTACAAGTTCATCTGCCGGAACTACGACCACGCGAACGATTCGAAGGTCTACCTGTTCGGATTCAGCCGCGGCGCGTTCACCGTGCGCACGCTCGCCGCACTCATCCTCGATCAGGGCCTGATCGTCGCGGACACCGAATCCGAGCTGCACGACGGCGCGGTGAAGGCCTATCGCGCATACCGGGCCGAGGGCTACCACTCGATCTGGCGCATCGAGGTGCTGTTCCGCGCGCTGCGCGACTATGTTCTTGTGCCGCTGTGGGATCGCCTTCGAGGCAACAAGCCGTATGCAAGGATCGCGCGGAAGCCGGTGCCGGCGATCGAGTTCATCGGCATCTGGGATACCGTCGCGGCCTATGGCCTGCCGATCGACGAGATGACGCGCGGCATCTCCAACTGGGTGTGGCCGCTCGAACTACCGAACCGGATTCTCAGCCCGAAGGTCAAGTGCGCGCGACACGCGCTGGCGCTCGACGACGAGCGCACGACCTTTCATCCGGTGCTCTGGACCGAGCAAGAGCCGGGGCAGCCCGCACCGGCCGTGCCGACCAGCATCGATGGCGAGCGCCTCGTCCAGGTCTGGTTCGTCGGCATGCACGCCAATGTCGGCGGCGGCTATCCGGACGACGCCGTCGCCTTCGTGCCGCTGGCCTGGCTGGTCGACGAAGCCGTCAAGCGCGGCCTCGCATTCAAGAGCGCACCGATCGCCGACCCTGACGCGATCAAGTCAATCAAGTCCTCCGAGGACAAGGATGGCCGCCTCTACGATTCGCGGGTGGGCCTCGGCGCGTACTACCGGTACGGTCCGCGCAAGGTCGCCGACCTCTGCAACGATCCCTATGCCGGCGTCAGCGTGCCGATGCCGAAGATCCACGAGAGCGTGTTCGAGCGGATCAACAGCGGCGCCAATGCCTATGCCCCGATCGGACTTCCGCCGAACTACGTGGTCGTCTCGCGCAGCGGCCAGGTCACCCCGCTCGGCGCCAATACGTTTGAGACGCCCGCGGGCGCACCGGCGCGCTATGCCGCGCAGGAGAAGCTGTGGAACTACGTCTGGCTGCGGCGGATCGCCTACTTCGCCACTCTGGCGGCGTCGCTGCATCTGGCCGCGTTCTGGCTGTTCCACAACCAGCATAAGGAGCACGAATTCAGCTCCTATGTCAGGATGATTTCGGAGCTGGTGCGCTTCGTTCAATCATTCCTGCCCGATTCCTTTCATTGGTGGACCGATTGGTACGCCGGCAATCCGGAATGGTTCGCCGGCGGCATCCTTGCTGTCATCGTGCTGATGGGTGCCGGCAGTTCGCTCAGCGCGACGATCAGCGACAGGATGCGGATCATCTGGCGTGACCGCGCGAAGCCGACGCCACTCTCCGGGTTCTTGCACGATGCGATCTATCGATTCCGTACCAGCGCGGTCTATCAGTGGATTCTCAATGTCGGAAAGCGGCATGTCGTCCCTTTCCTGCTCACGGCCCTGCTGGTCTGGTTCAGCGCGACGCTGGCCAGCCACTTCCTGTTCAATCTCGCCGATTCGACGGGGGCATTCTGCAAGGGCACTGCAACGGACAAGCTTGTCGCCGTCGACAAGGGCATCCCGCAGGATGCCGCCGACTTCGACACCGGCGCCATCTGTGCGCCGACCGGCCTCAAGGTCCGCACCGGGTTCAAATACGAGATCGCGATCACGATGTCGGAGCCATGGGAGGACGCCGGCCGCGCGGTGACGCCGATCGGATACCGGACCTCGACCATCGAAGGCACAAAGCAGTTGCGCGGCTATTTCGCGATCTTCCTGCGGCGGATCCTGTTCCGGCCATGGTTCAGGCTGATCGCACGGGTCGGAGAGACCGGCGTCGACGAGTATTTTCTCGACCCCCTGCCGATGTCGAACACCGACCCGCAGGTCTACAAGGCGCGTTTCACCGCCGATCGCAGCGGCGAGATCTTCCTCTACGTCAACCAGGCCGTCATCAGCCTGCCCTGGGTCTGCGGATGGTTCTACGGCGACCATAAGGGCAAGGCGAAGGTCACGGTGCGGTTGCTGTAGGAAGCCGCGATCGGGCCCACAGCATCGCGGCCCAACGGGTGCGCACGACGTGACCGATCTGTGATCCTGCCGACAGACCAGGTTGTAGATTGTCTGGCATACTCTCCTTGCTAGATCAGCTGCCCCGACGCCCGGAACGATCCGACGCGACTTCAGGGATCGCCGGGCGACGTTGACGCGCCAGGTTCATGTCGACCGGATATTTCTCAGCCGCGATTTGGAGGCATCACCATGATTTCCACAATTCAGGCGTTCCCGACCACCGACGGCATCTTCGTGGTCTGGGAGGTCGCGGCAATGATCCCGGACTGCCTCGGCTTTGCGCTGTATCGTCAGCAGCAGGGCAAAAGTGCAACCGTGGTCGACACCTGGGTCGGGTTCGAGGACCAGGCGCAGGATCACAAGCCGGGCGAACATCGGCCGAGCACCGAATGGCCGGTGCAGAAGACCAACTGGACCGATTTCCTGGCGCCAACCGACGCGCCGGTCCGCTATGGCGTCGTTCCGGTTCTCAAGGACGGCGCCACCAAGGTGAAGCCCGCCTACAGTGCGCCAGCGACATGGACCGAATACGTCTCCGCAATGCCGTCGGGCCTGCTCAAGCCATGGTTCAACCGCGGCACGATCTCGGCGCAATGGCTGTCGCGCGCGATCGGCAAGGACAAAAAGCCGGCGCAAACCCTGGAGAAGGCGATCTCGACCAAGGGCAACAAGATCCGTGACTTCCTCAAGGGCCAGCTCGGCGCCCGCCTGCTGGCGCTGTTGGCTGAAGCCAAGAAGAGCAAGCGCGACGTCTATCTCGCGCTCTACGAGCTCAACGACCCTGAGCTGATCGCCGCGCTGACCGCGATGAAGGGCAAGGCGCACGTCGTGCTCGGCAACAGCACAGGCAAGTCCGACGCCACCGCCAAGGACACCGAGAAGAACGCCGGCGTGCTGAAGAAGGCCGGCGTCGACATCGTTCGCCGCAAGATCGCGCCGAGCCGTTACGCCCACAACAAGTTCGCGGTGTTCTGCGACGGCGCGCAGAAGCCGAAGGTGGTCTGGACCGGCAGCACCAACTGGACCCGGTCCGGACTGTGCACCCAGAACAACAACGGGCTCGAGATCACCGACGACAAGGTCGCGGCGGCCTATCATGACCATTGGAAAGCGATCTACGCCGACGGCAGCAAGTCGCCGAAGGCGCTGGCCGTGGCCGGCGATCACGAATGGCCCTTCACCATCGGCAAGTCGAAGCTCAGCGTCTGGTTCACGCCCACCACCAGGAGCGGCGACCTCAAGGAAGCCACCAGGATGATCGAGGACACCGAGCATGGCGCGGCGTGCCTGATGCTCAATCCCGGCAACAAGGGCCTGCTCGGCCCGATCCTGGAGAAGGCGCAGGACAAGAAGCTTTATGTGCGCGGGGTGCTCAACAATTTCCCGGCGCAGGGCAAGGACAGCCCGAAGGATCAGCTGCAGCTCCTGGCCGGCGACGGACAGCAGCAGGTCTTCAAGGGCAAGCAGATCGCCGACGTGATCCGGCCCGCCGGCATCGACAAGACCGCGGACTGGTGGGAGCACGAGATCAAGAACACCGGCAAATTCATGATCGCCGTGCACAGCAAGGTGATCGTGCTGGATCCGGCCGGCAAGAACGCGGTGGTCATGACCGGCTCGCACAATTTCTCCGACCGCGCCAGCACCAAGAACGACGACAACCTCGTCATCATCAGGGGCGATTCGCAGCTGGCGCTGACCTATGCCGCGCGCATCGTCAGCATCTACGGCCAGTATCGCTGGCAGGCCTGGCGCAACACGCCGGAGGGCCAGAAGGACAAGGGTCTGAAGCGCAGCGACACCTGGCTGAGCAACCGCATCGGCAAGGGCTGGGCGGAAACCGAAACGCGGTTCTGGCTCGGCACCACCTGACGCCGGCGATCCGTCGTGAACAAGGGGCAGCGTTACCGCTGCCCCTTGTTATCCTCTCCGCCAAACCTACGCCGCGCGGCCGACCGAGGCGTCGAGATGCTTCAGCCGCGGCAGCACCTCCTGCTTCAGGAGCCGCAGCGAATTGTGCCAGGCTTCCGGCTTGTGCTTGTAGTCGAAGCCGAACACCAGGAGCACGCCGAAGCCGCCGACCTCCTGGTAGATCTGCTCGATCTTCTCGGTGACGGTCGCGGGCGAGCCGACGATCCAGTTGTTGCGCGCGCAATATTCGACCGTGACGTCGCTGTCCGGCACGTCGGGCGAGGCCTTCAAGTAATCCTTGAAACCAAAGTGGCCGAGCAGCGGCAGGAAGTACTCGCCCATCATCCGGCCCATCATGTCGCCGGTCGACAGCTTCCATGCTTCTTGATCGGTGTCGGCGACGAATACCTCGCGCACCATTCGCCAATCCTTGCGGCTCGGCGTGCGGCCGGTCTTGGCCGCGCCCGCCTCCACCGAGTCCCAGTGGCTGCCGACATAGGCCGGGTTGAGGTTGAGGCTCATCGGAATGAAGCCGCGCTCGCCGGCGAGCTTCAGCGTGTCCGAATTCTTGGAGAGCCCCGCGACGCCGATCGGCGGATGCGGCGCTTGCTGAGGCTTGATATGCGGCTTGAGGAAATCGAACATCGTGTCCGGCTTGGTCACGGTCCAGAACTTGCCCTTGTGGGTCCAGGGCGCCGGCTCGGTCCACATCTTCAAAATGATCTCGAGCGCCTCGCGGGTCATGTCGCGGTTCTGTCCTGACATGCCGTCGACATTGAACATCGCCCAGTCGCTCGGCAGCCCGGAGGCCGCGACGCCGAAGTTGAGCCGCCCGTTCGAGAGATGATCGAGCATCGCGACGCGGTTGGCGAGCTCTGCCGGGTGATGATACGGCAGCAGGAAGCCGCCGGGTCCGATGCGGATGTTCTTGGTCTGCAGCAGCGCCTGCGCCACCAGCAGGTCGGGCGACGGGTGCGGCTCCCAGGGTGCGGTGTGGTGCTCGCCGATCCAGGCTTCCTGATAGCCGAGTTCGTCGAGCCAGCGCAGCACCTGCAGGTCCCAGTCGTGGCCCTCCTTCAATCCGCACTCCGGCGGATGCGACGGCATCGCGAAGTATCCGAGTTCCATGGGTTTCCTCTCTTTGTTCGATGCGTGTCTTCCGCACGCGCTTCGAGAGTAGCTGCCCCGGCTACGGCAGAACAATGGCCTTGTCGCATCCGGCTCGGCCGGGATTCATGCGTAGGGCGTATCCTTCAGCATGATCGCGATACCGGAAAAGCTTCGCTCCATGATCCGCAGAAAGGTCTCGCGTGACGATGCAGCCGACCTGCGGGCCTTGTGCTCGCGAAGCCCTTCCGCATAGGCGACGGTCAGCGCCGTGACCACCATCGACGCGGCGAGCCGGGCATCGGCATCGGCGAGCGGGCGCTTGATGGCTGCCGCCAGCACGCTCGCGAGATCATCGATCAGTTCGTCACGCATCTCGCGCGCCCGCGCCGAGAGCACCGGGCTCTCGGCGACGGTGCGCCAGAATTTCGCCGTTGCGTCGGTGAATTTCGCGAACGGATGCACGCGATCCGCCAGGCTGTGCACCAGCTTGCGGAGCGTCGCGATCGGCGCCTCGCCGGCCGGACGCTCGGCAAAGGCAGTCCGCAGCAACTGACGGCTTTCCTCTTCACGGTCGAAGAACAGGTCTTCCTTGCGTGGAAAGTAATTGAACACCGTCATCCGGGAGACCTCGGCTGCCTCGGCGACTTCGGCCACCGAAACATTGTCGAAGCCCCGTTCCAGGAACAGCTCGGTGGCGACATCCGAGATCGCCTGGCGCGTCGCCTCCTTCTTCCGCTCCCGCAACCCGCCCTGATTTGACATGCGGGAATTTGTACCATAATAAATATTATACTTAGTATAATTTTATGGTGACGGCGTGACGCGTGAACGAACCGATGTGGTTGTGGTCGGTGCCGGGCCGACCGGACTGCTGCTGGCGATCGAACTGACCCTGGGCGGCGCCGACGTGATCGTCATCGAGCGGCTGGCCGAGCCCGACCAGACCATCAAGGCCGGCGCGATCGGCGCGCTGGCAGGCGAGGCCCTCGAGCGCCGCGGCCTCGGCGATGCGATGAATGCGGTCGAACGCAGCATGGCGGACAGCATGTCCAGGCTCATGAAGGGCTCGGGCGATGCGAACGACCTGCCGTTCAAGAAATTCGGCGGTCACTTCTCGGGCATTTTCCTGATCGACCAGACGCGTCAGCGCGAGCCGGACCGGCGGTTGCGCGGGGTGAACCAGCAAGCCCTGGAAAGCATGCTTGCCGAGCGCGCCCACGCGCTCGGCATCGAGATCAGGCGCGGCTGCGAGTTGATCGATTTCGAGGATAGCGGCGACGGCGTCGTGGCGCAAACTAAGGACGCGTCCGGCGATGCCACGCTGCACGCGGCCTATCTCGTCGGCTGCGACGGCGGACGCAGCGCCGTGCGCAAGCGCGCAGGCTTCGCATTCACCGGGTCACCGGAGGCGGTCGCCCGCCCCCGGTTCCCACAGAACGTGGCGTGCGGATTTCCCGCACCGACGCTCTTCGACAGTTGGTTCACAGCACTGCAAGCGCTTGCAGCTCCCGATAAGGGAGGCGCAGCTTAGGCTTCAGCAACGGTGTCCGTTCTTTGATTTGGTTGAAGGCGTCCCAAGTGAGGCGTCGGCCTGCCCAGCTGCGGCTGCGCAGCATTCCGCGCCAGTAACGCTCCACGGCCCGATAGACTTTTACGAGGCTCCGGAGATTTCCGGCGACGCCGTAATAGCCATAGTGGCCGCGCAGGACGAGGTTGATTTCATCGGCCTGGTCACTGATCTTGTAATGCCGTATTTGCCGCATCAGCTCCTGCAGAGACATAAGGCTGCGCTTTAGCCGAGATTTCTCGGTGCGCATCCCAACCTTGAAGTTGCCTTTTTGGTTTCGCGTGCAATAGAGCGTCAGCCCCAGAAAGTAGATTGTTTCCGGGCGGTTTCTGCCGCGTTTGCCCGCATGTCTTTGCGCGAACCGACCAAACTCGACCAACTTGGTCTTGGTCGGCTCTAGAGTGAGGCCGAACTTCCCCAACCGAAGACGCAAGGCCTCCTGTACGCGGGTGGCGTCCGATCGATATTGGAAGCAGATCACAAAGTCGTCGATATAGCGCACCAGTCGGGCTTCGCCCCGCAACCGACCCTTCACCACGCGTTCGAACCAGAGGTCGAGAACGTAATGAAGGTAGAGGTTGCTCAAAAGCACACTGATCGATCCGCCTTGTGGCGTTCCTTGTTCGCTCGGGTGCACCGCTCCGTCTTCCAGGATGCCCGCTTTCAACCAGCGCCGGATCAAGCTGATCAGGCGCGGATCACCGACTCGATGTTCGACAAACCGGAGGACCCGATCATGATCGAGACTCCCGAAGAAGTTCTTCAAATCCGCCTCCAACACCCAGCTGATCATGCCGCCGGCGATCACCTCATTGAGGGTCGCCAAGGCATGATGGGCGCTGAGCTTCGGCCTGCCGCCGAACGAGCAGGGTAAGAAGTCCTGCTCGTAAATAGCGGCCAGCACCTCAGCCGTGCTGCGCTGGAGCGCCCGGTCGGCGACAGTTGGAACCCCGAGGGGGCGCTTCTCCGTCTTACCGGGCTTGGGGATATAGACCCGCCGAATGTTCGGCGCCCGATATCCCTGGCGATGGATGGATTGGAGCATTGGCCCTATCCAGTCCTCGAAGCTCTCCTTCGCCGCCTCCACCGTCTGTCCGTCCACCCCGGCGGCGGAGCGCTTCGGAATCTGTAATAGATTCTTTTGCACTCGGTCGCGCGTGATGTGATGGGCCAACGAGGTGAAGCGAAGATTTGTCTCGCGCCGAGCTTTCACTGCTATTTGTTCAAGTTTCGTTTCCATGGTCAGCTGATCTTCTCTTTGCATAGAAGGCCGTAACTCCCGTTGAATGGAGCCCATGTCGCCCAAGAACAATTCAACTACCGCTGACCGCTTCCCCATGTGGCCGGCTCTCCCGTCCTCGGAGTACTATCGGTCAGTCTGACTTCCACCCGGTCGTCAGACCCTTCTCACCTCAGCGGCTTGGCAGGTCTTACAAGCTTGCGCTTGAACCGGATGGATCTCCCTTGTTCACGCTGCTTCCTTTGATTGCATGCTGGCGGTACGAACCCCGGGAGCACCTCTGACCGCTCGCGTTGTCGCGGCCTGCGGTTCCGCCTTCCCCTTTGAGAGACAGGGTCGGCTACTCCGATCACGTTCGATTTCGGGGCTATTTTCCCGTTCACTTCATTCCGGCCTACAACCTCCCTGTCTACGCTTCGCAACGGCCGTTACCGGACGCCACGCAAGACTCGGTTCGCGGCTGCTCGCTAGGCTTTGCCGCGGCCGTCATCTCAGACGGCAGACTTCAACGCGCTTGCAAGGCGCAACCCGGCACCGAACCGACCCTCACCGGACACCAGGCCATCGTCGATCTCGATCATCCGGATCGACTTCTGCCGGTCGGCTGGCGGCGAACGCCGGTCGGCATGATGGCCTATGGACCGATTCCTGGCCGGGTGTTCCTGGCCGAGTTCGACGGACCGCCGGCCGATCGCAGCGCGCCGGTCACGCGCGAGGAGATCGAGACCACCCTGCGCCGGATCAGCGGCGTCGACGTTCGCGTCACCGCTGTCAAGACCGCGACGCGCTTCACCGACAATGCGCGACAGGCCGACAGCTATCGCAGGGGCCGCGTCCTCTTGGCGGGCGATGCGGCGCATGTGCACTCGCCATTCGGCGGACAAGGCCTCAATCTCGGCCTGCTCGATGCGGTCAATCTCGGCTGGAAGCTTGCGGCGGTCGTGTGCGATCGCATGCCCGACAGCCTGCTCGACAGCTACACCGAGGAGCGGCACCCGATCGCGGCAAGGGTGCTGGCCAACACCCGCGCCCAGGTCGCCTTGATGCGGCCTGATGTGTTGACGGACGCCCTGCGCGACATCGTCGCTGATCTGATGAGCCTTGACGAGGGCACCCGCTATTTCGGCGAAATGATCAGCGGCGTCAGGATCCGTTACGATCTCGGCAGCGACCATCCATCGGTCGGCCGGCTCTCCGGCAATTTCGCTCTCGGCGACGGCGACGCGGAAACAACCCTGTTCGATCAGATGGAGGACGGCAGGGCCGTGCTGATCGATGCGACTGATGGAGCCGCGTCAGCGATCGCGGCACGCTGGGATATCTTCGTGCGATGCGTGCCGCGACGTAGCGGCGCTTCGCTGCTGATCCGCCCGGATGCCTGCATCGCCTGGGCGGCCGACGACGCCGACACGACGGGCCTCGACGCCGCGCTGACGCGCTGGTTCGGGCCCGCCATGCCGTGACCTCGCACGAGGTGCGCTGTCAGCGCGTCCCGAACGTGGTCTTGCCGAACAGCGCCTTCTGCGTCGAGGGCTGCGAGCGCCAGTATTGCGGCGGTGCGCTCACCTCGCCGCCGAGCTCGGCGGCAGCGTGCCAGCCCCAGCGCGGGTCGTAGAGCATGCCGCGGGCGAGCGCGACCATATCGGCCTTGCCGGACGAGACGATCTCCTCCGCCTGCTTCGCTTCCGTGATCAGGCCGACCGCCATCGTGGTAACGCCGGTCGCCTCCTTGACCGCCAGCGCCGCCGGCACCTGGTAGCCCGGCCCGAGCGGGATCTTCTGCAACGGCGAGACACCGCCGGAGGAGACATCCATCCAGTCGACGCCGCGCTTCTTCAGCTCCCTGGCAAACTCGATGGTCTGCGCAAGGTCCCAGGCGCCCTCGACCCAGTCGGTCGCCGACACCCGCATGCCGATCGGCTTGTGATCCGGGAATACGGCGCGCACGGCGTCGAACACTTCCAGCGGGAAGCGCATGCGGTTTTCGAGCGAGCCGCCATAGCGGTCGGTCCGCTTGTTGGCGATCGGCGACAGGAACTGGTGCAGCAGATAGCCGTGCGCGCCGTGCAGCTCGAGCGCATCGATGCCGAGTCGGTCGGCGCGCTTCGCCGACGCGACAAAGGCCTCGCGGATGCGCGTCAGGCCGGCGTCGTCGAGCGCCACCGGCGCGGCCTCGCCTTCCTTGTGCGGGACGTCAGATGGTCCGACCGTCTGCCAGCCGCCTTCGGCAATCGGGATCAACTGCCCGCCCTCCCAGGGGCGCTGGCTCGACGCCTTGCGGCCGGCATGGGCGAGTTGCATGGCGACCGCCGCTTTCGAATGCTTGCGCACCGAGGCCAGGATCGGCTTCAGCGCCGCCTCGTTGGCGTCGTTGTAAAGACCGAGGCAGCCCGGCGTGATCCGCCCGATATCCTCGACATGGGTGGCCTCGATGCAGAACATCGCCGCGCCCGACAGGGCCAGCATGTTGATGTGGGTGAAGTGCCAGTCGTTGGCGGAGCCGTCGACGGCCGAATACTGGCACATCGGCGAGACCATGACGCGATTGGAGAGTCTCAGGTCGCGCAGTTCGATCGGGGAGAACAGGGTGCTCATGCGGCGGATATCCGGGATCGGGGAGAGGGCCCGGTTAAGATAGAGGCACCACGGCCGATCACCAACCGTCCGGATGGCCGCGCAGGCCGGGGCGCAGATCAGCAATGTCCTGACGGGGTCCCTCCGGGCCGGCGCCCTCAGTCCACCAGCGTGAACTGCAGCAGCAGGTTGCGCTGGATCAGGGAGAAATTGTCGTCGGAGACCATGGTCAGCACGGTCTCGCCCTCCTCCGTGACATGGGCGTCGATGCCTTCCATATTGTCGATCTCGTTGCCGAGATCGGCATTGAAGATCGCGGGGCCGTCGACCACGGCGCCGGGCGCGATATCGGACAGCGCGAGACGGCGGATGCGGATGCCGACGCCGCCGAACCAGGAGAATTTCCGCTCCAGAATCAACAGACCGCCCGACGGCAGCAGGACCGCGTCGCTGATATCGAAATTCTCGCTGCGACGGACGCTAAACTGGCCCGGCGTCTTGCCGCCGACCAGGAAGGCGACCAAATTGCCGCTCGCATCGAGCCCGCGTTCCGAGAATGCGATCAGCGTACCGGCAAGCGGCTGGCCTTTCGGCACGAAGACGAGCCCCTCCAGCCCCTTGTTGTTGGGAAGCTTGCGTGCCGCCGGCGGCAGCGCAATCACCTCGCCGCGCGAGCGGGTAAAGCCCTTGGCGAAATCGAAGCGCAGCACCTGGTTGACCCGCTCGAGACCGACATAGGCGAACGAGCCGTCGAGCGCGAGCGATTCCGAATCATACCAGCCGCGGGTCGCGGTGATCGGCCTGCCGTCGGCGCCGAGCAGCGGCGCCGCTTCGACATCCTCGAGCCCGACCATCTCCCGGCCGCGATAGACGATGCGGCCGGTGAACCAGCTGCCCTGGTCGCTGACCGCGATGAAGCGTTCGCCCTTGGCATCGAGCCGTAGCGCGGAGAGGCCGCCGAAGCCGGAGAACGACGAGGTCAGGATCAGGCCGCTGCGATATTCCAGCGCGCCGAACCGCGTGCGCGCGCGGTCGCGGATATCGAACGACGGCATCGGCCGCGCGTTGACGTCGATCGAAACCGGTTCGTTGACCCGGTAGGGGCTCGGCCTCGCAGCCGGCCTCGACGTTGCCGGCGGCTGGGTCGCGCTCTGCGCCTGCGCAAGACGCGGCAATGCGGCGACCGACAGCCCCGCCGCCATACCCTGGAGGAAACGGCGGCGGCTAGGGGATGAGCGCATGTCTCACGAGTGGAGGCGGCGCCGGACGCCCGGCGCGGGCGCCGAGCCGTGAGTCTCGCTGAACAGCTCGGCGAGCTTTTCGGTAATGGCGCCGCCGAGCTCTTCGGCGTCCACGATGGTCACGGCGCGGCGATAGTAGCGCGTCACGTCGTGACCGATGCCGATCGCGATCAGCTCGACCGGGGAGCGGGTCTCGATCTCGTCGATGATGTGTCGCAGATGCCGCTCGAGATAGTTGCCGGGATTGACCGACAGCGTGGAGTCGTCGACCGGCGCGCCGTCGGAGATCATCATCAGGATGCGGCGCTGCTCGGGGCGCGCGAGCAGGCGCTTGTGCGCCCAGTCGAGCGCCTCGCCGTCGATGTTCTCCTTGAGCAGGCCTTCGCGCATCATCAGCCCGAGGTTTTTCCGCGCGCGACGCCAGGGTGCGTCAGCCGACTTGTAGATGATGTGCCTGAGATCGTTGAGGCGGCCCGGATTGGCCGGCTTGCCGGCCGCGAGCCACGCTTCGCGCGACTGCCCGCCCTTCCAGGCGCGCGTGGTGAAGCCGAGGATCTCGACCTTGACGCCGCACCGCTCCAGCGTGCGCGCCAGAATGTCGGCGCAGGTGGCGGCGACCGTGATCGGGCGGCCGCGCATCGAGCCGGAGTTATCCAGCAGCAGCGTCACCACGGTGTCGCGGAAGGTCGCCTCCTTCTCATGCATGAAGGACAGCGGATGATAGGGATCGGTGACGACGCGCGACAGCCGCGCCGGATCGAGGATGCCCTCCTCGAGATCGAAATCCCAGGCGCGGTTCTGCTGCGCCATCAGCCGACGCTGCAAGCGGTTGGCGAGCCGCGCCACGATGCCCTGCAGATGCGCGAGCTGCTTGTCGAGATAGGAGCGCAGCCGCTCGAGCTCGTCGTGATCGCAAAGGTCTTCGGCGGCGATCACCTCGTCGAACTTCGGCGCGAAGGCGTGATATTCCGGACCGCGCGGCTCGTTCTGTCCGCGCGCATTCGGCCGCGTCGCCTCGCCCGGCGTCTCGTCGTCGCCGAGCTCGCCGTCGTCGAACGTATCAGACGTGGAGGCCTGCGCGCTCTCCATCGCGCTTTCGCTCATCTCTTCCGCTGACGTCTGCGCCTGGTCGGCGCTCATCTCCTGCGCGGCATCGGAGTCGGGCGAGCCCTCGGCGCCGGACTGATCGCTCTCGCCGTCCTGGTTCTCGTCCTGGTCGTCGTCATCGTCCGAATCCATGTTGCGGTCGTCGCCGAGATCGAGCGCCGACAGCAGATCATGGACGAGGTCGCCGAACCTCGCCTGGTCCTCGGTGAAACGGCTGAGCTTGTCGAGCCGCGAGCCGATCTTGTCCTCCAGGGTCGGACGCCAGAGATCGACCATCTTCTTGGCGGCCGCGGGCGGGGCCATGCCGGTGAGACGCTCGCGCACCAGCATCGCCAGCGCATCCGACAGCGGCGCGTCGGCGCGATCAGTGATCTCGTCATACTTGCCGCGATGGAAATGATCGTCGAGCATCGCGGTGAGGTTCTTCGCAACGCCCGCCATCCGCCGCGAGCCGATCGCCTCGACGCGCGCCTGCTCGACCGCCTCGAACACGCCGCGCGCCTGCGGATTACCCGGCATCAGCTTGCGATGCACCTTGGGATCGTGACAGGCGATCTTGAGCGCGATCGAATCGGCGTGGCCGCGCACGATCGCCGCATCACGCTTGGTCATCTTGCGCGCCGGCTCCGGCAGCCGCGCCTTGCCGGGCGCGAGCCCCGGGCGCTCGGCGGCGAAGGAGACCTCGAGCTCCGGCTTCTTGGCGATCGCCTTCAGGCACGCCGATACCGAGCGCTTGAACGGCTCGGTCGGCGCTTCCTTGGATCCGGGACGGAATTTGATGTTGGAGGTTGTCATAGCGATTTCGTAAACCAATGGCGCGTTACGCCGCCGGGATACCCCTCAATCGAACCGAACTCTTTATATCCGTTGGCGCGGTAGAAGCCCGGCGCCTGGAAGCTCATCGTATCCAGATAGGATCGCGTCGCTCCGAAGCGCCGCGCCTCGTCCTCGATCGCCTTGATCAGCTTCGCGCCAAAGCCCTTGTTGCGAAACTTCTGCTCCATCCAGAACAACTGGATGAACAACACCGCGGTCCAGACCTCGCCGACGATGCCGCCGACAATCTTGTCGCCTTGCCGCAGCGAGATGGCGAAGCGCTTGTACTTCTGCTTCCCCATCTTCTCGTTGTTGTAGTGGAGCAATCCGCCGAGCACCGCTTTCTTCGTCTGTGTGACTGTGCGCTCGACGGAGATTTTCGGCATGGACTAGCTGAGCGCCACGTTGACCGAGGATTCCGGCAGCTCGACGTTGAAGCAGCGCTGGTAGAACTCGGCGACCAGCGGCCGTTCCAGCTCGTCACACTTGTTGAGGAAGGTGACGCGGAACGCGAAGCCGATATCGCTGAAGATGTCGGCGTTCTCGGCCCAGGTGATCACCGTGCGCGGGCTCATCACCGTCGACAGGTCGCCATTGGCGAACGCGTTGCGGGTGAGATCCGCCAGCCGCACCATCTTGTTGACGATGTCGCGGCCTTCCTGGGTGCGATAGTGCTTCGCCTTCGCCAGCACGATCTCCACTTCCTCGTCATGGGCGAGGTAGTTCAGCGTGGTGACGATCGACCAGCGGTCCATCTGGCCCTGGTTGATCTGCTGGGTGCCGTGATAGAGGCCCGAGGTGTCGCCGAGGCCGACCGTGTTGGCGGTCGAGAACAGGCGGAACGCCGGATGCGGCTTGATCACCTTGTTCTGGTCGAGCAGCGTCAGGCGGCCGGAGACTTCCAGCACGCGCTGAATCACGAACATCACGTCCGGGCGGCCGGCGTCGTATTCGTCGAACACCAGCGCGATATTGTGCTGCAGCGCCCAGGGCAGGATGCCGTCGCGGAATTCGGTGACCTGCTTGCCTTCCTTGACCACGATCGCGTCCTTGCCGACGAGGTCGATACGGCTGATGTGGCTGTCGAGGTTGACGCGCACGCAGGGCCAGTTGAGGCGGGCCGCAACCTGCTCGATGTGGGTGGACTTGCCGGTGCCGTGATAGCCGGTGACCATCACGCGGCGGTTCTTGGCAAAGCCGGCGAGGATCGCGAGCGTGGTGGCGCGGTCGAAGCGGTAGTCGCTGTCGACCTCCGGCACATGCGGATCGACTTCGGAATAGGCGGGAACTTCCAGGTCGCTATCGATCCCGAAGACCTGCCGGACCGACACCTTCATGTCGGGCAAGCCGACGGGTTCCTGAGCTTTGGTCTGGACGGCGGTCGTCATTCATCCTCCGAGGTCCCGGGCGTTCCCGAAACCAGATTAATCGTTTGGCTGCGGATGGGGTGCTACGCATAAGCCTAGCAGAGAGCAACGGTTGGCAGAAGCCCGCGAGCAAATCAAAGTTCCGTTGTTCTATCATAAAGATAGGAGCGAAACTCGGTTTTTGGAAGGCTGCCCTGCAAATCCCGCCGTACTTTCGCCGCAGCACCACGACGGCCGGCCCGGGCCGGGCACTTTTCAGCCCGGCGGGGAGTTGTTAGCTCTCAAATCGATAACACCGCCACATGGGAATTTTGTGACTTCATTCCTTGACCCTTTGATCGCGTTCGTTTCGGCCCACGCCTGGCTTGCCTATCTGACCCTGTTTCTGGCCGCCCTGCTGGAGGCGGTGCCGGTGGTCGGCTCCCTGGTGCCGGGGTCGACCATCATCCTGGCGTTGAGCGCGCTGGTGCCGGGCGGCGAATTGAAGCTGTTGCCGGTGCTCGCCGCGGCGGCCGCCGGCGCGATGCTCGGCGACGGCACCGCCTACCTGATCGGCCACCGCAGCCAGCGCGAGATACTGTCGGCCTGGCCGCTTTCCAACTACCCGCGCGTGGTGGCGCAGAGCGAGGCCTTCTTCAACCGCTGGGGCGTGCTCGCGGTGTTCTTCGCCCGCTTCGTGCCGCCGATCCGCGCCTTCGTGCCGATCACGGCCGGCGCGCTCGGCATGCCGCCGGCGCGCTTCTACGCGGTCAACATCCCCGCGATCCTGCTCTGGGCGCCGGCGCATGTGCTGCCCGGCGTGCTCGCCGTCACCGCGCTGCATGACTATGCCGGCCTGCCGCATCATGGCCATGTCGGCAAGCATCTCTGGATGTTTGCGGTCGCGGGCGGCGCCGTGATCCTGGCGCTGGCCGTCTGGACCATCCGCCGCCGGCATGGCGGCAGCCTGATCGAACCGGCCAAGCCGGCGAAATAATTCCTTTCACTTGCGCATGATCTTCTCGGAAAACCGGTCTCCACTTTTCCGGATCATGCGCTAGATGCTGTTGGTCGTTCCCGCCCGCCCGGGTGCCGGACCGACATAGCGCGCGCGAGGCCTGATCAACTTGCCGAGCTGAAGCTGCTCGCTGGCATGCGCGATCCAGCCGACGCTGCGCGCCATCGCGAACAGCGCAAGCTCGCTGCCCGCGGGCATCCGCAGCGCATGCACCAGCACCGCCAGCGCGTAATCGATGTTGACGAATTCGCCCGTTGCCTCCGCGATCCGCTCCGGCACTTCCCTGGTGAATTTGCGCGGCGCGCCGGCCCGCGTCAGCGCTTCGAGCAGCGAGATCGCACGCGGATCGCCCTTCTTGTAGACGCCGTGCCCAAAGCCGGCGAAACGCTCGCCAAGCGCGACCCGCTCACGAACCACCGGCGCAACGTCATTGTCGAGCATCGTCTTGACGAGGCGCGAGGCGAGCACGCCGGCACCGCCATGCATCGGTCCCTTCAACGCGACGAGACCCGCGATCACGGCGTCGTACAGATTGAGCCCGGTCGATGCCGCGCAGCGTGCGGTGAAGGTCGACGCATTCAGTTCGTGATCGGCGAGCAGCACCAGCGCGCGGCGGATCAGGTCGGGCGCGTGCTTGTTGCCTGGCGTCCAAACCTGCGCCACCTGCTCGTGCAGCGGCTCGTTCGATGGCGCAGCGTTCAGCATGGTCGCGACCAGCAGCCGCAGGATGCGGCCGCCGACCATGGCGCGGCCGTCGGGCGCGCGCGTGAAGGCGCCGGGATCGGCACTTGCCGCCAGCGCCAGCACCGCCACCGTGCGGTCGATCGGCTGGGCGCGGCGCGCGGCCTCAGCGATCGCGCGCATTTCGTCCGAGAGGTGCGGGCAATTGTCCGGCGCGAACGGATCG
The DNA here is from genome assembly GCF_054059095.1 of Bradyrhizobium sp. USDA 4510. NCBI lineage: Bacteria > Pseudomonadati > Pseudomonadota > Alphaproteobacteria > Hyphomicrobiales > Nitrobacteraceae > Bradyrhizobium > Bradyrhizobium sp. USDA 4510. The sequence goes on along the minus strand of NZ_JBSSBT010000001.1, from coordinate 8,571,721 downwards.
ACGCCGGTGACATCCCACAGCAGCGTCGCGGTGTGCTCCAGCGTGTCGCGCTCGGCGAGCTCGACGCAGTTGACGCCGCGATAGATCGGGCCTTGCTCGGTGATGGTTGCGATCGCCGAATCCATCACCGGCAGGTCGGCGTCGAAATTACGGAAGCCCCGCGGCTCCGGCGACGGCACGCGGCGCTCCTTCAACCCCCTGATGTCCTCGGCGCGGTAGCGGTGGCTGCGCGAATCCGGCGACGGCTCTGAGCGGATTAGCCCGCGGCTGACATAAGCGTAGAGGGTCGCCGGCGAGATCGCGAGCTCGGCGGCGGCTTCGCGAGCGGAGAGGTAAAGCTCGGCGGATTTTTTCATATTGATTTATATAATCAAGATTGATCAACTCGTCGAGAGGCCTGACCTTGAAGGGGTGAAGCAAGGAGATCAGGCCATGAATATGCACCTCACCAAGAGCCAGATCGGTCTGGACGGCGTTCCTGCCGCCGAGACCGTGTTGAGCCATGTCGACGGCGAGCGCGGCGAAATGATCATCGCCGGCGAGCACGTCGCCGACCTCGCGGGCAAGTCGAGCTTCGAGGGCGTCACGGCGCGGCTGTGGAACGGCGCCACCGGCAAGTCGCTGAGTGAAGCCAATGTCCGCGCCAGCCTCGGCGCCGCCCGCGAACGCGCCTTCGCCCGCCTGCCGGACCTGCTGCCGGCGACGCGCGGCATGTCGATCGTCGACGGCTTCCGGGCCGCGATCGCAGGCCTCCGCGGCGAGAGCGGGCTGGAGCACGAGGCGACCATCGTCGGCGCCTTCCCGGTGATCGCCGGCGCGCTGGTCCAACACGCCAAGGGACACGACCCGATCGCGCCGGACCCGAATGCCGGCCACGCCGCCGACACGCTGCGGATGCTGCTGGGCCGCAAGGTCGAGCCGCGCGAGGTGGCGGCGCTCGACGCCTATCTCGTCACCGTCTGCGACCACGGCATGAATGCGTCGACCTTCACCACGCGGGTGATCGCCTCGACGCAGGCCGACCTGTTCGCGGCGATCACCGGCGGCTATTGCGCGCTGACCGGCCCGCTGCACGGCGGCGCACCTGAGCCGGTGCTCGAAATGCTGGACGCGATCGGGACGCGCGAGCGCATCAAGCCCTGGGTCGACGGCGCGCTGGCGCACGGCGAACGGCTGATGGGGTTCGGTCACCGCGTCTATCGCGTGCGCGACCCGCGCGCCGACGTGCTGAAGATCGCGATCGAGCGCCTCGAGGCCAGTGGCGCCGACCTGCCGTTTGCCGGCGAGGTCGAGGCCTACATCCGCGAGGCGCTGCGGAAAAAGAATCCGGAGCGGCCGCTCGAGACCAATGTCGAGTTCTTCACCGCGATCCTGCTCGACGGGCTGGAAATCCCGCGGCAGGCGTTCACGCCGATCTTTGCCACCGCGCGCGCCGCCGGCTGGACCGCGCACGCCCTGGAGCAGCGGCGCACCGGGCGCCTGATCCGGCCGAGCTCGTCCTATGTCGGGACGGTGCCGAAGGGGTGAGAACTAAGCCGCATCAACGTTTACGATGGCGGAGCCACACACTCCGCCGTCGTCCCGGCGAAGGCCGAGACCCACACGCCGCGGCCCATCGATGGGGCAATCGGGCAGACATCTTGTGCAAACGATAACGGCCGGTGGTTATGGGCCCCAGCTCCGTGCGCAACTGCGCACTAGGCAGGGGCGACGAGGACGAGAGACTTCAGGCCTCGCGCACCACGGTCTTCAGATAATTGTACGCCTTGATGATCTCGATCAGGCGATCCTCGGTGGAGCGGTCGCCGCCATTGGCGTCGGGGTGGTGCTGCTTGACCAGCGCCTTGTACTTCGACTTGACGTCTTCGAGCGTCGCCTCGGCCCCGAGCCCCATCACCTGCAGCGCCTTGCGCTCGGCGTTCATCACCTTGCGGGTCTCGGGCTTGGGCTCCGCGCCACCGGGTCCGGGGCGCCAGCGGCCGCGGCCGTTGAGCTCGGAGAATACGTGGAACGGATCGGAGGCGGCATCGAGACCGCTCTCGCCCTTCTTGCCGTTGTTGGCGCCCATCTTCCAGGTCGGACGGTGGCCGGTCAGCGCGTCCTTCTGGTAGCGCGCGACGTCGTCAGGGTTCATACCCTGGAAGAAATTGTAGGACTGGTTGTATTCACGGACGTGGTCGAGACAGAAGTGCCAATACTCGCGTGAATTCTCGCGGCCTTTCGGGGCGCGATGCGCGCCCTTGTTCTGGCAACCCGCCCACTCGCAGGTCACGGCCTGCTCGCCGGCCTGCGCCTGGCGCTTCGCACTGACCTTGGTCGGCTTGATGCGAATGGAGTCGAAGAATTTTGATGAATCGATCGGCATGTTCTCTTTGACTACGCAATGCACAAATCTTCAAGTCTTGACATTGCGCGGACCTCGTTTCCCGCTTGCACCATTGACGAAAAGCTGTCGCGAACCTAACTCCGCCGCCATGAGCACCAAAGACGCTATCATAAACAAGTTGCGTGAAGCTTTCTTGCCGGAAAGCCTCGACGTCGTCGACGAGTCACATCTGCATGAGGGCCACGCCGGCCACAGGCCAGGCGGGGAGACGCACTTTCGGGTATATATTGTGTCTCCGGCCTTCGAAGGGAAGAGCCGGATCGAACGCCATCGCATGATAAATGCGACGCTGGCGCAGGAACTCGCCGGCTCGGTGCATGCGCTGGCGATCCACGCCCACGGCCCCGGGGAAAAGCCGCGCTAGTTCGCGCTTGCCTCAAGACGAAGCGGTGGTTTTCCTCTATGAGAACAGGATGGACCTGCTCCATAGGTGAGCAGGTGAAACTACGGATTGCACCGCCACGCATGATATGGGGCCATTGATGATCCGTTGCTGGCCACGTTTCCGGTCGATCGTCACCGCCGGCCTGCTCCTGATCTGCGCGATGCGCCCGGCCTCCGCGCTGGACATGCCGAGCCCGTTCGTCCAGGAGGTGCTGATCAAGAGCATCCTGGTGTCGCTCAACGATGCGGTGGCCGCGAACAATTTCACCGTGTTCCACGCCAAGATCTCAAAGCCGTTCCGCGACCAGTTTCCACCCGACAAGCTCAAGACCATCTTCAAGGATCTGGTCGACAAGCATGCGGTGTTCGACGCCGTGGTTGCCAAGCCGATCGTTCTCGACGAGGACGCCAGGATCGACGACAAGGGCGTGCTGCGACTGAAGGGACATTTCGACACCACGCCCAAGCAGGTGAAGTATCAGCTCGGCTTCATCCCCTCCGACGGCGCCTGGAAGCTGTCGGGTATCTCGATCGATATCGAGTAGCACTGGGGCAGTCGCCAAACCGTCATCCTGAGGTGCGAGCGGAGCGAGCCTCGAAGGATGCACGGCCCGGCTGGTGGCCGTCGACCCTTCGAGACGCGCGCGATGCGCGCTCCTCAGGGTGACGGTACCGGCAGCCTAGCCAACTCGAACTAGAACGCCGTCCCCGCCCGCTTCGGCTTCTTCTCCTCCAGCTCGGTCTCGCGCGGGACGGCGACGATGCGCAGCGCGGTGATGCGGTTGCGCTCGCGGCGGAGCACGCGGAAGCGGAAGCCGTGGAAGGTGAAGCTCTGGCCGCGCTCCGGGATCGAGCGCGCCTCGTGGATCACGAGGCCGGCGACGGTGGTCGCCTCCTCGTCCGGCAGGCGCCAGTCCATCGCGCGGTTGAGATCGCGGATCGGCACCGAGCCGTCGACCACGACCGAGCCGTCCGGCTGCGCCCGCACGCCGGCAACGACGACGTCATGCTCGTCGGAGATGTCGCCGACGATCTCCTCCAGAATGTCCTCCAGCGTCACCATGCCTTCGACCTCGCCATACTCGTCGACCACGAGGGCGAAGTGGGTCTTGCGGCGACGGAACGCCTTCAGCTGTTCGGAGACCGGACGCATCTCCGGCACGAACCAGGGCGGCAGCGCGATCGCGGAGGCATCGATCGCCGACATGTCACCCTCGTTGGCGCGCATCGCGCGCAGCAGGTCCTTGGCGTGGAGCACGCCGACGATGTTCTCCGGCTTCTCCCGCCACAGCGGGATGCGGGTGTATTCGCTCGCCAGCACCTCGCGCACCAGTTCCTCGGGCGGCAGGTCGGCGTTGACCATCGTCATCTCGGTGCGATGGACCATGACGTCGGAGACCTGCAGCTCGCTGAGATCCAGCAAGCCGCCGAGCATGTCGCGATCCTGCTTCTCGACCTTGCCCTCGTGATGCAACAGATCGACCGCACCGCGCAGACGTTCGGTCGGCGACAGCACCGCCTGATGCGCCCCGACCTTGATGCCGAGCAGCTTCATCAGCGCCAGCACGATGGTCTCGATGATGGTGAGCAGCGGCCCCAGCACGAAGATCGTCAGCCGCATCGGCCGCGCGACCAAAAGCGAGATGCGGTCGGGCGCGTTGATCGCGATGGTCTTGGGCAGCACCTCTGCAAACACCACGACCATCACGGTCATGACAGCGGTGGCATAGAGCACGCCGACGTCGCCAAACCAGGCGGTGAACACGCCGGTCGCCAGCGCCGAGGCGCCGATATTGGCGATGTTGTTGCCGAGCAGCAGCGCGCCGATCATGCGCTCGCGCATGTTGACCAGCTTGGAGACCACACCGGCATCGGTGTTGCCCTGCTTCGACAGCCGCAGCATGCTGGCGCGCGAGGCGCCGGTCAGCGCCGTCTCACTCGCCGCGAAAAACGCCGAGATGAACAGGCAGAGCAGCACGATCGAGAAGGTGAACCATCCCACTGAACTGATCCGTGGCTAGAGCATGATCCGGAAAAGTGTGTAGCGGTTTTCCGAAAGGATCATGCTCAAATCAAAAAGATAGAGCGGGATGACGATCCGAAGGAGAGGCATCCCGGTCTAGGCCTTCAGCTTGGCTTGCAGGAAGTCGCGCACCGGCTGCGGCTCGACATTGTTGGCGATCACGGCGCGGCCGACGGCCTCCAGCAGGATGAAGGTGAGCTTGCCGCGCTTGACCTTCTTGTCCTGCGCCATCAGCGCCAGCAGCGCGTCGGCGTCGGCAAGGCCTTCCTGCGCGAAGCCTGCGATATCCTGCAGGCGCGTCGGCAATCCGACCGCGGACAGATGACGCGCGATGCGCCCCGCATCGTCGGACGAAATCATGCCGAGTTGCGCCGAGAATTCCGCCGCCAGCACCATGCCGACCGCGACGCCCTCGCCGTGGAACAGCCGGTCGGAGAAGCCGGTTGCGGCTTCCAGCGCATGGCCGAAGGTATGGCCGAGATTGAGCAGCGCCCGCTCGCCGGTCTCTCGCTCGTCGCGCGAGACGACGCCCGCCTTGGCGCGGCAGGAGGTTGCGATCGCGTGCTCGCGCCCGGCGCCGCCGGCGAAGATGTCGGTGTGGTTCTTCTCGAGCCAGGCGAAGAAGGCTTCGTCGCCGAGGATGCCGTATTTCGCGACCTCGGCGTAGCCGGCGCGGAACTGGCGCGGCGACAGCGTGTCGAGCACCGAGGTGTCGGCGATGACCAGCACCGGCTGGTGGAATGCGCCGATCAGGTTCTTGCCCTGCGGCGAGTTGATGCCGGTCTTGCCGCCGACGGAGGAATCGACCTGCGCCAGCAGCGAGGTCGGCACCTGCACGAAATCGACGCCGCGGCGCAGGATCGCGGCCGCGAAGCCGGCGAGATCGCCGACCACGCCGCCGCCGAGCGCGATCACGAGGTCATTGCGCTCGATCTTCGCCGCGATCAGCGCCTCGCTGACCTCGGTCAGCGTGGCATAGCTCTTCGAGCCCTCGCCCTCCTCGACGACGATCCGCGACGTCGGCACCCCCGCGGCGGCGAGCGACGCCTCGGTCGGCTCCAGCCAGTGCTTGGCGACGGTGCGGTCGGTGACGATGGCGGTACGCACGCCGGGCCGCAGCGCCGCGACACGCTCGCCGAGTGACTGCAGCACGTCGCGGCCGATCACGATGTCATAGGCGCGGTCGCCGAGCGCGACGTCGACGGTAACTGAGGCGGAATGTTTCAAGGGCGCAGTCATGAGGTCGCGTTCAATCCATCACAGGTGGTTGCTCGTCGGCCGGACGCGCACCGCACAGATGCGCATGCAGGGCCTCGAGGCATTCGTCGACGATGCGGTCGTGCGGCACGTCGCGCGAGGCAATCGTCAAATCGGCGGTGCCGTAGACCGGCTCGCGCTCGCTGAGCAGGCGGTTGACGGTCGCTTCGGGGTCAGGGGTGTGCAACAGCGGACGATCGGCGCGGCGGCGCACCCGGCGCATGATGATATCACTGTCGGCCTTGAGCCAGATCGAGATCGCGCGGTCGCGGATCCGGTTGCGGGTCTCCTCGCGCATGAAGGCGCCGCCGCCGGTCGCCAGCACGACCGGGCCATTGCCGAGGATGCGGGCGATCACCCGCGCCTCACCGTCGCGGAAATACGGCTCGCCCTTGCTCTCGAAGATCTCCGGGATAGTCATGTCCGCCGCCGCCTCGATCTCGGTGTCGGCATCGGTGAACGGCAGCTTGAGTCGCGCCGCCACCCTCCGGCCGATGGTCGACTTGCCGGCCCCCATCATGCCGACCAGCACGATCGACCTCGTCCCCAGCGCGGCCGCGATGTCGGCCTCCAGGGTCGGGTGGGTAGGCGCCGGTACGGCTGCGTCGGACATCAAAAAGCTCGGATATTGGGACGAATTGTTCAGAATTCGAGCCACCTATACTACCCCCGGCGACACCCTTACCAGCGACTCTTGCAACCGCGCGGGGAACATGTTGGATGATTTCATTGGTTAATTCGCCGCCCGAGTCGCCTCCATGCCCAGCCTGTTCCGCTTCCTGACGGTCGTCGCCGTGATTTTCGGGATCGGCTACGGCATCGTCTTCGCGCTGGCTAATTTCGTGCACCCGAAACCGCGGGAAATGACGGTGACCATCCCACCGGATAAGTTCCTCAAGAAATAGACGCTATGATTCCGGCATGCCCGCTGCTGCCAAAAATCCCGCCAAGACCCTCGCCAAGTCCTCCGACGCCAGACTGACCGCGTTGTTCCTCGACATGCTCGCCGCGGAACAGGGCGCCGGCGCCAACACGCTCGACGCCTACCGGCGCGACCTCACCGATTTCTCCGACTACCTCGCCCATGCCGGCGCCGATTTCACCAGCGCCGACACCGAGACGCTGCGTGGCTACCTCGCCGACCTCGATGTCAGAGGCTTCAAGTCGACCAGCGTGGCGCGGCGGCTGTCGGCGATGCGGCATCTCTACCGTTTCCTGCTCAATGAGCGGGTCCGCACCGACGATCCGGCCGCGATCCTGTCCGGCCCGAAGCGCGGCCGCGGCCTGCCCAAGGTGCTGTCGATCGCCGACGTCGACCGCATGCTGACCCGCGCCAAGGAACTGACCCAGACCGACGTCTCGCCGGCGCAGCGGCTGCGCGCGCTGCGGCTGTATTGCCTGCTCGAGGTGCTCTACGCCACCGGCCTGCGCGTCTCCGAGCTGGTGTCGCTGCCGGTCTCGGCGGCGCGGCGCGACGCGCGGATGATCGTGGTGCGCGGCAAGGGCAACAAGGAGCGGCTGGTGCCGCTGAACGACGCCTCGCGCCAGGCGATGGCGGACTATCTCGCCGCGCTGGAAGTGATGCAGCCGAAGGCGAAGAAGGCCGCGCCGGCGAAATGGCTGTTTCCGTCCTCCGGCGAGAGCGGCCATCTGACCCGGCAGCATTTCGCCCGCGATCTGAAGGAGCTCGCGAGCGCCTCCGGCCTTGCGCCGCGGCTGGTCTCCCCGCACGTGCTGCGTCATGCGTTTGCCAGCCATCTGCTGCACAATGGCGCGGACCTGCGCATCGTGCAGACCCTGCTCGGCCACACCGACATCTCGACCACCCAGATCTACACCCATGTGGTCGAGGAGCGGCTGAAGAGCCTGGTCCGCGACCTGCACCCGTTGGCGGAGAAGTCCTAGGGATCCGTAGATGGGGTAACGGGCCGGCCGCCCGCTCGCTACGGCGCAATTTGGAAGCGCGCTCGCGAGCGGCCTGTTGGTTGGAAGGCGGTCGTCCCTCAAACTGATGGTGTTCAACGGAGTCGGGCAAGCCCGCTCCAAGCATCATTAAGGGACGACCATGTACCACTATGCAGGAATTGACGTGTCTTTGGAATGCTCGAGCGTTTGCCTTGTCGATGGGACAGGCAAGATTTTGCGCGAGACGAAGGTTGCGAGCGAGCCGGCGGCGCTGATCGCCTGGTTCCGGTCGCTGGGTCTGGTACTGGAACGGATCGGGCTGGAGGCAGGCCCCTTGTCGCAATGGCTGTATGCGGGTCTGCGAGACGCAGGGCTTGCGGTCGAGCTGCTGGAAACGCGGCACGTTCGCGAAGCCTTCAAGTCGATGCCGGTGAAGACGGACCGCAACGATGCCCGCCGGATCGCGCAGTTGATGCGGCTCGGCTGGTTCCGGCCGGTGCACTGCAAGTCGGTCGCGGCGCAGGAGACCCGCGCCATCCTGACGGCGCGCAAGCTGCTGCAATCCAAGCTTCGCGATGTCGAGAACAGCCTGCGCGGCATACTTCGCGGTTTTGGCCTGAAGGTCGGTGCGACCACCGAGCGCACGTTCGCCGGACGCATCCGCGAGCTCGTGACCGGCCATCCCGGACTGGAGTTGGTCGCGGCGGCGCTGCTCCAAGCCCATGCGGTGCTGCTGCGGGAGTTCAAGAGCCTGGACAAGCACACCCAGAAGCTCGCCAGGACGCATCCATCCGCCAAGCTCCTGATGACAACGCCGTCCGTTGGTCCGATCGTGGCGCTCACCTATGCCGCGGCGATCGACGACCCGAAGCGCTTCCGCTCCTCGAAGGCCACGGGAGCCCACTTTGGGCTCACCCCGAAGAAGTACCAGTCCGGTAAGACCGACTACACCGGCCGCATCAGCAAGATCGGGGATGCCTCCGTGCGCGAGGCACTCTACCAGGCAGCTCACGTCATGCTGACCAAGCCGGTCAAGAATTGCTCGGCATTGAAGAGCTGGGCGATGCGGATCGCCCGGCGCGCAGGCATGCGCAAGGCCAAGGTAGCGCTGGCTCGCAAGCTCGCCGTGATCCTGCATCGCATGCTCGCCGACACCAAACCGTTCAACCCGATGACCAAGGCCATCTAGCCAGGAGCAGCAATCGGTTCCGGGCGGGCCACGACACCAGGCTCTCCCCGAGCGAAGTCCCTCCGCTGGGACGATGGATCCGGTCAGGCCGCCATCCGGGAAGTGGCTCACGACCACGCAATCCGTAGATTGGCCGGCCGGCTCCTCAATGCACCCCATCAGGCGACGGCCTTCGCGCCGATCCCGTACAGAAGCAAGTGCCCGGCGAGTGGATGACGCGAAAAGGGATTGACTAACCAAGGCCCGTTACAGAAGCCCGGATGAAGCGCAAGCGAAATCCGGGAATGGAATATCGGTCGATATAGCTCCCCGGATTGCGCTTCGCTCCATCCGGGCTACGAGCAATCCGCCTTGACTTCCGCTTCGTCTCCGCAGAAAGAGCGTCACCTGCTTGCGATCCCGAAGCGTGCATTCCACCCGGATGCGCGTTAACCGTTTGAAGTTACAAAGCTTCTCTTTCCGACGCCGAAACCGCTTCGCCCCTCGCACCGTTCCTCCCTATATTGAGTTGATGCCCGACCCGATGCGCAGCTATCTCGACTTCGAAAAACCCGTCGCCGAGCTTGAATCCAAGATCGACGAGTTGCGTGCGCTTGCCGCGAGCGGCAGCGACATCGGCGACGAGGTCGCGCGGATCGAGGACAAGGCGGCGCAGGCGCTCACCGAGCTCTATTCCAATCTGACGCCGTGGCAGAAGACGCTGGTGGCGCGGCATCCGCAGCGGCCGCACTTCACCGATTTCATCGGCGGCCTGATCACCGAATTCACCCCGATGGCCGGCGACCGCAAATTCGCCGACGACGAGGCCCTGGTCGGCGGCTTCGGCCGCTTCCGCGGCGAGAGCATCTGCGTGGTCGGCCAGGAGAAGGGCGCCACCACCGAGAGCCGCATCAAGCACAATTTCGGCATGGCGCGGCCCGAAGGCTACCGCAAGGCGGTGCGGCTGATGGAGATGGCCGACCGGTTCGGCATTCCGGTGCTGTCGATCGTTGATTCCGCCGGCGCCTATCCCGGCATCGGCGCCGAGGAACGCGGCCAGGCCGAGGCGATCGCCCGCTCGACCGACGCCTGCCTGTCGCTCGGCGTGCCCAATGTCGCGATCGTCACCGGCGAAGGCATGTCCGGCGGCGCCATCGCCATCACTACCGCCAACCGCGTCCTGATGATGGAGCACGCGATCTACAGCGTGATCTCGCCGGAGGCGGCATCCTCGATCCTGTGGCGCGACGGCACCAAGGCGCAGGAAGCCGCCAACAGCATGAAGATCACCGCCCAGGACATGCTGCGCTTCGGGGTGATCGACCAGATCCTGAAGGAGCCCTCGGGCGGCGCTCATCGCGACCCGGGCGCGATGATCGCGACCACCGGCGATGCCGTCGCCCAGGCGCTCAACGACCTACGAAATCTTGATCCGGACGCGATTCGCAAACAGCGGCGCCAGAAATTCCTCGATATCGGCCGCAAGCTCGGCTGAGGCGCCCAAACCGCCCGATTTTTCGTCCAAATCGACCAATTTTGCCGTAATTGGGCCCCGAGCCGGGTCTTTAACATTCCTTGAACCATGCCTGCTACCGTGAGGGCTGTCCGCCCCGGTTCAGGTTGCGAGCAGGGGTCGTCGAAGGCTAATATTTTACACAATGGCTTCAGGGCATATTCGCCGTGTTGGGGTCGCGAAAATCGCCCGGTGGGTGTGGAGCTCGGACTTGACTCATCGCACGCTCGTACGCGCGCTTCTGACCTCGGCGGTCCTCGCCGCAGGCGTCATGCTCGCCGGTTGTGACAGCGACCAGATCTCGCTCGCGCAGAACGCCAAGGCCAACCAGCCGGTCCCGCCAAAGCTCGTCGCTGCCATGACCGAAAAGGACATGGACATGCAGTCGCCGATCCTGGTGCGGCTGTTCAAGCAGGAGGCCGAGCTCGAGGTCTGGAAGCAGAACCGCTCCGGCCAGTTCGCGCTGCTCAAGACCTATCCAATCTGCCGCTGGTCGGGCGACCTCGGTCCGAAGGTCCGCGAAGGCGACCGCCAGGCGCCCGAAGGGTTCTACTCGATCAACCCGAGCCAGATGAACCCGCAGTCGGCCTATTACCTGTCGTTCAACACCGGCTATCCCAACGCCTTCGACAAGGCGCTCGGCCGCACCGGCTCGCAGCTGATGGTGCACGGCGATTGCTCTTCGCGCGGCTGCTACGCGATGACCGACGAGCAGATCGCAGAGATTTACTCGCTCGGCCGCGAATCCTTCTTCGGCGGCCAGAAGGCGTTCCAGCTGCAGGCCTACCCGTTCCGGATGACGCCGGTGAACATGGCCAAGCACCGCAACAATCCGAACATGCCGTTCTGGAAGATGATCAAGGAAGGCTACGATCATTTCGAGGTGACGAAGCAGGAGCCGAAGGTCGACTTCTGCGAGAAGAAGTATGTGTTCGACGCGGTGAAGGCGCCGGGCGCGACACGCGATCCGGTGTTCGACGCCTCCGCGAAGTGCCCGGCCTATGTGATCCCCGAGGAGATCGCGAGCGCCGTGCACGAGAAGGAGCAGAAGGACGCCGCCGAGACCGCCAAGCTGGTATCCAAGGGCACGCCCGTTGCGCGCCTCAACACCGGCATCGACGGCGGCATGAACGCGATCTTCGCCTCGAAGATTCCGGAAGGAAACACCGGCCTCTCCGAAGGCGGCGACAGCCAGGCGCTGGCCTCGATGTCGCTGGCGCGCGCGCCCGGCACGATCCCCGGTACGGTCAATCCGCCGAAGCCCAATCTCGCGGTCCAGCAGGAAGAGCCGGTCGTGGCGACAACGTCGTCCACCGCATCGTCGGCCAGCACCCGCGTCGCCTCGGCGAACGCGTCCGACAAATCCGCCTCTGACAAATCCGCCTCTGACAAATCCACCTCTGACAAATCCGAAGGCTTCTTCTCCAGTTTTGCCCGCAAGGTCGGGATCGGCGGCACCGCCGACGCCAGCAAGACGACCGCGCCGGCTCCGGCCGCTGCCGCACCAGCCAAGCCGAAGGTCGCCGAGGCCAAGCCGCAATCGGTGGTTCGCGTCGCCCCCAAGGCTGAGCCGAAGCAGGCCGCCAAGCCCGCGCCGAAGCCGGCAGTGACCACGGCCGCAGCCGCCGCACCGGCCCCGTCGTCGTCGACCCAACTCGCCGGCTCCGCGCCTGTGGTGCAGACCAACTCGTTCGACACCCGCTTCTCGGCGGTGAAGTAGGCGGGGCGCGTCTGCGCGAAGACAGCTCGCTGCCGCTTGTCGCAATGCTGCTGTAGCGCAAACTATTTCCAGCCGTCGTCCCTGCGAAAGCAGGGACCCATAACCACCGAACTTGATCGTGAATGGGATCGTTGGCCCCAGCGTCGCGCAACAACTCTCATTTGGGGTAATGGGTCCTGGCTTTCGCCAGGACGACATTGAGTGTGTGGCGCGGTCTGTGAGTCACACCACAACGTTCTCGCGACATGATTTGTCCGAGCTTTGCTCTTCGTTCCGCTCTCTCCGTTGGCAGAGCGCGCAGGGAGGCCGGGCGCCGATCGCACTCAAGGCGCCGCACCGCCAGCTCGCGGCTTCAAACGCCACGCTCCGTCACGTCGCATGCGCGTTGGCAGGCGACGGGTTACATTCCGTGGCTTTCGAAAACCTTCTTGCAGCTTCGGCTCAGGCTGGCCCGCTTCATCTGAAGACAGTTCTGCACGGCACCGTCATTGCCGAGGTCCTTCCGGCAGAAGCGCTGTGCATCGCGCGTGCACGCGCTCTGTTCCGATGGCGTACCGGAATGCTGCGCCAACGCGGCACCGCTGCTCATCACGGCAGCAGCAACAAGAGCTGCAATCGAAATATAGCGCATTGTGACTTCCTCCCGCGGCCTAACGGGCAGCGGGGGCCCATCGTTCCTTTGGGAACCCGGATTCCATCCTACTTCGGCCGCGGGTCCTCAAGCCCCTTGCCGGGATCTTCCAGATGCCCGGTGCGCGCGAGGTCGACGGCGGCGCCGAGCGCCTGCGCGACATTGCGCACCTGTTCCTGGAAGGCCTTGTCTTCGTCGAGATCGCGATGCGACGTCGCATAGGGCTTCATGTAGCCGACATAGCCATCGATCTCGGCCCTGCCGCCGGCCGAGATCAACTCCATGTCGGTGAGCCAGTCCGCAAGAAAGCGGCGGCATGTTTCCGCACCGACGCTGTCGCCGTGGACCACGATGCCGAAATGCCGGCCGCGCAAATGCTTGGGGTATGGCCAGCCCTTGAGTTCGAGCGCCTTGGCTTCGCTCGCGGTCTTACCGTGGGTCGAGGTCGGATCGAGATTGCCGCCATCGGCGCAGACCAGGCGATCGATCATCGCCTTGAGTCCGGTCGGCGTCTGGTACCAGTTGACGGGCGAGATGATCATGATGCCGTGCGCGCGCACCCACAGCGGATAGATCTCGTTCATCCAGTCGTCGGTTTGCCCGAGCGAGTAGTTCGGATAGCAGCTGCACGGCCAGTGGCAGAGTGCCATCGAGGTGGAGACGCAGGACTTGCAGGGGTGAATCTCCCTGCCGAACTCGGACGTCAGCCGCGACAGATCGAGCACATCGACCGCGAGGCCCATCTCGCGGAAGGCGGCCTCGGCGATCTCGACCATGCGCCAGCTTTTGGACATCTCGCCGGGACACGTGTGCTCGCTGCGCGAGGAGCCGTTGATCAGCAGGATATGCGGCGCTTCGTTTGGATCGTCGTGCCTGCGTTGCGCTTCATCGATGGCATCGCGCGCGGACAGCCAATCGACCGCGAGATCATAGTCGGGATCGGCAAAACCGGGGCCGGCCTTGCGGGTAACCGGCGCCTTGCGCGAATGACGATAGGCGTCCCAGGCGCCGGCGATGATCGTCGCAAGCTCCGTCTGCATGGATTGAAAGACCGGATCGGCAAATCGCTTGCGGTAGCGCCGTTCGAATTCATCGCGCGAAAGCTTGACCGGCGGCATCCCCTTGCGAACGTCCGGCTCCGTCATCGACACCTCTCCCTGCCTACAATCCATCGCCCGCCGTGCATCCCGGTTGGCGCGCGAAACCTCGGGATGAGACCTTGGGATCAAGTCGAGACGGGCAGAGGCTAAAGACCATCGATCTGCATTTGGTTCCTCCGGGCGATGCCTCGCACGCCGGTTAGGACCCATGCCGCGGCTGGCGCGTTGGATGGGAACCTGATCATGCATACGACAGCCCGAGTTCGCGCACGCCGCCAGCGAGGCGCCCCCTTCCCGATCACCATTCGCCCGACCGCGGCGGACGCCATGATCGCGCGTGCGATCGCCCGCAACACCGCACCTGCGCCGGAAGAGATCGCCCGCACACTGACCTGGGGCGCTGACGAAAAGGTCCTGCTTGCGCTCGCCGCCGCAGGCTGGCTCGCCTCGCGCGGGCGCGGCGCCTCGCTCGAGCGCGCCGGCAATCACGCGCTGCTGGTGACGGTCGCAGCATCGCTGCTGCCGCATGGCCTGAAGTTGCTGTTCAACCAGACTCGCCCGGATCGCCTGACCGTGGCCGGCCATGCCAACGGCATCCCGATCTCTGGCAAGCGCGACGACGCCTTCCCATCCGGCCACGCGCTGCATATGGGCGCGCTGGCGTCGGCGGCAGCGACATTGCCCGCCGGCGCGCGCCGCCCAATCCAGGCACTCGCGGTCGGCCTCTCGCTGACGCGCGTTATGGTTCTCGCACACTGGACGAGCGACGTGATCGCGGGATTCGGGCTCGGAGCACTTCTCGAGCGGCTGCTGCGATTGTGGACCGGCTATCCCGGTGACGATCCACCGCGGGGCAAGGCGCGATGAGCGAATATGTCATCCGCTTTCTCGTGGGCGGGGCCGTGGTGTCGGCCTTCGCGATGCTGGGTGACGTGCTGCGTCCGAAGAGCTTCGCCGGGCTGTTCGGCGCGGCGCCGTCGGTTGCGCTCGCCACCCTCGGCATCGCCGTGTACCAGCACGGCACCGACTATGCCGGCCTGCAGAGCCGCGCGATGATGGCTGGCGCCGTTGCGCTGGCCATCTATAGCTTCGTGGTCTGCCAATTGCTGATTCGCGCGAGGCTCCGCGCTGCCCCCGCCACCTTGCTGGCGCTTGTCGTCTGGCTCGCGATCGTCTTCGGCTTGCTGGGCGTTGCCGGAGGACAGGCATGACACCGGTCCGCGTCTCACTGTCCTCGCTCAGGGAAAGCCGGTGGACCGAATATCTGATCCGCTTCGTGCTCGGTGGCGGCGCCACCGTCCTGACCGGACTGATCAGCAGCACGTGCGGCGCCTATGTCGGCGGCGCCTTTCTTGCACTCCCCGCCATCTTCTGCGCCAGCGCCACCCTCATCGAGAAGCATGAAATCCGCCGCAAGCGGAACGCCGGCCTCGACGGCACGTGGCGCGGGCAGCAGGCCGCGGCGCTCGATGCGGCGGGCGCAGCGCTCGGCGCGGTCGGCATGCTGGCATTCGCCATCGTCTTCGCGCTGACGGTGGGCCGCAGCGTCCCGGCCGCCTTCATCGCGGCATCGCTGGCCTGGCTGATCTGCTCGGTCGCGGCCTGGTATGTGCGTCGCGAGATACGATCGGCACGGCGGACGCGGACGCCGGGAGACGGCGTGATCGGCCGCAAGGCCGACCGCCTGCCGCATTGAAGCCTGCTACGGCGCCAGATAGCGCAGCAGTTCCGGATCGCTCCGCACCTCGCTGGCGCCGCCCTGCAGCGCGACGCGGCCGCGGTCCAGCACATAGGCATAGTCGGCGACGCGCAGCGCGAGGTCGAGATGCTGCTCGACGATCACGACCGAGATGCTTTTGGCGAGCTCGATCAGCCGTTCGGTGATCTCCTCGATCACGCCGATCCAGACGCCTTCGGTCGGCTCGTCCAGCAGCAGCAACTTTGGATTGCCGAGCATGGCGCGGCCGATCGCCAGCATCTTGCGCTCGCCGCCGGACAGCGTGCCGGCCGGCTGGTCGAGCCGCTGGCCGAGTTTCGGAAAGATGGCCAGCACGCGATCGACGGCGCTGGCATCGGAATTGAACAGCGAGCCGACGGCGAGGTTGTCGCGCACCGACAGGCGGGCGAACACCGAATGCTCCTGCGGCACATAGCCGATGCCGGAGCGCACCCGCTCCTCGGTGCGGCGGCGGGTGATGTCGCGGCCGTCGAAGAACAACTCGCCCTGCGAGCTTGCGAGCTCGCCGACGATGGTCTTCATCAGCGTGGTCTTGCCGGCGCCGTTGCGGCCGAGCACGGCGACGCCGCCGCGCCAGGGAATGCCGATGTTGACATCGAACAGGACCTGGCTGCGGCCATAACCGGCGTCGAGATGCCGGATATCGAGGAAGGTTTGCTCAGGCACGGCGAAGATAGATCTCCTGGACGCTTTTGTTGGCCTGGATTTCCGCGACCGTTCCCGAGGCCAGCACCTTGCCCTGGTCGAGCACGGTGAGGCGGTCGCAGATGTCGCGGATGAAATCGAGGTCGTGTTCGACGATGACGAGCGAGCAATGCTGCTTGATCGGCTGCAACAGCTCGCCGGTGACGCGGCGCTCCTCGAGGCTCATGCCGCCGGTCGGCTCGTCCAGCAGCAACAGCCGCGGCTTGCCGGCGAGCGCCATCGCGATCTCGAGCCATTGCTGCTGGCCGTGCGACAGCGCCGCGGCGGCATCATGCGCGCGATCGGCGAGCCGGAACTGGGTCAGCATCGTCATCACCTGATCGTGCAGCTTCTTGCGGGTGCGCGACAGCACCAGGTCGAACAGCGAGCAGTGCGCCTGCAGCGCCAGCAGGATGTTGTCGTACAGCGTCAGCGTCGGCAGCACCGAGGTGATCTGGAACTTCAGGCTCATGCCGGCGCGGGCGCGCTCGGTCGGCGTGAACGCCGTGATGTCGGTGTTGATGAAGCTGACCTTGCCGGTGGTCGGCACCTCGGCGCCGGCGACGCATTTCATCAGCGTGCTCTTGCCCGAGCCGTTCGGGCCGATCAGGCCGTGGAACTCGTTCTCGCCGACGGTCAGCGCTGCACCGTCGAGCGCGGTCAGCTTGCCGAACACTTTGCTGATCCCTTGCGCCTCAAGGAGCGGCATTGCCGGTCTCCTTCGGGGCTTTGCCGAAACTGCCGACCCGCTCGCGCTCGCCGAGCACGAAGGAGATCAGCCCGAGCGGCCGGAACATGATGACGAGCAGCAGCAGCACGCCGAGGATGATCGGCCAGACGTCGCGGTAATTGTCGGACAGCCAGAAGCTGACGCCCTCGATGATCACGGTGCCGATCACGGCGCCGATCAGCGTGCCGGAGCCGCCGAACAAGACGTAGAGCACGACCTGGGTCGAGAACACGACGCCCAGCATGTTGGGCCAGACGAAGCCCTCGTGGAAGGCATAGAGGCTGCCGGCAAGACCGGCGATGGTGCCGCCGACTGCAAAGATGATCGCCTTCAGATGCTGCGCCTTGTAGCCGAAGAAGGCGATGCGCTGCTCGTTCTCGCGCAGGCCGGCGAGCGCGAGGCCGAATTGCGAGCGGACCAGGAAGCGGCAGAGCAGATAGACGACCACGAGGATGCCGAGCACCATGTAGTAGTAGATCGGCCCCTCCTCGAACTCGTAGCTGCCGAGGGTGAGCGGCGGGATCGACGGGATGCCGTTCTGGCCGCCGAGATAGTACCAGCCGCGCGCCAGCCGGTCCGCGGCATAGGAGCCGGTGAGGGTGCCGAGCGAGACGAAGATCACGCTCGAGGGATAACGCCCGAGCAGCAGGAAGCCGCCGAGCAGCAGCGACGCGGTGAGCCCGATCAGCGTTCCGGCAGGCAGGATCAGGAGGATCGAGGTGACGTTGAGATCGCGCGCCAAGAGCGCCACGCCGTAGCCGGCGGCGCCGAAGAACAGCGCCTGGCCGAAGCTCATGATGCCCGCATAGCCCCACACCAGGTCGAACGACAGGGCGAACAACGCGAGGATCACCACGCGGGTGGCGAACACCGTCAGATAGTCCTGCAGCACCCATGGCAGGACCAGTGCGATCAGCAGCACCAGCCCTTCCACGATCGGCAGGACCTTCCATCCTGCCGATACCCGTCCCGCCGGCGCGCTTGCGGCCGGTGCACCCTCGCCCGTCACGACATCTGGTTCCTCACCGACGCGTGCGACAGCCTCTCTTGCTCCAACCATGGTCGCTCAGCATTCCTTGGGATCAACGAGACCGTCGCTGCGCGCGACGATCTCATAGTTCCCGCCTTTGGCAACAGCGGTGTACATCTTCATCTTGCAGTGACGCTTGCCCGGCACCATCTCCGCCGGTCCGCCCGGCCCTTCGGCGATCTTGGCGTGGTCGAGCGCGGCCGCAACGGAGTCGCGGTCGACCTTGCCGGCCTCCTTGACCGCCGCCTCCCACAGCTTGAGGCCGCGATAGGTTCCGGTGGCGGCGCTGCCGGCCGCGAACAGGAAGTTGCCGGGGAAATCCTTCTCATAGGCTGCCTGGAGCTTGGCGTCGAACGGATCCTCCTTGGTCAGCACCTTGAAATAGTCGAGGCAGCTCGCAAGGCCCTCGATCTCGTTGGCCTGATTGATGTTGAGCGTGTTCTCGTCATAGTAGACGCAGGCGAGCCGCCCGCCGTTCTTGAGGAAGCCGGCTTCATAGAGCTGCTTGAAGAACGGGCCGACGCCGGGCGGGATCACGGTGTTGAAGACGACGTCGACCTTGTTGGAGATGACGCGGTTGACGGTGGCCGAGAAGTCGACCTGGTCGAGCGGGTAGTATTCCTCGAACACCACCTCGCCGCCGTTCGATTCGATCACCTTGCGGGCGTAGACGTTGAGCGTGTGCGGCCAGACATAGTTGGCGCTCGGCAGCGCGAATTTCTTGCCGCCGTTCTTGATCAGCCAGGGAATGAAGGTGTCGCATTGCTGCGCCGGGGTCGGTCCGGTGCAGAACAGATAGGGCGTGCACTCCTTGCCCTCGTAGAGCTGCGGATAGATGTAGAGCGTCTTGCCGCGCGCCACGATCGGATCCTTGATCGCATTGCGCATCGACGAGGTGATTCCGCCGAGCACCATGTCGACCTTGTCGCGCTGGATCAGCTTGCGGACATTGCCGACCGCGACCGATTCGTTCGAGGCAGTGTCCTCGATATAGAGCTCGAGCGGCCGGCCGAGCAGGCCGCCGCCGGCGTTGATCTCCTTGATCACCATCTTGGCGACGTTGGCGTCGGCGTTGCCGGCATAGGCGATCGGGCCGGTCAGGTCGGTCGCGATGCCGACCTTGATCGGTCCCTCCGCTGCGTTGGCCCAGTCGGGCCTGACCACCCAGCTGCCGACCCCGGTCGCGAGCGCGCCGGTCGCGAACGCGAAATTGCTCATGAAGCGGCGGCGCGTGAGATTGGTGCGATCGAACATCTGACTAAACCCCTTTTCCCGATATGAGGCCCTGTGGGCGGAATTTGATGAAGGCAATGGCGAGCACGAAGACCAGGACGTCGGCGACGACAGGAGACATCACCCAAGGCAGCGCCGCGCTGAGCGTGCCGATCACACCGGCGCCGGCGACCGGACCGATGAAGGAGCCGACCCCGCCGACCATCACGGCGACGAAGCCCTGGATCAGGAAGCGGATGCCGAGATCGGCGAACAGGCTGAACACCGGCACGATCAGCGCGCCGGCAAGTCCGGCCAGCGCCGCGCCGAACGCGAAGGTCGCCCCGTAGATCAGGGGCGTCGAGATGCCCGACGCGCGCGCCAGCGCCGGATTCTCCAGCGTGGCGCGGACCCGAAGCCCGAACGAGGTGCGCGCCAGCAAGAGATAGCAGCCACCCATCACCAACAGCGTGATCACGATGATGGTGAAGCGCCAGGCCGAGATGTGGACCGAACCGAGGTCGATCGAGCCGCCGATCGGCTCCGGCACCGTGAGATAGAAGCCGCCGATCAGGCCGCGCACGCTTTCGCGGATGATCAGGCCGAGCGCATAGGTGCCGAGCATCGCCACGATCGGCGCGGCGTAGAAGCGCCGGATTATGAGCGCCTCGAGCACGAAGCCGATCGCGCCGACCACGAAGGGCGCCGCGACCATGCCGGCCCAGACCGGTGCGCCATGGGCGTAGGCCAGATAGGTGACATAGGCCCCGAGCAGGACGAACTCGCCCTGCGCGAAGTTAAAGATGCCCATCATGCTGGCGATGATGCCGAGCCCGAGCACCACCAGCACGATGATCGCGCCGAAGCTCACGATCTCGAACGCCGCGGCAAAAGTGCTAGCCATGTCGTTCGATCCGGCGTTCGATCCATCCAGCCTGCGTCTGCAACAAGCGGCGCCTCACATCTTCTTCCAGTCGCCGGCCTGCTCGAAGGCGTGCGCGGCGCGGTAGATGGTGGATTCCTCGAACATCCGGCCGACCAGCATCAACCCGACCGGCAGGCCGTCGACCATGCCGCAGGGCAGCGACATCGCCGGGTGGTGGGTGATGTCGAACGGCGCGGTGTTGGTGATCATCTCGAGCGCACGGGCGACATAGTCCTCGCGGCTGGCATTGGCCGCCGGCAGCGCCGGCGCCTTCATCGGCGTGGTCGGCAGCAGCAGCAAGTCGTAATCCTTGAACGCCTTGTCATAGGCCGCGGTGAGGCGGCGGGAGATGTTGAGCGCCTTGCCGTAGAAGCGCGGACCGAAATTGTTGTTGATGTAGGTGCCGAGCATCATGAACAGCTTGGTGGTCTCCGACAGCGAGTCCGCCTGGCGGCGCCAGCCGCGATGGAAGTCCATCAGCGAGGTCGAATAGAGGTCGGGCCGGCTGAGGCCGTAGCCGTCGCCGAACATCATGGTCTGGGTCAGGCCTTCGGTGCCGATCGGGGTCCAGATCGCGGGGCCGACCATGTGCATCGGGATCGACACGGTGTCGACCGACGCGCCGAGATCCTTGAAGCGCTTGGCCGCCTCGCGCACGCTTTCATTGACCGCGGCTTCCGCGGTCGGCTGCTCGAAGCCTTCCTTGAGGATGCCGATCTTCATGCCCTTGACGCCCTTGCCCAGCGCCTTGGTGTAATCCTCGACCTTGGGCGCCTTGATGCGCGGATCGTAGCCGTCGTCGCCGGCGATCACCTCGAGCAGCAGCGCGTTGTCCTCCACCGTTGCGGTCATCGGTCCTGTGTGGTCGACGAAGATCTCGATCGGCATGATGCCGGTATAGGGCACGAGGCCCCAGGTCGGCTTCATGCCGTAGGTGCCGCAGAACGAGGACGGCATGCGGATCGAGCCGCCCTGGTCGCCGCCGATCGCCATGTCGACCTCGCCGAGCGCGACCACGACGCCGGAGCCCGACGACGAGCCGCCGGCCGAATAGCCCATCTTGTGCGGATTGTGCACCGCTCCGTAAGAGTTGGTGTGGCTGCCGCCGGACAGGCAGAAGTGCTCGCAATGGGTCTTGCCGGCGATCTCGGCGCCGGCATCGAGCATCCGCGTGACGATGGTGGCGTCGAAATCGGGGATATAGCCTTCCAGCGTCGACGAGCCGTTCGTCATCGGCACGCCGGCCAGCATGATGTTGTCCTTCAGCGCCACCGTCTTGCCCTTGAGCTTGCCGGACGCCGCGCCCTTCACGGTCGACTTGTAGTACCAGGCGTTGCACGGGTTCTCCTCTGGCGCCGGGCGATAGCCGGGCGTGCGCGGATATTTCACCGCAGGCAGTTCGTCCGGCATCGCGGCGATCACGTTGTAGGCGTCGATCGAGCCCTGCATCAGGCCCCGGAACGAGGCCACATCCTCATCGGTCAGTGACAGGCCGCACTGCTCGGCGACGGCACGAAGTTGCGTTGGCGTGGGAAGGACGACGGTCACGGCGCTCTCCTGATAGCTTTTGATCTTTGGATTTGATCCCTCGACGCAGGTGCAGCGGCGCGCTGCCCGCGCGAACCGCTCACCCCGTTGCTGTATTGAAAACGGAAATATTTTCCTTTTCAAGTATTATTTCGCAAAACCTTCCGGCGACGCTGTCGCACTGCTCAGATCGGCTTGATCACCCTGAAGTCGAGACCGTCGGCTTCGGCAAGATACATCGGCATCCTGGCATGGCCGCTGCGCACCGTGACCGGACCGCGCGGGCCGCGATAGACGAGGTTGTCCGCCGCCGCGAGCAGCGGCCGCATGTCCAGCGTGCCGGCGCGCTTGGCGGCGGCCTCGAGCAGGCAGAACCCTTCATAGGCGGACTCGCTGCACGAGCCGACCGGCGGCGCGAACGCACCGAACATCGCGCGATAGCGGTCCCTGAAATCGTCGCCTTCGCGTGAGCCGACGGAGGGGAAATAGCCGGAGGCGCAGTAAAGGTTCTCGGTCTTGTCGGCGCCGATGCCGAGCAGCGCCGTCTCGTCGAAACAGCCGGCAAAGCGCAGCGTGGTGGCGGCAAGGCCGGCATCGGCGAAGGCGCGGTTGAAGGTCACGCTATCGGTGCCGATCAGCGAGATCAGCACGACATCGGGTTTCGCGGCGCGGATGCGTTCCAGCTGCGCCTCGTGATTATCCTCGCCGACCGGCACGAACTCCTCGCCGACCACGAGCCCGCCGGTCTCCTTGATGTAACGCTTCACCGCGCGGTGCGACTGCCATGGCCAGACATAGTCGCTGCCGATCAGGTACCAGCGCGAGGCGCGCTTCGCCTCGGCCAGCCAGTGGATCGACGGCCGGTTCTGCCAGCGCGGCGTCTCGCCGATCGCGATGACGCCGGGCGTCCGCTCGCCGCCCTCATAGACCGGCGTGTAGATGTAGGGGATCTTGCTGCGGGTGATCAGGCCACGCAACGCGACGCGCACCGCGCTCGTGTGCATGCCCATGATGAGATCGACGTCGTCGGACGCGATCGCCTGCTCGGCGCGGTCGAGTACGTCCTCGATCGGTCCGCCGGCGTCATAGACCGAGAACTCGACCTCGCGGCCGAGGATGCCGCCGCGCCGGTTGATGTCGGCGACGGCGAGCTGTGCGCTCGAGGTCGCGGCCGGTCCCCACATCCCGGGCGAACCGGTGCAGCAGACGAAGCCGGCGATCCGAAGCCGGCTGCGCGCACCGCGCGGACCGAAACCGTCCCGATCCATCGGAGAAAACACCCGATCGGACCGCGCCGACGTCAGGTTCCGGAACAGCAGGGAAGGCGGGCATGGAAGGCCGCCATACCTGTTGCTCAAGGTTCGGGCCATGACGTAGGGCGTCGAATGCACACCTGCTCCTGTCTGGCACCGGCAAGCCGCGCGGCGAGCGCGGCATCGCCCGGTCCATCTAGATCGTCCTGATCACATTGAAGTCGAGACCGTCGGCCTCGGCAAGATAGATCGGCATCTCAGCGCGGCCGTCGCGAAGGGTGACGGTGCCGCGGGCGCCGCTGTAGACGAGGTTGTGCGCTGCGGCGGACAGCGGTCCGATCGACAGCGAGCGCGCCTGGTTGGCCGCCGCTTCGAGAAAGCGCATCCCCTCATAGTTCGACTGCCCGACCGAGCCGATCGGCGGCGCATGCGCCCCGAACATCGCGCGGTAGCTGGTCCGGAAGTCGTCATTGGCGCGCGAATCGATGCAGCCGAAATAGCCGGAGGCGCAGAACAGGTTTTGGGTCGAGTCCGGGCCGATGCCGAGCATCACGGTCTCGTCCATCGCGCCGGCGTAACGTAGCGTGGTCGCGGCAAGCCCGGCCTCGGCGAAGGCGCGGTTGAAGGTGATGCTGTCGGTGCCGATCAGGGTGATCAGCACGACATCGGGCCGTGCTGCGCGAATCCGCGCCAGATGCGGCTCGTGATTGTCCTCGCCGAGCGGGACGAATTCCTCGCCGACGACGTGGCCGCCGGCCTCCTTGATGTAGCGCTTCACCGCGCGATGCGACTGCCAGGGCCAGACATAATCGCTGCCGATCAGGTACCAGCGCTGCGCCTTCTTGACCTCGGTGAGCCAGTGGATCGCCGGCCGGCTTTCCGCGCGCGGCGTCTCGCCGATCGCCATCACCCCCGGCGTCCGCTCGCCGCCCTCATAGACCGGCGTGTAGACATAGGGGATGCGGCCGGCCGTGACCTTGCGCAGCGCGAGGCGCACCGCCGAGATATGCGAGCCCATGATCACGTCGATCTCGTCGAACGCGATCGCCCGCTCGGCGCGGCGCACCACCTCCTCGATCGGGCCGCCGGCGTCGTACATCGACAATTCGACCTCGCGGCCGCGGATGCCGCCGCGGCGGTTGATCTCGGCGACCGCGAGCATGACGCTGTTGGCGGAGATCGGCCCCCAGATCCCGGGCGCGCCCGAGAAGGTGATGAAATTGCCGATTCTAAGCTTGCTGTCGGTGCCGCCGCGGCGCGAGGACCCCGGCTTGACGGTCAAAGCGAGATCGGCCGCGCAGGACGACGGATTTCGAAACAGCAGCGGCGGCGCGACGGGCATGCCGCCATACGCCTGGAAAGAGACCGTCGAGAGCACGCCAACTCCTGTCTGGGAAGCAGTACGCAACGCAGCCAGCGGGCGGTCGCGGCATCCGCCCCTTGGTTGGGGGAATATCCTAGGTGAAAATATTGAATATTCAACAATTGAAGTGCATATAGAAACGGCATGAGTTGCCGGACATTCATTCACCGGGTCAGGAACCAGGTCTCACGCCGTGGCTAAACCGCCGAAAGAAAATTCCCCGATCACCGAACATCTCGCCTACCTGCTGGCGCAAGCCAACCGGGAGATCAACCGGCAGTTGGAGACGCGGCTCGCCAAGGAAGGCGTGCCGGTCGAGCAGTGGCGCATCCTGAAAGTGCTGTCCGACGGCAACGGCCACTCGATGGGCGAGCTTGCGGATGCTGTGCTGCTCAACCATCCGACGCTGACCAAGATGATCGACCGCATGGTGTCGGACGCGCTGGTCTATCGCGTCCAGGATCCCAAGGATCGCCGCAAGGTGCTGATGTTCGTCTCCGACCGCGGCAAGGCGCTGTGCCGGCGGCTCAACTCGCTCGCGGTGAGCCAGGAGGAGCACATCGTCGAGAGCTATGGCGACAAGTCGACCACCGAGCTCAAGCGCCTGCTGGAAAGCCTGATCGGCAGCGCCAATTAAGGCCGCGCCGGCCCGGCGCGCTCCTGCCGAAACCATCGAAAAAAGACCGGCAGGAAATGTCGGGATGCAGCGGTTTGGTGCGTCCTTGGGGCGCGCCCTGCGGCGCAGCCTTCGCGCGCCGTCGCGCAGGCTTCCCCGATCGACAATTAGCGAGGACTTCCCGTCATGACTTCGATCACGCCGTTCCTCTGGCTCGACAACAACGTCCGCGATGCCGTCGCCTTCTACCAATCGGTGTTTCCGAACGCGGAGATCGAGACCGTCAGCGATTTCATGGCGACCTTCGAGCTCGAGGGGCAGCGGTTCCACGCGCTCAATGGCGGGCCGCAGCACAAGTTCAACGAGGCGGTGTCGTTCTTCCTGAGCGTCGAGACCCAGGAGCAGGTGGACTACTTCTGGGAGAAGCTCACCGACGGCGGCCAGGAATCGCGCTGCGGCTGGCTCAAAGACCGCTTCGGCCTGTCCTGGCAGGTGATCCCGACCGCGCTCGGCCGCTATCTCGGCGCCCCCGATCGCAAGGCAGCCGACCGCGCGATGCAGGCGATGCTGAAGATGCAGAAGATCGTGATCGCCGATCTCGACAAGGCCTTCGCCGGCTGAAGGCGCTGCGGCTCGACGGGCGGGCCAGTCGCCCGCGGCGTCGGCGCGCGTGGCGGCTTAAGCGTACCGGCCGTGGCAGTGCTTGTACTTCTTGCCAGACCCGCAGGGGCAGTCCTCGTTGCGGCCGACCTTGCCCCAGCTCGCCGGATCGTTCGGATCGCGGTCGGTGGCAATCATCCCCGGCGCCAGCGAGGCCTGGGCGTAGGTCGCTTCGGTCAGGCGGGCCTGCGCGAACTCGTCCTCGCCGGTGTTGGGATCGAGCTTGTGCGCTTCCATCAGCGGCAGCGGCTGCGGCGGCTCCTCCGGCGGCACGATCTCGACCCGCATCAGCTGCGCGGTGACGGCCTCGCGCAGATGCGCGCTCATCTCCTGGAACAGGTTGAAGGCCTCGGTCTTGTACTCCTGCAACGGATCGCGCTGGCCATAGCCGCGCAGGCCGATCACCTGTCGCAGATGGTCGAGCATGATCAGGTGCTCGCGCCAGAGATGGTCCAGCGTCTGCAGCAGGATGGTCTTCTCGACGTAACGCATCACGTCGGGACCCCATTGCGCGACCTTGGCGGCCATGCGCTCGTCGACATGGGTCTCGATGCGCGTCAGCAGCTCCTCGTCGGCGATGCCCTCTTCCTTGGCCCATTCATCGACCGGCAGATCGACATCGAGCACACGCTTCAGCTCGTCCTTGAGGCCGGCGGTGTCCCACTGCTCGGCATAGGCGTGCTCGGGAATGTATTTGGCGACCACGTCCTCGACGAAGGCATGGCGCATGTCGGTCACGGTCTCGACGACGCTGTCGTCCTTCATCAGGTCGACGCGCTGGTCGAAGATCACCTTGCGCTGGTCGTTCTGGACGTTGTCGAACTTCAAGAGGTTCTTGCGGATGTCGAAGTTGCGCGCCTCGACCTTCTGCTGCGCCTTCTCGAGCGCCTTGTTGATCCAGGGATGGATGATCGCTTCGCCTTCCTGCAGGCCGAGCCGCTGCAGCATGCTGTCGAGCCGGTCGGAGCCGAAGATGCGCATCAGGTCGTCTTCCAGCGACAGGAAGAACTTCGAGCGGCCGGGATCGCCCTGACGGCCGGAACGGCCGCGCAGCTGGTTGTCGATGCGGCGGGATTCGTGACGCTCTGAGCCGATGATGTAGAGGCCGCCCGGCTTCTTCACGGTTTTCGCGGGCTTGTTGCCCTTGGCGGGCTCGACCTCGAAATCCTCTTCCGCCTTCAGCACGATCTCGCGGAAGCGCTCGATGTCGGCCTTGATCTGCTCGATCTTCTTGGCCTTCTCGGCCTCATCGGTGATCCCGGCGGTCTCCTGCTGGATCCGCATCTCGAGCGAGCCGCCGAGCTTGATGTCGGTGCCGCGGCCGGCCATGTTGGTCGCGATCGTGATCGCGCCCGGCACGCCGGCTTCCGCGACGATATAGGCTTCCTGCTCGTGGAAGCGCGCGTTCAGCACCGCGAACAGCTTTGCCGGCTTGCCGGCGCGCGCGGCGGCATAGAGCTTCTCCATGCCGGATTCGGACGTGAAGTCGATCTGCTTGTAGCCGTGCTTCTTCAAGTACTCGGCCAGCACTTCCGACTTCTCGATCGACGCCGTGCCGACCAGCACCGGCTGCAGCCGCTTGTTGGCGCGCTCGATCTCGGCAAGGATCGCGGCGTATTTCTCGTTCTGGGTGCGGTAGACCTCGTCGTCCTCGTCAAGGCGCGCCACCGGCAGGTTGGTCGGGATCTCAACGACCTCGAGCTTGTAGATGTCGAACAGTTCGTCGGCTTCGGTCAGCGCCGTGCCGGTCATGCCGGACAGCTTCTGGTACATCCGGAAATAGTTCTGGAAGGTGATCGAGGCCAGCGTCTGGTTCTCGGGCTGGACCGTGACGTGCTCCTTGGCTTCCAGCGCCTGGTGCAGGCCTTCCGAATAGCGCCGGCCCTGCATCATGCGGCCGGTGAACTCGTCGATGATGACGACCTCGTCGTCGCGGACGATGTAGTCCTTGTCGCGCGTGAACAGCGTGTGCGCGCGCAGCGCCTGGTTGACGTGATGCACGACGGAGACGTTCTCGACGTCGTACAGCGAGTCGCCCTTGAGCTGGCCGGCGTCGCGGAGCAGGTTCTCCAGCTTCTCCATGCCGGCTTCGGTCAGCGTCACCGTGCGCTGCTTCTCGTCGACCTCGTAGTCGTCCTTCTTGGCGAGATTCGGCATGAAGGTGTCGATGGTGTTGTAGAAATCCGAGCGGTCGTCGAGCGGGCCGGAGATGATCAGCGGCGTGCGCGCCTCGTCGATCAGGATCGAGTCCACTTCGTCGACGATCGCGTAATAGTGCTCGCGCTGGACCATGTCCTCCAGGCGGTACTTCATGTTGTCGCGCAGATAGTCGAAGCCGTATTCGTTGTTGGTGCCGTAGGTGATGTCGCAGGCATAAGCGGCCTTGCGCTCGGCGTCGTCGAGGCCGTGCACGATCACGCCGGTGGTCAGCCCCAGGAAGGCGTAGATCTGGCCCATCCAGCCGGAGTCGCGGCGGGCGAGGTAGTCGTTGACGGTGACGACGTGGACGCCCTTGCCGGCGAGCGCGTTCAGGTAGACCGCGAGCGTCGCGACCAGCGTCTTGCCTTCGCCGGTTTTCATCTCGGCGATGTCGCCCTCGTGCAGCACCATGCCGCCGATCAGCTGAACGTCGAAATGGCGCTGGCCGAGCGTCCGCTTGGCGGCCTCGCGTACGGTGGCGAAGGCCGGAACCAGGATGTCGTCCAGCGTCTTGCCGCTGGCGAGCTGCTGCTTGAACTCGGCGGTGCGGGCCTTGAGCTGTTCGTCCGTCAGTTTGACGAGCTCGGGCTCCAGCGCATTGATGGCGTTGACGCGGGATTGATACCCCTTGACCCGACGGTCGTTGGCGGAGCCGAAAAACTTGCGGGCGAGCGCGCCGATCATGCGAAATTCCTGTTCTTCGGTCTCGAGTTCGGTCTTCGTTCAGTGTTGGAATTCAATTTGGAATTCAGTCTTGGATTACAGCCTGAGATGGTCCGCCGGATCGCCTATCAACTCAACGTGACGCGCTACGGTTCGAGCCCCGGCCCGGGGGCTCCTCCGCCAATTGAGTGGGAAACAGGCCATCCTGGGTTCAACGGCGAAAAACGCAGCAAAATAAGCGCTCTCGCCGCTGACGCGGTTGGCCAGAGATATGGCCCGGTCGGGGGGTTGTCAACGCTGGCAAGATGTCAAGGAATTCATCATTTTGACAAGACTTTCGCGTTGCCAATGTAACACGATTGGGCGAGTGTCCGCCCCGCTCGAGCTTCCCCCCTTTGAGACAAGGATTTTGCATGACCACCTCGCCCCCGGAAACCAAAACCGGCCTGCGCCTCGGCCTCGCCACCCTGGCCGCGACGGGCTGTCTTGTCGCAGTGCTGGCTGCCGGCCTCCCGGTCCGGGCCGCGGAATCCGACCCGGTGCTGGCGAAGGTCAACGGCTCGGAGATCCACGCCAGCGACGTGGCGCTCGCCGAGGAGGAACTCGGCCAGAGCCTGCAGCAGATGGACCCCTCGACCCGCAAGGACAACGTGCTGTCCTTCCTGATCGACATGAAGATCGTGTCCAAGGCCGCCGAGGACAAGAAGATCGAGAACAATGACGACTTCAAGAAGCGGCTCGCCTTCACCCGCAACCGCCTGTTGATGGACAGCCTGCTTGCCAGCGAGGGCAAGGCCGCGACCACCGACGACGCCATGAAGAAGGTCTATGAGGAGGCCGCCAAGCAGATCACAGGCGAGCAGGAGGTGCACGCCCGCCACATCCTGGTCGAGACCGAGGACGAGGCCAAGGCGATCAAGGCCGAGCTCGACAAGGGCGCCGATTTCGGCGAGCTCGCCAAGAAGAAGTCCAAGGACCCCGGCGCCTCCGACGGCGGCGACCTCGGCTTCTTCACCAAGGAGCAAATGGTGCCGGAATTCTCCGCGGTCGCCTTCTCGCTCGAGCCGGGCAAGATCTCCGATCCGGTCAAGTCGCAGTTCGGCTGGCACATCATCAAGGTCGAGGAAAAGCGCAACCGCAAGGCGCCCGACTTCGAGCAGGTGAAGGCCCAGATCGAGACCTATGTGACCCGCAAGGCCCAGGCCGACTATGTCGCCAAGCTGCGCGAGGCCGCCAAGGTCGAGCGCATGGACAAGCCGGCCGATGCGGCCGCGCCGGCGGATGCCGCCAAGGACGCGCCGAAGCCGGCCGACAACAAGATGGCGCCGGCGAAGAAGTAAGCTTTGCGACGTCGATAGCTTCAATGCGCGATGGCCGGGCTCGTCCCGGCCATTTTGCTTTTTTAGCCCGTCCTCGTAGCCCGGATGAAGCGCAGCGAAATCCGGGGTCTGTTGCCGCGGAGGGACTCGTCCCGGATTGCGCTTCGCTCCATCCGGGCTACACATTCGTCGCGCTACCGCTTCCTTGAACGATTCATGACAGCGCGTTCGCATCGCAGCCCTCTCCCGCTTCTTGCGGCGAGATGTTATGGAGCGCTTCCCTCCCCGTAGCCGGAAGCTTGCCGATGTCCACCGCCGTCTCCCCCCTCGCCCCGCCCGACTTTCCCGAGATGCCCGTGATCGCGGGTGTGCGGCTTGCGACCGCTGCCGCCGGCATCCGCTACAAGGGGCGCACCGACGTGCTGCTCGCGCTGCTCGACAAGGGCACCGCGGTGGCCGGCGTCTTCACCAAGTCGAAGTGCCCGTCGGCGCCGGTCGAATGGTGCCGCGCCAAGCTGCAGGGCGGCGCTGCGCGCGCGCTGGTGGTCAATTCCGGCAACGCCAACGCCTTCACCGGCAAGACCGGCAAGGCGTCGACCGCGCTGACCGCGCAGATCGCGGCGAAGGCGGTCGGCTGCTCGACATCGGACGTGTTCCTCGCCTCCACCGGCGTGATCGGCGAGCCGCTCGACGCCACCAAGTTCGACGGCGTGCTGGCGCAGCTCGCGGAGACCGCGACCCCCGATCGCTGGATGGACGCAGCGAAGGCAATCATGACCACCGACACCTTTCCGAAGGTCGCCACCGCGACCGTCAAGCTCGGCAATGCCAAGGTGACGATCAACGGCATGGCCAAGGGTGCCGGGATGATCATGCCCGACATGGCGACCATGCTGTCGTTCATCTTCACCGACGCGCCGCTGTCGGCCTCGGTGCTGCAATCCCTGCTCAAGGCCGGCGTCGAGGACACCTTCAATGCGCTGACCATCGACGGCGACACCTCGACCTCGGACACGCTGCTCGCCTTCGCGACCGGCGCCGCCGCTGCCAACGGCGCGCCGAAGATCTCGCGCGCCGGCGACCCGCGGCTGAAGGCCTTCACCAAGGCGTTCCAGCAGATCCTCGCTGATCTGTCCGAGCAGGTGGCGCGCGACGGCGAAGGCGCCCGCAAGCTGGTCGAGGTCGTGGTCGAGGGCGCCACCACCAAACCGTCGGCACGCAGAATCGCGATGTCGATCGCCAATTCGCCGCTGGTGAAGACTGCGATCGCCGGCGAGGACGCCAATTGGGGCCGCGTGGTGATGGCGGTCGGCAAGGCCGGCGAGCCCGCCAACCGCGACAAGCTCTCGATCTCCTTCAACGGCATCCGCGTCGCCAAGAGCGGCGCGCGCGACCCCTCCTACAACGAGAAAGAGGTGTCGGAGGCGATGAAGGCGCCGAAGGTCCAGATCAAGGTCGCGCTTGGCCTCGGCAAGGCCAAAGACCGCGTGCTGACCTGCGACCTCACCAAGGAATACGTCGCGATCAACGGAGATTACCGGTCTTAATCGCACACCTTCCTACCCGTCATCCTGAGGAGCGCGTAGCGCGTCTCGAAGGATGCACGGCCACGAGAGCGCCGCATAGAGAAACCCTGGCCGTCGACCCTTCGAGACGGCCGCTTTGCGGCCTCCTCAGGGTGACGGTGATAGAGCGTGTGCGCTTCGCTAGCTGCTGATCCGCGCGTCGGCGACGGCCTTCTTGAACAGCGCGTTCATCGCGTCGGCGATGCCTTGCGTCGGGCTGACCTCGAAATAGAAGCCCGGCGACGCGCAGGCCTGCATGTTCTGCGCGATCTGGCTGTTCGGCGACGGGCCGAACGGGCCCTGGTTGAACGGATCGATCCAGGTCATGTACCAGCCGTTGGTCGGCAGCTGCAGGTAAGTCGTGTAGAGCACCGCGATCTTGATGCCGCGGTTCTTGATCGCCGTGCACAGCGCCGGATTGATCGGCGACTGGCAGCGATTGCCGCCGCTGATCGGCTTCAGGCAGCTTGAATTCGGCTCGTCGGCCACGCCGTCGGATACGAAGAACAGGTATTTCATCGGCGCTGCCGCCGTGCCCGGGCCCGGCGCGCTGATCGCGTTGCTGATGGCCGGAAGCACCGTCGAGAACTGGCTGTCCTTGTCGGCGGTGTAGGTATCGTTGTTGCCGTAGACGCCCATCAGGTCGATGTTGCCGGCCGCGGACTTGGCGCTCGACAGGCTGGTCGACAGCGAGAACAGTGCGCGCAGGCCGATCGTCTTCGACGAGGCGCCGAAATCGTAGATCGCCATCCGGTACTGGCTGGCATAGGTCGCGGTGTTCGCGGCCGTGTCCATCAATTGCTGGGTCGCGCTGCGCAGCACGTCGATCCGCGTCGTCACGCCGAGCGTCTTGGCGAGATTGTAGTAGTTGTTGGCGTCGTTGTAGTCGTGACAGGCGAAGGCGCACTTGTCGGACGTGTTGTTGACCATCTTGGTCAGGTCGGCCGGCGTCGCCGCAACCCCCATCGACGGCGAGTTGTCGAGCAGGAGATAGAAGTCGATATAGAGTGGCATGTTCGCGGTCGAGGTCGACGCGCCGGTCACCGTCATCTTGCTTTGTCCGATCACGCCGAGGAACATGGTCGGGACATCGGCGGTGAACTTGACCGTCGAGGTGATGACGCCGCCGGTCTTGGTCATGGTCGGCGTCACGCTGGTCAGCGTGAAGCCGTTCTGGTTGAAGATGTTGCCGTTGAAGATCTTGGCCGCATCGGCTTCGCCCGCCTGGATCTCACCGTCCGAGGTCATGGCGCCGGCGGCGATGAAGCCGGGCGACGCCTTGGCGATCGATCCGACGCTCGCGGCGTCGGCGGCCGATATCAGCTTGCTGCGGATCTGGTTGGCGCGGGAATAGTCGACCGCGCATCCGACCGCGACGACGAGCGGCAGCACAGCGAGGCCAAAGGTCATTGCGATGTTGCCGGAGCGATCGCGACGGAAACGGCTGATGGTCCGGATCAAGGTGCTCATGGGTTATGTCGGCAAAGAATATGATGGGCAGATAAATGAGAACCTTCACCCTGCCGGATACGAATTAAGGCCGGCTTATCGCGATCGCGGAAAGCCGCGCGGGCATAAATCGTTTGGCTGACAGCGCGTTGCTGGTTAATGAAAGCTTGCAGACTGGAAGGAATCCCCCGCCGCATGGCTGACATCAAGCTGACCCTCGTCGTCGCGTGCGCGCTTGTCGATGCCGACAAGCGCGTGCTGCTGGCGCAGCGCCCCGAGGGCAAGGCGCTGGCCGGCCTGTGGGAATTCCCCGGCGGCAAGGTCGAGCCCGGCGAGCGGCCGGAGCAGACCCTGATCCGCGAGCTGCATGAGGAGATCGGCATCACCGTGAGCGAGCCGTGCCTCGCGCCGCTGACCTTCGCCAGCCATGCCTACGAGACCTTCCATCTGCTGATGCCGCTCTACATCTGCCGGCGCTGGGAGGGCATCGCGGCGGCGCGCGAGGGCCAGAACCTCGCCTGGGTCCGCGCAAGCAAGCTGCGCGACTACCCGATGCCGCCCGCAGACATCCCGCTGCTGCCGCATCTGATCGATCTGTTGCTGTGATCCTCTTCGCCTCTTCCGCTTGCGAGGGAGGCGCGCTGCCAAAATATCGAAAACAACCCCATGCAAAGCAGGTGGCGGTGGCAGGCGTTCGACCAGGCGACTTGACACGTCGGGCAACTCACCGGCATAATTCCATTATTCCGAAATCGTGCAAGCTCCCCTCGCCTTTTCCCGCAAGGACAGGGCAATCGCATATGGCCGTTTGAGGCGATCGGAGTTCCCACAAACTCATCATGCCCGGGCTTGTCCCGGGCATCCACGTCTTCGTTTCCACGCGGAGATAAAGACGTGGATGGCCGGGACAAGCCCGGCCATGACGGCGCGGAAGAATCGGTTCATTCCATATCCAATTGCCCTCCTCCGCAAGCGGGAGAGGGAGCCCTTGCGTCGTGCGTCCCTAACGCTTCATCCCCTTCACCGCCGCCTCAAGGCTCGCCTTCGCCGACCCTGGCTTGAGCGGCTTCGGCTGGCTTTCATGCGGCGCCCAGCCGGACAGCCAGACGATGTCGAAGGTGGCGCGGATGCGGCCGTCGGGATCGGCGAAGCGTTCGCCGTAGATCTGCGCCATCCGCAGCATGGTGGCGCGGCGGGTCAAGGTATGGCGGCGCTCGCGCAGCACATTGGTCGCACCCATGCGTCGCAGGTCAGCCATCAGCGCGAACGCGCTTGAATAGCGCACCACGACGCGGTCGACGTCGGTGACCGGCAGCGCGAAGCCGGCCCGCTGCAACAGCGCGCCGATATCGCGCAGATCGGCGAACGGTGCGACGCGCGGCGACGCCCCGCCCTCGCATTCCGCCTCCGCCGCGGCAAAGCTTTGCCGCAGCTCGGTCAGCGTATCGCCGCCGAGCATCGAAGCGAGCAGCAGCCCGTCCGGCTTCAACGCCCGGCGGAGCTGCGCCAGCACGCCCGGCAGATCATTGACGAACTGGAAGGCCAGCGCGGAGACCACAAGATCGAGCGACTCCGGCGCCAGACCGAGCGCTTCCGCCTCGCTGAAACCGATCGCATCGACCGCGGCGACACGCCCGCACAGGACGTCCGCGAGCCCGACACCCGGCGTCCAGACATCGGCCGCCGCCGAAAAGCTGCGCGATACCGCCTGCAAGCGGTCCGCCATGTCTTCGCTGGCACGCTCGAGCAGGAATGTCGCCGCGCCCTCGCGCCGCGCGCGCGCCAGCCGCGCGCCGAGCAAGGCGCGGTCGAACAGGATGGGGGCTGAGGGCGGGTTCGGTGTCATGCCGCTGGTTACGCCGGACCGCCGCCGCAGGCAATGCGCCTTGAGCCGGCGTTGCTCAAACGCTAGCCTCGCCCGCCATGGACGCCGAGGCATCACCGACACGCTCCATTACCGGTCACGTCCAGCGCGCGCTTGGCGCGATCGGGGGCGCGTGGCTGCGCACGGCGCGGCTGGCGCTCGATATCGCGCTGCCGACGCTATGCGTTTCGTGCCGCGAGCCGGTCGATGGCGAGGGGGTGTGCGCGGCCTGCTGGGCCAGATTGTCGTTCATCGCGCCGCCGTTCTGCCCGCGGCTTGGGATTCCCTTCGTCTACGATCCCGGGCCCGGGTTGCTGTCGATGGAGGCGATCGCCAATCCGCCGGCCTACAGCAGAGCCCGCGCCGCGGTGCGCTATGACGATGTCGCGCGCACGCTGGTGCACGCATTGAAATACCAGGATCGCACCGATCTGGCGCCAACAATGGATCGCTGGATGGCGCGGGCGGGGAAGGAATTGCTCGCCGACGCCGATCTGCTGGTTCCGGTTCCTCTGCATTGGCGGCGCGGCTGGAGCCGGCGCTACAACCAGTCCGGGGCGCTCGCCAAGGTGATCGCGCTCCAGAGCGGCGTCAAAATGGCTGCCGAAGCGCTGCGGCGCATCCGCGCCACCGAGCAGCAGATCGGGCTGTCACGCAAGGATCGCGCCAGCAATGTGCAGGGCGCATTCGGGGTCGCCGATGAACGCAAGGCTGACGTCCAGGGCCGCCGCGTGATCCTGATCGACGACGTCCTGACCTCGGGCGCGACAGTGGACGCCTGCGCACGGGCGCTGCTCCGCGCCAAAGCCGCGCAGGTCGACGTGCTGGTGTTTGCCCGGGTTGTCGATACCCACCGCGCTCCCATATAATCTGACATTCTGGTTCAACCGAGCGCACCATGACCGCTGCCATTGAAATCTACACCCGCCCGGGCTGCGGTTATTGCAGCGCGGCCAAATCGCTTTTGACGCGCAAGAACGCCGCGTTCACCGAATTGAGCGTCGCCAGCAACCCGGCCTATCGCGACGAGATGTATGGCCGCGCCGGTGCCGGCTCGACCTTCCCGCAGATCTTCATCGGCAAGACCCATGTCGGCGGCTGCGACGAGCTCTACGCGCTCGACCGCGAGGGCAAGCTCGACGGCCTGCTCAGCAACGGAGGCGGCGCCTGATGACGGAGAACATTTTCACCGCCGCCATGGTGCAGATGCGCACCGGATTGCTGCCGGAGCCGAGCCTCGAGCAGGGCACGCGGCTGATCCGCGAGGCGGCGGCGCAGGGTGCCAAGTACGTGCTGACCCCTGAGGTCAGCAACATGATGCAGCTCAACCGCAAGGCGCTGTTCGAGCATTTGGCGAGCGAAGAGGACGACCAGTCGCTCAAGGCGTATCGCGCGCTGGCCGCCGAGCTGAAGATCCACCTGCATATCGGCTCGCTGGCGCTGCGCTACTCGCCGGAGAAGGCGGTCAACCGCTCGTTCCTGATCGGGCCCGAGGGCAATCTGCTCGCGAGCTACGACAAGATCCATATGTTCGATATCGATTTGCCCGGCGGCGAAAGCTACCGCGAATCGGCCAATTATCAGCCCGGCGAGACTGCCGTGATCTCCGACCTGCCCTGGGGCCGGATCGGACTGACTATCTGCTACGACGTGCGCTTCCCGGCGCTGTACCGTGCGCTGGCCGAAGCCGGCGCATCGTTCCTCACCGTGCCGTCCGCCTTCACCCGCAAGACCGGCGAAGCGCATTGGCACACGCTGCTGCGCGCCCGCGCCATCGAGACCGGCTGCTTCGTGTTCGCGGCAGCGCAGGCCGGCCTGCATGAGAACAAGCGCGAGACCTTCGGCCATTCGCTGATCATCGACCCCTGGGGCGAGATCCTCGCCGAGGGCGGCGTCGAGCCGGGCGTGTTCCTGGCCGAGATCGACCCCGCCAAGGTCGAGACCGCGCGCAAGACCATTCCCTCGCTGCAGCATGGCAGGCGTTTCGGCATCGCCGACCCCAAGGCCGGCCCGGAACATCTGCACCTCGTCCGGGGTTCGGCATGATCCGCTACACGCTGCGCTGCGAGCGCGGCCACCAGTTCGAGAGCTGGTTCCAGAGCTCCTCGGCCTATGAATCGCAGGAGCGGCGTCACCTGATCGATTGCCCGTCCTGCGGCTCAAGCAAGATCGAGCGCGCCATCATGGCGCCGCAGGTCGTCAGCAAGAAGGGCCGCGAACCGGCCCAGCCGGCGCCGGCCGCGCCCGTCGAGGCAGCGGCGAGCGAGTCGACATCGCTGATGATGGCGCAGGAGCGCGAGCTGCGCAGCAAGCTGAAGGAGCTGCGCGACCACATCGTGAAGAACGCCGACAATGTCGGCGACCGCTTCCCCAACGAAGCACGCAAGATGCATTACGGCGATATCGAGCACCGGCCGATCTACGGCGAGGCCTCGCCCGAAGAGGCCCGCGCGCTGATCGACGAAGGCGTCGAGGTCTCGCCGCTGCCGACGCTGCCGGAAGACCGGAATTGACGCGCAGCGTCATTCCGGGGCACGCGACGCGTGAACCCGGAATCTCGCGCCGCAACCTCGAGATTCCGGGTTCGGTGCTGCGCACGCCCCGGAATGACAATCTGGGAAGAGCATGACTCCCGACTCATTCTCCTCCTGGCAGGTCTGGGCGTTCCTTTCCGCCGTCTTCGCCGCGCTGACCGCGATCTTCGCCAAGGTCGGCGTCGAGGGCATCAACTCCGATCTCGCCACCCTGATCCGCACTGTGGTCGTGCTGATCACGCTGTCGGCCATCCTGTTCGCGACCGGACAGTTCACCCAGTCCGGGCCGATCTCGGCGAAGAGCTGGCTGTTCCTGCTGCTGTCCGGGCTCGGCACCGGCGCGTCGTGGATCTGCTATTTCCGCGCGCTCAAGCTTGGACCTGCGACGCTGGTCGCGCCGATCGACAAGCTCAGCGTCGTGCTGGTGGCGCTGTTCGGCGCTACCTTCCTCGGCGAACGCCCCTCGGCCTATGGCTGGATCGGGATCGCGCTGATCTCCGCGGGCGCGGTGCTGATCGCGGTGAAAGGGTAATTACGCGGCGATCAAGAGCGCGACGCCGATCACGATCAGGACGATGCCGAACACCTCGCGCAGCGAGAACGGCTGCTTGAGCGAGAAATACGCCACGCCCTGCGCGAACAGCACCTCGATCAGCGCCAGCGTGCGCACATTGGCGGCGGCGGTGAGCGCGAACGCCAGGAACCAGAATTGCGATGAGAATGCGCCCATGAAGCCCGCGAACATCGAGGGCCGCCACAGCTTGAGGATCGACCTCAGCACGTCGGGCGCGCGCAACAACAGATAGACCGACAGGATCAGCGTCTGCACGAGGAGGCTCCACATCAGCGTGTAGGAGGCCGCCGTGACAAATGAGACTGAGGGCACCGCGATGATCGCGCCGCGAAAGCTCACCGCCGAGATCGCGAACACTGCGGCGGCGCCGAGGCCGAGCACGGTCGGGCGCAGGTCGGCGAAGCTCTTCTGCCCGCCGGGCCGCAGCGCGGTGATGACGACGCCGATGGTCGCGATCACGATCGCGATCACCTTGGTCGTCGTTAGATGGTCGCCGAGGAAGATGAAGCCGAAGATCGCGGTCTGGATCGCCTCGGTCTTCATGTAGGCCGTGGTGACGACGAAAGAGCGGTCGTTCATCGCCAGCAGCATGAAGCCGGTGCCGACGATCTGGCTGAGCGCGCCGGTCACCAGCCACGGCCAGAACGACGATGACGGCCACGGCACGCGATCGCCGGTCAGCAGCACCGCCAGCGCGAAGAACACCACCGAGAACGGCAGGCCGAACAGGAAGCGGATATTGGTCGCGCCCCAGGTCCCGAGCGGCCCGGTCAGATGCCGCTGCATCGCATTGCGCGCCACCTGCCCGAACGCAGCGACGATGGTGAAGGGGATCCAGAGCGAGGCGATCGTGAACATGGGGGATAAGGAAAGCATGCCGGCGGGAGTACAGGCCCAGCGTGCCGATTGCCGCTGACGCGGTCAACCGAGTGGGCGCATGACAGGCCTGCGCGATGTCCACAAACTTCCGTAGCCCGGATGAAGCGAAGCGCAATCCGGGGCCAGCTCATCCGCGGACGAAGCAGTCCCGGATTACGCTACGCTCCATCCGGGCTACGCATTCTGTGGTCGCAGGGACGACACCTGTTGTGTGGCCGAGACCGTGGTATCTAACTCACACCTCTTCCGCCACCACCATGTAGTTCACGTCCATGTCGGTCGACACGGT
Organism: Bradyrhizobium sp. USDA 4510; assembly: GCF_054059095.1. NCBI lineage: Bacteria > Pseudomonadati > Pseudomonadota > Alphaproteobacteria > Hyphomicrobiales > Nitrobacteraceae > Bradyrhizobium > Bradyrhizobium sp. USDA 4510. The sequence goes on along the minus strand of NZ_JBSSBT010000001.1, from coordinate 8,532,561 downwards.
CCATTTGTCGGCGAGCGGGTTGTAGACCACGCCGGCCTGCTCGGTGACGGTGAGGTTGACGTCGCCGAGATAGCGCTCGAGCTCGGCGGGGGTGACGAACTTGCTCCACTCGTGGGTGCCGCGCGGCAGCCAGCGCAGCACGTATTCGGCGCCGACGATCGCCAGCGCAAAACTCTTCAAGTTGCGGTTCAGGGTCGAGACCACCATCAGCCCGCCGGGCTTGAGCATGACAGCGCAGCGCTTGATGAAGGCGCCGACGTCATTGACGTGCTCGACCACCTCCATCGCCAGCACGATGTCGAAGCGCTCGCGGGCGTCCATCTCCTCCACCGTGGTGCAGCGGTAGTCGATCGACAGATGGCCCTTGTCGGCGTGCAGCTTCGCGGCAGCGATGTTGGTGGCGGACGGATCGATCCCGATCACCTGGGCCCCTAACCGCGTGAACGGCTCGCACAACAGGCCGGCGCCGCAGCCGATGTCGAGCAGGCGCAGGCCGGACAGGCAGCTGAGGCTCTTGGCGTTGCGCTCGAACTTGCGGCAGGCCGCGTCGCGGATATAGGTCAGGCGCAGCGGGTTGATCTTGTGCAGCGGCGCCATCTTGCCGCGCGGATCCCACCATTCATCGGACAGTTTCGAGAATTTCGCGACCTCGGCCGGATCGACCGAGCTGGCGGAGGCATTGGCGGAGGAACTGGCGGAGAAACCGGAAAGAGTTGATTGCGTGGCCATGATTGCGCGCGCCCCTATCGCGCGGTGATCGAATTGCGGAACGACAGCGGCGCGGCGATGGTCCTGATGGTCTCGATGCCCTCGCCGACGCCGCGGATGGTGACGTCGCCATAGTTGAGCAGGCGCCCCATGATGCTCTGGTTGACGTCGACGCTTTCGACCTTGTCGAGGCTCATCTCGAAGGTGCGCCGCTTGATGAAGCCGCTCTTGTGCACCACGCGGAAATTGGTGACGTCGGTTTCGGTGGTCCAGCGGTGGAACCAGGCCGCGGCGGTCCAGTACAGCGCCGCGACCGCGACCACGGCGGCGGCCGCAAAGCAGGCCATCACGAGGCCGTCGACCGTCGTCATCCGCGACAGGATCAAGAGCGCCAGCACCACGATCCAGGCCCCGATCGCCGGCAGATAGAACATCCAGTGCGCATTGGTGGAATACAGCACCTTCTCGCCAGGCTGCAGGATCTCATCGATATAACGTCCCATCCAATCCGCCTTCGAGTTGCCCCGTGTTACCCGTGCGCCACAACCCGCCCGCAACCGGTCAAAACACCCCCAAAAGACACTCGAGGGCCCCCTACCTACCGGCTTGCCCCCGGGCGCGGCGCTATGTATACGCGCGTTTCGGTCCCCGCGCTTGCGGTTTTCGGCGTGGGTTAACCTACTTATCCTCTTAAAGGAATAGACGCGTCGTCATGGGCCGCCTCGTGATGAAATTCGGCGGTACATCCGTCGCCAATATCGATCGTATCCGCAACGTCGCGCAGCATGTGAAGCGCGAGGTCGACGCGGGCCACGAGGTCGCCGTCGTCGTCTCCGCGATGTCCGGCAAGACCAATGAGCTGGTGGCCTGGTGCACCGATGCCTCGCCGATGCACGACGCGCGCGAATATGACGCGGTGGTCGCCTCCGGCGAACAGGTCACTTCGGGCCTGCTCGCGATCGTGCTGCAGGGCATCGGCATCCAGGCGCGCTCCTGGCAGGGCTGGCAGATCCCGATCAAGACCTCGGAGGCGCATGCCTCGGCGCGCATCCTCGATATCGACGGCACCGAGATCATCACCCGCTTCAAGGAGCGCAAGGAAGTCGCCGTGATCGCCGGCTTCCAGGGCATCAATCCCGACACCGGCCGCATCACCACGCTCGGCCGCGGCGGCTCGGACACCTCGGCGGTGGCGATCGCCGCCGCGCTGCGCGCCGACCGCTGCGACATCTACACCGACGTCGACGGCGTCTACACCACCGATCCCCGCGTGGTGCCGAAGGCGCGCCGGCTCGACAAGATCGCCTTCGAGGACATGCTGGAACTGGCCTCGCAGGGCGCCAAGGTGCTGCAGGTTCGCTCGGTGGAACTCGGCATGGTGCACAACATGCCGATTTTCGTGCGCTCCAGCTTCGACAAGCCAGAGGATATCGACCCGCACGCCAACCAGCCGCCGGGCACGCTGATCTGCAGCGAGGAGGAAATCATGGAAATGCACGTCGTCACCGGCATCGCCTTCTCCAAGGACGAAGCCCAGATTTCCGTGCGCCAGATCGAGGACAAGCCTGGCGTCGCCGCCGCGATCTTCGGGCCGCTCGCGGATGCCAATATCAATGTCGACATGATCGTGCAGAACGTGTCCGAGGACGGCAAGACCACCGACCTCACCTTCACCGTTCCGGCCGGCGACTATAACCGCGCCAAGGACACGATTACCGCCGCCAAGGCCAAGATCGGCTACGCTCGCGTCGATACCGCGACCGACGTCGCCAAGGTCTCGGTGATCGGCAGCGGCATGCGCAGCCATGCCGGCGTCGCGGCCAAGGCGTTCAAGGCGCTGGCCGACCGCAACATCAACATCCGCGCCATCACCACCTCCGAGATCAAGTTCTCGGTCCTGATCGACGCCGCCTACACCGAGCTCGCGGTCCGCACGCTGCACACGCTGTACGGCCTCGACCAGGCGTAGGCGCGACCGGCAGGGGCAGGGCTCGCTCCGCTGTCATTCCGGGGCGATGCGACAGCATCGAATCCGGAATCTCGAGGTTCCGGGTTCGCCGCTTCGCGACGCCCCCGGAACGACGAGACCGAGCACTGGCCGTGCTCCCCAGCCGCGCCCCGGAGTTAGAATTTCTCTTAGCGGGCGCAGCATTGGGCTGACGCAGACGTTATTTGCTACTGGCAGGCGTTTTGCTTGGCAAAGCAAGCCTCGATTGGCTATACGGCCAGTCAGGTAGGCTGTCGCAAACTGTGGCACAGTTTAGTGATCCCGAATCGGCGGGAACTGGCGAGCGGCGACGCCGAATGATTAAAATTGTTGTTTTTGACGAGTTTTGCGCCAACGGCCGGCCGCACCGGTGCGCTGGCTACGTGGGGAGGGACTGAAACATATGCGGAGCGCGTCGGGAGGCCCCCGCATCCTGTTGAGACGGCTCCGCGAGACCATGGCGGAGCAAGTCTCCGCCCAGGAGCGGCTCGACAAGATCGTGGTGCTGATCGCGGCCAACATGGTGGCCGAGGTCTGCTCCTGCTACGTGCTGCGCATCGACAACACCCTCGAACTCTATGCCACCGAAGGTCTGAACCGCGACGCCGTCCACCGCACGGTGATGAGCGCGCATGAAGGCCTGGTCGGCCTCGTCGCCAGCGAGGCGACGCCGCTCAACCTGTCCGACGCGCAAAGCCATCCCGCCTTCGCCTACCGCCCGGAGACCGGCGAAGAGGCCTACCACTCGTTCCTCGGCGTGCCGATCCTGCGCGCCGGCAACACGCTCGGCGTGCTCGTGGTGCAGAACCGCGCCAAGCGCACCTATGTCGAGGAAGAAGTCGAGGCGCTGCAGACCACCGCCATGGTGCTGGCGGAGATGATCGCCTCCGGCGAGCTTGCCGCGCTGGCGCAGCCCGGCGCCGAGCCCGCCGCGCGGCACTCGCTGCACAAGACCGGCGCGGTGCTCTCCGACGGCATCGCGCTCGGCCACGTCGTGCTGCACGAGCCGCGCGTCGTCATCACCAACTACATCGCCGAGGATCTGCCGAAGGAGATCAAGCGGCTCGACACTGCGCTCGCCAATCTGCGCGCCGATCTCGACCGCATGCTGGAGCGCGGCGACGTCGCCGACGGCGGCGAGCACCGCGAGGTGCTGGAAGCCTACCGCATGTTCGCCAACGACCAGGGCTGGTCGCACAAGCTGCACGAGGCGGTCGCCACCGGCCTCACCGCGGAAGCCGCCGTCGAACGCGTGCAGTCCGACACCCGCGCGCGCATGCTGCGCTCGACCGATCCCTATCTGCGCGACCGCCTGCACGACCTCGAGGATCTCGGCCATCGCCTGATGCGGCAGCTGGTCGGCCAGGACCATGCGCCGTCGCGCGAGCAGCTGCCCGACAACGCCATCCTGATCGCCCGCGCGATGGGCCCGGCGGCGCTGCTCGACTATGACCGCAAGCGGCTGCGCGGCCTGGTGCTGGAGGAAGGCACCGCGAATTCCCACGTCTCGATCGTGGCGCGCGCGCTCGGCATTCCCGCGGTCGGCGAGGTGCCGAACGCGCCCGGCATCGCCGACCCGGGCGATGCCATCATCGTCGACGGCATTTCCGGCGAGATCTATGTCCGCCCCTCGACCGAGATCGAATCCGCCTATGCCGAGCGTGTCCGGTTCCGGGCGCGGCGGCAGGCGCAATATTCGGCGCTGCGCGACAAGGCCTGCGTGACCAAGGACGGCCAGCCGATCGAGCTTCTGATCAATGCCGGCCTGACCATCGACCTGCCGCATATCGACGACACCGGCAGCGCCGGCATCGGCCTGTTCCGCACCGAATTGCAGTTCATGGTGAGCCCGAACCTGCCGCGCTCGAGCGACCAGCTCGCGCTGTACCGCACCGTGCTCGACGCCGCAGGCAGCAAGCCCGTCACCTTCCGCACGCTCGACATCGGCGGCGACAAGGCGCTGCCCTATATGGAGACCGTGATCGAGGAAAATCCCGCGCTCGGCTGGCGCGCGATCCGGCTCGGCCTCGACCGTCCGGGCCTTTTGCGCGGCCAGATCCGCGCGCTGCTGCGTGCCGGCGGCGGCCGCGCGCTGAAGATCATGTTCCCGATGATCTCGGACATCGCCGAGTTCGACCAGGCCAAGGCGATCGTCGAGCGCGAGTTGACCTATCTGCGCCAGCACGGCCATTCGCTGCCCGAGCGGATCGATATCGGCACCATGGTCGAGGTGCCGGCGCTGCTCTACCAGCTCGACGAGCTCCTGAAGAAGGTCGACTTCGTCTCGGTCGGCTCCAACGATCTGTTCCAGTTCCTGTTTGCTGTCGACCGCGGCAATGCCAAGGTCTCCGAACGCTTCGACATCCTCTCGGCGCCGATCCTGCGCGCGCTGCGCGACATCGTGCGCAAGGCCAAGGCGGCGAAGAAGGCCGCCTCGCTGTGCGGCGAGATGGCGTCGAAACCGATCGGCGCGCTGGCGCTGATCGCAATCGGCTACCGTTCTCTTTCATTGTCGGCAACTGCGCACGGCCCGGTCAAGGCGTTGATCCTCGACCTCGATGCCAAGAAGGCCGAGGCGATGATCAATCCGCTGCTGGACGCGCCGGTCGGCAGCGTCTCGATCCGCGCGGCGCTGACGAAGTTTGCGGAAACCGAGGGGCTGGCCTTGTAGCGACGCTGCCGTCGCCGCTGCCGCCCTTCCGTACCTTCCGCAATTCGAGATACCGCCATGCTACCCGAAGCCAAACTCGACGTCCTGCTCGCCCATCATGCCTCGCTCGAGGCCGAGCTGCTCGGCGAGGTCAAGTCCGAGCGCTATGTGCAGATCACGCGCGAGCTCGCCGAGCTCAACCCGTTGATCGACGCGGTGAAGCTCTACCGTTCTGCGCGCAGCGAACTCGCCGATACCGAGGCGATGCTGGCGGATGCGGAGACCGACGCCGAAATGCGCAGCATGGCGGAAGCCGAGCTGGAAACGCTGCAGGCGCGGCTCGGCGAGCTCGAGCAGCAGATCCGGATCGCGCTGTTGCCGAAGGACGCGATGGACGACCGCAACGTGATGCTGGAAATCCGTGCCGGCACCGGCGGCGACGAGGCCTCGCTGTTCGCCGGCGACCTGTTCCGGATGTATGAGCGCTTCGCGTCCTTGCAGGGCTGGAAGGTCGAGGTGATTTCGGCGAGCGAAGGCACCGTCGGCGGCTACAAGGAAATCATCGCCGAGGTGCAGGGCCGCGGCGCGTTCGCCAAGCTGAAATTCGAATCCGGCGTGCACCGCGTGCAGCGTGTGCCCGACACCGAGACACAGGGCCGCATCCACACCTCGGCCGCCACGGTCGCCGTACTGCCCGAGGTCGAGGACGTCGACGTCGATATCAAGGACACGGACTTGAGGATCGAGACCATGCGCGCGGGCGGCGCCGGCGGTCAGCATGTCAACAAGACCGAATCGGCGATCCGCATCACCCATCTGCCGACCGGCATCGTCGTGATGATGCAGGACAGCCGCTCGCAGCACAAGAACCGGGCGTCGGCGATGAACATCCTGCGCTCGCGCATCTACGATGCCGAGCGCCAGCGCGTCGAGGCGGCGCGCTCCGCCGACCGCAAGGAGAAGGTCGGCTCCGGCGACCGCTCCGAGCGCATCCGCACCTATAATTTCCCGCAAGGACGCGTCACCGACCACCGCATCAACCTGACGCTCTACAAGCTGCCGCAGGTGATCGCGGGCGAAGCGCTCGGCGAATTGATCGACGCGCTGACCACCGAGCACCAGGCGGCACAGCTCGCCGCGCAGGGCGCAGCGGCCTGACGCGCGCCGCCGCTTGCGCCGGCGGATGCTGCACTCAGTCCTCTTCGGAAGACGGCGAAGACTTCAGCAAGCGGCGCAACGCCGGGCTCGCGACGCGGCGCAGTTCCTCGATGTTCTTCTTCGAGACCGCCTGGAGCTTCTGCTCACCCTTTGCCGTCAGCTTGAGCTGAACCCGCCGCGCGTCATCCGGATCGGCAAGGCGGCTGACCAGCCCGAGCTTTGCCATGCGGTTCATCAGTTCGACGGCGGAGTGATGCCGGATCAGCAGGAACCGGGCGATGTCGCCGACGGTCGGCGGACCGGGATCGACGAAACCCTTGATGCCGAGCAGCGCCTGATGCTGCCGCGGCGTCATTCCGGCCTTCCGGGCGCCCTCCTCGCTGAATGCGAGAAACCTGCGCAACTCGTAGCGAAACTGCGCCAGCGCCCGGTAGTCCACCGTCGCGGCCACGGCCTTGCGTTTGGTTGCGCCGGCGAGCGCTCGTCGTTGCTTTGGTTGCGGCATTCGATCGTCCTGCTGCTGGCTCGCTCCGCCGGACGGCAGACGCCGTGCAACGCTATCAAGCCCGCGCCGGACGCACCATACTACCGGCCGCCCTTCCACTTATGTTTTCAACGGTTTGACGATCGAGCGGCGGGGCCGCGCAAGCTCAGGGCTGCGGCCAGTGATCGTAGGTCGAGCTCAATATTTTCAGCAGCACGATCTGGAACGCGACCGGAATCCGCGGGCTCCTGCGGCGAATGGATTTCTCCAGCGCCTCGGTGATCTCGCTCTTGGTGAGATGCCCGGCCGAGGCACGCGCGACCAGATCGCCCCAGACCTCCGTCAACGACTTGCCGGTGTGATGCGGAGACGGGATCGTTATCCCGCGCGTCTCGGCCCAAGCGATGATCTCGCGCATGGTTTGCCGTCCGCAATTTCGCGCCGTCGCGAGGTGGCGCGCGGTGAGCAGCCGCAGCAGATCGTCCGGCGGCGCCCAGCCCACCTTCGGCGGCACTTCGTCGAGCAGCTCGACCGCCAGTTCCTTCAGGACGTTGATCGCGCGGATGCTCAGGCTGCCCGATTGCCCGGCGGCACCGTGCTCGGACACGGCGTGCTCTCCGGCATTTCCGGTGCGACTTGAAGGCTCCTGGATCATCGCTCCCTCACTTACAGGACCCGCACCCGGTCGGTAAACCTCGATACATCGTAGAACGATATTATTTCTATCGTAGGCCGATATGATTCGACGAAAGGTGACATTGACTAAATATGCCGGTGGGGAATTGTAGCTGTGACAGGCTGCTCGATTGCAGCCGGCGCATCGTGCCGCCGATCGATCCGATCAGGCGACGAGTGAGCATGCGCGCCAACAATCAATATAATTGGAGGATACTGAGCGATGAGCACCAAGGATTTTCGGCCGGGCAGTGCCCCGAACGTTTCGCGCCGCACTTTGCTGCAAGCCGGCGCGGGCCTGATCGGCGGCAGCGTGCTGCCGGCCTCGATCGCATCGCGGGCCTTCGCCGAGGACCACCCGGCGATCGGAACCTATCCCGCGGGCTCGTCGGGCTCTTCGGCGTTCATCGGCATCTCGGTCCCGCGCACCGGCACCTATGCGGTGCAGGGCGAGGATGAGCTCAAGGGCTATCAGCTCGCGATCGAGCACATCAACAGCGGCCACGAGCTGATCAAGAAGATCTCGCCGAAGACCAGCAAGGGCGTGCTCGGCAAGGAGCTGAAGTTCGGCGTCGCGGATTCCGCGGCGAAGCCGAACGAGGCCGTGCAGGCGCAGCAGCGCTTCATCTCCGAGAACAAGGCGGTGATGATCACCGGCGGCACGTCGAGCGCGGTCGCGGTGGCGCTGAACAAGCTGGCGCAGCGCGAGAAGGTGATCTTCGTCTGCGGCATTTCCGGCTCCAACGACACCACCGGCAAGGATTGCGTGCGCTACGGCTTCCGCCAGAACTTCTTCGGCCAGACCGCCGCGGCGGCGATCGCGCCGGTGCTGATCAAGCAGTTCGGCAAGAACAAGAAGGCCGCCTACCTGACGCCCGACTACACCTACGGCCACACCGTCACCAAGTCGATGCAGGACTACCTCGCCCAGGCGGGCTGGACCACCGTCACCAACCAGGTCTCGCCGCTCGGCGCGCCGGACTATTCGTCCTATCTGCTCAACGTCGCGAACTCCGGCGCCGACGTGCTGATCAACGTCAACTGGGGTCACGATGCCGTGCTGTCGACGCAGCAGGCCAAGCAGTTCGGCGTGCTCGACAAGATGAAGCTCGTGGTGCCCTACCAGGTGCCGTTCATCGCCCGCGAGACCGGCGGCCTGATGCAGGGCGTCTACGCCGCGACCGACTATTGGTGGACCATCGAGGACAAATATCCGCTGGCCAAGATGTTCAACGAGGCCTTCGAGAAGAAGTACGGATACAAGCCGGAATGGGGCGCCGAGAATGCCTATGTCAGCTTCGCGCACTGGGCCCGCATGGTCGAGGAGGCCGGCAGCTTCTATCCGCCCGACGTCATCAAGGCCTATGAGAAGGGCGAGACGCTGCCTTCGCTTGTCGGCGACGTCCACTATCGCCCCGAGGATCATCAGTGCGTCCGCCCCGTCGTCATCGTCCGCGGCAAGATGGAAAAGGAGATGAAGAACAAGGAGGACTATTACGAGGTGATCGAGATCGTCCCCGGCGACGGTCTGATGCAGAAGCCGGATGCGTTCGGCTGCCATCTCGGCGACTACACCTGATTAACGTGGGAAGACTCGGCGCCGTGGGCGGGGCGACCCGGCCCGCGGCGCCGCTTTTCTCGGAACGCATCCTCCACTGACCGGGCCAGGTATACGGCTAAGTGAACGCGCGTCATGATCAACTGGCCAAATTTCGTCTCGCAACTTTTCAACGGACTGGCGCTCGGCGCGCTGCTCGCGCTGATCAGCTCCGGATTGACGATCATCTACGGCACACTCGGGGTGCTCAACCTCGCCCACGGCGCCATGTTCATGATCGGCGGCTACGCCGGATACGTGACCTATTCCTACACCGGCTCGTTCATTCTCGCCGTGATCGCAGGCTCGCTGTTCGTGATGGTGCTCGGGATTGCGATGGAGCGGATCATCATCCGCCACTTCTACCACCGCCCGCATGAGGACCAGCTGCTGGTCACGTTCGGCCTCGGCATCTGCTTCGTCGAGATCGTGCGGCTGATCTTCACCAGCCAGTCGCAGGTGGTGCCGCCGCCGGCGCTGCTGCAGGGCATCACCTCGCTCGGCTTCCTGTTCTACCCGACCTACCGGCTTGCGGTCGTCGGCATCGTCGCGGTCGCGCTGGGCGCGCTGTTCCTGATCCTGTACCGCACCCGGCTCGGCATGATCGTGCGCGCCGGCATCGAGGATTCGGTGATGGTCGATTCGCTCGGCATCAACGTCTACCGCGTCTTCATGATCGTGTTCGGCATCGGCGCGATGGCCGCGGGCTTCGCCGGCATCATCAATGCACCGGTGGTGTCGCTGACGCCGGGTGTCGGCGACGACATCCTGGTCGAGACCTTCGTGGTGGTGGTGATCGGCGGCGTCGGCTCGTTTCCCGGCGCCATCCTCGGCGGGCTGATCGCCGGCGAGATCATCAGCATCACCTCGATGTTCAACCCCGGTTACGCCTACGTCATGCTGTTCGCGGCGATGACGCTCGTGCTGGTGCTCAGACCGCATGGCCTGCTCGGCACGCAGGGCCGCGAATGACGACGGATATCTAGATGCTTAAACAGCGCCCATACCTGATCGAACTCCTGACCGCCGCCGGCCTGATCGTCGCGCCCTTCGTGCTGCCGTGGCTCGGCTTCGCGCCCAACACGGTGAACCGGATCCTGGTCTGGGGTCTGTTCGGCCTCGGCTTCGACATCCTGTTCGGCTTCACCGGCCTGCTGTCGTTCGGCCAGTCGGCCTTTTACGGCACCGGCGGCTTCGTCGCGGCCTATCTGCTGACGCGCGCCGGTTTTCCATACGTCGTGCTCGCGCTCGTCATCGGCATGATCGCGGCCGCCGCCACCGGCTATCTGATCGGCCTGATCGCGCTGCGTCGCACCGGCATCTACTTCGCGATGATCACGGTGGCGATCGCCGAGGTGTTCTTCTTCGTCGAGTTCAATCCGCTGTCGGACTTCACCGGCGGCGAGAACGGGCTGCCGGGCGTGCCGACCCCGAGCTTCAATCTCGGCTTCACCACGCTGCACTTCACCACCGGCTGGTCGCTCTATCAGTTCCTGGCGCTGTGCTACTTCATCGGCGTCGTGATTGCGCTGCGCATCGTGCGCTCGCCGGTCGGTGCCGTGTTCAGCGCGATCCGCGACAACCCGCTGCGCGCGACCGCGGTCGGCCACAACATCCACGGCTACAAGCTCACCGCCTTCGTGATCGCCGCCGCCTATGCCGGCTTTGCCGGCGGGCTGCTCGGCGTGCTGCAGGCCTTCATGCCGCCTGACGCGTTCACCTTCGACACGTCGGGGCAGCTCGTGATGCAAACCGCGATCGGCGGCCGCGGCACGCTGTTCGGGCCGCTGGTCGGCGCCGCGGTGTGGCTGTCGCTGCAGGACTTCCTGCAGGCGGCGCTCGGGCTCGGCGCGGCCTGGAAGCTCGTGCTCGGCATCGTGTTCGTGCTGCTGGTGTGCTTCCTGCGCCGCGGCATCATCGGTGGCCTCGCCGATCTTTACCGCCTCCTGACCGGACAGCGCGGCGCCAAGGAGCCGGAGGAGAGCGCACCCGAGGTCGTCGCCGTGGCAAGCGAGCGGCACGCCGCAGCGCCCGCCGCGCCGAAGCCGGTGGCGGCTCGTGCTGGCGGCAATCCGTCCGGCCCGATCCTCCAGGCTAGGGGCCTGACCAAGCGCTATGGCGGCCTGCTCGCCAACAGCGACATCGACTTCACCGTCAATCACGGTGAGCTGCGCGGCATCATCGGCCCGAACGGCGCCGGCAAGTCGACCTTCTTCAAGATGCTGACCTGCGAGGTGCATCCGACCTCGGGCACCATCCTGTTCGAGGGCCGCGACATCACCGGCATGAACGTCACCGACGTCTGTCAGCTCGGCCTGACCAAGAGCTACCAGGTCAACCAGCTGTTCACCGGGCTGACGGTGCGCGAGAATTTGGTGATCGCGGCGCTGTCGGCGCTGCGCGGCAAGTTCAAGCTCGACCTGTTCCGCAGCATCGACAGCATCCCCGGCCTGTCCGAGCGCGTGCAGCAGACGCTCGAGCTGGTCAATCTGACCTCGAGGCCGGACACGCCCGTGTCCGAGCTTGCCTATGGCGAGAAGCGGCGGCTGGAGATCGGGCTGGCGCTGGCAACGTCGCCGAGCCTGTTGCTGCTCGACGAGCCGCTGGCCGGCATGAGCCCGCGCGAGCGCGTCGAGACCGTCAAGCTGCTGAAGTCGATCAGCCAGGGCCGCACCATGATCATCATCGATCACGACATGGATGCGCTGTTCGAGCTCGCCGAGCGCGTCACCGTGCTGCAGGAGGGCCGCGTGCTGGTCGAGGGAACGCCGGAAGAGATCAAGACCAATTCGACCGTCCAGGAGGCCTATCTTGGCGGCGTGCATGGAGTGCTCGCCGCATGAGCCTGCTCGAGGTCAACGGACTGAACAGCTATTACGGGGATTCCCACATCCTGTTCGACGTCTCGATGCACGTCGAGCGCAACGAGGTGGTGGCGCTGCTCGGACGTAACGGCGCCGGCAAGAGCACGACGCTGAAGAGCCTGATGGGCGTCGTCACCCCGCGCCGCGGCTCGGTGATGTTCGACGGCGTCGAGATCTCCGGCCGGAAGAGCCACAAGATCGCGCAAGCCGGCATGCAGCTGGTCCATGAGGAGCGCCGTATCTTCGGCAGCCTGAGCGTCGAGGAGAACCTCGTGATCGCCGGCCTGACCGCCTCGCAGCGCTGGCCGCTCGACCGCATCTACGAGATGTTCCCGCGGCTGCGCGAGCGGCGCGGCAACCGCGGCACCGACCTGTCGGGCGGCGAGCAGCAGATGCTGGCGATCGCGCGCGCCTTGGTACGCGATCCCAAGATCATCCTGCTCGACGAGCCGTTCGAGGGCCTGGCGCCGGTGATCGTGCGCGACCTGATGAAGGCGTGCCGCGATCTCGCCGAGGCCGGACAGACCATCGTGCTGGTGGAGCAAAACCTCGCCGCGACGCTCGCGCTGGCGCAGCGCATCTACATCATCAACAACGGGCACATCGTCCATGAAGGGCCGGCGCAGGAGATCAAGGCGCAGCCCGATGTCCTGCAGCGCTATCTCGGGGTTTAGGGCGCGTCACTTTCTCCGCCGTCATTGCGAGCCAACGGGTCGCGCGAACGCACGCCCGATGACAGGCTCCGCGAAGCAATCCATCGGTCCGCATGCGCGGATGGATGGATTGCTTCGTCGCTACAGCGCAAAATTGCTTTACAAATTTTGTCGCGAGCTCCTCGCAATGACGAACTCGATATTGCGCATGGCCTCTCGGGATAGGGATTACGGCATTCCCGCGTCGGACCGGGCCACCCGCTCACCCACCCAGCGCCGCGATCATCCGCCTGGCGTGATCGGCGAGCACATCCATCTCCGCCTTGACGGTCTGCGCCGGCAGCAGTGCGACGCCGGCCTTCACTGGCATCACATGCATGTGCAGGTGAAACACCACCTGACCGCTGGCGGGCTCGCTGAACTGCTGGATGATGATGCCGTCGGCCGCGAACGCCTTCATCGCGGCGATGGCGATGCGCTTGGCCGACCGCGCCACCGCGGCGAGGTCGTCTTCCGCGATGTCGAGGATGCCGCGCGCGGGCGCCTTCGGAATCACCAGGGTATGTCCCGGCGATCGCGGCATGATGTCGAGAAAGGCAAAGGTCCGGTCGGTCTCGTAGACCTTGAAGCTCGGGACCTCGCCGCGCAGGATCCTGGCGAAGATGTTCTGGTCGTCATAGCCCGTCATGGTCGCGCGTTCCGGATCGCTAGGTTCAGATTCTGACCGTGCGCGCCGGCCGCACGGGGCGCAAGTGATATCGACGCCGCATCGACCATCGGCTAACAACGCGCGATGAGCGAACCCGCAGGACATGGCCAGACCGTCGAGAGCATCAGGCGCAGCCTCACCGCCCGCCTCAAGGCGGCCGGCCACGACGCCGCCGAGCTCGATGCGCGACTGCTGGTCGGCGCCGTGCTGGGGCTCGATCTGACCGGCATGATCACGGGCGCGAAGCGCGCGCTGACGAGGGACGAAGCCGATCGCCTCGAGCACCTCGCGCAGCGCCGCCTCGCCGGCGAACCGATCGCGCGCATCCTCGGCGTCAAGGAGTTCTGGGGACTGCCGCTGCACCTGTCCGCCGCGACGCTGGTGCCGCGCCCGGACACCGAGACGGTGGTCGAGCGCGCACTCGAACTGCTGCGCGCCGACGGGGTGGCCGAGCGCGCGTTGCGGATCGCCGATCTCGGCACCGGTTCTGGCGCGATCCTGCTGGCGCTGCTCTCGGAACTGCCGAACGCGCATGGCTTCGCCACCGACATCTCGACGGAGGCGCTGCAGACCGCGAGCCGCAACGCCACCGCGCTCGGATTCGCCGATCGCACGACATGGATCGAGTGCGACTACGGCCGCGGGCTCGTCGGCGCGTTCGAGCTGATCGTGTCCAATCCGCCGTACATCCCCTCGGCCGACGTCGCCGGACTCGACATCGAGGTGCGCGCGCATGATCCGCGCGCGGCGCTCGACGGCGGTGCCGACGGGCTCGACGCCTACCGCGCGCTGATTTCGCAATCTGCGGGTCTTTTGACCTCAGGAGGATTTCTGGTTGTGGAAGTCGGACAGGGTCAGAGCGGCGACGTTGAAGCGCTGATGACGGCATCCGGGTTATTCCCAACGGGGCCGCCAAAGGCCGATCTGGGGGGCATCCCGAGGGCCGTTTCCGCCCGCCGGCTGCCCCGATAAAGTCCTATTGGAACGAAAAAAAACCTCTTGGATTATCTCCCGGGAACGACTACGTTCCGGGCACAACATCGGTGCTGGCCCCGTAATCCGTTACGGGTGATGACCAGGGTTCAGCAGAGCCCGCCGATCGAAAGGTTCCAGGAACGCAGGTCATATAGAGCGCAATAGCCGAAGCTGTGCTGCTCTCGACCGCCAAGCGAACGAAAGCCTGTTATTGCGCTTGAAGACTTACGCACGAGAACTGAGCCTGTCTCAACGGGCGGAATGATTTGGTCGCTGGCGCGATTGCCGGCGGTTGGGGAACGCGTCTTTGCTGCACGCGACTTTGCTGAACGAGATGGTCGGCGACATCGAAACCACTTCGAACGGTATTGCGATTCCGTGTGCCTAGGCGCGCGCCGAATCGGACTCTGGGAATCGGACTTCTGAGAAATCGGACTGTGGACTGCAATAACTTCAGGGCTGGAATAAAAGGCGACAGATGAGAAACGGTCAGAACAACAAGCGGATGCGCAACCGGAATAACAACAACAATAACAACAACAATAACCGGCGCGGCCAGAATCCCCTGACACGGGTGTACGAATCGAACGGACCTGACATCAAGATCCGCGGCACGGCCTCCCACGTGGCCGAGAAATACGTTCAGCTTGCGCGCGATGCGCGCTCCTCCGGCGATCCGGTGGCAGCTGAGAACTACTACCAGCACGCTGAGCACTACTACCGGATCATCGCGGCCGCACAGGAGCAGTTCCGGCAGAATCAGCAGCCGCCGCGCCCCGACGCCGAGGTCACCCCGACCGAAGACGGCGACGACGACAGCGACGGCTATTCGAGCTTCGGCCAGGAGCCGGGCTTCGTGCCGCAGCAGCAGCAACCTTTCATGCGCGACAACGGCCAGCAGCCGTACCAGCGCGAGCAGCAGCAGCCGCGCGAGCATCGCGAGCGCGACCAGCAGCCGCGTGAGCACCGCGAGCGCGAGCATCGTCCGCAGCCGCAATATCAGCCGCAACCGCAGAACCAGCCGCAGCCCGCGATGGCCGATGCCGGCGGCGTCGATCGCCTGCCCTCGTTCATCACCGGCGGCGCGCAGCCACAGGTCAACGGCGCCTATGAAGGCAATAATGGCGGCGCAGAACGCGGCGAACGGAGCGAGCGCTTTCCGCGCCGCCGCCGCCGTCCGCACGGCCCGCGCCCCGACATGGCGACGCAGCCCGCACCGAGCGACGACTTCAATCCGGGCAACGAGTAATCCTGAAAATCTGTCACCCTCCCTTCACGGGGAGGGTGAATTGTCCGCGTCACGCCTCGGGTCGTGTTACGACTCTGCGTGAGTCGATTTGCGCGTCGCCGTCGAGGACGGCACCAGCACCGGACGCAATGACGGGATCAGCTGCGTGCGCTCGCGACGCGCGGGAATCGCCCGATAGACCTGCTTGGTCGCCTCCACGATATGCACGCCGGCGAACGGCATCGACAGCGCCGCGCCGACCCGCTCCCACGCCATCGCCGAGCGCAGGAACCAGCTGCCCTGCACCGGCGGCATGAACAACGCCTCGCCCCACGACGACGGCGTGAACCAGGTCTGCCGCAACAGCTGCGTGATCTGCGCCCGCGAATAGGGCCGGCCATGGCCGAACGGCGTGGCGTCGGTGCGCGTCCAGACGCCGCGGCGGTTCGGGATGATCGCGATCAGCCGCCCCGACGGCGAGAGCACCCGCCACACCTCGCGCAGCAACCGCTCCGGGTCATCGGACATCTCCAGCGCGTGCACCAGCAGCACGCGGTCGACCGCGGCATCCGGCAGCGGCATCGAGAATTCGTCGATCAAGGTGGCCAGCGCCGGCCGGCCGGTCGGCCATTTCAGCACGCCCTGGGCCGCCGGCATGAAGGCAATGCAGCGCTCGCAGGACTCACGGAACAGGCCGAGATAGGGGGTCGGATAGCCGAGGCCGAGCACGCGCTGGCCTTCCGCGTTCGGCCACCGCGCGCGGATACCCCGGTTGATCAGCTGCCGCGCCACGATGCCGAGGCGCTGCGAATAGAAGTCGCGCAGGTCGATGACGTCCATGGTGTTTAGCCTAACACGCCCCCTGCTGCCCGGGTGCGCCGAAAATTGCATTGCCGCCGGAGCGTTAACGCCATATTTCACCCCTATATTGGGCGCGTTAAAAGCATGACCCGGGAAAGTCGATACCGGTCTTTCGAATACATCATGCTTTGAAAATGTCCGTCCCGTTTGTTCGTGGAGATATCATGACCGCCGAAATTCGCACCTTCAGCTGCCTCACCGACAATTTCGGGTATTTGATCCACGATCCCGCGACCAAGGCGACCGCGTCGATCGACGCGCCGGAAGCCGGCCCGATCATCAAGGCGCTGGAGCGCGAGGGCTGGACGCTGACCGATATCCTGATCACCCATCACCATGGCGACCATGTCGGCGGCGTCGCCGAGCTGAAGCAGAAATATGGCTGCCGCGTCGTCGCCCCGCACGACCAGTCGGCCAAGATCGCCAATGTCGATCTGCGCGCCGCCAATGCCGATGTCATCAAGGTCGGCAGCCTGCTCGCGCGCGTCGTCGAGACGCCCGGCCATACGCTCGACCATATCTCCTACGTGTTCGACGGCGAGAAGGCGGTGTTCGCCGCCGACACGCTGTTCTCGATCGGCTGCGGCCGGGTGTTCGAAGGCACCTACCCCATGATGTGGGATTCGCTTTTGAAGCTGCGCTCGCTGCCGGACGATTTCCGTCTCTATTGCGGCCATGAATACACCGCCTCCAACGTGAAATTCGCGCTCACCATCGAGCCCGACAATGCGGCCCTGCAGGCGCGCGCAGCAGAGGTCACAAAACTGCGCGCCGAGAACAAGCCGACGATCCCGGTGCTGCTCGGCGACGAGAAGAAGGCCAACGTGTTCCTGCGCGCCGACGAGCCGGCGGTGGCGGCAAAGCTGCACATGAAGGGCGCCGACCCGGCGCTGGTGTTCGGCGAGCTCCGCGAGCGCAAGAACAAGTCGTGATGGCCGACCTCTCGGCGGCCGACATCATCGCGCGGCTCGCGCTGCAGCCGCATCCCGAAGGCGGGCACTATCGCGAGACGTTTCGCGACGCGCGCTGCGACGCCAATGGCCGTGCGCATTCGACCGCGATCTACTTCCTGCTGGCGCGCGGCGAGCGCTCGCATTGGCACCGCATCGACGCCGTCGAGATGTGGCACTATTACGCCGGCGCGCCGCTGACATTGCGGATCGCGCAGGACGGCGGCCCACATTCGATCACGCTCGGGCCGGATGTGGCGCGCGGCGAGCAGCCACAGGCAATCGTGCCGGCGGACACATGGCAGGCCGCCGAAAGCAGCGGCGACTGGACGCTGGTCGGCTGCACCGTCGCGCCGGGATTCGAGTTCGCGAAGTTCGAGCTGGCGCCGAAGGGCTGGGAGCCCGCTTCGTAAGAGCTTTTTCCCGTCATCCCCGCGCAAAGGCTTTGCCTTTGTCGCTGCAGGTGCGAGCCTTGCGGCGCAATTGCGCCGCTGGGCGAGCCTCGAAGGATGAATCGGCCACAGACGGGGCCGTCGCCCCTTCGAGACGGCCGCGCTGCGGCCTCCTCAGGGTGACGGTGAAACAGTAGCAACAACCCTCTTCGTAGGATGGGTAGAGCGCAGCGAAACCCATCAATTCCTATCTACTCTGCGGGATGATGGGTTTCGCTTCGCTCTACCCATCCTACGTTCTTTTTCTCAGCACCATGTCCTTTGCCGCGATCAGCCCGCCGCCGGCGATCAGGATCGCGGCGATCGCGATATTGGCGCTGGGCTTGGCGAAGCCCGCTGCGATCAGGAACGCGGTCGAGAGCAGCGGCGTGGCATAGGAGGCGGCACCGAGCACGCGGATGTCGCCGCGCTTCATGCCGATATCCCAGGCGAAGAACGCGGCCCCCACCGGACCGATGCCGAGCGCGACGACGGCAAGCCACTGCAGCGGCGTCGCGGGCCACACCGTCGTCTCCACCATCATGTGCACGAGCGCCGCAAGCACGGCGGTCGCGAGGCAGAAGCCTGCCACCGCATCGGTCGGCACCGCCTTGAGCCGGCGCGACATCACCGAATAGGACGCCCAGACGAACGCCGCGACGAAGGCGGCCGCGAAGCCTGGAATCTGCTCTTTTGTGAAGGCGCCGGTGTTGCCGGCGAACAGCAGCACGGTGCCGGCGAGGCCGAGCAGCGCGCCGACGATGTGATGCACCGCAAGCCGCTCGCCCGGCAGCAGCGACGAGAACAGCACGATCAACAGCGGCCAGAGATAATTGAGCAGCCCGGCCTCGGCCGGCGGGGCGAAGCGCAGCGCCAGGAAATACAGCGCGTGATAGCCGAACAGCCCGCCGACGCCGACGACCCAGGCGACAAGCGGTTGCTTCAACGCGCCGAAGGCTGATGGACGCAACAGGAAGCTCGCGAACGCCACCGCGGCGCCGATCGCAAAGGTCATGGCCGCGAGCTGGAACGCCGGGATCGTCCCGGTCGCGACCGTCATGACCGACAGCAGCGACCACATCAGGATGGCGGTCAGTCCGACAAGGGTGGCAGTTCGGGTCGTCATCTCAATTCAATCCGTCGTGGCCGGGCATGACTATCCAAAGGATGGCGGTCTGAAGCCGCTCGCCGATGTCCCGGCCGGCCACGTCTTCCTTCGCGTGTGGCGCGTTGTAAAGACGAAAATGCCCGGCACAAGGCCGGGCATTCGCTACTTGATTGTGCGCGCCTGCGACGCGACGACGCTACTCGCGTCAGGCGTGATACTGGCCGCCGTTCACCGTCAGCGTCGAGCCGGTGATGAAACCGGCATCGTCGGCGGCGAGGAACACCACGGCCCGCGCGATCTCTTCGGGTTCGCCGAGCCGGGCGACCGGAATCTGCGGGATCACGTTCTTCTCGAGCACGTCCTTCGGCACCGCCTGCACCATCTCGGTGTTGATATAGCCGGGGCAGATCACGTTCACGGTGATGCCGCCCTTGGCGTTCTCCAGCGCCAGCGCCTTGGTGAAGCCGATGTCGCCGGCCTTGGCCGCCGAGTAGTTGACCTGGCCGAACTGGCCCTTCTGGCCGTTGATGGAGGAGATCGAGATGACACGGCCGAACTTGCGGGCGCGCATGCCCTCGATCACCTGGCGCGTCATGTTGAACAGCGAGCCGAGGTTGGTGTTGATCACGGCATTCCACTGCTCGACCGTCATCTTGTGGAACGCGGTATCCTTGGTGATGCCGGCATTGTTGACGAGCACGTCGACCGAGCCGAGATCGGCCTCGACCTGCTTGACGCCAGCCGCGCAGGCGTCGAACGAGGCGACGTCCCACTTGTAGACCGGAATCCCGCTCTCCGCCTTGAACTTCTCCGCCGCGGCGTCATTGCCGGCGTAGCTCGCCGCCACCTTGTAGCCCGCCGCTTTCAGCGCCTTGCTGATCGCAGCTCCAATACCGCGCGTTCCGCCCGTCACCAATGCAACACGTGCCATGTCCGTTTCCTCCTTGGCCGTCTTTCATAACCGGATAACTCCGGCCTACGCACTCACTCAACAAAGCGCGATGAGATCAGGTTGAATTGTCATCGCGCTTTGGCTCCCTTTTTTGAGCATGGTCTTCTCGGAAAACCGCTTCACACTTTTCCGGATCATGCTGTCGAAACAAAAATGCCCGGCGCAAAGCCGGGCATCTTATTTATCAGCTCGCTTCGCGGTTGACAGATGATCTTTTCATCACCTAACCGGCCTCGCTGCCTTTTGTTCAGTCGCGTGCAACGCACATAGCGATGCCCATGCCGCCGCCGATGCACAGCGTCGCGAGGCCCTTCTTGGCATCGCGCTTCTGCATCTCGTGCAGCAGCGTCACCAGCACGCGCGCACCCGACGCGCCGACCGGATGGCCGATCGCGATCGCGCCGCCATTGACGTTGACCTTGGCCGGATCCCAGCCGAGGTCCTTGTTCACCGCGCAGGCCTGCGCGGCGAACGCCTCGTTGGCCTCGATCAGGTCGAGGTCGGCGATGTTCCAGCCGGCCTTCTTCAGCGCGGCGCGCGAAGCGGGGATCGGGCCGGTGCCCATGATCTTGGGGTCGACGCCGGCCTGGCCCCATGACACGATGCGGGCCAGCACCTTCTTGCCCTGCTTGGCGGCTTCCTTGGCGGTCATCAGCACGACGGCGGCGGCGCCGTCATTGATGCCCGAGGCGTTGCCCGCGGTCACGGTGCCGTCCTTCTCGAAGGCCGCGCGGAGCTTGGCCATCGCGTCGAGCGTGGCGCCGTGGCGCGGATACTCGTCGGTGTCGACCACGATATCGCCCTTGCGGGACTTGATGGTGACCGGGACGATCTCGTCCTTGAACTTGCCGGCCTTCTGCGCCGCCTCGGCCTTGTTCTGCGAACCGACCGCGAACTCGTCCTGCTGCGACCGGGTGATCTGGTATTGCTTGGCGACGTTCTCGGCGGTGTTGCCCATGTGGTAGCCGTTGAAGGCATCCCACAGCCCGTCCTTGATCATGGTGTCGATCAGCTCGAGCCCGCCCATCTTGACGCCGCCACGCAGATATTGCGCGTGCGGGGCCATGCTCATGGATTCCTGGCCGCCGGCGACGACGATCGAGGAATCGCCGTTGAGCAGCGCCTGGTAGCCGAGCGCCACCGTGCGCAGGCCCGAGCCGCAGAGCTGGTTGACGCCCCAGGCCGGGCTTTCCACCGGGATGCCGGCCGCGATCGAGGCCTGGCGGGCCGGGTTCTGGCCCTGCGCGGCGGTGAGGATCTGGCCCATGATGACTTCGGAGACCTGACCGCCCTCGACGCCGGCACGCTCCAGCGCCGCCTTGATGGCGATGGCCCCGAGGTCATGGGCCGGCGTGGTGGCGAAAGCGCCGTTGAAGCTACCGACGGGGGTGCGGGCGGCGCTGACGATGACGACATCGTCTGACATGGACATCTCCTATTGGTTGTAGCTGGGTTTCTCGACGGCGGGCGGCCGATTTGGCGGGCCTGTCTCTTGACGGCTATCCTGTAAACCTCGTTGAGACATGTCAATCGCACTGTCGGGCAAATCGCGCCGCGACGCACTCAAAATGACGCCCTTGGCACTTTCCTGAGCAAATCCTATGCTTTGGAATTAACCGCACAGCACAAAACTGTAGCCGAACCGCTTTGAAAATGCTTACCTTTGCTGCGATGCGTTGCATTTTGCCCTGCGGCGATGCCGTAGGGTTCCAGGTTCTTCGGTGTTGAAGTGAGAGCCCATGGCAAAATCTGAACAACCGACCACGATCAAGAAATACGCGAACCGGCGGCTCTATAATACCGGGACGAGCACCTATGTCACGCTCGAGGATCTCGCGGCGATGGTGAAGGAAGGCGAAGATTTCCTCGTCTATGACGCCAAGACCGGCGACGACATTACCCGCTCCGTGCTCGCGCAAATCATCTTCGAGCAGGAAAACAAGGCCGGGCAGAACCTGCTGCCGACCACTTTCCTGCGCCAGCTGATCCGCTTCTACGGCGACAGCATGCAGATGGTGGTGCCGAAATATCTCGAACAGTCGATCGAGACGCTGACCAAGGAACAGGAAAAATTCCGCAAGCAGATCGCGGGCGCGCTGAGCGGGACACCGTTTGCGCCGCTGGAAGAACAGGTCCGCCGCAACATGGAGCTGTTCCAGCAGACCTTCTCGATGTTCAAGCCATTCGTGCCGCAACGCGGTGGCGGCGAGGCCGACAAGGCGCCGGAGCCCACGCCCGATGACGGCAACATCGACGATCTTCGCCGCCAGATGAAGGACATGCAGGAACGCCTCGAGCGCATGTCGCAGCCGACGAAGAAGGACGAGTAGGTCTCGTTCAGGTCCGCTGCCGGCCCGGCCGGACCTCCGGCCGCCATCACTTCTGAAGTCCTGACGGCGGCTCTCGCCGACGTCGGGCGGTCTCCGTCTGGTCGAGCATACCCTCGCGGGCGCGTCTATGCAGGCCGGCGGCAGACGAGATCGATTTCGATCAACGCATCATAGGCGAGACCGGTGACGCCGACGCAGGTGCGGGCCGGCAGGCGGTCGGACGGGAAATAGCGGCGATAGGTCTCGTTCATCGCCGCATAATCTTCCTTGAAGCGCGTCAGATAGATGCGCGACATCACGATATGCTCGAGGCCGAGATCGAGGCCCGCAAGCACCACGCGCAGATTCTCCATCACCGCGCGGGTCTGCGCCACGATGCCCTCGGGCAATAGGCCGGGTGCGGCCGGCGTATCCGGCATCTGGCCGGTGACGAAAACGAAACCATCCGTCTCGACCGCGTGGCTGAACGGCGCGACCGGCTTCGGGCCGCCGGATATCATGTGAAATTGCAACGACGTCTCCTCGCCTGCTCTCTGATGGATCATGATGCGTTTCTACGGAATCGCATCATGATCTCATGTCTTTGTTCGAGCACGATCTTTCATGCTCTAGTGTCCCGAATCCGAAGTTCGCATCATTTGCCGCACCTTCGGAGCGAACTTCGGATTCGATAAGGACACTAGCAAACTTATGATTCTAGTGTGCTTTATCAATGCGAAGTTCGTGAAAGTGGCTGCCGCGAAATCGCACGAACTTCGCATTCAGCACACTAGTTTTGCGGCGCGTGATCGAAGACGCGCTTGCTGAGAATGGCATGGACGCCCCAATTGCCGTCCACCACCTGCGTCACGCCGAAATCCACCGCCACCGACATCAGCGCGATCGCCTCGTCCTCGGTAAGGCCTTTGATGTTCATCAGGAAGCGGCGCATCTTGCGGAACGCATCCTTCATCGCGAGATCGAGCGACGAGGTCGCGTAGACCTCGCTCTGCCCCTTGGCGCCGAATTCGGCGAGATAGTTGGGATGACTGAAGCCCATCAGCACCCAGTCGGCTTCGGTCTCGATCAACGGATAGGTAAGATCGGCGAAGGGCTGATTGGTAAGCTCGTTCTTCTTGTGCAGGATGACCTGGAACGTGCCGGTCATCGAACATTCGATGGCGGTGCCGCCGAGTTCGCCGTCACCCTGCGCAGCATGGGGATCGCCGACTGACAATAGCGCGCCCGGCACCGACACCGGCAAATAGACCGTCGAGCCCTTGCCGAGCCGCCAATTGTCGAGATTGCCGCCGAAATATGCGGGCGGGACGGAATCGACAAGCTCGGCCTCGCGCGGCGCAAGCGCGATGACTCCGAAATGCGGGCGCAGCGGAATGCGGATGCCGTCGAGCACGTCGTGGCGGCGCCGCACCGATGACGGCGGGATCGGGATGCCCGGATAGTCGTAAGTCTTGTGCAGCGTCCCGAACGGATCGGTCTGCGGCTCCCAGCGATAGGAATACAGCGCACGGGCATGCGGCGCGTCATCGTCGTCGACGATCTCGTAGATCGTCACCGCCTCATGGGCGTTCTGCTCGGCAAGGAACTCCTTGTAGTGATAGCCCCACCAGGCCGCGACGCTGCTGCCGAACACGCGGCCCTCGAAGTCCGGATTGCGGCTCGCGCGCGGCGCGATGTCGAGGATGCGGATTTCCAGTACGTCCCCTGGCTCCGCATCCTTCACGGCCACCGGCCCGGTGCAAATGTGAACGCCGAATCCCTCACCGGCGCCGCGGCCGTAGATCGAGGCATCGAGCGGGCCGGCGCCGCGGCGATCGACGTTCTTCCGATCGCGCGTCCAGTGGAACACGCTCTCCGCGCCTGGATCACCCTTGATCATGCGCTCGGGATCGTCGGAGGCGTGCTGGGTCAGCGTCTCAATGGTGATGGTGTCGCCGGAGCCGATCTCGACCTGCGGCGGCAACGAATGGCTGAAATAGCCCCAATGCACGCGCGAGGCATCCGCGGCGAGATGGTGATGGCGCGGCGCGTCCGCGATCTCCACGTCATGGGCGTTGAACGGCGCAGCCGTCCTGCGCACCAGCGCTGCGCGCCGGCTGCACATTTGCGCCAGCGCCTGTTGAGGCCAGCCGCGTTGCACCGTGGCCGCGGATGCGGTCTGCCGCTCGGCTTCATGATGGCGGAATTCGCGCGGCGACAGACCGAAGCGCTGGCGAAACGCGCGGCTGAAATGGGCAGAGTCGTTGAAGCCGACGCGGAACGCGATCTCGGAAATCGAACGATGCGCCTCGGCGGGATTCGACAGATCGGCCCAGGTGCGCTGCAGCCGACGTTCGCGCAGGTAATGCGTGAAACTGGTGCCGGCCCCCTCGAACAGCTTTTGCAGATAGCGTTCAGAAATGCCCTCGGCACTGGCGATTTTGACCGGCGTCAGATCGGGTTCCTCGAGGCTGCGTTCGACGGTCTGGCACAGGCGATGCAGCGTCGCTGCCTTGGAAGCGCCGCCGCCGCGATCGCCCGCCGTCTCGCCGTGCTGACGCATGAAGGTCGGCAGCAGATCGGCGAGACTTCGCGCCAGCGCCGTCCATTCGACATCGGACAGCGCGTCGAGATCGCGCGCGGCGAGCTCCATCATCTGCGCGAATACGCTGCCAAAGCCGCCGGGCTGGAGCACCCGCACCTCGCCGCCTTGCAACGTGGCGCGATGGCGATGTGCCGGTTCGGACGTCACC
Source organism: Bradyrhizobium sp. USDA 4510 (assembly GCF_054059095.1). Lineage (NCBI taxonomy): Bacteria > Pseudomonadati > Pseudomonadota > Alphaproteobacteria > Hyphomicrobiales > Nitrobacteraceae > Bradyrhizobium > Bradyrhizobium sp. USDA 4510. The sequence goes on along the minus strand of NZ_JBSSBT010000001.1, from coordinate 8,507,509 downwards.
GACAGCACTACCGCGCGCATCTCGCGCTGGAACGACACGCTCCAGTCCCCTGCGCGTGGCAGCAAGAGAAGATGCCGCGCAGCAACGATCTGATAACCGGTGGTCGTCTTCAGCGCCACCCCGTCTTCGAGCGGCAGCAGCACCAGCGGATGATCGGCCACAGCATCCGTGCGCGGCGACACCGATTGTTGCCCTGCCGAAAGCCTGGCCAGCGTCACGCCCTGAAAGCTGCGCCGCACCGCGATGGCATGGCCGGCATGGGTGCTCGTGGCGACCGTGGGCTGCAAGCCGACCGACGCCAGGACGTCCCGCCACGCCTCGGGGCGGTCGCCTTCGGAATAGGATTCACTAGTGAACGGACGCAACCTCATGCATCGACCTTTATGGCCGAAGCGAAGCAATCTCCGTGCCATCCTCAAGGATGACACGTCCTGCTCAGCGGCCGGCGCGTGATCAGTCACACCGGAACACGTTCTTGCGGATGGTCCCGTGCACGCCCCAATTGGCGTCGACCACCTGCGTCACGCCAAAATCTGCCCCCACCGACATCAGCGAGATCGCCTCGTCCTCGCTGAGCTTGTGCACCGTCATCAGGAAGCGCCGCATCTTGCGAAAGGCGTCGCGCATGGCGCGGTCGAGGCTGGAGTGATTGGCGATTTCGAGCTGCGCATTGGCGCCGAGCTCGGCAAGATAGTTCGGGTAGGTGAAGCCGTAGACCGACCAGGCGTCGGGGGTTTCCAGCATCGGATGCGTCAGTCCTTCGAGCTGTGTGCCGCCGAGATCGCGATGCTTGTGCAGGATGAATTCGAAATCGCCGGTGAGCGAGGTCTCGATCGCAGTGCCGCCGAGCTCGCTGTCGCCTTGCGCGGCATGCGGATCACCGACCGAAAAGAACGCACCGGGCACCGCAACCGGATAGAACATCTTGGCACCCTTGCCGACGCGCCAGTCGTCGATGTTGCCGCCGGTATAGCTCGGCGGGATCGAGGAGACGAAATCCTGCTCAGACGGCGCGAGGCCCATGGTGCCAAAATGCAGCCGCGCGGGCACACGGACATTGCTCAGAACATTCTCACGCTTGACGACGGTGGCGTGATCGACGCGGACGCCGGGATAATCGATGGTCGGGTGCACGATGCCATCAGGATCGGTCTGCGGCGTCCAGACATAGTTGTAGACCGCTTTGGCGAAAGGCTCACCCGACGCGTCGAGCTCGAAGATCGTCACCACTTCGCGCGGCTTCGGCTCTTCGATCAGGTCGTGATAGTGAAAGCCCCAATTGGCCGCGACGTTGGAGCCGAAGCATTTGCCGGCATGGCAGGCCTTGCAGGCCGGCCTCGGTCGCACGTCGAGAATGCGAACCTCCAGCACGTCGCCCGGCTCGGCGCCTTCGATCGCCACCGGACCGGTGAGCAGGTGCACGCCGACGCCTTCGCCGGAGCCGCGGATGAACGGCCCTTCGATGGGCCCCGAACCGCGCCGCACCACCGCCTTGTGCTCGCGCGTCCATTTGAACACGCTCTCGGCACCCGGATCGCCCTCGATCATGCGCTCGTAATCGTCATTGGCGTGATGCGTCAGCGTCTCGATGGTCGCGCGGTCGCCGGACTTCAGCTTCAATGCCGGCGCCACGACCTTGCTGAAATAGCCCCAATGCACAGTCTTCGCAGATACCGGCAGCAGATGATGTTTCACGCAGGGGTCCTCACGCGGATGGAAACGGAACGGGTTCTATTCATGCGACCTCGGCCTCCATGGCATTGAGGAAACGCTGCGCGACCGGATTGCGCGGATTGCTCAGCACCTCGTCGGCCGGGCCTTCCTCGACGATCGCGCCATCCGCCAGCAGCACCACGCGATCAGCGACTTCACTGGCGAAGCGCAGTTGATGGGTTGAGATGATCATGGTGAGGCCGTCTTCCACCGCGAGGCGACGGATCACTTCAAGGACCTCATTGACGAGTTCGGGATCGAGCGCGGAGGTCGGCTCATCCAGCAACAGCACGCTGGGATTCGGCGCGATCGCACGGGCGATGGCGACGCGCTGCTGCTGGCCACCGGAGAGATGCCGCGGCAACGCATCGGCGCGGTGGCTGAGGCCGACGCGCCCGAGCAGTTCGGTCGCCCGGCGATCCGCATCGATGCGCGACACACCATGCACCCAGCGCAGCGGCCCGGCGATGTTCTCCTTCGCGGTGAGGTGACCGAACAGGTTGAACTGCTGGAACACCATACCGACACCGACCTCGGCGCGCGCCTGCGCCAACAGTCGCGGCGACAGCGCCTTGCCGCTATCGCTGAAGCCGAGCCGGCGACCGCCGACCTTGATGCTGCCGTCGTTCCAGAGTTCGAGATTGTTGATACAGCGGAGCAGCGTGCTCTTGCCGGAGCCGGACGGCCCGAGCAGGGCGACCACCTCGCCGATCCGCACCGTGAGATCGACGCCGGCGAGCACCATTTGCTTGTCATAGCTTTTGCGCAATGCGGCAACATCGACCGCCACATTGTTCCGCTTAAGGATCTCGTTGCGTTTGGCGCGATCGACACGCTCGGTCTGCGCCCGCGGCGGCGGCAATTCGGCGACACCGGCATCGGGCAAGATCTCGGGCGGCGCGTCCTCGGCCGCAATCAACGGATCATCGAGTCCCTGCGCGCGATACCCCGGCATCATCCGCATCAGCTTGATCTGCTTCGATGCGCGGTCGAGATCGAACAGCCATTCGAGGAACAGCTGGATGCCGGCGATCGCCGCGGTAAGGAACAGATAGATCAGGCCCGAGGCGAAGAAGATCGAGAAGAAATCGAAAGTTGCCGACGCCATCTGGGTCGAACGCAACGTCAGCTCCTGCACGGCGATCACCGACGCCAGCGAGGAATTCTTCAGCGCGCTGACGGTCTCGTTGCCGAAGGCGGGGATCATCGAGCGGATCGCCTGCGGGGCGATGATCCGGCGCATCAGGACGCCGGGCGTCATGCCGAGCGCCTGCCCGGCCAGCACCTGGCCGCGATCGACGCCGAGCACGCCGGAGCGCAGCATCTCGGCGATGAACGGAGCTTCGTTGCAGGCCAGCGCGAGGCCGGCGGCGAGAATGGCCGGTAGCTTGATGCCGATCTGCGGCAGGGCATTATAGGCGAACACCATCTGCAGGATCAGCGGCGTGCCGCGAAAGATCACGGTGTAGACCCGGGCGAAGGACGCCAGCGCCCTGAAGCGGCTGAGTTGCATCCACGCCAGGATCACACCGAGGATCAGGCCGCCGAGCAGACCGAGGGCGGTGACCTGCAAGGTCGCCTGAATGCCCTCGATCATATACGGCATGGTCAAATAGTGGAGGAACAGCTCCATGGAGCATGTCGTCCTTTTGCCGGTGCTGGGGCCTACTTGACCGTCAGCAGACCGGGCTCGATCAGGTTCTCCGGATCGAGATTCCACTTCTTCAGCAACGCGAGCTGATCGCCCGATTTGTAGATCTCGGTCAGCGCCGCCTTCACGGCATCGCGGAAGGCCGGTTTGTCCTTGGGCACGCCGATGCCGACCTTGTACGGGATCGTCACCGCGATAGCTTTTTCGAGCTTGTCCGGATAGGCCTTCACCGCATTGTCGACGGTGTTGACGTCGTTGACATAGGTGTCGGCGCGTCCGGCCAGAATCGCCTGGATGCAGTTGGCGTTGTTGTCGTAGAGCTGAATGGTCGGCTCAGGCTTGCCCTCCTTCTTGCACTCCGGCACGAGCGCCTGGATCAGCGGAACTTCAACGTAGCCTGTGTTCTCGGCCGCTGCCGCACCGCACATCGAGGTGTTGATGCCGGAGATCTTCTTCGGATTGCCCTTGGCGACCAATACGCCGTCGAACACCTTCGAATAGGTGATGAAGTCGGCCGCCTTGGCACGCTCTTCCGTGGCGTAGATGTCGGAGATCACAATGTCGGCCTGACCACTGGACAGCGTGGTCAGGAGTGCGGCGAAGGTCACCGCCTTGTAGGTCAGCTTGAAGCCGAGGCATTCGCCGATCTGCTCGCCGAGATCGATATCGAAGCCGACATATTTGCTCGGATCCTTCGGATCGATCGACTCGTAGCCCGGCGTATGCGGATTGATTGCGTTGACGAGGGTCTTGCCCTTCCAGTCCGGATACTTTGCCTGCAGCTCCGCACAGGCGGCCGGCGCAGCTGCCCTGGCGTCGGTTGGAGCACCGACGCCCACAACGAGCAATGCCCCTAACGCTGCGATGTGCATGAGTTTGTACGCGCGCGGAAAAGATAACGTGACCATTCGATCCTCTTTCGACGTTGTCATGGCGCAAGCCACGGTCCAAACCTCGAAGAAGTAAACGGCGGTCTCCGGCGGAAAACTTGTCTGGGGACGCACAATTAATTGGATGAACTCCCGCCAAACCTTGGGCAGGACGCGCTCATATTTTGAGCAATCCCTTTCGCGGGTATCACGACCGATATTGTGAAACGGCCTATGGCCGCTTCAGCCCGTGGCGGGCACGGGCTTCTCCGCCGACGCGTTCCACGGGCGGTCCGGCGAGGCGAGGCCGATCAGGCGGCCCTGGATGAAGTCGCAGCCCCATTCGCGCAGCATCACGGCGGCTTCCTCGTCCTGCACCCATTCGGCGACCGTCTTGATCTCGAGGCGGCGGGCGAGATCGATCAGCGTCTGCACGAAAGCGCGGTCGTCGGCCGAACGCACGATGTTCTGCACGAAGGCGCCGTCGATCTTCACGATGTCGACGCCGAGCTTGCGCAAGTTGCGGAACGAGGTGTAGCCGGCGCCGAAATCGTCGATCGCGATCCGGCTGCCGAAGTTCTTCAGGCGCGTGACAAAGCCGCGGACGTCGTCGATATCCTGGATCGCCACCGTCTCGGTGATCTCGACGATCAGCCGCTCGCCGACGCCGGGATGCGCGCGCATCAAAGATTCGATGGTGGCCCACCAGTCCGGATCCATCGTGGTGTCGGGCGAGATGTTGAGGCTGAGCTGTACGCCGGGAGCGGCAGCGAGCTCGGCGATGGCGAGCTCCAGCACACGGTGATCGACCAGCCGGATCAGGCCGAGCCGCTCGGCGACCGGCACGATATCGGGCGCGAGCAGCGCGCGGCCGTCGTCCTGCTCCATCCGGACCAGGCACTCGTAGAACGCGGGCTGCCGCAGGCGCGCATCGACCACGGGCTCGAAGCCGATCACGATGCGGCGCTCGTTCAGCGCGGTGACGATCTCGTCGGTGACGCGGATGTTGACGCGGCGCTGGGCGTCGCGCTCGACATTCGGCTTCCACAGCGCGAACGATCCGGCGCGGCGGCTCTTGGCCGCATCCAGCGTCTCCTGGGCGCGATTGACCGCCTCCTCCGCCGACCTCGCATGGCGCGGAATGGTGACGGCGCCGATCGACACCGTCACCGACACCGGGCCGGACTTGGTCGGCACCACCTCGTCGCGCACCGCGGCGAGGAAGCGCTCGGCCGCGACATTGGTATCGTCGACGGTGCAGTTGCGCAGGATCAGGCCGAACTTGTTGCCGGAGAAGCGGCCGAGCATGTCGCCGCTGCGCAGCCGCGCACGAATCCGCTTCGCGACCTCGGCGATGACGGCGTCGGCGACATCGAAGCCGAAGGCATCGTTGACCCGCGCGAGGTGATCGATGCCGATCAGCATGAAGGCGCAGGAGGAGCGGAAGCGCGCGCACTCCTCCATCGTCTCGGCGAGCGAGGCGATCAGATGGGTGCGGTTGAGCTCGTTGGTCAGCGGATCGTGCCGCGACAGCTTCAGCAGCTGCTCGTCGCGGGCGTGCCGTTCATTGTTGATGCGGACGACACCCTGCACGCGCGCCGGCCTGCCGTCGGCGCCGGCAAACCAGCAGCCGGTCTCCTCGATCCAGATCACCGGCGCCGAGGTGACGGCCCGCACGCCATATTCGATCCGGTAGGGAACGCCCTCCCCGCCGCGTACCGGCGCCGGCGCGGACTGGCCCAGCGCATCAGTACGAACCGAGCGCGATGGCTCGATCAGCTTTGCAAGCTCGGCACCGCTCGCCAGCGCCGCGACCGGGATATCCGGGAAGACCGCCGCCACATTGTCGCTCCAGGCGATCGCATCGCTCGCGAGGTCCCAGGCGAATGTCGCTTGGCCGAGCGAGGCGAGGATGCTGGCAGCTGGCGGGACAGGGAGCATCGAACATGTCTCGATTTGGGACGGCGCCCGGTGATTCTACACGCTCTCAAGATAGTGGTTCCGGCGAATCCAACGCTAGGTGAAGTTGATAAATAATCTGGAAACCACGTTTTCGACTGTCCGGGAACGAACTGGGGACGGCGGGCATGACCCTTGCCACAGGGGTGTTGCGGAGGGCCGCAACGTCCCAAACTATGACGCTCCAACGGGTCGCAGACGATGCCGGATATCGATCAATCGGAAATCCTCGACGGCGATGCTGCGGCGGCCAGCACGGCGCTGGTGCCGCTGGCCGCGACCACCCATTGGGCGCCCAAGATCCCGCTGCCGCATGCCGATCCGTCGTTTGTGGCTCACCTGATCGCGACCGCCGCACACGAGCCGCAGACGCGCGGGCAGCGGCGTGGGTCATTGGCCGACGCGCAGAGCGCTTACGGCCCGCATGTCGACGAACGCCGCAGCGTGGCGCGGCGGACCCGGCAGATCATCTAGGAAAATATCAGCGCTGCGGCGTGTCCGACGGCGGATGGCCGCCCGGCTGCAAATCCGGCGAGGTCACCGTCGGCTTTGGCGCGGACTGATCGAGCAGCACGGATTCCGCAACCGACGTCGCCGAGGGGACCGGTGCGGCCGGTGGCGGCGCGGCAGGCGTCGGTGCTGCGACAGGCGCGGGCTCAGGCCGGGGTGCCGGCTCCGCTACGGGTGCAGGTTGCGGTGCCTCAGCTGCCGCAGGGTGCGCCCTGCCGGCGCTGGGCGCCGGTGCGACCACCGCACGGCGGCGGGTGCGCAGCGCAATTCCGGAAATGAAATCGACCAGCGCCAGCAGCGTGAGCAGGCCATAGGTCGAGTTGCCGAATTTCGGCCAGAGCACGAATTCGGCAGCGGCGGCGCCGAACACGATCAGCGACAGCAGATGGTCGGTGAGATATTTCGCGCCGGGGCGCGCGCCCTTGATGACCTCGAGCAGCAACAGCAGTACGGCGGCGGCGAGCAGCATGTCGCTGAGCGTGATCTGCCACTGCTCGCCCGACAGCAATGTCAGCCTGATCAGCGGGTCGGTGAACGACACGCCGGGCATCAGGAAAGCGATGATGTTGTAGACCGCGAGCGGAACGAGCAGCAGCGGAAAACCGACCATCGGGGCTTGCGCCTTATTCAGGGAGAACCAGCAATGCGGCGATGCTCATTGGCCTCGCCGCGGACGCGCCCGTCTTGGCCGCACTCGTTGACCGAATTCAGGCGCCGCGCCGCATGGCTGCGGCGCGTAGGCCGAATGTCCGATCAGGACTCTTTCTTGGCCTTCAGGACCTGGCGGCCCTTGTACATGCCGGTCTTCAGGTCGAGGTGGTGCGGACGGCGCAGTTCGCCGGAGTCCTTGTCCTCGACATAGGTCGGGGTCTTGATCGCATCGGCCGAACGGCGCATGCCACGGCGCGACGGCGAGGTTTTTCTTCTGGGAACGGCCATGACGGTGTCCTCTAGGGGTGTTGCGGAGGCATCGTCCGAAATGGGGACGAGCGCACAGCGCTTCAAAGCGCCAGCTGCGATGCCGGTAAGGCCGCGCTTATAGAGGAAGGCACTGCGTAAAGCTAGGGCCGGAGACAGCAAAAAGCGTCCGAAATCGGCCTCAGGAGCCGCGATTTTCGCGCCAGCAGCGCGTCACGGAGTTGGCCCGGACCATATAGGTGGCGGACAGCCTGCGGACCCCCGGGCCGGGGTTCCGGGCGCTCCTCTTGACCGGATTCGGCAGGATCGCGGCCAAAAGCGCGGCCTCGCGGGCTGACAGCCCAGCGGCGGACCGGCCGAAGGCATATTGGGCGCCGGCTTCGGCGCCGAACTGGCCGGACGGGCCCATTTCCGCGATATTGAGGTAGATTTCCAGGATCCGCTGCTTGGGCAGCACGAGATCGATCCAGAGCGCCAGCGGCAGTTCCAGCCCCTTGCGGATCACGCTGCGGCCGGACCACAGGAACAGGTTCTTGGCGACCTGCTGGGTGATGGTCGAGCCGCCGCGGGCCACCTCGCCATCCTCGGCGTCGTCGAGCACCTCGCGCAGCGCGCCCCAGTCGATGCCCCGATGCTTGCAGAAATGAGCATCCTCCGAGCCGACCACGGACCGCACCAGATAAGGCGACATCGCGCCGAAATCGATCCAGTGCCGCGTCACCGGGGCCCCGCGCAGGGTCCGCCACGCCATCAGCGCCGAAACCGGATGGCCGGTGCGATAGAACGGCGCCACCAGATACGGCAGCAACAGCAGCGCCAGCAAAAGCAGCAATAAAATTCGGACGATGCGCAAAACAGGGGTTTCCGGGGAGGACCATTCCAGGAAGGATTTGGGACCCGCCCGCCAGAACACGGCCGGCGCCGTCGACGTCTGCGGGATAATTCACGGTTTTTCCAGCACTTTTAAGGCGCATTCCGTCGCAGGGCGGGAATTGACGAAGCCGATGCCATCAACGATTGTCCGGCCGAAAATCGATCTGGAGCAATTCTTCTGGAGCAATTCTTAATGACGACCGGTACTGCAGAGTTTTCCAAGCGGCTGGACCAGACCGCGGAGGATACCGAAGCCCTGCTCGCCAAACTGCTGTCCGACGCGACCGAAAGCGATGAGATCGTGCGCCCGAAGCGGCTGATCGAGGCCATGCGCTATTCGAGCCTCGGCGGCGGCAAGCGGCTGCGGCCGTTCCTCGCGGTCGAGAGCGCGGCGGTGTTCGGCATCCCACGCGAATCCGCGCTGCTGGTCGGCGCCGCGCTGGAATGCATCCACTGCTACTCGCTGATCCACGACGATCTGCCGGCGATGGACAATTCCGATCTGCGCCGCGGCCGCCCGACCCTGCACAAGGCCTATGACGACGCCACCGCAATCCTCGCCGGCGACGCGCTGCTCACCATCGCCTTCGACATCATCACCCGTGATGCGATCCACAAGGACGCCCAGGTCCGCCTGCTGTTGACCCGCGCGCTGGCGCGCGCCTCCGGCGTCGGCGGCATGGCCGGCGGCCAGATCCTCGACCTCGCCGGCGAAGGCCGCTTCGGCGACCGCGAGCCGGTCGATGTCGCGCGCCTGCAGCAGATGAAGACCGGCGCGCTGCTCCGCTTCGGCTGCATCGCCGGCGCGATCCTCGGCCAGTCCTCGCAAAAGGAGTACCAGGCGCTCGACGATTACGGCAAAGCGCTCGGTGAAGCCTTCCAGATCGCCGACGATTTGCTCGACGTCGAGGGCGACGCCGCCGCGCTCGGCAAGCCGGCCGGCGCTGACGCCGCGCTCGGCAAGACCACGTTCGTCACCCAGCTCGGCATCGATGGCGCCAAGCAGCGCGTCCGCGATCTCCTCGCGCGTGCCGACGCCGCGCTGTCGGTGTTCGGCGACCGAGGCGACGTGCTGCGCGCGGCCGCCCGCTTCGTCGCCGAGCGCAAGAACTAGCCGAGAGCACAGCGCGAAATGAACAAGGAGATCGACGACCGCCTTGTTCGCTTCCGCAAGCTGCCGCTGCCGGTCCGCGTCGTCGTGGGCCGGCCGCGCACCTTCGGCTCGATCGCTTTCGGTATCCTGGCTGCGCTGCTGGTGCCGGGAGCACCGCGCATCGTCACGCGCCTGCTCGCGGGCTGGGATGCCTTCGCCGCGCTGTATCTCGTGCTGGCCTATGTGATGATGCTGCGCTGTGGCGTCGCCCATATCAAGCGAAGCGCCATCCTGCAGGACGACGGCCGTTTCCTGATCCTGCTGCTGACCGCGTTCGGCGCGCTGGCGAGCCTCGCCGCCATCGTGTTCGAGCTCGGCGCATCAAAGGGCAGCCCGGCCGGACTGGCGCTGGCAATCGTCACCATCACGCTGTCATGGGCCTTGGTGCACACCGCGTTCGCGCTGCACTACGCCCATGAGTATTACCGAGGCAAGACGCCCGGCGGATTGCAGTTTCCGAGCGGCGACGAACATGCCGACGCCGATTACTGGGACTTCGTCTATTTCTCGTTCGTGATCGGCATGACGGCGCAGGTCTCAGACGTCGGCATCACCGACAAGATCATCCGCCGCACCGCGACCGTGCACGGCATCATCTCGTTCGTGTTCAACACCGCGCTGCTCGCCCTGATGGTAAACATCGCCGCGAGCGCGATCTAGTCGCGCCGCCTGATGAGATGCCGTGCGCAGGGCGGTCGGCAAGGGCTACAAGCAGCACGCCGATGACGTCGTGCGAATTTATTCCCCGCCTTGCGTCACGTGCTCCTGATATTGCGGCAGATCGTCCGATATCGCGTACCACGGCGCCTTGGAGCCGACGAAGATATGGGCGGTCGGCCGGATCGCCGGCGCATCGCGCAGCGTACCCATCGCGACATGGACATAGGCGCCGCCGCGGACCTGCGAATAGAGCAGCGAGCCGCAGCGGCCGCAATGCGCGTCGTGGGTGAGCTCATCGCCATAGATCAGGAGCCCATCAGCGCCGCCGACCACGGTGAATTTGTCGCGCGCGATTCCCGCGAACGGCTTGAACGCCGATCCCGTGGTGCGCCGGCAGTTCGAGCAGTGACAATTGAGCGCATAGGCAAACGCGTCGGCCACCTCGTAGCGCACGTCGCGGCAGAAGCATTCGCCGGTCAGGATATGTTCGTTCGAATTTGCAGATGCGGTCACAACTCGTCCCTCACGCAGAATTTTGTCGCCGGCCATGGCGCAATCTAGCGGTTCATGGCTAAATCCTAGCATTGTGTCTCTGACAGTCCATTCCGTCATTCCGGGGCGCGACGAAGTCGCGAACCCGGAATCCAGAGGTTGTGGATCGAGATTCCGGGTTCTCGCTTCGCGAGCCCCGGAATGACACTGAGTGAATCACGCGTCAGAGACGCAACACTAACAGATCAAACCCTGCCGGGAGGACCAACCAATGAGCCAAGATCGATCCAGCGTCGAAAGCGTCGTGCAAACCTATTTCGACGGTCTCTACGAGAGCAATGCCGACAAGCTCGCCGAGGCTTTTCATCCGAGCGCCGATTTGCGCTGGGTGGAGAAGGGCGAGCTGAAGGTCCTGACCGTGCCGGACTGGCTTGCCCTGGTGCGCAAGCGCACCTCGGCGAAGGCCGAAGGCAAGCCGCGCGAGGATTTTATCGTCACCATCGACCGCTCCGACGACAACACCGCCTTCATCAAGGTGCGCTGCCAGCTGCCGCCGCGCTATTTCACCGACTATCTGGTGGCGATGAAGCTCGCCGACGGCTGGCAGATCGTCTCGAAGTCCTACCGCTACGACCTCAGGGATTGATCGATCGGGCGCAGCGCGCCCGCGAAGGCTTTGTGACACACCCTCCGCGGTCCGGCTCCGGCCGGACCGCATTGACTGGCACCGGTTTCCGGGCGAATTGAGCCCGTTATGGAAGCCAAATTTCAGATTTTTCTCACTTTGCTCGGCGTGCTGGCGGGAACCGCCCTGGTGGCGCGGCGGACCGATATCGCGCCCGCGATCCTGCTGCTGCTGGTCGGCATCGTGCTCGCCTTCGTGCCGGGCATGCCGTCGCTGGAACTGCCGCCCGAGCTGGTGCTGCTGGTGGTGCTGCCGCCGCTGATCTATTCGGCGAGCGTCGCGATGAGCTGGCGCGAGTTCAAGGCCAACCTGCGGCCGATCATCCTGCTGTCGGTCGGCTGCGTGATCTTCACCGCCTTCATGGTCGCGACCGCGACCCATTATCTGATCGGCCTGCCCTGGAGCATCGGCTTCCTGCTCGGCGCTATCGTCGCGCCGCCGGACGTGGTCGCCCCGCTGGCGATCGCCCGCAGGCTCGGCATGCCCCGCCGCATCCTGGTGGTGCTCGAGGGCGAAGGGCTCGCCAATGACGCGACCGCGCTGATCCTCTACCGCTTCGCGCTCGCCGCGATCACCACCGGGCTGTTCTCGCTGCCGAAGGCGACCGGCACCTTCCTCGTCATCGTCGCCGGCGAGATCGCGTTCGGCACCGCGGTCGGCTGGCTCAGCCTGCGCGCCCGCCGCCGCGCCAGGGATCCGCAGGTCGAGATCACGCTGTCGCTGATCACGCCCTACCTCGCCTACTGGATCCCCGAGCATTTCGGCGGCAGCGGCGTGATCGCGACCGTCGCCTGCGGCCTCTACATGAGCTGGAACGGACCGCTGTTGATCTCGGCCGCGACGCGCCTGCAGGGCATCTTCTTCTGGGACTTGATCATCTATCTGATCGAGGGCCTGCTGTTCCTCTTGACCGGCTTCCAGATGCGTTCGCTGTACGAGAAGTCGAAGTCGTTCCCGCTGCACGACATCCTCACCGCGACCGTGCTTGTCGCCGTCATCGTGATCGTGGCGCGCTTCGTCTGGGTGTTTCCCGGCACCTATCTGCCGCGCTGGATCAGCCGACGCGTGAGCGAGCGCGATCCGCTGCCGTCGTGGCGGGCGGTGTTCGTGGTCGCCTTCACCGGCGTGCGCGGCGCGGTCTCGCTCGCCGCGGCGCTGGCGCTGCCGCTGACATTGCCGAGCGGAGACGCCTTCCCGTATCGCGACCTGATCCTGTTCGTCGCCTTCGGCGTGATCTTCGTGACGCTGGTCGGGCTCGGCCTCACTCTGCCACCGGTGGTGCGCTGGCTCGGCCTCGCCAGGGACGGGCGCAGCGAGCACATCGCCGAGCACGAGCAGGAGATCGCGGCGCGGCGCGAGGCGCTGAACGCCGCGCTGAAGTCGCTCGATGCCATCACCGACGACCGCGAGCTTTCCGACGAGGTGATCAAGCTTTTGCGCTCACGGCACGAGATCCGGATCAACCAGCTGCCCGACTCGCTCAATCCCGACACGCACGACGTTTCCGCCACCGGCACCGAGCTGACGCGGGAGCTGATCGCCTCCGAGCGCAAGTTCATCCACATGCTGCTGCGCGACGGCAAGATCACCGACGAGACAAGGCGCCGGATCGAGCGCGACCTCGACCTCGAGGAAGCGAGCCTCGCCAACCGCGAGTATCGCAGGATTCCGTTGTAGCGCGTGTAGCGCGCGGTATCCCTCCCCACGTCGTCCCGGCGCAGGCCGGGACCCATAACCACCGTCGCTGGCTTGGCGAAGGTTCGGGCCACAGCGCATCTCAACAATATCCAACGGTGGTTATGGGTCCCTGCTTTCGCAGGGACGACAGCAGAGATTACTCCGCCGCGGCGTTCTGGCCGGGACCGCCGACGAAGCCGGCGGGATCGCCGAACCGCTCGATCATGACGGCGGTGAGGTCCTTGGTCTTGCTGGTGACGCAGGCGCCGGAGCGCACGGTGTAACGGTCCTGATGCTGAGCATGCGGCGGCGCCTCGCCCTTTTGCAGCGCGCGGGCCGCCTCCATGACCAGCTTGCGGAAATGCATGATGCCGAGATCGGTCGGGCCGAGATGCTCGCGGGTACGGTCGGCGATCGGGCCCTGGCTGTCCTGCACCGCGGCGTCCTGCTCGGAGACGCCCTTGATGCCGGTGTAGCTTTTGGTCCGCTGCAGCTTGCGGTCGATCAGATAGTCGTTGGCCTTGTTGCGCAGCGGCACGTAGTTCTCGTCGACGACAGCCATCACGCCGTTGCCGTTGGCGTAGCCTTCGCGCTCGGCATCGGTCAGCGGCCGGTGGGGATTCCACGCATAGGTGTAGATCCAGCAATTGGTGTCGGTGACCGGCACGAAGGTCTGGCCGAACATGTTCTCGCCCGGCATCGAGCTCGGCGCGTAGCTGTGGAACGGCATCAGGAACTGGGCGATGCGCCAGTAGATGTTGTCGCTGCCGGTGAGCCGTCCGCCCGCCACCGTGAGGCCGGCCTCATGCGGATTGATCTTGATCACCGGGCGCGGGTCCTCGGCGATCCAGCGCATGTGATCGGTCGCGACCCGGGTCAGCGGGTTCACGAAATGCTTCTTGATGTCGAGGATCTCGTTCTCCTCCTTCTCGAAGGAGAGATGCGCGAAGGTGAAATGCGCGGTGTCGATCGAGCCTTCCACCGCCTGCACCCAGTTGCAGTCCTGCCACTTCTTGGTGACGAAGCGGTGCGAGGCCGGCAGCAGCGCCATCTCCAGCGCCGGCAGTTCTGGCATCTGATCGGCCGGGCCCATATAGGCCCAGATCATGTCGCCCCATTCGCGCACCGGATAGGACTTGATCCGGATCAGGTCCTTTGCGTTGAGGTCGGGATACGAGGTCGGCATATCGACGCAGCGGCCGTCGGTATCGAACTTCCAGCCGTGATAGACGCAGCGGATGCCGCATTCCTCGTTGCGGCCGAGCCAAAGATTGGCGCCGCGATGCGGGCAGTACTGGTCGATGACGCCGACCACGCCTCTGGTGTCGCGGAAGGCGAGCAGCTCCTCGCCCATGACAACGATCTTCTTCGGGTCGCTGTCCGGCTCCGGCAGTTCCTCGGACAGCAGCACCGGAATCCAGAACCGCCGCAGCAATTCGCCCATGCCGGTCCTCTCACCGGATTCGGTGAGGAATTTGTTGTCCTCGGCGCGAAGCATGGGCGGTCTCCCGATGGCATTTTTTCAGTTCGTAGTCCGTAGGATGGGTGGAACCAACGCAGCACGCAATTCCTCACACCGGCCGCTCTCCCTTCACGGTCACGCGGGTGCCGGAGCGGGTGTGCGGCCAGTAATCCCACATCGCGCGGTGCTGGGCGCAGCGGTTGTCCCAGAACGCGATCGCGTTCTCGGTCCAGCGGAAGCGGCACTGGAACAGCGGGTTCTCGGCGTGCTGGTAGAGATAGGCCAGCATGGCGTCGCTCTCGTCGCGCGGAATGCCGACGATAAAGCGGGTGAAGCCGCGATTGACGTAGAGCGATTTCTTGCCGGTCACCGGGTGGGTGCGGACCACCGGATGCTCGGCGCGAGGATATTCCCGCTTGTCGGCGACGCCGTAGTTCGCATACAGGCCACGATAGGTCTGCTCGCCGTCATGCAGCGCGGTCAGCCCGTCGAGATAGGCCTTCATGCGGTCCGACAGCGCCTCATAGGCGGCGTACATGTTGGCGAACAGGGTGTCGCCGCCGCGCGGCGGGCACTGCTTGATGTAGAGGATCGAACCCATCGGCGGCTCGAGATCGCAGGACACGTCGGTGTGCCAGCCCTCGCCATTCGCGCGTGGCGAATCCTTGTCGGCATAAATCTTCATCAGCGCCGGATCGCCCTCGTTGGGCGCGGCCGGATGCACATGCAGCTCACCGAACTTGCGGCCGAAGGCGAGATGCTGGTCGGGACTGATGTGCTGGTCGCGGAAGAAGATGACGAGGTTTTCGGCGAGCGCGCGATGGATCTCGTCCATCTGGCGGTTGGAGCGCGCATCGTCGCCGACCAGCTTGCCGATATCGACGCCGGAGATCTCCGCGCCGATGATCGGCGTCAGCTTCTCGACGCCGATGGTCTCATAGGGCTCGGATTGGTCGGCGAGGTGGCGGTAGCGTGGACCCTGCTTGCCGGACAGCGAGCTCATGGGCGTTCTCCCAATCATTCTTGATTGGGAGCATCGTAGCGCGCATCGACGGAAGCGCAATCTGCGCCTCAAACATATCTGTCGTCCCGGACAAGCGCAGCGAAGCGGAGCGCAGATCCGGGACCCATAACCACAGGATCGGGTTTTGCGGAGGCTGGTAACCCGCATCTCGCGCCACAACCACGTCCTGTGGTTATGGGTCCCGGCCTTCGCCGGGACGACGGTTGAGTGTGGGTCACGCGCGGAGTGAAACTACTCCGCGGCGCCGGCATGCTCCGGCAGCTTGGCGCCGTTGCCGTAGCGCTGGTCGATATAGTCGATCACCAATGCCTTGAAGTCGGCGGCGATGCCCGGACCGCGCAGGGTGCGGAACTTCTTGCCGTCGACGAAGACAGGCGCGGCCGGCGCTTCGCCGGTACCGGGCAGCGAGATGCCGATATTGGCATGCTTGGATTCGCCCGGGCCGTTGACGATGCAGCCCATCACCGCGACGTTGAGCTGCTCGACGCCCGGATACTTGGTCTTCCAGGCCGGCATCTCGTCGCGGATGAAATCCTGGATCGAGCGCGCCAGCTCCTGGAACGTGGTCGAGGTGGTGCGGCCGCAGCCCGGGCAGGCCGCAACCAGCGGCACGAAGGTACGGAAGCCCATGGTCTGCAGCAATTCCTGCGCGACCTGCACTTCCAGCGTGCGATCGCCGCCGGGCTCCGGCGTCAGCGAGATGCGGATGGTGTCGCCGATGCCCTGCTGCAGCAGGATGCCGAGCGCGGCCGAGGAGGCCACGATGCCCTTCGAGCCCATGCCGGCCTCGGTGAGGCCGAGATGGATCGCATAATCCGAGCGGCGCACGACTTCCTGATAGACCGCGATCAGGTCCTGCACGGCCGACACTTTGGCCGACAGGATGATCTTGTTCTTCGGCATGCCGAGCTCTTGCGCACGCGCGGCCGACAGCAGCGCCGACTGCACCATCGCCTCGCGGGTCACCGCGCGGGCATCGCGCGGATTCGCAGACGCCGTGTTCTCGTCCATCAGCTTGGTGAGCAGCTCCTGGTCGAGCGAGCCCCAATTGGCGCCGATGCGCACCGGCTTGTTGTTCTTGTTGGCGATCTCGATGATGTCGGCGAACTGCGTATCGCGCTTGTTCTTGAAGCCGACATTGCCGGGATTGATGCGGTACTTGTCGAGCGCCTCCGCGCAGGCCGGATATTCGGCGAGCAGCTTGTGCCCAATATAGTGGAAGTCGCCGATCAGGGGCGTGGTGATGCCGCGCTTGCGCAGGCCGTCACGGATGTGCGGCACGGCAGCGGCGGCTTCCTCGCGGTCGACGGTGATGCGGACCATCTCGGAGCCGGCGCGGGACAGCGCGGCAACCTGGGCGATGGTGCCGTCGACATCGGCGGTGTCGGTGTTGGTCATCGACTGCACGACGATCGGCGCGCCGCCGCCGACGGCGACGTTGCCGACCATGACCTGCGTGGTTTGGTGCCGCGGCGCGGGGCCGGCGACGTCGTCTTGCGGCAAAATCTCGGGCTTGTTCATGGCGTCTCGAATATCAGGTTTTGGTGACATTCACCAAGGGGGCGATGGGCCTCGCGCGCGGCGGGCCAAACGATCATGTTTCGGAGTGAATTCAATAGCTTATGGCGCCGATTGAGGCCAAACGCAAGCCATGCAGCGGCGTCCTGCATGCCCAGCTATATTGGACCGGATTGGGGTGAATCAAAGGGCAAAGTGACAGCTTTTCATGTGATCTGGCGCATCTTAGCATCCCGTTAAACACACACCGGGAGGACGCAAAATGGCCGGCAACAGCGAGCTGATCACCACGGCGGAACTTGCCGAGATCCTGACCCGGCCGGATCTTCGCCTGTTCGACTGCACGACCTATCTGGAGCCGGCCCCCGCCGGCAGCAACGCTCCCTATATGGTCGTCTCGGGCCGCCAGACCTTCGAGGCCGGCCACATCCCGGGCGCCAATTTCCTCGATTTGCAGGCCGAATTCTCGGATGCCCATACCCATCTGCGCTTCATGATGCCGCCGACAGCGCAGCTCGAAGCCGCGTTCGGCCGCCACGGCATCTCGGCGGGCAGCCGCGTCGTGCTCTATTCGATCGGCACCGCAATGTGGGCGACGCGGTTCTGGTGGATGCTGCGCTCGCTCGGCTTCGAGGGTGCCGCCGTGCTCGACGGCGGCATCGACAAATGGACTGCCGAAGGACGCGACATCGAGACCGGACTTGCCGGCGGCTATCCGCCGGCGACGTTTCCGGCGCGGCCGAAGGACGGCATGTTCGTCGACAAGCATGACGTGCTCGCCGCGACCACGGAGGGCGACACCGTCATCGTCAACGCGCTCGGCCCGCAATTCTACAAGGGGCTGGAGCCGAGCCGTTACGGCCGACCCGGCCGCATCCCCGGCAGCGTCAGCGTGCCGGCGGCGACCTTGATCGATCCCAAGGCCAAGACGTTCGTGCCGCTTGAGGAGGCCGAAGCAATCTTCGCAGCGCAAGGCATCACCAGGGACAAGCGCGTCGTCGCCTATTGCGGCGGCGGCATCTCCGCGACCATCGACCTGTTCCAGCTGCATCGGCTCGGCTACGACAATCTCACGCTCTATGACGGCTCGATGGGCGAATGGGCGAAGGATGAGTCCCTGCCAATCGAGAGGGGTTAGTGGGGAAGCGCGATGTCTCCTCCGTCGTCCTGGCGAAGGCCAGGACCCATAACCACCGCGTTTGGTGATGAACGGGATTGTGGCCCCAGCGGCGCGCAACAATTGAGATTTGGGGTAATGGGTCCCGGCCTGCGCCGGGACGACACTGAATTTGTTGCGCCGCTCGTGAGTCATACATCCGCATTCTCGCGACATGAATCGTCGGAGTCTTGAGGCGATCAAGCCGGCTTCTTGACGATCTCAAGGCCGCGGGCCGCCAACTCCTTCAAAATGCTCCGTGCCAGATGGGAGCACTCATCCGGCTTGATCCAGCACGCGCTCCGCCAGTCCGGATCATCCTCCTTGGAGTATGCGGTGAACGCGGAGCGAATACCGGCTTCAATTGCATCGATGGCATCGATTGGCATCAGCGCGCCTCCAACGGCATCCCTCGCATGGGAGCCTTCGTGGAGGCGATGTTGACGTAAATCGATACCGTCCGCAATTGCGCCTGAAGGCCACAATTGTCCGCTCAGCAATAGGGAAACGTAAATCTTCGCCGCTAGAGTGCCGCCGTCTGCCGGAGATGGTCGTGCATCCCACCGCGTCGATCGCCACCTGTTTCAGGAAGTTCGCTGATTTCACCGGACGGGCTTCGCGTGCCGAGTTCTGGTGGTTCTTCGGCTTTTGTCTGCTGCTCCTGCTCGCAGCCCATCAGCTCGACAAGACGGTCTACGCCGCCGTCGCAATAGCGCTGCCGCTGTTTGCCGTGACGGCCCGGCGCTTCCACGACAGTGGCCTGACCACCGGCCTTGCGGTGTTCTTCGCCGTTGCGCCGTTTGTCATCTTCTACTTCTTTTCCGCTGTCCAGGATCGCATCGAGGCATGGTTTGGCGTGCACGTGCCGTATGGATTGATCGCCGCGATCCCGGCGATCTGCGCCTTTGCTTTCTCTGCCTTCTGCTTCCTCGCCGCACTCGGCCGCCGAAGCCTGCAGACCGCTTCGACGGCACGGGCGAGGTCCGGCGTCGATTCATCGGAAGCAAATCCGGCCGTGCTCGCCAGGCAAGAGGCGGAACGCAAGGTCTCCGGTTTTTCCAAAGCCGTCATGGCCGTATTCGCGATCCCGGCGGATGGCGGGGCGTCGGCCGGCGCCGACAAGACCGACCCCGGCGTCACCGCCGCGTGCGGGATGGTCGTCGATCTCTGCGCGCGTTACGGACACGGCATCACCTCACCGCCATTCAACGCGCTGTTTTCCGGATCAGGGGCGCGACTTGAGGCCGCCGGCTGGCACGCCCTACCGGACGGCGGCGCGGAGATCGACCTGAACCATCGCGCAAGCACCAGCATCGTGCGCAATTGCGCAGTTGAACTGCGCAAGGACGCGGGACAGACCGACATTGCCGGCCTGCTGCGCAAGGAGAAAGAGCAGTTGCAGGCGGCCGAGACGGCGACGCCGGAACAGGATCGGACGACGGCCTATTACGCGCTCGACGGAGCGGGCGCAGCCGGATTCATTGCGATCGAGAAGCTGCGTCAAAGCTACAACACCTATTTCCGAATCCGCATCTGCCTTGCCGAAGGGGATGGGCGCGCCGCGATGGAGACCCTGCGATCGTCGACGCTCTACCAGGCATTCCGCCACGCGTTCTCCGATGGCGCGCCGCCCTATCCCGCGTTCGGCCAGAGAATCATCAAGGGCTATCAGCCGATCCTCTACCGGGACGGGCTCGGCATCTCACTCGAGGTCACCGATCTCGGAGCCGGGAGCACAAAAATGCTTGCCGGCCGCGGGCTGCATCTTCCGCCGGTCTACGTCGATTTCGAGATGCATGAGCGGATGATGTAACGGGATTGCGCTCCGGTTGTCTGCGGCATTCCGCTCCTCTTTGCTCGTCATCCTGAGGCGCGAGCTCTTGCGAGCCTCAAAGGATGAACGGCCCGGGTGCCGGCTGGGCCGTCGTGCTTCGAGACGCGCGTTCCGCGCTCCTCAGCATGACGGGGAGAGAGTTGAGCGCACGGCACCCAGGATAACCTCACGCCGGCACGTTGGGATCCGGCGTCACCTTCGGGTCGGGCTTGTTGACGAGATAGAGCCCGGCGATCACCAGCAGCGCGGCGACGCCGAACACCGCCGTCAACGTGTCGTGCATGATGAAATAGGCCGCGACGACGCCGAACAGCGGCGTGACGAAGGTGAAGGCCGACAGCTTGCTCGCGGAGTAGGTTTTCACCATCGCAAACCAGATGACGAACGTGCAGCCCACCACCCAGACCGCCTGATAGGCGAGCAGCGAGATCGACAGCGCGCTCGGCACATGCTCGATGCGCTCGCCCGCGATCCAGGCGGCGAGGCCAAGGATCGGAATCGAGATCGCGACCTGGTAGCCGAGCGCCTTTTCCGGCGCCGCCTTGCGCAAGCCTGTGCCCTTGGCGACCAGCGTGGTCGCCGCCCACAGCGCGCCGCCGCCGACCACCATGAGGTCGCCGAGCAGCACCTTGGCATCGACGTTCGGCTGCGGCACGCCGATCGCGAGCGCGACGCCGGCAAAGCTCAGCGCAAGCCCGCTCCACTGCACGGTCGAGAGACGCTCGCCGAGGAACTGGTGCGAGCCGAGCGCAACGAAGAACGGCGCGGTGTAGAGGAACACCGAGGCGCGCGAGGCCGAGGTGAAGACGAGGCCGGTGAAGATCAGCACGAACTCGCAGCCGAACATCAGCCCGGCGATGATGCCGGGGACGAGGGTGCCGTCGCGCTCGAAGAATTTGACGCCGCGCAGGTGGCCGACGATCAGCATCACCGGCAGCGCGCCGGCGGAGCGGATCATCGCCTGCAGCATCGGCGGCACGTCGGGCAGCGCAAGCTTGACCGCGAGCTGGTTGAAGCCCCAGCTCACGCACAGCATCAGCATCACGGCGATGGCGCCGGGCGGCAGCCCGTGTCCGACGCTGACGGGCCTTGTGACGCTGGCGGAGATCGCTTGGGTCGACATGTTTCCTCGCGGGCCGGCTTGGTGCCGTGTTGTTAATTGCCGGTTGGGCTCCCTCGCCCCGCTCTTGCGGGGAGAGGGTTGGGGTGAGGGGCCGTCGCCGCAAATTCGATAGAGGCGAGCGTGCGGAGAGTCCCCCTCACCCGAAATTCGCTACCGCGAATTTCGACCTCTCCCCGCAAGCGGGGCGAGGTAGCTCGAAAGCAGTGCGAGTTAGCTGAAACCATCGCGCCATCTACGTCTTCTGGCAATGCGCGCAGGTGCCGGCGATCTCGACGACGGAGAGTTTCGGGATGAACCCCGAGGCCCGCGCCGCCGCGGTCAGGCTTTGCGCGACGGGGGCGGCCGGGATCTCGCCGACCGAGCCGCAATGGTCGCAGATCAAAAACGCCACCATCGAGGTCTCGTCATGGTCATGCGCGCAGGCGAGGAAGGCGTTGCGGCTCTCGATGCGGTGGACGAGGCCGTTCTCCATCAGGAAGTCGAGCGCGCGGTAGACGGTAATCGGTGCCGGCCGCGGCATCGTCTTGGCCAGCTCGTCGATCACCTCATAGGCGCCGAGCGGGCGATGGCTCGACAGCAGCGCCTGCAGCACCTGACGGCGGATCGGGGTGAATTTCTGGCCGCGGCGCGCACAAACCTGCTCGGCATGCGCCATCGCGTCCGCGGCGCAGCGGCCGTGATCGTGGTCGGGGGCAGGAAATGTCGGCTTTGCCAGGCTCATTGCCTCGATATGTAGCATTTGCGCGGCCGTTCCCAAAGCCCGGCTCCAAACCCCGGTCCGTCGCCGCGTTGCAGCCATGCCCGCAATGCGGGGCAGCCTCGCATTAACCCGGCATGCAGAAATCATAAGCAAGCTTATTATATCCCAAGCTTATGGAGGCAGGATCGATGCGCGGTTCGGTGGACACCGACTTCTTGTTTACGCTGGGCGAAGTGTTCCGGTTGATCCGGGTCTATGCCGACAAGGAGGCCGCACGCTACGGCATCACCCGCGCGCAATGGGCCGTGCTGTCCAAGGTGGAACGCCAGGAAGGGTTGAAACAGACCGAGCTCGCCGAGCTGCTCGAGGTGCAGCCGATCACGCTGACGCGGCTGATCGACAAGCTCTGCGACAATGGCTGGATCGAGCGCCGCAGCGACGAGAACGATCGCCGCGTCAACCGCCTCTATCTGAAGAAGGCCGCGCGCCCGCTGCTCGGCAAGCTCGCCGGCCTCCGCTCCGAACTCACCGCGACCGCGCTCGAGGGCATCAGCCCCGCTGACGCGTATCGCCTGCTCACCCAATTGGAATCGATCAAGGAAAACGTTCGCAATGCCGTCCAGACCCCAGCCGGCGAGCCCTCCCGAAAGTGAACAGCGCTATGGCTGAACCCGTCCTCAAACTGGCCCCCGAGCAGAAGAGCAATCCGGGCGAGCCTGCGCCGTCGGGCAAGGCCAGCCGCGCGCCGCGCCGTCGCCTGATGGCCGGTCTGCGGCGCTATCGCCGCACGCTGCTGCTGGTCGTGCTGCCGACGCTCGCTGCGATCGGCGGCATCGTGTTCTATCTCAATGGCGGCCGCTATGTCGGCACCGACGACGCCTATGTCGGCGCGCAGAAGGTGCTGATCACGCCGGAAATCTCCGGCAAGATCGACAAGATCGTCGTGAAGGAAGGCCAGCACGTCAGGAAGGGCGACGAACTGTTCGAGATCGACCCCGTGCCGTTCCGCCTCGCGGTGGCGCAGGCCAAGGCTGCGCTCGACCAGACCAGGACCACCTATGACAACCTGGTCGACAACATCAAGATCAACGGCAGGATGCTGGAATTCGCCCAGCAGAGCATCGAATTGAAGAAGCGCGACGTCGAACGCAAGTCGACGCTGGCCAAGCAGAATTTCGGCTCGCAGCTCGACCTCGACAACGCGGCGAATGCGCAAGTGACGGCCGAGAGCCTGGCGCAATACATCAGGCAGCAGATCTCCAAGGACAAGACGCAGCTGCTCGGCGATATCGACCTGCCGATCGAACAGTTCCCGCCCTACGCCCAGGCCAAGGCCAAGCTCGACGACGCCCAGCGCAATCTCGACCACACCGTGCTGCGCGCGCCGATGGACGGCGTCGCGACCCAGGTCGACCAGATCCAGCTCGGCCGCTTCGTCGCCGCCGGCTCGCCGGTGTTCTCGATCATCGACGTCGACCATCCCTGGGTCGACGCCAATCCGAAGGAAAGCGACTTCACCTATGTCGCGGTCGGCCAGCCGGTTGAGCTCGACGTCGACGCGTTCCCCAACCATCGGTTCAAGGGCAAGGTCGGCTCGCTGTCGCCCGGCACCGGCGCACAGTTCGCGATCCTGCCGCCGCAGAACGCGACCGGCAACTTCGTCAAGGTGGTGCAGCGCGTGCCGGTGCGGATCTATCTCGACGAGAACGATCCGTTCGTGAAGAAGCTGAAAGCCGGCATGAGCGTCTACGCGACGATCGACACCAACCACCGCCGCACGCTGGCCGGCCTGCTCGGGCTGGCGCCGGCCTCGGCGCACCCGGACCACGAGTAGAGAGAAGAAGCGGTCGATCATCGACCGCAGAGACAGTGCGCCCCCTCTCCCGCTTGCGGGGGAGCGGGTTTCCAACGCTCGAACAGGACCGACCTGAATGAATGCACCGTCACCATCCGCCGTACCCGGCATGCGCCGGAACATGGTGACGATCTGCGCGATGACCGCGACGATCATGCAGGCGCTCGACACCACGATCGCCAACGTCGCGCTGCCCTATATGCAGGGCTCGCTGTCGGCCTCGCAGGACCAGATCAACTGGGTGCTGACCTCCTACATCGTCGCGGCCGCGATCATGACCGCGCCGGTGGGCTGGATCGCCAACCGCTATGGCCGCAAGCGCATCTTCATCATCTGCTCGGCCGGCTTCACCGTCGCCTCGGTGTTCTGCGGCCTGGCGCAGGACATCAACCAGATGGTGCTGTTCCGCCTGCTGCAGGGCGTGTTCGGCGCGGCGCTGGTGCCGCTGTCGCAGGCCGTGATGCTCGACTCTTACGCGCTGCATGAGCGCGCGAAAGCGATGTCGATCTGGGGCATGGGCGTGATGATGGGCCCGATCATGGGGCCCTCGCTCGGCGCCTGGCTGACCGAGACCTATTCCTGGCACTGGGTGTTCTTCGTCAACCTGCCATTCGGCGCCATCACCGTGCTCGGCCTTGCCGTCTTCATGGACGAGACCAAGCAAGACCTCAATCTGCGCTTCGACTGGTTCGGGTTCGGCGCGCTCGCGGTCGCGATCGGTTCGCTGCAGCTCGCGCTCGACCGCGGCGAGCAGCTCGGCTGGCTGGAATCCAACGAGATCATGATCGAATTCGTCGTCTCCGCGATCGGCTTCTACTATTTCTTCGCCCATTCGCTGACGACCAGCCGGCCCTTCATCCAGTTCGCGCTGTTCAAGGACAAGAACTTCCTCGGCGGCTGCGTGTTCATGACTGTCATGGGCCTCGTGCTGTATTCGACCATGGCGCTGTCCTCGCCCTATCTGCAGAACGTGGTCGGCTACCCGATCATAACCGCGGGCCTGTTGTTGGCGACCCGCGGCGCCGGCACCTTCGTCGCGATGATGCTGGTCGGCCGCATGATGCGCTACATCGAGGCGCGCACGCTGATCATCTCCGGCCTGGCGCTGACCGCGGCCTCGCTGTTCCAGATGACCGGCTGGACCGACATGACGCAGGCCAACGAGATCATCGTCGTCAGCGTGATCCAGGGCTTCGGCTTCGGCCTCGTGTTCGTGCCGCTGTCGACGGTGGCGTTCATGTCGCTGCCCAACCATCTGCGCACCGACGGCACCTCGATGCTGACGCTGTTGCGCAACGTCGCAAGCTCGATCGGCATCTCGATCGTGATCGCGCAGCTGACGGAAGGCGGACGGCGGATCTACGCAAAGCTGTCGGAGCAGATCAATCCGTTCAACCACGCGCTGCAGATGCCCGACGTATCGGGCATGATCAACCTCAACACCGATGCCGGCCGCGCGATGGCCGACAAGATGGTGGCGGCGCAGTCGCAGATCATCGCGTTCTCGCACGACTACCAGCTGGTGATGCTGTTCATCCTGGTCTCGATCCCGCTCGCGCTGATGATCGGCTCGACCAAGGCCACGCTGCGCGCGCAGTCGGCGCCATCGGATCATGCCGCGGTGATGGAGTAGGTTTTCGCCCTACGTTCTCCGAGTGTCGGGGCGATTGGTCACACCGTCATCCTGAGGCGCGAGCACTTGCGAGCCTCGAAGGATGCACGGCCCCGTTGGTGGCCGTCGACCCTTCGAGACGCGCTACGCGCTCCTCAGGGTGACGGTGAAAGAGTGAGGACGCCCCCTCCGAAAGCGCAAGACGCCGCAGCCGCAAGCCGCGTTGACTTTCCGACCTTGCCTCCCAATACTCCGCGAAAACAAGCAGACCCGTCATGCAACTGACGATTTCAGGGGAGGACGCGATGCCGACTTCACGCAGGACGCTGCTGAAGACTTCAGCGGCTGCCGCCGCTGCTTTCAGCTTGGATTGGACACGGGCGCAGGCGCAGGCCGAAACGGTCCGGATCGGTGTGATCTACGACCTGACCGGCCCGTTCGCCGCCGGCGGCTCGGTCGCCTCCTCGATCGGCACCCAGATCGCGATCGACCTCGTCAACGCGAAGGGCGGCATCGGTGGCAAGTACAAGATCGCGCCGGTCAACGTCGATTCCCAGAGCAAGCCTGATGTCGCGATCAACGAGGCCAATCGCCTGATCGACCAGGAGAAGGTCGACATCCTCAACGGCGTGTTCGCAAGCTCCCACGCGGTGCCGCTCGCCGCCAAGGTCGAGCAGCAGAAGCGGATCCTGTGGATCACGACCGCAGTCTCGACCGCCGTGTTCAAGGACAAGAACCTGCAATACGTATTCCGCGCGCAGATCCATTCCGACCAGTACGGCCAGGCGTTCGCGAGCTTCATCAACGAGCACGCCAAGGCCAAGCTCGGCATGGAGCCGAAGGACGTTAAGGTGGCGCTGATCCATGAGGACGGACCCTATGGCGTCGGCGTCGCCGCCGCGGACGAAGCCTTCGCCAAGGAGGTCGGGCTCCAGGTCGCGCTGAAGGAGGGCTATTCCGCCTCCGCGCCCGATCTCTCGGTGCTGGTCACCAAGCTGAAGCGCGCCAAGGCCGACGTGATCTCGCATGCCGGCTACAATCCCGACATCACGCTGTTCCTGCGCCAGGCACGCGAGAGCGGGCTGAAGTTCAAGATGCTGTTCGGCGCCGGCGCGGGCTACAGCCAGCTCGACAAGCTGCGCGCGACCTTCGGCGCCGACATCGACAATTTCTGCAACATCGATCCGGTGCCGGCGCAGCTGCTCGATCCCGCCAAGCTCACGTCGGGAATCGGCGACCTCACCAAGACCATGGTCGCGCGCTACCGCGAGAAGACCAATGCGACCGAAGTGCCGCCGCACTGCTCGATGGGCTTCAACCAGACCTGGATCCTGCTCAACAATGTGCTGCCGGTCGCCAAGGAGAAGTACGGCGGCTTCGATCCCGAGGCGATCCGCAAGGCGGCGCTCGACGTCGACATCCCCGCAGGGGGCACCATCCAGGGCTATGGCGTGAAGTTCTATCCGCCGGGCACGCCGCTGTCCGGCCAGAACGAGCGCTCGACGCCGGTCGTGATGCAGAACGCCGGCGAGCGCATCACCGTGGTGTGGCCGACCAATATCCGCACGCAGGATCCGGTATTCCCGCTGCCGAAGGGATCGGTCTACGCGGCGTAGCGTGGCGACGAGGCGAGACTGCCGCCGCATCGGGGCTGCGCTCCCTCGCCCCGCTGTTGCGGGGAGAGGGTTGGGGTGAGGGGCTTCTCTCCGCGAATGCGATCGCGATGAGACCTGTACCCCCTCACCCGGATTGCATCTGGCGATGCAATCCGACCTCTCCCCGCAAGCGGGGCGAGGTGAGGTGAGATGTCGCCTCGCCGCTCGAGCGAATGACGCGGTGACAACCTCTCATCCGGCGCGCTGTGCGCGCCACCTTCTCCCACAAGGGGAGAAGGGAAGAGCAGCCGCGGGGTAACCAAAAGGAGTGCGACGACGTACCAGACTCACATGCTGCTCTCGACTCCGTCATCCTGAGGTGCGAGCGGAGCGAGCCTCGAAGGATGGACGGCCCGGCATACGCACTATGGGACGAGAGCAATCACGCTGCTCCTCCCGCGCCGTTACAACACCACCCGCCTGCCCTCATCCGCCGCCCAGTAGCCGGCGTAATTTACCCTGGTCGTCTCATACGCCAGCGCGAGGTCCGCGAGGGGCTGCCGCCCGGTCGCGACGCATTCCATGAAATCCTGGATCTCCTGCAGGTAGCCGCGGGTCCATTCCTCCTCGAGGCAGACATATTGCCAGCCGGTTTTGCGATCGACCTTTTCGGTGATGTAGACCGAGGCGAGCTTCTCCTCGCTCGTCTGGTAGCTGGTCAGATGCGTGTTCGGGGTGATGTTGGCAAACAGTGAGCCGCCGCTCGTATAGGTCTCGATCAAATTGCGCACGCCGCCCATGATCATGTCGCCGGAGAACACCGTTGCCTTGGTGCCGTCGGAGAAGGTTGCGGTCAGCGTGCCCCAATCCTCGACATCGACAGGATTGGCCTTGATGTAGGCGCGCTCCTCGGATTTAAGGCCGGCGGTGACATTGCCGACGTCGCAGGTGACGCTGGCGACCGTGATGGTCTCGCCGCGCGCTTTGGCCTCGACCTGCTTGAGATAGAGCACCGCCGACAGGGGATGACAGCCCATCCGGATCAGCGAGCCGCCGCCGGTCATCGCCCACTCGGCGGCATGCGCCGCATGCGAGCCGGAATGGCTCTCCTCGCCCTTCATGAACAGGATCTTGTCGCCTGTCGCGCGGATGATCTCCGCGGTCTTGGTCACCGCCGGTGCGTAGATCCAGTCCTCCGCATACATGAAGAGTTGTCCGCTTCGCTCGATCGCGGCGCGGGTCACCTCCATCTCCTCCATCACCCGCTGGTACATCAGCGCTTTCGGCACATGCCTGCCGATCGGCGCCTTGTCGCCGTCGCGGCCAAAATAGCCGCTGAACGGCTTCTCGCAGATCACGTGCTTGCCGGCCTGCATTGCCTCGACGATCATCGCGGCGTGAAGGTTCGGCGGCGTGCAAATGTCGATCACGTCAAGCTCGCGGTCGGCGATCAGCTCGGCGAAGCTGCGATAGGCGTTCGGGATTGCGTGCTTGCGGGCGAACGCATTGACATGATCGCCGCGCGCCGCGACCGCCCTCACCTCGACGTCGACGCCATAGACGCGCCGGTAGGCAACCATATGCAGCTCCGACACGAAGCCGCAGCCGGCCAGCCCGATCCTGATTTTTGTCATTTTGTGTCTCCGCCCCTCAGGCGGGCGCAGAGTAGCGTGCGGCCATCACCGCGTCGAACGCATTTGCCATGACATCCGTCGAAGGCATCATTGTCGTGAACAATTCGAACGCGTCCGCTGCTGCGTAGATCGCAAGATCGCGCCCGGTCAGAACTTTGGCGCCCTTGGCCTTGGCCGCCAACAGCAGCGGCGTCCACAGCGGCGTGTAGACGGCGTCGGCGACCCACATCGACGGATGCAACAAGCCGTCCGGCACAGGACTGTCGCGGCTCGGCAGCATGCCGACCGGCGTTGCGTTGACGACGCCGGTCGCGCCATCGACCGCGCCCTCGACGCTGGCGACACCACGAACCGCATGACGGCTGGCCAACTGACCGGCCAGCCGCGCGACCTTCGCGGCATCGGCATCGAAGATGCGGAACTCACCAACGCCGAGGATGGCGAGCGCGAAGGCGATCGCCTTGCCGACGCCGCCGGTACCGATCAGCGCGATCGGGCCGCGCGGCGCTGACGCAAGCAGCGGCGCGATTGCGCGCGCAAAGCCGGTCGCGTCGGTGTTGTGTCCGACCAGCCGCGTGCGATCGACGACGATGGTGTTGACCGCGCCGATCGCACGCGCATCGGGTGCGAGGTCGTCGAGCAGCTCGACCACCGCCTCCTTGTAGGGAAAGGTGACATTGACGCCGGCAAAGCCGAGCCGCCGGATGCCGTCGAGCATCGCGCGCAGCTCGTCGCGGCCGGCGCCGTTGACCTCGATGAGCTGGTAGTGGACGCGAACGCCGAGCGCTGCTGCGGCCGCTTCGTGCATGGCAGGCGCCGCCGAATCATCGGATAGCCAATCAGCCCCGTCAGGAAACGGTCGCGCATTGTCCCTCACGTCAGTCGCGTTCAGCTCATGCGGTCGAGCCGAGCATAGCTGTCTTCCATGCCGTGCTCCATGCCGGTCGCGAGCATCGCTGCGCGCGTTTCGGCATCCGGCAAGGTCATCCGCATCGTCATCAAGGTGCCGTCGCCGTCGGGCGCAAAGCGCGTCTCGACATGATTGTC
The DNA here is from genome assembly GCF_054059095.1 of Bradyrhizobium sp. USDA 4510. Lineage (NCBI taxonomy): Bacteria > Pseudomonadati > Pseudomonadota > Alphaproteobacteria > Hyphomicrobiales > Nitrobacteraceae > Bradyrhizobium > Bradyrhizobium sp. USDA 4510. The sequence goes on along the minus strand of NZ_JBSSBT010000001.1, from coordinate 8,477,789 downwards.
CGGCGTCGGATCCGGCAGATGCATGCGCTCGACATGCACGATGCGGCTGAACGGTTCGAGCGCGAGATATTCGCCGGTCAAATGAAAGCCGCCGCCCTTCCCGTCGGTCCATTCGTAGCGGATCCTGCCGCCGGGCTTCGCCTCGCTGATGCAGACCGGCATGGTCCAGCCGTCGGGACCGAGCAGCCATTTCTGCAACAGCTCCGGCTCGGTATGCGCCCGATACACCGCCTCCGGCGGCGCGACGAAGCGCCTGGTCACGACGACATAGCGGTCGCCTTCGGTCTTCAGCGTCAACTTGCTCATGGGGATACCCTTCACTGCTCAGGCTTCATTGTGGCCAGCACACCGTCCAGCCGGTCGTAATTGGTTTCCAGCGCACGGCGCAGCATGCCGAGCCATTGATCGATCTCGGTAACCGCTGATGGCGCCAGCCGGCACGGTCGCTTGGTGCCCTCGATCCGCCGCACGATCAGGCCGGCGCCCTCGAGCACCTTGAGATGGCGGGAGATCGCGGGCTGGGTCATGTCAAACGGCTCGACTAGCTCCATCACAGTCGCCTCGCCCAGCGCGAGGCGCGCCAGGATCGCCCGGCGGGTCGGGTCGGCGAGCGCGGAAAAGGCGGCGTCGAGGTTGGCCATGCTTTATCTCTCATCGGTTATATAATAACCTTATTATATAACCGATGCCGCATGTTCAAGCCAAATCCGCTGCGGCGAACGCGCGCAGCGGATTTTTCGGCCGTCCCCCAAAGTTGGATTGGCGCGCCGCTGGCGGCGCGCAGCTAGACGTCGAAGAACACGGTCTCGTTGTCGCCCTGCAGATGGATGTCGAAGGTGTAGACGCTGCCCGCGCCGGCCTTGCGCCTGGCGATCAAGGTCGCACGGCGATCGGCCGGCACCAGCGCCAGCGTGGAATCTGTGGCGTTGCTGGCCTCGTCGTCGAAATAGATCCTTGTGTAGAGGTGCAGCAGCATGCCGCGCGCGAACACCGCGAGCCCGATGTGCGGCGCCTGCGGCTTGCCGTCGGCATCCGGCACCAAGCCCGGCTTGATGGTGTCGAAGGCGTAGCCACCACTCTTGTCGGTGCCGCAGCGGCCAAAGCCCTTGAAGCTCGAATTGGGCAGCGCGCGCGCATCCTGCGGGTCGGAGAAGCGGCCCTGGCTATCGGCCTGCCAGATCTCCAGCATGCAGTCCGGGATCACGGCGCCGTCGCCGTCATAGACCTTGCCCTCGACGCGGATGCGCTCGCCCGAGACGTCAGGCGTCAGAAGGTTGCTGGTGAAGGCGTCATTCCATTCGTATTCGCCGTTCGGCGTCAGGCCGTACTTGAAATAGGGGCCGACGGTCTGCGAAGGCGTGATTCCATCAGGACGCGGGTTCGACACGTTACTTGGTCTCCATCGGCGTGGCACTCTGCCCGCGCAGCACGATATCGAAGCGGTAGCACAGCGCCCATTCCGGCTTGGTGTTCTCGAGATCGAACGACGAGATCATCCGCGCCCGCGCCTTCTCGTCCGTCACCGAGTTGAAGATCGGATCGAACGGGAACAGCGGATCGCCCGGGAAGTACATCTGGGTCACCAGCCGCGAGACGAACGAGTGGCCGAACACCGAGAAGTGGATATGCGCGGGCCGCCACGCGTTGTGGTGATTGCCCCAGGGATAGGCGCCGGGCTTGATGGTGATGAACTTGTAATAGCCCTTGGCATCGGATTGCGTCCGGCCGGCGCCGGTGAAGTTGGGATCGAGCGGCGCCGGATGCTGGTCGACGACATGGATGTAGCGGCCGCAGGCATTGGCCTGCCACAGCTCGACCAGGGTGTTGGGCACGCCGCGGCCGTCCTCGTCGAGCACATGGCCGTGCACAATGATGCGCTCGCCGAGCGGCTCGCCTTTCGCCTGGATGGTGAGGTCGTTGTCGTGCGCGCGCACGGTCTCATGACCATAGACCGGGCCGGTCAGCTCCGAGAGCGTATGTCGCATCGGGACCAGCGGCTTTGAGGGTACGCGCTTGATCGCGCTGCGGTACGCAGGCGACAGGCGCGCGGGATGGACGCTGTTCGAAGCGACCGGGTAGATCAACGTCATGCGCTTTCTCCAGACCGGATTGCCGCCCGCGCCGGATATCAGGCCGGCGCCTTGAAATCGTAGGAGATGCGCCCGGCCGGCAGAAAGAACAGCGCGATGACCGCGCCACCCCTGACCTCCGGATAGTGCCGGCTGCCGGGATCCGGCGCGGTCCAGCCCGGCCCCTGCCAGCCCTGCAGCCCCTTCAACTGCGCGCCCTTGTCGAGGGGAACGACGAGGTTGAGCTCGCCATAGGGGTGACCATGATATTGCCCGCGCAGCACGTCGTGATCGTCCTCGTCCTTGATGCGGCGCGGATCGGTGCTGTTCATGTAGACCGCGGTGATGCTGAACTGGAACGTCTCGGGGACCGGCTCGAGGATGCGGCTGCGCCGATAGTTCGGACCTTCCACCTCCTGGTTCGCCGCCCAGCCCTCCTCGACTCCCATTTTGATGAGGCGGGCGAGATCCTGGTACAGCGCGCTGTCCTCTCCATAGGTCTCGTTGAGCCATCGCTCCATCGCCGCGCTCGGCGTCATGTCCTTGACCTCGCGCAGAAACGGAATGCTGCGTTCGATAAGCTGTTCCCGGCTTCCCATGACTCTCTCCTGTCTAATCCTCGAAACCCTTGAAGGAGGCGAATGCCTCCAGTTCCGCGCGCGGCATCAGCCGCGTGCGCGACCGCTCCCTGGGGTGGCCCATCGAGATCCCGCAGGCCACCATCTGCTCGGCGGGCATCGACAGCAGCGGACGCAAGATCCGATGGAATCTGGCGAAGGTCTCCTGCGGACAGGATTGCAGCCCGCGTCCGACCGCCGCCAGCATCACGTTCTGGATGAACATGCCGAGATCGAGCCAGCTTCCCATCGCGAGACGCCGATCGATGGTGACGATCAACCCAACCGGCGCGCCGAAGAACATGAAGTTCTTTGCGGTCTGCCGGCTCCTCGCCGCAGCGTCGCTTTGCGCGATCCCGAGCGAGTCATAGAACAATCGCCCGAACTCCTGACGACGGCCGAGATACGGCTCGGGGAAAGCGCTGGCGTAGTATTGATATTCGGAGACGTGCTCGTTCGGCTCGTTCTCATACGCATCCAGCAGCGCAGCCGACACCTCGGTCTTGGCGGCGCCGGCGAGCACGTAGACGTGCCAGGGCTGGATGTTCGCGCCGCTCGGCGCGAACCGCGCCACGCGCAGGATCTGCTCGATGGTCGATCGGGAGACCGGACTGCCGGAGAACTCGCGGCACGACAGCCGGCCGGCGATCACCTCGTCGATTGGATTGCGTGCGGCTCCGCACGCCACATCCCGGTCGATCACGACTTCTTCACGAGCGAGCATCCGCCGTCCTCCATCGGTCTGAAGGCCTCTTCACCCGGGATGGTGGCCAGCAGCTGGTAGTAGTCGAACTGGTATTTCGACTCTGCCGGCGACTTGACGCGGAACAGATACATGTCGCGGACCAGCCGGCCGTCGGGACGGATCCTGCCGTTGCGGGTCATGAAATCGTTGACCGGCAATTCGCGCATCTTGGCCGCGACCGTCGGCCCATCAAGCGTGCCGGCGGCTTCGACCGCCTTGAGGTAGTGCATGACAGCACCATAGGTGCCGGCGTGGATCATGGTGGGCACTTTCTTCGTCTTCTCGATGAAGCGCTTCGACCATGCCCGCGTCTCGTCGTTGAGGTCCCAGTAGAACGCCGAGCTCAGCATCAGGCCTTGCGCACTCTGCAGCCCAAGGCTGTGAATGTCGGCGATGAAGACGATCAGGCCGGCAAGCTTCTGCCCGCGCGTCACCCCGAACTCGCCGGCCTGCTTCACGGCGTTGATGAAGTCGCCGCCGGCGTCGGCGAGCGCGATCACGTCGGCCCTGGAGGCCTGCGCCTGCAGCAGGAAGGACGAGAAATCGGGCGTGTTGATCGGGTGTTTCACGGCGCCGACCACCTTGCCGCCGGTCGTGTCGATCACCTTGCGGCTGTCGGCCTCGAGCTGCGCACCGAGCGAATAGTCGGCCGAAAGAAAGAACCAGGACTTGGCGCCGAGGCGCGAAATCGCCTTCGTAGCCCCCTGCGACAGCGCGTAGGTATCGTAAGTCCAGTGGATGCCGGTCGGCGAGCACTCGTCGCCGGTCAGCCGGGACGTTGCCGCGCCGGTGGCGAGAAACAGCTTCTTCTTGTCGCGCGTGATGCCCTGCACCGCCAGTGCGACCGCGGAATTCGGGACGTCGAGGATGGCTTCGACGTTGTCGTTCTCCAGCCAGCGCCGGGCAATCGCCGAGCCGATATCCGCCTTGTTCTGATGATCGCCGGCAACGATCTCGATCGGGCGGCCGAGCACCTTGCCCTTGAAATCGTCCACCGCCATTTGCGCCGCGACCACCGAGCCCTGGCCGCCATTGTCAGCGTACAGCGACGACATGTCGGTCAGCACGCCGAGCCTGACCGGCCCGTTCTGTGCAATCGCCGACGTCGCCGTCGCCACCAGCATCAACGCCAGTCCGATTGATTTACGCGCGCCACTTCGGGCCAACATCACCCAGGCCTTCATCGCTTTTCTCCTCCCAACCCGGCGCCGGCAATCTTGGCCAGAACGCCGCGTTGCGGAAGTGAAAGTCTTGCAGAGTGATCCTGAACCGGCTTCAGATGGCAGGTGGTGACGACACGGCTATACGCTCGTGGAGAATCCGCTCGGTTGCATCCGCCAGACGCCTGGCCTTAACTGCCGTCGATCGCGGAATTTTGCCGAGGCGAGCGATCTGCCATAGACGGGGACTCTCAACGTGTCCGTTTCCTTCAAGACCCTGGATCTGAATCTGCTCAAGGTATTCGACGCCGTCATGGAGGAGCGCAGCGTGCTGCGGGCCAGCCAGAAGGTCGCGCTGAGCCAGTCCGCTGTCAGCCACTCTCTGGCGCGGCTGCGCGAGATGCTGGATGACGACCTGTTCGTGCGCACGGCCACCGGCATGCAGCCGACCGCGCGCGCGTTGACGATGGCGCCGCAGGTTCGCCAGGCGCTGCGATCGCTGGAGGCCGCGGTCGAGCTGCCGACCTTCGCTCCAGCAGCCTCCACCAAGCCGTTCACGCTGGCCGCCAACGACTTCACGACGATGGTGCTGGCGCCGCCGCTCCTGAAGATCCTGGGCCGGGAAGCTCCTGCGATCGACCTCACCATCAAGCCGGTGACGCGGATCGATCTTGCCGAGCAGATCGACCTCGGCCGCATCGACGTCGCGATCGGCGTGTTCTCGTCGCCGCCGAGCCGTTTCCGCACGGCGCTGCTGTTCGAATATAATGATGTGCTGATCGTCGGCAAAAGGCGCAAGCTTGGCCGGCTCGACAAGGCAAAGCTCGCGACCTTGCCGTTAGTCGTGGTGTCCTTTGGCGGCGAGCAGGAAGGCGCGATTGGCGGCTTCATCTCCGAGCGTGGACTCGCCAGGCGTTCGGAGATGTACGATCGCCCCGCGCTCGAACGGGCGCTGTCCGACAGCGACCGGCCGCCGCGGATCGCGGTCTCGCTGCCGCACTTCCTTGCCCTGCCCGCACTGCTGATCGATTCCGAGTTGGCTGCGATCGTCCCGCGGCCGCTGGCGCGTGCACTCGAGCAGGCACATGCGATCACGACCTATGAACTGCCTTACACCACGACGCCCGTGGAGGTTCGGCTGCTCTGGCACGAACGCGTCGAGGACGAGCCTTCGCACGAATGGCTTCACGAGGTGCTCCGGCGCGCCACCGAAGAGCTGCGGCGCGGCGGCTAGCGGCCGGGCTAGACGTCGAAGAACACCGTCTCGTTGTCGCCCTGCAGATGGACGTCGAAGGTGTAGACGCTGCCCGCGCCGGCCTTGCGCCTGGCTATCAGCGTCGCGCGGCGCTCCGCCGGCACCAGCGCGAGCGTAGAATCAGCGGCGTTGCTGGCCTCGTCGTCGAAATAGATCCTTGTGTAGAGATGCAGCAGCATGCCGCGCGCGAACACCGCGAGCCCGATATGCGGCGCCTGCGGCTTGCCGTCGGCATCCGGCACCACGCCCGGCTTGATGGTGTCGAAGGCGTAGCCACCGTTCTTGTCGGTGCCGCAGCGGCCAAAGCCCTTGAAGCTCGAATTGGGCAGCGCGCGCGCATCCTGCGGATCGGAGAAGCGGCCCTGGCTATCGGCCTGCCAGATCTCCAGCATGCAGTCCGGGATCACGGCGCCGTCGCCGTCATAGACCTTGCCCTCGACGCGGATGCGCTCACCCGAGACGTCAGGCGTCAGAAGGTTGTTGGTAAAAGCGTCGTTCCATTCATATTCGCCGTTCGGCGTCAGGCCGTACTTGAAATAGGGGCCGACGGTCTGCGAAGGCGTGATTCCATCAGGACGCGGGTTCGACACGTTACTTGGTCTCCATCGGCGTGGCACTCTGCCCGCGCAGCACGATATCGAAGCGGTAGCACAGCGCCCATTCCGGCTTGGTGTTCTCGAGATCGAACGACGAGATCATCCGCGCCCGCGCCTTCTCGTCCGTCACCGAGTTGAAGATCGGATCGAACGGGAACAGCGGATCGCCCGGGAAGTACATCTGGGTCACCAGCCGCGAGACGAACGAGTGGCCGAACACCGAGAAGTGGATATGCGCGGGCCGCCAGGCGTTATGGTGATTGCCCCAGGGATAGGCGCCGGGCTTGATGGTGATGAACTTGTAATAGCCCTTGGCATCGCTCTGGGTGCGGCCGGCGCCGGTGAAGTTGGGATCGAGCGGCGCCGGGTGCTGATCGACGACATGAATGTAGCGGCCGCAGGCATTGGCCTGCCACAGCTCGACCAGGGTGTTGGGCACGCCGCGGCCGTCCTCGTCGAGCACATAGCCGTGCACGATGATGCGCTCGCCGAGCGGCTCGCCTTTCGCCTGGATGGTGAGGTCGTTGTCGTGCGCGCGCACGGTCTCATGACCATAGACCGGCCCGGTCAGCTCCGAGAGCGTGTGCCGCAGCGGGATCAGCGGCTTCTGCGGCGAACGCTTCACGGTGGAACGATAGTCCGGCGACAGCCGCGCCGGATGGGCCGCAAGCGATTGCAGCGGGTACAACAAGGTCATGGCGAATTCCTCCGCGGCCCACGCGCCCGGTGAGCTCACGTCAGATCATTATAATGCATAACCAATTTGGGGAAGGGCTGTTTTCAGCCCCTCCAAACCATTGGCTTAATTAAGTTTTTCGATCGCGACCGCAACGCCCTGACCTACTCCGACGCACATAGTTGCCAAGGCAAGCTTCCCGCCCCGCTTCTCCATGCCGTGCACGGCGGTCAAGACCAGCCGCGCGCCGCTCATGCCGAGCGGGTGGCCGAGCGCGATCGCACCGCCATGCGGATTGACGAAATCGGCGTCTTCCTTGACGCCGAGCTGGCGCAGGCAGGCGATACCCTGCGAGGCGAAGGCCTCGTTGAGCTCGATCAGGTCGAAGTCCGACACCTTGATGCCGAGGCGTTCGACCAACTTCTTCGTTGCCGGCACCGGACCGATGCCCATGATGCGCGGCGGCACCGCGGCCGAGGCAAGGCCGAGGATTTTTGCGCGCGGCGTCAGGCCGTGCTTCTTCACCGCGGCTTCGGAAGCGAGGATCATCGCGGCGGCGCCGTCATTGACGCCGGACGCGTTGCCCGCGGTCACTGTGCCCGGATTGCGCACGATCGGCTTCAGCTTGGCGAGACCTTCGAGCGTGGTCTCCGGACGCGGATGCTCGTCCTTGTCGACGGTGATCGGGCCGGCCTTGCCGCCGGGCACTTGGATCGGAACGATCTCCTCGGCGAAATAGCCCGACGCAATCGCCGCGCCCGCACGCTGCTGCGAGCGGATCGCCATCGCATCCTGATCGGCGCGCGACACCTGGAATTCCTCAGCGACGTTCTCGCCGGTCTCTGGCATCGCATCGACGCCGTACTGCGCCTTCATCAGCGGATTGATGAAGCGCCAGCCGATTGTGGTGTCGTAGATCTCGGACGAACGCGAGAAGGCTTCCGCGGCCTTGCCCATCACGAACGGCGCGCGCGTCATCGATTCGACGCCGCCCGCGATCGCGAAATCGATCTCGCCGGCGCGGATGGCGCGGCCCGCGGCGCCGACTGCATCGAGGCCGGAAGCGCAGAGCCGGTTCAGGGTCTGGCCGGGAACCGACTCCGGCATGCCGGCGAGCAACAGCGCCATGCGCGCAACGTTGCGGTTGTCCTCGCCGGCCTGGTTGGCGCAGCCGAAATACACCTCGTCGACCTCGTTCCAATTGAGCGTCGGGTGCTTGGCCATCAGCGCCTTGATCGGGGCCGCGGCGAGATCGTCGGCGCGCACCTTGGCGAGCGAGCCGCCGAAACGGCCGATCGGGGTCCGGACGGCATCGCAAATGAACACATCACGCATTGAATCTCTCCCTGAATGCCGCGACTTAGCGCTGGATCGGCTGGAACTTGAGATCGGTTTTAGGAGCGTGCCCGCGGCAGGTCAATTGATGCGGCTGCGCGCCCCGCACGCATTGCCGTGAGGGCTGACATAATTGGCACCGTGGACAGGGTGGAAAACCCCGACCTCGCGGATAGGACCGCGCGACGAAATTTTGTAGTTTCCGCCCCCTCATGACAGTCCAGCAGCCCATCCCCGTTCCGCCCGAGCCCGCTCCTGCCGCCGAGGCGCCGTCGCGCGTCACGCCGATGATGGAACAGTATCTGGAAATCAAGGCCGCCCATCCCGGCCTGCTGCTGTTCTACCGGATGGGCGACTTCTACGAACTGTTCTTCGAGGATGCGGAGATCGCCTCCCGGACGCTCGGCATCGTGCTGACCAAGCGCGGCAAGCATCAGGGCATGGACATCCCGATGTGCGGCGTTCCGGTCGAACGCTCCGAGGATTACCTGCATCGCCTGATCGGCGCCGGCCATCGTGTCGCGGTGTGCGAGCAGACGGAAAATCCCGCGGAGGCCAAAGCCCGCGGCAACAAGAGCGTGGTCCGCCGCGGCGTGGTGCGGCTGGTGACGCCGGGCACGCTGACCGAAGACACCCTGCTCGACGCCCGCACCAACAATTACTTGATCGCGATCGCGCGCGCCCGCGGCTCGGCCGGTGCGGATCGTCTTGGCCTTGCCTGGATCGACATTTCGACCTCCGAATTCATGGTGACGGAGTGTGCGACCGCGGAGCTCGCGGCGACGCTGGCGCGCATCAATCCGAACGAGGCCATCGTCACCGATGCGCTCTACAGCGACAGCGAGCTGGCGCCGACCTTGCGCGAACTGCCGTCGGTGACGCCGCTGACCCGCGACGTGTTCGACAGTGCCACCGCCGAGCGGCGACTCTGCGACTATTTCGCGGTCGCGACCATGGACGGCCTGTCGGCGATGTCGCGACTGGAGGCGACCGCCGCGGCCGCGGCCGTCACCTATATCGACCGCACCCAGGTCGGCAAGCGTCCGCCGCTGTCGCCGCCGGCGCGCGAGGCCGCCGGCACCACGATGGCGATCGATCCGGCGACCCGCGCCAATCTCGAACTGACGCGCACGCTCGCCGGCGAGCGCCGCGGCTCGCTGCTCGATGCGATCGACTGCACCGTCACCGCGGCGGGCTCGCGCCTCCTGGCGCAGCGCCTTGCCGCGCCGCTCACCGACGTCGCCGTGATCGCGCGGCGGCTCGATGCCGTCTCGGCCTTCGTCGCGGATTCCGCGGCGCGCGAGGACGTCAGGACCGTGCTGCGCGCGGCGCCCGACATGTCGCGCGCGCTGGCGCGGCTCTCGGTCGGCCGCGGCGGCCCGCGCGACCTCGCCAGCCTGCGCGACGGCATCCTCGCCGCCGACCAGGCGCTGGAGCTGCTGGCGCAGCTTTCCAATCCGCCGGCCGAGGTTTCGACCGTGATGGCGGCGCTACAGCGTCCCTCGCGCGATCTGGCGCAGGAATTCTCCCGCGCACTCGACGAGCAGCTTCCGCTGATCAAGCGCGATGGCGGTTTCGTCCGCGAGGGCTATGAGGCCGCGCTCGACGAGAGCCGCAATTTGCGCGATGCCTCCCGCCTCGTCGTCGCCGCGATGCAGGCGCGCTATGCCGAGGACACCGGCATCAAGACGCTGAAGATCCGGCACAACAACGTGCTCGGCTATTTCGTCGAGGTCACCGCGCAGCACGGCGACAAGCTGTTCGCGCCGCCACTGAATGCAACCTTCATTCATCGCCAGACGCTGGCGGGGCAGGTCCGCTTCACCACCGCAGAGCTCGGCGAGACCGAGGCCAAGATCGCCAATGCCGGCGAGCGCGCGCTCAATCTCGAGCTCGAGATCTTTGAACGCCTGAGCGCGATGGCGCTCGCGGCGAGCGATGATCTGCGCAATGCCGCGCATGCCTTTGCGATGCTCGACGTCGCGACGTCATTGGCCAAGCTTGCGATCGACGACAATTACGTGCGGCCCGATGTCGACGGCTCGCTCGGCTTTGCGATCGAGGGCGGACGGCATCCGGTGGTCGAGCAGGCACTGAAGCGCGACGGCCAGCCGTTTATCGCCAATGCCTGCGACCTGTCGCCGGCGCCGGGCCAGAAATCCGGTCAGCTCTGGCTGATCACCGGTCCGAACATGGCCGGCAAGTCGACCTTCCTGCGCCAGAATGCGCTGATCGCGCTCTTGGCACAGATCGGCTCTTACGTGCCGGCGTCGCGGGCGCGGCTCGGCATCGTCGACCGGCTGTTCTCGCGCGTCGGCGCCGCCGACGACCTGGCGCGCGGACGCTCGACCTTCATGGTCGAGATGGTCGAGACCGCGGTGATCCTGAACCAGGCCAGCGAACGGTCGCTGGTGATCCTCGACGAGATCGGCCGCGGCACGGCAACGTTCGACGGGCTGTCGATAGCCTGGGCCGCGATCGAGCATCTGCATGAGAGCAACCGCTGCCGCACGCTGTTCGCGACGCATTATCACGAGCTGACCGCGCTCTCGGCGAAACTGCCGCGGATGTTCAACGCCACGGTGCGGGTCAAGGAGTGGCAGGGCGACGTCGTGTTCCTGCACGAGGTGCTGCCGGGCTCGGCCGACCGCTCCTACGGCATCCAGGTCGCAAAACTCGCCGGCCTGCCGCCGGCCGTGATCACGCGCGCCAAATCGGTGCTGGCAAAACTCGAAGCCCAGGACCGCGGCCAGACCGCGCGTGCCTTGGTCGACGATCTGCCGCTGTTCGCCGTCCCCTCCCGCGCCGCCAGTGAGGACAAACCGCCGAGCGAGGCCGATCTGCTGGTCGAGGCCGTGAAGGCGCTGCATCCCGACGAGATGTCGCCGCGCGAGGCGCTGGATGCGCTGTATGCGCTGCGGGCAAAGCTGCCGAAAGCGTAGGTGCTGTCGTCATTCCGGGATGTTCCGAAGGACCAGACCCGGAATCTCGAGATTCCGGGTTCGATGCTTCGCATCGCCCCGGAATGACGGCGTCAACGTTTTACTTTCCTCCGCCCGATCTGCCACAGCACCAGATTCCAGACGATGCAGGTGGCGAGCGCGCAGCATAGGCCGATTGGCGAGCCGAGTTGCAGCACCGCGACGTGCAGCACCGCAACCCCGAGGCCAAAGCCCATCAAGCCCCAGGCGCTGTTGGCGAGCACGGCGGCGGTTGCGGGGCCGCCGATGCGCGGATGCAGAATCAGCATCATCGAGGAGAATACGATCGGAAACAGCGCCATCACGCCGGTGACGCGCGGGCCGACCCAGCCTGACGCCGTGACCACGGTGCCGACCAGGCTTGCGACCAGCGCGGCGCGCAGCGGAATGTCGTACCAGCGCCGCGCGATCAGCGGCATTTTCGCGACATGCCGATAGGGCCTCAGCAGCGGGATGCAGATCGCAAAGGTGATGGCGTTGACGATCAGCCCGGCGACGAGCGACCACTCGAACTGGCGGATGATGGTGGCGAGCACCAGCCACACCGCGATCGCGCTGCCCGCGCTGATCCACATGCTGAAGCGCTGCGCCAGCACGGCGTAGGTCAGGCCCATATAGATCGTGGCGGCGTTGACCGGCAGGCTCGCCAGCGCCCCCTCGGCGATGAAGGCGGCGTCATGGTCGAGCGCGAGGAAGGTGTAGGACGGCCCGGCCGAGATCGGCAGGGTTGCGATCAGCGCGCCGATCACCGGTCCCGAACGCTCCGTGATGATGGACGCGCTGACCACGAATGCGGCCGCAACCGCCATGCGCAGCACGAGGATCAGGACGAAGTGGAGTTCGGGGGACATTTGTTCCGTCGTCCCGGCGAAGGCCGGGATCCATAACCACGACTGTTCGTGTGGAACGAAAGCCGTCGGACAGCGCGGCTTGAACCGATGGGACACGGCGTATGGGCCCCGGCTCCCGTGCGCAATTGCGCACTAGGCCGGGGCGACGCGCTAAACCCGCTGCATCGTGACCGAAACCTTCGGGCCGTTCTTGATGGTCTGATAGACCACGCAATAGCGCTCGGTGAGTTTCAGCAAGAGATCGAGCTTGTCCTGCGGCGCGTCGGTGCCGATCTCGAAGCGGAGGCGGATCTCGCGGAAGCCGACCGGGGTCTCCTTGTCGACGCCGAGCGTGCCGCGGAAATCGAGATCGCCCTCGGCGAAGACATTGCCGGGCTTCAGCGGCACGTCGATCGCGGTGGCGACCGATTTCAGCGTGACGCCGGCGCAGGCGACCAGCGCTTCCAGCAGCATGTCGCCGGAGCAAAGCTCGAGCCCGGAGCCGCCGGTAGCGGGGTGGAGGCCGGCGATCGCGAGCGCACGGCCAGTCTCGACCTTGCAGGCGATGCTCTCATTGTCGATCGATCCCTTGGCCTTCAGCGTGATCACGGCGGCCTGGGGGTCGGTCTTGTAGCGCTCCTTGATCGGAGCCTGCATTGCGCGGAGTTCGGCGGAGTCCATGGGTCTGCTCCCGGCTATTCTTCTTAAAGCGCGATGAGACTCAGGCTGAAATCGTCATCGCGCTTTAGATTCTTGTTTTAGCATGATCTTTTCGGAAAACCGCTTCACACTTTTCCGGATCATGCTCTAGCCGATGTAAGGCCTTAAGGAGCGGATGTCACCACCACATCGCCTCGCCGGCGCTGGATTTGTCGGTGACGTCCCGCACCGAACGGTCGAGCGAGCGGTCGAGCGCGGTCAGCACGCGGCGCTTGAAGGTGTCGAACAGCTCCGATTTGCGGTCGCGCGGCCGCGCCAGGTTGATGGTAATCTCCTCGAACAGCCGGCCCGGCCGCGGCCGCATCACCAGCACGCGGTCGGCGAGCACCACGGCCTCGTCCACGTCGTGGGTGACCAGGATCAGGGTCGGCCGCGTGTCGGCCCACAGATCGAGCAGATGATCCTGCAGATCGCGCCGCGTGAAGGCATCGAGCGCCGAGAACGGCTCGTCGAGCAGCAGCACTTCGGGCTGCGGCACCAGCGCGCGGGCTATCGCGACCCGCTGCGCCTGGCCGCCGGACAATTCGCGCGGCCAGGCCGCGGCCTTGTCGGCAAGGCCGACGCGGGCGAGCGCCGCCACGACGCGCGCGCGCCTCGCCTCGGCCGGAAGGCCGGCGAGGCCGAAGCCGATATTGTCGGCGACGCTGAGCCAGGGCAGCAGCCGTGGCTCCTGGAAGATGATCCCGATCTTGGCGTGCGGCGATGATATCACCGCATTGTCGAGCGTCACGCTGCCTGAAGAGGCGCGATCGAGGCCGGCGATGGCGCGCAGCAGCGTCGACTTGCCGCAACCCGAGCCGCCGATGATCGCGATGATCTCGCCGGGCGCAATCTCGGCCGAGAACCGCTCCAGCGCGTGGACACCGTTCGGATAGGTCTTGCCGACGTCCTTGAGAGCCAGCATCACTGCCCTCCCCGCGCGCCGAACGCGTCCTGCCAGCGCAGCAGCGGTGCGGCGGCGACCTCGATCAGCCAGTCGGTGAGCTTGCCGAGAATCGCGAAGATCACGATCGCGGCGAGGATCTGCGCCGGCTTGCCGAGCTGCTGGCCGTCGAGCAGCAGATAGCCGAGGCCTTCGGACGCGCCGATCAATTCGGCCGCGACCACGAACATCCACCCCAAACCGAGCCCGACCCGCAGCGCCACCACATAGGCCGGCAGCACGGCGGGCAACAGGATGCGGCGGATCATGGCGGGTCCGGACAGGCGGAACACGCGCCCGACCTCGACGATCTTGCGATCGACCGACAGGATTGCGCCCATCACGCCGAGATAGATCGGAAAGAACACGCCGACCGCGATCAGCGCGACCTTCGAGGTCTCGAAAATGCCGAGCCAGAGCACGAACAGCGGCACCCAGGCGAGCGAGGGGATCGCGCGCAGCGCCTGCACCGTCGGATCGAGCAGCCGCTTGGCGAAATCCCAATAGCCGGAGATCGCGCCCATGATGGTCCCGGCGACGACACCGAGCGCAAAGCCCGCGCCCACGCGCCACAGCGTCGCGAGGATATGGCGCGACAGCTCTCCGCTCTTGGCGAGCTCGACGATGGTCTCGAACACCTTTGACGGAGGCGGCACCAGGCGGCCGTTGGAATAGCCGAGAGAGACGACGAGTTCCCAGCCCAGCGCCAGCGCAATCGGCAGCACGAGCCCGAGCACCGGGCGCGCATAGCGTGACCACCGCCCAGGTGCACCGGGCGGGGCCGTCTGTTCCAGCGCGGGCAGGTCAACGGTCATGGCCATAGCAACAACTATTCTTCCAGCGGGATTGCAAGGCGGAGCGCGCCTAACTCCATCCACGTCGTCCCGGCGAAGGCCCATAGGCGCTAAGATAGTTTGATCATAGTCTGATAGTGGCGCTTATGTCTGGGTGGCTCGCGTAGATGTCGCCGGAGAGCGTGACTGGCTCTGCAGAGTAGAGCGATTGCGGGCTGTGGAATGATCGCTTGCCGTAGCGAAGCGACGAGCTGGCGCAGCAGACGCCACGTCACTGGGTGGGTCAGGCGGCGTCGGCCAAGCGGGGAGAGTCTTCGAGTTCGTCGACGAGCGGCTCGAGCAATAGAATGATCAGCAGATGAGCGAGGATATGGGGTCTGGCGGACCGCTCGTCGGTTCCGGGAGGTCCCTTCAGGCCAATCAGGCTTTTCAGCCGCTTGAAGCCGAGCTCAATGCGCCATCGCAGCCGATAGAGGGCGAGGATATCTGCAGTCGTGAAGTCCTCTGGCCTGAGTGAGGTCACCAGGATCACCCAATCTGCGGCGTCAAGTGTTTGCCTGGAGAGCTGATGACCTCCCTTTTGTGCAGTCCGGCGCGCCTTGCGTCGCGCAGCCGCAGCAGCTTGCGCCGGCTTCTTCGCGGCAACCAGACGCACTGCGAGCGGCGGCGCACCTGACTTGCGCTTTATCCAAATCGGCCGATCGATCAGGCCACGCGCCGAGGCGTTGCGCAGTTCGGCAGTGAGGTCAACAAGATTACCTTCGGCATCGAGCCAGCGCGCGCTCTTCCAGCCGGCCCGGATCACGAAGTCCGCATCGGCATCGACGAGATGCGCCATGCGCTCCGGTTGCAGATAGGCGCGATCGGCAAGACGGATCTCACCGGCAACCGCCGGTATCCGATCCAGCGTCTCGCCCGCTCGCTGATCGGTCAGTTCGAAGTGACCAAAGCGCTCCTGCGGAAGATCGAACGCGCTATGGATACGCCACACTGCGTTCTTGTTCCTGCCGCTCGTCCCAGCCTTGGGGACCGTCGTGGCGTCAACAATACGGATCAGACGACCGCGGCTCGCCTTCGGCGCCGCGGCGGCAAGCGCCTGCTCGACCAAGATTGCCAGCCAATCTCCGCACTGACGTAAGCGATACAACAGAGCCACGTTGGAGATATCGACAAGCCCAACCGACGTGGCCCATGCCGCCGTCAACCGCAGCCCTTTCTCACCAAGGCAATAAGCCAAGATCAGGCGCAGCAAGTCGACCGCATTGCTGATCTCCCGCGGACGGACAAACGCCTTCGTCTTGCGCGCGCTAATGTTCAGAGCCTCGGCTCCGCCAAGTCGGGCGACAACGCGCGCCCAATCTTTGTTCACAAGCGATTCGTGTGCCATTCCATCTTGGAATCACAAGCGAATCCAAGGCGCAAATCCTATTTTAGCGCCTTTGGGCGAAGGCCGGGACCCATAACCACAGGGCGTGGTAATCAAGCGAGCTGGGGCCACAGCCTTGTCCAACAATAGAGCCCTGTGGTTATGGGTCCCGGGTCGCGCTTCGCTTGCCCGGGACGACGAAGGTTAGTTTGACGACGGAGGTTAGTTTAACGACAGCGGT
This sequence comes from Bradyrhizobium sp. USDA 4510, assembly GCF_054059095.1. Lineage (NCBI taxonomy): Bacteria > Pseudomonadati > Pseudomonadota > Alphaproteobacteria > Hyphomicrobiales > Nitrobacteraceae > Bradyrhizobium > Bradyrhizobium sp. USDA 4510. Next base: position 8,461,482 of record NZ_JBSSBT010000001.1, on the reverse strand, counting down.
TAGTTGGTGGGCAGCGGGACCTGATCGTCGACCAAGGAATCCAGCGCGGCCTTGACGTCGGTCTTGGCGTCGATCACGCCCGCCTGCTGCAAGGCGAGGCCGGCGGCGAGGATCGATTCGCGCTGGGCACTGCCGATCCGGCTGTGGGTCAGCTCGGTGCGCTCCTTGAGCTGCTTGTCGACCACGGCGTCCGGCAGCTTGGTGACGGCGATGAAGGTCTTCTTCAGCTCGTCATAGTTGGCCAGCGAATATTTCCGCGCTTCCTCGTACGTCGCGAGCACGCGGCGGACGATATCCGGATGCGCCTTCAGGAACTCCTCGCGCACATTGAGGATGCCCCAGGTGTTGGCTTCCGCCTTGCGGTAGAACAGCTTTGCACCGTCCTCGACCTCCGCCTGCGCCATCATCGGATCGAGACCGGCCCAGGCGTCGACGTCGCCGCGGATCAACGCGGTCTTGCCGTCGGCGTGCTGCAACAGCACCGGCGTGATGTCCTTTTCGGTGAGACCGGCGCCGAGCAGCGCACGAACCAGGAAGATGTGCGGATCGGTGCCACGCGTCACCGCGACGCGCTTGCCCTTGAGGTCGGCGACGGACGCGATCCTGGAGTCCTTGGTCGTGACCAGTGCGGTCCATTCGGGACGCGAATAGACATAGATCGACTTGATCGGGTTGCCGTTGATCTTCGCGACCAGCGCCGCCGAACCCGCGGTCGAGCCGAGATCGATCGAACCGGCGTTGAGGAATTCGAGCGCCTTGTTGGAGCCGGCCGACTGCACCCAGACGATGCTGATGCCGTCCTTGGCGAATTCCTTTTCCAGGAGGCCCTTCTGCTTCAGGACCATCGACACCGGATTGTAGGTCGCCCAGTCGATCCGGATCTCCTTCAGCGCGTCGGCGGCGCGCCCCGCGCCGGGCAGCAAGGTCGAGACCGCGAGCAGCGCAGCGAACGTGCGCCGGGAAAATTTTTGCATTCGTCGACCCCCTCGATCAGTTTTATGAAACAATCTTTTATTTCAATGAGTTAGCCTTGCGGTCAACGAGAAAATCTCTACCCTTTACGGGATGGCGCGAGAACGATCTTGCTCGAAGCGCCGCCATGAGAGCATGGAGCTGCTGTCGTTATACTTTGGTCAGTGACAGCAACGGCTCCGTCCGATATCGGATGAACCTATGGACAGCGTCGTAGCCGAGGCCCGCCCTGAAGCGGATGATCGTTTCGAGACCGAGCGGATCACCGCGGCGGTGAATGCGCTTGCCGAACGGCATGCCGGCCGCGAGGACCAGTTCCGCGCCGCGATGGCGCAGCTGCTCAAGGCCGAGCTGATCGCGGCGCGCGCCACGGCGCAGGCGCTGCTGCTCAAGGACCGTCACGGCCGGCGCTGCGCCGAACGGCTCTGCTTCGTGCAGGACGAGATCATCCGCATCCTCTACGCGGCGGCGACCCGCCACCTCTATCACTCGCCGATCCCCTCGGGCGCCGAACGCATGGCCGTGGTGGCGACCGGCGGCTATGGCCGCGGGCTGATGGCGCCGGAGTCCGACATCGATCTGTTGTTCATCCTGCCCTACAAGCAGACCGCCTGGGGCGAACAGGTCGCTGAAGCGATTCTCTATTGCCTCTGGGACATGGGGCTGAAGGTCGGCCACGCCACCCGCTCGGTCGATGAATCGATCCGTCAGGCCCGCGGCGACATGACGATCCGCACCGCGATCCTCGAGACGCGCTTCCTGACCGGCGACCAGCCGCTTTATGACGAGCTGGTCGAGCGCTTCGACAAGGAGGTGGTGCAGGGCACCGCGTCGGAATTCGTCACCGCAAAGCTGGCCGAGCGCGAGGAGCGGCATCGCCGCGCCGGCCAGTCGCGCTATCTGGTCGAGCCCAACGTCAAGGACGGCAAGGGCGGCCTGCGCGACCTGCACACGCTGTTCTGGATCGCCAAATACGTCTACCGCGTGCGCGAGACCGACGAGCTGCTGGAACGCGGCGTGTTCGACTCGCAGGAATACCGCACCTTCCGCCGCTGCGCCGACTTCCTGTGGTCGGTGCGCTGCAATCTGCACTTCTTCGCCGGACGCGCCGAGGAACGGCTGTCATTCGACATGCAGCGCGAAATCGCGGTCCGCCTCGGCTACACCTCGCATCCCGGCATGCAGGACGTCGAGCGCTTCATGAAGCATTACTTCCTGATCGCGAAAGACGTCGGCGACCTCACCGCGATCCTGTGCGCCAAGCTCGAGGAAGAGCACAACAAGCCGGCGCCGGTGCTGAGCCGGATGGTGGCGCGGCTGCGGCCCGGCACCAAGCGGCGGCGGGTTAACGGCAGCGACGACTTCATCGTCGACAACAACCGCATCAATCTCGCCGCGCCGGACGTCTTCAAGCACGATCCGGTCAACCTGATCCGGATCTTCCGCCTTGCGCAGCAGAACAACCTCGCCTTCCATCCCGATGCGATGCGCACGGTGACGCGCTCGCTGAAGCTGATCAACACCCAGCTGCGCGAGAACGATGAAGCCAACCGCCTGTTCATGGAGATCCTGACCTCCGACAATGCGGAGATCGTGCTGCGGCGGATGAACGAGACCGGCGTGCTCGGCCACTTCATCCGCGCCTTCGGCAAGATCGTGTCGATGATGCAGTTCAACATGTACCACCACTACACGGTGGACGAGCATCTGCTCCGCTGCATCGGCTACCTGCAGGACATCGAACGCGGCGGCAACGAGGAGTTCACGGTCGCCAGCGACCTGTTCCGCAAGATCCGCCCCGAGCACCGCCCGGTGATCTATATCGCGACGCTGCTGCACGACATCGCCAAGGGCCGGCCGGAAGACCATTCGATCGCCGGCGCCAAGGTGGCGCGGCGGCTGTGTCCGCGGCTCGGCTTCTCGGCGGCCGACACCGAACTGGTGGCGTGGCTGATCGAGGAGCATTTGACGATGTCGACGGTGGCGCAATCGCGCGACCTGTCGGACCGCAAGACCATCGAGAATTTCGCCGCCGTGGTGCAGTCGGTCGAGCAGATGAAGCTGCTCACGATCCTGACCACCGCCGACATCCGCGGCGTCGGACCGGGCGTGTGGAACGGCTGGAAGGCGCAGCTGTTGCGCACGCTGTATTACGAGACCGAACCGGTGCTGACCGGCGGCTTCTCCGAGGTCAACCGCGCCCAGCGCATCGCGGTGGCACAAGCCGAATTCCGCCGTGCTTTCACCGAATGGCCGGAGGCGGAGCTCAACGCCTATATCGGCCGGCATTATCCGGCCTACTGGCTCAAGGTCGAGCTGGCACGCAAGATCCGCCAGGCCCGCTTCATCCGCGCCAGCGAGCAGGCCGGCCACAAGCTTGCGATCAATGTCGGCTTCGATGAGGTCCGCGCCGTCACCGAGCTGACGATCCTGGCAACCGACCATCCCTGGCTGCTGTCGATCATCGCAGGTGCCTGCGCGTCGGCCGGCGCCAACATCGTCGACGCCCAGATCTACACCACGACCGACGGCCGCGCGCTCGACACCATCTCGATCTCGCGCGAATACGACCGCGACGAGGACGAGGGCCGCCGCGCCACCAGAATTGGCGAGATGATCGAGCACGTGCTGGAAGGCAAGCTGCGGCTGCCCGAGGCGGTCGCCAAGCGCACCGTCCGCAGCAAGGCGCGGCCGTTCATCGTCGAGCCCGAGGTGACTATCAACAACCAGTGGTCCGACCGCTACACCGTGATCGAGGTCTCCGGCCTCGACCGGCCCGGCCTGCTCTACCAGCTCACCACCGCGATCTCGAAGCTCAACCTCAACATCGCCTCGGCGCATGTCGCGACCTTCGGCGAACGCGCCCGCGACGTGTTCTACGTCACCGACCTGCTCGGCGCCCAGATCACGGCACCGACCCGGCAGGCCGCGATCAAGAGCGCGCTGCTGCATCTGCTGGCGAGCGAGGACCAGGCGGCGAAGCCGGCGGCGTGAAACGCCGCACCAGAGCCTGATGAAGTCAGGCTGGATCGGTCTCGCGCCACGCTGGCTGCACCTCTCCCGCTTGCGGGTAGGGCAATCGCATATCGGCTCGATAGCTCCACAAACTCGTCATGCCCGGCCTTGTGCCAGGCATCCGCGTCTTGGTTTCGCGAAAAGGCGTGGGTGGCCGGGACAAGCCCGGCCATGACGGCGCGGGAACAGCGGTGCTGGAGCCATTGCGATTGCCCTGCCTTTGCTGGGGAGGCGCGTTGCCAAAATATCGAAAACAACCCCATGCAAAGTAGCCGGCAGTGGCTGGCGTTCGACCAGGCTACTTGACGCGTCGGGCAACTCAGGGATACTCTTCCAATAATCCGAAATTGCGCAGATGCACACTCACCCCTGGGTGCAAATGTCATTTGCGTCCTTCTTTAACGCTTCCACGTCGTCACGGCCGATGGCCTGCGATAGCCCCGCCCTTTCGGGGAGCGGGCGCACCGCCTTCGCGGCCGCCATTCGACCTAATCTCACCGTGCCTTAGCCGAACAGCCGCATCAGCAGGGCCTTGCCGACCGGCGCGGCGCGCACGCCTTGGAAAGCGCGGACATATTCGCCGGCATAGAATGCGCGCACGACATTGACCCGGGTCGCGACCGCGTCCTCGAAGCGGACGCCGAAGCCGTCGCGGGTGCGCCGGACCACAGTCGCGGCGACGTTCTGTCCGTAGACATTGCATTTGATCAAGGAACCGATGGCGGGCGGGACGGGATCGATGAAGCGCGCACCGGAGATCGAGATATCGGCCATCCGGATCAGCCGCATCTCGCTGTCCTGATGGATCAGGATCGGCTCGTCGCGCTCGAACCGCTCGGCCTTGCGGCGCCGCGGCTGCTCGATGCAGATGAAGCACACGATCGCGAGCACGACGCAATTGTACAGGCTCCAGGCCAGCGCCAGCCCGCCATAGGCGATGTTTTCGCCGCGCAGATGCAGGATGAAGGCGTAGGCGATCGCAAACAGCGTGATCAGCAGGGCGGCACCGTAGAGCCGCAGCAGCGGCCACTCGATGAAGCGGCGGTTGCGGTCGCCGCCCTTGGCCGTCACCTTGAATTTGTGGCCCTGCGGCCTGGCGAGGCCGGTCACGACCGCCTTCAGCACCGCGGGCGCCGCGATGTATTGCGACACGTCGGTCATGATCGCGAGCGAGCGGCCGCGCGAAATCCAGGCCATCGTGAAGGCGTGCCAGACATAGAACGGCAGGAAATATTTTAGCAGCTCGAACAGGTCGGCATGGACCGCCTTGATCCCGAACAGCAGATAAAGCCACGGCACGACCAGGCCGAACACCTTGGTGCCGTAGACCGCCGCCCAGCTCATGAAGGCGTCGACCAGCGACAGCCGGTCCATGAAGGCGAGCTTCGATTGCCGCGAGAACGGCCCGCTGCGGCCGCGGAAGATCTGCATGAAGCCGAGACACCAGCGTCCGCGCTGCGTGATGTATTCCTTCAGTCCCTCCGGCGCGAGTCCGATGGTCAGGCGCTCGTTCAGATAGACCGTGCGCAGTCCCTTCTCCTTCAGCCGCAGTGTGACGAGGTAATCCTCCGTCACCGAATCGGTCGGGAAGCCGCCGATCTGCATCAGGCCGGAGAAGCGGATCAGCGACGAGGTGCCGCAGCAGAATGCCGTGTCCCAGGCATCCTTGGCCGGCATCAGGATATCGAAGAAGAAGCGCTGCTCGTCGGGCCACACATCGGTCGCCGCAAGATTGGTCTGGATCGGATCCGGGTTGATGAAATGCTGCGGCGTCTGCACGACGCCGACGCTGCCGTCCTGCATCAGGCTCATCGCCCGGGTCAGGAAGTCCGGCATCGGGACGAAATCCGCGTCGAGGATCGAGATGAACTCCGGCCGCTCGGCCAGCCCGGAAACGTGCTGGAGCGCATGATTGATGTTGCCGGCCTTGGCGTGGCGGTTGTCCGGACGGGCCAGATAGTTGCAGCCGAGCTCCTGGGCGAGCCGGCGCAGCCAGAGCCGCCGCCCATCGTCGAGCACCCAGACGCGGTAATTGGGATAGTTGAGCCCGGTCGCGCCGATGATGGTGCGCTCCAGGATCGCTTTCTCCTCGTTGTAGGTGCAGATGAAGACGTCGACGAGCGGCGCGTTTGCGGGCAGCTTCGATCGGCGCAGGATCGAATTGACCTCGGGTGAGCGGTCGATCGTGCGGCTGAGGAACAGCAGCGACAGGCATACCGCGATCATCGAGGCCGCCTCGGCCAGCATGAAGGGATAGCCGACCAGCGCGTCGGCGGTGAGGCCCGGAGGCGGCAAGGTGTGGGTCACCCGCCACGCGAAATAGTGGACCAGCAGGACGAACGACATGCCGGTCATCATGACGCGGGCCAGGGTCTGCTCGCGGCGGAGCAGGGGTAGGATGGCAAGGCAGGCGCCGAAGGCGACCAGCCCGGGCGCAAATGCCGCCATCATGACTTTGCCACGTCCGCGTTGAACACCACGCGCCCGGTGCGGCCGACCGCGCAATCCTTGCCCGTGGTATCGAGCGCCGGCATCGAGACCGTGACCCGATAGGGTTCCTTGTTCAGCGCATCCGGATTGATCGCAAGGTTCGCGGGCGCGCCCGACGCGCCGGTGAGATTGACGATCTCGCCCTGCAGCGCGGCGCTGCCGTCATTCGGCTCGAAGCTCGCCTGCTCGCCGAGTTTCAGTCCGTTGTAGACGCTCTCGGTGACGTTCGCCGTGACCACCGCGCCGCTGCAATCGAGCAGCTTGAGCAAGGGCTGCCCGGCCCTGACGTCCTCGCCGGGCGACGTCATCATCTCCCAGATGCGCCCGCCGACCGGCGCCTTGATGTCGGCTTCCGCCCGGTTGACGTAGTGCAGCTGCTCGGCTGCGATCTCGTGGGTCAGCCAGTCGATCTCGGCGTCGGCATGCGCCAGATCGGCGCGCAGATCGCTAACGCGCTGGCGCATCTCCTCTTCGCGCTGCACGGAGCTCGGCCGGTCATTGTAGCTGTCGCCGAGATAAGTGCCATTCCTTGCCGCGGTGAGCTCGACCTTGGCGGCGTCGAGACGCCGTCGAGCGCCGATTTCGGTCTGCTGCGAGATCGCCTGCTCGCGCGTCAGGCGGGCCATTTCGACCGTCGACACGCTGCCCGACTTGATCAGCGACGACGCCCGCTCGACGGCGGCCACGGCCTCCTCCCGCCGTGCGGCGGCGGCCTCGATCGCGGTCTGGATTTCGGCGATCCGGGCCTCGAGCTGAAGGATGCGGCCGTCACGGAACTGGCCGGCCTGGCGGGCAAGATCCTGTTGCGCCGTCTCGGCGGCCGCAAGCTTGGCGGCCAGACTCGGGCGCTCATTTTCCAACCGCGACATCTGTCGCCGGAGATCATCGAGCCGGGCGCGATCGCCGCGTGCGTTAACGACGTGAAGGATCGCATCGCCCTCGTGAACCACGCTGAGCTGCGTGGATTTCTGCGGCTTCGCGCTCACGGTGCCGTCGATCGGTGAGCGCAAGGTCACGATCCTGGCGTTGACCACGGCCTCCACGCTCGAGGTCTGCAACACAGCCCTGAGCGGCAGCCATCCGAAGACGGTGACGATGGCAAGGCCAATGCCGACCTTGAGCAGGCGGCGAACCATCCGGCCTGAGCCTGCGGGCGCTTCGGGATGGGGAGCGCTATCGCTGGCCGGCGCGTCATGCTCCGGCTGCAGCCGTTCCTGCAGATCGCGCTGCAATCCCCGTGCGCCGTCGGCCTCATTCCTGGTGACGGAATTATTGTCTTCGGGAGGCGGCTTGTGCTGCTGTGCCTGATTCATAATGACCGGCCCCTGATCTGTCAGTGCGCGAACCAACGCACAGCTCTGCAGAGCGATGCCGTTGCCGGACAGATCCAATAATCAGGTGCTTCAAAAGCGGCTAAAGCGAACCGGGCATCTTTCGAAAAAATTGCTGCAATTTGCCGCCGTCGGGAGCCTGGCGCGGGAGCCGCGCCGTCGACCTGCTCCGCCCATCATTGCGGTGCGCCATTGCGCAGCCGAGGGCGTCTGCAGAACTGAGCCCGGAATCCATCAGGGCCGGGGCTAGGCGGGGAATGGATTCCGGGCTCTCACGGAGGCTGTGATCGGACCCGTCTTGCGCGACCCAGGCGTGAGCAGCCAGCGCTTCGGTCCCGGCAGCCTGCCGGACTTGGAATTCAGGGCCGGCTACCGCCCTGAGTCTGGCGCGTCGAATTGCGGCTGCAGCGCCGCCAGGCTCGCTCCCAGCAAGGCCAGGTAGCTGGCCTGACAGACCACCACGCCCAGATCGAATGCGTCCAGCAGATCGATCCACGGGTTGTCGGTCAGCGTGCTTGCTGTTTGCCTGCCACCAACGATAACGGAAGGCTGGAAGCTGCGATCGCGTCTCTGAGGCCTTGCCTCGTGGTCGACGTCGTCGGAGCAAACGATCAGATGCAGGCGCGCGCTGGGCATTTCAATCTCCGTCACTGATTGGCGATTGCTGAACCCCGGAAATCTCTGCCGTCGTCGAGTTGCCCAATAAGCGTAGTCACCGGGATGGAACGGGCCATTGAACGGAGGTTGATCCGACCGTTACATTCGGTGGGGACGACTCATACTTGAGTTTAGGTCGCAACCTGGACCTGAGCGCGCTCAACGGCTTCGCTTTCTGCGCGATCCCACGGGCGTGGACCGCCAAAAAGGCCGGCGTCATCCCGCCCGGGCGGCAAGAAAGCTGCTAATATACAGTCTATTGGGAGGGCGACGTTGTCGCCGCTGATGGTAGCAGTCACCTAGCGACGCAGCGCGGCCCATGATGATGGCCAAGTGCTGGGCTGCCGATGATCCGCGACCCGACCACGAAGTCCTGGTCGGCCGAGCAATGGCTGCTCGGCGGCATGGTGCTGGCCTTGGCGACAACCTGCATCGGGCTGTTGCTAGGTCCGCAGCCGGCAGCTTCCGCCCATCTGGTTGCCCTGGCGCTGCTCGTCGCGTCGCTGACCGCCGCATTGCTGATGATCCGCCTGGTGGGCCGTTCGCAAAGGCGGATGGAAGCCATGTTGCGCGGCCGAGCCAGCAGCGAGGAGCGCGCGATGGAGGCGCTGCGCAACAGCGAAGCGCAATGGAAGGAGGTATTCGAGCACAACCCGGTCATGTACTTCATGGTCGACGCAACGGGGCTCGTGCTGTCGGTCAACACGTTCGGCGCGGCGCAGCTCGGCTACACCGTCGACGAACTGCTTGGACAATCGGTGCTGCGGGTCTTTGCCGCCGAAGACCGGGACATGGTCCAGCGCAACGTCGCGACATGCCTCGACAACATCGGCCAGACCCACAATTGGGAAATCCGGAAGGTCCGCAAGGACGGTTCACGGATTTGGGTTCGTGAAAACGCCAAGGCGGTGCGGCGGCTGGGCGATCAGCTGATCGTGCTGATCGCATGCGAGGACATCACCGAGCGCAAGCACGCCGAAAATGCGCTGCAGCAGAGTGAAATGTACCTGACCGAAGCCCAGCGATTGAGCCACACCGGCAGCTTCGGCTGGCACGTCGCCAGCGGCGAGATCATCTGGTCGGAAGAGACGTTCAGGATCTTCGAATTCGACAGGGCTCCTTCCATCACACATGCCACGGTCCTGCAGCGCGTCCATCCGGATGATCGCGCCCGCGTGCAACGGACCATCGACCGCGCCTCGCTCGACGGCAAGGACTTCGAACACGGCTACCGATTGCTGATGCCCAATGGGGCGATCAAATTTGTTCACGCCAGGGCGCATGCGGTGACGAATCTTTCGGGCGACACCGAATTCATCGGAGCGGTCACCGACGTGACCGCCCGCAAGCGAGCCGAGGCGGAGTTGCACGAAGCGCAGACCAACCTCGCACACGTCACGCGCGTGACGGCGCTCGGCGAGCTCGCCGCATCGATCGCCCATGAAGTGAACCAGCCGCTTGCCGCCGTGGTCACCAATGCCGCGGCATGCCTGCGGTGGCTCAACCGGGCGGCCCCCGATCTGAACGAAGCTCGCGGCGCGGTCAGGTCGATCATCAGCGACGGCAACCGGGCGGGCGAGGTCATCCAGCGCGTCCGCGCGATGGTGAACAAGACGACCGATCAGAAGGCGCCACTCGACGTCAATGAAGTCATCAACCAGGTGATCGGGCTGGTGCAGCATGAACTGCAGCGTCACCTGGTATCCTTGCAGCTCGACCTCGCTCCCGCGCTCCCGTCTGTCGTCGCCGACCGTATCCAGCTGCAGCAGGTCATCCTCAACCTGGTCCTCAATGGTATCGAGGCCATGCAGCCGGTCACGGACCGGCCGCGGGAACTCGTAATCCGGACGCGCCATGACGAGGCCGGGCAGATCGTGGTCACGGTCACCGACTGCGGCGTCGGAATCGCGACCGAGAATGCCGAACGGCTGTTCGACGCGTTCTACACCACCAAGGCCAGCGGCATGGGAATGGGGCTGTCGATCTGCCGATCGATCGTCGAAGCCCACCGAGGCCGCCTGTCCGTGACCGGAAATAGCGGCCCCGGCGCGACATTCCAGTTCACCTTGCCACTGCACGAAGAGGATCATGCATGGTGACCGGGCGCGCGGCATCGCCTTCTGGTCTGGCAAACGCCGAGGATCCCATCGTCTTCGTCGTCGACGACGACGCATCCGTGCGGGACGCGCTGAGCAATCTGTTCCGGTCCGTCGGCTTGCGGACCGCAGCATTCGGCTCGGCCCATGAATTTCTGCAGCGCAAGCCTCCGGATGTCCCGAGCTGCCTGATCCTCGACATCCGGCTGCCCCGGCTCAGCGGCCTCGACTTTCAGGGGGAGCTGGCGAAGGCGGGCATCGATATTCCGATCATCTTCATGACCGGCCACGGCGATATCCCGATGACGGTCAGGGCCATGAAGGCCGGCGCTGTGGACTTCCTGACCAAGCCATTCCGCGATCAGGACATGCTGGATGCCGTCACGACGGCGATCGAGCGCGACAGGAGTCGTCGCGATGAGGCCAAGGTTCTTGCCAACCTGCGCGCCGCCTTCGCGACCCTGACGCCGCGTGAACGCCAGGTGATGACGCTCGTCACGGCGGGGTTGATGAACAAGCAGGTCGCCGCCGAAATCGGTGTGGCCGAGATCACAGTGAAGATACACCGCGGGCACATCATGCGGAAAATGGCGGCAAAGTCGTTACCCGATCTGGTCAGGATGGCACAGATGCTCCAGATCGGACCGGCAGCCGGCGGGGCGCAAACCTAAGTATGATTCTCCGGCCCCGATTGGCGACGCACTGTGGTCCCCACATGATGCACACGCCAGAGGCCCTTCCGGCCCGGGATAACCTCCTTGCCCAACCCGCCAGTGATATCAATCATCGACGATGACATGTCGGTTCGCACCGCGACCGACAATCTCGTCAGGTCGCTAGGCTACGCGGTCGAGACCTACGCGTCGGCCGAGGAATTTTTGCACTCGCCCCGCCTGAATGACACATCCTGTGTGATCGCGGATGTCAGGATGCCGGCCATGAGCGGGCTCGACCTGCAGAGCCACCTCATTGCCAGCGGACACCGCTTTCCGTTCATTTTCGTCACGGCGTTCTCGGTCGAAAGCGATCGCGTCCGGGCGCTGAAGGCTGGAGCGATCTGCTTTCTGAGCAAGCCCTGCGACGGGGACGTCCTGATCAAATGCCTCGATACCGCCCTCAGGCAGCACAGCGCGGCGCCGGGTGCGTGAGTTGGATCAGCCATCACCAGGCCGGCTATACGCAAGGATGATGCCACAAAACATCTGGACAAGTTGCGCATGGACGGCGGCGGCGCGAGATTTCGCATCGTCGTCCTTCGGGAAGATCGACGGCGAGGACAGCACCAGACATTTTGATTGGCAAATGGCAATTCCTCGGAGGGAGGTCGCCATGCGTGCGGAACCGCGCTGCGCCCAGTGTGACAGCGAAGAGCCCAAGATCATCTGTTTGCGAAATCCGGCGGGCGAACGCTACTGCGGACGCCTCTGCCTCTACAAAGGCCAGGAGGACTTCATCCGCTGGCTTTGGCGCGCGAATGCGGAGGCAGCGTCATGACAGCTCGTTGCGGAAATCCGGCCTGCAAGCGGCCTTTCGGGCTGATCCGGCATAATTGGTATTTTGAGCAGTTTTGCTCGACGAAGTGTCGCGAGATCCACAAGCGGCAGCTGGAGCGCAACAAGGCCTATTGGAAGTGGCTGTATCCCTTCCCCAGAACCGGCGCCCCATCGAAAAAGCCGATCTGACGACGTTGGCCAACAACGCGCAAGGAGTCTCACATGACGACGGTCGATGCGATGCTGGTAGGAGCGATACTCGCGTGGGTGCCTTCGCTCGTCGTGTTCCTCTATGTCGTGCGCGATCTGCGTAACATGCCCAGCGAAGATCTCGATTGATCGCCACACCGGCGGCCGAAGCGGATTGCTGGATCGTTGTCTTGACGCGCCTCTTCACGCGAACCGGTTCCCACTCGAAAACGCTCTAGACCTCCACGCCCTCGTGGCGTAGCAGCCAGCGCTTGCGCTCCAGCCCGCCGCCATATTTGACCAGTGAGCCGTTGGCGCCGATCAGGCGATGACATGGCACGACGACGCTGATCGGGTTGGAGCCGTTGGCATGGCCGACCGCGCGCATCGCATTCGGCGCGTTCAGTTTCGCCGCCAGCGCGCCGTAGCTCATGGTGGTGCCGTGCGGAATGTTCGGCAGCGCGTGCCAGACCTTCTGCTGGAACGGCGTGCCGGCGACGCGCCATTCGACATCGGTGAGACGATCGAGATCGCCCTTGAAGTAATCGCCGAGCGCCTTGCGCATCGCAACCGGCGCGTGGCCGTCCCGCAGCGTCACGGCGCCATAATGCAGCCGCAGCAGGTCGAGCATGCGCCCTTCATAATCGTCCCAGTCGAGCGCGCGCAGCACGCCGTCGTCATCGGTCACCAGCAGCGCGGTGCCGATCGGGGTCTTGAGGCGGTCGAGGTTGAAGGTCTGTGGAGTCCTGCGGTCGGCCATTGTCATATCTCGGGCAAGCAGATCGGCCAGCATACAATTCACCGCCCGCATGCTAGCGTCCACCCGAATTCTGGGTAGAGCGTTTTTCGAGCGAAGCGGAGACCGGTTCGCGTGAAGAAAACGCGCCAAAACAAGAATCTTGAGCTTCGATTCTGATTCAATCAGAACCGAAGCTTTGGGGGGCCGCAATATGTTGTTGCTTGGCAATGTTCTGGTCGCGGTGGTGGCCATGCTGCACGTCTATTTCCTTGTGCTCGAGATGTTTCTCTGGACCAAGCCGCTCGGGCTGAAGACGTTTCGCAACTCGATCGAGAAGGCAAACGATTCCGCGGTGCTCGCCGCCAATCAGGGGCTCTATAACGGCTTCCTCGCCGCCGGACTGATCTGGGGCCTCGTACATGGCAATCCGGCCTTCGCGTTCCAGATCAAGACATTCTTCCTGCTCTGCGTGATCGTCGCCGGTGCCTATGGCGCCGCCACCGTCAGCCGCCGCATTCTTTATGTGCAGGCGGCTCCCGCTGCGTTGGCGCTGATCCAGCTCTGGCTGGCCTAAAGCGCGGGCGCGCTTTTGTTTTCTTGAGCATGATCCGCTCGGAAACCGCTTCACAGTTTTCCGGACCATGCTCAAACGCGACATCGCGCGCAGGGTGCATCGTCTTGCAATGGCCCAGCCGTTCCTCCATCATCCCGTGCAACGGTGACATCCGCCGGCCTGAGCTTGCGGACAAGATCACCGGCAACAGGGAGGTCACGGACATGAGAAGCGTGCAATTGCTCGCTGCGACGGCGCTTGCGATCGCGTTGTCGGTTACATCGGCCACCGCGCAGAAGAAATACGACATCGGCGCGACCGACACCGAGATCAAGATCGGCCAGACTGTGCCGTTCTCCGGCCCCGCATCCGTCTATGCCGGCATCGGCAAGACCCAGGCGGCCTACATGAAGATGATCAACGATCAGGGCGGCATCAACGGCCGCAAGCTGAACCTGATCCAGTATGACGACGCTTATTCGCCGCCGAAAGCGGTCGAGCAGGTGCGCAAGCTTGTCGAGGGCGACGAGGTGCTGTTCACGTTCCAGATCATCGGCACGCCGTCAAATGCCGCCGTGCAGAAATATCTGAATGCCAGGAAGGTGCCGCAGCTGCTCGCCTCCACCGGCGCCTCGCGCTTCTCCGACCCGCAGAACGCGCCGTGGACGATCGCGTTCAACCCGAACTACCAGTCCGAGGGACGCATCTACGCCAAATACATCCTGGCCAATCACCCCAACGCCAAGATCGGCATCTTCTACCAGAACGACGATCTCGGCCGCGACTACATCACCGGCCTGAAGAGCGGGCTCGGCGACAAGGCCGCCAGCATGATCGTCACCGAGGTGTCCTACGAGCTGACCGACCCGACGGTCGATTCCCAGATCGTGAAGCTGAAGGCCGCCGGGGTCGATTTGGTCTATGACGCCTCGACACCAAAATTCGCCGCGCAGGCGATCCGCAAGATCGCCGACCTCAACTGGAACCCGGTGCACATCCTCGACATCAATGCGAGCCCGGTGTCGGCGACGCTGAAGCCGGCCGGTCTCGACATCTCCAAGGGCATCATCTCGACCAATTACGGCAAGGACCCCGCCGACCCGCAATGGAAGGACGATCCCGGCGTGAAGGCCTATTTCGCCTTCATGGACAAGTATTATCCGGAAGGCGACAAGCTCAACACCGTCAACACCTACGGCTACTCGACGGCCGAGCTCCTGATCCAGGTGCTCAAGCAGTGCGGCGACGACCTCACCCGCGAGAACCTGATGAAGCAGGTGACCAGCCTGAAGAAGTTCGTGCCGAGCCTCGCGCTGCCGGGCATGTCGATCACGACGGGGCCGAACGACTACCGCATCAACAAGCAGATGCAGATGATGAAGTTCAACGGCGAGCGCTGGGAGCTGTTCGGCCCGATCATCGAGGACACCGGACCGGCGGGCTAGCCGCGGTCGGGACGAGACTTCACTCACTCTCCCCGTTCTTACGGGGAGAGGGTCGGGGTGAGGGGCTGCTTCCGCGCACCGCTGCATTAGCTGCCCCCGCGGAGACTCCCCCTCACCCGCATCGCATCTTCGATGCGATGCGACCTCTCCCCGCAGGCGGGGGCGAGGTAAAGCCGGGCCCCAACCTTCGCGCCGCTCCACCCACCTTTTCGCAACGCCCCCTACTTTGGTTGACTGAAATCGCTCACCTTTTCGGCAGTGCTCGTCTTGCGTTGCAATAACGGTTCCTCCAGTATCCCGGCCCAGCGATGGCGACCGCGGGACCTTGAACCCGCGGACAAGATCATCGGCCAACCATCAGTCACGTGAGGGAAACAGCACTATGAGGAACGGGATTTTCCACTTGGTCACGGGAACGGCGCTCGCGATCGCGCTGTCAGCAACGTCGGCCTTTGCGCAGAAGAAGTACGATCCGGGCGCGAGCGACACCGAGATCAAGATCGGCCAGACCGTCCCCTTCTCCGGACCGGCCTCCGCCTATGCCTCGATCGGCAAGACCCAGGCGGCCTACTTCAAGATGATCAACGATCAGGGCGGCATCAACGGCCGCAAGATCAACCTGATCCAGTATGACGACGCGTATTCGCCGCCCAAGGCCGTCGAGCAGGTGCGCAAGCTCGTCGAGAGCGACGAGGTGCTCTTGACCTTCCAGATCGTCGGCACGCCGTCGAACGCCGCCGTGCAGAAGTATCTCAACGCCAAGAAGGTGCCGCAGCTGTTTGCCGCCACCGGCGCTTCGAAGTTCACCGACCCGAAGAACTTCCCCTGGACGCTCGGCTTCAACCCGAACTACTTCGTCGAAGGGCGCATCTACGGCCAGTACATCCTGAAGGAGCATCCCAACGCCAAGATCGGCGTGCTCTATCAGAACGACGACCTCGGCAAGGATTATCTGAACGGCATCAAGGCCGGCCTCGGCGACAAGGCCGCCAAGATGATCGTGGCCGAAGCCTCCTACGAGGTCTCCGACCCGACCATCGATTCCCAGGTGATCAAGATCAAGGACGCCGGCGCCGACCTGTTCTTCTCGGCCTCGACGCCGAAGCAGGCGGCGCAGGCGATCAAGAAGATCGCCGAGCTCGGCTGGCACCCGATCCACATCGTCGACATCAACGCGACATCGGTCGGCGCCGTGCTGCAGCCGGCCGGCCTGGAAGCCTCCAAGGGTCTGATCAGCACCAATTACGGCAAGGATCCGGCCGATCCGCAGTGGAAGGACGATCCGGGCATGAAGCGCTATTTCGACTTCATGGCCAAGTACTATCCCGACGGCGACAAGAACTCGAACTTCAACACCTATGGCTACTCGACCGCCCAGTTGATGGTGCATGTGCTGAAGCAGTGCGGCGACGACCTGACCCGCGACAACGTGCTGAAGCAGGCGACCAACCTGAAGAATGTCGAGCTCGACATGGCGCTGCCCGGCATCAAGGGCAACACCGCGCCGAACGACTATCGCGTCAACAAGCAGCTGCAGATGATGCGCTTCAACGGCGAGCGCTGGGAGCTGTTCGGCCCGATCCTCGAGGACGCCGGCCCGGCCGGCTAGTCGGTCGCGCAGGTTTGAAATGCAATCGGCGGCCTCCAAGCCGCCGATTTGTTTGCGGGGATGTCCTATCACCGTCACCCTGGGGAGCGCGAGGCGCGTCTCGAAGGGTCGACGGCCACCAGCGGGGCCGTGCATGCTTCGAGGCTCGTTCCGCTCGCACCTCAGCATGACGGGGATGGAGATCGCCGCGACCCATCGATTTTTACGCGCCTACTTCGGAATCTCGCCGAAATTCTTCCCCACCGGCAGCACGGCATGGCGGATCAGGCGGGAATCGTCCACCGCGGCCTGGCGGTGCTTCACCGCCTCGCGATAGACCGGATCGCGGATCATCTCGACGAAGGCGGCGACGCTTGGATATTCCGCGATGAAGCAGTGATCCCAGCGCTCCTCCTGCGGTCCGATCAGCATCAGCTCGAAGCGGCCTTGCCAGACGATGCGGCCGCCGAGCCGTTCGAACACCGGCCCGCTCTCGCGGCCATACGCCGCATAAGCCTCCGCGCCGGTGGCCTTGCGGCCGTCGGGATAGGCGGCCCATTCGCGCAGGCGCACCAGGTTGAGCATGTGGATCGGGCCCGGCCGGTTGTTGTCCCGGAACTGCGCGAAAACGTCCTTGGTCGGATCGATATGGCCCATGCGGTGCTCCTTCGTTTCTTGTTCCCTAGCGCGATCGCTCTATCGCGCTCTTCCATCCTGTTTGAGCATGATCTCCGCGCAAACGCTCCGCGTTTGTCGCGAGGGAAAACCGGTGCCCACTTTTCCTGATCATGCTCCTTATGTAGCACGCGCTGCCTCACCTCCTAATGCCCCGTTAAGCTTTGCGTAACCGCCCCTTAAACCGGGAACGCTAGCGTGCGTCCCTGTCAGGGTGTGAGCGTTGCGGATGGCGTGGGGACGGAAAAAAGGCGGTGCGCGCAAGGAGCCGCTGTTCGGGCTTCCGGCCGCGCTTGCCGACCTTCGGCTGTCGCCGTCCGATCGCATTCCCGGAGGCGGCGACGACAAGCCCGCCAAATCCAAACCCAAGAGCACCGACAAGAGCAGCGATTCCGGTAGCGAGAAACCGCGCCCGTCGCGCAGCGGCAGCAAGCGGCGCAGCAAGTCGCGGGGCTTTGGCATCGGCCGCCTGTTCTATTGGACCGCGGTGCTCGGCCTGTGGGCCGGCATTGCGGTGATCGGTGTCGTGGTGTGGGTCGGCGCGCATCTGCCGCCGATCCAGTCGCTGGAGATTCCCAAGCGCCCGCCGACGATCCAGATCGTCGGCATCGACGGCAGCGTGCTGGCGCAGCGCGGCGAAATGGCCGGCGCCAATATCGCGTTGAAGGATCTGCCGCCCTATCTGCCGAAGGCCTTCATCGCGATCGAGGACCGCCGCTTCTATTCGCATTACGGCGTCGACCCGGTTGGCATCCTGCGCGCGGCGGTGACCAACCTCCTGCACCGCGGCGTCTCGCAGGGCGGCTCGACGCTGACCCAGCAGCTCGCCAAGAACCTGTTCCTGACCCAGGAGCGCACCATGCAGCGCAAGCTGCAGGAGGCCGAGCTCGCGCTCTGGCTGGAGCGCAAGCATTCCAAGAACGAGATCCTCGAGCTCTATCTCAACCGGGTCTATTTCGGTTCCGGCGCCTATGGCGTCGAGGCCGCCGCGCAGCGCTATTTCGGCAAGTCGGCGAAGAACGTGACGCTGCCGGAAGCCGCGATGCTGGCCGGCCTCGTCAAGTCGCCGTCGCGGCTGGCACCAAATCGCAACCCTGAAGGCGCCGAGCAGCGCGCGCAGGTCGTGCTGGCGGCGATGGCCGATGCCAAGTTCATCACCGAGGCGCAGGCCAAGGCCTCGATCGGTCAGCCCTCGATTGCGGTGAAGCCGGCCGGCGCCGGCACCGTGAACTATGTCGCCGACTGGATCGGCGAAGTGCTCGACGATTTGGTCGGCCAGATCGACCAGGACATCGTGGTGCAGACCACGATCGATCCGAAGCTGCAGAATGTCGCCGAAGCCGCCATCATCGATGAGCTCGCCGCCAAAAGCGTGAAGTTCAATGTCAGCCAGGGCGCGCTGGTGGCGATGACACCGGACGGCGCGGTGCGCGCCATGGTCGGCGGCCGGAACTACTCGGAGAGCCAGTACAATCGCGCGGTCACCGCGAAGCGCCAGCCGGGCTCGGCGTTCAAGCCGTTCGTCTATCTCACCGCGGTCGAAGCAGGGCTGACGCCGGATACCATCCGCACCGACGCGCCGCTCGACATCAAGGGCTGGAAGCCGGAGAACTACACCCACGAATATTTCGGCTCGGTGACATTGACCCAGGCCCTGGCGATGTCGCTGAACACGGTCGCGGTGCGGCTCGGCGTCGAGGTCGGCGCCAAGAATGTGGTGCGCACCGCGCACCGGCTCGGCATCTCCTCCAAGCTGGAGTCCAACGTCTCGATCGCGCTCGGCACCTCGGAAGTCTCCGTGATCGAGCTGGTCGGCGCCTATGCGCCGTTCGCCAATGGCGGCTACGCCATCTCGCCGCATGTGGTGACCAAGATCAAGACCAGTTCGGGCAAGCTGCTCTATGACCGTCCGACCGATCCGCCCAACCAGGTGATCGAGCCGCGCTATGATTCGATGATGAACAGCATGATGCGCGAGACGCTGATCTCGGGCACCGCGCGCAAGGCGGAGATCCCGGGCTGGACAGCCGCCGGCAAGACCGGCACCAGCCAGGATTATCGCGACGCCTGGTTCATCGGCTACACCGCCAAGCTCGTCACCGGCGTCTGGCTCGGCAATGACGACAATTCACCGACCAAGAAGGCGACCGGCGGCGGCTTGCCGGTCGAAGTGTGGACCCGCTTCATGAAGGCGGCGCATCAGGGCGTGCCGGTCGCGGCGATCCCGAACTCGCAAGGCAGCTGGGGGCCGGCGAACCTGATGCAGATCTCGTCACAGGTCACCGCGCCGTCAGCGCCGGCGGGACCGATGCAGATTCAGCCACCGATGCAGGCATCGCAACCGCCCGCGCCGGTACCATCCGGCGGTTACTATCGCCCGCCACCGCCGACGCCGGCCCGCGCCTCGGCGCCACCCAACCCGAACGCGCGGCCCGAGGCTGCGGCTGGACTGGACGGCTGGCTGGCGGATCGGTTGTTTCGGTAGAAGTCGGTAGGCGGACGGATCGCGTTGCTCCGTAGCCCTGATGAAGCGAAGCGTAATCCGGGACCAGTCACGCCATCGATGAAAGCTGCCCCGGATTACGCTTACGCTCCATCTGGGCTACGCACTCAAGCCGTCATCCCCCGCGAAGGCGGGGGATTCAGTACGCCTCAGCCCCTGGATTGAAGACAAACGCCTCTGGAATACTGCATCGCCCGCTTTCGCGGGCGATGACAGCAACGTTCGGGGCGAACAGCGCGCCCTACTCCTGGATCCCGTAGCGGTGCAGGTCGTTGCCGTAGGTGTCGAGCCAGTTCTTGGCGCGCGTTACCGACGCGCAGACTTTGTCGACCACCCGCCAGAACCGCGCCGAGTGGTTCATCTCGACGAGATGGGCGACCTCATGCGCGGCGAGGTAATCGAGCACGAAGGGCGGCGCCAGGATCAGCCGCCATGAGAACGACAGCGAACCCGCCGAAGTACACGAGCCCCAGCGGCTGGACTGATCGCGGATCGAGATCCGGCGTACCCGCACGCCGAGTTCCGCGGCGTGAAGCTGCGCCGCCTTCTGCAGGTCCTTGCGCGCCTCGCGCTTGAGGAAGTCGTGCACGCGGCGATCCATGTACTCGACGCCGCCGGCGACGCAAATGATCCTCTCGCCGCTGTCGCGCGTCTCGGTCCACACCGTGCCGCGCTCGCCCGAGCGATGCACCAGGCGATGCGGCACGCCGCGCAACGGCACCACGGTGCCGGGCTGGAACGGCGCGGCCTTCGGCAAGCGGCCAAGACGGGCGGCGATCCAGCCGCCATGGAGATTGGCGAACTCCTTGGCTTCCGGAATCGTGCCGCGCGGCGGCATCGTCAGGATCGCTTCACGATCGGTTGGATGTATCCTGAGTGTGTAACGGCGCGCGCGCCTATGCCGGCGCAACCTGACGGTGAAGAACTGGGAGCCGTGTCTGACCAATACGGTCGCGGGTTCGGCAGGCCGCCGATAGAGGAGCGCGCGAGTAGCCATTTCTGAGAGTCCGGGGAGCAGGAGTTCGCCCGAACTTTGCCATATCCGCCGCCAGGGAAAGCGCTCGGCGCAAAAACAAATCATTTGCCCAATATACAGGGGTTGGCCGTTAATTGACCTCTACCGGCAGGGGCTGGAACCGGAATTTTTCCGATGAATCAAGGTTACGAAAAAGGCCCAAAGAATGAAATTACATTCACCCTTTGGGCCTTGCCCGATTTTGGATTCTTTTAGTTAAATCAGCGACTTGCGTGACCGCGAAAATCGCGGCCGGGGCGATACCTATTCGGCGGCGGCGACCAGCGAAAGCCGCGTATTGGCCGCCGAAACCATGAAATCGGAGATCCGCGGCACGATTTCGGACCGGAAACGCGAGCCGTTGAACACGCCATAGTGCCCGACGCCCTTCTGCACGTAATGCACGCGGCGATGGTTCGGGATCGCGGTGCAGAGCGCGTGCGTCGCCTCGGTTTGGCCAAGACCTGAGATGTCGTCCTTCTCGCCTTCGACCGTCATCAGCGCGACGCGGCGGATCTTCGACGGATCAACCGGCTTGCCGCGATGGGTCATCTCGCCCTTCGGCAGCGCGTGCTTGACGAAGACGAGGTCGACGGTCTGCAGGTAATATTCGGCGGTGAGATCCATCACCGCGAGATACTCGTCATAGAATTCGCGGTGCTTGTCGACGAGATCGCCGTCACCCTTGACCAGATTGGCGAACAGCGCCTTGTGCGCGTCCATGTGCCGGTCGAGGTTCATGCTGATGAAGCCATTGAGCTGCAGGAAGCCCGGATAGACGTCACGCATCACGCCCGGATGCGGGAACGGCACCTTGGTGATGACATTGTTGCGGAACCACTCGATGCCGCGCTCTTCGGCGAGGTTGTTGACCGCGGTCGGATTGCGCCTGGTGTCGATCGGCCCGCCCATCAGCGTCATCGACAGCGGCACGAACGGATCGTTGTTGGCTTCCATCACCGAAACCGCTGCCACGACAGGCACGGAAGGCTGGCACACCGCGATGACATGCATATTGCCGCCGAGCGCGTGCAGCATCTCGATCAGGTAGTCGACATAGTCCTCGAGATCGAACCGGCCAGCCGCGAGCGGCACCATGCGCGCGTCGGCCCAGTCGGTGATGTAGACCTCATGGGTCGGCAGGAACGCCTCGACTGTGCCGCGGAGCAGCGTCGCATAGTGACCCGACATCGGCGCCACGATCAGCACGCGCGGCTGCGGCGAGCGCAGCGGGCGCGTCAGCTTGCGATCGAAATGCAGCAGGCGGCAGAACGGCTTTTCCCAGATCGAACGGACCTCGACCGGAGTGCGGATGCCGTTGACCTCGGTCGTCGGCAGGTTCCATTCCGGCTTGCCGTAGCGGCGCGTGGTGCGCTCGAACAGCTCACAACCGGCGGCGATCGACTTGCCGAACTCGGTGTGGGTCCACGGATTGAGCGGGTTCTGAAACAGGATCTTGGTGGCGTCGGTTACCGCGCGCACCGGATTGAGCGACGCATGCGCCATCTCGTACATCCAGTACAACGGCGTCGTGAGTGCCGGGCTGCCTTCCGCCGCTAGTGGCGGGGCACCGCCAAATTCACCGATGGGCATAGTATTTTCAGACCCCTGTTTTGCGCCGCAGCATACTGACCAATGCGTAACAATGCGTCAATGCGCCGCGAGCCGAATCTGGGGGCGATATCGGGCTAAAAGGCCGAGAATCCACGAGAAAGTGACATTTATTCACCACCGCCGAGCAGCGACCCGTTGCGCTTGGCGCTCTGCAAAAGGGCAAGGAAGATCGCAAAAGAGGCAGCGAACAGGAACGCGTTGATGACCAGCGCCCACGCCATCAGGTCGGCGCGGAAGACGTGATCGATCAGAAGCGAGCGCATGCCTTCGAACACATAGGTCGGCGGCAGCGTCCAGGCGACAGCTTGCAGCCAGGCCGGCAGCACCTCGACCGGATAGTAGATGCAGGCGAGCGGCATCACCGCGAACATCAGCGTCCAGACGATGCTTTCCGCCCCTAACCCGTTGCGCAGCACGAGGCCCGAGGCGAACACGCCGACCGACCAACTCGTGAAGATCAGATTGCAGAAGAACGCGATCAGCGGCAGCCCGATGGCGTAGAAGTTGAAGCCGAAAAAGAACAGCGCCAGCAGCGTCATCGGGATCACGCCGATGGCGAGCCGGATCAGGCTCATGATCATCAGCGAGAGCAGGAATTCGATCGGCTTCAGCGGGCTCATCATCAGGTTGCCGAGGTTGCGTGCCCACATCTCCTCCAGGAACGAGATCGAGAAGCCGAGCTGCCCCCGGAACAGGATGTCCCACAGGATCACGGCACCGATCAGCGTGCCGCCCGCCTTGGCGAAGAAGCCGGATGCCTGCGAGATGTAATTCTGCAGGAAGCCCCAGGTGATGATCTGCAGTGCCGGCCAGTAGACCAACTCCAGGAGCCGCGGCCATGACGACATCAGGAGATACCAATAGCGCAGCACCATCGCGTTGATGCGTTGCAGTGAAATGGTGTGCTGGTGCTGGCTGACGAGTTCGCTCATGGTGTGTCCTCTGGCGCGCCCTCCCGCACCCGGCCGCGCGCCACGTCGAGAAACACCTCTTCCAGCGTGTCGCGGTTGTAGCGCGCCATGATCCGGTCGGGGCTGTCGTCGTCCTCGATCTTGCCGCGCTTCATGATGATGACGCGGTCGCAGAGGCGCTCGACCTCCAGCATGTTGTGTGACGCCAGCAGGATGGTCGCGTTATGGGTCTTGCGATAGGTCTCGAGATGCTGCCGCACCCAGTCGGCGGTATCCGGGTCGAGCGAGGCGGTCGGCTCGTCGAGCAGCAAGAGGTCCGGCTCGTTGATCAGCGCCTTCGCCAGCGCCACGCGGGTCTTCTGCCCGGCGGAGAGCTTGCCGTTGGAGCGGTCGAGGAATTCCTTGAGATCGAGATCGTCGGCGAGCTGGTCGATCCGCTCACGCAAACGCTGCACGGCATAGAGGCGCCCGAAAATGGTCAGGTTCTGCCGCACCGTGAGCCGCATCGGCATGTCGACGTAGGGGCTTTCGAAGTTCATCCGGCCGAGCACGTCGTAGCGCTGCTCGGGGATTCGTGCACCGAGCACCTCGACGCTGCCCGAGGTCGGCAGCACCAGGCCCATGATCATCGCGATCGTCGTGGTCTTGCCGGCGCCGTTGCCGCCGAGCAGGCCGGTGATGCTGCCGCGCGCGATGCGGAACGAGATGTCGTCGACCGCGCGGGTGGTCTTGTAGACCTTGACCAGATGCGCAACGTCGATCGCGGCCGACTCGCCTTGTTCAGCCGCCGGAGCTTGCCTCTGACCTGTCCCGACCTGTTGCATATGGCCGTCATTGAGCCATTGCGACAATAAGCGCAAGGCTCGGCGGTAATTAAAGGCTTGGCGGTAATTAAAGGCTCGCCCCGCATCGTTGCGCTAAGTCGCGAATTTGTGCGCCGCCCACGGCACAGCTAAGGTCCCGGGATGACCGACGTCGCTTCCGATTTCCGCCAACCCCGCCGCTACGTCCGCCTGGATACGATCCTGCGGCTGCGCTGGCTCGCCGCGCTCGGCCAGCTCGTCGCCATCTTCATCGTGGCGCAGGGACTGGAATTCGACGTTCCGATCGTCCCATGCGTCACCATCGTGACGTTCTCGGCGCTGCTCAATCTGGCGCTGCAGATCGCCTTCAACCCGATGCAGCGGCTGGAGCCGGCCTATGCCGCCGCCCTGCTCGCCTTCAACATCGTCGAGCTCGGCGGGCTCCTGTACTTCACCGGCGGATTGCAGAACCCGTTCTCGTTCCTGTTCCTGGCACCGGTCCTGATCTCGGCCACCGTGCTGCCGATCCGGCTGACGATAGCGCTCGGCTGCCTTGCGGTCGCCTGCGCCTCGGCGCTGTTCTTCTACCATCTGCCGCTGCCTTGGGACGCCGACGATCCCTTGGTGCTGCCGCCGATCTATTTGATCGGCGTCTGGCTTTCGATCCTGCTCGCGATCGGTGTCACCAGTCTTTACGCATTCCAGGTGACGGAGGAAGCGCGCCAGCTCTCCGATGCGCTGGCCGCGACCGAACTGGTACTGACACGCGAACAGCACCTGACTCAGCTCGACGGCCTCGCCGCCGCCGCCGCGCATGAGCTCGGAACGCCGCTGTCGACGATCTTCCTGATCTCGCGCGAGCTCGAGAAGACGGTGCATGACGCGGCGATCGCCGGCGACCTCAAGACCCTGCGTGAGCAGGCGCAGCGCTGCCGCGACATCCTGAGCAAGATCGCGCAATTGTCATCGAGCGGTGCGCCGTTCGACACCATGAAGCTGTCGACCTTGATCGAG
This sequence comes from Bradyrhizobium sp. USDA 4510, assembly GCF_054059095.1. NCBI lineage: Bacteria > Pseudomonadati > Pseudomonadota > Alphaproteobacteria > Hyphomicrobiales > Nitrobacteraceae > Bradyrhizobium > Bradyrhizobium sp. USDA 4510. The sequence continues at coordinate 8,436,379 of NZ_JBSSBT010000001.1, read as the reverse complement.
GAGGCGGTGGCGCCGCATCGCGATTTCGGCATCAACATCAAGGTGCGGCTTGCTGTCGCAGCAACGCCTGAACCGGTCGCCGCGCGCAATCCGGCGATCCTCTATGGCGTCGGAAACATTCTCGAAAATGCGGTCGATTTCGCGCACCAGACCGTCGAGGTGAACGCGTGGTGGAACGCCGAGACCGTTGAAGTCGTCGTCTCCGACGACGGTCCGGGCATCGCGCCCGACATGCTGAAGCGGATCGGCGAGCCGTATCTGTCGCGTCGCCGAGGTGCGGATGAGGCCCAAAACCCACGTGGGGGCCTCGGTCTGGGCGTTTTCATCGCAAGGACGCTGCTGGAACGCACTGGCGCCAAGGTGTCGTTTACCAATCGCACCTTTCCCGATCACGGCGCCGTGGTGCAGATCGTCTGGCCGCGCGAGCGCTTCGAGGAAGCCGCGCCTGGCGACGAAACCGAATCCTAAGAACGATTCTTAATCGCGACCCTGGCATTACGGATGCATTGCTCTTTCCGGACAAGCACGCGACTTTCGGCTGCCTTGGCAGCGCCGCAGTAGGACCACATATAATAGGGGTCTGCCACAGGGAAAAATGGATCGTGAACGCCATCACTGAACTGAATGACCATGCCGACCGCTCGCTCCTCATCGTCGAGGACGACAAGCCGTTCCTGGAACGCCTGTCGCGCGCGATGGAGACGCGGGGTTTCGCGGTGAAGTCATGCGACACGGTATCTGATGGTCTCGCCGAGATCGGCCGCGCCGCGCCCGCTTTCGCAGTCGTCGATCTTCGCCTCGGCGACGGCAACGGCCTCGACGTCGTTTCGGCGTTGAAGCGCAAGCGCCCCGAGGCGCGCGCGATCGTGCTGACCGGCTACGGCAACATCGCCACCGCCGTCACCGCGGTGAAGATGGGCGCCGTCGATTATCTCTCGAAGCCCGCCGACGCCGATGACGTCGTCGCCGCGCTGCTCGCGACCGGCACCGAGAAGTCCGAGCTGCCGGCCAATCCGATGTCGGCGGACCGCGTGCGCTGGGAGCACATCCAGCGCATCTACGAGATGTGCAACCGCAACGTCTCGGAGACCGCGCGCCGCCTCAACATGCACCGCCGCACCTTGCAGCGCATCCTCGCCAAGCGCGCCCCGCGGTAAGCGATACTTCATTTGCTTTCGCGATGGCCGGGCTCCTCCCGGCCATTTGCTTTTGTAGGGTGGGCAGCTTCGTAGGATGGGTGGAGCGAAGCGATACCCATCCTCTCTCCCGGTGTCCCGAAGCTGATGGGTTTCGCTTCGATCTACCCATCCTACGGAATCCAACAAGCTGTCCGTCACCCTCAGGAGCGCGCCCTTGCGCGCGTCTCGAAGGGTCGACGGCCACCAGCCCGGCCGAACCATCCTTCGAGGCTCGCTCCGCTCGCGCCCCCGGCGACAAAGGCGAGGCCTTTGCGCGGGATGACGGGGCAACAGCATGTTATTCGCTAAAACTCGGCGTGCCCCTGCGGATCGACCAGCCGGTTGATGCGCTGCGCCGCGGCCATGGCAAAGCGCACCGTCATCGCCTTGCGGGTGGCCGCCGGCAGCCGATGCTCCGGCGCCTCGCAATGCAGATGCGCGCCATAGGCGTCGGCGATGATCAAACCGGTGTCGACGGGAAAGATCTCGCACGGCAGATCCTGCGTGAAGGCGAAGAACAGCCGGTCGCAATGCATCCGGTAATCCTGCCATTTCTGGTCGGCGCGCAGATCCTCGACCGATGACTTGATCTCAACGATCCAGATCTCGCCGCGCTCGTTCAGCGCGACCAGATCGGCTCTTCGGCCGGACGGCAGCGGCAATTCGCTGATGCAGGAAAATCCCAGCGATCTCAGAAGCCTCGCCGTGCCGCGCGCGATCGCAAGCGCAGTCTCCGACTGGCGTCGGTCGGGCGCGGGCACAAGCGCGATCTGGCGGGCGGATGAGTCCATAGAGCGAAGATTAGCCGATTCCACGAGCGCATGATCCGGAAAAGTGGAAGCCGGCTTTCCGCGGAGATCATGCTCCCACCGATAGAGCGCGGCAGCGTCAGGCCGGCACGGAGCGTTGTCCGGCTCCGTTGCGGGACGGCGCTCCACAGGAACCCGTCGCCGCCTCACCGCTTATCCTCCCGGCCGCCGCCACAGGTGGACTGGTGAGGATTGCCTGGTGATCGACGACCTCTGGTACAAGAACGGAGTGATCTACTGCCTGTCGGTTGGCACCTACATGGATGCCAACGGCGATGGCATCGGTGATTTCAGCGGTCTGCTCCGGCGCCTGGACTATTTGCACGGGCTCGGCATCACCGCGATCTGGCTGATGCCATTTCAGCCTTCGCCCAACAGGGACGACGGCTACGACATCTCGGATTATTACGACGTCGATCCGCGCTACGGCACGCTGGGCGATTTCGTTGAATTTACCCATGGCTGCCAGCAGCGCGGCATCCGCGTCATCATCGACCTCGTCGTCAATCACACCTCGGATCAGCACGACTGGTTTCGATCGGCGCGCAGCTCGAAGGACTCGCCGTACCGCGATTGGTATGTCTGGTCGGACAGGAAGCCCGCCAATGCCAACACCGGCATGGTGTTTCCCGGCGTTCAGAAATCGACCTGGACGCGCGACAAGCAAGCCGGCGCCTGGTACTTTCACCGCTTCTACGATTTCCAGCCGGACCTCAACACATCGAACCCGCATGTGCAGGCCGAGATCCTCAAGATCATGGGGTTCTGGATTCAGCTCGGCGTCTCGGGCTTCCGCATGGACGCCGTGCCCTTCGTGATCGCGACCAAGGGCGCCTCCAGGCGCAAGCCGGTCGAGCAGTACGACATGCTGCGATCGTTTCGGGAATTCCTGCAATGGCGCCAGGGCAACGCGATCATCCTCGCTGAAGCCAACGTATTGCCCGAGACGGACATGGAATATTTCGGGCGTGACGGCGACCGGATGCACATGATGTTCAACTTCCATGTCAATCAGCATCTGTTCTACGCGCTGGCGTCGGCGGATACGAAGCCGTTGGCGAAGGCACTGACGGCGACCAAGCCACGGCCCGCGACCGCACAATGGGGCTTGTTCCTGCGCAATCATGATGAACTCGACCTCGGCCGCCTGTCGAAGCCGCAGCGCGAAACGGTGTTCGAGGCATTCGGTGCCGACAAGAGCATGCAGCTCTACGACCGGGGCATCCGGCGACGGCTTGCGCCCATGCTGGGCGGCGACCGCCGACGCATCGAGCTCGCTTACAGCGTGATGTGCACGCTTCCCGGCACGCCCGTGATCCGCTACGGCGATGAGCTCGGCATGGGCGACAATCTCGACCTGCCCGAACGCGGTTGCGCGCGCACACCGATGCAATGGTCGACCGAGCCACACGCCGGCTTCACCGAGAGCGATCGGCCATGTGTGCCCGTCATCGACAATGGACCGTATGGCTATGAGCACGTCAACGCGGCCAAGCAACGGCGCGACCCCCAATTCGATGCTGAACTGGACCGAGCGCATCGTCCGCATGCGCAAGGAAGTCCCCGAGGTCGGCTGGGGAGATTTCAAGGTTATCGCAAGCCGCAATCCCGCCATCCTGATCATCCGCTACGACTGGCGTAACAACTCGGTGCTGTTCGTGCACAACTTCGCGGAAAAGCCGCTCGAGATATCGTTCAACGTCGGTCTGCCCGACGACGCCGGCAAACTCCTCGTCAATCTCCTGACCGAGGACCACAGCCGCGCCGACGAGGCCGGTCGCCACAAGCTTCTGATCGAGGCCTACGGCTATCGCTGGTATCGGGTCGGTGGGCTCGACTATCTGCTCAAGCGCAGCGACATCGATACCATGGAGCCCCGCACCCGGCGTCAATCGTCCTGATGTGGTCCGAGGATCACGCCCTCATTGGGGCGCAGATCGAGCACGCCTTCGACCTTCTCGCCCTGCCGGTCCATCAAGGTCGACAGCAGGACCTCATTGCTGAAGCCGATCGCGCTCGAGGAGACCGACGCGGCGGCCGCGCCGAAGTTCAGCGCGATCACGGCGACGCCCTCAGTGCTGCGCCGCCGGTAGAGCAGCACATCACCGTGCGCCGCCACCGGCTCATAGCTGCCATGGACGAGCTGCGGCAGCCTTCGCCGCAGCGCGATCAGCGCCTTGTAGAGATTGAGGATCGACGTCCTCTCGGCTTCGAGACTTGCGACATTGTCGCTGGCAAAATCCTGCGCCAGCGGCAGCCACGGCGGAGCCGTCGAGAAGCCGGCATGGCGCTCGGCGCTCCATTGCATCGGAGTGCGGCAGCCGTCACGGCCGACGCCGATATCCGGCACGTTCTTCTCGAAGGGGTCGCGCACCTGATCCGGCGCAATCGCAACCTGACGCATGCCGATCTCGTCGCCGTAATAGAGCGTAGGCGTGCCGCGCAGCGTCAGCAGCAGCATCGCGGCGACCGGCGCCTGCGCCGGCCCCACCCGGCTCGCCACCCGCGGCCGATCGTGGTTGCCGAGCACCCAGTTCGGCCATGCCCCCGGCGGCAGCGCCTTTTCGTAGTCGGCGATGATCATCTCGACCGATCGCGCGCTCCACAAGGTCGACAGCAGCGCAAAGTTGAACGGCATCTGCGCGCCGCGCAGATCGTTGCCGTAATAGGCGACCAGCCGATGCAGCGGCAGATAGATCTCGCCGATCAGCACGCGGTTGTCGAATTCCTCGGTGACGCCGCGCATCTCGGTGATGACGGTGTGCACCTCGAGCTGATCGGTCGAATATTGCGTCAGCAGCTTCTCGTGCGGCGGTCGGCCCGCGCGATAATGCGGGTTTGTCGGGTTATCGCGGAAGTCGGCATCCTTGATCAGGTGCCAGATCACGTCGACGCGAAAACCGTCGACACCCTTGCGCAGCCAGAAGCGCATCACGTCGTAGATCGCGTCCCTGACCTCGCGATTGCGCCAGTTGAGATCGGGCTGCTGCGCGAGGAAGGCGTGATAATAGTATTGGCCTGAGGCCTCGTCATACGCCCAGGCGCTGCCGCCGAACTCGGACAGCCAGTTGTTGGGCGGGCCGCCGTCCGGCGCCGGATCGCGCCAGATGTACCAGTCGCGCTTAGGGTTATCGCGCGAGCTCTTCGCCTCGATGAACCATTGGTGCTGGTCGGATGTGTGGTTCGGCACCAGATCGAGGATCAGCTTGAGGCCGGAATCGTGCGCGGCCGCGACCAGCGCGTCGAAATCCTCCATCGTCCCGAACAGCGGGTCGATGCCGGTGTAATCGGAGATATCGTAACCGAAATCGGCCATCGGCGACGGGAAGATCGGCGACAGCCAGACCGCGTCGACGCCAAGCCGCGTCAGATAGGGCAGCCGCGTGATGATCCCCTTGAGATCGCCGACGCCGTCACCGTCGCTATCCGCGAACGAGCGCGGATAGACCTGATAGAAAATGCCGCGCCGCCACCAGTCCCTGCTGTCCTGATCCATCCCGTCCCCCCAAGCTCGCAGCCCGGCCCAGGCCGCTCCGCGCCCGGAGTGGCCGATCGGCTCAGGGATGACGCACAATTCGGGACGGAAAGATGGCCGGATTCGGCCGCTGTAGCCCGTTCAATGCCGGGCCATCGCCAGCTGATAGATGGTGATCAGCACCTCGAACAGGATCAGGAAGACGATGATCAGCTCCAGCCGCAGCGAGCGGCTGGTGTCGATGATGTCGGTCAGCACCTGCGCGGTTTCGGCGACGACTGCGAGCTTGCGGTTCAGCGACTCCGCACGCTCCTTCAATTCATACTCGTCCTCGAGCCGTGCGTAGAGGCGCTCGAGCTGCGGCTTGTCCCAGAGGATATCGGGCTTCTCCGACACTTCCACCGGCCCGGCCACGCGATGCCGCACCAGCAGCGCGTTGCCGATGTGCTTGAGGATCGCAACGCGGCCGCGATGGACGCGGCCGCCCTTGGCGAGCTCACGCGCAAGCGGCTCGGTCGTGTCGAAGACTGCCCGGACCTCGCGCTCGTGCCGCGCCAGCACCACGCTTTTCGCCAACGCCTCGCCGACCAGGATCAGCCGCTCCGGCGAGAGGCCCTGCAGATAGATCGGGCCGCCCGGCGGAATCTGATCCTCCTTCTCGGCGGCGAGCTCGATGATTGCGATCTCCTCCTCGCGCCGCGTGAACAGGCCGGTCATGCGCGACTGCAGGCTGCGCAGGAATTCATCCTCCTCCAGCGCATTGAGGCCGATCAGCACGACGACGCCGTAGCGGAACAGGATCGCCACGCCGTTTTCATTGACGCGAAACGCCAGCGGCGTCGTGGCCAGCACGTCGCCGCGCTCGAGGCCCGACGTGTTGATGCGATCCGCGACGAAGAAGGCGCGCGCGGTGGTCCGGGGTCCGCCGAGCGGTGATTTGGAAGCCTGGGTCATGAAGTTCCGGACTGCGAGGACTTGAATCATGATCGAGAGCAGCCGCGTACCGGCCCGCTCACGAACTTCTTCTGCTGGAGGTTGACCTTATCACGGTCCGTTTTGGGATCACACGCCGGGGCAGCCGCATTTCCAGCGCGTGTTGACGGCGTTTCCCGGAAGCCTATGGTGCCCCCATGAACGAGACAACCGACACCAAACCGAAGGCCGGCGCGATCATCGTGCCGGTGACGCTGTTCGAGCAGAACTGCACCATCATCTGGCACGAGCCCACCAAGAAGGCCGTGGTGATCGACCCGGGCGGCGACGTGCCGAAGATCCAGGCCGCGATCAAGCAGACCGGCGTGACGGTCGAGAAGATCTGGCTGACCCACGGTCATATCGACCATGTCGGCGGCGCCGCCGAACTGCGCGACGCGCTGCAGGTCAAGATCGAGGGCCCGCATATCGCCGACAAATATCTGCTCGACAATGTCGTCTCGAGCGGCGCGCGCTTCGGCATGACCGGGGTGCGCAATTTCGGGCCTGACCGCTGGCTCGATGAGGGCGATCAGGTCTCGATCGGCGACCTCACCTTCGACATCCTGCACTGCCCCGGCCACTCACCGGGCAGCGTGGTGTTCTTCAACAAGGAGCTGCGCTTCGCCCATGTCGGCGACGTGCTGTTCGCCGGCTCGGTCGGACGCACCGATTTGCCCGGGGGCAGCCACCCGACCCTGATCCAGTCGATCAAGGACAAGCTGCTGCCGCTCGGCGACGATGTCGGCTTCATCTGCGGCCATGGCGCCGGATCGAACATCGGCCAGGAGCGGATGACGAATCCGTTCCTGACCGGCGAGATGTAGCTACTTCATCAGCCCCGCGGCGGTGAGCGCCCGCGTGATGACGCCGCCGACATCGACACCCTTGCTCCGTCGCTTGCGCGGCCGATCGCTCTTGCGGCCGGATGCCACCTCCGGCTCGGCCGCGGGCACCGGTACCGTCATCGAGACCGTGTCAGCGCGCTCGCGCGGAATTCCGGTCGGCGCGATATGCGGCTGACGGACCTTGTCGGTCAGGCCGAAGAAGCTCGCGATGTGATAGGAGGAGGAGATCCCGGCCTCGATCAGGAACGCGCCCTCCACGCCATAGCGCTCGTCATTGTCGGCAAGCCCGAGCGGCGTGCCATGCGCCATGTCGGCGATGGTGTAGGACTCGACCAGCGTTTCGCCGTCGGCGTTCCACCACACCTCGCGCGGATGGCCGTCGACATCCGCCTTCGACATCGCGGCAAGCGGCAGGCCGTGCACGTCGAGCCACTGCCGCACGATTGCATCGGCATTGCCGGGATGCACGGTGCGGTCGGCACTGCCGTGCCACACCGAAATCTTCGGCCAGGCGCCGCCATGCGTCGACGCGTTGCGCACCAGACCGCCGAGCTCGGGCGCGGAGAGCGCGCTGCCATGCATCATCGCGTGCAGCGCTTCGCGCAGATCGGTGGCGACGCCGAACGGCAGGCCGGCGATGATGGCGCCGGCCGCGAACACATCCGGATAGGTCGCGAGCATGACCGAGGCCATCGCGCCGCCGGCGGACAGACCCGTCACATAGATGCGGCGCGGGTCGATCTCATGCGTGCCGACCAGATGCGCGATCATCTGCCTGATCGACGCGGCCTCGCCCTGCCCGCGCGCGATGTCTTGCGGGTTGAACCAGTTGAAGCAGGTGTTGCCGTTGTTCAACGCCTGCTGCTCCGGCATCAGCAGTGCGAAGCCGTAATGCGCCGCAAGCGCCGACCAGCCGGCACCGAGATCGTAGGACGCTGCAGTCTGGCCGCAGCCATGCAGCACCACGACGAGCGCGGGTGACCGCGCCAGCTGCGCGGGCACGAACGAGAACATCTTCAGATCGCCGGGGTTGACGCCGAATTCGGTCGTCTCGACGAGCGGCGTCGGCACGGCCGGCGCGAGTGCGCCAAGGCCGCTGAACGCGTTCATCTTCGGCAGATGACGCAGAAATTCGACGTTGTTGATCAGGGACAACAGCAACTCCTGAGGTGATTTGGTCTTCTGTGTCACCCGATCAGATAATTGCTGCACTGCAAAATGAAAAGGCCGTGTGCTGTCTTTCCCTGCGGAATTTGTGAGAATCGGCGTTAATGCGTGATCGCGCTGCGAGCCGGCCGAAATAGTTGCCATAGCACCTTGTTTGAGCACCAACTTTTCAGGAATGCGCGCCGCGTGGCGCCGGATTCACGCCGTGGCGCGGCGCATCCATGACAGAAATGCGGCTGAAATTGCGATCGACAGCACAAACAATGCGCATGCCGCAAACAGCGCCAGACGTGCTGACATCGTACTCTCGATTGCGAAGAAGACTGCGCCGATCGCGGCAACGCCGGCCGCGTTGCCGATCTGCGTCGTCGTGCCGTACATGCCGGAGCCGGCACCGGCGCTGGCGGGCCGCACGCTCGCGAGCACCGCGCTCGACAATGGCGCCATGACAAGCCCCTGGCCGTAGCCGAAGATCATCAGCGCCAGCGCGAGCAGCAGTGCCGACGGTGCCGCGACCACCTCAATTGTCGCGACGAGCACGGCGAGACCGACGATCTGCAGCGCACAGCCCTCGATCAGCACCAGCGTGCCGCGATGCCTTGCGCGCACGCCGCTGTGACGCGAGGCAACCACGAAGGTCAGCGCCAGCGGCACGAACACCAGCCCGGCCTGTAGCGGCGGAATCTGCAAGCCCTTCTGCATGAACATGGTCATGATCAGGTAGAACGACAGGTTGGCGAAGAAGAAGAAAAACACCGCGACCAGGCCGCGCATGAAGGCGCGATCCGACAGCAGCGACAGATCGATCAGCGGCATGCCGCCGCGGCGCGCGACGGACCGCTCGAGCCGCACGAAGGTCGCGATCACAGCGATGCCCACGGCCATCACCAGCCAGACCCATGCCGTCCAGTTGAGATCATGGCCAAACAGCAGCGGACCGATCAGGCACAGCAGGCCCGCGAACAGCACGATCGCGCCCGGGATATCGAGCCGCGTGCCGGCCCGGCGCGGCACCGTCGGCATGATCTTCAATGCCGCCGCGATGATGACGACGCCGCACGGCACGTTGACGAAAAACACCGCGCGCCAGCCGAGCCCGGCGAGGTCGAGCGTCACCAACACGCCGCCGAGCATGAAGCCGGCGGCGCCGGCGAGCCCCAGCACGATGCCGTAGATGCCGAACGCCCGCGCGCGGGCGGCGCCCGAGAACAACAGATGCAGCGTCGCCAGCACCTGCGGCACCATCAGCGCCGCGGTCGCACCCTGCGCCAGCCGGGCGATGATCAGCTCTGGTCCGGACTGCGCGAGACCACACCACAGCGAGGTCACCGAGAATCCGGCGACGCCGGCGATGAACACGTTCCTGGTGCCATGGATGTCGCCAAGCCGGCCGCCGGTGACCACCAGCGTGGCATAGGCGATCAGGTAGATCGCGATCACGGCCTCGATCTCTGCCGGCGTCGCGTGCAGCTCCGCCGCGATCGTCGGGATCGCGACGTTGACGATGAAGGCATCGACCCCGAACATGAATTGCGCCGACACTACGATCGCCAGCACCCACCAGCGGCGGGACGTGTCCGCTCGCGTCGAAACGATCTGGTGCATGTCCTGTCCTGCCCGAAATGACGTTATAGCGGACATCAGCAGATTCCGGTCATCGCTTCGATTACCTGCGAGGTAAGCCCGGGATCACAGACGCTCGAGCCCCGGCTGCCAATTTGCGTTGACGCGCTAGGAAACATTCCGGACGGCGGCAATCGCCGCCGATTTGCGCAACAACCATGCGACCGCCGCAACCCCCGAGCATTGCCTTGCCCCGGGCCACCCCGTAGGTTGGCGGAAAGCCCCCGATAACAATAGTCCGGAGAGAACGACCCATGGCGCGCCTCAAGTTCGGAGCCTTCCTCGCCCCGCATCACCCGATCGGCGAGCATCCGATGCTGCAATTCCGCCGCGACCTCGATTTCGTCGAGCAGCTCGACGCGCTCGGTTACGACGAATTCTGGTGCGGCGAGCACCACTCCTCGGGCTGGGAGACCATCGCCTCGCCGGAAATGTTCCTGGCCGCCGCCGGCGAGCGCACCAAGCGCATCAAGCTCGGCACCGGCGTGGTCTCGCTGCCCTATCACCACCCCTTCAACGTCGCGCAGCGCATGGTGCAGCTCGACCATATGACCGGCGGCCGCGCCATCTTCGGCTCCGGCCCCGGCGCGCTCGCTTCCGACGCCCACACGCTCGGCATCGACCCGATGACCCAGCGCGATCGCCAGGACGAGGCGATCGCGGTGATCCGCCGCCTGTTCAACGGCGAGCGCGTCACCGCCAAGACTGACTGGTTCGAGATGCACGACGCCGCGTTGCAGATCCTGCCGCTGCAGGAGGACATGCCGTTCGTGGTGGCCTCGCAGATCTCGCCGTCGGGCATGACGCTCGCCGGCAAATACGGCATCGGCATCATCTCGCTGGGCTCGATGTCGACCCAGGGCTTGATGGCGCTGCCGCAGCAATGGCAGTTCGCCGAGGATGCCGCCAAGAAGGCCGGCACCACGGTGAGCCGCGCCAACTGGCGCGTGCTGCTGTCCTGGCACATCGCCGAGACCCGCGAGCAGGCGCGGCGCGAGGCCGGTGCCGGGCTGATGCGCTGGCACAACGAATATAACGTCGGCACCCTGATGCGGCCGGGCCTGACCGCGTTCTCCTCGCCCGATGAGGCCGTCGACAAGACCGCGTTCGTCGAAGGCGCCGCGTCCACCATCGGCACGCCGGATGATCTGATCAAGATGATCAAGAACCTGGTCGATGTGTCGGGCGGCGTCGGCTCGATCATCGGCTTCGCGCACGACTGGGCCAATCCGGAAAATACCCGCCGCAGCTGGGACATGGTCGCGCGCTATGTCGTGCCCGAGATCAATGGCTATATCGACGGCCTGCGCAAGTCGCGCCAGTTCCTGATCGACAACCGCGCCGTGTTCGAGCGCGCCGGCCAGGCTGTCATGGCCAAGATCATGCAGAACGACAAGGCCGCCGCCGCCCTCCAGCAAACCGGCCCCGGCCGCGTCGCGATCCCCGCCGTGAACGCACCGGATCTTACTAAGGCCGCGGCGAAACAGAAGGCGTGATTTGTGATCCTTCCTGGAGGAAGAAAAAGCGCTGGAGGAAGAAAGAACGCCAGCTCGCGCCACACCCACCGCCGTCGTCCCGGCGCAGGCTGGGACCCATACGCCGCGGCGGGTGTTGTGAAAGGGGCTCGTCCTTCCAGCATTGGGCAACAATCACCATTCGTGGTTATGGGTCCCGGCCTGCGCCGGGACGACGGTGGGGATGGTTTGCGCTTCAAACGCCAAACAATGCGGCGTCATCACCCGCACATGCCGCGTGCGAGTGAGACCATTCGGGTGTGTCAAGGTCGTAAGCCCGATGACCGCGCGCAACCAACTCTTCGATCGCGGACGATTTCCCCGTTCCAGACATGCCCGTGATCAAGACGCGCTTCATGCATTTTCCTCGCCCTGAGGGAATCGGCAGCGCACGCTATGGATTACTCCCGCCTTCGCCAATGCTTCTGCGGACAAGTCGCTCCACTCGCAATGACGGATGCTGCTACCCCGCGCCCTGATCGAACGCCTTGCGCAGCGCGACGTAGCCCGCCTGCTGCTGGCTCCAGTTGCGGCCGCCGGTGATGGCGCCGTCGATGACGAGGTCATGGCCGTTGATGAAACTCGATTCGTCGCTCGCCAGGAACACCGCGGCATGCGCGATGTCGTCGGGCAGTCCGGCGCGCGGGATCGGCTGCGCCGCCTTGTAGACCTCGCGCATCACGGCCGCGGTCTTCTCCGCCGCTTCCGTCGACAGCCCGAGCGCCTTGCCGAAAATGCCGGTAGCGATCGCGCCGGGCGAGATCGAGTTGACGCGGATGCCGGACTCGCCGAGCTCCATCGCCACGCATTTGGTGAAATGAATGACCGCGGCCTTCGCGGCGCCATAGACCATCGACGACGAGAAGCCGGCGAGCCGTCCGGCGATGCTGCCATTGTTGATGATGCTGCCGGAGCCCTGTTTGCGCATGTAGGGCGCGGCATGCTTCATGCCGAGCATGACGCTGCGCACCAGCGTCGCCATCGCGGCATCGAACCGCTCGACGTCGAGGCCTTCGATGCCCCCGGTCTGCGCCGGGCCGCCGGCATTGTTGAACAGGCAGTCGATCCGGCCGAACTTCTCAACCGCAAGCGCGATCAGCGCCTGCATCTGTTCCTCGACCGTGACGTCGGTCTGACGGAACACGCAGGTCTCGCCGAGCTGTTGCGCCAGTGCCTCGCCCTCCGGCGCGCGGCGTCCGGCAATCACCACCTTCGCGCCCTCCGCGACAAAGATCTCCGCCGTGCGCAGCCCGATGCCGCTGGTCGCCCCTGTGATCACCGCGACCTTGCCGTTCAGCCGTCCCATGTCGGTCCCCTCAACTTACGTATGATGTTGCGGATATTCCCCAGCTCCTGCTGCCAATACAAGTACTTGCAAGCCGCCACGGTCGCGAGGTCCGCCTGTGGCCAGAAGGCCACTACTGCGGTTTTTCGGTCGCAGCGGCCTTATTTTGGGTCGCCTGTTCACGTGAACTGGAACGACCGATGGCGAAGTGGATCGACGATTTCAGGGCGTGTTGGCGGGGCGATGCCCAGCCGTCGGTGCGGCTTGCGGTCGCCTTCGCGGTGCTTTGTCTCGTTTTGGCCACGGCCGCGCGCTTCGGGCTCGCCCAGATCCGGCCGGATGTGTTCTTCACGCCCTATTTCCCGGCGGTGTTCTTTGCCACCGCCCTTGGCGGTTTCCGGATCGGGATCGCGACCGCGCTGGCGAGCGGCCTGCTCGGCGTCGTGCTCAATTTCAGCGGCGCGCACGCCGATCCGGCACGCTTTGCGCTGCTGATGATCTTCTGGGTTGTGTGCGGCATCGCGATCTGGGGCGTCGAGCATTACCGTTCCCTGGTCGCACAGCAGCGCGAAGTTTCCAAACGGCTGATCGAGGAAGAGCAGTACCGCAAGGTGGTGGTCGACGAATTGCAGCACCGGCTGAAGAACAAGTCCTCGACCATTCACGCCGTGCTGCATCAGGCGCTGCAGGACCGGCCCGATGTCTGGCAGCGCATCGACCATCGCATCCGCGCGCTCTCGGCAACCGACGATCTGATCGCGCGGGTCGACGGCTATGGCTGCGATATCAAGGATTTGCTGCGCTCGGAACTCGGGCCCTACGGCCACGTGCGGTTCAACCTCAATGGCGAGCAGCTGTTCCTGCCCGCCAAGCTCGCCGTCTCGCTGGCGCTGATCTTCCATGAGCTCGCAACCAACGCCGGAAAATACGGCGCCTTCTCCTCGCCGCGCGGATTTTTACAAGTGTCATGGACGGTCGACGACGGACGTCTCAACGTGATCTGGGACGAGACCGAGGGACCAGTGGTCGAGACGATCGGCGAAGCCGGCTTCGGCACCAAGCTGCTCAAGTCGGCGCTGCGGCCGTTCGACGGCAAGACCGAGATCAGTTACCTGAAGACCGGTGTTCACTGCACCATGCAGTGCAAGCTTCCGAGCTGTTGATAAGTCGGCTTTCCGGCACACGCGCATGTGTTGATGCAACCGCGCGCAGCGCAATCGCTTTCACCAGCGGTCGCGGCCGACATTGATACTCTGTTAATGACGATTGCCGCGACGGCTTGCGAAAGCCGTCGCGGTCTCATTCTGTCACGGCATTTCGCAGGTCCGCTTAACCAAAACTACAACGGACTTTGCCAAGGTCGGCGCATGCACAGTCTCACCAGACACGATTTTCAGGCGGGCGCGGCAGTGCCCGGCCAAGACGATATTTCCGGCAATGAATTGCGTATCCTGCGCGACCTTCTCCAACTCCTTCCGGCGGGAGTGACCGTCCAGGACGAGCAGGGCCAGATCATCCTGGTGAATGAAGCAGCCGCGAGCCAGCTGCAGCTGGCCGCCAGCGCGAGCCAGCCGTCCCCGGTCGACGAGCGCCACGCCGCCAACCTGGACCTGCTGCGCAGCGGCCGTCCGGTGGTGCTCGAGGAAACGCTCTCCTGCGGCGCATCCAAATACGTGTTCCTGACCTCGCACCGGCCCGTCCGGATCGCCGGTCGCAATCTCCTGATCTCGACCTCGACCGACATCAGCGAGCAGAAGGCGTTCGAGGACCAGCTGTTCCGCTCGGCCTATTACGACGAGCTGACCGGCCTGCCGACCCGCCGGGTGATCGAGCACCGCGTCAACGGCTTGATCCGCGACGATTCGCAAGGCCATTTCGCGCTCGCCTTCCTCGACGTCGACAACTTCAAGCACATCAACGACTATTACGGCCACGCGATCGGCGATGCGCTGCTCGTTGAGCTGTCGAAGCGACTCGGCCACGCGCTGCGCGACACCGATATCCTGTCGCGCATCTCCGGCGATGAATTCCTGCTGCTGCTCAACCCGATCAGCGGCAATGACGAAGTCGCCGAATTCATCCATGTCATGCAGGAGCGGCTGAAGGCGCCGTTCTTCATCGAGGACTCCGAGATCTTCGCCTCGACCTCGATCGGCGTCAGCCTCTATCCGATGCATGGCCGGAGCTACGAGGCGCTGCGCCAGAATGCCGATATCGCGATGTACCGCGTCAAGAACAACGGCAAGGGCTCGACCGCGTTCTTCGACAACAGCATGGAGCGCGAGGCGCTGGCGCGGATGAAGATCGAGCAGTCGCTGCGGCTGGCGATCCTGGAAAAGCGTTTCTGCTGCGCGTTCCAGGCCAAGGTCGATATCCGCACCCAGGAGGTGAAGGGCATCGAGGCGCTGGTGCGGCTGCGCGACGACGAGGGCGTGATCCAGGCGCCGGGCACCTTCATCGATCTCGCGGTCGAGCTCGGCCTGATCGACGAGCTGACGTTCCTGGTGCTGGCGGAGATCGTCAAGTCGATCGACCTGATCAACGACACGTTCGGTCCGACGGCGACGATCAGCATCAATGTCGCCGCCAAGCAGGCCTCCAACCTCGAATTCATGCGCCGGTTCGCGCGCGCGCTCGAGGAGACCGGCTTCCCCAAACGCTTCATGATCGAGGTAACCGAGGACGCGTTCGTGACGCGGTCGCATTTCCAGGACCAGATCCTGCCGATCCTGCGCGGCATCGGCGTCGGCATCTCGATCGACGATTTCGGCATCGGCTATTCGTCGCTGTCGGCGCTCGCCGATATCACCGCCGACGAGATCAAGATCGACCGCTCCTTCATCACCGACATCCATCAGCGGCCGCGCAGCCAGGGCATCTTGCGCGCAATCGAATCGCTGAGCGAGGCGCTCGGCATGACCGTGATCGCCGAGGGTATCGAGTCCTACGAGGAACTCACCTATCTGCAGGCCGCGACCAAGATCCGCTATGCCCAGGGCTATTACTTCGCCAAACCGATCTTCCTCGAGGATTTGAAGCCGGCGACGCCGGTCGCCAGCGAAACGCGCGCCAGCATGGCCGCGCGCCCCGCCCAGGAAGGCCGCCAGGGCTATTCGCGCGCCAGCGGTTTCCGGCGGTAAGCGCGCGATGTGACTGCGCTCCCTCTCCCGCTTGCGGCGGAGGGTTGGGGTAGGGGTTTCACCACGAGTCAAAACTGGGGAGAGAGCCCCCACCCGCCGCGCGCTGCGCGCACGTCGACCTCGCCCGCAGGCGGGAGAGGTAAGAACGCGAGACCACTGCAGACGCCCTACTTCTCCAGCACCGCCAACGGCTGCACGCCGTTATTCGCGGGACCGGCCTGCATCGTGATCAGCATCATCGAGACCATGTCGTAATAGCCCATGATGGCGATGATATCCGTGATGCCGCGCTCGCCGAATCTATCCAGCGCCGCCTTGTAGACAGCGTCGCTGACCTTCTTGTCGCGATAGAGCGCGATGCCGAGATCGTACAGCGCGGCCTCGTCGTCCTTCATGCTCTCGGGCCGCGTGCCCTTGGCGATCGCGTCCGCGATTTTCGGATCGAGCCCGCCCTTGATCGCCAGCGGATGGTGCGCGGACCATTCATATTGCGCGGTCCAGTGCCGCGCCGTGATCAGGATCGCCATTTCGCTGAGCCGCGCCGGCAGCGAGGTATTCCACCGCAGATACTCCGACAGGTTCGACAGCTTTGGTGCCAGATCGGGATTGCGGATATAGGCGCGGTAGGGCGGCGCGGTGAATTTGCCATTGCGCGGCGGCGCGCTGATCATGTCGGCCCAGGCCTTTTGCGCCGGCGACAGCTCCTCCGCCTTCAGCGGCGCGAAGCGCACGGCGTCCTCAGCCCGCACGGCCGACACCGACAATGCCAGCGCCGCCAAGATCCCTGCTCCGAATATTGTTCTCATTGTTGTTCTCCCTTTTCGGTGCAGGCGTCTTTGCGCCCTGCCCGGTCGCGCGAGATTAATTGCCGTCGCGATGGATGCAATGAGATGCCAGCTGTCGTTCGGTGCCAGCCGCCGGTGAAGCGCCTCGTCACGGCAGGCGCGCGGTTAGGCCACACCTACCGCAGCCCCGGGCGGCGGCGTATATAAAGAGCAGTCCCAAGCGGCGCGAAGGTGTCAGCCATGCAGCCTGTATCTATCCTCCTGAACATCCTCTGGATCCTGATCGGCGGCGCGTGGATGGCGTTCGGCTGGCTGGTCGCCGCCGTGATCATGGCGGTGACCATTATCGGGCTGCCCTGGGCGCGCGCCGCCTTCAACATCGCCGTCTACACGCTGCTCCCGTTCGGCTCGCGTGCGGTGCGCCGCGATGAGGTGACCGGCACGTCCGACATCGGTACCGGACCGCTCGGCGTGATCGGCAATCTGATCTGGTTCATCCTGGCCGGCTGGTGGCTCGCGATCGGCCATGTGATCACCGCGATCCTGCTGGCGGTGACCATCATCGGCATCCCGTTCGCCTGGGCGCATCTCAAGCTTGCCGGCATCGCGCTGTGGCCGATCGGCAAGGTGATCGTGCCGGCGTGACGCTGGTCAGGCCGTCGACGGCTAGTGTCCCGAATCCGAAGTTCGCATCATTTGCCGCACCTTCGGAGCGAACTTCGGATTCGATAAGGACACTAGCAAACTTATGATTCTAGTGCTTTATGAATGCGAAGTTCGTGAAAGTGGCTGCCGCGAAATCGCACGAACTTCGCATTCAGCACACTAGAGCCAATCCTTCGTGGTCTGGCTGCAAGCCTGGTAGTCGCGCCGCCAGACGAAGCCAGCGCCACCACACGGCGGGCGCGGGCGCGAGGTGGCGGGACACTCATTCCTGACCCGCGCGGCGGTGCCCCAGCCGTCGATCACGCAGGCACCTCGTGAGGTCCTGTGGCAACCGTCACCGCATCCCTCTGCGGCGTTGGCCGGGGTCAAGCCGAGGAAGGCACCGGCTGTCAGAAGCGTGATCAAACCTGCTCTCATGATGTTCTCCATCGAGCTGTCGGTCGTGCTGCTCCATTCGCGGCACAAGCGTAGGCGATCTCTGTGCCGCTTGCCACCGTCTCCGCGCACAAATTCTGGTGTCGGGGGGCTCAGCGCGCTGCTTCGCAGCCGGGGATGTCGAATACGGCGGTCAGGCCGCAGGGCGAATTGAGCATCTTGCCGCCGGCATGGCCGACGCCGGGCACATCCCACACGCTGTGGTTTGGCGCGCCGCCGTCGCGGGCCTGCATCACGGCGGCATAGGAATGCCCGCACGCGTAACGGTACGGCCCCTCGGCTTCCGCCATGCAGGATTTGTCGAGCGCGGGATGATTGGGGTTGGTGTCGAGCGTTCCGAGCAGATAGATCACGCGGCGCGCGACATAGGCCTGCTCCAGCGCAGCCGGCGAAGGCTCGGTAAGATAGGGCGGGCGGTCGTCCATACCGAATTTCCAGCTGTTGTAGCCATGGCAGTTCGCCGCGATCGCGGGCTCCGGCCGCTCCTTGGTGAAATAGGCGTAGGAGGACGGATTGGCGACCACATAGCGCACGCCGATGCCCTCGCGCAGCAGCAGCTGATCGCCCTTCACCGCGATCGCATAGCGCTGCACCACCTGGCCGCCGCCGGAATGACCGAACACGACGACCTGCTGCAGGTTCGGAAACAGCTTGCGGTCGCCGAGCTTCGCCAGGATGGCATCGAGCGCCTCGAACGAGCTCGCCGCGCTCGGCGCGAGCGCAGGCTCGCCGCCCTGCCAGCCATAGAGGCTCCAGCGCAGCGTCTCCGCCGGCAGCTTGAAGGCCTCGACGTCGGACTCGATCAGGAATTGCGGCGCGATGCGGCCTGCGCGCTCAGCGCCGCGCGAAAATAGTCGTCGGCATTGCGCAGCACGCCATGCAGCACGAGCACCGCGCGCGTAACATCCGGCAGCGGGTTGGACCAGTCGGCCGAGAGGTAGAGCGGAAAGCTCGCTTTGCCGACGGCAATCCGCGCATTGGCGATCTCCTTGACCGGTTTCCGGTCGCGCTCGGTCTGTGCCTGCGTCGCGGACGCCGCGGGTCCGTGCGCCGCCGCCACGACGAGCAATGCCGCGGCCGCAAGCCAGGCCCGGTGATGCATGGTTCGACTCCGTTGCTGCCGCGAGCTCGGCTGGATCATGGCGCGTCCGGCGCAGATTCACCCGTGAATTTTCGGAAAGCTTCCGCACCCGCACCTCAGGCCACGAGCCGTCCATGATTGTTGGCGGCGAGGATCGGGCGGATCAGGCGGCCGAACCGCTCGGCCTCCTCGTCGTGCAGATAACCGGACAGGCAGAAGGAGTGGCAACCGGCATCGATGAACTGCTGCAAGGTCGCGGCGCATTGCGCGGGATCGCCGACCACCGCGATGCCGGCGCCGGGCCGCACCTTGGTGATGCCGGTCCACAGATGCGGCATCAGGAGATCGCCGTAGTCGCGCGCGAGCTGCTGCACGCGCTGGTTGGCCTCCGAGCGATTGTAAAGCGTCTTCATCTCCTGCTTCTGCCGCTCGGTGGCGTGGCGCACCAGCTGGTCGGCCGCCTCCCAGGCATCCGTCTCGTTCTCGCGGCAGATCACCTGCAACCGCATGCCGAAGCCGATCGCATCCCCGCGGTCATGCGCCCGCGCCATCCGCCGGATCTCGGCGATATTCTCCGCGATGCGTTCCGGCAGGTCGCCCCAGAACAGATGAACATCGGAATGCTTCGCCGACACCTCCCAGGCCTGCCGCGAGCCACCGCCGAGATAGAATTTCGGGAACGGCTGCTGCAGCGGCCGCGGCCTGATATGCGCGCCGGAGATCGTGTGAAACCTGCCCTGGAAATGCACCGGGCCGCGCGTCGTCCACAGCGCCTTGAGGATCGAGACCTCCTCCTCCATCAGCGCGTAGCGTTCCTCTTTGGCATAGCGCACGCCCTCGGCCTCGACCTCGCTCTCGTTCTGGCCGGCGATCAGATTGATGCAGATCCGCCCGCCCGACATCTGGTCGAAGGTCGAGATCATCTTTGCCATCAGCACCGGGTTGATATAGCCGGGCCGCGCCGCAATCAGCGGCTTGATCCGGCTGGAGCGCGCCGCCATGAAGGCGCCCGTGATCCAGGCCTCCCAGCACACCGAGCCTACCGGGATCAGCAGATACTCGAAGCCGGCGTCCTCAGCGGCCGCGACCACGCGCTCGCAGAGTTCCGGCGAACCGGCGATCTGGGCCTCCATCAGCCCATAGGCCGTGGTGTCGCCATGCGTGGGCAGATACCAGCCGAATTCCAGCGGACGCATGGGCAAACTCCCTCGAAAGACGGCCTTTTTTCGCGGCCTGTCATATTGTCGGGAGGCAGTTTACAGCCCTTAACCAGTTGGACAACGCCGTTGCCGACGCGGAGCCAATCAGCTAAATGAACCCCTGCACGCACCCGTAGCTCAGCTGGATAGAGCGTTGCCCTCCGAAGGCAGGTGTCAAGCCGGCAGATGTGACAGGCGCGTCAGAAAGAGGATTGAAATACAAAGGTTTGCGAGGGCGGCGCGCAGGCGCTCAACACCTGCCAAAGCTCGCGTAAGCACCGCGTAAGCAGTCAGCACCCGTAGCTCAGCTGGATAGAGCGTCGCCCTCCGAAGGCGAAGGCCACACGTTCGAATCGTGTCGGGTGCGCCATTTCATCACAAGGCTAGGCACCCAGCTTCAAGAGCTGACGCGAGTATCCCGGGGCTGCATGCTCAAGCGTGTCACGCTCCGCGTCCAATTCGCGCCCGGACCTGACCTTCATGTCATGCTCCGGCACCTTCCATCGCGATTGGATATTACTGAGTAGCGACGGCCGGCTGGCAATCTCGGATTGGCTCACGCAGCTCCAAGGGCTTGCAGCCCCTGTCTCGCCAGGAGCAAGCTGGTCCAGCGTTTTCCCCGACTAACACTGGCCAGGAGCGAACAACGGTGGAAATACCGATACCTTCGCATGCGCGGCGCGTCACGCGCGAAGAGCTGTACCGGATGGTCTGGGATAAGCCGATGATCCGGCTTGCCGAGGAATTCGGAATCACCGGGAACGGCCTGGCCAAGGTCTGCGACAGGCTGGACGTGCCTTATCCTCCGCGCGGCCACTGGGCCAAGAAGGAGGCAGGAAAGCCAGTCGTCACACTTAAGCTTCCACCTCGCCGGGACGGGATCCCAAGCGCGGCAGATATCCACCCTACGCCGCCAAAGCCCGCGCCTTCCCCTGCGGCGGAACAAGCCGCCGCGACGGTGGCTGACCGCATCCGCGATGTCGCGGTACCTGAGCGCAACGATAACCTTCACCCACGCGTGCAGGCCTGGATCGCCGGTCACAAGAAACGCCAGAAAGAGCGCGAGCTGGAGAACAGGAATCGCCGTCGGGACATCGGTTGGGCGTCACCCTCGATCCCTGATCTAACGGAGCGCGATCTGTATCGTCTCAGAGCCACCAGCGCGATATTTTATGCCGTTGAGAAGGCTGGCGGCGCAATCGAGAAATCACCAGCGTCAGGCAAGATAACATTCTTGATCGACGGACACCAAGTCGAGTGCTCAATCGTTGAAAAGATGGTGCAGTCTCTCAAGCAATGGGAAGAGCAACAAAAATGGACTGCGTTCACCGAGTATTGCAAGTCGGGACTGGATTCTTCAGGCTTTCTGCGGGTCAGCATCACGACCTACTTGCAAGGTCGGCGGCCTGAGTGGGTCGAATCGCAAAAGATCAAAATCGGACAACTCATGCCAACCATCGTCGGCGCGATAATGGCGGCAGGGCCAACCCTTGAAAAAATGAAGCGCGAACACGAAGAGCAGCAGAAGCGCTATCGTGAAGAGGAAGCGCGCCGTTACGAAGCCCGTCAATTGCGGGAAATCGACGAGAAGCGCTGGAACAAGTTTCGCGAGTATGCCGTCAATTGGGAACAGCGGGAGAGATTGCTGACGTTTCTCGCAGAGGTCGAGGCTCGGCTCGCGACCGAGGGTGACGTCACAGTCTCAGACCGCACGCTGAGGGCATGGATCGACTGGGCAAAGGCGAAAGCGGAAGCTCTCAATCCGTTTGGTGGGGGCGCTGTGGGGATGTTTGAGACCATTGCGAAGGTAAACCAATGGTCATAAGTGCCGCCGATCCACGACCAATTAACATGGGTCAGACCGCTTAGTCTGTGTGGCCAGCTTTAGAACTCGAATAGGTAATATTGCGCGAAAAAAAGAGGTCTCAATAGCTCCCCCTCCGAAGGGGGTTCATCTTTTTTCGTCTTGCGTCGAGTCGCTTTAGCTTGCGCGCCGTGCTCTTCATCGCGAAATCCGTCCTCCCACCCCACGCTCAGAAGCTACGGCGCGGGCGGTGACAAGGGGTAACATCACAAAACTAGCCGCAACGGTCGTTGTCGCGCTACTCTTTGGTTTGTTGCCGGTTCGAACGATCGGATACAATGAGAACGGTGCAGCGGCTGAAAGAGTGTCAGTCAATCCCCATTGAAATATAAGCCGCTTTCCTTTTCGGCACATGCGAACCCACGAACCTGGCTACCGATAAGTGGTCCATTCGATAGCTTGGATCGGTGCGTGTAGAGCCATGGGGCGGTTTCGCAAGGAGGAGCGCAGGCCCGCAGACCAAGCTGGCGGTTTGGTCAGCGACCAGAAGAGTCTATCGGACTGGGGGGCGCTTCAGAATATCCTCCATGCCGTCATGCGGCCGTGGAATGACGTGAGCCGACACAACCTTCCCGAGCTGGCCGGCCGCTGCGGCACCCGCGTCGACTGCAGCCTTCACCGCACCGACGTCACCTTGCACAATGATCGAAATCAGGCCTCCTCCGGCTTGTTGCTTCGTGACGAGCTTAACGTTGGCGGCCTTCACCATAGCGTCGGCAGCCTGAATAGCCGCGACCAACCCGTTTGTTTCGACGAAGCCCAGCGCCTGCAGTGCCATTGCCTACTCCTTGTTTTAACGGCCAAGCACAAAGCGAAGTTCGTCACGCCGCCCAACGGGTACGACGAAGCGCCGGAAACCCATTTGATGCAGTTTGGCGAGCATTTCGCCAGGCATGCCGCTCCCCTCGACTCCGAGGGGCGCGCCTTGGTCTGCGGCGGAAGCAGCGGCCACCAAAAGATCGGTCACATACACCGGGAGCTTGCGGAACGGATTGGCCGGAATGAGCTCTTCCTTGGCATACTGATCAAGCACATCCAGCGACTGTTGGACCTCGATCGGAAAGCCGCAGACCGTGCGGACGATGTCGGCAACATCGATCCAGATCGGCGCCCCCGACTCGACGAAGTGCAGGACATTGTCGAGAGCCATGACATTGTTGATGACAGCGCCAGCACTAAGGCCGGTTCGTTTGGCCTTTTGCTGGAATGCTCCGAGCTCGGCAGCGCACGAGATTCCGCCGATCAGGACACCCACTTCCTTGCCGTTGGCGGCGGCAGATATTCCGTCCATTATAGCCTGCAGGTAGCTCGATGAACCTAGAGGTAGGAAGAACCCCGCCGGCAGCTCCTCCCAATTGTCGATCAAACGGCGCGCCCGGTCCGAACTTACGCGAGGGAGGCGCAACCACAGCGGGATATCCGAGGCTCCCGCTAGAGCTGAAGAACAAGCGTCGTGCACGATCGAACGAATGCCGTCCGCCACGCCGCGCAGCGAATCTGTTCGCCCGGCCGCTGCCGTGAGTTCAACAAATTTGGCAACGCTTCCGTTCGCGATGATCAGATCCGTGATGCTGACCAGGTTTCCTGCCCGTACGCCAGCATTGACGGACTCCGTCAGCTCCTCACTCGACTTCGGGGAGGTCCAGACCGTCGCCCTCGACCTTTCATCAGCCCAATGAAGCAAATTTTTCAGCGACGGCAGACCCGCGCCGGCCGCCTTGAGTTTGAGTGCACCGGCAAATACTTTTCCGGTGCTGCCGTCCATCGAGATCTGCGTGCCTTCAGGGTATGTCTTTCCCGCGATAGTGAACGTCTTCCGATTGAGATCAACATCGATCGCGTCACAACCGACGATGCAAGGACGATCAAGCGCTCGAGACACGACGGCGGCATGGCTCAGCGCGCCGCCGCGCGCGGTTATGATCCCATTGGCGGCAAGCATCCCCCGGATATCCTGAGGGCTCGTCGTCGGACGCAGCAGAATGACGTTCTCGCCCGCAAGCGCGCGGTCAGCCGCCCGATCCGCGTCGAGAACCGCGGCACCGCACGCATGTCCCGGCGACGAGCCTAATCCCTGCGCAACGAGCGTCGCCCGCGCGAGATCCTCATCGTCGAAAGCCGGACGCGAAACCTTTCGAACTTGATCCGGAGTGACGCGAGACAGGGCCGTATCCCGATCGATGGCGCCCTCCTCAACCAGATCCTCGGCTATTTTGATAGCCGCGGCGGCCGTCCGCTTGGCCGGGCGCACCTGCAGAAAGTACAGCTTCCGTGCCTCAACGGTAAACTCGATATCGACGGCATCGACATAGAGAGCTTCGAGCGTCTTGCTGTGCCTTTCGAAGGCTTCGCGCAACGCCGGGTCGAGAGCCTTGGAATCAGAAAGGTCGATTGGCGTATGCGTTCCCGAGACGAGATCTTCTCCCTGCCGACCAACCAGATATTCACCGTAGAGCGCCTTCCGACCGTCATTGGGGTTTCGGGTGAAAGCCACACCTGAACCGGAGTTATCATCGGCGTTACCGAACACCATCGCTTGTATCGTCACAGCTGTTCCCAGATCGTGTGAGATTTCATGATGCTTGCGGTAGGCTTTTGCGCGCGCGCTGTCCCAGGACCGAAAGACGGCCTCGATAGCTTGCTCAAGCTGGCGAAGGGGATCAGAGCTGACGGATTCACCTTCCGCCTCGATATGGTCGAGGATTGATCGCTCTAATGAATCGAAACTTGCCTGATTGAGGTCCTTTCGCGCAGCCGCTTCGGGCGCCTTTACGGCCTTCATAAGCTCAGCCGGGTCAAGTCCCAAGACGATG
The DNA here is from genome assembly GCF_054059095.1 of Bradyrhizobium sp. USDA 4510. Classification (NCBI taxonomy): domain Bacteria; kingdom Pseudomonadati; phylum Pseudomonadota; class Alphaproteobacteria; order Hyphomicrobiales; family Nitrobacteraceae; genus Bradyrhizobium; species Bradyrhizobium sp. USDA 4510. Next base: position 8,411,525 of record NZ_JBSSBT010000001.1, on the reverse strand, counting down.
TCGCTAAACATGCGCCAAAAGCGCAGCCAAGTATCAAGCGCGAAATCGCTTCCCCCGGGACCGCTTGCAAGTTTGAATGCTGACGCCGACGTCAAACCAAGATTGAGGACGGTATCCATCATTCCAGGCATGCTCACAGGCGCGCCGGATCTCACGGAAATGAGCAGCGGACGGTTCTTGTCGCCGAACAAGCGATCGGTTTGTGTTTCCAGGCCACGGATCGCTTCATGCGCTTGCGTAAGCAGCTGTTGTCCGATCTTTCCCCCGTTGGCCCGGAATTGGTGGAAACCTTCAACACCAATGACAAAGGCCGGAGGAATCGGGATACCGGCGCGCGCCATCTTCGCGAGCCCGCTCGCCTTCCCGCCGAACCGCATCGCGTCCTCGACGTCGCCGGCGGTCACATCTCGAACGAAACTGTCACCCATCATGCTGGCCGTCATCTGTCTGTTTCACGTATCCCGTGGCCGACCGATCACTGAGAGAATATCCTCGTGAAATTCGAACCAGACATTGTGAACGGAATCGAGCGTGGGCTTGCAGACATAGTCCTTCTCGCCCTGGTCCACGAGCGCGACACTTGCGCCGAAGCGATCCACGTAGGTGTGATAGCGCGGGATCAGCGGTGTCAACTCTCCGATGTTCTTGATCAGCCGCTCCACGGTCTTGATGAGGCGCGCCTGAATTCGGTCATCGCCATCCGCCGATTGCCACTCGCTGACCTGCTTGATGAACTGGTCATTGATCGTCTCGAAGCGGTCGTACCACGCCAGAACTTCTTCATTGGATCGCAGGGTCCCGTAGGCGGTCGTATAGTATTCGTGCACGGCGCTGGTGCCGTCCGGCAGCAGCAGATACTTGCCTTCGGCCACCATTAGCAGCCCTTTGTCTGCTGCAGCGTTGAGTACGGCCTCGGCGTCCGAAGCGGCGACGCCAACGGCGCGCGCCAGCTCGTTGGCGGATGCCATCTTCTTCAAATGGGCGCCGTTCAGCACGAGAAACTCTTGTTCGCTTAATGTTGTCATCATCCGTCCAATCGATACGGTGCCGGACGTCGCGTGAAGCGGCGTCCGGCACCGCGTTCTTGGCTATTTCCAGTAGTACTTTGATCGGCTGAGGCTGACATTGTCGGGGAACGGAAGATAGCCCTCACCCGAGAAGATCTTCTGCGGCACCGTCGCCTGAGCAAAGCCCCGCTTCACGATGTCGTAGTAGTAGTTGGAAACCCGCTGGTCGATCTCCCAGAACTCGTAATCCTTGCAGGCCTTGTCGTAGGTGCCGGCCAGGCGCAGATGCGGCAGGATCATGTCGATGTAGTACACGTACATGCCGTTGGTGATAAGGGTACGCCGGGACATCCGTGAGAACTTCGTATAGAGCTTGAACGTAGCCTGCTGGATTCCCTCAAGACGCTTGTCCAACTCCGAGATCTTGACGGGGTAGACCTCGTCCATCGGCGTATTCCATTTCTCACGCACGAAGACCGCGCCGCCGACGATATGCTCGATGTAGTTCTTCGGCCGCGTAAACGTCGTCGAGATGTCGTTCACCCGAATCTCCGAAAGATTCATTTTGTCGGGGTCGATGACAAGGCACAACGTGTAGCAGTGTGGCACATTTTCGTGGTCGCAAACATCGCTCCAATCAAAGGCCTCCTCGTTAGTAAAGAGGTCGCGGATGATCATGATCTTGCCGTCGGGAAGCTCGTAAGGGCCAGTGTCGCCCAATCCCAGTCGGCAATCATAGTGGTCGAGGAACGACAGAAGCTCTGCGGCGGCATTGAATCGCACGAACGAGTCATGCTTCTCGCTGCCAGGTTCGAAGTACTCGACTTGGCCGACGAGCTTTTCGAGGATGTCCTTCTCGTGGATCTTGCAGCGATAGCGGTCTTGGGAGTTCAGGATGTAGCCATCCTGGCGCTTGCCCCAGAGAACACGTTGCATGAACTTGAGGATGATGTTGCTCTCGCGGACGTAGTCCTGCGGCTGGATGGCTTCGAGCGCCAGCAGGCCGCAACGTCCCATGCCGAAGCCGACCGCGCCGATACACCAGTCGTGGACGCAGTTCACCTTCGTGCCGATCTCGCGACGGGCCGACGCACCGATGTCGATGATGCCCTGGGCGCCAACTTCATTGGTCGTCATTTCTAGGATTTCGGGCCATCGATAGAACTCGTGCATGAAGGCGAGGATTTCGTACTCCTGGCGCGGGATCATGCCGGACACGCCCTCGGTCGCGCGCATCACGAGTACGTCCCAGATGTTCCAGGCCAGATAGTTGTTGAGGTCATTCAGCTCGTCGACCGTGAACTGGTCGCGCAGGACGTCTTCCTTACTGACCTTCTCGAGCACCTTGCTCTTTGCGCGCTGGCGTAAGATCTTGTCGCCAAGAATGCCGTCGGGCACGGGATCCATGCCCTTGAAATTGCCTTGGTACACGAGATCCTGAAAACGCATGCCGTCGTCCGCAGACTTATAACGGTCCTTATAGGTAGACATCGGTTTCCTCCTCGATTGCGATTATATTTGGAATTGATCAGCTGACGATGGCGATCCGACCGGTCTCCCTGTCCTCGCAGTGCAGCTGGACCTTCTTGCCCTCGAGGGCCTTGATGATGGCTGCAAAGTGCGCGTCGTTGTTTCCGCCGGTGACGTAGCGGGAGTCGCTGTCGGTCAGGTAGGTCGTCATCACGCAAGGCATCTGAAATTCGCGTGAAAGAATCCCGAGATGGGACTCCGGCGCGCCAGACATCGTGATCACGCCGATCGCACCCATGCTAAGGGCCGGCGCAAGGAAGGTCGTCGTTCCGCCCTGAACGAGGAGAATGTGCTCCTTCAGCTTGCCACTCTGGATCAGGGCGATGACAGACTTCGGATCCGGAAGATACTTGACGGTGCCGGACGGCGTCTTTTTGGTCTCGAAGCTGTTGTAACCTTCCGCGATGTAACTCATTTAAGCTCCTCCCTGTGTGTTGACGTGGCTGGTGAATTGGTCAATGGAACGGCTGTCGCTCGCCGCCTCGCAGCCGGCGAAGGGTATGCAAAAGGAGATTGTCCGCATCCCTGACGCGGGCGCTGGGAACGTCGTCGCGTGCCGGAGAGCTTCCGGCGCCACACGTCGTGCGTTCGCCGAGCGCCTCCGTCGCGGCGAGGCGTCGGCTTCGTCGGACGGCCGCTACTTCGGCGAGCTCGCTATGCTGGCAACCGCAATTGCAGTGCGAGGCGCCGCTTCCGCAGCAAGCGCCGGGCTCGGTCACCGGCACGATCGCGCAACCTGAAGCAAAGCCGTCAGGCAGCAATTGTGCCACGAGCTCTTGCGGCCAAACGGCGACAAATTCCGCGCCGGCGGCGCGCAACTGTTGCTCGGAATGCATGCCCCAAGCGACGCCGATGGCGCGAACGCCGCATTCCACGGCATGACGAACATCGCCCACGGTGTCTGTGATGAGTGCGATTTGATCCGCGCGCGGAGCCTCTGGCTCATGGCCCTCCCGGTAAGCGGGCGTGCAATTGCGGCTGACCAGATAGGAACGGTCCACCAGAAAGCGCCGAACGCAGGCCCGCTTGTCTTTTTCGACATCGCCGCCGAATACGTGCGAGAAACAATGCGTCAGGCCTTCGCGATCCAATATGCGTCGGATGGTGGCGACGGAATTGGAGGATATCACGGCGAGTGAGCAGCTTCCGGCGAACGCCCGCACAACGTCCGCCATTCCCGGGACGAATTCTGGGTTGTATTCGCGTTGCAAGAGGTCAAGGAAATGCCGTGCCGCCTCTTCGGCTCGCCGCCCGTCGCCACAATGCTTCTGAAGCCCGTGAAACATATTGTCTTCGAGGAGACGGAAGAATTCCGACTGGCTGTTGATGCCCAGCCCGAGGGCGGCGTTCGTCTTGGCGAAGACCCGCCACGACGCTTCCCGGGTCTGCACCAGCGTTCCGTCGAGATCGAAGAGGACAGCACGCACCTCTTTCATCGCGCTTCTGCCATCCCAGCGCGGATACGGGTCTCCGGCGCCGCGTTCAGCGCGGTCAGCTGCGGCATCTCGAAGAAGTCCTGGATCTCCCCGTGGCCGGTCAGATTCTGGCAGGTCCACCGCGCCAAGGCGTTGAAGGACACCATGTTGGGCCAGCACTGCCAGGGAAAGCTGGTCAGTCCCTTGCCGTGCAGCTTCCACTCCCGGTCACTGCTGTCGGTCAGGACAAGATCGACCTCATCGGCATACCGGTCACGCGACCTCTTTGTCGTGCCGTAGGCCGCTTTCAGACCAAAGATCTTGCTCTTTTCGACCACATAGCCATGAGCTAGGGACAGTTCGCGGCCGTTCGTCTTCGGGTCGAAGCTGAAAATGACGTGGAAAGCGAGATCTTTCGAGAAGTGGGCGTGCAACCAGCTCATGTTGGGCGCGCCACGCTCGGGTCGAGGGCCCCAACTGTGATCCATGGTCGAGATGCAGTCGATCGGGAACGTCTTGCCGCGTATGGCGACCCTTCCCTTGAAATGGCCCGTCTGGTCGAAGTGACCGTTATAGGCCGTCCCCCAAGCGAACTTGCCGCCCTGTTCGGCTTCTTTGAGGGCTTTCGCCTTCATCGGGTCCATATCGGGGTCGTGAATATCGAAAGGAAGCATGATCGAACGATAGTTAACGTCGATCAATGTGCCTTCGCCGTCATCATACCCGATGTGCCAATCCATATTCGGGCGCAGGCACTTGATGCTGAGTGAATTCTCGAGCTTGAACGCGCTGAGATCGCGCGGCTCAGGGATCGGCATCGACGCTCGAAGATCGCAGAAGTCAGCTTCCCAAGGGGTGTTGGCAAACCCGGAATTCATGCAGATCGTGGAGCTGACGATACCCAGGTTGGGACGAAACAGCGCGTAGACGCCGATATTGAGTTTCGCCTCGGCGTTGAAGAACCCAAAAAAGTTCGTCTCCGCCCAATTCGGGACGCCCGCGTCCGCCTTGTGAAAATGGACGTCTTCGTCTTGAATCATGCTGTTCCTCCCTAGCTGGCGCTCTTGGCGGCACCCTCTGCGAGCACCGTCATCATCCGTATTTAAAATGCCCTTGCCATGGGCGTCCAAGATAAATCGGCCGGCTGTTTTTTATCCGGGCAAGAGAATGACGCCGCGCAGCTAGACCCCCTAGTGTTCACGAAAATGGCGTCAGTCGAGCGCCGACAATCGTGTCCAGGGAGTGCGCTATGGAGATCGGGCGTGTAGTCGGAACCGTTGTTTCCACGATCAAGTCGTCCGGCCTGAATTCCTACAAACTGCTCGTCGTAGCCCCCGTCGAAGTGGCAACGGATGCGGCTACGCCTGAGGGCGCCACGACTTATGTCGCAATCGATCTCGTGGGGACCGGTGAGGACGAGATCGTGCTCGTGACGCGCGGAAGCGCTGCGCGCATTCCCGACGCTTCCAACGTACCGACCGACGCTGCGATCATTGCGGTGGTCGATACAGTTCAGATCGGCAGCAAGAATGTCTACTCGAAGGCATGACCGGCAAAATCGCCCGCCGAACAATACATCCCAACCAAAGCAAGGAGACGCTCAAATGAATACGACGCCAACGACCGGTCAACCGAGGGGAGCCCTCGGTCTTGTCGAGACCAAGGGGCTCGTGGGAGCCATCGAAGCCGCCGACGCCATGGTGAAGGCCGCCAATGTGCGGCTGATCGGGCGCGAACAGATCGGCGGGGGCCTCGTCACTGTGATGGTACGCGGCGACGTCGGCGCCGTTAAGGCCGCCACGGATGCCGGCGCTGCGGCAGCCGGTAAAGTCGGAGAAGTAGTTTCTGTTCACGTCATTCCCCGACCGCACGAGGATGTCGAAGGAATTCTCGGCAAGGGCTGACCGCCATCTCCCATCTGATTCTCAAAACTCCAATGCATGAGTGAGTCCATGGGCGTGGCAATGGATCTTGATTCCGATTTGGCGGGCTTGGCGGAGGCGCGCAACAAAGCGCGTCAAGCGCGGGCAGCCTTCCAAGCGTTCGCTGGCGCGGACCAGGAAAAAGTCGACAGCATTGTTCGGGCGATGGCGGATGCCGGCACGGCCGCTGCCAAGGAGCTTGCCCGAATGGCGGTCGACGAGACCGGGTTTGGCGTGTACGAGGACAAAGTCCTGAAGAACCTCTACAATACCAAATTCGTCGCCGCGTCGATGCTCCCGATGCGGACGGTGGGAGTTCTGTGGGTCGACGAAGTCAACCGCATGACGGCCGTTGGGTCTCCCATGGGCGTGATCGCGGCCATCATCCCCGTCACAAACCCAACTTCCACGGTCCTATTCAAGTGCCTGGCGGCCGTAAAGTCGGGCAACGCCATTGTATGTGCACCGCACCCCCGCGCCGTGCGGTGCTGTGTCCGGGCGGCAGAGATCATGGCGGAAGCCGCGGTCAAGGCCGGAGCGCCCAAGGGCCTGATTTCGTGCCTCGAGCTACCCACCATTCAGTCAACGGGAGAGCTTATGCGCCATCCCGACGTCTCGGTTGTGCTTGCAACCGGCGGCGCGGGAATGGTGCGTGCAGCGTATTCAAGCGGCAAGCCGACATTGGCGGTCGGCGCCGGCAACGTGCCGGTCTACATCCATCGATCGGTCAAAGACGTGAAGGAAGCCGCGCTGATGGCCATCACGTCAAAGTCGTTCGACAACGGTACGGCATGCGTCGCCGAACAGTCCATCGTGCTGGATGAGCCGATTGCCGATGCGGGTATCGCCGCGTTCGCGGCCCAAGGAACGTTCTTTCTGAGCGAAGCGGATCAGAAGCGGTTGGCCGGGATCATGTTTACTGACAAGGGTGAACTCAGGCCGGAAGCGGTTGGCCTGTCGGCGAAGGAGCTGGCCCGTCGAATCAATGTCGGCGTCCCCGACGACTGCAAGGTTCTCGGGGCGCAGCTCACCGAAGTGGGGCCGCAGACGCCGCTGTCGCGCGAGATCCTCGGGCCCGTTTTGTCCTTTTACCGCACGGCAGACCTCGCGGCAGGGTACGAACGCTGCCGCCATATCCTCGCGTTCGGTGGCGAAGGCCACACCCTCGGTCTCCACTGCGAGGACGATCAGGTCATCGCCACCATGTCGGCCCTTCGTGCCGGGCGCATCGTGATCAATACGCCAACTCTGTTTGGCGGCATGGGCTATAGCTGCGCGACCGATCCATCCTTCATGCTCGGCACCGGCACCTGGAGTGGATCGATTGTTTCCGACAACGTCACGCCACTTCATCTGATCAATATCAAACGTATCGCGCATGAAGTGCGTCCGTGGCGTTCGCTCTATCAGGCGAACATGGGGATCTAGCCATGCTCGCGCGCGTCAAATCGAGCGTTTCAGCGGTCAACCACGAAACAACGGCGTTTCTCGAATCGGCAGCAGCAACCTTTCGTGCTCCGTCCTCCGAAGCTCCGGTATCTTTCGGTGTGGATCTCGGGACTGCGACGATCGTTTTGACCGCCGTGGATGGAGCCGGGCGTCCAGTCTATTGGGATAGTCTTCCCTGTCAGGCCGTGCGGGACGGCGTCGTCGTCAATTTTGGAGATGCCGTCACCGCCGTCAAGCAGCTAAAGAGCTCGGCAACGACCGCAATGGGGGTGGAGATCGGCGCCGCCGCAACAGCGTTTCCTCCGGGCGTTCCAGAGGCCGAAGCTCGCGCGTGCCGGTATGTCCTCGAAAACGCAGGTATTACCTGCCGCCAGCTCGTCGACGAGGTGTCTGCCGCACAAGCGCTGCTGCGACTGGACAATGGCGCGATTGTCGATGTTGGCGGAGGCTCCACGGGTGTCGGCATCGTGGAGAACGGCACGATCATCGCCCTCGATGACGAGCCGGGCGGTGGTCATCACCTCGACCTCATCCTCGCCGGCGCGTTGAGAATTTCCATTGAAGATGCCGAGGAACGCAAACGCCTCGGCAAGGAGGATTACTCTCACATCCTTCGTCCAGGCGTTGAGCGGATCGCGACCTCAATCCTCCGGCAAATTAGAGACCGCGACGTTCGCTCCATTCATCTTGTGGGCGGCGCGGTCCGGGTCCCTCACGCGGCATCGATCGTCGCTGCCTTCTGCGGAATTGAGACCTGGGCTTATCCGCACTCAGAACTCGTCACTCCTTTCGGAATCGCAAAGAGCTAACCCAATGGATTTCCAACTGCGAACATACGCCTTCATCGACAGCATGCAGCCTCAGGCTGCCGCGCATGTCGCATCCACCTGTCAGGGCGATGTGCCTGTGGCCGGGATGTCTGAGCTTTTCATCGAGGTGGCACCCGGCAACGAGATCTTCCGGTGCGCCGACATTGCGCTCAAGGCGGCCGACGTGCGCCCGGCGCTGCAGATCATCGAGCGCGAGTTTGGCCTTCTCGAAATTCACTCCCGCACCCAATCGGAAGTGCTTGCGGCAGGTCAAGCCGTCCTCGACTACCTCGGCCTCAAGGAAGAGGACCGTGTGCGGCCGACGATTGCGTCTTCGCAGTTCGTCACAAACGTCAATCCCTATCAAGCTCAGCTCATCAACAAGTGGCGCAAGGGCAATCTGCTATTGCCGAGGTCGAGCCTTTTCGTGCTCGAAGCGACGCCCGCGGCTTATGTAACGCTGGCCGGCAATGAGGCCGAGAAGGCTGCCAACATCAGCTTGATCGAAGTCCGCGCGGTCGGCCGGTTCGGCCGGTTGTTCATCTCTGGCACCGAGAGTGAAGTCGAAAGTGCGGCGAAAGCTGCGGTCGCCTCGCTGGAAGAACTGGGAGGAACGAAAGTATGAGCGTCGTATCTGTTGCAGATGTCGAGCGTGCTAACGGCGTTCTCATCATATTTGCGAAGGATATTCTGACGCCGCTGGCGGCCGACCGCGCCAAAGAGCTGAACATCCGGATCGAACGATCCGGTTCGCTGCGGAGCGCTGCACCGCCTGCGGCGTCACCCATGCCTTCGATCCCGCTAGCTCCTTCGCGATCCGCCCCCGCGGCCAAACCCTCAGTGAGTCCCGGTTCGCTTCAGCTGGGCGCGCTCTCGGGCTCGCTTTATCGCCGTGGAGCACCTGTGCCCCCGCAAATGCGTGTTGGGGGCGAGCCGAATGCCGCTACGAACGACGATCGACCACGGGCCGCGGTGATTGGCGCGGGGCATGTCGGGGCCACGACCGCGCTCCCGGCTTGCTGAAACCTCTCTCTTCTCGCGCGTGGTTCTCGTCGATATCGTTCCCGGCCTTGCCGCCGGGTTGGCCCTCGACATGTGGCATAGCTCGGGGCTGCGAGGATTCACAACCCGCATCGAAGGAAGCACCGATCTCGCGGCGCTCGAAGAGGCGCGCTACGTCGTCATGACGGCTGGTCGCCCCCGTCAGCCCGGCATGAGCCGCACCGATCTGACGGGTGTGAATGCAGAAATCGTTGGAGGCGTCGCGGACGGGATTCGTCGTTATGCGCCAAACGCGGTGGTGGTCGTCGTGACCAACCCGCTCGAGGAGATGACCCATCTGATGGCCAAGCTGTCCGGGTTCGCCGCCAACAAGGTCATCGGCATGGCGGGCGTGCTCGACAGCGCACGCTTCTGCTCACTCATCGCGCTCGAGGGCGTCGCGAGGCCCCAGGATGTCGATGCGATCGCCCTCGGCAGCCATGGCGCCGAGATGGTCATTCCCCTAAGCCTCGCGACTGCGAACGGTCGACCGATCGAGACGTTGATCGCCAAGGATCGCCTGGCTGCCATCGTTGAGCGCGCACGGGACTCTGGCGCTGAGGTCGTCAAACTGCTCCAAAAGGGTAGTGCCTATTTCTCGCCAGCCGAGTCTGCTGCCTCGATGGTCGCGGCCATGGTGAAAGGCAGCAGCCCCGTGATCGCGGCTTGTGTGCAATCGGGAGGAGCTTACGGCGTGGCGGACACGCGCCTGGGTCTTCCCGTCCGTCTGGACGCAAATGGTGTCAAGGAGATCGTCACACTCCCACTCCGTCCTGAAGAACAAGCCGCGCTAGCGGAAGCTGCCCGCAGCATCGCCAAACGCATTTCCGAATTGGGCTGATATGCGCGCCATCGTCTACCAGGGTCGCGGGACTGTCGCCTTGCAGGACGTTGCTCCGCCGCAGGTGGAGCAGCCTGGAGACGCTCTGGTACGCGTGGAATTGGCCGGCATCTGTGGCACTGACCTTCACGTGATTGCCGGCGACCTCGCGGGCATCCGGCCTGGTGCAATTATTGGCCACGAGTTCGTCGGCGAAGTCATTGCGGTCGGCGCGGCCGTGACACGGTTCAAGGTTGGCAACCGGGTGATGTCGTCCGACTTCACCGCCTGCGGTCACTGCCGTTGGTGCGACCGGGGCGACCATTGGGAATGCCACGAAAGGGCGTTCTTCGGCACAGGAACGTCTTTTGGCCCGGCACTCCACGGGGCACAGGCGGAAATCGTACGGGTTCCCAACGCGGACACAACGCTGGGTTTGTTGCCGAAGGGGTGCTCCGATGAAGCCGCCATTCTTCTTGGCGATAACCTCGCAACGGGATGGGCAGCCGTCGAGCGGGGTGCTCTCCTGCCCGGAGAAATCATCGCTGTCATAGGAGGCGGCAGTGTTGGCCAGCTGGCAAGTCTGTCCGCGCAGGCAGCAGGAGCTGGCGCAGTCGTCGTTATCGAGCCCAGCGAGACCCGCCGCGCCTTTGCCCGTGCGAACGGGAGCCTTGCTACCTCGCCCAGCGAAGCCCGCTCGCTCATTGACAGCCTGACTGATGGTGAGGGGGCCGATCTAGTCGTCGAAGCCGTTGGAGCAGCCGTCACCCTGACCGGAGCTTTCGATCTCGTAAGAAAGCGTGGGCGTATCATCTCGGTTGGTGCCCATGCCACCGAAAGCTGGCCGTTTCCACTCGCCAAGAGTTTCGCAAACGAGCTCACGCTGGGCTTTGCGATCGGCGACTCGATCCGGCTTCGTCCCAGACTTCTGTCATTGATCACGACCGGCGTTCTCGACCCCACCGTTGTTGTGGATCGCCGGGTTGGATTTGCTGACGCCGTGCAAGCCTATGCCGATCTAAAGGCGCAAAGGATTCTGAAGGCCGTAATCGATCCTCGGATTTAGTCGGGCCGTCGCTGCGCGGTTGCCAATTAAGGCAAGTCAGAGCAAGCTCTTACGAGGGCCGCAGTCGTATTGCGTTGCACAAAGTGGCCTCGCGAAGACGAGCCGTTGCAGCGCCACTCCGAGCCGCCTGGGAGGAGTATGCATGAGCAGGACCGCGCCGCTGGCGCACGTCGTTTTGGAGCCGCATCCCGCTTTACCGGTGGCTTTTCTGAAAGACGCTATTGGCACGCTTGTCAACGCGGCCGACCACGGCACGCAAGCGCTGTTTTCCGAAGCTCGTATTCTCTTTCGCAACCTGCTCTCCGCAAAGGACGTACGACTTCTCGTTCGTTCGGCTGGCGCCTGGCGAGAATGGGAGAGACTCAATGACGGCGCTGACGAAGCGTTGATCGAGAGCCTGCCCGACGCGGCAGACAGTGTGGTGATTTTCGAGAACTCTGCCTTTATCCCCGTGCAAGTGGCCCGCGTTGGCCTGCTTGCCGAGGGTGTTGGCGATCCTGCGGCGCTCAATGAAGCCGCCGCGGTCCTGTCCAAAGTCTTTGGGCTCGCTATCGCATCGAGTGAGAGTCAAACCGTCAATCCCGACAAGCTCGAAGCGATCCGCGTATTCCAGCGCGTTGCAAACAAGATCCTTAAAAGTCAGGATTTGCAGGAGATCTTTCTTCAAATCACTCACGAAGCCAAGACCAGGCTGTCCGCCGATATCTGCGGCATCATGCTTCTCGAGGGCGACGCTTTGGTTATGAAGCGTTGCACCGGAAACTTTGCGGTCGAGACGGCGCGCCTGAGCATGAAGGCAGGCCAGGGCGTTGGAGGGAGGGTGCTGCAGACCCGGCAGCCCTGCTCGATCGAGGATTATGTTCAAAGCGAAATTATCAGCCGCGACTTCATGAGTCTCGCGCGCGCGGAGCGCGTCCGTTCAGCCTTGGCCGTTCCGCTTATGTCACAGGACCAGGTGATCGGAGTCCTAGAGGTCTGGAGACGAAAGCCATCCACCTTCACGGCGCAGCATACGGCGGAACTCGCGACGCTCGCCAATCTTGCCTCCCTGGCCATCGAAAATGCAGCGCTGCTTGAAGCGCGCGAGTTAGCCACGCAAAAGCTGAAGGATGCCCACGCTGAGCTTCAGCAACGCTACGACGTCATACGCAACTCCGCAAACCTGCAAGAAAGTCTGATCTCGACATTGCTCAACGGTGGCAGCCTGTCGGAGATCGCCCAACGGGCTCACGAGCATCTGCGTTCTCCGGTTCTGATCCTCGATAAGCATCTGGATGTTAAAGCATGCCATCCCCCCAGCTCCGTCACCGATGCGATTCTGCGCGCTATCCGTACCGGAATCTCTCAAAGTACGGGGTCGGATACGCGCCACAAGACCTTGACTTCAGGGACGCTCCGCTTCGCGTTCCAAAGTATCACGGCGGGATCGGAACTGATGGGCTGGGCCATTCTCGTCGATCCAGAAATCGAAGACGAGAGCGCCCAACTCGCGATTACAGAGCTGTGTGTGACGACGGCGCTTCATCAAACCAAGGAGAGGGCGGCTGCGCGTGCTCTCACCGACAAGCTGGCCATACTGACGTGGGACCTGCTTGAAGGTCCGGATCACCTGCGTCAGCTCGCGCTCCAGCGAGCGAAAGAGTTGAATGCCGAGATTCCTGGAGAATACTGCGTTCTCGTATGCTGCGTGGACGGGATCGACAAACCTGGCAAATCCGGGTTGCTTACCGGCGGCGAAATTGAAGCTCGTCGCCGGTCGGTTGTGGAAGCCCCTGACCGATTGTCGTCCCGACATCTCGTTCGGCTGTCTGGGTTGCGGGGCAACGAACTGGCCCTCGTGGTCTCCACGTCCGATGCCGTGCGCGTCCGCGACTTTGCTCAAGGCCTTCTGGCGGAAGTCATGCGGCGCGTTCCTGGCTCGCTTGTCTATATCGGCCTAAGTCGGAGCTGTCGCGATCCTATGCTGATGCCGGATGCATGGAAAGACGCTCATATCGCGCTTGACGTTGCGCGCCAAAATCGCCAAGCGGCTGTCGTGGGCTTCGATGAAGTCGGCGTCGCCGGGCTTCTCATGAGTATGCGGCAAGGAGCCGACTTTCACCAGTTTGCAAAAGAAACCTTGGGCAAGCTTCTCAAAGAGAAGAGCCCGCAGCGAGACGTGCTCTTCCAGACCCTGCGAACGTTTTTCTCATGCAACTGTTCCCAACAAGCTGCGGCCAAGGAGCTCCGCACCCATCAAAAAACAGTCGCCTATCGACTCGACAAGATCGAGCGATTGACCGGGCTCAAACTTGCGGCGTACGAGCAACGCGTCCTGCTCTATCTAGCGCTGCGGATGAATGACCTCATAGGATAGGTAATATCGCGCGAGAAAGATCGCGGCAGTTGCTGCCTGAAAGACCGCCCGCTTGTCTGCCAGATGAGGGGCGATATACTGAGCGTGATCCTGGCGCGGTTCGTTGCTGATCTCGAGTTCGGCGCACAGGAACGCCGCACCGAGTTCCACAATTCAATTCCTCGAAGCAATAGGGCTTGTCGGCAAATCGCTTGCTTTTCTCCCGGTTCGGGCGCGGGGGTGCGCTGCTGAAATGCGTCAGTTCATGCAGGACCGTGGAATAGAAACTCTCTTGCGGTGAGTTGGAAGTCGTCGGGGCCGGTGTTCAGCGTCACGCCCGGCAGCAAACCGCCCTGCGCGAACTGCTTTCGGCTCGCCGCCTGCTTCATCACGCTGGCGCGCGTGAGGTCGCCGCCGCGGCGCAGCACCTCCTCCGGTCGCCGTCCCAATCGGTCGACCGCCTGCGCGCAGCGAAGGTCGCTCACCACTGGTATTTGACAGTACCCTTTCCTGTATAGCCGCGGGTCGTTTTGGAGAACTCGCTCTCGAAGGAGGCGGCGAGCGAGAAGCCGCTGGCCCAGCGCACTTCGGTGAACACCGAAGCGAGCCCCGCATCGGCCGCCTGCGCCGCGCCATTGACGATGAAGCCGGAAGCCGGCAATGCTGCGAAAGCGGCCTGGAGGCTGCGGTCGGTGTTGAAGTTGTGCGCCCAGGCGGCGCGGCCGCGCAGCGTCAGGGCCGCCGTGCCGTCGTTGATCAAAAAGCTGCGGTCGGCGCGCAGGCCAAGTTCGCTACGCGAGGCCGTGACGTCCTTCGCCGTATAGCTCAGTGCAAACAGTCCGCTGCCTGCCAACACGCGTTCGGCATAGCTCGGCATGAACAGCGTGGTGAACTGCCCCGCCGCATACGGCGTCACCCCCAGCCACGACGTCGCGAACCGGTAGCCGCCTTCCAGCCGCCCGGACAGCGCATTGGCCTCAAAGCGCCCGCGCAGATGGGTGTCGAGCACCGTTCGGTCGGTGGTCGCGTCCTGCCAGCCATAGGCCAATGCGCCAGAGAGATAGGCCGCTCCGAGACCATGCCGGCCATAGACGCCAGCCTGGAAGGCGTCCGACCGGCCGCTGCCGAGCCCACCGGCAAGACCATAGCTCGTGCCCGCACCGCCCATCGCAAAGCCGAGCACCGTATCCTGCAAGACATGATAGTCTGCTCCCACCGCCGTGCCATAGATCTGCGCGGTGGTGTCCGCCGAGCCGGTCAGCGCGTTGCCGCCTGTGGTCTGGCCGCCGCCATAGCCCGTCGCCCACACGTTCCAGCGGGGTTCATAGAACGGCGCGACGCGCGGCGGCGCCTTGGTGATCAGCGCGGCATAGGCGCTCGCAGCATCGCTCTCCTCGGCATACGACGGCGCAACCGACGCCATCGCCACCCCTTGCGGCCCCATCCGGCCTGGGATGGCGGGATCGGTCAACAGATCAGTGAAGCGATTCATCGCATCGAAGCTGGCCTGCTGGATCCCGGTTGCCGCCTCGCCCGAGGCCACCGTCAGGCGTCGTGGCGACAGCGCGCCAAACGCCAGCGGAATGCCGCCCACGCGATTGAACGAATTGACCAGCGCGGAGGATACGCTCTGCTGGTTCCGGCTCAACCCGGCAACACTCATCACCAAGTTCAGATAGGTGTCGTTGGCATCGTAGCTGAGATTCGCCGCGAAGTTCTTCGGCAGGTTGGTGTTGACCGGTCCATGAAAGGTGCCGCTCACGCCTCCGGCAGCACTGAGAATGTTATATCTCTTCATCACATAACTGCCCGGCGACCAAACCGCCAGTACGTTGGCACCGCCGAGCATTGCAGTGCCAGTCACGTTGGTGCGGTCGGCGTTTGTCGGCGACATCTGCACGAGATAGCTCGCCGCCGCTGTGAATACCAAGTTGCCCTGCACGCTGAGCAGGCCGATCGAGTTACCCGGCGACAGCGTGCCGCCGTTGATGGTGACGTTGCCAACAGTGCCGGTACCGCCGAGCAGACCGCCGACGTTGACTGTGGTCATCGAAGACGAAGCAATCGAGCCGTTCACGATCAGCGCACCGCCGTCGACGGAAGTCGGGCCGGCATAAGAGTTGATCCCCCCGAGGATCAACGTGCCTCCACCCGACTTGGTCAGAGCGCCCGCGTATTCCGCATCAGTTTTGGCTTTGAGCGCTGCAAGACGGACTTGAAGCACCTTGGCTGCGGGATCGCGGCCCCGAGCAGCAATTTCCCCGGTCAGATCGACGATCTCCTGCGCCTCTTCCCGCTTGCGCTGCCTCAGCGCCGCATCCGAAATGCTGTTGCTCCAGGTGTCGGTAACACCGGTCGGAAGATTGTAGTTTTCGGGACGCAGCAATTGGCCCGGACCATTCATCGCGGCCTTGAGATCGGGAATGCCCCAGCCATAGATCTCGTTGACGCCCGAATAGCCCTTGGGCTGGCGCGCCGTGGTCAGCAGCACGTCGCGTGCCTGCTCATTGGTCATGTAGGCATATCGCTGCAAGACCAGCGCGAGGGCGCCGGTCACGTGCGGCGCCGCCATTGAGGTACCGCTCCAGCGGTCATAGCTCGGCTTGCCGGCACTGACCACAGTGCTGTCGATATCAACGCCCGGAGCTGCAAGACACCAGTACTTGGCCAGGCCACATTTGTTGAACTGTTGCTTCTCTGCCCGATCTATTGCAGTGACTGCAATCCAATCGTGTTCAAGCTCCGGCCGAAAATAGGGCAACGACGCCCGCACCGACGGATTGTCAAACCCGGCATTGCCAGCCGTGAAGACCATGATGACGCGCCGTTGTGCGGCCTCGGCAGCGGCATCGAGCCAAGTCTTCTTCCCGACATAGCCCATGTAGGCGTTGAGCACGCCTTGCCTGGTACTGTAGTCGTCCTCATCAGGCGGGTTGCCCCAGCTTGAGTTAATGACCCTGACGCCTGCGGTGACCAGGTTGCCGTAGGCCCCCTTGAAATAATTGTAGTCCTCGTTCGGGCCGTAAATCATCTCGTCGGTGCCGCCTGTGTTCGACACATGAAGCTCACCGTCAAACGCCACGCCGTGCATTTCCTTGCCGTCGCGCGATGCGGCGATCGTTCCGGAGACATGCGTTCCGTGTGAATCATTCACGCCATCGATCCAGCTGCCCGTATCGGAATAGGCATCACCCTGCTTGTACGCGCCGTCGGTCGGGCCATAGCGATACCCATCCGCCCCATATTGGCCCTGGTTCGATAGAACGTGAATTCTGGGATTCTGGAATTTCGGATGGGAGCTGAGGATACCAGAATCGACGACGCCGATCAGGATACCCTTACCGGTGATGCGATTGGCGTAGGCATATTGAGCATTCATCGCCTTGAGTCCCCAGTCGCCGGTGAATTCAGGCGTCATCCAGCTCTTGGCTGCGACCTCAAGATCGCTGGTCGTCGTGCCGTTGGCGTTTAGGTAGAGCTGTTGAGCACATGCCTGCTGCGCCAGGGCCAATGCACAGATAGAAACGCCGCCGAGCCACAAGGCGCGTTTGATGAAGTTGCTGAGATTGTCGGACATCGGATACCCCCTTGTGTTCGATTTGCCTTGGGACGCGTCAAAAGCGCGGACGCGTCCGGGACTGCACCCGTTAGGGCCGCAGCAACGCGGAAGACCGCGACACAGCGCGATTTAGTACGGCGTGAGGGAGTGCCATCCCGGACAAATCGGGGTCGATGCGACCAATTTGGGGTCGATCAATATCGTCGGCGTTTTTCGCAAGGAAAGAGCCGCAAGCCTGAGGAAATCGTGGCTGGTTTGTTGCATCCAAGGCGTACCCGCTCAGGATCAATGCGGCAAAGGATCGGGGGACACCACACAGCGAGGGACAGGTTCGCAGCGCCTGCCAGCCCGAGATCGAGAAACTCTGTGATGGTCAGGAGCGAAGAGCCGGCCGTTGCCTGCGAAGCCAGAAGCCACTCGGCAAGCTGATCTGAGCACCAAGGCAAGTCCGGGACCAGTTACGAGGCTTTCCTACTCGGCCTGCTGCCGGTCCGGTGGTCCCTTCCAGGCTGTTCACACTGCCCCGAGCACGCCGCCGGTTGCTCGGTCGATCTCTTCGACATAGCGGCGGCGCGCGAGCGACTCGGGCAAATAGCCGATCACCTTGCGGCTGTCGGCGGATTCGACCACGGCCAGAAGATCCGCCTCCGCCTTGTCGAACACGGCCATCGCGGTCTTCACGTTCATCTCGGGCAGCAGCACGTCGTCGAAATAGCGCGCGAGCTCCACCACCTGGATGTCGTCCGCGATGGTATCGAGCTCGACGGAATAAAGTTCTGGAAGCAGCACCAGTCCGCAATATTCGTCGGCGTCGTTGACGACCACGATCGCCTGCAGCGAGCTCAACGGGAACTCGCGGCGGCAGGCCGCGATGGTCGAGGTCGATGGCGCCTTGGCGACGTCGCTGCGCATCATCCGCTCCACCGACAGGTTGCGCAGCCAGCCGACGTCGTTGGCACTTCGGATAGTCTCCCCGCGCAGGTGCAGGCGCCAGGTCGAGAACGAATGGCCGAAACTGAAGCGGACGCAGATGCTGGTGACGATGCAGCCAGCCAGCACAACGGCGGTGACGTCGACGCTGCGTGTCAACTCCAGCACCAGGAACGACATCGTCAGCGGACCGCCGACGATGGCGACGCCGAGCGTCGCCATGCCCGTGAGCATGCCGACCAGGGGATCAATTCCGAGCTTCGGGCTCGCGAGGATCACCAGCGCGGCGAACAATTTTCCGAGCAGGCTGCCGACGAACAGCGAGGCGAAAAAGAGACCGCCGCGGAAGCCGGAGGCGAGCGAGATCATGCATGCGGCAAGCTTCAGCACGATGATCGTCGCGATCAGGCCCGCCGCCATCTCGTGGTGCATGTCGAGCACCATCGCGCCGTGGCCGGCGGCGAGCACCTGCGGCGTGACGATCGCCAGCGCGCCGACGCAAATTCCGCCGATCGCCGGCCTGATCCAGAGCGGAAGCCAGGATTGTGTGAACATGCGCTCGAACAGAACGGAGCTTCGCATCACCAGAATTCCGACACCACCGGCGATCAACGCCAGCACGATCAGGGCGAGGTATTGCTCGACGCTGACCGTGCCGACGCGCGGAACTTCCAGCAAATAGGGCGAGCCGCCGAACCATTGCGCGGCGAGCGCGCCCGACAGCGACGCGGCGAGAATGGGGGCTGCACTCGCCACCGAGTAGACGCCGACGATCAGCTCATAGGCATAAAACGCGCCGGTGATCGGGGCGCCGAACGCCGCCGCGATCGCGGCGGCCGCGCCGCAGCCGACGATCAGGCGGAGGTCGGTGCGCCGCAAATTGAGGAACTGGCCGAGCAGGGAGGCGACGCCCGAGCCGATCTGGGTGTAGCCCGCCTCGAGCCCGACCGACGCGCCGCAGCCGTTGGAGATCAGGGTCTGGCTCGAGACCACGACGCTGTCGCGGAGCGAGAGATGTCCGCCGCGCAGCGCGTTGGCCTCGATCGGGTCGACCGCGCTCGATATCTTCAGACGCCGCCGCGACCACTCCATGATCCCGAGCGCGAGCCCTCCGACCGCGGGGGCGCTCAGCGCCGCCCACGGGTTGATATGGTCATGGGCGCTGAGGCGGACGTCGATCGGGATCCCGTAGATCAGGACATGGGCGATCTGGGCGACCTCGCTCATCAGCGTGACAATGGCACCCGCCATGAAGCCTACCAGGAGCGCCAGCGGGATCAGGTAGAATTCGTTGCGACGCAAAAGCGCGCGCACCCGAACCAACAATTTGTTGGTTGCTCTTCGCAGGACAATGTGGCGGATCGCCAACACCATTCGGCTCTTGTAAGGTCCTAGCAGAGAAAGCTCAGCGGACCGGATGTGCGATGCCCATCGGGCTTCAGGCTGCTCCGCGAATCTGGACAGGTCAATGAGAATCAGAATTGCCCCTTCTAAGTGCAATTGCTGATGGACCGACCAAGCTGGTACTCGACACTGGCCCTGACGCCATACGGCCGAGCCAATAGCATCCTCCGCGAACTGCATGCTGCCGGGAAGGAGTTGATCGGCCGGGTGATCGTCCTGACAGACGGTAAGGCAGGCGCCATCATCGCCTGTGGGTCCGGGGATCGATCAACAGGTTGCTAGCCAGCCCGAGCCGCCAAGTAGGTCCTTCGCCACCTGCCCATCAGCTCGCGCGGGCGAAGGACTTGAGGCCCACCATGGCTGCCGCGTCCTGGGCGACGCGATGAAACGGAAGTGATGACGGTCGCTCTCGCATGCTCCGCGAAGGTACGGCCGTCGACGTCCTCGGTCTGCGGCCCGAACAGCCGCGCCTTGTCCGTGTCGTCGATCCCCCCTCGCGACGGAGATAATTGAGGTGGGCGACGAACGGTGCGGCGCGCGGTGACGGACGACGCGGGTCCGATAGCGACGATGCGCGAGGCCCCGTCAGCAGCCGGTTGGCCCGCACGCTTGCTACCCGGCCGTGTCCTAAGCGCGACCGGCTGCCTGGGATGATCCGGTCCGTATGGGACACCTGCCCGCCAACCTTCTTGGCCGCCGCGAGCGCCTGCGCAATGAATGGCCACGCCCGCCGCGAAGTGCATGAGTGGATGGGGCCGGGCCGGATGCGAAACTCACGCCCCTCGGCCATCGCCAACCTCGGCAATGTCTAATAGATTGCGGAGTGCCAGTGACTTGCGTGCAGGGCGCACATTGCTGGCCAGGCGAGCACCCTGCGCGGCAGACGGAAAACTCCAAACAACACAACGAACCGACCGCGGCGCAATGTGCGCCCTTTTATCTCGCCCTCCTAATCGAGCACGCAAAGTCAACTCCCTCCTACGCTTTTTTACGATTTCTCCAAACAAGCAGCGCCTTATCTCGCTGCTTCGATTGCGAGCAGCGTTCGCCATCAGCACGGTCACGACTTGCATTCTCCAGGTGGGGTCCATGCGTTCCTTCGCGTTCGGCACATGGCCATCGCATGCTCTTCATCAGGTTCGTAAACAGGGCTGTCCAAGCAGTCGGGCGCTCTCATCCCCGAAGGACGGCAGCAGGCGAGATATAGCGGAGATTCCCCGTTTCGCGGCCCCGCCAGCGGACGCTCACCGCGCGCGCGGATCTCTAATTTGCGTCTCCTCAACGTGCTGGATGCGAGACCGGCAACAGTTCCCGGTTGTCAGCGCAGCAATTGCTGCGCAGGTTTCAACCTGAGCCGTCGTGGTTATCTTGGCGCCGAGGCCGATGTGGAAGTCGGTCTCGCTGACCCACATCCGATGCAGAATGCTTGCGCGCTTGGCGCAACGGCGACGATCGCGCACAGCATGCTTGACCGCTGGCGATCCGCAGTCCCCACGCGCCCAAGGCGGTCAAGGTCCTGACGCGCAGCAGAAGGCTTGCAGCCGTCTCGCAGAGCGCCTCCCGAACGGCGATATCGCCTTGCCTAGTGATACGGCCCTCATAGTCCACGGCGGTTCCGGACTGGTGTCGCCGCCTCGGCGTCAGGCCAAAATGCGCGCCGACCGTTTGCGATCGTGCGACGCGCCGAGGGTAATCGACACCGACTTTGAACGAAGGGCCGCAACGGGGCCGACGCCAGGAACCGTCATCAGACGCCGGCACACCGGATCATGTCGAACGACCAGCAGGCGCCCCTGTGCAATTTTTCGAAGCCTTCGAAGATCGTCGCCGTGCGTCCAACATGGCTTCGATGGTCATCACGAACTGCGGTCCGGGCGCGCTTCGAGCGTCCTAGAACATGCATGACGAGGCGATGAACTAGAGTGGCATGGGGCATGCTGAGTATACTGCGGCGCGCTCGGTCTTTCGCCCGATTCGTTGAAGATCCGGCGCGACCATCGCGAAGACTCCGGCGACGAGATGGACAGGCGATTGTTGCTTCATCCGGGTGCCCAGGCTCAATCAAGCAGCGCTGCTTATTGCGCGCGACGCAAACACCGCTTGACGCCGGAAGCGCGGGACGGGCGTCGAACCGGCGTCGGTTCAGCAACAGCAGAAGCGGGCGATCGTGCAGCAGACGGAGAAGCCCGGCGTCAGCGTGGTGCAGGTTTACTGCCGCCATGGCGTCGCCACCAGCATGGTGTTCCGCTGGCTAACCGCTCGCAAGGCACCGCAACTCGCGACGCTCGCCGACCGCGCGGCCAAGAGCTCACGGCGCTCGCCGCCTTGCACGATCTGGTGCAGCCGCCGGACGGCATGATGGCGGTCGAGCTGGCCAATGGACGGCGTGTCTTTGCACCGGCCGGCAGCACTCCGGCTGTGGTGATGCCGCAGCTCGCCGTCGGCCGTGACGCCGTTTCTTCGCAAGTGCGGACCGCTGCAGACAGTCCAAACGAAGAGCAGCGGCACAACAGCCCGAACGCGCGCTCCCGACGGAGCCAAACATACCGTCGTGCTTGCGCCCTTCCAGGGTAACGCTGCTGCGCGCCACGGCCGTGCGGCCGCCCTAGGCCACCACCGCGCTCACAGGTCCGGTATATGTTGGTCGGGAGGGAGGAATGGTCCCGCAGTCTATCGAGCAGGGGAATGGCAGATCGAAAGCACTCGTAATGCACGATCACTCCTCCCACGTCCTCACCGGAACGCAAGACCGATCACGGCAGACGCGGGCAGACGTCCTAAGTAGCGGCCATCCAGCCCCCCATCGGACTGCCAGTTTCATGAGAGAAGATTCGCGCTCGCGAACACACGACAGCTATTCCATTTGGGCAACGGCCAGCTGCGCCCGTTGCGTTCCGTCAGCATCAGGCGGACGGTTCGGCTGCGCAGGTCGTGCGTTTTCCAGGCGCGATCCGGAATAGGCTTCCTGGCGAACGGCGCTTCTGCGGTGGCACGATATGTACTATCAGCACTCTGCATCGAGCGCGTGAGGAGCCGCGCTCAACCGCTCGCGTCGCTGATTGGATGGCTCGTTAAAGGAAGGACCTGGCGCACGCCCTTTCCTGTCGCACCAAGGTTGTCGGGCCGCGTATGCCCACGCGTCAAGTTTGCGGTCGGACGACAACCTGGCTACTTGGTGAGCGCCACCGCTTGACGGTTCTGTTGACCAGACTTCGACCGCGCCGATGCGCAGCGCTGCGTGCCAGCCGTCGCCTCAATGTTGCTATCTCTGCGTCCTTGAAGGCTCTCGCAGGATTCCGGCGACCGCCAGTCGAACCCAGGCATTACTTCCGCCTCATTGCACGCGGCAAACAAGGATCGTGGCGCAATAATTCCGATCGATTGGGCCGCAGGAGGACCCTGGTTTGACACCGCGTGGTCTCCCGAATGACCACGTGGTGGCCGGAGACGACGATCGCCAAATCAGGGATTTGGTCGACGAATTTCTTCTAACTCGACCCCGCACCGCGTAAGAGACGCCCCTGTTCGGTCATCCACTTAGCTCGCGCGAGGTGACTCTCGTATGCGTTCTGCGCGCGATCCGGCTCACGCTCCGGATCGACGTGCAACACGATCCGAGCGGCTTCCCGCCAGTCCGCGCCCTCGCTATCGGCCTGTAGAAGGCGGATGTACGTGACTACGTGCTGCTTGTCATAGACCGTCAGCTCGACGTCGGCCGGCGCTATGTCAGCAACCTCAGGATCAATCGGAAATTTTGACATGGTATCCTTTGGTGCCCTCCCATCGCATTTCCCATAGTGCAACAGGCTGAGCGGATTGTAACTTAAAAGCGGTAGCCTTAAAAGCATCAAGCAGCAGTATCTGCGTCCGTGAAGAGGACGCACAAAGGACCGCTCCGGGACGTGCTGGCCAGGAATATGCGCCGGCTCCGGGCTGCTCGCGGCCTTAGCCAAGAAGCGCTCGCGCACGAGTCCGGGATTAATCGTACCTATCTAAGCTCGGTTGAAAGATCTGAACGAAACATTTCCCTCGACAACCTGGCAAGGATTGCCGTTGGGTTGCAGATCGAGCCCTGGAAACTGCTGAAGAGCGACTAGTTTGCGTGAGAGGGCGCAACAAACGTCATTAGATTGCGGAATTTCCAGTCCACCACGCAAAACGTGATCCTTCCAACAATCTGACAGACGGCCCAAGCTTTGGAGGTGCGGCCGGTCGGCCTGCTTGACGAGAAAGTGTCCAAGGTTCGATCCTGACCTTTTGCGAGCCGGGCCGGAGGCCCGGCGAGCGCCGGACGCGGATACGCGTCGCCGCCGCCGATCCGGCCAGCCGGATTGGCGGCGCGCACCAGGCACCGAGCGAAGCCGCGCAACCGTTCCCCGATTGCGCGGCTCATGTCATCAGATGGTCCGGTCCATCAGGCGCTTTGCCTTGCCTTCGAGTTCGAGGCGCGTGTCCTGATGAGCCTTGCCGCGAGCAAATGCGGTAATGCCCTGCACGAAATCAAAGATGCTTTCCGGCTTGCGATTTTCTTCTCCTAGAACGGTTTCGATGATTTTCACGGTCTCGGATTTGGAAAACCCACCTTTGCGGAGGAACGTCTCCCGGTCCTCATCCGTGCGGGCAACGATCCGCTCCCGCGCCGCCTTGATGCCGGCAACGAATGGCGCGGGCGAGGAATTGGCAAAGCTGGTCAGCGCAGGCGCGGCTTCATGCGCGAAACGTTGAGCTGCGAACTTCGAATGCCGGATCGTGATCTCTTCGAAATTCTCCACGCCCCAAAGATTGCGGTTCATGCAGACGGCGCGAAGATAGAAGCTCGCAATCCCAAGCGTCTTGCTGCCGACTTCGCTGTTCCAGCAGTAGAAGCCTCGGAAATACAAATCCGGCGATCCATCTGCCAGACGACCCGCTTCGATCGGGTTGGTGTCGTCGACCAGAAACAGGAACACATCCCGGTCACTGGCATAGAGCGTGGTCGTGTCTTTGGTCACGTCCACAAACGGATTATGGGTCATGGTTGCCCAATCCATCACGCCCGGGACCTTCCACCGCGTGTCACCCGTGCCATTGCCTGCGATCTTCATGACCGCGGCGACCAACTCGTGATCCCAGATGCGGCCATAGTCCGGCCCGGTGACAGCACGAAGCTCGACGCGTCCATTGTCGGTCTCTAAGGTTTTCACCAGCTCGGCGCGATGCGACAGCAAGCCATATTGCAGGTTGACGGCCGACAGGGCTGCAGGAAGCTGCCGCAGATAGGATGTCGGCGCGCCCGCCAGCGTGCACAACTGGCCAAAGCTCCAATGCGTCGGCGCCACTGGCTCGTCACGTCCCGGCACCACCAGGACCAACCGCTCGGAATTGTCTCGGCTCGCCTCTACCCGGATGGTCCGACTTTCCACCGTTCGCGCTTCCGCGCGCTCGGCCCGTCCCCGCACCGCCTCATAAAGGCCCGGCAGGTTCAGGTACCGCTCGTCATCCGGTCGCGCAAACCACTCGGACGACACGCGGCCGATCCTTTGGCCGCGCGAGACGTCCACGCGAAAGCCGCCGGATGCAGGCTGTTCGCCTATGGACAAGGTCATCATGTTCATGGTCGTTCTCCTATGGGCTGAGGTTGAAGCGCAGCGCTGCGCTGCAACCCTGCCTCGCGGCGAGCAGCGGGTGTGCAAGCGGAGTGGGCGCCTTCGCGGGGAACCGGCTGCACGAAGCGCGTTAGCGCGGAGGAAGCTGGGCGGAAGGCGCTCCGAAGCGCGCCGAGGGCGGAGCCCTAAGCGCTTTCAAGTCAAGATCGGGCGCGTGCTACGCACGCGAGTCGATCTTCCAGCGGCGCGACGCGCCGCAGTCCTCGGCCGTATGCTAGCGCTGTTGGTGGGCTCTTCGCCCGGCCGACGACCTATAGCAGGTGAGCCCGCGGCATCCTGTTCTCATCGTTCTCCGGTTTGCAGCATGGCACTTGCGCTTTCTGCTTCCTTCCAAAGCGGCGCAAAGAAATCGGGATAGGGGGGAGCCTCGCAGCCCCTCCCACCGGGTCACCGGAGGCGGTCGCCCGCCCCCGGTTCCCACAGAACGTGGCGTGCGGATTTCCCGCACCGACGCTCTTCGACAGTTGGTTCACAGCACTGCAAGCGCTTGCAGCTCCCGATAAGGGAGGCGCAGCTTAGGCTTCAGCAACGGTGTCCGTTCTTTGATTTGGTTGAAGGCGTCCCAAGTGAGGCGTCGGCCTGCCCAGCTGCGGCTGCGCAGCATTCCGCGCCAGTAACGCTCCACGGCCCGATAGACTTTTACGAGGCTCCGGAGATTTCCGGCGACGCCGTAATAGCCATAGTGGCCGCGCAGGACGAGGTTGATTTCATCGGCCTGGTCACTGATCTTGTAATGCCGTATTTGCCGCATCAGCTCCTGCAGAGACATAAGGCTGCGCTTTAGCCGAGATTTCTCGGTGCGCATCCCAACCTTGAAGTTGCCTTTTTGGTTTCGCGTGCAATAGAGCGTCAGCCCCAGAAAGTAGATTGTTTCCGGGCGGTTTCTGCCGCGTTTGCCCGCATGTCTTTGCGCGAACCGACCAAACTCGACCAACTTGGTCTTGGTCGGCTCTAGAGTGAGGCCGAACTTCCCCAACCGAAGACGCAAGGCCTCCTGTACGCGGGTGGCGTCCGATCGATATTGGAAGCAGATCACAAAGTCGTCGATATAGCGCACCAGTCGGGCTTCGCCCCGCAACCGACCCTTCACCACGCGTTCGAACCAGAGGTCGAGAACGTAATGAAGGTAGAGGTTGCTCAAAAGCACACTGATCGATCCGCCTTGTGGCGTTCCTTGTTCGCTCGGGTGCACCGCTCCGTCTTCCAGGATGCCCGCTTTCAACCAGCGCCGGATCAAGCTGATCAGGCGCGGATCACCGACTCGATGTTCGACAAACCGGAGGACCCGATCATGATCGAGACTCCCGAAGAAGTTCTTCAAATCCGCCTCCAACACCCAGCTGATCATGCCGCCGGCGATCACCTCATTGAGGGTCGCCAAGGCATGATGGGCGCTGAGCTTCGGCCTGCCGCCGAACGAGCAGGGTAAGAAGTCCTGCTCGTAAATAGCGGCCAGCACCTCAGCCGTGCTGCGCTGGAGCGCCCGGTCGGCGACAGTTGGAACCCCGAGGGGGCGCTTCTCCGTCTTACCGGGCTTGGGGATATAGACCCGCCGAATGTTCGGCGCCCGATATCCCTGGCGATGGATGGATTGGAGCATTGGCCCTATCCAGTCCTCGAAGCTCTCCTTCGCCGCCTCCACCGTCTGTCCGTCCACCCCGGCGGCGGAGCGCTTCGGAATCTGTAATAGATTCTTTTGCACTCGGTCGCGCGTGATGTGATGGGCCAACGAGGTGAAGCGAAGATTTGTCTCGCGCCGAGCTTTCACTGCTATTTGTTCAAGTTTCGTTTCCATGGTCAGCTGATCTTCTCTTTGCATAGAAGGCCGTAACTCCCGTTGAATGGAGCCCATGTCGCCCAAGAACAATTCAACTACCGCTGACCGCTTCCCCATGTGGCCGGCTCTCCCGTCCTCGGAGTACTATCGGTCAGTCTGACTTCCACCCGGTCGTCAGACCCTTCTCACCTCAGCGGCTTGGCAGGTCTTACAAGCTTGCGCTTGAACCGGATGGATCTCCCTTGTTCACGCTGCTTCCTTTGATTGCATGCTGGCGGTACGAACCCCGGGAGCACCTCTGACCGCTCGCGTTGTCGCGGCCTGCGGTTCCGCCTTCCCCTTTGAGAGACAGGGTCGGCTACTCCGATCACGTTCGATTTCGGGGCTATTTTCCCGTTCACTTCATTCCGGCCTACAACCTCCCTGTCTACGCTTCGCAACGGCCGTTACCGGACGCCACGCAAGACTCGGTTCGCGGCTGCTCGCTAGGCTTTGCCGCGGCCGTCATCTCAGACGGCAGACTTCAACGCGCTTGCAAGGCGCAACTCCCACACCACCGGACATACGGGTCCGTATACGGCGGTTCGCTGGATTAAGCGGCAAGAGTTGTTCTGTTGCCGCCGTAGTTTGGGTGTCAGCAATCGTCGCGCCAGCTTCGACTCCTCTGATCAGCGTCAGTCAGGGTTTCACCCCTTCCCGCCGTTCCGAGGCCAGTTGCCCGGAATTCAGTCACATGGCCGATGCGATATCGCTGCATCTACTCGTCACTTCCAGCGTTCAGGCCTTCGGCGAAACTCGTTCCGCCTACTATGCCCTCTGCTGACTTCTGCACCGCGGTCAGATCGCCTTACGACGACCTCAGTCTCGTTGCCGAGACGCAGCGCAGATCTCCCGAGGTAAGATCGACCGCCTTCGCCGCACGCCCGCCGGATTTACCACCCCGGCCCTTGATGACCGTGGACTTCGCGATCACGTGCTCGCTCGTCCGGCCGGGTAGGCCTCGTTATCCGGTTTTTGTCCATCGGGCCGCGGCTTTGCTCCACGCTTCCTTCAGACCCCACCTCGCGATGACGCCCTTGCGCTTCGCTAATCCTTCACCGTCATCAGGCTGGATAGAGGACTTCCACCTCCAAGCTGCCGGTCATGCTCGGCACACACGCAAAAAGCCCCGCCTCCGAGGAGGCGGGGCCGATGATCCCGAAGGATCAGTCGCCGCTGCGGCGCGACCAGATCAGGGTGAAGCCCTCGTCGCCGTCGACCTTCACCAGCGAGGCGTAGATCGGGGCCGGAAAGCTCGGATCGTCGAGCTTGACCGAGAGGTATTCGCGATCGCTGTCGCGGGCGGTCTTCTTCCACGCGGCACCGAACTCGGTCACACTGGCAAAGATGCGGTAGTCGGGCGCCTTGTCGTTATCCTTCTCGGATGCGGCGAACCGTGCCTTGATGTTCAGCGTCAGCGTCTTGATGAAGCCGACGTAGCCGTTGTCCGAAGCGGTGAAGGTGCCGATAGTAGCCATAGTACTCTCCGTTGGTTGCTCGGGCCGCGCCCATCGCGGCCTCGATGGCGATCCCTGGCCCGGGGAGCGATCGGCCCGCAGCCGTCAGGCCCGCAGCGCCAGCGGAGGACGGCGACAAGCTTGCTTTTTTGTCTCCCGCGAGGAATGCCGCCCACTTCGCGGCAGGGGAAAAAGCAGGTGCAGCCGTTGCGGGAAGGCGATCGAGGCTTTGGCCGGCCCTCGGGCCTGATCAGCCCATTCGAGGGTGCGTTGGACGCGTGCCATTGAACGAACTGACGGAGACAACCATCGCGGGCCGACACCACCGCAGCACAAGGACTTGAGGCGAATCGATCGGGCACATGCTGACATCAGCGCATGAATGCAAAGAAAGACGCACCCTCGGAAAACGCCAGCGCCCCTCGTCGCAGTCCCGCGTGCCGAGGCGAAGCTACGTCTGGCGATGCGGCAGACCGCAATCTCAATGCTCTAGGCATTACACGAGCACAGTATTCGGCCTTCTCGCTCGCTGCTGATTGACGAGAACGCCACAGCCGTCCCTTGGCCGTCGCCGACGGCGCAAATTAACGTGACCGAGGTCTTGACCATGGCGGGGCTTTCATGCCGCGGTCGCCGCTGTGCGGCAACCCGAAGCGCACAGGTCTTCCGGCTAGGTGGACTGGACCCGTGAGTTGGTACGCCGCACAGAGAGAACCAAAGTGCCTCACGGCCGTGTCGGACGGCATACGCACATCTGTATCGATCAGGCGGGCCGACCTGCGGCAACCGACGAGCTTTCTTAACTCTTCGCAATTCAGGCCTCGACAACCCGTGGTTGCTTTTTTACTGTAGGGCTTTCACAATGTTGATTGGGATCTCTTCTTGTCAGACATTCCTAGAGCGCCTCGTGTTTTATTGGGACGCATCGGTGAGATTACAATGAGCGAACAATGGCTTTTGGAAAAGGCGCCCGGGTTCAAAAACCTCCCGGCACAGGATCGCAGCGCGATCTTTAATTTCGCCTTCTTGTGGAGTCTCTTCGAAGCGAAGATCATGAGCAATTTCGCGCGCGCCGATCGCATCCGCGCGAAGGTGGACGAGTGGACCGCCGCCGGCACGCTTGAGGCCGAGTTGTATAATGCAGAGCTACGCTATTTCCAGGACCGGTACTTTGCTGAGGGTGCGCTGACCGACCATTTCCCGTATCTCGGCCTTCGTCCCACTGATCATCCCGAACTGGTCCGCTCAGTAATACAAGGAGTCAACAATGACCCTCGTGATCGTGTTCTGGCGCTCCTAATGATCGTTTGGCGCCTACGCAACAACCTCTTCCATGGCGCCAAATGGTCTTATGAACTTAGCGGGCAACTCGACAACTTCGCGCATGCAAACAACGTTCTAATGCGTCTCTTGGAGAGGCACGGACGCTTGATCTAAACCGACGCAGGGTCGAATTTCGGCATTGTTTATCGGCAGGTTGAACAACTTAAGGTAGCTTGGCGCAAGCACGGCGCCTTGATCACCTGACGAGGTCAACGCGTGCTCTTCTGAGCATCCTTTTAGATAGTTCCACCCCGTACGGAACATCAACATCTTTTTGGCGTCTCTTAAGAGGCTGCAGTCTGTCGTCGGACAATCGAGCTCATTGCCGCTCGCAAGATCTACTCTTCTCGTTGAGTGGAAGTCCGTGGGAAGGCCACGGTGCGAATCAGATAAACGTGAGATATTGGAACGAAAGATCGAGGCACGAATGAATGGGCCTGCTATACTGGCGCGAACATTGTCGTCGGCAAACATTCGAGATCGCTATCATAACGACTGGCAGTATCACTCGCGCAGTGACCATCACTCCAAAATCGCCTGCTGGGGCGTGATCTTCGATTTGATGGTCTCGACTCCGCTTCTGAGGCGTCACGTAAAGGCGGGCGCAGTTTGTTTCGGCATCAATCATGAAATGCGAGACTTCGTTCACGACCGGAAGAAAAATCTTGACCTCGTACTCTGCACGCCTGGTGGTCCGGCCACGGCTGAGACCTTAGCGAGCATGGGAAGAAGCTATCAAATCAAACTGACTGACGAGGAACGGAGTGCCTTTGACACCCTTCCGCAACTCGTTCGTGCCCCTGTCGGGTCGGTAATCATGGCACTCGAAGCCAAGGCCTGTATGACCGCGCATCAGCGCGCACTTCCTCGTCTATATGACGAACTAAACTCGTCGCATCTTACCGTTCACGGAGCGAGTGATCAGGCAGTCGCAGTCGCCTACACCATGGTGAATGTCGCAGAGAATTACCTTAGTCCAGATTTGAACAAGAAGAACAAGTTGTCAGATCCAGAGTGGAGTAAGCACAAACAGCCACGCGATGCTCAGCTCGCAATTGACAAAATCAAGCAACTTCCGCGTCGCTCAAAGGTCGGCGATGTTGGCTACGATGCGATTTCGATTGTCGTGATAGATATGGCGAACGACGGAAGTGCTGTTAAGCTCATGAATGCACCCCCCGCGCCGCCTAAGGGTGACATATACAACTATGAAAACATGATTGCTCGGCTATCCGGCATCTACGCGACGCGATTTAAGGATCTTAGTTAGCTTGCCTCGGATCTGATTCTCTTGACACTCCCATATGACGATGATGCGATAACCTTCCCGCCGAAGAAGTGTTATGCTTCGTGCGTCTCTGCGTCTATTGTCACGGAATTTGGCAAGCCAGAAATTCCGGTTTGACTTGGGTATTGTCGCTCTCAGGCAGCCTTTGTGATGGTGCCAGAAGCACCCATTTACGAAGACAGCCCAGCGTTTTGAGCGGTTCGCAAAATCGGGACTGCCGGGAAGCTTCTTTACGTTTTTGCGATAGTGGACACCTAGATCGCGCAGCACGGTCGCGACGATCGTCTCAATCTTTGTACCCTTTTGCCTGATCCGCGCCATTCGTGCGGATGTTTTGGCATCGGGGCGCGCCGCCTTCATTCGGCAGCAACAGCGAACTTCGCGTTCTCAAGGGCGTCCATTCGAAAGAGATGTTCGCGAAGTCGATCTTGAAAGCCGTCCGCAAAGCGCAGCTTTGCTCGCTCGGTCCTCGAAAGGAATCCCCGCGTAGCACGCGCCGAAAGGGGTTTTCCATCGTGACGAAGAAACTGTGTTAAGGCGGGTCGCGCTTCCCATTTCGGATAGGAATTGATTCGAACTGCGTATCGGCCGTTGCCGTCATACCGTGCCGCCGTTGGCCACCTGCCACTCGCAGGAAGTGCGCCATCTCGATGGGCGTCATACTTGCCGGGTCGAGCTAAGCGTTTGCCCAACCACGCTGCAACCGGAACTGTGACGGCATTCCCGACGAGCGACCAGCGAAGCGAAGCACGAGAAACCTGCTCTGCCGGACGGGTCCAATTCTCCGGAAAACCTTGAAGGCGCTCTGCATCCCGAATGTCAGGTGTAATGACATCCCCTGAAGGCAGCAAGATCGCGGGTGGAGAAGCGATCCCAACGGTCGAGCCATTCTTCAATGTGGGAATCGAATCGGGGGCCCACCCGAGACCACGTATTCCTTCGGTCCAATAGAAACCGTGAGCATAACCATCGAGATTGGTTGGGAGCACATTTGGCTCAGCTTCGTCCGTCAGAATGACCGAAGCAGGATCGACGTCGGTCGTAGTCGCGACAAAAAGCACACGCTCCCGCCGTTGTGGCAAGAACGAGAGACTATTCACGACGCGGTAAGCCCACCGATAGCCGCGCTCCTCAAATGCTTCGACCAGGGTACGCATGCCGCTTCCCTTGTCGAGTTGCAACATGAATGAAACATTCTCAAGCACGACCCATGGCACGCGCCGTCGGTCGAGCAGGCGGAAGATTTCACCCACTAGCCCTGACCGAGAGCCTCCAATACCCAGGGTTTGGCCCGCCTGGCTAAGGTCCTGGCAGGGAAATCCGCCTGCTATCAGGTCGACTTCCCTCGGAAGGGTCTTGAGATCTCGAACGTCCCGCTTACAGGGAACGTCAGGCATCCTCGCCGCGAGGACGGCACGAGCGGGCTCCCAAATTTCGCAAAGCAGGCTTGGCTCATGCCCCGCTGCAGCAAGGCCCCGCTCCAATCCCCCAACACCGGCGAATAATCCCGCGACCTTCACTTCCAACCCCAACTCGGCGAATCGAGCACCACCCGGTGTCAGGTTAACACTGTTCTCATTTCGTTCCCAATCCGTCAATCCAGTCTGCACGCCAAAAATGTGCCATTTCCTCCGTTCTTAACAAGAAATGGTGCCTGAATTGCCTGAAGCTGGTCCCCAATTGCAGCCATTGGATTGAAGGCAACTGATCCCACGGCACTCCAAGATCCGACGCCCTGATCGAAGAAAATCGTCCCTTCTCCTCGAGCGGTACGGAAACTGAGCCGACGACGGTGAGCGAGATCCTGGTGTAGTCCTAGCCTTGCTGTAGCGGATACCCCCTTGAGCAAATGTTCAAAAACAACTGTACGAGAATCCATGTCTGCCCAATCATCTTTGACCGTCGTTCCCATCTTCGGGCGACGTTGGTCACGGCGTTGCAGCAGGGTGTCTACGAAGATCTCAGTGTTCTGATCGGAAAAGCCTCTCAACAGCTCGGAAACAAGCCTTACCACGAGAGGACTGAAAAGATACCGATCTGAGTACCGCAGTTCGATGCAGGGCTCTGAGAGCACGGCCGCGAGAGTATCGTTCCGTCCCGCGAGGAGAGCCTTGAACCGCTTTCCAAAGCCGTCCACGGGCCCATCAAGTTCAGCACCGACTTCGAAGATCGCTTCACGTATTCTTTCGACAAGCAACGTGTGTGGATCGATATTCCTCGCGTTTTCGGACGCCGCTTCTAGGTTGCCTCGGACGACGGGAGCCTCAGTGGTGCTCGCCCAATTCAAATCGATGGAATAAGCTGACCGATCAAGCGATCGCCACGCGGTGATTTCTCGCCCGCCCTCGGTGACCACCGCAAGCAAATCCTCATTGCCCGGCGACATATTCCGGAGTGAAGCTCTCGCCCTTTCGAGCCAAAGGACAACTCTTCGGCGAGTAACCGCATCCGCTTGCTGCAAAATCGCCCCATTGACTTCGACCGATGCGCTGCGTCCACGGGCGCCCCACCGCTCTATGACGGACGCGGCCGGCCATCGTTCGAAGTCCCACGCACTTGGGTCACCATGCAACATCAGCGTCAGTTCGGCCGCTGGGTTTGTTGAAATCAAATCGTTCAGCGCGTCCGCAAGGGCAGCCGATTCGTACACCGTCCGCACCCCAAACAGGCGATGCTGCTCAGGAAGTGAAATGCGCGAGAGTAACTGCGCCAGCAACGCATAGGCACTCAAGCGATCCGTGCCTTCTACTGTGTGCTGTGCATCCGGCGCGAGAACGCAACGCGGACAAACCCGCACCGCATCTCGGTCTCCACATCGACCTATTGCCGAGCAGTCGAGGAAAGTAAGCGCCTCCCTCAAATAAGCCACAGGGTCGCGTGCGATCACGGTCGAGAAACCCGCTCCTCCGCTGGCCCTGTCGAATATCACTGCGCTATAAGAATCCACGCCGCGGTTGTTTGGCGCAGCTGGCGCCGCAAAGCCCATTTCGTCAGCGTCAATGCCCAGCTTCTTTGCTACGGCTTCACGTAGCGCGAGAGCGATCGTCAACGCAACGTCCCTCGAACGACAGTCATAGAGCTGGATCTCGCAGACGTCCGTACGTATTTCGTGCCCCAAATTGAGATTTCGTACGACCGCATAGGGAGAGTATTCCGGAGCGCCACTACAGGTTTGGCCATCGGCCGCCATTGGCGCACCTCTCAGCGGCCTGTGGCCTGTTAGGCCAGACCCGCCAGACGCCACTGTCTCGGCTTCAGAACGGCCGCAATGAAGACAGACTGCATACCCGTGTCCGTGATCCCCGGGATTGAACCAGAAAACCGTTCCGTCGGCGCTTGCACGCACGCGGCCGATGTCAGGGTCTGGCAGTGAGCGCCACGGCGCCTCTCGGGCCGAAACCCACGGGTCTATAACCCTCGATCCGCCGAGATCAGATGGATCGTCGTGCACCTTGAACCGAACATCGACCGAAAACCCTCCAGGGCTTAGATATCTGATCGGCGTGAAGTTACTCGATCCGCACTCGATGCAGGGCGTTTGACCAACAGCGGACGGTTTCGAGCTCAGGGCGCCGCAGGTCCTACAGGACCACATCGTTCTCAAGCTTTGTATCTCGCGAAGGCCATCTTGTGATATGGGCCTTTGCCAGTTGAGAGTGACGCCTCCAGACTCGCGAACAACACCGTCTACAACGATCCCACGGCCTGGCGCGTATTCATAGATACCCACTTCGCGTGACCGCGACGGATAACCTCGACCGAAGCTCTGCTCTTGCGGCGCTCCACCCTCCTCAACTCGGCGCGCTCTTGCCGCTCTCTCGCTGGCTGTCTCGGTTACGAATTGAACGACGTCGGTTGGGAAGCCGTAGGATGGAAGGAAGCCCCTGCCGGCCAACTCACCTAGTAGATACCCTCTCTCCAAACGAAGTCTCTGAACTTCTCGCGCCCTGTTGATCGCCGCGAGTTCGACATCTCCAGCCAAGCCATCCGTGATGGCAGGCGCCAGCGCTTGCCATTCAGCCTGAATCTCGGAGTGGATCCGATCCATACGAGCTCTCAGCACTTCAACGAGATCCCAACCCGGCCGGACGGGAGTACCGGCCAGCAACGATGTCAGCTCGTCCAACAGCGTCGGAGCCGAAGGGACGGTATCGAGCCAAGCCACGAAGGCCGAGGCCGGTGGTGGATCAGTCGGTGAGTTCGCCTCCGCCGCGAGACCAAAAAATGCCTGATTGGTCAGCTTGTGTAATTCCGATCCAAGACTTGAAAGATACTCCGACAAGAGAAGTGCAGCGGCGTGACGCGTTGCGATGGTCGGGCTGTCAAGACTCACCCGAGGTGTTCGCACCTGACGTTGGAGATACTCTATCGGATTCGAAATCGTCATTTGGTCGAGTGGGCGATTTTTGCAGAGCGTAAGTCCTACTGCGATCGGTTGACGCTGCCGCCCTGCCCGACCAACGCGCTGGCGATAATTCGCGATCTCTGGCGGAGCATTCGTATTCAGCACCGCCTCGATACTGCCGATATCGACACCCATTTCCATGGTGGTAGAACAGCCAAGAACGTTGATCCTACCGGCCTTGAACTCCCTCTCATACCGGCGGAGTGTCGTGCTCGGCTGTTGTGCGGAGTGTTCCGCCGCGCGTATCCAAGGCGAGAATTTCGCTGCACGGTCCTGTTGATCGCCCCATCTTCCAAGACTTCGAAGCGACACAACGATCGGATCAGTTGCCAGCCAGTCGTCGATCCGGTCTTCGGTCACGATCTGCCCGACCGGATCCCGACGCCAAGAGTATGGCAGGCGTGGCATTGTAATGGGCGTCGCGACGGGGTGAACCCCGTCGATGTCATAGGGACTTCGTCCTCGAATGGTCGTGTCCAGCACCCTTCTCGTTGTTGGACACCAGAATGCCCTGTCGACTCGAGCAACAGCGAGATCTCCCAGCCGCAAACGGAATCCGTTGTCCGAGGCCGTCAAAAAACGAAAGAGTGCTCGCCAAGCAGCCGTGAGTACTTCGTCCACGCTGTCCTTGTCAGTGCGACTGTCAGGATCGAGTCGCAGGGCCTGAAACAGAAGGCGTACTACGCGCGTTAGCCGCGGGCCCTGTGCGTTTGGCCAAAGACGCACATATCGGCTCGATCTCTCCCCAGGGCTCCACGGTTTGACCTCGATATGGCTCTGGCGTCGGTCTATCCAACTCAACCACCATCGTGGAAAGTCGAGCGCGACGTTCGTCCGCAGGAAATGCGTGACCAAGAGACGAAGTAGGTCTCGCCAATCCTCATCGGTCATTCCAATGCGCTGCGCGGCCGGAGGAACCCGCGGCTCCGCGCGGTCAATCCCAGGTAGTTCGAATCGAAACAATCCGAGTGTCTCCGCCGAGTTAGCTCGGACTGGCCGTCTCATCGCTTCTCGGTACAGCAGGAATTCCGCGAGCATCTCTGGATCTTGGAAGCGATCGTCTCGGTTGGTTGTGGTCCACAACTCTCTCAGGAATGAATTGACCGTGGTGTGCCCGGCCAACCGCTGGACGAGCTCTCGCCAGCGCTTCGCGCGCCCATCCAGCATGGCCGATCTTTGGCGCTCGGACTCCTCTGCCAGTCGGGTGAATTCGGGATCGTCCGGAAACTCCCTGAGCCGCGCGATCCTTGCGTTCAGGGCCTCGAGCTCTTGTTGATCGACAGGAGGCGCTTCCTGGACAAACTGATAAATGAATGATCGGACAAACATCCGCTCAGACGCGACTTGCACGTTGGCCGCATGCCTCGCCGTGCCCTGGCGGGCATCCGTAAACGTAATGAGGCGACGCCCATCGAACGGAAGCGGCTCGGACGCATCAAGCTCCGGCGACAAGTCCGCAAGAAAGCCTGGAGTGATCTGAGCCATCAGGAACGGCGCGCCAGCAGCGACTGGCCGCAATGCACCGCGGTTGGGATCGAACCGATTTGGCGCCCGCGTGCAACACGGGCATTCCAGGATGTCCCGACTTGCAGCGAACGTTACATTTGCGTTTTCGTCCAATTTTCCCGTTCTCAAATCCAGGTCCAGTCGACGTGACCCGGGCTTCGGGGGATAGGCTAGATATCGGCGCGAGACAAAGGTCGGTGCATCTATCGTCGCCCCTTCATCGTCCTCTGCGTCTTCGCTTGGGTCTTCTCGCTCGAGCGTCTGCTCGAACTCATCCTCGTCGTCACCTTCGCTCCATGCTGCAATTCGGGAACCACCATCAAGCTCCTCGGCTCGCAACGCTCCGTCGCCACACAGCTGGCAACAGACCCATTCCAACACGATTGACTCGCAATACGGACAATGTTCGCGAGCTTCCGAGAAGATCGCTCCATAGTTCCAATCGGAGCCGTCAACTCCCTGTGCAGGACTCTTTGAGCAGTGGGGATTTATGCACGTCCAGAGCCCATTCACCGTCCGATGAAATAGGTGAACTCGGTTTGGAAGAATGGAATCTCCGCCGATGGCAGCCATCGCCGGGTCGGCCTGGGGATCCCTCGCCCTGGCCGCTTCCACGAGAAATCTTGTCGCATCGCTCTGTCCAACACCGAGCGCGGCCGCTTCGCGAGCCCAACCACGCCAGGAATAGATTTGGCCGGACCGAAGCCCTTCTCGCACAGCTCGCAACCTCTTCGATTCGGCCAGTATTCGGCCGCTCTCCAGCGGATCAAACTCGGAGAGGTCGTTTACCGAAACCTGACCACCATCTTGAGAGGCCGGCATCGGCGGAAGGGGCGCGCGATAACCTTCAACAACATCCACGGCGTCACGTGGTGCACCAGAGAGATTGCAGAGAAAATCATGGAGCTCCGCCCTCGCATTCGCTCCGCCTATGGTGGCGGAGGTCGCCACATAGCGAATCTGATCGGGCGTACGGCCAAATGCGAGCGCAACGCGGCGCAGAAGAAGCGCAATCTCCGCGGCTTGCGCTCCCATGTACGAGTGAGCCTCGTCGAGCACGATGAAGTCCAGCGTGCCACGAGACAGCGCCAGGATCGGCGCATCAACTTGACGGATCAGCATGTATTCCAGCATCGTGGCGTTTGTCACGAGCACTGGCGGCGGCGAGGCGCGCAGCGCGGTGCGGTCGCCTACTCGCCACGGCCGTTCGGCTCTCACAGAAGCTCGGGCCGTTTCAGGCGTTTCGCCGTTGTAGAGGCAATATCGCAGGCTGCCTCCGAAGGGTGCGAACCAGCGTTCCAGCCGCTCCTCTTGGCTGCTGATCAATGCGTTGAGCGGATAAAGCAACAGAGCGCGCACGCCTTCCAGCTGCCTTTGCCCCCGATCGGACAGCCTAATGAGCCGATCGAGAATCGGCGCGAGAAAGCATTCGGTCTTACCCGAGCCCGTGCCGCTGGACACAATCACCGAGCTTGGATCGGGGGACGTCAGGCGCTTCCAAGCCTCCGCCTGGTGAGCATATGGCGGATACGATACGGAATTGAGCACGTCGATCGTTCGGCGATCGAATATCCCTTGGTCGAGCCCTGACCATCCTCCCTTCAATGGCAGCCAGGGGAAAGCACCTTCCACGAACGGCTCGGCAATCAGGGAACCGGGGCTTCCGGCCGGCGCCCCCCAGACACTACGCAAGTAACTTGCCAGGGTGCGAGAGCGTGGACGCAACATTCCGATGATGGCGTTAGCTGCCTGCTCTGGCAACCGCGTCATCATGCGATCGAGATCAATCATGCCCGCACCTTCTCCCCAGCGCTCACAGAATCATGAAGCACTTCATCCAACCCCATTGGAAAAACTGCTTCGAAATACTCCGGATCGTACAGCCACGCGTCGCGACTACGCCGCAATTCGTCTCGCTCAAGCGCAGTCTTTCCGCTTGCATGATCGGCGACAAGCAGCGGCGCCGCGATAACCTCGGCAAAATTCGAGTTGTAAGGCTCAAAGTACGGTCGCCTTGAGAGCAAGCTTTTTGGAGTGAATATGTTTTGCGGGGGCGATGTATCGTCATCATGCCGGCCGATGAGCCGATCCACTTCGCGCCGGATTCCGTCGCGACGAGGGGACTGACGGAAATGGAGCGTTGTTCCGTCGATCGTCTTTCTCTGCTTGGCCATTTCCGTAGCGACGCAAGCGAGAAAGACAAATTTTGCATGTCCCGACAACTCGGGCCTCAGATTGACGATATCGTCAAGGGCACTACTTATGCTTCTGATCGCCGCTGCGCTTTCGATTCCGATAGCAGCGAGCTTCTCGCCTATCTGCTTTAGGCGAAGCGAAAACGCTTCGAGCCAATCCGCAACGGAGGTGGAGCACCACAAAAATGGCAACTCACGCTGTAGATCGAGCAGAGCGGCGCGTTCTGCCAGCGACTCGCAAGATGCGAGTAGCGAGACGGCGAGCCTTGGGCAACGCCCGAGCAACCTCAATGCGTCTACCGAGGAAATCGGCAGCCCCTCCTTCCTTGAGAGCACGAGAAGATCCATGATCGTTCGACGCTCACGCTGGGAAAGCTGATCGGGCTTCGAATAGGCTTGCAGAAGCTCAATCAGGCGTACATCTGACGCCGCGATTTCGATCGCACGTTCCAAGGCCATACTCTCAGCCTCTGCCTTGGCCCTTGTTCCTACCGATGGGACAATCCTTGGCCTAATCTTGGCTCCTTGTCGCCGCCGTCCAAATATCAACCACGGCCCGGGCGGCAGTTTGATCGCAAGCTCCGATCGCATGGTCGCCTGGCTCGCAGGAGCCACGACGTCAACTGTGCCGGCCGCGGGGCGCGTTAGACAGAATGCACGGACATCAAGCCGGTGCAGGACTCCGAGCGCGGCGAACGCATTTGCGGGTGGTGCATTGAAGGGATCGATCTCGTCATCATACCACCGAACATCTGCTATGTGATCGCTCGCGCCGAGGGCGGACAGACGGACTTGAGCATCTAGGCTTTCCGAACTACCGAGTAACTGAGTGATGGTGTCGGCAAATGCTGAAAGCGGCACTTCTCCCGAGACGGTCCTGGAGACTGAAATCCGCTGAATATTGTTTGCGCGCAATTCCATGCACAGAGAAACCTCCCGGGCTGCTATCAGCCGAAGCCCTTTTAGAGCATCGACTGATAATGTCGTCCTTGACCGCATAAGGAGATCGTTCTCATCGACTATTCGCAGCTCATAACTAGGGTCCGCAAACGTCAATTGGAGTTCGGCATCCCACCTAAGGTTAAGCGTTATTGTTGCCGCTTTTGTGGGTACTCCGAGAGCAATGACGGCGTGCTCGCCGTCCAATCGAACGTTCAGCTCATCCTCGGCGCGAGCCGCAACGATTCGAGTCTGCACATCTGCAATACGGAGCTCGCGCTTTCGGCGGTGCACTTCGATTTGGAAACTTGGCGGGACGATAGATGCGCCTATCGCGTAGCGCAGCTCGTCGTCTTCGATTACAGCCAGGTCCACATCGCCCCAAGGTTTGCCCTTGTCGATCGGATGCCAAATCCCTCTTCCGCGCGGGCGCCAATGAAGCGATTTGCGGCGCGGGGTCGACAAATGGTTTTCGCGCTCGATCCACACTTGCGGAACGCCAAGAAAGACCGGCTCTCGCACACTCGGCACGAGACCTCCGACGAGAACCAAGCGACCGTCGACTTCGCGTTCGGCGGCGGTCCGCCATGTCCAACGCGTCCCTCCAAGTACGGCGCTAGCGGTTCCCTGGAAACTGACGACGCGATGGTCTGATTCAACGCAGCGACCAAGATCTGTAAAGCCATCGGAAAATGAGACCGAATGGAAATGTTCTTCCTGGATTGCAAGAGCGAGCACAGGCCGGCCAGTTTGGGCCGGCGAACCTCCCAAGACTCGCAGGCTCTTGGGAGCGCCGTCCTCGCCCACTTGCTCGATCTGAAGGGCAATGATCGGGTGGAGCAGCGAGTCTCCGCCGGGCGCAATGAACTCACCGATCGTACTATTCCCGGATTGCACGAGAAGTCGCGCTTCGTTCGCCAAAGCAAGAGGAGCTTCAAAGGTCGCGACGAACCGCCGAAGGTCGTGCACCGGTTCGTCATCAGCCTCGACCGTTTCGATGGCCGCTACGGCGACGAGCTCGTCGCAGAACGGTGGCCGCGGAAAGATTCGAACTCGACGACCATTTCGCACGGCTTCACTAACGCTAGGAGGTAGTCGCTTCAGATCAACATTGCCGGACAATCCAAGCGACGCGCGGGGACGCCATCCATCGTCGGATAGAACGAGAGTGCGAACTACATCGAGGGCGGCTCCGGGATCTTCGCGCAGCCGCACGATTTCCTCGACCATCGTGCGGATGTCTTCGCATTCCACATCGAAGGGAAGCTCGTCGCGCCAATTTGGTCTCGTCTGATCGAGGTAGTCGACGGGATCGGTCCCCCGCTCCGGCTGTGTGGGGAGGCAAGCGCGTAGCTCTATGATCTTGTCGCAGAGTTCAGTAGCCGGCTCGAACAGCGCTTGTGCCAACCGTTCGGACACGCGCCATGCTTCCGCGCCAATTGAATCCTGAACTGAGAAGCCTTTTTCCGCGCTTCTGACCGCGTTCTTGAGCCACGACGCAATTCGCGGATCTTCTCGAACCGAGGCGACCGGAAAACCGGCCTCTCTGACTATGGCGAGGAGCCGTTCGCTGCCTCTCGGTTCAGGTCGCCGCCACCCGGCCAAACCAGAACTCACCAGGTTCTCTATGTCACGGTATTGGATCCGAGCGTGGGGCCCATACTCGTAGCCAACGCTCCTTAGCGGCCGAATCCAATCCCAATGACCTCCGCTGCGCTCGCGTCGGAACCATTCGGCCACGTAAGCGACGACGAGCGCCGCGCCATGTCGGTGAAAAACTGCCGAGGGACCAAATCGCTTCAGGACGTTGCAGATATGGTCATAGTCCGTACGCGCAAACCGATAAGCGTAGAGCGGTCGACCGTCGGGATGACTTAGACCCTTCTCTTGAAGCAACTCGTAAAACGCGCTCCTAAGCTCTTCCCGATCCCCCACGATGCCCCCTGTCTCGGGGACGTATCCATTGGTTGCCGCGGACCACCTAATTCCCCCAGTCACCAGAATCTACAACTTTCACGAGAGAACTCAAATGCGGTATCGCCATCATAGACCAAAGAATGACTGTTGCAGGTCGGCGGCGCAATTCGGCTGCACCAAATAACCGTCGACGTAGATGCGAAAGCCGCCGGCCTACCGCCTGTTGCATGCGGCTGTGGCAGAGCCGGACGTGGGCGACCTTCACCATGACCGTGGTCCCGCTCAACAGGACCACCTCGTGGCTCCAGTCGAACTGATATCCTCCTTACGGCCCTGAGGCCCAGCGTTGCGCAGATCGTTGCCCTCAGATCGACCCACATGGCCCCTTGGAGGTTTGGTCGCAACAGCTTTTGACAATGTCCGTGTTGCCCTCGGAAATTCAATTTTCTTAGGTGCCTTCTCCAGCCGCGGACCATCGGTGCCCACTCTCCCGACGTTGCAAATGCTCCGCGGAATAGAACTGGGCTACGCCGCGCTTTCGCGTTGCAACGCACTGCGCGAATCTACAACCAAAAATTGTCCTTGTGTTGTAGTTGGGCGACAGACTTCCGAAGGGGCGCCTACTAGGCTGGAAATGTTTTTATTGCTGTGAGCTCTACCTGCGGTTGGTGGGGCCTCTTCTCTCGAGATCTTTTTGCGGCGCGTAGGCGCCGACGTTTCGTTTTGCTTCGCCGCTGGAGGCGGCCGCCGATGGGATTGCGATTTGTCTTTTGTCTGTCCTTATGCCTGTCGCAAGTCGCCTGCGGGACCTACATCCCCAGCCAGCGGGACTGGCCGAACTCGGAGACGAAGGACGTCGAGAGGATGAACCGCACGCTCGTCCGCAGCATTGTGTGTGAACTGAGTTATGCGGTGACCCTCGCGGTAGAGAACGATCTGGAGCTGGCTCGCAAGAGGCCAAGTCGGCGTGCCTACAGCAGCTATCTTGTCGATTGGGGCGTCGAAGTCGCTACCGACCTGACTGTTTCCGAGTCGTCGACCCTGAACCCGTCCGGCCTTTGGGCCCCCGTGTCGCCATTGTCCCCGGTGTTCACGTTGGGCGGGGGCATCTCCGGCGCCTCGGTCGCCACCAACGACAATACGTTCAATGTCTTCTATCCCTTGTCGGCCCTGTACAAGCCAGACCTCTTCCGCACGAACAATCAAGAGCGCCCCTGCCGACATCCATCTACCGGCCAGCAGGGCTCCCCGCTTGTCGACATCGACTTGAAGATACTGCCGTTGCTCGAGACGAGGATCCAGCTCGTCACGGTGGGCCTCGCAGACAGTCCCGACGATGACAAGAACGCGATCGCCGGCGAAAAGAACGTTCTCACGCAGACCGTCTCCATCAAGGAGACGGTTTCCGGCGACATAACGCCCACCTGGAAATTCTCCACCGGGTCGGTGAACCAGTCCGGCTTGTTCTTCAACGCGAATCGTGAGCGGACCCACCAGGTCGTGTTCACGTTCGGCCGGTTAGCCCGCGGCGGCCAATCGCTGTCGCCCCTAGCTCAGGCGTTCCATGTCAACGAGCAGCTCAGGGCCGGGCTTCGCAATTCCCGCATTAGACCATGACAGGGGGTATGAATGGCGAAAAAGAACGCAAGCAAAACTAAGTCGCCCAAGGCAAAGAAGGCAAAGGCCCGAAAATCGACGGCAAAGAGAAGCGCGGTGAAAGAGAAGCTACCGAAACCACCCGCCCGCCTGAAGCAAGCCGCGCGCCCCAAAAGCGAACGAGCGCGCCGGGCGTTCATCGAGGAGTTGAAGATCACATCGCTGCACGGAGAGGACATCGGCGCGATTGTGAAACACTGCGATGCCGTCCTGAAGTTCCGGAGAACAATTGGCAGTCCCGACCCGTCGTTCGAGAGCGCTGCGACCTCTCGTTGCTACGAGAAGGCGGCAGACTCGAACATCGTCAACATCACCGACAAGGACGGGAATGACTACG
This sequence comes from Bradyrhizobium sp. USDA 4510, assembly GCF_054059095.1. Classification (NCBI taxonomy): domain Bacteria; kingdom Pseudomonadati; phylum Pseudomonadota; class Alphaproteobacteria; order Hyphomicrobiales; family Nitrobacteraceae; genus Bradyrhizobium; species Bradyrhizobium sp. USDA 4510. The sequence goes on along the minus strand of NZ_JBSSBT010000001.1, from coordinate 8,367,754 downwards.
GAGAGACCACGCAGGAGGACGCCGACGCGCGGGGCATTCCGCCGTGCGGCTAACGCGGCGGACCCATTTGTCTCCGTATTGCGCTCAGCTGAGTTCTTGGGCGAGTCCGATGAGAAGCCCTTCAGGCCCACGGATGTAGCAGAGCCGATACGCGTCTTTATACTGCACTACTTCGCCTACGAGCGGCGCGCCGCGCGTGCGGAGCCTTTCAAGCGTCTCCAGAACCGGTTGGCGACAGCCTGCGGACAACGCTGGCATTGCCTCCGCTCTGAAGTTGGCACCGCGACCAGCCGGAAGCAGACCGCCTCCTGGCTTGGCGCACCATCTAAAGTAGCACTACCAAAAGTTGTGGACAGGACTCCCTCCCACGCAACGGCCCGCGGTGTGTTGCACTATCCTACGCTGAAAGGAGCCGCTCATGCCGCAGTTGCCGATCCACAACTTCAAGCTCTACCCGCGCATGGCACACTGGTTCAATCCGGTACTGCTGTTCAAGCTGTTGGTGAACGTCGTTCTGTCTTCGATCTTCGGGTCGTATGCCGACAGGCGATTGCTGATCGCCGCGCTCGACACGACGGACACGCAGAAGCTTTTGCAGCGCGCACAGGAAACGAGACGGACGCTTCAACCGGGGCCAGACGGAGCTCTCTGGCTTGATTTCGTCGCGGATCTCGGAGACGGCTTCGACAGCACCTATGCGGTCGCCACTCTGCTCGCGCAAAAGGAATTGAAGATCGGTGGCAGGGACCTTCCCCGGGGCCGAGCCCTGATCATGGGGGGCGACGAGGTCTATCCGAAAGCCACCGCCAATGCCTATAGGTACCAGTTGTATTGGCCTTACGCCTGGGCGTCACCCGATGCGCGTCCGGAGGAAGCCGCCGGCACACCGCTTTTCGCGATTCCGGGCAACCACGATTGGTACGATGGCCTCACGCTCTTCCTCGCCTGGTTCTGCCGCGCCAAACCGGTCCGTTTCGGCAGTTGGCGCACCGTCCAGCGGCGGAGCTACTTCGCCAACCAGCTCACGGACACCTGGTGGCTCTGGGCTGTCGATATCCAACTCGCCGACAATATGGACCAGCCTCAGGCGGACTACTTCAAGACGATCGCCGAGAACATGCCCGAGAACTCGAAAATCGTGCTCTGCAGCGCCGAACCGGGTTGGCTGTACGTGGAGGCATCGTCAGAATCTACGTCGTGGGAAATCGTCGAGTATGCGATCGAACTTGCTGAGAATGCGGGAAGAGGACTGACGGTGCCGGTCGTTCTGTCAGGCGACACGCACCATTACAATCGATACACCGGCCTGAACAATCAGCAGTACATCACCTCCGGCGGAGGAGGCGCTTTTCTGCATCCGACTCATCAATTGGAGAACACCATCTCCTTGAAGCGCTGCGGTATCAAACAATCGCTGACCCTGGCTCGCGCGTCGGATACTGGAGCTGAGCCCGCCGTCTATCCCGACTTCGAGGTCAGCAAGTCCTTGGTATGGCGCAACCTGTATTTCGCGCTCACGAACTGGGACTTCTCCGTCCTGATGGGCGCCATCTATTTCGTCTTCGGGATCGCCATCTCCCTACGGCCGCATTGGGATATGTATTTTGCTATCGTCGCGATCTTCGCGTGGTCCCTGATGGGCTACACGATCAAGCAGGAGAAGTCGAAAAGGCACGCCGTGATTCTGACTAGTGCCCTGCACTCCCTTGCACATGCGGCGCTGGTGATCGGTGCGGGCACCTACTATGCAGCTCTGAACGCGAGCTACTTTTCGTTCGAAGGCCCCTACAGCGTGCATCTTTGGCTGCTCGCACTGCTCATCGAAATGTTTCCGGTCGGTTTCGTGCTGGGTTCCAGCTTATTTGGCTGGAACATGATGTTTACCTGCCGCTTCCTGCAGATGAACCGTAACGATGCGTTCAGCGCCTTGCGAATCGGCGCCTACAACAACTTCGTGAGGATGCGGATCACCGAAGAAAACATCGAGTTTTTCGTCGTCGGCTTGGACGCCGTCCCTTCACGTGAGGACTGGCAGGAAAACCCAAAGCACGGTGCGCACACACCCGATGAACCCCGCTTCATTCCAAAAACGCCGCTCAAGCCTCACCTCATTGAAAGCTTCTCCTTGAACAAGTCACCCCCGAAACCAGTAGTTTGATTCATGCGGACATTCTTTGGCTTCGCCGTCTGCATGATTCTCTCGCTATCTTCCATCGAGGGGAGCGCAGCTCAGGAATCAAACTCCACGCCGCCGACTTCGGCGGCGGCACCAACCGCGCCCACGGCGGAAGCCGCCGCACCGGAGAGGAGGCGGTATGACAAACGAGACCTCTGCATCACTGATGACGATGCCATTTCCGAGCTGCAGAACAAGCGAAGGCAAATCGGTGGCCGGCTCATCGTCGGCAGCTCCTTACTGCCGATGGGGAGCACGGTCGACATAGGTATCGACGAGCCCTTCACTGGCAACGACGTGTACTTTGCCGCTATCGACACCGGCCAGGGCGCACCGATCATCCTGGATCGACCCCAACTACGCGCTCACCAGGCGGGAGATACCGACACGCTTGTGAAGAAGCGTCTGCTCGCTAGGGACCGTACCATCGTGAGCATCGATTTCCCGGACATTCTAAGCGCTCCCTGGCGGCAATCGCAAATCTATCTGTTCACGTGTCAGAATGGCTCTCCACTGAAGGTTTCTGACGCCGGCGTGATCATTAGCCCGGCGCTATATAGCGCCGTGGTCGCGTGGGCGGTCGTCGTAGCGAGCTTTTTTCTTGCAGGACTAGCATTCAGGTCCGACCGTCCGCGAAACGCGCTGGCCTACTTCGACCCGATCGCGATGACTGCAGGCCCAGACGGGAAGGCCAGCCTAGGAAAGCTCCAAGTATTGATGTTCTCCTTGATCGTTTTCGGCCTGATCACCTATTTCCTGCTCAAAACCGGCGCGCTGTCCGACATATCGAGCACGGTCCTCCTGCTGATGGGCATTGCCGGCATCGGGTCCACGGTCGCAAAAGGCGCCGACAACTCGAGAACGACGTTGTCGCCGGATAACCGAGCTTATCTTCTTCGCAAAGGTTGGTTGCCGTCCGCGCGTCATACCATAGCGAATGAAGCACATTGGCGGGACTTGCTTACGACGGACGGCGAATTCGACGTCTATCGATATCAGAGCCTTATCTTCAGCCTGGTCGTCGCTGCCGCCCTCATCATCGGCGGGATCACTCAATTGTCGTCGTTCGAGATTCCTCAAGCACTGCTCGGAATTCTCGGATTGAGCCAGGTCGTCTATATCGGGGGAAAGCTTGTGACGCCGACGACGATGACCGACTTAAACAAGGCGATTGGAGACATGCGCAACTTGGAGCAAAAAGTCCGCGTTGCCGCCGTGGCGGCGAACAACAATGCGCTCCCCGTCGTTCTGGATCCGACCGCTTCTCCGGGCCTGCAGAGTGCGTTCGACGCATATCTTGCTCAGGCCACCGACGTCGCGACGTTGTTCACAGAGCAGACTTCTCTCGCCGTCCCACCCGAACGAATTCAACCCAGGCTCTGAAGGCAAAGCAGCTTACAACGGAATCGAACCGACAAGTTCCAACGAGAGGTTTCGACGCAAGCTCGTTGTTGCTTGGTTGCAGATGCTGGACGGGTCAGCCAGCTGGACCTTCGGTTGCGCCCGGATCGAGTTCGCGCAAAATCTTCGCTAGACTCTCATCAGCGCTCTGCTCGGCCGCTGCTGAGTCCGTCTTCTCGAGACCTGCGACCTTCTCGTCGGCGCGCTTTTGAGCCTCTTTCTCCCAGTACGACCTAAGCCCCTCAAGGCGCTGCACGTGTCGGTCCGGCACCCGGTTAAAGGTTGGGTCGCTGTTTCCCACGATGTACGGCGTGAAGCAGTAGCCGTCGCTCGCTTTCACGAATTCATGGCAGAACGTGAGCACCGCGTCGGTACCGAGCGGCTTTCGCGCGTTGAGTTCATCTTCGCTGTCCTCCAGCGCCGGCGCAGGCCGCATGTCGAGCCAGAAGATCGGATAGGGTAGCCCGCCGAATACGCCCTTGAGGCTGTGCCGCCCCTCGAAGAAGAACCGCGGTCGCTCATATGCGTAGTCGTGAGGCTGGGTTCGGACCGCATGAACGAGCAGCAGCGCGAGTTCGACAGAGATCACCAGGCGCCTCGGCGTCGAGAGCTGCGACAAGCGAAAGCCGGTGTCGATCGCGGGCCCGATGTAGTCCTTGGTGAGATTTGGGCTAGTCGGGTCGGCGTAGAACTCGTTGAGCAGGGCAAGATTGCTGAAGACCTCGTCGTCCTCGTCCTCAGCATCCCTCAACCCCTGCACGGACGAGCGGAAGACGACCTCGGCGTTGTGGACGGGGAAGCCGGCGACCCAGGCGGTCGACTTGAGGTCTAGTGAGGGATACTGCGCCTTCAGACGCTTCCGGTAGGCATCAACCGTTTTCATCCACGCGTTCAGCGTCGTGAGTGCCTCGCGGTGGTCGCTAAGGAGCTTGGTGTAGATGAGTTCGTCGCCGACGCTCTTCCAGAGCTCCGGCGGCTTGCCGGCCGGCCAGTCGACCTTGTCCGAGGCCTCGGTACAAAGCATCCATTCCCGCGCGAATATACGTTCTATGCCACGGTAGAACTGGGCGATGGGCGAGAACCATGGCTCGGCGGGCGGCGGCTCGGAATCGTCCGACGCGGACTTCTCTAACGCCCGGTCTTTGGCCGCCTGCTTAAAGGCCGTAGAGCCGACGATGTCGACGCTCATGAACATCCGCAGCGCCGAGCTAAAGGGGCCGGTCTCCATCGTTCGGGCTTCAGGCAGTTAGGCCAACGGACTCTGCCCGGATTCTCGCTGCCTCCAAGGATACACCGAACTCCGCAGCGAGCGCAGCGAGTGACCCGCGCAAGGCCACGAACCGCTCCCGGAAGTCGGCTACCGGCATCAGAAATCCCGCAGCAAACCAGTTGGCTTCCCATTCGACAGGGCCGGACCCGTACCGCTGGGCCTCCAGACGCTGGACCTTGGTCCCGTTGCGGTTGGCGTAGAGATAGTGGAGCACGTAGTGACCAAGCTCGTGCGCAATCGTGAACCGATCGCGGACGGGTCCCGTGTGCGCTGCCAAGAATATCTCAAATTGGGCCGGACCATCGATGCGGATAGAACCCGCCGGGATGCGGTTGAAATCGAGGACGTTCTGGGTGGAAATCCGACCACCAAGCCTCGCGATGATGGGGATAAGGTCCACTCCCGGGATGTAGCTCACCTGCCGGGCCACGTCCGCGGCAAACCGATCAACGACAACCTTCGGCAGTCCGCTGGCAATCGGCGCGCTGTAGTTCATCTCCCGATCCTACCGAATCAGCGTTTGCGTGCACTCACCAAACGCGCGTCTAGTAAAATTTCCCCTGCTTTGCAACTTCGTCGGAAAGCTTGAGGGCGCCGAACAACCGAAGGCTCGCGCCCGTCGACCCGCCGATGCTACATATGCGTCAAACCGGAGCCAGCAAAGTGCGTTCCGCGTCATCGTCGGACAACGTTGGCTTTGCCAGTGCTCGGCTGCGCCCCGTCGGACAGCGGTGCCGCACTATCTTCCGCACGACACCCCACCACATCGATAGCGACTTTTCAGTCGAAAAAGCCGCTCAGACTGGCAAAAGGCGGGGAGAGAGTGCTCCACCGTAGTGCTCCACCGTCCAAAAGCCCGCTGGTCAAGAAACCCTGTAAGTTGAAGGACTTCTGCGCTGTCGAAAAATGAGGGCGGAGAGGGAGGGATTCAAACCCACGGTACGGAACAAAGTCCAACTTGCCGAAGCGGAACCGGGGCGTGCGCTAAAAACTGAAGACCGAACTATGCATCACAACATTGGTATTCACGTAGCGGACAATAAAACCGAGCACAATCAATCGCTTACCTAGCATGTCCCATGCCGGCCAGGCGCCAAGACACCTGAGCGTGCGCAAACCGTGACGGAAAAATAGACTCGTTGGCTGAAGCTAGCTGCTCCATTCACTTGCCTGCTGCCGCATGTCAGTCGTCCTTTTTGGCTGAGCCCGCACGGCGGCTTCAGGCCGCGAAGCGCTGCTCTTGCTCGGCGTCTGCGAAGGGCTCGCCGACGGCCTTGCAGAGGAAGCGGGCAAGCGCCGCCTTTCGAGAGGCGCGGTCAAGGGCGTAGGCCGTCTGCTTGAATTCGACACCGTCGAGCAGTCCCTGGATGTAGCCGGAGATGGTGTCCGCGGCCATGATGAGCGCTGTATCGAGCGTATGAATATACTTGCTCGTGATCGACCCTTTTGAGTGTCCGACGAGAGCCGCGATCGTGACCTCGGTGAATCCGAGGTCGTTCGCAATGCTTGCGAAGCTGTGCCTTAGTACATGCGGTGTGATGTCGGCGAGAGGCGAATTCCGAAAGATTTTTTCCCAATGATTGGGGAAGCTACCAAACGGGTTGTCATCGCCCTGGCCCGGAAAGACGTAAGTCCCCGTTCTAGCCGTCCATTGCGTTTCCAAAAACTCCATCACAGGCAACCCGATAGCTCGCGTGGACGCACCCTCCTTACTATCTGCGAGACGCAGACAGCTTGCTTCCATGTCAGCCTCGATCCACCGTAGGTTTATCATTTCGGAGCGGCGACATCCTGTAAGAGCAATTTGGCGGATGATATCGGTCGTGATTTGGTATTTCTCATCCTCGGCCGCCTTGCGCAAAATTCCACCGAGGACGCGATACTCCGCTTCGGTCAGACGCCGGTTGCGGACCCTATCCTTCGGCTTACGAATTCCGTGCGCGGGGTTCGTTTCGATAATTCCAGCTTCCATTGCGTAGGTGAGGATTCCGCCGAGAAGACCGACAGTTCGCGTGGCGGTACCAACTCCTCCCCGTACGATCGCTTTGCCGCGGAGTTTCTTGGTCTTCACACTAACGCGGGTTTTGCCCGCCATGATGTCTTTCAAGACCTTGTTAACGTCCGCCTTGACGAGATCTTTTACGCGCCTGGTGCCAATGAGTGGCACGATATGGCGATTGATACGGCCGGTGTCGGTCACGATCGTTGACGCCTTTTTCGGGCGCCGGCCTTTTCCAAGTATTAGCCCCGCCTTTAAGTCGGCGAAATAGAGGTCGCATAGCTCTTTGACGGTGATCGCTTTGTGATCGAGCTGGCGCTCTTCGGCCGGATTGTCACCTTGTGCGATCCGCCCCAGCTGGATCTTGGCCTCTTTCCTTGCGAGCTCCGGCGTCCAGACCCCGTGCTGCCCGATAGTATATCGGCGTGAACGGCCGGCTGACCGATACTGAATTAGATAGCTGCGCTTGCCCGATGTGAACACACGGAGACCGAAGCCAAGCAATTCGTCATCCCAGATAACGTAATCCTTGTCCCGAGCTTCCGCGGCATCGACGATCCGCTTACTGAGCTTGGTCATCGAATTTCTCCGACTTGAAGCCCGTCTCCCGCGTAAGCACCACGTAAGCAGTTGGAGGGAAATCGGGGCGCGCAGCAGGATAGGCGCTGCGGCCGCCAATTCCAGGTTTCTATAATGATACTAGTAGGATAGCGAAGCATTGAGCGCCCCATCGCGATTTTGCGTAGGGCACACTTAAATTGCTCCGAAGGCAAAGGTCACACGTTCGAATCGTGTCGGGTGCGCCATTTCCGCTTCGTTGCCGCCGATCAACCGTAGCCTTTGCTGCGATTCCCCCAGCTTAGGGGATTCTTTCCATAACGTTGGGCCGGTTTTTCTCGAGCCAGGCGACGGCCTCGGGTCCATCGACGACACACTCGAAGGTTTCCCAGGTTGGGTCTTCCAAAGACTCCAATTGCAGTCGCTTCGCCGCATACTCAATGAGGTCGTGGAGGCGTTCGTATCCTCGTCCTCGTCTGTGCTCGAGGGAATCTGCAATCGCAGTGCTGGTCCATCCTCGTTGAGCCAAATCGATAATGCTCGGAGCGTCAGCCTCGCTGAACCACGGTGTGGCATCGAACTCGATGCAGCGAACATTGTCGGCGGTATGACAAGTGGCGTGGATCATTGGATTCCTCCGTTTACCGGCTAGCTACCTGCGCCAGCATCGCGCTTCTCACATCGCTGCCTCGCACGCCCTCAGGCCTTGACCAAGTCCCCCAGCAGGTTCGCCGCCACCGTCAGCTTGGCGAGGGTCAGGCCGCTGGCAGCGATCTCCTCCACCGAGCGGCGGATACGCGTCGCCTCGGGGTGAGCCGCGAGCCAGGTCTCGACGGCCTGCTGGCCAGACTGGCCGGTTGCCAGCATATCGGCGGCCAGTCTCCTTTCGGCGCCGGCGATCTGCTCGACGGCGCGATCGATGGCCATGCGTTCGAAATAATCGTTGGCCGGCACACTGCGTGCGGCGGCGATGATGCGGTCGAGACGGAAATTCGCCTCGGCGGCGTAGAAGGTCGCAGCGGCATCGCCGATGGGGCGCGTGGTGCGCTCGGCAACCGTCACGATGTCGGGAGCCGAGACCAAAGCGTCAAGATCGGCGAGCTCTCCGGCGAGGCCGGCCGGGACACCGGCGTCGGCGAGTTCCTGCCGCCGCTTGACGCGCGCGGCTTGCAAGTCCGGCGGCAAGGCAGTGTCGAGCCCGGCGACGATCTGGCGGATCGCCGGGCCGAAGCGCGCGACGACGGCCTCCAACCCGTCCTTGAAATCGGCATTGCGCACGTACCAGACCATGCGGGAGAGCAGGAGATCCTGCACTGAAGCGTAGAGGGATAGCTGCAGCTGCCCGTCGATGCAGGCGTCGAGCGCGTCGATCGCATCATTGAGCCACTTCAGGCCGTAGCATTCATCGACCGCCACATAGGCCATGACGATGGTCGGGATATCGGCGTCGGTCTCGTCGATCAAGCGCACGACGCAGGCCGGGCCGCCGCGATTGATCACCGCATTGGCGAGACTGGTCGCGATGATCTCCCGCCGCAGCCGATGCAATCCGGCGGCGGTCGGGAATTTGTCCTGAACCTCGCGCGGAAAATACTGGGAGAGTTCGCGGGCGAGATAGGGGTCATCGGGCACGCTGGTGACGAGCAGGTCATCGTAGAGGGTCAGCTTGGCGTAGGCGAGCAGCACGGCAAGCTCCGGCCGCGCGAGGGACTGGCCGCGCCGTGTGCGCTCGGTGAGCGCGGCGTCGTCGGGCAAGAACTCCACAGCGCGACTGAGCAAGCCGCGCTGTTCGAGCGACTGCATCAGGCGAGTGAGGAAACCGGTCTCGGCCACACCCTTGCGCTCGGCCAGCGACAGCGCCAGCGTCTGCAGATAGTTGTTGCGCAGCACCAGCACGCCGACCTCGTCGGTCATCGCGGCAAGCAGGCTGTTGCGGTCAGTGGGACTGAGGCGTCCCTCGCGTTCGGGACGCGCCAGCGCGATCTTGATGTTGACCTCGACGTCGGACGTGTTCACGCCGGCCGAATTGTCGATGGCGTCGGTGTTGAGCTTGACGCCCTTCTGCGCCGCTTCGATGCGACCGCGCTGGGTAACGCCGAGGTTGGCCCCTTCGCCGATCACCCGGGCGCGCACGTCGCCACCCGCGATGCGGATTGGATCGTTGGCGCGGTCCCCGACCTGGTCGTCGCTTTCCCCGGAGGAGCGGACATAGGTGCCGATGCCGCCAAACCACAACAGGTCCGCGCGAGCCTTCAGGATCGCCGTCATCACCTCGAAAGGCGTGGCTTGCGGCTTGTCGAGATCGAGCAGCGTGCGCACTTCCGGCGCAAGCGGGATCGCCTTGAGCGAGCGCGAGAACACGCCGCCGCCCTGCGAGATCAGCGACTTGTTGTAGTCCTGCCAACTCGATCGCGGCAGATCGAACAGGCGCTTGCGCTCGGCGAAGCTGGTCGATGGATCGGGTGAAGGATCGATGAAGATGTCGCGATGATCGAAAGCCGCCACTAGCCTTGTCGCCGGCGAGAGCAGCATGCCATTGCCGAAAACGTCGCCCGACATGTCGCCGACGCCGACCGCGGTGAACGGCATGGTCTGAATGTCGGTGCCGAGCTCGCGGAAGTGGCGCTTGACCGCCGTCCAGGCGCCGCGCGCCGTGATCCCCATCTTCTTGTGATCGTAACCCTGGCTGCCGCCAGATGCGAAGGCATCGCCGAGCCAATGGTTCTTCTCGGCCGAGATCGCGTTGGCAACATCGGAGAAGGTGGCGGTGCCCTTGTCGGCGGCGACGACGAGGTAGGGGTCGTCGCCGTCGTGGCGCACGGTGGATTCGGGCGGCACGACGATGTCGCCGTCGAGATTATCGGTGAGTTCGAGCAGCGAGCGAACGAAGATGCGATAGCTTTCGGTGCCCTCCGCGAGCCAGGCGTCGCGCTTGGAAGGCGGCGGCAGGCGCTTGGGCACGAAGCCGCCCTTGGCTCCGACCGGCACGATCACGGCGTTCTTGACCTGCTGCGCTTTCACCAGGCCGAGGATCTCGGTGCGGAAATCCTGCGGCCGGTCGGACCAGCGCAAGCCACCGCGCGCAACCTTGCCGAAGCGCAGGTGGATACCTTCGACACGAGGGGAATAGACGAAGATCTCGTAGAGCGGTCGTGGAGCGGGCAAGTCGTCGATCCGGCGCGCCTCGAACTTGAAGGAGATCACCGGACGCGGGTGTCCATCCTCGCCGATCTGCCACAGATTGGTGCGAACGGTAGCCTGCACCAGATTGGTGAAGCGGCGCAGGATGCGGTCTTCATCGAGCGAGGCGACGGATTTGAGCTGTTCCTCGACCTCGGCAAGCAAAGCCGCCTCGCGCGCCGCGCGCTCGGCCTCCGTCAAGGCGAGGCGCGGATCAAGGCGGGTCTGGAACATCGCGACCAGACTGGCCGTGATCGCGGCGTTCTTGCGCAAGGTCTCCCACATGTAATCCTGGGTGAACGGAGCGCGGATCTGGTGCAAATAACGCGACAGCGCCCGAATGGTCGAGACTTCCCGCCAACTTAGGGCGGTGCGCAGGATCAGGCCGTTATATCCGTCAGATTCGGCGCGATCGGTCACCACCGCCATGATCGAGGCTTCCAGGCGATGGCTGAATTCCGGGTTGATCTCGATGGGCAGGCCGTCACTGGTCTCGATCGTCATGTCGTGCAGCCAGACCGGCGCAGGCCTGGTACCGGGCACGACCTGATAGGTGCGTTCGTTGACCACACGCAGGCCGTGATTTTCGATCACCGGCACGCGGTAGGATAACGACAGCGGTACGGCGTCCGAAAACACCTTCAGGCCGAAGCGCCTCGGATCGTCGCCTTCGATGCGGTAAACCGAAATCGTCACCGGGCGCGCCGGCGTCAACTTTTCGACGGTCGTGATATCGGCGATCGCCTGTTCCGCGCCGAACACCTCGGTATAGCCGCCGCTGAAGGCCTGGGCATATCGGTTGGTGAGCATGCGCGCCCGCATGCCATCGGTCGACGCGGTAAGCGCGGCCTTCAGCTTGTCGGCCCAGGTCGCGGCAATGGCGCTGATCCCGGCTTCGAGCAGGGCGCGGTCGACGACGGGCGTTTTGCCTTCATAGCGTCCGATGATGAAGTGGACGCGCGCAAGCGCCCCTTCCGGGAATGATACGTAGGAGGCGGACAGCTTCCCTTTGTAGGCCTGCGCCAAAAAGGCTCCGACGCGCGTGCGGACGTCGGTGTCGTATTTGTCGCGCGGAATGAAGGTGAGGATGGAGACAAAGCGATCGAACTTGTCGACCCGCGGCAGCGCCCGGACGCGCGGACGCTCGTAGAGGATCAGGATCTCGATGACGAAGTTGTAGAGCGTGTCGACGTCGATCTGGAACAGCTCGTCGCGCGGATAATCTTCGAGAATATGCATCAGCGCCTTGCCGGAATGACCGTTCGGGTCGAAGCCCGCGCGCTGCAGCACCCGCGAAACCTTGTGGCGAACATAAGGGATCTGCCGTACCGAGCGAGTATAGGCGCCCGAGGTGAAAAGGCCGACGACGCGCAACTCGCCTTCGAGCCGGCCGTCGGGCGAGTAGAGTTTGATGCCCACATAATCCATCCGGGTGCGGCGATGGACGCGGCTGGAGACATTGGCCTTGATGACGATCAGCAGGGTCGGCTCGTGCATGAACTCGCGGATTTCCGGTGTCATCACCACCATTTCGCTGCCGCGACGCAGGACCTTCACGTCCGGATCGCGCAGAATGCCGAGGCCTTCGCCGGTTGTAATGTCGTCCGACGCGTCGCTGTCGGGCGAGAAGCGATATTTGCGCACGCCGAGGAAAGTGAAATTGTCCGCGCAGAGCCATTGCAGGAACTGATTGGCTTCGGCGAGTTCGTCGATCGGCAGCGGCGGCGGATTGGAAGAGAACGTCTTGATCGCTTCCTCGACACTGTCACGCATGACGCGCCAGTCGGCAACGCAGGCGCGGACATTGTTCAACGTCCTGGTCAGGCCGTCGATCAGCTTCTGGCGATCGGAATCCGCATCCAGGCGGGTGATGTGGAGATGAATCAGGCTTTCGCGCGCGCCCTTTGCTCCGTCCGGCAGTGCTTCCCCGTAGAATCGCAGCAGCTTGCCTCCATCGTCGCGCTCCACCGCGATGATCGGGTGAGCGACCAGGGTGACCTCGAGGCCCTGATCGGCGAGCTCCGCCATGGTGGAATCGAACAGGAAAGGCATGTTGTCGTTGAGAATTTCGAGCACGGAAATCTCGCGTCCGTTCGGCAACGTCGGATTGACGACGCGGATATCGGCGCTGCCGGCCGTGCGCCGCTGCACGTGCTCCCAGGCCTGCTCCGCCAGCAGGGCAAGCGAGGCGGCATCGTAATTGGCGAGATCCTCGATATTGGTGTAGCCGAACAAGGGCTCGGCAAAGGCCCGGGGGCTCTTGCCCGCTGGCACGCTGCCCGCTGCATCGCGGATCAGGGCTGCCCGGGCCTTGTCGTCACGCCACGCCATAATGTCCTCCATTTGCCGTGCCGTCCGATCGCAGCCGCGACCATCCGCTTGATTCTGGAGTGCATCTCTTCGTGCGTCGCGATCGAATGCTACGCGAAATCCTAGCTTCGACGGCTGCCGACGACAATACTACGATCCCGCAGCGAACGGCGCACGCTGTCGTGAGGCGTGCTGAATTTCGCTTGCGACAGCGGGTGGGCCGAAGACGGTGGCCGAACGACTGGGGCAGGAAAAATCACATGCAATTTCAATTATGTAATGGGTTCGCGCCACCGTTCGGCAGGGATGTCGTATCAGACGGTGGCAGTCAGCGACGGCGGGCAGCGACTGCGCTCAGGTCAGGTCTTTCGGCATCGTGATGCCGAAGCGGAGAATCTGGCGATGGATGGTCGAACGATCGACGCCGCGTTCGCGTGCCACCTGCGAGACATTCCAGCGATTGTTGCGCAACGCCGCAAGTAGCGCATCGGCTTGCCGCGACGTCGCCGCTCTGCCACGTACCGGCTTTCCGGAGATATCCTCACCCAGGGGATGAGCGATCCGGTCCGGCAGATCGGCAAGATCGATCGTGCCGTCGTTCGACAGCGCGCAACCATGATCGAGCGCATTGATCAGCTCGCGGATGTTGCCGGGCCATTGGTACTTGAGCAGCGCGCTGCGCGCGCTTGCCGTCAGCGCATAGTTGGCCTTGTGCTCCGTCGAAAGCCGATGCAGGGATTGATCGATCAGCCACTCGATATCGGTGCGCTGACGCAGCGGAGGCAGCGCAAGCACCGCGCCGTTGAGGCGGAAATAGAGATCCTCGCGGAACTGCCCCGCCTTCACAAGCGCGACGAGGTCGCGATGGGTGGCAGCGATGACGCGGACATTGAGCGGGACCGGCCGGGTGCGGCCGACCGGGGTCACCTCGCGCTCGGCGAGCACGCGCAACAGGCGCGTCTGCGACGAGATCGGCATGTCGCCGATCTCGTCAAGGAACAGGGTGCCGCCGTCGGCTTCGAGCACGAGGCCCTTCTTGCCCTTGGCCGCCGCTCCGGTGAAGGCGCCTGCCTCGTGGCCGAACAGCTCGCTCTCGATCAGGCTTTCCGGCAGCGCGGCGCAGTTGACGGCGACGAACGGTCTGCCTGCCCGCGCACTGACCGAATGCAGCGCCTTCGTCAGGTGCTCCTTGCCGGTGCCGGTTTCGCCGGTGATGAGCAAGCCCATCTGGGTGTTGATGAGCTTGGCGGCGCGCGTCACCACGTGATGCATCGCGGGATCGCCGCGGAACAGGTTCCGTAGTGGCGCCGGAAGCGCCGACTCACTGCGGGAGGACGCCGGCGCCGCCAGCTTGTTCGGGGGCGGCAAGGTCTGCGCGAACAGCGTCGTGCCGCTGTTGGCTAGTCGTAGCGTGCGTTGGCCGGTGGGGCGCGAATGGGCGAAGCGCGGCAGATCGTCGATGGTGCATTCGAAGATGTCGGACACGCCGAAGCCGTCGGCCCGCAGGCGAAGGTCCGGACGCTTGGCCAGTTCGCGGGCGAGCAGCTGCCTTGCGCGATTGTTGAAGCCGATGATGTGGCCGCTGCTATCGACGGCCATCACATAGTCCGGATCGACATCGGCGAATTCCGCGGAGCCGGACAGCTTGATGATCCATTCCTGCCGGAAACGGTTCAGCAGATTCGCATTCTCGATCTTGTGAGCAAACGACTTGACCAGTTGCAGCGCCAGGAACTGGCTGGCCTTCGGTTCCGGCGAGCGCAGCGCGGAGATATCCAAGACCGCAGCGAGCTTGCCGCTGGGATCGAAGACCGGCGCGGCCGTGCAGGTCAGCGGAATATGGGTGGCGTCAAAATGGTCGGATTGATGCACCGTCAGGGCTTCTTCGGTCGCGATGCAGGTGCCGACTGCGCAAGTGCCGGCATGCGGCTCGTTCCAGTCGGCGCCGAGATAGAGGCCGGCCCTGCGAAGCGTGTTGTTGAATGTCGGGTCGCCGATGAAATCCACCGTGATGCCCCTGGCATCGGTGAGCAGCAGCACATAGCCGAGTCCGGCGATCTGACGATACAGCATCTCGACGCCGAAGCGCGCCGTGTGCAGGAACTCGTCCATGGCGTCGCGATGCTCGCGCAGCCGCCCGGACGTTACGATATGAGCGTCGCGCAGCACCAACGGATCGAGCTTGTGTTCGGAGACGCATCGCACCCACGACTGATGGATGATTGCGTCACGCGCGCTGCTCTGGCCGTCCGCAACGCGAACCAGCTCGTCGATGTGCGCAGCCCGCTCCGTCGTCACGGCTGATGCTCCTGGATGTTTCCCCGCACGTTGTTGCGTCGAGTGTCACTCGGATTGTGCCGCCGATCAAGTTTGTTGCGTGCAACACCTGTTGCATGACGCAACAAGTGAGGCGGCCTGGCGCCGACAGCTAACGCGAGGAAATGCCGAGCGTTTTTCGAGATTCGCCGCAATGGCATGAGGCTTGCTGACACGGTGGTCGAGGCAAGATTCGACCTCGCTAACAAACGCGCCGGACCCACGACGCAAAGGCGATCGACGCCGGCATATGGGAGAATGAAACCATGCTCACGAAGGCCCCGGACGGAAAGATCACCGCGCTGCTCGACGAGTTCAACGTCGCATTGTCGTCGGGTGACATCGAACGCGCGATCGCGCTGTTCCAGACCGATTGCTACTGGCGCGATCTGGTCACCTTCACCTGGAACATCAAAACCATGGAAGGCAAGGATCAGATCCGCGACATGCTTCAAGCGCGGCTTGCGGATAGCAAACCGTCGGGATGGCGCATTGCCGATGGCGAAGCCGCGAGCGAGGCCGGCGGCATCATCGAGAGCTGGATCGAATTCGAGACCGATGTCGCGCGCGGCTATGGTCACCTGCGCATGAAGGATGGACGCATCTGGACCTTGCTCACCACCATGGCCGAGATCAAGGGACATGAGGAAAAGTCCGGCTCCACCCGTCCGCTCGGCGCCAAGCACGGCCATGGCAAGGACCGTAAGAGCTGGCGCGAGGAACGTGACCAGGAAATCACCGAGCTGGGTCATGCAAAACAACCCTATGCGCTGATCATCGGCGGTGGCCAGGGCGGCATCGCGCTTGGCGCGCGGCTGCGGCAATTGAACGTGCCAACCATCATCATCGAGAAGAACGAACGCGCCGGCGATTCCTGGCGCAAGCGATACAAGTCGCTCTGCCTGCACGATCCGGTCTGGTACGACCATCTGCCCTATATCGACTTCCCGAAAAACTGGCCGGTGTTCGCGCCGAAGGACAAGATCGGCGACTGGCTGGAGATGTACACGAAGGTCATGGAGCTCAACTACTGGAGCTCGACCACGGCGAAGTCGGCCAAGTATGACGAGAAGGCCGGGGAATGGACCGTCGTGGTCGAGCGCGACGGCAAGGAGATCACGCTCAAGCCGAAGCAGCTCGTGCTGGCGACCGGCATGTCGGGCAAGGCGAACTGGCCCACCTACAAGGGGCAGGACATCTTCAAGGGTGAGCAGCAGCATTCCTCGACCCACCCGGGGCCGGAGAAATATCGCGGCAAGAAGGTGGTGGTGATCGGCTCCAACAACTCCGCCCACGATATTTGCGCGGCGCTATGGGAAGGTGGCGCCGACGTCACCATGGTGCAGCGCTCGTCCACGCATATCGTGAAATCCGACACGCTGATGGATATCGGGCTCGGCGCGCTCTATTCGGAGCAGGCGGTGGCGAGCGGGATGACCACGCGCAAGGCCGATTTGATCTTCGCCTCGTTGCCCTACAAGATCATGCACGAATTCCAGATCCCGCTCTACGAGCAGATGCGCGAGCGCGACAAGGATTTCTACGCCGCGCTGGAGAAAGTCGGCTTCATGCATGATTGGGGCGACGACGGCTCCGGCCTGTTCATGAAGTACCTGCGCCGCGGTTCGGGCTATTACATCGACGTCGGCGCCTGCGATCTCGTGATCGACGGTTCGATCAAGCTCAAGAGCGGCAAGGGCGCTGCGGTGCGGGAACTGACCGAAACCGGCGTCAGGTTCGTGGACGGCAGCGAACTCCCCGCCGATCTCGTCGTCTATGCCACCGGCTATGGCTCGATGAACGGTTGGGCCGCCGACCTGATCTCGAAGAACGTCGCCGACAAGGTCGGCAAGGTCTGGGGTCTTGGTTCCGATACCACCAAGGACCCCGGCCCGTGGGAGGGCGAGCAGCGCAACATGTGGAAGCCGACCCAGCAGGAGGCACTTTGGTTCCACGGCGGCAATCTGCACCAGTCGCGGCATTACTCCCAGTATCTGGCGCTGCAACTGAAGGCGCGGATGGAAGGCATCCCAACCCCGGTCTACGGCTTGCAGAAGGTTCATCACCTCGGTTGATCGACCGGGCGATAACGAGGTGTCGGGCGGATCGTCGTGCGATCCGCCCCCCGACAGATTGGATGGAGATCGAACTGTGCCGATCGCCGTCCAGCTTCGGGCCGATGCCTGCGAGACAGCCGGCACCGATTGCCTTCCCGGTTGACCACGATACTGGCCGGTCTGCCAGCTTCCCGCAGACCGGCCTCGCCTCAATGATGAGCCGACACGCTCTTCATGCATTGGGACAAGAGATCGGCACCGGCAAAGTGGCCTACATCGCCCAGGCTGATCATGCCAACCATCCGCTTGCTCTTGTTGATCACAGGCAGTCTGCGAATCTTCAGCGTTTCCATGTGATGTATAGCTTTCGTCAGATCGTCGTCTTCCCGGCAGCAGTGGATGCCTTCGGTCATCACATCCCGCGCTGTGGTGCGCGCAGAGTTGAAGTCCTTGCTCGCGAGACCTTTGCAGACGAGGTCGCGATCCGTCACCATCCCGATCAGACGATCGTCTTGCCCGATCGGAATGCAGCCGATGTCGTGCCCTTGCATCAATTTCGCGATTTCGGTGATTGGCGTGTCGGGGCTCACCCAATCGACGCCCTTGTGCATCACGTCCTTGACTTTCATGGAGGACCTCCCGTCCAAGGCAGCACCCCCTCGCTCGCAATTATACAACAGAGCTGGCGCGACTGCATGCGTGCTGCGCCTTAAGGCACGATGAAACCGGGTCGAAGCGTTATCGCGCTCGAGCCCCTTGCTTGAGCATGATCTCCGCGCAAGCGCGTTCCTCCCTTGCCTCGGGGAAGAGCCGCTTCGCACCCCTCCGGATCATGCTCCAGTCGGGGCGCACAGATAGATGGTCCCGCTGTCACGCCGCCTCAGTCATGCGCACTGAAGCTGCCATGCAGGGAACCGGCGGTCAGGCGTGCGAATTGCGCACGACCGAGATGAAGCAACGTCTCATGATCGCCGGCTTCGATATAGATCTCGGGCTGCATCCGGATGCTGTCATCAACGATAACGTCGAGCCCGTAGCAGCTACCGGCGGCGGGAACCGCCCCGTGCGTACAGTCCGTGAACAGCCGATCGATCTCGCCTTCAGCGGCCATGGCGATATCGTCACCGAATCTCGCCCTGAGATCCGCCAGCCTGAGGTGATGCGATGCCGGCAGCACGGCGAGCAGGTACCCGTCGTTGCGGCGCAGCACAATGGCCTTGGCCAAGCGATCGCCCGAGACGTGACAAGCCTGGGCGGTAAGGGCTGACGACATCGTCAGTACGTGCGGGATTTCGTCGTACTCGATGTTTTCTGCAGCGAGATAATTGTGCAGTTTGGAAGAAATGGTCATGGCGTCACCTCCGGTGCGACATGCAACCATCCACCGTGGTCCTGCCCGCCGCACGATGAGCGGCTGCGTGGTTCTCAAGACAGAACATAGGTCTTGTCGCAGGACACTGCAATTCGATCCCTAACGGGGGCGCCGCGCCAAGTTCAAGTTCCGGGCCTTGTCCAGATTGCGGGCCTCGGCCAGCGCCGCCGCGCTCGGCAACAGGGCCGACGCAAGGTCGGCCTCGGTGAAATCTGCGCCGGCGACATTGGCGTCGGATAGGTCGGCTCCCGCAAGGTCAGCTCTATGGAGGCTGCAGTTCGCCAAATTGGCATTCTGCAGTTGCGCAAATTCGAGATCGGCGCGCGAGAGATTGGCGCCGCTTAAATCCGCGTTCCGCAGATCGGCGGATTTGAGCACGCCACGCATCAGGCCCATCGATTGGTTGCGCATATCAGCGCTCAGATCGGCGCCCGCAAGCCTGGCCCCGATCAGGCTGGCACCGGAAAGATCGGCGGTTATCCGAGCGCCGCTCAAGTCGGCGCCGCCAAGCTTGGCGCGTTGCATCTGCGTGCCGAGCAGCGATGCCTTGACGAGGGACGCCCCTGTCAAGTCTGCGTCGATTAGCCAGGCCTGGTTCAAGATAGCCCGATCGAAGCGGGCGCCTTTCAGATTGGTCTGGTTGAGCTTTACGAGATGAAGGTTGCCGCCGGAGAAGTCGAGGCCCGAGAGATCGAGGTGCGACAGTCGCTTTCCATCCAAATCTGCAGTGCGTCCGTCCCCTTGAGGGATCGATTTGAGGAGCGCATCGACCTCGGCGCGCGTCATCTCCGACGCCGTCATTTCCGGACTGTTGAGGTCGACACTCCGCAGCATGTCCTGCGACACGGCGTCAGTCGAATCAACCAGCACCGCCGCTATTGACACAAAGGCAAATGCGAGACGAAACGACATCGCCGTCTCTCCGCCGCTCAGAAACCCGGTATTGTCTCTTGTATTCTCCGGGTTGGCCGCGCCGTCAGGTTAGCTGGCCGGCTCCGGCCTATGCCAGAGTATGAAACCGGATATCGATCCTGGCAATGCCAGTGACCGTCTCAGCCGGAGCAGGACGAGGCGAACCAAGCCAGGCGCGGAATATGGTCGGGCACCTTCATGCCGCCGGAGGAATGGCGCCGGCTCAACCCGAGGCCTTGTCCCGATTGACGGGACGCCGCCAACACCTCGCGATGCATCACCGAGCCAGTTAACGCAGGATCAGCCGGCCGCGCTCGTCAACTAGCGCCGGAAAACGGGCCGCGAGAGTAGCGGTGAGCGGCGCATTCTGCTCGGCCACTTGAAACGTCATTCGGCCGAGCCGGTAGCCCGCCCCGAAGGCGGCGGCGAGATTGTCGGACGAGACCACGACAACGGATTTAGGCTTGCTCGTGTCGGTGAACGTCACCAGCGTCGGATAGTCCTTCGGGCGCAGGACGCCGGATGGCTTGGCTTTGACAGCCGCGCTCATGGTTCTCGCGTTGTCGCCGGACGGAAGTGGCGGCGCCAGCTCGCGATAACCGAGAACCTGGACGACGATATGCGTCATGCTGCTCAGATAGCTGTAATTTCGATCGTAGTTCGTCGCGAACAGAACCTTTCCGTCGCCAAGATCCACAAATGGGGCTTCGCCGTGCATGGTGAAGCCACCACCCCAGTCGGAACCACCGGCGCCCGGCATCGGGATCAGGAATTCCCGCTCAAGGCGCAGTTCCATCACTGAAGAGCCGGACTTCAACCCGCCGGGGGTTTCGACCTCGATGGTCATCCGGTAGCGCAAAGATGCCTGCGGCGTACTGCATCGGACCAACAGCCACGCCAATGCAATGGCCATGACGGCAAGAATGACAGGCCGTTTCAAAAGGACACCTTTGCGCAGCCAGCAATCGGATATTGGCCGTCTTTCGCTTCGCTGATCATTTGGCTGCCACCGGCAACCGCCTTTGCGGCGGATCTGTCAATTCGATACATCCACCCGCACATGTTTGAAGTCGTACCGTTCAAGATCGGAGCGGGAGATCGAGACGACGAGGTCGCTGACGTCGCCGCATCTGAAATGCGTGAGATTGTTGCTCGGAAATTGCAGCAGCATGACCGAGTTCGGCTTGTCTTCGATAAAGTCCGCGCACCAGCCGCGCGGGGCGCCGCCGATCTGGAGCGTGGCTTGCTCGGCGTCGAACGCCCAGTCGGTCTCAAGCGGATGCCGGGCCGCCGGGATCACTGCATCGGGATCGTCGGCGTAAAGCTGCTTGGCGATTTCGGAGCGCAACACCCTGTACCCCGTCGACCAAAACTCCGGCAGCGCCTGATCGGCCGCACGCTCATCGAGCAGCCGATAGAGCGCGGTCCACTCGTCGGGCACGAACGCGGCCTCGCTCTGGCGATCGCGGATCCTGCGCATGACCGCTTCCAGCTCTGCGACGAGCGCCTCGGCCTTCTGCTGCCTGCTCCGTGCGATGGCGGGCCTCTGGCCCTCGCTTGCCTCGGCCGTTCCGAACCTGCGCAATTGCTCATGCGCCCAGTCGCGCTCGCTCTCCGCGCGCCCGCGGGCGTCTGCCCAGCTTTCGGGCGGCGGCAGCCCGCGACCATGCGCCATCGTCGTCTCGAGCGCCGCGGCGTTGTCGATCCAGAACGCGTAGTACAGTTTGCGAATCCCGCGAACCCGCGCCGCATAGGCTTCCCAGTCCTGCGGAAACTTCTCCCTGTATTCCAGCCAGCCGGCGAGATCGGCTGAAACGCCCCTGTCGGGCGACGGCATCCGTACGTCGGCCTGAATATCTCGTTCAAGGTCCTGAATGAGCCGAACCAGCCCGGCATATCTGCGCCCTTGCTCGGTATCGGGCGGAAACAGAGGCGCTTTCGATTTCACCCAGATCGGCGCCAGAAAACCCTCGCCATTGGCGAGCTCGATTTCCGACTTGTCGAGCGCCGCAACGAAGCTGCCGCCACGCTGCAAGGTGATCTCGTTGTGCAGCTCCCTGATGCGCAGGACCAGTTCGGCGTGGGACAGCCAGCTTTGCAACGAGAATGGCTGCTCCGCTTCGGAACGTGCCAACGCCTCGCGCAGCCGTTCCGCTGTTTCAGCGAGTTGCTCGAACGCAGTCACCAGCTCCTTGCGCGGCTGCTTGAGCCGCGCTTCCTGCTGCCGCGCCGCGTCGGTCAGACGCGCCGCCCACGCCCTCGATTGGGCAAGCACCTCCTGCACGAGCAGTTCGAGCGTTCTCCAATCGATCGGCTGAAGCTCCCACGATGCGATGGCGAAAACTGCATCGGCAGAAGGATTGCGCCGCAGCCGGTTTGGAACGCAGCTTTCGCCGTCGACGGGATGCACGAAGTCGAGCGGCCATCTGGGCGGCGGTGCCAGCAGCCCGTCATACTTGTCATCGACCCAATACAGACCCGTGGCGCTCTTCTGCCAGGCGCGTTCGTTGCGACGTTGCGGTCCGAGCGTCGGTTGATGGATCACTTTCACGTCGATACGGCCGGACACGGCTGCGAAAAATGCCAGCCACCCCGCCCTCGGACCGACGCCGCCCCACAGGCTGGGCGGCAAGGACGCGCAATTGATCTGGCAAAGAAACTGATACGGCTGGCCGTCCCTGCTGGGCCATTGGAAGGGATCAGGAAGTTCTGGATTGCCGCCGATCCAACCGATCTCGGCTGCCGCCGGACAAGCCGGAATCGCAGCGCGCAGCCAGACTGCATTCTGGTCATGCGCGGCCGGGTCCTCATCCGAGGCCTTGGCAAGCATCTCCAGATTGTACGTTAGGAACTTGGCAATAAAGTCCTTCATCGCGCGCCGCTCCTCAACCTGGGCCGGAATATTGGCGTCGATTCAGGATTGCGTCATCCAAATTCTGTATCTTGGAAAGCGAGTTCTTAATTCCTGCGGACGGGCGCGCTTGATCAGGTAAAGGCCAGGACTGTGCTACGCGCCATTTCGCCGCACGTTGGGCGGCGCGGCGCGACCGCAGCGGCGCCGCTCACATCGACGATCGCACGAACGTCCGTCCAAAGTCGCCGAACGCGCCATCGACCGCTGACCTCTCGAGCCGATCGTCGCTCCAGCCGAGCCATTCCGTAAACACCTCGCCTGTGTGTTCGCCGAGCATCGGCGGCGGCGTGGAAGGTGGCGGCGGTTCGTCGCCGAACCGCGTCGGCCTCGCGATGAACTTCACATCTCCCGCCGCCGGATGGCTGATGGTCTGGACCATTCCCCGCTGCGTGAGTTGAGGCGTTTCGCAGACCTCGCCGACCGACTTGATCGCGCCGCACGGAATGCCCGCCGCGCCGAGCGCCTGCAGCCAGTCGGCGCGACTTCGCCGGGCAAAGATCGGCGAAAGGATCGCGACGAGCTCGTTGCGGCTCGCCGCACGCTTCGGAGCGGTTGCGAAGCGGATGTCCTCGCGCAGCTTCGGACGGCCGACGACGCCGCAAAACGCCGCCCAGAACTTGTCGTTCGCGACCCCGACATTGATCCAGCCGTCACTCGCCTCGAACGGTTCATACGGGCTGATGGTCGGATGGACATTGCCGCGGCGCTTCGGGCTTTGTCCCGAGGCGAAGTACATGCCGGCGTTGAACGTCAGCAGCGACGCCATGGCGTCGAGCATGGAGACGTCGACCCGGCCGCCCTCGCCGGTGCGGCTCTTGCGCATCAGCGCGGCCAACACCGAATGCGACGCATAAAGGCCCGTGACGAGGTCCGCGATCGACGTGCCGACCTTGGTCGGCGGTCCGTCCGGATCGCCGGTGATGTCCATCACGCCGGATTCGCCCTGCAGAATCAGATCGTAGCCGGGGCGCGCGGCGTCGGCACCGGTGCGACCGAATCCCGAAATGCTGCACAGGATGATGTCGGCCTTTCGGGCGCGCAGCGCGTCGAAGCCGAGCCCCCATTTGTCCAGGGTGCCGGGGCGGAAGTTCTCGATGACGACGTCTGCGACGGATGCAAGATCGAGCACCGCGTCGCGCCCAGCCGGCGACTTCAGATCGATGGCGCAGCTTCGCTTGTTGCGGTTCACCGACAAAAAATACGCACTCTCGCCGCCGACGAAGGGGGGTCCGTAACGGCGGCTTTCGTCGCCTTGACGCGGATCCTCGATCTTGACGATGTCGGCGCCGAGATCGCCGAGCTGCATCGTGGCAAACGGGCCAGAGACCACCCGGCAGAGGTCGAGGACCCTGATGCCCGACAGCGGCTCGCGATCAGACGATCGCATCGGCGAGGTCCTTCATCGACGGCACCAGGATATCGGGCTGATGCGGCGTGATGCCGAACGGGCGGCTGCGCCGATCGATGAAGGCCGTCCGCATGCCGGCGGACTTGGCGCCGATGCAGTCGAAGGCATGATTGGCCACGAACAGCACCTGCGCGGGCTTCACGCCCATGATCTCGGCCGCTTTCGTATAGGTCGCGACATGCGGCTTGAACGAATTGGCTTCGGCCACCGAGATCACGCGATCGAACGGGACCTTGTGGTACTGCTTCGCGGTCTCGAGCATGTCCGGATCGCCGTTCGAGAGCACGACGAGCTTGTACTTGCGTTGCAGCCGCGCGAGTGCGTCCGGCACCTCTGGAAACGGCAACAGCTTCTCGATCTCGCCCACGAGGTAGCGCACATCGTCCATCGTATAGTCGATCTTCGCGCGGTCCATGACGTGGGCAACCGCGCGGTGCCCGATCTCGCGATAGGGCGTGTGCTCGCGATGCAGCAGCGCATCGATCATCGAGTTCTCGAAATGCGTGCGACGCCACCACGTGACGAAGGAATTCGGATCGCCCTTCCAGCCCTTCTTCTCGAGGAACGGCGCCGCGATCCTGGTCAGGCCGCCCTGCATGTCGACGACCGTGCCGTACTGGTCGAACATGCAGATCTTCACGTCGCGCTTGATCGTCTCAAAGCTCATTGGTGCCTCCTTGGTCCTGATCGATTGATACGCGCTGCGCCATCATGGATGAAATGGATTTGTTATCTCTCGTCATTCACGATATGAATGATGAATGAACCTTCGATCCATCGACCTCAATCTGCTCGTCGCGCTGGACGCATTGCTGACCGAGCGTCACGTCACCAAGGCGGCAGACCGGGTCGGCCTCAGCCAACCCGCGATGAGCAATGCGCTTAACCGGCTGCGCGCGATGTTCAAGGACGAACTCCTGGTGCGGACCACAACCGGGATGAAGCCGACGCCCCGCGCCACCGAACTGGCGGAGCCGCTGCGCCAGGTTCTGCGTCAGGTCGAGCGCGTGATGGCGAGCGACGCCGGCTTCGATCCAGACCGGACCGAACGCACCTTCACGATCAGGATGTCGGACATTCTCGCATGCCTGCTGCTGCCGCGGCTCGCCGCAACGCGGCCGCCGGAGGGCCGAATTTCCTACAACACGATCCATCTGCCGCCCGCCCTGACGATCGATGCGCTGGAGCGGGACGAGATCGACGTCGCGGTGAGCATGGGGCTCGAGCATTCCGCATCGATCCGTTCGGAAACGCTGCTGCGAGACCGCATGGTCTGCCTGATGCGACGCGGACACCAGATCAAGCGCGCACGGCTGACTTTTGAGCGCTTCATCGCGCGGGAGCACATGAAGGTCTCGATGAGCCCGACCGATCTTCGCTTCGTCGACGACGTGCTCGCCGAACGCGGCCATCGAAGACGCATCGCCCTGAACGTGCCGCATTGGCTGGTCGTGCCCCATGTCTTGAAGAAGACCGATCTGCTCGCGGTGATGCCGAGGCACCTCGCGACCGTGCTGATGGACGATGATCTGAGGATGGAGGAACTGCCGTTCGAATCCGCGCCGTTTGACTGGATGTTGTACTGGCACCGCAGATACGATCAGAGCAACGCCAACGGCTGGCTCCGCGACCGGATCAGGGCGGCGTGCTCCGACCTGAACTAGGCGCCGAGGTCCGCCGGCCTCCGCGCCATGGGCGATTGACGTGCTGCCTCGGCGTCCGTGACGGCCGATGCGTCCTCTAAAGAGCGCCCCTTGGTCTCGAAACCGAACACGAGGAAGACCACGGCCTGGAAGACGAGGATGCCGGCCAGGGTCGTCAGCACGCCGGTCAGCCCCTGCCAGGCGAAGATCGCAACCACGACGTATTGAACCAGCGCGGTCGCGATGCGTCCGGATGTGGCGCAGATCGCCGTGCCGCGAAGCCGATACCGCGTCGGAAACAGTTCGGGGACGTGCATCGCGAACCCGGTCGCCAGCATCACGTAGATCGCCGTGATCAGCAGGAAGCCCACACCCGCGAGCGCAACACCATCCGGCATGTATGGATAGGCGATACCGAGCGCCGCTGCCGCAATCGACGAACAGACGATCGACAGCCTGCGTCCGAGCCGGTCCGCCAGCACGAGCCCGATCAGCGATCCGACCGGGCCGCCCAGCGCCATCACCGTGGTGTAGCCCAGCGAGGAAACCACGCTGTGGCCGCCCTTGACCATGAAGGTCGGCAGCCAGCCGATGAACCCGTAGAGGCTGAAGCCGACGACGATGTGCAACAGGCTGCCGAGCAGCGTGCGCGCGAGATACGGCGGCTGGAACAGACGCCAGACCGCGCCGGGAGACTCCTGCACCGGCGCGCGGGCAGCGACGGCAGGCAGTGTCGCCTTGCGCGCGGCCTCGACTTCGATCGCCGACAGGACCTTCTCGGCTTCATCGGCGCGTCCGTTGGCGGCGAGCCAGCGCGGCGATTCCGGCATCGACTTGCGCAGAATCCAGACGACCATCGCAAGGCAACCGACAAGGCCGAACATGTAGCGCCATCCAAGCGTCGGGATCACCCACAGGCCGACCATGGAGGATACGAACAGCGAGAAATTGGTGATCACGGCCAGCAGCCCGATCCAGCGTCCACGCGAGGAAGCCGGCACGAATTCCGTCAACGTCGCGTAGCCGACCACGATCTCTGCGCCGAGGCCAATGCCGATGATGAAACGCAGGCCGATCAGGACCATCATGTTCGGCGCGAAGGCCGCGGCGATCGAGGCGAGGCCAAAGATCGCGAGGTTCATCTGATAGGAGAAGCGGCGGCCGAACCGATCGCCGAGGATGCCGGAGCACCACGCGCCGATCGTCATCCCGACGAAGGTCGCGGAGACGAATGCGGCGTTGAGCTCGAGCGTCGACCAGCCTGCCTTGAGCACGGCGCCCAGCACGCCGCCGGCCAGATAGATATCGAACGCGTCGAGGAACATGCCGGCGCCGATCAGGGCCAGGATGCGCCAGTGGAATCCGCAGATCGGTAGCCTGTCGAGGCGCGCGCCCGCGTTGATGTCGATGTCGGCGGATCGCGCCATGCCAAACCTCCCTGCCCGGCCTTTGGCAGCCGGATGCTCCGGGCACCGATTGATGACGCGCAGGGGGTCGTCGTCCAATTCAAATCGAAAATTCGACTATTTGGCGCAGTGATGAAGCTGACGCGACCGCACCGTCGCGTTCCATCCTGACACCGAGCTGACTTGCATTCGCCGTCGTTAACGATCCCGCCGTCGCGCGAACTCGAAATCACGGTGTCAGCACAAACATTCACAACGGGTTCATGTCGCCGCCACTATTCGACTCCAACGCTGGGGGAAGAAGATTGGAGTATGTGCCATGCGCCGCATCGCCGGACTGCCTTTCGCCTTGGCTCTCAGCCTCTGCTGTCTCTCACCGCTCGCGCCAGCACGCGGGCAGCTTGCCATCGGCATCACCGTCAATGCGGCGCCGCCGCCATTGCCGGTCTATGTCCAGCCGCCGATCCCCGCGCCCGGCTACATCTGGACTCCGGGCTATTGGGCATGGAACGACGACACCGGTTACTACTGGGTGCCCGGCACATGGGTGCTTCCGCCTGCGCCCGAATTGCTGTGGACCCCCGGCTATTGGGGCTGGAGCGACGGCGCCTACGCCTTCCACGCCGGATATTGGGGCGCGACCGTCGGCTTCTACGGCGGCATCTCTTATGGCTTCGGCTACACCGGCGTCGGCTATGAGGGCGGCTACTGGCGCGGCGGCAGCTTCTTCTACAACAGCTCCGTCAACAACATCTCGAACGTCTCGGTCACCAACGTCTACAACAAGACCGTCGTCAACAACACGACCAACGTCAGCTACAACGGCGGCACCGGCGGCACCACGGTGAAGCCGACGCCGCAGCAGCTCGCGGCCCAGAGCGGGCACCACATGGCCGCGACCGGCGAGCAGACGCGACACGCGGAAGCGGCGATGAAGAATCCGGCGCTGACGCTCACCAACAACCATGGTCATCCGGCGGTCGCGGCGACCGCGCACGCAGCACGGTTCAGCGGCGCCGGCGTGGTGGCCGCGCGCCCGGGCAAGCCGATCGCGGCGCCGCCGCCCCGACATGCGCAACCCACGGCCGCACACGCCTTGCCAACGGGACATGCTCTCCCGACGGGGAATGCTCCGCCGCCAGGACATGCCCTGCCGACAGCAAATGCTTCGCCGGCCGGACACGCTCTACCGACGGGGAACGCTTTGCCGCCGGGACACGCCTTGCCGACTGCGCATACTCTCCCCGGTGCCGGCGCACATCCCGCACCCGCGCCGCACGTCGCTCCGCCGGCGTCAAGACCGCAGCTCGTGCAGCATGCACCGCCGCAGCCACGCGCGGTCGCGCATCCACCGGCGCCGCGCGTCGCGCAAGCGGTTGTGCATCGGCCCGCGCCCCCGCATGTGTCACGACCGGCGCCGCGGCCTCATCCCGCTGCGAGGCCGCATCCGGCGGCACGCCAGCACTCATGATCGGGCTCATCGGCGTGCCTGCAAGGGCACGCCGATGTCGTATGAGACCCCATCGCGCGCACCACGACCGCGATGCGATCATCATCCCTGACTTTTGGGCGCGAAGCGCGCCGTCAAGCCAGCGCGTCGGCCGCACAGCTGATCCCGTCGTAGATCTCCTCGAGATCCGCCTCGGTGACGCAATAGGGCGGCATGACGTAGATCGTGTTGCCGAGCGGCCGCAGCAGCAGATTGCGGCGTTCGAAGAAGGCCTGAAGCTTTGGGCCGATGCCGGCGAGATAGCCCGCATCGCTCGCCTTCAGATCAAGTGCGGTGACGGTCCCGGTGCGGCGGACGTTCTCGAAGCGCGCGTCGGCACGGAACGCGGCGAGCAGACGCTCCTGCATCGCAGCCACCGCGGAGACGCGCGCGCCTGCACCGTGTTGCCAGAGCTCGAGGTTTGCTTTTGCAGCAGCGCAGGCGACCGGGTTTGCCGTGTAGGAGCTGGAGTGGAAGAAGGTGCGCGAACGATCACTGGAATAATGTGCGTCGTAGATCTCCGCACGGCACAGCGTCACCGCGAGCGGCAGCGAACCGCCGGTGAGGCCCTTCGAATAGCAGGCGATATCGGGCCTGACGTCCGCCTGCTCGCAGGCGAACAAGGTGCCGGTGCGGCCCCAGCCGGTCATCACCTCGTCGGCGATGAACAACACGCCAGCGGCTGCGCAGATGCGTTTCATTTCCTTCAGCACCCAGGGCGGATACATCAGCATCCCGCCCGCACCCAGGATCAGCGGTTCGACAATGAACACTGCCGCGGATTCCTTCCTGCACGCGGCTTCGAGCGCGTCGAGCGTCGTCTGTTCATAGCCAGGCGCCGGAAACGGGATCGACGCGACGTCGAACAGCAGCGGCTCGTAAGCCCTGTTGAAGACGCCGCGCGCGCCGACCGACATCGTCCCGACCGTGTCGCCATGGTAGGAGTTTTCCATCACGATGATCTGCGTGCGCGTCGCGCCGATATTGTGCCAGTAGCCGAGCGCCATCTTCAGCGCCACCTCGACGCTGGTCGAGCCAGAGTCGGAGAAGAACACGTAATCGAGCCCGTCGGGCGCCAGCTTCAACAGCTGCGCGGCGACCTGCTCGGCCGGATCGTGGGTATGGCCCGCGAAGATGATCTGGTTGAGCTGCTCCGCCTGGTCCTGGATCGCGCGCACGATGTGCGGATGGCAATGGCCGTGGGTCACGACCCACCAGGATGCGATCGCATCGATGATGCGGCGATCATCCGCGGTGTAGAGATAGGCGCCCTCCCCACGCACGATCCTCGTCATCTCGCCGTGCAGCGCGTGCTGGGTGAACGGGTGCCAGATCGGCGACTTCCGAGCGGATGTCATGGATTGAAATCTTCCCGCCGGAACGACGCCTTGAACGCTGCCTGCAGCGTGTCTGCCGCAAGCGGAGCAAGCCAGGGCAACCGGCCTAGCCGGCGCACCTGCCCGATCTCGCAGATCGCGCGCTCGCTCTCGGGATTGCTCTCGCCGATGAATGCGATCCCGTGAATGTCGATCCCGCGCGTGCGCAGCGCCTCGACCGACAACAGCGAGTGATTGATGGTGCCGAGCGCGGTGCGGGCGCACAGCACGACCGGAAGGCGCCATCGCGCGAAGATATCGATATAGAGCGTGTTGCCGTCGAGCGGCACCATCAGCCCGCCGGCGCCCTCGATCACCAGCGGACGGTCCCCGGCATCGGGCACGCCGAGCGCGGCAGCGTCGATGCGCACGCCGTCGAGTGCGGCAGACTGATGCGGCGAAGCCGGCGTTCGAAGCCGGTAACGTTCCTGCACGATGCGATCCGCCGGGAGCCCGCCAAGCCGTGCGACCAGTTGCGCATCGGTTTCCTCCTCGAGGCCGGCCTGAACCGGCTTCCAGTAGCGCGCGCCGAGGAAGCCGGCGAGGCCCGCGCAGAACACCGTCTTCCCGATCCCGGTATCGGTGCCGGTGATCACGATCCGGCTCGTCATCGCGACCAGCCTTTGGTCTCGTCGACCAGCGCGTCGAGCAGCGCGCGCACGTCGTCCTCGTCGACATTAAGGGTCAGCGCAATCCGCAACCGGGCAGAGCCTGCCGGCACGGTCGGCGGCCTGATGCCTCTGATATCGAAGCCGCGCGCCTGCAGCGCAGACGCCAGCTGCATCGCACGCGCATTGTCGCCGACGATATAGGGCACGATCTGCGAGCGCGACGGGCTGCGCCAACCGCGCAGGTCGAGCTCGCGATGCGTGAACGCGACCAGTTTTGCCAGGCGCTGCTGATGCAGGGGCTCCTGCTGCAGGATCAGCAGCGCCTCGCGCACGGCGACGGCCACAAGTGGCGACGGTGCAGTGGCGAAGATGAACGGGCGGCAGCGATTGACCATGAAGTCGCGCAGCACGGTCGAAGCGGTGACCAGCGCGCCGGCGGCGCCCAGCGCCTTGCCGCAGGTATGAACGATCACGAGGTTCTCGCGCCCCTCATAGGACGCCGTCAGCCCACGCCCCTGCTCGCCATAGACGCCGGTGCCATGCGCCTCGTCCACCATCAGGAACGCGTCGTGCCGGTCCGCGATGGCGACGAGGTCGTCGAGCGGCGCGACGTCGCCATCCATGCTGTAGACGCTTTCGACCACGATCCAGGCCCGGCCCGTGCCGCCCTCGGCACGCCAGCCGCGAATGGTGTCTTCGACCGACTGGGGATCATTGTGCGCGCTGATCCGGAATTCGGCCCGGCCGGCCCGCGCGCCTTCATGGATGCTGGCGTGCACGAGAGAATCGAGCACCAGGAGATCGCCGCGCTGCGGCAGCGTCGTCAGCACGGCGAAATTGGCGACATAGCCGCCGCCGAAGAACAGCGCCGTCTCGGCTCCAAAGAACGCGGCGGCTTCGGCCTCTAGCCGTTCGTGCTCCTCGCAATTGCCGCGCAGCAGCCGCGACCCACCGGCGCCGATCGGTGTGCCGGCCCCGAGCGCGGCCGAGACCGCATTCTTGATGCGCGGCGCGTTCGCGAGCGCCAGATAGTCGTTCGAGACGAAATCGATGCCCGCGCGCGGCTTGAGACCGCGCAGCCGATCGTCCTTGCTCAGGGCGTGCAAGGCCGCGGCGTAATCAGCGACCTTGGCCGCATGGATTGCGCTCATGCTTCTCTCTCAGATTTGTAGTTGGTCGCGCGGCGAATCCCGCCGCGCGCGTGCCGGAGGTGCGCTCAGGCGAGGGCGGAGTTGATGCCGAGCCGGTCCAGCAGATTGGCGTCGCGATCGCGCTGCGGGTTCTTGGTGGTCAGCAGTACATCGCCGATGAAGATCGAATTCGCGCCGGCGAGGAAGCACAGCGCCTGCAGCTCGTCGGTCATGTATTGCCGTCCGGCCGACAGCCGCACCACGCTCTTCGGCATCATGATCCGCGCGGTGGCAACCAGACGCACCAGCGCGATCGGATCGGGCCGTTCCGCGGTGTCGTTGACCGGCACGCCCTTGACCTCGTTCCACAGATTGATCGGAACGCTCTCCGGATGGCTGGGAAGATTGGCAAGCAGCATCAGCATGCCGAGCCGGTCATCGACCTGTTCACCCATGCCGATAATGCCGCCGCAGCAGACCTTGATGCCGGCGTCGCGCACATGCGCGAGCGTATCGATGCGATCCTGCAGGGTGCGGGTGGTGATGATCTTGTCGTAGAACTCGGGCGAGGTGTCGACGTTGTGGTTGTAGAAATCGAGGCCGGCGTCGGAGAGACGCTCGGCCTGCTTTGGCGTCAGCATGCCGAGCGTGACGCAGGTTTCCATGCCGAGGCCCTTCACCGCGCTGACCATGTCGCAGACCTGATCGAGATCGCGGTCCTTCGGACTGCGCCAGGCCGCGGCCATGCAGAAGCGGGTTGCGCCGGCATCCTTGGCGCGCTGCGCGACCGCGACAACTTCATCCCGCGGCATCAGGCGGGTGGCCTTCAGGCCGGTGTCGTAATGCGCGCTTTGCGAGCAGTAGCCGCAGTCTTCCGGGCAGCCGCCGGTCTTGATGCTGAGCAGGCTCGCGGTTTCGACATGGTTCGGATTGAAGTTGGCGCGATGCACGCCTTGCGCCTGAAACATCAGATCCGCGAACGGCAGGTCATAGAGCGCTTCAGCCTCGGCACGGTCCCAGGTCTTGCGGGGCGCTGCGCTGGTGCGGCTGTCGGTCCGTTCGATTTCCACGACATCAACCATATGGCTTGCTTTCTCGTTTGCTGTGGATCATAGATAATCTGGTATATTATCTATGATCTGTGGACTTAGAACGATGCTAGCCGAGCCCGAACGCGCGCGCACCCGTTTTTACGATAGATAATCTATGACGAGCGAAGGCGCGAACACGACCACCGCGGGGCGCATCGCCGAAGCGATCGGCGAGCGCATCATCAACTGCGAATTGCTGCCGGACGCGCCGCTGCGGCAGGATCATGTCGCGCGCGAATTCCATTCGAGCCACGTGCCGGTGCGCGAGGCCTTCAGGCAATTGGAGGCGCAGCATCTCGTTGTTGCGGTGCCGCGACGCGGGGTGCGGGTCGCGCCGCTCGACACCAGGTCGGTGAAGGAAATCGCCGAGATGCGCGCCGCGCTCGAGGTGGTGGCGTTGCGCAATGCCGCCCCCAGGCTCACATCGGCCCATCTGGCACGGATCGAACTCGCCATGATCCAAGGCGACAATGCCGAGACGGTGCAGGATTTCGAGATGGCCAATCGCGCCTTTCACCATGCGCTGGTGGCGCCGTGCGCGATGCCGCGGCTGCTTGCCAGCCTCGACGGCCTGCAGCTTGCGAATTCGCGACTGGTGTTCGCGATGGCGCGCAACGCCGGCTGGCGGCCGCGGCCGAGCCAGGATCATCGCGTGATCCTGCAGGCGCTGCGCGCACGCAACATCGAACAGGCCTGCAGCCTGCTGGCGCGGCATATTCAGACTATCGAGCGGCTTGCCCTGCCGGCAGCGTGATCACTTTGCTCCGAATCGAGCGGCGGACTCCGGTTCACCTCGCCCCGCGTGCGGTCGCGTGCGGGGAGAGGTCGGAACGCATCGGCAGATGCGTTCCGGGTGAGAGGGGGAGTCTCCGCGAGAGTATCTGTCTCCGCGTGTGCGGAGGCAGCCCCTCACCCCAAACCCTCTCCCCGTAAGAACGGGGCGAGGGGACGCGCCGCCTTTGCGACCGCCATTCAATCTAATCCCATCACTCTCTAAGCGATCGCGACGATCTCCAGCTCCTGATCGCCCGAGCCTGCGACGTCGCCCAGGGCTTTGCCCATCAGCGACCTCGCTACCGGCGAGACAAAGGAAATCGAGCCTGCCTTTGGATCGGCTTCGTCCTCGCCGACAATGCGATAGGTCTGCACCCGCCCGTCGGCGCGGCTGAAGGTCACCGTGCTACCGAAGGCAACGGTTTCGGTGGAAGCAGGGTCAGGCACGACCTGCGCGGTGCGGAGCCGCTCCGTGAGATAGCGCGCGTCGCGCAACGGAACCGCCGACTGCCGCCGCCGTTCGTTGACGTCGTCCAGCTGCTGCGCGGCCTCTAGGGCCTCGCGTGCCGCCTGGAGCTCACGCTCCAGCGCCTTGCGTCCTGCTTCGGTCACCAGGTTGGGATGCGGCGAAATGGGGCGGTCCGGCAACAGCGTTTCGGACGCGGTCTCGGCACTTTCTTCCTTGGTGAAGGCAACGCTCAATCCAGAACTCCATCGATGAGGCCAGCAGCATAGACCCGCCCCACGCGCCTCCCTAATGCGCGAAGGGATTAGGCAGTATCTAATGCGAGGCAGGCTGTTCCGCCTTGGTCCGTCTGCCGAAGCGGTTCTTTACACCCTCGCGCCAGCCCTGGAAGGTGACGAACAGCATCGGCACCAGGAAGATGCCGACCGAGCTTGCGGCGAGCATACCGCCGAACACCGCGGTGCCGACCGCACGGCGGCTGATTTCCGCGGCACCAGTCGCGACCACCAGCGGCACCAGGCCGAGGATGAAGGCAATTGATGTCATCATGACGGCGCGGAAGCGCATTTGTGCGCCCATCGTCGCGGCCTCCGCGATCGGCTTGCCGGCCTCGCGCTGCTCCTTGGCGAACTCGACGATCAGGATGCCGTTCTTGGCGGCGAGCGCGATCAGCACCACGAGGCCGATCTGACCGTAGAGATCGAGGTTGAGGCCCGCGAGCTTGATCGCAAGATAGGAGCCGAACACGCCGACCGTGACCGATAGCAGCACGGGAATCGGGATCGTCCAGCTCTCATACAGCGCGACCAGGAACAGATAGGCAAACAGCACCGCGAGGCCGAGAATGATGCCGGTCTGGCCGGAGGCCGCCTGCTCCTGATAGGCCGTGCCGGTCCACTCGTAGGAATAGCCGGAAGGCAGCGTCGACTTGGAGAGCTCGGCCATCGTCGCGATCGCGGTGCCCGAGGACACGCCCGCCGCCGGGCTGCCGTTCACGGTGACCGAACGATAATTGTTGTAGCGCGTGATCACCTGCGGTCCGGTCACGATGCGCAGGCTTGCGATCGAGCGGATCGGCACCATCTCGCCGCCGCTGTTGCGCACATAGATCTGCCAGATGTCGGGAATGTCGCGGCGATCGGTGGCATCGCCCTGCACATTGACCTGCCAGGTGCGGCCGAACAGGTTGAAGTTGTTGACGTAGATGCCGCCGAGCGTGGCCTGCAGCGCGGTGAAGACGTCGGCCATGTTGAGGCCGAGCGCCTGCGCCTTGGCGCGATCGATATCGAGATAGACCGACGGGTTGGTCGCGGTGAAGGTCGAGAACACGCGGGCCAGATTCGGATTGCGGTTCGCCGCGCCGATCAGCCCGCCCATCACGCTGCTGAGCGAGGCCGGATCCTGCCCTTCGAGCGCCTCGAGCTGATATTCGAAACCGCCGGAGGTCGAAAGCCCGATGATCGGCGGCAGGTTGAATGGCAGCACCGAGGCCTGACGGATCTGCGATCCCCCGACGAAGGTCTGCCCGATCGCAGCCTGCACCGAGTCGGTGACAGCCTTGCGATCGGCGAACGCCTTCATGCGCGCCACCATGAATGCCGAATTCGGCTCGCTGGCACCGTCGAGCAGCGAGAAACCGATGATCGACAGCACATGGTCGATCGCCGGATTCTTCTTCAACAGCGCCTCGACCTGCTTGGTGACCTCGCTGGTGCGTGCCACCGACGCGCCGTCGGGCAATTGCACCGCGATGAAGAAGGCGCCCTGATCCTCCTCGGGCAGGAAGCCGGTCGGCGTGATCTTCGACACGCCGAACACCGCGCCGGCAAACACCAGCACCGCGACCAGCGACAGCACCGCCACACGAACCAGCCGTTGCACCACGCCGGCATAGCGGTCGCGCACCCAGTCGATGCTGCCGAGCACCCGTCCCATGATGCCGCGGCGCGGCCCGCCGTGGCGCAGGAACACGGCGCACAGTGCCGGCGACAAGGTCAGCGCATTCAGCGCCGAGATCACCATCGCGGCGCTGATCGTCACCGCGAACTGGCGGAACAGCGTGCCGGAAATGCCGGGGATGAACGCGATCGGCACGAACACCGAGAGCAGCACCAGCGAGATCGCGATGATCGGCGCCGTGATCTGCGCCATCGCCTTCTTGGTGGCGTCGGCCGGCGATAGCTCCGGCTCCTCCTCCATGACGCGCTCGACGTTCTCGACCACGACGATGGCGTCGTCGACCACGATGCCGATCGCCAGCACCATCGCCAGCAGCGAGACTGTATTGGCCGAGTAGCCGAGCGCCAGCAGCACCGCGAACGCGCCGATCAGGCTGACCGGAACCGCGACCGCCGGGATCACCGTGGCGCGCAGATTGCCGAGGAACAGGAACACCACGATCACGACGAGCACGAAGGCTTCGCCGAGCGTCTTCATCACCTCCTTGATCGTATCGGACACGAAGGTGGTGGAGTCGTACTGTACGAGATAGGTCAGCCCCGGCGGAAACCGCTCCGACAGCCGCGCAAGCGTGGCCTGCACCGCCTTGGCCGTGGTCACGGCATTGGCGCCAGGCGCGAGATAGATGCCCATCGGCACGCCGGGATTGCCGTCGATCCGCGACTCCGAATCCATGTTCTGCGCGCCGATCTCGACACGAGCAACGTCCCTGATCCGCAGCACCGAGCCATCCGGATTGGCCCGCAGCACGATGTCGCCGAACTGCTTGGATGTCGTCAGGCGGCCCTGCGTCTGCACATTGAACTGGAACTGCTGGTCATTGCTGATCGGACGCGCGCCGATGCGGCCGACCGGCGCCTGCACGCTTTGCGCCCTGATCGCGGCGATCACGTCCGACGGCGCCAGGTTGAGGCTGGTCAGGCGCTGGGTGTCGAACCAGATCCGCATCGAGTAGTTCAGCTTCGCGAACAGCGAGGCCTGTCCGACACCAGGCGTGCGCGAGATCGCGTCCAGCACGTTGATGATGGCGTAGTTGGTGATGAACAGCGGATCCTGATCGCCGCTCTTGCTGTACAGCACGATGAATTGCAGCACCGCCGAGGATTTCTTCTGCACGGTCAGGCCCTGCGCCTGCACCTCGGTCGGCAATTGCGCGAGCGCGCTCTGCACGCGGTTGTTGACGTTGACGGTGTTGATATCGGGATCGGTGCCGAGCGCGAACGAGACCGTCAGCGTGTAGCTGCCGTCATTGCCGCTGGTCGACTTCATGTAGAGCATCTTGTCGACACCCACGACCTGCGCTTCCAGCGGCTGGGCGACGCTCGATTCGACCACTTCGGCCGATGCGCCGGGGAATACGGCGGAGACCGTGACCTGCGGCGGCACGATGTCCGGAAACTGCGCGACCGGAATCTGCATCAGCGCCAGCGCGCCCGCGATCGTGATCACGAACGCGATGACGATCGCAAGCCGCGGACGATCGACGAAGACGGCAGAAATCATGGGTTATTGCCCGTCGATTTCGGCGCGCTGCTCGCGCCGCCATCCGCCGAAACCTTCATGCTCGACTGGATCAGCGCGCTGACGGGCCCCGGCGCCACCACCTCGCCCGGCTTGACCTTCTGCAACCCCTCGACGACGACCTTGTCGCCGAGCGAGATGCCGCCCGTCACCGCCGCAATCGTTGCGGTCGATTGCCCAAGCTGGATCCGCCTTTGCTCGGCCTTGTTGTCCGCGCCGACGACATAGACATATTCGCCTTGCTGGTCCGACAGCACCGCCGAACGCGGGATCGCGAGCACCTCGACCGGCTGCACGCCTTCGAGGAGAACGGTCACGAACTCATTGTCGGTGAGTTCGCGGAGCGAGCCGCCGGCCGCGACGGAGGTATATGTCGGCGGATTAGGGATGGTGCCGCGCAGGGAGATGGTATCGGTGTTCTGCGCGATCGTGTTGTTGACGAAATTCAGCTCGCCGGTCTTGTCGAAGAGCCGGCCGTCCGGCAACCGCAGGCGGATGACGACGGCCTTGAAGCCGCCGCGCGTCGCATAACGGTCGCGCAGATCGAGCGCCTCGCGCACCGGCACGGGAAAGGTGACATACATCGGGTCCTGGCTGACGATGGTCGTCAGAGTTCCCGAGCTCGGCGTCACGACGTTGCCCTCGGTGACCGCGGTGCGTCCGATCCTGCCGTCGATCGGCGAGTGGATCATGGTGTAGTCGAGATTGATCTGGGACAGGTCGACCTGCGCCTGCGCGGCCTGCACCTGTGCCTCGAGGCTCTGCTGGTTGGCGACCGCCGCATCAACATTGGATTGCTGGCCGGCCGGGCCGCCCATCAGGGCCTTGGCGCGATCGGTGGTCAGCTTGGCGTTGACCAGCGTCGCCTGCAATTGGGCGACCTGTGCCTTCTTCGATGCGAGATCGGCCTCGAACGGTCCGCGCTCGAGTTGATACAAGAGATCACCGGCCTTGACCTCGGAGCCCTCGACAAAGTTCCGCTTGTCCAGGAACGCGGTCACACGCGCCACCACGTTGACGCGGTTGGGGGCTTCGATGCGTCCGAGAAATTCATTGGTTTCGGTGATCGGCCGCTTCACCGCCTCGAACACGCCCACGGCAGGAGGCCCGGGCGGCCCCGCCTGGGCATGGGCCGCCGATACTCCCGCCGCCATTAGTCCCGCCGATACGAGAAACTCTGCCAAGCCACCGAGCATGCGTTCCGTACCACTCATGCAGTCCAACCCTTCGGCTACCAACAGACGCTACGAGACGGATATGACGTCGAGTTCCCTCAGACCCGAAGGTCAGGATGGGCAGTGCGTTGCAGCAGATCATAACGCGGCCAATCCGACAATGCTGTAAGCTGATCGCGATCGTTGCGCCGATCCCGACGACAGCCAGCTTTGTGAAGCGCTGCGACGCCACCATGACACAGCCATTGCGGCCGCGCGGACCGGCTCAGTGCATGCCGCCGTCGCCGAAAGCTCCCGTCAATGTGATCCCACACGAGCGCACTCTCGGTACCCTCGAGGTCAGGCTGCGCTCACAACGCGATGGCGTTCTTCAAGCGAGAGGTGTCTTGATAGGCTGGCGACGCCAGACGTTCGGATAGCCACGGCCGCGCGCGCTTGCCGCTGACCTCGTGCACACCGTCGAAGATATCCATGTCGATCAAATGCGGATGGCCTGACGATGCGTAGACCGACTGCATTTGAGAAAACTTTTCATCCCGCCCAAGTTCCAGCGCGTTTGCACCGTCACGGCTCCCGATCTCGACGAACAGCGGGCACGGGCAGAGCAAGTACGCCAGCTCCGCGCCGGCGTACTTGGCGCGGCCGTTGCTGAAATGAATGTAAGCCGCGAGTTCGACGCCGAGATTCCTGGTGATCACGGATGACATCAGGAACTTCTTCTCGTCGCGCATATATCCGGACACGACAGTCGGCCGCATCTGCCCCGTCGCGGCTTCCAGATGCAGCGCGAGAAAGGCGCCCCAGGACACCCCGTAGACGCCGACATTCAAACCCGACACGCCGGTGAGCTTTCTGCAAACGATTTCGCCGGCGTCGAGCGATGCGCATGACACGTTGTGGGCGGAGATGCCGTGAGATGCCAGCATCGCGGCGATGTTGTTCTGGCTCTCCTGATTTCCGATCTGGACGATGTAAGGACACCAGACGACGTAACCGTCCCGACATAGCCGTTTGCCGAGCGCGTTCATGTAGTCCTTGTCGGCATCGTCGAAGCAGCGCTCCGGCGTGCTCGCCATGCCGTGGCCGAGCAGGATCAACCCCTTGAATTCTCCGTCGGGAATTCCAAGACATCCGCGCACCGGCACGCCGCATTCCAGATCGAACTCGACCTTCACGACCGAGAAGCCATCCGCCGGCGCGCGCCAGAGCACCCGGATCTCGTCACGCGACGGCCGATAAAGCCGCCGCGCCCGGAACAGAGATCGCATCTCTCCGCGAATCTCCGAACCGGTTGCGACCGCATGCAGCCTGCCGCTTGCCGCGATATCGAACAACGACCGGCAGAACTGATCGTAGCCAAGGGTCGGCAAGTCGACATTCGCGCATGATCCCTGGCAATGGCCCAGCGCCAGCCTGTCGCTGCCGGCCCGCGACGAGGGGCCGACCAGCGTCATCAACAATCCGGAAAGCGCCCTGCGGCTGATCATCGGCCCTCCCCGAGCCGACGATGGCTCGCATGAATGTCAGAGGTGGCCGCTTAAAAAGCGCGATCAGACCCGGTTTGAATCGTCATCGCGCCTTAGGCCGCCCGTTAGGCATGATCCTTTTCGAAAAACCGCTTCGCACTTTTCCGGATCATGCCCTAGCTGGCGCCACGGATTGCGCGGATACAAATTAAAGGATGTTCATGCTCGAACGATCGCGTGCAACGTTGCAAATGTGTGACGCCGGCGGGCTTGGCGCAGCGCCAGTCATGCCAATCCGGTTTCGGGATGCTTCGGAATGTTTCCATCTGTCACGTAGCTTCGATTTTGCCGCGCGCGGCGATGATCGTCAGGCCCTGATTATCGAGTCTTCATCAAGTCTCTATCAAGTCATGGGGCCGCCCCGCCGACCTGGCATCGAGCTTCGCCTCCGTCGTCCGTGCGCCGGCGGCCGCGCGCCGGATCGCAGCCGAGCGAGCGAGACCCCGGCCGCCGCGCGAAAATCGCGAAGAAGAGGCGGCGAAAACGTCGGAATTCCCCCTGATGCGCGTGAACGCGCACCGGAATAACCCGGACTCGTGGCTCGGGCTGAATTGCTTTACGCAATATTTCCGGGGTCGCCGGGTTTATCTATTGGGCAACAACGGTTTTTGGGATGACCGATGGCGAACGACCTGCACGAGCATCTGATTGAACTGGCCTATGAGGCCGCGGTCGTCCCCGAATTGTGGCCGAATGTCCTGCATCAGGTCGGCGCGATCGCGCGTGCGCGCGGTATCGTGCTGTTGACGGCGGCCCCGCACGACGTCCGCTGGGTCGCGTCCCCCGACATGCACGACGACACGGTGGCCTATGTCGAAGGCGGCTGGCACGAGCGCAACGGGCGATTGCCGCGCCTGCTCGCGGCCAACCATGCCGGCTTCCTGCGCGACATCGATGTGTTCGATACGCCCGAGGAGGTGCAGCAGGATTTCCAGATCCGCGAATTCTTCCGCCCGCGCGGGCTCGGATGGGGCGCCGGTACTGCGATCCCGGTGCCGAGCGGCGACGTGCTGATCTACAGCGTCGAGCGCGAATACCAGCACGGGCCGATCGAGCGGGAAGCAATCGAGCAGCTCGACGCGCTGCGGCCGCATCTGGCGCGTGCCGCGCTGCTGTCGGCGCGGCTCGGGATGGAGCGCGCCAGGGCGGCGACCGAATCGCTGGCGATGCTCGGCCTGCCCGCGGCAGTGCTGCGGCGCGGCGGCCGCCTGATGGCAGCCAACACGCTGTTCGACCGCCTGGTGCCCGACGTGATGCAGGATCGCGGCGAGCGCCTGACGCTGGCGGCGACCACTGCCGATGCGCTGTTCGCACAGGCGCTGGTCGCGCTTGATCAGGGACTGATCAGCGTGGAGGTGCGCTCGGTGCCGATCGCGGCGCAGGAGGATCGGCCGCCGCTGATCGTGCATCTGGTCCCGATCCATGGCGCGGCGCGTGACCTGTTCGACCGCGCGGCGGCGATCGTGATCGTGACGCCGGTGGTGCCGGCCGAGGTGCCGACCGCGGAAGTGCTGCAGGGCCTGTTCGACCTGACGCCGGCGGAGGCGCGCGTTGCGCGCGGCATTGGCGAGGGACGCACCGTCGAGGCAATCGCCGGCGCATTCGGCATCTCCCGCGAAACGGTGCGCAACCAGCTCAAGGCGGTGCTGGCCAAGACCGGACTGGGCCGGCAGGTGGAGCTGGCCAGACTGCTCGCCGGCGCGAAGGTGCCGCCGGGGTCGTCAGGAGACTAGCGCACGCCGCGCAAGCCTCGGTGCAGGGGTCGATGCGATCCTCCGGGAATTCGCAAAACGATCGCATGTTCAAACGGTGCCGGTTACGCTAGGGGTAGCGTCCCTCCCTCCGTGCGCCCGCCCGGCGCATGTCCAGTCAATGAGTGCAACTGAATGGCCGAAGCCGACCTCGACGCCGTCATCCGGCAAACCGCAAAAGCGCAGACCAAGGCCGTGATGGCGGCTGCCAAGAAACGCCAGGCCGCCTGGGTCTCTCGCGCCGCCAAGGCCAAGGACAAGGAGACCAAGGCGCGCTTCCGCTTCCTGGCCAAGAGCACGATGCTGAACGCAACCGCGACCGCCAAGCGGTTGCAGAATTCGGCCGAGAACGCCGCGGACGCCTATGCGCGCGCCATGAAGAAGGCGATGGAAGAGCCGCCGCCGGCCAAGAAGCCCGCGAAGAGGAAAACCGACGGCTAGTCGATGCCGCGTTACGTCGCCCTGCTGCGCGCGGTCAATGTCGGCGGCACCGGCAAGCTACCGATGACCGAGTTGAAGGCAATGTGCGTCGACGAGGGATTTGCCGACGCGCAGACCTATATCGCCAGCGGCAATGTCGTGTTCTCCTCGAAGCTCGGCGCGGCCAAGGTCAAGGCCACGCTGGAGCGGCGGCTGCAGGCCTATGCCGGCAAGCCGGTCGGCGTCGCCGTCCGCAGCGCGGACGAGATCGCCGCGGTGCTGAAGGCCAATCCGTTTCCGAAAGCGCCGCCGAACTATACTGTCGCGATCTTCCTCGACGAGCCGCCGCCCAAGGACGCCTTGAAGGGCATCAAGGGCCAGCAGGACGAAGAGGTGCGGCTCGGCAAGCGCGAGATCTATGTCGCCTATGGCAGCGGCATGGGCCGCTCGAAGCTGAAGATCCCCGCCGCCGCCAAGGGCACCGCGCGCAACATCAACACCATCGCGAAGCTCGCCGAGCTGGCGGCGGGTGACAACGAGGGTTAGTTCGCCCATTGAAATCCGTCATCCTGAGGAGCGCGCACTTGCGCGCGTCTCGAAGGATGCACGGCCCGGCTGGTGGCCGATTCATCCTTCGAGGCTCGCTCCGCTCGCGCCTCAGGATGACGGTCAAGCAGTCTGACAGCTAACTCTCCCGCACCGCGAATCCTTCGGCGCTGAGCCTTGCCAGCACCTCCTCCAGATGGGCGCGGTCGCGGGTTTCGATCACGAGCTCGAGCAGCGTCGCCTTCGCCGGAAGATCGGAGAAGGTGCGCTGATGCGAGACCTCGATGATGTTGGCGCCGGCATCGGCAAGCAGGATCGACACCGCCGCGAGCTGTCCGGGCCGGTCGACGATGTCGAGCGCCAGTTGCGTCAGTCGTCCCTCGCGCGCGAGCTCGCGGGTCAGGACCGAGGCAATCAGCCTGGTGTCGATATTGCCGCCGGTCAGCACCAGGCCGACTGAGCTGCCCGCAAAGCGCTTGGGAGCTGCGAGCACCGCCGCGAGACCGGCGGCGCCGGCGCCTTCGACCACCGTCTTTTCGATCGAGATCAGGGTCGCGACCGCGCGCTCGATCTGGTCCTCGCTGACCAGGATGATGTCGTCAACGAGCTCGCGCACGATTTTCGTGGTGATCTGCCCGGGCGCCTTGACCGCAATGCCCTCGGCGAGGGTGTCGCCGCGCATCGGCAGCTGCTCGCCTTTGACCGCATTGTACATTGACGGATAGAGCTGGGCCTGCACGCCGACGACCTGGATCGACGGCTTCAGTGCCTTCGCGGCCGTGGCGATGCCCGAGATCAGCCCGCCGCCGCCGATCGGTACCACCAGGATATCGAGCTCCGGCACCGTCGCGAGCATTTCAAGTCCGATCGTGCCTTGCCCTGCAATGATCAGCGGATCGTCATAGGGATGGATCAGGATCAGGCCCTTCTGCGCAGCATGCGAGCCAACGAACGCGAAGCATTCTTCCAGCGTCTGCCCGGTGATGATGACCTCGGCGCCGTGCCGCCTGGTGTTCTCGATCTTCACCATTGGCGTGCCGATCGGCATCACGATGGTGGCGGGGATGCCGAGCCGCTTGGCGTGATAGGCCACGCCCTGGGCGTGATTGCCGGCCGACATCGCGATCACGCCGCGCTTCCGTTCCGCGGGCGAAAGCGCCTGCAGACGATTCAGCGCGCCGCGCTCCTTGAAGGTCGCTGTGAATTGCAGGTTCTCGAATTTGAGGAACAGGCGGCAGCCGCAGATCTCGCCCAGCGTGCGGCTCTCGTTGCAGGCCGGGACCATGACCGCATCCCGGATCACATCCGCGGCACGGCGTATGTCGGCAAGGGTGATGGCGGCGGTGTCGGAAGGCTGCGGCATCGGGTTTCGCTTTGGTCCGTTTCGTCGGACGGAACCTAGCGGGTTTCGGCGCCGAACACGACCGCGTTAGCGTGCGGCTAACACCCGTTCCTCCGCCCTCGCCGGCCCGGCCGGCTGAACTTCATCGCATTTCGGGCATACCAGCGCGGTGCGGAAATGCTTGTCGAGCACAATGGTTCGCGTCCTGCCGCACTGGCAGCGCATCGGCTTATCCATGGAAAACCGGCCCGGGTTCGAGATGCAAGGAGAGCGTGCGCCTGGCTACCCCGGTC
Organism: Bradyrhizobium sp. USDA 4510; assembly: GCF_054059095.1. Classification (NCBI taxonomy): domain Bacteria; kingdom Pseudomonadati; phylum Pseudomonadota; class Alphaproteobacteria; order Hyphomicrobiales; family Nitrobacteraceae; genus Bradyrhizobium; species Bradyrhizobium sp. USDA 4510. The sequence continues at coordinate 8,323,362 of NZ_JBSSBT010000001.1, read as the reverse complement.
CGGTTAACCCAATATGACTTGCCGCCGGATAATTTGTCGCGCGGCTAAAAGAGACCGGCGCTGAGATCGAGGCCGTAGCCTGCCCTGAGCGCCGCGACGAGCAGGACCGCCAAGGCGAACAGCAGGAGATGCCGGGCGATGCTGCTCCGAAGCGAATTGGCCGGAAACGCGCGTGCGATCGATTGAGCCAAAGCAGTCATTTGCGACCTCCAGAGCCACGTCCCGAAGGTAGGTCGCGTGCAGCGCAGTGAGGTTCAATGCGGCTCGCGGATCGGCCGGCGGCGCGCCAATGTGCTCTGTTCGGGATCACTCGGTGCCCGCACCCGATTCTTGAAGCGGTGACCGACCACGATCAGCCTGCCCTCGGCGCGGATTACGGTATCGGCCGATGGCGCGGACGGCAGATTGTCTTGCGTGACCGCTTCCAGTGCAGCAGGAACTCGCGACCGGCCGATGTGATCTCCCAGCCTTCGACGTCACGGAGCACATAGCCATGGCTAAAGATGTCGAGTTCGGGGACCCGCGACGCCAGACGTTTGATCCGCGCATGCCAATCGTCGCCGCTCGATGAGAGCACGGCGAGATCGTGCTTAAGTGAATTGATTGTGGCTTTGCCGCGGACGTGACTGGCCAATATTTTTAAGATCGCAACCTGTATGCTCAACTCGACGCCTCGACCGCCACGGTTCTTTTTGTTCTGCGCAGCCGACCTGGAAATTATCGCGCTGATGACTGAGGCGTCCAGTCATCAGCGTCAGATATCCAGAACCCGACAAGACGGTATCGACTTACGCCGCGCGTGATGGGCCGACGCGGCGCTCGGGCCGGTGCGACGACATCGATTCCTCCTCCATATCCTGCGGCGCGCCCCAAAATTCCTGCACGGTGGGCCCGTTCTTTAACCTCTTGTCGCGCAGGAAGCCGAGGATTTCGTGCGGCCAGACCCGGCGGCCCATCTGCGTGTACCAGCGCATCGCGTGACGAAGTCCGGCGTCGCGGTGGAGCAGCACGCGGAGCAGCGCCTTCGGGCGGCACTGCAGCACCATCTCGGTGAACTTGAACCAGAGCAGCACGCGCCATGGCGGCATGTGCCGGGTCGCCAGCACCTGATGCTTGTAGTCCCAGAGCCTGCGATCGGTCTGGATGACGCGCCGCTCCGCCGCGAGACGGAAATACGGCGTCCAGCGATGCGGCGTGACGTAGAGCATCTGGATCTGGTCGGGATCACAGGACAACAGCTGCCTGAGACCACGCCAATGATCGCGATCGGTCTCCTCCTCGAAGCCGACCACCCACGTCGCCATCGACAGGATGCCGTGCTGGCGCATCAAACGGATGGCTTCGCGATCGATCGTGGTGGTCGCGCCCTTGCGGATCAGCTCCAGCGTCTTCTCGTCGGTGTTCTCCATGCCGAGCAGGAAGCGCTGCCAGCCCGCCTTCTTGTAGAGATGCAGGATATCGGCGTCGCGCACGATGTCGTCGGCGCGGGTCGAGCCGACCAGGATCAGATCGACATCCTCCGCGATCAGGGCCTCGAGAAAGGCCCGCCACGCCTTCTTCGAGACGGTCGGATTCTCGTCGGCGAAATTGATCACCTTGACGCCGTGCTCGCGATGGAGCCGCGCCAGCTCCTTCGCAAAGCGCACGGGATCGCGGTGCCGCCACCGCGTCCAGAAGCCGCGCTGGCCGCAGTAATTGCACAGATGCGGACAGCCGCGCGAGAACTGCACGACGACGGCGCACAGGCCGCCCCAATAGCTGTAGCGCGCGTGATCGATCAATTCCCAGCCGACGCGATAGGCATCGAGATCACGGATGACAGGCGCAGGCGGCATCACGCGCGGCCCGTAATCGTCGCGAAATGCGATGCCGTTGATGATGCGGAGATCCTCGCCGGCCTCCAGCGCCCGCATCAGACGCCGCGCCGTCTCTTCGCCCTCGCCGCGCACGATCGCGGTGACGTAGCGCTCCTCGCGCAGGATGTCGCGCCAGTGATAGGTCGGAAACACGCCGCCATAGACGATCCGCACACCGGGCACGGCCTTGACGATCGCCTGCGCCACCTCGGCGATGACCGGATGGCCCGACGTCGAGCCGGAATGGCCGAACAGCACCGCATCCGGTGCAAATCTCGATGCCTCCGCCACGATGGCTTGGACCGGCATCGGCCCGAACTCGGCATCGATAAGACCGACGTCGTGGCCGTCATCGATCAGGGGGCCGCCGATCGACAACAGGCCAAGTGGCGGCAGATGGTCGTCGGGGATCCGGCTGCCGATCGCCGGGTGCGGCACGTTGATGAGAAGAATGCGCATGGATGATCGCTCCCGCTTTGGTTGGCGTGATCGTTCGTCCCCGCATCTTGAGAGAGAGAGCCCAACCCCCCGGCCGGGCTTTAGGAAGAGAGCAGTTGGCGCGGCTTGACGCGTTAGAGGTTCGGCACCTCCGCCGGCGCGATCGCGGTCAGTCCGCCGAAGCGGCGCTCGCGGCGATGGAAGGAGCCGAGTGCGTCGGCGAGATCGTCGGCATCGAATTCGGGCCACATCCGCTCGGTGAAATGCAGCTCGGCATAAGCGCCCTCCCAGAGCAGGAAGTCCGACAGCCGCTTCTCGCCCGAGGTGCGGATGATCAGGTCGACGTCGCGCAGCCCGGCCTCGCCGGTAATGAGATCGGAGAACGTCTCGCGGCTGAGCTCGCCGGCGCCGGCCGCGCGCGCGGCGGCGTTCAGGATGGCGTCGCGCGCCGAATAATCGATCGCGATGCGCAGATGCAGCGTGGTGCCGCCGGCGGTCTCGGCCTCGGCGCGCGTGATCGCGGCGGCGATTCCGTCGGGCAGCCGGTCGCGGCGGCCGATCACGGTGAGGCGAACGCCGTTGCGCACGAGCGCAGCGATCTCGTTGGCGAGATAGAAGCGCAGCAGGCCCATCAGTGCCGCGACCTCGGCCTTCGGACGGCGCCAATTATCGCTCGAGAAGGCGTAGAGCGTCAGCGTGCCGACGCCCTGGTCCGGCGCGGCCTCGACGATGCGGCGGATCGCCTCGACGCCGGCCTCGTGTCCGCGCAGCCGTGACAGGCCGCGCCGCGTTGCCCAGCGGCCATTGCCATCCATGATGATGCCGACATGGAGCCTGAAGGCGGCTTCCGGCTTGAGCGCGACGTTACTTTGCATCACAAAGTCTCCGGACAAAATGAGATGGTTCAAACCGGCTGGATACCGAGGCGGCCAGCTGCGCGGTCGTCCTTGCCGGCGGCCTTTTCTGCCGTGCCGGCGGCCCTCTCGGCCGTGCCGGCGGCCTTGGCCGCGTCACGCACCAGCTGCTCGAGCACGGCGAGATAGTCGAGGAAGCGGCGACGACCGCTCTTGGTCAGGCGGCAGGTGGTGTGCGGACGATTGCCTTCATAGCCCTTGATGACGTCGACGAGACCGGCCTCCTGCAGCACCTGGAGGTGCCGGCTGAGGTTGCCGTCGGTCAGGCCGCAGAGCTGCTTGAGATCGGCAAAGGCGAGCCCCTTCGGATGCGCCATCAGCGAGGTCAGCAGGCCGAGCCGCGCCTTCTCGTGGATGACGCGGTCGAGGCCGTCATAGGCGAACGGCGCGGTGGTCAGGTCAGTCTTCGGCATCATGGCCTCCGGAAGCGAAATAGAGCAGCGCTGCGAGCAGCAACTGGCCGATCGCGAATGGCAGTCCCATGGTCCAGGGCGACAGCGCGTGGCTCTGGCTTGCGATCAAGAGCACCGTGAAGCCCGACAGGAAATACCAGGCGCCGCCGAGCGCGATCGTGCGCGGCAGCAGGCGGACCGAAGCGAACACGCCGAGGCTGACCAGCACCTGCCACAGGCCGGGCAGCATCCACAACGTCTCGGGCGCGAACTTCCATTGCAGGATCGCGAGCAGCACGCCGGCGATCGCCGCGGGAACGAACTGCTCGATCGCCTGCTGGACCATCGCGTCCGCAAGGCCGGAATGATGCCGCCGCGAGCGCGCCTGCATCTCGATCCAGATCAGCACGGCGGAGACCAACGCGGCCGCCGCCCAGCCTGCGAGGAACGCGATCGGATGAGCGGTGGGATCGGCGAGCCAGAGATATTGCGCAAGCGCCGTGACCAGCGCGATGCCGCTCGTGGCGGCGACGGTTGCCGGACCGTAGCCGCGGAACGCCGTTCCGGCCGCAATCTGGCTGCGGATGGCGAGGATATCGGCCAACGCCTTGTCGAGGTCACGCATGATTCGCCCGAACTTTGTATTGCAAAGTATACGGGATCACCAAGTAAACGCAAGCGGCATCGCGCGGCTTGCCGAGCGTGATATTTAACAGCCGGTTACTGCGCGGATTGCGGCGAAACCGTGCCGCGTCAGACCTTCACCAGGCTGGCGAAGCCGCCATAGATCATCCGCTTGCCGTCGAACGGCACGTCACCCATGCTCATCGATGCCAGGCGCGGATCGGCCATCACCTTGGCGTTGATCCGGTCGCGCTGGGCGCGCGACTTGTAGGTGATCCAGGCAAACACGACGGTTTCGCCGGCCTTCAGTTTCACGCTCTGCGGAAACGAGGTCAGCTTGCCCGGCTTGACGTCGTCGGCGACCCATTCGCGATAATCCAACGCGCCATACTCGCGCCAGACCTTGCCGGCCTTCTTCGAGAGTTGCGCATAGGCTTTGAGTTTCTTCTTCGGCACGGCGACGATGAATCCATCGACGTAAGGCATTGGGCGGTTTCCTGCTGTTTGGGCTCCCTCTCATTGCGAGCGCCAGCGAAGCAATCCATCTCTCCAAACGCTGAAGATGGATTGCTTCGTCGCTTCCACGCAAAATTGCCCTGCAATTTTGTCGCGAGCCCCTCGCAATGACGATCAGCTGTGACAGCAGGATGCCTGAACCGGCGCCGGTTGGTACTGGTCACGTAGCCGCACCCAATCCATCGGATAGGGCAATCCTTCCTCGTGGCGGCCGAGTGGCGTCAGGTCGAGATAGTGATAGGCGGCATTCATCATGTCGAGGCCGCGCGCGAAGGTCGAGTAAGTGTGGAACACGCTCCCTGTCTCATCGCGGAAGAACACGCTGATGCCGGGCAGTTCGGGACCATAGAGCGGCGTCGTTCCATAATTGTATTTCGCGTTCCCCGCATCGATCTGCGCTTGCGTGAACGACACGCCGTAATCGTAGTTGAAGTCGCTCTCTCCCGAGGAGACCCAGTCGAAGGTCCAGCCCATCCGCGCCTTGAATGCGTCGAGCTTGACGAGCGGCGCCCGCGAGATCGCGATCATCGTGGTGTCGCGCGCGGCGAGATGCGGAACCATGCGCTCGAAACCGTCGGCCCAGAACGAGCAGTTCTTGCACGCCGCGTCCCACTCCGGCGCGAACATCACATGCTGCACCACGAGTTGCGGCCTGCCCATGAAGAGATCGCCGAGCGTCATTTTGCCGCCCGGCCCGTCGAACACATAGTCCTTGTCGACCTTGACCCAGGGCAGTTCGCGGCGCTGCCGGCTGAGCGCTTCGCGGGCCTGGGTCAGTTCCTTCTCACCGGCCATCAGCGCCTTGCGGGCTGCGATCCATTCTTCACGCGAGACGATCATGTGCTGTTGCATGGGATGCTCCTTTGCAGGTCAGGCGTCGACGAAGCTTTCCAGATTGCCGAGGAATGCGGTCCAGCCGCGCTGGTGGTTGTCGCGGGCGGTCTCATCGACGAACTGCGCGTGATGGAAGGTGAGCAACGTACCGCCGGCATCGGGCTTGATCGATATCGTTACCTCGGATTCGCGTTCGGGCGTCGAATGCCAGGCCCAGCTGAACACCAGCTTCTCGTTCGGCACCACCTCACGATAGACGCCGCCGACCTCGTGATATTCGCCGTTGGTGCCGATGAATCCGATGCGATAGCGTCCGCCGACGCGGACATCGAGCTCCGCACGCGTCGTGGCCGGCTTGACCCCACCCGGTCCGAACCACTGCGCTAGATTTTCCGGCTCGGTCCACGCGGCGTAGACTTTTTCCGGCCGCGCGCGGAGGCGTCGCGTGAGGGTGAGGCTTGGGCGCGCGGCGAGGCCGGCGTCGGCGGCGACTGCGGATTGGTTTGCCATGGTTCTTCCTCCACAAAGGCGGCAAGGCGATCGAGATTGTCGGACCAGAATTGCGCATAGCGATTGAGCCAGTTCATCGCCTGCTCCATCGGCCGTGCGGTGAGCCGGCACGCCACCGTGCGGCCGGTCTTTTCGCGCGCGACGAGACCCGCATCGGTGAGCACGTCGAGATGCTTCATGATCGCCGGCAGCGACATCGCGAATGGCTGCGCCAGCTCGCTCACCGACAGGCTTTCCTGGTCGCCGAGCCGCGCCAGCAGCGCGCGACGGGTGGGATCGGAAAGCGCCGCAAAGGTGCGGTCCAGCGTCTCATCCTGATACTTAACCATGTGGTTTAGTATAGGCGCAAACGGCGTGACGTCAAGTGCGCGGCTTCACGATCACGTCAGCATGGACCCGACGCGAGGGACGAACGTCAGGAACAGTGGCGACAGACTGCCTTGCGGTGATGCCGCAACGCTAGTCGGGATAAACGGTCCGGTGCCGACGCTGATAGCGGCCCGGTGGTGGCGGCGGCGGTTCGCTGAACAGGAAGCGCGGATTCTCGCCGCAATAGAGATAGCGGCCGGACACGCTCGCGAGGCATTGCTGGTAGGTCCGGTAAGCGCATTCGCCGGGATAACCCAGGCTCGGGCCCTGCGCGCACCATGGGTAGTCATAAGGATCGGCGGAAGCGGGCGTGATACTCGCCGCGCCTGCGAGCGTCATCGTTCCCAGAACAAGCATTGCCAATCCCGATGCGCGCATGATCCGGCTCCTCGGACGCCGCAGTTAGCCAGGTGCGGCATCTTTGATAAGGTTCCTGAAGGTCATTTTATTCCGCGTCAAGGCCGACGAAACCGGCTTCGGCCAGGGACCGGCTGTACCACGCGGGCCACGTTTGTCCCGCGCGATCCAGCATCGCGCCTCTTGCGAGGCCTACTCGACCTTGAGGCCGGCGAACTCGACCACCTTCTTCCACTTGTCGGTTTCGGCCTTGATGTCGTTGCCGAAGGCTTCCGGCGTCTGGATCAGCGGATCGCCGCCGAGCTCGACCAGGCGCTTCTTCATGTCGGGTTCGGCGAGTACGGCGTTGATCTCGGTGTTGAGCCTGGCGATAACTTCCTTCGGCATGTTCTTCGGCGCGCCCATGCCGAACAGCGCGCTCGCCTCGTAGCCCTTTACGGTTTCGGCAACCGACGGAACATCGGGCAGTTGCGAGGATCGCTCCGTTGACGTCACAGCCAGCGCGCGCAGCGCGCCGGAGCGGATGTGCTGGATGATCGAGGGCATGTTGTCGAAGATCACCTGCACCTGGCCGCCGAGCATGTCGGTGATCGCGGGCGCGGCGCCGCGATACGGCACATGCTGCATCTTGCAGCCGGTCATCGCCATGAACATCTCGCCGGAGAGATGCACCGAGGTGCCGTTGCCGGAAGAGGCCATGTTCACCTTGCCGGGATTGGCCTTCACATATTCGATGAACTCGGCGACGGTCTTGGCCGGTACGTCCTTGTTGACGGTCATCACGTTCGGCACGCGATTGAAGGAAGCAACCGGCGCGACGTCGCGCACGAAGTTGAACTTCAGATTGGCGTAAAGCGAGGCATTGATGTAATTGGCCGGATTGACCAGCAGCACGGTGTAGCCGTCCGGCTCGGCGTTGATCGCTGCCTCGGTGCCGATATTGTTGCCGGCGCCCGGCTTGTTCTCGATCACGAATTGCTGCCCGAGCCTCTCCGACAGCCGCTGCCCGACCAGGCGCGCGATGATGTCGGTGGCGCCGCCCGGCGGATAACCCACGATCCAGCGCACCGGCCGCGCCGGATAGTCGGCAGCGGAAGCGCGGCCGATCGCGAATGTCGAAATCCCCGACCCGATCAGGCCCAGCGCGGTACGGCGTGAAATCATGAAGTTTCTCCCAATCCAGCAGGGTTTGGCGCCCTGCCCGTTTCTGTTGCGTTGCGTGCGGCGCGGTTTTAACAAACAATGCCTGAAGCGACCAGTGCGACACGTGCGCCGCCGACCGCGACGAAAGACTAAGCTTCGGCTCTGATCGCACCAGAACCGGCGACCACATCGCTCGAAAGCACTCTGGACCGAAGAGGATCGATCATGTCCGTCAAGGTGAATGGGCTCGACCATCTCGTGATCAACGTCACCGATGTCGTGCGCTCGGTTGCCTGGTACAGCAGGATCCTCGGCATGGAGGTGAAGGTGTTCGACCCGGGCAAGGGCAAGACACCGCGCACCTCGCTGGTGTTCGGCAACCAGAAGATCAATGTGCGGCCGCGCGATGCCGACAAGGTGGACTGGTTCACCGCCGATCACGAGGCGGCCGGCAGCGACGATCTCTGCTTCCTCACTTCGAGCACGCCCGAGGAAGTGGTCGCACATCTGAAGGCCAATGGCGTCAGAATCGAGGAAGGCCCGGTGGCCAAGCAGGGCGCGCGCGGCACGCTGCGCTCGGTCTATTGCCGCGACCCCGACGGCAGCCTGATCGAGATCTCGTCGTACGAGAAGAACGCGACGTAGCTTTCGTTCGTCCTTGCGAACCGGCGCGGCGTGCGAATGCGCGCCCGATGACGGATGCCGCGAATAAATCGATCTCTTCCGTGCGGCGGAACAGATTGCTTCAGCGCAAAACCGCTTTGCAGATCCCGATTTGCTCTCGGCGCACGCCGATGGCAGAACTGCTCCAACCAAGATCAATGGCGGCCGGCAAGGCCGCGCGGGAGGACATATGAGCAATTCAAAAGCAGTGCCGGGCGTCGTGGGACCGTTTGCGGGGCTCGACGTGCCTTGGCTGCTGCGGATGCGCGCCGAAGTGCGCCGCGACCATCCATTCCTGATCTGGGCGCCGTTCGACACGGCGGCACGGCGCTGGAGCTACGGCGAATTCCATGAGCGCGTCGGCGCGCTGGCTGCGGGCCTTGCGAAGCGCGGCATCCGGCAGGGCGACTATGTCCTGATCCATCTCGACAATTGCGTCGAAGCGATCATGTCGTGGTTCGCCTGCGTCGAGCTCGGCGCCATCGCCGTCACCACCAACACCCGCTCGGCCGCCGCCGAGATCGAATATTTTGCCGGCCATTGCGGCGCGGTCGCCGCGATCACCCAGCCGGCCTATGCCGAGCTGATATCAGCCAACTGCAAGGGCCTGCGCTGGATCGCGGTGACCTCGCACGACGCCGGGCAAGCGCCGGCACAAACGCCCGCGCACGGCGACAGTTTTGACGCGCTGTTTGCCGACAGCGCCGACCGGCCGCGTCGCCCAACCGATCCGCTCGCCCCCTGCAGTGTACAATACACCTCCGGCACCACGTCGCGGCCGAAGGCGGTGCTGTGGACCCACGCCAACGCGCTGTGGGGCGCCAAGATCAACGCCGCGCATCAGGATCTGCACGCCTTTGACGTGCACCAGACCTATCTGCCGCTGTTTCACACCAACGCGCTGGCCTATTCGATGCTGGCGAGCCTGTGGGTCGGGGGCACCTGCGTGATCCAGCCACGCTTCTCGGCGAGCCGCTTCTGGCCGGTGGCGCTCGAGCATGGCTCGACCTGGACCTCGACGATCCCGTTCTGCATGAAGGCGCTGCTGGAGCACGAGGTGCCGAAGAAGCACAAATTCCGGCTCTGGGGCACTGCCGTGAACGAGCCGCCGGCATTCGCGATGTTCGGCATCAAGATCATCGGCTGGTGGGGCATGACCGAGACCATCACCCACGGCATCATCGGCGAGGTCGATCAGCCCAACACGCCGATGTCGATCGGCCGCGCCGCGCCGGAATACGAAATCCGCATCGTCAATGACGACGGCGCGCCGACCGGCGTCGGCGAGACCGGCAACCTCCTGATCAAGGGCATCCCGGGCCTGTCGCTGTTCGCCGAATATCTGCACAACGAAAAGGCCACGCGGGAAAGCTTCGACGAGCTCGGCTACTTCATCACCGGCGACCGCGTCACGATGCTGGAGCGCGGCTACGTCAAGTTCGGCGACCGCTCCAAGGACATGCTGAAGGTCGGCGGCGAGAATGTCGCGGCCTCCGAGATCGAACAGGTGATCGCGGTGGTGCCGGGCGTACGCGAAGCCGCCGTGGTGGCGAAGAAGCATCCGATGCTGGACGAGGTGCCGGTCGTCTTCATCATCCCGCAGGCCGGCGTCGCCAAGCTGCCCGTCGACCTCCACGACAACGTCATGGCCGCTTGTCGCGCAGGCCTCGCCGACTTCAAGTTGCCGCGCGAAATCCGTTTCGTCGACGAGATGCCGCGGTCGACGCTGGAGAAGGTCGCGAAGGCGGAGCTCAGGAAGATGGTGGAGTGAGGCGGACTTGATCGCGTCATTCCGGGGCGATGCGTTAGTATCGAACCCGGAATCTCGAGATTCCGGGCCTGGTCCTTCGAACCATCCCGGAAGGACAAGTACTCAATTCACCTCGAACCGGATCGGCAGCTTCTTCGGGCCGTTGACGAAATAGGCCTGCGTCATCTTCACCTCGCCGTCGAGCGACAGCGACTTCAGGTGCGGCAGCAGCTCCTCGAACAGGATGCGCATCTCGAGCTTGGCGAGGTACTGACCGAGACAGAGATGCGCGCCATAGCCGAACGCGACATGGCGGTTGGGCTTGCGGTCGCTGCGGAAGCGATCGGGGTCCTCGAACACCTCCTCGTCGCGATTGCCCGAGGCGTAGCACAGCATCAGCCAGTCGCCCTTGGCGATCTTGCGGCCGCCGAGCTCGGTATCTGCGGTGGCCGAGCGCATGAAATGCTTGACCGGCGTCATCCAGCGGATCGACTCGTCGACCAGGCCCGGAATCAGGTCCGGATTGGCCTTCACCTTGGCGAATTCCGCGGGGTCCCTGGCCAGCGCCCAGATCGCGCCGGCGGTCGATGATGAGGTGGTGTCGTGGCCCGCGGTCGCGACGATCATGTAATAGCTGGTCTGGTCGTGCTCCGGCATGTACTCGCCGCCGATCTTCGCGTTGGCGATGACGGTGGCGAGATCGTCGCGCGGGTGCTGGCGGCGATCCTCGGTGATCTTGCGGAAGTAGGCGGAAAAGTCGGCGATGATCGCCTGCAACATCGCGGAGACCTGCTCCGCGCTCAGCGCGTCGCGGACGCGCGCGGTGTCGGGATCCTGCGGCCCGAACAGTTCCTGGGTCAGCTTGAGCATGCGCGGCTCGTCCGCCTCGGGCACGCCGAGGATCTCCATGATGACGTGCAGCGGATAGCCGAGCGCGACATCCTCGACGAAGTCGCAGGCGCCGCCCCTCGCGAGCATGCGTTGCACCGTGGCGCGCGCGATCTCGCGGACGCGGGCCTCGAACTTGCCGAGATTGGCCGGCATGAACCAGCCTTGCGTCAGCGCGCGATATTTCGGGTGGTCTGGCGCGTCCATCTGCACCAGCGAGCGCACCAAATTGGGCCCGCCGGTGATCTTGCGAACGCGCTCCTCGAGCGCCTGCGTCGTCAGGGTGGTCGGCCGATCGGCGTTGTGGAATAGCTCGTTCTGCCGGCTGATCGCCTGGATATGCGCGTGCTTGGTCACCACCCAGAACGGATCGAACTTCTCGGGCCGCGCGATGCCGAGCGGGTTGTTGGCGCGCAGCCAGCGATAGCTGTCGTGGATGCGGTCGTCCGCATAGGCGACGGGATCGACGAGGGTTGCCGCGATGTCGGCGGGGATGTCGAAATCCCCGGTCGTTGCCGTATCCATGATCGTCCTCACCCGTCGGAGCATCGGTCTTGCCGATGATCACCGGAATCTAGGCGGAGGTAAGGAGCGCGACTTGCGTTGATTGGCTAGAGCCATCGCCTCAGCCGGCATTGCGACGACGAAGCGACGAAGCAATGACGGGGTTGAGGGCTCAATAATGCCCGAACGCCACCGGGCGGAACGCCTGCAGCAATTGCTGGTCGAGCTTGCCGCCCATCTCCTCCATCATGGAGAATGCCTTGGCGTGGGTGAACTGCAGGCGGTAGGCGCGCTTCTCGACCAAAGCGGCATAGACGTCGACGATCGTGGTGACGCGGACGATGTCGCTGATCTGGTTGCCGCTGAGGCCGTTCGGATAGCCGGTGCCGTCGAGGAATTCGTGGTGATGCAGGATCACGTCGAGCATTTCCGGCGGGAAGCCGCCCTGCGCGGACAGCGCCTCGTAGCCGCGGCGCGGATGCTCGCGCATCTCGGCCATTTCCTCCACCGTCAAGGCGCCGGGCTTGTCGAGCAGCGCGACCGGGACGAAGGCCTTGCCGACGTCGTGCAGCAGCGCGGCGCGGGCGAGCCGGCGCTGATCGTCCTCACGCATGCCGAGGTGCTGCGCGAACGCAACCGCAAAACCGGTCACGAACAGGCAATGGCGATAGGTCTCCTGGTGATGGCAGCCGACCGTGGTCAGCCATTCGCGCAGCGAGTTGTGCTTGATCGCCTTGAGGATCTTGTTCTCGGCGGCGACGATGTCCTCGAACTTGAGCGGCTCCCCGGCGCGCATCCGCTCGAACATCTTGACCATCACGCCGTGCGCGGCTTCGACGCCGCGGTTGAGCGCCTTGCCGCGATCGGTCTCGTCATAGCCGCTGTCGTCGGGGAATGCGGCGCGGATGCGCTGCAGGATGCCGCGCGCATCGAACGGCCGCGAGATCGTGTCGGTGGCGCCGAGCGCCCAGGCCTGCATCGAGGCGTGATGCAAGGCGTCCGCCAGCACGAACAGCCGCGGCATCTCGCGATAGGCGTCGGCCTGCAGCTTGGCGCGGACGAGTTGCACGGCTTCGGGCGAGCGCAGATTGATGTCGACGACGATGCCGGAGAGATCGCGGGCCGGCTGCTCGGGAATGTCAGAGGTCGGAACGGTATCGACCTCGCCCACCGAGCGCAGGATGTTGGCGAGCTCGTTGCTCTGATCGCTTCGATCTGACGCCAGCAGGAGGCGGCGCTTCGAAGTCTGGTTGTTGGCTAAGGCAGTCATGGCATCCCCGTCGCGGTAACGACCGACGCCGGACGCTACCTGACGATGCGTTCCCTCCGGCTTAATGGGGATGCTGAACGGCGGCTGAGCGCAATGGATACAATTAGAGCGATCGCCGAATCCGCCAGCAAAATCAGGCCGGCCGGAAATCGATGCAGTTGCGCAGATCGGCGGTGAATCATGAATTTCTGCGGCGTCAAAGTTGATGCCGTCACTGCCCGGCCGACGCGCGGAGCAAAGAAAAACGCCGGAGAGCTCGTGCTCTCCGGCGTTCTTGTTCGTTCAGGCCGTTACGCCTTCATCGCCGCCTTGACGGCTTCCGCGGTGATCGGCAGGCCGCGGACGCGGGCACCGACCGCGTTGAAGACGGCGTTGCCGATCGCCGGCGCCACCACCGTCACCGCGGGCTCGCCGACGCCGGTCGCCTTCTCGCCATTGGCGATGACGTTGACCGCGACTTCCGGCAGCTGGCTCATCCGAAGCGGCGTGTAGCTGTCGAAGTTGGTCTGCTCGATGCCGCCGTCCTTCAACGTCGCCTTCTCGAACAGCGCCAGCGACATGCCCCACAGCGCCGCGCCCTCGACCTGGGCGCGGATGCCGTCGGGATTCACCTGCGTACCAACGTCGGTCGCAACCGTCAGCTTCTTCACCGTCACCTCGCCCGACGGGGCGACCGCGACATGGGCGACGCAGGCGGTCCAGCTCGCCGTGGCGCGCTCCTGCGACGACACGCAGGCCACCCCCATGCCTTCGCCCTTGGGCAGCTGCTTGGTGCCGTAGCCGGCAAGCCCCATCGCAGCGAGCAAGGTGTTGCGGAGACGCTGCGCGCCGCCGTCATTCTTGCCCTTGCCGTCGAGCAACGAGATGCGCAGCTGCGCCGGGTCCTTGCCGGTCGCATGCGCGATCTCGTCGATCATGCTTTCGACCGCCCAGAACGTCCAGCCCGGCGCCACCGAACGGAGCTGACCCGACGGGGTGGCGTTGTGCGCCATCTCGTTCTTGATCGCCCGCACATAGTGGTTGGGCACGGTGTAGAAGAAGTCCGCTCCGTTCACGGTGAAGGAGTCGAGCGGACCCTTCTTGTCGACCGACGGTGTGAGGAAATCGGGGATTCCCCAACGCGCGGTCGGCCAGGCCGAGACCACGTCGTGGCTCATCGCGACGATCTTGCCGTCGCCATCCATGCCGGCTTTCACCTTCTGGTAGGTCAGCGGACGCGAGAAATCCATCGTCATGTCGTTTTCGCGCGTGTAGATGACCTTGACCGGCTTGCCGACGGCCTTCGCCGCCTGCACCGCGGGCACCATCATGTCGGCGTCGAGACGCCGGCCGAAGCCGCCGCCCAGCCACATCTGGTGCATCACCACGAACTTCGGATCGATCCCGGCTGCGCCGGCCGCAATCGCGCCGGAGCGCGTCGCGAACTGGTTGCCGGAATAGATGTGCAGGATGTCGCCCTTGAACTCCGCGGTGGCGTTCATCGGCTCCATCGGAGCGTGGATGTTGATGTTGGTGGTGTATTCCGCCTCCAACACCTTGGCCGCCGAGCCGAAGGCCGCCTTGGGATCACCGTCCTTGACGAAGAACTGGCCGGAATCGTCCAGTCCCTGAAGCCGCTTGGCTTCCGTGAGCAGCGATTCGCTCGACAATTTTGCGTTCGGACCGCCGTCATAGCTGATCTTCAGCGCAGCCGCGGCCTTCTTCGCCTGCGCATAGGTGTTGGCGACCGCGACGACCCAGCCGGTCGTGGTTGTGGTCTTGTCGTCGAGGGTGACGGCCTTGATGAAGCCGGGCAGCTTCTTGGCCGCGCTATCGTCGACCGACTTCACGGTGGCGCCGTACCGCACCGGCGGCGTGACCAGCGCGCCGTAGACCATGCCCGGCACCATCACGTCGATGCCGTACTTGGCCGTGCCGTTGGTCTTCGACGGGATGTCGAGTTGCGGCACCGAGACGCCGATCATCGTGTACTGGTCGGGCGTCTTCAGCTTGATCGCCTTCAGATCATCCGCCGTGAAGGTCTTGGTCGCCTTGCCGCTCTTCACCACTTCGGCGAACGACATCGACTTCTTCGACTTCGCATGGCTGATCCTGGAGTCACGTACCACCAGCTCGCCGGCCGGCACGCCCATGGAGGCCGCCGCCGCCTCGGTCAATGCAATGCGGCCGGCTGCGCCGGCGCGGCTCATCGCGTCGAAGTTCATCATCGTCGACCAGCTGCCGCCGGTGATCTGCGCGCCCAGCACGGGATCGTTGAACTTCGGATCGTTGGAGGCGAGTTGAACCCGCATGTCCTTCCAGTTCGCGCCGAGCTCTTCGGCCACGATCTGCGCCATGGTCGAGGCGACGTGCTGGCCCATGTCGGCCTTGCCGCAGGTCACGGTGACGAGACCGTCGGGCGCGATCGAATACCAGACGCTCGGCTCGAAGTTGGCGGGCGCGGGTGCCGCGAGCGCCTGGTCGATGCCGGACCCGGCGTAGCCGAGCACGAGGCCGGTTGCAGCGGTGCCGACCAGGAAGGAACGGCGGCTGAGATCGGTCGTCTCTGGCGCGAGGTTTTTCACGTGCTTGTTCATGTGGCCCTCCGCTCGGATCCGGTGGCCGATGCGGTGCGCATGTCGGACGCAGCGCGCATGATCGCCTTCTGGATTCGTGAATAGGTCATGCAACGGCACAGGTTGCCGTCCATATGCGCGACCACTTCTTCCTTGGTCGGGTTGGTATTCTTCGACAGCAGCGCCGCCGCCTGCATGATCTGGCCGGACTGGCAGTAGCCGCATTGCGGCACCTGCTCGGCGACCCAGGCCTTCTGCAAGGGATGATCGCCCTTGGCGGAGAGGCCTTCGATGGTGGTGATCTTCTTGCCGACGGCGTCGGCGACCGAGGTCTGGCAGGACCGCACCGCTTCGCCGTTGACGTGAACCGTGCAGGCGCCACACAGACCGGCGCCGCAACCGAATTTGGTGCCCGTCATCTGCAATTGCTCGCGGATGACCCAAAGCAGCGGCGTGTCATTGGCCGCCTCGACGGACATATTCCGTCCGTTGATATTGAGATTTGGCATCTCTCTCCCCTTCCGGTGTAGGAAGCCGCTTACGGCGGCAACTCACTGTTGGGTCTTGGCCGGCGCCCACCGGGTAAGCGACAGTTGCCGAAACAATGATCCGGTTCCCGGCTGGAGGCAATCCAATTTGGAATTGCTCGAAAAGAATAAATTTCCGAAGATGCCTGTTGTGCGATGCGGCAACGGCATGACGCTTTTTGCAATGCCAGCGTTCGTGTCTAATCGCCAGGCGCTTGCTCAAAGCGTCGGCAGCAAGCACCGGCAACGCCGTCCGATGACAGCGGCAAGAGAAACACAAGGAGCCCGTCAATGGCCAAGCTCAACCGCAACGGCGTCGAGATCTACTACGAGATTCACGGCAGCGGCCCGCCGCTGATCCTGACCCACGGCTATTCCTCGACTTCGGCGATGTGGCAGGGCCAGATCGAGGCGCTGTCGCAGCGGCACAAGCTGATCCTGTGGGACATGCGCGGGCACGGCCAGTCCGACTATCCCGACGATCCCGATGCCTATAGCGAAGCGCTGACGGTCGGCGATATCGCCGCTCTGCTCGACGCCGCCGGCGCCGACAAGGCGATCGTCGGCGGGCTGTCGCTCGGCGGCTACATGTCGCTCGCCTTTCATCGCGCCCATCCGGAGCGGGTGCGGGCGCTGCTGATCATCGACACCGGCCCGGGCTTCAAGAAGGACGACGCCCGTGAGGTCTGGAACAAGCGCGCCCGCGAGACCGGCGACCGCTTCGACCGCGAAGGGCTCGAGGTGCTTAGATCGTTGAGCGCCGAGCGCGCGTCGGTCACCCATCGCAACGCCAGGGGCCTCGCGCTCGCCGCGCGCGGCATGCTGGCACAGCGCGATGCACGGGTGATCGAATCGCTGCCCGGGATCCAGGTGCCAGCACTGGTTGTGGTCGGCGCCGACGACACGCCGTTCCTGGCGGCGTCCGACTACATGGCGGCAAAAATCCCCGGGGCGCGGAAGGCGGTGATTCCGAACGCCGGCCATGCCGTCAACATCGACCAGCCGCAGGCCTTCATCGCCGCGGTGCTGCCGTTCCTGGATGGCCTTGAAGCCGGCGCGCCGGGAAAGCCCGCGCCATGAAGACAATCGCCGTTGCCTTGTTGCTGACTGCGGCGACGACAGGGGCGAGCGCGCAGAAGCTGCCGTTCGTCACAGCCCCGTCCACTTTCACTGCGACGTTGTCGAACACCACGCCGCTGGTGTTCGGCATGGGCGTTGCGGACGCGCAGCGCGCGCTCGGCACGCCTTTCACCTATGTCAGCGGACGGCCCGGCAACGAGATCTTCCTGACCTTCCGCGACCTCGGCGGCAGCGGGCTGTTTCCGCACCACGACCGCCTCTTCCTGCAATTCCGCAAACACCGGCTGACCGGCTGGAAGGCCGACTGGGGCGAGAACTGGATGTGGCGCTAGAGCATGGTCCGGAAAAGTGCGAAGCGGTTTTCCGAAACGGCCATGTTCAAACGAAGAGCCAAAGCGCGACGACGATGTCATCGCGCCTCATCATCGAGAGCTTCATGCACCCCCCAAACTGACAAGGATGGACCATGGGACAAGACATCAAACTCAAAGCTTCGGACGGATTTGAACTCGGCGCCTACCGCGCCGATCCTGCCGGCGCGCCGAAGGGCGCGGTCGTCGTGATCCAGGAGATTTTTGGCGTCAATCACCACATCCGCTCGGTCTGCGACCGGCTGGCGAAGGAAGGCTATGTCGCGGTTGCACCTTCGATCTTCGACCGCATCACGCCGAACTTCCAGAGCGGCTATTCCCCCGACGAGATCGCCGAGGCGCGGAAGTTCGTTGCCAATCCGGACTGGGCCGCGATGCTGCGCGACAGCCAGGCGGCGATCGACGCGGTGAAGCCGGTCGGTCCGGTCGGCATCATCGGCTTCTGCCTCGGCGGCAGCGTCGCCTATGCTGCCGCCACCAAGCTGGCCGGGCTGTCAGCCGCGGTCGGCTATTACGGCGGCGCCGTCGTGCGCTTCGCCGACGACAAGCCGGCGGTGCCGACGCAGCTACATTTCGGTGAGAAGGATGCCGGCATTCCCCTGAGCGATGTCGAGACCATCAAGTCGAAGCGGCCCGAGGTCGAGGTCTTCATCTATCCCGGCGCGCAGCACGGCTTCCATTGCGACGAGCGCGCCAGCTACGACAAGGCAAGCGCCGACATCGCCTGGCCGCGCAGCATGGAGTTTTTCGCAAAGCATCTGAAGAAGTGACGCTGCAAGCGTCATTCCGGGGCGATGCGCAGTATCGAACCACAGATGCGCAATTGCGCATCGGGGAATCTCGAGGTTCCGGGTCTGGTGCTAACGCACCATCCCGGAATGAAGAAGGACACTATCCTTCTTCAGAACCAGCGCTCGCCGACGAATACCGTATCGCCCGGGCTCATCGGCGTGCCCAGCGGCACCACAAAGCGCCCGGAGCCGGACGCATCGGTGTGGGTCAGCGTCACGCTGTCGCGGCGGGCACGCGGCGAGAAGCCGCCGGCAATCGCGACCGCGCTCTCGACCGTCATGTTCGGCACGTAGGGATATTGGCCGGGGGCCTGGACTTCGCCGAGGATGAAGAACGGACGATAGGACTCGATCTCGACCGCCACCGAAGGCTCGCGGATATAGCCGTTGCGCAGCCGTGCCGAGATTTCGCCGGCAAGCCCGGCCGGCGTGCGGCCGCGCGCCGGCACCGAGCCGATCAGCGGCATGGTGATCGCGCCCGCGGCGTCGATCGCATAGGAATTGGTCAGGCCTTCCTGGCCGTAGACCACCACGCGAAGCTTGTCGCCGGGGCCAAGGTGATAGCCGTTGTCGTAACCGGCGGGGGGTCCACCCGGGGAGGCGGCGGCATAGACGACCGGGGCGGCGGCCGGTGCGGCATAGCCATAACCAGGGGACGTGCTGGCGAAGGCGGAACGCAATGCGCTGATCGCACCGCTGCCGCCTGCATCGGCAACCGGAGCGGGTGCGTAGGCCGGGCCGTAGGTGACGGCATCGACGCCTTGCGGGCCGACGGCGACGGGACCGGACGTGCTCATGCAACCAGACAGCGCGAGCGCAGCCACAACGGCAGTGATCGGCAATCGTAACGCGCGTGCAACCGGCACCGGACCTATCCCTCAACGGCGAGACAGGCCCAGTCTTGCACCACTTATGGTTAACAAAGGGTTTTCGAGGATCGAGCGGGAGGCCGGAACAGCCGGCCTCCCATTGGCTTGGAGCCGTGCCCGGGAAGAGCGCAAACCGGCTTTCCAGAGCGAGCTCTTTCTCAACAAGACGAT
This sequence comes from Bradyrhizobium sp. USDA 4510, assembly GCF_054059095.1. Lineage (NCBI taxonomy): Bacteria > Pseudomonadati > Pseudomonadota > Alphaproteobacteria > Hyphomicrobiales > Nitrobacteraceae > Bradyrhizobium > Bradyrhizobium sp. USDA 4510. The sequence continues at coordinate 8,303,970 of NZ_JBSSBT010000001.1, read as the reverse complement.
CAGGCGGTGACGCCGACGCCGATCGGGCAGGACACGCCGGTGCCGCCGAGCCCGCAATAGCCCGCCGGATTCTTGGCGAGGTATTGCTGGTGATAGTCCTCGGCGAAGTAGAATTCACCGGCTGGCGCGACCTCGGTGGTGATGGCGCCGAGGCCCTTGGCGGCAAGCGCCTTCTGATACATCGCCTGCGACTCATCGGCGGCTTTGCGCTGCGCGTCGCTGAACGTGTAGATCGCGGAGCGATATTGCGTGCCGATGTCGTTGCCCTGGCGCATGCCCTGCGTCGGGTTGTGGCTCTCCCAGAACGTCTTCAGCAGCCTCTCGTAGGAGATCTTCTTCGGGTCGAACACGACCAGCACCACTTCGGTGTGGCCGGTGCGCCCCGAGCATACTTCCTCATAGGTCGGGTTCGGCGTGTGGCCGCCGGCATAGCCGACCGCGGTGGTGTAGATCCCCTCGCCGAGTTCCCAGAACTTGCGCTCCGCGCCCCAGAAGCAGCCGAGCCCGAACACCGCCTGCTCGAGGCCTTGCGGATAAGGCGGCTGCAACTTGCTGCCATTGACGAAATGGGTGATCGCGGTCGGGATCGGCGTCGCGCGGCCCGGCAACGCCTCGGCGGCGCTTGGCAACGCAGTGGTCTTGCGCATGAACAACATGGACACCTCCAGGCGGGACATCGGCCGACGCGGCAACGGCCTGCGGGCCGGCTGTCACCTATATATGTCCTTACGCGGATGATGGCAGCCCCGTTACGGGGCGGTGCAGCCAAGGAGGGCTGCCGACAAGTCAGTCGCGCGCGTAGCCGATCAGGGGCTTACGCGGCCGGAACAGGATCATCAGCAGGATGCCGGCAATGCCGAGCACCGCGAATACCGGCTGCTCCAGAAGCAGGCGGATCACGTCATTCCAGAGCCAGGGCGCGAAGCGATCCACCCAGGCATGGAATGCCTGCTGGCTCGACTGGTGGATGTCGTTCCAGAACTGGCCGAACTGGGTGAACCGCAGGCTCTGGTCGGCGACGTAGCGGGCCCCGTCATAGACCATGAAGATGAAGCTGCCGGCCAGCAGCAGAAGGCCGATCAGACGGAAAAAGCCGCGGATCATGCGTCACCCTAACTCCCAGTCGCGCCCCACGCGTCGTCAGGCCTTACCGGGCGCCCCCCGGAAATTCAACCTCTTCAGCGGCTTATCCGGCCCCCGCAGGGACGATTTCGGGCCCTTTTGGGGTCCCGAAAGCGTTGACGCTTAAGCCCGCGCCATCTATAAGACCGACCGATGGCGGCGGGCGCAATCCTGCCGCCGCTGTTCTTTGGACAGTGTCGCATGCGGAGGCAGCATTTTGCGCTCTTCGCATGGCCGCCTCAAGGACACCCAAGAAAACCACCTTGGACAAATACATCAGAGTTGAGATTTGAACCGGCCGGTGCGCGCAAGCCCGACCACCGAGCGATCACCGCCGAAGGACAGTTAGAGAACCATGGCCAACACCACCTCCGCCAAGAAGGCGACCCGCAAGATTGCCCGCCGCACCATCGTCAACAAGTCGCGCCGCACGCAGATGCGTGGCGCGGTGCGCACCGTCGAGGAAGCGATCAAGAGCGGCGACCGCGAGGCGGCACTGAAGGCGATGAGCCGCGCTGAGCCCGAGCTGATGAAGGCAGCACAGCGCAACATCATTCACAAGAACCTCGCGAGCCGTAAGGTGTCGCGCCTCACGCAGAGCATCGCCAAGCTCGCGAAGTAACGGCTTGCCACCAGAGCTGACTGGAAAACACATTTGTCACGAAGCCCGGCTCGCGCCGGGCTTTTTGTTTTTGTCTCGACTTTTGTCGTGGAAGTTTCATAGCGCGAGAACACTTCGCGTTGCCGCGCAACGAACTGCGTGTCATGTTTCGTCGCGTCCGTAGTTCTACCGGCTCGACATGCTTAACGCGCCACACTCGCCCACAGATTGTTCTTCGCTAAGCTAGATAGATGGAATAGCGCGCGAGCATTTCGCGGACGAAACTTGCGAAGCGGGGTTACCCTGCAAAAGTAATCGAGAAAAATGACGTCTCGCGAATTACTTATGCACATAGCGTTGGACAGCGATTGGAAAAATGACCGGCGCGAGACCAAATGTAAATTTTCTATGAAAAATTTTTGGTATTGCACCGTCGTTTGTGACACGCGTGAATCTGTGCGCTGATTCAAAAACTTGCTTTCGCAACTCAGCATCGGCAACGCCGCAACAGTCGCGAAGAGTCTCGATCCCCGTCGAATCCACGGATTGTCAGAAAATCAGCTTGGTGTATTTATTTCTTGTTCGCGACGCCCACGGCTCTCCAGATCAGCGCGGTTTGAGACCCAGGGGCGGACGCACAAATCGGCGGCGGTGTGTGCGTTAGCGACGCTTTCCAAGCGAAGCTAGATTGACAACTCATAGCGATATGAGGACAGACGACCTGTGTCAAAAATTCTCCGGCGATGTCCCCGGCAATTTGGGGGATCGAACAAGAGAGACCAGGACGTCAGTCGGAATCTGGCAGCGGGAACGCGGAGCGAGTGAACGGGTTGACGACGACACGGCGGCGGCGAAGCGCCGGGCATTTCGGTGTTCGGTAGCAGCAGTTCGAATTTGAAGACACGAGCAAGCTGACAACTTGCCGCGATACGTCGCGGCGGGAGGGGGAGGTCATATGGCTTACGGTATCATCACTGCAGTCGAACCAACGACAGCCGAAGCGCAAATTTCCAGTGGTGCCGTAATCAACCCCTCGGACGTCAGCTCCCACCCGAAGCGTCCGTCGAGTACGCGCTGACCTCGCGGGGCGCATCTTCTCCAAACAGCTGATCTGTCGGGTGGCGCATGGACGCCACACGGGAGAGCTTTGTCCGGAGCAGACCGCGCCCGCTAGAGGTCGCGCCGCGGCAGGAAACCTGCACGGCGCTTTCGCAACGATTATCTCTCAGACTTGGAAGTACGAAGGCAATGACGAACACGGAACAGGATCGCTGGTCGCGGGTGAAGGGACGTTTGCGGACGAGCGTTGGCGAGGACGTCTACACGAGCTGGTTCGCTCGGATGGATCTGGAGAGCGTGCACGACGAGAGCGTGCATCTGTCGGTTCCGACCCGGTTCCTCAAGAGCTGGATCCAGGCGCACTATGCCGAACGCGTGCTCTCCTGCTGGCAGGCCGAGATGCCCGAAGTGCATCGCATCGACCTCACCGTGCGCTCGGCAATCCGCGCGACGGCTCCGGTGAAGGAAACGGTTGCGCCCGTCGAAGTGCGCCGCATCGAGCGCACTGACGGCCGGCTCGTGCCTGAACTGCGCTCGGTTGCGACCGCGCCGGTGTCCGCGAGCCACGACGCGCTCGGCGGCTCGCCGCTCGATCCGCGCCTGACCTTCGCCAGCTTCGTCGTCGGCAGGTCCAACACGCTGGCTCATGCGGCGGCCCGCCAGGTCGCGGAAGGTCGCCGCGGCGATCCCGTGATGTTCAACCCGCTCTACATTCATGCCGGCGTCGGCCTCGGCAAGACGCATCTGCTGCAGGCGGTGACCTGGGCCGGCAATTCCGGCGGCGAGCGCAAGGTGCTGTATCTCACCGCCGAGAAGTTCATGTACGGCTTCGTCGCGGCGCTGAAGACGCAGACGGCGCTGGCCTTCAAGGAGGCGCTGCGCGGCATCGACGTGCTGGTCATCGACGATCTGCAGTTCCTGCAGGGCAAGTCGACGCAGGCCGAGTTCTGCCACACGCTGAACGCGCTGATCGATGCCGGCCGCCAGGTTGTGATCGCAGCCGACCGTCCGCCGTCGGATCTGGAAAGCCTCGACGACCGCGTGCGCTCGCGGCTCGCCGGTGGCCTCGTGGTCGAGATGGGCTCGCTCGGCGAGGAACTGCGGCTCGGCATCCTGAAGTCGCGCGTCGCCGCCGCCCGCGCCCACCATGCGAGCTTCGATGTACCGGAGGAAGTGCTCGACTATCTGGCGCGCACCATCACCCATAACGGCCGCGACCTTGAAGGCGCGATCAATCGCCTGCTGGCGCACTCCAAGCTCAACAACCAGCCGGTGACGCTGGAGATGGCCGAGCGCGAGGTGCGCGACCTGATCCGCCCACAGGAGCCGAAGCGGATCAAGATCGAGGACATCCAGCGCGTGGTCGCCCGGCAGTACAATGTCAGCCGCTCCGACTTGCTGTCGTCCCGCCGTACCGCCAATGTGGTACGCCCGCGCCAGGTCGCGATGTATCTGGCGAAGACGCTGACCTTGCGCTCGCTGCCGGAGATCGGCCGGCGCTTCGGCGGCCGCGACCACACCACGGTGTTGCACGCCGTGCGCAAGATTGAGGCACTGGTCGCCAAGGACACGGCGCTGTCGGAGGAAGTCGAATCGCTGAAGCGCCAGCTGCAGGAATAGGGCCGCTTCATCCGGCCGGATCGTTCCATAGCCCTCCCCTCGCCAAAGGGGAGGGCTAAACTTTTTTCCGACCCAAAACGTGGGGAACGGGGCTCGTTTCGCGCCCGTATCGCTTGCACCGGCCGCCCATCCGCGCCACCTTGCGGTCCCCCCGTGGGTTTGATCAAATCCGGTATTGATCCGGCTTTTCGGGTTTCCAATGCCGCGGCGCTGCCCTGAACGGCCGCCCGGCTTTTCCATCTGAGGGATCTGGCGGGTATTGCAATGAAGGTCACCGTCGAGCGCGCGCAACTCCTGAGATCGCTGGGTCACGTTCACCGCGTGGTCGAGCGCCGCAACACCATCCCGATCCTCGGCAACGTGTTGATCCGCGCCGAGGGCGCCAAATTGTCGCTGAAGGCGACCGACCTCGACCTCGAGGTGACGGAGACCTTGGCCGCCGAGACCGGAACCGCCGGCTCGACCACGGTGCCCGCGCACATGTTCTACGACATCGTCCGCAAGCTACCCGACGGCTCGCAGATCGTGCTGGAAGCCGACGGCGACCGCTCGGTGCTGGCCGTGCGTGCCGGCCGCTCGCGCTTCACGCTGCAGACGCTGCCCGAGAGCGACTTCCCGGGCCTTGCCGCCGGCGACATGACGCATTCGTTCTCACTGCCGGCGTCCGACATCAAGCGCCTGATCGACCGCACGCAGTTCGCGATCTCGACCGAAGAGACCCGCTACTACCTCAACGGCATCTATCTGCACGCGGCCGGCAGCGCCAAGGCGGCGACCCTGCGCGGCGTTGCGACCGATGGTCACCGGCTGGCGCAGATCGACCTCGCGCTGCCCAAGGGCGCAACCGGCATGCCCGGCGTCATCGTCCCGCGCAAGACGGTCGGCGAGGTGCAGCGGCTGATCGAGGGCGACGACGCCGAGATCTCGATCGAGCTGTCGGACGGCAAGATCCGCTTTACGCTCGGCAATGTGGTGCTGACCTCGAAGCTGATCGACGGCACCTTCCCGGACTACGGCCGCGTCATTCCGCAGAACAACGACAAGGAACTCGTCGTCGACAAGAAGGATTTCGAGGCCGCCGTCGACCGCGTCTCGACGATTTCCAGCGAACGCGGCCGCGCGGTGAAGCTCGCACTGTCCGCGGGCAAGCTGGTGCTCTCGGTCACCAACCCGGATTCCGGCAGCGCCACCGAGGAGCTCGAGGTCGAGTACGCCTCCGACGCGCTCGATATCGGCTTCAACTCGCGCTATCTGCTCGACATCGCCGCCCAGATCGAGGGTGAGGTCGCAGTGCTGAAGCTCGCCGATCCCGGCTCGCCGACCCTTGTGCAGGACCGCGACAGCAAGGGCGCGCTCTACGTGCTGATGCCGATGCGGGTGTGATAACCCTCTCTTCACGAGCAACTGCACCCTCTCCCCTTGTGGGAGAGGGTGGCGCCGCAGGCGCCGGGTGAGGGGTTGGTGCCGCGAACGCCGCACCATCGACCGACCGATGAACGCCTCCGCAGCTTCGCAAAGAAGATGCGCCGGGAGCCGACTGACGCGGAAGCGAAGATGTGGCGCCTGCTGCGCGATCGGCGCCTGTCGCACTTGAAATTTCGAAGGCAGGTTCCATTTCGAAATTACATTCTCGACTTCGCGTGTTTCGAGAAGCGCCTCGCCATCGAGATCGACGGCGGTCAGCACGCTTCGTCGCCGCGTGATGCATCCAGGACTGACGCGCTTGCGGCGGAAGGCTTTCAGGTCTTGCGCTACTGGAACAATGACGTATTGCGGACGCCCGGGGCGGTGCTGGAAGACATTGTCGCCAAGCTTGCCGAGCTGTGAGATACCCCTCACCCGTCGCCTCACTTCGTGAGACGCCACCCTCTCCCACAAGGGGAGAGGGGAAGGAAGAGAAATGACCCCGTCCCGCATTCACCGCCTGTCGCTGACGCATTTCCGCAATTACCGGACGGCGACGCTGCAGGTCGCCGGCGACATGGTGGTGCTGGTGGGGCCGAACGGCGCCGGCAAGACCAATTGCATGGAAGCGGTCTCGTTTCTGTCGCCGGGCCGCGGCCTGCGCCGCGCGACGCTGGAGGACATCGCCGACAACCAGGGCGACGGCTCCTGGGCGGTCTCCGCCGAAGTCGAGGGCGCGCTCGGCCTTGCGACGCTCGGCACCGGTATCGATCCGCCGACCGGCGACGCCGGCAGCGCGAGGCGCTGCCGCATCGACCGCGAACCGGTGGGGTCCGCAACCGCGTTCGGCGATCATCTGCGCATCGTGTGGCTGACGCCGGCGATGGACGGCCTGTTCATGGGCGCCGCCTCGGAACGGCGGCGCTTCTTCGACCGCCTGGTGCTGGCGATCGATTCCGAGCATTCCAGCCGCGTCTCCGCGCTGGAGCGATCGCTGCGCTCGCGCAACCGGCTGCTCGAGGTGCGCAACTATGACGACCATTGGTGTGATGCGATCGAGCGCGAGACCGCCGAGCTTGCGGTCGCGGTCGCCGCATCACGCGGCCAGACCGCCGCCAAGCTCGCCGTGATGCTGCGCGAGCGCGGCGCGGCCTCGGCCTTCCCCTCCGCCGAGATCATGCTCGACGGCTGGATGGAGAATGCGCTGCTGCAGGAGCCTGCAACGGCGGTGGAGGACCGCTACCGCGAGATCCTGCGCGCCAGCCGGCCGCGCGATGCCGCCGCCCGGGCGCACGCTCGACGGCCCGCATCTGACCGATCTGCAGGTGGTCTACGCGCCGAAGAACATGCCGGCGCGTGACGCCTCGACCGGCGAGCAGAAGGCGCTCTTGATCGGGCTGGTGCTGGCGCACGCCACGATGGTCGCGGAGATGACCGGCATCGTGCCGCTGCTGCTGCTCGACGAGGTCGTCGCCCATCTCGATCCGAACCGCCGCAAGGCGCTGTTCGACGAGCTCGCCAAGCTCGGCGCGCAGGTCTGGATGACCGGCGCCGATCCCGCGGCGTTCGTCGATATCGGCCCGCGAGGAGAGATTTTCGACGTCGAATCCGGCCGCGCCACGCGGCGCGGCTGATTGGCTAGTCTAGGGCAATCTGAAGCGATGGCGCCGTCGCAGAGCGCATTGCCAAAATATCGAAAACAACCCCATGCAAAGTGGCCAGCGGCGGCAGGCGTTCGACCAAGCAGCTTGACACGTCGGGCAACTCAGGACAATATTCTAATATTCCGAAATTACGCGAGCATCCCTCGCCCCGGTTCGCCCTGCCCAGCGGGGAGAAGCGAACCTCCGAAGTCGCTCCAATTCAGCTTGGTCTCATCATGTTTCTGGCGGCGCAGAATCGGCCTCGATAGGGGCTCCGAATCCGCCACCGAATCGGGCTTTTCAAAGCCCTCGGAATCCGCCTTTGAAAGCCTTGAAACAGGCCTAAAAAATCCTATTTATTCAATAGTTTGTAGATGGAGACTTTGCGCTAGGCGCAACCCCTCTTTCATGGCACAAATAGCGGAATCAGCGCCTCATATTGCGCGGCTGATTCGGATATCCTCGAAGGCCTCACATGACTGAACCTGCCCGGCAGACCCCTGCCGAATCTGAGCATCCCGTTCCGGCCGAATATGGCGCGGAATCGATCCGGGTGCTGAAGGGCCTCGACGCCGTCCGCAAGCGCCCCGGCATGTATATCGGCGATACCGACGACGGTTCCGGCCTGCACCACATGGTCTACGAGGTCGTCGACAACGCCATCGACGAGGCGCTGGCGGGCCATGCCAGCCGCGTCCTGGTCACCCTCAACGCCGACAATTCCGTCACCGTGTACGACGACGGACGCGGCATACCGGTCGGCATCCACAAGGAAGAGGGCGTCTCGGCAGCCGAGGTCATCATGACCCAACTGCACGCCGGCGGAAAATTCGACCAGAACTCCTACAAGGTTTCCGGCGGCCTGCACGGCGTCGGCGTCTCCGTCGTCAACGCGCTCTCCAGCAAGCTCGCGCTGCGGATCTGGCGCGACGACAAGGAGCACTACATCGAATTCGCGCACGGCGATGCCGTGGCGCCGCTCAAAGTGGTCGGCGATGCCCCAGGCAAGCGCGGCACCGAGGTCACCTTCCTCGCCTCGGTCGAGACCTTCAAGAACATCGAATATGATTTCGCGACGCTAGAGCACCGGCTGCGCGAGCTCGCCTTCCTCAATTCCGGCGTCAACATCGTGCTCTCCGACATGCGTCACGCGGTCGAGAAGCGCGAGGAGATGCACTATTCCGGCGGCGTCGAGGAATTCGTCAAATATCTCGACCGCAACAAGAAGGCGATCGTGCCGGCACCGATCATGGTGCGTTCGGAAGCCAACGGCATCGGCGTCGAGGCGGCGCTGTGGTGGAACGACAGCTACCACGAGAACGTGCTGTGCTTCACCAACAACATCCCGCAGCGCGACGGCGGCACCCATCTGGCCGGCTTCCGCGGCGCGCTGACGCGCCAGGTCAACGGCTATGCCGAGGCCAATGCGAAGAAGGAAAAGATCGCGCTGACCGGCGACGATTGCCGCGAAGGCCTCACCGCGGTGCTGTCGGTGAAGGTGCCCGATCCGAAATTCTCGTCGCAGACCAAGGACAAGCTGGTGTCCTCGGAGGTTCGACCGGTGGTCGAGAACGTCCTGAACGAGGCGCTGGCCGCCTGGTTCGAGGAGAATCCGAAGGAAGCCAAGGAGATCGTCGGCAAGGTGATCCAGGCCGCCGCGGCCCGCGAGGCTGCGCGCAAGGCCCGCGAGCTGACCCGCAAGAATCCGCTCAGCGTCTCCTCGCTGCCCGGCAAGCTCGCCGACTGCCAGGAGAAGGACCCGGCCAAATCCGAACTGTTCATCGTCGAGGGCGACTCGGCAGGCGGCAGCGCCAAGCAGGGCCGTAACCGCGAATTCCAGGCGGTGCTGCCGCTGCGCGGCAAGATCCTCAATGTCGAGCGCGTCCGTCCCGACAAGATGCTGTCGTCCGAGCAGATCGGCACGCTGATCACCGCGCTCGGCACCGGCATCAGCGACGATTTCTCGGTCGACAAGCTGCGCTATCACAAGATCATCGTGATGACCGACGCCGACGTCGACGGCGCCCATATCCGCACGCTGCTGCTGACCTTCTTCTATCGTCAGATGCGCTCGATCATCGATGGCGGTTATCTCTATATCGCCCAGCCGCCGCTCTATAAGGTCTCGCGCGGCAAGTCCGAGCAATACCTGAAGGACGAGCGCGCCCTCGAGGACTACCTGATCTCGACCGGGCTCGACGAATGCGTCTTCAAGCCGGCCTCCGGCGACGACCGCTCGGGCCGTGATCTGCTGTCGCTGGTCGAGGACGCCCGGGTCATCCGCTCGGTGCTGCGCAACCTGCATAGCCGCTATAATCGCGCCGTCATCGAGCAGGCCGCGATCGCGGGCGTGCTCAATCCCAGGATCACGAGCGATATCGCCACCGCCAATTCGGCGGCCGAATACATCGCCAAGCGGCTGGACGCCGTGGCCGAAGAGGTCGAGCGAGGCTGGATCGGCACCTTCACGGAAGGCCAGGGGTTCCAGTTCGAGCGCACCGTGCGCGGGGTCAGGGAATTCGCCGTGATCGACGACGCGTTTCTCGGCTCGGCCGACGCCCGCAAGCTCGATGAATACGCGACCGAACTGCAAGAGATCTACGTGCGCGCGGGCAAGCTGCGGCGCAAGGATGCCGAGCAGATCATCCACGGCCCGATCGACCTGTTCGAGGCCGTGACCGACGCCGCCCGCAAGGGCATCTCGCTGCAGCGCTACAAAGGTCTCGGCGAGATGAACCCGGAGCAGCTCTGGGAGACCACGCTGGACACCGAGGCGCGCTCGCTGCTGCAGGTGAAGATCAAGGAGGTCGACGAGGCCGACGATATCTTCACCAAGCTGATGGGCGACGTGGTCGAGCCGCGCCGTGAGTTCATCCAGGACAATTCGCTCAGCGCAACCATCGACATCTAGGTTCCGCGCACGGCCAAGCGGGTGTGCGCTTTTCGGCGCCGTCGCGGCGCTACCTTTCGTGTGGAAGCTGCGCCGCCAGTTGTGTTACGGTGCCGCACGGCCGTTGATTCCGTTGCGGAATTTCCAATGGCCCAGTCTGAATGATGCGTTAGGGGACATTCCGCGTGCCGCCGATCCAATACATCGTCGAAGGCGGCCGCCGCCTTTCGGGCACCATCGAGCCGTCGGGCAACAAGAACTCCGCGCTGCCGATCATCGCCGCGGCACTGCTCACCGAGCACCCGGTCACGCTGACCAACGTGCCGCGCATCCGCGACACCGAAACGCTGGTCGAATTGTGCCGCTCGGTCGGCGCCACCGCCGAATGGACCGAGCGCAACACGCTGCAGATTCATGCCAGGGAGATCCGCGCCGCCGATCTCGATCCGGCGCTATGCGCGCGCATCCGCGCCTCGATCCTGCTCGCAGGCCCGCTGCTCGCCCGCTGCGGCGAGGTCGCGCTGCCGCCGCCCGGCGGCGACGTGATCGGCCGCCGCCGGCTCGACACGCACTTCCTGGCCTTCGAGCAGCTCGGCGCCACCGTCACCGCGACGCACCGGCTCGAATTCCGCGCCACGCGGCTGAAGGGCGCCGACGTGTTCCTCGACGAGCCCAGCGTCACCGCGACGGAGAACGCGCTGGTCGCCGCGGTCGCCGCCCGCGGCACCACCTATCTGCGCAACGCGGCCTCCGAGCCGCATGTGCAGGACCTCGCCAATTTCCTGATCGCGCTCGGCGCCAGGATCGAAGGTGTCGGCACCAACACCATCATCGTGCACGGGCCGGCAACGCTCGGCAGCACGACTTTCGCGATCCAGCCCGACCATATCGAGGTCGGATCGCTGATCGGGCTCGCCGCGGTGACCCGCTCGCCGCTGCGCATCGCGCGCGCCGGCGTCGAGCATCTGCGCTCGATCCGGATGGGCTTTGAGCGGCTCGGCATCGTCTGCGGCATCGAGGGCGACGACCTCGTCGTACCGTCCGGCCAGACCATGAAGATCCAGGACGATTTCGGCGGCCATGTGCCGAAGCTCGAGGACCAGCCCTGGCCGGCCTTCCCGGCCGACCTGATGTCGATCGCGATCGTCACCGCGACGCAGTGCGACGGCGTCATCCTGATGCACGAGAAGATGTTCGAATCCCGGATGTTCTTCGTCGACAACCTGATCGCGATGGGTGGCCGCATCGTGCTGTGCGACCCGCACCGCGCGATCGTCGCCGGCCCCAGCCGGCTGCGCGGCGCGCCGATGAACTCGCCCGACATCCGGGCCGGTATGGCGATGCTGCTGGCCGCGGTGTGTGCCGAGGGCACCTCCACCATCAACAACGCCGACCAGATCGAGCGCGGCTATGAGCGGATCGATGAGCGGCTCAACGCCCTCGGCGCCAAGATCAAGCGGATTCCCGCGCGATCGTGATTCCCTGCGGCAGCTTGGCCATCCTTCCGGCCGGTTTGCCGTGCTAAGCGTGCCGTCATGACCTGCATCGACAAGATCGACCCGGCCGCGCCGAACGCGGCCGTTGTCGTCCCTCGCAACCTGTTCACGGCCGAGCTCGCGGAAACGCTGAAGCTCGCGGTGCCGCTCGCGCTGACGCAGCTCGGGCAGATCGCGATGATGACGACCGATCTCGCCTTCATCGGCCGGCTCGGCAGCGAAAACGTCGCCGCCGCGGCGCTGGCGCACACCGTGTATTTCGTCAGCTTCACCATTGGCATGGGCATGATGTCGGCGGTCTCGCCCCTGGCCGCGCAGGCGTTCGGCGCGCGCAACCCGCGCGTGATGCGGCGCGCGCTCCGCGTCGGCCTGTGGGCCGGCTTCTTCATGGTGCTGCCGCTGATGGCGCTGCCGTTCCAGGGCGAGCGCATCCTGCTTATGCTCGGCCAGACCCAGGTCACCGCGCATCTGGCGCAGCAATATCTGTTCGGTCTCGCCTGGGGCATCCTGCCGGCGCTGTGGTTCATCGCGCTCCGCGGCTTCATGAGCGCGGTGAACAGGCCGGAGCCGGTGCTGTGGATCACGCTTGCGGCGATCCCGGCCAATGCGCTGATGGTCTACCTGTTGCTCTACGGCAAATGGGGCATGCCCGAACTCGGCATGTTCGGCGCCGGGCTTGCGACCACGATCGTCAATCTCGGCACCTTCCTTGCCGGCGTGTGGTTCGCGGCGCGCCGCCGCCCGTTCCGCAAGTACCACGTATTCAGCCGCGTCTGGCGCATCGACTGGCCGCTGATGGGCAAGCTGGTCGCCGTCGGCGCGCCGATCTCGATCGCCTTCCTGCTGGAATACGGCCTGTTCGGCGCGGCCGGCCTGCTGATGGGGCTGATCAGCACCACGGCGCTGGCCGCGCACCAGATCGCGCTGCAGATCGCGGCGATCCTGTTCATGGTGCCGTTCGGCGTCAGCATGGCCGCTACCGTGCGGGTCGGTCAGGCCGTCGGCCGCCGCGATACCGACGCGGTGCAGCGCGCCGGCTTTGTCGCGATCGCGCTCAGCGGCATCTTCATGAGCATCATGACGTTCGCGGTGATCCTGGCCCGCTTCGAGATCGCGGCGCTGTTCCTCGGCGAGGCCTCCGATACCACCGCGCAGCTCACCGCGGCGCTTCTGTTGATTGGCGCGACCTTCTTCATCGCCGACGGCATCCAGACCACCACCGCGGGCGCGCTGCGCGGCATGAACGACACCCAGGTGCCGCTGCTGTTTGCCATCATCAGCTATTGGCTGATCGGCTTCGCGTCGGCCTCAGCGCTCGCCTTCTGGGTCAAGCTCGACGCCGCCGGTGTCTGGATCGGGCTGTCGCTCGGGACGGCGGTCTATGCGACCCTCCTTGTCTTGCGTTTCCGCCTGCTGGCACGCAGACTGGGCAAATGAGGGTCGACGAGGTCACGCCGAACGTGGATTCCGCCGCGCTGCTCGCCGGCGCGCAGTTCGTCGACGCGTTCCGCATCGCGACCGCGCGCCCCGACCTCGATGCGCGGCACGCCGCCGAGGCGATGGTGGCGCGGCAGCCGCGCTGGATCGAATGGCTGCTTGCCCTGCGTAATTTCATCGTCGCGCCGCTTGGCCTGAAAACCTCGGGCGCAGCCGACGGCGCGACACGCGATATGATCGGCATCTTTCCGGTGGTCAGCGAGACGCCGGAGCGGCTGGTCGCGGGATTCAACGACAAGCATCTCGACTTCCGGCTCGTCGTCGACGTCGCCTCCGCGGGAGCTGTGCGCAGCATTACCGCGACCACGCTGGTGCTCACCCACAACTGGTTCGGGCGCGCCTATCTCGCGGTGATCCTGCCATTCCATCGCCTGATCGTGCCCGCGATGCTGCGCAAGGCCGGACGCTGAAGTAGTACTCGATCTCAAGCCGCGCTCTTCTCCGGCGTGTCGGCGACGATCTTCTCGGAGGCGTCGGCGTTGGTGCACCAATTGCCGTGGCAGCGCTTGAGGTCGTTGAGATTCTGCCGCATCTGGTCGAGCGAGAAGCCGAGCGCGTAGAAGCGCTCGGCGGCATCGACCGGCAGGCCGCGGATCAGGCCATCCCTGCGCACCGCGGCGACCTCCTCGCTATAGGCGTGCAGCGCCGCATCGACCGGCGCCATGTCGGCCGGGCCGCTGCCGGCGCGCAGAGCGGTCGCGACCGCCACCATGTAAGTCACGATCGCCTTGCTGACGTCTGCCAATGGGCGCGCCAGCCTCGCCTGGATATCGGCCGGCAGCGGCACCACGCAGGCCCGCCCGATCATCACGACGTCGTGCCGCAGCCGCTGGATTGTCCGCAGCAACGGGCCGGTGTCCGGTCCTGATGACAGATGCATGGAGCGCTCGCGCTCGGCCTCGAGGCCGGTCGCGTGCAGATTGGTCACCGCGGTGCCGATGCCGTCCTGGATCCGGTGCAGCGCGTCGTTGTCGAGGCCGCGGGTCAGGCCGGCGAGCAATTCGGCGAACGCCGCCGACAGCAGTTCCAGCAGCTTCGATCCGTTGACCCTGATCTGGCTGATCGCGCGCGACGGCAGCACCAGGAACGAGATCAGAAGCCCGGTGAGCGCGCCGACCGTCACCTCGAGGACGCGGTCGATCGCGGAGTCCAGCGGGTTGGAGTGATGCATCGTCGGCAGCAGCAACACGATCACCGCCGTCACCGTCGCCGAGTTCAGGCTCGGATTGAGCGCGGCGATGAAGGCCAGCGGCACGATCGCCAGCACCAGCAGCGCCAGCAGGCTGCCCTCGCCGGAATGCGGGATCAGCACCGCGATCGCGCCGCCATAGACGGCGCCGCCGATAGTGCCGAGCATGTAGTCGCGGCTGGCCTTCAGCGAGCGGCCGACGCTCATCTGGGTCACGATCAGCGAGGTCAGCACCGCCCAGAGCGGCAGCATCAGGTTGAGCGCCAGCGCGATGGTATAGGCCGCCACGCCGGCGGACGCGATCCGGACCGCCAGCGCCAGCTGCGTCTTGCGAGCCCAGAGCTGGTCGAACATGCGTTTTGCGAAGGTCCTCATGCACCGTGATCCGCAATCAAAGGAAAGGCCCGTGTTACATGACTTGAAGCTAACCGACCTGAAGCTAACCGACCTGAAGCTAACCGATCTGGAGCATGGCAGCTGCCCGCGGCGGCAAGGTGGCTTGAAAGGCCTGACCTGCCCGCCTACCCTGCGCCGCAAAATTGAGGAAACACGATGGCCCACGAAACCGCAACGCTCGCCGCCTATGTCGCCGACCTGAAATATTCCGACATTCCGCCGGAGGTGCTGGAGCGCGCCAAGGTTTTGACGCTGGATTTCCTCGGCAGCACCATCCGCGCCCGGCGCGATGCGGAATCGACGCCGTCGCTGATGAAGATGCTGGAGGCGCTGGCGCTCGACGGCAAGGGCGAGGCCACCGTATTCGGCGACACCAAGACCTGGACCCCGGCGGTCGCGGCGCTGCTCAACGGCGCGCTCGGCCATTCGCTCGACTTCGACGACACCCATGCCGATTCCTCGCTGCATCCGAGCGCACCGGTGGTGCCCGCCGCGTTTGCGGTCGGCGAGATGGTCGGCGCCTCCGGCCGCGACGTGCTGACCGCGATCGTCGCCGGCTATGAAGTGTGCTGCCGGCTCGGCAACGCACTCGACCCGACCTCGCATTACGCCCGCGGCTTCCATCCGACCGCGACCGCCGGCACCTATGGCGCTGCCGCGGCGGCGGCCAAGCTGTTCGGCCTGTCGAAGGAGCAGATCGTTTCCGCGTTCGGCGTCTCCGGCAGCCAGGCCGCGGGCTCGCTGCAATTTTTGGTCAACGGCGCCTGGAACAAGCGCTACCAGGTCGGTGCCGCCGCGATGAACGGCGTGATCGCCGCGACCCTGGCGCGCAACGACTTCATCGGCTCGAGCGAGTCGGTCGAAGGCAAGCACGGCCTGCTGGTCGGCTACAGCGACGATGCGCATCCGGACAAGGCGGTGGCGGACTTGGGCCACACCTACGAGACGCTGAAGATCGGCGTGAAGCCGTATCCGAGCTGCCGCTACACCCACGCCGCGATCGACGCGCTGATCGCGATGCGGCGCGAGCACAACCTGACGCCGGACCAGATCAGGAAGGTCGAGATCGGTCTGCACCGCAACGGCATCACGCTGACCGGCGACGCCGCCACCAAGCGCCACCCGACCTCCGTGGTCGGCGGCCAGTTCTCGATGTTCTTCACCGGCGCGATCGCGCTCGACCAGGGCCATTTCGGCTGGGACGATTACGACCGGCTGGGCGACAAGGCCATCGACGCGCTCGCCGACAAGTTCGACGTGGTGCAGGACGACCGGCTCGAGGTCGGCCGCACCCATCCGTTCGGCGCCCGCGTCTCGATCACGACAGATGACGGCACCCATGAGCGCCTCTATGCCGATCCCTCCGGCGAGCCGACCTCGTTCCCCGACGCAAAGGCGATGCAGCAGAAGTTCCTGACGCTGGCCCGCCCGGTGCTCGACAAGCGCGCCGACCAGCTCGCCGACGCCATCCTGACGCTGGAGCGCTTCGATCGCGTGGAGAAGGCGACGCAGCTGGGAAGGCAGTAAGCAGGCCGTCGAGGCGCAGGCTGCACGCCACGCCCACAGCTGTCGTCCTGGCGAAAGCCAGGACCGATAACCACCGCATTTGATCATGAAGGGGATCGTGGCCCCAGCGTCGCGCAACAAGTCTCATTTGGGGTAATGGGTCCCGGCCTTCGCCGGGACGACGACGGCGGGGATGCGTCGTAATTCAAGAAGTCAAACAGCGCGGTGTCATCGCCCGCGTGGCGAAATGGATTCCGGGCTCATGCTTCGCATGCCCTGGAATGACGGCGCGTCCTACTCCGCTCCATCGATAATCACAAAATCCCCCTCTGAATATTTCTGCCGGATCACCTTCGCGGCCTGATATTCCGGGCAGGTGTAGCATTCCATCGCGGTGGCGCGGTCCCTGAATTCGATGACGAAGTTGCGCTGGCGCGTTGCGCCTTCCATCACCTCATAGGGGCCATTGCGCACGATGAAATTGGCGCCGTATCTGACGAATACCGGCATCGCGGCGGCGAGATATTCGGGATAGCGGGCTTCGTCGTGAACCGTGACGTGCACGATCCAGTAGGCTTTCGGCATGATGGTCTCCGGTTGACGCGTGCTTCAAGAAACTATGGCGCGCCTCCTCGCGAGATGCGCCACAGCATCAGAAAATTCCGGAGGCCGAGATTCAATTCACGATCGCGCGGGTGTTGTGTGACATGCCGGTCAATTGCCGCCCGCGAGCCGCGCACTTGCAGACGTCGCTGTGACGACGTCACGGACCAGATCGAACACGCCGTCCGCCTCGGGCGGCATGTTCGGCGAGCGGCCGAGGCGGACGATGACGAGGTGCTGCGACGGCACGATAATCACATATTGCCCGATCGTGCCCTTGGCGAAGAAGGCATCGCGCGGCCAGCCGTGCTCGACACGGAAGCGAGCGCCAAAGCTGTCGCCGAGATTGGTCCAGAAGCCCGCGCCATAGCCGACCCAGGCATTCGGCGTCGGCGATGCCGAGTATTTCACCCAGCCCTCGGGCAGGATACGCTTGCCGCCGGCCACGCCGTCATTGAGATAGAGCTGACCCAAGCGCGCCCAGTCGCGCGCGCTCGCCATCATCGCGCCCGATCCTTCCGGCGTGCCCGCAGCATCGAACTGCATCACGACATTGCGCATGCCGAGCGGTCCGAACAGCTCCTCACGGGCGAAGCTCATCACATCAGCCGCATGCCCGCCGGCGGCGTTGCGGATCAGGTGCGAGAGGATCAGGTAGTTGCCGTCGTGATAGTTCCAGACCCGGCCGGGCGCGCTCTCCAGCGGAGCGCTCTCGGCGAAGGCGGCCATATCCGATTCCATGAACTTCATGCGGTTGACCGGCTCGAGCACGGATGCCAGCGACGCCTGCAGCGAACTGCCGAGTGCGAGGCCCGCGGTGTGGCGCAACAGCTCGTCGACCGTGATCGCGTGGCGCGGATCGTCAGGATTCCGCCAGGCCGCGATTGGGACCGGCTGGTCGCGCGTCAGCCTGCCCTCGCGCACCAGGATTCCGATCAGCGCCGAGATCACCGATTTGGTCGCGGAGAAACCGAGCAGCGGCGTGTCGGTGCCAACGCCGGCGGCGTAGCGCTCGGCGACGATGCGGCCGTCCTTCATCACGACGACAGCGCGGGTGCGGCGGAACGGCGGCTCGGCCGGCTCGGCAAAGGCGCGGTCGAGCGCAGCCGCAAGCTGCGGGGTTTGCGGCGCGACGAGCGCGGGGCCGGCGATCTCGGGCAGCAGCGCGGCCTGCGGCCTCAAAGGCGGCAACGCAGTCTCGCCCAGCGTCTCGTCATGTTCGAGCGTGCAGCCCATGCCCTCGCGATAGACCGCATGGCTGCGGCCAAGCCCGAACAGCGTGGACGTCCTTGCGGTCGAGGTCGACCTCGGTGTCCATCGCCCAAGTGATCAGGCCGGCCCCCGGCATCGCGTCAGTGGTCTCGGTCAGGTTTCGCCTGGGGTCGAGCCCGCTGACGAAGGTCTCCGAGCAGATCACGTTGGCGACAAAGCCGGTCGCGACCTCAGGCACATCGCGGGCGCGGGCGGCGGACAGCGCCAACGCACCGAAGGCGGTGGTGGCGGCGAGAATGAGAAAGAGCTTTCGACGGGTCACGGGATCCTCCGGCATGGCGCAACGGGCGCGTGGCCGGATCGGGCCGCCGGGGACGGGAGAGCGCTCGCCGGATTTGGAAATCGGGCTGGTCGAGGATTGGAGGCGACTGGTCGATTCTGGAATTCTACAGCGATTACAAGGGCCTGTAATCGCGACGCCTCTTACCTCCTCCCCTTGTGGGAGAAGGTGGCGCGGACGAAGTCCGCGACGGATGAGGGGTCTCTCTCTATCCGAGGAGACAAACCCCTCAGCCGGCTTCGATGCTACCGCATCGAATCCACCTTCTCCCACAAGGGGAGAGGGTGCAGCGGTATCCGCCGCAAGCAGGACATCTACACCGCGCTTGCCTTCAGCTTCCGGTACTCCGTCGGCGTCACGCCAGTGGTCGCCTTGAAGGCGCGGTTGAAGGGGCCGAGCGACTGGAAGCCGGCGTCCATGGCGATGGTGATGACCGGGACTTCGGCCTGGGAAGGATCGGCGAGCGCCGCCTTGGCCTCCTCGATCCGGTGGTTGTTCAAGAAGACATTGAAGTTGCGGTAGCCGAGCCGCTGGTTGATCAGCCGTCGGAGACGATATTCAGGGATTTTCAACCGGGTCGCCAGCGCGCCGATGGTGACGTTGTCATGGCGGTAGATCCGCTCGTCCGCCATCAGCCGCATCAGGGCATCGACCAGCTTGCGGTCGGCCGCCTCCTCGGCCGCGGCCGGCTTCGTCGGCACGACGGCCTCCGCCGGCACCGTGAACAGGTCGGCGCCGTCGACGCGCACCATCGCCCAGGTGATTGCGGCCACGATGGCGGTGAGCACGGCCGCGTTCACCAGGTTGGCCCATTCCACGGTCACGCGGCTGCCGGCATAGGCAATCTGCAGCAGCGCGTTCATTCCGCCGTACAGCGCAGAGGCGGCGACGATGAAGACGCGGACACGTCGGCGGCGCTCGACCAGGTCCGCCGACCACGATCCGATGGTTTGCGCCACCGCGAGCGCAACGAAGACGAGCGTGAGCGAATTGACCATGATGATCGCGATCCGCGCGTGACCGGCGGGTGCAATCCACATGCAACTGACGAAGCTGTAGGCCACGACCGCGGCCCAGATCAGGCCGTGCCACCAGCGCAGCTGAAACGCGTCATCGAACAGCGCGCGCGTGAACAGCCAGAACACCACGATATCGCCGGTCGAGAGCGCGATCAGTGGCGCATGCCAGTCCGAGACCGGCGGCCCGGCACCGATCGAGGCGGTCACCGCATGCGCGGCCGAACCGAGCGCGAAGGCGGCCGCAAGGCGCCCGGAAAGCGCCTTGCGAAAGTCAGTGAGCAGCAAGGCGGCAAGCACCAGCAGCAGCGCCACGCTGGCGCTGCGCAGGCAGAGTTCAAGTGCGGCCCAATCTGAAGCAGCCGATGTCATCGCCGAACAATCGTCGGTCGGACATGCTTTTTCAAGATGGCTCACGCTGCCAGCGCTGGCGCGACGTCACCCAGATATCGACCACATCGCCCTCGAGCTTGCCCGGCCCCTCATTCACGGCACCTAGCCGCCGCGCCACGGCCTGGGAAGCTGCGTTGGCCGGATCGATGCAATGGATAATGCGGTCGACCGTGAAGTTCGCGAACACAAAGTCGATCGCGGCACGCGCCGCTTCCACCGCATAGCCCTTGCCGCGATGCTCTTTGGCGATGCCCCAGCCGACCTCGAAGCCGGGCCATTCCGGCGGATAATACGGGCCGACGCGGCCGATGTAGCGGCTGGAAGATTTCTCCTCCACCGCGAACATGCCGAAGCCGTATAGCGCCCAGTGGCCCGAGATGACGGCGGCATTGCGCCAGCCCTTCAGCGCCGACGTGACCGGCTGATGATCCGGCGTGATGAAGCGCGCCGTCTCGGGATCGGACAGCATTTTCGTGTTCTCAGCGACATCGGATGCGCGCCACGGCCGCAGGATGAGCCGCGCGGTCTCGATCACGGGACCATCGACCTGCAGCAGTCTTGCGCCTGGCTTGATCAGAGAAACCATGACTGTCTCCGGTTTCTAAGTTTGAACTTGCTGCCATCGAGAGCAGGTGCAAGCCACAAGTAATTCGTCGTCCCTGCGAAAGCAGGGACCCATAACCACCGATGTGTGTTGCTAGCGAAAGCTGGGGCCGCGGCCTTCGCAAGACTAGCATCGGTGGTTATGGGCCCCGGCTCGCGCGGAGCCTGTCATCGGGCGGCGCTTCGCGCCGACCCGTTGGCTTGGCCGGGACGACGGATAGAGAGTATGATCACGGCAAAAGAGTATCATCGCTACACTACTGTAAGGAGTCCGACATGAGCTGGCAGCCCTCGACCGATCCCGAACTCGGCGATCCAAAGACCTGCGACGCGCTGGATCTGATCATCGTGCCGCGCACCCGCGATCTCGGTGACGGCTTTGCGGTGCGCCGCGCGCTGCCGCACGGCAAGCGCCAGATGGTGGGACCCTTCATCTTCTTCGACCATTTCGGGCCGGTGCAGTATCTCGCCGGCAAGGGCATGGACGTGCGGCCGCATCCGCATATCGGGCTCGCCACCGTCACCTATCTGTTCGACGGCAGCATCATGCACCGCGACAGCGAGGGCAACATCCAGGAGATCCAGCCCGGCGCGATGAACCTGATGACCGCGGGCCGCGGCATCGCGCATTCCGAGCGCACGCCCGACGTGCAGCGCCGCGACGGCCAGAAGATGCTGGGCCTGCAAAGCTGGATCGCGCTGCCTGCCGGCAAGGAGGAGATCGCGCCGTCGTTCCAGCACTATGGCGCGGGCGACCTGCCGATGATCTCCGAGCGCGACTTCACCGCGCGCATCATCGCGGGCTCGGCGTTCGGCATCACCTCGCCGGTCAGCATGGTCTCGCCCTGGTTCTACACCGAGGTGACCGCGAAGGCCGGCACCTCGGTGCCGCTCGACCCCGATCACGAGGAACGCGCGATCTACCTCGTCGACGGCGAGGTCGAGATCGCGGGCGACCGCCACGAGGGGCCGCGGCTCCTGATCTTCCGGCCCGGCGACCGCATCACCGTCAAGACGCTGCGGCCGACCCGCATGATGTTCCTCGGCGGCGACGCCCTGGAGGGGCCGCGCCATATCTGGTGGAATTTCGTCTCGTCATCCAAGGAGCGGATCGAGCAGGCCAAACAGGACTGGAAAACCGGCCGTTTCGCGCAGGTTCCGCACGAACACGAGTTCATTCCGCTGCCGGAGTGAGCTAATTCCTGTGATAATCTCGAACGCCCGCACGGCCGCGTGCGGGCGCTCGTCTTTGCAAACCACCTATTTTGAAAAGCCACCTAGAAAGATCACGCCATGACCGCGATGCTATCCAGCGATTTGCCCCTGCCCCGGATCGGCCGCGGCAAGGTGCGCGATATCTACGCCGTCGGCGACGATCGTGTGCTGCTGCTGACCACCGATCGCATCTCGGCATTCGACGTGGTGATGGCGGAAACCATACCGATGAAGGGCGCGGTGCTGACCCAGATCAGCGCCTGGTGGTTCCGGCAGCTCGAGGGCACCGTACCGCATCACATGATCAGCGCCGATGCCGACGAGATCATCCGCGCGGTGCCTGAACTGAAGGACCATCGCGCCGACATCCTCGGCCGCGCGATGCTGTGCAAGCGCACCACGGTGTTTCCGATCGAATGCGTGATCCGCGGCTACATGTCCGGCTCGGCCTGGAAGGAATACGCGGCCGAGGGCACGCTTGCCGGCGAGAAGCTGTCGGCCGGCCTGGTCGAGAGCCAGAAGCTCGAACCCGCGATCTTCAGCCCGGCGACCAAGGCCGAGGCCGGCCATGACGAGAACATCACGGTTAAGCGGGTGCGCGAGATCGTCGGTGCCGACGTCGCCGCGACGCTGGAGAAGATGGCGCGCGACGTCTATGGCTACGGCGAGCAGACCAGCCGCGCCCGCGGCATCATCATCGCCGACACCAAGTTCGAGTTCGGCCGCGACAAGGACGGCCGCATCATCCTGATCGACGAGGTGATGACGCCGGATTCGTCGCGCTTCTGGGCGGTCGATGCCTACAAGCCCGGCCAGCCGCAGCCGAGCTTCGACAAGCAGCCACTGCGCGACTATCTCGACGTCGAGCGCCGCGCCGGCCGCTGGAACGGCGATGCGCCCGCTCCGCCGCTGCCAGCGAGCGTGGTGGATGCGACGAGCAAGCGGTATCTGGAAGCGTATCGCCGCGTGACGGGAAGCGAGCTGAAGGTTTAGCTGCACCGTCGGCGCGTTCGCTCTTTCACCGTCACCCTGAGGAGGCCGCAACGCGGCCGTCTCGAAGGGTCGACGGCCCGGCTGGTGGCCGATTCATCCTTCGAGGCTGGCTCCGCTCGCACCTCGGGATGACGGGGAATGAGCGGTGCACGCTTCGCTTTTGCCCACCCTGCGGAATTGCGCTGTCTGTCGTGGGATTGCAACGAACTCACCTCTGATGCCACTCTCCGGGCACAACAAGAACAGCCCAGGGAGCGCCCCATGTCCGATGCCGATACCGTGCTCGTCGAGCGCGACGGTCCTGTCACCATCATCTCGATCAACCGTCCGCACAACCGCAACGCCGTCGATGGCGCCACCGCGCGCAAGCTGTATGACGCGTTTCTCGCCTTCGATGCGGATGCGAGCGCATCCGTCGCGGTGTTCACCGGCACCGGCGGCTATTTCTGCGCCGGCGCCGATTTGAAGGCGGTGGCGGCGGGCGATCCCGAGAAGAAGCGCGAGGTCGGCGGCCACGACACGATCGCGCCGATGGGACCGAGCCGGGTGCGGTTGTCGAAGCCGGTGGTCGCCGCGATCGCAGGCTTTGCGGTCGCCGGCGGCATGGAGCTCGCGCTGTGGGCCGACATGCGCGTCGTGGCCGAGGACGCAACCTTCGGCGTGTTCTGCCGCCGCTTCGGCGTGCCGCTGATCGATCTCGGCACCATCCGCCTGCCGCGACTGATCGGCCATTCGCAGGCCATCGACATGATCCTGACCGGACGCCCGGTTGCCGGGCCCGAAGCCCACCGCATGGGACTCGCGAACCGATTGGTGCCGAAGGGTGAGGCCCGCGCCCACGCCATTGCGCTCGCCAAGGACATCGCGAGATTCCCGCAGAAATGCATGCGCGCCGACCGGCTGTCGGCGCTGCGGCAGTGGGACCTCGACGAGGAAGAGGCGATCAGGAACGAGATGCGCGGCGGGCTCGACGTGATAGCGTCAGGCGAAACGCTGTCGGGCGCGGCGCGCTTTGCCTCCGGCGTCGGCCGTCACGGCGCCTTCGGCACTGAGAGCGGCCACGGCTGAAGATTACGTCTCGCTAGCCTTCTCCTTTTCCTGAAAGGGGGAAGGTCGGGATGGGGTGAGCCGCAGGCGATGCCGTATGCGGAGAGAGCTGATCCCCACCCGCTTGCTCTGACGAGCAAAGCGACCTCCCCATTTCAGGGGAAGGTAATGCGGAGAGACTCCGGATTTCGCTTCGCTTCATTCGGGCTACGAAGGCGAGAACTACAGCGACCCGCGGCTTTCGCTCGCCGCAAGCTGACCCATCAGCGCCTTGTCGTCATAGCGCGCGAGCGAAAGGCTGCGGGCGAAGACTGGCACGGGCGCGCCGACCACAGCGCGGGCGCAGAGGTCGCCGGTGGCGCGGGCGCCCATCGTGCCGTAGCCCGACAGCGCGGTGGCGAGGAACACGCTTGGCGTCTTCGCCGCCCCGATCAGTGGCCAATTCTCTCTCGTCATCGGATAGTAGCCGCCGTAATGCACGCGGTCGCGCGGCAGCGCGCCGAGATAGTGCGCGAGCTTTGGCTGCAGCCGGCTCGCCGCGCGCAGCACGACTTCGGGGAAATAGGGATTCAGTTCCGGCTCGCGAACCGGCTCGGTGATCTGTTCCGCGTTGAACGCCCAGCCGAGCTTGATCCACTCGCCGTGATCGCCGCCGTCGGGCCGGCAATGGATGCTGCCCGGCATGCCCCCCACCCCAACCGTCTCCCCGCAAGAACGGGGAGAGGGTGCGCAGCGGCAGTTGCCGTCACGATACGGCCTAATCTCGCTACACTCTCAAAGGTAATGACGGCGATCAGACGCCGGCCATCATCACGTATTTGATCTCGACATATTCCTCCATGCCGTGGCGCGAGCCTTCGCGGCCGAGGCCCGATTCCTTGACGCCGCCGAACGGCGCCACTTCGGTCGTGATCAGGCCGGAGTTGACGCCGACCATGCCCGACTCCAGCGCCTCGGCGACGCGCCAGACGCGGCCGATGTCGCGCGAATAGAAGTAGGAGGCAAGGCCGAACGGCGAGGCGTTGCACATCGCGATCACGTCGGCCTCGTCCTTGAAACGGATCACCGGCGCGAGCGGGCCAAAGGTCTCTTCGTGCGAGACCAGCGCGTCCGGCCGCACATCCGACAGCACCGTGGGCTCGAAGAAGCTGCGGCCGAGCGACGAACGCTTGCCGCCGGTGACGATCTTGGCGCCGCCCTTCACCGCATCGGCAATGTGCCGTTCGACCTTCTCGATCGCTTCCATGTTGATCAGCGGCCCCTGCGTCACGCCCTGCTCCGTGCCGTCGCCGATCTTCATCTCCGCGACCTTCTTCGACAGCTTCGCGACGAACGCGTCGTAGATCTTGTCCTGGGCATAGAGACGGTTGGCGCAGACGCAGGTCTGGCCCATGTTGCGATACTTCGAGACGACGGCGCCTTCGACGGCGGCATCGATATCGGCGTCGTCGAACACCACGAACGGCGCGTTGCCGCCGAGCTCGAGGCCGAGCTTCTTCACGCCGACCGACGCCTGCCGGTACAGGATCTTGCCGACCTCGGTCGAGCCGGTGAAGCCGACGAAGCGCACCGCCGGATGCTCGCACAGCACCTTGCCGATCGGCGGCGCATCACCGGTGATGATGTTGAACACGCCCTTCGGCACGCCGGCCTTCTCGGCCAGCGCAACGAGCGCGAGCGCGGACAGCGGCGTCTCGTTGGCGGGCTTCAGCACCACGGTGCAACCGGCCGCCAGCGCCGGCGAGACTTTGCGGGTGATCATCGAGTTCGGGAAATTCCATGGGGTGATGGCGCCGCAGACACCGATCGGCTGCCGGATCGCGAGCAGACGCGCGTCCGGACGCTGGGTCGGGATCGTCTCGCCATAGACGCGACGCGCCTCTTCCGCGAAGAATTCGACATAGGCGGCGCCGATATCGACCTCGCCGAGCGCTTCCGCCAGCGGCTTGCCCTGCTCGGAGGTCAGGATCAGCGCAAGGTCCTCGCGGTTGGCGATGATCAGATCAAACCACTTGCGCAGGATGTTGGAGCGCTGTTTCGCGGTCAGCTTGGCCCAGGCCGGAAACGCGCGCTCGGCGGCCTCGACGGCCTTGGTCGCGTCATCGGCGCTCAGCTGCGGGATCTTGATCAGCTCGACGCCGGTCGCCGGATTGTTGACGGCGAATTCGGGGCTGCCGACCCAGGCGCCATCGATATAGCAGCGGTCGCGCAGCAGCGAGGGGTCCTTCAGGCGGCTCTGCAGGGAGGATGCTGCGGATTGGGTGGCGCGTGCGGCGACGGGCGGGGTCATGGCGTTACTCCTGTCATTTCTGGAATTTCTTGGGGGTGTTCGCCGCCTATATAGGCGGAAAGCCGCTGCGATGCACCGGCGCCGGGCGCGACCCTGCTTGGACGCAAACGCGGCGCGATTGTTGGAGGGTTGTCATTCCGGGGCGGCTCTAAGAGCCGAACTCGGAATCTTGAGATTCTCGGTGCGCAGTTGCGCACCTGAGGGTTCGATGCTGCGCATCGCCCCGGAATGACGGCTCTGATCAGACCGCGCCGCCGGACATATAGGTTTCACGACGCCCGATCATGCGCTCGGCCGCGGCCTTGGCGTCCGCCTTGGTCGAGGTCGCGCAGGTCCGGTATTCGAGGTCGGCCTGCGCCCGCGCATCGCGGCGGCCGAACCAGGATTTGGCGCCGGTCTGCAGCAGCGCCAGCGCCCGCGCAACATTCGCGACGGCCTCGAACGAGTGCAGTGCGCCGGTACCTGCGTAGCGGACTTCGTAGAGACCTGGGCTGATCGGCGCTTCGATATTCTCGCCGCGGCCCGGCCGCGGATAGCGCTTCCATTCACTCCATGTCGAAATCATTGCTGCGCCCCCGCAAGGCGGGAAATGACGAATCTTTTCGTCAAATCCGGTCCAATCCGCCGCACCGTTTGTGCAGCGATCTGAATGCGTTAATGCAAATAATCAGTTACGAAAATCATTCCTTGATCACGTTACCGTGGCCACCCGCGAAGGTCACCGGGACTTGCTCGAAGTCCCCTGCAAAATCTGCGCGCGTGGTGAACGCCTCCCGACCAAGGCCGTTCCTAGCGGCCGGCCTTCACGACATCGCGACGTCGTCGCATCGCGCCCGCCTTGCGGGAGCGGAAAAGCGGGAGGATGATCCGCCCACTTCAAAACAATAAACCCCACCGGAGGAAGCCCCCAATGCAGAGCAAGGCTCAGATCGATCAGGTATTGCGCCAGAAAAGCGAGGCAAAGGAAATTCCCGGCGTGGTCGCCATCGCGGCCACCGGCAAGGACGTGATTTATGAAGGCGCGTTCGGCAAGCGCGACCTCTCCAAGAGCGATCCCATGACGGCGGACAGCGTGTTCTGGATCGCCTCGATGACCAAGGCGGTGACTTCGGCGGGCGCGATGCAGCTCGTCGAGCAGGGCAAGCTCTCGCTCGATGAGCCGATCGGCAAGCTG
Organism: Bradyrhizobium sp. USDA 4510; assembly: GCF_054059095.1. Classification (NCBI taxonomy): domain Bacteria; kingdom Pseudomonadati; phylum Pseudomonadota; class Alphaproteobacteria; order Hyphomicrobiales; family Nitrobacteraceae; genus Bradyrhizobium; species Bradyrhizobium sp. USDA 4510. Next base: position 8,276,661 of record NZ_JBSSBT010000001.1, on the reverse strand, counting down.
TTGCCCGATCTCGCCGCGGTGCAGGTGCTCGACGGCTTCGACGCCAAGGGCGAACCGCAGCTGCGGCCGGCGAAAAAGCCGATCACGCTGCGCCAGCTCATGACCCACACCGCCGGCTTCGCCTACGACATGTGGGACGGCAACCTCGGCAAATATCTGGAAAAGACCGGCACGCCCGGCATCATCACCTGCCTGAATGCCGCGCTGAAGACGCCGATTATGACCGATCCCGGCACGCGCTGGGAATACGGCACCAATATCGACTTTGTCGGCAAGGCAGTGGAGGCCGCATCCGGCAAGAAGCTCGATGCCTATCTGCGCGACAATATGTTCGCGCCGCTCGGCATGAGCGACACCGCCTTCAAGATCTCCGACGACATGCGCAAGCGGCTGGTCGGCATGCATGCCCGCGGCGAGGACGGCACGCTGGCGGCAATCCCGTTCGAGCTCGAGCAGAATCCTGAATTCCACATGGGTGGCGGCGGCCTGTATTCGACCGCGGCCGACTACATCAAGTTCTGCCAGATGATCCTCAACAAGGGCAAAGGCAACGGCAATCAGGTGCTGAAGGCCGAGACGGTCGCGACCATGGGGCAGAATCACATCGGCGAGCTCACCGTCGGCAAGATGACGACGGCCTTGCCGATGTACACCAACGATGTCGATCTCTATCCCGACATCGTCAAGAAATGGGGCTTGAGCTTCCTCATCAACACCGCCAAGACGCCGGAAGGCCGCAGCGCCGGCAGCCTCGCCTGGGCGGGCCTTGCCAACACCTATTACTGGATCGATCCGTCGCGCGACGTCTGCGGCGTGATCCTGACCCAGCTGTTGCCGTTCGCCGACAAGCACGGCCTGGAAGCCTTCGCAGGCTTCGAGAAGGGCATCTATGCCGGGCTCGACGCCGGCAGCGGGCAAAGGGCGGCGTAAGGCTCGATGAGATAAGTCGTACCAACCGTGACGGGACTCCTCTCCCTCTCCCCGTTCTTACGGGGAGAGGGTTGGGGTGAGGGGCTGCTTCCGCGCAGACGGTCGCAATTGGACTCGCAGAGACTCCCCCTCACCCGGATCGCATCTTCGATGCGATCCGACCTCTCCCCGCACGCGGGGCGAGGTGAAGCGGAACCCGTCGCCGCCACAATCGAAAACCATACCCGCCATAGGTCGGGCCTGTCCCATCGGCGCCAAACGACTAAGATCGCGCAAAAAGCGTGACGACATGAACACGACCACGAGGAGGACGAGCTTGGCACCCACACCCAAGGGAGACAGCAAGGCAGACAGCTATGTCTGCGGCATTTCCGATACGCCGCTGCTCGGTGAAACCATCGGCCGCAGCCTCGACCGCGCACGGGCGCGCTGGGGCACGCGCGAGGCGCTGGTCTCGCCCAGCCACAATGTGCGCTGGACCTGGAACGAGTTCGCCGAGCGCGTCGATGCCTTGGCGGCGGGCTTCATCGCGCTCGGGCTGCAACGCGGCGAGCGGATCGGGATCTGGTCGCTGAACCGGCCGGAATGGACGCTAACGCAATTCGCCGCCGCGAAAGCCGGACTGATCCTCGTCACCATCAATCCGGCCTATCGCCTCAGCGAGCTGGAATTCGCACTCGGCAAGGTCGGCTGCGCCGCGATCGTGACGGCGACCGCATTCAAGACCTCGGCCTATATGGAGATGCTGAACACGCTGCTGCCCGAGCTCGCGAGCTCCGAGCCCGGCCATCTGCGCTCGGCGCGGCTGCCGCAACTGCGCGCCGTGATCCAGATCGGCGGACCGGCGGCGCCGGGCACCATTCTGTTCGATGCGGTATCGCAGATGGGCGGCGATCGCCATCGCGAGCAGCTTGCGGCGCTCGGCGAGAGCCTGCAATTCGACGATCCGGTCAATATTCAATTTACGAGCGGCACCACCGGCTCGCCCAAGGGCGTGACGCTGACCCATCACAACATCCTCAACAACGGCTACTTCACCGGCCTCGCCATGCGGCTGACCGAAGCGGACCGCATCTGCATTCCGGTGCCGCTCTATCACTGCTTCGGCATGGTGATGGGCAACCTCGCCTCGGTCACGCTCGGCACCACCATGGTCTATCCCGGCGAAGGTTTTGATCCGCTGGCGACGCTGACCACGGTCGCGCAGGAGAGATGCACGACGCTGTACGGCGTGCCGACCATGTTCATCGCCGAGCTCGACCATCCCGACTTCGCGCGCTTCGATTTGTCGTCGCTGCGCACCGGCATCATGGCCGGCGCGCCCTGCCCGATCGAGGTGATGAAGCGCGTCAACACCGAGATGAACATGCGCGAGGTGACGATCGCCTATGGGATGACCGAAACCAGCCCGGTGAGTTTCCAGAGCGCGACCGACGATCCCTTGGAGCGCCGCGTCTCGACCGTCGGTCGCATCCATCCGCATGTCGAGGTCAAGGTCGTCGATCTCGACGGCAAGGTGGTGCCGCGCGGCGAACGCGGCGAGCTCTGCACCCGCGGCTACAGCATCATGCTCGGCTATTGGGACGAGAAGGAGAAGACATCAGACGTGCTCGACGCCAATGGCTGGATGCACACCGGCGATCTCGCCGTGATCGACGACGAGGGCTACTGCAACATCGTCGGCCGCATCAAGGACATGGTGATCCGCGGCGGCGAGAACCTCTATCCGAGGGAGATCGAGGAATTCCTCTACCGCCATCCGAAGATCCAGGACGTGCAGATCTTCGGCGTCGCCGACGAGCGCTATGGCGAGGAGCTGTGCGCCTGGGTCAGGATCAGGCAGGGTGAAACGCTCACCGCCGACGAGGTCCGCGCCTTCTGCCATGGCCAGATCGCCCACAACAAGATCCCGCGCTATGTCGAGTTCGTCGAGGAATTCCCGATGACGGTGACGGGGAAAATCCAGAAGTTCGTGATGCGCGACGCGGTCGAACAGCGGCTCGGGCTCAAGGCGGCGAAGACGGCGTGATCTCTCTTCTCCCTCGCCCCGCTCTTGCGGGGAGAGGGTCGGGGTGAGGGGCCGCCTCCGCAAACTGGATGAAGATGAGTACGCGGAGACTCCCCCTCACCCGGATCGCATCTTGCGATGCGATCCGGCCTCTCCCCGCAGGCGGGGCGAGGCGAGAAAGAGCGGCGCCCTTAAACCAGCAGCCCCTGCTGCTTCGCCAGATCCTGCAGCGACACCAGCGGCCGGGCGCCGATGTGCTGGATCACCTCGGCGGCGGCGAGCGCGCCGAGCCGACCGGCATTCTCATGGCCGACATTGCGCACGAGACCGACGAGGAAACCGGCGGCGAACAGATCGCCGGCGCCGGTGGTGTCGACCAGCCTGTCGATCGGCGAGGCGGGCGCCGAGACGACGCTGTCGCCTGATATCACGACGCAGCCCTTCTCGCTGCGCGTGACGACGCCGAGCTTGGTGTCCTTGCCGAACTGCTTCAGCGCGGTGTCGAAATCCGAGGTCTGGTACAGCGAGTGCAGCTCGGACTCGTTGGCGAATACCAGATCCACCACGCCCTTGCGCATCAGATCGACGAACTCGTCGCGGTAGCGATCGACGCAGAACGAATCCGACAGCGTCAGCGCGACCTGGCGGCCCGCGCCATGCGCGATGTCAGCCGCCTTCACGAACGCGTCCTTGGCGTTCTTCGGATCCCAGAGATAGCCCTCGAGATAGATGATGCTGGCGGCTGCGATCTGGTTCGGATCGATATCGTCCGGCGTCAGATCCTGCGCGGCCCCGAGATAGGTGTTCATGGTGCGCTCGCCGTCCGGCGTCACCAGGATGTAGGAGCAGCCGGTGGCCGGTCCGGTCCTGGCCGGCGCGGTGTCGAACGCCACGCCGGCGGCGCGGATATCATGGACGTAAAGCTTGCCGATCTGGTCGTCCTTGACCTTGCCGACATAGGCGGCGCGGGCACCGAGACTGCCGACGCCGACGATGGTGTTGGCAGCCGAGCCGCCCGACATCTCGGTCGCCACGCCCATGTCGCCGTAGATCGCGGTGGCGCGCGCCTCGTCGATCAGTTGCATCGAGCCCTTGGTCATGCCGTGACGGGCAAGGAACCCCTCGTCGGTCTGCACCAGCACGTCGAAGATCGCGTTACCGATCCCAAGAACGTCGTATTTTGCATCAGCCATAGACCTGCCCTGTGTTAACGCCACCCAACAAGAGTGGCGGCCTATCACGTTACGCCTCGGGGCAGCAAGCGAAGCTGAACCTGCCTGTTCCCCGTCATCCTGAGGAGCGCGCAGCGCGTCTCGAAGGATGAACGGCCCGGCTCTGGCCGATTCATCCTTCGAGGCTCGCTTCGCTCGCATCTCAGGATGACGGGTTTAAGACGGCACCACTGGAAGCTATACCTGCTACTGCTATACAAGCCTCATGTTCCGCTCCTTCCTCACGGTCTCCTCGGGAACGCTGGCCTCGCGACTGCTCGGCTTCGTGCGCGATTCCGCGATCGCGGCGCTGCTGGGCGCGGGACCGGTGGCGGATGCCTTCCTGGCGGCATTCCAGCTTGTGAATGTTGTGCGACGGCTGTTGTCCGAGGGCGGACTGAATGCCGCCCTGGTGCCGGCCTGGCTGAAGGCACGCGATGCCGGCGGCTTGGAGGCGGCAACCGCCTTTGCCGGCCGCGTGCTCGGCACCGTCAGCGCCGCGGTGATCGCATCCGCGCTCGTCATCGGCCTGCTGATGCCGCTGGTGATCGCGGCGATCGCGCCGGGTTTTGTCGGCCGCGACACGCTGCAATTCGCCGTCGACGATGCAAGGCTGATGCTGCCCTATCTCGCCTTCGCCGGCCCGGTCACCGTGATGATGGCGCTGCTCAGCGCCCAGGGACGTTTCGCGCTGACCGCGTTCTCGCCGCTGTTGTTCAACATCGCGCTGATATCGGTGATGGCCGTGCTGCTGGTGCGGCAGCAGGAGCCGGCGCAGGCCGCGATTGTCATGGCGGCAACGATCGGCGTCGCCGGCTTCCTGCAACTGTCGATGCTGGCGCTGCGCGGCGCAAGGCTCGCCTCGCCGCTCCGCGTGTCCTTCGATCCTGACATGCGCGGCTTTCTCGGCCGCGCGATCCCCGGCATGGTCGCGAGTAGCGCGCCGCAATGGCTGATGGTGGCAGGCGCGGTGATCGCATCGACCTCGCCGTCGGCGGTGTCCTGGCTCTATTTCGCCAACCGCCTGCTCGAGCTGCCGCTCGGCATTGTCGGCGTCGCCATGGGCACCGTGCTGATCCCGGAGATGACGCGCGCCGTGCGCAGCGGCGAATCCAGCGCAATCGCGCATGCGGAATCACGTGCCCTCGAGCTCGCGGTCGGGCTGGCGCTGCCGGCGACGCTCGGCCTGATGGTGCTGAGCGAACCGATCGTGCGGATGCTGTTCGAGCACGGCGCGTTCACCGCCCAGGATAGCGCGGCAACCGCGCAAGCCTTGATCTGGCTGACGCTGGCCTTGCCGGCGCATGTGCTGGTGAAGGCGCTGTCGCCGGCATTCTTCGCGCGCGAGGACACGCTGACGCCGCTGCTCGCGACGCTGAAGGGTATCGTGGTGACGATCGCGGCGGCCTTTCTGCTCGGGCAGATTTTCGGTGCGAGCGGAATTGCCGCAGGCATCGCGCTCGGCGCCTGGAGCAACGCGCTGGCACTGATCCGCAAGGGGACCGCGACCTTCGGCTTCTCGATCGATGCCGATGCGCGCCGCCGGCTGCCGCGCATCCTGGCCGCGGCGCTCGCGATGGGCGCCCTGCTCTGGTTCGCGGAGGGCGGGCTGCCGTCGGCCGGTAGCCACGGTTTCGTGCAAGCAGCCTCCCTGCTCGTGCTGATCGCGGCAGGTATCGCCGCTTACGGGCTGTTCTTGCAGCTTTTCGGCGTCACCGGCTGGCGCGAGGCGGTTAACGCCGTCAGGCAAAGGCGCCCCGCCTGACTTGCGCGCGCGGAGCTTAAGTGGCAAACGACGCGGCAAAACTAGCCATTTCCGGGAATTAGACCATGGCGTTCGTTGAACGGGTTTTCTCAGGCGTCCAGCCGACGGGCAATCTGCACCTCGGCAACTACCTCGGCGCCATCGTCAACTTCGTGAAGATGCAGCAGACCCACAACTGCATCTATTGCGTCGTCGACATGCATGCGATCACGCAGGGCGTCGAGGTCTGGGGCGGCCCGGCCGAGCTCGCCCGCAACACCCGCGAGGTCACCGCGGCCTTCATCGCCGCCGGCATCGATGCCAAGAAGCACATCGTGTTCAACCAGAGCCAGATCGCCGGCCATGCCGAGCTGACCTGGATCTTCAACTGCGTCGCGCGGATCGGCTGGCTGAACCGCATGACGCAGTTCAAGGAGAAGGCAGGCAAGGACCGCGAGAACGCCTCGGTCGGCCTCTACGACTATCCGGTGCTGATGGCCGCCGACATCCTGCTCTACCGCGCGACCCATGTGCCGGTCGGCGAGGACCAGAAGCAGCATCTGGAGCTCTCCCGCGACATCGCGCAGAAGTTCAACAACGATTTCGCTGATTCAATTCGTGGTCATGGTTTCGCCGACGGCCTGTTCTTCCCGCAGCCCGAGCCGCTGATCACGGGGCCGGCGACGCGGGTGATGAGCCTGCGCGACGGCACCAAGAAGATGTCGAAGTCGGATGCGTCGGACAATTCGCGCATCAACCTCACCGACGACGCCGACACCATCGCGCAGAAGATCCGCAAGGCGAAGACCGATCCGGAGCCGCTGCCGTCCGAGGAGAAGGGTCTGGAAACCCGCCCCGAGGCCGACAACCTGGTCGGCATCTACGCGGCGCTGGCCGGCATCTCCAAGCAGGAGGTGCTGACGCAGTTCGGCGGCGGGCAGTTCTCCAGCTTCAAGAACGCGCTGGTCGAGGTTTGCGTCGCGAAACTGGCGCCGATCGCCTCCGAGATGAAGAAGCTGGTCGCCGATCCCGGCCATGTCGACGCGGTCCTCGCCGACGGCGCCAACCGCGCCCGCGGCATCGCCGACGAGACCATGCGCATCACCAAGGACATCGTCGGCTTCATCCGCCCGCGCTGACGCGCGAGGCAGGAACTGCGCGCTCCCTCTCCCAAACGGCGAGGGAGTATGGCACCATGGGTTGGTTTGGTTCAGCACCGGGACATGCATGACCACCCAGCGACGCAGCTACGAGTCAGGTCACAAGCCGAAATGCCTCGTCATCGTTGACGACACTGCGGAATGGGACCGCGCGGTCTACTACGCCAGCCGGTGGGCGATCCGGGTCGGCGGCGGCGTCGTGATGCTGCGGGTGATCGAGACCGAGGACCAGAACCAGCAATGGCTCGGGGTCGCCGACATCATGCGCGCGGAGGCGGAGGAGGCCGCCAACGAGGCGCTCGACCGCGCCGCCGGCCGCGCCAACGGCATCGCCGCGATCACCCCGGAGCGGGTGATTCGAGAGGGCGACCCGATCGAACAGATCCTCGACGTGATCGACAAGGACGTCGATATTGCAGCGCTGGTGCTGGCCGCCAACCCGGGCGCCGAGGGGCCCGGGCCGATCATCACCACCATGGCCAAGACCATGGGGGCATTCCCGATCCCGGTGACCATCGTGCCGGGCGGCCTGACCGACGCCGAGATCGACGCCCTGTCCTAACGCGTTACCGGCGCCGGACCCGCTTCCGGGCATGGGTATGCGCCTGGAACCGCGGTTTTGCGGCTTGATCGCGGGCTTTTTAGTTGCCATCTGACTCCTTGATTTGACGCGTTTTCTTCGCGAACCGGTGTCACTTCGCTCGAAAACGCTATAATGGAACCCAACGCGCCGGCCTTGAACCGGCGACGCCGGAGACAGCAGATGTTCATTCAGACCGAAGCCACGCCGAATCCCGCCACGCTGAAATTCATTCCGGGCCGCACGGTGCTCGACAGCGGGACGATGGAATTTTCCTCGCCCGAGTCCGCCGCGCGCTCGCCGCTCGCCGAACGGCTGTTCGCCGTATCCGGCGTCACCGGCGTGTTCTACGGCGGCGACTTCATCACCGTGACCAAGGCGGACGGCGACTGGCAGCACCTCAAACCCGCGATCCTCGGCGCGATCATGGAGCACTACATGTCCGGCGCGCCGCTGCTCGCCGACGGCACCGCCGGCAGCGACGACGCCCGCGATGAGGAGGACGAGTTCTTCGACGAGGCCGACGCCGAGACGGTCGAGCAGATCAAGGACCTGATCGAGACCCGCGTGCGTCCCGCGGTTGCCAATGACGGCGGCGACATCACCTTCCGCGGCTTCAAGGACGGCATCGTCTACCTCAACATGAAGGGCTCCTGCGCCGGCTGCCCGTCATCGACCGCAACCCTGCAACACGGCATCCAGAACCTGCTCCGGCACTTCGTGCCCGACGTGCAGGAAGTCCGGCCGATGTGATGGAGCGGCGAATGGCGAGTGGCGAATCGCGAATAGCATTCTCCGCAAGACCCCTGTTCGCCATTCCCTATTCGCTATTCGCCCTCCCATGATGATTCTCGCCATCGATACGGCGCTCGACGCCTGCTCCGCGGCGGTGCTCGACACCACCTCCGGCAATACAATCGCCATTGAATCGCAGGCGATGCAGCGCGGCCATGCCGAGGCGCTGATGCCGCTGATCGCTCGGGTGATGAAAGAGAGCGGCATCGGCTTCGCCGGGCTCGACCGCATCGCCGTCATCACCGGCCCCGGCAGTTTCACGGGCCTGCGCGTCGGCCTCTCGGCGGCGCGCGGCCTGGCGCTGGCCGCAGAAAAGCCGGTGGTCGGACTGTCGACGCTCGCCGCCTACGCTGCGCCTGTCGTCGCCGAGAATGGCGCGGCTGCGATCCTGTCGGCGATCGATGCGCGGCATGATCACGTCTATTTCCAGCTGGTCGGCGGCGACGGCAGTCCGATCATCAAGCCGAAGGTGGCGCCGATCGCGGAAGCGCTCGAGGCCTCCCAACACGGCGCGCTGCATCTGGTCGGCAACGCCGCCAATATCCTCGCCGAGCGCTGGCCCGCCGACGCCGCCCCGCCGGTCAAGGTCGACCGGCAGCCCGCGCCCGATATTACCTGGGTCGCCTGGATCGGCGCGGCTGTGGATCCTGAAACCGCGCCGCCGCGACCGTTCTATCTGCGTGCGCCCGACGCCAAGCCGCCGAAGGACCGGCTCGAGATCAGCACGCCGCGATCGACATGATCGGCTGGCTGTCACGATGGTGGGGCGGCGGTCCGCCCGCGGTCGAGCCCGCATCGCTGCGCGATGCGGCGCGACTCGCGCAATTGCACGGCGCGTCGTTTCATCGCGGCTGGGGCGAAGGCGAATTCGAGGCGATGCTGACCGAGCGCAACACGCTGGTGCACCGGCTGCGGCAGGGACGCAAGGTGATCGGCTTTGCCGTCTCACGGATGGCAGCGGACGAAGCCGAAATTCTGTCGATTGCGATCGATTCCAATCAGCGCGGCCGCGGCCTGTCGCGCGACCTGCTGCTGACCCATCTCGGCCATCTTGCCGGCCGCGGCATCCGCACCATCTTCCTCGAGGTGGAAGAGAACAATCAGCCGGCGCGACGGCTCTATGAAAAGGCCGGATTCGGCGTGATCGGCCGCCGCGAACGCTACTACAAGCAGCCCGGCGGGGAACATTTGAACGCGCTTCTGATGCGGCGCGACTTGTCGTAACATCGGCGCGATGGCAGAACAGCGCCCTGCTCTGCCATCCAAGGCTCAAGGACTGGCCAAGGACCTGCCAAGGACCCATGACGACGGTGAAAATCACGCCTGCGCAGAAGAATACCGGCATCGAGGCGCGCTGCGCCGCGACCGGCATGCGCATGACCGAACAGCGCCGTGTGATCGCACGCGTGCTGGCGGAGGCCATGGATCACCCTGACGTCGAGGAGCTCTACCGCCGCTGCGTGGCGGTCGACGACAAGATATCGATCTCGACCGTCTATCGCACCGTCAAGCTGTTCGAGGATGCCGGCATCATCGAGCGCCACGACTTCCGCGAGGGCCGCGCGCGCTACGAGCAGATGCCCGAGAGCCATCACGACCACCTGATCAATCTGCGCGACGGCAAGGTGATCGAGTTCACCTCCGAGGAAATCGAGAAGCTGCAGGCCGAGATCGCGCGCAAGCTCGGCTACAAGCTGGTCGATCACCGTCTCGAGCTGTATTGCGTCCCGCTCGACGAAGACAGCAAGTCGTAAGCCGGGTGAGTTTCGACCTCGTCATCTTCGATTGCGACGGCGTGCTGGTCGACAGCGAGGTGATCTCCTGTCGCGCGCATGCGGAGACGCTGACGCGGCACGGCTTTCCGATTACACCCGACGGCGTGCTGAAGCGCTTCCTCGGCGTGTCCGACCGCGAGGCGCGGCGGATCGTCGAGAGCGAGATCGGCCGCGCGCTGCCCGAGACCTTCGAGGCCGAGGTCAAGCACGCGACGCTGAGCTTCTATGCCGACGATCTCAGCGCGATCGCGCATGTAGGCGAGGCGATCGCCGCGCTCGGCTTACCGAAATGCGTGGCGTCGAGCGGCACGCCGGAAAAGATCCATCACGGCTTGACCTGCGCCGGGCTCTACGACCAGCTCGCGCCGCATATTTTCTCCGCCACCCAGGTCAAGCGCGGCAAGCCGGCGCCCGATCTATTCCTGTTCGCGGCGGCGCAGATGGGCGCCACCCCCGCGCGTTGCGTCGTGATCGAGGACAGCGTAGCCGGCGTCACCGGCGCCCGCGCCGCCGGGATGACCGTGCTCGGTTTTTACGGCGGCAGCCACTGCACGGCGGAACATGAGGGGATGCTGCGCCAGGCCGGCGCGGCCGTCACCTTCGCCGATATGCGGAAATTGCCCGATTTGATCGCCCGGGTGGGGGCCACGGCGAGCGCTGACTGACCCTGCGAGGTCATTCCGGGGCGCGACCGAAGGGAGCGAACCCGGAATCTCGAGATTCCCCGGTGCGCAATTGCGCACCTGAGGTTCGATGCTGACGCATCGCCCCGGAATGACGTCCAGACCGCTGGATTTTCCCCGGTTTAAGCTATATTTCAGCCTCGGCGCCCCGATGGCGCCGTTTCCATTTTTCACTCTCAGGGTTCCATGACGACGCCGCGCAAGCTGCACATCAAGTCCTATGGCTGCCAGATGAATGTCTACGATGCGCAACGCATGGCGGACACGCTGGCCGGCGAGGGCTTTGTCGAGACCGCGAGCGCCGAAGACGCCGACCTCGTCATCCTCAACACTTGCCACATTCGCGAGAAGGCGTCGGAGAAAGTCTATTCCGAGCTCGGGCGGCTGCGCGTCGCCAAGGACGAGGCCGCGCGGGCGGGCCGCGAGATGAAGATCGCGGTCGCCGGCTGCGTCGCGCAGGCCGAAGGCGCAGAGATCATCCATCGCGCGCCGACCGTCGACATCGTGGTCGGGCCGCAGAGCTATCATCATCTGCCCGAGCTGTTGAAGCGCGCCAAGGCAAACGGCCGCGCGCTGGAAACGGAATTCCCGGTCGAGGACAAGTTCGGCTTCCTGCCGCAGCCGAAGCCGGATGCGATCCGCGCCCGCGGCATCTCCGCCTTCGTCACGGTGCAGGAAGGTTGCGACAAGTTCTGCACCTTCTGCGTGGTGCCCTACACGCGCGGCGCGGAAGTCTCGCGTCCGGTCGCCAGGATCATCGACGATGTGAAGCAGCTCGCCGACAATGGCGTGCGCGAATTCACGCTGATCGGACAGAACGTCAACGCCTATCACGGCGAAGGTCCCGACGGCCGCGTCTGGCCGCTCGGCAAATTGTTGCAGCGGCTGGCCACAATTCCCGGCGTCATGCGGCTGCGCTATTCGACCAGCCATCCGCGCGACGTCGACGACGCCCTGATTGCGGCACATCGCGATTTGCCCGAACTGATGCCGTTCGTGCACCTGCCGGTGCAATCCGGGGCGGACCGGATCCTTGCCGCCATGAACCGCAAACATACCGCCGATGACTACCGGCGCGTCATCGACCGGTTCCGCGCCGCGCGGCAAGACATTGCTTTTTCATCAGATTTTATCGTGGGCTTCCCCGGAGAGACCGCGGAAGAATTTTCAGCCACCCTCGCGCTTGTCACGCAAATCGGGTACGCTGCGGCGTATTCATTCAAGTATTCGCCACGGCCGGGCACGCCGGCGGCGGAGATGCGGGAGACAGTGTCAGCAGCCGAGATGGACGAGCGCTTGGGGCGGCTTCAGGAATTGATCGACAGCCAGCAATCGGCCTTCAACCGGGCTGCGATTGGCACAACGGTCGATGTGCTGTTCGAGCGCGCCGCGCGCAATCCGGGCCAGATCGTCGGCCGCACCGCCTATCTGCAGCCCGCCCATGTGATGGCATCGCCCGACATCATCGGCCAGGTCCTCCCGGTGAGGATCGACAGCCTCGAGCGCTACAGCCTGATCGGCGAGCTCGCGACGCGACCCGTGCCCGGCCTCATTTCGCAGACCATTGGAGCCTGAAATCCTTGCCCAAAAGCGCATCGGATTCGTCTTCGCTCGCTCCCAGCCGCAAACCTGACCGCGACATGCAAATGCCACCTGAGACCCGGCCCCCTGAAACTCAGGTCGTCATCGATTTCGACGACAACCGCGCGGCATCCGCGCTGGTCGGCCCCTACGGACAGAATCTGGCGCTGATCGAGCGGCGGCTCGGCGTCGTGGTCGATTCCCGCGGCAATCATCTCACCATCGCAGGCTCCCGCGACGGCTGCGACGCGGCGCGGCGCGTGCTGGAGACGCTCTACGCGCAGGCCGTCGAAGGACACGACCTCGATCAGGGCGAGGTCGAAGGCGCGATCCGCGCCGTGATCGCACAGGGCTCGCTGTTCGAATTCGACAACAAGACCGCCAAGCCGACCTTCGAGACCATCAATCTGCGCAAGCGTCCGGTGCGCGCCCGCACCGCGGCGCAGGATTCCTACATCCGCGCCCTGAAGCGGCATGAGCTGGTGTTCGGCATCGGCCCGGCCGGCACCGGCAAGACCTGGCTCGCGGTAGCCCATGCCGCGCAGCTGTTCGAGCGCAAGGAGGTCGATCGCATCATCCTGACGCGGCCCGCTGTCGAGGCCGGCGAGCGGCTCGGCTTCCTGCCCGGCGACCTCAAGGAGAAGGTCGATCCGTATCTGCGCCCGATCTATGACGCGCTGTACGATCTGATGGACGCCCGCGTCGTCGAGCGCGCGCTGCAGGGCAACGAGATCGAGATCGCCCCGCTCGCCTTCATGCGCGGCCGCACCCTGACCAATGCCGCCATCATCCTCGACGAGGCGCAGAACACCACGACGATGCAGATGAAGATGTTCCTGACGCGTCTCGGCGAGAACAGCCGGATGATCGTCACCGGCGACCCGTCGCAGGTCGACCTGCCGCATGGCCAGGCCTCGGGCCTCACGGAAGCCGTGAAGCTGCTCGACGGCGTCGAGGGCATCGCCCAGGTGCATTTCAAGGCCGAGGACGTCATCCGCCATGAATTGGTGGCGCGCATCGTGGCCGCCTATGAGGGATTGCCGCAAAAGCCGGCAAACGCCAGATCTTGAGACCAATAGCTTCGGCCGCGAGCCCGCACGATGCGGGATCCGGCCATAACGCAGATTTTGAAACCAACGTGTCCGCTTTTCCTGCCACCGAGGTTCTCGTCACCGCCGAATGCTGGCAGGCCGAGCCCAATGCCGACGCGGTGATCCACCGCGCCATCGAGGCTGCCGCTGAAATCGCCGATGCCGATGTCGCCGACGCCGAGCTTGCGGTGATGCTGACCGACGATGCCGGTATCCGCACGCTGAACGCCAACTGGCGCAGCATCGACAAGCCGACCAACGTGCTGTCGTTCCCGGCGCTGCAGCCCGAAGGCGCCGGCGGACCCGACGATGCCCCGCGCATGCTCGGCGATATCGCGATCGCCTATGAGACGACTCGGCGGGAAGCCGATGAAGAAGGGAAACCGTTCGACCATCATTTGAGCCATCTCGCGGTGCATGGCTTCCTGCACCTGATCGGTTACGACCACGAGAACGATGACGATGCCGAGGACATGGAGGCGCTCGAGCGCGAGGTCCTCTCTTCCCTCGGCATTCCCGACCCCTATGCGGATCGGACCGCCTGACATGCCGGATTCCGAACCGACCCACGACAACCCGCGCAACGTGAGCAACCTGCCCGCCGTGGTGCATGAGGGCGAGGTGCAGCGCCCGGCGGCCGAGGGCTGGCTGGTGCGCGCGATCCGCACCCTGTTCGGCTGGAAGGCCGGCTCGGTGCGCGACGATTTGCAGGTGGTGCTCGACGCCTCGACGCCCGACGATGTCGGCTTCTCGGCGATCGAGCGCACCATGCTGCGCAACATCCTGTCGCTGAACGAGCGGCGGATCGCCGACGTCATGGTGCATCGCGCCGACATCGTCGCGGTCAAGCGCGACATTCCGCTCGGCGAATTGATGAGCCTGTTCGAGAGCGCGGCGCATTCGCGGCTCGTCGTCTACAACGAAACCCTCGACGACCCCGAGGGCATGGTGCACATCCGCGACCTGCTCGCCTTCATGACCGCGAGAGCCCGCGTCACCGACGCGACCAAGACGAAGCGCAAGAAGCCGTTCCCGGCGGGGCTCGATCTGCGCAGCGTCGATCTCGCGCTGCCGCTGTCGGAAGCCAACATCATCCGCAAGCTGCTCTATATCCCGCCGTCGATGCGCGCGATCGACCTGCTGGCGCAGATGCAGGCCTCGCGGATCCATCTCGCTTTGGTGGTCGACGAATATGGCGGCACCGACGGACTGGTGTCGATCGAGGATATCGTCGAGCAGATCGTCGGCGAGATCGACGACGAGCACGATTCCGACGAGCCGCCGTCCATCGTGCGCCAGCCGGACAGCTCCTTCATCGCCGATGCGCGCGCCAGCCTCGACGATGTCCGCTCGGTGATCGGCGAGGATTTCGTGATCGGCGACGCCGGCGAGGAGGTCGAGACGCTCGGCGGCTACCTCGTATCGTTCGTCGGACGCCTGCCGGTGCGCGGCGAGGTGATTTCGGGACCCGGCAATTACGAGGTCGAGGTGCTCGACGCCGATCCGCGGCGGGTCAAGCGCGTGCGCATCAGCGCGCGCAAGGAACGGCCGACGCCGCGCAAGGAGCGCGAGCGGCGCCGCGAGCAGGCGCCGGACTCCGGAAACCCGCAGGCGAATGACAACCTGCCGCCGCCCGGCGAGGGAGCCGGTCCGCAGTGAGGCTGTCCGACAAGCTCCGATCGATCGGCCTTGCAATCATCCTGACCTGGGGATGGAAACGCGCCGTCCTCGCGCTCGCGGCCGGCGCGCTGTCTGCGCTGGCGATGGCGCCGTTCAACGCCTGGCCGGTTCTGTTTCTCACCTTTTCCATCGCGGTCTGGCTGATCGACGGCAGCGCGGCCGGCCGCTGGCGCGGTCTGCCTGCCGCGGCGCTGTCCGGCTTCTGGTTCGGCCTCGGCTATTTCGTGCCGGGACTGTACTGGATCGGCTACGCCTTCTTCGTCGATGCGGACACCTTCGCCTGGCTGACGCCGTTCGCGGTGCTCGGCCTGCCTGCCTATCTCGCTTTGTTCACCGCGTTCGGCTTCGCGCTGGCGCGGCTGATCTGGCCGCGCGACGCCTCGCGCGTGCTGGCGCTCGCGGTCAGCCTGACGATTTCGGAATGGCTGCGCGGCCATCTCCTCAGCGGCTTTCCGTGGAATGCGTTCGGCTACGCACTGACCGAGCCGCTGGCGCTGGCCCAGACCGCGTCGCTGATCGGGCTCTGGGGCATGACGTTCCTGGCCGTCGCGATCTTCGCAAGTCCGGCCGTGTTGATCGATGGCGCCTCGCGCGGCCGCAAGCCGTGGCGCGCGCCGGTGGCCGCGGTGCTGGTTCTGGCGGCGATGCTGGCGTTCGGCGTGGTCCGCCTCGCGCAGCAGCCGACCAGGTTGGTCGACGGCGTCAAGCTGCGCATCATGCAGCCCGATCTGCAGCAGGACGCCAAGTTCAACTACTCCGCCAAGGCGGCGGTGATGCAGAAATATCTCACCCTGTCGGATCGCGCCTCCGGGCCGCACGCCACCGGCGTGAAGGATGCCACCATCCTGATCTGGCCGGAATCCGCGTTTCCGTTCTTCCTGACCAAGGAAGCCGACGCGATGGCGCAGATCGCCGACCTGCTGCCGAAGGGAACCGTGCTGATCACCGGCTCGGTGCGCGCGCCCGATCTGCCGCCCGGCGTCCGCGTGACGCGCGCCTATAATTCCATCTACGTCATCGACCACGACGGCAACGTGCTTGCGGTCTACGACAAGCTGCATCTTGTCCCGTTCGGAGAATATCTGCCGTTCCAGGACTGGATGGAGAAGCTCGGCTTCGTGCAGCTCACCAAGGTGCAGGGCGGCTACATTCCCGGCACGATTCGCCGGACGCTCGATATTCCGAATGCACCGCGCGCCCTGCCGCTGATCTGCTACGAGGCGATTTTTCCCGGCAATGTCGTGAGCCGCGACGACCGTCCCGGCTGGATCGTCAATGTCACCAATGACGGATGGTTCGGAATCTCGACCGGCCCTTACCAGCACCTGCAACAGGCCCGGCTGCGCACCATCGAGGAAGGCCTGCCGATGGTCCGCGCCGCCAACACGGGCATCTCGGCCGTGATCGACCCGGTTGGCCGGATCGTTGCACAACTCGGGCTCGGCATCGAAGGCGTGCTCGATGCCGGCCTGCCGGCAGCCATC
Organism: Bradyrhizobium sp. USDA 4510; assembly: GCF_054059095.1. Lineage (NCBI taxonomy): Bacteria > Pseudomonadati > Pseudomonadota > Alphaproteobacteria > Hyphomicrobiales > Nitrobacteraceae > Bradyrhizobium > Bradyrhizobium sp. USDA 4510. Next base: position 8,259,939 of record NZ_JBSSBT010000001.1, on the reverse strand, counting down.
GCGCCGACGATCTATGCGCGTGTCGGGAACGTCCCCGCCGCTGTGATTGTGATCACAGCCCTGGCGTTCGTGTTGCGGCGGCGGTTTGTGAGGCGAAAACCCTGACGGCTGCATATCGCCGGTTGTCGCGAACCCGAAAAAACGTCGAAATTTACCTCAGTATGATTCCACCAGTTGACAGATCGACCGTGCACTTCGCATTGTACGGGTCCACGCGAAATCACAAGCCAAGTCAGCCCCTTTGCGCAAATTGTCCGCATTTCGTCCCGATCCTCCTTGCAGGATTTGACGGCACCGGCGCCTGAGGCATACTCCACTTCCAACTTGCCTCATCCACGGGCGCGCAATCCCTTAGGAGAGTTGGAGATGTCCACCAAAGCGCCCAATCCTGTTGACAAATATGTCGGCAGCCGCGTCCGTATGCGACGCATCATGCTCGGCATGAGCCAGGAGAAACTGGGCGAGGCGCTAGGCCTGACGTTCCAGCAGGTGCAGAAATACGAGAAGGGCACCAACCGCGTCGGCGCCAGCCGGCTGCAGCAGATCTCCGAAATCCTGCAGGTGCCGGTCTCCTTCCTGTTCGACGGCGGCCCGAGCGGGGTCAAGACCGCCGACGGCTTCAGCGAGGGTGCCTCGCCGACCTACGTCTCCGATTTTCTGGCAACCGCCGAGGGCCTGGCCCTGACCCGCGCCTTCACGCGGATTGCGGACGCCAAGCTCCGCCGCAGCATCGTCGAACTTGTCGAGCAGATCGCGGCGCGCGAGGCGGCCGAGCAGGCCTGATTCAGCCATATCCGTTTGAGAGATCGTCAAATCTGGAATATGCCATTCCGGCGCGCGCCAACGCGATGAGCTCAGCTTGAGCATCATCGCGCTTGAGCGCCTCCTTTGAGCATGATTCCTGATCGTGCTTCGGCGCGTGCGCGCAATGACAAAGCGAACTCACAGGCGACGACAACAGCATGTCCAGCAATCCGTTCGAAACCGCCGTGATTCTCGACGGCATCCGCCGCTGGGTCGAGATCGAATCTCCGACCGAGCGGCCCGATCAGGTCAACAAGCTGGCTGATCTCGTCGCGTCGGGCTATCGCGACCTGCCGGCCACGGTGGAGCGCATTGCGGGACGCGACGGCTGCGGCGACCACCTGGTGACGCGCTCGTCCTGGGGCCAGGACGCGCCGGGCATCCTGGTGCTGAGCCATCTCGACACAGTTCATCCGATGGGATTCATCGAACGGTTACCATTCAAGGTCGACGGCGACAGCGCCTTCGGCCCCGGCATCTACGACATGAAGGGCGGAGCCTACCTCGCCCATCATGCGTTCAGGCAGGTCTGCGCCGACGGCGCGCGCCCGCCGCTCGGCATCACCCAGCTCTACGTATCGGACGAGGAGATCGGCAGCCCGACCTCGCGGGCGCTGATCGAGGCCGAGGGCCGCAAGGCGAAATACGTGCTGGTGACCGAGCCGGCGCGCGACGGCGGCAAGATCGTCACCGGACGCAAGGGCGTTGCGCGTTTCGACGTGTTCATCAAGGGCGCGCCGGCCCATGCCGGCACGCGCCCCGAGGACGGCCGCAGCGCGATCCGGGAGCTCGGCAATGTGATCCAGGCGCTGGAGGCGATGAACGACCTGAAGCGCGGCGTCACCGTCAATGTCGGCGTCGTCCGCGGCGGCACCAAGCCGAACGTGATCGCCGAGGAGGCCTATGCGGAAGTCGACATGCGCGTGCCGACGATGGCCGACGCCGACGAGCTGGTGCCGAGGATCCTCGGAATCACCTCACGCACCGAGGGCGTCAGCGTGAAGATATCGGGCGAATTGAACCGTCCGCCCTATGAGAAAAGCAACGCCGGCGCCGCGCTCTACGAGCACGCCAAGGGGCTGGCCGCCGAGCTCGGCTTCGAGCTGGTGGATGTGTTCACCGGTGGCGGCTCCGACGGCAATTTCACCGCGCCACACACGGCGACCCTCGACGGCCTCGGCGTCGACGGCAAGGGCGCGCATACCCATTACGAGCAGCTCTACATCTCGTCGATCGAGCCGCGCGCGCGGCTGCTCCACCGTCTCTATCAAACGCTGCGATGACACCGGCTCCAGGCGACCGCGGCGATCGCGATTCCCCCGACGACGGCGCGATGGCGCATGCGCGCGGCTCGTTCTTCGGACGGCGCAAGGGCCACAAGCTGCGCCCGCATCAGGCCGACCTGATCGACACTCTGCTGCCGCATCTGGCGGTCGACATCTCGGCGCCCGCGCCCGAGGCGCTGACCGAGTTGTTCGATGACGGCATCGAGAATGTCAGGCTCGAGATCGGCTTCGGCGGCGGCGAGCATCTGATCGCGGAGGCACAGGCCTTTCCGGCCACGGGCTTCATCGGCTGCGAACCCTATGTCAACGGCATGGCGAAGATCCTGACTCAGATCGAGGCGCTGAATATCGGCAATATCCGCCTGTTCGCCGGCGACGCGGCCGAACTGCTGGCCTGGGCGCCGACGCGTTCGCTTGCGCGCATCGACCTGATCCATCCCGATCCCTGGCCGAAGCGGCGGCACTGGAAGCGGCGCTTCGTGCAGGATGCGACGGTCGCTGCGATGACACGATTGCTGCCGCCGGGCGGCGAATTCCGCTTCGTCAGCGACATCGACGACTATTGCGCCTGGACGCTGGCGCATCTGATGCGCTCGCCCGACTTCGCCTGGCTCGCCGAGCGCGCGATCGACTGGCAGCAGCCGTGGCCGAACTACACAATGACGCGCTACGGCGCCAAGGCCGAGCGCGAAGGGCGCAAGGCGGCGTATTTGAGGTTCAAGCGCTTGCCTTGACGCCGTCATTCCGGGGCGTGCGAAGCACGAACCCGGAATCTCGAGGTTCCGGGTTCAATGCTTCGCATCGCCCCGGAATGACGGATATCTTCACGCCTGCCCCGCCAGCCGCGCCTTCCTGACGTCGGTCGCCTCCCACACCATCCGCTTGCCGCGCTCGCGGCCGAGCAGCTCGATCGGATCGTGATTGTCGATGTGGCCGAACTGGCCCTTGTAGACGCTGTAGCCACACAATTCCTGCAGCCGGCGCGGAAAGCGGGCTGCGGTCTCGCGCGGAATGCCGAGCTGCAGGTTCTCCTGCTGCCGCATCCAGCCCCAGCAATAGGCGCAGGAGAAGGCAAAGCGCCTGGCGTCGCTGCTGTTGGCGCCGCCGCCATGCCACAGCGCGCTGTCGAACAGCATCACGCTGCCGGCCGGCATGGTCGCGGTGACCGCGTCGTACTCCTTGCCGTATTCGGGCGACGAATCGAATTTGTGGCTGCGCGGGATGATCCGCGTCGCGCCGTTATCTTCGCGGAAATCGGACAGCGCCCAGATCGCATTGATCGTGATCGGAATGTGCGGCCGCGGCAACGGGATCAATTGGGTGTCTTCGTGAATCGGCTGCGCTTCCTGGCCGGGCCCGAGCACCAGCGAGCAGAACGACGACAGCAGGCATTCCCTGTCCAGCACGCGTTCGACCACCGGCAGCACGTTGTCATGCAGCGGCACCTCCCAGAACAGATCGTCATAGGTCAGGAGGTTGTTGATGCGCAGCGTCTTGAAGCCTTCGAACGACGTCCTGGCAGGTGCGAGATTGCGCTCGCTCTCGATTCTCAGCACCGCCGCCTTCAACCCCTCGACCAGATCGGGCGAGGCGGCGCGCTCGATCACGGTGTATCCGTCGTCGCGGATCCGCGCGGCGTGCGTTTGGATGTCGGCGTCCGTCAGCATGGCAATCTCCCTGTTGGCGCTGTGTCGCGCCTTGCGGAAAGCATAGCGGGCCGACGCAATTTTTGGGAAGTATTTTGACGCAGCTGATTCAGCTCGTCATTGCGAGCGAAGCGAAGCAATCCATGGTTCGGCGCGGGGAGATATGGATTGCTTCGTCGCTTCGCTCCTCGCAATGACGGGGAGAGAGACCGCCACGACCGCGTGAACTAGCGCGACTTCCAGAACTCCACGACGCGCTGCGCCGTCGAGGGCATCAGGCGCACGAAATTCACCCGCGCACCTTCGATATCGGCAGGAGACGGCACGCGGTTGGGCCCGAGCCGCATCAGGATCAGGGCGCGCACGGTCGGCCATTCGAAGCCGATCGTCTTGCTGGCGATCAGGATCGGATCATAACGGTCGCCGGAGATCAGGCGATCAAGCGTGACGATTTTCACGCCGGCCATCGCGGCGAGCGCCGCCACGCATTCCTCATATTTGAAGGCCTTTGCGAAGCCGGCCACCGCGGCCTCGTTCAATTCGCCGGCGCGATGCAGCGCCAGGATGGCGCGCTGCGCGGCCGTGAAATCGCGGCCCTCGACCTGAACGATCACGCCCTCGATCTCGGTCATCGCCAGCTTGATCTCGGCCTGGCGTTCCGGCTTGGCGACGGCATGCAGACGGCGGCGGATCACGTCGATCGAGCCGGCGAGCAGGCCCTTCAGATGCTCGGGCGGAAGATCATCGCGGCGGCCGATCCGCAGCGTCAGCACGCCGTCCTGGCTGGCGCGTTGCACGAGCGTCGTGAAGGAGGCGTCCGAGAACGCCGCGCCCGCATTGCCGGCCGCGCATCGGATGACGTCGCGATCGCCGCGTCGGACGAGGATGTCGGTCAGCGCAGTCGAGAGCTTCGATCGCTCGGCCATCGCGAGCAGATGGCCCTGGCCCTTGGCATTGGCGATCTCGACCAGCACCTTTTCGTCAATCACCGGCGATCGGCGCAGCAGCGGCCCCGCGATCGCGACCTCGTCGTCGCGGGCGAGCTGCCCGACCAGATGCCGCGGCGCGTTGGCGAGCAGCGCGAGCCGTTCGGCGAGATCGACCCGCGCGGCAAGCTCGGCATGCGGGACCAGGCTGGTCAGCACCCCGTCGAACAGGTCGATATGGTCGGGACGGAAGCTCGCGGCGCCCTGCAGGAACAGCTCGCCGAGCCGCCGCGCGGCCTCGGCGCGGCGCTTGGGGTCGCCGCGGCGAACGATATCGTCGAGTTCCGGGATCAGCGCAGGGGCTGTCGTCATGGGCCTTGTCCAACCGGCGACTTCTGCCGATTTTCGGCAATCTATGGTCTCGTTCGTAAACGGAGGGTTAGATCAATCCGGCATCCGGAGAGCCGTAAAATCGCCTCCCGCCGGACCCGGGGGCCTTGCCGGACCCGGGCAAAAGAGCTATATCCAGCGCAACTTATGGTATCTCATACGATCGCGTAGGAGAGTGGGCCCCCCGGGACCCGCTCTTTTTTATTACCTGACGGGACCCAACGAGGCCGGGTCCGGTTTGGGTAGCGTTAGCGGCCCCTTAAGGCCACCTGAACAACACAACAGACCTCGGCAGCCTTTAAGACCTTAGACAGCCTTTGACACTGGATATGACCGAACCGACCGCCACGTCCGTGGACACCGAACTGCTCGCCGAGCCGCGTCTCGTCGTCGAGCCCGGGGTCGCGGCGCGCGTCGCCGCGGTCGCGGTCCCGGTGCTGCAGGGCATGGGCTATCGCCTGGTGCGCATCAAGGTCTCGGGCGATGCCGGCTGCACCGTGCAGATCATGGCGGAGCGACCCGATGGCTCGATGCAGCTCGAGGATTGCGAGGCGATCTCGCGCGCGCTGTCGCCGGTGCTCGATGTCGCCGACCCGATCGAGCGTGCCTACCGGCTGGAAATCTCGTCGCCCGGCATCGACCGCCCGCTGGTGCGCCGCTCCGACTTCGAGCGCTACACCGGGCATCTCGTGAAGATCGAGATGGCGGTGGCGCATCAGGGCCGCAAGCGGTTTCGCGGCGTGCTTGCCGGCGTCGAGGGCGATGCGGTGCGCATCAGGCGCGACGATCCGCGTCCGGACGAGGACGCCGAGGTTCTCCTGGTGATGGAGGACATCTCGGACGCGCGGCTGGTGCTGACCGATGAGCTGATCGAGGAATCGATGCGCCGCGGCAAGGCCGCCGAGCGCGAGCTGCGCCGCGAGCTCGGCCTCGCGCCGCCGCAACCGGCCCACGCCAAGAAGAGCGATCCGGCGAAGAGCCAGAAGCCGAAACCCAAGCCTGGTGATAAGCCTGCTCACAAGCCCGGCAAGAAACCGGCTCCGACTAACACCAAAAAGCACCGCCTGGCGGCCGAGCGCGCGCGCCGTGGCGAGATCGATCCATCCGAAGGAGACTAAGCCATGGCAGTCAGCGCCAACAAACTCGAACTGCTGCAGATCGCAGACGCAGTTGCGCGCGAAAAGTCGATCGACCGCTCCATCGTGATCGCGGCGATGGAAGACGCCATCGCCAAGGCCGCGCGTGCCCGCTACGGCAGCGAGACCGACGTCCATGCCGAGATCGACGCCAAGAAGGGCGAGCTGCGGCTGACCCGCCACATGCTGGTGGTCGACGTCGTCGAAAACTCGTCGAACCAGATTTCGCTGCACGACGCGCAGCGCGCCAATCCGGGCGCCCAGGTCGGCGACACCATCGCCGACACGCTGCCGCCGCTGGAATATGGCCGTATCGCCGCGCAGTCGGCCAAGCAGGTGATCGTGCAGAAGGTGCGCGAGGCCGAGCGCGACCGGCAGTACCAGGAATTCAAGGACCGCATCGGCGACATCGTCAACGGCATCGTCAAGCGCGTCGAATATGGCAGCGTGATCGTCGACCTCGGCCGTGGCGAAGCGATCGTGCGCCGCGACGAGATGCTGCCGCGTGAAGTGTTCCGCAACGGCGACCGCGTCCGCGCCTATATCTTCGACGTCCGCCGCGAGACCCGCGGTCCGCAGATTTTCCTGTCGCGCACCCATCCGCAGTTCATGGCGAAGCTGTTCGCACAGGAAGTGCCGGAGATTTACGACGGCATCGTCGAGATCAAGGCGGTCGCCCGCGATCCGGGCTCGCGCGCCAAGATCGGCGTGATTTCGCGCGATTCCTCGGTCGACCCGGTCGGCGCCTGCGTCGGCATGCGCGGCTCGCGCGTGCAGGCCGTGGTGAACGAGTTGCAGGGCGAGAAGATCGACATCATCCCGTGGTCGCCCGACATCGCGACCTTCGTCGTCAACGCGCTGGCGCCGGCTGAAGTCGCCAAGGTCGTGATCGACGAGGACCGCGAGCGCATCGAGGTCGTGGTTCCCGACACCAACAACCAGCTGTCGCTGGCGATCGGCCGCCGCGGCCAGAACGTTCGCCTCGCCTCGCAGCTGACCGGCTGGGACATCGACATCCTGACCGAGCAGGAAGAGTCGGAACGCCGCCAGGCCGACTTCGAGAACTCGACCCGCGTGTTCATGGAAGCGCTCAATGTCGACGAGGTGGTCGGCCAGCTGCTCGCCTCCGAAGGCTTCACCTCGGTCGAGGAACTCGCGCTTGTCGATGTCAAGGAACTCGCGGGCATCGAGGGTTTCGACGAGGAGACCGCCACCGAGCTGCAGACCCGCGCCCGCGAATATCTGGAACAGCTCGAGGCGGAACTGGAAGCCAAGCGCAAGGAACTCGGCGTCGAGGACGCCATGAAGGACGTGCCCGGCATCACCGGCAAGATGCTGGTCAAGCTCGGCGAGAACGACGTGAAGACGGTCGAGGATCTCGCCGGCTGCGCCACCGACGATCTGGTCGGCTGGACCGAGCGCAAGGAAGGCGGCGAGCCGACCAAGCATGCCGGGTTCCTCGACGGCATCGAGATTTCGCGCGACGAGGCCGAGGCCGTGATCATGCAGGCCCGTCTGAAGGCCGGCTGGATCACCGAGGCCGACCTCGCCAAGCCTGCCGAGGAGGCCGAGGCCGCCGAAGCAGAAACGACGGCTTCGTAAGGAGATGCCCCACGGATGCTGGCTCAGGCTGACCCCGATCTCGACGATGGGCCGCGGACGCAGAAGTCCGCGACCACGCGGATGTGCGCGGTCAGCCGCGAGGTGCGTCCGATCGACGAGCTGATCCGGTTCGTCGTCGCGCCCACAGGCGAGGTGATCCCGGATATCAAGCGCAAGCTGCCCGGCCGCGGACTCTGGGTTTCCGCGTCGCGGCGCAGCGTTGCGGAAGCGGTCCGCCGTCACCAATTTAGCAAGGGATTCAAGCGCGACGTCCGCGTCGCGCCGACCCTTCCCACCGATACCGACACCCTCCTGGTGCGCAGCGTCACCGAGGCCCTGGCAATGGCCGCCAAAGCCGGTCAGGTCGTTTCGGGCTTCGGCAAGGTCGAGGACGCACTCAACCGGAACGAAACTGCAGCCCTGATCCACGCTTCCGACGGCGCGGCGGACGGAATCCGCAAATTGGACGCGATCGTGGGGCAAAGGGGCGAAAAACGTGGTGAATCGCCGGTAATCCCCGTCGTCAATGTTTTGACGTCGGAAGAATTGGATTTGGCACTTGGGCGGTCAAATGTGATACATGCTGCGCTGCTCGCGGGCCCGGCGAGCAAGACGTTCCTGTCGCGCTGCCAGATGCTGGTCCGATACCGGATGGCCGACGACGACAAGACCGCCGAAGCGGCCAGAAATTCCAGAGCGTGATCCGGGAAGGCGGACGCCGTCTTTCCGACCGGTCATGCTCAGCAAACGACGACACGTTGAAGGATTTGTGCGGCAAACGCACAGCGAAACGAGATTAGGACTGCTGAATGGTTGATACCAAGACCCCTGGCGACAAGACTTTGAGTGTCCCGAGCAAGACGTTGTCGCTGAAGCCGCGCGTCGAGACGGGCACCGTGCGCCAGAGCTTCAGCCACGGCCGGACCAAGCAGGTCGTGGTCGAGAAGCGCGGCAAGCGTCGCGTCGGTGGCGATGGTCCCGGCGAGGCGCACGCGCCGGAACCCGTGGTTGCAAAGCCTGCGGCGCCGGCCGCCAGGCCGCCGCTCGGCCGCCCCTCAGGCCCGCCTCCCGGCCAGCAACAGCGTAACACCCGCTCCGGCGTGGTGCTGCCGACCCTGACCGAGGACGAGCGTTCCGCGCGCGCCAGCGCGCTGGCCGACGCCCGTCAGCGCGACATCGAGGAGCGCCGCCAGGCCGAAGAGGAAGCCAAGCGCCGCGCCGTCCGCGAGGCTGCCGAGAAGGCAGAGCGCGAGGCCGCCGAAACCCGCCGCAAAGCGGAAGAGGAGCGCCACCGCCACGAGGAAGAGGCCAAGCGCAAGGCCGAGGTCGAGGCCAAGCGCCGCTTTGGCGAGGGCGAAGCCAAACCCGGCGCTCCGGCCACAACAGCGGCCAGGCCTGCGACAGCCGCACCTGCGTCTGCTCCGCCTGCCCGCGCGCCCGCAGCACGCCCGACCACCACGACAACCGCGCGCGCACCAGCCTCTGCGCCGCGGCCGGCGGCAGTTGCGGCCGGGCCGGACGAAGACGAAGGTCCGCGCCTGGTGCGCCGCCCCGGCGGCGCCGTGCGCCCCGCCGCGGCTCCGAAGACCACCCACAAGCCCGGCCCGCAGAAGGAGCGCGGCCGCCTCACTCTGACCACTGCGCTCAACGCCGACGACGTGCGCGAGCGTTCGATCGCCTCGTTCCGCCGCCGCACCCAGCGCCTGAAGGGGCATGCGTCGAACGAACCGAAGGAAAAGCTGATCCGCGAAGTCACCATTCCGGAAGCGATCACGATCCAGGAACTCGCGAACCGCATGTCGGAACGCGCGGTCGACGTCATCCGCATGCTTATGAAGCAGGGCGCGATGCACAAGATCACCGACGTGATCGATGCCGACACTGCGCAACTGATCGCCGAAGAACTCGGCCACAGCGTCAAGCGCGTCGCGGCGTCCGACGTGGAAGAGGGCCTGTTCGACGTCGTCGACAATTCCACCGACACCGAGCCGCGCTCGCCGGTGGTCACCGTCATGGGTCACGTCGACCACGGCAAGACCTCGCTGCTCGACGCGCTGCGCCACGCCAACGTCGTATCGGGCGAAGCCGGCGGCATCACCCAGCATATCGGCGCCTACCAGGTGCTGTCGCCCGAGAGCGGCACCAAGATCACCTTCATCGACACACCCGGCCACGCCGCGTTCACCGCGATGCGCGCCCGCGGCGCCAAGGTCACCGACATCGTCGTGCTGGTGGTCGCGGCCGATGACGGCGTGATGCCGCAGACGATCGAGGCGATCAATCACGCCAAAGCGGCCAAGGTGCCGATGATCGTGGCGATCAACAAGATCGACAAGCCGGATGCGCGGCCGGAGCGCGTGCGCACCGAGTTGCTCCAGCACGAGGTGCAGGTCGAATCGCTCGGCGGCGACGTCGTCGACGTCGAGGTTTCGGCCAAGAACAAGACCAATCTCGACAAGCTGCTCGAGATGATCGCGCTGCAGGCTGAAATCCTCGACCTGAAGACCAACTCGGAGCGTCCGGCGGAAGGCACCGTGATCGAAGCCAAGCTCGATCGCGGACGCGGTCCGGTCGCGACCGTGCTGGTGCAGCGCGGCACGCTGCGCGTCGGCGACATCATCGTGGCCGGCGCCGAGATGGGCCGCGTCCGCGCCTTGATCTCCGACCAGGGCGAGAATCTCGAAGAGGCCGGCCCTTCGGTGCCGGTCGAGGTGCTCGGCTTCAACGGCCCGCCGGAAGCCGGCGATCGTCTCGCCGTGGTCGAGAACGAAGCCCGCGCCCGTCAGGTCACGAGCTATCGCGCGCACCAGAAGCGCGAGAATGCCGCGGCCTCGATCTCGGGCATGCGCGGCTCGCTCGAGCAGATGATGTCGCAGCTCAAGACCGCGGGCCGCAAGGAGTTCCCGCTGATCGTCAAGGCCGACGTGCAGGGCTCGCTGGAAGCGATCCTGGGCTCGCTCGAGAAGCTCGGCACCGACGAAGTCGCCGCCCGCATCCTGCATGCCGGCGTCGGCGGCATCTCGGAATCCGACGTCACGCTGGCGGAAGGCTTCAACGCCGCGATCATCGGCTTCTCGGTCCGCGCCAACAAGGAAGCGGCGGCCGCGGCCAAGCGCAACGGCATCGAGATCCGCTACTACAACATCATCTACGACCTCGTGGATGACATCAAAAAGGCGATGTCCGGCCTGCTCGCGCCCACGCTGCGCGAAACCATGCTGGGCAACGCGCAGATCCTGGAAGTGTTCAACATTTCCAAGGTCGGCAAGGTCGCGGGTTGCCGCGTCACCGACGGCACCGTGGAACGCGGCGCCAATGTTCGCCTGATCCGCGACAACGTCGTGGTGCACGAAGGCAAGCTGTCGACGCTGAAGCGCTTCAAGGATGAAGTGAAGGAAGTGGTCGCCGGCCAGGAGTGTGGCATGGCGTTCGAGAACTACGGCGACATGCGTGTCGGCGACGTGATCGAGTGTTACCGCATCGAGACGATCCAACGCTCTCTGTAAGTCCAAATCTTACGAAGCGCAGATCTTGCTAGGCGTTGGGTCCATTTAACTGAAAATGCGACGGCGTGGCCGGACTTTAGTCCGGCCACCAGCGCATCGTCCGATTGAAAGCAAAGCAAGGACATTGATGCCCGCGGCCACGGCTGGCGGGCGCGACGGTTTTGGAAAAAGGTCATGCCCCGTCAAAAGAAGAGTTCCAGCCCCGGCGGATCGCAACGTCAGCTGCGCGTCGGCGAAACGGTTCGCCATGCAGTTGCCGAGATTCTGTCACAGGGTGAGGTTCACGATCCCGATCTGGAAGGCCACATCATCACCGTTCCCGAGGTGCGTATGTCGCCGGATCTGAAGCTCGCCACGATCTACGTGATGCCGCTCGGCGGACGCGACACCGACACGGTGATATCCGCGCTCGAGCGCAACAAGAAGTTCCTTCGCGGCGAGATCGCGCACCGCGTCAACCTGAAATTTGCACCCGACATTCGCTTCCGCGTCGATGAGCGGTTCGACGAGGCGGAGCGCATCGAGAAACTACTGCGGACACCTGCGGTGCAGCGAGACCTTGCACCCGATTCGGACGACGAGTGATGACTGTGATGACGACCAACAGCGTTATCGACGCGAAGGATACCGACGCGCGCGACGCTGAGCGGGATGCTTTTGCCGGCCATCGCACCGACGATGCGCGCCGCACCAACAACGACCCGCGCCAGAAGCAGGGCAGGCAGAACCAGCAGCCGCGCCGCGACAAGCGCGACGTCCACGGCTGGGTGGTGCTCGACAAGCCGATCGGCATGACCTCGACGCAGGCGGTCGCGGTGCTCAAGCGCCTGTTCCAGGCCAAGCGCGCCGGCCATGCCGGCACGCTCGATCCGCTCGCCTCCGGCGGCTTGCCGATCGCGCTGGGCGAGGCCACCAAGACGGTGCCGTTCGTGATGGACGGCCGCAAGCGCTACCGCTTCACGGTGTGCTGGGGCGAGGAGCGCGACACCGACGACACCGAGGGGCGGCCGGTCAGGACCAGCGAGAGCCGGCCGACCGCCGATTCGATCCGGGAACTGTTGCCGCGCTTTACCGGGGTGATCGAGCAGATCCCGCCGCAATATTCGGCGATCAAGGTGCAGGGCGAGCGCGCCTATGATCTGGCGCGCGACGGCGAGACTGTGGAACTGAAGCCGCGCCCGGTCGAAATTCACGAATTAACCCTTGTGGAACATGGCGATAACGGCCAGTCCGTGTTCGAGGCCGAGTGCGGCAAGGGAACCTATGTCCGGGCGCTGGCCCGCGATATGGGCCGGATTCTGGGCTGTTTTGGCCATATCTGCGCCCTGCGGCGGACCCTTGTCGGTCCGTTTACCGAACGGGACATGATTCCGCTGGAACAGTTGGAGGCTTTATGCAATAGAGCCGCGTCTGGCGAGGGCAGCCTCGCCGACGCGCTTTTGCCCGTTGAGACCGCGCTGGACGACATCCCGGCACTGGCCGTCACACGGGCTGATGCGGCAAGGCTCCACAGGGGCCAGGCCGTTTTGTTGCGCGGACGGGATGCGCCCAATACCAGCGGCACAGTCTATGTCACGGTGGCAGGCCGGCTTCTCGCGCTTGCCGAAATTGGCAATGGCGAACTCATCCCCAAGCGCGTGTTCAACCTGAACGGACTGACTGCCGGTCCGGCTCGCAACCATGAAAGTAACTGACGATGTCGATTACCGCCGAACGCAAAGCGGAAGTCATCAAGACGAATGCCAACAAAGCCGGCGACACCGGCGTCGCCCGAGGTTCAGGTCGCGATCCTGTCGGAACGCATCAATAACCTCACCGAGCACTTCAAGAGCCATGTGAAGGACAACCATTCACGCCGCGGCCTCCTGAAGCTCGTGTCGACGCGTCGTTCCCTGCTTGACTACATCAAGCGCAAGGACGAGGCGCGCTACAAGGCGCTGCTCGAAAAGCACAACATCCGTCGTTGATTTGAGAAGCACGCGCGCGAGGGTTCGCGCGCGTTTTCGCATGGTCGTCCGTGAACTCGGGCTTTCGAATTGTCGAAAGATGATCATGCGCAGCATGGCAGTCGCGCCATGCACACTAGCGTCCAGCAGCAATCCGGCCGCTGGACCGGGCAAGATGCCCAGATGACCGAAAGGATGGACGCCATCCGAAATCCAGGGACCATGGCAGGATCGCCGGATGCTGATCGCGACAGCGCATCAGTGTCTCGCCGTCTTGGCATGGTCTTTGTGTTTCAGGGCGCCGTGCTTTCGTGAAACCATGAAAGAAAACCGAAATGTTCAATTCGCATTCCGTCGAAATCGACTGGGGTGGACGTCCCCTCAAACTTGAAACCGGCAAGATCGCCCGCCAGGCTGATGGCGCCGTGATGGCCACCTACGGCGAGACCGTGGTGCTTGCCACCGTCGTCGCGGCGAAGGCGCCGCGCGAGGGCGTCGACTTCCTGCCGCTCACGGTCGACTACCAGGAGAAGACCTACGCTGCCGGCCGCATTCCCGGCGGCTACTTCAAGCGCGAAGGCCGTCCGACCGAGAAGGAGACGCTGGTCTCCCGCCTGATCGACCGCCCGATCCGTCCGCTGTTCGTCGACGGCTGGCGCAACGAGACCCAGGTGATCGTCACCGTGCTCTCGCACGACATGGAGAACGATCCGGACATCGTGTCGCTGGTCGCCGCCTCCGCCGCCCTGACGCTGTCGGGCGCGCCGTTCAAGGGCCCGATCGGCGCCGCGCGCGTCGGCTTCGCCAATGACGAATACGTGCTCAACCCGACGCTGGACGAGATGACCGAGACCCAGCTCGATCTCGTCGTCGCCGGCACCGCCGACGCCGTGCTGATGGTCGAATCAGAAGCCAAGGAGCTCAACGAGGACGTGATGCTCGGCGCGGTCATGTTCGGCCACCGCCACTTCCAGCCGGTCATCAACGCGATCATCGAACTCGCCGAGAAGGCCGCCAAGGAGCCGCGCGAAGTCACCACGATCGACAATTCGGAGATCGAGAAGGAGATGCTCGGCATCGCCGAACAGGAGCTCCGCAAGGCCTATGCGATCCCGGTCAAGCAGGAACGCTATGCCGCGGTCGGCGCCGTCAAGGAGAAGGTGCTGGCGCACTTCTTCCCGGAAGGCCAGGAGCCGAAATACGACAAGCTTCGCGTCGCCGGCGTGTTCAAGGAACTGGAAGCCAAGATCGTTCGCTGGAACATCCTTGACACCGGCAAGCGCATCGACGGCCGTGACGCCAAGACCGTGCGCAACATCATCGCCGAAGCCGGCGTGCTGCCGCGCGCCCACGGCTCGGCGCTGTTCACCCGCGGTGAGACCCAGGCGATGGTCGTGACCACGCTCGGCACCGGCGAGGACGAGCAGTACATCGATGCACTGTCGGGGACGTACAAGGAAACGTTCCTGCTGCACTACAACTTCCCGCCCTACTCGGTCGGTGAAACCGGTCGCCTCGGCGGCACCAAGCGCCGCGAAATCGGCCACGGCAAGCTCGCCTGGCGCGCGATCCACCCGGTGCTGCCGCCGCACCACGAGTTCCCGTACACGATCCGCGTGGTCTCCGAGATCACCGAGTCGAACGGCTCGTCCTCGATGGCCTCGGTGTGCGGCGCCTCGCTGTCGCTGATGGACGCCGGAGTGCCGCTGAAGCGGCCGACCGCCGGTATCGCCATGGGCCTGATCCTCGAAGGTCAGCGCTTCGCGGTGCTGTCGGACATCCTCGGTGACGAGGATCATCTCGGCGACATGGACTTCAAGGTCGCCGGTACCGACCACGGCATCACCTCGCTCCAGATGGACATCAAGATCGAGGGCATCACCGAAGAGATCATGAAGGTTGCGCTTGGCCAGGCCAAGGAAGGGCGCATCCACATCCTCGGCGAGATGGCCAAGGCTCTGACCGCGGCGCGCGCCGAGCTCGGCGAATACGCACCGCGCATCGAGACCTTCAAGATCGCCACCGACAAGATCCGCGAAGTGATCGGCACCGGCGGCAAGGTGATCCGCGAGATCGTCGAGAAGACCGGCGCCAAGGTCAACATCGAGGACGACGGCACCGTGAAGGTCGCCTCCAACGATGGCGAGGCGATGAAGGCTGCGATCAAGTGGATCAAGTCGATCGCCTCCGATCCGGAGGTCGGCCAGATTTACGAGGGCACCGTCGTCAAGGTGATGGAGTTCGGCGCGTTCGTGAACTTCTTCGGCGCCAAGGACGGCCTCGTCCACATCAGCCAGCTCGCGTCCAACCGCGTGCAGAAGACCTCCGACGTCGTCAAGGAAGGCGACAAGGTCAAGGTCAAGCTGCTCGGCTTCGACGATCGCGGCAAGACCCGCCTGTCGATGAAGGCTGTCGACCAGGAGACCGGCGAGGATCTCGAGGCCAAGCAGAAGACCGAAGCGCCGGCTGCGGCGCCGCGCGAAGCTGCCGGCGAGTAAGCCAGGGCAAATCGATTGTTACCAAATCGACTGTTACGAAAAGGGCGGCCCTGTGGCCGCCCTTTTTGGTTTGCCGAGATGGGCGCAAATCAATCTCCGCTGATCGGCATGCGCGGTTTTGACCCGGCATTGTGACCGGATTCGCTGGAACCCGTTCACAACTCGGGCCTAACATCAGGAAGCTTTCCCAGCACGGAGAACCACGATGTCCTCGATGTCCCGACGCCATTTGATCATCGCAGCAGGCGGCATCGCCGCAGCCGCAGCCGCATCGCGCACGGCATTCGCGCAGGCCACGGCGCAGGTCCCAGCCGGACCGTTCAAGATCGATCCGCTGACCTATCCCACCAATGCGCTGGAGCCGCATATCGACGCCAAGACGATGGAAATCCATCACGACCGGCATCATCAGGCCTATGTCACCAACCTCAACAATTTCGCCAAGGACAATCCGCAGATCGCCGAGAAGCCGGTCGTCGAGGTGCTCGCCAATCTCGGCAGCGTGCCGGAGGCGATCCGCACCGGCGTGCGCAACAACATGGGCGGCCACGCCAACCACACCATGTTCTGGCAGATCATGGGACCGAACGGCGGCAAGGCGGACGGCGAGGTGCTCGCCGCGATCGATCGCGACCTCGGCGGCATGGAAAAATTCCAGACCGATTTCAACGCCGCCGGCGGGCGCGTGTTCGGCTCCGGCTGGGTGTTCGTCACCGTGACCAAGGACGGCAAGCTCGCGATCGAGACCCGGCCGAACCAGGACAATCCGATCATGGACGGCAAGCGCGCGCTGCTCGGCAATGACGTCTGGGAGCACGCCTATTACCTGACCTATCAGAACCGTCGGCCCGATTATCTCAAGGCGTGGTGGAATACGGTGAACTGGAAGGCCGTGGCTGAGCGCTATGCGGCAGCAAAGGCCGGCACGCTCGGCGTGTGAGCCGCCGGGCTCGCCGGTCGCACACAACTACGCTAGAGTTGAAAGCTCCGCGAGGCGCTCGCGGGCTTTCACCTTTATGCACCCACAGCGTCGCGCCGCCGGCGTCGAAGGCGATAGGGAACAATGACGCTGCCGATCATCCGCCCCGCTCGTCCCGACGAACATGACGCGATCGCGCGCGCCTGGATGGCGAGTTGGGTTTCGACCGGGCTCTCACAAGCCAGCGACAACCTGTTGAACGATCTGCGTGTCCGCCTGCCGCGCGAGATCGCTGGTGGCTGGAGCCTGTTCGTCGTCGACGATCGCGGCGCCATCGCCGCCATGCTTGCGCTGCACCTGCCGACCTCGCTGCTCGATCAGCTGATGGTGGTCCCCACCTATCAGGGCCGGAGCCTGGGACGCGAGCTGCTTGCCTTCACGCGCCGGCAGATGCCCGACGAGATCTGGCTGAAATGCGTCCGGGAGAACGAGAAGGCCTGGCGCTGGTACGAGCGCGAAGGCTTCATCTTCGAGAAGGAAGCGCCCCATCCGGTCACCGGCTTCATGATGAAGCACTATCGGTGGATGAGAACAAACCGCACATCGGAGGCTAAGCCATGATCAAGGTGTACTGGTCGCCGCGCTCGCGCTCGTTCTCAGCCATCTGGCTGCTGGAGGAATCCGGCCTGCCATACGAACGGGTGCTGACCGACATCAGCACCGGGGCGCAGAAATCGCCCGATTTTCTCAAGATCAACCCGATGGGCAAGGTGCCCGCGCTGACCGACGGCGACGCGCAGCTCGCCGAGGCCGCCGCGATCTGCGCCTATATCGCCGACCGCTATCCCGAGACCAAACTCGCGCCGGCAGCGACGGACCCGAAGCGGGCGCGCTATCTGCAGTGGCTGTTTTTCTCGCCGAGTTGCATCGAGCCGGCGCTGATCCAGCTCTTCACCAAGCTCGAGGTGCCGACCAGCACCGCGGCATGGGGCAACGCCGCGCAGGTGTTCGACGTGCTCGACGCCGAGCTGCAGAAGGGGCCATGGATCCTCGGCGATCAATTCTCCGCGGCCGACATCGCGATCGGCGCGGGACTGAACTTTGCGGTGCGCGTGTTCAAGATGGTGCCGTCGCGGCCGTCATTCGAGGCCTATATCGGCCGCTGCGTGGCCCGGCCCGCGTTCCAGCGCGCAGAGAAGATCGCGGCGGGGTGAGACATGTAGCCCGGATGAAGCGCAGCGAAATCCGGGGCTCTCTGCCACAGAGGGACTGTCCCGGATGCGCTGCGCTCCATCCGGGCTACGAAGCTGTGATTGCGATGTTTCCCGAACGGCCTAACCCGGCACGACGCGGGGATCGACATCCTGCGTATAGTCGACGCCGTCGATGCCGAAGCCGAACAGGCGCAGGAACTGGCTCTTGTACTCGCCGAGATCGGCCAACTCGCCGAGCGTCTCGGTGGTGAGCAGTGGCCAGCGCCGCGACACTTCCGTCTGCACTTCGGGCGAAAGCTCCCAATCGTCGACCCGGACGCGCTGCGCGTCATCGAGCTCGACGCCCTTACCGAGCTTCGTCCGGAACAGGCGATCAATCTGCTCGATGCAGCCTTCGTGAAGCCCGAGCTGCTTCATCACCTTGAACAGCACGGTGCCATAGAGCGGCACCACCGGAATCGCCGAGCTCGCCTGGGTGACCACGGCCTTCAGCGCGACGACGCGGGCGGCGTCCGCACCGAGCCGGCCGCGGATCGCTTCCGCCTTGCTGTCGAGATCGACCTTGGCGCGGCCGAGCGTGCCGTTCCAGTAGATCGGCCAGGTCAGTTCGCTGCCGATATAGGTGTAGTTGAGCGTCTGGAAGCCCGGCGCCAAAACGCCGGCATCCGCGAGCTGGTCGATCCAGCGCTTCCAGTCGTCGCCGCCCATCACCGCGACGGTGGCCGCGGTTTGCTCCTCGCTGGCCGGTTCGAGCGTGGTCTGGAACACCTCGCCGGTCTCGGTGTCGAGCGTCTTGATCTCGACCGGGGCGCCCAGCGGCTTGATCACCGAACGATAGGTCTTGCCGGTGTCGGGATCAGTGCGGACCGGAGCGGCCATGCTGTAGACCAGGAGGTCGAGCTGCCCGAATTTCTCGCGCACGCGCTCGATGAAGGTCGCCTTCAGCTCGTCGGAGAAGGCGTCGCCCTCCAGCGTGAGCGGCGAGCGTCCGACCTTCTGGGCCTCGATCTCGAAGGCGCGGTTGTTGTACCAGCCGGCGCTGGCGCTTCTCTTTTCCGACGGCTCACGCTCCAGCGACACGCCGATCGTATCGGCGCCGCCGGCGAAGGTCGCGACGATGCGGCTCGCGAGGCCATACCCCGTCGAGCAGCCCAGCACGGCAACGCGCTTCGGGCAGTCGGCGACCGGACCCTGCTTCAGAACATAGGCGATCTGTTCGCGGACATTCGTGGCGCAGCCGACGGGATGTGCCGTCGTGCAGATGAAGCCTCGCACGCGCGGTTCAATAATCATTCCCACCCCATTCCGGATCGTTGCAATGTTCCCATTCGCTGCCCGCGGATGTCCCTCAGCAAGCGAGGAGAGGCGAAATCACGCGTCAAGCCGCCTGAACACCAGCGTCGCGTTGGTACCGCCGAAGCCGAACGAGTTCGACAGCACGGTGTTGAGCTTGGCGTTGTCGATGCGCCTGCGCACGATCGGCATGTCGGCAAACACCGGATCGAGTTCGGTGATATGCGCGCTCTCGCAGATGAAGCCGTTGTTCAGCATCAGCAGCGAATAGATCGCTTCCTGCACGCCGGTGGCGCCGAGCGAGTGGCCGGTCAGCGCCTTGGTCGCCGAGATCGGCGGGCACTTGTCGCCGGTGCCGAACACCTTGCGGATCGCCTCGATCTCCGGCGGATCGCCGGCGGGCGTCGAAGTGGCGTGCGGATTGATGTAGTCGACCGGCGTGTTCACCGTCGACATCGCCATGCGCATGCAGCGCTCGGCGCCCTCGCCTGACGGCGCCACCATGTCGTAGCCGTCGGAGGTTGCGCCGTAGCCGACGACCTCGCCATAGATCCTGGCACCGCGCGCCTTGGCATGCTCGAGCTCTTCCAGCACCACGACACCCGCGCCGCCCGCGATGACGAAGCCGTCGCGGTTGAGATCGTAGGGACGCGAGGCGGTGGCGGGCGTGTCGTTGTATTTCGAGGACATCGCGCCCATGGCGTCGAACAGCACCGACAGCGTCCAGTCGAGTTCCTCGCAGCCGCCGGCGAAGATGACATCCTGCTTGCCGATCTGGATCGTCTCATAGGCGTTGCCGATGCAGTGGTTCGACGTCGCGCAGGCCGACGAGATCGAATAGTTCACGCCCTTGATCTTGAACCAGGTGGCGAGCGTCGCCGACGCGGTCGAGGACATGCCCTTCGGCACTGCGAACGGACCGACCCGCTTCGGGCCCTTGGCGCGCGCGATGTCGGCGGCCTCCACCAGCGTGCGCGTCGACGGACCGCCGGATCCCATGATGATGCCGGTGCGGATGTTGGAGACTTCGTTTTCCTCGAGGCCCGAGTCGCGGATCGCCTGTTCCATCGCAACGTGATTCCACGCCGCACCTTCGGCAAGGAACCGCATCGCGCGGCGATCGATCACCTCGGCAGGATTGAGTGTCGGCGCACCGTGCACCTGCGAGCGGAAGCCGAGTTCGGCGGCCTTCTCCGCGCGCGAAATGCCCGACTTCGCCTCGTAGAGGCTCGCAAGCACTTCCTGGGTGTTGTTACCGATGGACGAGACAATACCCATCCCCGTGATGACAACCCGCCTCATGTTCGCCTCGCCCTGCCTTTATGTTGCCGCATGATGATCCTGCTCAAGATGGAGCCGTGCCCTGCTTGAACAACCCGACCTTCAAGTCCTTGGCGCGATAGATAATCTCGTCGTCCATGGAAAGCCACCCGTCGGCAATTCCAAGCACGAGCTTTGACCGCATCACGCGCTTGATATCGATGTTGTACACAACCTTGCGCGCTTGCGGCAGCACCTGTCCGGAGAACTTCAGCTCGCCGAGGCCGAGCGCGCGGCCACGACCTTCGCCACCGATCCAGCCGAGGTAAAAGCCGACCATTTGCCACATGGCATCGAGGCCGAGGCAGCCCGGCATCACCGGATCATTCTTGAAATGGCAGCCGAAGAACCAGAGATCCGGTTTCACCTCGAGCTCGGCGCGCACCAGCCCCTTGCCGAACTCGCCGCCATTCTCCGAAATCTCGCTGATCCGATCGAACATGAGCATCGGCGGCAGCGGCAACTGGGCGTTGCCGGGACCGAAAAGCTCGCCCCGCCCGCAAGCCAGCAAATCCTCGTATTCGTAACCGCCGCGCCGATCCAGCATCCTCTTTCCACCTCTGATGTCCCGATGAGCGCTTTGCTTGGTCGGACCTTGATCTACCCACGGGAACCGGAATAACCCGTCCCGCATCTTGGCGCTACCTGGGTACGCTACGGCCTGTTATCTCTGCCGAAAGCGCATATGTGGTCCGCGCGCTCTCTAACATAGCGCCAACTGGGCGGCAAAGCGGCATTCCGAGGATAAATGACCGCTTCTCCTTAGGTTTCTACCGCAGCTTGGATTCGTTCTAGTTGCGAAAAACTTGCATCTGATAGGCATCCTTTTTATATTTATGAGGAATATTGCCTGAGTTGGGTGCATAGAGTGGATATGAACGAGGAAGTACCGGCTGTGAACGATGATGCCGTGCACCCGGCTGCCCGGGGCGCTGGGCACCACCCTGCCCTGACCGGCTGTCCGTGGCATGACGTCAACGAAATGTTGCAGTCTGCCGGTCTGCGGCCGACCCGTCAGCGCATGGCGCTGGGCTGGCTGTTGTTCGGCAAGGGTGCCCGCCACCTGACCGCTGAAATGCTGTACGAGGAAGCCACGCTGGCCAAGGTTCCGGTGTCGCTGGCGACCGTCTACAACACCCTGAACCAGCTGACCGACGCCGGCCTGCTGCGCCAGGTCAGCGTCGACGGCACGAAAACCTATTTCGATACCAACGTGTCGACGCACCACCACTTTTATCTCGAGCATAACCACGAGTTGGTCGACATTCCCGACCCGAACCTCGTGCTGTCGAAGATGCCCGACGTGCCCGAAGGCTACGAGATCTCCCGCGTCGACATGGTCGTACGGCTGCGCAAGAAGCGCTGAACCGTCTTACCGTCGATTTGAGTTGTGATGGCCGGGCTCGTCCCGGCCATTTTCATTTGCGGTCGGGGAAGCTCAATCAACCTTCTCGTCGGCGTAGACGCCCCACAGGCGCTGCTGCTCGATCCAGCCGTCGAACCCGCTGCCGGTGACCCGGCACCAGTTATTGGCGCATTTCTTCACCTGCGCGACGACGCCGGCCTGTAGGCGCGCCGCGATCGCGCTGGTGGCGTCGGGACGATCGTAGAGCGAGGCCAGATCGTCCTTGTTCTTCATGGTGACGACGGCGGTGCGGCGCCCGGACAGCAGGGAATGATAGACCCAGCCTTCGGCGCCCTCGGAATCGCGCACCCGGCGCCAGTTCTCGAACTCGGCGGTGATTTCGACCGGCAGCCCCGACCGCGTATAGACCCAGGCGACGTCATTGTCCTTGGTCGGGCCGGCCCGGACGTTCACGTGATCCGACTTCAGGCTGACATAGCGCGGGATCGGCAGGCCGCTGGTGGTGGGGCTCAAATCCTTGGCGGAATGTCCGGGCATGACCGACGCGCTCAGCATGCTTCCGACCAGCGCCACCAATGAACTGAAACGCCAGAACGCCACCATCAACTCGTCTCCTGCCGAAATGCCCAACCCGCACTCGGCGAATTGCAACCCAAACCACGCCCGAAGGCCCCTGCGCCTGCGCCGTTCGCTCCCGCACTGCAAGTCCGAGGGGTTCTTGTCTTGGCCCGGCCTTCTGCTAGAGAGGACGGAACGCCTGAGAGCCAGAACACCCGAATTTGCCCGTCGTTTCGCCTTGGCGAAGAGCCGGGGCAAGCATCGGGGAACCCTAGGAAACGCGAAGGAAACGCCGGGACAGCGCGGCTATCAGCAGTGTCGAACAACCGGGTTAATGAGGCCTCAACGGTTTGCTTTTTGGCAAGCCGCGCGTCATGAAAGCAGGACATGTCGGTGAAGAAAAAGCCTCTCGTCGTCGTCACCCGCAAGCTGCCGGACTCGATCGAGACCCGGATGCGCGAGCTGTTCGACGCCAGATTGAATCTCGACGACACGCCGATGACGCCGGAGCAGATCGCCGAGGCGGCGCGAACCGCCGACGTGCTGGTGCCGACCGTGACCGACATGATCCGCGAGGACGTGATCAATCAGCCCGACTGCAAGCTGAAGATGATCGCCAATTTCGGCAACGGCGTCGACAATATCGATGTCGCCGCGGCGCATGCCCGCGGCATCACGGTGACCAACACCCCGAAGGTGCTGACCGAGGACACCGCCGACATGACCATGGCGCTGATCCTGGCGGTGCCGCGGCGCCTGATCGAGGGCGCCTCGATCCTGACCGAAGGCAGGCAGCACTGGGCGGGCTGGTCGCCGACCTGGATGCTCGGCCACCGCATCGGCGGCAAGCGCCTCGGCATCGTCGGCATGGGCCGCATCGGCCAGGCCGTGGCGCGCCGTGCCCGCGCCTTCGGCCTGCAGATCCACTATCACAACCGCCGCCCGGTGGCGCCCATGATCGCCGAAGAGCTCGGGGCGACCTATTGGGAAAGCCTCGACCAGATGCTGGCGCGGATGGACATCATCTCGGTAAATTGCCCGCACACGCCGGCCACCTATCACCTGCTCTCGGCGCGGCGGCTCAAGCTGATCCGGAAAGAGGCCTATGTCGTCAACACCGCGCGCGGCGAGGTGATCGACGAGGACACGCTGATCAAGCTGATCGAAGCCGGCGATATCGGCGGCGCAGCCCTCGACGTCTATGAGCACGAGCCCGCGGTGAACCCGAAGCTGGTGCGGCTCGCCAAGGCCGGCAAGGTGACGCTGCTGCCGCATATGGGTTCGGCCACCATCGAAGGCCGCGTCGAGATGGGCGAGAAGGTGATCATCAACATCCGAACCTTCCTCGACGCCCACAAGCCGCCGGATCGCGTGCTGCCGAGCATGCTGTAAGCGCTCGTAGCCCGGATGGAGCCAACGGGTCGCGCGAACGCGCGCCCGATGACAGGCTCCGCGCAATCCGGGACCGCTTCTTTCCATAACCTCCCCTTGAAAAGGGGAGGTCGCTTTGCTCGCCAGAGCAAAGCGGGTGGGGATCATCTCTCTCCACGAGCGACGGTGCGTGTGGCTGGACCCCCCATCCCGACCTTCCCCCTTTCAGGGGGAAGAAGAGAGATCTGTAGCCCGGATGGAGCGCAGCGAAATCCGGGGCCTGTATCCGCGGACAGGCCGCCCCAGATTACGCTTCACTCCATCCGGGCTTCTGTAACGGGCCTTGGTTAGTCAATCCCTTTTCGCGTCATCCACTCGCCGGGCACTTGCTTCTGTACGGGATCGGCGCGAAGGCCGTCGCCTGATGGGGTGCATTGAGGAGCCGGCCGGCCAATCTACGGATTGCGTGGTCGTGAGCCACTTCCCGGATGGCGGCCTGACCGGATCCATCGTCCCAGCGGAGGGACTTCGCTCGGGGAGAGCCTGGTGTCGTGGCCCGCCCGGAACCGATTGCTGCTCCTGGCTAGATGGCCTTGGTCATCGGGTTGAACGGTTTGGTGTCGGCGAGCATGCGATGCAGGATCACGGCGAGCTTGCGAGCCAGCGCTACCTTGGCCTTGCGCATGCCTGCGCGCCGGGCAATCCGCATCGCCCAGCTCTTCAATGCCGAGCAATTCTTGACCGGCTTGGTCAGCATGACGTGAGCTGCCTGGTAGAGTGCCTCGCGCACGGAGGCATCCCCGATCTTGCTGATGCGGCCGGTGTAGTCGGTCTCACCGGACTGGTACTTCTTCGGGGTGAGCCCAAAGTGGGCTCCCGTGGCCTTCGAGGAGCGGAAGCGCTTCGGGTCGTCGATCGCCGCGGCATAGGTGAGCGCCACGATCGGACCAACGGACGGCGTTGTCATCAGGAGCTTGGCGGATGGATGCGTCCTGGCGAGCTTCTGGGTGTGCTTGTCCAGGCTCTTGAACTCCCGCAGCAGCACCGCATGGGCTTGGAGCAGCGCCGCCGCGACCAACTCCAGTCCGGGATGGCCGGTCACGAGCTCGCGGATGCGTCCGGCGAACGTGCGCTCGGTGGTCGCACCGACCTTCAGGCCAAAACCGCGAAGTATGCCGCGCAGGCTGTTCTCGACATCGCGAAGCTTGGATTGCAGCAGCTTGCGCGCCGTCAGGATGGCGCGGGTCTCCTGCGCCGCGACCGACTTGCAGTGCACCGGCCGGAACCAGCCGAGCCGCATCAACTGCGCGATCCGGCGGGCATCGTTGCGGTCCGTCTTCACCGGCATCGACTTGAAGGCTTCGCGAACGTGCCGCGTTTCCAGCAGCTCGACCGCAAGCCCTGCGTCTCGCAGACCCGCATACAGCCATTGCGACAAGGGGCCTGCCTCCAGCCCGATCCGTTCCAGTACCAGACCCAGCGACCGGAACCAGGCGATCAGCGCCGCCGGCTCGCTCGCAACCTTCGTCTCGCGCAAAATCTTGCCTGTCCCATCGACAAGGCAAACGCTCGAGCATTCCAAAGACACGTCAATTCCTGCATAGTGGTACATGGTCGTCCCTTAATGATGCTTGGAGCGGGCTTGCCCGACTCCGTTGAACACCATCAGTTTGAGGGACGACCGCCTTCCAACCAACAGGCCGCTCGCGAGCGCGCTTCCAAATTGCGCCGTAGCGAGCGGGCGGCCGGCCCGTTACCCCATCTACGGGACGTGGGTAGTCACACGCGACAGCCCTGCCGTCGCAGGGGCGCGCTGCCAAAATATCGAAAACAACCCCATGCAAAGGAGCCGGTGCGGCCGGCGAGGCGCATGCTGTAATCACGCATTCGGTGTCGTCCCTGCGAAAGCATGCGAAAGCAGGGACCCATAACCGCAGGGCCTCGTTGTTGCGAGGGCTGTGGCCCCAGCGCTGCAAGGCAATCCGCATTTGTGGGTACGGGTCCCGGCTCAAGGCCGGGACGACGATGTGGCGAGGTCCTGCTCTACTTCTTCCGTCGCGCCTGCTTGCGCCAGTCGGCGACGAACGACACGAACGCAGCGAGCGCCGGCGGCGGCTGGCGACGGCTCGGATAATAGAGGAACGGTCCGTCGAATGGCGGGCACCAGTCGTCGAGCACGCTGACCAGCGCACCGGATTTGACGCCGTAGCGGACATAGCCCTCGAACGTCGCCCAGTAGCCGACGCCGTCATGGACCGCGCGCAGCGCGAGGCCGAGATGGGTCGCGGTCAGCCTGGCCGGCGGCGAAATCTTCACCACGCGGCCGTTCTTCTCGAACTCCCAATCGAACATCACGCCGTTGCTGAAGCGGCTGCGGATGCAGGGGTGCGCCAGCAGATCTTTCGGATGCATCGGCCGGCCGTGCTTTGCGACATACGCGCTGGACGCCACGATCGCGTAACGTTGCGGCGCGCCAAGCGGAACCGCGACCATGTCCTGTGCCAGGTGCTCGCCGTAACGCACGCCGGCGTCAAAGCCCTGCGCGACGATGTCCACGAACGCACTCTCCGCAACGACGTCGAGCTCGACCCGCGGATATCTGGCGAGGAACGGCGCGATCATCGGCGCCAGCACCAGATCGACCGCGGGCGGCGGCGCGTTGATGCGCAACCGCCCCGACGGCTCGGCGCGCAGGCCGCGCACCTCGGTGATCGCATCGGCGACGTTGACCATGGCCGGCGCGACACGGGCAAGCAGCCGTTCGCCGGCCTCGGTCAGCGCGACGCTGCGGGTGGTGCGGTTCATCAGGCGGACGCCGAGCCGCTCTTCCATGTCGCGCAGGCGCTGGCTGAGGCTGGAAACCGAGACGCGCTGCTCGAGCGCCGCACGCCGGAAATTGCGCGTGCGCGCCACCGCCACAAAGGCGTCGAGATCGCGAAGGTCGAAATCCTGCATTGTTCGATATAGTGAACAAGCCATTCGCGATTGTCCAGCTTATCGTCCGAAACCGTCCGGCCCATATCACCTCGGCATTTAGCGACGGATTTCCGCCGCCAACGTTCGAGGAACATCCACATGGACACACGCAAACTCGGCTCAACCGGGCCCACCGTCGCGGCCCTCGGCCTCGGCTGCATGGGCATGTCCGAGGTCTATGGCCCAGCCGATCGCGGCGAGAGCATCGCCACGATCCATGCGGCGCTCGATGCCGGCATCACGCTGCTGGATACCGGCGACTTCTATGCCATGGGCCACAACGAGATGCTGGTGCAGGAAGCCCTGAAGGACGTCGCGCGCGACCGGCTGACGATCAGCGTCAAGTTCGGCGCGCTGCGCGGCCCCGCGGGTGAATTCGCCGGAATGGACACCCGGCCGGCCGCGACGAAGAATTTTCTCGCCTATTCGCTGCAACGTCTCGGCACCGACTACATCGACATCTACCGCCCGGCACGTCTCGATCCCAACGTTCCGATCGAGGAGACGATCGGCGGCCTCGCCGATCTGGTGAAGTCCGGCTACATCAGACATATCGGCCTGTCCGAGGTCGGCTCCGACACCATCCGCCGTGCTCACGCCGTGCATCCGATCGTCGATCTCCAGATCGAATACTCGCTGATCGAGCGTGGCATCGAGCGCGATATCCTGACGACCTGCCGCGAGCTTGGCATCGGCATCACCGCCTACGGCGTGCTGTCGCGCGGACTGATCAGCGGCCACTGGTCGAAGGAGTCCGGCAAGATCGGCAGGGACTACCGGCTGATGACGCCGCGCTTCCAGGGCGCGAACCTCGATGCCAATCTCGCGCTGGTCGAGCAGTTGCGCGCCGTTGCCGCCGAGATCGGGGCGACGCCGGCGCAGGTCGCGATTGCCTGGGTCGCGGCGCAGGGCAAGGAGATCGTGCCGCTGGTCGGCGCCCGCACCCGCAACCGTCTCACCGAAGCGCTCGGCGCGACCAGGCTGACGCTGACGCAAGCTCATCTCGCAGCGCTGGCGAAAGCCTTCCCGCCGGATATCGCTGCCGGCACGCGCTATGCGGCCGAGCAGATGGCGCATCTCGACAGCGAGAAGCCGGCCAGCAGATAACGGCAGCAATCAGGTGCGATGGGCGCTGAGGTCAGTGATGACAGGCCCATCGCCATTGAGCGGGTTCTGCGGATCGCGCGCGTAGCGCAGGGTTTCGAACCGCATCGCGCGCGCATCCACCATCAGGAGGCGGCCGACCAGGCCCTCGCCGAAGCCGACGATCTCGCGGATCGCCTCCAGCGCCATCATCGATCCCAGGACGCCGGCGAGCGCGCCCATCACGCCGGCCTCGGCGCAGGCCGGCACCGTGCCCGGCGGCGGCGCCTCCGGAAACAGGCAGCGATAGGTCGGATTGAACTCGCCGTCCGCATTCTTCTCATGCGCGCGGATCGTGGTCAGCGAACCGTCGAACTGGCCCAGTGCGGCCGTGATCAGCGGCCGCTTCGCGAGGAAGCAGGCATCGGCGACGAGATAGCGGGTCTCGAAATTGTCGGAGCCGTCGAGCACGAGGTCGTAGTTCGCGCTCAGCGCCATCGCATTGTCGGCGGTGAGCCGCATCGAATGCGCCTCGAACGTCACATGCGGATTGAGCGCATGGATCTGTGCCGCCGCGCTGTCGACCTTGCGCTTGCCGATATCAGACGTCGCATGGATGATCTGGCGCTGCAAATTGGAGAGCGAGACGATATCGTCATCGATCACGCCGAGCCGGCCGACACCGGCGGCCGCCAGATACATCAGCACCGGCGCGCCGAGGCCGCCGGCGCCGATCACCAGCACGGAGGCCTGCTTCAGCGCATTCTGGCCGGGGCCGCCCACCTCGCGCAGCACGATGTGGCGGGCATAGCGTTCAAGTTCGTCGGCACTCAGCATTGTCTCATCTATCCTACCCGTGACCCTCATGGTGAGGAGCGCGGCACGCGCGTCTCGAACCATGAGGCCCGGTCCGTGGCCTCATCCTTCGAGACGCGGCTGACGCCGCTCCTCGGGATGAGGGTTGACGCGCTCCCTGAACCCAGGCGCGGTTGTTGCCGACCAAGCAGATGTGCTTAATTGCCTGGACGTCAATGGTGTCAGTCATTCCCCCCGGATTTGTCATGAGATCGGTGCTTTCGGCAACATTGATGGCCGCTTCCATTACGGTCACAGGGATGGGCATGGCGCAGGCCCAGATGACGCCGCCCTCGACGGCGGGGGCGAAGCCGAAAACCGTGGCGACGGTGCCGATACGCCCCGGGCTGCAGAAGCCGGAGGATACCGCTGGCGCGATGGCGCAGGCCGAGCGGCTGGCGCTGCAATCCGACCTCGCCTGGGTCGGCGAATATAACGGCGCCATTACCGGCGACGTCAGCGAGCGCATGGTCAATGCGATCAAGGAATTCCAGAAGAAGCGCGGCGGCAAGCCGACCGGGGTGCTGAATCCGCAGGAGCGCGGCGTGCTCGCCGACACGGCGCGGCGGAAGCAGGAAGGTGTCGGCTGGCGGATCGTCACCGAGCCGGCCACCGGGGCGCGGCTCGGCATTCCCACAAAGCTGGTGCCGCAGCTCACCAGCGACGCTTCTGGCGCCAAATGGACCTCGCCGACCGGCACCGTCCAGGTGCTGCTGACCCGGCGCAAGGAAGCAAGCCCCGCCACCGCAAAGCTTGCCGAGCAGGAAAGGAAGGAGCCGGCCGGGCGCACCATCGACTACACCGTGGTGAAGCCGGATTTCTTCGTGCTGTCGGGCATGCAGGGCCTGAAGAAGTTCTATCTGCGCGGCACCTTGAAGGGCGACGAGGTCCGCATCCTCACCATCCTCTATGACCAGGCGATGCAGACCACGGTCGAGCCGGTGGTGATCGCGATGTCGAGCGCCTTCAACGCCTTTCCGTCCGCCGTGCAGGCCGGTCCGCCGCCGCGCAAGACCGTCGAATATGGCACCGGCGTAGTGGTCAGCGACGACGGCGCCATCGTTACCGATCGCGTGGCGACCGACGACTGCATCACGCTGACGATCCCGGGCTACGGCAATGCCGATCGGGTCGCCGAGGACAGGGATCACGATCTCGCGCTGCTGCGCATCTATGGCGCGCGCGGGCTGAAGCCGCTCAATATCGCAGGCCAGGCGACGCAGACCGCGCTCGACATCACCGGGATTGCCGATCCGCAGAACCAGGGCGGCGGAGCGGCCGCGAGCAACGTGAAGGCTTCGGCCGCACAGATCGGCGGCGGCGATCAGGCGCTGTCACCGGCGCCGGCGCTCGGGTTCTCCGGCGCAGCGGCGACCGATAGCGGCGGCAGGTTTGCTGGGATCGCGGTGCTGAAACCCGTCATCGTCGCAGGCCCCGCAAACGCGGCGCCGCCGGCGCAGGCCGCGCTGGTGCCGGCCGACACGGTGCGCAGCTTCCTGAAGGCGCATGGCGTCACCGCGTCGGGCGACTCGGCAGACGCCAAGGCGGCCGTGGTCCGCGTGATCTGCGTCAGGAAGTAGAGCTACCTCGCCCCGCTTGCGGGGAGAGGTCGGATTGCATCGCCAGATGCAATCCGGGTGAGGGGGTACAGGTCCATCAATGGACACCACCTCGTGGAGTGAGCCCCTCACCCCACCCTCTCCCCGCGAGAGCGGGGCGAGGGAGCCTAACCAACCTCACCTCAACGCAAAGCGCACCCCGGCGCGGGCGAGGCCGCCGGCAATGCCGACCGGGGTGCCGTCGGCGCGCCAGCAGGCTGCGCCCGACATCGTGCCGTCGGCGTGAAACTGGATCGCGTTCATGCCGCCGGCCACCGTCGGCACGACCTGCACCTTGTGGCCCTTGGCTGATAGCGCGGCGCGGACAGCCTCCGGCACCGCCTGCTCGACCTCCAGCGCATTGCCCTCGGTCCAGACCCGCGGCGCCTCGACCGCCTCCTGCAGGCTCATGCCGTGGTCGATCAGATTGATCAGCGCCTGCATCGCGCTCGGGAAGATGCGCTTGCCGCCGGGCAGGCCGAGCGCGTAGGCGAGCTTGCCGTCGCGCAGCGCCATCATCGGCGACATCGAGGTGGTGACGCGCTTGCCGGCGGCCAGCGACAGCGCGTGTCCCGGCCGCGGATCGAACAGGTTCATGTAGTTGTTCGGCACGGTGCCGAGGCCCGGGATCAGGATCTTGGCGCCGAACAGATTGTTGATGGTCTGGGTGGTCGCGACCACATTGCCCATCGCATCCGCCGCAGTCATGTGCGTGGTGTGCGCGCTTTCGAGCTGGGTGACGCCGGCGCTCCAGGCTTGCGCGCGGTCGGGATCGATCGCGCGGCGGCGCTCCTCGGCATAGGCCTTCGAGGTCAACCGCTCCACCGGCACGTTGATATAGGCGGGATCGCCGCTCGCGGCCGCGCGGTCGGCAAAGGCGATCTTCAGCACCTCGGCAAGATAATGGATCGTCTCGGTCGTGCCGAAGCCGAGCCGCGCGATGTCATAGCCTTCGAGGATGTTGAGCATCTGCGTGATATGCACGCCCGATGCCGCGGGCGGCGGAGGCCCGAGGATTTCCCAGCCGCGGTAGTCGCAGCGGATCGGCTGCCGCTCGACGGTCTTGTAGGTCGCGAGATCCTCCTGCGCGATGAAGCCGCTGCTCTTTTTCATGTAGTCGACCAGGATGTCGCCAAGCGGCCCCTGGTAGAGCGCGTTGTCGCCATGATCGGCGATGTATTTCAGCGTCTCGGCATATTCCGCCTGCACCACGCGCTCGCCGGGCTTCAGCGGCGTGCCATCAGGCAGATAGATCGCCGAGATCGGCTTGTCCTTCAGCATCTCCTCGGCGCCGTCGGTGATGCATTCATGCAAATAGGGCGTCGCCGCATAGCCGCGCGCGGCGTGCTTGATCGCGGGCTGCATCACATCGGCAAGGCTCATGGTGCCGAAGCGGCGCAGCGTTTCGCACCAGGCTTTCAGCGAGCCCGGCACCGCGACCGCTTTCGGCCCGTTCAAATTCTCGTTGCCGACGGTGTCGAACACGTCGTGCGCCGATCCTGGCTTCGAAGTGTAGGTGTCCGGCCGCACCGCGTTCGGCACCGTGCTCTGGCCGTCGATGAAGCGATGGCTGCCGTCGGCGAGACGAATATGCGCCATGCCGCCGCCGATGATGCCGATCATCATCGGCTCGACCACGGTCAGCGTGAACAAGGTGGCGATCGCCGCATCGATCGCATTGCCGCCGGCAGCCAACATCTCGGCGCCCGCGCTCGATGCCAGCGGATGATTGCTCACCACCATGCCGCGGCTGCTGGTGGCCGGCTGCTTCTCGCATTGAAAACTTGTCGCGGCGCGGTCGCGCCAGGCGTCATTCATCGACATGCCGTTCATCGCCATTGTGTTCTCGTTCTTGATGGAGCGATCGCAGCCATGTTCTCCGGCCGCGCGTGCACGGTCAAGCCGCCGCGATTTTCCTCGCGGCGGTATTCGCAAATAAGGTCACGGCTTCGCGCGATCGCGCAACCAGGTCTCGCGCGTCACCTTCCACTTCTCCGCTCTGGATTCGCCATTGTGGTGCGGAAGCTCGACGAAGCCGACGAATTCGGCTCCGGTCTTCTGCTTGACCCGGCGCGAGCCGACGTTGGACGGCGCGTTGCAGACATGGAAGTGATCGAGGCCGAGCGCCAGGAAGGCGAAATCGTTCACCGCCGCGATCGCCTCGGTCATGAGGCCCTGATTCCAATACGGCTCAGCGAGCCAGAATCCGCGATTGCCCTTGCGGCCGTCGGCGCGCGGCCGGAAATTGATGTTGCCGATCGCCTCGCCATCGCGGGCACGCAACACCAGTGCCCATTGATAGCTTTCCTCTCCGGCCGCGATCTTGTCGAGCTCGCGCCTGATAAAGCTTTCCGCGCCGTCGCCGGGATAAGGCCACGGCACCACCGTGGCGAGAGTCTTGATCACATTCCAATTGTTGAAGTGACTCTGGATCGCCGCGGCATCCGACAGCGCAAGCGGCCGCAGGATCAGGCGTGGCGTCTCGATGCGCGGGGTCTCGAACATTGCTACTTCTGGCACTTCGGGCACCAGAACGTCGAACGGCCGTTCTGGGTGAAGCGCCTGACAATACCTTCGCAGCCCGACGTACGGCACGTCTCGCCCTCGCGGTCATAGACCTGGAACGAATGCTGGAAATAGCCGAGATCGCCGTTGGTCAATCGATGGTCGCTGATCGAGGAGCCGCCGGCCTTGATCGCCTGGTTGAGCACCGAATGGATCGCGTCGACCAGCCGCCTGGCGTGGTCGGTCGGCTCGCCCCCGGCAACGCCCTTGCGTTGTCCGGACTTGGTCGCGAGCGTCGCGGCCAATCGCCGCGGCGACAGATGCGAACGAAACAGCGCCTCGCAGACATAGATGTTGCCAAGTCCCGCCACCACGCGCTGATCGAGCAGCGCGGCCTTCAGGCTGGTCTTCTTGTTGTGACAGGAGCGCGCCAGCATCGCCGCGTCGAACTCGTTGCCGAGCGGCTCGGGACCGAGCCCTTTCAGGAGCGGTTCATCCTCGATCGCGTTGCGCGCGATGATCTTCATATAGCCGAAGCGCCGCGGATCGTTGAAGACGACGGCCGCGCCCGACGACATGTGGAACACCACGTGATCATGCACGCGATCCTCGCTGCGCGGATGGTGGAATTGCCCCGGCGTCGCCGCGCCGTCCTGCTTCAGCACGCGGAACGAGCCCGACATGCCCAGATGCATCAGCAGCACGTCGCCGGAGTTCAGGTCCGCCATCAGATATTTGGCACGGCGGCCGAGCCCGGTGATGGTCCGGCCCTCCAGCCGGGCGATAAAGTCTTTTTGAAACGGAAACCGCAAATCCTTGCGGCGAGCCTCGGCCTTGAGGATCGTGGACCCCTCCATGGCCGGTTGCAGGCCGCGGCGGACGGTCTCGACTTCGGGTAATTCCGGCATGGCAGGCATTCACCTTTTGGAAGTGACGTGATAGCGCCATTGCGGCCGCCGCGCTATGGTTTGGCTGGAGCGTTTTTCGAGCCAAGCGGCTACCGGTTCGCGTGAAGAAAACGCGACCAAAAAGGGTAAGAGTTCTGAGTGATGGATCGGCCGGATCAAACCACCCATTTCGGCTTCAGGGATGTGCCCCTGGGCGAGAAGCAGACGCTGGTGAACGACGTGTTTCACAGCGTGGCGTCCCGCTACGACCTGATGAACGATCTGATGTCGGCGGGCCTGCACCGGGCCTGGAAGGACGTCATGATCACGATGCTCGATCCGCCGAAGGGCGACCGGCCGTTCGCGCTGCTCGACGTCGCTGGCGGCACCGGCGACATCGCGTTCCGGGCCGCCAAGACCGCGGGCGCGGGCTTTCATGCCACGGTCTGCGACATCAATGCCGACATGCTCGCCGTCGGCCGCGAGCGCGCCGCGAAGCAGCACCTCGATGACCGGGTGTCGTTCGTCGAGGGCAACGCCGAAACGCTGGGTTTTGCCGACCGCGCGTTCGACGCCTACACCATCGCATTCGGCATCCGTAACGTGCCGCAGATCGACCTCGCATTGCGCGAGGCCTATCGCGTGCTCAAGCCGGGCAGCCGCTTCCTGTGCCTGGAATTCTCCACCGTCGACGTGCCCGGCCTCGACAAGATCTACGATCTGTTTTCCTTCAAGGTGATCCCGCCGCTCGGCCGCGCCGTCACCGGTGACGCCGAGTCCTATCAATATCTCGTCGAGTCGATCCGCAAATTCCCGCGGCCGAACGCGTTCGCCGAGATGATCGGCGCCGCCGGCTTTGCCCGCGTGAAGTGGCAGAGCCTCTCCGGCGGCATCGTGGCGCTGCATTCGGGCTGGCGTTTGTGATCTCTGCACTGACCCACATCACGCGCCTCGCCCGCGCCGGTTTCGTGTTTGCGCGCGAGGGCGTGTTCGGCGTCGTCGATCCCGCGCTGGTGCCGCCGCCCGGGCAGCTCGCGCTGAAGCTGGCGCGGCTGATCGAGCGCCGCTCCGCCAAGTCAGGTCCGCGGTTGTCGCGCGCACTGACGCGGCTCGGACCGGCCTATCTCAAGCTCGGGCAATTCCTCGCCACCCGGCCCGACGTGGTCGGCGTGGCGATGGCGCGCGATCTCGAAGCCCTGCAGGACCGGCTGCCGCCGTTCGCGCAGGAAGCGGCCGAAACCGTCATCACGCAATCGCTGGAACGGCCGCTGCCGCAGGCCTTTGTGCATCTGGGCCCTGCGGTTGCCGCGGCCTCGATCGCGCAGGTGCATCGCGGCGAAATCGAGCGCGACGGGGTCCGGCATCAGGTTGCGGTCAAGGTGCTCCGGCCCAACGTCGCCGCGCGCTTCCGCCGCGACCTCAGCGACTTCTTCTTTGTCGCGCACAAGGCCGAGGCGCATTCCGCCGAGGCGCGGCGCTTGCGCCTGATCGAGGTCATCAACACGATGTCGCGCTCGGTCGCGATGGAGATGGATCTGCGGCTCGAGGCGGCCGCGCTGTCCGAGATGGCCGAGAACACCCGCGGCGATCCGGACTTCCGCGTCCCTGCGGTGGATTGGGATCGCACCGCGCACAGCGTGCTGACGATGGAGTGGATCGACGGCATCGCGCTGAACGATCACGTCCGGCTGGCGCAGGCCAAGGTCGATTTGCCCGATCTCGGCCGCAAGGTGATCCAGAGCTTCCTGCGCCACGCGCTGCGCGACGGCTTCTTCCATGCCGACATGCATCCCGGCAATTTGTTCCTCGACGAGGCCGGCCGGCTCGTTGCCGTGGATTTCGGCATCATGGGACGGCTCGGGCTGAAGGAGCGGCGCTTCCTGGCCGAGATCCTGCTCGGCTTCATCACCCGCGATTATCGCCGCGTCGCCGAGGTGCATTTCGAGGCCGGCTACGTGCCCGGCCACCATTCGGTGGAGAATTTCGCGCAGGCGATCCGCGCGATCGGCGAGCCGATCCACAACCGCACCGCCGAGGAAATCTCGATGGCGAAGCTGCTGACGCTTCTGCTCGAGGTCACCGGCCTGTTCGACATGCAGACGCGCCCCGAGCTGATCCTGCTGCAGAAGACCATGGTGGTGGTCGAGGGGGTGGCGCGCGGCTTCGACCCGAAGCTCGACATCTGGAAGATCGCCGACCCCGTGGTGCGCGAATGGATCACGCAGAATCTCGGCCCGGCCGGCCGCATCCAGGGCGCGATCTCAGGCGCGGGCGAGCTCGGCCGCATCCTCGCCAACTTGCCGTCGATCGCCAACCGCGCCGTCACGGTGCTCGAGCAGCTGGAGACCATGACGCTGGAGGGCCACATGCTGTCTTCGGACTCGATCGACGAAATGGCCCGCGCCGAGGCCCGCAAGGCGCGGGTGCAGACCGTCGGCCTCTGGGTCATTGCGATCGCCTCCATCGCGATCTTTTTCGCGATCCGGGCACACTGATTGCAATGCATGCACCATGTGATAGCATCGCTATCATATTTATTTGAGCATGATGCCTGAGGGCACGCCATGGCCAGCCTGACCATCCGCAAACTCGACGACACGCTGAAGGCCTATCTGCGGCTGCGCTCCGCCAGGAACGGCCGCTCGGTCGAGGAGGAGGTCCGGGTGATCCTCCGGGACCTCGCAGACGGCGGTACGGAGCCCTCCGAGGCGCCCGGCCCAGGTTCCGCGACAGTGGCAGCCCCTGCTCCACGGGCCGCCAGCGTGGCCGGCGAGCCGCGCGTCACCCTGATCATCGGCGGGGGGATTGCGGCCTACAAGGCGCTGGATCTGATCCGGCGACTCAAGGAACGGCACATCCAGGTCCGCTGCGTGCTGACCAGGGCGGCCCAGCAATTCGTCACCCCGCTCGCCGCCAGCGCGCTGTCGCATGAGCGCGTCTACACCGACCTGTTCGACGCCGAGAGTGAGTTCGACGCCGGCCATATCCGCCTGGCGCGGGACTGCGACCTGATCGTGGTGGCGCCGGCGACCGCCGACCTGATGGCCAAGATGGCGCAGGGCCATGCCGACGACCTCGCCACCGCCACCTTGCTGGCGGCCAACCGGCCGATCCTGCTGGCGCCGGCGATGAACCCGCTGATGTGGAACAATCCGGCCACCCGCCGCAACGTGCTGCAGCTCCGCCGCGACGGCGTCCACACCGTCGGCCCCAATGCGGGCGAGATGGCGGAAGCCGGCGAGGCCGGCGTCGGCCGGATGGCCGAGCCGACCGAGATCGCCGCCGCCGCCGACCGCATGCTGCGCCCGCCGCAGCCACGTCCGCTAGCCGGCAAGCGGGTGCTGATCACCGCGGGCCCGACCCATGAGGCGATCGATCCGGTCCGCTACATCGCCAACCGCTCGTCCGGCAAGCAGGGCTTTGCCATCGCCGCCGCCGCGCGCGCCGCCGGCGCCGAGGTGGTGCTGGTGACCGGCCCGGTCGAGCTCGACGACCCCCAGGGCATTTCGGTCATGCGCGTGGAGTCCGCGCGCGACATGCTGCACCGGGTCGAGGCGGCGCTGCCGGTCGACGTCGCGATCTTCGCCGCCGCGGTCGCCGACTGGCGGGTCGCCACCGAGGGCAGCCAGAAGCTGAAGAAGACCGCGGCCGGCATGCCGCCGCTGCAGCTGGTCGAGAACCCCGACATCCTCGCGACAATTTCCAAGCTGAAGGAGCAGCGGCCGCCGCTGGTGATTGGGTTCGCCGCCGAGACCGAGCATCTGATCGAGAACGCCAAGGCGAAGTTCGCGCGCAAGGGCTGCGACTGGATCGTCGCCAACGACGTCTCGCCGGCAACCGGGGTGATGGGCGGCGACCGCAACACCGTTCACCTGCTCTCGCGCGAGGGCAAGGACGTCACCGTCGACTCCTGGCCTGTCATGACCAAGGAGGAAGTCGCGACCGCGCTGGTGTCGCGCATCGCAAGAGCGTTTTCGAGCGAAGTGGTCACCGGTTCGCGTCAAGAAAACGCGACCAAACAAAAGGATTAGAGCATGATCCGATTCAATCGGATCATGCTCTAGAGCCGTAGGAACCGCATCGTGAGCGCCACCATCAAGGTCGAAGTCCATCAACTGCCGCACGGCGCCGATCTCCTGCTGCCGATCTATCAGACCGCCGACGCGGCCGGGCTCGACCTGCTCGCGGCGGTGCCGCAGTCGGCGCCGCTGCTGCTGCTCCCGGGCCGCTACGAGATGGTTCCGACCGGACTGACGATCGCGCTGCCGCCGGGCTACGAGGCGCAGGTGCGGCCGCGCTCCGGCCTTGCCGCCAAATACGGCGTCACGGTGCTGAACTCGCCCGGCACGATCGACGCCGACTATCGCGGCGAGATCAACGTGCTGCTGATCAACCACGGCCATGAGGTGTTCTCGATCCGGCGCGGCGAGCGTATCGCGCAGATGGTGATCGCGCCGGTCACACGGGCCGAGCTGGTTCCGGTCGACGTGCTGCCGGCGACCGGGCGCGGCAGCGGCGGCTTCGGCTCGACCGGACGCTAGTGCGCGACGACTTCACTCGAGCGGCGGCGCCACTTCACCTCGCCCCGCGTGCGGGGAGAGGTCGGAACGCATCGTCAGATGCGTTCCGGGTGAGGGGGAGTCTCCGCGAACGCAGCTATCACCGGATATGCGGAGACGGCCCCTCACCCCAACCCTCTCCCCGTAAGAACGGGGAGAGGGAGCCAAGCGCCTTCGCATCGGACAAGTGTGCGGACGAGCTCGGGAAGATCACGCTTCGTGCGCGCTCTCCGCACCAATACGGAGTCAATTCGCGTAAAATCCGCCCCACCCGGCGGCATTTTTTCACAGGGGATTCTGCGTTCACGGTCTGGACTCTTACTCGCCGAGTCCCGTTGGGACTATTCTGTCTTGATTCGAGCACGACGGGGGGTCTTCGTCGGGCTGTCTGGTCCTGCTTGGGCATGATCGGCGGACAAACGTCGTACGTTTGCCGTGAGGGAACACCGGTCTCCTCTTTTCCGGATCATGCCTTAAGGTTTGTGCGTTCTGGGGCAACATATGTCGGGCGTAGTCGCGGCAATGCGTCGAACCCTGCTGTCATGCACCTCACTGGCGCGCGACGGCATGATTGGGCTCGCCATCACCGCATTGCTGCCAGCCCGCACCGCGTTTGCCGCCGAGAGCCCGGTCGCCCAGGCGATGTCGGATCATTTCGGCTTCAATCACCAGGAGGTCGCGGTCCTCGCGACGTCGCTTGCGCTGGTCGGCTTCTCGGCCGTCGCCGCGATCCTCTTGATGCGCACCCGCGTGCGCGCGACGAGGAACGAGGAACAGCTGCAGTCCGAGATCACGGACCTGCAGGCGCAATCGGACCGGCTGCGCGCGCTGCTGTTCGTCGAGCCGCAGGTCCTGATCTCCTGGGCCGCGGGCGACAACCGGCCACAGATCTCGGGCGACATCTCGCTGGTGATGTCGCAGGAAGGATCGCCGCAACG
This sequence comes from Bradyrhizobium sp. USDA 4510, assembly GCF_054059095.1. Classification (NCBI taxonomy): domain Bacteria; kingdom Pseudomonadati; phylum Pseudomonadota; class Alphaproteobacteria; order Hyphomicrobiales; family Nitrobacteraceae; genus Bradyrhizobium; species Bradyrhizobium sp. USDA 4510. Next base: position 8,220,757 of record NZ_JBSSBT010000001.1, on the reverse strand, counting down.
CGTCCTCGCCTTCGGAACCTGGCTGCCGCCCGAGCCGGCGCTGCAGATGGATCACGCCGTCGACGCGCTGCGCGAGAAGGGCGAGGCGTTCCTGCTCAACCTCTCGACCTCGGCCGGCCGTGCCATCGAGGCGATGGGCCGCGCGATCGGCGGCCAGGCCATCGTGCGGATCCGCGAGCTCGGCGGCCTGCGCCGCGAGCTCGCCGAGTCCAACCTGCGCTACAAGGCGCTGCAGGAGGAAACCGAGCTGCTGCGCGATTTCGCCGCCGCCGCGCCATGGCCGATCTGGGCGAAGAGCCTCGAGGGCAATCTGCGCTATGCCAACGCGGCCTATGTCCGCGCCACCGAGGGCAAGAGCGTGTCGGACGCGCTGCAGCGCAATCTCGAACTGCTCGAAAGCGACCAGCGCGGCGAATTGACCCGCGCGCTGAACGACAATGCCAATTATGCCGCGCGGCTGCCGATCGTCGTCAGCGGCGAGCGGCGGATCTACGACGTGCAGGCGCTCAAGCTCTCCGGCGGCAGCGCCGGCATCGCGATCGACGCCAGCGAAGCTGCGGCGTTGCGCGCGGCGATCGCGCGGATGGTCGAAGCGCACCGGCGTACCCTCGACCAATTGTCCTCGGGCGTCGCGGTGTTCGATGCCGACCGGCGGCTCACCTTCTACAACGAGTCCTATCGGCGGCTGTGGGGCCTCGATCAGGCTTTCCTCGACGGCAACCCCGACGATTCCAGCGTGCTGGACCGGCTGCGCGCCAACCGCAAGCTGCCCGAGCAGCCGGATTTCCGCGCCTGGAAGGCCAAGCTGCACGAGGCCTATCGCGCGGTCGAATCCGAAACCTATACCTGGTTCCTGCCCGACGGCCGCGCCATCAGCGTCGTCACCACGCCGAACCTCGAGGGCGGCGTCACCTATCTGTTCGACAACGTCACCGAGAGCCTCGACCTCGCGCGCCGCTACGACCGCCTGACGCGGGTGCAGCGCGAGACCCTGGATAATCTCGGCGAGGCGGTCGCGGTGTTCGGCAGCAACGGCCGCGCGGAACTGTTCAACCCGCCCTTCGCCAAGATGTGGAAGCTGCCGGCCGACGCGCTGCAGGGCGAGCCGCATATCGAGGCGGTGGAAGCACTGTGCCGGCCGCTGTTCGACGACGCCCTGACCTGGCGGACGCTGCGCGAGCAGATCACCGCGATCGAGAACCGCGCCCAGGTCGCGCTCAAGCTCGAGCGCAAGGACGGCAGCGTGCTGAATTGCATGACCATCCCGCTGCCCGACGGCAAGACCCTGCTCGCCTTCCAGGACATCACCGACACCGAAAATGTTGAGCGGGCGCTGCGCGAGCGCAACGAGGCGCTGGAAGCCGCCGACCAGATGAAGGTGGATTTCGTCCACCACGTCTCCTACGAGCTGCGCGCACCGCTCACCACCATCATCGGCTTCGCGCATTTCCTCAGCGATCCCTCGACCGGACCGCTGACGCCGAAGCAGGCCGAATATCTCGACTACGTCACCAAATCGACCAACGCGCTGCTGGCGCTCACCAACAACATTCTCGATCTCGCCACCATCGACGCCGGCGCGATGAAGCTCGAGCTCGGTCCGGTCAATATCGGCCAGGCGATCGAAGCCGCCGCCGAAGGCATCCAGGATCGCCTCGCGACCGACCGCATCACCCTCAAGGTCGATATCGAGCCCGACATCGGCGCCTTTGTCGGCGACGAGCGGCGCGTGGTGCAGGTGCTGTATAATCTGCTCGCCAACGCGGTCGGCTTCTCGCCGCACGACGCCACCGTCACGATCAGCGCCCACCGCACCGAGCACAGCGTGGTGTTTGCGGTGACCGACGCCGGTCCCGGCATTCCGGCGGAGATGCGCGACAAGGTGTTCAACTGGTTCGAGAGCCATTCGCACGGCTCGCGGCACCGCGGCGCGGGCCTTGGCCTGTCGCTGGTCCGCTCCTTCGTCGAACTCCATGGCGGACGGGTGCGCGTCGATTCGACCGTAGGCCACGGCACGACCGTGACCTGCGACTTCCCGATCGACCAGACCGCACACCGCAACGCTGCTGAATGACGGCGACCTCGACATTCTCGGTGGCACTCGCGAACGAGACCGCGACAGCAGAGCTGATGGCCGACCTCGCGCTGCTGATCGGCGCCGGCGACGTCATTACGCTGTCCGGCGATCTCGGCGCCGGCAAGACCACGGCCGCGCGCGCGTTGATCCGCTATCTCGCCGACGACGACGCGCTGGAGGTACCGAGCCCGACCTTCACGCTGGCGCAGAGCTACGAGCTGCCGTCGTTTCCGCTGGTTCATGCCGACCTCTACCGCATCAACGACGCCGGCGAGCTCGAGGAGATCGGGCTGTCGCCGCTGCCCGACGACATCGTGGCGCTGATCGAGTGGCCGGAGCGCGCGCCCGACGCGATGCCCGCCGACCGCATCGATATCGCGTTCAGCCATCGCCCGGCGCTCGGATCGGCGGCACGCGCGGCCGAGATCACCGGCCATGGCAAGGGCGCGGCGAAGGTCGCGCGGCTCAACGAGCTGCGCCAGTTCCTCGACCGCGCGGGCTTTCTCAATGCCCGGCGCGAACGCATGCCGGGCGATGCCTCGACGCGCTCCTATGCGCGGCTGCGCAACGACGACGGCACCGTCATCCTGATGAACTCGCCGCGCCGTCCCGACGGCCCGGCGATCTACAGCGGCCAGTCCTACAGCGCAGCGGTGCATCTCGCCGAAGACGTCAGGCCGTTCGTCGCGATCGGAAACGGCCTGCGCAAGCATGGTTTCTCGGCGCCCGCGATCCGTCACATCGATCTCGGATCCGGCTTCCTTATCACCGAGGATTTCGGCGCCGAGGGCGTCATCGAGGGCGACCCACCGCAGCCGATCGCCGAGCGTTACGAGGCCGCCGTCGACATGCTGGCGGCGCTGCACCGCGAGGTGCTGCCGGAGCAATTGCCGCTGACGTCGGACGAGAGCTACGACATCCCGGTGTTCGACATCGACGCCTGGCTGATCGAGATCGGGCTGATGCTGGAATGGTACCTGCCAGACCGCGGCGCGCAGCCGAGCGAGGAGCTTCGCGCCGAATTTCTCGGGATGTGGCGCGGCCTGCTGGAGAAGCCCGCAGCCGCACCGCAGACCTGGGTGATCCGCGACTTCCATTCGCCGAACATCATCTGGCTTGCCGAACGCACCGGCATCCTGCGCGTCGGCGTCATCGATTTCCAGGACGCGCTGCTCGGCCCCGCGGCCTATGACGTGGTGTCGCTGCTGCAGGATGCCCGGATCGATGTGCCCGAGCAGCTCGAGCTGTCGCTCTTGACCCGCTACATCAAGGCGCGGCGCGCGACCGATGAAAGCTTCGATCCGGCCGGCTTCGCCGAGCTCTATGCGATCATGTCGGCGCAGCGCAACACCCGCCTGCTCGGCACCTTTGCGCGACTCAACCGCCGCGACGGCAAGCCGCAATATCTCAAGCACCAGCCGCGGATCTGGACCTATCTCGAGCGGTCGCTGGCTCACCCCGCGCTGACCAGCTTCCGCATCTGGTACAAAGCCAACGTCCCTCCTCCAGTACCGTAGTTTACGGGTTATTAGCCTCGCCTCCCCTAAGGTTGCGGAGCCCGCACCTGATCCATGGCGCGGCCGGATCTGGAGCGGGACCACACGATGGGGACGGAACGACGCAAGGGCGATCGTGTCACGTTTGAGCGCGGCATAGCAGCGCACATGATGGGCATCGACGGCACCTGGCGGCGCGACTGCACCATGGAAGACGTGTCGGAGACGGGCGCCAAGCTCTCCGTCGACGGCTCGGTCGAGGGCCTGAACCTGAAGGAGTTCTTTCTGCTGCTGTCGTCCACAGGATTGGCCTATCGCCGCTGCGAGCTGGCATGGGTCAATGGCGACCAGATCGGCGTCAACTTTCTCAAACAAGGCGACAAGAAGAAGAAAACCGCCAGACGCGGCACGCAAGCTGCCGACGTCTAGGCCAGGGTCGTCATTGCCGTCTTGCGGCCGTCATGTCTCGTGACTATGGCGTCTGATTGATGTGCTTGCCGAATCGCCGTGATATGATCGGCGCATGAGAGATGATGACCGAGAATATCCGGAAGATGCCCGTCACTCCCCATAAAGCCATGGTGCTCGCTGCGGGCCTCGGCGTGCGCATGCGCCCCCTGACCAACACGATGCCGAAGCCGCTGGTCAGCGTCGCCGGCCAGCCGCTGCTCGACCATGTGCTCGACAAGCTCGCCGGCGCCGGCGTCAGCGAAGCGGTCGTGAACGTGCACTATTTGCCTGACCAGATCATCGAGCACGTCAAGCCCCGCAGCCGTCCGCGCGTGATCATCTCCGACGAGCGCGACCAGGTGCTCGGCACCGGCGGCGCGGTAGTGAAGGCGCTGCCGCTGCTCGGCGATGCGCCGTTCTATCATCTGAACGCGGACACGATGTGGATCGACGGCGTGCGCTCCAATCTGGCGCGGCTCGCGGAAACCTTCGATCCCGCGCGGATGGATATCCTGCTGCTGATGGCGCCGACCGCTACGAGCATCGGCTATGGCGGGCGCGGCGACTATTCGATGTTGCCGGATGGCGCGTTGCGCAAGCGGCGCGAGCACCAGGTGGTGCCGTTCGTCTATGCCGGCGCCGCGATCATGTCGCCTGCGCTGTTCGCCGACGCGCCGGCCGGCGAGTTCTCGCTGACCAAGATGTTCGACCGCGCCAACGAGCAGGAGCGGCTGTTCGGCCTGCGCCTCGACGGCGTCTGGATGCATGTCGGCACTCCGGACGCGATCCAGGCTGCGGAAGAAGCTTACCTGGAAAGCGTCGCGTAGGCGGCGCCTTCGTCAGCCATCGGCGTCGATCGCGAGCACCGCGAAGCTCGCAAGCCAGTGTTCACCCATATAGTCGCTGGCGATATACGGCAGGCCGGCGTCGAGATGCCGGCGCGCGGCATCCTGCAGGATCGGACGGCGCGCATCGGCCGCCGGCAACGCACCGGCCAGCGCCCGCCAGCACCATGCGCGGCTGAGATTGAGCCCGTCGAGATGTGCCAGCTTGCCATCCGAGCGATCGGTGACCGTGGCGGGCCGGAACAGGGTTGCGGGTTCGCGCAGCTCGAGCCGCGGCAGGAAGCGGTCGAACCAGGGCAGGAAGTCACCCGGTGCCAGCAGCCGGCGCATGCACTCCGCTTCGATCAGCGCGGACGACTGGAAGTCATCACCGCTCGGCTCACCCCAGGCGGGGCAGTCCTGATCGGCGCCGTACCAGCGCAGCGCTGTGTCGCGCAACAGCGCACTGAGCGCATCGTCCTGTGTCACCGCGGCGTAGTCGGCTGCCATGCGCAGTCCGAACGCGGTGTTGAAATGGGTGCCGACCCGCACCGGATAGGTGGCGAGCGGCAGGAAATCGCGGTAGCGCTGCGCGAAGATCTCGGCGAGCGGAGCGATCCGATCGCGCCAGTTGGTGTTCTCGACGAGCGAGAGCTCTGCGGCGAGCTTCAACAGCCAGCCCCAGCCGTAAGGCCGCTTGAAGCCGCGCGCGGTCGGGGCGGCGAGATAGCTGCATTCGGCCGCGATCTTCTCCGCAACGAACTGCGCGTCGAACAGCGCGCGGATATCGTCCGCCGCCTCGGATGAGGGATAGCGGCGCAGCAACCGGGCAAGCATCCAGTAGCTGTGGACGCAGGAATGCCAGTCGTAGCTGCCGAAGAACACCGGATGCAGCTCGCGCGGCGTGCGCGCATCCTGCGGCCCCGCCAGCACGTGATCGGGCTTGTTCGGATATTCGCGCGTGACATGGCCGAGCGCGATGCGCGCGAAACGGACGGCGAGGTCTTCGGTCAGGATCGTCGCGCTCATGGTGAGGCATTCTCCTTGCGCTCGCGGCGAACAAGCATCTCGATCAGCCGCGGCGTCATATAGATCGGAAACTGCGTGGCGGCGAAGAACAACGCCGTCATCGGCGACACCGCGGCGCCCATCGCCGACCAGACCAGTCCGACATTGCGGTTGCCGAGAACGAGGCCACTTGTCAGCCGTGCAGCCAGATTGCCCGGCGTGAGCAGCGCGCCACACAATTGCAGGGCAAGATTGCAGGCGAAGGCAAGGCCGACGCAGGTGAACGCGGCGGCCGGTTGCGCTTCGATCTGGGTGCGCACCCCGGCCATGGTGGCGATCGCGAACAGCAGCAGCGAGGCCAGCACGAGCGCGTCGATGATGCGCGCATGCTGCACCAATCGTGCAGCGGCCTGACGGCGCAACAGCAACGCCAACGCGCCGGCGCCGCCAACCAGGAAGACCAGCCGCGTCGCAAGCGCCAGCGGATCGAGCGCGAGACCGGCAAATCCCGCGGCGATCAGCGGCACGGTAACCGGCGCCAGCGCCATCGACAGCAGCGTCACGGCAAGCGGAATGGTCGCATCGAAGCCGAGCATGCGCGCGACGGCCGCCGTGCCGCTCGACGGTGGCGCACACACCGACAGCACCAATGCGACGATCAGCTCGGGTCGAAAGCCGGCGCCGCGCGCGGCAAGGCCGACTGCAAGCGGGCTCGCCAGCATGGCCAGCGCCGGCAACAGCAGCCAGACCAGCGGCCGCTGCAACGCGCGCCGGAACGCCGTGCCGTCGACCTGGAGGAAGGTGCCGAGCACCAGAACGAAGATCGCCGCCGCCATCAGCGGGCGGGCGCCGTCCGCCAAGGCGGGGAAAGCCAATCCTGCCAGCACGCCGATGATCAGCAGTGTCGGCCCGCTTGGCACCAGCCTCGCAAATCTCGCCAAATTCCTGGGTCCCGTCGTCATGTCCGGCCAATGAGCATAGGCCGGGGCAAATCATTGTTGAAATCGATTATTCTTATAAGCATTATTGCTATAATGAATTTATCCGCCGTCGATCTCAACCTGCTGGTCGCCTTCGAAGCGCTGATGGAGGAGCGCCACGTCACCCGGGCGGCCGAGCGCATCGGGCTCGCCCAGCCGTCCATGAGCAGCGCGTTGCGAAGGCTGCGTGCGCTGTTTGCGGACGAACTGTTCCTGCGTGCCGGCGCGGGCATGCAGCCGACCGAAAAGGCGCTGGCGCTGGCCGGGCCGATCGGCGACGCGCTGCGGCAAATCCGGAGCGCGCTGGTGCCCGATCAGGGCTTCGATCCGGCGATCGCGCGACGGCGCATCACCATCGCCGCGACCGACTACGGCGATCTCGTCGTGGTGCCGGAATTGACCCGGCTGCTGCGCATCGAAGCGCCCGGCATTGACCTTGCGGTGCGCCCGCTCACCGATGCGACGGTGGCGCTGGCGAAGCTGGAGCGCGGCGAGCTCGATGCCCTGATCGGCGGGCACCTGCCGGACTCGCCGCGCTGTGTCCGGCACCGGCTGTTCGAGGAACGCTTCGTCTGCGTCCGCGATACCACGCGCACGAACCGATCGGAGCGCCTCAGTCTGGAAGATTACGCGACCTTGCCGCACGCGCTGTTCTCGGCGGCCGGCGGCGATGGCCTGCCGAGCGTGATCGACGCGCTGCTGGCGCGCCATGGACTGAAGCGACGGGTGGCGGTGACGCTTGCGCATGTGGTGGCCGTTCCGTTCGCCGTGGTCGGCACCGATCTGATCGCCACGATGTCCGAGCGCATCGCCCGGCGCTTCACGCATCTGGCCGACATTGCCGTCGTCGCGCCGCCGATCGACATCCCCGCCTTCGCGATCGACCTGATCCATACGAGCCGCGCCGCCCGGGATCCGGCGCTGCGCTGGTTCCTGGATGCCGCCGATCGCTGCGCCGGCCGATTGCGATATTGAGCGGTGACGGTTCTCCGACAGGGGTGGCTAACGACGGTCGCCGCTCCCTATATTGGCGCCGGATTCGAATCAGGCAGCCCATGCGCGTCTTCAGTGTTCCCGTTTCTGCGCCGTTCCTGCGGACCGTCATCTCGGCGCTGGTCGATGGCCGGCTGGTCGCGGGATTCGAGGCGCAGAGCGATCCGGCAAGGCTCGCCAACGCCACGCTGTATCTGCCGACCCGCCGTGCCGGGCGGCTGGCGCGGGAAATCTTCCTCGATGTGCTCAAGTCGGACGCCGCCGTGCTGCCGCGCATCGTCGCGCTTGGCGACATCGATGAGGACGAACTCGCCTTCGCCGACCAAAGCGAGGACGTCGGCGGCGCCGCGCCGCTGGAGATTCCGCCAAGGCTGGGCGAGCTCGAGCGCCGGCTGACGCTGGCGCATCTGGTCGCCGCCTGGGCGAAGACGCCGGTATCGGCGCCGCTGGTGGTCGGCGGGCCGGCCTCGACGCTGCAACTCGCCGGCGATCTGGCGCGGCTGATGGACGACATGGTGACGCGCCGCGTCGACTGGCGCGCGCTCGACCGCCTGGTGCCGGACCAGCTCGACAAATACTGGCAGCACTCGCTCGACTTCCTGCGCATCGCGCGCGACGCCTGGCCCAGCTACCTCAAGGAGATCGGCCGGATCGAACCCGCCGCGCGCCGCGATCTGCTGATCGAGGCGGAGGCGGCGCGGCTGACCGCGCACCACGCGGGCCCGGTGATCGCGGCCGGTTCGACCGGCTCGATGCCGGCGACGGCGAAATTCCTGCACGCGGTGGCGAAGCTGCCGAACGGTGCCGTGGTGCTGCCCGGGCTCGACACCGATCTCGACGAGGACTCCTGGGACACGATCGGCGGCGAGCGCGGCGACGACGGCAGGTTCGTAACGCCGCCCTCGTCGAACCATCCGCAATTCGCGATGCACGCCTTGCTCGACCGCTTCGGCATCACGCGCCGCGACGTCGAGAGCCTTGCCGAGCCGGCGCCGCTCGGCCGCGAGGTGCTGGTGTCGGAGACGATGCGTCCCTCGACCGCGACCGCGCAGTGGCACGACCGGCTGGAACGGCCGGAGATCGTGGCGCGGATTTCCGCCGGGATGACCAACCTCACCGTGGTCGAGGCGCCCAATCCGGAAATGGAGGCGCTGGCGATCGCGGTTGCGATGCGCGAGGCGCGGCATCTCGGCAAATCGGCCGCGCTGGTGACGCCGGATCGCGCGCTGGCGCGCCGCGTGATGGCGTCGCTGACGCGCTGGAAGCTCGAGTTCGACGATTCCGGCGGCGATGCGCTGATCGAGACGCCGGCCGGCGTGTTCGCCCGCCTGACCGCGGAGGCGGCGGCCAAGGGGCTGGAGCCGCCGACGCTGCTCGCGCTGCTCAAGCATCCGCTGTTCCGGCTCGGCGGTTCGCGTGGCGCGCTGCGGCGCGCGATCGAGGTGCTGGAGATCGCGCTGCTCCGCGGCACGCGGCCGCAAGCCGGGACCGGCGGCCTCGCCCGCGACTTCGCGCGCTTCCGCGCCGAGCTGGTCAAACTGCACGGCGGCGAGACCTCGTCGCTGCACGCCATGGAGCCGCGCGCCCGGCTGCGCGACAACGAGCTCAACCGGGCGCAGGACCTGATCGCCAGATTGCAGGCGGCGCTGGCGCCGCTCGAAGGCATGGCGTCGTCAAAACCCTATGATTTCGCGGAGTTGGCCGCGCGCCACCGGGAGGCCCTGATCGCGCTGTCCGGCGACCAGAACGGCGTTGCCGTCGTGTTCGAGGAGCGCGCCGGTGCGTCGCTGGCGTCTGCGTTCGACGAGCTGCTCGCCAAGCAGCAGCCGAGCGGGCTGATGACGCCGCTCGCCGATTATCCCGAGGTGTTCCAGACCGCGTTCGCCGACCGCATGGTGCGGCGGCCGGAATCGGCGCGCGCGCAGCTCAACATCTTCGGCCAGCTCGAAGCACGTCTCACCGAATCCGATCGCGTCATCCTCGGCGGCCTGGTCGAGGGCGTCTGGCCGCCGGCGCCGCGGATCGATCCGTGGCTGAGCCGGCCGATGCGGCACGAGCTCGGGCTCGATCTTCCCGAGCGGCGTATCGGGCTTTCCGCGCACGACTTTGCGCAGCTGCTCGGCCATGACGAGGTGATCCTCACCCACGCCGCAAAAGTCGGCGGTGCGCCGGCGGTCGCCTCGCGCTTCCTGCATCGGCTCGAAGCGGTCGCCGGCGAGGCGCGCTGGAAGGCCGCGACATCGGCCGGCGAAACTTACGTGCAATATGCCGCCGAGCTCGACCGGCCCGACAAGGTCGAGCCGATCCCGCAGCCGGAGCCGCGGCCGCCGCGCGAGGCACGTCCGCTGAAGATGTCTGTCACCGCGATCGAGGACTGGCTGCGCGATCCCTACACGATCTATGCGCGCTACATCCTGCGGCTCGATCCGCTCGACCCCGTCGACATGCCGTTGTCGGCGGCCGATCGCGGCTCGGCGATCCACGAGGCGCTCGGCGAGTTCACGCAGGTCTATGCCGACGCGCTGCCTGCCAACACCCTGCTCACGTTGCGCGAGATCGGGGCCAAATATTTTGCGCCGCTGATGGAGCGGCCCGAGGCGCGAGCGCTGTGGTGGCCGCGCTTCCAGCGCATCGCAACATGGTTTGCCGAATGGGAGCAGGCCCGGCGCGGCCAGATCGAGGCCATCAAGGCCGAGATCCGCGGCGAGATCGGCATCCCGCTCGACGATGCCAGGACCTTCACGCTCTCGGCGCGCGCCGACCGCATCGAGCGGCGCGATGACGGCAGCTTTGCGATCCTCGACTACAAGACCGGCCAGCCGCCGACTGGCAAGCAGGTGCGCATGGGCCTGTCGCCGCAGCTCACCCTGGAAGCCGCGATCCTGCGCGAGGGCGGCTTCGCCGACATCCCGGCCGACTCCTCGGTCGGCGACCTCGTCTATGTCAGGCTGAGCGGCAACAATCCGCCGGGCGAGCAGCGTTCGCTGGAGCTGAAGATCAAGACCAACGACACGCCGCAGCCGCCCGATGAGGCCGCCGACAGCGCGCGGCGCAAGCTCGAGGCCCTGATCCGCGCCTTCGACGACGAGCAGCAGGCCTACACCTCGCTGAACCTCTCGATGTGGGCGAACCGCTACGGCGCCTATGACGACCTCGCACGCATCAAGGAATGGTCCGCCGCCGGCGGCCTGGGGATCGAGGAATGGTGAAGGCGCCCCGTCCGATTCCGCCCGCCGTGCGCGACGCGCAGGCGCGCGCGTCCGATCCGAAAGCGTCGACCTTCGTGTCGGCCAACGCCGGCTCGGGCAAGACCCATGTGCTGGTGCAGCGCGTCATCCGCCTGCTGCTGTCGGGAGTGCCGCCGGAAAAGATCCTCTGCATCACCTTCACCAAGGCGGCTGCCGCGAACATGGCCGAGCGCGTGTTCACGACGCTCGGCCATTGGGTGACGCTCGACGACGCCGGGCTCGACGCCGCGATCCGCGAGGCCGGCATTGCCCATCCTTCCGCCACGTTGCGGCGCGAGGCGCGCAAACTGTTTGCCTGCGCGCTGGAGACCCCCGGCGGCTTGAAGGTGCAGACCATCCACGCGCTGTGCACCCGCCTGCTGCAGCAGTTTCCGTTCGAGGCCAACGTGCCGGCGCGCTTTGCCGTGCTCGACGACCGCGACCAGAACGAGATGATGGAGCGCGCCAATCTCGCGGTGTTCCTCGAAGCCTCGCGGATTCCCGACAGTCCGATCGGCCGCGCGCTGCGGACGGCGATGGCAAATGCCGCCGACGTCACTTTCAAGGAGGTGGTCCGCGAGGCCTGCCTCAGCCGCGACCATTTCATGGCCTGGACCGATGCCGCCGGCAACGCCGCGGCCGCCGCAGCGCAGATGTCGGCCGCGCTCGGCGTCTCCGCCGATGATCGCATCGAGGAGGTCGAGCGCGAGATCGTCGACGGGCCGAACCTGCCGCGCGCGAGCTGGAAGGAGATGGCGACGCTGCTCGATACCAGCAGCAAGGCGGATCAGAAGCAGGCCGAACGGCTGCGGAGCGCGCTGACCTTCACCGGTGCAGCGCAGGTCGACGAATATCTCGGCGTCTTCCTGACCGATGAACGCGCCCCGCGCGCGTCTGTCGTCACCAACAGTTTCATCAAGAAGAATGCGGTCGCGGGCCGTCGGTTCGAGGCGGAGATCGACCGTCTCGGTCCGTTGATCGAGCGCCGCCGCGCCGTGGTCGCGCGCGACCGCACCGAGGCGCTGATCCACATCGCGACCGCGGCCGCCGCGCACTACCGGCGCGAGAAGCTGGAACGCGGCCTGCTCGACTATGACGATCTGATCGACAAGACGCTGGCGATGCTCGACCGCGTCTCGTCGGGCTGGGTGCATTACAAGCTCGACCGCGGCGTCGATCACGTGCTGATCGACGAGGCGCAGGATACGAGCCCGCGGCAATGGGACATCGTCGCGCACATCATCTCGGAATTCACCTCCGGCGCCGGCGCGCGCGACGGCCTGGTGCGCACCGTGTTCGCGGTCGGCGACGAGAAGCAGTCGATCTTCTCGTTCCAGGGCGCGGCGCCGCGCGAATTCGACCTGCGCCGGCGCGAGCTGAAGCGGCGGTTCGAGGAAGCCGGGCTGAAATTCGACCCGGTGTCATTCACCTATTCGTTCCGCTCGGGGCCGGTGATCCTGCATTCGGTCGACCATGTGTTCCGCGAGCAGGAGATCTTCCGCAGCATTCATGCGATCGAGAACGGCTACCCGATCCACAACGCGATGGCCGATGCCGGCCCCAGCCAGATCGAGCTCTGGGATCTCGCCGTGGCCGACGATCGCCAGGATATCGAGGGCTGGCGCGCGCCGTTCGACGGCGTGTCGGTGACCAGCCCCGAGGTGAAACTGGCGCGTCGCATCCAGGCCGAGATCAAGCGCCTCGTTGCCAGCGGCACCATGACCGGCAGCACCGGCGGACGGCGGCCGCTCAGCTACGGCGACATGCTGATCCTGGTGCGGCGGCGCGGCAACGCCTTCGACGCGGTGATCCAGGCGCTGAAGCACGCGGGCATCCCGGTCGCCGGCGCCGACCGGCTGAAGCTGACCGAGCACATCGCGATCATCGACCTGATGAACCTCGCCGATGCGCTGTTGCTGCCGCAGGACGATCTCGCGCTGGCGGTGGCGTTGAAGAGCCCGCTGTTCGGCCTAGACGACGACGATCTATTCAAGCTGGCGTACCAGCGTCGCGGCTCGCTGCGCGAGGCACTGGCCGCGCAGGCACCCACCGATGAGCAATTTTCGGCCGCGCTGCGCCGTCTCGAACAATGCGAGCGCCGCTTCACCCAGGAGACGCCGTTCGCGTTCTACGCCTGGCTGCTCGGCGGCGATGGCGGGCGGGCGCGCATCCTGCGCCGGCTCGGCCATGAGGCGAACGACGCGCTCGACGAATTCCTCGAGCTTGCGCTGAGCTATGAGCGCAAGGCGCCGGCCTCGCTGCAGGGCTTCGTCGCCTGGCTGCGCGCCGCCGACACCGAGGTGAAGCGCGACATGGAGATTTCGCGCGACGAGGTCCGCGTCATGACCGTGCACGGCGCCAAGGGCCTCGAGGCGTCGGTGGTGTTCCTGGTCGACACCACGACCTCGCCGTCGGACACGCAGCGGCTGCGGCTGATCCATCTGCCGCAGGGCAATGCCGCGCCGAACGCGCCCGGCGTCGTGGTGTGGGCCGGCAAGAAGGCCGAGGATCCGCCCGGCGTCGCCGAGGCGCGCAAGGCGATGCTCGGCGACACCGAGGACGAGTATCGCCGCCTGCTCTATGTCGCGATGACCCGCGCCGCCGACCGGCTGATCGTCGGCGGCTGCATGCCCGGCAACATGAACACGGTGCGGAAATCGTCCTGGTACGATCTGATCACCAAGGGGCTCGCCAATTCCGGGCTCAAGCTCGAGGAGCTGGAGACGCCAGGCGGCAAGGTGATGCGCTATTCGCGGCCGGATGACGTCGCCGATCTCACCGGTGCGACAGCGTCAGCGGCCGCGGTGCCGATCGCATTGCCGTCCTGGCTGCGTGCTGCGGCCGCACCGGAAGCATCGGCGGCGAGCATGCTGCGTCCGTCAGATCCGGCTGATGACGACAGCCATCCGATCCGGACCGGCGAATCGGTGCTGCTGCGTGCCCGCGCCCTGCAACGCGGCACGCTGGTACATCGCCTGCTGCAGTCGCTGCCCGACGTCGCGCTCGAGCGGCGGCGCGCCGCCGCGCTCGGCTACCTCGCGCGCAATGCCGACGGCTGGAACGAACAGGAGCAGGTCGCGCTCGCCGATCAGGTGCTCGGCCTGATCGCCGATCCGCGCTTTGCCGCGGTGTTCGCGCCGGGCAGCCGCGCGGAAGTCTCGATCGTCGGGCGGCTGGAGCGGCCGGGCCAGCCGAAGGCGCTGGTGTCGGGCCAGATCGACCGCCTGGTGGTGACGCCAACCGACGTCCTGATCGTCGATTTCAAGACCAACCATGCTCCGCCCAAGACGGCAGCCGAGGCGCCGCGGGGCTATGTCCGGCAGCTCGCGCTATACCGCGCGGTGCTCGCCAGGCTTTATCCCCAGCTGCCCGTGCGGGCCGCCCTGCTCTGGACCGAAACGACTGAAATCATGGAGATTTCCGCCTCCGCGCTGGACGCTGCCCTGGCATAAGTTCATGTCGGCGTGAGCACGCTTGACCCGGCAAGGGGGCGTTCATAGGTTTGACCCATGCTCCCGGGCGCGATTCCCAACCGCGCCCTTTTGTCTCAACCGAACGAGGTATTCACATGGCCGTTGGCAAGGTTTCTGACGCCGATTTCGAAGCCGAAGTGCTCAAGGCGACCGGGCCGGTGGTCGTCGACTTCTGGGCCGAGTGGTGCGGCCCCTGCCGCATGATCGCGCCCGCTCTCGATGAGATTTCCGGCGCGATGGGCGACAAGGTCAAGATCGTGAAGCTCAACGTCGACGAGAGCCCGAAGACGGCGTCGAAGTATGGCGTGATGTCGATCCCGACCCTGATGATCTTCAAGGGCGGCGAGATGGCGTCCCGTCAGGTCGGCGCCGCGCCGAAGGCCAAGCTGCAGCAGTGGATCACCGCTGCGGTCTGATCCCGCTTCTTCTGATTAATAAATTCGTGCACGGCCGGCGGATTCGCCGGCCGTTTGCGTTGGGACCGTGTGTGTTGCGTTTGAAGGTCCCGGCACTTGCCCTCCCCGCGTCAAAAGCCCGCTTCCAGGTCCACGCCGCTCGTCGCGATGGAGGCGCGCTCGGTCGATGCCATCCCGCGCGGGAAGGAGTGGCAGTACGAACCCAAGTGGGACGGCTTCCGCTGCCTGCTGAAACGCGAAGGCCGCAAAGTCGACCTGCGCTCGAAATCCGGCGAAGATCTCGGCCGCTATTTCCCGGAGCTGGTCGCCGCGGCGCTGAGCGTGAAGGCAACGTCATTCGTGCTCGACGGCGAGATCGTGGTGCCGCACGGCCGAACGTTCTCCTTTGACGATCTCCTGCAGCGCATCCACCCTGCCGCCAGCCGGGTGACGCGGCTGGCACAGGAAACGCCCGCCTTGTTTCTGGCGTTCGATCTCTTGGCCTCGCCAACCAGGAAGAAGCTTTCCGGCCAGCCCTTGAGCGAACGACGACCGCAGCTCGAGACGTTCGCCAGGTCGCAATTGAAATCCAATTCCAGCGTTCGGTTGTCTCCCGCGACGACAAGCTACGCGCTTGCCGGGAAATGGCTGGCGCGATCCGGCGGCGGCTTCGACGGCGTGATCGCCAAGCGCCTGGACCTGCCATATCAGGCCGGCAATCGCGACGGCATGCAGAAGATCAAAAGGTTCAGGAGCGCCGACTGTGTGGTCGGCGGCTTTCGCTACGCCACCAACAGGACCGGCGGCCGCCAAGTGGTCGGCTCGCTGCTGCTCGGCCTCTATGACGACGACGGCTTGTTGCATCATGTCGGCTTCACCTCCGCAATCAGGCAACAGGACAAGGCGGCGCTCACCGACCGTCTCGAGCCGTTGATTGCAAAGCCCGGCTTTACCGGGAATGCGCCGGGCGGCCCGAGCCGGTGGTCGACCGAGCGCTCGGCGCAATGGTGTCCGCTGAAGCCGAAGCTCGTGATCGAGGTCTGCTACGACCATTTCAGTGGCGATCGTTTCCGCCACGGCACCTCGATCCTGCGCTGGCGTCCGGACAAGGCGCCGAAGCAATGCTCGTTCGAGCAACTGAAGCAGAAGGCGGCCGACCCGATGAAGCTGTTGAGGGGATAACGGCACTGCCGTTGCGGTGCAGCGAATTGGAACCCGGACAGGCAGTCCATGTTGAGGGATCAAATGGCCCTCAGGAGGGACCCATGTCGAACCCCAGATCAACCGCGCAGGTCGCGGGACATCCTATCCATCCGATGCTTATTCCATTTCCAGTCGTATGCTTTGTTTTGACCTTCGTTGCCGATCTCGCTTTCTGGAAGACGGGCACTGACTTCTGGGCCAGCGCCTCGCTCTGGCTGCTTGGCATCGGCTTGATCATGGCCGCGCTCGCCGCCATCGCCGGCGTGATCGATCTCCTCGGAGACGATCAGGTCCGCAATCTTTCCGATGCATGGCAGCACGCCGGCGGCAATGTCATCGCGGTGCTGATCGCGCTCTACAACTGGTATTTGCGCTTCGAGCACGGCGCATCCGCCATCGTGCCGACCGGTCTCGCGCTATCGTTCATCGTGGTCCTGATCCTGCTGTTCACCGGCTGGAAGGGCTGGGAGATGGTCTATCGCGAGCATGTCGGCGTCTCGGATGAGGCGCATATCCATTAGGCAAGTCAGCGAATCCATCCCGTCGCCAGCGCCGAGGCGAGTTCGGCCTGGCCGTGCTGCCGCGCCAGCGCCGCCATTGCTGCGTGGTCGTAGGGGATGTGGCGGAAGGTTACGTCCCAGCCACCATCGACCTGTTCGAGGATCGCATAGCGCGCATCGGGCGAACCGGCCTCGACGACATGCGGATGCGGCTTGCCGGCGCGATAGCCGGGCGAGCCGACGCTGCCGGGATTGACGATCAGCCGGCCGTCGCGAAGTCGCATGGCGCGCGCGGTATGCGTGTGTGCGCAGAGGATCAGCGATTGCGGCACGCCGGCCGCTCTCGCCTCGATCGCTTCCAGCGGGGACATGCAGACTTCGCCGCCCGGCAGCACCGTCTCGAGCCAGTAGGTCTCGTCATTCTGGGGCGTTGCATGACAGAGGAAAACTTCGTCGCGATAGATCGAATTCGCCGGCAGCGTGCGCAGCCAGTCGAGATGCCGCGGCTCGAGCTGGGTATAGGTCAGCCGCTCCCAGGAGCCCATTTTCTCATGCGGGCGGTCGATCAGGTAGCGGTCGTGATTGCCGAGCAGATGGACCGCATCGAGCGCCATCAGCGTATCGATGGTGGGGCGGGCGTCGAGCGGCCCGCTCACCATGTCGCCGAGGTCGACGATGTCGGAAATGCCCTGCGCGCGGATGTCCGACAGTACGGCTTCGAGCGCGAGATGGTTGCCGTGGATGTCGGCGATCGCAGCAAAACGCATGATGCTCGTCCTCCCTCATGCGCACCGCATCCGGGACGCGTCACCTGTTATGCAGGAGGCGTGCCGTTGGCCGCAAGCACGGGACCGGCCAGATACAGCGAGCCCGTGATCAGGATGCGCGGCGGCACCTCGTAGGCCAGCGCAGCAAGCCGCCGCAAGGCGGCGTCGACGCCATCAGCGATCTCGACCCGCATGCCGAGCGCTCGCGCGGCGTCAGCCAGTCTGTCCGGCGCCATGCCGTTGTCGCGGCCGGGCACCGGGACCGCGATGATGTGGCGGGTCAGTCCGGCGAAATTGGCGAGGAATGCGTCGGCATCCTTGTTGGCCATCATCCCGACGATCACCACCAGCGGCCGCGACACGCGCTCCTCGAGATCGCCGAGCGCCGCGGCCGCGACGCGCCCGCCCTCGGCATTGTGTCCGCCGTCGAGCCAGACCTCGGAGCCCTGCGGCCCCTGGCCGACCAGCGCGCCGGAAACCAGCCGCTGCATTCGCGCCGGCCATTCCGCGTTGACGATGCCGGCTTCAAAGGCCGCGATGTTGAGCTTGAATGCGTCGATCGCGCGCAGGGTCGCGATCGCAAGGCCCGCATTGTCGAACTGGTGCCGGCCAAACAGTTTTGGCGCGGCGAGATCCAGCAGGCCGCGCTCGTCCTGATAGACCAGCCGGCCGCGCTCGACGCCGACATGCCATTGCTGGCCGGCCGCATGCAGCGGCGCGCGCATGCGGTTCGCCTGCGCCTCAATCACGGCCATCGCATCCGGCGCCTGCTCGGCACACACCACCGGCACCTTGCGCTTGATGATCGCAGCCTTCTCGCCGGCGATTGCCGTCAGATTGTCGCCGAGGAATTCCATGTGGTCCATGCTGACCGGCGTGATCACCGAGGCGAGCGGCGCCTCGACCACATTGGTCGAATCGAGCCGGCCGCCGAGCCCGACCTCGAGCAATGCGACGTCGGCCGGATGCTTGGCGAACAGGCAGAACGCCACCGCCGTTTCCATCTCGAAGATGGTGATGGGACTATCGGCGTTGATGCGCTCGCAGTGCTCGAACGTCTCGCGCAGCTCTTCGTCGCCGACCAGCTTGCCGCCGCCGACGGCGCCCAGCCGGTAGCATTCGTTGATCCGCACCAGATAGGGCGAGGTGAAGACGTGCACGCGCAGGCCGGCGGCTTCGAGAATCGCGCGCAGATAGGCGATGGTCGAGCCCTTGCCGTTGGTGCCGGCGACATGGATCACCGGCGGCAGCTTGCGCTCGGGATGATCGAGCCGCTCCATCAGGCCGCGCATGCGATCGAGGCTGAGATCGATGCGCTTGGGATGCAGCGCCGATATCCGCGCGATCAACGCCTCGAACGAGGCTTGCGGTGAGGTGGCGCTTGCGGTCACGCGTGCGGCGCGGCCGGCACCGTCTCAGGCGCCGTGACGATCTGGGCCGGCTCGGTGACCGCGGCCTTGGGCTTCGATGCGGATTCAAGCGCCGGCGCCTTGGTCAGCAGGCGGCACAGCCGCGCCAGCGTGGCCTTCATGTCGTGGCGGTGCACCACCATGTCGACCATGCCGTGCTCGCGCAGATATTCGGCGCGCTGAAAGCCGTCCGGCAGCTTCTCGCGGATGGTCTGCTCGATCACGCGCGCGCCGGCAAAGCCGATCAGCGCACCGGGCTCGGCGATCTGGATGTCGCCGAGCATCGCATAGGACGCGGTGACACCGCCGGTGGTCGGATTGGTCAGCACCACGATGTAGGGCTGGCGCG
This sequence comes from Bradyrhizobium sp. USDA 4510, assembly GCF_054059095.1. NCBI lineage: Bacteria > Pseudomonadati > Pseudomonadota > Alphaproteobacteria > Hyphomicrobiales > Nitrobacteraceae > Bradyrhizobium > Bradyrhizobium sp. USDA 4510. The sequence continues at coordinate 8,201,606 of NZ_JBSSBT010000001.1, read as the reverse complement.
CCTCGCGCAGCATCTGCACGCCGACGGTGGTGCGCGGCATCTGCATCAGCGACAAGATGCCTTCCTGCATCCGCGCGCCGCCGGATGCGGCGAACACGATGAAGGGCGACTTCTTCTCGACCGCGAGTTCGAGCCCGCGCACCATGGCTTCACCGGCGGCCATGCCGAGCGAGCCGCCCATGAAATCGAAATCCTGCACGGCGACCACGACGCCGGCACCTTCTAACTTGCCGTAGCCGACCTTGATCGCGTCGTTCAGCCCGGTCTTGGTGCGGGCGTCCTTGATGCGGTCGACATATTTGCGCTCGTCGCGGAATTTCAGCGGATCCGCCGTCACCTCGGGCAGCGCGACGTCGAACCAGGTCTCGTTGTCGAAAATCGACTTCAGCCGCGCCACCGCGCCCATCCGCATGTGGTAGTTCGAGCCGGGGATCACGAACTGGTTGGCCTCGACGTCCTTGTAGAACACGAGCTGCCCGGAATCCGGGCACTTGATCCAGAGGTTTTCCGGCGTCTCGCGCCGCAGGATGTTGCGGATCTTCGGCCGGACGACGTTGGTGAGCCAATTCATGGTTCGCTCCGAAATGCGGATCGGTTCCGCACCAGCTGGATATATGGCGGGCCGGGCGAGCCCGGCAAGCCGCCATCGGCGGCCTTGTTGCCGCAAAATGTGGCTTATTCAGCGGCCTGCTTGGCGCCCCGGACCCCCTGCGCCAGCGCCGACACCAGGTCCGCCACCGCGCTCACCGTCTTCGGCGTCGCACGGCCCTCGGCATCGAGATTGGCACGCACCACATCGACGATCGCGGTGCCGACCACCGCGCCGTTGGCGTTCTCGGCGATCGCGCGCGCCGTCTCCGGGGTGCGGATGCCGAAGCCGACGCAGACCGGCAGCTTGGTGTGCCGCTTGATGCGGGCCACGGCCTCCGCGACCACCTTCGAATCGGCCGTCGCGGCGCCGGTGATGCCGGTGATCGAGACGTAATAGACAAAGCCCGAGGTGTTGGCGAGCACCGCCGGCAGCCGCTTGTCGTCGGTGGTCGGCGTCGCCAGCCGGATGAAGTTCAGCCCGGCCTTCATCGCGGGGATGCAGAGCTCGGTATCTTCCTCCGGCGGCAGGTCGACGATGATCAGGCCGTCGACGCCGGCGGTCTTGGCGTCGGCCAGGAAGCGGTCGACGCCGTAGATGTAGATCGGATTATAGTAGCCCATCAGCACGATCGGCGTGGCGTTGTCCTCCTTGCGGAAGTCGCGGACCATCGCCAGCGTCTTGCGCAGCGTCATGCCGCCCTTGAGCGCGCGCAGACCGGCGGCCTGGATCGACGGGCCATCGGCCATCGGGTCGGTGAAGGGCATGCCGATCTCGATGACATCGGCGCCGGCCTTCGGCAGCGCCTTGAGGATGTCGAGCGAGGTCTTGGCGTCGGGATCGCCGGCCATCACGAAGGTGACGAAAGCGGAGCGGCCCTGCTGCTTCAGCTCGGAGAAACGTGCGTCGATACGGGTGGTCACTTCTTCCTCGCCTTCAAGATGTCGCCGACCTGCGGCACGTCCTTGTCGCCGCGGCCCGAGAGGTTGACCACCATCAGGTGATCCTTCGGTCGCTGCGGTGCGAGCTCGGACAGTTTCGCGATGGCGTGCGCCGATTCCAGCGCGGGGATGATGCCCTCGAGCCGCGACAGCAGCTGGAATGCGGCCAGCGCCTCCTCGTCGGTCGCCGAGAGATATTTCACGCGGCCGGTCTCGTGCAGCCAGGCGTGCTCCGGGCCGATGCCGGGATAATCGAGGCCGGCCGAGATCGAATGCGCTTCCTCGATCTGGCCGTCGGCGTCCATCAAGAGATAGGTGCGGTTGCCATGCAGCACGCCGGGACGGCCGCCGGCCAGCGAAGCGGCATGCAGCTGCGTCAGTCCGTGACCGGCAGCCTCGACGCCGAAAATCTCGATCAAGGGATCGTCGAGGAACGGATGGAACAGGCCCATCGCATTGGAGCCGCCGCCGATGCAGGCGATCAGCGAATCCGGCAGGCGGCCCTCGGCCTCCTGCATCTGCTTGCGTGTCTCGTGGCCGATGATCGACTGGAAGTCGCGCACCATCATCGGATAGGGGTGCGGACCCGCCACCGTGCCGATGCAATAGAAGGTGTTGTGCACGTTGGTGACCCAATCGCGCAGCGCGTCGTTCATCGCGTCCTTCAGCGTGCGCGCGCCCGACTGCACCGGGACGACCTTGGCGCCCAGCATCTCCATGCGGATCACGTTCGGCTGCTGCCGCTCGACGTCGACCGCGCCCATATAGACCACGCATCCGAGCCCGAACCGCGCGCACAGCGTCGCCGTCGCCACGCCATGCTGGCCGGCGCCGGTCTCGGCGATGATGCGCTTCTTGCCCATGCGGCGCGCGACCATGATCTGGCCGAGCACATTGTTGACCTTGTGCGAACCGGTGTGGTTGAGCTCCTCGCGCTTCAGATAGATCTTGGCGCCGCCGAGATGCTCGGTGAGCCGCTCGGCGAAATAGAGCGGCGAGGGCCGGCCGACATAATCCTTCAGATAGACATTCATCTCGGCCTGGAACGCCGGATCGGCCTTGGCGTCGGCATAGGCTTTTTCGAGATCGAGGATCAGCGGCATCAGCGTTTCCGCAACGAAGCGTCCGCCGAAAATGCCGAAATGCCCGCGCTCGTCGGGACCGCTGCGGAAGGAATTGGGCAGGTTTGGATTCATCGAACCATCAGTTCTTCTTGCCGGCTTGCGGCGCTGTTTCCGTTCCCTCGCCCCGCTCTTGCGGGGAGAGGGCTGGGGTGAGGGGTTTCTCCAATTGCTCGATCATCGTTGCAGCGCCCCTCACCCGCCCGCGCGTTGCGCGGTCGACCTCTCCCCGTGAACGGGGAGAGGTGAAGAAGGCTGGATTGCGCGCGCGGCGCGGATGAAGGCGCGGATCAATTCGGGATCCTTGACACCGGGCATGCGCTCGACGCCCGACGAGACATCGACGCCGCCGGCGCGCGTGACGCGGACGGCTTCAGTGACGTTGTCGGCGTTGAGCCCGCCGGAGACCATGTAGGGCAGCGCAAGATCGAGATTTTCCAGCACGTGCCAATCGAAGGGCGCGCCGAGGCCACCCGGCCGCGTGGCATCCTTCGGCGCGCGGGCATCGAACAGGATGCGATCGGCGACACCGGCATAACCCGGCAGCGGCGCAAGGTCGGCCGACGTCTCGACCGGCAGCGCCTTCATCAGCGGCAGGCCGAACTTCGCCTTGATGTCGCGCAGCCGCGCCGTGGTCTCCTTGCCATGCAATTGCAGGATATCCGGCCGCAGCGTCTCGACGATGTTTTCCAGGATCGCATCGTCGGCATCGACGGTGAGGGCGACCTTGACGGCGCGGCCCTTGGCGCGGCTGCCAAGCTCGCGCGCGGTCTCGAGGCTGATGTGACGCGGCGACGGCGGAAAGAATACGAACCCCACCATATCGGCACCGCCTTCAAGCGCGACGTCGAGCGTCTCGCGCGTGGACAGGCCGCAGATTTTGACGAGCAGGGGCATGGTCTCGAAACAGGTCTCAAAACGGGTTGTCGGGCGACCGGAACCGGGGTGAACCCTGGTCCGGTGGGGCGGGTTCTACAACGTCGCGCCCTGCTTGTCTCGCCCGGCGGCCCCGTAAAAGCCGAGTTGCGCCGGGGCCGAACGGCGCTGCGCGTCGTCCCGGGAGGCGGCGGCCTTGAGGTCGGCGAGCTCGGCGCGGACATGGCGGGCGTCAGCCTCGTGCTGCCGGGCCGCGCGGCGCCAGCGCCCTTGCTTGAACCAGGTTCCGATGCCGCCCGCGAGCACGCCCAGGATCGCGGAGGCGATGATGACGACGAACAACGGCAGCGTGACCGCAACCGTCGGGGTCACCGAATTGAAGGGATCAAACGACACCGTCACCCAGTGACGGTTAGCGACTGCAAAAATGATGAAGATCAGACCGAGCGGAACGACGACCACTGCCGTGAAGAACTTTCGCATGACCATCTCTCGCAGCGATGGAGCAAATGCGGGCATATCGCCCGCAACACGGCAACGCCTGACGTCGCGCCTTAAGCATCAGCCTTGGGCGCATCGACCTTGGCGGCGCCCGCCTCGGTCACGTCGCGGTTGAGGCGCTCGCGCATTTCCTTGCCGGTCTTGAAGAACGGCACGCTCTTCTGGTCGACCGGCACATGCTCGCCGGTGCGTGGATTGCGGCCGGCGCGCGCCGGGCGGTGCTTCACCGAGAATGCGCCAAAACCGCGCAACTCGACACGGTCGCCACGTGCCAGCGCTGCGACGATTTCATCGAGAATCGCATTCACAATGTTCTCGACATCCCGCTGATAGAGGTGCGGGTTGTGCTCGGCGATACGCTGAACAAGTTCGGATTTGATCATCGAAAGTGGGATCCGGGCTCTTGCGGAAACCCATTTCCGTGAAAATGCCGTGCACTGTCAAGACGCTAAATCGATTTAGGGCGTCGTGAAATCACGTGACAAATAGCCCAATTGGGGCATGCGGCGATTCCCGCAAAGCGGGAATAGCCTGACGAGCACGCCTTTGGCAGCCGATCAGTTGGTTCCAGCCGGGCTCCACAGCGCCAGCATGCCGTCAAGCCCGAACCGGTCGACCGCCTCGGCCACGCCGCCCTGCTCGATCCGCCGCGCGATCGCGCCAAGACCGAACGCATCGAGCGTCACGGACGCCGCCGTGCGCAGGAAGGTCAGGTCGCCGAACCGCGGATTAAGCTTGTAATTGCGCACCGGCAGGTCGCTTTTGACCTTCTTCTCGGCAACCAGCCAGGCGATCGCGGTCTTCTCGTCCCCCAGCTGATCGACCAGCTTGAGATCGACCGCCTGCCGGCCGGTGAAGACGCGACCGTCCGCGACCTTCTCCAGCAGGTCATCGTCCATGCCGCGCCGTTGCTTCACCAATCCACGGAACCATGCATAGGAGTCCTTGACGAGACCGTCGATCGCGGCGCGGGCCTCCGGGCTGGTGGGTTCGAAGCCGTTGGGCGCGGCCTTCAGCGGGGAAGATTTAATCTCCTCCATCTTCACGCCGACAGTCTTGAGCAACTCCGAAACGTTCGGATACTGGAACAGAACGCCGATCGAGCCGACCAGCGAGGTCTGCTGGGCGACGATATGATCGGAGGCGATCGCCGTGATGTAGCCGCCCGAGGCGGCCAATCCCTCGACCACGACGACAAGCGGCTTCTTCGCCTTCAGCTGCATCAGCGAGTCGTAAAGCTGCTCGGAGCCCGCGGTGGTGCCGCCGGGCGAATTGATGTGCACGACAACAGCCGCATAGCTCGACTTGCCGAGCCGCTCCAGCGCCTCGACGCGATCCTGGTCGCTGCGGATCAGTCCGTCGATATTGACCCGCGCGATCGTGTTCGATGTCGAAAAGGTGCCGCGTCCGCCGGCGGCGACCACGCCCACGCCGACGATGGCCGCGATCGCAATGACCGCGGCGGCGACGCGCCAAAAGGTCAGTTTGCGCCTGATGCGGCGACGATCGACGATCACGTCCGAATCCAGCGACATCCGATCTCTCCAGAAATGGTCAGCGCAATCCGCGCGTTTTGCAGTCGCAGCGTCACTATCAGCTTAGCCAAATACATCAATTGCGACGCAATATGAAGAAAACAAGGCCCGGTATTCGGAGGCACTCGTAGCCCGGGTGCACGTGCGCTTCATCCCAGCCGCGCCCTAACCTCCCCTTGAAAAGGGGAGGTCGCTTTGCTCGCCAGAGCAAAGCGGGTGGGGATCTGCTCTCTCCGCAAACAGCATCGCCTGCGGCTGACCCCCATCCCGACCTTCCCCCTTTCAGGGGGAAGGGGAAGACAAATCCGTAGCCCGGATGAAGCGAAGCGTAATCCGGGAGGCTTCAGCAGCACGGATAGAAAGTCCCGGATTTCGCTTCGCTTCATCCGGGCTACGGATGCCCCAAAGCAAAGGGCCCCGGCTTGCGCCGGGGCCCCGATTGTTCGCCTCAAATCGCGCGAACGCTTACTTGTCGGTGCCGCGGTTCTTCAGCGCGGTGCCGAGGATATCGCCAAGCGTCGCACCCGAATCGGAGGAGCCGTACTGCGCGATGGCTTCCTTCTCTTCGGCGACTTCCAGCGCCTTGATCGAGACCTGCACCTTGCGGGCCTTCTTGTCGAACTGGATGACGCGGGCATCGACCTTCTCGCCGACGGCGAAGCGCTCGGCGCGCTGGTCGTTGCGGTCGCGGGCCAGCTCGGACCGCTTGATGAAGGTGGTGAACTCGGTGCCCGAAATCCGGACCTCGATGCCGCTCTCCTTCACTTCGAGCACTTCGCAGGTCACGACCGCGCCCTTCTTGACGTCGCCCGGCTCGGCGAAGGGGTCGCCTTCGAGCTGCTTGACGCCGAGCGAGATGCGCTCCTTCTCGACATCGACATCGAGCACCACGGCCTTGACCATGTCGCCCTTCTTGAAGTTGTCGATGACCTGCTCGCCCGGAAGCTTCCAGTCGAGGTCGGAGAGGTGGACCATGCCGTCGACATCGCCCTCGAGACCGAGGAACAGACCGAACTCGGTCTTGTTCTTGACCTCACCCTCGACCACCGAACCGACCGGGAACTTCTCGACGAAGACTTCCCAGGGATTGCGCATGGTCTGCTTGAGACCGAGCGAGATGCGGCGCTTGACCGAATCCACTTCCAGCACCTGCACTTCGACTTCCTGCGAGGTCGAAACGATCTTGCCGGGGTGCATGTTCTTCTTGGTCCACGACATCTCGGAGACGTGGATCAGGCCTTCGATGCCCGGCTCGAGCTCGACGAACGCGCCGTAGTCGGTGATGTTGGTGACGCGGCCGGTGAAGCGGGCACCCAGCGGGTACTTGCCTTCGATGCCCTGCCACGGATCATCCAAGAGCTGCTTCATGCCGAGCGAGATGCGGTGCGTCTCGTGGTTGATCTTGATGATCTTGACCTTGACGGTCTGGCCGATGGTCAGCACCTCGGTCGGGTGGTTGACGCGGCGCCAGGCGATATCGGTCACGTGCAGCAGGCCGTCGATGCCGCCGAGATCAACGAACGCACCGTAATCGGTGATGTTCTTGACCACGCCGTCGATCACCTGACCCTCTTCGAGGTTCTGCACCAGCTCCTGGCGCTGCTCGGCGCGGGTCTCTTCGAGAACCGTGCGGCGCGACACCACGATGTTGCCGCGGCGGCGGTCCATCTTGAGGATCTGGAACGGCTGCGAATTGTTCATCAGCGGCGCAACGTCGCGGATCGGACGAATGTCGACCTGCGAGCGCGGCAGGAAGGCCACCGCACCGTCGAGGTCGACCGTGAAGCCGCCCTTGACCTGGTTGAAGATGACGCCGTTGACCTTTTCGTTGTTCTGGAACGCCTTCTCGAGCTTGCCCCAGCTTTCCTCGCGGCGCGCCTTGTCGCGCGACAGCACGGCTTCGCCGAGCGCATTCTCGATACGGTCGAGGAACACCTCGACTTCGTCACCGACCTTGAGATCGCTTTCACGGCCGGGGCCGGCGAACTCACGCAGCGCAACGCGACCTTCGGTCTTCAGGCCGACGTCGATGACGGCCATGTCCTTCTCAATTGCAACCACCTTGCCCTTGATGACCGAGCTTTCCTGCAAATTGCCGCCGGCAAAGGACTCATCAAGCATCGCCGCGAAGTCATCGCGGGTGGGAGTATAGGAAGACGCAGAATTCGAAACCATTTGTTCTCCAGATGCGGGATCTCGCCGGCCGTTCGGGTTGATGGGCGCACCGTGCGTGAAGTGTCGGGGTTCCGCAAACCCTGACGACCGCTCATTGCAGGAGGTGCAACAGCGGGCCGGCAGCAAGACTGCACGTTCGGTACGTATGATTGATCCGGAGCCTGAAACGAAAATATCGACTGCAAGACCTGGGAGCGGGCGTTCCTCCAGATGCGGCGTTGGTTTCGTTTGAGGAATAGCTCAAACCCATCGCCGGCCCGCTCAGACACGGCCTCGACATCGTCGATGCTGCTCCGAACGGCGCTGATATAGCCCTGCATGCGACTTTCGGCAAGCAGGAAATGCCCAATTTTGCTGGGTTTTCGGGCCGAGAGCGCCGCGGCGGCCCGCGATTCTAGCGCCTGGCGCGCGCCGCCTCGACGATGGCGATGGCGGCGCGGACGCCGGCCTCAATGTCCAGATTTGAATTGTCCAGCGTGTGGGCGTCCGGAGCCGGCCGCAGAGGCGCAATCGCCCGGTTCTTGTCTCGCTCGTCGCGCTTGAGGATGTCGGCGAGCACCGCCTCTTCGTCGGCGTCCTCGCCGCGGGCGCGCGCCTCCAGCGTGCGCCGCCGTGCCCGCACGCGGGGGTCGGCGACCACGAAGATCTTCACGTCGGCATCCGGGCAGATCACAGTGCCGATGTCGCGTCCATCCAGCACCGCACCGGGCGGATCGGCGGCGAACTGGCGCTGGAAGTTCACCAGCACCTCGCGAACCTGCGGAATCGCCGACACCACGGAGGCGGCATCGCCGACCTTCTGGGTCTTCAGGATCGGATTGCCGAACTTTTCGGGGTCGAGCTCGAGCGCCGCGGCCACGGCCAGCACCTCGTTGCTGAGCTCGGCACCAGCTTGAATCATCGCATAGGCCACCGCACGGTAGATCACGCCGGTGTCGAGATGACGATAGCCGTAGTGGTGGGCGAGCCGCTTGCCGAGCGTGCCCTTGCCCGAGGCGGCGGGTCCGTCGATGGCGATGATCATGCGAAATCAGCTCCGAGCGCGCGCATCATCGGGATGAAATCCGGAAAACTGGTGGCGATGAAGGCGGTATCGTCGATTTTCACCGGCCGATCGGAGGCGCAGCCCATCACGAGCGCCGACATCGCGATGCGGTGATCCATATGCGTGGCAACGAGGCCGCCGCCTGGAACATGGCCGCGGCCCTCGACGATCAGATCGTCGCCGGAGACCTCGACCTTGACGCCGTTGACCCGCAGCATGTCGGCGGTGGCTTCAAGGCGGTCGGATTCCTTGACGCGCAGCTCCTGCAGGCCGCGCATGGTCGTGGTGCCCTCGGCGAAGGCGGCCGCGACCGCCAGCACCAGATACTCGTCGATCATCGACGGCGCGCGCTCCGGCGGCACTTCGACACCCTTCAGCTTCGAGGCGCGCACACGCAGCTGCGCCATCGGCTCGCCGGCATCGCCGCGCACATCGCTCTCCTCGATCGAGGCGCCCATCTCGCGCAGCGTGGTGAACAGGCCGGTGCGCAGCGGATTGGTCATCACGTCTGAGAACACGACATCGGACCCTTCGACGATCAGTGCGGCCACGATCGGGAATGACGCGGAGGACGGATCGGCGGGCACCACGACGTTGGCGCCGTGCAGCTCGGGCTCGCCGTGCAGCGAGATTCGCCTGCCGTGGCTGCCTTCCTGCTCGGAGGAGATCTCGGCGCCGAAATGCTTCAGCATCAGCTCGGTGTGGTCGCGGCTTGCCTCCTGCTCGATCACCGTCGTGATGCCGGGCGCGGAGAGCCCCGCCAGCAACACCGCGGACTTGATCTGGGCCGAGGCGACCGGCGTCTTGTAGACGATCGGCACCGGATAGCGGGCGCCGTGCAGGGTGAGCGGCAGCCGGCCGCCCTCCCTTATGTCGCTGGTTCGGGCGCCCATCAGCTCCAGCGGGTCGAGGATGCGGCGCATCGGCCGCGAGCGCAGCGAGGCGTCGCCGTCGAAAATGGCGGCGATCGGGCAACCGGCCACCGCGCCCATCACCAGCCGGCAGCCGGTGCCGGAGTTGCCGAAATCGAGCGGCGCGGCAGGCTGGGCGAAGCCGCCGACCCCGACGCCGGACACCGACCAGGTAAACGGCGCCGACCGCTCCACTTTGGCGCCGAGCGCGCGCATGGATTTGGCGGTATTGAGGACGTCCTCGCCCTCCAGGAGGCCGGAAATGCGGGTTTCGCCGACCGAAAGCGCCCCCAGGATCAGGGCGCGGTGGGAAATCGATTTGTCGCCGGGAACGCGGACCGTGCCGGCCAGGGGGCCGCACGCGCGCGATTCCAGCGAGGTCGGGGTGTCAGAATGGGCCAAGATTGTGTCCTCTCGCGTCGCGGCAGGTATCACATAGGCAACACCGCGTCACGCGCCCGTCAAATGCGCGCAGACCGCTATTGACAGCGGCTCCTCAACTAGCCAAGTGAAGCTCCGTTTTTCAGGAAAATTCTGGGATTACCACGTGGCCAAGTCCGAGCTCGGAACCAAGCGCATTTGCCCGACCACGGGCAAGAAGTTCTACGACCTCAACAAGAATCCGGTGATCTCGCCCTATACCGGCGAAGTCGTGCCGATCGCGCCGATCGCCCCGCCGCGGGGCCGTGGCGCCACCGTCAGTTCGCCTGCGACCGCAGCCGACATGCCGGAGCCCGCCGAGGCCGAGGAGATGGTCTCGCTCGAGGAGGCCGATGCCGAGGAGAACACCGGGAAGGTCAAGGCCCAGGTTCCCGAATCCGAGGACGATATCGAGGTCGATGAGACCATCGACGACGATGACGACGACGATTCGACCTTCATCGCCGACGAGGAAGAGGGCGATGAGGACGTGACCGACATCATTGGTGACGTCGGAGGCGACGAAGAGACTTGAGATCGGCGCCGATCTATGATCAACGGTGCTGCCGCGCGAGTCGTCCAGGCCGCGCGGACCGGGATCGATCCCCCAGGATCATCCCAACTGGATAAGGGGCCATAGCTCAGCTGGGAGAGCGCTTGCATGGCATGCAAGAGGTCGGCGGTTCGATCCCGCCTGGCTCCACCAGCCTTCGCGAGCTTCGGCTCGGCAAGCCCGGATAGTCCATCGTAGCGAAGTGAGCGAAGGCTGCCGCGGCGTAGCCCAAAGGGCGGAGCCGGGCTCTCTCCGAAATCCGAATGCGTTAGCATCCACCCCATCAGCCGTGTGTTGGGGGGAACAGATGAAATACGTTTACATTCTCGAGAGCCTTGATTGCCTGCACTTCTATGTCCGGATTACCGATCTGCGGGCTAGACTGGCTAAGCACAATGCCGGGGAAGTGCCCCATACATCCAAATTTGGACCGTGGCGGCTCAAGACCTACGTCGCTTTCAGCGACGAGAAGCAGGCCGTCGCTTTTGAAAATATCTGAAGTCCGCATCCGGCCGCGCCTTCGCCAAGAAGCGCCTCTAACCGCCCCGACCGCCCCTACTCCCCCAGCACCGCATTCAGCCGGTCGCGCAGCGCGACGATCTCGTCCTTCATCGCCATCAGTTCGCCGACGGTGCAGTCCGAGGCCGCGAGGATCGACTGCGGCACGGCCTTGGCCTTTTCGCGCAGCGCGTGGCCCTGCGGCGTCAGCGCGATCAGCACCACCCGCTCGTCCGCGGTGCTGCGGGTCCGTTTGATCAACTCCGCCGCCTCCAGCCGCTTCAAGAGCGGCGTCAGCGTGCCGGAATCCAGGAACAGGCGCTCGCCGAGGTCCTTCACCGCGACGTCGTCGCGCTCCCACAGCGCCAGCATCACGAGATACTGCGGATAGGTCAGCCCGAGCCGGTCGAGCAGCGGCTTGTAGACGCGGTTGAAGGCATGCGCGGTCGAATAGACCGCAAAGCAGATCTGATTGTCGAGCCGCAGCGCCTGATCCGCGGCCGTCGGTTTCCTGGCCATGATTCCCATCGAATCCATCTCGTTTCCGGGTCATTCTGGGCTCACGGGACCGCGGATTCAATTGCGAACAATTAAATGTGAGACCGCATATTTTATATTGTGCGCAATCTATTTGCGTGCAATACATACGTCATCGAATTCAAGCCCAACCCACCAAGGGAGACCACGATGTCTGTGAACGTGCTCTACAAGACCAGCGCCAAGGCAACCGGCGGCCGCGACGGCCATGCGGCGACGCTCGACGGCGCACTCGACGTCAAGCTCACGACCCCGAAGGAGCTCGGTGGCGGCGGCGGCGCCGGCAACAATCCGGAGCAGCTGTTCGCGGCCGGCTATGCCGCCTGCTTCATCGGCGCGATGAAGTTCGTGGCCTCGCAGGGCGGCCCCAAGGTTCCCGCCGACGCCTCGGTGACCTCGACGGTCGGCATCGGCCCGCGCTCGGAAGGCGGCTTCGGCCTCGCCGTCGAGCTCGCGGTGTCGCTGCCCGGCCTTGCGCGCAACGATGCCGAAGCGCTGGTCGAGAAGGCCCACCATGTGTGCCCCTATTCCAACGCGACCCGTGGCAATGTCGACGTCAAGCTGAGCGTCGTCTAATTCCACATCACGCAATGGTCCGCCGCAACACGTGGCGGACCATTGCTCTTTCAGCGGCTGGTTCGCTTGGCGAACGCATGCGCCGCCTGCTGCATGGGCCTGCGCCGACGGAAGCATTGCTGCCCCGGCTGAAGACCGTTAGCTCTGGGACCCTCGTTATCTGATCCCAACTGAGCGAAGGTTGCTTCCATGAATACCCCAGCGGCTACGGGCGCGATGACCGGCCTGCGCGTGATCGATCTGACGCGCGTGCTCGGCGGTCCGTATTGCACCCAGATTCTCGCCGACCACGGCGCCGACGTGATCAAGGTCGAGCCGCCCGCCGGCGACGAGGTGCGAGACTGGGGTCCTCCCTTCCACGAAGAAGACGCGGCCTATTTCGTCGGCATCAACCGCAACAAGCGCTCGATCGGCCTCGACCTCGCTTCCGAGGGCGGACGCGCGGTGCTGATGAAGATGCTCGAGACCGCCGACGTGCTGATCGAGAATTTCAAGCCCGGCACGCTCGACAAATGGGGCATCGGCAACGACGTGCTGCGCGCGAAATTTCCGCGCCTCGTGCATTGCCGGATCTCCGGCTTCGGCGCCGACGGCCCGCGCGGCGGCAATCCCGGCTATGACGCGATCATCCAGGCGATGACCGGCATGATCGCGGCGACCGGCTCGCCGGAGAGCGGCCCGATGCGGATCGGCGTGCCGCTGGTCGACATCACCACCGGGCTCTACGCCACGATCGGCATCCTGATGGCGCTGTCGGAGCGGCAGCGCTCGGGGCTCGGCCAGTTCATCGAGACGACGCTGTACGAGACCGGGCTCGCGATCATGCATCCGCACACCGCGAACTACTTCATGCACGGCAAGCCGCCGTCGCTCACCGGCAACGAGCATCCCAACCTCGTGCCGTACGCGATCTTCCCGACCAAGACCGACAACATCTTCATCGGCGTCGGCAATGACGGAACCTTCCGCAAGCTCGCCAAGGAGATCGGCAAGCCCGAGCTCGGCACCGACCCGCGCTTTGCCCGCAACAAGGACCGCATCGCCAACCGCGATGCGCTCCGCGTCGAGCTGGCCGCGGTGTTCAGCCAGCACGAGGCCGAGCCGCTGTGCAACCGGCTGCTCGCCGCCGGCCTGCCGGCTGGCCCGGTGCAGAAGATCGACCAGGCGCTGACCAACCCGCACACCATTCATCGCGGCGACGTCATCGAGAAGGATTGGTACAAGGGCGTCGCCTCGCCGATCCGCCTCGAACGCACCAAGCCGAACCTGCGCCGGACGCCGCCGAAGTTCAGCCAGCACGCCGCGGAAGTGCTCGGCGAGTTCGGCTACTCGAAGGACGAGATCAACGGCCTGGTTGAGAAGGGCGTGGTCTGCGGTCCCCAGCGCAAGCGCTAAAGGCGTTTTCGAGCCTGTCCCGCACGCGATGCGGGATGCGCACCGGTTCGCGTCAGGACAAAGCTGGAGCGTCGGCCCGTATCGAACCGGCCGACGCATCAACACTGCGGTGCAACGTCGCGTTTGGCGCTGCACCGCACGGAGCCGGCTGCGGTCTTCGCCTTTTTTACCGCTTCCCTTCGCTTCGGCTTCCCCCCTACCATGACTTTCGTTTATACGGTCATTTGAACGTCATCCGGCGCTGATAACGCGCGCAACGAAAGATGATGTTCCAATTGGGAGGGGTTTTGATGTTCTTTCGACGACTAGGCGCTGCCGCGGCAGCCGCTGCCGCGCTTGCATTCGCGTCGCCCGCGTTCGCGGTGACCGAGATCCAGTGGTGGCACGCGATGACCGGCGCCAACAACGACGTCATCGTCAAGCTGGCCAACGACTTCAACGCCTCGCAATCCGACTACAAGGTGATCCCGACCTACAAGGGCGGCTACGCCGACACCATGAACGCCGGCATCGCCGCGTTCCGCGCCGGCAACGCGCCGCATATCATGCAGGTGTTCGAGGTCGGCACCGCGACGATGATGGCCGCCACCGGCGCCGTCAAACCGGTCTACAAGCTGATGGCCGACGCCGGCGAGAAGTTCGATCCGGGCGTCTATCTGCCCGCGATCACCGGCTACTACTCGACCTCCAAGGGCGAGATGCTGTCGTTCCCCTTCAACTCGTCGTCGACGGTGATGTGGATCAATCTCGATGCGCTGAAGAAGGCCAACATCGCGGAGATTCCCAAGACCTGGCCGCAAGTGTTCGACGACGCCAAGAAGCTGAAGGCAGCCGGCTATAACACCTGCGGCTTCTCCGGCTCGTGGGTCACCTGGGTCAATCTCGAACAGCTCTCGGCCTGGCACAATGTGCCGCTCGCCAGCAAGGCCAACGGCCTCGACGGCTTCGACACCGTGCTCGAATTCAACGGCCCGCTGCAGGTCAAGCATCTCGAGAGCCTCGTCGAGCTGCAGAAGGACAAGACCTACGACTATGCCGGCCGCACCAACACCGGCGAAGGCCGCTTCACCTCGGGCGAATGCCCGATCTACCTGACCTCGTCGGCGTTCTTCGGCAACGTCAAGGCGCAGGCCAAGTTCAACTTCACCGCGGCGCCGATGCCGTATTATCCCGACGCCAAGGGCGCGCCGCAGAACTCGATCATCGGCGGCGCCTCGCTCTGGGTGATGGGCGGCAAGTCGGCAGAGGAATACAAGGGCGTGGCCAAGTTCCTGACCTTCCTCTCGGACACCGACCGCCAGGTCTGGATCCACAAGGCCTCGGGTTATCTGCCGATCACCAAGGCCGCCTACGCCAAGGCCAAGGAAGAAGGCTTCTACAAGGACCAGCCCTATCTCGAGACCCCGCTGCTCGAGCTCACCAACAAGGAGCCGACCGCGAATTCCCGCGGTCTGCGCCTCGGCAACATGGTGCAGCTGCGCGACATGTGGTCGGAGGAGATCGAGCAGGCGCTGGCCGGCAAGAAGACCGCCAAGCAGGCGCTGGACGCCGCCGTCGAGCGCGGCAACCAGATGCTGCGGCAGTTTGAAAAGACCGCCGTCCGCTGACATGATGCCTTCGGGCATGAACCGGACAAGCGCGAAGCGGTTTTCCACCATGCCCAGACGACAAGCTAAGGCGCGATGACGATCCAACCTCATCTCATCGCGCTTTAGGGCGATCAACCGGCGGGCCGCATCCGCGGCCTGCCCTTCTTCCGAGCCCATGCAAAAGCAAGCGATTTTCCAATCAAAGCTGTTGCCTTACGCGCTGGTTGCCCCGCAACTCGCGATCGTCCTGATCTTTTTCTACTGGCCGGCCCTGCAGGCGGTGATCCAGTCCTTCCTGCTGCAGGACGCCTTCGGTCTCTCCACCAGCTTCGTCTGGTTCGAGAACTATCTCGAGCTGTTCAAGGAGCCGGCCTATTTCGAGGCGATCGTCCGAACCTTCGTGTTCTCGTTCGCGATCGCGGTCTCATCGCTGTCCTTCGCGCTGCTGCTCGCGGTGATGGCTGACAGGCCGCTGCGCGGCTCGACGCTGTATCGCACGCTGCTGATCTGGCCCTATGCGGTGGCCCCGCCGGTGGTCGGCGTACTCTGGGTGTTCATGCTGCACCCCTCGCTCGGCGTGCTGTCGCGCTATCTGCGCGCCATGGGCATCGACTGGAATCCGCTGCTCGACGGCGACCAGGCGGCGGCCCTGATCATCCTCGCCGCGGCCTGGAAGCAGATCTCCTACAATTTCCTGTTCTTCCTCGCCGGGCTGCAGAGCATCCCGAAAAGCGTGATCGAGGCCGCCGCGATCGACGGCGCCCGGCCGATGCGGCGGTTCTGGACCGTGATCTTCCCGCTGCTGTCGCCGACCATCTTCTTCCTCTTGGTCATCAACATCGTCTACGCCTTCTTCGACACTTTCGGCATCATCGACACCATGACCCGCGGCGGTCCCGGCAAGGCGACCGAGACGCTGGTTTACAAGGTCTATACGGACGGCCTGCTCGGCGGCAATCTCGGCTCGTCGGCGGCGCAGTCGGTCATCCTGATGGTCATCGTCGTCATGCTGACGGCGATCCAGTTCCGCTTCGTCGAACGCAAGGTGACCTACTGATGGTCGAGGAGGAAGGCTTCCAGCGCTATCTGGCTCACGCCATCCTGTGGATCGGGATCGCGATCGTCGCCTTCCCGGTCTATCTCGCGCTGGTCGCCTCGACCCAGGACAATGCCGTGATCGCCAACGGCCAGATGTCGCTGCTGCCCGGCGGCCATTTCCTCCAGACCTACTACCAGACGCTGTTTGTCGGCACGAGCGGCTCGACCCGCGAGCCGGTGCTCCACATGATGCTGAACTCGCTGGTCATGGCGCTCTTGATCGCGGTCGGCAAAATCGCGATCTCGATCATCTCGGCCTACGCGATCGTGTATTTCCGGTTTCCGTTCCGGATGGCGATCTTCTGGATCATCTTCATCACGTTGATGCTGCCGGTCGAGGTACGCATCTATCCGACCTACAAGATCGTCGCCGATCTGCATCTGCTCGACAGCTATGCCGGCCTGTCGCTGCCGCTGATTGCGTCGGCCACCGCGACGCTGCTGTTCCGCCAGTTCTTCATGACCGTGCCGGATGAATTGCTGGAGGCTTCGCGGATCGACGGCGCAGGCCCGTTCCGCTTCTTCTGGGATACGCTGCTGCCGCTGTCGCGCACCAACATGGCCGCGCTGTTCGTGATCCTCTTCATCCTCGGCTGGAATCAGTACCTCTGGCCGCTGTTGATCACCACGCGCGACGACATGCAGACCATCCAGGTCGGCATCCGCAAGATGATCACGACGACGGACGCGCTGACCGAATGGCCGATCGTGATGGCGACCGCGTTGCTCGCGATGCTGCCGCCGGTGTTCGTCGTCGTCGTGATGCAGAAACTGTTCGTGCGCGGATTGGTGGAGACGGAAAAGTAATGGCTAACGTCACGCTGCGCAGCGTCCGCAAGACCTATCCCGGCGGCTTCGAGGCCATCAAGGGTGTCGATGTCGACGTCGGCGACGGCCAGTTCTGCGTGCTGGTCGGCCCATCCGGCTGCGGCAAGTCCACGCTGCTCCGCATGGTCGCGGGGCTCGAGACCATCACCGGCGGCGAGATCGACATCGGCGGCCGCGTCGTGAACCAGGTCGAGCCTGCTGATCGCGACATCGCGATGGTGTTCCAGAACTACGCGCTCTATCCGCATATGAGCGTCTACAACAACATGGCCTACGGCCTGCGCAACCGCGGCATGGCCGAGGCCGAGATCAAGACCCGCGTCGAGGAAGCCGCGCGCGTCCTCGAGCTCTCGCCGATGCTGGAGCGCAAGCCGCGCCAGCTTTCCGGCGGCCAGCGCCAGCGCGTCGCGATGGGCCGCGCCATCGTGCGCCAGCCAAAAGTGTTCCTGTTCGACGAGCCGCTGTCGAACCTCGACGCCAAGTTGCGCATCGCGATGCGGGTCGAGATCCGCAAGCTGCAGCGCCGGCTCAACACCACATCGATCTACGTCACCCACGACCAGCTCGAGGCGATGACGCTCGCCGACATCCTCGTCGTCATGAACGGCGGCCAGGTCGAGCAGATCGGTAATCCGCTGGACATCTACCAGAAGCCGGCGACCACCTTCGTCGCCTCCTTCATCGGCGCCCCGCCGATGAACCTGATGCCGCTGCGCGCGGACGAGCTGAAGTCCCAGATCACGGGCGCCGACGGCGCCGGCATTGTCGGGATCCGGCCGGAGGATTTCGTGATCTCGAGCGAGACCGCATCCGGCGGCGTCGCGCTTGGCCTTACGGTCGAGGCGATCGAGCATGTCGGCGCCGAGACCTTCGTCTACGGCAGCCGCCAGCGCGAGGAGCAGGGCGTTGCCGCCAATCCGGGCGAGCTGCCGCCCGGAGAGGTGATCGTCCGGGTTCCCGGCGTCTCGGGTCCCGCCATCGGCGAGCGGATCCGGGCCGTCGCCCCCCGCGACAAGCTGCATCTCTTTACCGCCGATGGCCGCAAGCGCGTCGGGGAGTAACCGATCGGGAAGAATTTACCCCCATGTTGCGGGCGTTTAGGCTGGTTTCGGGGCTGCTTGAACGCTATCCAGATCGCCCCCATATCCCTCACTGACCGGAGGCCAGACGGCCCGCCGGTTGCATGGGGCGCCGCAAGGGCCCCTCAAAGTCGCTTCGAGAGGACTTTGTAATGTCTCGTGTTCCATCGTTGTCCAGTCCGTTCCTTCTGGGATTCGACGAGATCGAGCGTGCGCTCGACCGCGTCGTGAAGGGCGCCGACGGCTATCCTCCGTACAACATCGAGCGGTGCGACCGTACCAACGGGCAGCCTGAGCGGCTGCGCATCACGCTGGCGGTGGCGGGCTTCACCCGCGACCAACTCGATGTAACTATTGAGGAAAATCAGCTCGTCATCCGCGGCCGCCAGCAGGACGACAAGGCCCGGCAATACATCCATCGCGGCATCGCCGCGCGCCACTTCCAGCGCACCTTCGTGCTGGCGGAGGGGATGCATGTGCTGGGCGCGGATCTGAAGAACGGGTTGTTGTCGATCGACCTGGCCAGGCCGGAACCTGAACGGGTCATTAAGACAATCGCTATCAATGAGCACGAATAATAGAAACAACGAGCGGACTCGACCGCTTATCTGACTGAGGAGTCGAGACCATGAGTGAACTGAGTACCACCACCATCGAATCCGAGAGCGTCACGCCGGAAGCGCTGGCCCATCTGGGCGAAGGTCATATCGCCTACGTGAAGCAGGTCCGCTCCGAGGACGTGCCGGATCTCTTTCCGCAAGCGCCGAAGATCGCGCCGGGCCTCAAGCTGTTCGCACTGCACGCCGCCGACGGCACGCCGATCATGCTGACCGACAGCCGCGAAGCCGCGGTCGCAAATGCGTGGAGCAACGAGCTGCAGGCCGTCAGCGTCCACTGACGCAAATCTACGGCTGAATTCAGCATCCGCGAATTCAATGCGCGGGCCTGCTTCGTCACCGAGGGGGCCTGCGCATTTTTTATGGCGATGAGGTCGACGTGGCGAGCATCGGGCCCATGCTGAGCTGCACCTCGCCGGGCACGTTGTAGTCGCGCATCAGCATGCGGTTGTTGCGCAGCCCGCAGGCTTCCCGCTGCACCACGAACATCCAGAGCGCATGGCCGGCCTCCCGCACCAGGAGGCGCCGTGCCTGTTGTGTTGACGTCGATGTTTCAGCGCGCGGATGGGCGGCATCGAACTCGCGCAGCCTGGCGAGTGCCTGTTCCAGCGCGCGGCCCATGCGGCCGAGCGCACTCGCCCTCTCTTCGGCGAGCTCGTAAGCGAGAACGTCGACGGGAACGCGATCAAGGCGAAAATCGCGGGACATCAGTCATCCCTGGTTCGTTGCGCGCGTCCGTCTTCCGGCGTCATCGGCTGGTTGTCAATAGGTGCTCGTGTCTTCGATCGCCAAGCGAAAGCTCGCTCAACTTGAGCAATTCATTGCGCAGCCTTGGGCAGCGGACCATGGCCGCGGCTCCATTTCGCTCCGTGCATTTCCGTGCTGTAATAAGTTCCCGCGAGAAGCACTGCGACAAGGAATTTCCAGCACGAATCATTCGCCGCCAAATCGATTGAAGGAGATGCGACCATGCAGAAGAGCTCGCTGATCAATCTCGTTGCTTCGGTGTCGATTTCCGTCCTCGCGACAGGTGTCGCGATTTCCGCGCAGGACAAGTACAGCCTGCAGGTGCCCAACGGTCTCGCGTTCTCCGAGTTCAGGGGATACGAGGACTGGCCCGTGATCGCGATCAGCGAGAACGAAGGCGTCATCGCCGCGATCCTGGGCAATCCGGCGATGATCGGCGCCTTCCGGGAAGGCATACCCGGCAATGGCAAGCCGTTCCCGGACGGCGCCAAGATGGCGAAGATCCACTGGATCCCGAAGAAGCAGGAGGCGTATCCCGGTCAGCCGACGGTGCCGGGCGCGCAGCACGACGTCGACTTCATGGTCAAGGACAGCAAGAGGTTCGCCGACAGCGGCGGATGGGGATACGGCGCGTTCGAGTATGATCCCACCTCGGATGTGTTCAGGCCCGCCACCACGGCGGACAATCCGCCCCAGGAAAACGACGCGAAGTGCGGCCATGCGTGCCACACGGTGGTACAGAGTCGCGACTACGTGTTCACCGAGTACGGCAAGAGGTAGACACCGGATCGCACGGGCTAGCGTTGCACCAGCCGCGCGCGGATGTCCGGCTTCAGCACCTTGCCGACCTTGGAACGCGGAAGATCGTCCCAGACCTCGATCTGCTTCGGCGTCTTGATGCTGCCGATCTGCTGCTTGACGAAGGCGGCGAGCGCGGTCCCATCGACAGTGTGGCCGACGCGCGGCTGCACCACGGCGACGATCCGCTCGCCCCATTTGTCGTCGGGCAATCCGATGACGGCGCAATCCTGCACCGCCTCGTGGGCGCGCAACGCGTTCTCGACCTCGATCGAATATACGTTGAAGCCGCCGGTGATGATCATGTCCTTGGCGCGATCGACGATATAGAGATAGCCGTCGCCGTCGATGTAGCCGATGTCGCCGGTGTGGTGCCAGCCATGCGCCGAAGCCTCGCGCGTGGCCTCGGGGTTCCTGTAGTAGCCTTCCATCACCAGCGAGCCGCGTACCACAATCTCGCCGCGCGATCCCGCCGGCAACAGCTTGCCGTCGCCATCCATGATGCCGGCCTGCACCAGCGGGCCGATCCGCCCGGCCGACGAGAGTCGCTCCATCGCGATGGTGCCGTCCGGATTGTAGTGATCGGCGGGCGGCATCATCGAGATCATCATCGGCGCCTCGGTCTGGCCGAACAGCTGCGCCATCGGCCCGATCCGCTTCAAGGCTTCCGCTAGCCGCGTCGCCGAGATCGGTGCCGCGCCGTACCAGAAGCATTGCAGCGACCTGCGATCGGCCGCGTCGAGCCCGGGATGATCGAGCAGCATGTAGATCACGGTCGGCGGCAGGAAGGTGTGGGTGACGCGGTAGCGCTCGATCAGCGCCAGGAACTCGCCGATGTCAGGGTGGTGCATGATCACGACGCGGCCGCCCAACGTCATGATCGGGAAACAGAGCACGCCGGCGGCATGCGTCAGCGGCGCCAGCGCGAGATAAATCGGGCGGCCCTTGAACGGATAGCCCATCAGAGTCAGCGCGGTCATCGCCTCGATGTTGCGTCCCGACAGCATCACGCCCTTCGGCTTGCCGGTGGTGCCGCCGGTGCCCGGGATCATCGCGAGATCGTCGATCGTGGCGCGCTGATAGACATCGTCGGCGAGCCCGCCGAGCCAGCGGTCGAATGACGGCGCGAATGGCAGCTCGGCGTCGAGACAGACCAGCGCGCGCAGCTTGGGTAGGTCCTGCCGGACCGCGTCGACCATCGGCGCAAAGCTGGAATGAAACAGCAGCAGGCTGCAATCGAACTGATCGAGGATGAACTTGTTCTCGGTCGCCTCGTTGCGCGGATTGATCGGGCACCACACGGCAGCCGCGCGCGAGATGCCGAACACGCAGGCGAAAGCGAGCGGATCGTTGCCGGACAGGATCGCGACCTTCTCGCCGGGAGCGATGCCCGACCGGTCGAGCCCGCGCGCGATCCGGTAGCTCAGCCGCTGCACCTCGCCATAGCTGAGGTCGCGTCCGTCCATCGTGAGGCATGGCGCGTCAGCGCCGAGCGAGGCACCCTTATCGAGATAATCGATGAAGCGCATGGCAGGTCTCGCGCAAGGGGCGGGTGACGCGCTACTGCGTCACCCGCGGAAGGTGCGTTTTCGAGCAAAACGAAAACGCTTCAGGGAACGGAGTGTTGAGCCCCGATCCGGGCGGGGCTCAAGCTCAATCATGCACGGTCAGGACCGGCTTGCCGACCAAGCCGAAGCTGCGCAATTGCCCGAGCAGCTCGCGATGACCGAACGCCTGACAGCCGGAGGCGAAGCCTACGCGCTTGGGCGGCTGCTGCAGCAGGTGCGCGGCAGCATAGGCCTGCAACATGCCGGTCTGCTTGTAGTTGCTGTTGCCGTAGATGACGCAGTGCGCGCGCCCCAGCGGGCCGGAGGCATACACCGAATCCAGCGACTTGTTGACACGCGGGTTCTCGCGCGGCGGCATGGTGTTCATCACGCCGGCAGCGGTCTGTGCCAGCGCGGCGTAGCGCTCGTCGGGCTTCATGTCCTTGGTCGCCTCCAGCGCGGCGGCGACGATCTGCGGCACGCCCAGCATCAGCGCGCGATTGAACACGCCGCCCAGCACCTTCACGTTGGCGACGCGCGGATCCTGCTTGAACCACACCGGGTGCGACGTGCCGCCCCACGGCAGCGCCAGCGCCAGCTCGTGTTGGCCGGGGATGGCGAGGTTGTAGAGGCCGGCATCGGGCTGATGCTCGACGTACTTGTTCTGCTCCAGGTAGTAGGCCTTGGCCATCGCGGCGTTGACCAGGATGGTCTGCGTCGAGGCGATGGTCGGGCTGCCGCCCCAGAACACGGCGATATCGAGTGTGTCGAGGCCGGGCGTTTCCAGGCACAGCTGCGCGGCGATCTCGCCGGTGGTGTACATCTGCGCGGTGCCCGGCGCCAGCAACAGGCCGGCATTGGCGAATTTCGTGCCAAACTCGTGCTCGAGCGTGATCAGCCAGTCCTGCTCGCCGGTCGTATCCGTATAGTGGCACCTGGCAGCCAGGCAGGCCTGCACCACCTCGCCGCCGAACTTGGCGAAGGGGCCCACGGTGTTGAGCACCACCGAGGCGCCCTTGAACAATTCGGTCAGCGCGGCCACGGTGTGCGGCACCGACACGACCTCGTAGTCGGCGGTCTCGATGCCGGCCACGTTCGACTTCATCGCGGCGTTGAGCTTCTCGGCGCTGCGGCCAGCGGCGATGAAGGGGATGTTGTACTCGCGCAGATATTCGCAGACCAGCCGGCCGGTATAGCCGGAAGCGCCATAGACGATGACGGGCTTCTTGTCGCTCATTGCGATCCTCCGAAATGCTTGTTGTCGGCTTTGTTGCTACATGCCCATGCCGCCATCGACCGGCAGGCCGATGCCGGTGATGAATCGCGCATCGTTCGAGCACAGGAACACGGCGGCGTCGGCGATGTCGGAGACCTCCGCGAGCTTGCCGAGCGGCGTCTGCTCCACTACCGAACCGACAGCGGCGTTGACGTCGGGCGCGAGACCGATCTTCACGATGTCGTTGGCGAGCTGCAGGCCCATGTCAGTCGGGATCAGGCCTGGATAGATGCAGTTGACGCGCACGCCATAGCCGAGCTTGCCGGCTTCCATCGCGCCGACCCGCGTCATGCGGTCGACCGCGGATTTGGTGCCGGAATAGACCGCGATGCTCGGGAAGGCGATCGTCGCCGCGACCGAAGCGATATTGACGACCGCGCCGCCCTTGCCCGCGGCGCCGCCCGGCCGCATCGCGCGGAAGGCGTGCTTCATGCCGAGCACGGTGCCGACGATGTTGACGTCGCACATGCGGCGCGCGTCCTCGGCCTTGATGTCGGCGACCAGCGACGTGATCTCGATGCCGGCATTGTTGATCAGGATGTCGAAGCCGCCGAGAGTTTCGACCGTCGCTGCGGCGGCCCGCTCCCATTGCGCATCGTCAGTGACGTCGAGCTTGACGAAGCCGGTCTTGACCCCGGCCTTGGCGATCTCGGCGGCGCTGGCCTTGCCGGCGTCATCCAGAATGTCACCGATCATGACCGCGGCGCCGGACCGCGCCAATGCCTGCGCGATCGCCGCGCCAATCCCCCGGGCGCCGCCGGTGACCAGGGCTTTCCTGCCTTCAAGGCTCTTCCCACTCATGACGTAGTCCTCCCTTTGCTTGCCGATTGATGGTGGTGCTGACAGAGGCAGCGCGGGCCGGGGCCTGCGCATTTGGAGCGCAATGGTGATCGCGGCCGGCGTCGGCAGGGCGCAGCGTTGGCGCGCCCCGGCGGTGCATTTCCTCCTGGTTCGTCGATTGGTCAGCCGTCTTGACGGTTGTCCAAATTATTTCGCCAACCCTCGTCCAGGAACTTGACACTTGTCAAGTCTGAATTTGACAAGTGTCAAAGAGGATGGTTGTGAAGAGATGGAGCGCGCCGCGGTCGCCGCGGTATAGTTGCTCGAGGGAAGAAGCAGAGGGAAGGCACGGAATGGCGCGGCAAGCGACAGGAGCGGCCCAACGGGTGGCTGTAGCGGCCGAGGCGCTGCGCGACGAGAAGTTCAACGCGCGGCGCGTCGAGCTCGCGGAGGCCGCGCTGGAGACGCTTGGCGAGCTCGGCTTCGCGCGCACCAGCCTGCGCGAGATCGCGCAAAACTCCGCATTCACGCACGGCGTGTTTCACTACTACTTCAGCGACAAGCTCGATTTGATCTGCTGCTGCGTCCGCCACTACAAGGCGAAATGCGTGACGCGCTATGACGAGGTGGTGACGACAGCACGCAGCCGCGACGAATTGACCGAAGGTTTTCTCGCCAAGCTCGCGGCCACGCTCGAAAACGAAGCGCGCATGCATCGGCTCTGGTACGATCTGCGCTCGCAGGCGATGTTCGAGCCGGCGTTCCGCAAGGACGTGCTCGAGATCGACAAGAGCCTGGAAGCGATGATCTGGCGCATCGCCACGCGCTACGCCGAGCTCGGCAACAAGCGGCCGGCATCGTCACCGGCGGCGCTGTACGCGCTGTTCGACGGCCTGTTCCAGAGCGCGCTGCTCCGGCATCTCGCCAATGACGAGAAGGCAATCCCCGATCTGCTCGACGAGGTTCGCCGTCTGCTGCCGACGATCTGCTGAGAGGTTTGCGAACGCTCCGTAGCCCGGATGGAGCGCAGCGTAATCCGGGACTGAACTATCCGCAGTTAGAGTAGCTCCGGATTGCGCTTCGCTCCATCCGGGCTACGGACTACTCCAATGAAGCCTTGAGCGCCAACAGCGCGGCCTTCAGCGGTGGTAGATCATCCTTGACCGCTTTCCAGATGATCGTGGCGTCAACGCGCTGGTAATCATGCCGCAAGATGTTGCCTATGCCTGCGATGTCTTTCCAGCGGACATTCTCGTGCTGAGCCTTTAACTCGCTGCCGAGGTGGCGGCTCGCTTCCGAAATGACTTCGATTCCGCGTTCAATTGCGGAGCGCAGCAGCCACGAGCGCTCGTAGTCGCGGATGGATTTTCCTGCCAACGCCTTTTCGATGCCACGGATGCTTTCGAGCATGTCGTGGATACGAAGCAAGGGGGAGCGCACGATCATTCAGAAAACCCGCGTTGCCTCCGCCTCGATCCGCTCTCGAATCAGTGGATGAAGTCCTTTGCGTGTGGTGAGATCGACTTCGACGCCGAGACTCTCTTCGAGCAGTCGCTTGGTCGCGACCAGGTCGAGAGCATTGAACCGGCTGCGAGGATCGTAGTCCACGAAAAGATCAATATCACTCCCTGCACGAGCCTCGTCGCGCGCAGTCGAACCAAATAGATACAGCGAAGTCGCCCCGAGTGCCTTGATGGCATCGGCCTGGTCACGGAGCTTCCTGAGGGCTTCGGTTCGCGTCATGAACGAACTATACCACGGGCCGCCAAGCGCCCGCAAAATCGTACGGCAGGCGGACTTACGCCGCGCTCGCCGGCGGCAGTGCGAGCACCGAGTAGATCGCCTGGGCGTCGCGTGAGGCGCGCAGCTTCTTGGCGACGTCCTGGTCGCGCAGCAGGCGGGCGATCCGCGCCAGCGCCTTGAGATGGTCGGCGCCGGCGCCTTCCGGTGCGAGCAGCAGGAAGATCAGGTCGACCGGCTGGCCGTCCATCGCCTCGAAATCGATCGGGCGCTCAAGGCGGGCGAAGAAGCCGAACAGCTTCTCCAGCTTGGGCAGCTTGCCGTGCGGAATGGCGACGCCATAGCCGACCGCCGTGGTGCCGAGCTTCTCGCGCTGCAGCAGCACCTCGAAGATGGCGCGCTCATTCTGCCCGGTCAGCGCGGAGGCACGCGCGGCGAGTTCCTGCAGCGCCTGCTTCTTGCTGATGACTTTCAAAGCCGGGAGAATCGCCTCGGGTGCGACCAAATCGGTAATCGGCATTGGGACGTTCCGAGGTGAATGACCGTCAGGTTGCGAAATAGGCTTTACAGCGGCGGCGTCAAGAAGATGAGGTGGGATGCGGGCTTAGCCCGGGTCCGGTTGGCAGGGCTTCTACTCCAACGTATCGGCGGTGCCAACACCTGCGAACCCTGTTCCGCCCCCCTTGTTCCTGGAGGCGGCGGACCATAAGCAGGGCCGGCTTCGGACGTCAATGCCATCTGCCAACTATCCTCAAGGGCTCACCGCCGGCGGATCGACCCAGCCGACATTACCGTCCGTACGGCGGTAAATGATGTTCAACCGGCCGCTGCCGCCATGCTGGAACACCAGGCAGGAGGCGCCGGTCAGATCGAGCTCCATCACGGCTTCGCTGACCGACAGCCGCTTCAGCGCGGTGGTTGCCTCGGCAATGATCACCGGGCTGTATTCGGTGACCTCGTCCTCGTTCTCGGGCGCCTCGATGACGTAGCTCGGCGCGTCGAGCCCGACGCCGTTCAATTCGGCGAGCGCGGCCGTCGCGGCATAGGTCTTGCGGGCGGAGCGATCCTTGAGCCGGCTCTTGTAGCGGCGCAGGCGCTTCTCGATCATCAAGAGCGCGGCGTCCGCGCTGGCATAGGCGTCGGTGGCGTTGGATTCGGCTTCCAGCGTGATGCCGGAATCCAGATGCAGCGCGCAATCGGTTCGGAAGCCGAAGCCATCCTTGCTCAGCGTGATGTGACCCGAATAGTTGCCATCAAAATACTTTCGCAGGACCTCGTCGGTGCGCTCGCTGACGCGCGCGCGAAGCGCCTCGCCGATGCTGATGCTCTTTCCCGAGATTCGAAGGGTCATTTGATGCCTCAATTGCTGGATGCCTCGATCACTCTTGCAGGAGCATGATGCTTGCTGGGCTTCCGGTTACCTCCCCTTCTGGACGACGCTCGACCTGGAAAGATTGAGACTATCCCGATTTGGCGCGAACGCAACGAGCGCATGGCCCGGTCCGTACCCGAACGGGGTCACGCTCAAGAAGTAACCTAAACGGAGGCTGTATCGCGCGACCGGTCGGACGAGGAGGCAGGAGCCGAAAGGGCATTACCGAGCATGCTCTGTTTGTCACGGCGGCGCTGCACCGAGGATGGTATCCGCATCGCCTCGCGATACTTCGCGACGGTACGGCGGGCGATATCAATGCCCGAGGCGCGCAAACGTTCCACGATCGTGTCGTCGGACAGGATCGCCGACGGGGCCTCGCCGTCGATCAATTGCTTGATGTGATGACGCACCGCTTCGGCCGAATGCGCCTCGCCGCCGTCGGCCGACGCGATCGAGGCGGTGAAAAAATACTTCAATTCAAAACTGCCGCGATTGGTCGCCATGTATTTGTTGGCGGTGACGCGCGACACCGTCGATTCATGCATCTGGATCGCGTCCGCGACCGCCTTCAGATTGAGCGGCCGCAAATGCGCGACGCCATAAGTGAAGAAACCATCCTGCTGGCGGACGATTTCGGTCGCGACCTTCAGGATGGTGCGGGCGCGCTGATCGAGCGCGCGGACCAGCCAGGTCGCGTTCTGCAAGCAATCGGTGAAATACGACTTGTCACCGTCCTTGCGGATCGTCTTCGACAGTTCAGCGTAATAGGTCTGGTTGACCAGCACGCGCGGCAGAGTGTCGCTGTTGAGCTCGACATGCCAGCCGCCGTCGGGACCCGGACGCACATAGACGTCGGGCACCATGGTTTGCGTTCGCGCGGTGCCGAACTTCAGTCCGGGCTTCGGGTCGAGCCGGCGGATCTCGGCGATCATGTCGGTGATGTCTTCGTCGTCGACGCCGCAGAGCTTTCGCAAGGCCGCGATGTCGCGCTTGGCGAGCAGGTCGAGATGCTCGACCAGTGCCTGCATCGCGGGATCGTAGCGATCGAGCTCGCGCAGCTGGATCGCGAGGCATTCGCTCAGGTTTCGCGCGCATACGCCGGGCGGATCGAACTTCTGCAGCACGGCGACGACCTCGTCGACCGCTTGCTGCGACGCACCGAGCCGCTCGGCGGCCTGGCCGAGATCGGCCGGCAGGTAGCCGGCGTCGTCGACCAGGTCGATCAGATACTGCCCGATCATGCGCTGCGCCGGCGCCGAGAACGCGACCGCGAGTTGTTCGGCGAGGTGGTCGGCAAGCGTCAGCTCGGCGGCCACGAAAGCTTCGAGATTGTACTCGTCGTCGCTGGAGGCGCCGCCGCCCCATTCGGTGTAGACCGATGGCGGTGCATCCTGCGCGGCGCGCGCCGCCGCCTCCGCCGGCTCCTCGGAAAACACGTTGTCGAGGCGGGTATCGAGCGTCTGCTCGATTTCGGCGCGGCTGCCGAGGTCGCGGTTCAGCCATTCCTCCTGGCCGGGATCGAAGCCGGCCTCGCCGCCTGGGCCTGCGGCCATGTCGGAGGCGTCGCCATCGTCCCCATAGCTGCTGGAACCGTCGGAATCGCCGTAGTCCGGCCGCTCCATGGCGGGCTCGCCCGCCACCGGCGGCTCCGGTCCGTCGGCCGCCCGCTCCAGCAGCGGATTGCGCTCCAGCTCTTCCTCGACAAAGGCCGACAGATCAAGGTTCGACAGTTGCAGCAGCTTGATCGCCTGCATCAGCTGCGGCGTCATCACCAGCGACTGCGACTGGCGGAACTCTAGTCTTTGGGTCAGCGCCATGGAGGCAAGAACGATCCTAAAAGTTGGCTCGATTCTTGCTTATATTAGTCCGAAGCCCTTGTACACGGCTTGACGGATTGGAAAATAGCGATAACCGCGATCAGCAAAAGTGGACGCTCCGGTTTTGCGTCCGATCGCGCGTCAAATTCTTTAATTAGCGCATGATCTTATCGCCAAACCGCTTCACATTTGGCGGATCATGCGCTACAGGCGGAATTCCTCGCCAAGGTAAAGCCGACGTACATCGGGATCATTAACGATCTCCTCCGGGCTTCCCTCAGTCAAGATTTCACCGGCATAGACGATATAGGCGCGGTCGGTCAGCCCGAGCGTCTCGCGGACATTGTGGTCGGTGATGAGCACGCCGATGCCGCGGTTGGTGAGATGGCGGACGAGGTCCTGGATGTCGCCGACCGCGATCGGGTCGATGCCAGCGAACGGCTCGTCGAGCAGCATGTAATTGGGGCGCGTCGCCAGCGCGCGCGCAATCTCGACGCGGCGGCGCTCGCCGCCGGACAACGCAATCGACGGGCTCTTGCGCAGCCGCGTGATGTTGAACTCGTCGAGCAGCGAATCCAGCTCGTGCTCACGCTTCTTCTTCGAGGGCTCGACGACCTCGAGCACCGCGCGGATGTTCTGCTCGACCGACAGGCCGCGGAAGATCGAGGCTTCCTGCGGCAGATAGCCGATGCCAAGGCGCGCGCGCTGATACATCGGCAGCTTGGTGACGTCGTGGCCATCGAGCTCGATCGCGCCGCGATCGGCCTTGATCAGCCCGGTGATCATGTAGAACACGGTGGTCTTGCCGGCGCCGTTGGGCCCGAGCAGGCCGACCGCCTCGCCACGGCGCACATAGATGCTGACGCCGCGCACGACCTGGCGGCTGCCGAAGCTCTTTTCCACGCTATGCACAGCCAGATAACCCGGCCGCTTGATCAGCTGCGGCGCGGCGGGAGCGCTGTTCCTGGCCGGCCTCGCACGCGCCGGCGCTGCTGCCGGTTGGGATCGCGGCAGCTCGACGCCGGGAGCCGACGCGGCGCGCGCCATCGGCGGCGCGTCACGCACTGGAGACGTCAGCATCTCGCCGAACTGGTCATCGAGCGCCGTGATGTCGTCATGCGAGCGCGCAAATCCGGTACTGCGTTTCGCAGAGCGCCGCCGGAACATGCCGAGAAAATCCACCATCCCCGCTTCGCTTCAGCCTTTCACGGTGATCCCGCGACCTCGCCTGCGCATCGATCGATTCGCGTGCGAAGCCGCAAGCATGAGCCGGAAATCTGAATACCGGCCTTCCCGCGCGACAAAAGCGGACGCGTTTGCGCGGAGATCATGCTCGAACAACACGGCAAAGCGCGATCACCCGCGCCTTGAATGAATGGATGCCCCTGTCCCGGCCGACATATTCCCCTCGAGGCGCATTGTTCGGCCGGGCCGCTGCAGTAGATACAGTCTCGCCCCGCCGGCTTCAACCACGCGGCCGCAGAATATTATCTAACTGATTGATTCTGCTTGACCTTACGTGAAGCTTACTTGGACTTGCCGCCCGGAAGCAGCTGCATCGGCGACGGGGCCGGGGCTGAGCCGGGGGCGGCCGGCGTGCCGCACTTGCCGCTCTGTCCGCCCGGCGACTGGATGAACAGGCCCTGCACCTTGCCATTGTCGGCTTCGACGCGCGAGACGCCGGTGGTCATGTCGACCAAAAGGCGGTCGCCGCGCAGCACATTCTGGCACTGGGTCAGCACCACCTGGCTGCCGCCGCCGCCAAGCATCGTGATCAGATTGGTCTTGGTGTCGAAGATCGCGGTCTCGCCGGTGACGACCTGATCCTTCTGGGTCACGACGACATTGCCCTTCGCCTCCAGCCGCTTGATCGAGGAGGCGCCGCCGGGGCCCGGGGTTGCCGTCTGCATCGGCGCGGCGCCCTTGGCGTTTGCCCCCTTGGTGCCGGCCGGGGCGGGCGCCGGCGCCTGGGTCGATTTATCCTCGTAGAACACGACCAGCGTCTTCGACGTCATGGTGGTGTCGCCCTGCACGACCTTCACATTGCCGGCGAAGGTCGCCTCCTTTTTCTTGTCGCGCATTTCGAGCGAAGCAGCCTCGATCTGGATCGGCTGGTCGCGGTTCTGCGAGAAGCCCTGCATGGCGTTGGGCACGCCGCTCATCGAGCCCTGCGCGAACGCGGCACTCGCGGAGAAAAGCGCGAGCAGGAACGCCGCAATTGCCATGCCGTGCGGAAAACGTCTCATCATCAAAATCATTTCGTGTTGGCGGATTTGCGCGGCTTCGGCGGCGGCGGCGGTGGAGCGGGCTCGGCAGGCGGGGCAGCATTGTTGTCACCAAGCTTGTCGAGATTCATCACGACATTGCCTTCGAACCGCACCAGCTCGCCGCTGTTGTAGATCCGGAGCCTGTCGGCGGTCAGCGTGCCGTCGAGCAGCTTGACGTCGACATGCTCGTCCGACGACACGTTGCCCTTGTTGATGTCGACGAAGGCCTGCGTCAGCCTCGCCTCATAGCCGGTGGACGACTGCAGGAAGATGTCCTGGCGCAAGTCGAGCAGCTGCTTCTTGTTGTCGAAGAAGCCGGTGCGCGCATCCATCGTCACCGTCGACCGATCCTGCTGCGCCACCTTGGCGCGGATCGTCTTCAGCTCGACATGGTCGGGATCGGTGACATCCTGGATCGCCGCCTTGGCCCACATTTCGTAGGGCCGTCCGTCGTTGGAGAAGCCGGCGATATGCGGCGCTTCCATCGTGATCTTGGTGCCGGACACGACGAGGTTATCCATCTCGAGCGGCAGCTTGGGGATCAGGTCGTGGAACGGATTGAAGAGTGCGATGTAGATGATCACGGCCATCGCCAGCCCGACCATCGCGGGAACCGCGACGCGCAGAATCCGCACCATGCGACTGTGCCGCGCGGCGGCGGCAAAGCGCGCCTCGAGGCCCGTGACATAGGCTGGATTCTGAACCGAATTCACCTGAGCTCCAGAGGCGCGAAACTGCCCCTATTCTAGCCGGAGCCGCCCGAATATGCAGCCCGGACCTCACCTCGCGCCCCTGCACCGGACCACGCGTGAACAGTTTGGCCGAAACGGGGCGGAACTGCCCCGGCCGCGACGAATTCGGCGCTCATCATGAATGGGCGAAAATGTCCTCGGCCTCCCAGCCGTCGAGATCGAGCCTGGCACGGGCGGGAAGGAAATCGAAGCAGGCCTGGGCGAGATCGGTCCGTCCCTCGCGCGCGAGCATGACATTCAACTTGTCGCGCAGCGCATGCAGGTGCAGCACGTCGGAGGCCGCGTAGGCGAGCTGGGCCTCGCTGAGGCTTTGCGCGCCCCAGTCGCTCGACTGCTGCTGCTTCGACAATTCGACGTTCAGCACCTCGCGCACCAGATCCTTCAGGCCGTGGCGATCGGTGTAGGTGCGCGACAGCCGCGAGGCGATCTTGGTGCAATAGACCGGCGTCGGCATCACGCCGAACGTGTTGTAGAGCACCGCGACGTCGAACCGTGCGAAATGGAAGATCTTGGTGATCTTGGGATTGGCGAGCAGCGCCTTCAGGTTCGGCGAATCGGTGTGGCCCTTCGGAATCTGGATCACGTCGGCGGTGCCGTCGCCGTTCGACATCTGCACCACGCAGAGCCGGTCACGGTGCGGATGCAGCCCCATGGTCTCGGTGTCGATCGCCACCGAATCGGTGTAGCGGGACAGATCGGGCAGGTCGCCGCGATGCAGGCGGATGGTCATGCTGTCAAAAACCTCGTCGAATCGCTGTCGGAATAAACTACCGTCCAATCCGCCGACAGGCGAGCATGCGCCAGTCTTCGGATCGCGCATTGGTATCGGGGCCCGTCAGGGCCGGACACGAGCAGCGGGAATCCTTAATTGTTCCGGCACAGATAGTTCAGGGTGTACCGCCATTGTGCAGCGGAGACAATGGGTTGCTGTCCCCGCCGCGCGCCCCCCACGAGGGCGCGCCATCATTGCCAGCTGACGCGGAGGCCGAAGCGGCCAGTGATGTCCTCGCGATGGAGGCTGTCCACCGAGGTCGTGTAGTCGGCGCTCGCATAGGCGCATCGTGCGATTGAGCTGCGCGGAGACGCCGGCACCGATCTCGACGGCGGTGCCGCGGCTTTGCACGCGATCAGGTCCGTCGTCGCGAAGGCGATGCTGCGGTCGTTCGCGGCCGTGTGCCAGAGATTGGCCTCGAGATACGGACGCAGTTCGGTCGTGCCGGCGACGAAGGTTGAGGGAATGCGCACGCCGAGCCGCCCGGTCAACGTATCGGCACTGCCGAGCGCGACGCTCGAAAACATGTCGTTGAAGCTGTCGAACGACTGGCGCTGCCATATCAGCTGCACCTGCGGCTCGATCGCGAGAAAACTGTTCAGCGGGATCGGCGCGCCGGCTTCCAGCGATGCAGCGACGCCGGTGCCCGACACCCGTGCGCCGACCTGACGATCCGACTGCGGGCTTGCGCCGAAGAAGCTGCCCATCAGCACGGCGTCGACATACCAGCCCGACGGGCCGACATGGGTCCAGTAGCCGCCGATATTCTGGCTGTCGATCGAGAGCGTGCCGGTGCGGACGTCGTTCAGGCCGAGCGCGAAGCCGCTGATGTTGCCGCTGGCCCAGCCATACGCATAGAAGAAGCCGGCGCGATCATGATGCTCGGGCGCGGACTGGAAGCGCAGGATGTCGACGCCGACCTGCACGCCGGCCATGGTGCCGTCGAAGGCGGGGCTGACCGTGCCGGCCCAGCTCTGCGAGCTGTGCGAGCCATAGGCACGCGCCCACGCCGCCGGCTGTTCGCCGCCGCTGGTCAGCAAGGCCTGATCGCCCTGGCGCTGATGGAAGGTGCCGAGCGTCGCCAGCCCGAGCTTTTGCGCCACCTGCGGCAGCGCCGAATAGACCGACACCTCCTCACGGTAGAGCTGGACCGGCGCGGCGCCCGCCGGCGGCGGCGTCAGCGACGACAGATCCTCCGCAGGCAGCCCCGGAGGCGGCGGCACCACGTTGGGCGATAAAGGCGGCGCCGGCGCGGGCGAGGCCGTGCCGGGCAACAATGTCGAGCGCAGATACCAGTTGTCGGCGCTGCCGGCGGAGACGCCGCCGCGGAACAAGAGATATTCGTGCGCGCCCGCTACGACGGCGTTGGAGAGGCCGAACGCGCCCGCAGCCGTGGTGCCGCCGTTGACGGCCTGCACCACCATGATGCCGTCGGCGGTGGTCAGCGCGCCCGCGCCGCCGGCATTGGTGACGGTCACCGCGGTCGAGCCCGACGCATTGCCGCCGGAGATGACGAGCCGATCCGACGGCGACCCATCGCCGCCGAGCACGGTGCGCAGATAGAGCCCGCCGCCATTGCCGACATAGTTGCCGGCAATGGTCAGGCTGTTCGCCGCGGTAGCGCCGCCATTGGTCAGGTTGATGACGCCGGCTTGGTGACGGTGATCGGCGGGCCGCCCGGAAACGGCGCGATCGACGGATTGGCGCCGTTGCCCGCCAGCAGGCTGGTGCCGGCCGCGATCGACACATTGCCGGTCAGCGACGTCTGCAGCGTCAGCGAGCCGCTGTTGACGAAGGTGTTGGCGAAGGTGCCGGTGCCGGCCCAGGTCCAGTCATTGCCCTCCATCGTCAACGTCTGGAATCGCGCGAACGCATTGTTGGCCGTGCCGCTGCCTTGCAGCCGCACCTGGTTGTTGCCGCCGCCATCGGCAAGCCCGACGATCTGCGATCCGGTTTGCAGGATCAAATTCACCGCACCGCCGCTGCCCGCGAGCGCCGTACCGCTGTTGCCGGCGATCAGGCCGGCATTGACGATGGTGGTGGCGCCGTTGAGCGTGCGGATCGCGGGTCCCGCCTGGCTGATGATCTTGCCGCCGGCGAGGTTCTAGATGCGGGCGGTGAACGACGATCCGGCGGTGTTGGAGAACACGCCGTCGGCATTGACGCCGCGCGCCTCGATCATGCCGCTGTTGCGCAACACGCCCGCATTGCCTTGCATGAACACGGTGTTGTTGGCGCTGCCGCCCGCGTCCCCACCGGTCGTGAGCAGCGTGCCGGTATTGGTGATGGTCGCAAACTGGCCGGCGGAGAAGATCGCACGGGCGCCTGCGCCGGCCGTGGTGATGGTGCCGCTATTGGTGAAGGTGTTGCTGTCGCCGGTCTGCACATAAAGGCCGTGCGATTGCGGGCCCTGGGAGGTGATCGTCCCGGTATTAATCAGCGTGTTGTTGTGTGCTGCGTGAGACCGGTGATGGCAAGGCCGCGCGAGGTGCCGCTCTGCGTCGTGATCGTGCCGTTGTTGATCAGCGTGTTGCCGTTGCTGCTGGCGGCGATCACATTGCTGCCGGCGCCCGAGGTCGTGATCACGCCCGACGCGCCGTTGGTGAAGACGTTGCCGTCGCCGCTGCCGAAGATGCCGGTGCCACCGCCGCTGATGGTCAGCGTGCCGTTATTGGTGGCGGCACTGCCGGAGACAAGCCCGATCGCGGTCGCTCCGGCGCCGGGCGTGATGCCGGCGCCCTGCAGCACGTTCACGGTGACGTTCGAGCTGCCGGCAGCGGCCTGCACGCCGGCCGGCGAGGGATTCGGCGCTGCGGTCGAGCAGGTTACCGTCTGCCCGCTCGCCGGCGCGAGACTGTCGCAGGCGGCAAACGCCGGCGACGTGGACAACAGGCAACCGCCACTTAGAGCCGTGCACGACAGGATCGCCGCGAGCCGCGAGGAAACCATGCCCTTACTCCAACGTCGGCGCGAAGCCGAGCCCCCGGCCTCCCGCCACCCCCGCCCCGCTCTCAGCTCCGCCGATCGCTCCATTCAAACTTGAAACGATTTGCAGCGACCTGTTGCGCGGTCGCCACAGACGGAACCATGAGATGCATCCGCATGATTCACATCCTTGACGTGCGCACGCTTTCAAGGTTGTGAAGTACAGCATTCACCCGTTGCAGTTATCGACCGACACAACCGGAAACAAAATCGCCATGGCGTCTCGGGTGCGCCGCTGTCCCCATTTTCTCGCCAAGTTCGACGTGGGCACGCGGCCAAGTCGGGGCCAAGTCATTGCCGCGACGCGTTCAATTTCGAGGGAACTGTTGCCCGCGCGCCCCATGAAATCGGGCCGCGCCGACCCTATTTGTTGCCAGCCCGAACCCGCCGTCCCAAATGAAATGAGCCTTATGTCCGACCAAACCATCGCCGCGCCGATCGACGACCAGCAGGAGCGCGGCTTCTCGCGCTACCAATCGTTCCTGATCGCGCTGCTCGCCTTCACGCAATTCACGCTGATCCTCGACTTCATCATCATGTCGCCGCTCGGCGCCATCCTGATGCCGTCGCTGAACATCACGGCCGGGCAATTCGGCGTCGCGGTCTCGGCCTACGCGTTCGCGGCCGGGATTTCCGGCGTCCTCGCCGCCGGCTTTGCCGATCGCTTCGACCGCAAGCGGCTGCTGCTGTTCTTCTATGTCGGCTTCATGCTCGGCACCGTGCTCTGCGCGCTGGCGCAGAATTTCCACGTGCTGCTGCTCGGCCGCATCGTCACCGGCGTGTTCGGCGGGGTGATCGGCTCCGTCGTGCTTGCCATCGTCACCGACCTGTTCCCGCTGCAACAGCGCGGCCGCGCCATGGGCATCCTGCAGACGGCGTTCGCCGCGAGCCAGGTGCTCGGCGTCCCGGCCGGCCTGTTCCTGGCCAATCACTGGAACTGGCACATCTGCTTCGTGGCCATCGTCGGCCTGTCGATTGCCGCGATCGCGGCGATTGCGATCGCGATGCACCCGGTCGATGCCCATCTCAAATTGCAGCACGACAGCAATCCGTTCCGCCATCTGATCGCGACCGTCGGCCAGCCGCGCTACACGCTGGCCTTCCTGGTGACCACGCTGCTCGCGACCGGCGGCTTCATGCTGATGCCGTTCGGCAGCGCCTTCACGGTGCATAATCTCGGCATCGACATCGTCCACCTGCCGACGATCTATCTCGTCTCGGGCCTGTTCAGCATCATCATCGGGCCGCTGGTCGGCCGCGCCAGCGATGCGTTCGGCAAATATCCGACCTTCGTGTTCGGCTGCGTGGTGTCCGTCATCATGGTGCTGATCTACACCAACCTCGGCCACGTCTCGCTGCTGACCGCGATCCTGGTCAATGTGCTGATGTTCATCGGCATCTTCTCGCGCATGATCCCGTCCCAGGCCCTGATGTCGGCGATTCCCGACGCCAGCCAGCGCGGATCGTTCAGCGCGATCTCGGCCTCGGTGCAGCAGCTGTCGGGCGGGCTGGGCTCGGTCTTTGCGGCGGCGATCATCGCGGAAAATCCCGACGGTTCGCTGCTGCATTTCGACCGGCTGGGCTACATCGTCGTCGCAACGACCATCATTTCGATGATCGCGATGTATTTCGTGCAGCAGCCGATCGCGCGACGCGCGGGCCGGCGGATCGTGTGACGGCAGGGGCCGCTCGTTCCGGCTACGCAGGCTTCGGCAGCTACATTTGAAGCGAGGAAACGAGAGGAATTGCGCAGAATGCTTTGTCAAGCAAGGCCTTGCGAAGGCGCTGCGCAACACCGCGGAGCTTCGGGTGGTGTTCCACCAGCCGCTTGGTGCGGTCCACCGCGGACATCACTCCGGCGGCCTGTCGGCCGAGCCTGGTGAGCGGAATGAAACTGTCGAACAATGGCTCGTCGTCCTTGCAGAACAGCCGCTTGTACTCATGCGAGCCGAGGCCGAAGTCGAAGGCGCGATAGTGCCGGCCGGCAAAATGATGGATGATTTCCTGCATCAGGAGCAGGCCGGGACTGAATTTCGCGTTGTCTGACAAAGTGTAGGTGTTGAACATCGTCGAGAAGCGGTGGCCATCGGCAGCCAAGGCGAAGATCGCGATCACTTCCTCGTCGCATTCGAGCGCATGGATTTCGATGACACGGCCGCCGTGGGACAGCCTTGTCGTGCAGGCGGCGCGGATGAATTTCTCCACGGCGCGTTCGGCGAACACGTTGGACACCTTCCGCTCGGCCAACCGCTCCGACTTCACGCGGAAAAACCAGTCGAGCAGGCGGGCGATATCGGCATCAGTGGAGGCAACGTGATAGCGGTAGCCGGTCAGCTCCGGCAGTTTGCGCTGCTTGAGCTTCATGCGGCGGGAGGGATTGCCGGTCAGGTTCGCGGCCGTTGCGCCCGGCTCGATTGTGCGCATCGGGCAGTTCAAGACCAGGGGCTCATGAGGCAGCAGCGCCAGCGGGTTTTGCACGCCGCGCCACTGCGCCGGCTGCTGGCGCAACGCCAGCACGTCGACTTTGTCACGCTTGGCGAGCATCGCCATGAATGCGTGGAGATCGGCCTTCGTGGCACCCAAGGCCAACCCACGCTCCCACAGGCCCATATTGAAGTTGCGTGCTCGCCGCCCATGAAGCTCGCGCGGCGCACGCCGAGAGCCGTTTGCAGGGCGAGCGGCAGCAAGCCCCGTGGTTGGCCATCGCCGTCACGCGCGATGACGATGAAAGGCGACAGGCCCGCGCGCTCACCGACCTCACGCTGCCACGGGGCGAGGAAGTCGAACCGCTGAAAGGGCGTGATGGAATGACTCGAGTTCTCAAGACTCCGCCAGATCATCTCGGCGGCGTCGAGATCTTGGACGACGTCGACGGCGGCGATGCGCGCTGATTGAGCTCGCGCCGTCCGGCTTTCGATCGCGATCATCGCCAAGCTCTGTCGTGGTGCATAGTCGGAGCGCGGCTGGGGCCGTCCAGTCGGCGCCCGATCTGAGCGTAATTCGATGTCGGGACAAAATTGGCAAAATGCCGCAGGACGAGAGAACTGGGATTACCTCCATCGTTTATTCGTTGGTCATGAAGCTGTCGCTTCGCGCGACGCGCGGGCCGACGGATCGTGTGACGGCAGGGGCTGCGGCGGCGATCGCCGGCGTTCTCAAATTCCCAGCATCGGCCGACGTGTTCAGCCAATCGCAAACATGTCGGCACGCTCAATGATCAGATCGCGGAATAGTCTCGCGCGGTGCGACATCCAATGCGGGTCAGGATAGACGAGATGCATCGGTAGCGATGGTACCGCATAATCCGGCAGCAGATGAACAAGCCGGCCTGCGGCGATGTGTTCGACGGCGCACCAGCTTGGCAGGACCGCGACGCCGAGCCCCTCAACCGTCGCGAGCGTCATCACGTCGGCGTCGTCGCAGGTCATGGACGGCGCGATCTCGACCACATGGCGGCCGGTCTCGGCTTCGAACGTCCACTGATTCCGCGGCGACAAGCGTGAATACGTTACGCTCGGCATGCGGCGCAGATGGTCGGGGAGGAGCGGGGCTTGATGCCGTGCGAGCAGTGAAGGGGCCGCCACCAGGAGGCGCTTGATGGTGCCGACGCGCCGCGCCACCAGCGAGCTGGAGTTCAGCATTCCGATCCGAATTGCCAGCTCCGTCCCGGTCTCCACCAGGTCTACGAACTGCTCGGTGAAGCTCGCATCGAGCCGCACGTCGGGATAGCGGCGAAGATACTCTGCGAAAAT
Source organism: Bradyrhizobium sp. USDA 4510 (assembly GCF_054059095.1). NCBI lineage: Bacteria > Pseudomonadati > Pseudomonadota > Alphaproteobacteria > Hyphomicrobiales > Nitrobacteraceae > Bradyrhizobium > Bradyrhizobium sp. USDA 4510. The sequence goes on along the minus strand of NZ_JBSSBT010000001.1, from coordinate 8,162,114 downwards.
GCCGCGGAAAAAGTAGCGACCGAACGAGGTCGGCACAGTGATCCGCAAGGTCCCCGACGGACTGCGAACCCGGCTCTGCGCCGGCGTGCTGGCACTTTCCAACAGCGCGACGATATCCTTGGCGAGCTTGAGCACGCGATCGGCCTACGGCGTCGGACGAACCTTGCGCGTGGTGCGGACGAACAGCCGGCAGCCGAACTCCGCCTCCAACAACGCCACGCGCTTGCTGATGGCCGGCTGTCCGAGGCCCAGATCGCTCGCGGCCTGGCTGAAGCTGCCGGCCTCCATCACGCGAATGAAGGTTTGCAGCGCATCGATTCGATCCATGCATTCCTCCCAGGAATTTGTAATATTCTTATCATTCCCTACATGGACACAGTCGATCCGGTCTAGCCTCTCGGTAACCAGGGAGGATCAACAATGAACAAATCGATCGGGATCGTCGGCGCCGGAATCGGGGGCCTGCATCTGGCTCTTTATCTCCAACAGCATGGGATCCAGGCGACGGTGCTGACCGACCGCACTCCGGAGCAGTACGCCTCGGCGCGGCTGATGAACACGGTCGCCCATCACAGCGTCACCATCGCGCGTGAGAACGAACTAGGCGTGAACCATTGGGATGACGCCGCCACGATCTACCACCACCACGACCATTTCTTTAATTTCCCAGGCAACGGGCTGCTGTTTCGCGGCGCGTTCAAGAAGCCGAGCCGGGCAGTGGATTACCGCATGTACCTGCCCGCGCTGATGAGGGATTTCGAGCATCGCGGCGGCAGCATCGAATATGCCAGCATCCAGGACGACGACATCCCGGCTCTGGTTTCACGCTTTGACCTTCTCGTCGTGTCGACCGGCAAAGGTGCGCTCGGGCGAATGTTCGCCCATCGGCCGGAGTTGTCCCCCTACAGCCAGCCACAGCGCCTGCTCTGCGTGGGCCTCTATGACGGCGTCGATCACGGCAGCCCGGACGGTGACGACCCGCGCGGTGTCACGCTCTCGGTGTCGCCCGGACATGGCGAGATGATCGTCATTCCGACGCTGTCATTCAGCGGCATGAAGACGGCGCTCCTGATGGAGAACATTCCCGGCGGCGACATGGCCGATCTGGTCTCGCTGAGCTACGACGCGGACCCTGCAGCCTTCCGCCAGACAATTCTCGACAAGCTGGAAAAGCATCATCCGCACACCTACAACCGGATCGACACCCATCGCTTCGGGCTTGCCCAGCCGCTCGACCTGCTGCAAGGCGCGGTGGTGCCGACCGTGCGGCAATCGTCGGTCGCCTTCGATGGTGAGAAATTCGCCGTCGCGCTGGGCGACGTACATTCAGTGGTCGACCCGCTGATGGGCCAAGGCGCCAACATCGCCTCCTACGCCGCCTTCGAACTCGGCAAGGCGATCGTGGAAACGGTGGCCTTCGACGCACGCTTCGTTGAGGAGGTGGATCGCGCCCGCGAAAATCGCGTGTTCGCGGCTGCGCGCTGGACGAATCTGATGCTGCGGCCGCCGTCCGAGGCGATGGGTCGGCTGATCCTCACCATGGCGCAGGACCGAGAACTCTGCGACGAGTTCACCGATAATTTCAACTACCCGGAGCGTCAGTGGGATCGTGTCGCGACCGACAAGCGCATCCACGCTTGGATCGACAGGCGCGCGCCGCTCGCTGCCTGACGCAACAATGATCGCGAGCCGGCCGTACGGTCCACTTGCACCAGGCCGCGACTGCGTGCCGACAAACCATCTCTCGAACCACACGCCGAAAGGCGCGACCTCTTGCGGTTTCGCCATGGAGCGCGATCGATGAACCCGCATCCCGATCCGGCGAGCTTCCGGGCGGCCGCTGCGCGATTCCCCACAGGCGTGACAGTCGTGGCGAGCATCGACCGCGACGGCACTCCGGTCGGCATGACGGCCAACAGCTTCACGACCGTCTCCACCAAACCGCCGACCGTGCTGGTCTCGGTGATGCGAGGGCGGACCTGGCAGGCGATCATGGATTCGAAGCGTTACGCCGTGAATGTCCTTCACGCGGAAGATCTCGCACTCTGCGCGCACTTCTCCGGCAGGCCGCAGGCCGAAAGCTCGCCATCGCTGGTCAACCGGGAAGAGTTTCCCGTCCTGTCGCAAGCGATCGCCCAGTTCGCTTGCGACGTGGTCCGGTCAATTGACGTCGCCGACCACACGCTGTTCATTGGCGAGGTCCGCTGGTGCCGGCAGCGAGACGGTTCCCCGCTCGCCTTTTATTCCAGCCGATTCTGCAACGGGCTCGGCATGACGATCGAGCCCGCGGAGGCAGTCGCCTATCCCGCCGACGGATGGGCGATCTAAGGCGAAGCGCGAAGCCTTCGCGCGACGACCCCTGGAGAACCCGAAATTTGCGGCGCACTGGAGCGGTGGCGCCACGGGGGAACGATCGCAAGCGCCAGCTGAGCAGGGTGCCTGCCAAGCTCGTCAAGCCCGTCCTGAGATGGTGGAATGAAGATCGGGGACAGAGTCGAAGTCGTGGCGATTCCAGATTCGCTACCGGAATACACGGGAACGCGGACATTCTTCACGAGGTGTCTCGGCCGCCATTTTCCGACCGTCGATCTCAAGGGAGAACTGGTCGAACTCGAAGTCGGCGAGGTGGTCGAGGAGTCCAGCTACATGCACTCGATTTGGATCGAACGAGAATACGTCCGTCGCGTCTAACGACGAGAAATGAGGGCCAACGGTAGAATCGCTGTCTCGCCTCTACCCTCGCTGGGTGATGGCTTGCCCGCACCCACCCCCCGGATACTGAGCGATTTCAATCGCTTAAAAGGGGGTGGTGCCCAGGAAAGGACTCGAACCTTCACGGCCGTTAAGCCACTGGCACCTGAAGCCAGCGCGTCTACCAATTCCGCCACCTGGGCATGTGGAGCGGCTTAGTAAGGATCGGTTGCGCGCTTGTCAAATTCGCGATTGGAAATTCAAATACCCTGTACAGGATAAGGCCGATGGCGTATCGCCAGACGGTTAACCTACGTCAATCGCTCTCGAATCCCACAGGAATCACCCCATGGCATCGAACCTGGACACGCTGGTCACGGTCTTCGGCGGATCGGGTTTTCTGGGGCGGAACGTGGTCCGGGCGCTCTGCAAGCGCGATTACCGCGTCCGAGTCGCGGTGCGGCGGCCCGAGCTAGCCGGCCATCTGCAGCCGCTCGGCCGGGTCGGGCAGATCCATGCCGTCCAGGCCAATGTGCGCTACCCGGCCTCGGTCGAGGCGGCGATGCGTGATTCGCATATCGCCATCAACCTGGTCGGCATCCTGGCCGAGGGCGGTGGGCAGAGCTTCGATGCCGTGCAGGTGAAGGGCGCCGAGACCATCGCCAAGGCGGCGGCCGCGGCCGACGGGCGGATGGTCCATGTCTCGGCGATCGGGGCCGACGCGGATTCGCCCTCGAGCTATTTCCGCGCCAAGGCGGGCGGCGAGGCAGCGGTGCTGGCGGCGTTGCCGTCGGCCACCATCATGCGGCCGTCGCTGCTGTTCGGGCCCGAGGATCAGTTCACCAACCGCTTTGCGGCGCTGGCACGGATGTCACCGGTGCTGCCGCTGGTCGGCGGCGGGGTCAACACGGTGCAGCCGGCCTATGTCGGCGACGTCGCGGACGCCGTGGTCCATGCCGTGGACGGCGAGGCGAAGCAGGGCGCAGCTTACGAGCTCGGCGGGCCGGAAGTGCTGACCATGCGCGAGGTGATGCAGATCATCCTCAAGATCACCCAGCGCGATCGCATGCTGGCGCCGCTACCGTTCGGCCTCGCCAAGTTCCAGTCGTACTTCCTGCAGTTCGCGCCGGGGCCGTTCACGCTGACGCCGGACCAGGTCGAGATGCTGCGTTCGGACAATGTGGTGTCCGACGCCGCCAAGGCCGCCGGCCTGACCTTCGCAGGCCTCGGCATCTCGCCGGATTCGATGGAAGCGATCGCCCCGCAATATCTCTGGCGCTTCCGCGCGACGGGTCAGTTCCAGAAGAAGAGCGCGTAGGCAGCTCTCTCCACCTGTCGTCCCGGCCAAGCCAACGGGTCGCGCGAACGCGCGCCCGATGACAGGCTCCGCGCGAGCCGGCACGGCACCACTACGTTTTTCCCACGCTACCAAGCCCTTCCCCGTCATCCCCGCGCAAAGGCTTTGCCTTTGTCGCTGGAGGTGCGAGCCTCGAAGGATGAACGGCCGGGATCGGGGCCGTCGCCCTTCGAGACGGCCGCTTTGCGGCCTCCTCAGGGTGGCGGTGATGGGATGGTGTCCGTCGCGCCTTACCGTCCCATCGCCAGCGCGATCAGGCCGAGCGTGCCGACGATCACGCGCCACCAGGCGAAGAAGGTGAAGCCGCGGCGGGTGACGAAATTGAGGAAGGCCCGCACCACGATCATCGCCGTGATGAACGACACCACGAAGCCGACCGCGATGACGCTGAGATTGTCGGAGGTGAAGTCGGCCCGGTTCTTGTAGAAATCATAGGCGAACGCGCCGACCATGGTCGGGATCGCGAGGAAGAACGAGAACTCCGCCGCCGAGCGCTTGTCGGCGCCGAGCAGCATCGCGGCCACGATGCTGGCGCCCGAGCGCGACACGCCGGGAATCATCGCCAGGCACTGCGCGACGCCGATCCAGAAATACATCAGCAGCGGGAAGCGGGTCGCATCGTCCTCGTACACTTTGAGATCGAGCTGATCGACCCACAGCAGCACGGCGCCGCCGACGATCAGCGTGAAGCAGACCACCCACGGATTGAACAGGAACTCCTTGATGTATTTGCCGGCGATCAGGCCGATCACGACCGCGGGCAGGAACGCCACCAGCACGCCGATCACGAAGCGGCGGTCGTCGGGATTGGTGAACATTCCGAGCGCCACGCGCCACAATTTGACGAAGTAGAGCGCAAGGATCGCGAGGATCGCTCCGAGCTGGATCAGGATCGCAAAGCTCTTCCAGAAATTGCCTTCGCCCAGATTGAAGAAGCGCTCCGCAAGCAGCAGGTGGCCTGTCGAGGAGACTGGCAGGAACTCCGTGACGCCCTCGATGATGCCGAGAATCACCGCCCGCAGCATATCCGTCATCATGTTGTGGCCTGCCCTGTGTGGAAAACGGGATTCTTCTCGCTTATTCGTACATTGGCCGCAATCGCAAAAAATCGTCAAACAATGGGTTACCCGGCCGATTTGCTGAGCTATAGCGTTTTTGTGACCCGCACCATCTGCGGGGATGGCTACCGGTTTGCGTGCTGACGCGACATAGAGACGACCGGAACTAGTCTGGCCAAAGCACAGGTCCAGACCGCACAGGTTGATGATTTCTTAAGCGCCGCGAAACTACCAAGGGCTTCATGTACACGCTGTATCACCATCCGTTCTGTCCGCATTCGCGCTTCATTCGGCTCGTGCTCGGCGAGTATGGGCTCGATTTGCGCCTTGTGGAGGAACGGGTGTGGGAACGGCGCGAGGCGTTCCTGGCGCTCAATCCGGCAGCCACCACGCCGGTGCTGATCGCCGAGAGCTTTCCGCCGATTCCGGGTGCGCCTGTGATCGCCGAATATGTCGACGAGACGCACGGCCTCGATGCCGGCGATCGGCGGCTGTTGCCGACGTCGACGGCCGAGCGCGTCGAGGTGCGCCGGCTGATGGCGTGGTTCAACGAGAAATTCTTCGAGGAAGCCTCCAACCCGCTGGTGACCGAGCGGATCTACAAGCGGTTCATGAGCGAGGATAATGGCGGCGGCCCGCCGGCGCCCGACATCATGCGCGCCGCCAAGGTCAATGTGCGCTACCATCTGAGCTATATCGGCTGGCTGGCGAAGACGCGGAACTATCTCGCCGGCGACCGCCTGACCTACGCGGATCTCGCCGCCGCGGCGCATCTCTCGGCGATCGACTATCTAGGCGACGTGCCATGGAGCGAGGACGACGCGGCAAAGTCGTGGTACGCGCGGGTGAAGTCCCGCCCGTCGTTCCGCCCGCTGCTCAGCGAATGGCTGGCGGGGGTGCCGGCGTCGCGCACCTATGTGGATCTCGACTTCTGAACCCGGCGGTCAGGCTCTCCCCTTCCGATCTCAAGGCAGCGCTTCAGCGCGAGGCGCATGCGCTCGGCTTCGACGCCGTCGGCTTCACCGCGCCTGATGCGACCAGCGAGCCCGGAAAATATTTCCTCGAATTCCTCGGCTCCGGCGGCCATGGCGACATGGACTGGCTCGCGGCCAATCCGGAGCGGCGCACCGATCCGCGCGTGCTGTGGGGCGGCGTGCGCTCGATCATCATGCTCGGCGTCAATTACGGGCCCGACGACGACCCGCTCGACATCCTTGCACGCCGGTCGCATGGCGCGATCTCGGTCTATGCGCAGGGCGACGACTATCACGACGTGATCAAGAAGCGGCTGAAGGTCCTGGCGCGCTGGCTCGCCACGATCACCGGCGATGAGGTGAAGGTGTTCGTCGACACCGCCGCTGTCATGGAGAAGCCGCTTGCCCAGGCAGCCGGCATCGGCTGGCAGGGCAAGCACACCAACCTCGTGTCGCGCGAATTCGGCTCGTGGCTGTTTCTCGGCGCGATCTATTCGGCTACCGAGCTGCCGCGCGATGTTGCCGAGGCCGATCATTGCGGCAGCTGCCGCGCCTGCCAGGACATCTGTCCGACCGCGGCGTTCCCCGCGCCCTACAAGCTCGATGCGCGGCGCTGCATCTCGTATCTGACGATCGAGAACAAGGGTCCGATCCCGCACGAATTCCGCAAGAGCATCGGCAACCGCATCTATGGCTGCGACGATTGTCTCGCGGTGTGTCCGTGGAACAAGTTCGCGCAAGCGGGGCGCGAGCAGAAGCTCGCCGCGCGCGATGCGCTGCGGGCGCCCGCGCTTGCCGATCTCGCACGGCTCGATGATGCCGCCTTCCGCGCGCTGTTCACAAAGTCGCCGGTCAAGCGCATCGGCCGCGACCGCTTCATCCGCAATGTGCTGATCGCGATCGGCAACTCCGGTGACGCAAGCCTTGTCGGCGAAGCGCGGCGTTTGCTCGACGACGCGAGCCCGCTGGTGCGCGGCGCCGCGGTGTGGGCGCTGTCGCAACTGACCGCCCGCGAAGCATTCGCGGCGCTGGCGTCGCGGGCTGGCGGCGAGCGCGACGTCACCGTGCAGCAGGAGTGGCGCGCGGCCACCGCCTCTTGATTTCATCGCGCCATTCCCGTCATGGTCGCACGCCATGACAAACCAGCCCTTCTTCACCAGGCACGGCGACGGCTTCATGCCGACGGCCGTTGCGAACGGACCGTGGAGTCCGGAATCCCTGCACGGCCGCGTCGTGATCGGCCTCCTCGCCTTCGTCATCGAGGAGCGCCACGGCTCCGACGAATTCGTCCCGGCGCGGCTGACGGTCGACATGTTCCGGCTGCCCAGCATCACGACGCCGATCGAGGTGACGACCAAGCTCGTGCGCGACGGCATGCGCATCAAGATGATCGAGGCCGAGTTTGTCTCTGGCGGCACCAGCATGGCGCGCGCCTCCTGCCAATTGTTGCGCCGGACGGAAAATGCCCCCGGCAATGTGTGGTCGCCGCCGAACTGGAACGTGCCGGCGCCATCAGACATTCCGAAGCCGACCGATCCGAGGCTCGGCATGAACGGCAAATGGGAGACGCGGCCGATCGTCGGCCATATGGGCTCGCTCGGCGAGCGCCGGCTCTGGATGAGCGAGGTGCGCGAGCTCGTCGCGGGCGTGAAGATGACGCCGTTCGTCCATGTCGCGACCGGCGCGGATTTCGCCAGCCCCTTCGCCAATGCCGGCGACCAGGGGCTCGGCTACATCAACAGCGACGTCACGATCTATCTGCATCGCTTGCCGGTGACCAACTGGATCGGCTTCGAGGTGGTCAACCATCACGCCACGGACGGCATCGCGATCGGCGAATGCTGGCTCTATGACGAGAAGGGTCCGATCGGCACCTCCACGGTGGCCGCGCTCGCCCAGCGCAAGCCGATGACCAATCCGCCGCCGCCATGATTGTCATTCCCCGGTGCGCAATTGCGCACCTGAGGGCGATGCGCAGCATCGAACCCGGAATCCATCGGGCCGTAAAGACCAACGGAGAAATGGATTCCGGGTTCGCGCTTCGCGTGCCCCGGAATGACGACGGGGGGATTGAGGCTTAGACTAAGCCAGATGCCGCTGCATCTCCGGCCGCGCTTTCAGCTCCGCGCCCTGCTTGCCGACGATCTTGGCGATCCGCTTCGGCGCGAAGTTCAAATCGACGAAGGCCGGCGCGGTGTTGGCGACCTCGTGGTACTCCGTGATCTTGCCGTCGCGCAGCCGCATGATCGCGACGCCCTCGAACATCGCACGCGCGCCCTTGGCTTCCGGCAAGGTCGAGCGGTAGCTGAACGTGTAGCGCGCGTAGAGCGTCGTGCCATCGCTCACGGGATCATGCATCACCCAGCGGAAATCGGTCGCGGTCCGGTAGAACCAGTCGTCGATCATCTCGCCGATTTTGCCGTGGCCCTTGAAGGCACCGTAGAACACATCGTGATAGACGCCGTCCTCGGTGAAAAGGCTAGCGAAGGCCTTGCCGTTGCGCTGTTCGACCGCGTCGCAGAACGCGCGCAGCATTGTTGTCGTGTCCATTGGTAGTCTCTCCCGGCTCCTCGCTTCTTCTTCCCTCTCCCCTTGTGGCAGAGGGTGGATCGAATGAGCGAGAGCTCATTCGAGACGGGTGAGGGGTCTGTGTCCGCGGAGAGAACCCCTCATCCGGCGCGGACATCGTCCGCGCCACCTTCTCCCACAAGGGGAGAAGGAAAAAAGCTTAGCCGATCTCCGCCACCGCGGCGATGATGCGGGCGATGTCCTGCGGACGCGACAAGCGGTGGTCGCCGTCCTGGATCATGGTGAGCACGACATCTTCAGCCGGCAGGCGGTGCACCAGCGCGAAGGCGTGCTTCCACGGCACGTCGGGATCCTGCGCGCCCTGCAGGATGCGCACCGGGCAGCCGACGTCGATCTTGCTTCCGAGCAGCAAATGTTTGCGGCCCTCCTCGATCAGATTGCGTGTGATCGGATAGGGCGTGCCGTCGCCATAGTCGGACGGACGCAGCCACATGCCCTTGGCCTCGATCTCGGCGCGGACCTCCGGCGAGAAGGCCTTCCACATCAGCTCCTCGGTGAAGTCGGGCGCCGGCGCGATCAGCACGAGGCCGGCGAGCTGTGCCTTCCCGTTCCCGCGCCTGGCAATCTCGCGTGCGAGCAGCAGCGCCATCCAGCCGCCCATCGAGGACCCGATCACGACCTGCGGCCCACTGCAGAACTGCGAGAACACGGCCACGCTCTCCTCGAGCCAGCGGCCGATGGTGCCGTCGGCGAAATCGCCGCCGGATTCGCCGTGGCCGGAATAGTCGAACCTGACGCAGCCGCGGCCGTGCTCGGCCGCCCACGCATCGAGCGCCAGCGCCTTGGTGCCGGCCATGTCGGACTTGAAGCCGCCGAGCCAGAACAGCCCGGGATTGCTGCCGGCACGGGCCCGCACCGCGATCCGGCGCGCCTCGCTGCCCTCGCCGACCTCGATGAAGGCAGGTTCCTGTTCCGATGCGGCGGTTTGGCTCATGGTTCGGTCACTCGCGTGTCAGGCATCTGCTTTTCAATTGTCGCGCGGCACCGGTCAACGGCTGCGACCCCTGCCTTGCGGAGCAGACGAGCCCGCTATATGTGCCGGGCGTGGCCAAAATGCCTCGCAATTGGCGGTTTTGCCGCTTAAGAAGCGAGTTCGCTTGCCCGTTGCAGCATCTTGCTTCAAAATATCCGCCTTCCCTTTCACAACTTTGGAGAGTTACCCATTCGCCGTCCCAATAGAGCCCCGCCCACAGTCGCCAAAGAAGGGCCGCGCACCAATGACGAGATTCGCAACGCACAGATCCAGCTGATCGATGCGGAGGGTGTCAATCAGGGCACCGTCGAAACCATGGTGGCCATCAAGATGGCCATGGAAGCCGGCATGGATCTCGTCGAGATTTCGCCGAATACCAGCCCTCCCGTCTGCAAGATCATGGACTACGGGAAGTACAAGTATTCCGCGCAGAAGAAGGCTGCCGAAGCTCGCAAGAAGCAGAAGGTCGTCGAGATCAAGGAGATCAAGCTCCGCCCGATGATCGACGATCACGACTATGACGTGAAGATGCGCGCGATGCAGCGCTTCTTCGAGGAAGGCGACAAGGTCAAGATCACCTTGCGCTACCGCGGTCGTGAGATGGCGCACCAGGAGATCGGCACCAAGCTGCTGGACAAGGTGAAGGCCGACGTCGCCGAATTCGCCAAGGTCGAGCAGGACGCGAAGTTCGAGGGCCGCCAGGTCGTGATGGTTCTGGCGCCACGCTAGTTCGAATTTGTCGCTTTGTTGAAATGAAATGGCCCGTCAGGCGATCTGGCGGGCTGTTTCGTTTCCGTAGCCCGGATCCACCTCCCCTTGAAAAGGGGAGGTCGCTTTGCTCGCCGAGCAAAGCGGGTGGGGATCTGGTGCCCCCGCAGACGGGATCGCTTGCGGCTGACCCCCATCCCGACCTTCCCCCTTTCAGGGGGAAGGGGAAGACGGTTCCGACCCCGATTTCGCGCCGCAAACGTTGCAAAACCGCCGATCCTCTGTCATAAGCCGGGCCTTCGCCGCCCGGCTGATCAAGGGCTGCCGTGGCGACGTCTGGTGCAGGTTCTTTCAATTCGGAAAAAACCTTAGCACTTTCAACGCTCTAACGAGCATTTTAGCCGGCCGGACGCCTCTCGGGGCGATTTTCGTGCTGTGCGACAGGAGAGCCAAATGCCCAAGTTGAAGACCAAGTCGGGCGCTAAAAAGCGCTTCAAGGTGACCGCCACTGGCAAAGTCATGCACGCCCAGCGCGGCAAGCGCCACGGCATGATCAAGCGGACGAAGAAGCAAATCCGTCAGCTCCGCGGCACCCGCGTGCTGTTCAAGACCGACGGCGACAACGTCAAGAAGTACTTCTTGCCGAACGCCTGATCGCACCGATCGCTTGAACCCTCGCCGCGACTGCGCGGCGCCCCGTCACCTCTTCCAGATCAAGGATTTCCGTCATGTCTCGCGTCAAACGCGGTGTGACCGCTCACGCCAAGCACAAGAAAGTCTACAAGGCCGCCAAGGGCTATTACGGCCGCCGCAAGAACACCATCCGCGTCGCCAAGCAGGCCGTCGAAAAGGCCGGCCAGTACGCCTTCCGCGACCGCAAGCGCAAGAAGCGCACCTTCCGCGCGCTCTGGATCCAGCGCATCAACGCCGCGGTCCGTCCGTTCGGCATGACCTACAGCGTGTTTATCAACGGCCTCTCCAAGTCGGGCGTCGTCGTCGACCGCAAGGTGCTGTCGGATCTCGCGATCCACGAGCCGGTTGCGTTCCAGGCGATCGCCGAGAAGGCCAAGGCCGCGCTGGCCGCCTGAATCCTGGCGGGGCGGCCCTAACGCGATTTGGGGCCCGCCTTCAGCGCCTTCTGCGAATAGCGCTGGGCGACGATCGCCCGGCAGAACGCCGTGAACGAGCGGTACATGGTGCCGCTTTCGTGGTCGTATTTGTGGTCGCAGCGCTTGAGCTGGCCGGCATAGGCCTTCTTCTGCGACGCTCCGAGGCCGGACAGGAAGTCCCCCTCGCACCTCTTCTCGACCACGGCGCCGAACTGGACGTCTCCGCTGGCGCCGTATTCGCACGCCTCGAAGATCTTCATCGCGCGGTTGCAGCTCGGCGCCTTCTGAAGCTCCGCGATGATGTCGTCCATCTGGGTCGATTTGGCGGGACATTCCTCGGTCGCGGCATGCGCCGTGGTGAGCATCAACAGCACCGCCGGCACGGCCAGGCAAGATCGCAGCAACATCGCGTGGGCCTCCTTGAACTCCCCTTGGGTAGCCCGGCCTCCGCGCGGGGTTCAATGCTGCCGGCCACCGGCTCGAAATGACCGGCTTTTCGCTTGACGTTACCGCCTTCGGGCGGCGACAACCCAGCCGAATTTTGGCGCATGGTACCGGTTCGGGTAGCGGTTCTTCCCACCGGATCATGCTCCGCTCAAGCGCAGGAATTGACCGTGTCCGACCTCGCAACGCTCGAACAATCCATCCTCGACCAGATCGCCTCAGCCGCTGACGAGGCCGCCCTCGAGGCGGTCCGCGTCTCGGCGCTCGGCAAGAAGGGCTCGATCTCGGCCTTGCTCGCCACCCTCGGCAAGATGTCGCCGGAGGAGCGCAAGACCGAAGGCGCGAAGATCAACCTCGCCAAGGATGCGGTGACGCAGGCGCTCGCGGCCAGGCGCGACGTGCTGAAAGCGGCCGCGCTCGATGCGCGCCTCGCCGCCGAGACCATCGACGTCACGCTGCCGCTGCGCGAGGCGCCGGCGGAGACCGGCCGCATCCATCCGTTGAGCCAGGTCTGGGACGAACTCACCACGATCTTCGCCGACATGGGCTTTGCGGTCGCCGAAGGTCCCGACATCGAGACCGACGACTACAACTTCACCAAGCTGAACTTCCCCGAAGGCCATCCGGCGCGCGAGATGCACGACACCTTCTTCTTCAACCCGAAGGAGGACGGCTCGCGCATGCTGCTGCGGACCCACACCTCGCCGGTGCAGGTGCGCACCATGCTGACCCAGCAGCCGCCGATCCGCGTGATCTGCCCGGGCCGCACCTATCGCATCGATTCCGACGCGACGCACACGCCGCAATTCCATCAGGTCGAGGGCCTCGTGATCGACAAGGGTTCGCATCTCGGCCACCTCAAATGGATCCTGCACGAGTTCTGCAAGGCGTTCTTCGAGGTCGACCACATCAACATGCGGTTCCGGCCGTCGTTCTTCCCGTTCACCGAGCCGTCGCTCGAGGTCGACATCCAGTGCCGCCGCGACAAGGGCGAGATCCGCTTCGGCGAGGGCGAGGACTGGCTGGAGATTCTCGGCTGCGGCATGGTGCACCCCAACGTGCTGCGCGCCTGCGGCCTCGATCCCGACGTCTACCAGGGTTTTGCCTGGGGCATGGGCATCGACCGCATCGCGATGCTGAAATACGGCATCGCCGACCTGCGCCAATTGTTCGACAGCGACGTGCGCTGGCTCAGCCACTACGGCTTCAAGCCGCTCGACATCCCGTCGATCGCGGGAGGGCTGAGTACGTGAGTCAGGTTCTCCTTGACCTACGTCGCGCTCTCTCCGACAGCGCAACGTCCTTCCGAGCAAGTGGCTTACGCCTCTCCCCAATCCTCCCCCGCAAAGGGGGAGGGAGCCCTGCCGCCGTCGCAAGCACGCTAGTCAACACCAACAAGAACCGAGGCATGCAGCCGTGAAGTTCACCCTCTCCTGGCTGAAGGAACATCTCGAGACCGACGAGCCGCTCGACAAGCTCGCTGACAAGCTCACCATGATCGGGCTCGAAGTCGAGAACATCGAGGACAAGGCGAAGGCGCTCGCGCCGTTCACCATCGCGCGCGTGATCTCGGCCGAGCAGCATCCGAATGCGGACCGGCTGCGCGTGTGCATGGTCGACACCGGCGACGGGGCTGAGCCGGTGCAGGTGGTGTGCGGCGCGCCGAATGCGCGAGCCGGGCTGATCAGCGTGTTCTCGCCGCCCGGCACCTACATCCCCGGCAAGAACATCACCCTCGGCGTCGGCACTATCAGAGGCGTCGAGAGCCGCGGCATGCTGTGCTCGGCGGCGGAATTGCAGATCTCCGAGGATCACGACGGCATCATGGAGCTGCCGGCGGACGCGCCGCTCGGCAAGGGCTATGCCGACTGGGCCGGGCTCGGCGATCCCACCATCGAGATCAATTTGACGCCGAACCGGCAGGACTGCACCGGCGTGCACGGCATCGCGCGCGATCTGTCCGCCGCCGACATGGGCAAGTTCAAAGACCCCGGCATCAGGCCGATCAAGGGCGAATTCCCCTGCCCGGTCGAGGTGAAGGTGGAAGACGCCACGCTGTGTCCGGGCTTCGCGCTGCGGCTGGTGCGCGGCGTGAAGAACGGCCCGTCGCCGGAATGGCTGCAGAAGCGGCTGACCTCGATCGGCCTGCGCCCGATCAACGCGCTGGTCGACATCACCAACTTCATGACCTACGACCGCGCCCGCCCGCTGCACGTGTTCGACGCCAAGAAGGTGCAGGGCAACCTCACCGTCCGCCGCGCCAAGGACGGCGAGACGCTGCTCGCGCTCGACGGCCGCACCTATACGCTCGACAGCAACATCTGCGTGATCGCCGACGAGCACGGCGTCGAATCGCTCGCCGGCATCATGGGCGGCGAAGCCTCGGGCTGCGACGACAACACCACCGACGTGCTGATCGAATCGGCGCTCTGGAACGAGATCAACATCGCGCAGACCGGCCGGAAGCTCGGCATCAATTCGGACGCGCGCTATCGCTTCGAGCGCGGCGTCGATCCGGCCTTCATGGTGCCCGGGCTCGAGCTCGCGACCAAGCTGGTGCTGGCGCTGTGCGGCGGCACGCCGTCCGAGAACGTCGTGGTCGGCAAGCAGTTCGGCGAGGATCGCGTCATCGACTTCCCGCTCAGTGAAGTGAAGCGCCTCGCCGGCATCGAGGTGCCGCTGGTCGAGGTGAAGCTGATCCTCACCCGGCTCGGCTTCATGCTGGCCGGCAACGGCCCCGTGGTGAAGATCGCGATCCCGTCCTGGCGCACCGACGTGCACGGCAAGGCCGACATCGTCGAGGAGATCGTGCGCATCGTCGGCGTCGACAAGGTGCCGATGACGCCGTTCGAGCGCGGCGAGGAGCCGCGCAAGCCGGTGCTGACGCCGATGCAGCTGCGCACCCGCCGTGCCAAGCGCGCGCTCGGCGTGCGCGGCATGGTGGAAGCCGTGACCTGGTCGTTCATCACCAATGACGCGGCAAAACTGTTCGGCGGCGGCCAGAGCGAGCTCGTGCTTGCCAACCCGATCGCGGCCGATCTTTCCGACATGCGGCCGAGCCTGCTGCCGGGCCTCGTCGCGGCGGTTCAGGCCAACATCAATCGTGGCTATCCCGATGTGGCACTGTTCGAGGTCGGCCAGGTGTTCCGCGGCGACCGCCCGGAGGACCAGTTGGTCGCCGCCTCCGGCGTGCGCCATGGCTTCGCCTCGTCGAAGGGGATCGGGCGGCACTGGGCCGGCTCGGCTGCGGCGGATGCGATGGATGCCAAGGCCGACGCCTTCGCCGTGCTGGCGGCCGCCGGCGCGCCGATGCAGGCGCTGCAGATCGTCCCCGGCGGTCCGGCCTGGCTGCATCCGGGGCGCTCCGGCACCATCCAGATCGGCCCGCAGAACGTGCTCGGCACTTTCGGCGAGCTGCATCCGCGTGCGGCCGAGGCGCTCGGCGCCGACGGCCCGATGATCGTGTTCGAGGTGATCCTCGAGCGCATCCCGCAAGGCAAGCAGCGGGCGACGCGCGCCAAGCCGGTGCTGGAGCTCTCGGCATTCCAGCCGGTGTCGCGCGACTTCGCCTTCATCGTCGATCGCAGCGTCAAGGCGGGCGACATCGTCCGCGCGGCGCAGAATGTCGACAAGAAGCTGATCACTGATGTGACCGTGTTCGACGTCTACGAAGGCAAGGGCATCGACCCCGACAAGAAGTCGATCGCGATCGCGGTGACGATCCAGCCGCGCGAGAAGACCATGACCGACCAGGAGATCGACGCGGTCGCCGCCAAGGTCGTCGCCGATGTGACCAAGAAGACCGGCGGCACGCTGCGCGGGTGATGTGAACCACAGGCGGTCTATTGCACCGTCACCCTGAGGAGGCCGCGTAGCGGCCGTCTCGAAGGGTCGACGGCCCCGCCTGTGGCCGTGCATCCTTCGAGGCTCGCTCTGCTCGCACCTCCAGCGACAAAGGCGAAACCTTTGCGCGGGGATGACGGGTCTGAGTAGGGGCGCTTTGAGTTGCCAGCCAGCTAGTCGAATCTCGTTATCCTTTCATGACCTCCTTCAGCCTGATCCCCTCCGACATCTCGACCAGCATCGCGCTCGCGATTTGCGCGATCGCCTTCGTGTCGGGCACGGCGCGCGGCTTCTCGGGCTTCGGCTCGGCGCTGATCTTCATGCCGCTCGCGAGCAGCGTCGCGGCGCCGCGGCTGGTGGCGGCGCTGCTGCTCGTCATCGACTTCATCGCCGCCACGCCGCTGCTGCCGAACGCCTGGACCCACGCCGACCGCAAGGCGACCGCGGTCATGGTCGCCGGCGCGCTGGTCGGCGTCCCCATCGGCACCTATTTCCTGACCGTGCTCGAGCCTGTCACGACGCGCTGGATCATCTCCTGCTTCGTCGCGGTGCTGCTCGCACTGCTGCTGTCGGGCTGGCGCTATCACGGCAAGGAGCACGTCGCCCTCTCCGTCGGCGTCGGCGGCCTCTCCGGCTTCTGCAGCGGCCTCGCGCAGACCGGCGGCCCGCCGATCGTCGCCTACTGGCTGGGCCGCCCGATCTCGTCGGTGATCTCGCGCGCCAATATCGTGCTGTTCTTCGGTGCCTCGGACTTCTTCTCGCTGGTCAGCTACTGGTTCACCGGCCTGATCACGATCGAATCGGTCAAGTTCTCGCTGATCGTCGGCCCGATCTACGGCATCGGAGTCTGGTTCGGCGCCGCGCTGTTCGGCAAGGCGAGCGAAAATGTGTTTCGCGCGATCTGCTACGCGCTGATCGCGGCTGCCGTCATCGTCGGCCTGCCGGCGCTTGATGGCATCCTGCGCGGCGGCTAGGGTCGCAGCACAAAAAAGAGACCAGGGAGACACCGATGATCGATCGCCGCAACGCATTGAAACTGGCGCTCGGCAGCGCCGCCGTGCTCGCGGCACCGGGCGTGCGCGCGCAAACCGACAAGGCGCGGACCCGCATCGTGTTCCTCGGCACCAAGGGCGGGCCGCGCGTCGGCAACGGCGCTTCGAACCCTGCCAATCTCGTCGTCGTCAACGATACCCCGTTCGTGATCGATTGCGGCATGGGCGTCAGCCGCCAGCTTGTGCGCGCGGGCGTGCCGATCCCGCAGGTCAAGTACATCTTCATCAGCCATCATCATTCCGATCACAATCTGGAATACGGCAATCTGTTCTACAACGCCTGGGCGGCCGGCCTCTCGACGCCGATCCATTCGTTCGGCCCCAAGGGCATCGAGGCGATGACCAAGGAATATTGGGAGCTGAACAAGTTCGACGTCGAGACCCGGATCGAGGACGAAGGCCGCCCGGACCCGCGCAAGCTGCTGATCGCGAAAGACATCAGGGACGACGGTGTGGTGCTGAAGACATCGGACGTCACCGTGACCGCGTTCCGCACGCCGCATCCGCCGATCACGGATAACTTCGCCTACAAGTTCGAGACCCCGGACGGCACCATCGTGTTCTCCAGCGACACCGCCTACAACCCGAAGCTCGCCGAATTTGCCAAGGGCGTCGACGTGCTGGTGCACGAATGTCTCTATGTCCCCGCGGTCGATCGCCTGGTCGCCACGACCAAGAACGGCGCCACGCTGAAGAAGCATCTGCTCGACAGCCACACCTCGACCGAGGACGTCGGCCGCATCGCAGCCGCCGCCGGCGTGAAGACGCTGGTGCTCAGTCACTTCGTCCCCGGCGACGATCGGCAGGTCACCGACGATGACTGGACGAGGGACGTGAAGAAGAACTATTCCGGCCGCATCGTGGTGGCCAAGGATCTAATGGAGCTGAAGCTGCCGGTGTGATCGGACAAATCATGTCGCGAGAATGCGGATTCATGACCACCTGCTGCGCAACATACTCGGTGCCGTCCCTGCGAAAGCACTAGTGCATCTACACGTTTGTCGGGCCATTTGCGAGGATTTGGAAGCGGGCCATTCCGGTGTGGAAGGTGATTGGTCCAGGTGGACGGTGGGAGGCGTAGCCGGTCCATCCGCCGAGTTTTGCGATGATCCATGCCGCCCAAGCAAGAGTGTTGGGGCGATGGTGGTTTTTCTGAAGCTCGGTGCGACCTTTCATGGTTTTGTTGATGGCCCTGAGCGTCTCGATCTCTTCTGCGGTGAAGACAAATTCAGCCGGCAATTCTTCGCCACTGTTGCGGGCCTGAACGAGTTGAATGACGATACATGCCGCTCTGGTGGCGACCGCCACGAGCTTGATCAGGCCTTCGGCGCTCTCGATCTGACTATCCTCGATGCGCAAACCCTGGCTCTTCAGCGAGCGAAAGAGTTGCTCAATGATCCAGCGCTGGCGGTACCAGGAGACGATCTGCCAGGCGTCTTTAACGGTGGCGACCGGATGAGTGGTCAGGAGCAGCCAGCGAATGGGCTCCGCACCTCTCGGCGGATGCAACTCGACCACTTCTACGAAGCTGAGTTTGATGCCCTCCGCCAAGTCGGTGACGCCGGGCCTCTGCGGCCGCTTGAGCACGACGGTTCCGAAGCGCATCGAGAGATGGGCCTGCCGGCCGCGCCGATCCATTCGCTGCGGCAGATCGATCACCGCGTTGTCGCAGAAGCGGCTCCGCTCGACCGCCTGATAAAGTGTGTCGCCATCGACCAGCGCATGGTCGTGCATGGCACGCGACAGAAGATGGACATTCTCAGCTGGCGTCAGCGCCCAGTGAGCAAAGAAATCCCCCTCGCGGTCGTTGACGACGGTGATCATGCGGGCATCTGCCAGGACGTCGCGGCCTTGCTCGGCGGCCGTCACCCAGCGCGCCGACTCCTTGTCGGCCAAGGCGCGCCGCTCATGCGGGATTTTTACCTTGCCTTTGCGCGTCCAAACGTTGCCGCCAGTAAGGCCAAGACAGACCCCGCTGTCGGCATCCACCGCCATCATCGCATGCAACAGCACGCCGCGAGCATTGCCCTTGCCGACTTTGCCCAGCCCGCGCCGCCGTCCCGCCTGGGTCTGGAACTTGACCTCGCTCGTATCCTGGATCGCCAGCACATGACGCCCGCTGACCGCAGTCCGCGTCTGCGTGTTCCAGCCCTCAATCAATTTATCGATCGTGACTTGGGGGTTGTTCACAAACCGCCAGAACGTCATATTGGCAGCCCAATCGCCCCGGGCCATCTGGCGCAAGCAGACGCTGCGCGTGCAAAGCATAGCCCGGAGAAGCGTCGCCCCCTTTTGTCGAGACGAACGTCCCCGAACTCACCCAAAGACAAATCCGGCTGCATCGCTGGCGCTCCTTCGAATCAAAGCGCCAGTGAGAGAATCATACAACATGCTGCAGAGACGCCACTTCTTGCTGCACCGAGTCAATCTGTCGCGCCCCAAAACCGTGTAGACACGCTAGTGCTTTCGCAGGGACGACATCTGTCGTGCGGCAGCACTCGCCACCAAATCAAATCATCGCACACACGACGGTAAGGCCGGCCGCGCTCAACCGTCACCTCACCCGACCGTCAATTCATCGCCCCGGAGCGAGGCGACGTGCGGCGCTTGTGTTTTGCGGCGGGCGCTGCGGGCGCCGGTGTCGCTTCCTTCGCCCCGCCGATCCTGCGCAGCGCGGCGTCGGCGGCGCGCTCGCCGCTGTCCCAGGCGCCGTCGATGGTGCCCCACAGCGTCTCATGGGTGGCCTCGCCCGCGAGATACATCGCGCCGATCGGCTCGGCCAGGATTCGGCGCGAGAATTGTGCGCCGGGTGCAGCAGCCGACATCGCGCCCATAATGAAGGGCTGCGCATTCCAGCGCGTCGCGCTGGTCTTCTTCACGGCGGCGCCGACCTCGCTGCCATAGAGCTTGGTCAGCCATCCCACTGCGAAAGCCGACATCGCCTGCTCGCCCTGCGCCGACAGGTCGCGGCCGAACGAGCCTGCGACGTCGATCGTACACAGCGAGGAGCCTGCAATATTGCCGTAGAGCAGCGCCGTCTTGGTCGAATTGCTCTGCTCGATGATGACGTCATCGCGCGACAGTCCGAGCGGATTGCCGGGGATCTGCAGCGCGATGCGATCGTAGCTGCCGAGGCTGAGCTTGGCGGCGGCATCGAGCGCGCGCTTCGGAAGCTCCGGCGCGAATTTGATATTGCCGCTCGCGAGCACGTTGCTCGACACCGTGACGATGGCGGCGCGCGCGGTGATCTTGCCGGAGGGCGTCTCGACCATGACGTCGCGATTGCTCCACAGGATACGCTGCGCCGGCGTCGACAGCGCCAGCGGCAGTCCTTCGCCGAGCTTTGCGATCAGCGCGCCGAGCCCCTGCCGGCAAGCGATCGCGGTGTTGCGATCCTGCGCGCGCACCTTGTCGACGGCGGAGAGATCCTTCAGATCCTTGCCGCAGAAATTGGGCCCGAGCAGGAATTCCGCGGTGCCGGCCCAATCGCCGAGATCCTTCGGCATCGCAGCGGCGCAGGCGATATCGGCCTTGCGCCCAGCGTCGTCGATGGCGCGATTGGCGCGCACCAGCGCCGCCAAAAACTCCTCGGTCTCGCCGGGGCGGGCATAGCGCCGGCCGATGCGAATCTTCTGCCCCGCAGGCGCCGTGACGATGTCGAGGCCCGCGGAGCGGGCCAGCCGGATCATCGGATTGGTCTCGGGATTGTGCATCCAGCGCGCGCCGCGGTCGAACGGCACGCCGAATGTCGATGCATCGGTCTGGCAGCGACCGCCGACCTGGCCCGCCGCCTCCACCACGATCACCTTGCGGTTGGCGGCAACGATCCGTCGCGCCGCGGCAATGCCTGCGGCCCCTGCGCCGATCACGACGATGTCGGCCTCGCGCGGCGGCGGCGCCGCAAGCACCCGGCCGCCCAGCGCAGGCACCAGCGCGAAGGCTGCGGACGCCGACAGGAAATCGCGGCGGGTCACGGTCATGACATAGCTTCTGGCATGGTTTCCGGGGACTTGCGGAGAACGGGAACGCTTCGCGAACTGTGCCGCATCTCACCGACCGCAGCAACCATCACGGTAAATCAATCATGATTGATCCGCCGATGGCATGAACTAAATTGCAACAGCTTGCGACCATGATTAAGTGAAACACAAGCGGTCATAGAACCGCTGGGGGAAATCCATGGGCGTAATGCTCGATACCGTCGGTAAATGGATCGCGGGGTACCTGCAGAAGGAAGTCCCCGGTTACGAGCCGTTCACGCCGAGCGACCCGGACCATCTGCGGAGCATCATGCAGCCCGGCGACGTGCTGCTGGTCGAAGGCAACAACCGGATTTCCGGCATCATCAAATACCTCACGCAGTCGACCTGGTCGCACGCCGCGCTGTTTGTCGGGCCGATCGACGGCGCGTTCGAGCCTGACGGCGAACAGCATGTGCTGATCGAGGCCAATATCGGCGAAGGCGTGACCTCCGCGCCGCTGTCGAAATATCTCGCCTACCACACCCGCCTCTGCCGTCCGGTCGGACTGTCGTTCGAGGACCGCACCACGGTGTGCCGCTACGCCATCAACCGCATCGGCTTCGGCTACGACACCAAGAACATCGTCGATCTCGCGCGCTATCTGTTTCCGCTGCCGATCCCGCAGCGCTGGCGCCGCCGCATGATCGCGTTCGGCTCCGGCGATCCGACCAAGATCATCTGCTCGGCGCTGATCGCGCAGGCGTTCGACGCCGTGCGCTATCCGATCCTGCCCAAGATCACGCGCGCCGCCAGCCGCAAGGCGCGCCGCGAGATCCTGCATATCCGCGATTCTTCGCTCTACATGCCTCGCGATTTCGACATCTCGCCCTATTTCGAAGTCGTCAAACCCACCATCGTGCACGGTTTCGACTATACGGCCCTGCACTGGGCCGACAAGCAGAAGCCGCTCCAGGAGGTGGCGGGCGAATTCGGTGTGTTTCCAGAACGTAAGTCGCCGCCGCTTGTTCCTGAAGCGACTGACGAAGAGACGGCGCTTCCGGCTGCGGAAATGACCGCGGAAGGTCGCGCGCCGGTGTGACGATCAGAACGTTGCCGCAAGCGTCAGCCGAACGGCAAGCGGCTCGGCAGGATGCACATGGCGGTCGGCGACGCCATCGATCGGCTCGCCCGGCAGCCGCGACAGATAGTAGTATTCGATCTGGTTGGTTTGCGCGTTGAAGAGATTGAGGACGTCGAGCTGCAGCCGCATCCCGTTGTCGAATTTGTAGCCGGCGCGGGCGTTGACGATGAATGACGACAGCGAGCGCACGCTGTCATCCTCGATCAGCGGGCGCGGGCCGAAATAGCGGGCGCGCAGGCTGCCGAACCAGCCGGTCTCGCGGCCGAAGGTGACGCCGCCGCTGGCGACCCAGGCCGGCGCACCCGGAATGAAATTGCCGGCCGGATCGACATCCGTGAAGCGGGCGCGGGTATAGGCGAGGTCGAAATCGAGGCTCACCCACGGCAAGAGCTTGTACTGGTTGGTCCACTCGACGCCGACGCGCCGGCTCGGCCGGCTCGGCTCGGTGGTGCCGGCATCGCCGACGAACAGCAGCTCGGAATCGAAATCGAGCACGAACACGGCGAGCGACGAGGTGAGGCCGTCGATCGCCCTGGTGCGGATGCCGAGTTCGGCGCCCTTCGAGCGCACCAGCAGCGGCACGCGCTCGAGCGGCGTCACCTTGTCATTGGGATCGACGGTGATGGTCGCGCCCCTGATGTCGTTGGAATGCAAGCCGAAGCCGGCATTGCCGTAGAACTCGGTCCTGGACCAGGGGCCGAGCACGATGCCGGCCTTCGGGCTCGTCATCGCCGCCTGGGCGTTGCCGGAATTCTGCGGCGTGTCGCTCAGCACATGGCCGGCAAAATAATCCTCGCGGATGCCGACCGTGGTGCGCAGCCAGTCGGTCCAGCGCGCGGTGGTATCGGCCCACAGCGCGACGCTACCCTCCTGCACCTGGTCGTTGCGCACGCTGGACAGGATCTCGCGCTGCACGGTCTTGAACAGACCGACATTGATGTCGTCGTAGCGGGTCTGCACGCCGACCCGGGTCTGCGTATCGACGCCGGCGAAACGAAGGTCGAAAGCATGGCTGGCGTCGAGGCCATAGACGGTGCGCCTGTCGGTCTGGCTGAACTGGTCACCGTTGACGGGGTCGTCGAGGAAATAGGTGAAGTTGTTGTCAAGCTGCAGCGACGAGCGGATCACATAGGCGTTGAGCTTGCTCTGCCCGTAGTCGCTGGACTGCGCCCAGTTGCCGGACAGGCTGAAGCGGCTGGCGGTGCCGCCATCGGTCGGATCGAGCGTGCCATAACGGCCGATCAGGCCCTGGTCGATCGCACGTTGCGCGACCTGGTCGGTCGAATTCCAGCCATTGGAATAGGCCATCGCGGTCAGCGAGAAGCCGTCGGTCGCGGTACCCTGGCTATAGCGCAGTACGCCGTTGAGCTTGCGAATGTCGTCGGGCACGTCCCACGGGCCATTGTATTTGTTGGCCTCGAAGGCTGCGAGCAGCGTGCCATCGCCGGCCTTGGCCGAGCTGGCTGTCATCGCGCGCAGATAGCCGAAGCTGCCAACCGTCAGCTCGGCGATGTTCTTCGGCAGTGCGTTCAGATAATTGATGTCGACCGCGCCGGCGGAAGCGAAGTCGCCCTTGTCCGCGTAGTATGGACCCTTGCGGACATCCATCGACCGGATCAGCTCCGGGATCAGGAAATTGATGTCGGCATAGCCCTGGCCATGACCATGGGTCGGCATGTTGACCGGCATGCCGTCGACGGTGATGGCGAGGTCAGTGCCGTGATCGAGATTGAAGCCGCGCAGAAAATATTGATTGGCTTTGCCCTCGCCGGAATGCTGAGTGACGATCAGACCCGGCACCACCTCCAGAACTTCGCCGACGCGCGAGATCGGCCGCGCATTCACCTCGTCGCCGCTAATCTGCCGCGCGCTGGCGGCGGTCGGTTGCAGATCGGACGCGGACACGGTCGCCGAGCCGCCGGTGATTCCGTCGCTCGCAGCGGTGGGTTGACTTGGTTGGAGCGCGGCAGGCTTGCGGCCGCCGCTGGCGACATGGCGCGGACGCCGGGACGGTCTGGCGTGCCTGGGTGGCGCCTGGTCCGGCGACGTTACCGTCACCGGCGGCAACTGGCCGGGCACGGTGGCGACCGCCTGCGCTTCGGCGGCCGGCGCAAATGCTGCAATGGACGCGGCGGCGGGAAATATCCGCCATGCAGTACGACGCAACGCCCATGCCCCCGCATGATACCTGTTACAGTCACGCGACGACCGCACCAGTCCAACCAACCTCGGCAAAGCGACGCTAGCAAGCACAGTATGACGTTACAAGAAAAATGTCATACCGCCAGGCAATCGAGCCACCACGGATAATCCATGCAACGCATCACCATCACCATCGAGGATGACCTGCTCGCGGAGATCGACGCCGCCGCCGAGGCGCGCGGCTATCAGAACCGCTCCGAGATCATCCGCGATCTCGCACGCGCCGGCTTGCAGCAGAGCGCGGAAGAGGCGCCGTCAGGGCAATGCGTCGCGGCGCTGGTCTATGTCTACGACCACGCCGCGCGCGATTTGTCGAAGCGGCTGGTGCAGAATTTCCACGGCCATCACGACCTGTCGCTGGCGACGCTGCATGTGCATCTCGACGACGACAGCTGCATGGAGGTGACGGCGCTGAAGGGTGCCAGCAGCGAGGTCCGCCATCTCGCCGATCACGTCATCGCCGAACGCGGCGTGCGTTACGGCCGCGTGGTGATGATCCCGACCGCCCCGGACAAGAAGCCGCGCAAGCGGGGGCACGGGCACGATTGAGAGCGTGTCGTCTCGTAGCCCGGATGGAGCGCAGCGAAATCCGGGAAGCTCCGTCTGCGGGCGAGGCCCCGGATTTCGCTTCGCTCCATCCGGGCTACGCAATGAATACGCTACGCCGCCCTCGCCTTGGTGCCGCGCGGCAGGCCGGCGCGGGCGAGACCGCCATAGAGCGCCTCGTTCGGCATCTCCGATTTCAGGATCGCGCGCACCTCGACCAGGCGATCGAGATCGATGCCGGTCGGAAATCCCTTGCTCTCGCAGAGAAAGACGAGGTCCTCGAACACGACATTGCCGGTGGCGCCCGGCGCGAACGGGCAGCCGCCGAGGCCGCCGAGCGAGCCGTCGAGCACGCGGGCGCCCTCATCGAGCGCGGCGGAAGCATTCGCGATGCCCATGCCGCGGGTGTCGTGCAGATGCACGCAGACCGGCTTCGATCCCGCGATCTTCACCGCGCCCCGCGTCAGCTCGCCGACCTGCTTCGGCCCGGCATAACCCACCGTGTCCGCAATCGCGACCATGTCGACGCCGACCTCGTAGAGCTTCTCGGTGAGGCGCAGCACCTCGTTCGGATCGACGGGACCGACGATCGAGCAGCCCAGTGCCATCGAGATCGCGGCATTGACCAGCGGCTTGTGCGCGCTGGCATCGCGCAGCTCGCAAAGCCGCTTGATGTTCCCGATCGCGGATTCGCGCGAGCGGTTGGCGTTGGCCTGGCTGTGCTCCTCGGTCGCCGATACCACCGAGGCGATCTCGGCAACGCCGGTGGCCAGCGCCTCGTTGACGCCGCGCTCGTTCAGCGCCAGCGCGACGCCGTGCGCCCCGGGCAGCGCGGCGATGGAGGCGACCACGTCGCGGACATCGACGAATTGCGGGAAGGTCTTGGCCGGCAGGAACGAGCCAACCTCGAAATGCCGTACGCCGGCGGCGTATTCATCGCGCACCCAGCGCTGTTTCGCCGCGGTCGACGGGAACGTCTTCACGAGTTGCAGCCCGTCGCGCAGGCCGACCTCTCGCAGGCTCACCTTGTCGCTCGGATAGATATCGTGGACACGGGTCATGTCAGCCTCATGCAGCGTTTCCGGTTGATGAAATCGTCTGTTGTGTGAGCTCGGCGCGCACCGCTTCGGTATCGGCGCCGAGCACCGGCACCTTCAGACCTTCGCCGATATTGCGGCCGTTCCATTCGAGCGGCAGCGCGGGGACGCGGAACGGCTTGCCGTCGGCGTTCACGTTGTTGACCAGCCCGCCGGGACGCAGCACATGCGGATCCCCGAGCAGATCCTCCGGCCGGTTGATCGGCGAGAAGCAGATGTTAAGCGCGTCGAGCCTCGCCGAGAGGTCCGCCACGTTCCAATCCTTGATCACCGCGGCAACGCGCGGAATGATCCGGTCGCGCGCCATGATGCGGTCCGTGGTCGAGCGCAGCGTCGGATCGTCGGCGAATTCCGTGAGGCCGAACTCGCGGCAGAAGCTCTGCCAATGACCTTCGGTGACGACGCCGATGAAGATGCGATCGCCGCCGGCGGTATCGAAGATGTCGTAGATCGGCCAGGCATGCTCGCGTTCCGGCATCGAGCGCGGCTTGCGTCCGGTCATCTCGTACTCGACCATGTGCTGGGCGACCAGGAACAGGCAGTTCTCGAACAGGCCGATGCGGATGTCAGCGCCGCTCCTGTCGCCGCCACGCTTCTGATAGAGCGCGGCGAGGATCGAGATCACCCCGAACATGCCGCCCATGATGTCGTTGGCGGAGGAGCCGACGCGCTGCGGCTTGTCGCGCGTGCCGGTCATCGCCGCGAGCCCCGACATCATCTGCACGACCTCGTCGAGCGCCGGCCGATGATCATAGGGACCGGACAGAAAGCCCTTGTGGCCGGCGATGATCAGCTGCGGATATTTTTGGCGAAGCTCCTCGGCGCCGAGCCCCTGCTTGTCGAGCTGGCCGTCGCGAAAATTCTCCAGGAACACGTCGGCGCTGGCAAGCAGCCGGTGCATCGTGTCGCGGTCCTCGGACTTGGCGAAGTCGAGCACCACGCTGCGCTTGCCGCGGTTGAACAGCGGGAAGAACGACACTCCCATGCCGCCGAGCGAACGGGTCTTGTCGCCAGCGGGCGGTTCGACCTTGATCACCTCGGCGCCGAGTTGCGCCAGGATCATGCCGCAGGTCGGCCCCATCACCATGTGGGTCATCTCGACGACCCTCACGCCTTCCAGCGGCAGTCCGTTCCCGGTCATCGGTTTCTCCGTGCTCGTTGCGCTCTTGTTCTGACGCGTTTCTTCACGCGAACCGGTATCCGCTTCGCTCGAAAACGCTTTGTGATCGGCGCAGGTTAGGCTTCCGCACGCTATCTGAAAAATATAATCTGTCGAATAGAGTATTCGTGGTTCTAGAACGCTGAACCCTCATGGATTCGCGCCAGCTTCGCTATTTCATCGCGGTTTACGAGCAGCGCAACCTGTCGCGGGCGGCGGATCAGGCCAACGTCGCGCAATCCGCGCTCAGCCACCACATCGCTAATCTGGAAGCTGAATTCGCCACGCCGCTGTTCGAGCGCAAGCCACGCGGCATGGAACCGACCGCGGCGGGCGAGCGGCTCTATGAACATGCCCGCATCATCCTGCGCGCGATGGCGGCGGCCGAGCGCGAGATCAAGGAAGGCGCCAGCGTGATCGCCGGCGATATCTCGATCGGCATGGCCAATTCCGGGATGAAGGCGATCGGCGTGCCGCTGATGCGCACCGTGCTGACGAAATATCCGAACCTGAAGCTGTCGCTGACCGAGAGTCTCTCCGGCGCGACGCTGCTGCATCTGCTGAGTTCCGAGGTCGACCTCGCGCTGGTCTACAATCCGCCGTCGGAAAAGGACTTGGTCGCCGAGCCGGTGCTGGAGGAACAGATGTTCTGCGTCGGCACCGAGAAGCTGATCGGGAAGAAAACGCCAATCACCTTCGAGGAGGTGACGCGGCTGCCCCTGATCCTGTTGCGGTACGGACTATCGGCGCGCGCGCTGCTGGATGATCCCGTGCTGCTGAAGCGGCTCGAGGCCAATGCGATCATGCATCTCAACTCGACCAGCGGCATGATCGGCGCGCTGACCGCGGGCTTGGGCTGCACGATCGCGACGACGCATTTCGTCAGCGAGCCATTGAAGGCACGATCGCTGGTCGCGCGCGAAGTCATCGAACCAAAACTGACCCGCACGCTCTATCTTTGCCGCTTGCGCAACCGCCCAATGACTTACGTCATGGAGGAGATGTGCCGCCTGATCCGCGCCCTGATCGCAGACCAAGTGGGCCGCGGCGCCTGGGAGGCGACGCTGCTGATCTGAATGTATGACCCAGTGGTTGCACAGGTTCAGTGTCGTCCCTGCGAAAGCAGTGACCCATAACCACCGAACCGCAAAGTTGCGCACCAGTGGGACGACGAGTCCCTTTCACGACACCCGCCGCGGAGTATGGGTTCCTGCTTTCGCAGGGGCGACAGTTGAACAAGCCGTTTGAAAGGTGAATCAATGCAACCCTCCCCCCTGAGTTCGAAAATATCGAACGATTCCTTCGATATGTTCGTCTGGATTTCTGGCTCCCGGCTGCCAAACATGCGCGACCGGCACGCCTTCGCAAGAAGGGCGGCCGTTGCACCATTCGGGGAGGACCATCATGAGCGCCGTCGAACTCGGCTCGGTCGCCGATCTCGCCACCACGACAAGCGGACCCGACCAGATTTCGCGACGGCTCGAGGCGCTGCCCACGTCCGGCTACGTCTGGCGGCTGGTGATTCTACTCTCGCTCGGCGGCTGCTTCGAAATCTACGACCTGTTCTTTACCGGCTATATCGCGCCGGGCCTTGCCCGCAGCGGATTGATGACCACGACGACGCAGGCGTTCTTCGGCTTCTCCGGGATCGGCGCCTTCGTCGCGGCGACCTTCGCCGGCCTGTTCGTCGGCACGTTCTGCCTCGGCTTCCTCGCCGATCGCTTCGGGCGCAAGGCGGTCTTCACCTGGTCGCTGCTGTTCTACAGCGCCGCATCCGTGATCATGGCGTGCCAGACCACACCCGGCGGCCTGCTGCTGTGGCGCTTCATCGCCGGGATCGGGATCGGCATCGAGGTCATCACCATCGACGCCTACATCACCGAGTTGGTGCCGAGCTGGATGCGCGGCCGGGCGTTTGCGATCAACCAGGCGGTCATGCTGTCGGCGGTGCCGATCGTCGCGGCACTCGCGTGGTGGCTGGTGCCGCTCTCGCCGCACGGCATCGACGGCTGGCGCTGGGTCGTGCTGATCGGCGCCGCCGCCAGCATGATCATCTGGGTGCTGCGGCTCTACGTTCCGGAAAGCCCGCTCTGGCTGGCCCGCCATGGCCGCGCTGCCGAGGCCGAGACAATCATGCGGACGCTCGAAGCCGCATCGCCGACGGCGGCGCCGCGCCCGACCGCGACGGCAGCGATGGCGCCGGCAGGTGCGCCGGCCGAGACCGGCTATGCCGACCTGTTCAGGCCGCCCTACGCCTCGCTCGTCGTGCTGTTCATGATCTTCAATCTCTGCCAGGCATTCGGCGTCTACGGCTTCTCCAACTGGGTTCCGGCGCTCTTGGTGCAGAAGGGCATCAACGTCACCAAGAGCCTGCAATATTCCTTCATCATCGCCTTCGCCTATCCGCTCGCGCCGCTCTTGGCCGCAACCTTCGCCGACCGCTTCGAGCGCAAATGGATCATCTGCGGCGCGGCCACCGCGATCTCGGTGTTCGGTCTCGCCTTCTCGCAGCTCACCGAGCCGGTGCTGCTGATCGCCAGCGGCGTGCTGGTGACGGGGGCCAACATGACGCTGTCCTACGCCTATCACGCCTACCAGACCGAGGTGTTCCCGACCGCGATCCGGGCGCGCGCCGCGGGCCTCGTCTATTCGATGAGCCGGCTCAGCGCGACCTTCTCCGGCTTCATCGTGGCGTTCATGCTGAAGGAGGCCGGCGTCGGCGGCGTGTTCGGCCTGATCACCGCGGCGATGGTCATCGTGATCATTGCCATCGGTGTCTGGGGACCGAACGTCCGCGGCAGGCCGCTCGACGCCTAGAGCATTTCGCTCGAAAACGCTCTCGCCGCGGCACAAACGGCACTTGCCGAAGCCATATTGGGTGTCTACCTCTCGCGGGTCATTTGTGCAGAGGTAACCCAGTCATGTTAGCCGCCGCCGTCAAGGCGCTTTCGCAAATCCTGTCGCCGCCGATGCGCTCGATCCTGTGGCGCTCGATCGGGCTTGCGCTGGTGCTGATCACCGTGCTGGCGATCGGATTGCAGCGGCTGCTGAGCTGGTTTGCCGACTATGGAGAGGTCTGGGCCGAAGGCATGCTCGGCCCCAATTTCCATTCCACGCTGCACGTGCTGTCCTGGATCGTCTCGATCTCGGCGGGCCTTGGCGTCGTGCTCGGCGGCATCTTCCTGATGCCGGCGATCACCTCGCTGGTGGCGAGCCTGTTTGTCGACGACGTCGCCGACCATGTCGAGCGCGAGCATTATCCGGCCGACCATCCCGGCGTGGCGCTGCCGGTGACGCTCGCGACGATCGAGGGCGTCAAGACCGCGCTGCTGACGATCCTGGTCTATCTGGTCGCGCTGCCGTTCGTGCTGTTCGCGGGCGCGGGCTTCATCATCTTCTTCCTCGCGACCGCCTGGCTGCTCGGCCGCGAGTATTTCGAGCTTGCGGCGATGCGGTTCCGCTCGCCTGATGACGCCAAGGCGATGCGCAAGGAGAACGCGGCGACGGTCTTTACCGCGGGCCTGTTCATCGCTGCCTTCGTCTCGATCCCGATCGTCAATCTGGCGACGCCGCTGTTCGGCATGGCCTTCATGGTGCACATGTACAAGCGGCTGTCGGGCCCGCGGCGCGAGTTGATCGAACCGGCGCGGCGAACCAACGTGTCCTCGGTCTAGGTGGTATCCGGAAGCTCGGGCAGCGATGCCGGCACCCGATCGCTTGCGAAGGGCACGAGCAGCAGTCCGACGATCGCCACGCAGGCGAGCATCGCCCATGCTTCGTTCACGGTGAGTGCGAGCGACGCCCGTTCGACCAACGGCCGGATGAATGCCACCGTGGCGTCGTCCGGCAGACCCGGCGGCCGGTCGATCAGCAACTTCGGATCGAGCCCGATCGCCTGCGCCGCAGTGACATCCCCCGCCAGCAGGCGCAGGCGGAAATCCTCGCCATAGATCGGGCTTCGCCCATAGAGGATGGTATCGATCAGGGCGATCCCGATCGCGCCGCCCAGATTGCGCATCAGATTGAACAGTCCGCTGGCGTCGGCAATGTCCGCCTCCGGCAGGGCGCCCAGCGCAATGCGCGTCGGCGGTAGCAGGCAGAACATGATCGCGACGCCACGCACGACCTGCGGCCAGAACATCTCGCCAAAATCCGCCGTGCGCGGCTGAATGGCGCTCCAGCCGAGGCCGAGCGCGAACAAGGCGAAGCCCGCGCCGGTCAGCCGCCGCGCGCCGACGCGGCTTTCGAGGATCGCCGCAAGCGGCGCGGCGGCGAGCTGCGCAACCCCCGTGACCAGCATGATCGTGCCGATCTCGAAGGCGTCATGGCGGCGGACGAAACCGAGGAATACCGGCATCAGATAGGTCGATCCATACAGGCCAATGCCGAGGCAAAAGCTCAGTGCGCAACCGATCGCGAACGGACGCCGCTTGAAAAGCGTCAATTGCGCGATCGGATCCACCGCGCGGAGCGTGCGCCGGATCAGCAATGCCATCCCGGCAATGCTTCCGATCAGCAGGCCGAGACCAGGCATCGACGCCCAACCGCGTTGCGGCGCTTCCTTCAGACCAATCATGAAGCTTGCGAGCGTCGCTGCGAGCAGGACAAGCGACCATTTATCCAGTCTGGAGAACGCCCGAAGCTGCACGCCTTCCCTCGGAAGCAGCAACGGCGTGACCGAGGCCGCCACCGTTCCCGGAACCAGATTGATCAGGAACAGCCATGGCCACGACCAGGTCTGCGTGATCCAGCCGCCGACGACGGGTCCGACGGTCGGCGCGAGCACCGCGACGACGCCGCCGATCGTGGTGGCCACCGGATGAAGCCGCGCCGGGAACAGCGTGAACACGGCGGAGAACACTGCGGGGATCAGCACGCCGCCGGAAAATCCCTGCAGCACGCGAAACGCCAGCAGCGCGGCAAAGCCGCCGCTGAGGGCGCAGCCGACCGAGGCGGCAGTGAACAGGCTCACCGCAAGCGCGAACAGCCATCGCAACGACAGCGCATGCGTGAAGAGGCCGGTCAGCGGGATCGCGATCACCTCCGCGATCAGATAGGCGGTCTGGATCCAGCTCATCGCCGCCGGCGAGATCGCTAGCGCGCGCTGGATCGTCGGCAACGAGGTTGCGACGACCTGGATGTCGAGAATCGCCATGAACATGCCGAAGCACATCAGGAGAAAGCCGGTCCAGGTCGCAGCCGATGGGCCGTCGGTTCGGTGATCCGCCTTGCTCATGGCGTGCTTGTGCGCGGCCAATCGGAGACGGAGAGCGCGCGGTTCTCGATCCGAATCCGGACCGCAAGCACCGCGAGATTGAGGAGGGTAAAGATCAGCGCCAATCGCGGCAGGTGGAGCGCGAGGGGAAGAAGTGCGATTTCACCGACCACGACGGCGTAGTTTGGATGCGGGAAATATCGGTACGGCCCGGATGCGATCAGCGGCGCGCCCGGCAGCACGACGATTCGCGTGGTCCATCGCGGCCCCAGCGCGACGAGGATCCATATCCGCAAGCCTTGCAGCACCAGGAAACCCGCCAGCGCGGCCAGATTGACGTCCTGGTCGCGGCCCCAGATCCACAGCGCGGTCAGCCAGCCGGCGTGAACCAGGACAATGAGCGGGTAGTGATTGGCGCCGACCTCGACCGCGCCTCGTGCGAGAAGCCGCTCGGTGTTGCGACGTGACAGCACGAGCTCGCCGAGACGCTGCAGCGTGACCAGCAAGAGGATGACCGACGCGAAGCTCACGCCGCGTGCCTGAGCGCAACGCAGCTGAGCGTGAAGCCCGGCCCGAGCGCCGTGAGCAGCGAGCGCGGCGGCAATCCCTTGGCGCCGGCTCGTTCGAGAACAAAGAGAACCGTCGGGCCCGACATGTTGCCGCAAGCCGCGATGACGTCGCGTTCGTGATCGAGCGTGCCCTGATCGAGCGCGAGTGCCCGCTCCAGCGCGGCGATGACCTTGGCGCCGCCGGGATGGCAGAGGAAGCGGTCGATGTCATCGGCGGTCAGCTGCATCCGCGCCAGGATTTCGGCGACGGCTGGTCCAACATGGTCGCGGACGAAATCCGGAATGGTTCGCTGAAAGACCACGCCGAATCCTTCCGGATCGACCGTCCAGCCCATGATGTCGAGCGTATCCGGCCACAGCTTTTCGCCCATCGCCTCGATCCGCGTCGCGCCACCGTCGCCGGCACGCAGCACGATCGCGGCCGCGCCATCGCCGAACAGGCTGGCCGCAACGATATTTGCCTTGGTGAGCTCGTCGTGCCGGACCGCGAGCGTGCAGAGTTCGAGCGCAACCAGCAGCACGTTCGCTCCCGGCCGCGCTTCGGCCAGCCGCGCCGCGATCGACAGGCCCGACACGCCGCCCGCGCAGCCCAGGCCGAACACCGGCACGCGCGACACATCCGTCCGCAGACCGAGCTTGCCGGCGACGCGCGCCTCCAGCGTCGGCGTGGCTATACCCGTCGAGCACACCGTGACCACGATATCGATGTCCCCGCCGGTCAGGTCGGCGCGCGCAATCGCCTTGCGGGCCACGTCGACGTACAGCGTCTCCGCGCCCTCCAGGAACGCCAGCGTTCGCTCCGGCCAGCCGCGCCGTTCGAGATACCATTCGATCGGCTTGACGCCGTAGCGATGCTGGATGCCGGTGTTGGCGAACAGGCTGGAGAGCGTCTCGAATTCGGCATAGCGATCGGCGAGGAGATTGCGCGCGGCCTGCAGGACCTGTCCCTGATGGAATAGATGCGGTGGAACCGCCGTCGCCAGGGAAACAAGCGCGGCCGTCTGCTTTATCTCGATCATCATGGCTCCATTTCCCCCGCTCTTGGAACCGCGCGATGAGCAAAATATTTCAACACGCCTGCGACATCGCGCGAGCGCCGCATTCACTATAAATTGACCCGGCGCCGATATCCGCGCCGCCTCTTCGAAAATCAGGAAGCGGTGACGCCCAGCCTGCGCATCGCGCTCTTCACCAAGCCGAGCGGCGCCGGCGACAACGGGCCCTGCGGCGCGCGCGTGATGAAGGCGACCAGGACCAGCGCCAGGATCGCGAGCCAGAAGCACAGCCAGAAGCCGTCGATATAGGCGAGCGTGTTGGCCTCGCGCTGCACCAGCGCCGCCAGCGTGCCGACGGCGCGCCCCGTCGCCGTCCCAATGCCGTGGCCGGAAAATTCACCCGCCAGCCGCTTGAGCAGGTTCACGACGTCGATATCGCCATTCTGGACGTGCTGTCCGAGATAGTTCGAATGGATCTGCTCGCGGACCCGCAGCCAGGTCCCCATCAGCGCGACGCCGATCTCGGCGCCGCCGAGGCGCATGATCTGGATATAGGCCGCGAACGCCGTCGCCCGCGACGGATCGGAATTCGACAGCGCCATGATGATGATCGGCAGCAGCGTGAACGCCTGCCCGATCGAGGTGAGCAGGACGATGCCGACAAAGTCCTCGCGCGCCCAGACGTGGCTCAGCTGCGTGCCCCAGAGATTGGCGGCTGCGAACGCCGAGAAGCCGAGCACCACGACGATGCGCGGATCGAGGTGGCGCAGCAGCAGGATCGAGATCGGCACCAGCACGAACATCGGCGGCGCGCCGTAGGTGAACAGCAGCACGCCCGACTGCTCCGGCCGCAGCGCGCCGACGGTGCCGAGGAAATTCGGCACCAGCGACGAATTCGACAGGCTGGTCAGCGTGTACAGCAGGATGACGACCAGCGAGAGCCCGATATTGCGCGAGAACAGCACGTTGAAATGCGCCCAGGGCCGGCGCGCGATCATTTCGTTGATCATGAAGGCGACGATCAACAGCCCGCCGCCGATCAAGAGCGCCATCACTGTGCCCGACGACAGCCAGTCCAGCCGGTTGCCCTGATCGAGCCCGGCATAGACCATCGACACCCCGGCGCCGAGCAGCAGCATGCCGCCCCAATCGGCATGGTGCAGCAGGTCGCGATTGACGGGTTCTTTCGGCGTGCCGAGATACACCATCAGCCCCATCAGCGGCGCGATCACCACGCCCTGCCAATACAGCCACTGCCAGCCGAGATGCTCGACATAGAAACCGACCAGCGAGCTTGACGAGTCGAGCGCGAAGCCGACGCGGATCGAGTACATCGCAATCGCCGGCAGCCACCATCGGATCGGCAAATTGCGCAGGATGATCATCAGCGTCGCCGGCACGAAGGTGCCGAGCAGCATGCCGTGGGCGATGCTGAGCGCGATCAGCGTCGTGTAGTCGCGCACGAACGGGATGGTCAGCGAGACCACCGCATAGACCAGGCTCGGAATGCCGAGCACGCGGCGCAGGCCGAACACGGTGGCAAGCCAGGCCACCGCAGGCGCGACGAAGATCTGCGAGCCGATGGCGGCCGTCGAGAGCCAGGCGCCCTCGTCGAAGCTGAGCGAGAACGCGCCGCGCAGATCGGGCAGGCCGACCGAGGTCAGGCGGCTGTCGAAATTCGCCAGAAACGCGCCGAGCAGCACGGCGACGACCGCGAACAGCGGATAGCGCGCGACGTCGCCGCGCGAGACCGGACCACGGTCGCGGTCGTCACTTTCCGCCATTGGCGACCGCCTGGCCGGTGTCGATCCGCGTGACGACCGACATGCCCGGCAGCAGGCGCTCGAGCAAGGGCTGGCCCTTGTCGAAGTGGATACGCACCGGAATGCGCTGCACCACCTTGGTGAAATTGCCGGTGGCGTTATCGGGCGGCAGCAGCGCGAATTGCGATCCGCTTGCCGGCGCGATGCGCTCGACGACGCCGCGCAGCCTTTGGCCCGCGAACGTATCCACGGTGACCTCGACCGGCTGGCCCGGCTTGACGTTGGTCAGCTGGGTCTCCTTGTAGTTGGCGATCACATAGACGTTCGGCAGCGGCACGACGTTGATCAGATTGGCGCCGATGTTGACGTAGTCGCCCGGCTGCACCTGGCGCTCGCCGGTGACGCCGTCGAACGGCGCAACGATCTTGGTGTAGCCAAGCTTGAGCTTGGCCGATGCCAATAGCGCCTTGGCGGCGTCGAGGTCGGCGGCACGCTGCTTCTTGGTGCCTTGCAGGACCTCGAGCTGATGGCGCTGTGCCGCGATGACAGCGCGGCTGGCGCGCACGTCGGCCTCCGCCTTGGCGTAGGATGCGGTCGCCTGCTCGAGCCGCTGCCGCGTGCCGGCGTCGGTTTGCGACAGCGACTGCTGACGCTCTTCCTCCTGACGTGCCAAGGTCTGCTGCGCCTCCGCGGACAGCCGCGCAGCTTCGGCCTGCGCGATGGTTGCGTATTGCAGCTCGACCTGGTTGTTGAGGTTATCGAGCACGGCCTGCGCACCGACCACGCCGGCCTCGGCCTGCGCCACCTGCGCCTGATAATCGGCGGGATCGATCTGCACCAGGAGATCGCCGGCCTTGACGCGCTGGAAATCGGAGACGGCGACGGTGAGCACCTCGCCGGACACGCGGCTGGAGAGCTGGGTCAATTCGGCGCGCACATAGGCATCATTGGTGGTCTGGATCGTGGCGCTGCCGACCCAGGCATCCCAGCGGCTGGTCGCCACCGCGACGAACACCAGCGCGACGAGCACGACAAACAGCGGAATCGCGAAACGGCTCCAGAAGCCGCTTGCCGAAGGTTGCGCCTTGGCAGGCGCCGCAGCAGTCGCGGTCTGGCTGGCGGGTGACGGACCATCTTCAACCTGCTCTGCCACACCGCACTCCCTCAATCACCCACCGGAACAGCCGACGAACCTATCACGCGGACCGGCATCCACTTCGCTCGAGAACGCCCTGATAGCACATGACGACGATCATGCCTCAGACGGTCTTTTCCGGCCACCGGCAGAGATCATTGATCAGACACACGTCGCAACGTGGACCGCGGGCGAGGCAGGTGTAGCGGCCATGCAGGATCAGCCAGTGATGGGCGTGCAGCATGAACTCGGTCGGGATCACTTTTTCCAATCCCAGCTCGACCTCGAGCGGCGTCTTGCCGGGCGCGAGCCCGGTGCGGTTGCCGACGCGAAACACATGGGTGTCGACCGCCATCGTGTGCTCGCCGAACGCCATGTTGAGCACGACATTCGCGGTCTTGCGGCCGGCGCCGGGCAGCGATTCGATCTCGGCACGCGTGCGCGGCACCTCGCCGCCGAACTCGGCGATCAGCTTCTGCGAGAGCGCGATGACGTTCTTCGCCTTGTTGCGATAGAGCCCGATGGTCTTGATGTAGTCGCGCACTTTGTCCTCGCCGAGCTCAAGCATCTTGTCCGGCGTGTCGGCGACCGCGAACAGCGCTCGCGTCGCCTTGTTGACGCCGGCGTCGGTCGCCTGCGCCGACAGCACCACCGCAACGAGCAGCGTGTAGGGATTGAGGTGCTCGAGCTCGCCCTTGGGCTCGGGATTGGCTTTGCGGAACCGGTCGAAGGCCTCGTAGACCTCCTCCGATGTCCATGGCTTTGACTTTACGGTTCGCTTGGCGGCCTTCTTTGCCCCGCGTTTGGGCAGCAGCCTTGCCGCATTCGCAGGCTTCTTCTTCGGTGCGGAACGAACGCTTGATGTGCTGGCGCGTTGAGAGCGGATGATTTTGGCCATGAACCGGATATACTGATAGGCCATGACCGCAGGCAACGACTTTGATCCGGGCGAAGACCGCAGGGCCAATGATCTCGCGGCTGATGCCGCTGAGGCCGAGCCCAAACTGTTCTCGGCATTGCTGACGCCGCACCGCTCGCTGAATCGCACCGGCTTTATCGTGCTGATGTCGTTCGTCACCGTGGTCAGCTTCATCGCCGGCGCGGTGTTCTGGTGGCTCGGCGCCTGGCCGATCTTCGGCTTCTTCGGCCTCGACGCGCTGGTGATCTATTGGGCGTTCAAGGTCAATTTCCGCTCCGCCAAGGCGAGCGAGGAGATCACCGTCACACCGTCGGAACTGCGGGTGCGCAGGATCAGCCATCGCGGTCATGTGGCCGAATGGGTGCTCAATCCGCTCTGGGTGCGGTTCGAACAGATCTCGCATGAGGAGTTCGGTATCGAGCGGCTCTATCTGGTCTCCCGGGGCCGCCGGGTCAGCGTTGGCAGCTTCCTCGGACCGGACGAAAAGGCCAGCTTCTCCAAGGCCTTGACGGCGGCGCTCAACGCCGCAAAACGCGGCCCGACTTACAACCCCATCCACTAGTGTGCTGAATGCGAAGTTCGTGCGATTTCGCGGCAACCACTTTCACGAACTTCGCATTCATAAAGCACACTAGAATCAAAGGTTTGCTAGTGTCCTTATCGAATCCGAAGTTCGCTCCGAAAGTGCGGCAAATGATGCGAACTTCGGATTCGGGACACTAGTCGAGCTTACTTTTGAGCATGATCTCGTCGGAAAACCGGTCCCCACTTTTCCGGATCATGCTTGTCAGAAATCGGGTGGTTTGGACGCGCCATGGCTCCTAAATCAGACACCATGATGACACTCGCCATACACGACCAGCGCCTGGCCAAGCCGGGCCTCCAGAGCGCCGCGCTGCGCGACTATGACTCGGTTCGGCGCGCCATCGCGTTCATCTCGGAGCATTGGCGCACACAGCCGACCATCGAAGCGATGGCCGATGCCGCCGCCGTCACGCCGGATGAATTGCACCATCTGTTCCGCCGCTGGGCCGGGCTGACGCCGAAGGCCTTCATGCAGGCGCTGACCCTGGACCACGCCAAGAACCTGCTGCGCGATTCCGCCAGCGTGCTCGATGCGGCACTCGACTCCGGCCTGTCAGGGCCGGGACGGCTGCACGACCTGTTCGTCACGCATGAGGCGATGTCGCCGGGCGAATGGAAGACCGGCGCCGGCGGCATGACGCTGCGCTACGGCTTCCATCCCTCGCCGTTCGGCACCGCGATCGTGATCGCGACGGATCGCGGGCTTGCGGGGCTTGCCTTCGCCGATCACGGCGACGAGCAGACCGCATTCGCCGACATGAAGCGGCGCTGGCCGAACGCGAGCTATGTCGAGGACACCGACGGTACCGCAGCATTGGCGCAGCGCGTGTTCGATACAAGGTTGTGGCGGGCGGACCAGCCGCTGCGCGTCGTCTTGATCGGCACCGACTTCGAGGTGCGGGTGTGGGAGACGCTGCTCAAGGTCCCGATGGGCCGCGCGGTCAGCTATTCCGACATCGCCTGCAAGATCAACAGCCCGAAAGCCTCGCGCGCGGTCGGCGCCGCGGTCGGCCGCAACCCGGTGTCGTTCGTGGTGCCCTGCCATCGCGCACTCGGCAAAAGCGGCGCGCTGACCGGCTATCACTGGGGCATCACCCGCAAGCAGGCGATGCTGGGCTGGGAAGCCGGCCAGGTGGGGTTGCACTAACCTCTATCTCGTCATTACGGGATGGTCCGAAGGACCAGACCTCAGGTGCGCAATTGCGCACCGGGGAATCTCGAGATTCCGGGTTCGATGCTGCGCATCGCTCCGGAATGACAACATCAAACCTCTACCCCGCGAGATCGACCTTTGACGCTACGGTGGAATCGGCATTGAGCCGATAGATCACCGGCGCGCCGGTCGCGAGTTCGCGCTTGAGGATCTGCTCGGGCGTCAGCTTCTCCAGCACCATGATCAGCGCGCGCAGCGAATTGCCGTGGGCGGCGATCAGCGTGCGCTGGCCGCGCAGCACACCGGGCAGGATCTCCTGCACGTAATAAGGCAGCGTGCGCGCCAGCGTATCCTTCAGGCTTTCGCCGCCGGGTGGCGGCACGTCGTAGGAACGGCGCCAGATCAGAACCTGGTCCTCGCCCCACTTCTTGCGGGCGTCGTCCTTGTTGAGGCCGGAGAGATCACCGTAATCGCGTTCATTGAGCGCGAGATTCTTCGTGGTCGGCAATCCGGTCTGGCCGATCTGCTCCAGCATCAGCTTCAGCGTGTGCTGCGCACGGGTAAGATCGGAGGTGAACGCGACATCGAACGACAGGCCCTGCGCCTTCAGCTTGCGGCCGGCCTCGTTGGCTTCGTTGACGCCCTGCTCGGTGAGATCAGGGTCCTTCCACCCGGTGAACAGGTTCTTCAGATTCCAGTCGCTCTGACCGTGACGAACGAGCACAAGGAGACGATCACTCATTTCAGATTCCGTTTTCGCTTAGCCTGATTTCATTCCGTCGAGCGGTGTCAGTCGCTCAACCCGAGGACGTCGGCCATCGAATACATGCCGGGCTTCTTGCCATGCGCCCACAGCGCTGCCTTCAGCGCGCCCTGCGCGAACAGCGCGCGATCTTCTGCATGGTGCGAGAGCGTGATGCGCTCGGAGGGGCCGGCAAAGATCACGCTGTGATCGCCGGCCGCGGTGCCGCCGCGCAACGAGGCAAAGCCGATATCGCCCGCGCGCCGCGCGCCGGTGAGACCATCGCGGCCGCGCGCCGAATGCTGATCGAGCGCGATCTTGCGTCCCGCGGCCGCGGCTTCGCCGAGCATCAAGGCGGTGCCCGACGGCGCATCGATCTTGGACTTGTGGTGCATCTCGAGAATTTCGATGTCAAAGCTCTGGTCGAGCGATTGCGCGACGCGCTTGACGAGCGCGGCGAGCAGATTGACGCCGAGGCTCATATTGCCTGACTTCACCACGATGGCGCGGTTGGTCACGCTGCGGATCACCGCATCGTCGGACGGCGACATCCCGGTGGTGCCGATGACGTGAACAAGGCCGCGCTCGGCCGCGATCGCGACGTTGGCGATGGTCGCGGCCGGCACGGTGAAATCCAGGATGCCGTCGGCGCCGGCCGACATCGACCACAGATCGGCCGACAGCTTGACGTCATTGGCGGGGAGGCCGGCGAGCACGCCTGCGTCCTTGCCGAGCAGTTCCGAGCCCGGCGCTTCCAGAGCGCCGACCAGCACCGCCCCCGGGGTTTCGGAAATCACCCGGGTCAGCGTGCGGCCCATCCGGCCGCCGGCTCCCGCAACAATCAGACGCATGTCAGCCATGGCTCACCTCTCCACGCGATATAGCGAGCCAAGGCTGTTCCGGCAACCGAACCGGCTACCCGATGTGCGGACTATGGGCTGTCGTACCCCTCGATGATGATGAGGTCGGCGATCGAATGCGGCTGCCGCACCTTGATGTTGGCTTGGTATTCCAACGATTGGTAGCAAGCGAGCGCGGTCGCGTAATCGGGGAATTCGATCACGACATTGCGGGAGCGGCTCTGTCCCTCCACGCCGGTGAACTTGCCACCGCGAACGATGAACTTGCCGCCGAATTTCTGGAAGATGGCGGGGTTGGCCGCCATGTAGGGCTTGTAGCCTTCCTCATTGTGAACGTCGACGCGTCCAATCCAGTATCCCTTCGCCATCTCTGTTCTCCCTCTTGTTGTTCAGGCGAGCGCCTGGGCGATTTCGGCGTGAATGGCTTCGGCTGATGCCTTCGGGTCGGCGGCTTCCATCACCGGACGTCCGACCACGAGATAGTCGGCGCCGGCGGCAATGGCGCGAGCCGGCGTCATGATGCGCTTCTGGTCGCCGGTCGCCGAGCCTGCGGGGCGGATGCCCGGGGTCACCAGGTTCATCTGGTCGCCGACGATCTTGCGCAAGGCGGCGGCCTCCTCGGGCGAGCTGACGAGGCCGTCAACGCCAAGCGCCTGCGCCTGTTTGGCGCGCGCTTCGACGAGATCGGAGACGTTGAGGCGATAGCCCGCCGCATGCAGATCGGTGTCGTCGTAGGAGGTCAGCACCGTCACCGCGAGGATCTTCAGGCCGGAGCCGGCGCGTGCCTCGACCGCCGCCTTCATGGTCTGCGGGTAGGCATGCACGGTGAGGAAGGTCGCGCCAAGCCCGGCGACGCTTTCGACCCCGCGCGCGACGGTGTTGCCGATGTCGTGCAGCTTCAGATCGAGGAAGACCTTCTTGCCGCTGCCTGCAAGCTGCTTCGCCAGGATGAGGCCGCCGGCATAACCGAGCTGATAGCCGATCTTGTAGAAGGTGACGGCATCGCCGAGCCGGTCGATCATCGCCTCGGCGCTGGCGACGGACGGCAGATCGAGCGCCACGATCAACCGGTCTCTTGGAGCGATCCTGGCTGGCTGCATGTCACCTCACATCATGCGTTGGGATTGGTCGATCAGCTGCCGCACCAGCGCCTGCATCGCGTCGATGTCGGCTTGGTGCTTCAGATGATCCATATCGTCATAGGCCTGCTCGGCGAATGACAGCGCGAGCTGGTTCGGGATCACGGTGGCGCGGCACGCCGACAGGATCAGGCGCAGCGCCGCGAGCGCGCGGGTGCCGCCGAGCCGGTTGCCGGATGCGGCTGAGATCGCGAACGCGCGGCCGTGGAACACCTGACCTCGCACCTCATGCGGATCCTGCACGCGGCTCACCCAGTCGATCGTGTTCTTCACCAGCGCC
Source organism: Bradyrhizobium sp. USDA 4510 (assembly GCF_054059095.1). Taxonomy (NCBI): domain Bacteria; kingdom Pseudomonadati; phylum Pseudomonadota; class Alphaproteobacteria; order Hyphomicrobiales; family Nitrobacteraceae; genus Bradyrhizobium; species Bradyrhizobium sp. USDA 4510. The sequence goes on along the minus strand of NZ_JBSSBT010000001.1, from coordinate 8,119,854 downwards.
GGCACCGAGGAATTGTATTCCGGCGTCACGATCAGCACGCCATGATGGGCGCCGATCATCCGTTTCAGATTCACGGCATGCTGCGGCACGCCGGATTTCGCCTGCAGGTCGCCATCATAGATCGGCAGCGGAAAATCGCCGAGCGAGATGCGGGTGACGTCGGCGCCGGATTGCGCCAGTTCGTGCGCCAGCACGGCAGCCAGCTTCGCATTGAGCGAGCCTGACCGAAGCGATCCGGGGATCACGAGGATTTTCAGCGCGGACATTTTGAAATCGCAGGTAAGGCGCTCGCCCGGCGCGACGGCGCCGGGTGGTCAGCCCTTGCGATACACCCAGACCCGCGCGGGCGGAAGGTTCATCCAGATCCGCTCGGAGGCCTCTGTGGACACGCCCGGCAGCGACTTCGGAATCGGAGGCACCACCGAATAGGTGAACTGAATGAACGGCGCGCCGGGTGCGAGCGCCAGGAAAGCGTCACGGACCAGCCTCAGGCGGGTCAGCATCGGCTTGGTGACGAGCGGCAGGCCGGAGACCACGGCCGAGGCGGGAGATTTCAGCACCTCCCACAGCGTATCACGGAGCGTATAGGCGTCCCCCTGGACGACCCTGGCGTGCGGATAACGTTCGCGCAGCAACGCGCAGAAGCCGGGATTGTATTCGACCAGGACGAGACGCTTCTGGTCGACGCCGTGCTCGATCAGCGCGTTGGTGATCGCCCCGGTGCCGGGTCCAAGTTCGACGACCGGCCCCTCGGCGTCGCGATCGACATATTGCGCCATGGTGCGGGCGAGCAACCGTCCGGACGGCATCACCGCGCCCATATGCAGCGGCTTCTCCATCCATGAACGGAGAAATCGAACCTCGTCGTCGAGACGGAGGGGCTTCTTCGACGCACGCACGGACGATTGCAAAGGCATGTCGCTACCAGGCGGGGACCGCACAATCGAGCGGTTGTCAGAAAACAGTCACAAAGACGTATAGATCGAAGTCGTTACGGTCAAGCATAACGACTGCGGCTAGACGGAGCGATTGCCAAAGAAGTCCTTGACCTTAGAGAAGAAACCCGCTGCCTCCGGCTGGGTTGCGCCGGACGACAGCTTTTCGAACTCCATCAGCAGTTCTTGCTGCTTCTTGGTCAGATTCTGCGGCGTTTCGACCACGACCTGGACATACATGTCGCCGGTCTGGCGCGAACGGAGCACCGGCATACCCTTTGATGCGATGCGGAATCGCCGGCTGGACTGGGTGCCGGCCGGCACCTTCACCTTGGTCTTGCCCTTGTCGATGGTCGGCACTTCGAATTCGCCACCGAGCGCTGCGGTCACCATCGAGATCGGCACGCGGCAGTGCAGGTCGGCGCCGTCGCGCTGGAAGAACGGGTGCGTGGTCAGCGACAGGAAGATGTAGAGGTCGCCGGGCGGTCCGCCGCGGACACCGGCCTCGCCTTCACCGGCGAGACGAATGCGGGTGCCGTCCTCGACGCCAGGGGGAATGTTGACCGACAGCGTGCGCTCGCGCGTCACCCGGCCGGAACCGGCGCATGAGGTGCAGGCATCCTCGATCATCTGGCCGCGACCCTGACAGCCGGGACAGGTCCGCTCCAGCGTGAAGAAGCCCTGGGCCTGCCGGACACGGCCGGCGCCGCCGCAATGCGAGCAGGTCTTCGGCTTGGTGCCGGCCTTGGCGCCGGTGCCCGAGCAGGATTCGCAGGTGACCGAGACCGGAATCTCGATCTGCGCGGTCTTGCCCTGGAAGGCCTCCTCGAGCGTGATCTCCATGTTGTAGCGCAGATCGGCGCCGCGCTCGCGGCCGCCGCTGCGGCGCTGCCCGGCCATGCCGAACAGGTCCTCGAAAATGTCGGAGAAGGATGAGGCGAAGCCGGCGCCGAAGCCGGGGCCGCCACCGCCCATGCCCTGCTCGAAAGCGGCATGGCCGAAGCGGTCATAGGCGGCGCGCTTGTCGCCGTCCTTCAGCACCTCATAGGCTTCGTTGATTTCCTTGAACCGGACTTCGCTGGTGGCGTCGCCCGGATTCTTGTCCGGATGCCATTTCATCGCGAGCTTGCGGAAAGCCGATTTCAGCTTGGTCTCGTCCGCGTTCCGCTCAACCTCGAGGGTCTCGTAATAGCAGCGCTTGGTGGACATCCTTCAATTCCGTCCGAAGTTCATCGCGATCGCCAAAGATTGCGCCGACGATTGCGTCAAGGATTGCGCCTGTCTGGAAGATGCAGCGATCGCCTTAAAGAAAAATGACCCCCACTCCTCCGAGACGCGGCGCGTGCTCATTGGTGTGAGGGTCATGATCGCAAATCCGCGCTTAAGCAGACTTCTTGTTGTTCTTGTCGTCGTCCACCTCGGTGAACTCCGCGTCGACAACGTCATCCTTAGCAGCGTCCTTGGCCGCATCGGCCTCGGCCTGCTGCTTGTACATGGCCTCGCCGAGCTTCATCGAAGCCTGCGCCAGCGTGTTGGTCTTGGCCTTGATCGCCTCGGCGTCGTCGCCCTTCAGCGCTTCCTTGAGGTCGCTGACGGCGTCTTCGATCGCGCGGCGCTCGGTGTCGGCGATCTTCGAACCGTGTTCGGCCAGAGCCTTCTCGGTCGAGTGAACCAGCCCGTCGGCATGGTTCTTGGCGTCGACAGCCTCGCGGCGCTTCTTGTCCTCGGCCGCGTTGACCTCGGCGTCCTTGACCATCTTGTCGATGTCGGCTTCGGACAGACCGCCGGATGCCTGGATCCGGATCTGCTGTTCCTTGCCGGTCGCCTTGTCCTTGGCCGAGACGTTGACGATACCGTTGGCGTCGATGTCGAAGGTCACCTCGATCTGCGGCATGCCGCGCGGAGCCGGCGGAATACCCATCAGGTCGAACTGGCCGAGCATCTTGTTGTCGGCAGCCATTTCACGCTCGCCCTGGAAGACCCGGATGGTGACAGCGCCCTGATTGTCTTCGGCGGTCGAGAACACCTGGCTCTTCTTGGTCGGGATCGTGGTGTTGCGGTCGATGATGCGGGTGAACACACCGCCCAGCGTCTCGATGCCCAGCGACAGCGGGGTCACGTCGAGCAGCAGCACGTCCTTGACATCGCCCTGCAGCACGCCGGCCTGGATCGCAGCGCCGATCGCGACGACCTCGTCGGGATTGACGCCCTTATGCGGCTCCTTGCCGAAGAACTGCTTCACGACTTCCTGGATCTTCGGCATGCGGGTCATGCCGCCGACCAGCACCACTTCGCCGATCTCGCCGGCGGTCAGGCCGGCATCCTTCAGCGCCTTGCGGCACGGCTCGATGGTCTTCTCGACGAGATCGGCCACCAGCGCCTCGAACTTGGCGCGGGTCAGCTTCATCGTCAGATGCTTCGGACCGGTCTGGTCAGCCGTGATGAACGGCAGGTTGATTTCGGTCTGCGTGGTCGACGACAGCTCGATCTTGGCCTTCTCCGCAGCCTCCTTCAGGCGCTGCAGGGCAAGCTTGTCGTTGCGCAGGTTGATGCCCTGTTCCTTCTGGAATTCGTCGGCGAGATAGCCAACCAGGCGCATGTCGAAATCTTCACCGCCGAGGAAGGTGTCGCCGTTGGTCGACTTCACCTCGAACACGCCGTCGCCGATCTCGAGGATCGAGACGTCGAAGGTGCCGCCGCCGAGGTCGTACACGGCGATCGTGCCGGACTTCGACTTGTCGAGACCGTAGGCGAGCGCGGCAGCCGTCGGCTCGTTGATGATGCGCAGCACTTCGAGGCCGGCGATCTTGCCGGCGTCCTTGGTGGCCTGACGCTGCGCGTCGTTGAAATAGGCGGGAACCGTGATGACGGCCTGCTCGACCTTCTGGCCGAGATGCGCCTCAGCGGTCTCCTTCATCTTCTGCAGAATGAAGGCCGAGACCTGCGAGGGCGAATAGGTCTTGCCATCGGCTTCGACCCAGGCGTCGCCGTTCGATGCCTTGACGATCTTGTAGGGAACGAGCTTCTTGTCCTTCTCGACCATCGGGTCGTCATAGCGGCGGCCAATGAGGCGCTTCACCGCAAAGAACGTACGCTCGGGATTGGTCACCGCCTGGCGCTTCGCCGGCTGGCCGACGAGGCGCTCGCCATCGTCAGTGAAAGCAACGATCGACGGCGTCGTTCGCATGCCCTCGGCATTCTCGATCACCTTGGCGTTCTTGCCATCCATTACGGCGACGCACGAATTCGTGGTGCCGAGGTCGATCCCAATGACCTTACCCATGGTTTTGATATCCTCTTTGCTACGGCAGGTTGGTTGGGCCCTGACGGCGCTCCGTACCGAACCCCCAGACGTTCACATACTCGCGATATTGCGACGGTGAGCCTGATATAGGAGAGAGGGTCCTGCCCGCAAGGACTGGACGCAACGTTGAGGCCTGAAAAGACTGACGTTTGAAAGATTGTGTCAGCCCGGCCGCAGCGCCGGTTCAAGCCCGATCCAAGTTAACAAATCGGCAATGATGCGGCCCGCTGGCGACCGCGAACATCCGCTGCACGACGTCCGCGCTGTTGAGTGAACACTCACAAACGTCGTATGCGGAAGCGGGCGCAGGCCGAGGGCGCGCTGTTTGGCCGCTGGTGGCCGATCGTCGGAAACGTGGGGAAACTGGAAAGTGCCGGCCAATCGGGACGAAAAGCCCCTGGAATCGGGCCTGCAGGCCCGGAGCGCGGCTTTGGCGGCCTGTTGCAGGGTCATCAAAACCGCTAAAAGCGGTCCGACTGAAAGAGGCCATCCAGCCCTGCACCGGCCCCGTTGCGCGGCCACCAAGCAAAACCGGTAGATCCCCCATGACGCCTTTTCGACTTCTCGTTGCGGTTGCCTTGCTGCTTGCTGCCACCTGTCGTGGCTTTGCCGCCGACGTGGTGTTTCCGCCGGGCGCGCATGTCGGGATGAAGCCGCTGGTGGGCCTCAACCGCGCCAAGTCGTTCATCGGCTTCGAGACCGAGGACCAGGGCGTGAAGGTCTTGATCGCCGATCTGCCCGCGGACGCCTACAACGAGGTCGTGAGCGCCTTCAAGGCCAACCCGGCCGGTAGCGGAAACATCAAGCCGGAGAGCCTCGAGACGCCGGCGGGCCTCGCCTATTACACCGTGGAGAGCGCGCGTGACGGCACCACCAATGTGCGGCGCTACTCCATGATCCTGCCGGGACCGACCTTCTCCGGCTATGTCGCGGTCCAGGTGCCGGAGAACGCGAGCAAGATCTACACCGACGACGCCGTGCGGCAGATGTTCGCCACCGCCCAGATCCGCAACGAGGTGCCGGTCGACGAGCAGCTAAGCATGATGCCGTTCAAGGTCACCGAGCTGAGCAGCTTCAAGAATGTCCGCATGCTGGCGCCGGGCGCGGCGCTGCTGATGGCCGACGGCGACGACAAGGGCCTTGAGACCAAGCCCTTTATGCTGCTTGGCATCATCGGCTCGGCCCCGGCCACACCGGATGATCGCGGCCGCTTCGCCCAGCAGATCGCCACCACGATCCCCGGCGTGCGCGACGGGCGGATCACCATGTCCGAACCGATCCGGATCGACGGCCAGCCCGGCTTCGAGACGCGCATCGACGCCGTCAGCGGCAAGGACAATACCCCGGTGACCATCGTGCAGTGGCTGCGGTTCGGCGCGCAAACATCGATGCGCATCATCGGCAGCTCCCCGCGCACCGATTGGGAGAAGGCCTTCCCGCGCTTCCGCGCGGTGCGCGACGGCATCCAGCCGCGCGGCTGACAGGCCCGCCGAAAAATCGGACTTTCGCAGCTCCACGAACGGAACTAGCCTCCTCGTGCAATTATCAAAGCGAGGAGGGGCGCGATGCCGGATCGACGACAGGTTGTTGCAGGCCTCGGTACGCTGGCGCTTGCCGCGCTGGTTCCAAAACATCTCTGGGCGGCTGCGATCAAGCCCGACGACGGCTCCGCGCTGCTCGTGATCGACGTCCAGAACTGCTTCCTGCCCGGCGGCAGCCTTGCCGTGAAGGACGGCGAGCAGGTGGTGCCGGTGATCAACCGGATCGCCAAGAGCTTTGCCAATGTGGTGATGACGCAGGACTGGCACACGCCCGGACACATCTCCTTTGCCTCGACCCATTCCGGCAAGAAGCCGTTCGAGACCGTCGACCTTGCCTATGGCAAGCAGGTGCTGTGGCCCGACCACTGCGTGCAGGGCACCGACGGCGCATCGCTGTCGAAGGAACTCGCGATCCCGCAGGCCGAGCTGATCATCCGCAAGGGTTTTCACAAGGACGTCGACAGCTACTCCGCCTTCACCGAGGCCGACGGCAAGACCACCACCGGGCTCGCCGCCTATCTCAAGGCGCGCAACGTCGAGCGGGTTTTCGTGGCCGGGCTCGCCACCGATTTCTGCGTGGCATGGACCGCGCTCGATGCGCGCAAGGCCGGCTTCGAGACCTATGTGGTGGAAGACGCCTGTCGCGGCATCGACACCCAGGGATCGCTCGCCAAGGCCTGGGACGACATGGCCAAGGCCGGCGTCAAGCGCATCCAGTCCTCGGATATCGCGTAAGACGCAGCCTCGCGAGATTCGCATGGCCGAGCCTGCGTCACCTCATGCATTCGATCTCGCGCAGCGCCTGCCGTCGCCGCGCATGGCTGGCCTGATCGTCCGGATCACCGGTTATCGCGAGACCGCAACGGGCCGGTTCGCGCAGCGGCAGACCGCGCCGCTGATCGTCCCGCTGATCATCAGTTTCGGCTCGCCGTTCCTGATCGCGCTGTCGCGCGAGCCCGGTGCGGCCGATCGTCAGCTCAGCTTCGCCGCCGGCCTGCATGCCGGGCCTGTCTACATCGAGTCCGACGGGCGCGCCGCCTGCGTGCAGGTCGATTTCACCCCGCTCGGCGCCTACGGCTTCTTCGGCGGCGCCGTGACCGACCTGGTCGGGCGCATGGTCGATATCGACGATGTGCTCGGCCATGATGGCCGTCGTCTGCGCGAACAGCTCGGCGCCGTGACCTGCTGGCAGCGCCGCTTCGACCTGATCGAGGCGTTCGTGCTGCGCCGCGCCGGCCACATGCCGTCTCCCGAAGTCGCGTTCGCCTATCGAAAACTGGCGCGTTCGGCCGGCGCTATCAGCATCACGGCATTGGCCGACGAGATCGGCTGGAGCCGCAAGCATCTGGCTGGCCGGTTTCGGTCCGAACTCGGCCTCGCCCCCAAATCGCTGGCGCGCATGATGCGGTTTCACCGGGCGAGCCGGCTGGCGCAAAGCGGCGCAGCGCTTGGCTGGGCGGGGATCGCGGCGGAAAGCGGCTATGCCGACCAGGCCCATCTCGCCCGCGAGTTCGTCGAATTCGCAGGCGAACCGCCAACCGCCTGGGCGCGCCGCCGGGCGCTGACCGACCGCCGGCTGGTTCACGCCGGCGATGGGCTGGCGGACTGGTAACAAACCTTCAAGCTAACGCCGCGTTGCCCCGTGCAGGATGGCGCCGTCAGCCAAGGAGATGAGCGACCATGACGCACGACATCGAACCGCCCCGCATCTACCCGACCCTGCGCTGCAAGGATGCCGAGGCGATGACCAATTGGCTCACGACGGTGCTTGGGTTCACCGAACACGTCGTCTACCGCGATGGCGGCGTGATCCATCACGCCGAGCTCGCCTATGGTTCCTCGATGCTGATGCTGGGCCAGAGCCGCGACGACGCATATGGCAGGCTGGTCGGCGACCTCGACAACCGCCGCACCGACTCGATCTATATCGCCGTCGACGATCCCGACGCGCTGTACGCGAAGGTCAAGGCTGCCGGAGCGAAGATCGAGATGGAACTGCGAAACACGGATTATGGCAGCCGCGACTTCGCCTGCCGCGATCCGGAAGGAAATCTCTGGAGCTTCGGCACCTATTGGCCGAAGGCACACGAGAAGCCGCGACCGTGAGCCCGCGCAATCCGCGAGCTCACAGACGGGTGTCCGGGATCGGACGGATCAGGCGGTGATGTCGGCGGTCGGGGCGGCCTTGGCGCCGCCCTTGGAGACGCCGACCAGCGCCGGACGCAGGATGCGCTCGCCGATCATGTAACCGGCCTGCACGACCTGCACCACGGTGCCCGACGGCACCGACGGATCGGGCACCTCGAACATCGCCTGCTGGAAGTTCGGATCGAACTTCTCGCCGATCGGGTCGAACTTCTTGACGCCGTTCTTCTCCAGCGCGTTGAGCAGCGAACGTTCGGTCAGCTCGACGCCTTCGATCAGCGCCTTCAGGCCGGGATCGGCGGCTTCCTTGGTCTCGGCTGGCACCGCATCGAGCGCGCGCTGCAGGTTGTCGGCGATATCGAGCACGTCGCGGGCAAAGCCGGTGATGCCGTAGGTCTTAGCGTCGGCGACCTCGCGGCGGGTGCGCTGGCGGAGATTCTCCATCTCGGCCAGGGTGCGCAGCGTCCGGTCGCGCGCCTCGGCGAGCTCCTTGGTCAGCGCCTCCGCCGATCCGGCCTCGGGCTCGTCAGGCATGATGTAGGGTTTCGAGACCACGGGCTCACCCGTCGGCGCCGAATTCTCGGTGTTGTCATTGGCCCGGTTCGGATCGGTCATGGCTTGCCTTCTCGAAAAGTCGCGTCGGTTCAAATCTTGGGGATTGCTTGCCGGGATATCGTGCTTTGGCCGGCGAAAATCAAGCGCAACATACCGGTCTCGGGAACAGGAATCTCCGGCTTGGGTGAAGAAAACCCGTCAAATGAAAGCGAAATCGCCCTCCGGTCAGCCGCCCAGCATCTTGCTGACGATGCGCGCGGCATAATCGACGGTCGGGATCACCCGCGCATAGTTCAGCCGCGTCGGTCCGATCACGCCGAGAACGCCCACGATCCGCCCCTGGGCGTCGCCGTAGGGCGCGATGATGGTCGAGGAACCCGACAGCGAGAACAGCTTGTTCTCCGAGCCGATGAAGATCCGCACGCCCTCGCCGCGTTCGGCGCGGCCGAGCAGATCGATCACCCCGCGCTTGGTTTCGAGATCGTCGAACAGCGACTTGATGCGCTCGAGATCGTCGAGCGCGTGCAGGTCCTCGAGCAGATTGGCGTGACCGCGCACGATCAGCTGGCGGTCCTCATTCTCGCCGCCGGACCAGCTCGCGATGCCCGCCGTGACCACCTTTTGCGTGAGCTGATCGAGCTCGGCGCGATTTTGCGTCAGTGCCGTCTCGAGCTCGAGCCGCGCTTCGGCCAGCGTCCGGCCGCGGATCCGCGCATTGAGGAAATTGGTCGCCTCGGTCAGGGCTGAGGATGGAACACCCGGCGGCAGTGCCAGCACGCGGTTTTCGACCTGGCCGTCTTCGCCGACCAACACGACCAGCGCCTTTTCCGGCTCCAGCCGGACGAACTCGATATGCTTCAGCCGTGCATTCGACTTCTGCGTCAGCACCACCGCCGCGGCGCGGGTCAGTCCCGACAGCCGCGTCAAGGCTTCGCCGAGCGCGGCCTCGACGGATTGCGCGCGGCCGACGGCCGCAAGCTGGGTCTGGATCGACTGACGCTCGGCCTCGGTGAGGTCGCCGACCTGCATCAGCGCGTCGACGAAGAAGCGCAGCCCGAGTTCGGTCGGCAACCGGCCGGCGGAGGTGTGCGGCGCATAGATCAGGCCGAGTTGCTCGAGATCCGACATCACATTGCGGACCGAGGCCGGCGACAGCGGTAATGCGATCAGGCGCGAAATGTTGCGCGAACCGACCGGCTCGCCGGTTGCGAGATAGCTTTCGACGATTTGACGAAAAATGTCGCGCGAACGCTCGTTGAGCTGGGCGAGCCCGGCATGCGGCGCGATCAGGCCAATCGGATCGTGGTGAGTCACACTCCAGTCCCTCACAATTGCTGCATAATTTGTCGATCCGGGAGGCCGATGACAAGCATGCATTCGGCCCCCTCGTACCGGACCCCACCGGGGCCGAAAACCCTCGCCAAAACCCTTGCCGCTGCCCCTTCCCGCTCCTACAAGCACGGCCAGCCAATTTTCTCGGATTTCTGGAGGATTTCATGCGGCCAAGCCGCCGTGCACCCGACGAACTGCGTCCCGTGTCGCTGGAACGCGGCGTCGTCAAATATGCCGAGGGTTCCTGCATGGTGAAGTTCGGCGACACCCATGTGCTGGTGACCGCCACGCTGGAAGAGCGATTGCCGCCGTGGCTGAAGGGCCAGGGCCGCGGCTGGGTCACCGCCGAATACGGCATGCTGCCGCGTGCTACCCTGGAACGCACCCGCCGCGAGGCCTCGGCCGGCAAGCAGGGCGGCCGGACGGTCGAGATTCAGCGGCTGATCGGCCGCTCGCTGCGCGCGGCCGTCGATCTCGAGGCGCTCGGCGAACGCCAGATCACGGTCGATTGCGACGTCATCCAGGCCGACGGCGGCACCCGCACCGCCTCGATCACCGGTGCCTGGGTGGCGCTGGCCGACTGCATCAACTGGATGAAGACCCGCAACATGCTGAAGACCAACGTGTTGCGCGACAATGTGGCGGCGATCTCCTGCGGCATCTACCAGGGCACGCCGGTGCTCGATCTCGACTATGCCGAGGATTCCGAAGCCGACACCGACGCCAATTTCGTCATGACCGGCGACGGCCGGATCATCGAGGTGCAGGGCACCGCCGAGAAGACGCCGTTCTCGGAAGGCGAATTCCTGGCGCTGATGGCGCTGGCGCGCAAAGGTGTCGCGCGTCTGGTCGACTTGCAAAAGATCGCGGTGGCGTAGTCAGATTGGTCATGCACCGCCGAATCACCGGAAGGCTCGTCATCGCCACCCATAATCCCGGCAAGCTTGCCGAGATGCGGGAACTGCTGGCGCCGCACGGCGTGGAGGTGGTGTCGGCCGGCGAGCTCGACCTCGCCGAGCCCGAGGAGACCGGCGACAATTTTCGCGCCAACGCGGCGATCAAGGCGATCGCGGCAGCGAAGGCGACCGGACTGCCCGCCTTCGCCGACGATTCCGGCCTCGTGGTCGATGCGCTCGACGGAGCGCCCGGAATCTACTCGGCGCGCTGGGCCGGCGAGGGCAAGGACTTCATGGCGGCAATGACGCGGATCGAGCGGCTGCTGCAGGAACGCGGCGCCACCGCACCGGACCGGCGCAAGGCGCACTTCGTGTCGGCGTTGTGCGTGGCCTGGCCCGACGATCATCTCGAGCAGGTCGAGGCCCGCGTCGATGGAACCCTGGTCTGGCCGCCGCGTGGCACCGCCGGCTTTGGCTACGATCCGGCCTTCCTGCCCGACGGCTACACGCGGACCTTCGGCGAGATGACCAGCATCGAGAAGCACGGCCTGCCGCCGCTCGGGCTCGGCCTGTCGCATCGCGCCCGCGCCTTCGTGAAGCTCGCGGAGATCTGCCTTGAGCCACGCTGACCGAGAAGCCTTCGGCGTCTACGTGCACTGGCCGTTCTGCCTGTCGAAATGCCCGTATTGTGATTTCAACAGCCATGTGCGGCATGCGCCGGTCGACGAGGAGCGTTTCGTGCGCGCGTTCGCCCGCGAGATCGAGACGACGGCCGCGCGCGTGCCGGGGCGGCAGGTGTCCTCGATCTTCCTCGGCGGCGGCACGCCGTCGCTGATGCAGCCGAAGACCGTCGGTGCCGTGCTCGATGCGATCGGCAAGCACTGGCAGGTGGCGCGCGATGTCGAGGTCACGCTCGAGGCCAATCCGACCAGCGTCGAGGCGACGCGCTTTCGCGGCTATCGCGCAGCCGGCGTCAACCGCGTCTCGCTCGGCGTGCAGGCGCTCGATGACGCCTCGCTGAAAGCGCTAGGCCGCCTGCACACCGCGCGCGAGGCGCTCGACGCGGTCGCGATCGCGCGCTCTGCGTTCGACCGTTACTCGTTCGATCTGATCTATGCCCGCCCCGACCAGACGCCGCGGATGTGGGCCGATGAACTGAAGCAGGCGATCTCGGAAGCGGCCGAGCATCTGTCGCTGTACCAGCTCACGATCGAGGAAGGCACGCCGTTCTTCGGGCTGCATGCCGCCGGCAAATTGCAGACGCCGGACGAAGCGACCGCGCGCGCGCTCTACGACGTGACGCAGGAGGTCTGCGCCCGCGAAGGGTTGCCGGCCTATGAGATCTCCAATCACGCCCGCGCCGGCGCGGAGTGCAAGCACAACCTCGTCTACTGGCGCGGTGAGGAATATGCCGGCATCGGCCCCGGCGCACATGGCCGGCTCGACATCGATGGCGTCAGGCACGCGACCGCAACCGAGCGGCGCCCCGAGGCGTGGCTGTTGAACGTCGAGGAGCGCGGTCACGGCGTCGTCAGCGATGACAGCCTCAACAGCGAAGAACGCGCCGACGAGTTTCTGCTGATGGGGCTGCGGCTCGCCGAGGGCATCGATCCCAAGCGCTATGCGAAGCTCTCCGGCCGCCAGCTCGACCCGCACCGGATCGCGATGCTGCGCGAGGAAGGCGCGATCGCCGTCGACGCCGACGGACGACTGCGGGTGACGACGTCGGGATTCCCGGTGCTCGACGCGGTCGTTGCGGATCTCGCCGCCTAGAACCTATCCCGTTCCGATTGAATCGGAACGAGGCTCTAGATTCTTGTTTCGACGCGTTTTCTTCACGCGAACCGGTATCCACTTCGCTCGAAACCGCTCTAGGTGCACGCTGCCAAATATCGAAAACAACCCCATGCAAAGGAGCTGGCGGGTGCCGGCGCTCGACAAGGCAGCTTGACCGCCCGACGAAAATCAAGCGCCAAAGCTCTTCGGCGAGCCTGCCACCGGCGTGCTGCCGCCTGAGGCCACCTTCATGACCGCAAGGCCACGCTCATTGGTGCCGTCGGAGCGGAAGCGGAACAGACCGTCGATACCGGCAAAGCCGGACGGATTGGTCAATGTCTCCGGCGCAAAGCGCTGCGCCCCTTGCGTGCGCGCGAGCGCCGCCATCAGCGCCACGGCATCATAGGCAAGCGTCGCGGTGCGCACGGGCTCGCCGCCATATTTGCCGCGGTAGCGCCCGGCGAAGCTGCGGAAGCCGGACGGATCGGGCGCGGCGTAGAGGCCACCCTGCAAGACGGGGCTCGCGAACACCCGCGGATTGTCCCACAGCCCGGTGCCGAGCAGCTGGATGTTGCGCAGATTGGCGCCGGCTGCGGTCAAGGCATCGGCGGTCGCGACCACCGAATCACCATCGTCGGCGATCAGCAGCGCATCGGCTTGGCCGAGCGCCTGCGCCACGGTTCGCGCCGGCGTCGCGCGATCGGCGCCATATTTCTCGAATGCGACGACGCGGCCGTTCTTGCGGCCGACCGCCTGCTTGAACGCGGCCTCGACCACGTTGCCATAGGCGTTGTCCGGCACCATCGCGGCGAACGAGCGCTTTCCGATCCCCGCCGAGTAGTCGACGATGCGGTTGATGTCGGACTCCGGCAGGAAGCTCAGCAGATAGACGCCGCGCCCGGCCACGCTCGAATCGGTGGAGAACGCGATCACCGAGGTTCCGCGCGGCCGCGTCAGTTGCGCGACGGCCGGCACCGAGCCTGCGAACAGCGGTCCCAGAATGATCTCGGCGCCTTCGGACAGTGCCTGCTGGGCACCCTGCGATGCGCCCTGCGGGCTGCCGCCATCGTCCTTGATCAGGAGCTGGATGTTCGGGTTCTGAAATTCCGCCAGCGCCATTTCGGCCGCGTTCCGCATCGACTGGGCGGCAAGCCCGGCATTGCCGGACGCCGACAGCGGCAGGATCAGGCCGATCTTGACCTGCCCGGTGCCGACCGCCTGCGGCTGCTGCTGCGGGCCGGCAGGACCGCCTTCCTGGTTGCCGCCGAACGGGCTGGAAAACTGGCTCAAGCTTTGCTGCACGCCGGAACAGGCCGTCAGCAGCGGCGCGCCCACGATGAGGCCGAGCGCGGTCCGCCGGGTGGTGCCCGACGGCGGGGACTTGCGGTGATGCGGGCCTTCCATCGTCTCTCTTCTCTTGGCCGACCGTGATCAGCCAGGACTCCATCCAGCTCTGATGAGGCGGGTGGATTCAGGCATATTCTCGGCGAATAGTTAACTAAAACAAAAGGATTATGGCCCCGCGGCGCCCTTGCCGCGGCCTCCATTTCCCCCGTCAGCCAGCGTTCCGTCACCGCCGTTTGCGGATGTGGCGCAAGCGCCGCCATCCCTCTAGATTGGCATTATGCGCGCAAAAGCCAGTTCCCTCCACAGTTCGGATGCCACGACAGGCGCTGCGGCCAGAACATTTTCGATCGGCGGCCAGCAATTGGCCGCGCCAAGGGCAGCACCCGGGCTCCATCTGGTCGCGACCCCGATCGGAAATCTCGCCGACATCACCCTGCGCGCGCTGGAAACGCTGGCCGGTGTCGACGTCATCGCCTGCGAGGACACAAGGATCACGCGCCGGCTGACCGAGCGTTATGCGATCGCCGCGGAGCTTGCGCTCTACCACGAGCACAACGCGGCCCAGGCCCGTCCAAAAATCCTGGAGCGGCTGGCGCAGGGCGCCGCGATCGCGCTGGTTTCCGACGCCGGCACGCCACTGATCTCCGATCCCGGCTTCAAGCTGGTGCGCGACGTCTGCGCCGCCGGGCATGCCGTCATCGCGGTGCCGGGGCCATCATCGGTGCTGACGGCGCTGTCGGTCGCGGCATTGCCGACCGACCGGTTTTTCTTCGAGGGATTTTTGCCCGCCAAGGAGCACGCGCGCCGCGCCCGGCTCAACGAGCTGGCGAGGGTCGATTCGACGCTCGTGATGTTCGAATCCGGCAATCGCGTACAGGACACGCTGCGCGATCTCGCCGCGATCATGGCCGGCCGCGATGCCGCGATCTGCCGCGAGCTGACCAAGCTGCACGAGGAGATCACGCGCGCGCCGGTCGCCGCGCTGGCGGCAGGCGCGGACGCGCTGGAAACGCGCGGCGAGTTCGTGCTGGTCATCGGACCGCCGGCCGATGATGCCGGGGTGATGGACCAGGATACGCTCGACGATCTGCTGCGGGCGCAACTCGGCCGCGGCAGCGTCAAGGATGCGGTCGCCCATGCGGTCGAACTGTCGGGCCGGCCGCGCCGCGAGGTCTATGCCCGTGCCCTCGAGCTTGCGAAGACCATCGGGGACGGCAATGGCGAAGACTGACAGCGCCTCGCCCGAGCGCGTCGCGGCGTTCCGGACCGGCATCTCGGCGGAGAGCCGCGCCGCAGCGCTTCTGATCGCCAAGGGCTATCGCATCCTGGCACGACGCTTCCGCACCCCCTTTGGCGAGATCGACCTGGTGGTGCGCCGGCGCAATCTGCTGGCCTTCGTCGAGGTCAAGGCCCGGGCCAGCCTCGACGACGCCGCCTATGCGGTGACGCCGCGGCAGCAGCTGCGCATCATCAATGCCGCCCAGGCCTGGCTGATGGCGCATCCCGAACATGCCGAATTCGAGCTCAGATTCGACGCCGTGCTGATTGCGCCGAAGAGCCTGCCGCGCCATCTGTTAGCGGCATTCGACGCCAGCCCTAATTAACCTCAAGACCTCGCGGGACACGCTTATGAAATTGAAGATCGCCGTCCAGATGGATCCCATCGCGCGCATCAATATCCGCGGCGATTCGACCTTTGCGCTGCTGCTCGAGGCGCAAAAACGCGGCCACGACATTTCCTACTACACGCCCGACAAGCTGTCGCTGCGCGGCGAGGAGCTGGTGGCGCCGGTGCAGCCTCTCACCGTGCGCGACGAGGTCGGCAATCACTTCACGCTGGGCGAGCCGAAGCGCGAGGCGCTCAACGGCTTCGACGTCGTGCTGCTGCGGCAGGATCCGCCGTTCGACCTCGCCTACATCACCTCGACCCATTTCCTCGAGCGCATCCATCCGAAGACCTTGGTCGTCAACGACCCGGCCAGCGTGCGCAACGCGCCGGAAAAGCTGTTCGTGATGAATTTCCCGCAGCTGATGCCGCCGACCCTGATCTCGCGCGATCTCGACGAGATCAACGCATTCCGCGACCAGCATGGCGCCGTCGTCATGAAGCCGTTGCACGGCCATGGCGGCGCCGCCGTCTTCCGCGTGATGCCGCAGGACATGAACTTCGGCTCGCTGTTCGACATGTTCTCGGTCACGTTCAAGGAGCCCTGGGTGATCCAGCGCTTCCTCCCCGAGGTGAAGCATGGCGACAAGCGCATCATCCTGGTCGACGGCGAGTTCGCCGGCGCCGTCAACCGCGTGCCGGCGGCGGACGATCTGCGCTCCAACATGGTCCGTGGCGGCGCAGCCACGGCGACCGAACTCTCGGATCGCGAGCGCGAAATCTGCGCCACGCTCGGACCGGCGCTGCGCGAACGCGGCCTGCTGTTCGTCGGCATCGACGTGATCGACGGCAACCTGACCGAGATCAACGTCACCTCGCCGACCGGCATCCGCGCAATCCAACGGCTCAATGGCCCCGACGTCGCGGCGATGATCTGGGATACCATCGAGAAGAAGCGCGCCGCGAAATAATCCTCCCTTGTGCGCCGCACAGCTGGCTGAAATTTTAGCCAGCGTTCGATCGCGCATGCGTTCTCCTTATTCTTCTTGCCAGCTTGCGCGGGCGAGGGCAGCATCCGCTTGCCTGCGTCAGGTCAAGCAGCGGGTCAACGCGCGGGCACAACGCGAAAATCTTATAAAAATTCTGGAGGAAGACGTTATGACGCTCAATGTCTCACGACGATCCTTGCTCGCGCTCGGTGCCGGTCTCGGCGCCAGCACCCTGCTCGGGGGCACCGCACAGGCACGCGCGCCAAAGCTCGGCACGCAGACACCCTACTGGCACCGCTTCATGCTCGGCGAAGCCGAAGTGACCGTCGTATCCGACGGGCCGCTTCCGCTCGGCGACCCCTCCGGCACCTTCACCGGTGTGCCGAAGGAGGAGGTGAAGAAGATGCTCTCCGACAACTTCCTCTCGCCCGACAATGTCGTGCTCGAGCAGAATTCGCCGATCGTCAACACCGGCGACAAGCTGATCCTGTTCGACACCGGCATGGGCACGTCGCAACTATTCGGCAAGACCACCGGGCGGCAGCAGAAGAGCATGCAGGAAGCCGGCATCAAGCCGGAGGACATCGACGCCGTCGTGCTGTCGCACGCGCATATCGATCATATCGGCGGCATCGTCGGCGCCAACGACAAGCCGTTGTTCCCGAATGCGCAATACTACATCGCGCAGAGCGATCTCGAGTTCTGGACCGACGAAGGCAAGATGGGCAGCCCGTTGAAGGATTTCATCGTGCATGCCCGCAAGAACCTGCTGCCGGTGCGCGACCGCATCGTGTTCTTCAAGGACGGCCAGGAATTCCTGCCCGGCGTGACGGCAATCGCAGCGCCCGGCCACACCGTGGGCCACACCATCTTCATGGTGAGCTCGGGCGGCAAATCCTTCGCCTTCCTCGGCGACCTCTCGCATCACGCGGTGCTGCTGCTGGAGCGTCCGCGGATGGAGTTCTCCTACGACACCGATCCGAAGCAGGCGGCGGCGTCGCGGGTCAAGCTGCTGGAAATGCTGGCCGCGAACAAGACGGCCGTGATGTCCTATCACTTCGCCTGGCCGGGCTACGGCCACGTCGCCAAGGCCGGCGAAGGCTTCCACTACTATCCGGAGCCGATGCAGATGAACCTGTGACGGACTGATTGCGAAGACGGACTGCCTCGGGAGCGGCCGCCGCCGCTCCCGAATGCATTTGCCGCCCGGTGTAAGGAGTGCACGGGGCGCCCGGCCTATTCCGCCGGCGCAAGGCGGCTCGCGGAGCGAGTGCGCATCGTCTCTCGCGCGCCAATCCGCGCACGACGTTTGCGCCACCAGATCACGACGCCCGTCACCGACAGCGTCGCAACCACCAATCCCATCAGCGAGATCAGGATGCGCCCGGGCAGGCCGGCGATCCGGCCGGAATGCAGCGGAAACTGCATCTGCACGAACACGTCGGCCGCTGTGCCGACCCATGGCAGCCGCTCGCCGAGCGGACGGCCGTCCTCGCTGTCGTAGTAAAGCTGCGCCGGCCCGACGCCCGCGGCGCCATGTTCGTCGCCCGGCTCGAAGAATGCGACCGCATAGACGCCATGCGCCGGACCATAATTGATCGAACCGGCCGGTGTGGTCCAGCCGCGCGCCTTGCCGTCGGCCGCGGCGCGCGCGGCGATCTCCGCATAGGTGATCCTCGGCTCGATCGGATCGTCGAGATGACGATATGGTCGCTGCTCGTAGGGTGTCGGCGTGTAGTTGGACACGGTCTTCATCAACGGCGAGAACACCTCGAAATAGAGGTTCAGCGAGAATGCCGTGAATGCGATCACGAACAGCAAGGCCCAGGTCCACAGGCTGAAGGCGCGATGAATGTCGAAATTGATTCGATAGGCGCTGCCTGAGGTCTTGATCTTCCAGGCCGGTGCCCAGCGGGTCCAGAAACTCTTGCCGCGTGCGGCCGGTATCGCCGCCGCCCGCTGCGCCCTTGCGCGCCGCCGCGACGGCAGGGTCAGGTAGAAGCCGACGAAACAATCGATCGTCCAGATCACGGCGATGACGCCGAGGAAGCGCATGCCCCAGCGATCGCTGCCCCAGAATTCAGGGATATGCATCGTGTAATGCAGCTTGTAGAGGAATGAGACGAAGTTTTCGCGGGTCACCGGCCAGACCGCGCCCCAATAGCGGCGTCCGAGCTCGGCGCCGGTGTTTGGATCGAGAAAGACCTGGTTGTAGTCGAGCGCGTAGCGCTTGCCGGTCGCCGGATCGATCCGCGGCAGCACGAAGAACCACAGCGACTCGCCTTTCTCCGCCGTCATGAACATGTGGACGACGCGGGCGCGATGATCGCGCTGCTCGATCAGCCGGGCGAGCTCGACGGACTGGATCGCCGGTCCGGAGCTCGTCACCTCGAACAGCTTCCTGTTGAGCACATCGTCGATCTCGTGGTCCCACGAGATGATCGCGCCGGTGATGCCCGAGAAGAACAGGAAGGCCGCGGTGACAAGGCCCGCCCAGCGATGCAGTCGTCCGAAGATGGGTCTCATGGGGATTTCAGCAAGTTGTGGGGTGATCACCAGCGATAGGTCAGCTTCGCGATCGCCTTGCGGCCCTCCGCGTAGAAGCAGCTGGTGTTGCCGTAGCAGGCTGCCACGTAGCGCGTATCGGCAAGGTTGGTGACGTTGAGCGAGAGGCGATAATTGTCCCTGGTATAGGCGACGAGCGCATCGACGACCGTCGACGCCGGCACCTTGAAGGTGTTGGCGTCGTCACCGAACGTCGATCCGACATAGCGGACGCCGGCCCCGAACTGGACGCCGGCGAGCGGGCCGCCCTGAACGGTGTAATCGCCCCACAGCGAGAAACGGTTGAGCGGCACCGTGGTTGGCGCCTTGCCGACATTGACGGGATCCTTGGTGACTTCAGCGTCGACATAGGCGTAGCCGCCGCGGATGTTGACGCCCTCGACCAGCGTCGCGGTGCCCTCGAGCTCAACGCCGCGCGACCTGACTTCGCCGGTCTGCTCGGCGAAATAGAACGGCGGGGCGTAGGTGACGACGTTGGACCGGGTCAGGTCGAAGGCGGCCAGCGTGATCAGCGCATTGATGCCGACCGGCTGGTACTTGACGCCGATTTCGTACTGCACGCCGGACTCCGGCTTCAGCAGCTCGCCGGCGGCATTGGTGCTCAGCACCGGCAGGAATGACTCCGAATAGCTGAAATAGGGCGCGATGCCGTTGTCGAAATTGTACATCACGGCGGCGCGACCGGTGAATGCCGAGGCGTCGGTCGACGTCGACGTTTTCGCGAGATTGTTGTCGAGGTCGGTAGTGACGAAATCCTGCCGCCCGCCAAGCAGAAACGACAGCCGGCCGAGCCTGATCTGGTCCTGCAGATAGAGGCCGGCCTGCGACTGCTTGATGCCGGTGTCGTCATACGGTCCGTTGTTGGTCCAGCTGTTGGTATAGACTGGCGCGAAGACGTTGAGCTTGCCGGTGCTGTAGCTCGAGGCCATGTCGCGGAACGAGGTGTTGCGGTAATCGACGCCGAACAGCGTCGTGTGGCTCAGCATGCCGGTGACGAACTTGCCCTGCAGCTGGTTGTCGACCGCGAAGGAATCGATCGTCGAGCTGCCGCCGGCGCCGCCGCGCGACAGCAGGCCCGCGGCTTCGTCGGCCGCCGATGCATAGCCGGTGCCGTAGAAGCTCTTCTGCTCGTTGTGCATCCACGAATAGCGCAGGTTCTGGCGGAAGGTCAGCGCCTCGTTGAAGTCGTGCGACAGCATGTAGCCGACCGAGGATTGCTCGGTGTCGAACTGGTTGAAGCCGGGCTCGCCGACGAAGCGCGTGTTCGGAATGTAGCGGCCGTTATTGGCCCAGACGGTGCCGGACGGCGGCAGGAATTGCAGGCCCCAGCCGGTGCGTTCCTTCTGGTAGTTCGCGAGGAAGGTGATCGTGGTGTCCTCGTTCGGCTTCACGGTGACGGCGGGCGCGATGAAGACGCGATTGTCCTTGGTGTAGTCGACCTGGGTCTCGCCATCGCGCGCGACGCCGGTCAGGCGCCACAGCACCGTTCCTTCCTTGTTGGCGCGGCCGCCGATGTCGAACTCGCCCTGATAGCGGTTGAAGCTGCCGCCCGACAGCGACACTTCCCCGAACTCGCGTGCAGTCGGCAGCTTGCTGACATAGTTGAGGATGCCGCCGGTGCCACTGCCGCCGAACATCGCCGAGGATGGCCCCTTCAGGACCTCGAGGCGCTCGGCTCCGTACGGATCGAGCCCGAGGAAGTGCACATAGTTGCTGCTCGGCAGCCGCAGGCCGTCGAGATAGAGGCCCGGCATCGTCATGTCGAAGCCGCGGATCTGCAGGCCGCCGAAGCGGGTGTCCGAGCCGCCATTCACGTCGCCGCTGACGCCTGCGGTGTAGCGCAATGCCGCGCCCACCGATTCCGCACCCTGGTTCCTGATCTGGTCGGTCGTGACGACCGAGATCGATTGCGGGATTTCGATCAGCGGCGTGTCGGTCTTGGTCGCCGTGCCCGAACGCGTGGCAACGAACCCGACCACCGGACCGCCGGCTCGCTCGCCGGCGCCGGCACCGGATCGTGCCGCAGCTGGCGTCGTCGCCTGCTGGGATCGAGCCACACGATTGGCGCGGCTCGCGCGTGCGGCCACCGGACGACGAACCGGTTTTGCATTCGCAGTGATCGCGCGCTGCTGAGGCGCGTCCACGCTCACCGGCGGCAGTTCCGATTGCGCGTCGGCGCGTTCGGTCGCGACTCCTGCGGCAAGGACGGCGGCGGTACATAGACCGATCGTTCGCAGCGCTGGATGTTGACGGGTGGAATGCGAAACAAGTCGACCGATCACGCGAAGGCGCCCCTGATGTCAGCCTGGATGGATTTGTGATCCGGCTCTACAGCGCGGGGCTCGCGAGTACAGACCTCGGCAGTTGGAATAGATCGAGACTGCGCGCGCGATCAGCGTGCGATCGCTGAAACAGCGGGGAAATCGACGACGCGCTGCGACAATAAGCGCGCGATGCTCGTCGTGCTGGAATGATTCTTGAGAATGATTCCTGCAGTTGTCGACGATGCGAGCTGTGTTCGATCGCGCGAGGCGCGCGTCATGGCGCCGACGCCCGACGCCTCCGCGCCGGCCGGAAACGGATGCGCCGCGCGGTGAACTGGTACCGGGCGACCAGCCCTCGGCGCCGCGAATGTTCCTGTAATGTTCTTGCACTTGCCGCCCGGTTCCGCTACCTTCGATTGCGGAAGAATAGGGGCAGCATGGTCCAGCGCGTTTCCACCGTCGCATTCGAGGGGATTGAAGCCCGCGCGGTCGACGTGCAGGTGCAGGTCGCGCCGGGATTGCCGGCATTCGCAATAGTAGGCCTGCCCGACAAGGCGGTGTCGGAAGCCCGCGAACGCGTGCGTTCGGCGCTGATCGCCTCCGGCCTCGCGCTTCCCGCCCGCCGCATCACCGTCAACCTCGCACCCGCCGACCTGCCCAAGGAGGGCAGCCATTACGACCTGCCGATCGCGCTCGGCCTGATGGCGGCGATCGGCGCGATCCCGCCGGATGCGCTGAACGGCTTCACCGTGCTCGGCGAGCTCGGGCTCGACGGCTCGCTCGCGCCGGTGGCGGGCGTGCTGCCCGCGGCAATCGGCGCCAATTCGCGCGACGAGGGATTGATCTGCCCGGCCGCCTGCGGCTCGGAAGCCGCCTGGGCCAGTCCGGACATCCAGATCATCGCGGCAGATTCGCTGATCCAGATCGCCAACCACTTCAAGGGCACGCAGGTGCTGTCGCGGCCGCAGCCGAAGGTGCATGAGCGCGAGGAAACGCTTTTGGACCTGCGCGACATCAAGGGCCAGGAGAGCGCGAAACGCGCGCTCGAGATCGCCGCCGCCGGCGGTCATCATCTTCTGATGATCGGCTCGCCCGGCGCCGGCAAATCGATGCTGGCGGCGCGACTGCCCTCGATCCTGCCGCCGCTGTCGCCGTCGGAGCTGCTCGAAGTCTCGATGATCGCCTCGGTTGCCGGCGAGATCCGCGACGGCGCCCTGACCGCGCGACGCCCGTTCCGCAGCCCGCATCATTCCGCCAGCATGGCCGCGCTGACCGGCGGCGGCATGCGCGCCAAACCGGGCGAGATCTCGCTGGCGCATCAGGGCGTGCTGTTCCTCGACGAATTGCCGGAGTTCGATCCGCGCGTGCTGGATTCGCTGCGTCAGCCGCTGGAGAACGGCGAGGTTTCGGTGAGCAGGGCCAACCACCGCGTCACCTATCCGGCGCGCTTCATGCTGGTCGCAGCCATGAACCCGTGCCGTTGCGGCCATGCCTATGAACCCGGCTATTCCTGCAAGCGCGGCCGGCTCGACCGCTGCACCGGCGACTACCAGATGCGGATCTCCGGCCCGCTGATGGATCGCATCGACCTGCGGATCGAGGTGCCCGCCGTGACCGCGGCCGATCTGATCCTGCCGCCGCCGGCGGAGGGATCGGCCGAGGTTGCCGCCCGCGTCGCGGCCGCGCGCGACATCCAGCTCGCGCGCTATGCGGCTGCCGGCATGCCGCATGTCCGCACCAATGCGGAAGCGCCGAGTTCGCTGCTCGAGACCATCGCGCAACCCGACGCGCATGGGCAGAAGCTGCTGCGCGAGGCCGCCGACAACATGCACCTCACCGCGCGCGGCTATCACCGCGTGCTGCGGGTGGCGCGCACGCTTGCCGATCTCGACGGCGCCGAGACGATCGGCCGGCTACATCTCGCCGAAGCGCTGTCTTATCGTGCATTGGCCGACGATTTGCGCCGCGCGGCGTGATCTCCGCCGGCTTCCGGCCGGTGCCCGCCGCGTCAACGTGACAGTAACCACTCTCATTTACGCTCCGCAAACCATAAGCACCGCGATCGGCGGCAAGCTTGGGTCGAGCGAGTTGTGTCATGTTGCGTTTGAAGATTTTGACCTCGGTGGTCCCCCTTGCCGTGGCCGCGGTCCTTGCCCGCGCCGAATTCCTGCCGGGCCCGCGGCCCTGCATCGAGGTGGGCGGCGCCACGATGCAGATCGCATCGATCCCCTGGCTGGCGCAGCTTCACGTCAGCTTCACTGACGACCCCAGCCAGGCCACCGTCCGGGTCCAGATCGCCGACAGCGCCGACGCCGCCGACTTCACCGTGATCGACGACATCGACGACGCCGAGGCCGGCGCCTGCGAGAGCAGCGCGACGGCGCAGCTGATCGGGATTTCCGGCGATGCCTCGGCAACCGGCCCCGTCATCTATCTGACGCGTGATGCTGGCCCGTCCGACTACCGTGTCTTCGTGCAATCGAAGACGTTCTCGGTGCGGGATGCCGCGGCCTTGATCGTCAGCGCCCGCGGCGGACACCGCCGACTTGAAGCCGCATCGCCCGCACCTGACACGCGCGTCCCGAACCGGGTCATGGCGGAATTAACCTCCCACTAACCCTGTTCTGAGGGCAGCGCGAAATGGCCACCAATTTCAAGCACTTTGCAAGCTGGCCGACGCATCGTCAGCGCCAGATCAAGCTGTCTCAGGGTCACCATTGATGGGGCGTTTCTTCCGGATCAAGTTGCGCCTTCGCCGCTTCCTCCGGCGCCATTCCTGGCTCGCGACGATCGTGCGCTCGTTCACGATCTTCTCCGTCGCGTTTGGCAGCGCCTTCGGGTTCATTTCGGGCGCGCTCTCGCAACAGAGCGGCTACGATCCCAATGCATTCGCGATCGGGGTCAGCTTCCTGTTCGCGCTCGCCTGCCTTTGGATCGTGACGCTCGGCATCCGCCTGCGGCTGATGCGCAAGCGGCTGCGCACCATCGCCATGCACAATGAAGCGATGGCCGACCGCAACTGGGAACTGCAGGAGGCCGAGCAGCGCGCCTCTACCCTGTTCGAGGCGCAGGACGATTTGATCGTGCTGCGCGACCTCGACGGGCTCATCACCTATGCCAACGATGCCTATTGCGAGCTGGCGCAGAGGCCCCGCAGCGAATTGATCGGCAGCACCGCGACGCTGAAGGTGCTCGAACAAGGCGACACCGCGCTCGAATCCAACGGCACGCGGGTCTACGACCAGAAGATCGAGGGACCGCTCGGACCGCGCTGGATCGCCTGGCGTGAAGGCCTCGTGCGCAACGATGCCGGCGCGCCCGCGGAAATGCAGAGCGTCGGCCGCGACGTCACCGACCGCACCGAGAGCGAGCGCGCGCTCGCCGAAGCGCGCGATCAGGCCGACGCCGCCAACCGCGCCAAGTCGCGCTTCCTTGCGATGGCGAGCCACGAGATCCGCACCCCGCTGAACGGCATCATCGGCATGAGCGGATTGCTGATGGATACGCAGCTGACGTTGGAGCAGATGACCTACGTCAAGGCGGTCAAGACATCCGGCGACGCGCTGCTCGCGCTGATCGAGGAGCTGCTCGATTATTCCAAGATCGAGGCCGGCAAGATCGATCTCGAACACCGCGCGTTCGCGCTGTCCGGCCTGATCGAGGACATCACCGAGCTGCTGGCGCCGCGCGCGCAGACCAAGGGCATCGAGATCGCCGCCTATGTCGACGAACGGCTGCCGATGCAGGTGACCGGCGACGCCGCGCGGCTGCGTCAGGTGCTGCTCAATCTCGCCGGCAACGCCATCAAGTTCACCGCGACCGGTGGCGTGGCGCTGATCGTCGAGCCCGGCATCTGGCCGAACGAGATCAGCTTCCTGGTCCGCGACACCGGCATCGGCATCGCGCCGGAAGCGCAGCAGCGCATCTTCCGGGAGTTCGAGCAGGCCGACGACCGGATCGCGCGCAGCTATGGCGGCACCGGCCTCGGCCTCTCGATCAGCGACCGCATCGTCAAGCGGATGGGCGGCCGCATCACGCTCGCAAGCACGCCGGGCGCCGGCTCGACCTTCGAGGTGTCGATCCCGCTCGTCGCCGCCGATACCGGCGAGGCCAACGGCTTCGCCGCGCCCGACTTGACGGGACAGTCGATCATGCTGGTGGCGCCACACAGCATCGAGGTCTCGCTGATCTCGCGGCGGTTGCAGCGCTGGGGCGCACAGACCTGCATCGTGTCGGATGCCAACGTCGCCGAGGCGCTGCTGCCGGAGCGGAGCTGGCATGCGGTGCTGATCGACCACACGCTTGGCACGCCGACGATGGAGGCGTTTGCCGACGCCTCCCGCCTCCATGCAACCCATCGCATCGTGATGTTCACGCCGGCGACGCGGCAGGACCTTTCGGCTTCCGAGTCAGCCATGTTCACCGGCTACCTGGTGAAGCCATTGCGCGCGTCGTCGCTCGCCGCGCGCCTGACCGCATCGCCGGAAGTCGCTGCGCCGAGCCTTGCGATCGAGGCGGCCGCCGAGTCCGCGCCCACAGCGCTTGCATCCGCGCTGCCGGACAAGGGGTTCTCGATCCTGGTCGCCGAGGACAATGAGATCAACGCGCTGTTGATGCGCTCGCTGCTCACCCGGCTCGGCCACAACGTGGTCATCACCACCAATGGCGAGCAGGCGATGGAGTCCTGGCTGTCGGCGACCTCAGCCGGCACGCCCTATGATCTCGTGCTGATGGACATCCAGATGCCGCGCCTCAACGGCATCGAGACCACCAAGCAGATCCGCACCCATGAAGCGGCACAATCCGTCCGCCGGACCCCGATCCTGGCACTGACGGCAAATACGCTGGTGGAGGACCGCTATGCCTGCTTCGAAGCCGGCATGGACGGCTTTCTGATCAAGCCGCTCGACCGCGAAAAGCTGGAAGAAGCGCTCGCGGGCCTCGCCGCCGCACGGCACATTGCGGCGTAGCAGCCAATACCTCGGTGTCGTCCCTGCGCAAGCAGGGACCCATAACCACCGAAGCCAGTTTTACGCCCGCTGGGGCTACAGCGCTGCAAATCACAGACACCTGTGGCTATGGGTCCCCGCGTTCGCGGGGACGACAGCTGTGATGTGGCGCGTTCGCTGGAATGCGGTGCCGGCTACAGCCGGCGCAGCGCGACCGACTGCACCACGTGGTCGGCGCCCTTCTTCAGGATCAGCGTCGCGCGCGGGCGGGTCGGCAGGATGTTGTCCTCGAGATTGGCGAGGTTGGTGCGCTCCCAGATCGCGATCGCGGTCGCCGTTGCTTCCTCGTCCGACAGCGGCGCGTAGCGGTGGAAGTAGGACCTCGGATCGGTGAACGCGGTGTCACGCAGCGCCAGGAAGCGCTTGATGTACCACTCCCGCAGCACGGCCTCGTCGGCGTCGATATAGACCGAGAAGTCGAAGAAGTCGGAGACGAACGGCACCGCCTTGCCGTCGCGCGGCAGCCGCCCGGTCTGCAGCACGTTGACGCCCTCGACGATCAGGATGTCCGGCTGGTCGATCTCGACCCATTTGTTCGGCACGATGTCGTAGGTCAGATGCGAATAGACCGGCGCGCGCACGCGGCGCCGCCCCGCCTTGATGTCGCTGAGGAACGACAGCAGCGTCGGCAGGTCGTAGCTTTCCGGAAAGCCCTTCTTCTGCATGATGCCCTGCCGCTCGAGCACCGCGTTCGGAAACAGGAAACCGTCGGTCGTGATCAGATCGACCTTCGGCCGCGGCGACCAGCGCGCCAGCAGCGCCTGCAGCACGCGAGCCGTGGTCGACTTGCCGACCGCGACGGATCCGGCGACACCGACGATGTAGGGCATCTTGCGGTCGCGGATGTTGAGGAACTGGCGCTGCGAGTAATACAGCCGCTGGGTCGCATCGACATAGATCGAGAGCAGCCGCGACAGCGGCAGGTAGATGTCCTCGACCTCCTGCAAATCGAGGCGATCGTGCATCGAACGCAGGCGATCGAACTCGCCGGGCTCGAGCGTCATCGGCGTATCGTCACGCAGATGCGACCATTGCTGGCGCGTGAAGATGCGGTAGGGGTTGTACTGTTGATCTGGTGCCCGGATGTCCATGAGGCTGCCCCTCTCGATGCGCTCGATCATTTGCGCTAGTCGCGCTTGCGCGACGCCTTCTCTTCCAGTCCCGACATCGAGGTGCGCTTCTCCAGCGCGGCCTCGACGTCCTCCAGCTTCACGCCGCGGGATTTCAACAGAACCAGCAGGTGAAACACGAGATCGGCACTTTCGGCGATGAGGTGATCGCGGTCATTCTCGACCGCGGCGATCACGGTCTCGACCGCTTCCTCGCCCAATTTCTTGGCGCAATGCTCCGCGCCCTTGTCGAGCAGCTTGCGGGTGTAGGACGCCTCACCGCCCGTTGCAGCGCGGGCGTCGATGGTGGCGGCCAGATCGTGGACCGTGAAACGCGACATCAACTCAACTCAAGCATGCACAGCGGCACCGCACGGGTACCATCCCTTAGGTGGGGACTTAGCATTTTTGTGACAAGGAGTCCCAGCTCTCCCTGTTTGAGCGTGGTCTTCACGGAAAACCGGTTTCCACTTTTCCTGACCACGCTCACGCTAGGGATCGAGCCGCATCGGCAGGCCGGCGCGCACCATGTGATCCTTGGCCTGGCGGATAGTGAATTCCCCGAAGTGGAAGATCGACGCGGCCAGCACGCCGGTGGCGTGACCCTCGCGGACGCCGTCGACCAGGTGGTCGAGATTGCCGACACCACCGGACGCGATGACCGGTACGGGGACACTGTCCGCGATCGCCCGGGTCAGCGGCAGGTCAAAGCCCTGCCTGGTGCCGTCCCGGTCCATCGAGGTCAGCAGGATTTCGCCGGCGCCGAGCGAGACGACCTCCTGGGCGTACTCGATGGCGTCGATCCCGGTGGCATTCCGTCCACCATGGGTGAAGATCTCCCAGCGGTCCGAGCCGCCGGCGCGCTTGACCCGCTTGGCGTCGATCGCGACCACGATGCATTGCTCGCCGTATTTCTCGGCCGCTTCCTTGACGAATTCGCGCCGGCTGACGGCCGCTGAATTGATCGAGACCTTGTCGGCGCCGGAGCGCAGCAGGGTCTTGATGTCGTCGACGGTGCGGACGCCGCCGCCCACGGTCAGCGGCATGAAGCAGGCTTCCGCCGTCCGCCGCACCACATCGAGCATGATGCCGCGGTTTTCATGGGTGGCGGTGATGTCGAGGAAGGTGAGCTCGTCGGCACCGGCGGCGTCATAGGCGATCGCGGCTTCGACCGGGTCGCCGGCGTCGCGCAGATCGACGAAGTTGACGCCCTTGACCACGCGCCCGTCCTTGACGTCGAGGCAGGGGATCACGCGAACCTTGAACATGACCTCCTCCTAAGCGCCGCGGATCAGCTGAAGGGCGGCGGCCGGATCGAGCCGTCCGTCATAGAGCGCACGGCCGACGATCGCGCCGGCCAGCTTCTTCGCACGCGGCTCCAGCAGCGCCTTGACGTCGTCGATCGAGGCAAAGCCGCCGGAGGCAATCACTGGAATCGAGATGCGGTCGGCGAGCGCGATGGTGGCGTCGAGATTGAGGCCCTTGAGCAGACCGTCGCGGGCGATGTCGGTGAAGATGATCGCGGCGACGCCGGCATCCTCGAAGCGCTGTGCGATCTCGAGCGCGGTCACGTGCGAGGTCTCGGCCCAGCCTTCGACCCGCCACCTTGCCGTCGCGCGCATCGAGACCGACCGCGACGCGGCCGGGGAATGTGTTCGCCGCGCCCTTCACGAGCTCAGGATCGCGCACCGCGGCGGTGCCGATGATGACGCGCGTGATGCCCTTGTCGAGCCAGGCCTCGATGGTCTTGAGGTCGCGGATGCCGCCGCCGAGCTGCACCGGCATGGTGACGGCCTTCAGCATCGCCTCCACCGCATGCGCATTCATCGGCTTGCCGGCGAAGGCACCGTCGAGATCGACGACGTGGAGATATTCGAAGCCCTGCGCGGCGAAGCTCGCCGCCTGCGCCGCCGGATCGAGATTGAACACGGTGGCGCGCGCCATGTCGCCCTGCTCCAGGCGCACGCACTGGCCGTTCTTCAGATCAATCGCTGGAAAGAGAATCACGGCTTCCACTTCAAGAAATTGGCGATCAAAGCGAGGCCGAAGCGCTGGCTCTTCTCGGGGTGAAACTGGGTGCCGATCGCGGTGTCCTTGCCGACGATCGCGGTCACCGGCCCGCCATAGTCGGCGCGCGCGAGCACGTCCGCCTCATTGGCGGCGTTGAGGTGATAGGAGTGCACGAAATAGGCGTGACGTCCTTTCGGCCCGAGCGGCAGCCGCTCCAGCACCGGATGCTCGCGCACCATGTCGAGCGTATTCCAGCCCATATGCGGGACCTTCAGGCTCTCGTCGCGCGGCTCGATCTTCTCGACATCGCCGCCGATCCAGTTGAAGCCCTCGGTGATCACGTGCTCCTTGCCGCGCGTCGCCATCAGCTGCATGCCGACGCAGATACCGAAGAACGGCCGGGCCTTGACCCGCACCGCCTCGGTCAGCGCCTCCAGCATGCCGTCGACCGCGTCGACGCCGCGGCGGCAATCGGCGAACGCGCCGACGCCGGGCAGCACGATGCGATCGGCGCGATACACCGCATCGGGATCGCGCGTCACCTTGATGGCTTGCGGATCCTCCATGCTGCGCGCGGCGCGCTCAAAGGCCTTGGCCGCCGAATGCAGATTGCCGGAGCCGTAATCGATGATTGCAACGGTCATCGCGTTCCTCCTGGCTCTGGAAACAATCCGATGATGCCGCCTTGCGGCATCGACGGGGGTTTTGAGAATGACTGACCCGGAACGTCGCGGGTCGGCGGCGGCGCGCCGCGATCGACGGAGCGCTGATCGTGGACGGCGCCGCGATGCCGCGCGGTCCAGCGCGCGAAGAAGCGGCGCTCGGCGGCCTCCGCATCGTCGCCCACGACGATGTCGATCTGGCGCCACCTGCGCCGCGACAGCGTCCAGCGCTGCAGGGTCGCGGCCTCGAGGCCGAGCAACACCATCAGCACCAGGTCGACGAAGAAGATCGCGCTACGGCCGACGCCAAGCTTGGCCAGCGCGTAATCGATCACGAAAGTAAGAACGAACCAGCCGATCAGC
This sequence comes from Bradyrhizobium sp. USDA 4510, assembly GCF_054059095.1. Taxonomy (NCBI): domain Bacteria; kingdom Pseudomonadati; phylum Pseudomonadota; class Alphaproteobacteria; order Hyphomicrobiales; family Nitrobacteraceae; genus Bradyrhizobium; species Bradyrhizobium sp. USDA 4510. Next base: position 8,089,446 of record NZ_JBSSBT010000001.1, on the reverse strand, counting down.
GCCAGCCAGAGCCGATGCCAGGCCAACCAGATCACGCCCGCAACCGCGGCCCAGAAATGGAAGCCGTCTCGCACGAAGACGAACTTGTCGGTCGCCGCGAGATCGGCGCCGTTGGCCACGGGGGCATGCACTGTATAGACCGGCATCGAACGCTCCGCCGAGGATGGACTCTTAGTTAAAGCACGATCTTTCGGAAAACCGGCATCCACTCTCCCGGATCATGCTCCAGAGATCAGCCGCCGAGCTGACCCTTGGTCGAGGGCACTTCGCCCTGGGCACGCGGATCGATCGCAATTGCCGTCCGCAGCGCCCTCGCCAGACCCTTGAAACAGGATTCGGCGATATGATGGCTGTTCTCGCCATATAGGGTCTCGACGTGCAGAGTCACGCCGGCGTTCATCGCGAAGGCGTTGAACCACTCGCGCACCAGCTCGGTGTCGAACTCACCGATCTTGTCGCGCGGGAATTCGGCCTTGAACACCAGCACCGGGCGGCCGGAAATGTCGATCACGACGCGCGAGAGCGTCTCGTCCATCGGCATGTGGATCGAGGCATAGCGGGTGATGCCGGCCATGTTGCCGAGCGCCTGCTTCACGGCCTGCCCGAGCGCGATCCCGACGTCTTCGGTGGTGTGGTGGTAATCGACATGGAGATCGCCATCCGCCTTCACCGTGATGTCGATGCGCGAATGCCGGGCCAGGAGGTCGAGCATATGGTCGAAGAAGCCGATCCCGGTCGAAACCGTGGATACGCCTGCTCCGTCGAGGTTGACCGTCACCTCGATGTCGGTCTCCTTGGTCTTGCGCTTGATGGTTGCGGTGCGCATGAAAATTGAGCTTTCCCGTGCCGAAAACGCCGGTCTTTTAACAGGCTGATGTCACCTTCGCTACTGCGGGATGACCTCGAAACGCCCCAACTTCCGGCCATGGTGACCGGAAATCGTTGTCGATCTGGTTCTGCCGCGCTTTCCTCACGCGAACCGGTGCCCACTTCGCCTGAAAACACGCCGATTTCGTCCCGATTGTAACCCCCTGCCCGACCGCCTAAATCTGCCCGGAAGAGAGGTAACCTATGCAAGCATCCCCAAATGAGCTGCCGGTCTGGCATGGCACCACGATCTGCACGGTCCGCAAGGGCGGCAAGGTGGTGATTGGCGGCGACGGGCAGGTCTCGATCGGCCAGACCGTGATCAAGGCCAATGCCAAGAAGGTCCGCCGGATCGGCAAGGGCGACGTGATCGGCGGCTTTGCCGGCGCCACCGCCGACGCCTTCACCCTGTTCGAGCGACTGGAAAGCAAACTGGAGCAATATCCGGGGCAGCTCACCCGGGCGGCCGTCGAGCTCGCCAAGGACTGGCGGACCGACCGCTACCTGCGCCGGCTGGAGGCCATGATGATCGTGGCCGACAAGGACGTTTCCCTGGTGCTGACCGGCACCGGCGACGTGCTGGAGCCCGAATCAGGGGTCATGGCGATCGGTTCCGGCGGCAATTACGCCCTCGCCGCGGCCCGCGCGCTGGTCGATACCGACAAGGACGCCGAGACCATCGTCCGCCGCGCCCTGGATATCGCCGCTGATATCTGCGTCTACACCAACCGGAACGTGACGATCGAGACGATCGGCGGCTGAGCATGGCCAGCCCCTATCATTTCCGCCCGATGACGCCGGCCGACCTGCCGCTGGTCAAGCAGTGGCTGGCGTTGCCGCATGTCCGGGAATGGTGGGGCGATCCGGCCGAGCAATATGCGCTGGTCAGCGGCGACCTCGATGAGCCGGCCATGGACCAGTTCATCGTCGCAACCGATGCGTCCGATTTGGGCTACATCCAGTGCTACGACCTGACGGCGTGGAATTCCGGCTTCGGGGTCCAGCCTGAGGGCACGCGCGGGGTCGACCTCTTCATCGGCGAGCCCGACATGATGGCAGGTGGCCACGGCTCGGCGCTGATCCGCGCCTTTGTCGATGACCGGCTGGCGCAGGGCGCGCCACGCATCGTCACCGATCCCGATCCGGCCAATGCGCGCGCGATCCGCGCCTACGAGAAGGCGGGTTTTCGAAAGATGGGTATGGTCGACACGCCGGACGGGCCGGCGCTGCTGATGGCGCGCGACGCATGACGATCGCGCACAAGCCCATCACCGGCGTTTCAGCGCGGCATTGGCTGGCGATCGCGGCAGCACTGCTCGTGCTGCAAGCAGCGCTGCTTTATGCGATGGGCCGTCTTCCGATCTGTGCCTGCGGCTACGTCAAGCTCTGGCATGGCTCGGTTCAGAGCTCGGAGAACTCGCAGCACATCGCCGATTGGTACACGCTGTCGCATGTGCTGCATGGCCTGCTGTTCTACGGTCTGACCTTCCTCCTGTTGCCGCGCCTCGCCTGGCCCGGGCGGCTGATTGTCGCGATGCTGATCGAAGGCAGCTGGGAGCTCGTCGAAAACTCCAACTGGATCATCGAGCGCTACCGCGCCGGCACGATCTCGCTGGACTATTACGGCGACACCATCGTCAATTCGGTGTCGGACACCCTTGCGATGGTTGTCGGCTTCCTGCTGGCGCGCAAGCTGCCGATCGCGGCGACCGTCGCGCTCGGCGTGTTGTTCGAAACCGTGCTGCTGCTTCACATTCGCGACAATCTGACACTGAACATCATCATGCTGATCCACCCGTTCGAGGCGATCAGGCAGTGGCAGGCCGGGCCGCCGATTCTTTAGGGGACCATGCCTTGGGGGACTGCCGCTTGCCGAGACCGCGATTCCAACCTAGCTAGAGCCAATGACTCACTTCTCTCCCCGTGAAATCGTTTCTGAACTCGACCGCTTCATCGTCGGCCAGACCGACGCCAAGCGCGCCGTCTCGATCGCGCTGCGCAACCGCTGGCGGCGGCTGCAGCTCGCCGGTTCCCTGCGCGAGGAGGTTCTGCCCAAGAACATCCTGATGATCGGGCCGACCGGCGTCGGCAAGACCGAGATCGCGCGGCGGCTGGCCAAGCTCGCCGGCGCGCCGTTCCTCAAGGTCGAGGCCACCAAGTTCACCGAGGTCGGCTATGTCGGCCGCGACGTCGAGCAGATCGTCCGCGACCTCGTCGAGGTCGCGATCGCACAGACCCGCGAGCGCAAGCGCAAGGACGTTCAGGCCCGCGCCCAGCTTGCCGCCGAGGAACGCGTGCTGGACGCGCTGGTCGGCCCGGGATCGAGCCCGGCGACGCGCGAGTCGTTCCGCAAGAAGCTGCGCGCCGGCGAGCTCAACGACAAGGAAATCGAGATCGAGACGCAGTCGGGCGGCAGCGGCATGCCGATGTTCGAAATCCCCGGCATGCCCGGCGCCCAGATGGGCGCGATCTCGCTCGGCGACATCTTCGGCAAGATGGGCGGACGCAGCAAGACTCGCCGCCTGACGGTGGAGGGCTCGCACGAAATCCTCGTCAACGAGGAATCCGACAAGCTGCTCGACACCGATCAGCTGGTGCAGGAGGCGATCAACGCGGTCGAGAACAACGGCATCGTGTTCCTCGACGAGATCGACAAGATCTGCGTGCGCGAGAACCGCGCCGGCGGCGACGTCTCCCGCGAGGGCGTGCAGCGCGACCTGCTGCCGCTGATCGAGGGCACCACGGTCTCGACCAAGCACGGCGCCGTCAAGACCGACCACATCCTGTTCATCGCCTCGGGTGCGTTCCATATCGCCAAGCCGTCGGACCTTTTGCCGGAGCTGCAGGGCCGCCTGCCGATCCGCGTCGAGCTGCAGGCACTGACCCGCGACGACATGCGCCGGATCCTGACCGAGCCGGAGGCGTCGCTGATCAAGCAATATGTCGCGCTGATGAAGACCGAAGGCGTCACGCTCGACATCACCGACAATGCCATCGACGCGCTGGCCGATGTCGCCGTGGCGGTGAATTCCACGGTCGAGAATATCGGCGCAAGGCGGCTGCAGACGGTGATGGAGCGAGTGCTGGACGAGATCTCCTTCACCGCGCCCGATCGCCACGGTGAGACCATCCAGGTCGACGCCGACTACGTCACCAAGCATGTCGGCGACCTCGCCAAGAACACCGACCTGAGCCGATTTATTTTGTAGGCGGCCACCATAGTCGTCCCGGCGAAAGTCGGGACCCATAACCCCGACAGTCCGCGGTGACAAAGACTCGGGCCGACATTCCTTCTAGAACTACCTTCGGTGGTTATGGGTCCCAGGTCGCGCTTCGCTTGCCCGGGACGACAAGAGTGGGCGATCGATGAATCTGCGGGTGTGGCAAAACCCCTGGCGCCTGATGCTGGCTGTCAATGCGGCGGTGCTGGTCGGCGTGTTCCTGCACAAGATCGCGCTGCCGCCCTTCGTTCCCTACATCCATCTGCTGGTCGACTATCATTACGGCTTCACCAAGCGCGCGCTGGTCGGGGCGATCGTGTCGCTGTTCACCGACAAGGTGCCCGTATGGCTGGTGTTCGCGCTGGCCGGCGCGATCTGGCTGGTGACGCTGGGGCTGTTCATCAAACTGTTCCGCCGCACATTCGGCTTCAACGACGCGCATTGGCCGTTGTTCGTCTTCATCGCGGGCTCGCCGTTCTTCCTGAAGAACTTCATGCACACGCTCGGCCATTTCGACATCTATGGCTGTGCGCTGACGATCGTGCTGCTGCTGATCCCGGCGCGCTCAGTGGCGTATGTGCTGATTGCCGCGCTGTTCTCGATCCTGCTGATCCTGGTCCATCACATCTTCGTCTTGATGTATGTGCCGACCATCACGGCGATCGTGGTGCTGCGCTTTTATCTGGTGCAGGGCGTGACGCCGCGGAACGCCGTCTTCGGCATCGCAGCGCTCGCAGGGATCGGCATCCTGTTCCTGGTCGCGCAATTCGCTGGCACGGTCGACGTGCCCTATGACGAATTCATCCGTCATCTGCAGAGCCGGATGGCCGATCCGTCACGCACCGACCTGCTTCAGTTCGGCTACATCTGGTACCAGCCGCTGTCGAAGGAGTTCGCCGACACCTGGGCGCGCATGCCCTCGAACATCCTGGGCGTTCCGGTGTTTGCGCTGCTGATCTGGCTGCACACGCCGCTGTGGCGCTATTTCGCGCGACTGATTGGCGCGCTCGCGAGTGAACTGCATCGCCGGATCGTGCTCGGAGCGCTCGTTGTGATCAGCGCCGGCTATTTCGTGATGTTCGTGACCGTGTTCGACTATTCGCGCTGGATCTCGAACTGGGCGGTCTGCATGTTCCTGATGCTGCATGCCACCAGGATGCTGCCGGCGTCGAAGGACGTGCCGGCGATCCCGTCGGACGACCGCAAGACGACGATATCAGGCTGGATCGTAACGCTGATCCCGCGCGTCGGGATCGTCCGCCCGTTTTAGCTTTAGGCTCGCGCGCGCCGGACACGCACGTAAAGCGCGCCCTCGCCGCCATGGCCGACATGCGCTTCCTCGAAGCCGACAACCAGCGAGCGGAATTCCGGCAGGCTGAGCCATTCCGGGACCTGGCGGCGCAGCACGCCGCGTTCGGAATCGAGACCACCGACCTTGCCCTTGCCGGTGATGACGAGCACGAAAGTGAGCCCGTCGCTGTGCGCGCGCTGCAGGAAGGTGAACAGCACGCGATGCGCGCGCAGCTGGGTCATGCCGTGCAGATCGAGCCGCGCATCGATCTCCTGCCGGCCGCGCGAGAGCTTTGCACGTTCGCGACGGCCGATCGGCGCCAGCGGCGGCGCGTGCGGGCGTTGCGCCGGCGCAGCCTTGACCGCTGTCGCCGGCTTGACCGGGATGGGTTTGGCAATCGCGTGATGGGTGGCCGGGTCAGAGGCGGCGGCGGGGGCCTTCGCGGCGACCGGCCGCTTGCGCAGTGGCTTGACCTGCTTTGCCACGCTCTCCCAGAGCGCGCGCTCCTCTTCGCTCAGCGCGCGCTTGCGCCGCGACGGCGCGGACAGATCGGGGATCGGCGCGGGTCGTTTCATTGATCGCGGTAATGGCGATAGCGCCGGAAGCGCCGCTTCTCCGGTTGCGGAATATCGGGCCGGGCGACCGGCAGCGGCACCGGTTCTGCCACAGGTGCGGCCTGCGCGACAGGGGTCGTCGCTGCCGGCGTTGCGGGCGCGACATCCTTCGCGGCCGGGTTCCTGGCGGCGCTATTGCCTGAGTCTTTCACCGCGCTTCTGGCGATGCCGGCGGTCGGCACATCCGCAGCCTTCGCCGCCGGCTTGTCCTTCGGCGGCTCGGTCTGCGGAAACAGCTTTGCGATCTTGGCCGAGGGCCGCTCATCCGGGAGAGGCAGCTTGTGGCCGCGCGCGACAGGGTCGAGACCCCTCGGCACCAGCATGACGAACTGCATGTTGTGCCGCAGGCGGCCCGAGACCTTTCCAGCTTCCGCGCCGGCGCCGAAATAAAGATCGGCGCGCGCCGGGCCGACGATCGCAGAGCCAGTGTCCTGCGCGATCATCAGCCGGTGGAACGGCGTCTTCGACTGCTCGGATTCGATCGGCAGCTCGCCGGCGATGAAGAACGGCGTGCCGTAGACATGCAGCGCCTTGTCGACCGCGATCGAGCGGCCCGGCGTCAGCGGCACGCCCTGCGCGCCGACGGCCTCGTCCTTGTCGGACAGCGGAACCTCGCGGAAGAAGACGAAGGAGCGGTTTTGCCGGCGCAGGTCCTTGGCGCCGTCGGGGTTCTGCTCCATCCACTCCCTGATCTTCTGCATCGACATCTGATCCTTCGGGATGATGCCGCGGTCGATCAGGACGCGTCCGACCGGCGTATAGGGATAACCATTATGCGCGTCGTAATTGATGCGCAGCGTGATGCCGTCCTCGAGCTTGATCCGCGCCGAGCCCTGGATCTGCGCGAACAGGAGATCGGTCTGGCTCTTCAGCCAGCAGATCTCGAGCCCGCGGCCGGCGATCGCGCCGTCCTCGATCTGGCCGCGGTCGTAATAGGGCACGAGCTTGCGGCGGCCGATCTTGCGATACACCGCGCCGCCATTGGGCAGCCCGACCGAATTCTGCGTCTTGCCGCGCACGAACAGGTTGGACGGACGGCGATAGACCGGCACGTTGTAGACGTCGGTCTGGGTCCGCGATCCATCGAGCACCGGCTCGTAGTAACCGGTGACGAAGCCGGCGTCCTCGCCGAGCCGCGAGATACGCAACGGCACGAAATTCTGCTCGAAGAAGTCCTTCGCCTTGACGCCGTCGCTCAGCGCGAGTCCCTTGGCGATCCGGCAGGGATCGCGCAGCGAGCTCCCGAGCGCTTTCGAATCTGCAGGCGCACCCTGCTGGGCCGCGATCGGCTTGCAGCTGGTGCGAAACGCCTTGTAGGCCGCGAGATGATCGTCGGCGCTCCAGCCGGCGACGTTGGACCAGGCGAGCGGCTCGTACTGGCTGCCGCTGACCTGCAGCGGCATTTCCAGATTGGGATAGGGGATCGGGTGGCTATGCTCGTGTCGCGGCGGAGGGTGCCGGCTTGATCTGTAGCGCGCGGCAATCGCTGCGGTGGAGCACAGCACCGCGAGCGCGCAGCACGCCACCGCGAGCCGCCCGTAGCTGAGATGCTTAGTGAGCGCTTCCAGTGCCAACCAGCTTCCAATTCGGATCGCGGGAAGTCGAGTCGCGGGCGAATGTCCAGATATCGGTGATGTCGGCGACCTTGTCCGGGCTGCCGTCGACGATGGTGCCGGCCTTATCGCGCGTGACCGAGATCATCTGCGACACGAAGCGGACGGTGAGCTGGGTCGAGCGGTCGCGCGTCTCCGCGCTGACGATCTCGGCCTTGTCGATCGAGACGAACCGCGTCTCGGTCTTCTGCTCGTGCTTCTCGCGATCCTTGATTGCGGCCTCGAAGCTTTCATAGACCTCGGTCGACAGCAGGTCGCGCAGCGCGCGGCGATCGCCATTGGCGAACGCCAGCACGATCATTTCATAGGCCGAGCGGGCACCTGAGAGGAAATGCCGCGGATCGAACGAGGAATCCTGGACGGCCACCGCGTCGAGACCCTGCGCCAGCGCCGTGCCGGGCTCGGCGATGCCCTTCCAGCGTTCCGTGGGCTCGACCGGCTCGGTGGGCGCCGCCGAGGCCGGCTGGTCAATCACCGATCCGGGGATCGGAACGACGTTGTTGTCCTGACCGCGCTGCACGACGTTGGGCGCGGCGCGATCATAAGGCGGCCGCTCGCTTCCCGTGCGCTGTCCGAGAACGCTGCGCAGGCGCAGGAAGATAAACACGGCCAGCGCCAGGAAGATGATGGTGTAAATATCCACGTCGAATTCGCTTTCTGGTCTCTGCCGGCAACGGGCCGGCCGTCAAAGCGTTCCCGGTCGGGAACAGCAGAGATCACATCACCGATAGAGTCCGAAGATGTAGGCACGAAACTATGCCCGGCCAATGGCGCTTTTTGGCACGGGTATTGTAGCGCGTTTTGACCCCCGGGGGAAACCGTTCCTTTTCAGGAAATCGCGCATCTTCAATAATTTAGGAAGCTGTTAAGAGATTGTGCAGGCTTGCGCGCGCTGCCCTTTGTCGGGAGAATTCGCCGCCGGCCCGCCCTTTCGTCGTCCTTGTGGACCGAGCCGGGCCTATGATAGCCACTCGCCCGGCATCGGCATTCTCAACACCTTAACGCGTGCCGTCGGACATTCTGTCCATCGAGCGCTGCTCCAGGAGACATTTTCATGACCAATGGCAACGGCGCCCCCGTCGAACAACCCGCTCCCCAGCTCAACGTACTGGCGCAGTACACCAAGGACCTGTCGTTCGAGAACCCGAATGCGCCGGCTTCGCTCGGCCAGCAGCAACAGCAGCCGGCGATCAACATCCAGATCAACGTCTCCGCCAACAACCTGTCGGAGAACGAGTACGAGGTGATCCTCTCGATCGAGGGCAAGGCCGAGACCGCAGGCAAGGTGATGTTCAGCTTCGACCTCGCCTATGCCGGCGTCTTCCGGATCGTGAATGTGCCGAAGGAGAACCTGCACCCGCTGGTCATGATCGAGTGCCCGCGGCTGCTGTTCCCGTTCGCACGCGAGATCGTCGCGACCGCGGTCCGCGACGGCGGCTTCCCGCCCTTGTTGCTCGACCCCGTCGATTTTCTCGGTCTCTACCGCCAGAACATGGAGCGGCAGGCGGCCGCCCAGGCCGCTCCCGGCGTCAAGCCGAGCTGAGTTCTAAACTCGAAAAAATGTAACACGCGCGGAAGTGTGATCCGTCATCCTGAGGAGCCCGCGCTTGCGGGCGTCTCGAAGGATCGACGGCCCGACTGCGGCCGCGCATCCTTCGAGGCTCGCTCCGCTCGCGCCTCAGGATGACGGGGATAGAGCGCAATAGGGGCTCAAGCCGCCGGTGCTGCAGCAGGCGCTGGCGGCGGCAGGTAATCGTTCCAGATCGGCTTGTCGCCGAGCGTGGCAATGAAGGCCCTGTGGGCCTCTCGATCGGCGTCACTGACCCGCGCGAGTAGCGGGGTTTCGCGCTGCCGCCGCGGCGTATCACCACTATGGCCGCCCGCGCGCGCATCCGACGTTTCCGATGCCAGGATCAGCTGCGACTGCCGCGCGCCGATCAGATCGATATAGACCTCGGCCAGCAGCTCGGCGTCGAGCAAGGCGCCGTGCTTGGTGCGGCGGGAATTGTCGATCTGATAGCGCGAACAGAGATCGTCGAGCCGGTTCGACACGCCGGGATGCTTGCGCCGTGCCAGCAACAGCGTATCGACCAGCTGGTCCTTCGGGATCGCCTTCCGCTTGATGCGGTCGAGCTCGGCGTTGATGAAGCTGATGTCGAACGACGCGTTGTGGATCACCAGCGGCGTATCGCCGATGAAGGCCAGGAACTCGTCGACCACTTCAGTGAACAGCGGCTTGGAGGCCAGGAACTCGGTCGACAGCCCATGCACGGCGAACGCCTCCGCCGGCATGTCGCGCTCGGGATTGATGTAGACGTGGTAGGTCTGTCCCGTCGGCATGCGGTTGAAAATCTCGACGCAGCCGATCTCAACCAGCCGGTCGCCGCGCAGCGGATCGAGGCCAGTGGTTTCGGTATCGAGAACGATTTCGCGCATGACGTGAATGAATCCGAAAAGGCGGGCGAATCAGGCGCGCCGCTTCGGCATCTTAACAACCTCGGCCAGAATGTCGCGGATACGCGCCCGCACCGGATCTAGGCCGTGCGAGGTATCCACTATGAAATCCGCGCGTTTGCGCTTCTCGGCGTCCGGCATCTGCTTGGCGATGATGGCGTCGAGCTTGGCCGCATCCATCGTGCCGCGGGCCAGCACCCGCTCGCGCTGCAGTTCCGGCGAGGTGGTGACGACAACGACGGCATCGACACGCTTCTCGCCGCCGGTTTCGAACAATAGCGGCACGTCGACAACGACGATCGGGTTACCGGCGGCTTCCGCATCGGCGAAGAATTTCTGGCGCGACGCGCCGAGCATCGGATGCACGATCTGCTCGAGCTGCTTCATCGCAGCAGGATCGTGTACCACGCGCGCTGACAGTTTCGCGCGATCGACCTTGCCGCCGGCGGTGGTGCCGGGAAAGGCGGCCTCGATCGCCGGCGCGGCTTCGCCTTCGTAGAGCTGATGCACGGCCGCATCGGCGTCATAGACCGGCACGCCGGCCTCCATGAACAGTTTGGCCGTGGTGGATTTCCCCATCCCGATCGAGCCGGTCAGTCCAACTATTAACATCGGTTCAGCATCTCTCCCGTCGCCACGCCTCACACCGCGAGCAGTTTCTCAGCACGCAGGAACGCAAGCAGCGACAATAGCGGCAGGCCGAGGATGGTGAAATGGTCACCTTCGATCCGCTCGAACAGATGCACGCCGAGGCCCTCGAGCTGGTAGGCGCCGACGCTGGTCATCACCGCCTCCCCGGCATGGTCGAGATAGCTCTCGATCTCGTCGGCGGCGAGCCGCCGCATCGTCATGCGGGCCACACCCACATCGCTGAACAGGACCTTTCCATCGCGTGCGACCGAGACGGCGGAATGCAGCTCATGGGTCCGTCCGGCGAGCAGGCCGAGCTGCTCGGCCGCCTGCGTGCGGCCGGCGGGCTTGCTGAACATCCGTTGCCCCAGCGCCAGCGTCTGGTCGGCGCCGACGACATATTGACCGGGCCTCTGCCTGGAGACGAACAACGCCTTCTCGCGCGCCAGGAGCGATGCGATCTCGCCCGGGGCCGAAAGGCCGGAATTCTTCTGCACCGCGCGTTCATCGATGTCGGCCGGCAGCGCCTCGAAATCGAGGCCGGCATTTTCAAGCAGCATCTTTCGCGCGCGGCTCTGCGACGCGAGGATCAGCTTCTGTGGGCCGCGCCAGATGCTCATGACGTGGGAATCATTCCGACGGCCGCGCGCGCTGGCGGTCGTTGAAGAGTTTCATCACCGCGGCCGCGGTCTCCTCGATCGAACGCCGTGTGACGTCGAGCAGCGCCCAGTTGAATTTCGCGCTGAGGCGCCGGGCAAAGGCGACCTCGTCGGCTACCGACTGCTTGTCGATGTAGGTGTCATTGTCGCGGTCGCCCATCGTGAGCAGGCGGTTCTGCCGGACCTGGATCAGGCGCTCGGGCGTCGCATGCAGGCTGACCACCAGCGGCTTCTTCAGGGTCTCGAGCTGGTGCGGCAGCGGGATGCCCGGCACCAGCGGCACATTCGCCGTTCGGATGCCGCGGTTGGCGAGATAGATCGAGGTCGGTGTCTTCGAGGTGCGCGATACCCCGACCAGCACGACATCGGCCTCCTCGAGGCCTTCGACATGCTGACCATCGTCATGCATCATCGTGTAGTTCAGCGCATCGATGCGGCGGAAATATTCCGCGTTCAGCACGTGCTGCGCGCCGACGCGCCCGGTCGTCGCGGCACCCAGATACGCCTCGAACAACTGCATCACCGGCCCGATGATCGACAGGCTCGGAACGTTGATCTCCTTGCACTTGCCCTCGAGCCGGCCGACCAGATCCTTCTCCAGCAGCGTGAACAGGACGATGCCGGGCGATTCCTCGATCTCGTCGAGCACGCGATCGAGCTGCTTCTGGCTGCGCACCAGGGGGTAGACATGCTCGACCGCGGTCACATTGGCGTATTGCGCGGCGACCGCGCGCGCCACGGTGATTAACGTCTCGCCGGTCGAGTCCGACACCAGATGCAAATGGAAGTAGTTGGAGGTCGTCGGCACCAGAGCCCCTGTCTATCCTGTGAATCCCTGTGGAGGTCGAGGAGAAGAATCCGGGTCCATGGCCAGGCCCCTGTATATCTCGCCCCCTTCTTCACAGCACGTCGCAAAAGGATAAGTCGACGTCATGGCGGAGATGATAGTGAAGCAGTGTGGATTTGTCTCTTCATAAGCTGGCCATAGAGGCGCACAACCAATTGAGTCCTGCGACAGATTCCGGATATCCGCCGCCGCCGACCGGAATGTTGAGGGATGTGAACAAGCGCGCAGCAACCGCTGGACCGGATTGCATGAGTCAAATTCACTGCCATTAAGACTCAAACCTTAGATTCTAAAATTAATTAGGTTTAGGAGAGCCGTGTGTGCGGATATGTATCCGTCCCTCGCCGGCGAAGCCTTGCGCGCAGCGCTGAGCCCTCCCGAACTGTTCCCCGAAAGGCATCACTGCGATGTTCGACTGGATCAACGCCCTGCCGATCTATGCCTGGGTCAAGGCCCTGCACATCGTCGCCGTGATCTCGTGGATGGCCGGCATGCTCTATCTGCCGCGGCTGTTCGTCTATCATTGCGAGGCCGAGGTCGGCTCCAGGCAGTCCGAGACCTTCAAGATCATGGAGCGGCGGCTTTTGAAGGGGATCATCAACCCCGCGATGATAGTGACCTGGCTGGCCGGGCTTTTCCTGGTCTGGGCCGGACACTGGTACCTATCCGGCTGGTTTCACGTCAAATTTGCGCTGGTGCTCGCCATGTCGGGTATCCACGGCTTTTTGTCCCGCTGCGTGAAGGATTTCGCCGCCGACCGGAATCAACGAACCCAGAAATTCTATCGTATTATCAATGAGGTGCCGACGGTTCTGATGATCCTGATCGTGATCATGGTGGTGGTGAAGCCGTTCTAGACATCACGATGGTCAAGACGCATGCTTCAGTCCTTCTTGCGAAGGACGAATCGATTTTCTATATAGGATTTATCCCACCCCACGCAGGCGGATGTGGTCGCGTTCCGGTTCTTTTCGGACCGGCGCCGCATCAGGTTTGAAAGCCCAAACGGCACTTTCCTGGCTGAGACCTGCGGACCTTCCTTTGGCGTCCGCTTTTTCCAGAGCCACCTCGCACCCCTTCCCTACCTACTTCCTCACAGGACGACCCCAATGCGGGAAATCAAACTCCAGGACCTCAAATCGAAAACGCCGGCCGAGCTCGTCTCGTTCGCGGAAGAGAATGGGGTCGAGAATGCCAGCACCATGCGCAAGCAGGAGCTGATGTTCGCAATTCTCAAGCAGCTCGCGATCGCCGAGACCGACATTATCGGTGAGGGCGTTGTCGAGGTGCTGTCCGACGGCTTCGGCTTCCTTCGTTCGCCCGACGCGAACTACCTGCCCGGTCCCGACGACATCTACGTTTCGCCGTCGCAGATCCGCCGTTTCGGCCTGCGCACCGGCGACACGATCGAAGGCCATATTCGCAGCCCGAAGGAAGGCGAACGCTATTTCGCGCTGCTGAAAGTCAACACGCTCAATTTCGAAGATCCGGAAAAGTCGAAGCACAAGGTCAATTTCGACAACCTCACGCCGCTGTTTCCCAATCAGCGTTTCCGCATGGAGCTCGAGGATTCCACCAAGAAGGACCTTTCCGCCCGCGTGATCGATATCGTCGCGCCGATCGGCAAGGGCCAGCGCGCGCTGATCGTGGCGCCGCCGCGCACCGGCAAAACGGTGCTGATGCAGAACATCGCGCACTCCATCACCGCCAATCATCCCGACTGCTATCTGATCGTGCTTCTGATCGACGAGCGTCCGGAAGAAGTCACGGACATGCAGCGCTCGGTGAAGGGCGAGGTGGTGTCGTCGACCTTCGACGAGCCTGCGGTGCGTCACGTCCAGGTCGCCGAGATGGTGATCGAGAAGGCCAAGCGCCTCGTCGAGCACGGCCGCGACGTCGTGATCCTGCTCGATTCGATCACGCGCCTCGGCCGCGCCTACAACACCGTCGTGCCGTCATCCGGCAAGGTGCTGACCGGCGGTGTCGACGCCAACGCGCTGCAGCGGCCGAAGCGCTTCTTCGGTGCCGCGCGCAACATCGAGGAGGGCGGTTCGCTGACCATCATCGCGACCGCGCTGGTCGATACCGGCAGCCGCATGGACGAAGTCATCTTCGAAGAGTTCAAGGGCACCGGTAACTCCGAACTGATCCTCGACCGCAAGGTTTCGGACAAGCGGACCTTCCCGGCGATCGATATTGCCCGTTCCGGCACCCGCAAGGAGGAGCTGATCACTGATCCGCAGGTGCTGAAGAAGATGTACGTCCTGCGCCGCATCCTCAATCCGATGGGCACCATGGACGCCATCGACTTCCTGCTCGACAAGCTCCGCAATACGAAGAGTAACTCGGAATTCTTCGATTCCATGAACACCTGAGGCCACGGCCGAAAAGGACAGGCGCTCCGCACAAACGGGGCGCCTTTTTTCATGCTGCGGATTTGCTGCAGCGAAGTGCAGCATAAAGGGAGCGGCTCCCCCCACTAACTTTTCATTTAACTATCTGAATTTATTTATATTTATATCGTAGCTTTGTGAGCTAGCTGACGACACCCGCAGCAAAATTGCTGCGCGGCTGCTTGCAGTGAAACCAGACGATGCTGCGCTGCAACATTCTGAGGAAGGCGTGCGAAATCGAAGCGGCATTGCCTTTGCCGATTTGCTGGAAGAAATAGGCGATGCATCCACGCGACCAGACTATTTTCGCGTTATCCTCGGGGCGGCCGCCGAGTGCGATCGCCATCGTCAGGTTGTCTGGCCCAATGGCCGAGTCGGTCATTGCAGGACTGGCGGGCAAGACGCCGGTGCCGCGGCTGGCGACCCGCGCGCTGCTCCGCGATTCGAACCATCAACCGATCGATGACGCGGTCGTGCTGTGGTTTCCAGGCCCGGCCAGTGCCACCGGCGAAGACGTCGCCGAATTTCATGTCCATGGCGGACGCGCGGTGTTGGCGGCGATGTTCGATGCGATCGCGGCATTCGACAATGTGCGGCCGGCCGAGCCGGGCGAGTTCACCCGGCGGGCCTTCGAGAACGGCAAGCTCGACCTGACCGAGGCCGAGGGCCTCGACGACCTGATCCACGCCGACACTGACCGTCAAAGGCGCCAGGCGCTGCGCCAGCTGAAGGGGTTGCTCGGCGACCGCGCGCGGGACTGGCGCGAGCGGATCATCGCGGCGTCGGCGCTGATCGAGGCCGGCATCGATTTCTCAGACGAAGGCGATGTGCCGGCCGAGCTGATCGGGTCGGCGCTCGAGAAAATCCGCGCGCTGCATGATGAGATCAAGCAAGTCCTTGCAGGGCAGGGGCTTGGCGAGCGGTTGCGCGACGGCCTGGTGGTCGCGATCGCCGGTCCGCCGAATGTCGGCAAATCAACCCTGATCAATCAGCTCGCCAAGCGCGAGGTCGCGATCGTCTCGCCGCATGCCGGCACGACCCGCGATGTGATCGAGGTGCAGCTCGACCTCGACGGCTATCCGGTGACGGTCATCGACACCGCCGGCATTCGCGAGACCGACGACCCGGTGGAGCAGGAGGGCGTCCGCCGCGCCCGCGCCCGCGCCGCGGAGGCGGACCTGGTGCTGTGGCTGGCCGACAGCGGCGATGCAAAGGCGGGACATGGCGGAGCGAGGCCGACCTGGCTGGTGCGAAACAAGATCGACCTCGTCAGGACCATGACGGGCGAGGGCGGCAGTTACCCCGAATTCAGGATCTCGGCTGCTCGTGGCGATGGGTTGTCAGAGCTGATCGCCGCGCTGGTCGGGTTCGCTCAGGACTATTTTGGAACCAGCGAAGGCGGCTTGATCAGTCGGACGCGGCAGCGCGGATTGTTGCAGGAGACGGTCGAATCCCTTCAGCGCGGCATCGACGTGGTCGGGCAGGGCGAAGAACTGGCGGCAGAGGAACTCCGGCGGGCCGCTTTCTCACTCGGTCGTCTGCTCGGCCGGGTGGATGTTGAAGACATCCTAGATGTCATCTTCCGCGAGTTCTGCGTCGGGAAGTAGCGGGCGCCCATCTTGTTTCACGTGAAACATGGTTTCGATCTGGTTAAGGAACCCTCATCCTGTTTCACGTGAAACAATTGCCAATCATACAGCCGCACTGTTTCACGTGAAACGGTCCCATCCGTCATTGCGGGCGAAGCGAAGCAGTCCATATTTGCCTTTGCCTCGGGCTTCGGTCTCAGAGCGGCGATCCCAACTTCGTTCTTCCGGCTTTCATGACTCCACGATAGAAGTCCCGGCATGACTTCCAGGGCAGACTCATTTGACGTCATCGTCATCGGCGGCGGCCATGCCGGCTGCGAGGCCGCGAGCGCTTCTGCCCGGATGGGCGCAAAGACCGCCTTGGTGACCCATCGTTTCGCGACGATCGGCGCGATGTCGTGCAATCCCGCCATCGGCGGGCTCGGCAAGGGCCATCTGGTCCGCGAAGTCGATGCACTCGACGGTTTGATGGGCCGGGTTGCCGATGCCGGTGGCATCCAGTTTCGCATGCTCAATCGTCGAAAGGGTCCGGCGGTTCGGGGCCCCCGGGCCCAGGCCGACCGCAAGCTCTATGCGGCCGCGATGCAGGCCGCGATCGCCGAGACCGCGAACCTCAGCGTCATCGAAGGCGAAGCGGATGGACTGATCGTCGTCGACGGTCGCGTGACCGGCATTCGTCTGGGCGATGGCTGCCGGCTATCGGCGGGGGCGGTTGTCATCACGACCGGGACCTTCCTGCGCGGTCTGATCCATCTCGGCGAGAAGAACTGGCCGGCGGGCCGGGTCGGCGAGGCGCCGGCCATGGGCCTGTCGGCTTCCTTTGAACGGGCAGGGTTTGTGCTCGGCCGGCTCAAGACCGGAACGCCGCCGCGCCTCGACGGCACCACGATCGACTGGTCCGCGGTCGAAATGCAGCCCGGAGACGAGCCTCCGGAGCCGTTTTCGGTCATGACTGACCGGATTACGACCCCGCAGATCCAGTGCGGCATCACCCGGACCACGCCGGCGACCCACGAGGTGATCCGGGCCAATGTGCATCGCTCGCCGATGTATTCCGGCCAGATCAAGAGCTCCGGACCGCGCTATTGCCCCTCGATCGAGGACAAGATCGTCCGCTTCGGCGACCGCGACGGTCATCAGATCTTCCTGGAGCCGGAAGGGCTCGACGACACCACGGTCTATCCGAACGGCATCTCGACCTCGCTGCCGGAAGAGGTCCAGCTTGCGATCCTCGCCAGCATCCCGGGCCTCGAGCGGGTCAAGATGGTCCGGCCGGGCTATGCGATCGAATACGACCACGTCGACCCGCGCGAGCTCGATCCGACCCTGCAGACCAAGCGTCTGCGCGGGCTTTTCCTGGCCGGCCAGATCAATGGCACCACGGGCTATGAGGAGGCCGCGGGGCAGGGTGTTGTCGCCGGACTCAATGCCGCGCTCGCTGCCGGCAGTGCAGATCCGATCGTGTTCGACCGCGCCGACGGCTATCTCGGCGTGATGATCGACGATCTCGTGACCCGCGGGATCACCGAGCCGTATCGCATGTTCACTTCGCGCGCCGAATATCGGCTGACGCTGCGTGCTGACAATGCCGACCAGCGCCTGACCGACAAGGGCATTGCGCTCGGATGCGTCGGAACGGCGCGCGCCGAGCGCCATCGGACCAAGATGGCGGCGCTGGAGGCGGCCAAGCGGCTGGCGAAATCGCTCGCGATTACGCCGAATGAGGCCGCCAAGCACGGGCTCGCGCTCAATCGCGACGGCCACCGCCGGTCGGCCTTCGAGTTGCTGGCTTACCCCGAGATCGAGTGGCCCGCGGTCCGGGCCATCTGGCCGGAGCTGTCGGCCATTGACCCTGCGATCGCGGTGCATCTCGAGATCGATGCCAAATACGATGTCTATCTGAAGCGCCAGACCGCCGATGTCGATGCCTTCCGGCGTGACGAGGGTCTGGTTCTGACCGACGTCGACTATGCCGATGTTCCCGGTCTTTCGAACGAAGCGCGCGTCAAGCTGCAGAAGGCGCAGCCGCGGACGGTCGGGCAGGCGGGCCGGATCGACGGCATGACGCCGGCGGCATTGGGTATCCTGGCGGCCTATCTGCGGCGCGAGGCGCGACGGAAGACTGCGAAGGCCTCTGCCTGACGTTTCACGTGAAACGGCGGCGGCCCTCGTCATTGCGAGGAGCGGAAGCGACGAAGCAATCCATCGCTTCCTCACGCGGCACTACGGATTGCTTCGCTTCGCTCGCAACGACGAGCTCGACCGGCATTCCAGAGAATGGCTTCAATTTCGCAATCCGCCGAACTCAGTGTCTCCGTCAAGGACAAGGCCGCGGCGCTCGCGCTGACGCCTGTTTCACGTGAAACAGAGGCACGGCTCGACCGCTACGTCGCCCTCCTCCTGGCGTGGCAGGCCAAGACCAATCTCGTCGCGCCATCGACGCTGCCGACCCTCTGGACCCGCCACGTCTCCGATTCGCTGCAGCTCCTGAGTCTGGCGCCGACGGCGAAGTCGTGGGTCGATCTCGGTAGCGGCGGCGGCTTCCCCGGCGTCGTGCTGGCCTGCGCACTGGCCGAAACTCCGGGCGCGTCGATTCATTTGGTTGAGCGAATCGCCAAGAAGGCGGCATTCTTGCGCGAGGCGATACGGGTGACGGGCTCGCCGGGGACGGTGCACCTGGCTGATATCGGGGATACTGTGGATAGAATCCCGGGGCCCATCGATTGCGTCACCGCGCGGGCGCTGGCTCCGTTACATCAACTCATCGGCTTTGCGGAGCCGTGGGTCAAAAAGGGCGCCAAGGCGCTGTTTTTGAAGGGTCAAGATGTAGAGGCTGAATTGACCGAGGCCACTAAATATTGGATTATTGAGCCAAAGCTACACTCCAGCCGGACCGGCGGACAGGGCTGGATCGTCGAACTCGGGTCAATCGAGCGGCGCTAGGGGACTCCGCGAGAGCAAATGGTATTTTGGTATGACTGTGATGGACGAGGTTTATCAAGAGGATAAGGCGTCCCAGCCGCCTGGCCATCCGCGCATCCTGTCGCTCGCCAACCAGAAGGGCGGCGTCGGCAAGACCACCACAGCGATCAATCTTGGGACCGCACTCGCTGCGATTGGCGAGCGCGTCCTGATCGTCGATCTCGATCCGCAGGGCAACGCCTCGACCGGCCTCGGCATCGATCGCCGCAACCGCAGCTGCTCGACCTACGACGTCCTGATCGGCGAAGCGCCGCTGCGCGATGCCGTGGTCGCGACCGCGGTGCCGCGGCTGCACATCGCGGCTTCCACCATGGACCTCTCCGGCCTCGAGCTCGAGCTCGGCACCACGCCGGGCCGCGCGTTCCGGCTGCGCGATGCGATCGCAGGATTGAACAACAATGTCTCGCCGGAAGCCGACTACACCTACGTGCTGATCGACTGCCCGCCCTCGCTCAATTTGCTCACGGTGAATGCGATGGCGGCGTCGGACGCGATCCTGGTGCCGCTGCAATGCGAGTTCTTTGCGCTCGAAGGTCTGTCGCAATTGCTGCAGACCGTGGAGCAGGTGCGCTCGACGCTCAATCCGAACCTGTCGATCCACGGCATCGTGCTGACCATGTTCGACTCGCGCAACAACCTCTCCAACCAGGTCGTTGCCGACGTGCGCCAGTTCATGGGCGACAAGGTCTACGACACCATGATCCCGCGCAACGTGCGTATCTCCGAGGCGCCGTCCTACGGCAAGCCGGTTCTGGTCTACGACCTCAAATGTGCCGGCAGCGATGCGTATCTCAAGCTCGCCACCGAAGTGATCCAGCGCGAGCGCGAGCTGCGCACGCATTGATGTTGCGTAGGATGGGTAGAGCGAAGCGAAACCCATCACTCTCATTGCGAGCCGCGATGGGTTTCGCTTCGCTCTACCCATCCTACGTTTCTTTTGAAATTCAAGTCTGGAGTACTGCGTGTGAATCCAAGGGAGCTCGCAACAATGGCCGATGAAGCGCGTTCGCGACTGGGGCGCGGGCTGGCAAGCCTGATCGGAGATGTCGGCGGCGAGGCGGCCGCGCATGTCGAGCGGCCGCGCAACCAGCGCAAGGTGCCGATCGAATTCCTCAAGGCCAACCCGCGTAACCCGCGGCGCACCTTCGCCGACACCGAGCTCGGCGAGCTTGCCGATTCGATCAGGCAGCGCGGCGTGATCCAGCCGATCGTGGTGCGTGCGATCAAGGGCGCGCAGGACCGCTACGAGATCATCGCCGGCGAGCGCCGCTGGCGCGCCTCGCAACTCGCCGGCCTGCACGAAGTGCCGATCGTGCCGGTCGAGGTCTCTGATTCCGACGCGCTCGAGATCATGATCATCGAGAACGTCCAGCGCGAAGACCTCAATGCGATGGAAGAGGCGCAGGGCTATCACGCGCTCGCCGACGAGTTCAAACGCAGCCAGGAAGACATCGCCAAGATCGTCGGCAAGAGCCGCAGCCATGTCGCCAACATGATGCGGCTGACCAAGCTGCCCGTCGAGGTGCAGGCGCTGATCTCGAAAGGCGATCTCTCCGCCGGCCACGCCCGCGCGCTGATCGGCGTGCCGGATCCGCTCGCTGCAGCGAAGCGCATCGTCGCCGAGGGTCTCAACGTTCGCCAGGCCGAGGCGCTGGCGCATGAGGAGGGCGTGCCGGAGCGCAAGCCGCAGAAGGCGCGCAGTGGCAGCGCGGCCAAGGTCGACAAGGATGCCGACACGCTGGCGCTCGAGAAACGCGTCAGCGATGCGCTCGGCCTTGCCGTTACCGTCAGCCATCGCGATCCCGGCGGCACCGTCCAGATCAGCTACCGCAACCTCGAGCAGCTCGACGAAGTGGTGCGGCGGCTGGAGGGCGGCTAGCGGTTTCGTCATTCCGGGCGCGCGTCAGCGCGAACCCGGAATCTCTTTTTCCACATCTCTGGATTCCGGGTTCATGCTTCGCATGCCCCGGAATGACTTCTTCAATTTACCCCCGCCGCTTCGCATTCGCCGCGATCGAGAGCAGCGCGCGCTGCGCGATGACGGCGGCGAGCGAGGCCTGCTTGCGCATGTCGAGTGCCGCGGTGGCGAGCTGATCGATCACGTTCACCAGCCGCGGCGGCGTGAAATTGCGCAGCGCGATCTCGACCGCGGGTTTGCGCGAGAAGTGCAGCCGCGGGAATCCGCCTTCGAGCACGGCTGACGCCGGCGTGCCGTCCGCGATCGCGAGCGCTGATTTGTGCAGCCATGCCGCCTGGCGCTGCGCGGCCGAGATGATCACGCCGGGATAGGTGCCGGCGACCATTGCCTTGGTGAACTCGCTTTCGACCAGCGCGGCGTTGCCGGCGAAGGCGCCGTCGACGATCGGGTCGAGCTTCAGCTCGGAGGCGTCGGACACCACGGTCATGACGTCCTCGAGCGTGATCTCGCCCTTGCCGTGCGCGAACAGCGCCAGCTTGCGCAGCTCGTTGCGCGAAGCCATGCGGTCGCCGCCGAGCAGCGACATCAGTACCGCGCGCGCATCCTGTGCGAGCCGCAGATTCGATGCGCGCAGCTCGTCCTCGATCAGCTTGGTGAGATCGCGCTCGGTGTCGGGATAACAGCCGATCGCCACCGCATTCTTGGCGCGCTCGCAGATCTTGCGCAGCGGCGATTCCGGCCTGAGCTCGCCGGCCTCGATCACGATGCGGCAATCCCTGAGCGCCGTGGTCTCGGTCAGCGTCTCGACGCCACTCGAGAAGTTGCGCGAGCCGGCGCGGACGCGGATGGCGCGGCGGCCGCCGAACAGCGGCACCGTCATGGCCTCGTCGACCAGCCGCGACGGCTCGGCGGCGAGCTCGTCGCCATCGAGCCGCACCAGCGAGAATGGATCGTTGGGATCGTCGACCGCGGAGGCCATCAGCGCGTCGGCACGCTCGCGCACCAGCCCGAGGTCCGGGCCGTACAGCAGGATGATCGGACGGCCGGCGTCAGGCCGGGCGAGGAAGCTGTCGATCTCTTTTCCGCGAAGCGCGACCATCTCGCCTTAAACTGTCATTCCGGGGCGCCTCGTCAGAGGCGAACCCGGAATCTCGATCCATCATCTCCAGATCCCGGGTTCGCGCCGGTGGCGCGCCCCGGAATGACCTCCCGCCTCAGGTTCCGGTGGAGAAGAAGGAGGCGAGGCGGGTCTGGATGTTGTCGGCGATCTCCTGCGCGGCGCGGTCCTCGGCGTCGCGGAAGGCGCGGGCGCGGGCGAAGCGCTGGTAGGAGCCGGGCATGTCATAGGACACGCGCGAGAACGTGGTGCCGGTCATCACAGACTTGTTCGACGCAATCTCGATCAGGTTGAACTGGGCGTCGATGGCGTAGTTCTCGCTGGTCGGCAGCGCAGTGGCCGGATCGATCATCAGCGAGGAGCGGCTGGTGTTGAAGCGCAGCACCAGCCGATGCGTCGGCGGCATGCCGGTGGCGGTGCCGTAGAGCTTGAAGGCGAGGGCGTTGCGGACCTCGACGCCAACCCGGGCCTCGCGCGAGGCGTTCGGCTTGTCGACCGGCGGAACCTCGACGCCCATCAGCTTTTCGCGCAGCGCGGACGACTGGCCGTCGAGGGTACGCTCGGCATACATCGGCTGGAAGCATCCGGCCGTCAGCGCGGCCAAGGCAGCCACGGCCACGAGCCGGGCGGCGATCCTGATCCTAGCCGACAACATTGACGATCCTCATGGGCACCACGATCACCTTGCGGACGGGTTTGCCGCCCAAGGCGGCTTTTACCGCATCGAGCGCCAAAACGGCAGCCTCTATATCCGCATTTTGGGCCGCCCGTGGCACGGTAACATCACCTCGTTTTTTACCGTTGACCTGGACAACCAGGGTCACGCTGTCTTCGACCAGCAAATCGCGCTCGATTTGCGGCCAATCGGCCTCGGAAACCAGCCCGGTCTGGCCCAGAACCACCCAGCACTCCTCGGCCAGATGCGGCATCATCGGCGAAAACAGCTGCACCAGGATGGTCGCCGCCTCCTTGACGGCCCAAGAAACTTCTGGAGCCAGGTCCGGCGCCGGCTTGTCGCCCTTTGCCAGCACCTCGGACAGCGCATTGGCGAACTCGCGGATATGGGCGAGACACACGTTGAAATGCAGCCGCTCGATCCCGGACGACACCTTGTCGAGCGCGCCATGGGCGGCCTTGCGCAGCGCCAGCGCCTCGGCTCCGAACGTGGCCGGCCGGGCCGCCGGCGCCGTCTTGGCAATCTCGGCCGATTCGTTCACCAGCCGCCACAGCCGCTGCACGAAGCGTGAGGCGCCCTGCACGCGCTCGTCGCTCCAGATCACGTCGCGGTCCGGCGGCGAGTCCGACAGCATGAACCAGCGCGCGACGTCGGCGCCGTAGCTCGCGATGATGTCGTCGGGGTCGACGGTGTTCTTCTTCGACTTCGACATCTTCTCGATCGGGCCGATCGCGACGTCCTCGCCGGTCGCCATCAGCACCGCGCGGCGGCCGTTGCCGCCAACCTCGATCTTCACCTCGGCCGGCGTGACCCAGCTGCCGTCGGCCTTCTGGTAGGTCTCGTGCACCACCATGCCCTGGGTGAACATGCCGGCGAACGGCTCGCTCATGTCGACGTGGCCGGTGGCCTTCATCGCGCGGGTGAAGAAGCGGCTGTAGAGCAGATGCAGGATCGCGTGCTCGACGCCGCCGATATACTGATCGACCGGCATCATCCGGTTGGCGACCGCAGGCGTGGTCGGCGCGGTCTCGTTCCACGGGTCGGTGAAGCGCGCGAAATACCAGGACGAGTCCACGAAGGTGTCCATCGTGTCGGTCTCGCGCACGGCCTTGGCCCCGCACTTCGGGCAGCTGACGTGCTTCCAGGTCGGGTGATGGTCGAGCGCGTTGCCCGGCTTGTCGAAGCTGACATCCTCCGGCAGCGTCACCGGCAGCTGGTCGTCGGGCACCGGCACCACGTCGCATTTCGGGCAGTGGATCACCGGGATCGGGCAGCCCCAGTAGCGCTGGCGCGAAATGCCCCAGTCGCGCAGGCGGAAATTCACCTGCCGCTCGCCGACCGGCGCATTACCGCGGACTTCGCTTTCCAGCCGCTTGGCGACCTCTTCCTTGGCCGCTTCGATCGTCATGCCGTCGAGGAAGCGCGAATTGATCATGCGGCCGTCGCCGTCATAGGCGACGTCGGTGATGACGAACGTCTTCGGGTCCTGGCCCTCGGGGCAGACCACCGGCACATTGCCGAGATTGTACTTGTTGACGAAGTCGAGGTCGCGCTGGTCGTGCGCCGGGCAGCCGAAGATCGCGCCGGTGCCGTATTCCATCAGCACGAAGTTCGCGACATAGACCGGCAGCTTCCAGCTCGGATCGAACGGATGCACCGCCTTGATGCCGGTGTCGAAACCCTGCTTTTCTGCGGTGTCGATGATCGACTGCGCGGTGCCGATCTTCTTGATGTCGGCGATGAACTCCGCGAGCTTCGGGTTCTTCGCGGCAGCCGCTACCGCCAGCGGATGATCCGCCGAGATCGCCATGAACTTGGCGCCGAACAGCGTGTCCGGCCGCGTGGTGAAGATCTTCAGCTCGCTCTCGCCGGCCGGCGTGGTCGCCGCATCCAGTGCAAAGCGGATCAACAGGCCCTCGGAGCGGCCGATCCAGTTGCGCTGCATCAGCCGCACCTTGTCGGGCCAGCGCTCGAGACCATCCAGCGCTTCCAGGAGCTCCTGCGAGTACTTCGTGATCTTGAAGACCCACTGGCTCATCTCGCGCTGCTCGACGACGGCGCCCGAGCGCCAGCCACGGCCGTCGATCACCTGCTCGTTGGCGAGCACGGTCATGTCGACCGGATCCCAGTTCAGCTTGCGCTTCTCGCGCTCGGCGAGGCCGGCGCGCAGCATGTCCAAAAACATCTTCTGCTGATGCTTGTAGTAGCTGGGGTCGCAGGTCGCGAACTCGCGCGACCAGTCGAGCGACAGCCCGATCGACCGCAGCTGCTTCTTCATCGCGGCGATGTTGTCGTAGGTCCAGGCCTTCGGCGCCACCTTGCGCTCGATCGCGGCATTCTCCGCCGGCAGGCCGAACGCGTCCCAGCCCATCGGGTGCAGCACGTTGTAGCCCCTGGCGCGCATGAAGCGGGCCAGCACGTCGCCGAGCGTGTAGTTGCGGACATGGCCGATATGGATGCGCCCCGACGGATAGGGGAACATCTCGAGCACGTAGTATTTCGGCCGCGGATCGTCGTTCTTGGAGGCGAAGATCGCCTTTTCGTCCCACAGGCGCTGCCAGCGGGGCTCGGATTCACGGGCGTTGTAGCGTTCGGCGGTCATGAAATCGCAGGGATTTTGGGTGGCTCTGGGTGATTTTCGGGCCCCGTCCGGGGACGGCGGACTAGGCCACAAAAGCGCCTGCGCGGTCAACGGCTTGGGGCCTCCAAACGTCCCATCCCCTCGCGCAGCCGCCCTGCCGCTGTCGCAGGGGGGCGCCGTCTGCAGCCTTCTCGACGTCCTGGCGAAGGCCTGGACCACAGAGCTTTGTCGAGGAAGGGATCGTGGCCCCAGCTTCGCGCAATAATAAACGGTGGGGGTAATGGGTCCTAGGCTTCGCCAGGACGACGCTGAATATGCGGCGTCGCCGATGGTCATGGTTCCGCGCTCATGGCGCGGCTCGATCACGCACGATCTCAACTCGCCAGCGCCATCCCGGCTTCGTCCAGCGTCTGCAGGAAGCCGTGCTCGATCACGGCATTCCTGCCGCGGCGCTTGGCGGCGTAGAGGGCGGCATCTGCAGCTTCGATCAGGTCGCCGGGGCGCTGGGTCTCGTTCGGTCTGGTCGTCGCGACGCCGACGCTGACGGTGACGACGCAATGGCTCGAGGACGCGTGCGGCACGGCGAGGCCGAGCACCGCGGTGCGCACGGTCTCGCCGATCGCGAGCGCATGCGCGGCGTCAGTGTTCGGCAGCAAGAGGCAGAATTCCTCGCCGCCATAGCGGCCGGCGAAGCCCATGGTGTCGGCGGCGATCCCCGACAGCACTTCGCCGATTCGGGTCAGGCAGGCATCGCCTTCGGGATGGCCGTAGGTGTCGTTGTAGAGCTTGAAGTGATCGACATCGATCATCATCAGCGACAGCTCGCATTCATATTGCTGCGCCCGCATCCACTCGAAGTCGAGCCGGCTCTGGAAGCCGCGGCGATTGGCAAGGCCGGACAGCGCATCGATCGAGGCCATCACGGTGAGACGATCGTTGGAGGCGACCAGCTCGCGCTCGCGCTGGCTGAGCTGCGCCGCCATCGCGTTGAAGGCACGCGCCAGCGGCACGAATTCCGCCGGCAGCTTGTGCTTGGCGACGCGCGCCGACCAGTCGCCCTCGCCGAACCGCCGCGCCATGCCGGTCATCAGCTCGATCGGATGGATGACGAGTCGCTCGGCGCCGACCAGGGCGCCCAACAAGACGAAAAGGCAGACAAATCCAAGCTGCAGATAGGCGGTGCGGATCTCGCGGTTGATCGCCGCGGTCACCTTGGCCTCGTCCATGCTCACGATCAGCCGGGACTGCGTGCCGGCGATGCGCGCGAAGCTCAGCGTGCGCTGTGCGCCGTCGGACGCGGTGAACGACACCGAGCCGGACGGCTCGTCATAGCTCAGCGCCTTCTCGGCGATCGCTGCCATCAGCGGGATGGTGTCGAGCGAGCGGCCGATCAGGCTCGCATGATCGGCGGGCGCGGCGATCACGACGCCGGTAGAGTCGACCAGCACGGCCGACATGCCGGGCTGGCCGCCGAGATTGGCCATGATCTGCGACAGCCAGTCGATATTGATGCCGGCGACCACGACGGCATCCTGCTCCGGATTGATCGCGGCCACCGGATACGCGGCCATCATCATCGGGCGGCCATTGGTCCTGCCGCGCAGATAGTCGCTGAACACGAAGTCGCGGTTGTCCTGCGCCTTCTTGAAATATTCGCGGTCGCCGACATTGAGGCCGACCTGGACGTTGAGGGTCGAGCACTGCACCAGCCCGTCCCTGGAGACGAACATGATGCTGCGGATCCAGGGCAGCACCGTCGGCAGGCTGGCGCGCAGCACCTCGCAGCTCTGCGCGATGCCGCCGGAGGCGCGGATATAGGCGGCGGATTTCAGCATGGTCTCGACCGAGGAGACCACCTCGCGCTGGGTTTCCGCGGCATGCGCGGTGAGGCTGGCATAGCCGGCCGCGGCCTGCGCGATCTGCTTGCTGCGGGAATCCTCCAGCGTGCGGACGCGGTCCAGCATCAGGGGCGCGACCAGCATCAGCGCAAGCAAGGCCAGCCGGGCACGAATTCCCAGAACCTTCTTGAGCCTGACCCGGTTGCGGTTGAAAGTGACGCCCGACATTCTATTCCCTTGCCCGTGCGCAAGTTAGAATGCAGGGCTTCAAAAAGCCTTTCCCGAATTTGGTAAAATTCGAGCCAACCCCCCGCACCTGTCAGAGAACGGCACAAGCATGACGCAAAGCCCGACCACGCCGTTACCGGCCGATTCACCACATGGCCTCGCCGCCGTCGAACGCGAGATCGCCCATGCCTGCAAGGAAGCGCGGCGCGACCGCATGTCGGTGACCTTGATCGCGGTGTCGAAGACGTTCGCGGCCGACGCAATTTTGCCGATTATCGGCGCCGGACAGCGCGTATTTGGCGAAAATCGCGTGCAGGAGGCCAAGGGCAAGTGGCCGGCGCTAACCCAGGCTCATCCGGGATTGCAGCTGCATCTGATCGGACCGTTGCAGTCGAACAAGGCCAAGGAGGCCGTCGCGCTGTTCGATGCGATCCATTCGGTCGATCGCGCCAGCATTTGCGAAGCGTTAGCCAAGGAAATCAAAAATCAAGGCAAGCACCCGGAACTGTTCGTCCAGATCAATACCGGCGAGGAGCCGCAGAAGGCCGGCGTGGCACCGCAGGACGCAGATACCTTCATCGCGGCATGCCGTGACACCTACGGCCTGCAGATATCAGGACTGATGTGCATCCCGCCGGTCGACCAGGCGCCGGCGCCGCACTTTGCGCTCTGCGCCAAGATCGCCGCGCGCAACGGGCTGACGAATCTCTCGATGGGCATGAGCGCGGACTTTGCCGTCGCGATCCAGATGGGGGCCACCCATGTGCGGGTGGGCTCGGCGATCTTCGGGACGCGGACGGTGCCGCATAACTGACTGTCGTCCCGCTGCTTTCGAAAGCAGGGACGACAGCGGTGTGTGTGGCGCGTGCGCGGCCTACACGAACCGCACCGACACTTTTCCGATCGCGCCAAAATCGGCGGCGAATTTATCGCCGGCGGTGATCGGCAGCGGGGGATGGCAGGTGCCTGTGGTGACGACTTCCTCTGCCCGCAAGGTCAGCCCGAGCGCGCGCAGCTCGTTGGCGCACCAGGCGAGCGCTGCGCAGGGATCGCCGAGCACGTTCTTGCCGTGGCCGATATAGCGCTCGCCGCGCAGCGTGATGACCGGGCGGTCCTCGACCAGGTCGATCGCGCGCCAGTCGGCCGAGGTTGCGGGTCCGAGCACGAACAGATGCGCGCAGGCATTGTCGGCGATCAGCTGCGCCTCGCCGGCGGCGACAAAATCGGCGAAACGCGAATCCGGAATCTCGATCGCCGGATGCAGCGTCCCGACGGCCTCCAGCACCTCCTGCACGCTGTACGGCGTCGTGCGCGGCGCGAGATCGCGCGCCATGCGGAAGGCGTATTCCGGCTCGCCGACGCGCATCTCGTTGCCCTGCATCGACGCGGTGCCGCCATCCGGTATCACCGTCTCGGCAAGGATGCGCCCGGCGAGCGGTCCGGCGACATTGATGTGCTTCTGGCCGGCCGCGCTGGTCGCCGCGATCTTCCAGCCGAACAGTTTTTTGCGCGACGTCTTTTCCAGTTCGGCCTGCACCGCATAGCCCTCGGCGCGATCGCGCGGCCGAATGGCGACATCGAGCGCTGCGAGCTTGGTGCCGGCGTGCCAGTGATCGTGCAGGACCTTCGAGGCGGCGGCGATCTTGTTGTTGTCGAGCATGCTGTTTCGCTCCCCGCGGGAATTATTTTCTGGTGTGCACGATCTCAGCACAAACGCGTCGCGTCTGTCGCGCGGGAAAAGCGATGTTCAGCCATTCGACAACTCTAGCCGATGATGATCCTGGTCTGCGGCGACATCCGCCGCAACAACCGCAGCATCGAGGCCTTCGTCATCGAGACGCAGCCCGCGGTCGGCGAGAAGTTCGGCCGCGCCAGATGCAGGAACACCGCGCTGCCGCGGCCGGCGACGCGCGGCGCGGCGTTGTGATCGATCTCGACAATGAAGTCGTAGAGATGATCCTCGCGGGTCAGGCGGTCGCCGCCCTGCTCGCGGTCGAGCCGGATCGGCTGGTTGTAGTGACGGTCGGCGGGGTCCTCGCACCAGGCGTCCTCGCGGCGGATCGGCCGGGTCGGCAGGAAAGTCGCCGGACGCTGGTGCCGGTCGGCGCGCCACCAGAGCTGGCGCGGATGGAAGACGCCGCGCGGCGTGCCGCCGTCGCCCTCGCGCTTGTTGGCGAGGATTCCGCCGCGTCCGAGCGCCACCGGCACGGTCCAGCCGTCAGCCGACAGCCAGCCCCGGCGCGGGTCGCCGGCGGCTGCTCGGACCTCGATGATGGAGAGCGGTCGATCACGTTTGGCTGTCATATAAGTGATTGAAATAGCTGACCTTCCCTTAAGAATCGTTCCAAACTGAGCTTGCCTTGGAGGTTCAGAACATCCTATTTCCCGGCATTACAGGACATTCACGTCCTGCCCCGCCGGATTTGAGGTAGACTGCGTTGCCTTGTGAATCGGTAACAATCGCCTACCTGAACACATATCTAGCCGATGTTACGGCCATAAGCGTCCTCTGCTTCTGACCGCCCGCCCCCGAAGGATTGTACCTATGGCCAATGCCCGCAAGATCTTGATCGTGGATGACGATACCGATCTGCGCGATACGCTGGTCGAGCAGCTGTCGCTGCACGAGGAATTCGAAGCCTCCGCAGTCGACACCGGCGCCAAGGGCGCCACTGCCGCCAAAGCCAATTCCCCCGATCTGGTCCTGATGGACGTCGGCCTGCCCGACACCGATGGCCGCGAAGTGGTCCGCTCGCTCCGCAAGGGCGGCTTCAAGGCTCCGATCATCATGCTGACCGGCCACGACACCGATTCCGATACGATCCTGGGGCTCGAATCCGGCGCCAACGACTATGTGGCGAAGCCATTTCGCTTCGCGGTGCTGCTGGCCCGGATCCGGGCGCAGCTCCGCCAGCACGAGGCCAGCGAGGACGCGGTGTTCTCGGTCGGTCCGTACTCGTTCCGGCCCGGCTCGAAGATGCTGACCGGCGCCAATGCCAGGAAGGTGCGGCTGACCGAGAAGGAAACCGCGATCCTCCGCTTCCTCTACCGCGCCGGCCAGATGCCGGTGTCGCGCGAGACGCTGCTCCAGGAAGTCTGGGGCTACAATTCCGGTGTCACCACCCACACGCTGGAAACCCACATCTACCGCCTCCGCCAGAAGATCGAGAAGGACGCCGCCAACCCGGAAATCCTGGTGACGGAAGCCGGTGGCTACAAGCTGGTGCCGTGATACGCTTTGCGCTCAACGATTCGTGAAATCGAGGCGCACCGCGGTTACCGGACCTGAATGTCGATCGATGATGACGTAGCCCTGCTCGAGCGGGTCCCGACAATGCGTCTGTTGGGCGAAAGCTCCTTGCGCATGCTGGCGATCGGCTCCGAGCAACGTGATTTCAACGCAGGCGACGTGCTGTTCAAGGCCGGCGACGCCGCGGACGCCGGCTATGTCGTGCAGCGCGGCACCTTCCGCGTCGAGGAAGGCGGCGCCGAGATCATCGCCGGTCCCGGCGCGCTGATCGGCGAGCTCGCATTGATCGTCGCGATGAAGCGGCCATCGACCGCCACCGCGCTGGAGCGCGGCTCGGTGATCCGAGTCGCGCGTAGCTTGTTCCAGCGCGTGCTGGAAAGCGATCCCGCCGCGGCCCTTCGGCTACGCGACGAGCTCGCGCTGCGCACCAGCCAGCTCGCAAGCGATATCCTGATGGCGGGCGGGAAGCTGAGTACGTGATCTTTCCGCGCGTCATTCCGCAAGTTCATTGAACCGTCACCTGAGGTGCGAGCCTTGCGGCGCAATTGCGCCGCTGGGCGAGCCTCGAAGGGTCGACGGCCACCAGCCGGGCCGTGCACCCTTCGAGACGCGCGTTCCGCGCTCCTCAGGATGACGGGTCGAGGGTCGGCGGCGCACTTAAACCTCCATCACCGCCGTCACCGGCACGTGGTCCGACGGGCGCTCCCAGCTGCGGGCGTCGCGGGTGATCTTGAAATCGCTGACCTGATCCTTCAGCGCGCGCGAGACCCAGATGTGATCGAGCCGTCGGCCGCGATCGCCGACGGTCCAGTCCGCCGCGCGGTAGCTCCACCAGGTGTAGACCTTTTCCGACATCGGGATCCGCTCGCGCGCGATGTCGAACCATTCGCCATGCGCCTGCGCGGCGAGCAGCTTCTCGGTTTCGACCGGCGTGTGCGAGACCACCTTGAGCAGCTGCTTGTGCGACCACACGTCGTTCTCATGCGGCGCGACGTTGAGGTCGCCGACCAGGATGTGGCGGTCGTCGCCGCGCGGATGCAGCGGCTCGCAGGCCTTCATCTCGTCGAGGAATTGCAGCTTGTGCTCGAATTTCCGATTGAGCGCGGGATCAGGAATGTCGCCGCCGGCCGGCACGTAGAAATTATGCAGCACCAGCGGCTTTGACAGCTGCGCCTTCTCGCCGAACGACACCGAGATGTGCCGTGAATCGATCTTGTCGCAGAACGTCCTGATGTCGGTCGTCTCGAACGGCAGGCGCGAGACGATAGCGACGCCGTGATAGCCCTTCTGTCCGTTCAGCGCGACGTGTTCATAGCCGAGCCGCTTGAAGCGTTTCAGCGGAAACGCATCGTCGATGCATTTGGTCTCCTGCAGGCACAGCACATCCGGCCGCGCGCTCTTGATGAACTTGGCGACGGTGTCGATGCGCAGGCGCACCGAGTTGATATTCCAGGTGGTGACGGAGAACCGCATGAGAGGTGCGTCTTAGCACGGTTCTCGGTGCGGATTTCAATTGTCCACAGGGAGGCTCCCACCTCGCCCCGCTTGCGGGGAGAGGTCGGATCGCATGGAGCGAAGCGCAATGTGATCCGGGTGAAGGGACTCACCGCGTACTCGCGTCTTTCGGATTCGTGGAGGCAGCCCCTCACCCAACCCTCCAAGAGCGAGCTTCGCTCGTCTCGACCCCGCAAGAGCGGGGCGGGGGAGAAGGAAAGGCGATCAGCCCGGCGAGGTGCCGGGATAGGTCGTGAAGTCGATCTTGAACAGCGCCGGATCGGGCTTCTGCGTCGCGTCGAGATTGTAGACCGCAACTGTCGTGTCGTAGCCCTGCGGGTCGGTAACGGTCCACTGCTTGAGCTTGCCGTCCTTGGCGCCGATCATCAGCAGGAAGCGGCTGGTGCCGACCAGCGCCTGCTTTTCCTCGATCGTGATGCTGACGAACACGTCGTCGGCGGTGACGCTGATGACGTTGGTGTCCTTCATCAGGTCGATGCGGTCCGACAGCAGATAGCGCAGCGGGGTCTGCGACAGCGGATAGACGTCCTGGGTGGCGAGCCTGCGGTCGCGCACCGCGACCGAGGAGCCGTCCGCGATCACCTCGATCGGGCTCGGATCGTCATATTCGAAGCGCAGCTTGCCGGGCTTCTGGATGTAGAAATCGCCCTTGGTCTTGGTGCCGTCGGGGCCGACCTGGACGAAATTTCCGACCAGCGTTTGCAGCGACGAGAGATAGGCCGAGACCTTGGCAGCCTGCGCCTTCTGGTTGGCGTCGAAGGTCTGGAAGATGTTGGCGGGCACGTTGCGGCGCGGATCGGGAATCACCGGGTTCGGCGGTGCCTGGGTGGCGCCCGTCGTCGTCGGACCCTTGTCCGCATTGGTCTGCGCGCCGGCGTCCTTCTTTGGCGCAGCCTTGGATCCGGCGTTGGGCGCGGGCTTCGGGGGCGGCGCATTCTGCGCAGTCGCAGCGCCGGCGATCGCGGCGGTGACGAGAAGAGCGAGCGCAGTGCGCGTGCCGCGGTCAATGAGGTGTTTTGCCATCAGATATGTCAGGTCTCTGTTCGACGCTCGTCCCGCTGCGCCGGATTTTATCCCGCCTCTTCCGAGGGAGATATGGTTTTTCCGTGATGATCGTCCCCGATCAGAACTGGCCTTCTTCCTCCCCGACCAGGATTTCGCGCTTTCCGGCGTGATTCGCCGGACCGACGATGCCCTCAAGTTCCATCCGCTCCATCAGCGAGGCCGCGCGGTTATAGCCGATCTGCAGCCGGCGCTGAATGTAGGAGGTCGACGCCTTGCGGTCGCGCTTGACGATCGCAACCGCCTGCGTGAACAGATCGCCGCCGCCGTCGCCGCCCATGCCGGTGGCATCGAACACGGCGCCGTCCTCGTCGGTCGGCTCTTCCGCGGTGACGGCTTCGAGATACTCCGGTGCGCCTTGCGTCTTGAGGTGACGCACGACCTTCTCGACTTCCTCGTCCGAGGCGAACGGTCCGTGCACGCGGCTGATGCGGCCGCCGCCCGCCATGTAGAGCATGTCGCCCTGGCCGAGCAGCTGCTCGGCGCCCATCTCGCCAAGGATGGTGCGGCTGTCGATCTTCGACGTCACCTGGAAGGCGATCCGGGTCGGGAAGTTCGCCTTGATCGTGCCGGTGATGACGTCGACCGACGGACGCTGCGTGGCAAGGATGACATGCAGGCCGGCGGCGCGAGCCATCTGTGCGAGGCGCTGCACCGCGCCTTCGATATCCTTGCCGGCGACCATCATCAGGTCGGCCATCTCGTCGACGATGATGACGATGTAGGGCAGCGGTTCGAGGTCGAGCTTCTCTTCCTCGTAGATCGCCTTGCCGCTCTCCTTGTCGAAGCCGGTGTGGACGGTGCGCGTCAGCTCTTCGCCCTTGGCCTTGGCTTCGACGAGGCGCGCATTGTAGCCGTCGATGTTGCGCACGCCGAGCTTGGCCATCCGCTTGTAGCGCTCTTCCATCTCGCGCACGGCCCATTTCAGCGCCACCACCGCCTTCTTCGGATCGGTGACGACGGGCGTCAACAGATGCGGGATGCCGTCATAGACGGAGAGTTCGAGCATCTTCGGATCCACCATGATCAGGCGGCATTGATCCGGCCGCAGCCGGTAGACCAGGCTCAGGATCATGGTGTTGATCGCGACCGATTTGCCGGAGCCGGTAGTGCCGGCGATCAGCATATGCGGCGTGCGCGCCAGATCGATGATGACGGGGTCGCCGCCGATCGTCTTGCCGAGGCACAGCGGCAGCTTCGCAACCGAATCGACGCTTTCCTTGGCGACCAGAAGCTCGCGCAGATAGACCTTCTCGCGATGCGCGTTGGGCAGCTCGATGCCGATCGCGTTACGGCCGGCGACGACCGCGACGCGGGCCGACAGCGCGCTCATCGAGCGCGCGATGTCGTCGGACAACCCGATCACGCGCGACGACTTGATGCCGGGCGCCGGCTCGAGCTCGTACAGCGTGACCACCGGGCCGGGATTGGCCTTGACGATCTCGCCGCGCACGCCGAAGTCCTGCAGCACGCCCTCGAGCGAGCGCGAATTGGCTTCGAGCTCGGCCTTGCTCAGCGGCTGTCGATCGCTGGCCTTCGGCGCACTGAGCACGGAGACCGAGGGCAGCTCGAACTTGTCGGAATTCTTCTTCTTCGGCTCGGCCTTCTTGCGCGGGGCGCGGGCGGCGGGAGCTTCGTCCTCCTCGTCCTCCTCTTCCTCATCGTCGTCGAAAGCTTCAGCCTCGTCCTCATCATGGTCTTCATGCGCGGGCGCGATCGAGGGCGCCGGGCGGCCGCCGCCGATATTCGGCTCTTGGCGCTCGAACGCAGCGCTGCGGCTCTGGGCTCCGCTCGAGACCAGCGATTTGTA
Organism: Bradyrhizobium sp. USDA 4510; assembly: GCF_054059095.1. NCBI lineage: Bacteria > Pseudomonadati > Pseudomonadota > Alphaproteobacteria > Hyphomicrobiales > Nitrobacteraceae > Bradyrhizobium > Bradyrhizobium sp. USDA 4510. The sequence goes on along the minus strand of NZ_JBSSBT010000001.1, from coordinate 8,054,291 downwards.
GGCGGTGGTCAGCAGCCAGCCGAGCCGCGCTTTGGCGCTCATCAGCGCATGGAACAGCCAGCCCAGCGAGACCGAGCTGCGGTCGTTGTCTTCTTCCTCGACGAACGGCTCGTCGTCGTCGGAGATCGGCGTCAGCTCGTCGTCCTGCTCCTTGGCACCCCAGCCGCAGGCGAACAGGAAGCTTGCCGCCATCGCGACGAACAGGATCAGGCCGAGCACGACGCGATAGATGAAGCCGGGCGGGCCGAACACGACGGCCGGCGCACGCAGCAGCGCGTCGCCGACCACGCCGCCGAGCCCGGTCGGCAGCGGCCATGCGGTGTTGTGCGGCCAGCAGCTGGCGAAGCCCGCCGCGATCACCGTGCACAGGATCCAGCAGCCGAGCCGCAGCGCCTCGCGGTCGAACGGGCGATGCGTCAGCATCCGCCAGCCCCACACCGCGACCGGCAGCAGCAGCATGATCGCGCCGAGACCGAGAATCTGCATCAGGAGGTCGGCGCCGATCGCGCCGGGATAGCCGAGCACGTTGCGGATCGCGCGCGAGGTGGCGTGGCTCAGCGACGGATCCTGCACCGACCAGGTCATCAGCGCCGCCGTGATGGCGCCGGACAGCGCGATCAGGCCGAGCCCGGTGAGTTCGCGCAGCCGTCGCGCCAGCGCCTCGCGGAGCGAGAGCGGCAGATGGCCGACCAGGGGGATGACACGTTCGATCGCTGGCATACTCAATCTTCGCGCTTCGCGATTAACCCAGGGTTTCGACCAGGCGATGCATCGCCTCGGCCGTCGATTCACTGTCGGAGACGAGCGCAAGGCGGATATAGCCCGCGCCCGGATTGGAACCGTCGTTCTGCTGGCGCGCCAGATAGCTGCCGGGAATCACGCGCACGCCGGCGTCGCGATAGAGCCTGACCGCCGCAGCCTCGTCGCCGCCGCGCTCGGAGACGTCGAGCCAGACGCAGAACCCGCCGGCGGGACGCTTGTAGCCGTAGCGGTTGCCGAGGATCTGGTCGGCGAAATCGAACTTGATGCGATAGAGCCGGCGGTTCTCCTCGACATGCGCCTCGTCGCTATAGGCGGCGACCGCGACATGCTGCAGCGGCACCGGCACCTGCGGTGCGGCGACATTGCGCAGCTCGTGGAATGCGGCCAGAAACTTCCTGTCGCCCGCGGCAAAGCCGACGCGCATGCCCGGCAGGTTCGAGCGCTTCGACAGCGACTGGAACGCCACGACATTGCTGAAGTCGGGACCGGCGCATTCGAGAATGCTGCCCGGCGCCTCGCGGGTGTAGATTTCCGAGTAGCACTCGTCGCTCAGGATGATGAAGCCATAGCGATCGGCGAGCTCTTTCAGCCGTGTGAAGTAGGCGCGCGAGGCGACCGAGCCCTGCGGATTGGCGGGCGAGGCGATGAAGAACGCGACGGTGCGCGCCAGCGTCGCCTCGTCGATCGAATCGAGGTCGGGCAGGAAACCGTTAGCGAGCGTGGTCGGCAGGTAGATCTGCTCGCAGCCGGCCGCGCGGGCGCCGGCGCCATAGGCCGGATAGAACGGGTTCGGCATCAGGATCGCCGGCCGGCCCTTGCGCGGCGCGACGTAGCGCGAGGCTGATATCGCGGCAAAGAACAGCCCCTCGCGGCTGCCGTTCAGCACCATCACCTCGCTCTCCGGATCGACCGGTCGCGGCAACTGGAACCGGCTTCCCAGCCAGGTCGCGACGGCGCGGCGGAACGGTTCGATGCCCTTGGCGATCGGGTATCGGCCGAAATCGGCGGTATGTTTTGCCAGCACCGGTCCGACGAAATCGGGCACCGGGTGCTGCGGCTCGCCTAATGACAGCGTAATCAAGGGCTTGGCGGGCTGATACGGCGCCAGCAGCTCGGTCGTGCGCAGGAAAGGGGAACGCTCGGCCTGGCCGGCGGATGCGACATCGCCGGCGCCCTGCGCCAAGCCGGATGAGGCGGTCATTGCCATGATTGAAATGCCAGCACTTTCACTGCGGTCGGAGGGTAGGGGCGCCGACCGTAAACTGATCAAGTCACCATAGATAGGGCGAGGTTAAGACGCGATTAACCATCGGCGGTGCGGCACGATCGGCCGACGCGTGATATCCGCGCTGATCCCAAGGCACCGCATCGAAATTGCTCCGAGACATGATCCACCGCCGCGCCGTCCGGGCGCTCATCATCACCGGCGAGCGCGAAGTCCTGCTGATGCGGATTCGCTCGCCGCACGGCGGCGACTGCTTCTGGATCGCGCCGGGCGGCGGCGTCGAGGGCGACGAGACGGCTGAAGCGACGTTGCAGCGGGAACTGGCCGAGGAGTTGGGGCTGATCGATTTCGAGCCCGGGCCCGCATTATGGCGGCGGCACCACACCTTCAACTGGGGCGGCAGGCGGATTTCCCAGAAAGAGGAATACCGGATCGTTCATGCGGATCGCTTCACGCCGGTGATGGCCGACGAGGCCGAGGCGCGCGTGCTCGATTGCTTCCGCTGGTGGTCGATCGCCGACCTACCCGGTGCGAGCGAGCGCCTGACGCCGCTGTCGCTTGCCGACATCTTGGAGCGCTATTTGTGCAACGGCGCGCCAAGCGAGCTGCCGGATGAGGAAGTTTTGATCGACTGACGCGGCTCCATGGCGTGACCCACAACTTGTCATGCCCGGGCTTGACCCGGGCATCCATCGACTAAGCCAGAGTCTTGCGAAGCGGGATGGATGGCCGGGGCAAGCCCGGCCATGACGATTCCAATTTTCCGGTCCATCCGGGCTACGCGCGCGATGGGTGACGGCTACCGCGCCGGCAGCTTCTCGAACGACGGCTTGCCATCGGGCACATGGTGGAAGGTCTGCTTGTCGCAGGTGTAGATCGTCATCTGCGGGGTGAACACCGAGGGGTCGTCGAAGGTGCCGACCTTCAGGATGGTGGCGGGCAGGCCCGGCACCTTGGTCACGAGATGCGTGCCGCATTCCGGGCAGAACTCGCGGGTCACGGCGCGGTCGAGATCCTTGCGGGTGAACTGCTTGGGCTCGCTGGCGGTGTATTTGAAGCCGGTGGTCGGCATCGCCATGAACATGTTCGGTCCGCCGCCCGTGATGTACTGGCATTCGCGGCACAGGCACTGCGCCGCCATCATCGGCTCGCCCTCGGCCTCATAGCGCACGTTGCCGCAGTAGCATCTGCCTTGCACCTTCATGACGTCCTCCCGCTTTCGTTGTTTGTAGCCTGTCATTCCACAATGGCAGGCAATTCCGACAATATTTTCTCAAGCAGCGGAAAAAAGAAAGGGGCCCCAGCTTGCGCTGGAGCCCCTCAACGGTCCGGACATTGCCGGGTATGTGCCCGAACCGTAGTTCTGGACCCGGCCCCGGAGGGAGCCAGAGTCCCGGGAGAACTCACATGTTGTAGGCGCGCTCCGTGTGCTCGGTGATGTCGAGGCCTTCACGTTCGGTCTCGACGTTGGCGCGCAGGCCGACGATCACGTCGACGATCTTGTAGAGGATCGCCGAACCGATGCCCGACCACACCAGCGTGGTGCAGACGCCCCAGACCTGCGAGATCATCTGCGCCGCGAAGTCATAATCGGCGACCTTCGGCGGGATCGCGGTGTAGTCGATGATGCCTGCACCGCCGAGCGCCGGGTTGACCAGGATGCCGGTGCCGAGCGCGCCGACGATGCCGCCGACGCAGTGGACGCCGAACACGTCGAGCGAGTCGTCATAGCCGAGCGCGTTCTTCACGACCGTGCAGAAGAACAGGCAGACCACGCCGACCACGAGGCCGAGCACGATGGCGCCCATCGGGCCGGCATAGCCGGCCGCCGGGGTCACCGCGACGAGGCCCGCGACCGCGCCCGAGAGCGCGCCGAGCAGCGAGGGATGGCCCTTGATGATCCATTCCGCGAACATCCAGGCCAGCGCCGCCGCGGCAGTGGCCACGAAGGAGTTGGTCATGGCGAGCGCAGCGCCGCCATTGGCTTCGAGGTTGGAGCCGGCGTTGAAACCGAACCAGCCGACCCAGAGCAGCGAGGCGCCGATCATGGTCATGGTCAGCGAGTGCGGAGCCATCAGCTCCTTGCCGTAGCCGGTCCGCTTGCCGATCAGCAGCGCGCCGACCAGGCCGGCGATACCCGCGTTGATGTGCACGACGGTGCCGCCCGCGAAGTCGATCGCGCCCTTCTTGAAGATCCAGCCGGCATCGGCGTTGATCTCGTCGAGCTTGGCCTGCGCCGCGGTCTTCGCCGCGCCGTCAGCCGCAGCGGCGAGCGCCTTGGCGGCATCCTGGATCGCGTCCGGGCCCGGCCAGTACCAGACCATGTGCGCGATCGGGAAATAGATCAGCGTCACCCAGAGCGGGATGAACAGCGCGATCGCCGCGAACTTCATGCGTTCGGCGAAGGCGCCGACGATGAGGGCCGGCGTGATCGCCGCGAACGTCATCTGGAAGCACATATAGATGAGTTCCGAGATGTTGGCGTCGACCGAGAAGGTCGCCGCCTTCGAGTCCGGCGTGACGCCCATCAGGAAGGCCTTGGAGAAGCCCCCGATGAAGTCGGAGCCGCCGGTGAAAGCGAGGCTGTAGCCGTAGAGGGCCCAGAGCACGGTGACGAGGCAGACCGTGTAGAACACCTGCGCCAGCACCGAGAGCATGTTCTTGGAGCGGACCAGGCCGCCATAGAACAGCGCGAGGCCCGGGATGGTCATCAGCAGCACCAGCACCGTCGAGGTCAGCATCCAGGCGTTGTCGCCCTTGTTGACGGTCGGCTCGGCGTAGGCGGCGGTCGCGGCGAACAGGCCGACTGCAAGGGCCGCCAGTCCCGCGCCATAGGGACGCTTGAACGTCATGTTATTTCACTCCTGAGGTCTTAAGGTTTGAGCGCGAAATCAGAGGGCCGCGGCATCGGCCTCGCCGGTGCGGATGCGCACGGCGTGTTCGAGGCTGATGACGAAGATCTTGCCGTCGCCGATCTGGCCGGTCTTGGCGGCGGAGGTGATGGCGTCGATGGTCTTGTCGACCTGATCGGAGTTGACCGCGACCTCGATCTTGATCTTCGGCAGGAAGCTCACGGCATATTCGGCGCCGCGATAGATTTCCGTGTGACCCTTCTGACGGCCGTACCCCTTGACTTCCGTCACCGTGAGACCGTGAACGCCAATGGCGGTCAGGGCGTCACGGACCTCTTCCAGCTTGAATGGCTTAATGATCGCCATAACAATTTTCATGAGTCCTATCCCCGCTTGGGCCCGGTGCGAATGAACACCGGGAGTTTCGACTGAGGTTCACCACGCGGAGGACATCCACTACGCGGGCACAGCCTGGAGCCTTAGAATCAAATGCCGTGCCAAACGGCCGGAGCTCGCTAATGGATTATGAATCCGGACCTTTTCCCGCTTTACGGGTGGGAGGTGCCCCTGCGCTATTCCGCCGCGCCTAAAATATGGTCAGACCTGTCTAGAACGCAGGCACGGCTAACTCCGGACACAATTCTGCTCAGCCGCGGGGCAGCAGGCGGTATCCGGCGAGGGCTTCCGGGCTCGCCCCGCGGTCCGCGAACACCCTCTCGATCATTTCGCCATTGGCGTCTGTCGGACCATTGCGCGATGGGAATTTGATGTTGGGCTTCATCGGCTTGTTTGGGTTCCCACCCGAAACGGGACCAGCGCGAAGACAGTTGCGGGCATCCTCGCCGCGTCGTTCTGCGCGAAGCGGACAAGGGCTCGCATCAGGTACGCCCGACCGGACAGCAATGCTGGACTTTTGCCGGCGCTCGTTACCGATCGTTAGCTGTCTGTAACATTGTCGTTCCGGCGTTAACGCCGCGGTTGCCGTCGTTGCGCTATTGCCGCCGCATAAGAACTTCAATGACAGGTGGGGCAACCAATGATTGATCGTATCCGCGCGCTGCTCGAGCAGCAGCCGATGATTTCGCTGGATTTCAACACAATCACCGACGACACGAATCTCTATGACGCAGGGCTGACATCCTTCGCCACGGTGCAGGTGATGCTGGCGCTCGAGGAAGAGTTCAACATCGAATTTCCCGAAGCGATGCTCACGCGACGGACCTTCTCGTCGCTCGCCAACGTCGCGGACGCCGTTTCACGGCTGACACAGCGGACGGCGTAAGACCATGAGCGTGGTGAGAAAGATGGAGCCCGTGCCGGCCTCTGCCGCCACGCCGGCCGAGCGCATGCGTCGGGTCGCCAAGGTCGCGGCGCAGCAGGTCGATGCGGTAGACCGTGAGGGCCGCTTCCCGGCCGATACCATCGAAGCATTGAAGCGCGAGCGCCTGCTCGGCGTCGCGATTCCCGTCGAGCATGGCGGGGAGGCATTGGGCACGATGGAGATCGCGGAGCTGATCGTTCAGCTCGCCCAGGCCTGCGGCTCGAGCGCCATGATCTACGCCATGCACCAGATCAAGACGTCGAGCTTCGTCAGCCATGGCGGCGCCAGCGACTGGCATCTGGCCTATATGCGCCGCATTGCGGCGGAGCAGTTGCTGATGGCCTCGGCGACCACGGAAGCCGGCATCGGCGGCAATCTGCGCAATTCGATCTGTGCGGTCGAAGTGGCAGACGGCCGCTTCTCGCTGACAAAGGAAGCAACCGTTATTTCCTACGGCCGCCACGCCGACGCGATTCTTGCCACGGCGCGGCGCGCTCCCGACGCGGCAAGCTCCGATCAGGTGATGGTTGTCATTCCCGCGGACCTGAACCGCACGCTGGAGCGCACCTCCGTATGGGATACGCTCGGAATGCGCGGCACCTGTTCGGACGGTTTTCATCTCGTCGCGCACGGTGACGCGGCGCAGATTTTCCCCAAGCCGTTCTCGGAGATCGCGGCACAGTCGATGCTGGCGAGCTCGCATATCTTCTGGGCGGCGACCTGGTTCGGTATCGCCACCGATGCCTTCAATCGCGCGCAAGCATTCGTCAAGGCTGCGGCGCGCAAGCAGGCGGATGGAAGTCTGCCGCCGGGCGCGCTTCGGCTCGCCGAGGCGGCCGCCCTGCTTCAGGAGATGAAGGGTCATCTCACGGCCGCCATTGACCGCTTCGATGCGGCCAAGGGCAATGACGACGCGCTCTCCTCGATTGGCTTTACCGCCGAGATCAACGCGCTGAAGGTCGCCGCGAGCGAGAAGGCCGGGGCGATCGTGCGGCTCGCCATGCTGATCAACGGCATCGTCGGCTACAAGAACGGCACGCCGTTCAGCGTCGGCAGACACCTGCGCGATGTGAGCTCAGCGCCGCTGATGATTTCGAACGACCGTATTCTTTCCAACACCGCGACGCTCCTGCTGATGAGCCGCTTTGACACCAGCCTGAGAGGTTGAGATGGACGCCAAGACGTTCGATGCCAAGAGCCTGCTCGACACCCTGTTCGACAAGAGCATCCTGTTCAAGACCGGAGTAGACGGGCTTTATGGCCGCTCCGGCGTTTTCGAAGACGTGATCGAGCGCTTTGAGCGGCTCGTGACCAGCATCGGAGCGCCAGACAAGGCAACCCGCATCCACTTCCCGCCGGGCATGAGCCGCGCCACGCTTGAAGGCAGTGGCTATATGAAAAGCTTCCCCCAGCTTGCAGGCTGCGTGCATTCCTTCATGGGCGGCGAGCGCGAGCATGCGCAGCTTCTCGGCATGATGGCTGCGGGAGAGGACTGGACCGAACTGCAGCAAGCGACCAACGTCGTGCTGACGCCAGCCGCCTGCTATCCGCTCTATCCGACCGTTGCCGCGCGCGGTCCGGTGCCCGATGACGGTGTGCTGTTCGAGCTTTCCTCTTACTGCTTCCGTCATGAGCCTTCCAAGGATCCCGCGCGCATGCAGCTGTTCCGCATGCGCGAATTCGTCCGCATCGGTACGGCCGAGCAGGTGTGCGCCTTCCGCGAAAGCTGGCTGGAGCGCGGCAAGGCGATGATCGAATCCCTCGACCTGCCCTGCGAGGTTGATCTCGCCAACGATCCGTTCTTCGGTCGCGGCGGCAAGATGATGGCCAACAACCAGCGCGACGAGGGACTCAAGTTCGAGCTGCTGATCCCGGTGACCAGCATCGAGAAACCGACGGCCTGCTTGTCCTTCAACTATCATCGCGACCATTTTGGCCAGACCTGGGGCCTCAAATTCGCGGATGGCAGCCTGTGCCACTCGGCCTGCGTCGGCTTCGGGCTGGAGCGCGTGGCGCTCGCGCTGTTCCGCCATCACGGCCCTGAGGTCGAGGCATGGCCGGCTTCCGTGCGCGACACGCTTTGGGGCAACTGAAATGCAGAGTGCCATCGCCGGGCTCGATCCGGCCGACTACAAGCCGCACCGGCTACACGATCCGGAGCGGCGATGGCCGCAGACCAACTGCTATGTCGATCTTCTGATCGAAGTCATGCATGCGAACGGGAATGACCCGGTCGCTGCGCTCGGCTTCACCGTGGCGCAGGATTTCGAAGGCGACCAGTTCACGTTCTTCAAATTCCCGACGGCCGACCTGCAGCGATTGGCCGGCCTGGATATCCAGGAACTGTCCGTGTTCGATCGTCTGGAGGCGCACGTTCTCAACCAGATCGAGCGCGGGCGGCTGCCGCTGGTCGAGGTCGATGCCTTCTACCTGCCCGACACGAAGGGCATCACCTATCGCAGTGGCCATTCCAAGACGACGATCGGCGTCAACGTCCTCGTTCCCGGGCGCCGCCACATGGCCTACTTCCACAACGACGGCTACTTCGCCCTGGACGGCGAGGACTATGACGGCATTTTCGGGCAGCGCAACGGCGCGCCGGCCGGCGGCCTGCCGCTGTTTCCCTATGCCGAGTTCGTCAAGTTCGACACCACGCGCCCCTCGCGCGATCCGGTCAGTGCAGCCACGGAAATCCTCGCGCAGCATCTGCGGCGCAGGCCGAAGCGCAATCCGCTCGATGCCTATGCGGCCGTGTTCGGCGGCCATGCCGAGGCACTGGCTGCCCGGTCACCGGAGTATTTTCACATCTACGCCTTCAACACGTTGCGGCAGGTGGGCGCCAATTTCGAACTCCTCTCCAGTCATCTGGAATGGCTGGGACGGCACGGCGAGACCGGTCTGGCCGAGGCGATCGAAGCCGCCGCGGCAATCGCCGAGGGCGCCAAGGTCATGCAATTCAAGCTCGCCCGCGCCATGGCCCGGCATCGGTTCGATGGGCTCGCGGACGCCATCGGGCCGATGGCCAAGGCCTGGCAAACGGTGATGAACGCTCTGGATGGTCGCATGGCGGATCTCGCCAGCAAGGCAGCGTAGGACCGGCCCGCCGGTCATGGGAATGCATGTGTATGGACGCTTTGGTGTCGACGACCGACACGGCCGAGCCTCTGGACAGCGGCTGGTGCATGGTCGTCTCGCCGGCCGGCGCGTGGGCGTCTCCGGCGGCGATCGACGGCAGCGCCGAATGGCTGGAGGCGGCGTGCCCCGGCACGGCCGCTGCTGCGCTGGAACGGCTTGGCCGCTGGGACCGCAACCATCCCACTCCGCTGCACGACCAGGACGTCTGGTATCGTCGCCGGCTCGACGTCACCGGCCCGGCCCGTCTCGTATTTGACGGCTTGGCGACGGTTGCAGAGGTCTGGCTCGACGATCGCCTCGTGCTGTCCTCGACCTCGATGTTCGAGCGCCATGATGTGGCCCTGACGCTTGCCGGCGGCGAGCAACTGGCCATCGCATTCCGCAGTCTCGACCGCCATCTGGAAACCCTGACCGGTCCGCGTGCGCGCTGGCGGCCGCGCATGATCGACGATCAGCGGCTGAGGCTCGTACGGACCACGCTGATCGGCCATATGCCGGGTTGGTCCCCTGGCTTCGACATCGTCGGACCATGGCGACCGATCAAGCTGATCCGCGATACCAACCGGCGAGGCGTGCGCGATGTGCAAATGCAGGCCGACCTCGCCGGCACAACAGGGCATCTTTCCGTCGCGATCACGCTGGACGAGCCGTTTGATGACGCGCCGGCCATGGTCGCCTGCGCGGGCGCTGTCGCCGCATTGACCTCGGAGACAGCGACGCGGCTGACGGCGAAACTGGATATTGCGAACGTTGGGCCATGGTGGCCGAGCAGCCATGGCGATCCGGCGCTGCACGAGGTTGTCGTCACGCTAGGCTCGATGCGAGTAGCGCTCGGCCGCGTCGGCTTCCGGCATATCGAGATCGATCGCGGCACCGACGGACGCGGCTTTCGGCTGGTCGTCAACGGCGTATCCGTCTTTTGTCGCGGCGCGGTGTGGACGCCGTCCGACCCGGTGCGGCTGCCGTCCTCACGCGAAGAGATCACGCGCGACCTCGATCTTGCACGACGGGCGGGCGTCAACATGCTCAGGGTCGGCGGCACGTTCGTCTACGAGAGCGACGCGTTTCACGAGCTCTGCGACGAGATGGGCATCCTGGTCTGGCAGGATCTGATGCTCGCCAATTTCGACTATCCGGCGAAGGACGAAGTCTGGCAGGCGTCGCTCTCGCGCGAGGTCGGGAATTTGCTCGGGCGGCTCAGGCATTCGCCGTCACTCGCCGTTCTGTGCGGCGGCAGCGAGGTGGCACAGCAGGCGGCGATGATGGGCATGCCGATGTCGATGGATCCGACGCCCTGGTTCGACAAGGTGGTGCGCCCCATCGCTGAAGCGAAGCGTCCCGACCTGGTGCTTGTGACGTCATCGCCATCCGGCGGCAACCTGCCTTTCACGGCTGATGGCGGGCCGATGCATTATTACGGGGTCGGCGCCTATTGCCGGCCGCTGGATGACGCGCGCCGGGCCGAAGTGCGCTTCGCGAGCGAATGTCTTGCCTTTGCCAATGTGCCTGACCAGGCAACGCTGGATGCGCATCTGCCGGTGCCGCCGGTGCACGATCCGCGCTGGAAGGCGGGTGTGCCGCGCGACGTCGGCGCGTCGTGGGACTTCGAGGATGTGCGCGAGCACTATCTGGAAACGCTTTTTTCCGTCGACGCGCGCCGGCTGCGCATCGAAAATACCAGACGCTATCTCGAGCTCTCCCGTGCGGTGACGACCGAGATAGTGGAGCGCACCATCGACGAATGGCGCAGACCCTGTTCGCCGACGGCTGGAGCGCTGCTGTTCTTCTGGAAGGACTTGCGGCCGGGCGCGGGTTGGGGCGTGGTCGATTCGACCGGCCGGCCTAAGCCCGTCTGGCACGGGCTGAGGCGGGCATTTGCCCCGCTACGGCTGATCCTGAGCGACGAGGGCGTCAACGGGCTGACCGTCCATGCCGTCAACGATACCGCGCAGACCGTTCGGGCGACATTATCGCTGACCTGTCTGCGGGACGGCGTCACGCCGGTGGTGTCGGCGCGCCAACCGATCAGCGTGCCGGCGCACGGCGGCCTGTCGCTTTCGGCCTTCTCGGTACTCGGCGCCTTTTTCGATATTTCCTACGCCTATCGCTTCGGGCCGCCCGGCCATGAAGTCACCGTTGCAAGGCTGGAAGGCGACGACGGGAAGGTCTTTGCCGAGGCCTTCCATGTGCTGCCGGGTGTCATGACCGCGCAGCGCGACGTCGGCCTGACTGTGAGTTTGGTGCGTCGGAAGGACGCGTGGCGGCTGCGGCTGGCCTGCAAACGCGCGGCCTACCACGTCTCCGTCCAGGACGATCGGTTCGTTCCAACGGAGAACAATTTCCACCTGATGCCGGGCATCGAGCGGGAGGTCGGCCTTGACGGTCCGTCCCTGGCGACACCTGGCGGCGCGGTGACAGCGCTCAATGCCGATCGCGACGCGAGCTACGAGGTGCCGAGAGCGGAAGAATTGGAAGTCGTGCGGACAAGGGAGTCCGCCGGGAGCATGACATGAAACCAGTTGTCTTTGCCGATACCATCGGCTGGCTGAACGTAGCGAAGGGGCGGCGGGGCGTTGTCATCGCCGGCGCGCATGGTCATGAGGATCTGTGCAGTCGCCGATTCCTGAAGCTGTTGTCCGACAGGGCGGCCGCGGCGGGCCTGCCTGTCCTGCTGTTTGACTATCCCGGTTGTGGCGACGCTGCCGGCGACCATTCGGCGCCGGGCCGGGTGATGGCCTGGACCGCAAGCATCGGCGCGGCGATCGACCGGTTGAAGCGGGATTGCGGCGTGGAGGATGTCATCCTCGCCGGCTTCCGTCTCGGCGCGCTGCTGGCCCCGCTCGCTGCGGCGGGGCGGGACGACGTGGCAGGCCTTGCGCTGCTTGCGCCACCGAGTTCCGGAAAAACCTATGTGCGCGAAATCACCGCGATGTCGCGTGTGATCGATGGGTCGCTCGCCAAGAGCGCCGCAAGCGACGCGACGTTCGCCGAGGGCCGCGAGGTCGTCGGCTTCCGGCTTTCGCATGAGACGCTCGCCGATCTATCGAGGCTGGATTGGCGGCGGGCCGTCGCGGCCCTTCCGCCCCTGCCGATGCTTTTGATCGCGAACGGAAAGCCGTTGGCAGGCTCTGAAATCCGCGACGGTCGAACTTCTTTCGAAGGCGCGACAATCGCGGAGTTCAAGGACTATCACCTGCTCATGTGCGACCCGACCGCGAACCGGATCCCGGCCGACGTTGTCGATTGCTGGGCGGATTGGTTGTCCGACCGGGCCGTCGCCGGCGTAGCTCAGGGCGTCGAGTCCCTGACCGGCCACGAACTATTGGAGGGATCGCACTACACGGAAGAGCCGGTTGTGATCAGGCAGGCGCCATTGATCTGTGGCGTGCTGACCCGGCCACGTGACGGCCATGCTGCGGCCGATCCGGTCATCTTCCTCAACTCCGGCGGCGTGCCGCATGTCGGTTGGGCGCGCGGCACGGTCGAGGCGGCGCGCGAGCTTGCCGCCGCCGGCGTGGCGTCGCTACGCATTGACCTGCCGGGCCTCGGCCTGAGCGACGATGCCGGGAGCAATCGTCTGTTCCTCTATGATTCCCGCACCCGCTTCGACGTCGGCGCGGCGATTGACTGGATGCAGCGGGCGGGCTTTGCCAAAGTCGAGCTTGTGGGCATATGCTCGGGCGCCTTCCAGGCCTTTCACACTGCGCGCGCGGACCGCCGCGTCCGCGCCCTGACCATGATCAACCCGCTCTGCTTTGCCTGGAACAGTTCCTACGCGCTGGAGCTTACGGCCTGGAAAGCATACGAAGCCTCCAAGGCGAATCGCGGAAGCCAGCCGCAGATCGGGCCGGAGGAGGGGTCTGCGATGACAACCAGGTCCGCCTGGAGGCTGTCAGTGTCAGATAGCGCCAGGCGGCTGGTGCGGCGCGGATTGGAAGCCGTCAAGTCGACGCTGTCGGCGATGCATCCGTCCGCCTTGCTTGGTCGTAACCGCGTCGAGCGCTGGATGCGCGAGCTTTGTAGCCGCGGCGTGCGCGTCCTCATGGTCACCTCGGACGGCGATCTCAGCCTGCAGGAGATCGCACGGCATTTCGGTCAGGACGGCAAACGGCTCACAAGTATCCCTGGCGTCACGCGGTTGACGCTGCCGAACGCCGACCATTCGCTGACGCCTCGTCATGCGCGGCGCGCTGTCGTCGCGCGCCTGATCGACCACCGCGGCGGCGGCAGGCGCGGAGGATCGAGCCGTCCCGATGCCGTGCGGGTCACGGCGCAGCATGCCGAGGTGAAGCCTAAATCGATGGCGCTGTCATGAAACGGCTTGGCCGCTCGAGCTACGAAGATCAGCGCGGCACCGGATCATGTTTTTCGGCGGCGTCGCGTTCGGCGAAGACCTTGTCGATCAGTCCCCATTCGAGCGCCTGCTGCGCGGACATGAAGTGATCGCGATCCAGGGTCCGTTCCACGTCGGCTTCGGTGCGCCCGCAGTGCTGCGCATAGAGCCGGATGATGCGCCGCTTGGTCTCCTGCATCTCGGTGGCATGGATCAGGATGTCGGACGCCTGGCCCTGGAAGCCACCGAGCGGCTGATGCACGTGGAGGCTCGCATTCGGCAGCGCGGCGCGGTGACCGGGCTCGCCGGCCATCAAAAGGAACGACCCCATCGAGCGCGCCGTGCCCATGCACAGCGTGTGCACCGGCGCCTTGATGAACTGCATGGTGTCGTACATCGCAAGCCCGCTGGTGATCACGCCGCCATAGGAGTTGATGTAGAGGTTGATCGGCTTGTTGGGGTTGTCGGCTTCGAGGAACAGCAGCTGCGCGCAGACCAGGCCGGACATCGCATCATTGACCTCGCCGTTCAGGAAGATGATGCGCTCGCGCAGGAGCCTGGAATAGATGTCGAAGGAACGTTCGCCGCGGCTCGACTGTTCGACGACCATAGGGACGAGTTGCATCATGTCGCGCATCGGCGACCTCCATTGCTGCAGGTGATGAAGTCTCGGTAGGTGAGGTTGAGGATCAGGCCGCGCGCATCATTGTGCGGTTGTTGCTGTTGGCCGGTTGCGGCTGTTTTGCCCTGATGTCGCAGGCTTGCTGGACGATGCGAAACCTTGTGCCGCCGGCCTCGTTCGGCTCGATCCGGAAGGTGACATGGCTTTCGCGAAACGGCGGCTCGGACTCGCGCAGCCGGAAGCGCACCTCTTCGCCAGCGATCGATGACAGGGGTTCAGCGTCCGCGAGATCGCAATCCGGGAGCCAGCGTTCGCGCAGAGCCGGAATGGTCACCGCGCGCCATACTTTTTCAGGCGGTGCATCGAGCTCGTATTCGAGCATCAGGTCGGCGTCGGCATGATCAGGCTCAACTGTGTCGCTCATTGATCCATGTCCTTCAGCAGATCGGAGAGCGCTTCGATGCGCTTCGGCCAATAGGCGCGGTAGCGGGCAAGCCAGGTCCCGATGCTGGCGATGCCGTCCGGGTCGACCTCATAATTCACGAAGCGGCCCTGTCGCTGCTCGCGCACCAGCCCTGCCGCGCGCAGCACCGCCAGATGCTGCGACATTGCCGGTTGGCTGATCTCAAGTCCGTCGCGCAAGGCGCTGGCGTTCAGACTGCCGCCGGCCAGCTTCTCAAAGACCTTGCGGCGGGTCGGATCGGCCAGCGCCTTGAAGATGTCGGTGTCGACCATGACGACACATAAGCATACACTTATGTGTCGTGCAAGCCCGAACCTTGCTCGCGCCGTACTTCGTGACGTCGCGGCGCTCGGGTCCTTTGCATGGGGTTGTTTTACAAATTCGCCCTCGCGGTGGCCGGTGTCGTCGTCCTGGCCCCGTGAGTCCGGCTGCCACCGCCGCCTCGGCTACTTACTGCAGCGCCTCGCCATGCTGGGAGATGTCGAGACCTTCGAGCTCCTGCTGCATCGAGACGCGCAGCGGGACGAAGGCGCTGACCAGCTTGAGCAGCACGAAGGTGACGCCGCCGCACCAGACAAAGGTGACCGCGACGCCGTAGAGCTGGATCAGCAGCTGCTTCGGATTGCCCTCGAGCAGGCCGGACGTGCCGCCGATCGCCGAGGCCGCGAACACGCCGGCAAGCAGCGTGCCGGTCAGGCCGCCGATGCCGTGCACGCCGAACACGTCGAGCGAGTCGTCATACTTGAAGCGATGCTTCAGCCAGGTGCAGGCCCAGAAGCAGACCAGGCCGGCAATGATGCCGATGACGACGCCGTGCCACGGCGCGACGAAGCCGGATGCCGGGGTGATGGTGCCGAGTCCCGCGACCGCACCCGAGATCATGCCGAGCACCGACGGCTTGCGGCGCGTCGCCCATTCGATCGCGCCCCAGGTCAGCGCGCCGGCGCAGGCCGCAAGATGGGTGGCGGTGATCGCCATCACCGCGCGCGAATTGGCCGCGAGCGCCGAACCGCCGTTGAAGCCGAACCAGCCGACCCAGAGCAGGCCGGTGCCGACCACCGCGAGCGACAGATCGAACGGCGAAAGATTGTCATGGCCATAGCCGTGGCGGTTGCCCATCACCTTGGCCGCGACCAGGCCGCTGATGCCGGCGGAGAGATGCACCACAAGACCGCCGGCGAAATCCAGCACGCCCGTTGCAGCGAGGAAGCCGCCGCCCCACACCCAATGCGCCAGCGGCACATAGGCGAAGATGAACCAGCCGATCGAGAACAGCACATAGGCGGAGAACCGCATGCGGTCGGCGACCGAGCCTGCGACCAGCGCCACCGTGATGATCGCGAACGTCATCTGGTACAGCATGAACAGCGCTTCGGGGATGGTCTTCGCCGCCGGATTGATGCTGTCCATGGTGATGCCGGCCAGGAACCAGCGATCGAGCGAGCCGAGCCAAGGACCGTCGCCGACGAAGCTCAGCGAATAGCCGAAGGTGACCCAGAGGATCGAGACGAGCGCAACGGCGGTGAGGCTCTGCGCCATCGTCGCCAGCACGTTCTTCTTGCGCACCATGCCGGAGTAGAACAGCGCCAGTCCGGGGATCGTCATCATCAGCACCAGCGCGGTGGCGACGATCATCCAGGCGGTGTCGGCGGCGTTGACGCCGGAGCTGGATGCCGAATCTTGCGCGAAGGCCGGCGTGGCTTGCGCGAACAGGATTGCAGCAGTGATCGGCGCAGCTGATATCGCTGCACGAAGAGCTCGTGCCCCCATCATCATTCCCCGGCGGTCGTCGTTTCTTGGTGTGCGGTTGTGGCTGCGCCGGCGTCGTTGCCGGCGATGATCTCGATCGTTTTGTTTGGGCATGATCTCCGCGCAAACGCTTTCCGCGTTTGTCGCGAGGGATCAGGCTCCAGGGTTCAGAGCGCGTCGTTGTCGGTCTCGCCGGTGCGGATGCGCAGCGCATGATCGATCGGCGTCACGAAGATCTTGCCGTCGCCGATCTGGCCGGTGCGGGCGTGCTCGGTGATGACGCTGACCGCCTTGTCGGCGAGCTCGGTATCGACGGCGATCTCGATCCGAAGCTTGGGCAGGAAGTTCACGACATATTCGGCGCCGCGATAGATCTCGGTGTGGCCCTTCTGGCGGCCATAGCCCTTCACCTCGGTCACAGTCATGCCGTGGACGCCGATCGCGGTCAGCGCCTGGCGCACCTCATCGAGCTTGAACGGTTTGATGATCGCGACGACGAGTTTCATGGTTCAGGCCTTCATTCCCTTGAGGTTTTCCGTGTGCGCCCGTCCCGGAGCGGCACTTGCCGTCCCGCGAGCCGGCACCTGCTGCCTCCCGGAGCGGCAATTTGCCATCCCTGAGCGGCACTTGCGTCCGCCAAATCTGGCAGCTTTCTGGGCAAATGGCATAAAAAACTTGCAGGCTGAAGCGGAAAACATGCGCAGCGCGTGTGCTCCCTCACTGTACGGAATGGAAACGCTCGGCCACAATGTGGCTTTCCCGCCCCGGCCAGCGCTCTTGCTGGTTCGTTTCGCCTATCGCGTGTCCCTGTGCGCGCGCCCCGAGGAAACAAGAAATGTCGAACCGAAACTGGTTTTATGCATCCGAAGGCCAGCAAAAGGGCCCCCTGCCTGAAACCCAGCTCCGCGACCTGATCACCCGGGGCACGGTGGGGGCCGACACCCTGGTGTGGACCGAGGGCATGGCCGGCTGGCAGAAGGCCGGGGAGATTCCGGGCCTCGTCCCGAGCGCCGGCGCGCCGCCGGTATTTCCGCAAGCCGGCGGACCGCCGCCGGTGGTGGCGTCCGGAAGCTATAGCGGCGGCACGCTGTCCGCCGACTTCCCGATCTGGGGCCTGTTCGGCCGCAGCCTCCTGATGTTCATCGGCCAGATTCTCGTCATCCCGGCGCCGTGGACCGCGACCGGCCTGTACCGCTTTGCGATCCCCTATATCCGCGTGCCGGGCCGGCCGCATTTCGCCTTCACCGGGCAGCCGCTCGACATCTGGTGGGTCTTCATCGTGCTCGGCCTTCTGACCTATGCCGGCGCGGCCGACAGCAACATCGTGACGCTGCTCTCGCTGCTGTTGCAGGGCTTCCTGAGCTGGATGATCGTGCGCTGGATCATCGGCCATCTCAGCTCGAGCGGCCAGGACCTGCCGATCTCGTTCAAGGGCAGCCCGGTCGCCTATGTCGGCTGGTACGTGGCGATGGTGGTCTCGGCCATCACCATCATCGGCTGGGCCTGGGTGCTGACCGCCTGGATGCGCTGGATCTGCCGCAACATCGACGGCACGCGTCGCGAGGTCAGCTTCAATGCGTCCGGCATCGAGGTGCTGTGGCGAACCATCGTGTTCACCATCGCCTGCGGCTTCCTGATCCCGATTCCGTGGGTGCTGCGCTGGTACGGCAACTGGTTCGTCTCGCAATTCGCGCTGACCGAGCGCGGTGCCTACGCCGGCCAGTAAGCGCGACCGCATCGTGCCGACCGGCTTTGTTCGAGCGTGAGGCCTCCGGAAACCGCTCCGCGCTTTTTCCGGATCGCGCTGTGAGCGCTACGCCTTTCGCTCGCGCACCGATCCTTCCTGCGCGACGGACGCCACCAGCGTGCCGTCGGGCTTGAAGATCAGGCCGCGTGTCAGGCCGCGGCCCGACTGCGCGCTCGGCGAATCCTGCGCGTAGAGCAGCCATTCGTCGGCGCGGAACGGGCGGTGAAACCACATCGCGTGATCGAGGCTCGCAGGCATCATGCGCTTGTCGAACAGCGTGCGGCCGTAGCGCGCCATCACGGCATCGAGCAGCGAGAAATCCGACGCATAGGCGAGCGCGCACAGATGCAGCGCGGGATCGTCGGGCAGCTTGGCCGCGGTGCGGATCCAGACATGGATGCGGCCGTCGTCGATCTTCTGGCCGAAATAACGGCCGAGCTCGACCGGGCGCAGCTCGATCGGCCGGTCGCTCTCGTAATAGCGGCGGATGAACTCCGGCATCTCCTTGAACATCGGCTGCTTCGACACTTCCTCCGCGGTCAGCTTCTCCGGCGGCGGCACGTCGGGCATCTTCTCCTGATGATTGAAGTTGCTCTCCTCCTCGGCATGGAACGACACCATGATGGAGAAGATCGCGTTGCCGTGCTGGATCGCGGTGACGCGGCGGGTGGTGTAGCTCTTGCCGTCGCGCAGCCGCTCGACCTGGTAGATGATCGGGATCTGCGGATCGCCGGGCAGAATGAAGTAGCAATGGATCGAGTGCGGCAGCCGGCCCTCGACGGTGCGGCAGGCCGCCACCATTGCCTGGCCGATCACCTGGCCGCCGAACACGCGCTGCCAGCTCGTCTTCGGGCTGTTGCCGCGGAACAAATTCACCTCGAGCTGCTCGAGATCGAGGATGGACAGCAGGTCGATCAGGCTCTTGGACATCGGCGGCTTTCGGTTTGACTTGAACGGTCATTCCGGGGCACGGGCAAGCGTGAACCCGGAATCTCGAGATTCCGGGTTCGATGCTGACGCATCGCCCCGGAATGACGTCCGTTAGGTTCGTGACCTTGTTTCTGGCCCCTGTTTCGCCCAGCTATTATCAGGTAGCAAGCATAGTCTGAGAGCGTGAGGCGCGTAAGGGAAGGGCAATGCCGGCACAGCGAAGTATTGTCATCTGCGGGGGCGCATTTGCAGGGTTGGCGCTGGCCGTGGCGCTGCGCCAGGGGCTCGGGCCCGACATCCCGGTCATCGTGGCCGATCCGGCGCTGAGCCAGCGCCCGAGCCGCGATCCGCGCGCGACCGCGATCGTGGCGGCCTGCCGGCGGCTGTTCGAGACCCTCGGCGTCTGGGGCCAGGTGGCGCCGACGGCGCAGCCGATCACGGATATGGTCGTGACCGACTCCAAGCTGGAGGACGCGACGCGCCCGGTATTCCTGACCTTCGCCGGCAATGTCGCGCCCGGCGAGCCGTTCGCCCATATGGTCGAGAACCGCTATTTGATCGATGCGCTCGCGAGCCGTGCCGAAGCCGAGGGCGTCGAGCTGCGCGCCGCCGCGGTGTCGAGCTTCGCGTCGCGGCCCGACGGCGTCAGCGTTACGCTGGCCGACGGCACCGTGATCGATGCGAGCCTGCTGGTTGCCGCCGACGGCGCCCGCTCGAAGCTGCGCGAGCGCGCCGGGATTGCGACCCATGGCTGGGACTACGACCAGTCCGGCATCGTGGTCACGGTCGGGCACGAGCGCGAACATCACGGCCGCGCCGAGGAGCATTTCCTGCCCGCCGGGCCGTTCGCGATCCTGCCGCTGACCGGTAATCGCTCGTCGCTGGTGTGGACCGAGACGCGCAACGATGCCGCGCGCATTGTCGCCTTGAACGAAGAGCAATTCCACGCCGAGCTCGAGCAGCGCTTCGGTCTGCATCTCGGCGAGATCAAGCCGCTCGACAAGCCGCGCGCCTTCCCGCTCGGCTATTTCGTCGCGCGCTCGTTCATCGCCGAACGGCTGGCGCTGATCGGCGACGCCGCGCATGTGATCCATCCGATCGCGGGGCAGGGGCTCAACATGGGCCTGAAGGATGTCGCTGCGCTCGCCGAGGTCGTGGTCGATGCGGCGCGGCTCGGCATGGACCTCGGCCAGGCCGACGTGCTCGAGCGCTACCAGCGCTGGCGCCGCTTCGATACGATGGCGATGGGCGTCGCCACCAACTCGCTGAACTTCCTGTTCTCCAACGAATCGACGCTGCTGCGCACCGTGCGCGACATTGGCCTCGGGCTCGTCGATCGCGCGCCGCCGCTGAAGGAGATGTTCATCCGCCAGGCGGCGGGACTGTCAGGCGAGGTGCCGCGGCTGCTGAAGGGCGAGGCGCTTTAGCCCTCGTAGCCCGGATGAAGCCGACGGGTCGCACGAATGCGCGCCCGATGGCAGGCTCCGCGAAATCCGGGGCAGACTATCCGGAGTGACACTTTCCCGGATTGCGCTGCGCTTCATCCGGGCTACATCGTCTTCAATCGATCTTTCTCGCCTCTTCCGGCAGCATGATCGGAATGCCGTCGCGGATCGGATAGGCGAGCTTGGCCGAGCGCGAGATCAGCTCCTGCCGCGCGGCGTCGAACTCCAGCGGCCCCTTGGTGATCGGGCACACCAGGATTTCCAGCAGTTTTGGGTCGGCGGTGCTCTCGAGATGGTCGGTCGTGGAATTCATGGGAGTCTCCGGCTCGCCGTGATGTAGCACATCCAAATAAGCGCTGTCAGCGCTTGGCCATCCGCAGCAGTTCATCGATCGCGGCCTGCTGACGCGGCTTCGGCAGCGCCTGCTCGGACAGCGCGTAGCCGATGAACGCCCAGTAGAAGATCTGCGCGCGGCCGCGCGCCACGTCGTCCGGGAATCCGGCCTGCCGCAGCAGGGTTTCGATATAGCCGATCCGGCGCTCGTCGACCTCGAGCACGACGGCGCGCGCCACGGCATCGGCGGTGGCCCAGCTGCGCACCGCGCGTTCCAGCGCCAGCCGCGCCGAGAAGGCACGGCGCAGCAACAGCGCCAGCGCGTCGCCGCCCTCCGGAATGGTCTCGAGCTCGGCGATCACCTGCTCGGCCGCGACCTCGCGCCAATGGGTCAGGATCGCGGCGCGGTAGGCGCCGATGTCGGCGAAATGCCAGTAGAAGCTGCCGCGCGAGACGCCCATGGCCTTGGCCAGCGGCTCGGCCTTGAGCGCCGTGAAGCCGCGCCGCGCCAGCGTCTTCAGGCCCTGATCGAGCCAGTCCTTGACCGAGAGCTGATCCGTCATGGTTCCCCGTCCCGCCGCCACCATACACAAGTGTATTGACAGGCGCCAGCGGCCGGTATCATATCCATACAGTAGTGTATGGAGGCATCGCGATGCGTGATCTTCTGCTGCAGGGCGCCGGCGTCGTCGCCATTCTGGTCAGCCTGATCCATGGCGTGCTCGGCGAGACCAGGATATTCGCGCGCGCCACCGTCGAGCCGCCGCGGCTGCGGCTCTTGCTCCGCCTGGTCTATCAGGCCGGTACCGTCGCCTGGATCGGCGGCGGTGTGCTGCTGATCGCTGCGCCCGCGATGGCCTCCGATGCCGCGCGGCACTGGATCGTGGCGACGCTCGGCGTCGTGTTCGGCATCGCGGCGCTCGCCAACGCGGTGGCGACCCGCGGCCGCCACTTCGGCTGGATGGCGATGAGCGCCGTGGTGGCGCTCGCCGCCGCCGGCTATTAGCGAGGGCGACCATGACGACTGATCGCATCAGCCTCAGCATCGCCGATGGCGTCGCGGACGTCAGGCTCAACCGCCCCGACAAGCTCAATGCGCTCGATCCGGCGATGTTCGCCGCGATCGCCGAGATCGGTGCGCAGCTTGCGGACAACCGCAAGCTCCGCGCTGTGGTGCTCTCGGGCGAAGGGCAGGCCTTCTGCGCAGGCCTCGACATGGAGCGGCTGGTCGCAACGACGGAGGGCGAGTCCATCCTGCCCTTTGCCGATCTCGGCCGGCGGACCCACGGCATTGCCAACTTTGCGCAGCATCTGGTGTGGCTCTGGCGCGAGCTGCCGGTGCCGGTCATCGCCGCCGTTCATGGCGTTGCGTTCGGCGGCGGCTTTCAGCTGATGCTTGGTGCCGACATCAGATATCTCGCACCCGGCACGCGCCTTGCGATCATCGAAGCCAAATGGGGGTTGGTGCCCGACATGGCCGGCACGCAGCTGATGCGTCATCTCGCGCGCGAGGATGTGGTCCGTGAACTCACCTACACCGCGCGCATCTTCTCCGCGGAGGATGCGCTTGGTCATGGCTTCGCCACCCGCATCGTCGAACAGCCGCGCGAGGCCGCGCTGGAGACGGCGCGCGCGATCGCGGACCGCAGCCCGGATGCGATCCGCGCGGCCAAGCGGCTGCTCAATCTTGCAGCCGATCGCGATGCGGCGACCGGACTCGCGGCCGAAACGGCCGAACAGGCGCTTCTGCTCGGCTCGCCCAATCACATCGAGGCCGTCAGAGCGAATCTCGAACGGCGACCCCCGCAATGGAGTTTTACATGACGACTGGCCCGGGCTTCGATCTCGAACGTCTCGTTGCGACCAATGCGTCGGCGGCCTTCAATCGGCTTGCCGGCTTCGAGGTCGTCTCCACCGGCACCGGCACGGTGGAACTGCGGATGCCCTGGCGCGACGATCTCACCCAATATGCGGGTCACCTCCATGCCGGCGTGATCGCGGCGCTGCTCGACGCCGCCTGCGGCTTTGCCGCGGCGTCGATCGCAGGTTCCGTCACCGCATCGCATTTCTCGATGAATTGCCTGAAGCCCGCGCTGGGCCGCTGCTTCATCGCCAGAGGAACCACATTGCGTGCCGGACGCAGGCAGGTCTTCGCGCGCGCGGAACTTTTTGCGGAGAACGAGCAAGGTGAGACCTCGCTGGTTGCAACCGGTGAAACCGTGCTCGTTCCGCTGCCAGGCTGAGCCGCGCGGATCGCGCATCGTTGTGAAATTTATGGAGCCATCAATTTCGGTGCGGAATCGGCTTACGCGCGGATAACCATGCCACTGAAAGTTGCAGAATATTATCGAGAAGACAATTCAATCAGCCTAGCCTGTGCGCACGGACAACCATGGACCGACGCATGTTTCGTGTTCTTACGTGCCTTTCAGGTGAGCATGACTGGCGGCTCGTTCTGCTCGCCGGACTGGTCTGCTTCGTTGCCAGTATTGTGGCCGTCAATATTTTTCATCGCGCAATTGCATCGCAGGCGAGGACCCGGCTGATCTGGATTGCGATCGCGGGAGCCGCCATCGGCTACGGCATCTGGGCAACGCATTTCATCGCCATGCTGGCCTATGAGCCGGGAATCCCGACCGGCTACGGTATCGTCCTCACCGCGCTGTCGCTCGCCGCGGCGATGATGCTGACATCCGGCGGCCTCGGGCTTGCCGCCAGCGACTCCAGCCGCTGGCGCGCGCCGGTCGGCGGCGCCGTGATCGGAGCCGGGATCGCCAGCATGCACTATCTCGGGATGTGGGCGCTGGAAGTACCGGGCCACGTGGTCTGGTCGTTCGATCTCGTGGCGGCCTCCGTCGTGCTCGGCATGCTGTTCGGCTACGCCGCGCTGGCGATCGCGGTGCGCCGTCAGGACCGCTGGATGTCGCTCGTCGCTGCGCTGCTGTTGACGCTTGCGATCGTGTCGCATCATTTCACCGCGATGGGCGCGGTCGAGATCGTTCCGGATCCGTTGCTGGCTCCGGCGGCCCTGTCGCTCTCGCCTGCCTTCCTCGCCATCGTGATCGCCGGTGTGGCGCTATCGGTGCTCGGGATGAGCCTGGTCGGCGTGCTCGCGGATCGCCGGCTGGCGCTTCGCACCCGCCGCTTCGAGGAGATCATCAGCCAGCTTTCGTCGGCGCGACAGCAGGTCGAGGCGTCGCAGAAGGAGCTGGAGGAGCAGAGGTTCCGGCTGGATACGGCGATCAACCACATGGGCGAGGGCCTCTGCATGTTCGATGCGGAGAAGCGCCTCGTCGTCTGCAACGATCGCTACGCCAAGATGTACCGGCTGCCGCCGGAATTGCTGCTGCCCGGCACGGCCCATCGCGCGATCATCAGGCATCGCATCGCCAACGGCATTCTCAAGGGCGAGACCAGCGACAGCGCCGCGACGCAGGTGCTCGCGACACTGAACGCGCTCCCGGCCGGCGAGATCAACAGCCGGGTCGACGAGCTCGCCGACGGCCGGCTGATCTGCGTGACGCGGCAGCCGATGCCCGGCGGCGGCTGGGTGGCGACGCATCGCGACGTCACCGAGCAGCGGCGCTCCGAGGCCAAGATCACCTATATGGCGCAGCATGACGCGCTGACCGATCTGCCGAATCGCGTGCTGCTCAAGGAATGGATGGAGCGCGCGCTGTCCGGTGCCCGGTGCGGCGGACCGAGTCTTGCGGTGCTGATGCTCGATCTCGACCGCTTCAAGGACGTCAACGACACGCTCGGGCATCCGGCGGGCGATGCGCTGCTGAAGTCGGTGGCCGCGCGCTTGCGCAGATCCGTCAGCGATACGACGCTGGTTGCGCGGCTCGGCGGCGACGAGTTCTCGGTGATCGACCATGTCAGCGATCCGGTCACGGAAGCGGGCCTGCTCGCCGAGAAGATCAGGAAGGCGCTCAGCGAGCCGATCGATCTCGGCGATCATCGGGTGACCACCACGACCAGCATCGGCATTGCGATCGCTCCGCGCGACGGCACCGATTCGGACGAGGTGCTGCGCAGCGCCGATCTCGCGCTTTACTCGGCCAAGAGCGGCGGGCGCGGCTCGTTCCGCTTCTTCGAGCCGGAGCTCGATCGGCTGCTGCAGGCCCGCCGCAGCCTCGAGCGCGACATGCGCAGTGCGCTCGCCAATGGCGAGTTCGAGCTGCACTATCAGCCGTTCATCCACGTCGCGAGCGGGGAGACCTGCGGCTTCGAGGCGCTGCTCCGCTGGCACCATCCGCAACGCGGCATGGTATCTCCGGCGCAGTTCATTTCGCTGGCGGAAGAGACCGGCCTGATCGTGCCGCTCGGGGAATGGGTGCTGCGCACCGCGTGCGCGGAGGCCGCCAAATGGCCCGACGACCTCAAGATCGCGATCAACCTGTCGCCTGTGCAGTTCAGGAGTCCGGAGTTGGTCCCGGTGATCGTGCACGCGCTGGCGAGTGCCGGAATTTCGCCGAAGCGCCTCGAGCTCGAGGTCACCGAAACGGCCATCATTCAGGACAGCGAAGCGGTGTTTACCGCGCTTAGCCAACTGCACGATCTCGGGGTGCGGATCGCGCTCGACGACTTCGGCACCGGCTACTCGTCGCTGAGCTTTCTGCAGAAGTTTCCGTTCGACAAGGTCAAGATCGACCGCAGCTTCGTGTCCGAGCTCTCGGGCGCGACCGACGAGTCGCGCCGGATCGCGCGCGCGATCGTGCGCTTTGCCGTCAGCCTCGGCAAGACCACGACGGCCGAAGGCGTCGAAACCAGGGAGCAGCTCGACATCCTCCGCGCCGATGCCTGCGTGGAAGTGCAGGGCTTCCACTTCAGCCCGCCGGTGCAGAGCGAGAAGGTCGCACAGATGATCGGCGGGCGAACCCCGGCAGCGGCCGAACGGCCTACGGTCCGTCTTGCAATGGCGGGTGCCGCGTCCTGATCGATGGGCTGCGCCGGGCGGCCCGATACGCATGAGGCTTAAGGCCGCAGCACGCGGTCAAAACCGATCTGCGCGTGGAGCGCAAAGGTGTTTTGGCGACCGTTAGAATTCCTCTAAAGCCAGCCGTCGCGGCGCTTCCTTGACTTGGCAATCGCGTCAGCATTCGTCACGCATGTGCCCTGCGCGAAGGCGTTGTGGGTAAGATTGTCAACGGAGGGGATATGCGCGTGAGAGTGACTTTGAGCGCTGCGCTTGCAGCATGCGTCCTTGGGAGCGTTCTTGGGCTGACCGGATCGGCGGCGCTCGCCGACGGCTACAAGAATTGCACCAAGCTCGACAAGGCGTCGTGGAAGCCGGCAAGCGAGGCCGAAGCCAAGGCCAAGGCGCTCGGCTACGAGGTGCGCCGGTCGAAAATCGAGGGCTCCTGCTACGAGGTGTACGGCGTCAAGGAAGGCAAGCTCTACGAGCTATTCTACAGCCCGGAAGACCTCAGCCTGAAGCACACGATCGCGAAGTGAAGCAGGCGCGATGACGGAGGCGGCGCGGGGCGCCCGCGGCGCGACCAGCCTGCAGGTCTGGGACCTGCCGCTACGGCTGTGGCACTGGGCGCTCGCCATCCTCGTCCTGGTCGCTTGGGTGACGCCCAGCACCTATGACCGGCTGCACCGGCTGGCGGGTTATTCGGTGATCGCCCTGCTGGCGTTCCGGCTGATCTGGGGCTTTGCCGGCACGCGCTACGCGCGTTTCGGCAGGCTCGGCGTCCGCCTGCGCGCCGCGCCGCGCTACATCTGGAATCTCCGGCGCGGCATCACCGGGCGCTACATCGGACTCAATCCGGCGGGCACCGTGATGCTGGTGGCGCTGCTGTTCCTGCTTGCGATCTCGACAATCACGGGCGTGATGGAGGTCACCGTGACCTTCTTCGGAGTCTGGTGGGTCGAGGACACCCACGCCTATGCCTCGGATGCGGTCATGGTGCTGGTCGGGCTGCATGTGCTCGGCGTCGTCGTGGTCGGTTTGCTGCAGCGTCAGAACCTGGTGCGCGCGATGTTCACCGGCCGCAAGCAGCTGCGCAATCGTTCTTAAGCTGAAGCCGCAACGGAAGTTTACCTCTCCCCGACGGGGAGAGGTGGACGATCGCGGGCCGAGCCGATCCAAACAACAAACGTCTGATCCCGGTCGGTAGCTACTGCACCGGCGGGTCGCCCGAGGTGCGCTTCTTGGCGAGGTCCATCTCGGTGACCGCGATCAGGATCTCGGCGCGGGTCTTCAGGTCCGGCGCCTCGAGCATCGCCTGCTTCTCGGCGGGACCATAGGGCGACATCATCGCCAGCGCATTGACCAGCGCCTCGTTGGGCGCGGACTCGATACCTTCCCAGTCGACCTTCAGATTGTTGGCTTCCAGGAAATCGGCCAGCACTTCGAGCAGCGCCTTGCGGTCGACGGCCTCCTCACCCTTGCGCGCCGTGAAATCGCCGACGAAGGAGAAGAAGTCGACCTTGCACTGCCGGTACGGCGTCTGCACGGTCAGCTCCTCGACCACCTTGAAGCGCGCGACGCCGGTCAGTTCGAGGATGTAGCGGCCGTCGCCGGATTCGGCGAGCTGGGTGATGCGGCCGACGCAGCCGATCCGGAACAGGACCGGCTTCGCCTCTTTCTGCGAATGCGCCACGTCGGGCTGGATCATGCCGATCAGGCGATGGCCGTCGCGCAGCGCGTCGTCGATCATCGCGAGATATCGCGGCTCGAAGATGTTGAGCGGCATCTGGCCGCGCGGCAGCAGCAACGCGCCGGGCAGCGGGAACACCGGGATCACCTCCGGGAGCTCGCCGGGCCCGCGATATTCGGCATTGATCGGCATCTGCGGTCCCGCTGCTGTGACGGGCGTGCTTTACGAGAACAGGATGGTCGACAACCGCTTGCGCCCCTCGACGGTTGCCTCATCGGTGCCGCCCCACGCCTCGAAGAACTGCACCAGCTGCTTGCGCGCGCCGTCGTCGTTCCACTTGCGGTCACGCCTGACGATGGCGAGCAATTGCTCGGTCGCTTCCGTGCGCTTGCCCATCGCATTGAGCGCGGTGGCGAGATCGAATCGGGCCTGATGATCGAGCGGGTTTGCGGCGACTTTCTGTTCCAGCTCCGCGACCGGGCCGACCGCTTCCGCCTGTTCGGCGAGATCGATCGCCGCCTGCACCGCCTTCACCGCGGCGTCGTTGCGCTTGGATTCCGGAACCATCGCCAGCGTCTGCTTGGCCTGCTCCATCGCACCCGACGTGACGTAGCACTTGGCGAGGCCGGCGAGCGCCGCGATGTTGGTGGCGTCGTGCGCCAGCACCTCGGCATAGATCTGCGCGGCCTGGGCGGCGTCGCCCTCGGCAAGCACGGCGTCGGCCTCGGCCAGGATCTCGGTGAGATTGGGCTCGCCGGCGGCCGGCACGCCCTTGGTGATCTTCTCGATGAAGGCGTTGACCTGGCTCTCGGGCACCGCGCCCATGAAGCCGTCGGCGGGTTGGCCGCCCACGAAGGCGATCACGGCCGGGATCGACTGGACGCCCATCTGGCCTGGGATCTGCGGATGCTCGTCGATGTTCATCTTGACCAGCTTGACCCGGCCCTTGGCGTTACGAACCGCCTTTTCCAGGATCGGCGTGAGCTGGCGGCAGGGACCGCACCACGGCGCCCAGAAGTCGATCATGACCGGCTGACGGCGCGATTCCTCGATGACGTCCTTGACGAAGGTCTGGGTCGTCGTCTCCTTGATCAGATCGGGCGCTGCCTCGGGCGTGGGGCCGCCCTGCTCCATTATCGTCACGTTGTCCTCGCCTGCTTCTGAGGTCGGAAATCCGGTGGGCGTTCTAGCACGCCCGGAACGGCACGTTCAGCCGTTCTGTCAGCTAGAGCATGATCCCGGAAAAGTGGGAACCGGTTTCCGGGATCATGCTCCGTAAATGGCAGTCAGCCAGCAAAATTCAATCGCTTGGCCGCCTGTCCCGTTCCATCGGAGATCGGGTGGGCTGGGTGCCGCGGAACGGCCGATGATGGCGATCCGTCATGACATCAGGGGAGCGCCCGTGGCAAAGGCCTATTACAGCACGGTGTTCGAGCAGCCGGCCGGCGAGGTCTGGAAAATCATCCGCGATTTCAACAATTACCCGGTCTGGGTCCAGGGCGCGGGGGCGAGCCAGATCGAGGACGGCAAATCCGGCGATACCGTCGGGGCCGTGCGCAATGTGCTGTACCGGGGGCGGCGGATCCGGCAGCGGCTGCTCGCGCAGTCCGACGTCGAGCGCTTCCAGACCTACGAATTCGTCGACACCCCGACCCTGCCGGTGACGGATTTCAGTGCGATCCTGCGGGTAACCCCGGTGATCGACGGCGACCGGGCCTTTATCGAATGGTGGGCCGTGTTCGATTGCGACCCGACCCGCCGCGTCGAGCTGACGCGGACGCTGACCGGCTGGTTCGAGACCTGGCTCGAATCGCTCCGGGACGAGATTGCCCTGAGGCCGGTTCCGGCGGAAATCTAAAAAGAAATCGGCGGCGCAGCCGGTTTCGGCCGATTCGGGGTCAATTTTTAGAGAAACCGTGCGATTTCGTGAGGTTCGGACCGCGCTCTTGTGTTGCATTCACAGACAGCTTTTGGCATAGGTCTGCCGTTGCCGGCGAGCGATCGCCGCCATTTCGGATGCGGGTGTAGCTCAGTGGTAGAGCACGACCTTGCCAAGGTCGGGGTCGAGGGTTCGAGCCCCTTCGCCCGCTCCAAAACTTCTCGCTGACCGAGCTGACAGTCTGATGAAGGCCCGCTATTGGCGCGGGCTTTTTGCTGTCCGGCCCGAGGTCGCGTCTCCACGGCGCGATTGCGAGGTCAAGATGCCGCGGCCCGCCGTGGCGGTTTCCGGCCTTTGTTAACCGGCAAACGTTGCATTCTCAAAACTGATAGAAATCTGTGGTTGTGTTGGCGCTGGAATGGTTGCCGCCGGTTTTGCCGGCGCGGCAAGCGCGTGAACGATGTCGATCTGTTGGAAGCCGGCTCCGGGTTAAGTCGCCGCTTGGCTCGCGCAAACGTCGCTGCGCTGGTCGTGCTGGTCGGCGTCTGGACATGTTCGGGCGCATCAGCGCAGCAATTGCCGAGCGACTCGGCGTATGCCCCGGCGCCCAGCTTCTCTCCCATGCCTGGCTTTGGGCCGGCGCCTGACTTCGAGCCGGCCGAACGGCCGCGAGCGCGGGTCTACATCACGACGCGGTCGCACCGGGGCGGCCAGCAAAACTTCTGCGTCAGGACCTGCGACGGCCGCTTCTTTCCGTTGCCGCGCGTCAGCGAGACGGCGGACGTCAAGGCATGCGAGGCGGCCTGTCCCGCCGCCGAGGTGAATCTGTACTCCAGCTCCGATATCGACAGCGCCAGAACCGAAGCCGGCGAGACCTACAAGGCGCTCGCCAATGCATTCCGCTTCCAGCGCGAGATGGTGCCGCAATGCTCGTGCAGCGCCGGCGCGTCCACCGGCCTTTCGCCGATTGCGATCGAGGACGACATGACGCTTCGCACCGGCGACATCATCGTCGCCGATGACGGCTTCAAGATCGCGGCGATCACGAGCGGGCAGCGGCGCAGCGTGTTGTTCAGGCCGCTGTCGAAGGCCAAGGCGCAAGCGCTCGGTCTGGCGCGCCTGTCGTCGCGATAGAGGCGATCACGAGCGTTAGCTTCATTCGAATATCACGCTGCGGTGCAGAATGCCTTGTTATCAGGCAGGCTGCTCAGGAAAATTTCGTCTCAAATATCGTCTCAACTAGTTTTGACGCAGCGCACACCGGCGGACGCGCTTTTCAGCGTCGATGGATGTGCTACCATTTTGCCGTCTGACCTACCTCACAGACCGCCACCATCATCTCTCAGGGCGTTCAAAATCAATAACAGGCAAGCTGCAACGGCTTGCGTAGGGGAGTGACGCGATGAAATCCGCTTTCAATCGATCAATACTTGCGTTCGCGGCGATCGTGCTGCTGGCGGGGACGACCTTCGCCAGTGCGCAGCAACAGACAGACAAGAATCGTGCGCTGAAGAAGTACGAATCGGGCACCAAGGAATTCTGGACCCATCCGCCGGACGACTGGTTCCTCGGCGACGAGACCGAAGCGCAGAAGGGCCTTGCCCCGCCGTCCGGTCCGCCGACCGGTGCGTCGGATTCCGAGCTCGCGACGATGATGAAGAAGATCAAGCTGCCGCCGGGCTTCAAGATCGAGGTCTATGCCTCGAACGTGCTCGCCGCGCGGCAGATGGCCTGGGGTGACAAGGGCACGCTGTTCGTCGGCTCGTTCGGGCTCGGCAACGTCTATGCGATCAAGGACAACAACGGCAAGAAAGAGGTCAAGACCATTCTCAAGGGCCTCAACATGCCGACCGGCCTCGCCTTCCGCGACGGCGCGCTCTACGTCATCGCGGTCGACAAGCTGATCAAGTACGACAACGCCGAAGCCAATCTCGACAATCTCGGCAGCGGCAAGGTGGTGTATGACGACATGCCGTCCTACGCGGCGCATGGCTGGAAATACATCGCCGTCGACAAGGAAGGCTGGTTCTACATTCCGTTCGGACCGCCCTTCAACATCGGCATTCCGCCGACCTCGGTGTCGCAGATCCGCCGCGTCGATCCGAAGACCGGCAACGCGGAAATCTGGGCGCTCGGCGTGCGCAACTCGGTCGGCGGCGACGTCGATCCACGCACCGGCAAGTACTGGTTCACCGAGAATGCCCGCGACTGGATCAGCGACGATCTGCCGAGCGACAAGCTCAACATGATCTCGAAGATCGGCGAGCACTTCGGCTATCCCTATTGCCACCAGGGCAACCTGCCGGACACCAAGTTCGCGATGGGTCACAAGTGCTCGGAGTTCACCCCGCCGGTGTACAATCTCGGTGCGCACGTCGCGCCGCTCGGCATGAAGTTCTATACCGGCAGCCAATTCCCGGCCGAGTACAAGAACAGCATCCTGATCGCCGAGCACGGCTCCTGGAACCGGCATAAGTACCAGGGCGGCCGCATCGTGAAGATCACCGCGAGCCCTGACGGCAAGAACGCCAAGCAGGAGATCTTCGCCGACGGCTGGATCGAGGGTGACCAGGGCTATCTCGGCCGTCCCGCCGACATCCTGCTCGACAAGGATGGCTCGATTCTCGTCGCCGACGACTGGGCCGGTGCGATCTATCGCATCAGCTACAGCAAGAAGTAACGGTTGAAACAATGCGGGGCTGCGGTGGCCGATCAGGCAGCCGCAGCCCCGTTTACGTGGTTCGGCAAGCCCAACGACGGAACAGACTCGTCATGCCCGGACTTGATCCGGGCATCCATCCAAACAAAAACCCTTCTGCAAGCCAGATGGATTACCGGGCCAGGCCCGGCAATGACCCGTGGAGAAAACTGGCAATGCGTGTTGCGTCCTTTGCAATCCTGTTCGCGGCGGTGATCGCAGTTGCGTCGTCCGCCAATGCCGCCGATGTCGCCGCCGGCAAGGCGAAGGCCGAAATCTGCGCCGCTTGCCACGGCGACAACGGCATCTCGCAGACCGAGAACATTCCCTCGCTCGCCGGCCAGCTCGACCAGTACGTTCAATGGCAGCTGGTGTTCTTCCGCGCCGGCGCGCGCAAGAACGAGCAGATGCAGCCGATCGTCGAGCAGCTCAACAACGACGACATCCGCAATCTCGGTGCCTATTTCGCGTCGCTGACGCCGTTCAAGGGCGGCAAGGACGACAATCCGGACTTGTCCGAAAAGGGCAAGCAGGCCGCCGCCGGCCGCCGCTGCGCCTCATGCCATGGCGATACGTTTGCCGGTACCAAGGCGGTGGCCCGCATCGCCGGCCAGCGCGAGGAATATCTCGTCAAGGCGCTGCACGATTACAAGTCGGGCCAGCGCTCCGGCGGCGCCCAGGCCGCGATGGCCGATGTTGCCTATCCGCTGAGCGACGAAGAGATCACCGCGCTCGCGCATTATCTGGCGCATTTGTAGGTACGAAAAATGTGCGTAGCCCGGATGGAGCGCAGCGCAATCCGGGGCGCTCTATCTGCCGCGAGATGATTCCCGGATTTCGTTCCGCTCCATCCGGGCTACAAGATCACCCAGCCCGCTGCTTCTCATACGCCTTGAGATGCGTGTAGGCCGTGCGCAGCTTCGGCACCGGGATCTTGGCGGCGTCGGCGCGCACGATCAGGTCGCCGATCACGTGATCGGCCTCGACCGGCAGCCCCGCCTTGATGTCGCGGAACATCGATGCGGTCATCGGCGAGCCCTCGGTGGTCAGGAGCCCGCGGGTGCGCTGGAAGAACGGTCCGCCCGGGCCATGGCCGGCGTCGGCGGCGATCGCGCTGCATTCGTCGAGGATGCCGAGCAGGAAATCCTTGCCGCCGGGCGCGGCCAGGATGTTGCCGACCGAGGTCCGCATCAGGCTGGTGGAGGCGGCGAGCGAGGCCAGGAACACCCACTTCTCCCACATGTCCTGCATCACATGCTCGCTGGCGTTGGCGCCGTTGATCGCCGAGAAAGTTTCAGCGATCGCGCGCACCCGGTCAGACAGGCCGCCGGCGCGCTCGCCGAAGCCGAGCGACTGCATCGGCTGCAGCTGCACCACCTCGCGCTTCTCGTTCAGCGTCGCCGCGATCGCGCACAGGCCGCCGAGCACATGCTGAGCTCCGAACGTCTTGTCGAGCGTATCGAGATGCAGCATGCCGTTGAGCAGCGGGATGATCGCGGTCTTGTCGCCGACGGCGGGCGCAAAGGACTTGATCGCATCCTCGAGATCGAACGCCTTGCAGCTCAACAGCACGACGTCGAACTTGTCCGACAGCTTGTCGGCCTGCACGGTCGGCGGGTTGTTCAGCGTGACATCGCCGTTCGGGCTCTTGATCACGAGCCCGGCGGAGGCGAGCTCGGAAGCGCGGCGAGGGCGCACCAGGAAAGTGACGTCGCGGCCGGCCTGAAGCATCCGGCCACCGAAATAACCGCCGATCGCACCGGCGCCGACCACGAGAACGCGCATGGGAATTTGTCCTTCTTTGTTGTTGCCCGAGGAGGCGAGCGAATAGGGAGTAGCGAATAGATAAGGATACTGTTCGACTATTCGCTACTCGCTATTGGCCATTCGCTCATCTCACTTTCCCGATACCATTTCCTCGACTTCGCGCAGCTGCTCCTTGCCGAAGAAGATCTCGTTGCCGACGAAAAAGGTCGGCGAGCCGAACGCGCCGCGCTCGACGGCGGATGAGGTATATTCGATCAGCTTGGCCTTCACATCCGCGTCCTGTGCGCGGGCGAACAGTTTCGCGGCGTCAAGGCCGGAGGAGGCGATGGCTTTACCGGCGACCTCAGGATCGTCCATCTTCTTGGGCTCGACCCACATGTGGTGGAAGGCGGCCTCGATATACTTCTCGAACACGCCCTCAAACTGGGCGGCGACCGCCGCGCGCATCAGGTTCAGCGTATTGACCGGGAAAAACGGGTTCCAGGTGTAGGGCTTGACGTTGAAGCGCTTGAGAAAGCGTTCGGTCTCGATCTTCTGAAACTCCGGCTTGTTCCTGACGCCCGCCAGCGTCTCGGCCGGCGACTTGTTGTTGGTGGCCTTGAAGATGCCGCCGAGCAGGATCGGGACATATTCGAACTTGACGCCGGTGCGCTTTTCGATTGCCGGGATTGCTTCATGGCTGAGGAAAGCGTTGGGGCTGCCGAAATCGAACAGGAATTGCGGATTTTGGCTCACGGCGGTCTCTCCCTCGGCCTGTCTAGTTTGGGCTTATTTAGCATGGACCGGCTGTCGCAGGCGCCATCTGTAGAATATGATAGTCATCATGTGAGCCGCGGCGCGCGATGTCAAATCAGCCGCTTGATGGTCTGCTTGCGCCATACCAGGGCGTAATAGGCCATCTGCAGCACGAACATGGTTGCGAAGGTGACGGGATAGGCGATCCAGATGCCGCTGACTCCGATGGAGCGGCTGAGCAGGATCGCGACCGGCACCTCGACCACCGCGATCGCCAGCGTCGAGAGCAACAGCGGCATCCACACCGTGCCGCCGGCGCGCATCGCGCCCGAGAACACCGTCGCCATACCGAACAGCACCATGCTCCACAGCACGATGTACAACAGCTGCTGCGCCAGCCTGAGCACGGCATTGTCGACGATGAAGAAGCCCATCAGCGGCCGCGC
The DNA here is from genome assembly GCF_054059095.1 of Bradyrhizobium sp. USDA 4510. Lineage (NCBI taxonomy): Bacteria > Pseudomonadati > Pseudomonadota > Alphaproteobacteria > Hyphomicrobiales > Nitrobacteraceae > Bradyrhizobium > Bradyrhizobium sp. USDA 4510. Next base: position 8,019,241 of record NZ_JBSSBT010000001.1, on the reverse strand, counting down.
GAAGAGATAGCCGAGCACGACCAGCCCGCCGGTCAGCGCGAGATTCATCTCGATCCCGGTCCGGACGATGGCGCCGACCCGGGCGGAATCGCCGCGGCCGATCGCCTGCGCGCCGAAGATCGACACCGATATCGCGATCGAGATCGCCGGAAACTGCACATAGCCGATCACCTGGTTAACCGCGCCATAGGCCGCGGTGGCGTCCGAGCCGAAGCCGTTGACGAGGCCGAGCAGCACCAGTTCGGCGAGCGAGACCACCACCATGCCGATCGCGGTCGGAATGCCGAGCCGCAGCACGATGCGCAGCAGGGCGCCGTTCGGCCGCATCGCGCGCAGGAACGCGGCGTCGAAGGCCAGCGCATGGCGGTGCCGCAGCATATGGACATGCAGCCACAGCAGCGTGACCACGCCCGAGACCGCGGAGGCGACCGCAGCGCTGGCGACGCCGAGCATCGGCAGGCCGAGCCAGCCGCGGATCAGCGCCGGCGTCACCACCAGGCCGATGGCGGTCGAGACCGTCAGCGCGACCAGCGGCGTCACGGTGTCGCCGACGCCGCGCATCATCGCCGTCAGCAGCAGGAATGCGAAGGTTATGGGCATCGTGATCATCATGATCCGCGCATAAGCCACGGCAGCGTCGAGGACGTCGGATGGCGTCGCGAGCGCGATCAAGAGCGGGCGGGCGAACAGGCCGCCTGATATCGCGATCGCCAGCGCGAGCAGCAGCGTCACGGTCATGGTCGTGCCGGCGACCGCTTTCACCCGGTCGGGCTCGCCGGCGCCCCAGGCCTGGCCGATCATGACCGAGGCGCCGGCGCTCAGGCCGATCACGAAGGAAATGAAGAAGAACATCACCGAGAAAGAACACCGAGACGGCGGCGAGCGCGTCGACGCCGATCATCTGGCCGAGATAGACGCCGTTGATGGTGCCGAACAGCGACTGCAGCACGTTGCTGAGCAGCATCGGCGCGAGGAAGGCGAGGAAGGCTTTGCGCAGGGAGCGAGGGTTGGACACGTTCAACTTCCAAAAATTGCGACGTCAGGGACGGCGGCGGACGAGGGGCTGCGGTTCAGTTCGATCAGAACCGAATCGCCGGCAGGCCGGGCCGCCATCCATGTCACTCGAAACCAGTCAGTCCGCTTGATCGCTATAGGCGAGCCGGATCGCGTGATCGCGGATGTCGGCCGGCCAGTCCGCGATCAGCGTCGCAAAGCGGCGCCGGTCGTGGGCGAACAGCGCGCGGATCGCATCTTCATAGTTCGGCCGGTTGCCGGCCATGACAGTCATGAAGCGATAGGCGGCGTCCTGCGCGCTGCGCGTGCGATCCTTGTCGCCGCTCGCGCGGCGCGCCTCGTCGACCAGCTTGCGGATCGCAACCGATGCACCGCCCTTCTGCTGCGCGAGCCAATCCCAATGCCGTGGCAACAGCGTGATCTCGCGCGCGACGACGCCAAGCTTCGGACGTCCCGGGCCGCGCGGCGCGGTCGGCGTCGGCTCCTCGTCGCGCGCAGGTGCGGGCTGCGGCAGCCGCGCCAGCACGTCGTCGACCGAGCCGCGGAAATCGATATCGACCAGCGCCGAGGTGCGGCCGTTGAACACCAGGATCGCGGCGTCCTTGCGTTGGTCGAGGTGTTGCTTGGCGGCGCGCGCAACCTCCGGGAGGTCGCCGGCCCCGATGCGGTGCTCGCCTTCGAAGGCGACATAGGCAGGATTCATGGTAGACCTCTCAGATTGCGCGACATACTGCCCGGGTAATTCTTGGCAATCGCGGCGCGTGGATCTCGACTTTCTGGTTTCCCGCTGGCACCAAACGCCGCCCGATTGCGCTGATCTTTCAGAGGATGCCATGCTGACGGTTCATCACCTCAACAATTCCCGCTCGCAGCGCGTGCTGTGGCTGCTCGAGGAATTGGGCGTGCCCTACGAGATCGTGCGCTACCAGCGGCAGCCCGACATGCGGGCGCCGAAGGAGCTGCGCGCGATCCATCCGCTCGGCAAGTCGCCCGTCGTCACCGACAACGGCCACACGATCGCGGAATCCGGCGCGATCCTCGAATACATCATCGCGACCTACGGCAACGGGCGCCTGATCCCGCCGGCCGATACGCCGGAGCGGCTGCGCTACACCTATTGGCTGCACTACGCCGAGGGTTCGGCGATGACGCCGCTGCTGCTGAAGCTCCTGTTCACGCTGATGCCGAAGCGCGCGCCGGCGCTGCTGCGGCCCTTGGTGCGCAAGGTATCCAACACGGCGCTGTCCACGCTGGTCAATCCGCAGCTCAAGCAGCACATGGCCTATTGGGAAGGCGAGCTCGGCAAGAGCGAATGGTTCGCCGGCAGCGAGTTTTCCGGCGCCGACATCCAGATGAGCTTTCCGCTCGAGGCCGCCGCGGCGCGCGGCGGGCTCGAGGACGGCCATCCCAAGTGTGTCGCGTTCCTGGAGCGTATTCACGCCCGCCCGGCCTATGCGCGGGCGCTGGAGAAGGGCGGGCCGTACCAGGTCGGCCGGTAAATTCGCGGTCATCGCGGCAGCTCGACCCGCGGCAGCAGCCGCGAATCCGCCAGCGCCGCGGTGCGGTGTCCGATGCCGGCGAGGTAGGCCTCCGCCACCGCGAAGGCGAGGAACGCGCCACGGCTCTTCTGCCGGATCAGCATCGCGCGGTCCCAGCGCTCGCCCTCGGGCCCGATCAGGAACGGGCGGCCTTCACCCCTGAACAGGATGTCGCCGCCGCTCTTGCGCAGATGCGGGAGCGTGTGCGCGACATAGCGGTCGTAGGCCGCAGCTCCCGCGATCGGCCGCGGCGGGGCGAGCTCCGGGCTTTGCGAATAGTCGGCGATCGCGCGGAAGCGCAGCAAATTGAGCATCACCAGCTCGCCCGCGATCTCGCGCTGGGCAAAGTCGCGCCCGGCGTTCCAGGTCGGCTCGAGATAGCAGGCGGCGGTGTCCATGTCGGTGTCCCATCGAAGGTTGATGGCACTTTTTACCCGGGCATAATTGCTTTGTCAATAATACCCGGATATAAATAGCCCGACAGAACGACAGGAGTCACCATGAAGACCGAGGACCGCAAGCAAGCCATCGCCGACTACAAGAAGCGCGCGAGCGTTGCCGGCGTATTCGCGATCCGCTGCCGCGCGACCGGTGAGGTTTGGGTCGGGCAGGCGCTCGACCTCGACAAGATCGAGAACCGCATCTGGTTCACGCTGCGGATGGGCAGTCATCGCAACGCCGAGCTGCAGCGCGCCTGGTCGGGGCATGGCGCGGACAATCTCTCGCTCGAAACGCTGGAGCGGATCGAGGACGAGGAGCTCGCCTATGTGCGCGACACGCTGCTGAAGGAGCGCGTGCAGCATTGGCGCGCGGAGCTGAATGCGTTCGCGGTGTAGCCTAGTGTGACGGCAGCGGCTGCACGGTGACGCCGGGCGGCGGCACGTCGTCGTCGGGCACGAAGAAGTCCGACATCAGCGGCACCGAGGGATCGACGCGGTAGCGCTCGAAGTCGCGGACGCCATTGGCATAGAGCACCTTGTCGTCGATGCAGAAATGCCCGGTGAATTCGCGCGACGGCCGGGTGATGATCGCGTAGGCCGCATCGCCCATGATCTCGGGCGTGCGGCTCGCGCGCATCATGGCGTCGCCGCCGAGCAGATTGCCGACCGCGGCGGTCGCGATCGTGGTGCGCGGCCACAGCGCGTTGACGGCAATGCCGGCCGATTTCAATTCGCCCGCGAGCCCGAGCACGCACATGCTCATGCCGAACTTCGCCATCGTGTAGGCGGTCGAGTGCTCGAACCATTTCGTCTTCATGTCGAGCGGCGGCGACAGCATCAGGATGTGCGGATTCTCCGCCTTCTTCAGGTGCGGGATGCAGTATTTCGACACCATGAAGGTGCCGCGGGTGTTAATCCCCATCATCAGGTCGAACCGCTTCATGTCGGTCGCCTGCGAATTGGTCAGGCTGATGGCGCTGGCATTGTTGACGCAGACGTCGATGCCGCCGAACTCGGCGACGGTCTGCTCGATCGCCGCCATCACCTGCGCCTCGTCCCTGATGTCGCAGAGCACCGGCAGCGCCTTGCCGCCGGCGGCGCGGACCTCGTCGGCGGCGGTGTAGATCGTGCCCTTCAGCTTCGGATGCGGCTCGGCGGTCTTCGCCGCGATCGCGACATTGGCGCCGTCACGCGCGGCGCGCAGCGCGATCGCCAGCCCGATGCCGCGGCTCGCGCCCGAGATGAACAGCGTCTTGCCTTTGAGCGACGTCATGAGAATGGCCTCCAGTTAGGGACGCACCATTGTCAGGCTCCCTCTCCCCTTGGGGGAGCCCGAGGCGAGCGAAGCTCGCTCTCGAGGTTGGGGTGAGGAGTATCTTTCCGCCTACCCATCCGCATGCAGCACGCGGCCGCGGGTTTCCGGCAGCGCGTAGGCGGCAATGAAGAACACGCCGTAGGCCGCCACCGCGAAGATCGCGATCGCGTTGGCGAGCGTGGTCGTGGTCGACAGCGCGCCGACCAGGAACGGGAACAGCGCGCCGATGCCGCGGCCGAAATTGTAGCAGAAGCCCTGGCCGGAGCCACGCAGCCGGGTCGGATACAGTTCGGTCAGGAACGCGCCCATGCCGGAGAAATAGCCCGAGGCAAAGAAGCCGAGCGGGAAGCCCAGCACCCACAGCACCTCGTTGGACAGCGGCAGCTGGGTGTAGAGCAGCACCACTGCGATCGCGCCGATCGAGAAGATCAGGAACAGGTTGCGCCGGCCAATCCGGTCGGCGAGCCAGGCGCCGACGAGATACCCGATGAAGGAGCCGATGATCAGCGTCGCGAGATAGCCGGTCGAGCCGACCACCGAGAGCTTGCGCTCGGTGGTGAGGAAGCGCGGTACCCAGAAGGTGATGGCGTAATAGCCGCCCTGCATGCCGGTGCCGACCAGGGAGGCCAGCAGCGTGGTCTTCAGGATCGGTCCGTGGAAGATCTCCCACAACGCGGCGGGGCCGCTGCCAGAGGCCTGCGCCTGCGCCATGGTCGCGGCGGAGATTTCCGGCTCGGTGACGTAGCGGCGCAGGTAGAACACGAGCAGCGCCGGCAGTGCGCCGATCACGAACATCCAGCGCCAGGCGTTCTCCGCCGGCAGCACCGAGAACAGGATCGCCTGCGCCAGCACCGCGAGGCCCCAGCCGACCGCCCAGCCCGACTGCACCGAGCCGACCGCACGTCCGCGATACTGCGGCCGGATCGCCTCGCCGATCAGCACCGCGCCGGCGGCCCATTCGCCGCCGAAACCGAGCCCGAGCAGCGCGCGGGCGATCAGGAGCTGATCGAAATTCTGCACCAATGCGCAGACCAGCGAAAAGAACGAGAACCAGACGATGGTGAGCTGCAGTGTCTTCACCCGGCCGATCCGGTCGGACAGATAGCCGCCGAGCCAGCCGCCGACGGCCGAGGCCAGCAGCGTCACGGTGCCCGCGAGGCCGGCGGTGCCGGGGTCAACTTTCCAGAGCGTGATGATGGTGCCGATCACCAGCGGATAGATCATGAAATCCATGCCGTCGAGCGTCCAGCCCGACGCGCAGGCCCAGAACGTGCGCCGCTCCTGCAGGTTCATGTCGCGATAGAAGGCGAGGAGGCTGGTGTCCTCGATCTCTGCGACTTCCATTGACTTGGATTCGGCCGTGCTCATGCGCGTTCCCCGGAGAAATCTTTCACCGGCTGTTTGCGATCCGCGGCCGGAGGTGCGCGGACCGCCAATCTATCGCGATGTTGCAGGCGGGGCAAAGCCGCGTTTGCACGCCTTAGGTGCGGATCATCCTTTAGTACCCCGCGGCCTCCGAGCCGCGCGTGCGCGGATCCGGCGCGCCGAGCAGACCGTTGGTCGTGACGAGGATCGAGTTCGCGGAGGAGTAGCCGAGCGGCTCGACCAACTTGTGGCCCTTGGCCTTCAGCTCGGTCAGCACCCCGTCGGGAAAGCCGCGCTCGATCCGAACCTCGTCGGGCAGCCATTGATGGTGCATGCGGGGCGCGGCGACCGCGGCCGCGATGTCCATCTTGTAGTCGATCACGTCGACGATGATCTGCGTCACGGCGGAGATGATGCGGCTGCCGCCGGGCGAGCCCGTCACCAGCACCGGCTTGCCGTCCTTCAGCACGATGGTCGGCGACATCGACGACAGCGGACGCTTGCCGGGTCCCGGCAGATTGGCCTCGAAGCCGACCAGGCCGAAGGCGTTGGAGGCGCCGGGCGCTGCGGTGAAATCGTCGAGCTCGTTGTTGAGCAGCACGCCGGTGCCGTCGGCGACGAGGCCGACGCCGTACGGGAAGTTCAGCGTATAGGTGTTGCTGACGGCGTTGCCGCCGGCATCGACGACAGAGTAATGCGTGGTGTTGTCGCCTTCGTGCGGCTGCTTGGCGTTGCGCACATCGGTCCAGGGCGTGGCGCGGGCAAGATCGATGGTGGCGCGCTGTTTGGCGGCATAGTCCTTGTCGATCAGCAATTGCGTCGGCGCGTCAACGAAGGCGGGATCGCCGAGATAGCGCGCGCGATCGGCATAGGCCCGCTTCATCGCCTCGATCATCACATGCAGCGAGGCGGCCGAGCCCTGCTTCATGTCGGACATCGGAAAGCCTTCGAGGATGTTGAGGATCTCCAGCAGCACGACGCCGCCGGAGGAGGGCTGCGGCATCGAGACGATGTCGTAGCCGCGATAGCTGCCGCGGATCGGCGTGCGGATCACCGGCTGGTAGGATTTCAGATCCTCGAGCGTAAAGATGCCGCCGGCATTCTTGATGCCGCTGACAAGCTTCTCGGCAACCGGACCTTCGTAGAAGCCGCGCGGGCCCTGTTCGGCAATATCAGTCAATACGCCGGCGAGATCGCCCTGGATCAGGCGGTCGCCCTCGCGCAGCGGCGTGCCGTCGGCGTGCGAGAATGTTTTGGCCGAATTCGGCCAGCGCGACATGCGGCGATACATGTCGTTCAGCGTGTCCGATGTGTCGTCGGTGACGATGAATCCGTCACGCGCGAGATCGATCGCGGGCTTGAGGATCTGCGCCAGCGTGAACTTGCCGGAGCCGTATTTCTCCAGTGCGAGCGCGAGACCCGCGACCGTACCGGGCACGCCGATCGCGAGCGCGGAGTTGCGCGACTTGTCGGGATCGGGCTTGCCGTCGGCGTTCAGGAACATGTCGCGGGTAGCGGCCTGCGGCGCAGTCTCGCGATAGTCGATCGCGACATCCTCATTGCGCCCGGCGAGATGGATCACCATGAAACCGCCGCCGCCGATATTGCCGGCGCGCGGATAGGTCACCGCCATCGCGAAGCCGGTGGCGACCGCGGCGTCGACCGCGTTGCCGCCCTGTCGCAGGATGTCGGCGCCAACTTGCGCAGCCAGCTTCTCCTGCGCCACCACCATGCCGTTTTCGGCGTGAATGCTGCGAATCGTGTCCGCGGCTGAAGGTTCATAGAAGCGGCGCTGGACCTGGCCGAGGGCGGGCGTCGCGATACCAATCACCAGGAGAGCGGCAAACAGCCGTCGCGACATCGTTGCCGTCAGCGCCATCGAAATGTCCTGCCCTGTTCATCGCCGTATCAGTCAAACCGGCCCATGCTATATGGGAGCGGATTGGAGCGGCAAAAGCCTGCCTGTGGTTCGAGTTGGGAATATCTTTCGCGATGACGGCAACAATGCAGACGGGCGCCGGTGACGCGAAGGCCACCACCAAGGTTTATCCTGGCCGCGCCGCCGTCATCAGCTGGATCTTCTTCGACTGGGCTGCGCAGCCATATTTCACGCTGATCACGACCTTCGTGTTCGCGCCTTATTTCGCGCGCTTCGTCGCGCCTGATGCCGCGAGCGGCCAGGCGCTGTGGGGCTTTGCCACCGCGGCGGCCGGACTTGTGATCGCGCTGCTGTCCCCGGTGCTGGGGGCAATCGCCGATGCCAGCGGCCGGCGCAAGCCGTGGATCGCGGGCTTCGGTGCGCTGCTCGTGATTGGCGCCAGCGCGATGTGGATCGGCAAGCCCGGCAATCCCGACATCATCCCGGCGCTGCTGCTCGCCTATGCGATTGCGAGCGTCGGTGTCGAGTTCGCGACCGTGTTCAACAATGCGATGATGCCGACCCTGGTGCCGCCGGACCGGATCGGGCGGCTGTCAGGCACCGGCTGGGCCACCGGCTATGTCGGGGGCATCCTGAGTCTTGTTCTCGTGCTCGGCTTTCTTGCCGCCAATGCCGAGACCGGCCGCACGCTGTTCGGCTTCACGCCGCTGTTCGGTCTCGATCCCGCCATGCATGAAGGCGACCGCATCACCGGTCCGCTGACCGGGTTGTGGTTCATCATCTTCGTGACGCCGATGTTCCTGTTCACGCCGGACTATCCGACGAAGCGCCCGATGCGCGCGGCGCTCGGCGAAGGCCTGCGCGAGCTCAGGCAATCGTTGTCGAGCCTGCCGAAGCAGAAGTCACTGGCGCGCTTCCTGCTGGCGAACATGATCTACACCGACGGGCTGGTCTCGCTGTTTGCGTTCGGCGGCATCTATGCCGCAGGCACGTTCGGCTGGGACACGATCCGGATCGGTACCTTCGGCATCATCCTCGCGGTGGCCGGCACGTTCGGCGGCTGGATCGGTGGCAAGCTCGATGATGCATTCGGACCGAAGCGCGTGATCACCGCCAGCTTGCTGATCCTGCTGTTTGCGATCGTCGTGATCCTCACCGTGAACAAGGATTCCGTCCTGTTCATCCAGGTCGTGCCGCCGGTGCCTGGCGGTCCGTTGTTCGCGGGCGCCGCCGAGCGCGCCTACATCGTGCTGGGCTGCCTGATCGGCGCCACCGGTGCGCCGCTGCAGGCCGCCTCGCGCTCGCTCCTGATCCGCCTCGCGCCGAAGGATCGCATCGCGCAGTATTTTGGCTTGTTCGCGCTTACCGGCAAGGTGACGTCGTTCATCGGCCCGCTCCTGATCGGCGCGATCACCGCGGCGACCGCGAGCCAGAAGGCCGGCATGGCGGTGCTGGTGGCGTTCTTCGTCGCGGGACTGGCGCTATTGGCGAAGGTGCGGGAGTAAACCACCGCCGTCGTCCCGGCGCAGGCCGGGACCCATACCGCGTGATCCATCGAAGGCGCGCTGGGGCTAGTGTCCCGAGTCACAAGTTCGCAATCATAGATTCGCAGTAGATTCGCGTCGCTGTGCCAAGGATGGAGGCAAACAGCGGCGGAGTCTCCAATGGCGGTCCAGCAACTTGCCCCCCTGATATTGAGTGATGATGAGCGGGCTGAACTGACGTCGCTGACGATGCGGCGGAAGACGGCTCAGGCGCTGGCTCTGAGAGCCCGGATCGTGCTGACCTGTGCGGAAGGTGGTCAGAACACGGAAGTGGCGGTCAAGCTCGGGCTGGACCGGCAGACCGTAGGCAAGTGGCGGCGGCGCTTTATGGCACAGCGTGTGGCCGGGCTGCACGACGAGCCGCGTTCCGGCGCGCCGCGCACGATTGACGATGCCCGCATCGAAGCCGTGATCGTGAGGACGTTGGAGAGTTGCCCTGAGAACGCCACTCATTGGAGCTCCCGCGACATGGCCAAGACCAGCGGCCTATCGGTATCGACGGTCCAACGCATCTGGCGGGCCTTCGGGCTCCAGCCGCACCGGATGGAGACGTTCAAGCTCTCGACCGATCCGAACTTCGTGGCCAAAGTGCGCGATGTCGTGGGCCTCTACGTCTCACCACCCGAGCACGCCATCGTTCTGTGTGTGGATGAGAAGTCCCAAATCCAGGCGCTGGACCGCAGCCAGCCGTTGCTGCCGATGCGTCCCGGCCAGGCGGCCCGAAGGAGCCATGACTACAAAAGGCATGGCACCACATCGTTGTTCGCCGCCCTCGATATTGCGACGGGACGGGTCATCGGCAAATGCTACGGGCGCCACCGCACCGCCGAGTTCCGCAAGTTCCTTGACGAGATCGAGGCTGCCGTACCGCGCGAACTCGACGTCCATCTCGTCATGGACAATTACGTCACGCACAAGACCCCAATGATCCGGAGATGGCTCGCCAAAAGGCCGCGTTGGCACGTGCACCTGACCCCGACCAGTTCGTCATGGCTCAACCAAGTCGAGCGCTTCTTCGCGCTCCTCACCGATAAGAAGATCAGGCGCGGCGTCTATCGCAGCGTAGCCGCCCTCAGGGCGGACATCGCCTCGTTCATCGAACGACACAACGCCGATCCAAAACCGTTCCGATGGACCAAATCCGCCGATGATATCCTTGCTTCCATCGAGCGCTTCTGCCGTTACAATGCCCCGGCAAAACAAGCCCCGATGTTGCGAACTTCTGGTTCAGGACACTAGTTGTCCCTCACCAAGCAACATGGGTGGTTATGGGTCCCTGCTTTCGCACTAGCGGGGACGACAGGTTTGTAGCCCGGATGGAGCGAAGCGCAATCCGGGGTCTTTGGTCCGCGGAGAAACCGCCCCGGATTTCGCTACGCTCCATCCGGGCTACAGGTCGTACTCAATGCCGGAAATGCCGCACGCCGGTGAACACCATGGCGATGCCGTGCTCGTCGGCGGCCTTGATCACCTCGTCGTCGCGCATCGAGCCGCCGGGCTGGATCACCGCGGTGGCGCCGGCCTCGATGCAGGCGAGCATGCCGTCGGCGAACGGGAAGAAGGCGTCGGAGGCGACCACCGAACCCTTGGTCAGGGGCTCGGCGAGCTTCAGCTCGGCGGCCGCGTCCAGCGCCTTGCGCGCGGCGATCCGTGCCGAATCGACCCGGCTCATCTGGCCGGCGCCGATGCCGACGGTCGCGAGGTCCTTGGCGTAGATGATGGTGTTCGACTTGACGTGCTTGGCGACGCGGAACGCGAATTTGAGATCGCGCAGCTCGGCGTCGGTCGGCGCACGCTTGGTCGCGACCTTCAGGTTCATGTCCTCGACCACGGCATTGTCGCGGCTCTGCACCAGGAGGCCGCCGGCGACGGTCTTGGCGGTGAGGCCGACCGCGCGCGCGTTCGGCAGGCCGCCGGCGAGCAGCAGGCGCAGATTGCGCCGGCCGGCGATGATCGAGATCGCCTCCTCGGTTGCGTCGGGCGCGATGATCACCTCGGTGAAGATGCCGATGATGGCGCGCGCGGCGTCCGCATCGAGCGTGCGATTGACCGCGATGATGCCGCCATAGGCCGAGGTGGAATCGCAGGCCAGCGCGCGGGCATAGGCGGTGGCGAGATCGGGGCCCTCGGCAACGCCGCAGGGGTTGGCGTGCTTGACGATGACGCAGGCCGCGGTGCGCTGCGGATCGAACTCGCCGACGCATTCATAGGCCGCGTCGGTGTCGTTGATGTTGTTGTAGGACAGTTCCTTGCCTTGCAGCTGGCGTGCGGTCGCAACGCCCGGCCGCTTCTCCGGCGTGGCATAGAACGCTGCGGTCTGGTGCGGGTTCTCGCCATAGCGCAGCGACTGGATCAGCTTGCCGCCGAAGGCGCGGAAATCCGGCGCCTTGGTGTCGAGCTGCACGGCAAACCAGTTCGAGATCGCGGCGTCATAGGCTGCCGTGCGCGCATAGGCCTTGGCGGCGAGCCGCCGGCGCAACTGAAGCGAGGTCGCGCCCTTGTGCGCGGCGAGCTCGTCGAGCACGGCAGAATAGTCGTTCGCCTCGACCACTACGGCGACGTCGTCATGGTTCTTGGCTGCGGCGCGGATCATCGCGGGACCGCCGATGTCGATGTTCTCGATGCACTCCTCGAAGCCGGCGCCTTTGTCGACGGTGGCCTCGAACGGATAGAGGTTGACGACCAAGAGGTCGATCGGCGCGATGCCGTGCGAGGCCATCGCCGCGGTGTGTTCCTTGTTGTCGCGGATCGCGAGCAGGCCGCCATGCACCTTCGGGTGCAGCGTCTTGACCCGGCCATCCATCATCTCCGGAAAACCGGTGAGCTCGGAGACGTCCTTGACCTTCAGCCCGGCCGCCGCGATCGCCTTGGCGGTGCCGCCGGTCGAGACCAGCTCGACGCCATGGTCGGCCAGCGCCTTGGCGAAATCGATCAGTCCGGTCTTGTCGGAAACGGACAACAGAGCGCGGGTCACGCGGCGAAGCTGCTCGGTCATATCGGAAAATCCCTGGCTGTTAAGGCAGCCGGGTAGCATGGTTTTGTGCCGTACGAAACCGGTACATGCGCCTGATTCCCCGCAAATTGAGGGTGGTCCGGTATTCTTTCCCCGTCACGCTGAGGAGCGCGCAGCGCGTCTCGAAGGGTCGACGGCCACCGGCGGGGCCGTGCATCCTTCGAGACGCCGCTTCGCGGCTCCTCAGGATGACGGGTTGGAGGACTCACCCGTCCTACAGCGGCAGTTCCGGCTCGCGGCGGGCGTTGCGGCGCGCGGTGGTGGCGGAGGCCGAGGTCGAGGAGCGCACGAAGCTCCAGCGGATGGTGCCGGCCTGCCTCGCGTCCTGCCGGATCACGATCTGGGAGGTGCGGCGCGGGCCGTCATTGCCGGCCAGGAACACGCTGTCCTCGAGATCGACCTTGTCGTCCATCGCCTCGAAGGTCCAGACGTCGCGGTTGGGCAGCACCAGCATCACGCCGCGGGCATCCGACAGCCGGCTCGCCTTCACCGAGGGATGCAAATGGAAGCGCAGCGCGAAATCGGCCTCGCTGCCCTTGATGCGGCCGCCCGGCGCCGGCGACAGCGAATCTTCGCCCTCCAGCCGCGTGCCGTCCTGCGAGACCATCAGCACACGGCGGTGGATCACGCCGAAGCGCGAGAGATAGCCGTCATGCGAGGCGGTGAGCACGTCGCCGTCGGGAACGGCTTCGCGGTAGCTCTCGACATTGCTCGGACCGCTGGTGATGGGCGCGCCGCGGAGCAGCCGCTTCATCGCCGACAGCTCGACGAACTGGCATGACGAGGCGTCGCGATAGGTCAGCGTCGAATGCGCCGCGGTGGAGCGCGCGAACGGCCGCCAATTGTCGCGGCCTGTGCTTGGCATGCCGCAATTGACGACAATGCGGCTCACCCCGGAGGAGAGCTCGAACGACAGGCAGCCGGCATGCGCGTCCTGGCTGACGCTGGCCGGCGGCGGCGGGCCGGTATCGATGATCAAGGCGGTGTTGCCGGCATCAAGCCGCTGAAAGCCGGTATGCGGCATGCTCGCCATCGGCACGCCGCGGGTGTCGTCATAGGCGAGCAGCGTCGCGACGAGATCGGACGGCGCGGTGCTCATGCCGTTGAACAGCGCGAAGCTGCCGTCGCCGTGCCGGAAGAAGCGCAGCATCGGCATCATGCGGTCGATCGCGTTGAGCAGCGCCGGCGGCGGCGCGATATTCCGTGCGGCAAAGGTCTGCCGCAGCGGCAGGAGATCGCTGAGCAGCTCGACCAGCGCGCCGGGATTGCGCGAGATGTGGCCGCCATCGGGCAGGATCTGGCGCTGCAATTCGTCGGACAGCTTGCGCGTCGCCGATTTGATGTTGCGCGCCTGGTTGGCGAGACAGAGCGAGGCGTAGCACAGCGCGATCAGCACCTGCAGGCGCGGAACGCCGTCATTGTCGAGCGTCGCGTGGCGCAGATAGCGGATCTCGCGCGCCAGCCCGCGCAGATATTTGCGGTAGAATTTTCCGTCGGTGTCGCCGAGCACCAATGGAGCCTGCGACAGCAGCGAGATCACCCGCCGCGCGCGCACATCGGCGCGGCGCTCCAGCGGCCGCTTGCGGGCCTGGTTGGAGATCCAGTCGTCGACCAGCGAACGGGCGTTGGCGCGGGTCAGCGCGGTGTCGGCGGCGCGCAGGTGGCGCAGCCAGCCAAAGCCGAGCAGGGCGGCTTCCCAATCCTCCGACGGTGGCTCGAGATCGAAGATCGAGCGGCCGTGGCAGGTGACGATCTTGCCGGCGAAGACGAATCGTCCGGCATAGATCTCGGCCGCGCGGGTGGCGTCGGCGGTCCGCAGATCGTGCGGGGCGATGACCAGCCGGTCGGTGCGGCCGGGCCAGAGCCGCGACAGCGCAATCGTGCTCCCGCTGGCGCGTGCGAGCATGCTGCGGGCAAAGCGGCCAGCAATCAGCGTCGAGATGCGTCTGCTTTGAGCGACCGACACGCCTAACCTTGCGGGGAGGGAATTTTCAACGAATCCTTATTTAGTCCGGAAACGCGGCCAAGACACCTGCCAAGACACCTGCCCAGGCACCTGCCCAGGCACCCTCTTGATACCGCACGAATCACTTCGAGCTTAGAGGACTGAAGTTTAAAATCAGGATTTAACCAGCCGGGCCGCGTAAAATCCGTCCAGCCCGCCGAGCCGCGGGTCGGCATTGGGCAAATGGCTCGGCAAAGTGCGCAGATCGCCGTCGGCGGTGATGATGTCGTCGAGGCCGGCGACCTCGCTTGTCTCGACCGGCGCACGGCGCAGGCCTGATTCGCTCGCCAGCAGCGCGGCGATCGCGTGCTCGCCTTCCTCCGGCTCCAGCGAGCAGGTGCAGTAGACCAGCGTGCCGCCGGGCTTCAGCAGATTGGCGGCTTTTTGCAGCAGCCGCTTCTGCAGCGCCGACAGCGCGGCGATGTCGCCTTCCTGCCGCAGCCAGGCGACGTCGGGGTGGCGGCGGATGGTTCCCGTCGAGCTGCAGGGCGCATCGACCAGGATACCGTCGAAGCTTGCGGCCTCGGCGGGCCATTCGGCGGCGTCGGCAATGACGGTCTCGGCCTGCAAGGCCAGACGCGTGAGATTGTCGCGCAGCCGCGCCACGCGCGCCGGCGAGCGGTCGACCGCGGTGACGTGCGCGCCGGCCAGCGCGAGCTGGGCGGTCTTGCCGCCGGGCGCGGCGCAGAGATCCGCGACCGCCTTGTCCTTGATGTCGCCGAACAGCCGCACCGGCAGCGCGGCGGCGGCGTCCTGCACCCACCACTGTCCTTCGGCAAAGCCGGGCAGCATCGTGACGGAACCCTGCAGCAGCGTGCGCACGGTTCCCGTCGGCAGCGTCTCGCCGTGCAGGCGGGTCGCCCATTGCGCCGCGTCCGACTTCACCGTCAGATCGAGCGATGGCTCGTGGCCGAGCGCAAGCGCCATGTCGCGCGCGGTAGCTTCGCCGTAATGCGCGTTCCAGCGCGCCAGCATCCATGGCGGCAGGTCCAGGGTCTGCATGCTGATCTCGTCGATCAGGCCCTGGCCCTCGCGCGCGCAGCGGCGCAGCACGGCGTTGATGAGCCCGGCATATTTCGCGGCGCGCCGGTCGGACTGCACCAGCCGCACCGAGAGATCGACCGCGGCATGGTCGGGCACGTCCATCCAGAGAATCTGTGCCGCGCCGATCAGGAGCGCGCTCTGCGCGCGCGGCGCATCGGTCGGGATGCCGCGATCGAGCAGGCGCGACAGCAGATGGCCGAGCGTGCCGAGCTTGCGCAAGATGGTCGACACCAGCCGGCGCATCAGCGCACGGTCGCGATCGGCGAGCGATTTCAGGCCGGGATGCGCGCCGGCGCCGTCGAGCTGGTCGTCGAGCGTGCGGTGCTTGTGCAGCACGCCATCGAGGATGTCGGCCGCGATGCGGCGAGCCGCGAGACCGGGGACTTCGGCAGGTACTGCAAATCTTGAAGGAGGCATGAAGCGGAGATATCTCGAAGGTGCTGAGTTACATTCGGCTCATGCCCATCAACTCCATACCACCTCTGGCATGCGAATATGCCAAATGTAAGAATCGCCTTGCGGGATTTCGTGATCGTGATGTCGTCACTGAGCCAGTACAGAGATACGGAATCCGCAGGCAGAAAGTTTTGCCATGTCTGATAAATCGCCGTTGTCATCGCCGCTGGAGGCCGCGCCGCGCAAGCCGCTGACGCCAGCCGCGCAACGCGCGCTCGCCGAGGCCGCGGCGCGGCGCAGGGCTGCAGAGGAGGCGGCCGCGCAGAACGCGGCGGCGCGGCCGAAGGAGTTCCAGGGTCCGAAGGGGCCGGAACCGACGCGTTACGGCGATTGGGAGACCAAGGGCATCGCCTCGGACTTCTGAGAGCCTTGCCTGACGGCTCGACTCGCGCCAGTCTGGGAAAATGTCCCCATACGAAAGAATAAATGCTTATCGTGGGACGGGACGTCCGCCCTTCCGAAGATCACCTTGGGGCCGCCGCGTCTCGGCGGCGCTGCCATGGGTGTTCGTGCTCGGCATTGCCGTCGGCAGCACGCTGCCGATCCGACAATGGGTGCATCTGCCGCCGCATTGGTCGCTCGGCAGGTCGCGCGACACCGACGTGATCTGGCAGCGGGCCGGCGCGCCCGACATCAGGCACAACGTTGATGTGATCAGGACGATCGACGGCGACACGTTCGAGGCGCGGGTGCATTTCTCGCCGGGCCCGGATCTGTACACGCGAGTCCGGCTGCGCGGCATCGATGCGCCGGAGCTGAAGGCGTCCTGTGCGCGCGAACTGCAGATGGCGCAAGCGGCGACGGTGGCGCTGCGTGACCTGCTCGGCCAGGGCGACGTCGCGATCTACAATGTCGGTCCCGACAAATATCAGGGCCGTGTCGTCGCCGACGTCGCGACCAGGAAGACCGACAACGTCTCGGCCGCGCTGCTCGCGGCCGGTCATGCGCGGGCCTACAATGGCGGGCACCGGTTCGGCTGGTGCGGATATTTCGCGCGCTAGGCGACAGCTCAAACCAGGCTGGGCAAACAAAAGCCGCGCATCTGCGCGGCCTTGCTTTGGACGAGGCGCTGTGCCTGATCAGCGGGTGACGACGACCGTCGTGCCAATCTCGACGCGCGAATAGAGGTCGGTGATGTCGCTGTTGAGCATGCGGATGCAGCCGTAGGAGACGAAACCGCCGACCGAGCCCGGCACGTTGGTGCCGTGGATCGCATATTCACCGCCGGCCAGCGTCATCGCAGCGACGCCCATCGGGTTATGCGGCGAGCCGCCGGCGATCACGTTCGGGATGCTGGGCTTGTCGCGCTTGACCTCGGCGGGCGGCGACCAGGCTGGGTTGCGATATTTGCCGTCGATCTTCGTGGTGCCGGCCCACTGCTTGCCGGACTTGCCGACACCGACCGGATAACGCATCGCGTGGCCGGAATCGAGAATGAGGTAGAGCCGCCGTTCGTTGGTCTTCACTACGATGGTGCCTGGCTCATAGTTGTCGGCGTGTATTCCCACCATTTCCGGCCGGGCTTCGGCCGCCTGCGATATCAAAGCAACCGCACCAAGGGTGGCAGCCAGCGCCACCGCAAACTTCCTCGACATCAACCTCTCCACTTCCCAACAGCTCCCGCAAGGAAGCCAAAAACGAAGATGCAGAGCCCTTGAAAAACCGGGCCTGCCGGTCTCACGCACGCAACATTAACTGCGTGTGTTAACCGGGTGGTTTCACACCGGCCGCGAGACACGTCTTGATGGCGGGAGAGAATGAAAAGTTCGGATTAAAGTAAATGACATGGAAACAACACTTGGCCACAAACGCGCCTCAATCGCGCCTTGCCTATGACAATCCCGTGAAGCGCCCGTTGCAGGAAACGGGAAGGGCCGCGGCGGTGATCGCGCGCGGCCCTTCTTTGGTCTTCTGATCCTTGCTGCTGCTGGCCTTACGCCGGCGCGCCCTTCTTGTTCTGACGGTTCTGCACGAGGTCGTCGACCACGGCCGGATCGGCCAGGGTCGAGGTGTCGCCGAGGCTCGACGACTCGTCCTCGGCGATCTTGCGCAGGATGCGGCGCATGATCTTGCCGGAGCGCGTCTTGGGCAGGCCGGGCGCGAACTGGATCAGGTCCGGCGAGGCGATCGGCCCGATGTCCTTGCGGACCCAGGCGACCAGCTCCTTGCGCAGCGCTTCCGTCGGCTCGGTGCCCTTCATCAGCGTGACATAGGCGTAGATGCCCTGGCCCTTGATGTCGTGCGGATAGCCGACGACCGCGGCCTCCGAGACCGCCTCATGCGCGACCAGCGAGCTCTCGACCTCGGCGGTGCCCATGCGATGGCCGGAGACGTTGATGACGTCGTCGACGCGGCCGGTGATCCAGTAATAGCCGTCGGCATCGCGCCGGCAGCCGTCGCCGGTGAAATACTTGTTCTTGTAGGTCGAGAAATAGGTCTGCTCGAACCGCGCGTGGTCGCCATAGACCGTGCGCATCTGGCCTGGCCATGACCTGGTCAGGCAGAGATTGCCCGAGGTCTCGCCGTCGAGCGTCTTGCCGTCGGCATCGACGATCTCCGGCACCACGCCGAAGAACGGCCGTGTCGCCGAACCGGGCTTCAGCTTGGTCGCGCCGGGCAGCGGCGTGATCAGGATGCCGCCGGTCTCGGTCTGCCACCAGGTGTCGACGATCGGGCAGCGGTCGTCGCCGACCACGCGGTAATACCACTCCCAGGCTTCCGGATTGATCGGCTCGCCGACCGAGCCGAGCAGGCGCAGCGATTTGCGCGAGGTCTTCTTCACCGGTTCGTCGCCACCCTGCATCAGCGCGCGGATCGCGGTCGGCGCGGTGTAGAAGATGTTGACCTTGTGCTTGTCGACCACGTTCCAGAAGCGCGAATTGTCCGGATAGTTCGGCACGCCCTCGAACATCAGCGTGGTCGCGCCGTTACAGAGCGGCCCGTAGAGAATGTAGCTGTGGCCCGTGACCCAGCCGACGTCGGCGGTGCACCAATAGATGTCGCCGTCGTGATAATCGAACACATATTGATGCGTCATCGACGCAAACACGAGGTAGCCGGCCGAGGTGTGCAGCACGCCCTTCGGCGTTCCGGTCGAGCCCGAGGTGTAGAGGATGAACAGCGGGTCCTCGGCGTGCATATGCTCGGCCGGGCATTCCGTCGTCACCATGGCAGCGGCCTCGTGATACCAGAGGTCGCGGGTCGGGTTCATGTCGATCTTGCCGCCGGTGCGCTTCACCACTACGACCCAATCGACGCCGCCGGTCTTGGCGATGGCGGCATCGACATTGGCCTTCAGCGGCACTTTCCTGCCGCCGCGCAGGCCCTCGTCGGCGGTGATCACCACCTTCGAGTCGCAGTCCTTGATGCGCTGCGCGAGGCTGTCCGGCGAGAAACCGCCGAACACCACCGAATGAATGGCGCCGATCCGCGCGCAGGCCAGCATGGCGTAGGCCGCTTCCGGAATCATCGGCAGATAGATCGTGACGCGATCGCCCTTGTTGACGTTCCGCGTGCGCAGGATGTTGGCCATCTTGCAGACTTCGTCGTGCAGCTGGCGGTAGGTGATGTGTTTGGATTCGGAGGGATCGTCGCCCTCCCAGATGATCGCGGTCTGGTCGCCGCGCTTGTCGAGATGGCGGTCGATGCAGTTCCAGGCGACGTTCAGCACGCCATCCTCGAACCATTTGATCGAGATGTTGCCCGGTGCGAAGGAGACGTTCTCGACCTTGGTGAAGGGCTTGATCCAGTCGATCCGCTTGCCGTGCTCGGCCCAGAAGCCGTTCGGGTCCTTGACCGAGTGCGCATACATCTCGCGATATTTGGCGTCATCGATATAGGCGCGCTTGGCCCAGTCGGCCGACACGTCATAGATCTTCTCGGACATCATTTTCCTCCACTCATTGCCGATCGCGCACGACGCGACGGCAAGCCGTCTTGATCATTGCCGCGATTATGCGTTGCCGCATTCCGGCCCGGCAAGGAAAAAGGACTGTCACTTTCGTCGCGTTGAAGCCGCCGGATAGTCCGCCGGCTTCCGCTTGTGATAGGACGGCTTACCGCAACGCATCGACGAGAGAAACCTATGCGCCATCGCTTGCTCGGGGTCACTGGTCTCTTGGTCGTAGTGGTATCGTTCTCTGCGCGTTCGCCGTCGCTGCAGTGGTGCCGCGTGCGACGACGATGCGCTGACGCCGATTTTGATCGACGGCTTCGGGCACAATTGAACGAATTGTCGGACGCCGCCGCGATGAGCTGCGTCAACACGTTCGTGACCGAATAATCCTTGATTGCGGCCAGCGGTTGGACCGTCCCGTGGCTGCCGAGCTCGAGCCGCGCCCCGGCGAGAGCGGCGCGCGAAAGGGCAAGGTCGCTGACCTGATCTGGGGGACCGCGGTGGACCTCCGGGCGTTCAAACGCCGGTTTCCGGCACCGCGCTCGCGTCATTTTGTCCGATCCCGGGCAGCCCAAAATCAACGTTAGCGGGCGAATGGCACCCATGAAAGGTAATTTAATACAGTCAATAACTGATTCGCGACTCGCAATGTCGGCCCCGACGCCCTAAATCGCGTTTCCGAGGCCAGACGGCCCACCGGAACGAAGCCCGAAGCAACGGCATTACCGGGAGAACAGCGGAACAAGGCGTCTTGCGAGAGTAATGATGGATCAGCAGAATATCGCGGCTGTGCGGCCCGTTTCCGCCGATCCCGCTGTCGCCTTGGCAAAGGCACTGGGCCAGTGGCCGTCCAAGCCGCCGCGGGCCAGGCTGCAGCCGCCGGCAAAACTCAAGCTCGACGCGCCCGCTGCCATCAGAACGACGGTTGAAGAACTGGCGCGCGATCTGGGCCTGCGGCTCGGCGACCAGAACGAATTGACCATCCGCCGCATCAAGCGCGGCAAGACCTATTCATTCGTCCGTGCCAATGGCTCGCGGGTCCGCGATGCGCGCACCATCCGCCGGCTGCACGCGATGGCGGTCCCGCCGGCCTATCGCCAGGTGCGCTATTCCAGCGATCCGAGCTCGCATCTGCAGGCAGTCGGCCGCGATGCCGCGGGCCGGCTGCAATATCGCTATCACGCTGACTGGGAGAAGGTTCGCGAGCAGCGCAAGGCGCATCGCCTCGCCAAGCTGGTGGCCGCGCTGCCGAAGATCCGGCGCAAGGTCTCGGCGTTTCTGTCCGGCGACGAGCCGACGCGCGAGTTCGCGCTGTCGGCGGTGATCGAACTAATCGCGCGCACCGCGATCCGGCCTGGCAACGAATCCTATGCGCGCCTCAACGGCACCCGCGGCGCCACCACGCTCTTGAAGTCCAACGTCACGCTGGAAGACGACTCCCTGGTGCTGACCTTCAAGGCCAAGGGCGGCAAGGCCGTGCGCAAGGAATGCGATGCGGCCAAGCTGGTGCGTGCGATCGGCATCCTGCGCGGCGTCCCGGGCAAGCGCATGTTTCAGTATTACGACCGCTCCGGCGTGGTACGGGCCGCCTCGACCACGGCGGTGAACGCGTTCCTGCGCGAGATCGCCGGCATCAAGATCTCGCTGAAGGATTTCCGCACCCTGATGGCGTCGGCCGTCGTCGTGGAATCGCTGTCCCGGATCACGCCGGCCACCAGCCAGCGCGGCCGCAAGCGCCAGGTGCTGGATGCGATCCGTGCCGCCGCCGACCAGCTGTCCAACACGCCGGCGATCTGCCGCAAGAGCTATGTCCACGACACCATCGTCACAGCCTTCGAGGACGGCATCCTCGAACGCTTCGCCGCGACGATGGGAGGCTACCGCACCCAGTCCAAGCGCGAGCAATTGCTGGCGCAGGTGGTGATGGCGGCCGGGGCGTAGGTCCCGCAAGCCGTCGTCCCGGCGAAAGCCGGGACCCGTTACCACAGCCGCCTGTGATTAGAATTCGCTGTGGCCCCAGCTCGTTTCAGCAATCGACATTTGGGGTAATGGGTCCCGGCCTTCGCCCGGCCTTCGCGGGGACGACAGTAGAGTTGGACGAGACATCACAGCCCGCCCATCTTGCAGACGTACTTCCACTCCTCCGCGGTCACCGGCTGCACTGAAAGCCGCGAATACTTTACCAGCGCCATGTCGGCGAGCTTCTTGTCCGCCTTGATCGCGGCCATCGTCACCGGCGTCTTCAGCGGCTTGTCGGCCTTGATGTCGACGCAGACGAACTTGCCGGTCTTGTCGGTCGGGTCGGGATAGGCTTCCTTGATGATCTCGGCGATGCCGACGATCTCTTTGCCCTCGTTGGAATGATAGAAGAACGCCTTGTCGCCCTTCTTCATGTTGACGAGATTCTGCCGTGCCGTGAAGTTGCGCACGCCGGTCCAGGCTTCGCCCTTCGCGCCCTTGGCGACCTGATGGTCCCACGACCAGACCGACGGTTCGGATTTCACCAGCCAGTAATTCATCGCAACTCACCCCGTTCGATTGCGCTGCAATCTACAGCGACGCGGATGCCCGCGACAAGCACGGGCATCTGATCCCGGCGCGGCACCTACTGTTTCAAATATCGATCGAAGAACCTGGCGATGTCGGTGAACGTCTCCTTCGTCTCGGGCGCGTCGACGTTGAACTGGTACTGCGCGTGCGACTGCCCCTCATAGACATTGAGATCGGCGATCACGCCGGCGCGGCGCAACTTGCGATGCGTGCGAACCGTGTTGCTGAGGAACAGATCGCGCGTGCCCGATGTCAGGATGGTCGGTGGGAAGCCCTTGAAGTCACCATAGATCGGCGAAATGTAGGGGTTCTTCAGGCTGGTGCCGTTTGCATAAAGCTTCGCCGCGCGGCCGAGCCAGCCGTCCCAGGTCACCAGCACATTGTCGACCCATTCATTGCTCGCGTAGCTGTCGCCGATCTTGTCGATATCGGACCAGGGCGTGCCTGGCGCGATGGCGGCGGGCAGCGGCAGCTTCTCATCCTTCGCCCGCAACACCATCGCAAGCGTCATCGCCCCACCGGTTGAGGTGCCGAAGATGGCCAGCCGGCGGTGCTCGTGCGATTTCAGAACTTCCTTCCAGACCGCCATCGCGTCGTCCATCGCGGCCGGATAGGGGAAGTCCGGCGGCATCCGGTAGTCGACCGAGAGGACCTTGAAGCCGCCAAAGCCGGCCATCATGATGGCTTCCGGCAACGCGGCTTCGCCGGGACCGAACACGTAACCACCGCCATGGACGTGGATCAGCAGGCGTCGCCTGTTCTCGAGCGCGATCTTGTTCGGGGTCACGATGTAGCAGTGCACGCCGGCAAGCCTGGTTTCCTCGACCTTGACGCCGAGCTTCGCCTTCAGCGCCGGAATACCCGCGATCAGAAGCTTGGCGCGGCGATCGATCAACTCCTTCCATTCCGCAGGGGTTTTGGGGTCGGCATTGAAATGCGGCGGATAGGGCGCGCCGATCATTGCCTGCATCTCGGCAGACACGTCGGCGGTTGGATTGCCGATCGATTTGAGTGGCGCGACCCGCTTGCCGTTGTCGGCATTGGCGGCGGCCTCGCTCTTGGCAAGGTCGTCGTAGGTGGCGGCCGTTTGGGCGTGGGCTATGGCGGATGAGGCGGTGAGGGCGACGGCGAGGCTGATCGAAAGGATGGCACGATGCGGTTGACGCATGGGTTTTCCCTTGGGATCCGTTTTTCGATTTGTTGGACCGGGATCCGACGGTTCGCCGCCACGCTAGTATGCCGCGCACGTATCGTGAAGCTCCGCCACGCGCGACCGTGACGTGCGTTACTCCGCCTTGAACGGCCGCGTCAGCAGGCCTTCGATCGCTGCGTCAATGGTCAGCCGGTCGCCCAGGATCGCGGCGACCGCGTTTGACACCGGCATGTCGACCTTCTGCGCGGCGGCGAGCTCGCACAGCACCGGCGCGGTGAACGCGCCTTCGGCGAGCTTGCCGATCGGCGCGGCTTCGCCGCGGCCGAGCGCGAGGCCGAGTGCGAAATTGCGCGATTGCGCGGTCGAGCAACTCAGCAGCAGATCGCCCAATCCCGACAGGCCGGCGAGCGTCTCGGCGCGGGCGCCGCAGGCGCGGCCCAAGCGCGCGAGCTCGCTGAAGCCGCGCGTGGTCAGCGCGGCGAGCGCGGAGGCGCCGAGATTCTTGCCGACCACGATGCCGGCGGCGATCGCCAGCACGTTCTTGGCCGCGCCGCCGATCTCGACGCCACGCACGTCGGTGGTGTGATAGGGCCGGAAGGTCGCCGAGCCGAGCGCCTGGACGAGCGCGCGTGCCAGCGCTTCGTCCCTGGTGGCCAGCGTGA
The DNA here is from genome assembly GCF_054059095.1 of Bradyrhizobium sp. USDA 4510. Taxonomy (NCBI): domain Bacteria; kingdom Pseudomonadati; phylum Pseudomonadota; class Alphaproteobacteria; order Hyphomicrobiales; family Nitrobacteraceae; genus Bradyrhizobium; species Bradyrhizobium sp. USDA 4510. The sequence continues at coordinate 7,995,368 of NZ_JBSSBT010000001.1, read as the reverse complement.
CGGCGGTGGGCAGTCCGCGCGCGACGTCGTCGGCAAAGCTCGGCCCCGACAGGATCGCGGGGACCGCGCGCGGCGCGGCTTCCGCGATCACCTCGGTCATGAATTTATGCGTGCCGTGCTCGATGCCCTTGGCGCAGGCGATGACAGGCGTGTCGGGTTTGAGATGCGGCGCAAGATGCCCGACCGCCGCGCGCAGATGCTGCGCCGGTGTCACGGCCAGGATGATGTCAGCGAGTGCCGCGACGGCGATATCCGACGTCACGGCGATGCCGGGATGAAGCTGGACACCAGCCAGCCGCGGATTGACCCGCATCGCCTGGATCTGCGCGGCATGCTCGGCATTGCGCGCATACAGCGTCACCTTGCGCCCGGCGCGCGCCGCGACATCGGCCAATGCCGTGCCCCAGGCACCGGCTCCGATCACGCTCACTGACATATGCGCCGGCATCAGGCGGGCCTGCCTTCGCTCCCTCTCCCCGCTCTTGCGGGGAGAGGGTTGGGGTGAGGGGCTTTATCCGCGAGCGAGCCGAGTGTTGAGACCTGTACCCCCTCACCCGGATTGCTGCGCAATCCGACCTCTCCCCGCAAGCGGGGCGAGATGCGACGGTGCCTGATGCGCGCCCCGTCGTACATTGTTCAATATCCGGCGCGGCTGTTGGCGTGGCCGGCCGGCGCCTTGGCGTTGGCGTCGAGCAGCCAGCGCGCGCGCGGCGGCGCCTCCATCGTGTCGGTGAGGCCAAGCGCCATCCGCTCGGCGCCGGCCCAGGCGATCATCGCGCCATTGTCGGTGCAGAGCGCCGGCGGCGGGATGATCAGCGTGGTCTGCGCCTTCGCCGCAACCTCCTGCAGCGCACTGCGGATCGCATGGTTGGCGGCGACGCCCCCGGCCGCGACCAGCGCGCGCGGCGTGCCGAACCGCTCCTGAAACAGCTTCAGGCCGACGCTCAGCCGGTCCGCGGTCGATTCCAGCACCGCGGCCTGGAAACTCGCGCAGAGATCGCTGACGTCCTGCGGCTCGAGCGGCTCCAGCCGGCTGGCTGCATTGCGCACCGCCGTCTTCAGTCCCGACAGCGAGAAATTCGCATCGGCGCGGCCGAGCATCGGACGTGGAAAGCCAAACCGCGTCGGGTCGCCGCCGGCGGCCGCGCGCTCGACCTCCGGTCCGCCGGGATAGGGCAGCGACAGCATCTTCGCCACCTTGTCGAACGCCTCGCCCATCGCGTCGTCGACCGTGGTGCCGAGCCGCACATATTCACCGACGCCGACCACGGCGACGATCTGGGTGTGTCCGCCCGAGGCCAGGAACAGGCAATAGGGAAATGCCAGCGCGCAGGTCAGCCGCGGCGTCAGCGCGTGCGCCTCGAGATGGTTCACCGCGATCAGGGGCGTATCGTGCACCATCGCGATCGCCTTCGCGGTGGTGAGACCGACGATGACGCCGCCGATCAGGCCGGGGCCCGCGGCTGCCGCGACCGCCGACAATTGTCCGTAGCCGACGCCGGCCTCCTTCATCGCGGAGGCGACGATGCCGTCGAGCAGGTCGACATGGGCGCGCGCCGCGATCTCCGGCACCACGCCGCCGAAGCGGGCGTGCTCGTCGGTCTGCGAGCGCACGACGTTGGAGAGGATTTTCGCCTGCCCGTCAGCCTGGCGCTCGACCACGGCGGCCGCGGTCTCATCGCAGGTGGTCTCGATCCCCAGCACCAGCATCGGCGGTTCGTGTCCCAATTTCGGTCCTTGTGCTACGAGCATGATCCGGACAGGCCGGAACCGGTTTCCGGCAAGATGATGCTCATCAAAATGTCCGCTCCGGGGTAGCATTGCGAGGTCTTAAAGTGCAATCGGTCGCCAACGTCCAATTTATACGGCTGGAGGCCTGAAACCCTGACAATCCTTGTCACACGACCGCATCCGGACAATGACGCGACGCTCGCGACGCTGCGCCAGCGCGGCTTTGACGCCCTGTCGGCGCCGGTGCTGCGCTTCGAGCCGGTGCCGTTCCGCGGCGACGACGGTGCGGATTATGATGCCGTCATCCTGACCAGCGCGAATGCGCTGCGCGCGGTCGACCTCGCTGCCAGCCCCTTGTTGCGGCTGCCGCTGTTTGCGGTCGGGGCACACACCGCCGATGCGGCGCGCGCCGCGGGCTTCGACAAGGTGATGGTGGCGAAGGGCGATGCAGTCTCGCTGCGCAAGCTCGTGCTCGCACGGGTCGACGCCGGCGAACTGCCGGCATCGGCGACGCTGCTCTATCTCGCCGGCGCCGACCTGTCGCGCGATCTTGCGGGCGAGCTCGGCGAGCGCGGGCTCAGCGTCGTCACCCACACCACCTACCGGATGGCGCCGGTGGCCGGCTTCCCGAGGGAGGTCAGCGACGCCTTCATGGCGAACCGGATCACCGCGGTGCTGCACTATTCCCGCCGCAGCGCGCAGGCCTTTCTGGACACGGTCCGCGCCGACGGGATCGAGATCTCGGCGCTCGCCTTGCCGCAATGCTGCATCTCGGCGGCCGTCGCCGCGGTGCTCCATGACGCCGGCGCGACCAAGGTGGTGGTGGCGGCGCGGCCGGACGAAAACGCCCTGCTGGAGGCGCTCAGCCGCACCCTGCGACCGAGACCGGAATAATTCTTTCGTCTGACCATGATGTTAGGCAATGCTCGGTTATTCGGATCGTGCTCTAAGAGCCTGGGCCGATTCTGGTACAATATGCGGCCAATAGTTTTGAGGACCCCCCGCGATGGCTGAAGAAAGGCCAGACGACCCAGGATCTTCGCCGGATTCCCGGCCCAAGCGCGCGCCGCCGACCATCGATCTTCAGGCGACCGAAATCTCCAGCGAACCGTCGAAGGCGGAGGGGGCCGAGGAAGCCGCCAGGGAGACGGACCAGGATGCCGGCAAGGATGCTGCCAAGGCGTCCGCGGACGCGGCGACGCCTGAGGCCGAGCCCCAAGGCGACGCCGCAGCGCAAGCGGAGCCGCAGCCCGAGACCGCCTCCGCGGCGCCGGACGCCGAACCGGCGCGGCCGGTATCGCCCTGGGTGGTGGCTCCGATATCCGGCGCCGTCGCGGCGGCGCTGGTGATCGGGGTTGGCTGGCTGCTCGGCTGGCCCGTCGTGCAGCCGGTTCCGGCGCCGCAACCCAGTGCCGCCATCGACGAGCTCGGCACGCGCCTGAGTGCGCTGGAATCGAAAGCCGGCAGGCCGGTCGCGGCGGCCGCCGATCCCGCGGCGACGGCGCGGCTGGAGGCGCTCGACAAATCGATCGCCGCACTGCGCACCGAACTCGCCGCGACGCGGGCGCAATCCGACAAGCTTGCGGCGGCGGTCAATGACGCGAAAGCCGCGCCGCGCGATGGCGCGGCTGCGGCTGATCTCTCCGGCATCACGGCGCGCATCGAAAAGGTCGAAGGTGCGGTCAAGGCGCAGGGTGCTGCGATCGCGAGGCAGGACGGCAAGATCGCCGACACCAAGGCCGAGGCGAAGGCCGACGATGTGCCGCTGCGCCGCGTCGTCGCGGCATCGCTGCTCGACGTCGCGGTGCGTCACGGCGATCCCTATGCCTCCGCGCTCGAGGCCGCGAAGGCGCTGTCGGACGATGCCGAGGTGCTGAAGCCGCTCGAGACGTTTGCGAGGTCAGGCGTGCCGAGCCCGAACGCGCTGTGCCGCGAGCTGATCGAGATCGTGCCGAAACTTGCGCCGCCTCCGCCGGAGGCTGCGGCGGCCAGCGCCGGGCTGGTCGATCGTCTGAAGGCCGGTGCCTCCACGCTGATCCAGATCGAACGGACCGACGGCACGGGGACCGATCGCGGCAGCATCGTCGCGCGCGTGACATCGGCCGCCCTGCATAATGACCTCGCATTGACCGAGCGTGAATTGAAGTCGCTGCCGCCGGCGGATCGCACGGCGGCGCAAGCCTGGCTCGCCAAGGTGGACGCGCGCCGCGCCGCGCTCGACGCGTCGCGTAAATTTGCCGACAACGCCATGGCGGCGCTCGCCACGGTCAACCAGTAAGCCTTTGCAATAGGTCTTTGATGATCCGGATCATTCTGTTCCTGCTGCTGATCGCGCTCGCTGCAGCGGGTGCGGCCTGGTTGGCCGATCAGCCCGGCGATCTCGTGCTGAACTGGGGCGGCTTGCGCTTCACGTCCAAGCAGCCGATGTATCTGCTCGGCCTCGTCGTCGTCGTCGCGATGGTCGCCGGCGTGATCCTGCGCGGGCTCTGGAAGATTCCCTCGCACATTCGCCGTGGCCGGCGCGAGCGGCGTCACGCCCGCGGCCGCCACGCCATCACGCAAGGCCTGCTTGCGATCGGGCATGGCGATTCTTCGGCGGCGCGCGCGCATGCCGAAGTGGCGCGGCGCCACGCCGGAGGCGATCCGCTGGCACTGCTGCTGCACGCGCAATCGGCGCAGCTCGACGGCGACCGCGACGGCGCGCAGCGCGCCTTCCGTGCCATGGCCGAGCGCGAGGACACGCGGCTGCTTGGATTGCGCGGTCTGTTCATCGAGGCGCAGCGCGCCGACGATCCGGTGGCGGCCGTGATGATCGCCGAGGAAGCGCTGAAGATGTCGCCGTCGTCGTCATGGGCCTCGCATGCGGTGCTCGGCTTCTGCTGCGCCAAGGGCGATTGGGCCGGCGCGCTGTCGATCATCGACAACAACCAGAGTGCCGGATTGATCGACAAGGCGACCTATCGGCGGCAGCGCGGCGTGCTGCTGACGGCGCGTGCGCTGGAGTTCGAGACCGTCGATCGCGACCTGTCGCGCGCGAGCGCGATGGAGGCGGTCAAGCTGGCGCCGACGCTGATCCCGGCCGCCGTGCTCGCGGCGAAGTTCGAGAGCGAGGCGCATCAGGTGCGCCGCGCGATGCGCATCGTCGAGACCGCGTGGCTGGCGCAGCCGCATCCCGATCTCGCCGACGCCTATTCGCATGTGCGGCTCGGCGATTCCGCGCGCCAGCGCCTGGTGCGGGTCGAGACGCTGGCGGCGAAAACGCCTGGACATATCGAGGGCGCGCTGGCGATCGCGCGCGCCGCGATCGACGCCGCCGAGTTCGCCAGGGCGCGCGCGGCGCTGGAGCCGTTTGTCGCGGCGCCGACGCAACGCGTCGCGCTGTTGATGGCCGAGATCGAGCGCACCGAGCATGGCGACAGCGGCCGGGCGCGGGCCTGGACCCTGCGCGCCGTGCGCGCGCTGCACGATCCGGTCTGGACCGCCGACGGTTATGTCTCGGACCGCTGGCGTCCGGTCTCGCCGGTCACCGGCCGGCTCGACGCCTTCCAGTGGCAGACCCCGGTGGCGGCGCTGCCGTCCGACAAGGGCCATGCCATCGAGCCGTCGCCCTTCGAGGAGGCGATGCTGGCGCCGCGCCGGGTCGAGCCGCCAAAGGAAGTCGCCAGCGAGCCGGCGGACGCCAAGCCGGCCGAGCCGGTCGAGGTGAAGCAGGTCGAGGCGAAGCCAGTCGAGCTCAACCCCTTGGAGCCGGCCGCGCCGACGGTGCAGGATAACGCCCCGCTGCCGGCGGCCATCGAGGCCGGGCCCGCCCCGGCCTCGGCCGAACCCGCCGCGCCGGAACCGGCTCCCCCTCCAGCCGCCGAATCGGCGCCCCCGGCGCCGGCCCCCTTGTTCCGGTCCCGGACCGACCTGCCCAAGGCCGCACCGGCGCCCATTCCGGCCGTAATCCCGATCATCCGGGCCCCTGATGACCCCGGGGTCGACGAGGACGGTCCGGTCGACGAATTTGCGGAACAAATCGGCCCGCCCAAGGCCCAGGTGGGCGGTTGGCGCGGATTTCTGTCACGTTTGGGAAGCTAATTCGGGGTTAGGTTAACGGCTGTATGGTTCGATACCCGCGTTGTCCTTGCCAATCGGGGTCATGCCCGATATCAGGTGGCCGCGTGATCCGGCCGTTGCCGAACGGTTCGCCGCAATAGCTCAGTTGGTAGAGCACGTCATTCGTAATGACGGGGTCGGGGGTTCGAGTCCCTCTTGCGGCACCATTTCCCAGCCAGAAGTGAAGCTTGCTCCCAGCGCGCATCAAGGCGCCCGGATACGACTTGCTCAGAGCGTCGAACCCCTCGCTCGCGCCGGTAGACCAAGTTCTAGAGGCGCTATTTCAAGGGGTTGGGCAGATGCTTCCGAAAATCGCCCACGTGATAATCATAGGGCTCTCTGAAGAAGAGCGCGGCAAGCTCGATGAAAGCACCCGCAAGGTACTTCACTTCAGCGATCCTTCCTGGGAATACAAATCGTACGGCTGCGACACCTTGCAGGAAGCCGCGGCGATCGCGAAAGACATGGCGCGAGTCGATATCGTTTATGTTGCGGGGGGAGCTGAGTCCGAATCCATACCGTACGAAAAGTTCGGTCTCGAACTTGACTACGAGATACTAGGGGAGCTGATGGAAAATCATTCCAGCAAGCCGGTGGTCAGCTATGCGAGGCCTGATCGGCCGAACAAGCTCGCAACAGCGATCTTTGCGCTTTGGCGTGACCGCAGCAAGTCAACCTCAGCTTGACGGCATCGATGTTCTTCTCAACCGGGCTCGCTCGGGCCGCCCGCTGAAGCCTAGATCCGCACCCCACACAATCCGCTCATGATCGCGATCGCGACCAGCCCGCCTATCGCGAGCCCGGTTGCCCAGATCCGGTTGGCAACCGCCGTGGCAACGCCGTGCGCGATCAGAACGCCGCGTAATCCCGACGTGAGATGCGCGAGGACGAAGAAGACGCCGAGCGCGTAGTGCGGCACCAGGCGAATGCTCCAGGCGTCGTGGATCAGGCCGGTCGGTGCGCCCGACGCCCAGGCCCAGTTGGTGTCGATGTGGTGCACGGCGCGCGCCGAGACCAATGCGGAATTCAGATGGGTCACGATGAACGCCGCGAGGTAGACGCCGGAGCCGATCTGAAACACGCGGTATGCATCCGCAGGCGCCGGGCTCCAGCGCCAGGCGAGCCGCATCCCGACGGCGACCTGGAACAGCATCAATACGACGAGGATGGGCTCCACCACGGACGACCGATAGACGGTGCGCCCCGCCTTCATCACGGCGGCATGAACATCAGGTCCGAGCCAACCCAGCAGATGATTGGTGAGATGGAATGCGACGTAGAAAAGGATGATCGCTGCGGCGACGCCATGTGTCACGCGCCATTTGGCGATAGAGGGCGCAATCGCGGCTGATGGTGCCGCACGTTGCGCCTGCTCGCCGCCGAAAAGCACATAGAGGCACGCGACGAGCCAACCCGCGACCCAGACAATCTCGTCACTGACAGGGATGTGCAGCAGGCCGAGACCGACGCCGGTTAGCACGAACAAGGGCGGCGCGGCGATGCCGAGGTAGGCGAGGCGCCGGGTGCGCAGCGCGAACGATGACGGTGCGGCCTTGGTCATCCAATGAGCGCAAGCCAGAGCCAGCAAGGGCGCGGCGGTCGCGGCCAACAGGCAAAGCGCCGCCAGGGCCAGTCGCCCAAACGACATCGGACCAGCAGCGGGAGAGACCGCGAGGTGAAATGCATCGAGCAGGAACGGATAGGCCATCGCTCCAGCCGCCGGGATCATCGAACGCAGCTTTTCGGCGGCCGTATTCGCCAAGCCATCGTCGCCCGACCGTACGCGACCTTGTTCGAATGCACTCACAAAACTCTCCAGGGTTCGGGCATCGTGCAAGAGAGGGCCAGACCGACGAATCTATTCCCGAGTCATCGTCGAAGGCGCGGCACACAGGCTGGTGCTGTGGATGCTGGTGTGTACGAGCGCGGCGTTGCGCCGAGACCCTGTTTCAAGGTTCAAAAACTACAGCGATACGGGTCCACCGATAGGACCAAGTTCCAACAATCCGACTGGACCACGCCAAGGCTCTTTTCAGCGTGCCCTAAAATCCAGTTCCAGGATGAAGGCAGATTCGCCTAGCGGATTCACGGGTTGATCTTGTAAGCAGGTTGCCATGCAAAACACGGCCAAATCGCGGGCCGGAAGCGGACAGGGCGAGCGGCCAGATTCGCGGATCGCCGTCTCTGCCTCGAAGCTCGCCACCGCCGATCTCAACAACCTCATGCGGGCACTTGAGATCGATGTCGTCGCGCTCACCGAAATGCTGATTCCATCAGGCCATCGCGCCGAGATGGGGACGATCGATGCACCGGCGGTCCATTACACCATTAGTGGTAGGGGACGAATTTCGATCGGCGATGGGCCTTGGATGTCGCTCGAACCCCATCTCCTCATCATCAAGCCTCCGAGCACCCCGTTCGTAATCGAAGTCGACGGAACCAGCGGCCCGAAGAGGCTCATCTCCCGCGATTGCTGGAAGCAGCATGACAGCGTGTTGCGTATCGCAACACCGACCGAGCAGCCCGAGATCATCCAGATCTGCGGCTTCTTCAACGCATCCTTCGGACAATCCGTCGGGTTGTTTCGCGAATTGCGCGAGCCCGTGATCGAGAAGTTCGAGCCGACGGACAAGATCGACCTGAAGCTTCGCGAAGCGGTCGGGGAGCTTTGCGTGCAGGAAATCGGTATGGGCGCCATGACGGCGTCCCTGCTAAAGCAGGTCATCATCGCTCTGGTGAGGCGGTCGATGAAGTCCTCCCGCAGCTGGACTGATCGGTTTTCGATTCTCGCGGATCGGCAGATCACGCGTGCATTCGGCGATATGGTGGCGCGGCCGGGGGCCGCTCACACGGTTCAGAGCCTTGCGCATAGCGCGGGTCTGAGCCGGTCGGCATTCATGGCGAAGTTCTCGGAGATCTTTGGCCGTTCGCCGATGGCCATCCTTCGGGATCTCAGGATGCGGCAGGCGGCGCTCGATCTCACGACGACATCAGCCCCGGTCGATGTTGTGGCCTACAACGCCGGCTACGAAAGCCGGTCAAGTTTCGTGCGAGCATTCCGCAAAGCCTACAACGTTGATCCTAGCGAGTACCGGCTGCGCGTGAAGAACGCTGGGAGTGATAAGGGCACTTGAGCCAAGTACCGCCTCCGAGGCACCTCTCCCGTCAAGTGTGCGATCTGGATGGGCGTGCCAATAGCGACTCCGCTCATCGATTGAAACTGTTCGTCGGGCTATCAGCGTTGGCTGAACTCGCTGCCCGACCGAAGAAAAAACTGGAAACAGCAAAGGCCGAAAGCAAGCCGCGTGGGCTCGTGCATACCCGACGCTGCGCCCCAACCGGGCTCTTTCCCGTTCCCTAGCCAGATTCGCGCACACTCGGCGCACTGATCCTCGGCGTTGGCGAGCTCTGGAGTCCAGAATGCGTGTCCGCGCGTCCAGGAACGCCCGTCGCGGGTTTCATCGCGCCGGGACCAGTGGCAACGTGGCTTTAGGAAATGCGCCGCGTCGATGGCATCGATTCAATATCCAAGGTCATGGAGCCATCGAGTTTCGCCTTCCGGTTTTCGTTCGTCTGAAAAGGAGTTCGGAAGATGATGAGCTGCCACACTCAGGCAGGTGCACGATGAAGGCAATCGTTGTGACGGACCAAGCGGCGGGAACGGCCGGAATGAAGCTGGTGGAGCGGCCCGAGCCGCAGGCCGCGATAAACGACGTCGTCGTTGAGATTCATGCGGCGGGATTCACCCGGGATGAGCTGACGTGGCCCCCGACTTGGACCGATCGCCGCGAGCGTGACCGAACACCGTCGATCCCTGGCCACGAGTTGGCTGGAGTGGTCACCGCCCTCGGCTATGGCACGGCGGGGCTGTCGGTGGGACAGCGGGTATTCGGTCTCGCGGACTGGTATCGCGACGGCACCTTGGCGGAATATGTGGCCATCGAGGCGCGCAACCTCGCGCCGCTGCCGGGCGATGTCGATTTCACGGTGGGCGCGGCCCTCGTGATGCCAGGCCTTACCGCGTGGCAGGGGCTATTCGATCACGGCCGGCTTCGGGCGGGGCAGAGCGTCCTCGTGCACGGTGCCGCCGGCGTCGTCGGTTCGATGGCAACCCAGCTCGCACGTGAGGCCGGTGCTTACGTCATCGGTACCGGACGCGCTGCCGGCCGTCAGACGGCTCTCGACTTCGGCGCACAGGAGTTCGTCGACCTCGACAACGACACTCTGGAAGATGTCGGCGGAGTCGATCTGGTGTTCGATGTGCTTGGCGGCGACATCGCGAAGCGGTCCGCGCGCCTGATTCGAGCCGGAGGAACGCTCGTGACCATCGCCGGTCCGACTGAGGCACGGCCCGCTGACGGCCGGACGATAGACTTCGTCGTCGAACCCGATCGCGCCCAACTGAGTGAGATTGTCCGGCGGGCGCGTGACGGACGTGTGCGGACAAACATCGGCAACGTGGCTGCCCTCGACGATGCCGTTGCCGCCTTCAACCCGACCGAGCGGATCAGCGGGAAGACGATCATTCGCGCTCGTCCGTGAGCGGCGCGCGCCTATCGATGAATGCGGCCGGCCCGCTCTCAAAGAGAGCGAAAGCACTCTCGCGCCTCAACCTATCCCTTCACTTATAGGACCAACCATGACCAATGCTGTTATCGAATGTATCCTGAGCCGCAGCTCCACCAAGTATTACGACCCTGCCGCCACCCTGAGCGACGACCAGATCCGAGAGCTCGTGCGAATCGGCACCGCCGCACCGACATCCTTCCACATGCAGAACTGGCGCTTCATCGCCGTGCGCACGCCTGAAGCCAAAGCCCGGCTGAGTCCGATCGCTTGGAATCAACCCACGATCACCGACGCAGCCGTTACCTTCATCGTCTGCGGCAAGTTGGCCGATTCCAGCGTAATACCAGAGCGCCTGGCGCCGCTGGTGGAATCGGGCGTCATGCCGGCGAAGATGGTGCCGGAATGGGAGATCCCGGCGCGCAATCTGTACATGGAGTACCCACAACGCCAGCGCGATGAAGCGCTACGAACCGCCTCCTTCGGCGCGGCAGCGATCATCTATGCGGCCCGCTCGCTAGGCCTGGGTTCGACGCCGATGATCGGTTTCGACGCCGAACCGGTGCACCGCGAGTTCGGATTGGCGAAGGACGAAGTGCCGGTCCTGCTGTTGGCCGTGGGGCCGGAGCGTCCGGGAAACTGGGCGCAGAAGCCGCGCCGTCCGGTGGCCGATGTGCTGGACCTGGTATAATACGATCTACGGAGATTACTGATGGCTCGAAATGCATTGCCAACACCGGCTCAGGTGCCGGCAGCTTCGAAACCGACTCTCGATGGATTCACCAGGAACATCGGGTTCACTCCGAATATGATGACGACCTTCGCGCTGAGCCCGATCGCGTTCAACGCATGGGCTACACTGCTCAGCTCTTTGAGCAAGGCGCTTGACGTGAAGACACGTGACAGCATCGGCCTCGCTGTCTCCGAAGTGAATGGGTGCAACTACTGCCTGACGGTTCACAGCTTTACGGCCGAGCATATGGCCAAGCTGCCGGCTAACGAAATCATTCTCGCTCGGAAGGGTCATGCCAGTGATCCGAAGCGGGACGCCGCTCTCCAGTTTGCGCGCAAAGTCATCACAACCCGCGGCAAGGTCGGTGACGCCGATATGAAAGCCGTCCGGGACGCTGGCTACACAGATGCGAACGTCATGGAGATCGTCGCGCTAGTGGCCATGTACTCCCTGACGAACTTTTTCAATAACGCGTTCGATCCCGAGCAGGATTTTCCTGCCGTTGCGCCAGCTGGCTCGATCTGAACTCTATCCGATCGCATCAGCGTTTCCGAAGATGGTTGGAGGTTTCATGTGATGGGAGCGTGAGACGGGACAATACATCTCGGCCGATCCGAACGCCCGCTGCGCCCGCGCCGGGGCGAAGGTGAGGATGCGCCTGGCCGGCACCATCGAGCAACCCGGTCAACGTTCCGGTGCTCCCGATCCGAACCACGAATGGAAACAAGCCGGTAGATGCTGCGTCGAGGGCCTCAAGCCTTCGCCGTCTTGCAAAAGGAGGGCTCCAGAGGGCTATGGAGTAAAGATAGTTCTCATCTTCACCTGGTGCGGCGCACCAGCCCTCAAACGGTCAGTCTGGAGACGGCATCCGCCAGCTCCTTTGCATGGGGTTGTTTTCGATATTTTGGTTGAGCCGCAGCCACCGGGCGCGATGGTGCCACTCTCGAAGGCGCACGGGCGTTCAACGTCGTCCGGCCGTGTCGGATCAGCAGAGGGTGGCTGCGATCAGAAAGCGAAGCGCCCCTGGATCGGGTCCAGGGGCGCTTTGCGTTGAGAGTGCGTTCGCGGGGTTACTCGGCGACCGTCTGCACGACGTTGCCGATCGGCCGGCCCGTTGCGATCGGCTTCTCGGTCTTCGCCATCATCGCGTCGTATTCGGGCAGCGTCTCGAGCTGGGTCTTGGCCTTCATCCAGACCACCTTGTAGCCGCCGGCCTTGAGCTTGCGGAGCAGCGTCGGCAGCGCCTGCGCGGTGTGCTTCTGCAGGTCGTGCATCAGGATGATGCCCTTGTGCTCCTTGTCGAGCTTGGTCATCACGTTGTTGATCACCTCGTCCGCGCTCTTGGACTTGAAGTCGTTGGAGTCGACGTCGACCGAGAACATCGCGATGTTGCGGGTGCCGAGATAGGCGGTTGTCGCCGGGGTGTGCGCCAGCGCCGGGAAGCGGAAGAACGGAGCAGGGTTCGCGCCCAGCGCCAGCTTGACCGCGCTAAAACCCTTCTCGATCTCGTCCTTGGCCTGCTGCTCGGTCAGCTTCTTGCTGGCGAGATGCGCATGCGACCAGGTATGAGCGCCGATGGTGTGGCCGGCGGCGGCGACCTGGCGCAGGATGTCCGGGTGATAGGTGGTGTGCAGGCCGATCGGGAAGAACACCGCCTTGGTGCATTCGTCAGCCAGCGCCTTGAGCACGGCCGGCGTGGTCGGCCACGGACCGTCGTCGAAGGTCAGCACGACCTCCTTGTCGGTCAGGAAGTCATACTGCTTGTACTGCAGGAAACCGAAGCCCGGGCCGCCATTGGTGTCGACCACGACGGTGCGGCTGATGCCGAGCGCGTCGGGGTTGGCGCATTTGGGCGCGGCCGCGACGGGGGCCGGCGCCGGCGCCGGGGCAGGAGTGGCGGCCGGGGCCGCGGCCTGGGTGGCATCGGCGCGCTTCGACAGCGCGGCGGTCGTCTCGACATCGTCCCTGGCGGCCTGTTTTGCCGCCGCAGGCATCGGATCGGCCTTGGCCGCAGCCGTGGTTTGCGGAGGAGCCGCGTCGGCACGCGGCGAGGAGGTCCAGAACCACACGCCGGCGATCACGATCGCCGTTACAACACTGGCCAGCATCAGGCCCAACGCACTACGCATCGCTACACACTCTCTCGGAACTTAAGGATACGCCACAGCCGTAACGAGCGATTAATGCCAACAAGGTCTTAACGCGATCCCAACAAGGCGCCGGAAGGACAAGAAAAAGCGGGCGTTACCATGCGTGATGACCGTCACAGTCGGTTTCAAGCTTCTTCGCGGCACGGAAACGCTATAGAACCGGCGTCGCATTCCCTGGAGCCGTTTCCGCTCCGATGAAATCGGAACGGGGCTCCGGATTCCTTATTTGACGCGTTGTCTTCACGCGAACCGCACCCCTTCGCGCGAAAACGCTTGAGAGGCTTTGAGAGATGACCCGATTTCTGCTTGCCGTCGTTCCGCTGGTTCTGTTGACGTCGGCCGCCTCGGCGCAGCAGCAGGGGCGCGATGCCTGCTCGCGCGATGCCTCGCGGTTCTGCCGCGCCCATCTCGGCGAGGGCGATCAGGTCGTATTGGCGTGCCTGAAGGAGCATCGCAGCCGCCTCAGCAAGGCCTGCCAGCAGACGCTCGCCGATCACGGGCAGTAGACCCATCAGCTGTCATTCCGGGGCATTGCGGAGCGATGAACCTCAGATGCGCAACTGCGCATCGGGGAATCTCGAGCTGATGATCTCCAGATTCCGGGTTCGCGCTATTCGCGCGCCCCGGAATGACAATGGAGTGACTACGTACTGCTGCCCGCTGCGGTCGCGACCACCGGGATCACCTCCTTGGCGGCGCGGTCCGGGGTCTCGTCCTTCCAGCGCACCGATCCGAACGGACGCTCCAGCATCCGGCGCACGCGGATCGGCTCGGCGCCGATGTGGAAGTCGGCGGCCTTCTGATGCAGTTCGCGCTCGATCTGCGTGGCGCGGTTGCGCTGGCGCAGGAAATCGAGCCAGGTCGGGCAATGATAGCGCTCGGTCCACAATTCGGGATCGGCGATGTCGCGGGCGATCGACCAGCCATAGGCGCCGTTGCGCTGGCGGCTGAGCTGCACGTCCTGCATCACATTGTGGAACGCGCGGGCGTTGTCCTGGGCCACCCGGTATTCGATCTCGACCACCAGCGGGCCGCTGCGCCCGCTCAGTTGCAGCCGCACCTCGGGGTCGGCCAGCGCATCCGTCGCGTCCTCGTTGCGCGCGCCGATCGGCGGCATCCTGAGCCAGATGCCGAGCAGCGGCGACAGCAGCATCAGACCGGCGGAGATCAACAGCGCCATCTCGACGCCGCCGACGTCCGTGATGCGGCCCCAGCACCAGCTGCCGATCGCGATGCCGCCGGCGATCGCGGCCTGGAAGGCCGCCAGCGAACGTCCCGCGACCCAGCGCGGTGCGGAGAGCTGCACGCCGATATTGAACAGCGCGATCGCCAGCATCCACACCGCTCCGGCAACCACCAGCGCGGCGGCGGTGATCACCGGCTGCTTGCTCACGGCAACCGCGGCGATCGCCGCGCCCATCGTCAACGCACAGACGCGGATGGCGGCTTCGCCGCTGAGCCGGCTGCGGATCTCGCTGATGTTGAGCGCGCCGATCACCGCGCCCATGCCGAAGGCGCCGAGCATGATGCCGTAGGTCTGCGCGCCGCCATGCAACAGATCACGCGCCACCAGCGGCATCAGCGCCGAGACCGAGCCGCCGATGATGCCGGTCACCATGGTGCGGGTCAGCACGATCTTGATCGACGGCGAATTGGTGATGTAGCGCACCCCGGAGACGATGGCGCGGTTCAGCCGCTCGCGCGGCAGCCGCGACGGCTCGCTGACGCGATTCCACAGGAACAGCACGACGAGCAGCGGCAGATACAGCACGGCATTGGCGGCGAAGGCGGCCACGGCGCCCGCGGACGCGACCACGATGCCGCCGATCGCCGGACCAAAGCTGCGCGCGATGTTGTAGCTGATGCCGTTCAGCGCGACCGCCGCGGGCAGCGTCTCCGGCGGCACCTGTTCGCTGACCGAGGACTGCCAGGCCGGGCCGAACAGCGCCATGCCGCTGCCGACGACGAAGCACAGCGCGAGCAGGATGTTCGGCGTTACCAGATTGAGCCAGGCCAGCACGGTCAGGCTGGTGGCGCCGGTCAGCGCGATCGCCAGCGACACCAGCGCGACGATGCGGCGGTCGTGCATGTCGGCGATGGCCCCGGCCGGCATCGAGATCAGCATCACCGGCAACATCAAGGCGGTCTGCACCAGCGCGACCTTGTCGGCCTCCGAGGTCATCTGCGTCATCGCCCAGGCCGCGCCGACGCCCTGGATCAGGATGCCTAGATTGGAGAGCAGGCTCGCGAGCCAGATTCGCCTGAAGATTGAATGCCGCAACGGTGCAGTGATACTGTCGGGGCGATCACGCGGTTCGGTCATATCCAGTTCCGGTTGGCCTGCTATGGCTTGTTGGACGATTCCGGCTGCACCAACTGATGCCCGCGAAACGCGTGTCCTGTCCAGCGATTACGGCATCCTTGGCGGGGATAGGGTACAGCTAAAGCACTGAAAGACCTGAGGAAGGCCAAGGGCAGGTCAAGGGAAGGTCGGGGGAAGGGGCTAATGGCACTGTCGCGGCGGAGAATATTGCAAGGGGCCGGCGCCCTGTCCCTCTTGGCCAGCCGCCTCGGCGCCCCGGCCTCGGCTCAACCGGCGCCCGCCGGTGACACCCCGCCGATTCTGTTCGTGCACGGCAATGGCGATCACGCCGCGCTCTGGATGACGACGCTGTGGCGGATGGAATGCAACGGGGTGCCGCGCGAGCGCATGGCCGCGATCAATTTCACCGATCCGCTGGCACGCACCGACGACAAGATCGAGCAGGCGAGCCGCTCCTCGACCGAGGACCAGCGCCGCGAGCTCGCCGAGGCGATCAGGGAGCTGAAGCAGAAGACCGGTGCGCCACGGATCGCACTGGTCGGCAGTTCGCGCGGCGGCAATGCGATCCGCAATTACATCAAGAATGGTGGCGGCGGCGACATCAGCCACGCGGTGCTGTGCGGCACGCCCAATCACGGTGTGTATGCGTGGGACGACGGGCTCGGCAACGAGTTCAACGGGCGTGGTCCGTTCCTGCGCGGACTGAACGATGGCGACAGCGAAGTGACTGTCGGCACCCTGTTCCTGACGCTGCGCAGCGACGGCCTCGATAAATATGCGCAGGCCGACGGCCGCTTCGCCGGCAAGCCGGGCACGCCGACCAACGTCACGACGGACGGCCCGGCGCTGAAAGGCGCGACCAATCTGGTGCTTGGCGCGGTCGATCATCGCGAGACCGCCTTTCATCCGCGGGCCTTTCGCGAGATCTACAAATTCATCGCAAGGCACGAGCCGTGGCGGATCGAGATCGTGCCGGAGACCGCGGTGAGGCTGAGCGGCCTCGTCACAGGCATGCCCGGCGGCGTGCCGACCAACCGGCCGGTGCCGGGGGCCACGGTAGATATCTATCATGTCGCGGCGGAGACCGGCGAGCGCATCGGCGGCCCGCTGCACAGCTCGCAGACCGGCGCCGACGGTCGCTGGGGTCCGGCGCAGGTCGACCCGTCGTGGCCGCTCGAATTCGTGCTGACATCACCTGGTACGGCGACGACGCACATCTATCGCTCGCCGTTTCCGCGCTCGTCCGAGATCGTGCATCTGCGCGCGGCGCGGCCGCTGGGACCGGCCGATGCCGGCGCAGGCGCGGTCGTGCTGATGTCGCGGCCGCGCGGCTATTTCGGCCTGCCGCGCGATATCGTGCTGTTCGACCGCAAGGAGCCGGCCGATGTAAAGCCGGGCGTGCCGACCGATTCGGTGACGACGATGCGGCTGGCCGCGGACGATGTCGGCCGTCCGGTCGCCGCGATCTTCAACGGGGAGCGCATCGTGATGCGGGCCTGGCCGGCATCGGAAAATCGGATTGCGGTCGCCGAGCTGACTTATTAGGTCTGGTGGAGGGTCCGCGCGCCTTCTTGGCGCCGGGATCGCATGGCCGGATCGGCCGTCGCGTGAGGCAGGAAGCGAGGACCATGAGCATAGCCGAGGTCTACGATATCACGGTCACGCGGCGGCCCCTGGTCCCGCCGGCCCCGCCGCGCGCGCCGGACGACATGGGCGCGTTCCAGCGCATGCGCGTGATGCGCAACTCGCCGATCGAGACCTGGGGCCAGCGCGCCTATGAGGACGACATTGTCCAGGGCCGTTTTCTCGGCCACTCGAGCTTTATCCTCAACACGCCGGATGCGATCCGCCATGTGCTGGTCGACAATTACGAGAACTACACCCGCACGCCGGCCGGCCTTCGCGTGCTGCGTCCGATGCTCGGCGAGGGGCTATTGATCGCCGAAGGGCGGGCGTGGAAACATCAGCGCCGCACGCTGGCGCCCGCGTTCACGCCGCGCGCGGTGACGACGCTGGTGCCTTACATGATTGCGGCGGTCGACGAGACCATCGCCAAGCTGAAGTCGGCCAGCGGCGGCCCGGTCGATCTGCGCGAGGCGATGCAGCGGATGACGCTGGAGATCGCCGGCCGCACCATGTTCTCGTTCGGCATGGATCGCCACGGCGCCGCGCTGCGGGATTTCGTGATGGAGTATGGCAACACGCTGGCGCGGCCGCACATGCTCGATCTGGTGCTGCCGTTGAACTGGCCGACGCCGCAGGATTTCCGCCGCGCCCGTTTCCGCAAGCGCTGGACCGCGTTCGTCGGCATGCTGATGGCCGAGCGACGTGCGGCCGGCAAGGATGACAACGCGCCGGCCCGCGACCTGTTCGACCTGATGGGCGCCGCGCGTGATCCTGAAACCGGCGAGGCCTTCACCGATGCCCAACTCGGCGACCAGGTCGCCACCATGATCCTGGCCGGCCACGAGACGACTGCGACCGCGCTGTTCTGGGCGCTCTATCTGCTGGCGCTCGATCCCCTGACCCAGGAACAGCTGGCGGCAGAAGTCGGGAGCGCGGCGACGTCTGGCGCGCTCGACATCGAGCGGCTGAAATTCACCCGCGCGGTGATCGACGAAACCATGCGGCTTTATCCGCCGGCGTTCCTGATCGCGCGTGCGGCAGGCGGTCCCGATACCATCGCGGGCCGTCCGGTCAGGAAGGGTGACGTAATCCTGATCGCACCGTGGCTGTTGCACCGGCATGAGAAGCTGTGGCGCGATCCGAACGCGTTCGTGCCGTCGCGTTTCATGACGGGAACGCCGCCCGATCGGTTCGCCTATCTGCCGTTCGGGGTCGGCGCGCGGGTCTGCATCGGGGCGCATTTTGCGTTGGTCGAGGCGACGCTCGCGCTTGCGAAGATTGTCGGCGCATTCCGCGTAGCGCTGGCGGACAAAGATCCGGTGCTGCCGATCGGCGTGGTGACGACACAGCCGAACCGTTCGCCGGTGTTTACGATCAAGCCGCGCTGATCTTGCGCGGCGGTGTCCCAATGCTCATCTAGGGGCTCACCATGAGCGATACGCAGGCCCATTTCGCAGTCCTCAGGCAGACGACCGATCCGGCCGTGGTCGATGCGATGCAGCAGTTGATCGCGGACGGTCATGATCGGGATCTCAACCGTATCAATCTGCTGGATTTCTCGAGCCGCACCGGGCTCGACCAGGAGAAGGTGATCTCCGGTTTCCTGCATGCGTCGCGGCTCGGCCTGTTCGACATGAGCTGGAATGTGCTGTGCCCGGGCTGCGGCGGCGTGCTCGATGCGCATTCGACGCTGAAGTCGTTGCGCCATGACGACTATAATTGTGCGCTGTGCGCGGCCGGATACGAAGCGTCCGTCGACGATCTGGTCGAGGTCGCCTTCACCGTCAGCCCGCGCGTGCGCCGCATCGGCGCGCATGATCCGAATACGCTGCCGATCTGGGAATATGTCCGCCAGATGTTCTGGAGCTCGGGCATCGAGCTCAACGAAGACTCGCTGGAGCGCCTGCTCAAGGAGGTGACGCTGGAATCGCTGGAGTTGCCGGCCGGCGAAAAGGCGCTGCTGTCGCTGCAATTGCCGAAGCAGTTCCTGATCGTGTTCGAGCCGGTGACGCACTCGGCGCATTTCTTCGACGTGCAGGGCGAGCCGACCACCGAGCGCCAGCAATTCTCGATCGTGTTCAACAAGCTGCAGGCGCCGACCGGCACCACAGTGCTGCGGCCGGGGCCGCTCCGGCTGTCGCTGGACAACCAGACCGACACCCGCGTGCTGCCCGCTGTTTGGGTAGCGGCCGATGCGCTGCATGAGCTGCTCGGCAAGCGCAAGCCGATCCTCACCGCGAAGCGGATGCTGTCGAACCAGACCTTCCGTGATGTGTTCAAGGCCGACAACCTCACGGTCGACCAGCGGCTGAAGATCACCGCGCTCACCTTCCTGTTCACCGACCTCAAAGGCTCGACTGCGCTCTATGAACGGGTCGGCGATCTCGCCGCGTTCGATCTGGTGCGCGCGCATTTCCACGCGCTGCTCGAGATCATCGCTTCCGAGCACGGCGCCGTGGTGAAGACGATCGGCGATGCCGTGATGGCGACCTTCATCCGGCCAGAGCATGCATTGTCGGCGGGCCTGCGCATGCGGGCGGCGATGAAGCAGCTCAACACCGCGCGCGGCAAGGAAGATCTGATCGTCAAGATCGGCATCCATGAGGGGCCGTGCCTCGCGGTGACGCTCAACGAGCGGCAGGATTATTTCGGCCAGACCGTGAATATCGCAGCCAGGGTGCAGAGCCTGTCGACGTCGCAGGAAATCCATTTGACCCAGCCGGTGATGGAATCGGCTGAGGTCGCGGGCATCCTCGATCGCGCCGCGATCAAGCCGATCCAGAAGGAAGCGGCACTGCGTGGCATTGCCGACAAGCTCGTGGTGTACGAGATACCGTAGTTGAGCACATCGTCATTCCGGGATGGTCCGTCAGGACCAGACCTCAGATGCGCAATTGCGCATCGGGGAATCTCGAGATTCCGGGTTCGATGCTTCGCATCGCCCCGGAATGACTCAATCCATGTTGCCGAAACGTAATGTCGCAGCGGGAACCTGCGCGGATTGCACCGGTTCTGTTTCCACGCCATATAGATTTCAACGGAGCGGGATCCGGAAAAACTTGATAGCCGGATAGATCGCGCTCAAATCAGGCAGACTTCATTCCACAGAGAGAACGATGCTCGACGGACTTCGCCAATTCATTGCCGATATCGTTTCCCCCGACGCCCAGGCCGACCGCACCTTCGATGACGGCGACTATCGCCTGGCGGCGACGGCGCTGCTGGTGCATGTCGTCTCGCTGGATGGCGAGCCGACGCCTGCCGAGACGCGCAAGCTGCACGGCCTGATCGAGAGCCGTTTCCAACTCGATCGCGGCGCGGCCGACAAGCTGATCGCCTCTGCCATGCGCGTCGAGGGCGAGGCCGTCGATCTCTATCACTTTACCAGTGTGATCATGCGCTCGGTGAACGAGGAGGGACGCCTGCGCATCGTCGAGATGATGTGGGAGCTGGTCTATGCCGACGGTCAGGTCAGCGAGTTCGAGGACAATGTGGTCTGGCGCGCCGCCGATCTGCTCGGCATTTCCTCGCGCGACCGCATCGATCTCAAGCATCGGGTTGCCGAGAAGCAGGCGGCGCTGCCAAAGGGCCCCTGGGGCACGGCGGACGCCGCAATCTGACGCGATTGCCCGCGCCGGCGGACGCATCGTCACCGGTATCAGGGATGACGAAATTTTAATGTCCGCCGCGATTGTGGGCGATCCGACTGAAAATCTGGCGTTTCACCACAAAACCAGTACCTCGCCGCTGTCCACAAGCTTACACACGGCTTGCGTCCCACCGCATGCCTATGCTCTCGTCGGCTTGTTGGGGACCTCACTAGAATTTGCAGTAAGAGTTTGAAACGTGACCGAGCGTGTGACGCTGATAACCGGGGCATCGGCGGGCATAGGCACCGAACTGGCGCGCGTGTTTGCATCGAATGGTCACCGTGTGGCGCTGGTGGCGCGGCGCGCCGACCGCCTGAAGGCGCTCGCCGACGAACTCGGGGCCAAGGGCGGCGCAGCGCCGATTGTGATCCCCTGTGATCTCCAGCACGCCGATGCGGGCGACCGGATCGCGCAGGCCCTGACCGACGCCGGGGTCGAGGTCGAATTTCTCGTCAATAATGCCGGCTTCGGCCTGTTCGGCCGCGCCATCGAGCGCGACCGCGCCGAGCAGCTCAACATCATCAATGTCAATATCCGCGCGCTGACCGATCTGACGCTGCGCTTTGCCGACCAGCTGATCCGCAACCGCGGCGGCATCCTCAATCTCGGCTCGATCGCCGGATTTCTGCCAGGCCCCGGCATGGCCGTGTACTACGCCAGCAAGGCCTATGTGTTGTCGTTTACCGAGGCGTTGCGCTGTGAGCTGGCGCCGCAGGGCGTGCGTGTCACCGTGTGTTGCCCGGGCCCGGTACCATCGGAGTTTCAGGATCGCGCCGGATTTGCCCCTGGATTCGATTCCGCCATCCTCAACGTTTCACCGGAAGAGGTGGCCCGTCAGGCCTATCGCGGGTTGATGGCCAACAAGCGCGCGGTGCTGCCCGGCACCTTCATCAAGCTGGTGCCGTTCCTGCTCCGGCTGTTTCCGCGCGACTTCATCCTGACGGCGGTCGGCGGATTCCAGCTCCGCAAGCGCTAGCTGCCCTGGAAAGCCCACTCGTTGCCGCTAAGGCTGTTTCTGGCCCGCGATTTGCTTCGCCTGGCTGTGCGCAAACTCACACGATGTTAACGACCACTTAGCTATGATCGCGCCTTACGTGCCGAAACTTTAAGCAGAGGCAATGTCGTTCCGGACTGACCAGAGCCGTGTCGTGGTGCCCTTCGCCAGCCGAAGGCCGGCCGCGGTCACGCCCAGAGATCAGGTCTTGGATCAGATCTCGGCTCAGGTCTCGTTGCGGCCGGTGCTGATCGTGCTGCATCAGGAGACATCGACTCCCGGCCGGATCGGCAACGCCCTGCGCGCGCTGGGCTACCGCCTCGACATCCGCCGCCCGCGCTTCGGCGACGCGCTGCCCGAAACGCTCGATGCGCATGCCGGCGCGGTGATCTTCGGCGGTCCGATGAGCGCCAATGACGGCGACGACTACGTGCGGCGCGAGATCGACTGGATCGCCGTTCCGCTGCGCGAGCAGCGTCCGTTCCTGGGCATCTGCCTCGGCGCGCAGATGCTGGCGCGGCAGCTCGGCGCCGAGGTCGCGCCGCATCCGCAAGGCCGTGTCGAGGTCGGCTATTATCCGGTCAGGCCGACCGAGGCGGGCCGCGCGCTCTGCCCGGGCTGGCCGGCGCGGGTCTATCACTGGCACGGCGAGGGATTTCAATTGCCGGCCGGCGCCGACCTGCTCGCGGCGGGCGACGATTTCCCGGTGCAGGCGTTCCAGTTCGGCAACGCCTTCGGCCTGCAATTCCATCCCGACGTGACCTACGCGATGATGCATCGCTGGACCACGCGCGGTTGTGCACGGATGGATTCGCCGGGCGCACAACCGGGTCATCTGCACTTCGCCGAGCGTGCTGTGCACGATGCCGCCGAGCGCGCGTGGCTGAAGCATTTCATCGACGGCTGGATCGCGCGCGTGCCGCGACGGCAGCTGCTGCAGGCCGCGGAATAGCCGCCACGCGGAATTTCGCGCCGGCTTTTCATTCTGGTGAATGTGCTACTGTCGGTCGCCGCGCGCAGGCCGCATCGCCGCGCGTATCAATAACGACAAGGCACAGGGAGATCGCCGTGAGCTACGAGCACATCCTCTATGAGGTCAGCGACAGGATCGCGACCATCACGCTCAATCGCCCCGATCGCATGAATGCGTGGACCGCGATCATGGAGCGCGACGTGCGCCACGCGATGGAGGCGGCGGCCGACGACGACAACGTTCGCGTCATCGTGCTGACCGGCGCGGGCCGCGGCTTCTGCGCCGGCGCCGACATGGACGCGCTGAAGGGAATCGATCCCAACGAGGTCAGGCGCGGCGAGAACATCCCGTTCGACATGAACCGCCGCGCCGACTGGCAGACGCGCTACGCCTACTACCCCGCGATCAGGAAGCCCGTGATCGCGATGCTCAACGGCGCCACCGCCGGCATCGGCCTGGTCCACGCGCTCTATTGCGATTTGCGCTTCGCCGCTGACACCGCGGTGTTCACCACCGCCTTCGCGCGGCGCGGCCTGATCGCCGAACACGGCATCAGCTGGATGCTGCCGCGCATCGTCGGCCACGCCAACGCGCTCGATCTGTTGATGTCGGCGCGGCGGGTGTCGGCGGAGGAGGCGCTGCGCATCGGCCTCGTCAACCGGCTTTCCTCGCCGGAGAAGCTGCGCGAGGAGACCTATGCCTACGCCCGCGACCTCGCCGATTTCGTCTCGCCGAGCGCGATCGCTGTGATCAAGCGCCAGATCTACGACGTGCCGTTCCAGACGCTCGCCGAAGCCACCATCGATGCCAACCGCGAGATGCAGATCGCGCTGAAGGGCAATGATTTCAGGGAAGGCGTCGCGAGCTTTGTGGAGAAGCGGCCGCCAAGGTTTACGGGGACGTGAGGGGGCTAACGGACAAAGTCCGTCTTCGCCCTTTGGGCTTCGCCGGACACCACGCTTCGCCCTCCAGGCTCCTGCGCGGCTGCGCCACGCGTAGCCCGAAGGGCGAAGCGTGGTGGAGCCAGGCGGGATCGAACCGCCGACCTCGTCATTGCGAACGACGCGCTCTCCCAGCTGAGCTATGGCCCCATCGCGGCCGGGTGTTGCTGAGTATCCCGGCCGTCAGTCGGGCGCCATTTACAGTCCCGCCCAAGGTCAAGTCAAGAACGGTGAAGGCGCGGTTTTCGGCCCGTCCCGCAGGGAACTTCCCTTGTTTGCGGGGGGATGAACCGATATCTAGGGCGTGATCCCGACCCGGCGGACCGCGCGAGCGCCCAGCGCATAGCGGTTTTCCGAAACGATCCCGCTCAAACAAGAAGCGCGATGGCGGCTCAGTCCGGTCTCGTTGCGCCTCAATCGGTTGTCTTACCCGCGAGCCCCCCTCATATGCGCGCTGTTCTCGACATCGTCATCATCATCCTCGACCTCTATGTCTGGCTGCTGATCGCCTCCGCCATCCTGTCCTGGCTGGTCGCCTTCAATGTGGTCAACACGCGCAACCAGTTCGTTTCCGCGGTGGCCGAGTTCCTCTACCGGATCACCGAGCCGGTGCTGCGGCCGATCCGCAACGTGATGCCGAATCTGGGCGGGCTCGATATTTCACCGATCATCGTGATCCTGATCATCATGTTCATCCAGCGGGTGATCGCCTATTACATCTATCCCAACGTGATCTGACCCTTTCTCGACGGGGCCTTGATGGATCCGTGGCGCTATTCCACCGAGGGCATCAGCATCGCGCTGCGCGTGACGCCGCGCGGCGGCCGCGACGACATCGACGGGATCGAAACGCTGGCCAACGGCCGTTCGGTGGTGAAGGTGCGGGTGCGCGCCATCGCCGAGGGCGGCGAGGCCAACCGTGCGGTGACTGAGCTGCTGGCCAAGGCGCTCGGCGTGCCGAAGGCCAGGGTTAAGCTGCTGTCCGGGGCCACCTCGCGGCTCAAGCAGGTCGCGGTGGACGGCGATCCGAAAGGGCTCGGCGATACATTGAGGAAGCTGACGGCGGCCAAGCCGAACCAGCAGACAAGGGACTGACATGACTGCCCGCATCATCGACGGAAAAGCCATCGCCGCCGAGCTTCGCGCCCGCGTCGCCGACGAGGTCGCCCGCGTCAAGCGCGACCACCAGCTCACGCCGGGGCTCGCCGTCGTGCTGGTCGGCCATGATCCCGCGAGCGAGGTCTATGTCCGCAGCAAGCACACCCAGACCCAGGCCGCCGGCATGGCCTCGTTCGAGCACAAGCTGCCGGATGATGTGTCGCAGGCCGATCTGCTGGCGCTGATCGCGCGGCTCAACCGCGATCCCATGGTGCATGGCATCCTGGTGCAGCTGCCGCTGCCGAAGTCGCTGCACACCGAGACCATCATCAACGCGATCGATCCGGCCAAGGACGTCGATGGCCTGCACCCCAACAATGCCGGCCGGCTCGCCGGGGGCTTGGCGGCGCTGTCGCCCTGCACGCCGCTCGGCTGCATCATCCTGACCAAGAGCGTGCACGCCTCGCTGGAGGGCATGAACGCGATCGTGATCGGCCGCTCCAATCTGGTCGGTCGTCCGCTGGTGCAATTGCTGCTGAACGAGAACGCGACGGTGACGATCGCGCATTCGCGCTCGCGCGATCTGCCAAAGCTCTGCGCCCAGGCCGATCTGGTCTATGCCGCGGTCGGCCGGCCCGAGATGGTGCGGGGCGACTGGCTGAAGCCGGGCGCGACGGTGATCGATGTCGGCATCAACCGCATTCCGGTGCCCGGCGGCAAGCCGAAACTGGTCGGCGATGTCGCGTTCCAGGAAGCCCTCAATGTCGCCGGCGCAATCACGCCGGTGCCCGGCGGCGTCGGGCAGATGACGGTGGCGTGCCTCCTGGTCAACACGCTGCGCGCCGCCTGTGCGATTGCCGGCTTGGCGGCGCCGGCGGTGTGAAATGCTCCCTCGCCCCGCTCTTGCGGGGAGAGGGTTGGGGTGAGGGGCCCCTCTCCGAGATGGGACTGTCGAAAGACCTGTACCCCCTCACCCGGATCGCATTCCGCTCCGCTACATGCGATCCGACCTCTCCCCGCAAGCGGGGCGAGGATAGTCACTTCTTCTTCGCGCGCTCGATGCCTTCGAGGATCAGCCTGCGGGCTTCGTCGGCGTCGCCCCAGCGTAGCACCTTCACCCACTTGCCCTTCTCGAGGTCCTTGTAGTGCTCGAAGAAGTGCTGGATTTGCTGCAGCGTGATGTCGGGCAGGTCGCTGTAGTTCTGCACCTTGTCGTAGCGCTGGGTCAGCTTCGATGACGGCACCGCGATGATCTTCTCGTCGCCGCCGGCCTCGTCCTCCATCAGGAGCACGCCGACCACGCGGACGCTCATCACCGCGCCCGGCACGATCGCGCGGGTGTTGACGATCAGCACGTCGCAGGGATCGCCGTCGCCGGACAGCGTGTGCGGGATGAAGCCGTAATTGCCGGGATAGCGCATCGGCGTGTAGAGGAAGCGGTCCACCACGAGCGTGCCGGCTTCCTTGTCCATTTCGTACTTGATTGGCTCGCCGCCGACGGCAACCTCGATGATGACGTTGACGTCGTGGGGCGGATTTTTTCCGATCGATATGGCGTCGATACGCATGGATTGCTCCGCGTGGCCTTTGGAAGTTGAGAACGATGTGATTTTTTGGTTGGCGCCGCCGGGCCGCGAAACGGCTCCCGGCCCGGCCTTGGGGCCGGGCTGGCCGACGCGCGCAGCGCTGGAGGCTGGTTTAGCCTTGCTGCAGCTGCGAGAGAAGCAGGATTTTCAGTTGGCCCAGGCGAAAGCGACCTTGTCGAGCGACTTGGGCCCGAACCGCTCCGAAGAGCGCGCCACCATCCGGCCGCCCAGCGCACGGTAAAACTCGGTCGCCGGCTCGTTGTCGGAGAGCGCCCAGATCACCATGCTCTTGAGGCCGCTCTGCATCAGGTCGCGGCGGGCGGAGGCGAACAGGCGCCGGCCGAAGCCAAGCCCCTGGAATTCCGGCCGCAAATAGAGCTCGTAGATCTCGCCTTCGAAATGCAGGCTGCGGGCGCGGTTGCGGCCGTAATTGGCGTAGCCTGCGATCCGGTCGCCGAACACCAGCACGCTGACGCGGCTGCCCTTGCGGATGGCGCTGTCCCACCACTGCGGGCCGCGGCGATTGATCAGCTTTTCGAGTTCGGCGCCGGGGATGATTCCCTGATACGCCGAGCGCCAGGCTTCGTCATGGGTAGACGCCACCGCCGCCGCGTCTGCAGCTTTGGCCGGCCGGACCTCGATTAGCGTTGTGCTCATGCCTGTAATCAAAGCAAGTCGGCGGGCCGCCTTCAAGGTCCATCGTTAATTATCGGTTAATCTGTGGATTTTTTGCATCAGTGTCGTGAGAACTTGTTCCGAAAGAGGACACTTGCCGGAGTTCAAGCGGCCAACCGCCGATCCGGAGCTGTGCAAAGCGTGGATCGCGAGCGCAGTATGACACTGCCATAGTTGGAAAAAGCTCATTCGGGGGCTGATTCGCGGCCAGGATTCTGCGAGCGAATCCAGACGCGATGTGGGTACTCCGACCGCGCCACGCCTGCCCCGCCGCAGTGGATTTTCGCGCCCGACCGGCCTATGGCAGCGGCGGTATTTGTGCGCGCCGAAGTTGGCCTGATCACGAGCGGACTGCGATGACGCTCTACTTCCTGATCAAATATCTGCACGTGCTCGGGGCCATCGTGATCCTGGGCACCGGGACCGGCATCGCCTTCTTCATGCTGGCGGCGCATCGCACGCAGGATGTGGCGTTCATCGCGCGCACGGCGGCGACCGTCGTGATCGCGGACATGATCTTCACGCTGAGTGCCGTGCTGCTTCAGCCGGTGAGCGGCGGACTGCTGATGCTGTTGTCGGCAACGAGCATCACCGAGCGCTGGCTGGCGATTTCGCTTGCGCTCTATGTGCTGGCCGGCGTGTTCTGGGTTCCCGTCGTCTTCATGCAGATGGAGATGCGCAATCTTGCGCAGGCGGCCGTCGAAAAAGGTCTTCCGCTGCCGCCGCGTTATTTTGCGCTGTTTCGCCGCTGGATCCTGTTCGGTATTCCCGGCTTCGGCTCGGTGATGATCATCCTCTGGCTGATGATCGCGAAACCATTTTAGCGCAGTGTCGTCATTCCGGGGCGATGCGAAGCATCGAACCGCAGATGCGCAATTGCGCATCGAGGAATCTCGAGATTCCGGGTTCGCTTCGCACCCCGGAATGACGCCAAATAGTCTGGGGCCTCATGAGTGACGACGCATCACACAACATCCTCGTGCTCGGCGCCTCGGGCCTGATCGGGCGCACCATCACCGACGATCTGAGGGCGCGCGGCTTTCACGTGATCGGGGTCGCGCGGCATTTCACGCCGGCGCAGAAAATCAGCGCGACCGACATCGAGCTGCCTGTCATGTCGATGGATGCCGCGGCGCTGACGCAGCTGCTTCGCACGCACGAGGTCAACATCGTCGTGAACTGCCTCGGCGTGCTGCAGGATGGTCCGGGCAGCGACACAAGCGCGGTGCATTGCGACCTCGTCGCGCGGCTGTTGCAGGCGATCCGTGACAGCCACCGCGTCATCCGTCTCGTCCACATCTCGATTCCCGGCACGGCCGAGGCGGACCGCACCGCCTTCAGCACCACCAAGCGCGAGGCCGAGCGGCTGATCGCGGCGTCCGGGATTCCCCATGCGATCCTGCGTCCGGGCTTCGTCATCGCGCCGTCGGCTTATGGCGGCAGCGCCATGCTGCGCGCGCTGGCGGCGCTGCCGGTCGATCTGCCGGCCGAGGAGGCGGCGACGCCGTTCCAGCCGGTCGCAGTCGAGGATATCGCCGCCACCATCGCCTGGCTTGCGGCGCGCGATGTCGCCGATGAAGCGGTGCGATCGGTGACATGGGACCTGATGCAGGAGCAGCCGATTTCGCTCGGCGGCGTCATCGCCCAGTTCCGCCGGTCGTTCGGCACGGCAAAGCATGTCCGCATCGCGACGCCGCCGGTCCTGATCGATCTCGGCGCCCGCCTCGGCGATCTCGCGAGCCGGCTCGGCTGGATGCCGCCGCTGCGCTCCACCGCGATCGCCGAACTGCGCCGCGGCGTCACCGGCGATCCCGCAGGCTGGATGCAAGCGACCGGCATCGTGCCGACGACAATCGCGCAAGCGGTCGGCGGCCGCCCCGCGACCATTCAGGATAAATGGTTCGCGCGGCTGTTCCTGATCAAGGCGCTGATCTTCGCAAGCCTCGTGCTGTTCTGGGTCGCATCCGGCTTCATCGCGCTGGTGATCTCCTATGACGCCGCGGCGGGCATTTTGCGTGCGCACCATTTCCCGGCGGCGCTGGTCGGGCCGGTGACGGTGTTGACCAGCCTGATGGACATGAGCATCGGGGTGCTGATCGCGATCCGTCGCACCGCGGCGTTCGGTCTGATCGCAGGCATCGTCGCCTCGCTCGGCTACATGGCGGGATCGGCGATCCTGACGCCGGATCTCTGGATCGAGCCGCTCGGCGCGCTGGTGAAGACGGGACCTGCGATCGTGCTGATGCTGGTCGCGCTGTTGATCCTGGATAACCGGTAGCGTTTTCGAGCGAAGTGGGAACCGGTTCGCGTGAAGAAAACGCGTTGAGGGAATCGAGATGAGCAGTTGGCCCGACGACGACGTGATCCTCTATGACGGCGTCTGCATCTTCTGCTCGCGCTGGGTCCGCTTCGTCATCGCCCGCGACACGGCACGCCGCTTTCGCTTCACGCCGATCCAGTCCGGCTACGGCACGCGGCTGGCGAAGAGCTTCGGCATCGATCCTGACGACCCCGACACCAACGCCGTCGTCCATGGCGGCGTCGCCTACATGAAGTCCGACGCGGCGCTGACGGTGCTGAGCCATCTGCCCGGCTGGCGCTGGACCCGCACACTGTTCGCGGTCCCCAAGCCGCTGCGCGATGCCGTCTACAGCCTGATCGCCCGCAACCGCTATCGCATCTTCGGGAAGTACGAGACGTGCTTCGTGCCCGACGCGGATATGCGGGCGAGGGTGCTGGAGTGAAGTCTGGTCGTTCGGACCATCCCGGAATGACCAATCTGACGGCTACCCCTTATGCGGAAATCCATCCGCCACTTCCCTCGCCGCCCGCTCGCCCGAGTCCCGCGCGCCGTGCGCCGTCGAGAAAAACTCCGGCGACGTCGCTTCGCCGGCGAAGAACAGCCGCCCGTCGACCGGCGCGGCCAGCACGGCGCGCTTGTCGGCGTGGCCGGGCAGTGCGTGCGAGTAGGAGCCGCGGGCGAACGGGTCATGGGCCCAGCGGGATTCGCTGAGCGGCTTCAGCTTGCGGCGGAAATCGCTGCCGAGAAAGGAGACGATCTCGTCGATACTGTGCGCGGCGATGGCGCCGTCGCCGGCATCTTCAAGCTGTCGCGCAAAACGGCCGCCGAAGAAA
This sequence comes from Bradyrhizobium sp. USDA 4510, assembly GCF_054059095.1. Lineage (NCBI taxonomy): Bacteria > Pseudomonadati > Pseudomonadota > Alphaproteobacteria > Hyphomicrobiales > Nitrobacteraceae > Bradyrhizobium > Bradyrhizobium sp. USDA 4510. Next base: position 7,965,089 of record NZ_JBSSBT010000001.1, on the reverse strand, counting down.
CCTTCGATGCAGGGCTGGCCGAACGGGCGGATGTGATAGGTGCCCATCTCGGTGCGCATGGTGGCGCCGCGCAGATTGCCTTCCTTCGGCAGCGCCTCGGGCTCGGCGAGCGCCAGCGTCACCTTGTCGGCAAGGCCGAGCGGCAGGCCGCGCGCGGCGTCGAGCTTGTCCGGCAGCGCAGGTAAAAAGCGGATCGTCTGATCGGCGATCAGGTTGGTCGGCACGGTGACGATCACCTTGTCCGCCTCAAGCGCGCCGCGCGAGGTCTCGATGCGGATCCGCTTGCCGGAGTGATCGATCAGGCTGACCTCGCAGTTCAGCGCCACCGGCACCTGCGCGCCATAGGCCGCGACCAGCGCGCCATAGCCGCGCCGCACCCGCCAATTGACGTCGGTGTCCTCATAGGCGTCGACGTCGAGGATCGAGACCTGGTCGAGCTCGCAACCGTTCACATAGGTGGAGATCGCATCGATCATCGGGTTCCAGCGGTTGCCAGGCTCGAGGTACAGGCTGGCCGGGCAGTCCTTGCCGTGCCGCGCCGCCTGCTCGATGCGGTCGTAGAATTGGTCGAGTGCGTGCGTGAAGTCGTCGCGAGCGGCCTGCGGGAACGCCTCGCCGTAGGCGCGCTCGCGCCACGGCGGCAAGTCCTTGTTGAGCTCGAAGTTGAGTTGCCGGGCGATGCCGACAAAGCTGTTCCGGTCGGCCGAGTGCAGCCAGCCGCAGCCGACGTCGAACACCACGTCAGGCGCGGCCTGAATCGTATGCGCGCGGCCGCCGAGGCGGTCGCGGGCTTCCAGCACGATCGTGGAGAGGCCGGAGTCCTTCAGCGCATTCGCGGCACCGAGGCCGGCGGCGCCGGCGCCGATGATGGCAACATCGACCGTGGAGGGAGGGGAAGTCATGTCCCGGCTCTAGCACGTCCGCCGCCGGGCCTGAAGCCGCCACATGCATGACTGTCATCACCCGCGCAGGCGAAGGCGGGTGATCCAGTATTCCAGAGACAGTAGCGATTGAACTGATGGGCCGCGGCGTACTGGATGCCCCGGTCGAACCGGGGCATGACAGCTTACGCCACCGCTTCCTTGGCCTTTTCGGCGCGCTTGCGGTCGTTCGGGTCGAGGTGCTTCTTGCGCAGTCGGATCGACTTCGGCGTCACCTCGACGAGCTCGTCGTCCTCGATATAGGCGAGCGCCTTTTCCAGCGTCATCCGGATCGGCGGCGTCAGGCGCACCGCCTCGTCCTTCGAGGTGGTGCGGATGTTGGTGAGCTGCTTGCCCTTCAGCACGTTGATCTCGAGGTCGTTGTCGCGGGTGTGCTCGCCGACGATCATGCCCTTGTAGACCTTCCAGCCCGGCTCGATCATCATCGGGCCGCGGTCTTCCAGCTTGAACATCGCATAGGCCACCGCTTCGCCCTGGTCGTTGGAGATCAGGACGCCGTTGCGGCGGCCCTGGATCTCGCCCTTGTAGGCGGCATAGCCGTGGAAGATGCGGTTCATGATCGCGGTGCCGCGGGTGTCGGTCAGCAATTCGCCCTGGTAGCCGATCAGGCCGCGGGTCGGCGCGTAGAACACCAGCCGCAGGCGGTTGCCGCCGGAGGGGCGCATCTCGATCATCTCGGCCTTGCGCTCGCTCATCTTCTGCACGACGACGCCGGAATGCTCCTCGTCGACGTCGATCACGACTTCCTCGATCGGCTCCTGCCAGGCGCCGGTCGCCTCGTCCTTCTGCAGCACGACGCGCGGGCGCGACACCGAGAGCTCAAAGCCCTCGCGGCGCATGGTCTCGATCAGGATCGCGAGCTGCAATTCGCCGCGTCCGGAGACTTCCATGGAATCCTTGTCGGCGGCCTCGACGACGCGCAGCGCGACATTGCCCTCGGCCTCGCGCATCAGGCGGTCGCGGATCATGCGCGAGGTCACCTTGTCGCCCTCGGTGCCGGCGAGCGGCGAGTTGTTGACGATGAACGACATCGACACCGTCGGCGGATCGATCGGCTGCGCCGGCAGCGGCGTCTCGACGGTGGGATCGCAGAAGGTGTCGGCAACGGTGCCCTTGGTGAGGCCCGCGATCGCGACGATGTCGCCGGCCTCGGCCTCCTCGAGCGGGGTGCGCTCAAGGCCGCGGAAGGCGAGGATCTTGGTCAGGCGGCCGCTCTCGATCAGCTTGCCGTCGGCGGACAGCACCTTGACCTGCTGGTTCGGCTTGATCGAGCCCGAGGAGATGCGGCCGGTGATGATGCGGCCGAGATAGGGGTTGGCCTCGAGGATGGTGCCGATCATGCGGAACGGACCTTCCTCGACCTTCGGCGGCTCGACGTGGCGCACGATCAGGTCGAACAGCGGCTGCATGCCGAGGTCCTTCGGACCCTCCGGGCTCTCCGCCATCCAGCCCTGCTTGGCCGATCCGTACAGGATCGGGAAGTCGAGCTGCTCCTCGCTGGCGTCGAGCGCCGCGAACAGGTCGAACACCTCGTTGATGACCTCGGTCGGGCGTGCGTCGGGACGGTCGACCTTGTTGATCACGACGATCGGCTTCAGCCCGATCTTGAGCGCCTTCGACACCACGAACTTGGTCTGCGGCAGCGGGCCCTCGGCGGCGTCGACCAGCACCAGCGCGCCGTCCACCATGTTGAGGATGCGCTCGACCTCACCGCCGAAGTCGGCATGGCCGGGGGTGTCGACGATGTTGACGCGGATGTCCTTCCACTGCACCGAGGCGGCCTTGGCCAGGATGGTGATGCCGCGCTCGCGCTCCAGGTCGTTGGAGTCCATGGCGCGCTCGGTGACCTTCTGGTTCTCGCGGAAGGTGCCGGATTGCTGCAGCAGGCGGTCGACGAGGGTGGTCTTGCCGTGGTCGACGTGGGCGATGATGGCGACGTTGCGAAGGTTCATGGCTCTTCTTCTGGTCGTGCAATGGTCAGATGCGCGATCTCGCCGGACCAGTTTGGCCGGCCGCTCGCTCGCGTGGCCCATTCGGGCCCGGATCACGCTCATACCCAAGAAATTTGACGGGGACGCATCACCCCAAAAAGGAAGCCCGGTCAGAGGACCGGGCACCTTGCGCGTTGCGGCGCAATATAGTCAGAAAACGCCAAAAAACAATGATTTATTGGCTGTTTGGAGGGCTGATTTTGGTTCCAAAGGCGGGTTTTGAGGGGCTTTCAGGTCCTACTTCCGGGTAATCGCGAACACGATCAGGCCAAGCCCACCCAGCGCCACCATCATCACGAACATGGTGATGGGGTCGCCGCCGGCCCCGGCGCCCATCTTGGCGTTGAGAATGGCGCACAGGACGCCAGGGATCAGCAGGATCACCCCTACCACCAGCATGAGGGCGGTCAGGCAGCCGTTGCGCTGTCTCTGTTCCGGGTTTTGCAGAAAACTGCTCACGATACCCCGGACTAGCGTCCCTTAATCGCGGCGCGGATCAGCATCACGCCGGCGAAGCAGACCGCGAGCCCGAGCAGGATCAGGAAGAGAATGGAGGGATCGGTTTTCGACTCGCTCAGGACGCCGAACCCGAACAGCAGGGCGCAGAGCCCCGGCAGCAGCAGGACCAGCCCGAACAGCACCATGAACGCGGTGGCGCAGCCGCTGCGTGGTGACGGTGGCGGCGGGACGTATTGGTAGGGTGGCTCCGGTGGTGCAGGCGGGATGGGCGGTGGATTGGTCTCGCTCATCGCGGCGCCTCCTCGCTTTGCCGGGCTTCACGATAGGTCTGGCCGGCCAGCGCGGCGCGGATGCCGTCGATCTTTCCGTCACGGTAGAACAGATTGTAGGTGTCGAACGGGATGATCGCGCCGCTTTCGGTGACGAAGTGGATGCAGCTTCGCTTGACGTTGCCGACACAGAAATTGAAGCGGTCGAGAAACTGCACGATGGTGACGCGGAACACGTTCTCGTAGGTCAGCCCCTCCGGCACCTCGAAGCTCGGCAGGCAGCACAGCAATTCGCAGACCCGCTCCGATGTGTTCAGCGGCCCCGACGACAGCGAGAACAGGTCGACAAACTTCTCCCGCAACACCGGATACTTCTCCGGGCTGATGGTGTTGGGCATCACGGCGATGAGCTGCTCCTGCGGGATCAGCGAGGTCAATGGCAGCACCTTGTCGCCGTTGCGCAGGCCGTAGCCGATCGAGATGCTCTCGGGATTGCAGGGCAACGGGATCATGTCGTCAGCGCCGAACACCCCGGTCTCGATCACGCGCCGGCGGATCTCCGACAGCATGATGCGGTCGGTGTCCTTGTTGAAATGCTCGTTGCGGCCGGCATCCTGCACCGGCTGCAGCGTGACGCCGCGGACGCACTTCCAGGTCAGCGCGTGGCGGACGATGTCGCCGGTCTCGCCGTCGTTGATGCCGCGCTTGATGGTCGCGACCAGCGTGGTCGAGACGCCCTCGCGCTCGAGACTCTCCAGTGCCTGTTGGCGGATCTTGCGTAAGTCCGCGCCGCGCAGATTGACCAGCGCCTCGCGCTGCAGCGAATCGAACTGCAGATAGACCTCAAGCCCGCGCTTGTTCTCGGCGAGCTTCGCCACGAAGTCGGGCTCGCGCGCGATCCTGAGGCCGTTGGTATTGATCATGACATGGCGGATCGGGCGGGCACGCACCGCATCCAGAATGGCGAAGAAATCCGGATGCAGCGTCGGCTCGCCGCCGGAGATCTGCACCAGGTCGGGCTCGCCCTCGCTCGCGACCAGCGCGTCCAGCATCTTCTCGATCTTCGCCAGCGGCGTGAAGCTGGTGCGCGCCGGCGAGGAATCCGCAAAGCACACCGGGCAGGTTAAATTGCAATGCTCGGTAATCTCGATCAGCGCCAGGCAGGAGTGCTGCTCGTGGTCGGGGCACAGCCCGCAATCATAGGGGCAGCCGAATTCGGTGTGGCGCTGGAACGCGAGCGGCCGGTCGCCGGGCTTGATGAAATCCTTGCACAGTCGCCAATAGGCCGCATCCGTCGAGACCAGCGTCGACTGCACGCCATGCTGCTTGCAGCGCTTCTCGTACCAGACCTCGTTGCCTGATATCTGGATCTTGGTCGGCACCAGGGTGAGGCAAGTTTCGCATAGCGACTGGGTCTGGCCCCAGAAGATGTAAGGGCGGGCCTTACGCAGCGGCGCGTTCATGCTTCAAGCTCACATTCGGCGCCGTCGCCAGCATGACGGCGGCGTAAATCATGACAAACAGCGACAGCAGGTGAAACAGCGAGAATGGTCCGATCAGCGCGCCATAGGGCTTGATGAATTCCCACAGGAAGCGCTGCAGCCCGTAGTAGAACAGCACGAGGTAGAATCCGTTGGTGATGACGGCGGCATTTCGGTTCAATACGGCCCAGACATAGAATGCCGCGAACCCCGCCATCGCCAGGCTTTCATAGAGCTGCACCGGATGGCGCAGCACGCCGTCGCCGAAATCATGGCCCCAGGGCAGCATGGTCGGCGTGCCATAGGTGAAGTCCTCGAGCCCCGCGAAATAGCAGCCGAGACGGCCGACCGCGACGCCGATCGCAAGCGGCAGCGCGAACCGCGCGCCGGTGCGCAACGAAATCCCGTGTCGCCATTTGTAGAGCTCGATCGCGACGATGCCGCCGGCCAGCGCGCCCTCGACCGAGCGGGCGATGCCGGACATGCCGGAGAACCACAGGTTCAGCGTGCCGAGGATGTAGGCGCCGATGCCGGCGCCGAATACCAGCGCGGCGATGTAGGTGAGCTCGAAGGATTGCCGCGGGAATTGCAGCCCCCGCACCCGGGACAGCCACCACATCGCGATGGCCGCCGCGCCCCATGCTGCGACGTCGAAAACGGCGTGAAGTTCAGCCCCACTCATGAGGCGAGTGTAGCGCGGTTTTCGCGGTCCGCGATAGCGGCTTCCCGATTGCAATGGCGGAACGAGGTTATAACCCGTCCGCCTGGGAGCGGCGGGCTGATGGACCACACCGGCGACGCCAGCCCGCAAAACGACAAAGGCTGTAACCGCGCCAGAACGGATATAGCCGATGTTACGGCGTCCATCCGAAGCGCTATATCCGAACTGACGGCTGGGCTTTCGACCTTACCAAGATGACATTCTGTCCGGAGTGCAAAACCCGTCCCGATTGCGCGGAGCGATTGCGATGAGGAAGGCTACGATGGATTTTTCGCGGATGTCGGACGGGATCCGGCTGCATCACGCCTTTCATCGCGACGATGGGCACGATGGTGACGACGAGTCGGGTCCGGCACCGAGCAGCCCGTTTGCAGGGCTCTATGCGCATCCCGCGACGTCGAATTCCCCGCCCTATGACTCTGGCCCAGGCCAATCCGACCATCCCACCGCGTCGGGGGTCGACACGTACGGCCACGTCGGCAACCACACTGCGGCGAGCCTGGATGCTTCGGCAACGAAGCCTGCTGCCGGCGCATCCCATTCCGCGACGGGCATCGTTTCGATCGAGAGCGGGGCGAACACCGCCGGGAACGGCGGAGACGGTTACTTTTACGGAGGTATCATTCACGCGTCCCTGTTGATCTATGAACCGATCAACATTTCGGTGAGTTTGGGATACGGCTCGGCCGCCGTGGCCAACCAGTCCAACGATTTGAATGTCGATCAATCCGCCTTTCAGATCGCCGGCGTCGGCGGACATGGTGGGAATGACAACCTTGCATCGGGGGGCAGCATCAGTGCTTCCCTGGGCCCCGGCGTGATCGGGAGCGGCGACAACGGCGCCGGAAATGGCGGCAGCGGCCATTTCTCGGGTGCGTTGGTGGACGCTCCCGTGGTGATCTATCATCCGATCAATATTGCGGTGGCGAGCTCAGGCGGCACGGCCCATGCAAGTCAATCGAACACAGTCGACATCGATCAATCGGCTACGCAGGTCGCGGGCGTCGGCGGCAGTGGCGGAAATGGCAATGTGGCCGTCGGCGGCAGCATCATCACGCTCGACCCCAGCTGGGGATCAAGCAACGGAGGGAGTGTCTGGGACGTTCAAACGGGCGGGAGTCAGGCCGGCAATGGCGGCGACGGCGCGTTCCACGGGAGTCTCGTGCATTCCTCGATCTTGGTGTACGACCCGATCAACATCGCAGTCGCGGGCTATGGCTCCAACGTTCATTCAGTCCAGACGAATGACGCTAACGTGGATCAATCCGTAGTTCAGATCGCCGCTATGGGCGGGCACGGCGGCAATGGCAACGCCGCGACGGGCGGCCATGCAAGCCTTCTTTCCCACGGCTTGTGGGGCGGCTCCGACACGATTGCGACCGGCTCGAACGGCGCAGGCAACGGCGGCAACGGCTATTTTGCCGGCAGCCTGATCGATGTCAGCGTCGCGATCTATGCACCCATCAATATCGCAATCGCGGGGCCCCATTCGACGGCCGTGGCCGATCAGGTCAACAATGTGCACATCGACCAGAGTGCGGTCCAGATTGCCGGACTTGGTGGGGACGGCGGCTACGGCAATCTCGCGCTGGGTGGCGATCTTTCCGCCCATCTTCTGTCCGATCTTCACCTGTTGGCATAGCGAAACATCGCACCGCTCGCGCAGGCCGGTCGCAAGGTAGCGGACTCCCTGCGCATGCAAATCTCGCGCAGGGGCGCCTCCCGATGTTTCGAGCTCCGATGTTGCGCGACGAATGTCATACTTTCGTACGTAGGTCGACCAAGCCGGATGGTGTCCGATTTGACATCTATCGGCAGCGCGCATCGCCGGATCAGACTCGCCCGTGCGCGTCCGCCTGATCGGGATGGATGATGCACGACAGCCAACACAAGGACGGAGGCTCAAATGTTGCCCAAGGCGATCAGCATCTCGGATTCGATCGAATTCAAATCGATCAACACCGGTGGTCAAAGTGTCGGAAATGGCGGCGACGGTACCTTCAAGGGAGCTATCATCAGCAAGCCGACCCTCAACTTCGATCCAACCAACAAGGCAGAAGGCGCCGATGTGCATGTGAACACCGGCGACCACGTCACTCAGACCGCAGATTGGGACGCCGGCGGCGCAAACGCGACGGCCTCGGTGTTTGCGAAGGCCCATGGCGGAAGCGCCGAGTCGAACGGAAGCCAGAAATCCTACAGCGGCCACGATACCTCCAAGGTATATGCCAATACGGATGCCACTCAGATCAACAAGCTCGCGGTGGACCAGCACCAGGAGGTCCTGGCCGGCATCGGCGGCAATGGCGGAGACGGCAACGCCGCGCTGGGTGGAGAAGTGAGCTTCCACCTCGATACATTCTGACCATCGGCTCGTCCGACCACGGCGGGACCGGCGGCCATTGCTGCCGGTCCCGCAGTTCAAGCCGATGCCCGCCGATGCCCTGCCGATGCGCTTCTTGGCAGATCGCGTTGGCCGTCGGGCAAGTGCGCCGGACTCCGATTTCAGGCGGTGACGATCATGCTGATGCCGCCCATTCGGTTGCCTGTCCTGCCGCAGATCTCGACGCCACTGCACGCGGCCCTTTGGTCCTGTGCGGGACCGCTTGGTCTCGTATTCGCGTATAGCTGCAGCTACAACCTGCTTTTGTTTGCGCCCTCCATCTACCTTCTTCAGATCTATGACAGGGTGTTGTCGAGCCGGAGCGGCGACACGCTGCTCCTGCTCACGCTCATTGTCGCGATCACGGTCGTGGTCGGCGGCGTGTTCGATGCCTTGCGGCGCGCTGTCCTGGGTCGCCTTGGCGCCTGGCTCGACGATCGGCTCCGTCCTTGCGTGCTTTCGGCCAGCCTCGAATCCGCGTTTCGCAGCGATTGGACGCGGGCTTCGGACGCATATCGGGATCTCACCGCGCTGCGCCAGTTCATCGATTCCGGCGCATGTCCGATGCTGTTCGACGCACTCTGGGCGCCCCTGTTCCTCCTGGTCCTCTTTCTCATCCATCCCCTGCTTGGCGTGGTAGGCGCCTGCTGTGTGGCTTTCCTCTTCGCTCTCACGGTTGCCGGAGATCTGGTTACCGAGGACGTTCTGCTCAGATCCGGCGCCGCGCTGTCCAGAAGCTACGGCCGCCTCCAGGCCGCCGCAGGCAACATCCATATGATCCGCGCCATGGGAATGCTCGATAGCGCTGCGCGCGCGATCTATCATGACGCGCAGCAGGCACGCATAGAGCACGATGTGGCAGTCCGGCGAAGCGAGATCGTGATGCTGGTCACCAAGCCGGTCCGCGCGCTGTCGCAGGTGTTGATAATGGGGGCTGCCGCGTGGCTTGTCCTCGAGCACGGAAAGAGTCCGGCGATCATTTTTGCTTCGACACTGATGTTCAGCCGCGCGCTCGCGCCGGTCGAAAGTGCGATCGCAGGCTGGAAGTCACTCAGGACGGCCGTGCGTGCCTGTCAGCGGCTCGACGCGGTTCTCGCCGCGTCCCCCGCCGCCGGACAGCAGGATCCGGAGGTTTCGCAGCGGCAGGCGTCGAGCGGTCTCGTTGTCGACAACGTCGGCGTGAGGCTATCGGGGACCAATCACCTGCTGCTGAACGGTGTCTCGTTCACGCTCGCGAGCGGAGAATGTCTTGGCATTATCGGTGCGTCCGGGTCAGGCAAGTCCCTGCTTGGCCGGGTGATTGCCGGGCTGTCGACGCCAACTCATGGCTGTGTCCTGCTCGACAATACCGACGTCTCGCTGCTTCGCGAGGGCCTAAGCGGTCACCGTCTCGGTTATCTCCCCCAGGACATCGACCTGCTCGGCGATACGATAAGCGATATCATCGCACGGCTTGATGATGCCGATCGGCGGAAGGTCGTGGAAGCGGCCAAGCTGGTCGGAATTCATGAGGCGATCATGCGCCTGCCGAACGGGTACGACACGGTGATTCACCGTGAAAAATCCTTCTCGCGCGGATATCGGCAGCGCCTCGGTCTTGCCCGGGCCTTTTTCGGCGGTCCACGCCTGATCGTTCTCGACGAACCGAATGCCAGTCTCGATTACGGGGGCGAGCGAATGCTGCTGGACGCTATCGAGCGCATGAAGCTCGCCGGTGTCATCCTGGTCGTCGTCACTCATCGTATGGGTCTCCTCGCAGCCACAGACAAGATTGCCATTATGGAAGAGGGGGCGGTCGTCGCTTTCGGCGACAGCGAGGAAATCTTTGAGCGGCACCTGAACCGACCCCAGGTTACATCGCGGATTGCGCCATGATCCGCAATCCTCTCACCATCTGGAAGCTTCCCACGATATCGAGGCTACCCACGATCTGGGACCGGCTCGTGCGAGCGCCGGCAAGCCCCCCGCTCGCCGGACGGCTCGGAGTCGTGGTTACCGCGATCGACGATTTCGAGCCCCTCGAATATCCATGGTGTGCGACCCCGACACCCATCTCTCCGCGTAGACGGCTTCGCGGTATCACGCTGGCGGGCAACCTGCTGGTGCTCTGCTTCATGCTGGGGCTTGGCACATGGGCGTGCCTCGCGCCTCTCGAGAGCGCCGCGATCGCTTCCGGCGTCGTGGAATCAGAATCGAGCCGCAAGACGATTCAGCACCTGGAAGGCGGGATCGTCAGGAAGATCCTGGTTGCGGACGGCGATATCGTGCGAAGCGGACAGACGCTGATCGCGCTGGACGACACACGGCCCGGTTCGGAGGTGCAAAGCCTTCAAGGCCAGTTGTGGGATGCAATTGCTCGTGCCGCACGGCTTCAGGCCGAGCAGCAGAACTTCGAGAGCATCGCAATCCCGAGCGCGCTGGAGCAGGACAGCAAGCGAAATGGGGTGGCCGCCGCCGCGGTATCGGCGCAGCAGTTCATTTTTCTGGCGCGCCGGCAGGTTCATGAGTCGCAGCTTGCGGTCGTTCGCGAACGGAGGCTTCAAGTCGAGAGGGAGATCGAAGGTCTCAAGGCTCAGCAGAACGCTACCGGGCAGCGGGTCGACATCGTCCGGGAAGAACTGGATATGGTCACGACGCTCGTGAACAAGGGACTCGAACGGCGGCCGCGGCTTCTGAACCTGCAACGTGAACTGGCCGACGTTGAGGGGCGCCGCGGCGAGATCACCGCGCAGATTTCTCGCGCCGGGCAGGTCATCAGCGAGCAGCAGGCCACATTGTTCAAGCTCGAGAGCGACAGGCAGAGCGAGATCGCACAGTCGCTTCGTGAAGCACAGAACCAGATGTTCCAGCTCCGCGAACGGTTGCTTGCGGCCAGGGACCAGCTATCGCGAACGGAGGTGAAGGCGCCTGAGGACGGCGCGATAACCGACTTGCGGATCCATACGACGGGCGGCGTCATCGGGGCGGGTGCTCCGCTCATGGAGCTGGTGCCGCGGCAAGACCGCCTCATCGTGACCGCCCGCCTGAGGCCCGAGGACATTGATGTGGTTCATCCCGGCCTCAATGCCGAGGTGCATCTCGTGCCGTACAATCAGCGTCGCGTACCGCGCCTGAAGGGAATCGTCGTGCACGTATCGGCAGACCGGCTACTCGACAAGCGTACCGACCAGCCATACTACGCGACCAAGATCCGGATCGACGATGCGCAGATCGCCGCAAACGACTTCCAGATCGTCCCCGGTATGCCGGTTCAAGTGTTCATCACCACGGGGCGCGGTACCGTCGCACTTTACGCGCTCAGGCCCCTGCTCGACAGCTTCCGCGGTGCATTCAGAGAGGATTGATCCCGCTCAGCGTGACTAGGTCTCCGGCATTGGGGCTGTGCCCGGGTCGTGATCGCGATTCTGCGCGAGCGACCGGCCGCGCCAGCGGAGGACCGCTTCCGTGCGATTGTGAGCGGCACATTTCCTCATGATGTGCTGAATGTGCATTTTGACGGTGCTTTCCGAGAGCTTCAATTTGGCTGCGATCAGCTTGTTGGGCAGGCCGAGCTCCAATTCCGCGAGAACGTGCTGCTCTCGAGGCGTGAGACCGCTCCTGTCGATGGCCGCCCTGGCTGCCTCGTTCATCAGATATGCGGACGCAAGCCCGCGCGCGTCCGGCGGATCGAAACCCGGCATCCTGTTCATCTCGGCGACCGGCAACGGCCTGTAGACGCCGCCGACAAGAACAAGGCGCAGGCCGGCTATGACGACCTCGATTGGTAGCGAGGTGGGAAGAAAGCCGCGAACACCCCGCTGCATCGCGGCTTGCGCGGTCGGCTCGTCGTCATGGTTTGACAGGATTGCGACGGCGGCATTGGGACAGTGCTCGGCCACGAAGGCGAGATCGTCCTCGACCGAGGGATCGCCGATGGGCTTGTCCGCGATGCTCAGCAGCACCAGACGAACGTCGCGGGTTGACATGCAGTCCAGGCCTCGGACTGTTGCCATGTCGAGGATCTCGAAGTCGGCCAATTCCCGCCTGAGGACGTTAAGAATACATGTGCGGGGCAACAGGTGCGGCTCGATGATCACCAGAACCGGTACGTGAAGCGCTCCATTGAGCCGTTTTGAGGTTATGTCGTCCATGATTTCCTCGGAATGAAAAGAATTTCTGCGACAGTCCCATCGATCCGTATTGCGCATTTACCGTTGCGGCATTCATCCTGAATGCATCATCACGCGCAGCCCCGACATCAGGATCGCATCCATTGCGGGATAGCCTGGCGCCTCGGTGGGAAATTCTTTCCGCTCAAATCATTTGGACGCGCGCCGTGGCGCGGTCGACGCATCCCCTATTTGCAGATATTTCGATACGCCGTTGACGCCGCCGACCCCGACTTGCCGTCGACGACATACGCTTCATCCTCCTTCACAAGATACAGAAACGGCCTCCCTCCAGTCTCTCCGCCCGACGCACTTCTTCCTTTCACGCGCCCGCAAATCGTATCCACGGCGCGTCCGAACGTGTTCTTTCGCATGGCGCGCTTCATGTCGCTGAATTCGGCCGATCCCGGATCCTCTATCTGCGCTGCAATCGTGACCTTCGCTTTGGTGAGGACAGGATCTGCCATGTCCGCGGCGTGTTCGGGTGTCGGGACGTTGATCCTCGTCCGCGGGGACGCCGCCTTGGCGAGGTCGGGCGGTCCGTGTTTCTTCGATGATGGTCTCCTGCCGGATTTTGCCGGGGTTGCAGAATTCGATTTGACGATCGCAGGCGCGGGCGCTAACGCCGCCGGCACTGGCTCCGTGGGTCGGGCGACTGCAACCTTGTCGAAACAGGGTCTTGACTCACACCCAAGGAAATCCCCTCGGGAAGGCGCGAACCAGCCAAAGCCGATCAGGATTCCTGCCAGCGCTCCGACAAAAAGCAGTCCCATCCGATTCCCCTCCTCGGGAGCTCGGTTCGCACTCATAACTAGGACTAATTCCGCGCTGGTGATCCTATCTGTTGCGCAAAAGCGTTAAGCGCTCATTAAGCGCGCGGGGTTGGGGCGATAGGACGAACCCCTACGGCGATATCGGGTTCAGCGTCGGCTTCCGGAAGCATGGCGGATGCGACGAATAATGAGTACACACCCTAGCACTACTTTGGCAGATTGTTGATTTTGCCGCGTTTTATAGGATTCCCGAATCAATTTTTCAATGATTCATGGGTGGTCGGCTCTTGGAGGGCTGACCATGCCCGGATGGGAAGACGAACTCGAACGCTGGCTGATGCCGTTCTTGGACCGGCTGGGTCATAAGACCCGGCAGCGGATGTGTCCTCTGTATGTTGCGGGATTGATCGGTCCGGGCGATCGCAAGAGCGTTCAGCCGATGGCGGAACGCCTTGCCGCGAGCAACTACGACCAGTTGCACCATTTCATTGCGGACGGTGTCTGGGACGCGACGCCGCTGGAGACAGAGCTGCTCAACCAGGCGGACCGACTTGTCGGCGGCAGGGATGCGGTGCTGGTTATTGATGACACCTCACTTCCCAAGAAGGGTGAGCGCTCGGTCGGTGTTGCGGCTCAATACGCGTCGGCTCTCGGTAAAACGGCAAATTGCCAAACGCTGGTGTCTTTGACGCTTGCTCGCGGCGAAGTGCCCGTGATGGTCGCGTTACGTCTCTTTCTGCCTGACAGTTGGACAAGCGACATATCTCGTTTGAAGCGCGCTCGCGTGCCAGTCGAACATCGAACGGCACGGTCCAAGCCCGAGATTGCTCTAGCCGAGATTGACCGCGCGATGGCAGCCAACGTGCGCTTTGGATGTGTGCTGGCGGATGCAGGATACGGCCTCAGCGCACCGTTTCGACAAGGGCTAACAGAGCGCGGGCTGACCTGGGCTGTCGGCATCCCTCGGCACCAGAAAGTGTATCCGGTCGATGTGAAGCTCATTTGGCCGATTACCAAGGTCCGCGGAAAACCACGAAAGCACCACGTGCCCGATATCTTATCGATTGCCGCAGAACAAATGCTCGCCAGCGCCAAATGGAAAACCGTGAGTTGGCGTAGCGGGACGAAAGGTCGGCTGAAAGCCCAATTTGCTGCTCTCCGTGTCCGGACCGCCGACGGCCCTCCGCAGCGGATATGGGATAAAGGTCAGCAGCATCTCCCAGGCGACGAAGCCTGGCTCATTGGCGAGCAACGTGCGTCCGGGGAGAAGAAATACTATCTGGCCAATCTTCCGGCGGCGACGGATCTGCGCACGCTGGCCGCCACCATCAAGGCACGGTGGATTTGTGAGCAGGCGCATCAGCAGTTGAAGGAGGAACTTGGACTTGATCACTTCGAAGGGCGATCATGGCAAGGTCTTCATCGCCACGCCTTGATGACAATGATTGCCTACGCCTTCCTGCAACATCGTCGCCTCGCATACGCGGGGCGGAAAAAAAAGAATCAACGGGCCTCCGCCTCAGCCAACCATGCCAGCCGTACGTCACGCCATCGTCGATCTCATCCTTCGGCCGCCGTCTCAGCAGTGCCCATATTGCCGAAAGCAAATCCGTGAAAAACAGCGGCGAAAACACAATCTGCCAAAGTAGTGCTAGTTCTGCGGGTTGTCCTCGCTTGGATACACGCCGCGCAGCACTTCCTCGAAATGATCCTTGACGGCGTCGTTGCACAGGCAAGAGCGCTGCCGCAGCTTGTCCGCGTCGCGGATCACGATCGCGCCGCGACGCGTCTCGAGCACGCCTTCCGCCTTGAAGTTCTGGATCACGCGGCTGGTGTAGCTGCGGCCGACGCCGAGCAAAGTCGAGAGCTGTTCATGCGTGAGTGGCACCATGCCGTTGCCATTGGTGCGCTCCATCGCCGAGATGATCCATTTCGCCGCGCGCTGCTCGATCGAGTGGATCGCATTGCAGGCGGTCGACTGAAAGATCTGCGCCAGCATACAATCGGCATAGCGCGCGAAGATGTTGCGCACGGAGATCGACGTCAGCTTGGCGGCGTCGAGCTTGCTGACCGGCAGCCGCGCGAACGGGCCGCCGAACTTGACGGTGATGCGGGTGTAGGCCGGCAGGAAGCCCTGGCTGACGATGCCGCCGACCGCGCCCTCGCGACCGACCAGGATGGTCTCGACATCGCGGCCGTCCTCATTGGGCACCATGTAGGACGCAAGGCTTGGCCCGCAAGGAAAATGCACGGTCTGGACGTCGTCGCCGGGATTGTAGAGCAGATCGCCGGCCGCGGCCTCGACCAAGGCAAGGTGCGGCGCGATCAGTTCGTAATCGGCGGCGTTCAGCCGGCGCAAAAGATTGTTGAACGGCCGGTCACTCGTCCCGGCCAACTCGGTCCGTTTCGTGATCATTGGAAATCCTGAGAACCCAACGCGGACCATAATCGGAAAGTTCCCAGATTTATGTTCACTAGTGAACAGACGCGGCAGCCCGCGATGTGATGGGTTTCACCTCGGGAACAGCCGGCGTGCTTTCAGGCGCCGGTCGCGGGCCAATCCGGCCGGACTGATCCGGTCTTTCATCCATGCTTTAAAAACGGAAACTGGCACGCCATGGACTTCACCCCCAATGCCGGCATGCCCGGTGACGTCCTCGTGGTTGAGGACGATCCGATCATCTCGCTCTATTTCGAGGACACCATCCTCGGCTTCGGCGCCCGGACGGTGCGCACCGCCACGAACGTCGCCCGGGCGCTCGAGCTGATCGCCGAACGCGCGCCGGATTTCGCGCTGCTCGACGTCGGCCTCGTCAGGGGCGAGAAGACGTTCGCCATCGCCGAGCGGCTGGATGCGCTGAAGGTGCCGTTCGCGTTCGTCACGGGCTATGGTGCGGACATCCGGCTGCCGGCATCGCTCGCCGACAAACCGCGGCTGACCAAGCCGTGCTCGGGCGAGGCGCTGGAGGCGGCGCTGCGAAACGGACGTTGACGCATTGCCGGCTTCGGCCTCGCCGTCGGCGCGTTCGTCGTCTACCATCCAGCCTGTCGGATTCGGTGACGCAAGCGCTTCGGGAAAGCGTCATGGTGGTCAGGATTTTTGCCGCGCCCGCAGCCGCGCTCGCTCTCGGGCTGCTGCCAGCGCCGCCGTTCGGCTCGGCCGTCGTCGGTCGCTTCGTGTCGCCAGCTCTCGCTACGCCGGCCGCACTTTCGAGCGAGCAATCGGCCGCGCTTGAGACCTATGACAAAGCCTTGAAGGGCTTCGAGTCGATCCTGCGCCAGCGCCGCGCGCAGATCGATGCCAATCAGCCGCTGCCCGACTTGCCGGGCCAGGCGATCTATCTGGCCCGTGTCGAGATGATGAGCGCCTACAAGGACCTCACCGATGCGCTTCCGTCCAGGATTGGCAGACCCAACAGATTCGGAATCCCCCCGGCCTACTTCAACGCCGACGATGAGCCGCTGCTCGATGAGTACAGGAAGCTCTTCGACGTCATGGAGGCGCCGCCCGCCGGTGCGCAAACATCCGATACGCCATTCAAGGACGTGGTCGATCTGGCGACGGTGATCGCGCGCGCCAAGGGTCTGGATGCCGCCGACGCCGCCGTCGCGGGCCGTATCAGCCTCGGCCTCTTCTTTGCCGAGACGAACGGCAAGCAGA
The DNA here is from genome assembly GCF_054059095.1 of Bradyrhizobium sp. USDA 4510. Classification (NCBI taxonomy): domain Bacteria; kingdom Pseudomonadati; phylum Pseudomonadota; class Alphaproteobacteria; order Hyphomicrobiales; family Nitrobacteraceae; genus Bradyrhizobium; species Bradyrhizobium sp. USDA 4510. The sequence continues at coordinate 7,948,262 of NZ_JBSSBT010000001.1, read as the reverse complement.
ATGCGGGCAATGCACGATCGAACACCTATAAAGGAAGCCTGCAGACCGGCCCGTCCGAGGATCGCGACGGCCGAAGGAAATGGGCTGCCATCAAGGGGTCGATCGCGACGCTCGATCCTGCGCTGAGCCGTCGCGACGACCGGGAAGAGGCGCGGGTCGGCAACCTCGACCACAGGTTCAATCACTGGACCGCCGTGCGGGACGGCCTCATGAACGCACACGCCGAACTTTTCCCGCAGGTCGCGGCGATCCAGAAAGCGCTGCCGGACCCGATCGATCAGATGAAGGTCTTTGAGCTGATCCAGATCATTCCCACGCCGACCAGGGCAGCGCTCAAATCGGGCAACCTCGTCGGCTACAGAATTTCCGATCCCAGGATCATGCGATATCTGCGCAACAACAGCGTCTTCGCGTTCGGCCGGGCCGACCGGGTAAGAACATCCGCGACCTTCCGCGAGATCCTCGATGCGATGTGGCTGTTCAACGCCAAGTTCGAGCAGGCGCTTGCCAAGTTCAAGGAGATCAAGTCGGGCAAGCCGGGCTGAGGAGGAGTCGATCGCTCGGCCGTCAGGGTGGACCGAGCAGCGCCCATCGCGGCTCGCAGAATTCCTTCACGGCGGAAGCAACGCTGCTGCTGATGAGGTTTTGGCGCTCGGGCGAGTCCATCTCGCGTTCCTCGTCCCGGTTGATGATCGAGCCCGCCTCCAGCAGGATCGCGGGCATCGCGGTCTTTCTCAGCACGATGAGTTCATCATTGCTGTAGACGCCGGTATCCTTGTTCAGCAACGGGTGCTGGTAACGACCCATGATGGCCTGGCTGTATTGCTCGGCATAATGCAGGCCCTGGGCCTTCATTTCCCCGGCGACCAGTTCGGCGAACCGGAGGCTGGTCTTGAAGTCCGGATTGTCCCGGGAGACGAACACGGAGTAGCCGCTGAAGCGGTCGCTGAAGTGGCTTTTCTTCCCCTCGAACTCCCAGTCCTCGAGCATCTTGTTGGGCACGGAGTCATGGTGGATCGACATCAGCAGATCCGCGTGCAGATTGTTGGCGGCGGCGACCCGCTTGAAGAGGCTCGGTCTCGCTTTGCCTTCGGTCAGTAGCAGCCTGGTTTCGGTAAAGCCTTCGGCCTTCAACCTCTCCTCGATCAGCCGCGCAAGGCGCAGGTTGAAGGTGAACTCGGCGACATTCCGCGCGCTGATCGCGCCTTCCGATTGCGCGGTATGTCCGACATCCAGCACGATCCGGAACGTCGCGGGATCGCATTTGGCAGCGGCCGGCTTGAGAGCCGAAAGCGGCAGGGTGACTGGCCCAAGGGCGGCCAGCCGCATAGCGCGGTGCCTGGGCGGAGCGCGGTGCCTTGCCAATTTGGCAGCCCTTGTCGCCTTCGCGCGCTTCGGCGACTTGGCATGCTTGGGTGAGCTCCTGAAGAGATCGGGCAGCCAGCCGGCATCGCTGACTTCGATCGGCAGCAGCGCGAACACTGCGATCGCGACGACCAACAAGCGGCGAGGCCGAAACCTCGCAACGCTACCACTGAGCACGCGAAAGAATTCGCAGCGCCTCATGCTCCGCCCCTCCGGGCCCCCAGCATAACGGCTCTGACATCGGTACCGGAAGATGCCGGGGAGGTCCATCCCCGGCAATCGCGTTGCCTCGCCTTGGCGGCAAGGCCGTCAAGACCAAGAGTCCGGTTCCGTCGTGGCTGTGACCGAACTAGTGTCCCGAATCCGAAGTTCGCATCATTTGCCGCACCTTCGGAGCGAACCTCGGATTCGATAAGGACACTAGCAAACTTATAATTCTAGTGTGCTTTATGAATGCGAAGTTCGTGAAAGTGGCTGCCGCGAAATCGCACGAACTTCGCATTCAGCACACTAGACCGGCTTCGGGTCGAGCGTGATCGCCCACAGCTCGGCGTCGACGCGGTCGCGCAGGCTTACCGTCATCTGCGCGCTCTTGCCGTCGATCTTGACGTGGCCGAAGAACTGCATGCCGGCCGACGGCGGCAGGTTCTGGTTGCCTTCGCCCGGCGCCTTGATGAACTTCACCTCGGGGCCGAAGGTGTTGTCGAGCTCGTTCGGACCGAACGTGCCGGCATGCAGCGGGCCGGAGACGAATTCCCAGAACGGATCGAACTCCTGGAACTGGGCCTTGTTCGGGTTGTAGTAGTGCGCGGCGGCGTAATGCACGTCGGCGGTCAGCCACACCGTGTTGACGATTCCCGCGGTCTTGATGAAACGCAGGATGTCGGCGATTTCGAGCTCGCGGCCGCGCGCCGGGCCATCGCCCTGCGCAAAGGCTTCCGAGCCCTTCTTGTTGGCGGCATCGTCATAGACGATCAGCGAGAGCGGCATGTCGGAGGCGATCACCTTCCAGGTGGCGCGCGAGTTGAGCAGCGCGCGCTTCAGCCAGGCCATCTGATCCGGGCCGATGAAATAGGCGTCGGGGCCGTACTGCTCCTGCAGGTTCGGGCCGTTGGGGCCGCGATAGCTGCGCTCATCGAGCATGAAGACGTCGAGATGCGGACCGTAGCTCAGCGTGCGATAGACGCGGCCCGGCTCGACGATGCTCTCGCGCATCGGATACATCTCGTGGAAGGCCTTTGCCGCGCGCGCCGCGAGCACGGTGATGTCGCGCTCCTTGTAGGCCGCCGGCAGCTGTTTCGACAGCGACCAATTGTTGGTCACCTCGTGATCGTCCCACTGCACGAAGATCGGCACCTCGGCATTGAAGGCGCGGACGTTGTTGTCGAGGAAGTTATACTTGTGGGCGGCCCGGTATTCGTCGAGCGTCTCGGCCACCTTCGCCTTCTCGGGTATAGTGACGTTCTTCCAGATCTTGCCGTCGGGAAGCTTCACCTCGGACGGGATCACGCCGTCGGCGTAGATCGTGTCGCCGGAGTGCAGAAGGAAATCCGGAGCGTGCTTCTTCATCGCGGCGAAGGTGATCATGCCGCCGTCGTCGGGATTGATGCCCCAGCCCTGGCCGGCGACATCGCCGCCCCACACGAAGGAGACGTCGCGGCGGTCGCTCGGCGCGGTGCGGAAGCGTCCGACCACCGGCTCGCCGACGATGTCGATATGGGCGAGGTCGCGGAAGCGGACGCGGTAGAAGATGTCCTGGCCGGAGGGCAGGTTCTCCAGCAGCATCTTGGCGGTGAAGTCGCTCTCGGGCAGCGCCGTGATCGGCGGCAGTGTATGGGCGTCCTTGAACGATTCAGTGGTCGCGACCTCGACCATCATCTGCGCCGGCCGGTCCGCACGCGCCCACACCACGCCGCCGTCGACGCCGACATCGCCGGACTGCACGCCATGGGTGATCACGGGACGGTCGGCGGCGCGCGACAGATAGGGCATCGCAATCACGCCGGCGCCGGCCGCAGCCGCCGTGGAGAGAAAGCGTCGGCGGGTGAGATTTCGCGAGAACCGGATCGTCATAGGGAGCCTCCTCAGGTCACAGCGACAATGCGCCGCAGGCGCGCCAAGACCTAGAAAAATTCCATGACGGAGAGATTACAGCGGCGGGAGTGCGGGACGTAAGGGAAGCGCATCTGTCAGGCTCCCTCTCCCGAGTGCGGGGGAGGCAAGGGGGATTTGCGGATAAAGATTGGCGGCGCCCCTACGCCGTGCCCGCCGCCCTGAACTGCGTCGCAGCCCGTTGCAAATTCTGCGGCATGCTGAACAACAGCGCCTTGCGGTCGGCGACGGCGTTATGAAGCTGCTCGAGCGCGATGTTGAACGCGGTCAGCGTGCCTTCCTCGATCGCGCCGTGCTCGAAGCAGTCCAGCGTGTGGCGCAGGATGTCGTCGGCCTCCGCCTGCATCTGGTCGAGTTCCTCGATCGAATCGCTGTGCCGCGCGGCTTTCAGCATCTCCAGCAGGCGTTCGCGCTGCGAGGTGTTGGTGTTGCGCTCGTCCTGCTTGAGATAGCCGGCGAACCACGCACCGGCCGAGCCCATCGCCGAGAACGCCATCAGACTCCACCAGATGTAGTCGCTGTAGCGGTCGAGGAAGGTTTTTTCCTCGCCGTCGACAAACGCGGCGGCGCCCGGATGCACCGGAATGGTGGCATCCTTGTCGGTGTCCGGCGTCTCGATCTTGGCGGCGAGCGGGAAATCGGTCTTGAGCGACTGCCGGATCGCGAACAATTGCCGCGTGAATGCCGCGACCGTCGAGTCCGACAGGCCCTTCCGCGCAACGATGTGGTGCGAGAAGCTGATCGTCTTCACCTCATCATCGGGCCGGTCAGCGGAGCCGAGCGAGCCGGCGGGGATTTCCGCGGCCTCATAGGCCGGATGGTTCTGCGCGATCGCCTCGGAGGCGTCGATCGCAAGGAAGCTGGGCTCGCCGCCGTCGCGGACCGACGCCGTGATCGCATCGATCGTGATCTTGCTGTTGGCCGGGCCGACGGCGAGATAGGCGTCGGCCTTGAGGTTCTTGATCGCTTCCGCCGCCTCATTGGCCGGGAATTGAACGATCTCGACCTTCATCGGGTCGACGCCGTATTGCGTCAGGATCAGCTTCAGCAGATTGACATTGGCCGGGGTGCGGCCGACGACGCCGATCTTGCGGCCGGCAAGCTGCGCGATCTTGGTGATCCGCGCGGATTTCCGAACCTTGCCCTTGGCGGGCGGAACCCACATCACCACGACATTCTTGCGCAGGGTCGCGACCGCCTGGGCATTCTTCGGCACCTCGAGATCGCCGCGGATGATGGCGAGATCGGCCTTGCCGTCGGCCAGCGTCTGGGCGCTGGCAGTGGCGCCCTCGGTCTGCACCGGCCTCAGCTTGACCTGGGTGTTCTGCTGGTTGTTGAAGGCCTGCGCCAGCGCCTGCACGACCTTGACGTCATCGCTGTTGGCAGGACCGACCGCGATCCGCAGCGTCACCGGACGCACGGCGAAATAATAGCCGGCCAGCAACGTGCCGATGATGGCCAGCGCGCCCGCGATCAAAACGAACATCAGCCGCCGCTTTGCCGAACGCAGCGGCTTGGGCGACATGCTGGCGGAGCCGTCTGTCATCGATCTCGCAAACAATCGTCGGGGCTCAATCTCGCAAAACTACCAACGCGCATACATCCTCTATGTGTAGCAAATTACTGAACGGACAGATGTTACAACTCCGTCATGGTTACCAGCGGCGATAGGACGCGATTTCGGCCTTAATTTGGGCGTGGATCCCATCCCGGAGGCCGGTTGTTAGGCTAAAGTCGGCGTCAAACGGGAGGGTTACCATGGTCGAACGGCTGTCAGCGGAAGCAAAGAAGGCCGCCCTTTGGGAACTGGCCGGCTGGTCGGAGATGTCCGGTCGCGAGGCGATCGCCAGGACTTTCGTGTTCAAGGACTTCAACGAGGCCTTCGGGTTCATGGCCCGCGCCGCCCTGGTCGCCGAGAAGAGCGACCATCACCCCGAGTGGAAAAACGTCTACAAGACCGTCGAGGTGGTGCTGTCGACCCACGATGTCGGCGGGGTGACCAAGCGCGATATCGACCTCGCCAAGGCCATGAACGCGATCGCAAGGCAGCTTGGGGTCAATTGACTCTGGCGCGTGGAACCTTGCGCGGGTCCGCCGATGTCCCCAGATTCGCATCGTCCGCCGCCGAACTGGCGCGGCGTCGAGGAACCTTGCGATGACATCGAGCGAACCCGGCGTGGGATTTGGGCCTGCCGATCGGCTGGCGCAGGACCCCGAAAGCGTGCGCCGCCGTTTCTGGATCAAGTTCAAGAAGGTGGTGGCGAGCCTGCCCTTCGCGGAGGACCTGCTGGCCGCCTATTACTGCGCCTTTGACCGGCAGACGCCGCGCCATGTCCAGGCGGCGCTGCTCGGGGCAATCGCCTATTTCATCCTGCCGTTCGATTTCGTGCCCGACATGCTGCCGATCCTCGGCTTCACCGATGACGCCGCAGTGCTCGCAACTGCGCTCCGCATGGTGGCAAGCCACATCACGCCGGAGCATCGCGATGCCGCCCGCGCCGCGCTGAAGCGCGGGGTGCCGGAAGAGGAGTGAGATCTGCCTTCTCCTTCCCCCTGAAAGGGGGAAGGTCGGGAAGGGGGTCAGCAACAGGCGACGCTGCAAGCCGGCAGATTTGGTCCCCACCCGCTTTGCTCTCGCGAGCAAAGCGACCTCCTCTTTTCAAGGGAAGGTTATGATGCATCCCGGATTTCGCTGCGCTCCATCCGGGCTACGAAACTTTCGATCCGTCATCCTGAGGAGCGCGAAGCGCGTCTCGAAGGATGTACGGCCACCAGCGGGGCCGTCGACCCGTCGAGACGCGCGCAAGAGCGCGCTCCTCAGGGTGACGGAGACGGTAGGGAGCGCCATGGTAGTCCGTTCGGCTCCTTCCGGGCTGCGCAATCTCGGTTCAGCTTCCCGGATGCAGGATCACCTTGCCCATCGCCTTGCGGCCGGCGAGCACCTTCAGGGCTTCTGATGTCTGCGACAGCGGGAAGGTGCGGTCGACATGCGAGGAGATCTTACCTTCCGCGGTCCACTGCACGAGCTTCTCGAGGTTCTTGCGGTTCTTGTCCGGATTCTGCCGCGCCCAGGCGCCCCAGAACACGCCGCGGATATCGCAGCCCTTCAGCAGTGCGAGGTTGAGCGGGATCTTCGGAATCTCGCCGGCGGCAAAGCCGATGACCAGGAAGCGGCCTTCCCACGCGGTCGAGCGCAACGCGGCTTCGGCATAGGCGCCGCCGACCGGATCGAACACGATGTCGGCGCCCTTGCCGTCGGTCAGCTTGCGCAGGCCCTCTTTGAGATCTTCCTTCGCATAGTTCAGCGTCAGCTCGGCGCCGTGTTGCTTGGCGAATGCCAGCTTCTCGTCCGACGAGGCGCAGGCAATCACCTTCAACCCCATCAGTTTGCCGAGCTCGCACGCAGCAAGGCCGGTGCCACCGGCGGCCCCCAGCACCGCGAGCGTCTCGCCCGGCTTCGGGCTCGCGCGATCTTCCAGCGCATGCAGCGCGGTGCCGTAGATGATGATGATGCCGGCGGCGCGGTCGTAGTCGAGATTGTCGGGAATCTTCACGATCGAATTCGCCGGCAGCGCGATCTTGTCGCGCGCGCCGTTGTGGCCGCAGGACGCGACGACGCGATCGCCTACCTTCAGGTCAGTAACGCCGGCGCCGACGCTTTCGATCACGCCGGCAACTTCGGCAGCCGGCGAGAACGGGAACGGCGGCTTGATCTGGTACTTGCCCTGGATCATCAGGATGTCGAAGAAATTCAGCGCCGCCGCCTTGATCGCGATTACGGCTTCGCCGGGAGCCGCCACCGGATCGGGCACATCAGCCAGCACGAGATCGTCGGGTTGACAGTATTGCGAGCAGAGGATGGCTTTCATGGACACACCTGAGTTTCGGACGCAGAAAGAGCTGCAAGATCTTGGACTACAAGCTTCATGCCGGATTTGCGGCGGAGCGACAATACAAAGCGGAGGGATCAAACTATGTTTGAAAAAGGCCTGCTAGCAAAAAAGCGCATCCTGATCACCGGCGGCGGCTCCGGCCTTGGTGCTGCGATGGGCTACCGCTTCGCCGAACTCGGCGCCGAATTGATCATCTGCGGGCGGCGCGAGGGGCTGCTGGAGGAAACCGCAGCAAAATTCCGTAGCGAGCTCGACGCCAAGGTTTCCATCGCGCGCTGCGATATCCGCGACGGCGCAGCGGTCGAAGCGATGATGGATCAGGTCTGGCAGGACGCGCCGATCGACGTGCTCGTCAACAATGCTGCCGCAACCTTTATTGCGCAGAGCGAACATTTGTCGTTCCGTGCGGCGGACGCGATCCTCGCGCCGACACTGCATGGCACGATGTACTGCACGCTCGCCGCCGGCCGCCGCTGGATCGACGGCAAGCACAAGGGCGTGGTGCTCTCGATCCTGTCGACCTCGACCATCACCGGCCGCGCGTTCACGGTGCCGTCCGCGATGGCGAAGACCGCCGTGCTGGCGATGACCAAGAGCCTGGCGGTGGAGTGGGGCCCGAAGGGCATCCGCACCGTCGCGATCGCGCCCGGCGCGTTCCCGACCGCAGGCGCGACCGGACAGTTGCGCCCCGAAGGGCGCGGCGAGAGCTGGGCGCATCGCAATCCGCTCGGCCGCGCCGGCGAGCATTCGGAGCTCGCCAATCTCGCGACCTTTCTGATCTCGGATCAGGCCGGCTACATCAACGGCGAGATGGTGGTGCAGGATGGCGGCTCGCACTTACGGAGTTCCGGTGCCGAGGACCTGCTGCAATGGACCGATGCGCAGTGGGAGAAGCAGCGCGCTGCGCGCGCCAAGTGATAACGCGTCGCGATTACGCGCCCGACGGTGAGCGGCGTTCGCCTTTCGGCCTAACTGCCTTCCCAAAAAAGCGTTTCCCGGTTATCCATCCGAGCCGGCGGAGGGGAATCGCCGGGCCATCTTGCAGTCACAATGATGGGGGAACCAGTTGGCCGTGCGGCAGATTCTGACATCACTGGTTGCTTGTATCCTGGGCGGGTTCATCACCCTCGCGCCGGCGCAGGCCGCGCCCAAGAAGGATACGGCCAAGGAAGCAGCCAAGCCGGCGCCTTCGGCCGCGGCGGCTGCGGCCGGCGGCGCGGAGCCGACGCTGATCGGCCAATTCGGGACCTGGGGCGCGTACACGGCATCGCCCAACGGCAAGAAGGTGTGCTTTGCGCTCGCCAAGCCGTCGTCGTCGAAGACCAATCCGGCGAACCGGCCGCGCGATCCGGCCTATGCCTTCATCTCCACCCGTCCGGCGGAGAAGGTCGTCAACGAAGTCTCGATCATGATCGGCTACACGGTGAAGCCGGGCTCCGAATCGACGCTTCAGGTCGGCGGCGGGACCTATGCGATGTACACGCAGGGCGACGGCCTCTGGATCAAGAATGCGGCCGAGGAGGAGCGGATGGTGGAATCCATGCGCAAATCGGCCGAACTGACGGTAAAAGCCGTCTCGGCCAAGGGCACCGAGACGACAGACACCTTCTCGCTGAAGGGCCTGGCGCAGGCGCTCGACCGGCTCGGGCAGGACTGCCGGCGCTAGAGCATGATCCGGAAAAGTGTGAAGCGGTTTTCCGGAAAGATCATGCTCTAAAAATCGACTTAAGGCCTGAAATCGAGGTATTCGGTGGCTTTGCAGCACCGGCTGGAAGGCCTATTTGAGGTTTCATGACCGACACCGTGACCACCCATGCCGTCTCCGGCGCCAGCGCGCTGGTCGAGAAGGTTCCGCTCGAGACCTACGTGCCGCCGGCCAAGCCGTCGCTGATCGGGCTGTCGCGCGCCGAGATCGCCGATCGCCTAGGCGAGATCGGGGTGCAGGCCGGCCAGCGCAAGATGCGCACCCAGCAGCTCTGGAACTGGATGTATTTCCGCGGCGCCAAGAGCTTTGCCGAGATGACCAACGTCTCGAAGGACATGCGCGCCGAGCTCGAGAAGCATTTTACCGTCGATCGTCCCGAGGTGGTCGCCGAGCAGATCTCCAACGACGGCACCCGCAAATGGCTGCTGCGGCTGCCGAGCGGCGACAAGGTCGAGCGGCCGCACGAGGTCGAGTGCGTCTACATCCCCGAGACCGATCGTGGCACGCTGTGCGTTTCCTCGCAGGTCGGCTGCACGCTGAACTGCGCGTTCTGCCACACCGGCACGCAGCGGCTGGTGCGCAACCTCACCGCCGGCGAGATCGTCGGCCAGGTTATGGTGGCGCGCGACCGGCTGAATGACTGGGCCGACCGCGAGGACGGCACGCGCCGCGTCACCAACATCGTGATGATGGGGATGGGCGAGCCGCTCTACAATTTCGACGCGGTGCGCGATGCGCTGCTGATCGTCGCCGACAATGAAGGCATCGGCATTTCGCGCCGGCGCATCACGCTGTCGACCTCGGGCGTGGTGCCGAACATCCAGCGCACCGGTGACGAGATCGGCGTGATGCTCGCGATCTCCTTGCATGCGGTGCGCGACGAGCTGCGCAACGAGCTGGTGCCGCTGAACCGCAAATATCCGATCAAGGAATTGCTGCAGGCCTGCCGCGATTATCCCGGCGCCTCCAACGCCCGGCGCATCACCTTCGAATATGTGATGCTCAAGGGGGTCAACGATTCGCTCGATGACGCCAAGCTCCTGGTGAAGCTGCTCAAGGGCATTCCGGCGAAGATCAACCTGATCCCGTTCAATCCGTGGCCGGGCACTGCCTACGAATGCTCGGACTGGGAGCAGATCGAAAAATTCTCCGAATACATCTTCAACGCCGGCTATTCCTCGCCGGTGCGCACGCCGCGCGGCCGCGACATCCTCGCCGCCTGCGGCCAGCTCAAGTCGGAGACCGAAAAGCTCTCGGCCCGCGAGCGCCAGGCGCTGCGCGCGATGGCGATGACCGATTGAGTGTGACGCCCTCCATGCAATCCGTCATTGCGAGGAGCGAAGCGACGAAGCAATCCATGCCTCGGCGAGCTGCGAGATGGATTGCTTCGCTCCGCTCGCAATGACGGGGAGGTCGTAGCATGGCCCTGATCGGCCGCCTGTTCGTCGTCGCCTTCGGCTTCCTGATGGCCTGCTTCGTGGCAGGGATCATCGTGGTCGTCGCGGTGCTGTATCCCGAGATCAGCGATTTCGGCGGGCAGATCGACCAGAGCGCGATCAACGTTGTGCTCGGCTTCGGGTTCATCTTTATCTCAGGCTTTGCGCTGCTGCCGGCGTTGATCGTGGTGCTGATCACCGAGGCGTTCTTCATCCGGAGCGTGCTGGCCTATGCCGTCGGCGGAGCGATCGTCGGCGCGGCGTGCTATCTCGGCCTGGTTCCGTTCGATCCCGACATGATGCAATTCCATGGCATCGTGCGCCGGCACATGGAGATCATGACCGGGGCCGGCATCGTCGCGGGCCTGGTCTACTGGCTGATCGCCGGCCGCACCGCCGGCGCCTGGCGCGAGCCGGCGCGACCGTTGCCGCCGCCCCCGCCATTGCCGTCGCAACGGCGGCCGCAAACACCGCCGTCATCCTGAGGAACCGTGCGCAGCACGGTGTCTCGAAGGATGGGCCGCAGCAAGACCGCATCCTTCGGGGCTCGCAAGAGCTCGCACCTCCAGCGACAACGGCGAAGCCGTTGCGCGGGGATGACGTCACTTCCCATGCTCATCCGCCTCGGCTAAACCGCGCGCCATGAACCGGACCGGACTTTTCATTGCGCTGGGGCTGGCGCTCATCATCGGCATCCTGTTCGGGATCTATCCCGAGCTCGACCTGAAGCTGGCGGCGCTGTTCTACGATGTGGCGCAGAAAACCTTCCCGCTGAAGCTCGACGCGGTGGCGTCGTTCGCGCGCGATGCGGCGATGTGGATCGCCTGGGCGCTGGTGCTGCCGGCGATCGTGACCATCGTCTGGAAATTCATCCGCCCGGACCGGCCGATGCTGATGTCCGGCCGCGCCGCGGTGTTCCTGCTCACCACGATGCTGCTCTCGGCCGGCGTGCTCACCAATTTCACCTTCAAGAATTATTGGGGCCGGCCGCGGCCGGTGTTCGTGACGCAGTTCGGCGGCGACCTGCAATTCATGCCGTGGTGGGACCCGCGCGGCGGCTGCCCGCGCAACTGCTCGTTCTTCTCCGGCGAGGGCGCCACCGCGTTCTGGACCTATGCACCGGCGGCGCTGACGCCGCCCGCGTGGCGGCCGCTGGCCTTTGCCGGGGCCACCGTGTTCGGCATCGTCACCAGCGGGCTTCGCATGGCCTTTGGCGGCCATTTCTTCACCGATGTGGCGATCGCGGGCCTGGTGTCGTTCTTCACGGTCTGGCTGTTCTACGCGCTGATCTACCGCTGGGCAGCGACCCGGCTGACTGACGCCCAGGTCGATGCCGCGCTGACGCGCCTTGCGATGCCCGGCTACCGGTGGATGCAGCGCTGGCGCCGGGGCGGCAAGGCGGCGTCCAGCCAGACCGAGGCCTGATTTGGGCCTGATTAAAGGCGTGCTCAGCGTTCGGAAATTTGATATCGCCACCCCGGAAACATCATTGATTTCGACCGATTGGACCGTCCCATGAGTACGATTCTGAAAAGCCTGCCCACTGGCGAAAAAGTCGGCATCGCGTTCTCGGGCGGGCTCGACACGTCGGCGGCGCTGCTCTGGATGAAGCTGAAAGGCGCCAAGGTCTTCGCCTATACCGCCAATCTCGGCCAGCCCGACGAGGCCGACTACGACGCGATCCCGCGCAAGGCGGTGGATTTCGGCGCCGAGAAGGCCCGCCTCGTCGATTGCCGCACCCAGCTGGTCCATGAGGGCATCGCCGCGATCCAGTCCGGCGCGTTCCACATCTCGACCGGCGGCATCACCTATTTCAACACCACGCCGCTCGGCCGCGCGGTGACCGGCACGATGCTGGTCGCGGCGATGCAGGAGGACGGCGTCAACATCTGGGGCGACGGCTCGACCTTCAAGGGCAACGACATCGAGCGCTTCTATCGCTACGGCCTGCTGACCAACCCGAGCCTGCGCATCTACAAGCCCTGGCTCGACCAGCAGTTCATCGACGAGCTCGGCGGCCGCGCCGAGATGTCGGCGTTCATGACCGCGCAAGGCTTCGCCTACAAGATGAGCGCGGAGAAGGCCTATTCGACCGACAGCAATCTGCTCGGCGCGACGCATGAGGCCAAGGATCTCGAGAGCCTTGCGAGCGGCATCACCATCGTCAACCCGATCATGGGCGTGCCGTTCTGGCGCGCCGATTGCGACGTCAAGGCCGAGAAGGTCGTGGTGCGCTTCGAGGAGGGGCAGCCGGTCGCGCTGAACGGCAAGACGTTTGCAGATCCGGTCGCGCTGTTCCTCGAGGCCAATGCGATCGGCGGCCGCCACGGCCTCGGCATGAGTGACCAGATCGAGAACCGCATCATCGAAGCGAAGAGCCGCGGCATCTATGAGGCGCCCGGCATGGCACTCTTGCACATCGCCTATGAGCGCCTCGTCACCGGCATCCACAACGAGGATACGATCGAGCAGTACCGCATCAGCGGCATGCGGCTCGGCCGCTTGCTCTATCAGGGCCGCTGGTTCGATTCGCAGGCCTTGATGCTGCGCGAGACCGCGCAGCGCTGGGTGGCACGCGCCGTCACCGGCGAGGTGACGCTCGAGCTGCGCCGCGGCAACGACTACTCGATATCAAACACCGAGAGCCCGAACCTCACCTATGCGCCGGAGCGGCTCAGCATGGAGAAGGTCGAGGACGCCGCCTTCACGCCGGCCGACCGCATCGGCCAGCTGACGATGCGCAACCTCGACATTGCTGACACCCGCGCCAAGCTCGGCCTGTACAACAAGACCGGCCTCATCTCGAGCGACGAAGGCTCGCAGATCTTCCAGCTCGAGAACGACAAGGACTGAGGCGGCACCCTCTCGCCTTGTCGTCCCGGGCAAGCGAAGCGCGACCCGGGACCCATAACCACCGGCCATGGTTATGAAGCACGCTGGTGCTCCAGCGCGCTTCCACGACTCCTCCCTGTGGTTATGGGTCCCCTGAGTTCACAAACGAAGTGCAACACTTCCTTGAGGAGGTGTTGCCATGGGGCGGACTTACAAGCAGCTCTCTCTGGACGACCGATGCGAGATTGCCTGCCTATCGGCCAATGGCAGCTCGGTCCGGCAAATCGCGGCAGCTCTGGATCGCTCGCCATCAACGATCTCTCGGGAACTGAGGCGCAATCGGGGGAGCCAGGTCGGCTACAAGCCGAGCTATGCCCAGCACCAGATGCGAGCGCGGCGCTGGACGGGCGGACGCCTCGAACGGGAGCCCGGCCTGCGCCGCGCGGTGTTGCAACGCCTTCGCCGCGGCTGGTCGCCCGAGCAGGTCGCTGGCCGGCTGGCCCGCGAGTACGGGCGCAAGGTGATCTCCCACGAGACCATCTACCGCTTCATCTATCGCCAACTCAGGCGCACCACGGACTTCAACTGGCGGCGCTATCTGCCGCGCGCCAAGAGCAAGCGCGGCTGCCGCGGCAAGCGGGGCGGCAGCCCCGCAAGCTTCATCGAAGGCCGTGTATCCTTGGCAAATCGGCCGCTCGAAGCGGCCGACCGCAGCGTGCCCGGACACTGGGAGGCCGACCTGATGATGTTCTCGAAATACGGTCAGGCCGTGCTGACCGTGCACGAACGCACCTCGCGGCTGCTGCTCGGCATCCGCCTTGCCAGCAAGGTCGCGCGCGGTGTCGCCCGCCATCTCGTGGGCTTCTTCGCGCCCCTTCCACAAGAGCTGCGCCAGAGCGTTACCTTCGACAACGGCACCGAGTTCGCCGGTCACCTGGCGCTGCACCGCCTCTCGATCGCGACCTTCTTCTGCGATCCCCATGCCCCCTGGCAGAAGGGTGGCATCGAGAACGCCATCGGCAGGATGCGCCGCTTTATTCCCCGCAAGACGGATCTTCTAACCCTCTCGACCGCCAAGTTCCGCCAGTTCATCGCCGCCTACAACAACACCCCGCGCAAATGCCTTGACTACCGCACGCCTGCCGAGTCCTTTGCTCAAGTGTTGCACTTCGAATGTGAATCCACCTCCCGGCCTTCGCCGGGACGACGTGGGGAGAGAGGCCTGCCTACTTCACCCTGAGCGCATCCAGCAGCGAGCGGAACGCGCGCGCGTAATCGGTGCCGGTCTTGCCGATATCCGGCCCCGCGGAGACCGCAACCGCGGCTTCCGTCACCGCGCCGAGCAGCAGCCGCGCCAGCGGCTCGATCGGCTGCTTGGCGATCACGCCGGCATCCATCGCGGCGGCCAGCGCGCGCGGAAACTTGCCGCCGAAATGCTTGGCGTCGATCTCGCGCCAGCGTTCCCAGCCGAGCACGGCGGGGCCGTCGCGCAAGATGATCTGGCCGGTCGGGCCTTTCGAGCACGCCGCGAAATAGCCCTGCGTGCCCGCCACCATCGCCGCCAGCGGATCGTTCTCGGCGCGCGAGATGCGGTCGAGATCGGCAACAAGGTCGATCGACACCTGCTCGAACACCGCCTCGAACACCGCCTCCTTGGTCGCGAAGTGATGATAGACCGCGCCCTTGGCGACACGCGCGCCGGCGGCGATGTCGTCCATCGTCGCAGCGGCGAAGCCGCGCTCGCCAAAAATGCGCCGCGCCGCCTTGACGATGGCGGCTCTGGTTTTCTCGCGCCGTTCGGCCTGGGTTGCCATGGCGCATCTCTAGCCCAGTTCCAGACGCAAGCCAATTGACTTACCGACTACCAGTCGATAAATACCGACTATAAGTCGGTAAATGGAGAATGCTCGATGCCCTCGCTTAGGACGTTGCAAGCCTTCGCTGACACGGTCGAGTCCAACGACCATGTCGGCGCGATCAGGAACTTCTATTCAGTCGATGCCCGCACCCAGGAGAACGACGGCGAGTGGCGGGTCGGCCGCGAGGCGCTGGCGGCGCGCGAGGCGGCGGTGCTGGCCGCGGTCGCCGGCGTCAAGACCACGCGGCTCGGGCCGCTCCTGCTTGACGGCGATCATTCGGCGATCTGCTGGCGCTTCGAATTCACCGGCAAGGACGGCAGGGTCCGCAGCATGGAGGAGGTCGCCTGGCAGACCTGGCGCGGCGATGAACTCGTCGAAGAGCGCTTCTTCTACGATCCGCAGCAGATGGCGCGCTGAAATCGCGCCGGCCCTTGCGGCAATACGCCCCGGCGCCGCCTCATTGCGCCGTCATCCGCCGCCACTAGCCTCCGCCCCGATGCGCATGATGCGCAAGGGCGGAGCATCGATCATGATCAAGGGAGTTGCCGGCGTGGCCGTCACGCTGGTGTTGTCGGCAGCGCCGGCGTTCGCCCAGACGATCTATCCGATCGATCGCGCCGATATCCTCGTCGGCGCCAAATTCGACTTCAAGGTCGAGCTTCCGGAATTGGTCGATCAAGCAAAGCTCAAGGTCACGCTGAACGGCGCGGACTATGCCGCGGTGTTCGGCCAGGGCGGCACATTCACCGCGCACGAGGCCGGCCGGGAGCAGTCGGCGCTGTTGCTGCGCGATGTCTCGCTCGTCAAGCCTGGGCAGGTCGCCGTCGAAGTCAGTGACGGCACGCAGAGCCGGACCGTGAGCTGGACCGTCTACGACACCGGGGCACGCAAGGCCAGGAACGTGATCCTGTTCATCGGCGACGGGATGTCGCCGTCGCATCGCGTCGCCGCGCGAATCCTCTCCAAGGGAATCGCGAAGGGCAAGAGCCGCGGCAAGCTCGCGATCGACGACATGCCGCATATGGCGCTGGTCGCGACCGCCGGCTCGGACTCGATCATCACCGATTCGGCGAATGCCGCGAGCGCCTACGCCACCGGCCACAAGGCCGCGGTCAATGCGCTCGGCGTCTACGCCGATCGCACGCCCGATCCGCTCGACGATCCCAGGGTCGAGACCATCGCGAGTCTTGCCAAGCGGCGGGCGGGCCTCGCCGTCGGCATCGTCACCAACACCGAGGTCGAGGACGCGACCCCGGCGGCGATGGTTGCGCATACCCGCCGCCGCGCCGCCTATGACGCGATCGTCGCGCAATATTTCGACGCGAAGCCCGACGTGCTGATGGGCGGCGGCTCCGCGAACTTCCTGCCGCAATCCGCGTCCGGATCGAAACGCAAGGACGATGTCGACTATCTCGCGCGCTTCCGCGACGCCGGCTATCCGGTCGCGACGACCGCAGGCGAACTCGCCACGCTCGCGGCCAAACCGGACACCCGCCAACTGCTCGGCCTGTTCGCCGCCGGCAACATGGACGGCGCGCTCGACCGCAAGTTCCTGAGGGGCGGCGGCGTCAGGAAATTCCCCGAGCAGCCGGACCTGACCGAGCAGGTCCAGGCCGCGCTCACGGTGCTGTCGAAACACGAGGCCGGTTTCTTCCTGATGGTCGAGTCCGGCCTGATCGACAAATACGCCCATCTGCTCGACATGGAGCGCGCGGTCTACGACACCATCATGCTCGACAATGCGGTGCGGCTGGCAAAGGACTGGGCGAAAGCGCGCAACGACGACACGCTGATCCTGGTCGTGGCCGACCACAACCATCCGAACAGCCTGGTCGGCACCATCAATGACGACATGGCGGCGACACCCAACGTGCCGCTGCGCGAGCGCGTCGGTGTCTACGAGAAAGCCGGGTTCCCGAATTATCCGGCGCCGGACGCCGAAGGTTATCCGTCACGCGTCGATGTCAGCCGGCGGCTTGCAATCTTCTCCGCCAGCCTGCCAGATCACTACGAGACGTTCCGCCCGAAACTCGACGATCCGAACGAGCCGACCGTGAAGGCCGACCAGCCCGACACGTTCAAGGCCAATGACAAGTACAAGGATGTCCCCGGCGTCGTGCTGCGCTTCGGCAATCTGCCGGCGATGATCGGCGCCAGCGTGCATTCCGGCGAGGACGTCATTCTCACCGCGACGGGCCCGGGCAGCGAGCGCGTCCACGGCTCGATGGACAACACCGAAGTGTTCCGCGTGATGGTCGAGGCGCTGGGACTGGGCGAGGGGAAGTAACGAATGATGAGATTGGGTCGATCAGCATGCCCGCTGTACCTCTCCCGCTTGCGGGGGCGACGCTTCTCCAACCTCCCCTTGAAAAGGGGAGGTCGCTTTGCTCGCCAGAGCAAAGCGGGTGGGGATCTGCTCTCTCCGCAGCCACCGTCACCTGCGGCTGACCCCCATCCCGACCTTCCCCTTTCAGGGGGAAGGAGAGCAAACAAAAATGGCCGGGATCGCTCCCGGCCATTCCGTCATGTCGCGCCGGCTCAGCGCGGCGGCGCGGCCGAGGCGGTGCCGCCGTTGAGCAGCGGGGTGATGCGGCGGACGGTGACGCGCCGGTTGATGCGGCTCGGTCCGTCGGTCTGCTCCTTCGGATATTGAGAGCCATAGCCCTGCGAGGTCAGGTTCTCAGCCGGCACACCGAACTGCTGCGTCAAGAGCTCGGCGGCGGATTGCGCACGGCGGTCCGACAGTGACAGATTGTCGGTGTCGTTGCCGGTCGCATCCGTGTGGCCCTCGATCAGGAACACCTCGCGCGGGTTGCGCTGGATGGCTCGGTTGAGGCCGTCGGCGATCACCTGCAGCCTCGCCGCCTGGTCCGGTGGGATGGTCCACGATCCGGAGTCGAAGTTGATCGTGTTGACGTCGATGCTCGGCATCTGCATGCGGACATTGGGGCTGTAGCGGATCTCGTCCAGCGAGTAGCGCCGTTCGATCCGCTGCACCGGCGGTGCCTCCATGGTCTCGTAGATCACGTCGGGCGACGCGTCCTGCGCGTCGACGATGTAGCGATCGTAGGGAATGTTGACCACGGGCGGCGGGGCGTCGACATAGAAACCACCGACTGCGCGCGGATCGCGATAGCTGTTGTCGATGATGACGACCTCGCGGCCGCCAGTATCCCTGCGGATTCGGCGCAACATCTGGCCGTCGGAGCCGACCACGGTGATGATCTCGCTGCCGTCGGGACGAACCACGACCGTCCGCGTCTCGCCGCCGATCGTCTCGGTGCGGATGTCGCGCGCGCCATAGCGGAAGCGATAGACGTCGTCGCCGCGCACATAGGCCTGGCCGCCGGGATCGCGGATGATGACGCGGTCCGGCTCGGTGTAGATGGTGCGGCCGCCTTCGACCACCTCCTGGCGCTGGCTGTGCAGGTCGGCGATGCTGCCGCCGATGATGGCGCCGGCGACCACGCCGGCACCGACGGCGGCACCGATCGCGAGCGGCTTGATGTTGTCATGGCGCGGTGGCGGCGGCAGCGGCGCTGCGACGGCAGGCGCGGCGCGGAAGGCGGGCGCAACCGTCGGCGGCGCATATTGCGCGCGGCCGGGCGGCGGCGTTGCGGCGGCCGAGCCGGGGACGACCGATGGCGCGGGCGCGCCCATCGCGGCGCCCTGGGCTGGCGATACGCCGGGCGCGACGCCCGGACGTGCTGCCGGCTGACCCGGAGCCGGGGTCGCGCCGGGCGCGCCCATTGCCGCGCCCGGGGTCGCCGGCGTTCCGGGCGGTGTCGCCGGACGTCCCTGCTGACCTGGCGCCGGTGGCGTCGGCGTCGCGCCGGGTGCCGGAGGCGTTGTTGCGGCAGGCGGGGTGCCTGGACGCGCGGGCTGTGCGCCGGCTGCCGGAGGTGTCGGCGTCGGTGTCGCACCGGGAGCTGTCGCGGCGGGCGGCGTGCCCGGTCGTGCCCCTGCTGCCGGAGGCGTTGTCGTTGCCGAAGGCGCGGGCGTTGACGTCGCCGCGGGCGGCGTGCCCGGCGGTTGCTTGGCGCCGCCAGGACGTTCACCGCGTTCGCCACCCGGACGATCGCCGGGACGGCGTTCGGCCGGCGCCGTTGTCGGAGCTCCCGGCGTTGCGGGCGTCGGTGTCGGCGTTGCCGCCGTGGGCGGGGTGCCGGGACGTGCTGCGGGCGCGGCATTCGGCGTGGCGCCGGGCGCCGGCGTCGGCGGTGTGTGCGCGGGTCCTGCGCCGGGCGGCGGCGTGCCGGGTCGCTGCGGTGCTGCGGCCGGCGGCGGTGGCGTCGGATGTGCGGGGGCGGCCGCCGGCGGTGGCGGGGTCGGCTTCGCAGGCGCTGCTGCGGGCGGCTCCGGCCGTGCCGGTGACGGCGATGGCTTCGCGGGTGCGGCCGCGGGCGGCGGCGGTGTGGGATGTGCGGGAGCAGCCGACGGCGGAGGCGTCGTCGGGCGCGCGGCAGGCGGCTCGGGCCGTGCGGGAGCCGGCGGCGGTGCCGGATGCGGTGCGGCTGCCGGAGGCGGCGTCGGCTTTGCCGGTGCAGCTGCGGGCGGCTCGGGCCGGGCAGGGGCTGGAGGCGGGGTCGGCTTCGCGGGTGCTGCGGCCGGCGGAGCGGGATGCGCGGGTGCCGCGGCGGGAGGTGGCGCCTGCGGATGCGGTGCTGCGGCCGGCGGTGCGGGACGTGCGGGAGCACCCGGCGCACCCGGCGCGCCCGGCGCCGGCCGCGCCTTCGGCTTTCCGTCAGGTCCGGTTTCTTCCTTCTGCGCCTGTGCGACGACCAGCGGCGAAGTTTGGGCGTGCGACGCTGAGGTGGCGAATTGCATCACCGTCAGCGCAGTCGTGGCAAGCAGCACGAGACGAAGCTTTGTCATTGTCTAGGAGTCCCCGGCGGAAAGTCTGGGCAGGAAAGCAAAGTGAGAACCGAACAATTCGGCAGGACGATGAACCGCCAGCCGTTAGGCCGGATTGTGGCGAGCCACGAATCATCGGCGAAGTTTATTTCGACATTATAACGGGTTGCGTGTGTGGTTGTTCACCGCGCGTTCAGAAGAAACGCGCCTACACATTTGCAATCGACGTGGAACTTGGGCGCAAGGGCGACTCACCGGCGGCGAGTCGATCTGTCGCAGGCGGCGGGCCGGACGGTCCAGGCGGTCCGCGCACCGGTGATTCGTCAGGTGTCTTGCCGGGCAACTCGTCCGGTCGCGGCGGCTCGCCGGGTTCGCGCACCGGCTCCGGAATCTCGGGGCGCGGACTGCCGGGCGGAATTCCCGGCGGCGGTTCGCTCGGTGTGCCCGGCGTCGTCGGCGGAATCTCGGGAGGCTCGATCGGCATCATATCGAGGCCCCGCGGCTGCCGCCGCCAGATCGCGTCGCGCGCATTGATCGCTCCATCGAAGTTCGAAGCGACAACGGATCGCGCGCCGCGGCGTTCCGATGTTTCACCCGGGCGTGTGGCAGACCGCCTCGATATTGTGGCCGTCGGGATCGAGCACGAATGCGCCGTAATAGTTCGGGTGGTAATGCGCACGGATGCCGGGCGCGCCGTTGTCACGGCCGCCGGCCGCCATCGCGGCCTTGTAGAAGGCGTCGACGGTAGCGCGGTCCCTGGCCGTGATGGCGATATGCACCGGCTTGTTCATTGCGCCTTCGCCGCCGATCCAGAAGTCCGGCTTGCCGTCGGCGCCGAAGCCCGCGGCGGGCGCGTGCCCGGTCACCTCCGCGGGCACTTCCATGATCAGGCCGTAGCCGAGCGGCGCCAGCGCCGTCTGGTAGAAAGCCTTCGCGCGTTGATAGTCGGAGACGGAAAAGCCGATATGGTCGATCATCGCGAGCCTCCCTTGTTGTGTGACGCTACAGACTCGTTGCACCTCCTCCGCAAGCGGGAGAGGGAGCAGATCTCAGAAGCGTAGCCCGGATGAAGCGAAGCGCAATCCGGGGCTGCTCTAGCCGCGGATGGTCTGGTCCCGGATTTCGCTGCGCTTCATCCGGGCAACCTCAGCCGCGGCCAGGTCTCAACTCCGCACCAGCAGCGTGTTGCTGCGCGTCCGGCCGTGCTCGACGTAACCGCGCGCATGCATGTCCGCAATGCAGTCGTCGGTCCACTCGTCCTTCGACAGATGCTCGATCACCACCGCGCCGGGCCACAGCGACTGCGGCGCGTCGCGGAAGAAGCCGATCAGCACGCGGTCCTCGAAACCCTCGACGTCGATCTTGAGCGCATCGACCTTGCTCGCGCCGGCCTCGTCGAGGATGCGTTGCAGCCGCAGCGACGGCACCTTGAACGCCTTGCCCGTCGGCGTGCCGGTGACGATGTGGCTGGCGCCGAGATTGTCGCCGTCGGTCTCGATCATCAGTTCGCCATCGGTCGGGCCGGCGGCCGCCGCAACCAGGCGCACCTGCGGAAAGCCGGAGGCCTGGGTGTTGAACTTGAGCCGCGCATGCGTCACCGGATGCGGCTCGATCGCGATCACCTTGCCACCGGGCCCGACGTCGCGCGCCAGCGCCAGCGCATAGGTGCCGACATTGGCGCCGAGATCGACGAAGGTGCCATCCGCGCCGACATGCGCCCGCAGGAAGGCGAGTTCTTCAAGGTTGTAATCGGGATTGAACAGCGCGCCGCGCTCGGTCGCGCTTTGCTGATGATAAAAGCGGAACGATGCGCCCTGATAGGTCACGTCCAGCGGCCCCGCGCCGAACAGATTGACCAGTTTTGACAGCCAGGGCCGGAACGCGCCGCGCTTCAATCCTGAGCCATGAGCCAGGCGGATGATGGCGGCCTGCGCCGCATTGGGCGCGAAGGCGCCGAACGGCGCCGGCGATATGTCGTTGCTCGGGATCACGCATGGCCTCGTCGAAAGCGCGGCATGCATAGCCGGTTTTGCCGGCAGCGCCAACGCCCGTTACGCCGCCCTGCCCGCTGCCTGCCGTTACCGCAGGAAGCGGCCGAGCAGCCTTCGCTTGCCCTTGCGCGGGATCAGATCGACGTCGCTGACCAGTTTGGCGCCGCCCTTGCGGCGCTCCAGCACGATCTTGCGGCTATGGAACGCTTCGAGCTCGACGCGGTGGGCGACGCTGACGATAGTCGCCTTCGGCAGTTCCGTCGTCACTGTCTCCATCATCTTGTCCTGGCTCTTCTCGTCGAGCGCGGACGTCGCCTCGTCGAGCACGACGATGTCGGGGGCATGCAGCAGCAGTCGGGCAAAGGCGAGCCGCTGCTTCTCACCGCCGGACAGGGTCTGGTCCCACGGCGCGTCCTCCTCGATCTTGTCCTTGAGATGGTCGAGGCCGACCTTGTGCAGGGCACGGCTGATCTCATCGATGGTCCAGTCTTCCGCCGCGCCGGGATAGGCCACCGCGCGCCGCAGCGTGCCCGAGGGCACGTAGGGCTTTTGCGGCAGCATGAACAATCGGCGGTCCGCGTGCAGGCCGATACTGCCGCCGCCCCACGGCCACAGCCCGGCGATGGCGCGCACCAGCGTGCTCTTGCCGGTGCCGGATTCGCCGGCGACCAATAGCCGCTCCCCCGGTTCGATCACCACTTCGGTCTCGCCGACCACGGCGGTGCCGTCGTCCAGTGTGACGGAGAGATCGTTGAGGCTCAGCATGGCCTCGCCCGCGGTCTCGCCGCGCTCGATGCGGCCGAAGCCGTCGCCGGTCTCGGCGCGTTCGAGCCCGTCAAGCGACGTCATCAGCGAGGCGATGCGCCGGGCGCAGGCGTTCCAGTCGGCGAGCCGCGGATAGTTGTCGACCAGCCAGCCGAACGCGGTCTGCACGATGGTGAAGGCCGAGGCCGCCTGCATCACCTGGCCGAGCGACATGCTGCCGTCGAGGAATTTTGGCGCGCACAGCAGCAAGGGTACCACCGGCGCAATGAGGTTAGATCCCTGCGACACCAGCGTCGTGCGCATGTGCTGCCCAGCGAGCCGCGCCCATTGCCGCAACACATTCGAGAACGTCTTGTCGATGCCGTCGCGCTCCTCGGTTTCGCCGCCGAGCAGCGCGATGCTTTCGCCATTCTCCCGCACGCGGGTCAGTATGTAGCGGAATTCCGCTTCCGCCTGGTTCTTGTCCTCGGAGATCTGCACGAAGCTGCGGCCGATCGCCGTGATCGAGCCCGACGCGATCGCAGCATAGATGATCGCGGCAATAACCAGGAAGCCCGGGATGCTGATCGACGAGCCGCCGAGCGTCACCGTCAGCGCGCCGCCGATGGTCCAGAGCACGACGATGAAGGTAACGGCCGAGAGCAGCGCCGACGTCACGCCGGCGATGAAGTCGACCGGAGAATCGGTCGCGATCCGCAGATCCTCCGCGATCCGGTACTCCGGATTCTTGTGATCGCCGTCGACGAGGTTGAGCTGGTAGTAGCGGCCGTTCGTCAGCCAGCGCGACACGACGGCGTTGGTCAGCCAGGCGCGCCAGCGCCGCTGGATACCCATGCGGCCGAACACCTGGGCGACCCCCAGCAGCACGCTGCCGATCGCCAGCGGAAAGAAGATGGCCGTCAGGTGGAAGACACTGGCCGCGTCGCGCTTTTCGATCGCATCGAAGATCGCGCGATTCCAGACATTGATGCCGTACTGAACGGCGACATTGGCGACGATCAGCAGCAGCAGGCCGATCGTGAACAGCCACGCCAGCCGGTCGCCGCTCCGGCCCCAATAGCCGCGCGCGCTGATCCAGAACCGAGTCAGCAAATAGTCCTTGCGCGCCTGTTCGGCTTCTTCGGCCGACAATTCGGGATCGGGTTCGACGATTTCCGGCGGCGGCGGTTCGACATCCTCGCCGCCTTCGGCAATCACCTCGACGAATTCCGACTTCTCATCCCCTTCGCTTGCCGCGGGATCCTTGCGCTCTTGACCGGCCGCCTTTGCGCTCGCTTTCCGAGACGATGAAGTCCTGGCCGACGACGGCCCGTCCGACGATTTGGATTTTGCCTCAGCTTTGCCCATGGCACGATAACGCCAGGCAAATTACCCGGTTCCGCACTGGGACCGGCGGTCAGTCGCGCGGATTGCAACGACTTCAGGGACTGAGGCCCGCGCATGCGGGCGATCCAGTACGCCGCGACCTCTTGATTCAAGCACAGCCGTCTCTGGGACACTGGATCACCCGCGGGTGATGACACCGATATTCGATATCTTGAAACGAGACCTATCCTCATCGTCGTCCTGGCTTTCGCCAGGACGACAACGTGCTTGAGATGTGCCGCGCAACTCACTCCGCCGGCGCCTGATCGCGCTTCAGCCGGCGCGAGCGCGTTGCTTTGTGCAGCACGCGCGCGAGCTGCTCGGCCGAATAGGGCTTCTGCAGCAGCTCGAAGCCGCCGCTGCCCTGCTGCGACAGCACCTGGCTGTAGCCGGAGGCGAGCACGATCGGCAGATCGAGGCGCTGCCGGCGGATCTCTTCCGCAAGCTCGATGCCGCTCATGCCGGGCATCACGACGTCGGTGAACACCAGGTCGAACCGGTCGGCGTCGACGGCGAGCTCCTCCAGCGCGTGGGTGGCGTTGTCCACCAGCACGCAGGTGCAGCCGAGCTGGGTCAGCGTGTCGGCGGCAAACTTTCCGACCTCGGCATTGTCCTCGACGATCAGGACCGATGCGTTGGTCCGATCGACCGAGGGCGCGTCCTCGGTGCGCTGCGCTCGCGCGCCATGCCCGCCGACGACGCGCGGCAGATACAGCGTGAATGTCGCACCCTTGCCGACTTCGCTGGTGACGGTCACCTCGCCGCCGGACTGCTTGGCGAAGCCGAACACCTGCGACAGGCCAAGGCCGGTGCCGTGACCGACCTCCTTGGTGGTGTAAAACGGCTCGAAGATGCGGCCGAACAGCTCCTGTGGAATTCCGACGCCGGTGTCGGTCACCGACACCGCGACGTGGCCGGGCGAGTTCGGCGGCGTGCTGGTCGCGGACGGCAGTCTGTCCACGGCGCGGACCGCGATCGTGAGCCGGCCGACGCCGTCCATGGCGTCGCGCGCGTTCACCGCCATGTTGATGATGGCGGTCTCGAACTGGCCGGCATCGGCGTTGACGAGACAGGTCTCGTCCGGCACCTGCGCTGTGATCTCGATGCGCGCGCCGATCAGGGTTGCGATCATCTCGCTCAGGGTGCGGACATTCTGGCAGGCGTCGAACACCTCGGGCTTGAGGGTTTGCCGCCGCGCGAATGCAAGCAGCTGGTTGGTCAGCTTGGCGGCACGGTTCACGGTGTTGGAGATCGCATCGATGTAGCGCTGCCGCCGCGGCTCCGGCAGGTCCGGCCGCCGCAACATGTCGACCGACGCGCGGATCACGGTGAGCAGGTTGTTGAAGTCGTGCGCGACGCCGCCGGTGAGCTGCCCGAGTGCCTCGAGCCGCTGGCCATGCCGCAATGCCTCCTCGGCCTCGATGCGCCGGTTGGCCTCCTCCTGCAGGCGCTGGGTTCGTCGGAAGGCGAGTGCGAGCAGGCCGAACAGCAGGGCGGTGGCCGGGATCCCGAAGATCAGGTGCTGGGCCATGGTCGACATCCAGCGCGACTGGATCGCCGAGGTTTCAAGGCCGGCACTGACATAGACCGGGTATTCCGCCAGCCGCTGATAGCGCATGCGCCGCTCGATGCCGTCGGCTGGGGATTGGATCGTCATCGTCCCGGCCTCGGGACTGGCTACGATCTGCCGCCCGAGCGGGCCGCTCGGCTGGAACCGGACATCGTGGCCAACGGCAGGGAAATGCGCCAGCACGGCGCCGTCGGTCCGGATCAGCGCCAGGAAGCTGCCCGGCTCGCGGCCGATCCTGGCGTAGAAATTCTCGAAATATTCCGGAAGCACGGAGGCCTGGATCACGCCGGCAAAGCTGCCGTCGTCGCCGTTGCGGCGCCGGCCGACGCTGAAGAACCGCGAGCCCTGATAGGGCGGCCGCGGCGTCAGCACCTCGCCGATATAGGTGCCGATGTCGCCCTGGGCATGGATCCGGAAGTAATCCCGGTCCGAGAAGTCGACGTCGGGGGCCGGCTGCACCAGGCTGTTGACGAGGGCACGGCCGTTGGCATCGAACACCCAGACCGATTTCACCTGGGGAAGCGCCATGGCGACCTGCCGCAGCCGCTCGTGCAGGCTCTTCTCGCGCGCGCCGATATCGGCATCGCCCATGCCGCGGACGACCTCGGTGACCTCGGCTAGGCCCCGATCGATGGTCTCGAACACCTTCAGCGCATGCTCATGGGCGACATCGAGCGTGCGCTGGATCTCCCGGTCGGCGGCCTCGCTGATCGAGATCCAGGACATTGCGGAGGCAAAAACGAACAGCGCCAGCGGAAGGGCCAGCGCGGCGGCCATCATCCATTGCAGCAGTCTCAGCGAATTGCGTTGTGCGGTCTGCACGGGCGCTCCGGCTCCGCGCGGACCATAACGCAAACCGTTGCACGGGAGGAAGCGAAACGGCGCCGCCGGGCGCGGCGCGGACGCCCGTTCGCCATTCCGCGACCCGTCAAGGTTACCGGAGGCCAACCCGGATCGATCAACTCGCAGCCGGCTCGCGTCCGGGGCAGCACGGGGCGGCTGCGGCGCGGCGGCATCACGACCTCGTTAGCGCCTCGCCGGCAGTCAAGCGGAAAATCGGCCTGGATGGCGCTTCCGGGCGCTGTTTTTAGGAGTTCTAAAACCTCTCACGGGCAAACGCTTGACCCTGTGACTACCTGCTGAAAAACAGGCCGCATGACAGGCGATCCAAACAGCTCCCGGGATGATTTGCAGGACGTCCGGCTCGGACATGCGGATCGCGGTTTTGTCGGAAAGATCATCAGGCTCGATGCGCTCGTGACGGGCTCATCGCTGTCTCCGCAGGAGCTGGAGCAGCGCCTGGTCGAGATGGGATTTGTCGAGGGCGCGCGCGTGGAAATCCTGCATGAAGGCACGATACGAAAGGACCCGATCGCGGTGCGCGTCGACAACATCACGATCGCGCTGCGCCGGAGCGAAGCCATGGCTGTGATCGTCGAATGACCGCTGCATCCCTGCGCCTGGCGCTGGTCGGCGCGCCGAACACCGGCAAGACGTCGCTGTTCAACAGCCTGACTGGCAGCCGTCAGAAGGTCGCCAACTATCCGGGCGTCACCGTCGAGCGCAAGTCCGGCGGCTTCGTCACGCCCGAGGGCCGCAGCGTGACCGTGCTCGACCTGCCCGGCACCTATTCGTTGCGCGGCCGCAGCCCGGACGAGGAGATCACCCGCGACATCGTGCTGGGCCGCTTCGACGGCGAGGCGGTGCCCGACCTCGTGCTCTGCGTCGCGGACGCCACCAATCTGCGGCTGACCCTGCGGCTGGTGCTCGAGCTGAAGCGCGTCGGCCGGCCGATGATGCTCGTGCTCAACATGATCGATATCGCCAAGCGCCGCGGCGTCACGATCGACATCGACCGGATGTCGCAGGAGCTGGGACTGCCGATCGTGACCTCGGTCGCGGTCCGCAAGGGCGGCATCGACGAGCTCCTGAAGCGGACCGACGAATTCCTCTCCAAGTCGCATGAGGCGGCGGCCAGCGAATGGACGACGCCGACGATTGCCGACCTCAAGGCGGCGCAGCGCGAGGCGGACCGCATCATCGCGGCGGCGGTGACGCTGCCGACCAAGCCCGACACGCTGACCAACCGGATCGATTCGGTCGTGCTGCATCCGGTCTGGGGTCTCGTGATCCTGGCCGTGATCCTGTTCGTGATGTTCCAGGCGGTGTTCACCTGGGCGCAGCCCGCGATGGAGTTCCTGTCGGACAGCTTCGCCGCGCTCGGGCAGCTGATCCACAATTTGCTGCCCGAAAGCTGGAGCCTGTTGCAGAGCTTCCTGCAGAATGGCGTGATCTCCGGCGTCGGCAGCGTGATCGTGTTCCTGCCGCAGATCATCATCATCTTCCTGTTCATCCTGCTGTTGGAAGATTTCGGCTACATGGCGCGCGCCGCGTTCCTGATGGACCGCATCATGGGCGGCGCCGGGCTGCATGGCCGCGCCTTCATTCCGCTGTTGTCGAGCTTTGCCTGCGCCATTCCCGGCATCATGGCGACGCGCGTCATCGACAATCGCCGCGACCGCCTGACCACGATCCTGATCGCGCCGCTGATGACGTGCTCGGCGCGCATTCCGGTCTACACGCTGATTATCTCCGCTTTCGTTCCAGCGACCACGCTGTGGGGTTTCGTCAATCTGCAGGGACTCGTGATGTTCGGCCTCTACGCCGCCGGCATCACCAGCGCGCTGACGGTGTCGGCGATCGCGAAATTCTTCTTGTGGCGCGATCACGCGCCGGCACCGTTCATGCTGGAATTGCCCGACTACAAGATGCCGCGGCCGAAGAGCATCGCGATCGGCGTGTTCACCCGCGCCAAGATGTTCCTGTACCGGGCCGGCACCACGATCCTCTCGATGATGGTGCTGATCTGGTTCCTGGCCTCGTTCCCGCAGGCGCCGGCCGGCGCCGAGGGGCCGGCGATCAACTACAGCTTTGCCGCGATGATCGGCCATGCGCTCGAGCCGCTGCTGCGGCCGATCGGCTTCAACTGGCAGATCGCGGTGGCGCTGATCCCCGGCATGGCCGCGCGCGAGGTCGCGGTTGCAGCCCTCGGCACGGTCTATTCGATCGAGGGCGGCAAGGAGGCGGCGGACCAGATCGGCCAGG
Organism: Bradyrhizobium sp. USDA 4510; assembly: GCF_054059095.1. Lineage (NCBI taxonomy): Bacteria > Pseudomonadati > Pseudomonadota > Alphaproteobacteria > Hyphomicrobiales > Nitrobacteraceae > Bradyrhizobium > Bradyrhizobium sp. USDA 4510. The sequence goes on along the minus strand of NZ_JBSSBT010000001.1, from coordinate 7,919,410 downwards.
TGCTGGCGCAGAAATGGACGCTGGCGACCGCGCTCTCGCTGCTGGTCTGGTACATCTTCGCCCCGCAATGCGCCTCGACGCTCGCGGTGATCCGCCGCGAGACCGGCGGCGCGAAGTGGATGGTGGTGACGTTCGTCTACATGCTCGCGCTGGCCTATGTCGCGAGCTTCCTGACTTTCAACCTCGCGCAGGCGCTCGGCCTGCATTGATCGGCAACACAGTTTCATCATCTCGACTCGAAACTGCGATAGGTGCATGCAACCAAGCGAAGCAGTAGAGTTGATCGAGGGCGCATGAAGCGGGCGCCTCCGCGTGTTCCCTGCGAGACCATGCAATGTCGACGTACGGCCTGGAGCGGCTATTTTCGCCTCGAAGCATCGCAATCGTCGGCGGCAGCCCGCGTCCGTCGTCGCTCGGCGCGGCGGTGCTCAGGAACATCAGAGCGAGCGGCTTCACCGGCCGCGTCGGCGTCGTCAATCGGAACTATGCCGACGTCGATGGTGCGCCGACCGTTCCCGACCTGAAATCGCTGCCATTCGTTCCGGACCTCCTCGTCATCAGCGCACCGGCGGCTGCGGTTCCGGAGATCGTCGCGGAGGCGGCTTCAGCCGGCGTTGTCGGCGCGGCGATCCTGTCGGCCGGTCTCGGCCATGGCCCGGGCTCGCTCGCGGAGACCGCGGGGCAGACGGCGCGACGGCATGGTATGCGCCTGATCGGGCCGAACTGCCTCGGCGTCATGGTGCCGCGCGCCAAGCTCAATGCGAGCTTCGCCTCGCATCAGCCGTCCGACGGACACGTTGCTCTGATCTCGCAGTCCGGCGCGGTCGCGTCGGCGATGATCGAATGGGCGGCGGAGCGGCGGCTCGGCTTCTCCGGCATCGCGTCGATCGGCGACCAGCTCGATGTCGACGTCGCCGACCTCCTGGATTATTTCGCGCTCGACGACCACACCAGCGCGATCCTGATCTATCTCGAAGCCGTCAAGGACGCGCGCAAGTTCATGTCGGCGGCGCGCGCCGCGGCGCGGCTGAAGCCGGTCGTCATCGTCAAGTCGGGACGGATGGCGCAGGGCGCCAAGGCCGCCGCGACCCACACCGGCGCGCTGGCCGGCTCCGATGCGGTCTACGACGCCGCATTCCGTCGCGCCGGCATGCTGCGCGTCTACGACCTGCGTCAGCTGTTCGATTGCGCCGAACTGCTTGGCCGCGGCTTCGTTCCGCGCGGCAACCGACTGGCGATCCTGACCAATGGCGGCGGGCTCGGCATCCTCGCGACCGACCGGCTGGCCGAGCTCGGCGCGGTTCCTGCGACACTGACGGCGGAGACCATCGAACGGCTCGACAAGGTGCTGCCGCCGGGCTGGTCCTGCGCCAATCCGGTCGACATCGCGGGCGATGCCGATGCCGATCGCTACGTGGTGGCGCTCAGCGCACTGCTCGATGATGCGAACAGCGATGCGGTGCTGGTCGCGAATGTGGAAACCGCGGTTGCGCCGGCCCAGGGGATTGCAGAGGCGGTGGCGCAATGCGTCCGCGACCGCAGGACGAAGCGGAGTGCGGTCGCCGCACTGGTGCTCGCGGCCTGGGTCGGCGCCGACGAGCGCACCGGCGCGATCTTCGAGGCGGCACGGATTCCGCACTTCCCGACCGAGGACGATGCGGTGCGCGCCTTCATGTATCTGGTGCGCTATCGCGAGGCCTCGACCGCGCTCGCCGCAACCCCGCCTGGCGTCGCATCGGTGTTCACGCCGGAGACGGCGGCGGCGCGCCATGTCGTCGTGAACGCGCTGTCGGAAGGGCGCGCCTGGCTCGATCCGGCCGAGATCGTCGCCCTGTTCGCGGCCTATCGTATTCCGATCGCGACGACGCTCGTCGCCAACAGTGCCGAGGACGCTGCCGAGAAGGCGGCGCCGTTCCTCGCCGAGGGACATGCGATCGTGGTCAGGGTGTTCTCGCGCGACATCCGGCACGCCTCCGATGTCGGCGGCGTGATCCTCGACCTGCGCACGAAAGACAGCGTCGTTGAAGCTGCCCGGACCGTCATGGCGCGGGCACGAAGTGCCCGGCCCGATGCCATCCTGCAAGGCGTGACGATCCAGCCGATGATCGTGCGGCGCGCGGCGCGCGAACTGATCCTCGGCATCGCCGAAGATCCGACCTTCGGTCCGGTGATCGTGTTCGGGCGTGGCGGCCCCGCGGTCGAGGTGATCAACGACAAGGCGCTGGCGCTGCCGCCGCTCGACATGAATCTCGCTCGCGAACTGATCGGGCGCACCCGCGTCTCGCGGCTGCTCGGCGGCTATGGCGATGTGCCGGCGGTCCCGGCGGACGTCGTGCCGCTCACCCTCGTCAAGCTGGCGCAGATGGCGGCCGACATTCCCGAGGTCGCCGAGCTCGACATCAACCCGATGCTGGCGGACGAGAGCGGCGTGCTCGCGCTCGATGCGCGGGTCGCGATCCGCAAGCCGGCGCGGCTGTTTGCCGGCCAAACGCGGCTCGCGGTGCGGCCCTATCCGTCGCAATGGGAAGGTGAGCTTGCGCTGCGCGACGGCTCGCGTGTCACGGTACGCCCGATGCGGCCGGAAGACGAGCCGATGGTCAGCGAGTTCTTCAAGCGCGTCACCGCCGAAGACCTCAGGCTGCGCTTCTTCCATGCGATGAAGGAATTCTCGCACGCCTTCATCGCGCGCCTGACCCAGCTCGACTATGCGCGGGCGATGGCGTTTGTGGCGCTCGATCCGAACACCGGCGAGATGATGGGTGCGGTCCGGCTGCATTCGGACTCGCTGTACGAGAATGCCGAATACGCGATCCTGCTGCAGTCCGATCTCAAGGGCAAAGGGCTCGGCTGGGCGCTGATGCAGCTCCTGATCCACTATGCGCGGTCGGAGGGATTGAAGCGTCTGTCCGGCCAGGTGCTGACCGAGAACACCACGATGATCGGGATGTGCCGCGATCTCGGCTTCACCGTGACGATGGATCCGGACGATCACAGCATCGTCGATGTCGTACTCGACCTCGATCGATCCGGCGTCGATGCGGTCGGCGCCGATATCCTGATCCGGCCTGCTGCGGCTGGCCGCTGATAACAGCGCCAGCCGCGGCTGCAACGGATCAGATCTGGCGTTCGACCAGCTTGAACTTGAGCTCGGCGATCGCTTCGGAGGGGTTGAGGCCCTTCGGACACGCCTTGGCGCAGTTCATGATGGTGTGGCAGCGATAGAGGCGGAACGGATCCTCGAGATTGTCGAGCCGCTCGCCGGTCGCTTCGTCGCGGGAATCGGTGACCCAGCGGTTTGCCTGCAGCAGCGCGGCGGGGCCGAGGAAGCGCTCGCTGTTCCACCAGTAGCTCGGGCATGAGGTCGAGCAGCAGGCGCACAGGATGCACTCGTAGAGGCCGTCGAGCTTCTCGCGGTCCTCGTGGCTCTGCCTCCACTCCTTCTGCGGCGTCGGCGTCGTGGTCTTCAACCACGGCTCGATCGAGGCATATTGGGCGTAGAAATTGGTCAGGTCCGGGACCAGGTCCTTCACCACCGGCTGGTGCGGCAGCGGATTGACCTTCACCGCGCCGCCGGCGCCGACGTCGTGCATCGACTTGGTGCAGGCCAGCGTGTTCTGGCCGTCGATGTTCATCGCGCAGGAGCCGCAGACGCCTTCGCGGCAGGAGCGGCGGAAGGTCAGCGTCGGGTCGATGTGGTTCTTGATCCAGATCAGGCCGTCCAGCACCATCGGACCGCAATCATTGGTGTCGACATGATAGGTGTCGACGCTCGGATTCTTGCCGTCGTCCGGGTTCCAGCGATACACCCGAAATTCGCGCGTCTCGGTGGCGCCGGCCGGCTTCGGCCAGGTCTTGCCGCCGGAAATCTTCGAATTCTTCGGAAGTGCGAATTCAACCATGCTTGCTCGCCTTCGTTCTCAGTAGACCCGCGCCTTCGGCGGGATGTACTGCACGTCATTGGTCATCGTGTAGCTGTGCACCGGACGGTACTCGATCGCAGTCTTGCCGGCCGGATCGATCCAGGTCAGCGTGTGCTTCATCCAGTCCTTGTCGTTGCGGTCCGGGAAGTCCTCGCGCGCATGCGCGCCGCGGCTTTCGGTGCGGTTCGCCGCCGAATCCATAGTCACGACCGCCTGCACGATCAGATTGTCGAATTCCAGCGTCTCAACCAGGTCGGAATTCCACACCAGCGAGCGGTCCGACACCGAGATGTCGCCGACGCCGCCATAGACCTTGTGGATCAGGTTCTGGCCTTCCTGCAGCACGTCGCCGGTGCGGAACACCGCGCAATTGTTCTGCATCACATGCTGCATGCTGTCGCGCAGCTTGGCGGTCGGCGTGCCGCCGGAGGCATGGCGGAAGTGATCGAGCCGGCCGAGCGCGAGATCGGCGGAATCCTTCGGCAGCTCCGGCTGCTTGGCGTTCGCGGTCAGCTTGTCGGCAAGGCGCAGCGCCGCGGCGCGGCCGAACACCACGAGGTCGATCAGCGAGTTGGAGCCGAGGCGGTTGGCGCCGTGCACCGAGACGCAGGCCGCTTCGCCGATCGCCATCAGGCCCGGCACCACCGAATTGTCGTCGCCATTGCGCTTGGTCAGCACCTCGGCGTGATAGTTGGTGGCGATGCCGCCCATGTTGTAGTGCACGGTCGGCACGATCGGGATCGGCTCGCGGGTGACGTCGACATTGGCGAAGATCTTGGCCGATTCGGAGATGCCCGGCAGCCGCTCATGCAGCACCTTCGGATCGAGGTGGTCGAGGTGCAGGAAGATGTGGTCCTTCTTCTTGCCGACGCCGCGGCCTTCGCGGATTTCGATCGTCATCGCGCGCGAGACGACGTCGCGCGAGGCGAGGTCCTTGGCCGACGGCGCATAGCGCTCCATGAAGCGCTCGCCCTCGGAGTTGACGAGATAGCCGCCTTCGCCGCGGGCGCCTTCGGTGACGAGGCAGCCCGAGCCGTAGATGCCGGTCGGATGGAACTGGACGAATTCCATGTCCTGCAGCGGCAGGCCGGCGCGCAGCACCATGCCGCCGCCGTCGCCGGTGCAGGTGTGCGCCGAGGTGCAGGAGGCATAGGCGCGGCCATAGCCGCCGGTCGCCAGGATCGTGGTCTGGGCGCGGAAGCGATGCAGCGTGCCGTCATCGAGCTTGAGCGCGATGACGCCGCGGCAGACGCCCTGATCGTCCATGATCAGGTCGATGGCGAAGAACTCGATGAAGAACTCGGCCGAGTGGCGCAGCGACTGGCCGTACATCGTGTGCAGCATGGCGTGGCCGGTGCGGTCGGCGGCGGCGCAGGTGCGCTGTGCCTGGCTCTTGCCGAAGTCGATGGTCATGCCGCCGAACGGGCGCTGATAGATCTTGCCGTCCTCGGTGCGCGAGAACGGAACGCCCCAGTGCTCGAGCTCGTAGACCGCGTCGGGCGCGTTGCGCACCATGTATTCGATCGCGTCCTGGTCGCCGAGCCAGTCCGACCCCTTCACGGTGTCGTACATGTGCCAGCGCCAGTCGTCCTGATGCATGTTGCCGAGCGAGGCCGAGATGCCGCCCTGCGCCGCCACCGTGTGCGAGCGGGTCGGGAACACCTTGGTGATGCATGCGGTGCGCAGCCCGGCTTCCGAACAGCCGACCACTGCGCGCAGGCCCGCGCCGCCGGCGCCGACCACAACGACGTCGTAGGTGTGGTCCTGGATCGGGTAGGCCTTGCCGTTCGTGGCCGGGCCACCGTTGGTGGCCTTGCCGTTTCCTTCACCGGCCATGGATCAAACTCCCGACGACAATTTGAGGATTGCGTAGATCGAGGCCAATGCGACCGCGACGCAGAAGAAGTTGTTCGCCATCACGCTGGCGATCTTCAGCTTCTCGTTATGGATGTAGTCCTCGATCACGACCTGCATGCCGATCTTCATGTGCCAGGTGCTGGCGACGATGAAGAGCAGCAGGATGATGGCGATTGGGATCGAGCCGAGGATCTGCGCCGCGCCGGCATGGTTGCGGCCGATCAGCGTGATCACCACGACGATCACGGGAACGATCAGCAGCGTCATCGCAACCGCGGTGAGGCGCTGGCGCCAGAAATCGCCCGTGCCGGTGTGCGCGGAGCCGAGGCCGCGGACGCGCTCCAGCGGCGTGCGCATCGAGGAGGGGCCGCTCATCGTCCACCTCCCACGGCGTAGGCAATGATCCAGACCAAAACGGTCAACGCGATGCCGGCGACCAGCGCGCCCCAGGTCAGGGCTTCGCGCTCATTGGCCTTGAAGCCGTAGCCGAGGTCCCAGACGAAATGCCGGATGCCGCTGCAGAGATGGTGCATCAGCGCCCATGTGTAGCCGAACACGATCAGCTTGCCGATCGCGCTGCCGGTGAAGGCCTGGACGTTGGCGTAAGCCGAGGGGCCGGAAGCGGCGGCGATCAGCCACCAGGCCAGCAGCAGCGTGCCGAAATAGAGGGCCAGACCCGTGGCGCGGTGGACGATGGACAGCGCCATCGTCAGCGTCCACCGGTAGGTCTGCAAATGGGGTGAAAGCGGTCGTTCGATCCTGGCGGTCATCGGCGGGCTTTATGTTGTGAGGGACCGCGGCCGGCCCATCGGGGAACGCGGTAGAGGAGTTCTATTTACGGAGTCGGATCACCCCGCGCAACGGCCAAATAGCCTTCGGTCGAACCGAAGTTCATTGTTAGAGTTGCCGAATTCTGGTTGATCCGCAGTGTGGTATACCAGATGCAAGGCCGAGCGAACAAAGTAATGAATCGGGATGCTCGTGGATCGGTTGGCGCGCTCAACTGCCCGCAAACGGGGGTCGCAAGGCGTCGATTTTGCCCCACCGTTCCACCAGATAATCGACAAATGCCCTGATCTTAGGCGATGCGAGACGTGACGGCTGAAGCATCAGATGTAGCGGCGTCGGCGCCGGCTCATGGTCGATCAACAGGCGCGTCAGGCGACCGTCGGCGAGCTCGGACTGCACTTGCCAGGACGGCACGCGGACGATGCCGGCGCCCTCCCGCGCCGCGCTGACCAGCGCGTCAAGGCTATTCATCCAGAGCCGACCGGATATGCGGATTTTGCGACCCGTCTTGCTGCCGTCGGCAAAGCGCCACTCCGCGCTGCCGGGCGAATCGGAAAACACCAGGCAGTCATGCCCGGCAAGATCAACCGGTGTCTGCGGCGCGCCGCGCCGGGCCAGATAGTCCGGCGACGCGCACACAATCATCTGCAGATCGGTGAGCTTGCGCGCTACCAGCTGCGAGTCGCGCAAGCGGCCGATGCGTATAGCCAGATGGATATCCTCCTCGACTATGTCGACGGCGCGGTCGACCAGCAGAAGGTCGACGGACAGCGCCGGATAGCGGCGCAGAAACTCGACCAGCAGCGGCGCGATCACGAGCCGACCGATCAGACTCGGCGAGCTGACGCGGATCCGTCCCGATGGCTGATGCGGGTCGCGCGCCAGCGCCGCCTCGATCTCCCTGATCTCGCCGAGGATCGATTTCGCGCGCTCGTAGAGGATGCGTCCGTCGTCGGTCAGCGCGAGCTGGCGGGTGGTACGCAGTAGCAGGCGGGTGCCGAATTGCTCCTCGAGCGCGCTGATCTGCCGGCTCACCGAGGTCAGCGAGCTCGGCAGCGAGCGCGCGGCCGCCGACAGGCTGCCGCTCTCGACCGCGCGGACAAAGGCCGCCATCGCCGCAAGCCGGTCCAAGCCCGATCCTTCCGCATTTCGCAAGAGAGCCTGCTCATCTGCAGCAATACCCCCGTCTTTCAGAAGGGTCTAGCCTGACGGCTCCACGATTTGAGGAGTTCGACATGGCCTCAACGTCCATCCGTCCAAATTCGCTCGAGCGGCGCGGACGTGCCGGCGCCGACGATCCGGCCATCCTGCTTGTTTTCTCCTGCGTCGGACTGTTAATCGACGTGCTGACGTTGCCGATGCAGGGCGCGACGTCCTCGATCCCACTCCGCTTTGCCTTGATTGCGGTCGCTGCTCCCGTGGCAGCGCTGGTCGCACTGTGGTTGGCCGACCGCACCGAGGCAGGCGCCTCCTGACGATGCGAAGGACATGATGGCCGGCCTCGATCCCAAGGAATTGCTCGAACTTGCGCTGCTGCTGATTGCGGTCGGGGCGCTGTCCGGCTTTCTCGCCGGCCTGTTCGGCATCGGCGGCGGCGCGATCCTGGTGCCGGTGTTCTACGAATGCTTCCGGCTGGCGGGCGTGCCGCTCGAGGTGCGGATGCCGCTGTGTATCGGCACCTCGCTCGCGATCATCATCCCGACCTCGCTGAGCTCGTTCCGCGCCCATTATCGCCGCGGCGCGGTCGATATGGAGATCCTGAAGCGCTGGTGGCTGCCGATCGTGATCGGCGTCGCCGCCGGCAGCGTCACCGCGCGGTTCGCGCCGGAGCGGCTGTTCAAGATCGTGTTCGTGATGGTGGCGTGGTCGGCGGCCGCGCGCCTGCTGCTGGCGCGCGAGACCTGGAAGTTCGGCGACGACGTGCCGAAGGGCTTCCTGATGCGCGCCTATGGCTTCTTCGTCGGCCTGTTGTCGACGTTGATGGGCATCGGCGGCGGCCTGTTCGCCAACCTCTTGATGACCTTCTACGGCCGGCCGATCCATCAGGCGGTCGCGACCTCTTCCGCGCTTGCGGTGCTGATCTCGATCCCCGGCGCGCTGGGCTACGTCTATGCCGGCTGGCCCGCGGCCGCGCGCTTCCCCGACGTCGCCGCGCTGCAATTGCCGTTCGCGCTCGGTTACGTCTCACTGATCGGGGCGCTGCTGGTGATGCCGACCACGCTCGTCACCGCGCCGCTCGGCGTCAAGGTTGCGCACGCGCTGTCGAAGCGGGCGCTGGAGGTGGCGTTCGGGGCCTATCTCTTCATCGTCGGCGGACGGTTCGTGATCAGCCTGCTGGGCGGGCACTGATCGGCTCGTCCTTCAGCCGTACTTCGCTGTGACCCCACGGTCGGAGGTCTCCGACGCCCTCGATCCGATCAGCGTGGGACAGGAATCGCAAGCGTGCTCCGATCATTTCAGGAGCTATCGGCAATTTCAGTTTCTCGCAGTCTGCCATCGCGACCCCTATAATCATCGCGACCTTCTGCCATCGCGATGTCAGGGCCGACATGATGACGTCGTCGAGCGCAGCTTCCGTAGCGCCACGGGGAAGACGCACGTCACTCCACTTCAGTTCGGAGGTCGGGGGAGGCAGTTCTTCGTGAAGCTCCAGCTTCATCAGGTCGCGAAACTGTTCGTAGAGCGGTAGCATCACCTGCCATTCCAGTTCGAGCAGGAGGTCATAAAGCCGGCCATCCAATTCAAGCCGCTCCTGCTTTCCGAGCTCCGCAATCGCGATTCGAGCCTTCTTCATCGCCTCGTGCGCGATGACGAGTTGATCGTTAATCTGGATAGCCTGCTCCCGCTCCATCTACCCCTCACGACGTTCTTGCGGCTTCATCCCTTCGCGTAAATATTCTTATACGTATCCCGCAGAATATTCTTTTGCACCTTGCCCATCGCGTTGCGCGGCAATTCCTCGACGACGAAGACGCGCTTCGGCATCTTGAACTTCGCCAGCCGTCCGTCGAGCGCCTTCAGCACCGCGGCCTCGCTGACATCGGCGCCCTTGGCGCAGACCAGAACGGCGGTGACGCCTTCGCCGAAATCGGCATGCGGCACGCCGATCACGGCTGACTCGATCACGCCGGGCATGGCGTCGATCTCGCTCTCGATCTCCTTCGGATAGACATTGAAGCCGCCCGAGATCACAAGATCCTTGCCGCGGCCGAGGATGTGGACATAGCCCTTGTCGTCGATCTTGCCGAGGTCGCCGGTGATGAAGAAGCCGTCGGCGCGGAATTCGGCCTTGGTCTTCTCCGGCATGCGCCAGTAGCCCTGGAACACGTTCGGGCCCTTGACCTCGATCATGCCGATGGTCTCGCGCGCGAGCTCCTTGCCGGTCTCGGGATCGGTCACCCGCACCGAGACGCCGGGCAGCGCGAAGCCGACCGCGCCGGGCACGCGGTCGCCGTCATAGGGGTTGCTCGTGTTCATGTTGGTCTCGGTCATGCCGTAGCGCTCGAGCACGGCGTGGCCGGTGCGATCAGACCATTCGCGATGGGTGTCGGCGAGCAGCGGCGCCGAGCCCGAGATGAACAGCCGCATGTGCCCGGTGGCGTCCTTGTTCAGGCCGGGATTCTGCAGCAGGCGGGTATAGAAGGTAGGCACGCCCATCATCACGGTGGCGCGCGCCATCAGCTTGATGATCACGTCCGGATCGAACTTCGGCAGGAAGATCATCGAGGCGCGCGCAAACAGCGTCACGTTGCTGGCCACGAACAGGCCGTGGGTGTGATAGATCGGCAGCGCGTGGATCAGCACGTCCTTGTCGGTGAAGCGCCAGTAGTCGACCAGCGAGTACGAGTTCGAGGCCAGATTGTCGTGCGACAGCATCGCGCCCTTGGAGCGGCCGGTGGTGCCCGACGTGTAGAGGATCGCGGCGAGATCATTGTTGCCGCGCGGCACGGTGGCGAATTCCTTCGCCGCCTGGTCGGCGGCCTCGGTCAGCGAGCCGTTGCCGTTGGCACCGAGCGTCTCGACCTTGGCGCCTACCTTGGCGGCGATCGCCTTGATGCCGTCCTGCTTGGAAGGATCGCAGACCACCAGCGCCGGCTCGGCGTCGGTGATGAAGTATTCGAGCTCGTTCAGCGTATAGGCGGTGTTGAGCGGCAGGTAGACGCCGCCGGCGCGCACAGTGGCGAGATACAGCACCAGGGCCGAAACCGACTTCTCGGTCTGCGCCGCGACGCGGTCACCCGGCTTGACGCCGCGCTCAACCAGCACGTTCGCCATCTGGCCTGCGCGCGCGATCAAATCGCCATAGGAGATGCGGCTGCCGTCGAGCTGCTCGATCGCGAGCCGGCTGGGGTCGTCGAGGCCGTCGAACAGGCGGGAAAACAGATTGGCGTTGGTGGTCGTGTTCATGCAAACATTCCCCGAGGGGCGAAGGGCCGGAAGATTTCGGCTGGATTAGCAAAAACGCCCTTCGGAAAGCAACGGAGACAGTTTGCATGACAAATAATGGGAAACGCGTGGCCTGGGTTACCGGCGGCGGTACTGGAATCGGCGAATCCGGGGCGGAATTCCTGGCTGCGGACGGCTGGACGGTGGTGGTCTCCGGCCGCCGCAAGGAAGAGCTCGACCGCGTGGTGGCCAACATCACCAAAAAGGGCGGCAAGGCCGAGGCGATCCCGCTCGATGTCAGCAACAAGGCCGACGTCAACAAGGCCGCCGAGGCGATCGTCGGCAGGCACGACCGCATCGACCTCCTGGTCAACAGCGCCGGCATCAACGTGCCGAAGCGCAGCTGGGCCGACATGGAACTGGAAGGCTGGGACAAGCTCGTCGAGGTCAACCTCAACGGCGTGCTCTACTGCATGCGCGCGGTGCTGCCGACGATGCGCAAGCAGAAGGACGGCTGCATCATCAACGTCGCCTCCTGGGCCGGCCGCCACGTCTCGAAGATGCCGGGCCCGGCCTACACCACGACCAAGCACGCCGTGCTGGCGCTGACCCATTCCTTCAACATGGACGAATGCGTCAACGGCCTGCGCGCTTGCTGCCTGTCGCCGGGCGAGGTCGCGACCCCAATCCTGAAGCAGCGGCCGGTGGTGCCGAGCGAAGCCGAGCAGGCCAAGATGCTGCAGCCCGAGGATTGCGGCCGCACCATCGCCTTCGTCGCCAGCATGCCGGCACGGGTGTGCATGAACGAGATCCTGATCAGCCCGACCCACAACCGCGGCTTCATCCAGACGCCGGCGAACCGGGATTAGATGAGGACCGTCTTCTCCTTCCCCCTGAAAGGGGGAAGGCCGGGATGGGGGTCAGCCGCAGGCTATGCTGTATGCGGAGAGCGCTGATCCCCACCCGCTTTGCTCTGCGAGCAAAGCGACCTCCCCTTTTCAAGGGGAGGTTGGAGCTCCGTAGCCCGGATGGAGCGAAGCGTAATCCGACGGTCTGCCCGCGGAGAGGCTGGTTCCGGATCTCGCTGCGCTTGATCCGGGCTACAAACGACGGAGTCCCGCGCGACTCACTCGATGATCTCGTTCAGCTCTTTCCCGGTATGCTCCGGCACGAACAGGAACACGCCGATCGCCATCGCGATCATCAGCACCGGGATGCAGAGGAACGACAGCGCGAACGAGCCGGTGTGCTGCTGAAGCGCGATCGAGACGAAGGGAAACAGCACGAAGCCGACGAAATAGGCGATCGCCCAGACCACGCCGTTGGCGGCGCCGCGGATGCGGGTCGGGAAGATCTCCGCGGTCAGCGTCGTGCTCGGCCCCCAGAAGCCGAGGAAGCCGAGACACCAGGCGAGCCCGAACGTCCATAGCAGCACGCGGTCTTCGGAATAGACCCAGAGCGTCATGAAGATCGCACCCTCGATCAGGGTGATGATGAAGGTGCGGCGGCGGCCGATCTTGTCGATCAGCCAGCCCACCAAGCACAGTCCAAGGAAGCCGCAGAGCCCGTAGAACACGTAGAACAGGCTGTACTCGGCGGTCGACCAGTGCTTCTCGGTCGACAGATACAGCGGCATCCAGGCGCCGACCGTGCCGTAGATGCAGGTCGAGGCGCAGGCGACGAACAGCGCAACAAGCGTGGCGGGCAGCACGTCGGGCATGAACACCTGGCGGATGCCGACCGACTTGGCCTTGCCGAACCAGGCGCTGTCCTCGGCGCTGACCGTGCCGCCGCGCGCCAGCGTCTCCGAGATGCGCCGCTTGCGGTCCTGCGCGCGCACCCAATAGGGCGATTCCGGGCAGGTGGAGCGGATATAGATCGCAAGCAGCGCGATCACGCCGGGCACCATCACTGCGATGCGCCAGCCGAAATTGGCAGCCACGAGCCCGGTGATTGCGCCGGCGAGCGTGGCGCCGAGGCACCAGGCCGAGCGGGTGATGCTGATGACGCGGCCGCGCAGCCGGGCCGGCCAGGTCTCCGCGACCAGCATCGAGCCCAGCGACCATTCGCCGTTGAGCGCGAAGAACAACAGCGAGCGCGCGATCACGAACACCGCGAAGGTCGGCGACATCGCCGCGACCGGCATCAGGAGCGAGAACAGCGCGATATTGACGGCGAGCAGCGTGCGGCGACCGTAGCGGTCGGCGAGCCATGGCCAGAAGTAAAGCCCCGCGATGCCGACGAACAGCGCGATCTGCATGCCGGAGCGGTACTCCGGCAGGCTCAGCGAAAATTCCTTGATCACCATCGGCGAGATCAGCGCGAAGATCACGCCGTCCATGCCGTCGAAGCCCCAGCCGAGCGCGTTGGCGGTGGCGATATGCCAATGCGTTTTCGTGATCTCGGTTGTGTCCGCAACCGCGCGGTAGTTGGCGTATTGCAGGTGCTTCTGCTCGAGCGGACCGATGTCGATACTTGCATCGTTCACCGCAGGTGCGGCGTGGCCGTCAGCCGTGATGCTGCTCATGATGCCTCCCCGCGGCCGCTTTCTGCGAAGCTGTGCCGCAACCTCAAGCTGAACCAATCAGCTGACTGCGGCAAGCAAATTGCTCGCGGCAGCGCACGCGTCCATTCCGCTGAATGGAATGCATGCCGGGCAGCGCGAGGCGTCGCGTGTACGCAGCGCGCGCCGGCCGGTTTCAACAATCACAAAGAATTATTTCCGGAAACCGTCCGGAAAGCCTGCCGTAGCTCAGCCAACGACGACGCACTGATCAACCAGCACGCGCCGTTGTTGCCCCTTCAACGCCGGCGAAGCCTCGCCGGTCGGCCTACTCATCGGGAGATGAAACCATGTCGAAGCGTATTGCCTATCTCGCCGCCGCCGCCTTCAGCGCGCTTGCGATCACCGCCACTGTCGTGGCGCCGGTCCGTGCCGAGGAAAAGACCGTGATGGTCGGCGGCGCCGCGATGTTCCCGTCGAAGAACATCGTGCAGAACGCCGTCAACTCGAAGGATCACACCACGCTCGTCGCCGCAGTGAAGGCTGCGGGCCTGGTCGGCACGCTGGAAGGCAAGGGCCCGTTCACGGTGTTCGCGCCGACCAATGCCGCGTTCGGCAAGCTGCCGGCCGGAACCGTCGACACCCTCGTCAAGCCCGAGAACAAGGCGACGCTGACCAAGATCCTCACCTACCATGTGGTGCCGGGCAAGCTCGAGGCCTCCGACCTCACCGACGGCAAGAAGCTGAAGACCGCCGAGGGCGAGGAGCTGACCGTCAAGAAGCAGGACGGCAAGGTCTGGATCGTCGATGCCAAGGGCGGCAGCTCGATGGTGACGATTTCCAACGTCAACCAGTCGAACGGCGTCATCCATGTGGTCGATACCGTGCTGATGCCGGCGACGTAACACCTGGCGGCCTGCTTTAGTCCCTCAAAGGACCCGCGACATAGCGAGCCGGCGCCTCGCCCGGCTCGCATTTTTGTGACCATGTGAAGCAGCCTATATCAAACTGATGATGCCTGACCCCGTAACGGAACGCCGGTTCCGGGCGTATAACCTGGTAACGATCACGAGCAGAGACATCCCATGACGAGCCTTGCCGTCAGCGACCACCAGGCAGAGACCGCGACGCCCGCGAAGGCGATCCAGCCGGTCTGGGTGCGCATGGTGCACTGGATCAACGCCTTCGCGATGATCCTGATGATCATGTCCGGCTGGCAGATCTACAACGCCTCGCCGCTATTTAGCTTCACCTTCTCGCGGAGCATTACGCTCGGCGGCTGGCTCGGCGGTGCGCTGCTCTGGCATTTCGCCGCGATGTGGCTGTTGATGGCCAACGGCTTGGTCTATCTGGCGCTGGGTTTCGCCACCGGCCGCTTCCGCAAGAAGCTGCTGCCGATCACCCCCGGCGGCGTGATTGCCGACACCAAGGCGGCGCTGGCCTTCAAGCTGTCGCATGACGATCTCAGCAAATACAATTCGGTGCAGAAGCTGCTCTATGCCGGCATCATCGTGGTCGGCGTCGTCATCGTGCTGTCCGGCCTGTCGATGTGGAAGCCGGTGCAGCTGCATTGGCTGGTGTCGCTGTTCGGCGGCTACGATTTCGCCCGCTACGTTCACTTCACCTGCATGGCGCTGATCGTCGCCTTCCTGGTGATCCATGTCGCGCTCGCGCTGCTGGTGCCGAAGAGCCTGCGCGCCATGATCATCGGACGCTAGGGAGGTAGTCATGGGTCGTCTCCGCAAGCTCCTGATCCCCGGTGTCGACAAGAAGCTGCTCGTGCGCGATGCGGTGAAGACGATGCCGGAGCTGACGCGCCGCCGCTTCATCACGGCGGGCACCAGCCTCGGCGCGCTGACGCTGCTCACCGGCTGCGATGTGGTCGATTCGTCGTCAGCCGAGGAAATGCTGAAGCAGGTGTCGAAGTTCAACGATGCGGTGCAGGCCTGGATGTTCAATCCGGATGCGCTGGCGCCGACCTTCCCCGAGAGCATGATCACCAAGCCGTTCCCGTTCAACGCCTATTACGATCTCGACGACGCGCCTGAGATTGCGGCAGCGGACTGGAAGCTCGAGGTGCGCGGGCTGGTCGAGAACAAGAAGTCGTGGACGCTCGACGAATTGTACAAGCTGCCGCAGGTCAAGCAGGTGACGCGGCATATCTGCGTCGAAGGCTGGAGCGCGATCGGCAGCTGGACCGGTACACCCTTGCGCGATTTCCTCAAGCTGGTCGGCGCCGACACCCGTGCCAGATATGTCTGGTTCCAGTGCGCCGACAAGGACGGCTACAACTCGCCGCTCGACATGCGCTCGGCGCTGCACCCGCAGACCCAGATGACGTTCAAATTCGGCGACGAGATCCTGCCGCGCGCCTACGGCTTTCCGATGAAGATCCGGGTCCCGACCAAGCTCGGCTTCAAGAACCCGAAATACGTGCTCTCGATGGAAGTCACCAACGACTACAAGGGCGGCTACTGGGAAGACCAGGGCTACAATTCGTTCAGCGGGAGCTAACTCGCTGTCGTCCCGGCCTAATGCGCAATTGCGCACGGGAGCCGGGACCCATACCCCGCGGCCGCGGGAATAGGTACGAGGGGAGACGTTCCCTTCCATCGCAACCGCTTGTGGTTATGGGTCCCGGCCTTCGCCGGGACGACGCTGGGAGGGGACCTTCCTCTGAAACGCCGACAGCAGCGCGCCGAGCGCGAGCATCGCGGCCGAGACATTCAACGCGAATGACAGGCTGCCGACCGCGTCGGTGATGGCGCCGACCACGATCGGTCCGAGCGTCTGGCCGATGCCGAAGGCGATGGTCATCGCCGCGATCGCGGTCGGCCAGGCTTGCGGCGGGTAGTTGAAACGCACGAAGGCGGTGGTCGAGCCGACCACGGCGAAGAAGGCGACGCCGAACACCA
This sequence comes from Bradyrhizobium sp. USDA 4510, assembly GCF_054059095.1. NCBI lineage: Bacteria > Pseudomonadati > Pseudomonadota > Alphaproteobacteria > Hyphomicrobiales > Nitrobacteraceae > Bradyrhizobium > Bradyrhizobium sp. USDA 4510. The sequence continues at coordinate 7,903,040 of NZ_JBSSBT010000001.1, read as the reverse complement.
GCGCCGAGATCGCCAGCAGCAGCGGCGAATGCCCGAAGATCGGCAGGCTGGCGCCGAGGGCGTTGACGCCGAGGATGATGGTGGTGGCGAGCCCGCCGCGGTCGAGCGCCAGCACCCGCCCCCAGACCCAGGGCGTCACGAATGCGCTGACGCCGATCAGGCTCCAGAACGCGCTCTGTGCAGCTGCGCCGCCGCCGCCGTCCCGGACATAGGCGATCATGAAAGTCATGTAGGCGATGTAGCCGGCGCCGAACAGGAAGTAGGCGGCGAGGTAGATCAGGACCGGCATGACAGCGAATTGGGTCCGCACGATGCCGCCGGCGGCGGTGTTGGCGTGGAGCGGCGCCAGCATCAGCGGCACGGTCATGATCGCGGAAAGTAGCGTCATCGCCCACCACACGATCGACCACGAGCCGGCGCCGAAGCCCTGCAGCACGAAGGGCGCGATCAAGCCCGATGCGAGGATGCCGACGCCCGGCCCGGCATAGAACAGGCTGAGCAGGAAATTCGCGCGTTCGGGTCGCGATTGCGCGATGGTTGCCGCGAGCGCGCCGCCGCCGACGAAGCCGATCGCGGCGGCGAAGCCCACCAGCAGGCGGGCAAAGCTCAGCACCACGAAATTGCCCGTGAGGGCGCAAAGCGCCAGCGACAGCGCGCAGGCCAGCGTCGACCAGCGCACCGATGCGGCAAGTCCGAAGCGTTCGATCAGGCGTGAGGCGAGCAGCGCGCCGACCAGATAGCCGGCGGCGTTGATCGTGTTCATGAAGCCGGCGGCCGAATAGGACCAGGCCAGCTGCTCGCGCATGTCGGGCAGCACCAGCGAATAGGCAAACCGGCCGATGCCGAGACCGACCGTCGGTGCGAGCGACAGAATAAGGATCAGCCGCGCGGCATGCGGGTAGGACGGGGCGGGGGCTCTCACAATTCACTCCGGCAATGCGGCCATTGTGACAGGCCGCGGCGGCGCTGCCCAGCGCCGATGCCCGCAACACTGTCTTGCGTATCAGGCAATCAGGCGATCAGGACCAGCGCGACGCCGATCACGGTCAGCAGGGTTCCGCCGACGATCCGCGCGGTGATCTCGACATGCTTGAGCACCACCGCGCTCATCGCCACGGTGACCAGCGGGTAGATCGCGGCGAGCGGCGCCACCAGCGTGATCGGGCCGTTGCGGACCGCGGCGAACAGGCTGAGCGCGCTGAGCCCGTTGCTGATCCCGGTCAGCGCGAACCAGAACCGGCCCTCGCGCGGCGCCTGCACCATGAAGCTGCCCTTGCGGACCCGTTGCACGGTCAGCACCACCAGCGAGGACATGACGTAGCCGACCAGGCAGGCCCATAGCGGGCTCGGCCAGATCGCAAGGCCGAGCTTGGCGATCGGCGGCACGATGCCGCGCACCAGCGCGCTGGTAAGCGGCAGCAGCAGCGCCCAGCTGCGCCAATGGCCGAGGTCGCGCGGCCTCGTCACGGTGATGATGGCGGCGCCCGCGACCGCGACGACGAGGCCGATGAGCTGCTGCGGCAGCAAGGGCTCGTGCAGCAGCACCACGGCGGCGGTGACCGCAAACAGCGGCGCCAGATTGCCCAGCGTCGAGGTGATGACCGGTCCCAGCGCCCGGTTTGACGCAAAGGTCAGGAGCGTCAGCGAGGCCGGGAAGAACAGCCCGATCGCCATGAAGATCGGCAGCGCACGCCAGACCACCGGCTCGCCATGCAGGATCAGCGGCGACAGCACCAGGAATAGCAGGGTGAAAGTGGGCACGCTGATCGCGGCGCCCGACAGCGGCTCGACGGTGCGCAGGCCAAGCTGCGCCAGCACCACCCCGGCGCCGAGGAAAATCGCCGAGGCGAAGGCGTAGACGATGGCTGCGGTCATGAGGTCCGTCTTGTTGGCTTCTAGAGGCGCGGGTTGCCCGTTGGGACCATTCTGGGCCGATCCGAGGTGCCTTGCCAATCCGGCTCCGGCGCTTTAGCACTCCGGCCGGATTTCCCCCGCTCGTCATGCCCGGGCTCGACCCGGGCATCCATCCATCTTCAGAGGCCTTTCGAAGCGGGATGGATTGCCGGGTCATCTGTGCGAGGACGCGCTTCGCGCTCTTGCCCGGCAACGACAACAACGATTAGCTCGAGGTAACACCATGGCGACCCATAAACTGCTGCTTCTCCCCGGCGACGGCATCGGCCCCGAAGTGATGGCCGAGGTGCAGCGCCTGATCGACTGGCTGAATGCGCAGGGCATCGCGAAGTTCGAGACCGAGCAGGGCCTGGTCGGCGGCTCCGCCTATGACGCCCACAAGGTGTCGATCTCCGAGGGCGACATGGCCAAGGCGACGGCGGCGGACGCCGTGGTCTTCGGCGCGGTCGGCGGCCCGAAGTGGGACAGCGTGCCCTATGAGGTGCGTCCCGAGGCCGGCCTGCTGCGGCTGCGCAAGGATCTCGGCCTGTTCGCCAATCTGCGCCCGGCGGTGTGCTACCCGGCGCTCGCCGAGGCCTCGAGCCTGAAGCGCGACGTGGTCGAGGGGCTCGATATCATGATCGTCCGCGAGCTCACCGGCGGCGTCTATTTCGGCGAACCGAAGACCATCACCGATCTCGGCAACGGCCAGAAGCGCGCGGTCGACACCCAGGTCTATGACACCTACGAGATCGAGCGCATCGGCCGCGTCGCCTTCGACTTGGCGCGCAAGCGCCGCAACAAGGTGACGTCGATGGAGAAGCGCAACGTCATGAAGTCGGGCGTGCTCTGGAACGAGGTCATGACCCAGGTCCACGCGCGCGAATACAAGGACGTCACGCTCGAGCACCAGCTCGCCGATTCCGGCGGTATGAACCTCGTCAAGGCGCCGAAGCAGTTCGACGTCATCGTGACCGACAATCTGTTCGGCGATATGCTGTCGGACATCGCGGCGATGCTGACCGGCTCGCTCGGCATGCTGCCGTCGGCCTCGCTCGGCGAAGTCGATTCGAAGACGAAGAAGCGGCGCTCGCTGTTCGAGCCGGTGCACGGCTCGGCGCCCGATATCGCAGGCCGAGGCCTCGCCAATCCGATCGCGATGATCTCGTCGTTCGGCATGGCGCTGCGCTATTCCTTCGACATGGGCGAGCTCGCCGACAAGGTCGATGCGGCGATCGCGGCCGTGCTCGCCAGCGGCCTGCGCACCGCCGACATCAAGTCGGAAGGCACCACGCCGGCCAGCACGAGCCAGATGGGCGAGGCGATCCTGAAGGAATTGCAGAAGCTGCACGCGTGACGGCTCTGCCGTCATTCCGGGGCGATGCGTAGCATCGAACTATGGTGTGCGCTTGCGCACCTTAGAATCTCGAGATTCCGGGTTCATCGCTGCGCGATGCCCCGGAATGACAGCACCAAAAATGAAAATGCCCGGCCGGAGCCGGGCATTTTCGTATCGGCTGCTCGCCGAAATTCTCAGTACAGCGGGAAATTCCGCGGATAGCCGCCGAGATCGGCCGGCGGGCTGAGCGGCTGGCGATCGATCGGGCGGTTGTTGTTCTCACGCGCGAACGAGGGATAACCGATCTCCGGCGGATAGGCGTAGTCGTTGAACTTGCGGTCGCCCGGCAGCACTTCGGTGCCGGCGTCGAGCCACGAGCGCGTGGTGACGTAAACGCGGGTGCGCGGACCCTGCTGATAGACCCGGTTCGGACCCTGCGCGCCGTAGTAGCGGCGGCCATCGCGGTCATACTGCTCCTGCTGCTTGCGTGTGCTCGGGCTCTGCGCGCTGGCTGCGGTCATGCCGAACGCGGTTGCGGTGACGGCAGCCGCGGCAAGCAACACCACGAGCTTGTTCGCGGCAGGGAATTCTAGGGTCATCGCATCCTCGTCATTACGGCCCCGTCGGGGCTGGCGCGTCCGCCGAAATCACTCGGAACACATTGTAGCCATGGTGGGGAGGCCGTCACTAGGTCAATTGCGCCACACCGGCCGAGATAATGCGTGTCCAAGTCCAAAAGTTTCATGAAAACCAGTGCCTTGCCACGGTCTCGCCATCAAAGGGCGCCGCGCAGGCGCGGGTTCTCGCTGCCCATGACCCAGTCGGCCGACAGGGCCGGCGCGCCGGAGGTAACGCAGTCGGTGCGCTTGAGCTCGGCATGCGCGAACAGGGCGGCGAGCCGCGGATCGTTGCCCGCGGCCAGCAGGGTCAGGCGGTTCAGCATGCAGATGATCGCGGCGCGCCGGGCCGGCAGGCTGGCGCCCTGGCAGGTCCAGCCGGAGATCCGGAGGTCAGGCGCGTCGGCCTGCTTGAGGAAGCCGAGGCAGGCGCGGTCGCCGTCCTGCCGCGCCGGGCGCAGCAAGGTGACGCTGCCGAACTTGCTGTCGACGATGCCGGCAGCCTCGAACTCGCGGACGCCGCCCGGGTGGAGCCGCCCGACAATCTCGGTGACCGCAGGCCCCATGGCCTCGCCGCCGGGGCGATAGATTTCCAGCTCGGCGACTGTTGCACCGTTGGCATCGGCCCAACGGAAGGCGTCCTTGCGGCCGCCCTCGGGGTGCCGGAAGATCTCGTAAGTCTCTGTTTTATCTCGCAGATCGAGCCGGCTTACGGCAAAGGCCGGCGCCGTGCGGCCGGCCGGGCTCCAGCCTGCGGCGGCAGGGGCCGCCATCGCCGTTGCGTCGGGCAGTTGCTTCCATAGATAGTTGCCGAGGACGACGAACAGCGCGAGCACGGCGACATAGGCGAACAGCCGGGAGAGCGTCGCGTACACCTCGTCGACGAAGCTCGTCAGTGCTGACGGATTTCTCGTATGATGGGGCGCGGCCGGATCGGCCCGAAATAAACGCATCAAAACGCTCAAAAGCTACGCAACGTTGTCTTGACGGGGTTTCTCGCATAGAAGCGCTGCCTCTTCCCTTTCCGCAGCTTGCGGGGGAACGGGCATTTTTCGTCGGAGAGTGAACGATGGGTTACAAAGTCGCGGTGGTCGGAGCGACCGGCAATGTCGGGCGCGAAATGCTCAACATTCTCGACGAGCGCAAATTCCCCGCCGACGAGGTCATCGTGCTGGCCTCGCGCCGCAGCGTCGGCATCGAGGTCTCCTATGGCGACCGCACGCTGAAGGTGAAGGCGCTCGAGCACTATGACTTCTCCGACATCGACATCTGCCTGATGTCGGCCGGCGGCTCGGTCTCCAAGGAATGGTCACCCAAGATCGGCGCCGCCGGCGCCGTCGTGATCGACAACTCCTCGGCCTGGCGCATGGACCCCGACGTGCCGCTGATCGTGCCCGAAGTGAACGCGGATGCGACCGCCGGCTTCACCAAGAAGAACATCATAGCCAACCCGAACTGCTCGACCGCGCAGCTCGTCGTCGCGCTGAAGCCGCTGCACGACAAGGCGACGATCACGCGCGTCGTGGTCTCGACCTATCAATCGGTGTCGGGCGCCGGCAAGGACGCAATGGACGAATTGTTCTCGCAGACCAAGGCCGTCTACACCAATGACGAGCTGGTCAATAAGAAGTTTCCGAAGCGCATCGCCTTCAACGTCATTCCTCAGATCGACGTCTTCATGGAAGACGGCTACACCAAGGAAGAGTGGAAGATGATGGCGGAGACCAAGAAGATCCTCGATCCGAAGATCAAGCTCGCCGCCACCTGCGTACGCGTGCCGGTCTTCGTCGGTCACTCCGAAGCCGTCAATGTCGAGTTCGCCAATCCGATCACGGCGGACGAGGCGCGCGACATCCTGCGCCGCGCGCCGGGCTGCCTCGTGATCGACAAGCACGAGCCGGGCGGCTACGTCACGCCCTATGAGGCTGCCGGGGAGGACGCGACCTATATCAGCCGCATCCGCGAGGACGCGACGGTGGAGAACGGCCTGTCTTTCTGGTGCGTGTCGGACAACCTGCGCAAGGGCGCGGCGCTCAATGCCGTGCAGATCGCCGAAGTCCTGATCAACCGCAAGCTGATCACCGCCAAGCAGAAGGCGGCATAAAAGCTGCCGCGGGAATACGGCGTCAGGAAGCGCGTGGCATGGCGGAAGCGGAACAACCGGGGACCTATCGGCCCAATCCGACGCTGAAGCGGGTTGAACGTCGTTTCGAGAACCTGCTGTTCAACAGCCGCTGGCTGATGGCGCCGTTCTATTTCGGTCTCGTCATCAGCCTCGCGGCATTGCTGTTCAAGTTCTGCATGGAGCTGTGGCACTTCATCCTGCATGTGCCGGATGCCAAGGAATCCGACATCATTCTCGGCGTGCTGGCGCTGATCGACATCTCGCTGACCGGCAATCTGATCCTGATCGTGGTGTTCTCAGGCTACGAGAACTTCGTCTCGAAGATCGATCCGGAAGGGCATCCGGATTGGCCGGACTGGATGACCAAGGTCGATTTCGGCGGCCTGAAGCAAAAACTGCTGGCGTCGATCGTCGCGATCTCGGCGATTCAGGTGCTGAAGGCGTTCATGAACCTCGATACCGCGTTCGATCCCAGCAAGCTCGCCTGGCTGGTCGGCGTGCACCTGGTATTCGTGGTGTCGTCCTTCATGCTCGCGATCTCCGACCGCTGGGGCAGCGGCCATCACGGCAGCGAGTAGATTACTGGTCTGATTTCAGCTCGTCGCGGACGCTGATGAATTCCTTCGCGACCCGGTCGAGCACGAACAGCGAGCCCTCGGCGACGCCGAAATAGGCACCGTGCAGCTGCATCTCGCCGCTCTCGACGCGTTCGCGCACGAATGGGAACGTCATCAGGTTCTCCAGCGAGCGGAACACCGCGGCCTTCTCGATGCGGACGACGAAGTCCTGCATGGTCTCATGCTCGCGTTGCTCGACGATTTCGCCGGGCTTGATGAACATCTGCATCCATTTGCCGATGAAGTCGCCGGGCGTGAGCGGCTTGATCTTGTCGACGAAGGCGCGGATGCCGCCGCACTGCGCGTGGCCCAGCACCACGATGTTCTTCACCTTCAAAACGGTCACGGCATATTCCAGCGCGGCCGAGACGCCGTGGGCGTTGCTGTCGGGCTGATAGACCGGAACCAGATTGGCGATGTTGCGGACCACGAACAACTCGCCGGGGCCGGCGTCGAAGATCACCTCCGGCGAAACGCGGGAGTCGCAGCAGCCGATCACCATGGTCTCGGGAAACTGGCCGCGCTCCGACAGGTCGCGGTAGCGGGACTGTTCAGTCGGCAGCCGCTGGGTGGCGAACGTCCGGTAGCCGTCGATCAACTGCTTCGGAAAGAATTTCATGGCCTCTGGCTAACCACATGCGGGTAACGGGAACAAGACTTTCGGCGTGTGGCCTGAGATGATACGGCAGCGTCGAAGAATGGTTCCGTCCGATGCCTAAACAATGGACAGTGGCGGAGCCCAAGCCCCCAGGAGAATGTCGATGACCCGTCCGCGCCGCAGCCTGTTGTTCATGCCGGGATCGAATGCACGGGCGCTGGAAAAGGCCCGGACGCTGCCGGCGGACGGCATTATCCTCGACCTGGAGGATTCCGTTGCCCCCGACGCCAAGGCCACAGCCCGGGAGCAGATCGCCAAGGCGGTCGCCGCCAAGGGCTTCGGCAAGCGCGAGATGCTGATCCGCATCAACGCGCTCGACACGCCCTGGTGGGTCGACGACATCGGCATGGCCGGCAAGGCGCAGCCGGACGGGATCCTGGTTCCCAAGATTTCGACCGTCGACGATCTCAACGCCGTCGCCGATCGCCTCAGCGACATCAATGCGCCTGCCTCGATCCGGGTCTGGGCGATGATCGAGACCGCGCGCGCGGTGCTCGACGCCGACAAGCTGGCCGCGGCATCGAAGGATTCCGAAACCCGGCTCGCCGGCTTCGTGTTCGGGCCGAACGACATTGCCCGCGAAACCCGGATCCGGATGAAGCCGGGCCGCGCGGCGATGATTCCGATGATCACGCATTGCATCCTGGCGACCCGCGCGCACGGGCTCGAGATCCTCGACGGGCCCTACAGTGACATCAGCAATGTCGACGGCTTCGCGGAGGAATGCGCGCAGGGCCGCGATCTCGGCTTCGACGGCAAGACGCTGATCCATCCGAGCCACATCGATGCCTGCAACGCGATCTTCACGCCGCCCGAGGCCGAGGTCGCCGAGGCGCGCAAGATCATTGCCGCTTTCGAGAAGCCGGAGAACGCCTCGCGCGGCGCGATCCAGCTCGACGGCCGCATGGTCGAGCGCCTGCACGCCGAGATGGCCAGGCGCACGATCGCGATCGCCGATGCGGTCGCCGCGATGGGGCATTAGCCCAGCGAAGCGTCTTCCTTCTCCCCCCTGTGGGAGAAGGTGGCGCGAAGCGCCGGATGAGGGGTTATCTCCGCTTCCGGGATTCTCCCGTGGGAGAGAACCCCTCACCCGGCTTCGCTTCGCGAAGCCACCCTCTCCCACAAGGGGAGAGGGTGCAGCGGTGTTTGCGTTACGCTCCAAACCTCTCCGCCGCCCACGCGTAGAGGCTGCCCGGGATCGGCGCCTCCTTGCCGCGCCCTTTCGGCGAGATGTGCAGGCCGATGATCCCGGGATCGTTCAGGTAGCGCGAAAAATCCGACGGCTCGAAGAACAGCTTCGGCTCGGCATGCACGGCGTAGAATGATCGCTTCGGCAGCGCGTGCTGCAATTCGCCTGCGCGGCGCGCCAGCGCGGTGAGCGCCGCCGGGCCGTAGATCGCGACACGGATGTCGGCGAGGCGATTGGACTTGCCGCGCAGCCGGCGCATCGCAAAGGTCAGGCGATGGCGCAGCGCCAGCCAGTCCGGGATCAGCTCGTCCTGCTGCATCAGCGCCTCGAACGCGCGCACGATTGGATCGTCGGTCGGCAGATACAGCACGGAGTTGCCGAGCTGCCGCGGCCGCTCCCAGGCAAAATAGGGCTTGGCCGGATCGAGCTCGACGCCCTTCAGCAGCAGCACGTCAGCGTCGAGCCAGAGACCGGCGCGCCGCGCCATCAGCCGCATGCGGAAGAAGTCGCTGAACTGCAGCATGGTCCAGTCGCGCCACGAGCCGTCGGGCTCCGCCGGGCGCAGCTTCTCCGCGAACGAATGCGGCAGCACGGCTTCGGCTCCGGCATTGCCGATACCGTCGGGCAGGCCGGGAATCGGATCGAAACTGTAGACGGTGACCTTGTGCCCCGCCGCCGCCTGCGAGCGCAGGCAGGTCTGGCGCAGCGCGTCCATCGAGCCGTGCCAGAAGGTGACGATGTCAGGCAGCATGCGCGTCAGCTATCAGCGGGTTTGCGGCGAGCGAATTCGGCAAAGAAAAGCCCCGGCGCCTGACGGCACCGGGGCACGATGATGCGCTGAGCCTCAAGCCCAGGCGCGTTCCTTGAGCTTCGTCTCGTAGCTGTCGATCGACGATTTCTTTTCCATCGTCAGGCCGATGTCGTCGAGGCCGTTGATCAGGCAGTGCTTGCGGAACGGGTCGATCTCGAACTTGACCTTGCCGCCGTCGGGACCGCGGATCTCCTGGTTGGGGAGGTCGATGGTCAGCGTCGCGTTGGCGCCGCGCTCGGCGTCGTCGAATAGCTTGTCGAGGTCCTCCTGCGACACGCGGATCGGCAGGATGCCATTCTTGAAGCAGTTGTTGTAGAAGATGTCGCCAAACGAGGTCGAGATCACGCAGCGGATGCCGAAGTCGAGCAGTGCCCAGGGCGCGTGCTCGCGGCTCGAGCCGCAGCCGAAATTGTCGCCGGCGACCAGCACCTTCGCGTTGCGATAGGCGGGCTGGTTGAGGACGAAATCCGGGTTCTCGCTGCCGTCATCCTTGTAGCGCTGCTCGGAGAAAAGCCCCTTGCCAAGGCCGGTGCGCTTGATGGTCTTGAGGTATTGCTTCGGAATGATCATGTCGGTGTCGACATTGATGATCTTCAGCGGCGCCGCGACGCCTTCCAGCGTGGTGAACTTATCCATCGGTGCTCTTCCCGGGCAAAAAATAGCGGATATCGGCCGGATGTTTATCGCGAATGTGACAGCGGTAAAAGGGCCATTTCTGCAGGGCTAGCCCGCATCGGCCTCAATCGCCTCCATATCGGCGTCGGAGAGGCCGAAATGGTGCCCGATCTCATGGATCAGCACGTGGCGAACGATGTGGCCGAGGGTCTCGTCGTGCTCCGCCCAGTAATCCAGGATCGGCCGGCGGTACAGCCAGACCAGGTTGGGCAGCCGGGCCACGTCGCTATGGCTCTGCTGCGGCAGGCCGATGCCCTGAAACAGGCCGAGCAGGTCGAACTCGCTCTCGGCCTGCATCTCGTCGAGCACCTCGTCGGTCGGAAAGTCGTCGACGCGGATGATCAGGCCCTCGCAGAGGGCCCGGAACGTCTTGGGCAGGCGCTCGAAAACCTCGTGCGCCATGGCCTCCATCTCGGCCAGCGAGGGGGCTTTTTCTGTGGTCCACATGACACTCCTTTAGCGCGAGTGCTATCGGCGGCGCCAGCGCAGTTGACCTTGGCGGCGCAATGGGAGACCGTGCCGCCCACGAATGGGGCTCAAGAATCGAGCTTGGGTGGGCGTAATGAAACGGATCGTGGCGACAGCGCTGTTGGCTGTAGCAGTCGGGCTCTCGCTCCCGGCGACAAAGGCGCAGGCACAGAGCGCGGCGGCTGAGGCGCGCGTCGGCGAGGCGGCACCGGTCGCGCGCACGCGCGTCGTCGAGCGCCGCCGGCTGAAGCGCGTGCCGATCTACCGGTCCCGGCCCGATCATTGGGAACCCGATGTCATCCCGCGCTACAACCCCGGTCCGAACGCCGTGCGCGACTGCACCGCGACCTATGTGCAGGAGCACCGGCCGAGCGGTACCGTGATCACGCCGCGCATGAACTGCTTCTGGCGGCCGGGCTAGTTACGCGTATGTCGGCGCGTTGCGCCGATCATCGCAACAGCCGCGATCAAACCTGTCGCCCATAAACCGCCGCCGCCATCAGCATCCGCGTGCGATGGCTTGCGGTGCCGATGTCGTCGCCCGGTCCTTGGCGGCGAGCGCGACATCGCCGAGCATGATGGAACAGCTGAGCGCCGCGAGGGCTGTTCGAAGCAGCCACCTGCGTGCGCGTTTGTGTCATGGCAATCCTGCAACGGACAGAACGCGAGATACGACCATCGTCTATGTCGTTTGCACACCAACGCGAAAAATCGCGCGCAGTGCCGGAACCTGAAGCGCGCCGGCAGCATTCATGTTCGTGGCGCAGTCATTCACTTCCCATTCACGTCGTCCGCATTCTGCTAGCGATCTGCGTCGCGGCAACGGCGTCGATTCGAAAGCTGAAGCGTTTTCCAGCGGAGCCTGTCCCGCGCGTGATGCGGGACGGACACCGGTTCGCGTGAGGAAAACGCGTCAAGCAGAAGTTCAAGTCGTCGCTGCAAGACGTGACATCAAAGGATCAAGGAGACAATTCATGAAGGCGATGAAGGTTCTGGGGCTCGCGGCTGTCGGTGCCGTGTTGGTGTTGGCGGCGCCGGCCGAGCGTGCAAGCGCGATGTCGCTCGCCACGCCGGGCACAGCCGCCACGGTTCAGGACAACGCGAACCAGGCGACCACGCAGGTACGCTGGGGTGGGCGCGGCTGGCATCGTGGCTGGCATCGCGGACATCACCGCGGCTGGGGGCATCGTCGCCACTGGCGCCGTTGATCGCGCGGCGTATTAGCGCAGTTGAGACACAGGCCCGTGAGCAGCGGGCCTGTTGTCGTTCTCAGCCATCAAACCGGCAGATTCGCGCACGCGAGATGATATCCATCGCAATCTGCAGGAGTTGATCATGATGAGATGGATCGGTGTCGCGGCTGTCGCTTGTACATTCGCGTTGACGGCGCCGGCATCGGCAACCGCCGCGGCATCAGCCCAGCCGCAGGCCGCGGCACCGCAGCGGCAAGTAGGCAAGGCAACGGATATCAGCGCGCAGCGCTATCATCATTACCATCGTCGCCACTATCACTACGGCTACCGTCCTTATTACCGGCCGTACTACCGGCCCTATTCCTATTATCGGCAGTACGGCTCCTATTATTACGGGCGGCCCTATTACTATCGGCCGTACCCCTATGCTGCGCCGGCGCCATTCACCTTCGGCTTCGGGTTCGGCCCGTTCTGGTGATGCACGCAGTCGCGCCGTGCGCGACATCAGCCGTGCAACAAGAGAGCAGCTCTCCGATCGGAGCCGCTCCGTCCGCCTCAGGGCGCGAAGCCCTTCGCCAGCAGCACAATGCCCTGCGCACCCGCCTTGCGATCCCTGGAGATCTCGACATATTCGGGCGACTCCGACCAGGCGCGGAATGCGGCTTCGTCAGGGAATGACATCAGCACCAGCTTGTCGCGATCCCAGCTGCCCTCGAGCACCGCGGGCTGTTCGTCGGCCGACAGCAGGCGTCCGTTGAACTTCTTGAATACGTCGAAGAAGCGCGCCTGATACCGATCATAGGCGGCGCGATCGGTCATCTTGAGTTGCACGATCACATAGACAGTCACTGACGTTTCTCCCGGACGTTTCGCCGCAGCGTTTTGCGCGTTCATGGCGCATTCACTCAGCGATTTCTAGCGTCATGCCGGGAGCGACTGCAATGAACGCAATGAAACCGGCTGCCATGCAGCTTGGTGCTCGTTGCCGTTGTCAGGGAGGTTCAGAGATGAGGGAGAGCTATTTGCGGCGCGGATTGGTGCGCCGTCTCGGCGTTGCGGCGGCCGCTGTCTTCGCATTGTCGGTTGCTTCGCAGCAGCGCGCCGAAGCGCTGTCGCTGGCGAGCCCGGCCGCCGCGCCCGCGGCAAGGTCTGCGGCCGATGCCATGACGACCTAGGTCCGGCACGGCGGTGGCGGCCACGGCGGCGGAGGTTTTCATGGTGGCGGCTTCCGCGGTGGTGGATTCCACGGCGGCGGATTTCACGGCCGCGGCTTCCGTGGTGGCGGCTTCCGCGCCGCGCCGGCGTTCCATGGCGGCTATCGCTATGGCGGCTTCCATCGCCATTATGGTGGCTACCACCGCTTCTACGGCGGCGGTTACCGCTACGGCTATCGGCCCTATTACCGCCGGCACTTCCATCACCGGCGCTTCTTCTACGGATCGTCCTACTATTACCCGGCCTATTATCATCACCGCCGTTGCCGGGTGGTCTGGACCTATTACGGACCGCGCCGGATCTGCCGGCCGTGGTGGCACCACCGTCACTACTGGCGGCCGTATCGCGTCTATTGGTAAAGTTTGAAATGACAGCGGGCGCCTCACGGCGCCCGTCTTGTTGGGTCCCTCTCTTTGCGCGCTGGAGCGTGTTCGAACGAAGTGGGCGCCGCTTCGCGTGAAGAAAACGCGTCAAGAAAGGGGCGTTAGTCCCAGTTCTTCAGCTTCCAGGACTTTATCTTCCACGGCGTCAGGTTTTCCATCCGCCATTGCGTCCAGCGCTCCGGCGGCCAGTGGCTGAGGCGCGAGGTTTCCTTCACCTCGGGAAGCGGATCGATGATGCGCGCCACGGCACGACGGCGCTTCTGGCGCGTCGCGTCGCTGATCATGTCGACGAATTCGGGTTTATCGGCCACGGCACGCGCTCCTTGCGAAGGCTTGTTTTCGCAAGGAGGCAGTGTGCGTGCGCCCCGTTAACGAGCCGTTTCCGAAACGGCTCGAGCTTGAGACGAAGCAATAGCGTTTTCGAGCGAAGTGGCCCCGGTTCGCGTGAAGAAAACGCGTCAAAAAAGAATCTGGCGCGTACCTTACCGCCAGTCGCGGACGTCGACGAAGTGTCCGGCGATCGCGGCGGCCGCGGCCATCGCGGGCGACACCAGATGAGTGCGGCCCTTGAAGCCCTGGCGGCCCTCGAAATTGCGGTTCGAGGTCGAGGCGCAGCGCTCTTCCGGCTTCAGCTTGTCCGGGTTCATCGCAAGGCACATCGAGCAGCCTGGCTCGCGCCAGTCGAAGCCGGCCGCAATGAAGATCTTGTCGAGGCCTTCGGCTTCCGCCTGCTCCTTCACGATGCCGGAGCCCGGCACGATCATCGCGTTGACATTGCCGTTGACAGTCTTGCCCTCGGCGATCTTCGCGGCAGCGCGCAGGTCCTCGATGCGGCCGTTGGTGCAGGAGCCGATGAAGACGCGGTCGAGCTTGATGTCGGTGATCTTCGTGCCGGCGATCAGGCCCATATATTTCAGCGCGCGATGCTTGGAGATGCGCTTGGCCTCATCGGCGATCTTGTCGGGATCGGGCACGAAGCCGGTCACCGAGATCACGTCCTCAGGGCTCGTGCCCCAGGTGACGATCGGCGGCAGCTTGGCCGCATCGAGCCGGATCTCGTGGTCGAAATGCGCGCCCTCGTCGGAGCGCAGCGTCTCCCAGTAGCGCATCGCGGCGTCCCAGGCGGCGCCCTTCGGCGCCTTCGGGCGGCCGCGCAGGAAGTCGAACGCCTTCTGGTCGGGCGCAACCAGGCCGGCGCGCGCGCCGCCTTCGATCGACATGTTGCAGACCGTCATGCGGCCTTCCATCGAGAGCGCACGGATCGCCTCGCCGGCATATTCCAGCACATAGCCGGTGCCGCCGGCGGTGCCGATCTCGCCGATGATCGCCAAGATGATGTCCTTGCCGGTCACGCCTTCGGGCAACTTGCCGTCGACGATCGCGCGCATGTTCTTGGCCTTCTTCTGGATCAGCGTCTGCGTCGCCAGCACGTGCTCGACTTCGGAGGTGCCGATGCCGTGCGCGAGCGCGCCGAACGCGCCATGCGTCGAGGTGTGGCTGTCACCGCAGACGATGGTGGTGCCGGGCAGCGTAAAACCCTGCTCCGGGCCGATGACGTGAACGATGCCCTGGCGCTTGTCGAACTCGTTGTAATACTCGATGCCGAATTCCTTGGCGTTCTCGGCCATCACCCGCATCTGCTCGATGCTTTCAGGGTCGGGGTTCGGCTTCGAACGGTCGGTGGTCGGGATGTTGTGGTCGACGACGGCGAGCGTCTTCTCGGGCGCGTGCACCTTGCGGCCGGCGGCGCGCAGCCCTTCGAACGCCTGCGGCGAGGTCACCTCGTGCACCAGGTGGCGATCGATATAGAGCAGGCAGGTGCCGTCGTCGGCCTCGTGGACCAGATGGTCGTTCCAGATCTTGTCGTACAGCGTGGTCGGTTTGGACATGAGCTTCAGCTCCAGAAGAAATTCAGTGGTGGGATGGCATGAGCGCGTCTTAAGCGCGCGAGCAGGCGAAAGCGTCCAGGCAGCGTTACGCTGCGCGTCTAAGCTCGGACGTTGCCGACGTCGCAAAGCGACCGAAGAAGCGGCCGGGCAGCCGCGAGCGATCGTCGATCACGACGCGCTGGCAGGTCTGGCTTGCTTGATCCGGAACCATTCTAAATTTCTAACACAGGGCTCATAGCGGCGACAATCGATCGATTGCGCGGGCCTGCAAGTCAGATAGGCGCGCCGCAACAAAAAAGCGCGGGGCAGGCCCCGCGCTTTCGGTCACATCCCCTGAGGGAAACGTTACTCGCCAACGGCGGTCTGGCGGTCCTGCTTCTCGACGATGCGGGCCGACTTGCCGCGCAGGTTGCGCAGATAATAAAGCTTGGCGCGACGAACCTTGCCGCGACGCACGACCTTGATCGAGTCGATCATCGGCGACATCACCGGGAAGACGCGCTCGACGCCTTCGCCGTAGGAGATCTTGCGCACGGTGAAGCTCTCGTTGAGGCCCTGACCGGAACGACCGATGCAAACGCCCTCATAGGCCTGCACGCGGGTACGCTCGCCTTCGACCACCTTCACGTTGACGATGACGGTGTCGCCGGGGCCGAATTCCGGGATATCCTTGGTGGCGGCGAGCTTGTCGAACTGCTCTTTTTCGAGCTGCTGAATAAGGTTCATCGAAATCTCCATCGGCGGCGCGCCCAGCCTTTCGCGGGCTGCGCAAACGTCCATCTATCCTGCGCGGGTGCGGATTTGGCCGCCCGTATAAGGCAAAGCGCAGGGTTTGTCACCCGTCTGTCGTGTTTTTTGTCCCTCGCCGAGCGGCTTTTTGGCCGGCCTTGCGGGCCCAGAGATCGGGCCGCCGGGCCGCCGTCAGGGCCTCGGATTGGGCCAGCCGCCAGGCCGCGACCTTGGCGTGATCGCCGGAAATCAGGATTTCCGGGATCTGCCTGCCCTCGAACTCCTGCGGGCGGGTGTATTGCGGGTATTCCAGTAGTCCTTCGGAAAAGCTTTCCTCGGTTCCCGAGGCCTGCTTGCCCATCACCCCCGGCAACAGGCGGACGCAGGCGTCGATCAGGGCCATCGCGGCGATTTCGCCGCCGGACAGCACATAATCGCCGATCGAGACCTCCTCGAGGCCCCGCGCCTCGATCACCCGCTGGTCGATGCCCTCGAAGCGGCCGCAGACGATCAGGGGCCCGGGCCCGGCCGCCAGCTCCGCGACCTGGGTCTGGGTCAATGGCCGACCGCGCGGGCTCATCAAGAGGCGCGGACGGTCAGGCGCGATATCAGCGGCGTCGATCGCCGCCGCCAGCACATCGGCCCGCAGCACCATGCCGGGGCCGCCGCCGGCCGGCGTGTCGTCGACGCTGCGGTGCTTGTCGGTGGCCGAGGCCCGGATGTCGCGCGCTTCCAGCGCCCAGAGTCCGCCAGCCAGCGCCTTGCCGGCGAGGCTCACGCCGAGCGGCCCCGGAAACATGTCCGGGAAAAGGGTCAGCACGGTGGCGCGCCATGGTGTCGCCTGGGCTGTGGTGTCTTGCGATGTCATGGCCTCTGGTTACGGCACCACGGCCGTGAGGTCGAGGCTCTGCATCATCGCGGCCGCGTCCACCGCGCGTCGGAAGTCGGCAAGCTTGAAGGTCGCGACATTGATCTTGCGCAGGTCCAGCAGGCCTTCGGCGGCGAGGCCGGCGATCTGGCCTGGTGCCGTGCGGTCGTACATGAACTGCCCGACCACCTCCCAGTCGTTGGCCAGCATCTCGCGGAACGAGAGTTCGAGCGGCACCTCGGCGCTGCCCATCAGCACCATCCGGCCGCCACGCCTGAGCGCGCGCAGGGAGGACAGTGTGGTCGAGGTGCTCTTGGCGGTGCCGAGCAGATCGAGCGCGACATCGGCGCTGCCGCCAGCGGCGCGGCGGATGACCGCAAGGTCGGCTGCGGCATCGCCGCTGACGACGGCGGGAATGACGCGCGGGCCGAACGCGTCGCGCAACTGCTCGAGCGCGGCCTCCTTGCGGCCGACGGCGACGACGCGGCCCGCGCCCATCGCGACCGCGAGCATCACGCCGCCCGAACCGAAATAGCCGGTCGCGCCGTTGACAATGATGGTCTGCCCGCCGCGCAGGCCGGAGCGCTGCAAGCCGCCGAACGGCACGATCAGTTTTGCGAGCCCGATCAGCTCGGTCGCCGGCTTGTCGTCGAGATTGGCAAGTGGCGTAACGCAGGCGGCCGGCCAGTGCGCGATCTCCGCGAATACGCCGTCGCGCCAGCGCGCCTGCAATGCGAGCGCCTCCGGCGTCGTCACCGTGGCGGTGAGGCCGATCAGGATCTGCGGCGGATCGCGATCCGGCACGTCGCCGCGCAGATGCGGGCTCAGGAACACGCGGTCACCGCTTTGCACGTGCGTGACGTTGTCGCCGGCGGCGACGACGCGCGCGATCGCGTTGGTGCCCGGCACGAACGGCATCGGTGGCAGGCTGTAGGGCAGTGCGCCGGACAGCAGCCTGTTGGTGTAGGACAGCACCATGCCGGCTTCGATCCGCACCACGACGCCATCGGGCGCGGGCATCGGCGTCGTGACATCCTCGAAGCGCAGATCGTTGTGGGCGTGCAGCCGCCAGGCCTTGTGCGTGCTTGTCATTGGGATGCTCCGTGAGACCATTGCTTAAGTAGCCCGGATGGAGCGAAGCGCAATCCGGGAATCACGCAAGCAATGACGAGCGGCCCCGGATTGCGCTGCGCTTTATCCGGGCTACGGGCTAACCCACGTTATGGTCACGCCGTCGTCGGATCGTCAGCGAGATGCCGCGCGAGCGCGACGGCAAGCGGACAAATCGCCAGCGCCGTGAGCGCGGTTGCTGCGGTCGCGAGCGACGGGCCGAGCGCGTCGCCAAGCAGGCCGTAGATAACAGGCGCGATCGCGCCCGATCCGATCGTTCCGGTATAGAACAGCGCGAAGGCGCGCTCGGTCTGATGCGCGGGGGTGAGTTCGGGCACCGTGCCGTAGAGAACCGAGGAGGTGCCGTTGAGCATCACGCCGAGCAGCGGCAGCAGCACGATGGCCGGCGCCAGCGGCAACACCAGCACGGCCACGATCAGCGCCGCCGTACCACCTTCGGTGATCAGCACCGTGCGCAGCGTCCCGACCCGCGCGCCGAGCCATCCGCAGGTGAATTTTCCCGCCGCGCCGCCGATGAAGACCAGCGCCAGCGCAAGGCCGTTGGTCGGCAGCGAGGCGCCCTTGTCGCGCAACAGGAACGGCAGGAAGGTGAGAAAGCCCATCCTGACCGCGGTGTCGAGAATTCCGATCGCGAGCAGCCAATGAAAGCCGCAGCCTGTGCTGGCGCCGCGCGATGCTGATGCCGCCTTGTGCTCGGCGCCCTTGCCGACGGCCGGCATCCAGAGCGCAATGCAGACCGCGACGAGCAAGCCTGCGAGAGCGAGCACGAGCAGCGCGTGCCGCCACGACATGATCACCAGCAGGATCGAGGTCAGGGCCGGGATCGCCGCCTTGCCGAGATCGCCCGAGAAATTGTAGATACCGAGCGGCCCGCGCGCCGCTGCGCCATAGGCGCGCGACACCGCGGCGGAAGCGATCGGATGCTGCGTGCTCGATCCCGCGCCGGAGAGCGCGAGCGCCAGGCCGAGGCCAATGACACCGCCGGAGCATCCAGCAAACGCGTAGCCGACTGCGGACAGCGCCGTGCCCGCGATCAGGATCACCTTGCCGTCGATCCGCTCCGCGATGCGTCCGACCGGAATCTGCAGCCCGGCCATGGCGCCGGCATAGAGCCCGCGCAGCAGCGCCAGCAGGCCGTAGCTCAGCGCGAATTCGGCCTGCCAGACCGGCAGCAGCACGTAGATGACGTCGGTGTAGCCGTCGTGGAGGGCGTGGTTGAGCCCGGTCACGGTCAGGGTGCGGGTTGACCGGGCACGGTCGGGCCGCGTCGTGCCGGTTTCGGCCGACACGCTCATTGCCGCCCTCCAATGCAAGAAAATCTAAAGATTGCGCGGGCGAGCACCAGGAGGGGACCTCAGAAAAGAAAGCTATACAAGGAGCTTGCATGGCAGCATGCGCCGCCAAGGCGCTTGTCACAAATCAGTAATAATCGGATCATACGTTAGAAAATCTTGTATTGAGGGATCATGTTCGTCCCACGCCGCAGCCTGCCGCCGCTCAATGCGGTGCGTGCCTTCGAGGCCGCCGCACGGCTAGGCAGCTTCAAGGAAGCCGCCGCCGAGCTCAGCGTGACCCATGGCGCGGTCAGTCAGCAGATCCGCCTGCTCGAGGAATGGCTGGGCGCGCCGTCGCTGTTTCGGCGATCGGTGCGGCGCGTGGTGCTGACGCCGGCAGGCGCGGCATTGCTGGCAGAGTTCGCGCCCGCGCTCGACCGGATTTCCGCCGCCGTGCAGCAGCATCGCGAGCGGCGCGGCGATCTGGCGGTCGCGGTGTTGCGCGTCAATGCACTCGCGACCTTCAGCCTGCGCTGGCTGCTGCCGCGGATGAGCCGGTTTCGCGCCGAGCATCCCGATATCGAGGTACGCTTGAGCACGTCGAACGATCCGGTGGATGCGTTGTCTGAATCATTCGACGTCGTGATCCGCGGTGGCCCCGACACCTTCCACGGCTTCTCGTCACGCTTCCTGGTGTCGGAGCGGAGATTGCCGGTATGCAGTCCGTCGCTATTGGGGCAGCTGCCGCTCAATGAGATCGCGGACCTCTCCAGGCACACGCTGCTGCATGTCACGTCGATGCCGCGGCTGTGGCGCGACTGGCTCACCGAGGCCGGGCAATCCGCGCTGGAGCCGGCGGCCGCGCTGACCTTCGATCACTTCTATCTGACGATCCAGGCCGCGCTCGATGGTCTCGGCGTCGCGATGGGACCGACCGCGCTGATCGCGGACGATCTCGCGGCCGGGCGCCTGGTGACGCCGTTTCCGGATGTCAGCCTGCCGGCGCGGAGCTACTTCGCTTACTTCCCGGCGGGGCGCAGCAACGATCCGCACAGCGCGGTGTTCTGCGACTGGCTCGAGCAGCAGGGCCGGATGACGGGTTGAAGATTATTTTCGATCAGGCCGCCGACGGATCGTCGCCGTCGATTTCCTTGGGCAGGTCGATCACCACGCGGCCGCCGTCGAGATCGACAGTCGGCACCACGGCATTGGTGAACGGCAGCAGCATCGTCGCGCCCTGCGGCGGGGCGATCTCGATGATGTCGCCGGCGCCGAAATTATGGATCGCGATCACCTTGCCGAGCGGCTGCTCCGTCGTCGTCACCGCGGCGAGCCCGATCAGATCGGTGTGGTAGTATTCGCCGTCGTCGGTGTCCGGCAGCCGGTCGCGCGGAACGTAGAGCTCGAGCCCGTTGAGCCGTTCGGCATCATCGCGGCTGGCGACGCCCTTCAGCGTCACCACCAGATGGTCCTTGGCCTCACGCACATGCGTGACCTCGAACTGGCGCGTGCCGTCCCTGGTCATCAGCGGACCGTAGTCCTTCACGGCCAGCGGATCTTCGGTGAAGGTCCAAAGCCTGACGGCGCCGCGCACGCCATGCGCAGCGCCGATACGGGCGACACAGACCGGTGCAGCCACCGTGGTCGCCGTTCAGCCTTAAGCCTTGGCGGCGGCTTCGGCCTGCGCCTTGCGCTCCTTGCGCGGCACGGCCTTTTCCGGGTTGTTGCGCGGCGCGCGCTTCTTGACGCCGGCGGCGTCGAGGAAGCGGGTCACGCGATCCGACGGCTGCGCGCCCTTGGCGAGCCAGGCCTTCACCTTGTCCATGTCGAGCTTCAGGCGCGACTCGTTGTCCTTCGGCAGCAACGGGTTGAAGTGGCCGAGACGCTCGATGAAGCGGCCATCGCGCGGGAAGCGCGAGTCGGCGACGACGACGTGATAGACGGGACGCTTCTTGGTGCCTGCGCGAGCGAGGCGGATAACAACGGACATTCAGTTCTCCTTCAAAGGTCGATGTGTTCGATTGATTGGCATTCCGCGTCGCGCCGGCCGTATACGAGCCGTCGCGACGAATTCCTCATTTCTTCTTGCCCGGGAAACCGCCGAGGCCCGGCAGCATCGGCTTGCCGGAAAGGCCGGTTAGGCCCGGCACGTTCGGCAAGCCGCCGCGCAGCCCGGCCGGCAAATCCTT
Organism: Bradyrhizobium sp. USDA 4510; assembly: GCF_054059095.1. Taxonomy (NCBI): domain Bacteria; kingdom Pseudomonadati; phylum Pseudomonadota; class Alphaproteobacteria; order Hyphomicrobiales; family Nitrobacteraceae; genus Bradyrhizobium; species Bradyrhizobium sp. USDA 4510. Next base: position 7,881,777 of record NZ_JBSSBT010000001.1, on the reverse strand, counting down.
CGGCAGATTGGGCAGGCCGCCGCCGGCGCCGCCCTGCATCTTCTCGGCGAGCGCCTTCATCTCCTCGGCCGAGGGCGGCTTCATGCCGCCGCCGAATCCCATCGCCTGCGCGATGCCGGCGAGCGGGCCGCGTTTGCCGCTGCCCATGGCCTTCATCATGTCGGCCATGTTCCGGTGCATCTTCAGCAGCTTGTTGACGTGCTCGACGCTCTGGCCAGCGCCTGCCGCGATGCGCTTCTTGCGGCTCGCCTTCAGGATGTCCGGGTTCTTGCGCTCCTGCCGCGTCATCGAGTCGATGATCGCGACCTGGCGCTTCAGGATCTTGTCGTCGATGCCGGCCGCCGCGATCTGGTTCTTCATCTTGGAGATGCCGGGCATCATGCCCATCAGGCCGCCGATGCCGCCCATATTCGCCATCTGCTGCAGCTGCTCGCGCATGTCGTTGAGGTCGAACTGACCCTTGCGCATGCGTTCGGCGGTGCGCGCGGCCTTCTCGGCGTCGATATTGGCGGCGGCCTTCTCGACCAGCGAGACCACGTCGCCCATGCCGAGGATGCGGCCGGCGATGCGGTTCGGATGGAAGTCTTCCAGCGCGTCGGTCTTTTCGCCGGTGCCGATCAGCTTGATCGGCTTGCCGGTGACCGCGCGCATCGACAGCGCGGCGCCGCCGCGGCCGTCGCCGTCAACGCGCGTCAGCACGATGCCGGTGAGGCCGACGCGCTCGTCGAACGAGCGCGCGAGGTTGACCGCGTCCTGGCCGGTGAGGCTATCCGCGACCAGCAGCACTTCGTGCGGGTTGGCGGCGGCTTTGATCTCGGCCGCCTCCTTCATCATGTCTTCGTCGAGCGTGGTGCGGCCGGCGGTGTCGAGCAGCACGACGTCGTAGCCGCCGAGCTTGCCGGCCTCCAACGCGCGCCTTGCGATCTGCGGCGGCATCTGGCCGGCGACGATCGGCAGCGTCGGAATGTCGAGGTCGCGGCCGAGCACCGCGAGCTGTTCCATCGCCGCCGGGCGGTAGACGTCGAGCGAGGCCATCAGCACCTTGCGCTTGTCGCGCTGGACCATGCGGCGCGCGAGCTTTGCGGTGGTGGTGGTCTTACCGGAGCCTTGCAGACCGACCATCATGATCGGCACCGGCGGCACGGAGTTGATATCGATGGTCTGGCCGTCGGAGCCGAGCGTGGCGACGAGCTCGTCATGGACGATCTTCACCACCATCTGGCCCGGCGTCACCGACTTGACGACGGTGGCGCCGATCGCCTGCTCGCGGACCCGGTCGATGAAGCTACGGACCACCTCGAGCGCGACGTCGGCCTCGAGCAGCGCGCGGCGCACCTCGCGCATTGCGGCATCGACGTCCTTTTCGGTCAGCGCACCGCGCCCCGTCAGACGATCGAGAATGCCACCAAGCCGTTCCGACAGATTGTCGAACAATGCCGTTGTCCTCTTTTACCTCTCCCCGCCTGCGGGGAGAGGTCGCCGCGCATTTGCGCGGCGGGTGAGGGGGTACAGGGCTATCCACACGCACAGTGCGCGGAGAGAGCTCCTCACCCCGACCCTCTCCCCGCAAGAGCGGGGCGAGGGAGAAGGAAATCCAAACACTTTCGCGCCCGAGGGCGCATCGCGCTGTCGGGCGTTGGCCTCTGGCCTCCAGGACCAGTCGGCGGGTCGAAAAGACGGAGCTTTCCGAGAAAGTGGCCGGGTTAAACGCTGCCGGGGCGGCAAAGTCAAGGAAAGTTTCGCTGAAATCCGCTCAGTCTGGACAGTAAGGTACTGAAATCACGTCGATTTGCCCTATTGGTTCCGAATTCGCCGCTGCCACCCATATAACCGGAGCCTGCCTCCTATTCCGGAACCCGCGTGCTGATCACCCGCCGCCGCCTTCTCGCAACCTTGACCGGAGCCGCCGCAGCGATCGGTGTGCCCTCGATCTGGATGACGACCATGAAAACCTACGACGGCCCCGTGTCCGATCATTTCGACGGCCTGCACTTCTTCGATCCGGACGGCTCGCCGCCGAAATCGCTTGGTGAGGTGCTGCGCTGGCAGTTCGGGGGCGGCCGGAAGCGCGCAGTCTGGCCGGAATGGGCGCCGAGCCCCCATGCCGATACGCCGCCGCCCCGCGTCGAGGGCGACAAGGTGCGGCTCTGTTTCGTCGGTCATGCCAGCTGGCTGATCCAGACCGCGGGCCTCAACATCCTGTTCGATCCGGTGTGGTCGATGCGGGCCTCGCCGTTCAGCTTCGCCGGGCCGAAGCGGCACAACGATCCCGGCATCGCATTCGATAAACTGCCCAGGATCGATGTCGTGCTGGTGTCGCACGGCCACTACGACCATCTCGACGTCGCGACGCTGTCGAAACTTGCGGGTGCATTTGGTCCTCGCGTGATCACGCCGCTCGGCAACGACGTCACGATGCGTACGTCCGATGCCGCGATCAAAGCCGAGGCGTTCGACTGGCATCAGCGCGCCGAGCTCGGCAATGGCCTTGCCGCGACACTGGTGCCGACGCGGCACTGGTCGGCGCGCGGCCTGTTCGATCGCAACAAGGCGCTGTGGGCGAGTTTTGTTTTGGAGACGCCGGCCGGCAAGCTCTACATCGTCGGCGATTCCGGCTACGGCGACGGGGGACATTTCCGCCGGGTGGCCGAGGCGCATGGACCGTTGCGGCTCGCGATCCTGCCGATCGGCGCCTATGAGCCGCGCTGGTTCATGCGCGACCAGCACATGAACCCGGAGGATGCGGTGAAGGCGCTGGCCGATTGTGGCGCCGCCCAGGCGCTGGCGCATCACCACGGCACATTCCAGTTGACCGACGAGGCGATCGACGCGCCCGCGATCGCGCTTGGCGAAGCGCTCGACGCCGCCAAGGTGCCGCGCGGGAAGTTTGTCGCGTTGAAGCCCGGGCAGGTGTTCGAAATCTAAATGCTGTCGTCCCGGCGAAGGCCGGGACCCATTACCCCAAATATTAATTGTTGCGCGACGCTGGGGCCACGATTCCGTTCACAACTAAACTCGGTGGTAATGGGTCCCGGCCTTCGCCGGGACGACGTCAATTGGCTGCCTTGAATTACTTCTCCTTGATCGCCCAGGAGACGCTGACATTGACCGTCAGTGTTTCCTCGCCTTGCGCCACCGGCGTCGGCGCGGCGAAGCCTGCCGTCGCCATCTTGGGACGGAACACCGGGACCGGCGCCGAGCCGACCTCCGCAATATTCACGGGTGCGCCGAGCGTGACGCCGGCGGCCTTGGCGTAGATCTCGGCCTTGCGGCGGGCGTCGGCGATCGCCTTTTCGCGCGCCTCGTCGAGCAGCTTCGAGGCCTGCGACACCGAGAAATTGAGCCCGCCGATATCGTTGGCGCCGGCGCCGACCAGCACGTCGATGACGCTGGCGACCTTGCTTACATCGTGCAGCCTGATCGTGACGCGATTGCTCGCATGGTAGCCGACGATGCTGGGCGGGGCGTTCGGCGACGACGGCCCACGATTGGCGAATTGCGGCTGCAGCGACAGCCGCGAGGTCTGAAAGTCCTTCTCCGCGATCCCGGCGCCCTTCAGCGCGGCCAGCACCTTGCCCATCGTCACATTGTTGGCTTCGGCGGCTTCGCGTGCGGTCTTGGCGTCGGTGGTGACGCCGGCGTCGAGCTGCGCCTGGTCGGGCGGCGCCGACAAGGTCGCCTCGCCGGTGACCGAAACCGCCGGCGGAAAGTCGTCATTCGCCAGTACGGGCGCAGCCAGCAGCGTGGTCGCGATCAGGGTGGCGGCGAAGGAGAGGCCAACGGGGAGGCCAAGCGGTAGGCGATGGGTCATCTGGCTCACTTCAGGGGTACGTAGACGTTGATCACAAGCTTGTCCTCCGCGGTCTTCAGCGGATCGGTGATGTATTCCTCGATAAAGGTGTCCTTGGCTTCGAGCTTCTTGTCGTCGAGGTGGTTGGTGATCGCCTCATAGGTGTTGTCCATGTTGTCGTAGGAACCGCGATGGACGAACTTCAGCGCCTTGCCGTCGGGCGAATTGCCCATGCTCATGTTCTTGCCGAGGTTCTTGACGTCCTGATCGACCGGGATCTCGGCGATGAAGGTGAAGCCGGTGTCGTCGGTCGAGGTGTAGACGATCATCGGATTGCCCGATGCCTTGACGCCGTCCTTGTCGAGCAGCGCGGTGAGCTGCTTGAACGCCTCGATCAGGGCGTCGAAGGCGGAATCCCAATTGGCCGTGCCCTTCAGCATCACGACCTTTTTCGGCTCCAGCGTGAACGGCTCGCCGAAGGGATCGGCGGTCTGCACCGGGGCGGCCGGCGCCGGCGCCGGGGTCTGCGCTGCGGCCGGGCTGTCGGCCGGCGACTTGGTCTCGGCCGGCGGGGGCACCGGTGTCGCCGACGGTGCAGGGGCAGGGGTCGGGCTCGCTGCGGGAGCGGGCGAGGCTGACGGCGACTGGGCAGGGGCCGGGCTTGCCAGTGCGATCGCGGCCAAGGGCAGCAGCGCGACCAGGGCCGCGCGGAGCGTGTTGATACGGTTCATTGGTTTTTCTCCATCCCCTGCCTCGAACGGCCGCTCGATCTGTCCCGGCGCGCGGTCCGCGAGGTGCGATATTCCTAACACGCAAGTTCTGCATTCGTCCCATGACAGATGTGTCATGGGGCCATTCAGGCTGGCTAACTGGCCACCACTCGCCATATAACCGGGCAGAATTTGGGAAAATCGATGAGCGCGCTCGCCAATCACGCATTCGCCAAGATGAACGGCATCGGCAACGAGATCGTCGTCGTCGACCTGCGCGATTCAGCGGTACAAGGTCGGGCACAGGTGTCGGCAGCGGAGGCGCGCGCCGTGGCTTCGCCGGCGGGCGGCGTGCCCTATGACCAGCTGATGGTGCTGCAGCCGCCGCGGCTCGACGGCACCGAAGCGTTCATCTCGATCTACAACAATGACGGCTCGGAGGCCGGGGCCTGCGGCAACGGCATGCGCTGCGTGGTGCGGCGGATTTTCGAGAAGACCGGCCAGACATCAGCGACGTTCCAGACCCGCGCCGGCCTGCTCAATTGCTGGCAGGGGCCGGCGCCCGATCTCTATACCGTCGACATGGGCGCGCCGAAGTTCGGCTGGCAGGACATTCCGCTGGCTGAGGAGTTTCGCGACACCCGCTACATCGAGCTGCAGGTCGGGCCGATCGACAATCCGGTCTTGCATTCGCCCTCGGTGGTCTCGATGGGCAATCCGCATGCGATCTTCTGGGTCGACGACGTCAATGCCTACGACCTCGAACGTTTCGGGCCGCTTTTGGAACACCACCCGATCTTTCCGGAGCGCGCCAACATCACCCTCGCCCATATCGTCGATCGCGACCACATCACGATCCGCACCTGGGAGCGCGGCGCCGGTCTCACCAAAGCGTGCGGCTCGGCGGCCTGCGCGACGGCGGTTGCGGCGGCGCGGCTGAAGCGTGCCAATCGCAGCGTCGAGATCACGCTGCCCGGCGGCAAGCTCGGCATCGAGTGGCGCGAGCGCGACGATCACGTGCTGATGACCGGCACCGCCGATTTCGAATATGAGGGCCGCTTCGATCCGGCGCTATTCGCCAGCGTCGCTTGATCGGGCGTGAGATCGGTTATGGGCGTCGATGTCGTCACCTTTGGCTGCCGCCTCAATTCATTTGAATCCGAGGTGATCAGGCGCGAGGCGGAGCAGGCCGGGCTTACCGATGCCATCGTCATCAACAGTTGCGCCGTCACCAACGAGGCGGTGGCGCAGGCGCGGCAGTCGATCCGCAAGTTGAAACGCCAACGCCCGCATGCGCGCATCGTCGTCACCGGTTGTGCGGCGCAGACGCAAAGCCAGATGTTCGCCGAGATGGCCGAGGTCGATCGCGTCGTCGGCAATGACGAGAAGATGCGCGGCGAGGCGTGGCGCGTGACACGTTCAGCATTCGAGGCGCCGTTCGGCATCGATGCGAGCGAAAAGGTCGCGGTCGCCGACATCATGGCGGTGACCGAGATGGCGCCGCATCTGCTCGGCGGCTTCGAGCGCGGCCTGCCTCGCGTATTCGTGCAGGTGCAGAACGGCTGCGATCATCGCTGCACCTTCTGCATCATCCCCTACGGCCGCGGCAATTCGCGCTCGGTGCCGATGGGCGCGGTGGTCGATCAGGTCCGCGCGCTGGTCGAGCGCGGCCATGCCGAGATCGTGCTGACCGGCGTCGATCTCACGAGCTATGGCGCCGACCTGCCGGGCGCGCCAAAACTCGGCCAGTTGACCCGGCAGATCCTGCGCCATGTGCCCGAGCTGAAGCGGCTGCGCATCTCGTCGATCGATTCGATCGAGGCGGATCGCGACCTGCTCGATGTCATCGCCGACGATGCGCGGCTGATGCCGCATCTGCATCTGTCGTTGCAGTCCGGCGACGACATGATCCTGAAGCGGATGAAGCGCCGGCATTCACGAAAGGACGCGATCGATTTCTGTGCGCAGGTCCGCCGGCTGCGGCCGGACATCGCTCTCGGCGCCGACATCATCGCGGGCTTCCCGACCGAGTCTGAAGCGATGTTCGCGCGTTCGCTCGATCTGGTCGCGGAATGCGATCTTACCTTCCTGCACGTGTTTCCCTATTCGAAGCGCCCCGGAACGCCCGCCGCACGGATGCCGCAGGTCGATGGCGGCGCGATCAAGGAGCGCGCCAGGCGGCTGCGCGCGGCAGGCGAAGCCGCGCTGCTGCGCCGGCTTGACGCGGAAGTCGGCGCGATGCGCGAGGTGCTGACCGAGAGCGAGCGGCAAGGCCGCACCGAGCACTTCCTGCCGGTCGCGATCGAGAGAGATGTGCCGGGCATGGTACGCGCGATGACTATCCGCGGCCATGACGGTGCGCGGCTCATTGCATCGGGCCGCTGAGAAAGTTCGCTCCCATTGTTCTCCCGGCGCAGGCCGGGGCCCATTACCCCAGATCTCAATTGCTGCGCGACGCTGGGGCCGCGATCTCGCACGGTCACAGAATGCGGTGGTTATGGGTCCAGGCTTTCGCCACGACGACGAATGTGGGGAGCCGCGCATGGCGCGTCCGGAGCAGCGGATCACCTGCATTTCGCATGTGATGATACTGAACCAGCTATTTGACAGGTTGAATCTCTACATGCGCATCGTGCATGACGCACTCAGTGCGTGCGCCCGCCCAGCCTTGCCGGCTGCGACGCGCGAACCTGCCAGAACCGCAGCAGGCGATCGGCGTTTTCGCGGGTCAATTTCGTGAACTGGCTCTTCGCACGGGCGAGCTCGACCGGTCCCATGGAGCCGGTGGTATAGCGACATTCCATCACCGCGGCGGCGGTATCCCAACTCAGGCCTGCCGCCCGGCACGGCACCAGCAGGCCCTCACTGCGCAGGCTTTGCATCAGGGAGCGGATCACCTCGATGTTCGACTGCGCAAGATACGCCAGCGCAACGATGGTCTCTTCATATTTTCGCTGCCTGGCGAAACCGAGCAGTGAGGCTTCGTTGAGCTCGCCGTCGTCCTTCAGCTTCGCGACGTGGTGCTTGGCCGCGGTGAAGTCGCGGACTTGCGACATGTCGCGCTCGACGCCGGCGGCGACCGCTGCGATCGCATGCCGGATTTCTTCGAACAGATAGGGCGGGGCGCGTTCCAGCAGACGGCCGCGAACCTCTTCCGTCGCGCGGCGCAGGAGCTGAAGGCGGAGCTCCGACTGCAGGTCGGCGCGAATGCCGGTCTCGACCGCAAGCACCGGATCGTGCTCGGCCTGCGCGAGGATGACGGCAAATCCGCCCGGCGATACTTTGGCGCCGGGATTGGTGACCAGGCGGTGGCTCACGCTCGCAAAGCGACGCGCCAGAAGCGCGTCAGTGACGACCTCCTTTAGCCACCAGCGGCCGGCGACGGCGAGCAGATGCTGCTCGCTCTTGGTCCGTGCGATCTCGACCAAATCGTCCGCGCTGAGCCGCGACGATTCCTGCAGGATCGGCCGCGCGATCCTGATCTCGTCATTGCTGGCGAGACGGCGAATGATCGCGGGCGGTGCCTGGGCGACCGGTGCGAGCTGCTCGCTGATGTCGGTGAGCGCCATCCGGGCGCTGATGTCGGCGAGCGCGCGCAACTCGATGGTCTTCACCAGACGCTCGAGCACGTTGTCGAACAGCTCGATCTGTTCGCTGTTGAACTTGCCGGCGGATGCGAGGAAAAGGCCGGTGACGCGCCTTGCCGTGGCCAGGCATTTATCGGCGGAGCCGGCGCGTATCGCAGCCTCGACCTCGTCGACAATTGCTTGTCCATCATTCAGCATTGCTCGTCCTGAGCCGTCGCAGCGCGCTTTTCTAAGCTGCCTTCAGGACTAGCGGATGGGCCTGAATGTTCCGTAAAGGATAATTGTCCGTAAAATCACGGAGGCTAAAGCGCGATGAGGTTGGGCTGGATCGTCATCGCGCTTTAGCTCTTTGTTTGAGCATAATCTTTTCGGAAAACCGCTTCGCACTTTTCCGGATCATGCTTAGTCGCCGTTCCAGCCGCAGGCCCTGAGCCGCTCCCGCATGTGTTCGGGTGCCGGCGCGACCACATGCACCGGGTCCTTGTTCCTGGAGATCGGGATGCCGATCTCGCGGGAATGCAGATGCAGGGTCGGCTCACCGAAGCGCGGACCATTGCCATAGATATTGTCGCCGACGATCGGCCAGCCCATCGCCGCCGAATGCACCCGCAGCTGATGGGTGCGGCCGGTGACCGGCTCCATCGCGAGCCAGGTGAGGCCATCGCCACGCCCCAGCACCTTCCAGTTGGTGATCGCCTTCTGGCCATCCGGGTCCGGCTTCTGCCACCAGCCGCGCTCGGCGTTGAGCCGGCCGAGCGGCATGTCGATGGTGCCTTCATCCTCGGCAGGGCCGCCCTCGACCACGGTCCAATAGGTCTTCGAGATCTTGCTGTGCTTGAACAACAGCCCGAGCGAGGCGGTTGCCTTGCGGTGACGTCCCAGGACGAGGCAGCCCGAGGTGTCCTTGTCCAGCCGATGCGCCAGCACCGGCGGCCGCGGCAGGCCGAACCGCAGCGCTTCGAACGAGGCCTCCAGATTGGGGCCGCCCTTGGGACCGCGATGCACCGGCAGGCCGGCCGGCTTGTCGATCACCAGCATCAGGCCGTCGCGGTGGAGCACCCGGCCCAGGATTTCTTCCGCGGTTAGTTGGGGAACATCGATCAATTCGTCGAGACTTTCGTTTATGGGCCGAAACGGCTAACACGTCCGCGCCATGAACGATACCACTGCGGGAACTCCAAAACAGAGCTGGTGGCAGCGGCTGAAGGGCGGCCTGAAGCGGACCTCGAGTTCGATCGGGACCGCGGTCGCCGACCTCGTCACCAAGCGCAAGCTCGATTCGGCCATGCTCGATGACATCGAGGATGTGCTGCTGCGCGCCGATCTCGGTACCGATGTCGCGGTCCGCATTGCGGAGGCTGTCGGCAAGGGGCGCTACGACAAGGCGATCTCGGCCGACGAGGTCAAGGACGTCGTCGCGACCGAGGTCGAGAAGGTGCTGTCGCCGGTGGCGAAGCCGCTCGAGATCGATACCGCGAAGCAGCCGTTCGTCATCTTGGTGGTCGGCGTCAACGGCTCCGGCAAGACCACGACGATCGGCAAGCTGGCCGCGAAATTCTCCGCCGAGGGCCGCAAGGTCATGCTGGCCGCCGGCGACACCTTCCGCGCCGCGGCGATCGAGCAGCTCAAGGTCTGGGGCGAGCGCACCAAGTCGCCGGTCATATCAGGCGCCCAGGGCTCGGATTCGGCGAGCCTTGCCTTCAGCGCGCTGACCGCGGCCAAGGAGCAGCAGCGCGACGTGCTGCTGATCGACACCGCCGGCCGCCTGCAGAACAAGTCCGAACTGATGAACGAGCTGGAAAAGGTCGTGCGCGTCATCAGGAAGGTCGATGCGTCGGCGCCGCACGCGGTGCTGCTCGTGCTCGACGCCACGGTGGGACAAAATGCGTTGTCGCAAGTCGAGGCGTTTCATCGTACGGCAGGCGTCACGGGGCTCGTGATGACCAAGCTTGACGGCACGGCGCGCGGCGGCATCCTTGTCGCGCTGTCGGAGAAGCACAAGCTGCCGGTGCATTTCATCGGCGTCGGCGAAGGCGTCGAGGACCTCGCGCCCTTCGCGGCGAAGGATTTTGCCAAGGCAATTGCTGGAATCGAGGCATGACCCCGACCCGAAGGGCCGCGTTAGCGCAAAGTGGACACCGGTTTTCGGATCGGGTCATGCCTCAAATCAAAGTAGAGAGTTGATGGACAAGACCCAGCCGCATCCGCTGTTCAAGCTGGCGACCGAACTCGGGCCACTGCTCGTGTTCTTTATCGCCAACGCCAAGTACCATCTGTTCGTCGCGACCGGCGCGTTCATGGTGGCGATCGTGGCCGCGATGATCGCATCCTATGTGGTGACCAGGCACGTGCCGATCATGGCGCTGGTGACCGGCGCGATCGTCTTGGTGTTCGGCACGCTGACGCTGGTGCTGCACGACGAGACCTTCATCAAGGTCAAGCCGACCATCATCTACGGGCTGTTCGCGGCCGTGCTCGGCGGCGGGCTGTTGTTCGGCCGGTCCTTCATCGCCATCATGTTCGACCAGGTGTTCAACCTGACGCCGCAGGGCTGGCGCATCCTCACCCTGCGCTGGGCGCTGTTCTTCGCCGGCATGGCGGTGCTCAACGAGCTTGTCTGGCGCACGCAGACCACGGATTTCTGGGTGAACTTCAAGGTGTTCGGCGTGACGCCGCTGACCATGATCTTCGCCATCGCCCAGATGCCGCTGACCAAGCGCTATCACCTTGAGCCGGTCTCGCTGGAGGCGAGTGAGGCCGACGCGGGCGACGTGCGGAAGGGGTGATCAGCACTCTGCTCCCTCGCCCCGCTCTCTTGTCCGCCGAAGCCCGCCTTCGGGCGAAGGCGGATGCGGGGAGAGGGTGGGGTGAGGGTCTCTCCACGGATAGGCTCGGAGTTTATTACAAACACCGTCCAAAGCCCCTCGCCGTAAAGGACGGGGAGAGGTGAGCGCAAGTAACGGCTATCAACTGCCCGCCGCGAGCGCCTTCTCGATCTCGGCCTTGAGCACGCGGTTGACGTTGTCCGGAGTCACCGGGCCGACCAGCTTGTAGACGATGGTGCCCTCGCGCCCGACCAGGAAGGTCTCGGGCACGCCATAGACGCCCCATTCGATCGAGGCGCGGCCGTTGCCGTCGACGCCGACGATGCCGAACGGATTGCCGTAGCGGCCGAGGAAGCGCCGGGCATTCTCGGGCGAGTCCTTGTAGTTGATGCCGATGATCTGGAAGCGCTTGTCCTTGCCGAGCTCGGTCAGCAGCGGCGCCTCGTCGTGACAAGGCACGCACCACGACGCCCAGACATTGACGACCGAGACCTTGCCCTTGAAGGCGGCGGGATCGAGACCGGGGACAGGCGCGCCGTCCCGCACCAGGCCGTCGAGCGCGGGCAGCGCGGTCTGCGGCGCCGGCCGGCCGATCAGCGCCGACGGGATTTTCGAGGGATCGCCACCATAGAGCCGCAGCAGGAACAGCCCGGCAAGGCCGAGGAAGATCAGCAGCGGCAGCACCACCAGCAGGCGGCGGGCTTGCGGCGGGCTGTTGGTCGCCTGATCGCTCATCTTATATCCGCCGCGCTGCGGCCCGAGCGGCGCGTCACGCCGCTGGCCTCGATCTCCCTGAGGCGCGCCTGTTGCCGGCGATAGTCGGCGATGATCCAGACGATCAGCAGCAGCACGACCGCCGCGACCAGCGCATAGGAGGTCACGATAAAGGAGGCGTAGGGACCAAGCGCCATCGTATCACGCCGCTCCAATTTCGTTTGACGCGGTTGCCTGCGAACCGCCGCCCACCTCGCTCGTGAACGAGACGCGGCTCGCCTGCATCATCTGCAGGCTGCGAACGCGCCGGCGCAGGATCTCGTTGCGCATCGCCGCTAGGTGCAAGGTGATGAACAGCAGCGAGAACGCGATCGCCATCACCAGCAGCGGCCACAGGAACGCCTTGTCGAGCGTCGGCCCGCCCGCGCGAAACACCGAGGCCGGCTGATGCAGCGTGTTCCACCAGTCGACCGAGAACTTGATGATCGGGATGTTGATCGCGCCTACCAGCGTGAGCACCGCCGCCGCCCGCGCCGCACGCGACGGGTCCTCCACCGCGCGCCACAGCGCCATCAGGCCGAGATACATCAGGAACAGGATCAAGACCGAGGTCAGGCGTGCATCCCACTCCCAATAGGTGCCCCACATCGGCCGGCCCCACAGCGAGCCGGTGACGAGCGCAAGCAAGGTGAAGGCGGCGCCGATCGGAGCTGCGGCTTTCGCGGCGACGTCGGCGAGCGGATGCCGCCACACGAGGGTGCCGAGCGCGGCCACGCTCATGACGCCCCAGACGAACATCGACAGCCACGCATTCGGCACGTGGATGAACATGATCTTGACCGTCGCGCCCTGCTGGTAGTCGTCGGGCGCCATCGCCGACTGGTAGAGCCCGATCGCGAGCAGGATAGCGGTCACGCCCGCGAGCCACGGCAGCATGCGCGCGGTCAGCGCCAGAAACTTGGTCGGATTGGCGAGGTCGGTCAGCGTCATGGCACCCTGATAATCGTCCGATGTGTCGCAGGCAATCGGCCGATCTCCTCCCGGCGAGATTTGATCGGGCTCATTTCAGTCCAGCCCGTGCCGCAGGCTCGCGGCGGCGGCAAAGGGGCCGATCACGAGGCTGGCAAGTGACAGCGCGCAGAGGATCGAGAATGGTGTTCCAAAGGGCGGGGGGCCCGATATCGCCGCCTGCGAGGCCGCAACCCCGAAGATCAGCACCGGGATCGACAGCGGCAGCACCAGCACCGCCAGCAATAGCCCGCCGCGATGCAGCGTCACCGCCAGGGCCGCGCCGATCATGCCGGTGAAGGTCAGCGCCGGTGTTCCCGCCAGCAGCGTTGCGGCGACCGCGAGCGTCGCGGTGCCGTCGAGATTGAGCAGCAGGCCGAGCACCGGGGTTGCGATGATCAGCGGCAGGCCGGCGGCGATCCAGTGCGCCAGCGCCTTGGCGGCGCAGGCGAGTTCCAGCGGCGTCCGGCTCATCACGATGAGGTCGAGCGAGCCGTCCTCGTGGTCGGCCGTGAACAGGCGGTCGAGCGTGAGCAGGCTCGCCAGCAACGCGCCGAGCCAGAGGATGGCGGGGCCGAGCCGCGACAGCAGCGCGAGATCCGGGCCCACCGCGAACGGCATCAGCACCGTGACGGTGAGGAAGAACAGCACGCCGATCAGCGCGCCGCCGCCGACGCGCAGCGCGATGCGGATGTCGCGCCGGATCAAGGCGCCAAGCGCGCTCATGCCGCGCCTCCCATCCGCAGATCGCGCGCGTCGATGCCGAGCGGCAGGTGCGTCGCCGCGACGATCAGGCCGCCCTGTGCGAGATGGTCACGCATCAGCCCGACGAACAGCGCCTGTCCGGCCGCGTCGAGCGCCGATGTCGGCTCGTCCAGCAGCCACACCAGCCGCCGCACCGAGAGCAGGCGCGCGATCGACAGGCGGCGGCGCTGGCCGGCGGAAAGATAGGCCGCCGGCAGGTGCGCGGCGTGGTCGAGCGCCACGGCGGCAAGGCACTGCCCGGCATCCTTGGTCTCGCCGCCGAGAAATTCCCGCCAGAAGGACAGATTTTCCGCAACGCTCAGCGCCGGCTTCAGGGCGTCGCGGTGGCCGAGATAGTGGGCCTGCTCAGGCAGGCTGAGCTCGGCGTCGCCGCCTTCGAGCGCGACCACACCCTCGGCGGGAACCAATAGCCCGGCGAGGACGCGCAGCAGCGAGGTCTTGCCGGCGCCATTGGGGCCGGTGATGGCGAGTGCCTCGCCTGACGTGGCCGACAGATCGAGGCCGGAAAACACCTCGCGTCCGCCGCGCACGCATTTCAGATTTCGTCCCGAGAGCCGCATGGTTCGTCTTGTCACAGCCCTCTGAAATCTTTCGCTACCGCGTGAGAATTTTTGGGTCGCGCAACGCTGTCGCACGCTTGTCGGTGTGGCGGCGCTTCTAGAAAGGTTCTATAAGCCCGGAACTTGATGCAGCACACACAGTCGGCGGCCGCAACCCACCCCAGGCCATCCCTTGGCCAGTGTCGATCGCCGGTGTTTAGTTACCCTTGCCGGGTATAACTGAGAATTGGGATTCCTCGCATGACCTCGCTCGACAGCTTCAAATGCCGCAAGACCCTGAAGGTCGGCGGCAAGTCCTACGTCTATTACAGCCTGCCCCAGGCAGAGAAGAACGGACTGAAGGGGATTTCGAAGCTGCCGTATTCGATGAAGGTTCTGCTGGAGAACCTGCTGCGCAACGAGGACGGCCGCACCGTCAAGAAGGAAGACATCGTTGCGGTGTCGAAGTGGCTGAAGAAGCGCCAGCTCGAGCACGAAATCGCGTTCCGCCCGGCGCGCGTCCTGATGCAGGATTTCACCGGCGTCCCGGCCGTGGTCGACCTCGCGGCGATGCGCAACGCGATGCAGAACCTCGGCGGCGATGCCGAGAAGATCAACCCGCTGGTGCCGGTCGATCTCGTCATCGACCACTCGGTGATCGTCAACTTCTTCGGTGACAACAAGGCGTTCGCGAAGAACGTCACCGAGGAATACAAGCAGAACCAGGAGCGCTACGAGTTCCTGAAGTGGGGCCAGAAGGCGTTCTCGAACTTCTCGGTGGTGCCGCCCGGCACCGGCATCTGCCACCAGGTCAACCTCGAATATCTCGCGCAGACGGTGTGGACCAAGAAGGAGAAGATGACGGTCGGCCGGAAGACCGGCACCTTCGAGGTCGCCTATCCCGACTCGCTGGTCGGCACCGACTCGCACACCACGATGGTCAACGGCCTCGCTGTGCTCGGCTGGGGCGTGGGCGGCATCGAGGCGGAGGCCTGCATGCTCGGCCAGCCGCTGTCGATGCTGCTGCCCGAAGTGGTCGGCTTCAAGCTCAAGGGCCAGCTCAAGGAAGGCGTCACCGCGACCGACCTCGTGCTGACCGTCACCCAGATGCTGCGCAAGCTCGGCGTGGTCGGCAAGTTCGTTGAATTCTTCGGCCCGGGCCTCGACTATCTCTCGGTCGCGGACAAGGCGACCATCGGCAACATGGCGCCCGAATATGGCGCGACCTGCGGCTTCTTCCCGGTCGACGCCGCGACCATCGATTACCTGAAGACCTCGGGCCGCAAGGCCGATCGCGTCAAGCTGGTGCAGTCCTACGCCAAGGCGCAGGGCCTGTTCCGCACCGCCAAGTCGACTGACCCGGTGTTCACTACCACGCTGACGCTCGACCTCGGCGACGTCGTGCCGTCGATGGCCGGGCCGAAGCGCCCCGAAGGCCGCATCGCGCTGCCGGCGGTGTCGACCGGTTTCGCGACCGCGCTGGTCGGCGAATACAAGAAGCCCGAGGGCGAGCAGAAGCGTTATGCGGTCGAGGGCCGTGACTTCGATCTCGGCCATGGCGACGTCGTGATCGCGGCGATCACCTCCTGCACCAACACCTCCAATCCGAGCGTGCTGATCGGCGCCGGCCTGCTGGCGCGCAAGGCGGCCGCCAAGGGCCTCAAGGCCAAGCCGTGGGTGAAGACCTCGCTCGCGCCGGGCAGCCAGGTGGTGGCGGAGTATCTCGCCAATTCTGGCCTGCAGGCCGATCTCGACAAGGTCGGCTTCAACCTCGTCGGCTTCGGCTGCACGACCTGCATCGGCAATTCCGGCCCGCTGCCGGAAGACATCTCGAAGTCAATCAACGAAAACGGCATCGTCGCCGCCGCCGTGCTGTCGGGCAACCGCAACTTCGAAGGCCGCGTCTCGCCCGACGTGCAGGCGAACTACCTCGCCTCGCCGCCGCTCGTCGTCGCGCATGCGATCGCCGGCACCGTGACCAAGGATCTCGCGGTCGAGCCGCTCGGCATCGGCAAGGACGGCAAGCCGGTGTTCCTCAAGGACATTTGGCCGACCGCCAAGGAGATCAACGCCTTCATGAAGAAGTACGTCACCGCGACGATCTTCAAGAAGAAGTACGCCGACGTGTTCAAGGGCGATACCAACTGGCGCAAGATCAAGACCACGGAAAGCGAGACCTATCGCTGGAACATGAGCTCGACCTATGTGCAGAACCCGCCCTATTTCGAGGGCATGAAGAAGCAGCCGGATCCGGTCACCGACGTGGTCGACGCGCGGATCCTCGCGATGTTCGGCGACAAGATCACCACCGACCACATCTCGCCGGCCGGTTCGATCAAGCTGACCTCACCCGCCGGCAAGTTCCTCAGCGAGCACCAGGTGCGTCCCGCCGACTTCAACCAGTACGGCACGAGGCGCGGCAACCATGAAGTGATGATGCGCGGCACCTTCGCCAACATCCGCATCAAGAACTTCATGCTGAAGGGTGCCGACGGCAATATTCCGGAAGGCGGTTTGACCAAGCACTGGCCCGACGGCGAGCAGATGTCGATCTACGACGCCGCGATGAAGTACCAGCAGGAGAGCGTGCCGCTGGTGGTGTTCGCCGGCGCCGAATACGGCAACGGCTCGTCGCGCGACTGGGCCGCAAAGGGCACGCGCCTGCTCGGCGTGCGCGCGGTGATCTGCCAGAGCTTCGAGCGCATCCATCGCTCCAACCTGGTCGGCATGGGTGTGCTTCCGCTCACCTTCCAGGACGGCACGTCGTGGTCCTCGCTCGGCCTCAAGGGCGACGAGAAGGTCACGATCCGCGGGCTGCAGGGCGACCTGAAGCCGCGCCAGACGCTAACGGCCGAGATCGTCTCCGCTGACGGCGGCAAAAAGGATGTCCCGCTGCTCTGCCGGATCGATACGCTGGACGAGCTCGACTACTATCGCAACGGCGGCATCCTGCATTATGTGCTGCGCAAACTCGCGGCCTAAGGCCCCTTTGTTTGAGCATGGTCTGTCCGGAAAACCGTTTCACACTTTTCCGGACCATGCTCCAACGCGGATTTGTGATCGGTGCCTCACTGCTTAGTGAGTAGCGGCTAAAAAGAAGGCGGCCTATGAAAAGGCCGCTTTCTCGCGTTTTGGGGCACGCAAGTTCAGGGACAGACTTCATGCTCCGTACAATTACGGATGGAAATCATCACGACTGGTTCGCAGTATGACAGCGATGATGGCCTATAACTGTATCTCGCGATGGTCCAGCGCCCTTGGTATCTGCGCAATCGTCGCGATCATCCGCCCCGCCCACGCCGATCCGCGTGCCGTCGTCGAACTCTTCACCTCGCAGGGATGCTCGTCCTGTCCGCCCGCGGACAAGATCATCGGTGACCTCGCGAAGGACCCCAACGTCATCGCGCTGAGCATGCCGATCGACTATTGGGACTATCTCGGCTGGAAGGACACGCTGGCCGATTCCCGTTTCAGCGCGCGCCAGAAGGCCTATTCGCATGTTCGCGGCGACCGCGACGTCTACACGCCGCAAGCCGTGATCAATGGCTCCGCGCATGTGATCGGCAGCGATCGCGCCAGTATCGAGGACGCCATCAAGGACACCGAAAGGAGCGGCAGCGTGATGTCGGTGCCCGTGACGATGACGCTGAGCGGAAAGCAGATCAACGTGTCGGTCGCCGCATCGAAGTCGCCGGCCGTGTCGCGCGGCGAGGTCTGGATCTGCTCGATCTCGAAGTCGGTGCCGATCTCGATCGCGCGCGGCGAGAACCGCGGCCGCGAGATCACCTACCACAACGTCGTGCGCAATCTCCTCAAGGTCGGTGACTGGAACGGTTCGTCCGGGAGCTGGACCGTGCCGCTGGAGAACATCACGCGTGACGGTGTCGATGCTGCGGCGGTGTACGTCCAGGACGGCAACCGCGACAAGCCGGGCCCGATGCTCGGCGCTGCCTTCACCTCACTTCACTAGCGCCTCGCTGCGGTAAGGCGCGATGCGCTGGCTTCCGCCGGTCGCACGCATGTTTTCGTGCAGCCGCATGGCGACAAACCTGCATTCAGTGATCTGCCGAAAGGAAGGCGCCGGTGCTTGGCGCGCGCGTCTCGCTTGCGCAGGCCCCAAAACAAAAAGGACCAACTTTCGTTGGCCCAGTGTTGGGATTTGACTCCCCTGCGAACAGGCCCGATCCCGACGGCCCCGGGGGGCTGGGGGCTGAGGAATCCGGAACCGAAAGGACCGGGCCAACGCAGGGTTTCCTTTTCGCAGGGCAGCGGGGCGGGCGATGGGCGGAAGTGGGGCAGCAATATGATTCCGCTAACGTTCCCGTGACTCTGCGGTTTTTCGGACAATCCGCCGCGCGCGGCGGTGGTTAAGGCCCGGTTGCATTGCGATTGGCCCCTTGCGGGCCCGCGCGCTTAGCGCGATCATGTCACTCTCGTGACGATCCCGAAGAGGGGCCTTCGGAACCCGATCGCCACCGAGGTGACAGGAGGCGCTCGATGAGTTTGATCTCGGAGGACACTGATCCGAGCGGGAGTCGTGCCGCGGCGCGCACCGCCGCCGCGACCCCTCAGCCCAATCGCGTGACTTTCAATCGACTTGAACTCAACCGCATTCTCAATCTCTACGGCCGCATGGTCGCCGACGGCGAGTGGCGCGATTATGCGATCGACTTCCTGAAGGATCGGGCCGTGTTCTCGGTGTTCCGGCGCGCGTCGGAAGTGCCGATCTACCGGATCGAGAAGGACCCCCGGCTTGCGCGCAAGCAGGGCATGTACAGCGTGATTTCCGCGACCGGCCTGATCCTGCGCCGCGGCCATGAACTCGAACGCGTGCTGTTCGTGATCGACCGCAAGCTGTCGCTGGTCTAAGCGCGTCAGGTCAGTCTGCTTGCAGCCCGGATGGAGCCAACGGGCCGCGCGAACGCGCTCGATGGCAGGCTCCGCTCAATCCGGGGCCGTTGAAGCCGCGGATGAGCCTGTCCCGGATTTCGCTTGCGCTTCATCCGGGCTACATCACATCTCGCCTCGCCCAAAAGAAAAGCCCCGGCGGAATGGCCGGGGCTTGGATTTGATCGGCTCGCTCGAGGCGCTTAGTCGCGCTGGCCGAGCAGCTGCAGGAGCAGCGTGAACAGGTTGATGAAGTTCAGGTAGAGCGACAGCGCACCAGTGATTGCCGCACGCTCTGCCATCACGCCACCCTGCGAGGCGTAGCCGTAGATGTAGTCGTTCTTCAGCCGCTGGGTGTCCCAGGCGGTGAGGCCCGCGAACACCAGCACGCCGACCACCGACACGATGAACTGCAGCGCCGAGCTCGCCAGGAACAGGTTGACCAGGCTCGCGATGATGATGCCGATCAGACCCATGAACAGGAACGAGCCCATGCCGCTCATGTCACGCTTGGTGGTGTAGCCGTAGAGGCTCAGCGCACCGAACGTTGCCGCGGTGATGAAGAACACGCGCACGATCGAGGTGTGCGTGTACACCAGGAAGATCGACGACAGCGACAGACCCATCAGCGCCGAGAACACCCAGAACAGGAGTTGGGCGGTCGCGGGCTGCAGGCGGTTGATGCCGGCCGAGATGACGAACACCATCGCCAGAGGGGCGAGGATGAACAGCCACTTCAGCGGGCTCACGAACATCGCGTAGCCGAACTGCGTCAGATAGGCGTTGCCGAACTTGGCGACGGCGGCCGACTGGTCGGTCGTCACCGCACCCATGTAGACGCCGAGCGCGGCGAGGCCGGTGATGGCCAGGCCGATGCTCATGTAGTTGTAGATGCGCAGCATGTAGGCGCGCAGACCGGCGTCGACGGCCGCAGCGTCAATGCGCCCGGCGGCCCGGCCGAAAGGAGAAGCGTAGTTGCGGTCTAGGTCCGACATGGTCGAATTCCCGTGGTTGGTCCCGGTGGAGCGCAAGGGATTTGCGGCGCCGGTCGTAAATCTATCTCAGATGGCTCGGTTTGCGGAACATTAATTCCGTGTCATTCAAACCGACTATCCGACCCGATTGGTATGTGGGAAATTAACACATCCGACGCAAGCTTCCACGCGCGGCCGAATGTCGCTCTGCCCTAGCATCATAGGCAAAAACGGCGCTCGCGCCGCTACATTTTGTCACAAATTCCGCAACACTGAGGCCGGCTTCTGGTTTAGCGCGAGCAGCGTCCCGGCGAGCCCCAGTCCGACCGTGACGACCAGCGCGGCGACCACGACCAGCGCGGCGCTGCCGGCCTGCCAGATAAAACTCAGCGTCATCAGCCTAGTCACGATCAGCCAGGCCGCGATCGAGCCGGCGATCACCCCGAACACCGCGGTTGCAAAACCGATCATCAGATACTCCAGCGCGTAGGCGCCGAGCAGTCGCACCCGCGTGGCGCCGAGCGTCTTGAGAATCACGGCGTCATAGACGCGGTGGCGGTGTCCGGCGGCGAGCGCGCCGCCGAGCACCAGGATCGCGGAGATCAGCGTCACGGCGCTGGCGCCGCGGATCGCCAGCACCAGATTGCTGACCACGCTGCCGACCGTCTCCAGCGCCTCGCGGACCCGCACGCTGGTCACCATCGGGAACGCGTCGGCGACCTGCTTGATGATGCGCGCGTCGTCGGCGGAATCGGCGTGTGGTTCCGTCAGGGTCGCGACATGGCTGTGCGGCGCACCCCTGAAGGCATTCGGCGAGAACACCAGCACGAAATTGATGCCGAGGCCCTGCCAGTCGATGTTGCGCAGGTTGGCGATTTTCGCCGGCACGTCGCGTCCGAGCACGTTGACGACGATCTCGTCGCCGATCTTCAACGACAGGCCGTCGGCGATCTTCTTCTCCATCGAGACCAGCGGCGGCCCGCTGTAGTCCGGCCCCCACCATTCGCCCTCGACGATCTTCGAGCCCTTGGGAATTTCGCCGGTGTAGGTCAGGCCCCGGTCGCTCTGCAGCACCCACTCCGAATCGACCGACGGCTTGAGCTGGTCGGCCTTGACGCCGCGCGCGGCCACGATCCGTCCGCGCAGCATCGGTACATCCTCGACGGTCGAGCCGGCGGCGACCTTCGCCAGGAAGGCATTGAAGCGGTCGGCCTCGGTGGAGGGGATGTCGATGAAGAAGAACGACGGCGCCCGCTCCGGCAGGGCGGCCAGGAATTGCCGGCGCAGATTGCCGTCGATCTGGGTGATGGTGACGAGCACCGCCAGCCCGAGCCCCAGCGACAGCACCACCGACGGCGTCAGCGCGCCCGGCCGGTGGATGTTGGCGATCGCGAGCCGCAGCATGGTCATGCGGCTGCGCGGCAGCCGCCGCGCCACCGCCATCAGGAGCTCGGCGATTCCGCGCAGCAGCAGGAACACCGCGATCGACGAGGCGACGAACACGGCAGCGACCCGCTTGTCATAGGCAAGCCCGATCGCGACTCCGATCAGGAGCGCGATCACCACGGCCATCAGCGCCAGATAGCTCCAGCGCGGGCGATGCCACTCGCTGGCGACGGTCTCGCGGAACAGCGCCGCGACCGGCACGTCATGCACCCGGCCGAGTGGCCACAGCCCGAACGCCAGCGCGGTGAGCTGGCCGTAGAGGAAGGACAGCGCGAGCTCGTCGGGATGCAGCGCGGGCACTACCGGCAGCGGCAGCAGCTTGCCGAACAGGCCGACGATGACGAAGGGGAGCGCGGCGCCGAGCACGAGCCCGATCGCCGAGCCGATCCCGGCCAGCACCACCACCTGCGTGCAGTAGATCGTGAAGACGTCGCGGCCGGTGGCGCCGAGCGCCTTGAACGAAGCGATGACGTCGCGGCGCCGGTCGATATGGCTCTTCACCGCGTTGGCGACGCCGACACCGCCGACCAGTAGCGCCGCGAGGCCGACCAGGGTCAGGAACTGGGTGAAGCGGTTGATGGTGCGCTCGAGCTGCGGCGAGGCATTGCTGCGGCTGCGGAGCTCCCAGCCGGCCTCCGGCGCGGCGGTCCGCGCGCCGTCGATCAGCGCGGTGGTGGCGCGATCGTCGTTGGCGCCGTCAGGCAGCTTCACGCGGTAGATCCAGCGCACCAGGCTGCCCGGTTGCAGCAGGTCGGTGGCGTGCAGGCTGGCTTCGCTGACCAGGAAGCGCGGCCCGAGGCCGACGCCGCCGGCAAGCTTGTCGGGCTCGGCCACCACCACGCTGCGGATCTGGTAGGTCGCACTGCCGATGGTGACGCGGTCACCGAGCTTCAGGTCGAGCCGCGCCAGCAACGTCGAATCGGCGGCCGCGCCGTAGACGCCGTCGCGTTCGGCAAGCAGATCGGCGACCGGCATGTTCGGCTCGAGCGTCAGCTCGCCGAGCATCGGATATTTGCCGTCGACGGCCTTCAGCTCGACCAGCGCCAGCTTGCCGTCATTGCTGCGGGCCATCGCGCGCAGCGTGGCCGCGATCGAAACCTCGCCGCGCGTGCGCAGATAGGCGACCTCGTTGGGTTTGGCCTCGCGCGAGATCAGCGAGAATGCGACGTCGCCGCCGAGCAGCGTACGTCCCTCGCGGGACAGGCCGTCGCCAAGGCTCGCGGCGACCGAGCCGACGCCGGCAATCGCCATCACGCCGAGCGCGATGCAGGCGATGAACACGTAGAAGCCGCGCAGGCCGCCGCGCAATTCGCGCAGCGCATAACGGAAGGCAAGCGACGACGCGCGGCCCTGCACCGCGGCTTCGGACGCGATGCTCATGTCGTGGATTGTCCGTCGATGCGGCCGGAGCGCAGCCGCACGACGCGGTCGCAGCGCTGCGCGAGCGCGAGATCGTGCGTCACCAGCACCAGCGTCATGCCGCGCTCGGCGTGCTTGGTGAACAGCAGGTCGACGATCTGCTTGCCTGTCGTCTCGTCGAGATTCCCGGTCGGCTCGTCGGCAACGAGGATCGCGGGATCGGGCGCGAGCGCGCGCGCGATCGCGACGCGCTGCTGCTCGCCGCCGGAGAGTTGCGTCGGATAATGATGCAGCCGCTCGCCGAGCCCGACCGATTGCAGCTCCTGCGCGGCGCGCGCAGCGGCATCGGGATTGCCGGCGAGCTCGAGCGGCACCGCCACGTTCTCCAGCGCCGTCATGGTCGGGATCAGATGGAATGACTGGAAGACGATGCCGACCTGGCGGCCGCGGAAGCGCGCCAGCGCATCTTCGTCGAGGGCATTGAACGAGGTGCCGTTGACGACCACTTCTCCACTGTCAGGACGTTCGAGCCCCGCCATTACCATCAGCAAGGTCGACTTGCCCGAGCCCGACGGGCCGATCAGGCCGATGGCCTCACCCGCTGCCACACGAAGGCTGATATCTTTGAGGATATGGACCCGTGCCGCGCCGGTGCCGAGCGAGAGATTGACGTTCCTGACGGCAATGGTGTCCGGCTCGACGTCGGTCAGTGAAGAGGATTCGATGAGACTGTCCATGGTTCGGTCATATGGCACTTCCGCGTCTGCGGTCGAGGGCCGGTTGAGAATCTTCGTGCACATACTCGTGTTGCTTATGGGCTTGATGACGGCGGCCAGCGCGCAGACGCCAAGGCTGGAGAATGGCCCGGAGAAGGGCCCGGCGAAGCCGATCAAGATGGTGGTTCTGGGCGATTCCCTGAGCGCCGGGTACGGCCTCCCAGGCCCGGCGGCATTCCCGATCCGGCTGCAAAAGGCGTTGGAAGCCAAGGGGATAAAGGTCGAGATGAGCAATGCCGGGGTGTCCGGCGACACCGCCTCGGGCGGCCGCGAGCGACTCGACTGGTCGGTGCCTGATGGAACCGATGCCGTGATTGTCGAGCTTGGCGCCAACGATGCCTTGCGCGGCATCGATCCCGCCGTCACGCGTGCCGCGCTCTCCGACATCATCACAAAGTTGCAGGCGCGCAAGATCGCCGTGCTCTTGTGCGGCATGCTCGCGCCACCGAACTATGGCAGTGAGTATGCAGCGAAGTTCAACGCGATCTATCCGGATCTCTCGAAGACCCTTGGCGTGCCGCTCTATCCGTTCTTCCTCGATGGGGTTGCCGCCGACGCGAAACTCAACCAGGCCGACGGCATGCATCCGACGGCAGCAGGTGTGGACATCGTTGTGAAAAATATCCTGCCCACAGTGGAGGCATTTCTCGGCGCAATATCAGGGCAACGCAGTTGAAGCGCAGGCAGTGAGCCGTGCCGTGTCCGTAGGTTTACGAGCTGTTAACGGGTCATGCTTCGCAGAGTCACATATCTCGGGTACAAATAGGCATCGGTGATTCGTCGCCGGGCCGTTACAGGGTGCGGGCTCCCAAAACCCGCGCCAAGCATCGAGGATTATTGCGATGCCGCGTCTGTTCACTGGACTGGAAATTCCGGCCGATATCGGCCAAACCCTCTCCAGCTTGCGTGGCGGCCTTCCCGGCGCACGCTGGATCGATCCCGAAAATTATCATGTCACTCTGCGCTTCATCGGCGATATCGATGGCATGTGGGCCAACGAGATCGCGACGATGTTGTTTCGGGTAAACCGCAAGCCGTTCGAGGTCAAATTGCAGGGCCTGTCGAGCTTCGGCGGACGCAAGCCGCGCGCGGTGGTTGCCGCCGTCGAGCCGAGCCGGCCGCTGATCGAACTGCAGGCCGAGCTCGAGCGGATGATGCAGCGGATGGGGCTCGATCCCGAGGGCAGGAAATTCACGCCACATGTCACGCTCGCTCGTCTGCATGACGCTTCGAGCCAGGACGTCGCGGATTATCTGTCCGTGCGCGGCTACTTCCCGAGCCGCAGCTTCCTGGCGGACCGCTTCGTGCTGTTCTCGTCGCGCGCGTCGACAGGCGGCGGCCCCTATGTGGTCGAGGATTCCTACGCGCTCTGCGCGTGAGCCTCTTCACCTCGCCCCGCTTGCGGGGAAAGGTCGGATCGCATCGAAGATGCGATCCGGGTGAGGGGGTACGGGTCCGTCGATAGAGCGCGTCGGGTGGTGAGAGCCCCTCACCCCAGCCCTCTCCCCGCAAGAGCGGGGCGAGGGAGAGGAAAGTGCATACCCCACTGGCACAATTCACGGCTTGCAATTTGCCGCACACTAGGGCCGTAAGGTGGGCTCATGCTGTCCACCTCGCCCAGTTCCTTTCTCGAGCTCTACAAATCCCTGGTCGCCTCCGGCGCGATCGAGGCCGATCCCGCCCAGGCCCGCGCCGCCGAGGCATTCGGCGCGCTGGATGAGCGGCTCGCGAGCTACAAGCCGCAGCGCAAGCAAGGCCTGTTCGGGCGGCTGTTCGGCGGCGACAAGGACGACAAGCCGCCGCGCGGGCTCTACGTCCACGGCGAGGTCGGTCGCGGCAAGACCATGCTGATGGATCTGTTCTTCCAGCAGAGCCCGGTCGAACACAAGCGCCGCGCGCACTTCCACGAATTCATGGCCGAGGCGCATGAGCGCATCTACGGCTACCGTCAGCAGATCGCGCGCGGCGAGATCGCGGACGGCGACGTGATCGCGCTCACAGCGCAGGCGATCTTCGACGAAGCCTGGCTGCTCTGCTTCGACGAATTTCACGTCACCGACATCGCCGATGCGATGATCCTCGGCCGGCTGTTCGCCAAGCTGTTCGATCTCGGCACCGTGGTGGTCGCGACCTCGAACGTTGCGCCTGACGATCTCTACAAGGGCGGGCTCAATCGCGCGCTGTTCCTGCCGTTCATCGCGCAGATCTCCGACCACATGGACGTGCTGCGGCTCGATGCGCGCACCGACTTCCGGCTGGAGAAACTCGTCGGCGTCAAGATGTGGCTGGTGCCCGCGGATGACGCGGCCGATGCCGCGCTCAACGCGGCCTGGCGGAAGATGACCGGCAATGCCCCGTGCAAGGCACGCCTCATTCCGATCAAGGGACGCATCCTGAACGTGCCCTGCTCGGCGCACGGCGTCGCGCGCTTCAGCTTCATGGACATCTGCGAGAAGCCGCTTGCCGCGTCCGATTATCTCAGGCTCGCGCACGACTACCACACGATCCTGATCGACCACATTCCGGTGATGGATTACGCCGAGCGCAATGCCGCCAAGCGCTTCATTTCGCTGATCGACACGCTCTATGACAATGCCGTGAAGCTGATGGCCTCGGCCGAGGCCGATCCGGTGTCGCTGTACCTCGCGACCGACGGTGTCGAGGCGATGGAGTTCAAGCGCACGTCCTCGCGCCTGATCGAAATGAGCTCGGAATCCTACCTGGCGCTGCCGCACGGCCGGAAGGACTCCTCGGCGAGCGGCGCATCGACTGGCCTTGTCGAGACCTGAATTCAGTCTCGATATTTCGTCTTGCGCGCGGTCCGGTTCGGCGCAACTTTTCGTGTCTCCGGGGCGGATGTTGCTGGCATGCCTGTTCGAATTCCAGGCAGGGCCCGCAATCGGGCAGGCCGCGACTTGAATGGATCATTCGAAAGGGATAACCACCCTTGCAACCGACTTCCCTCCCTCCCGTACACAGTTCAAAGGACTGATTTCCCATGGCACGCGACAAGATTGCTCTGATTGGCTCCGGACAGATCGGCGGAACGCTGGCGCACCTCGTCGGCCTCAAGGAACTCGGAGACGTCGTGCTGTTCGATATTGCCGAGGGCGTGCCGCAGGGCAAAGCGCTCGACATTGCGCAGTCGTCGCCGGTCGACGGTTTCGATTCCAATCTGGTCGGCGCCAATTCCTATGAAGCGCTCGACGGCGCCAAGGTCTGCATCGTCACCGCCGGCGTGCCGCGCAAGCCCGGGATGAGCCGCGACGATCTCCTCTCCATCAACCTCAAGGTCATGGAGCAGGTCGGCGCCGGCATCAAGAAGTACGCGCCCGACGCCTTCGTCATCTGCATCACCAACCCGCTCGACGCCATGGTGTGGGCGCTGCAGAAGGCCTCGGGCCTGCCGCACAAGAAGGTGGTCGGCATGGCCGGCGTGCTCGACTCCGCGCGTTTCCGCTATTTCCTGGCCGACGAATTCCACGTCTCGGTCGAGGACGTCACCGCCTTCGTGCTCGGCGGCCACGGCGACACCATGGTGCCGCTGACCCGCTACTCGACTGTCGCCGGCATTCCGCTGCCCGACCTCGTCAAGATGGGCTGGACCTCGCAGGCGCGCATCGATGAGATCGTCGATCGCACACGCAACGGCGGCGCCGAGATCGTCAACCTGCTCAAGACTGGCTCCGCCTTCTACGCGCCGGCTGCGTCCGCGATCGCGATGGCCGAGAGCTACCTGAAGGACAAGAAGCGCGTGCTGCCCTGCGCCGCCTATCTCAACGGCGAGTACGGCGTGAAGGACATGTATGTCGGCGTGCCGGTCGTGGTCGGCGCCAAGGGTGTCGAGCGCATCGTCGAGATCGAACTGGCGGGCAAGGACCGCGAGGCTTTCGACAAGTCGGTCGGTGCGGTGCAGGGCCTGGTCGACGCCTGCAAGAAGATCGCGCCCGATCTGCTCGGCAAGTAATCTCGATTGGCAATGGCCCGATAGGCGGTTTCAATCGCCTGTCGGGTGCAAGGCGATGAAATTCCGGCGGATTTTTTAGTTGCGCGAACTTTGGTATATGGTATGCCAGTCTCAAGGCTGACGTAAAAGGTCGCCGCACGAGGGTTTGGGAGCGTCTTTCCATGAATATCCATGAATACCAGGCCAAGGCTTTGCTGCATGAATTCGGCGTGCCGATCTCGCGCGGCGTGCCGGTGCTGAAGCCGGAAGAGGCCGACGCGGCGGCCAAGCAGCTGCCCGGCCCGATCTGGGTGGTGAAGAGCCAGATCCATGCCGGCGGCCGCGGCAAGGGCAAGTTCAAGGAAGCATCGGCCGGCGACAAGGGCGGCGTCCGCATCGCCAAATCGGCCGCCGAGGTCGCCGAATTCGCCAAGCAGATGCTCGGCGCGACGCTGGTCACGGTGCAGACCGGTCCGCACGGCAAGCAGGTCAATCGCCTCTACATCGAGGAAGGCTCCGACATCGACAAGGAGTTCTACCTCTCGATCCTGGTCAATCGCGAGACCTCCGAAATTTCCTTTGTGGTGTCGACCGAAGGCGGCGTGAATATCGAAGAGGTCGCGCATTCGACCCCGGAAAAGATCGTCTCGTTCTCGGTCGATCCCGCGACCGGCATCATGCCGCATCACGGCCGCACGGTTGCCAAGGCGCTGAAGCTGACCGGCGATCTCGCCAAGCAGGCCGAGAAGCTGACCGGCCAGCTCTATGCCGCCTTCGCCGCCAAGGACATGGCGATGCTCGAGATCAATCCGCTCGTCGTCACCAAGCAGGGCCAGCTTCGCGTGCTCGACGCCAAGGTGTCGTTCGACAGCAACGCACTCTATCGTCATCCGGACGTGGTCGCGCTGCGCGACGAGACCGAGGAAGACGCCAAGGAGATCGAGGCGTCGAAATACGACCTCAACTACGTCGCGCTCGATGGCACGATCGGCTGCATGGTCAACGGCGCCGGCCTTGCCATGGCGACCATGGACATCATCAAGCTGTACGGCATGGAGCCGGCGAACTTCCTCGACGTCGGCGGCGGCGCCAGCGTGGAGAAGGTCGCGGCCGCGTTCAAGATCATCACCGCCGATCCGAACGTGAAGGGCATCCTGGTCAACATTTTCGGCGGCATCATGAAGTGCGACGTGATCGCCGAGGGCGTGGTCGCCGCGGTGAAGCAGGTCGGCCTCAAGGTTCCGCTGGTGGTGCGCCTCGAAGGCACCAATGTCGAGCAGGGCAAGAAGATCATCCGCGAGAGCGGCCTCAACGTCCTGCCCGCCGACAACCTCGATGACGCTGCACAGAAGATCGTGAAAGCCGTCAAGGGAGGCTAACGATGGCCGATCATCTCGACGCTCCGACACCGCTGGACGAACACCGCAAGCTCGCGGCGTTTGCGGGCGAGTGGAGCGGCGAAGAGATGGTCTATCCGTCGCGCTGGACCGCGGGCGGTCCGGCCACCTCGCAGGTCGTTGCGCGCATCGCGCTCAACGGCTTCTACCTGATCCAGGACAGCGTGCAGACCCGCGACGGCAAGGAGAGCTTCGCCACCCACGGCGTGTTCACCTACGACCGCGACGATCGGGCCTACAAATTGTTCTGGCACGACTCGCTCGGCTACTACCCGCCGTCACCGGCGTCCGGTAGATGGGCGGGCAAGTCGCTGATCCTGGTGCGCGGCTCGCTGCGCGGCAATGCCCGTCACGTCTACGAGGTCGTCGACGACAACACCTACAACATGAAAATCCAGTTCTCGCCTGACGCGGAAGGGTGGGCCGACGTGCTCACCGGCGTGTACCGGCGTATTCACTGAGCATGATCCTGAAAAGTGGTCTCCGGTTTTCCGACAAGATCATGCTCAAACCATAGAGTCCCATCACCGATCGTCTCGCGAAAGCATCTCGAACCATGTCCATTCTGATCGACAAGAACACCAAGGTCATCTGCCAGGGCTTCACCGGCAAGAACGGCACGTTCCATTCGGAAGCGGCGATCGCTTACGGCACTAAGATGGTCGGCGGCGTGGCGCCGGGCAAAGGCGGCTCGACCCATCTCAACCTGCCGGTGTTCGACACCGTCGCCGAAGCGCGCGAGAAGACCGGCGCCGACGCCAGCGTGGTCTATGTCCCGCCGCCGGGCGCAGCCGACGCGATCTGCGAGGCGATCGACGCGGAAATCCCGCTGATCGTCTGCATCACCGAGGGCATCCCGGTGCTCGACATGGTGCGTGTGAAGCGCTCGCTGTCGGGCTCGAAGTCGCGGCTGATCGGGCCGAACTGCCCCGGCGTGATGACCGCCGGCGAATGCAAGATCGGCATCATGCCGGCCAACATCTTCAAGCCCGGCTCGGTCGGCATCGTCTCCCGCTCCGGCACCCTGACCTATGAGGCGGTGTTCCAGACCACCCAGGAGGGTCTCGGCCAGACCACCGCGGTCGGCATCGGCGGCGACCCTGTCAAGGGCACCGAGTTCATCGACATGCTGGAGATGTTCCTGGCCGACGAGAAGACCAAGTCGATCGTGATGATCGGCGAAATCGGCGGCTCCGCCGAGGAAGACGCCGCCCAGTTCCTCAAGGATGAGGCCAAGCGCGGCCGCAAGAAGCCGATGGTCGGCTTCATTGCCGGTGTCACCGCACCTCCCGGCCGCCGCATGGGCCATGCCGGCGCGATCATCTCGGGCGGCAAGGGCGACGCCGGTTCCAAGACCGCGGCGATGGAAGCCGCCGGCATCAGGGTCTCGCCGTCGCCGGCGCGCCTCGGGCATACGCTCGCGGAAATGCTGAAGTAACCGCCGTCCGGCGAGTTCCCTTCGAGGTTTGGCGTGATTTGGGGCGGGTTCTCCTTGGGGAACCCGCTCTTTTATTGCGTTTTGGTGCCGGAATGCCGATCAATAAAAAATGAAAATAAATTCATTTCTTAGTTCTTTTAGGCAGGAATATCTGTCCTAGATAGGGTAAAGGGTATCAATCCAGCCGGCGCACTTCCAGACCGGCATCAGCGCCGTCTCCTACGCGCGAACCGAAAAAATCACCAGGACTGCCCATGTCTCGCCAAGACGCGAACGCCGCTTTTGCACTCTCATCATTCCTGCAGGGGACCAACGCCGCCTACATCGACGACCTCTACGCCCGCTACGAGCAGGACCCGTCGTCGGTCGACGCCGAGTGGCAGGATTTCTTCAAAAGCCTGAAGGACGCCCCGGCCGATGTCCAGAAGAACGCCGAGGGCGCCTCGTGGGGCCGCGACAACTGGCCGGTGACGCCGCGCGACGAGCTGACCTCGGCGCTCGACGGCAACTGGGCCCAGGTCGAGAAGGCGGTCGGCACCAAGCTCGCGGCCAAGGCGCAGGCCAAGGGCGCCGAACTGTCCGATGCCGACGTCCATCAGGCCACCCGCGATTCGGTTCGCGCACTGATGCTGATCCGCGCCTACCGCATGCGCGGCCATTTCCACGCCAAGCTCGATCCGCTCGGCATCGAGGCGCCGCGCGACCGCGAGGAGCTCGATCCGCGCTCCTACGGCTTCACCGAGGCGGACTTCGATCGCAAGATCTTCCTCGACCACGTGCTCGGCCTCGAATACGGCACGCTGCGCGAGATCGTGCAGATCTGCGAACGCACCTACTGCCAGACGCTCGGCGTCGAATTCATGCACATCTCGAACGCCGCGCAGAAGGCGTGGATCCAGGAGCGCATCGAGGGGCCGGACAAGGAGATCTCGTTCACGCCCGAGGGGCGCCGCGCGATCCTCAACAAGCTGATCGAGGCGGACGGCTTCGAGAAGTTCTGCGACACCAAGTTCACCGGCACCAAGCGCTTCGGCCTCGATGGCGGTGAATCGCTGATCCCGGCGCTCGAGCAGATCATCAAGCGCGGCGGCAATCTCGGCGTGAAGGAGATCGTGGTCGGCATGCCGCATCGCGGCCGCCTCAACGTGCTGACCCAGGTGATGGGCAAGCCGCACCGCGCGCTGTTCCATGAGTTCAAGGGTGGTTCGGCCAACCCCGACTCGGTCGAAGGCTCGGGCGACGTCAAGTATCACCTCGGCGCCTCCTCGGACCGCGAGTTCGACGGCAACAACATCCATCTGTCGCTGACCGCAAACCCGTCGCATCTCGAGATCGTCGATCCGGTCGTGATGGGCAAGGTGCGCGCCAAGCAGGACCAGCACGGCGATCCGCCGGATATGCGTATCTCCGTGCTGCCGCTGCTGATGCACGGCGACGCGGCATTCGCAGGCCAGGGCGTGGTGGCTGAATGCTTCAGCCTGTCCGACCTGAAGGGCTATCGCACCGGTGGCTCGCTGCATTTCATCGTCAACAACCAGATCGGCTTCACCACCTACCCGCGCTACTCGCGCTCGTCGCCCTATCCGTCCGACGTAGCGAAGATGATCGATGCGCCGATCTTCCACGTGAATGGCGACGATCCGGAGGCCGTGGTGTTCGCGGCCAAGGTCGCGATCGAGTTCCGGCAGAAATTCCACAAGCCGGTCGTCATCGACATGTTCTGCTACCGGCGCCACGGCCACAACGAGGGCGACGAGCCGGCCTTCACCCAGCCGGTGATGTACAAGAAGATCGCTTCTCACCCGTCAACGCTCGAGATCTACGCCAAGCGGCTGGTCGCTGACGGCGTGTTGACCGAGGGCGAGGTCGAGAAGGCCAAGGCCGACTGGCGCGCGCGGCTCGACGCCGAGCTTGAAGCCGGCGCCGGCTACAAGCCGAACAAGGCCGACTGGCTCGACGGCAAGTGGGCAGGCTTCAAGATCGCCGACCAGGAAGAGGACGCCCGCCGCGGAGTCACCGGCGTCGATGTCGCCGTTCTCAAGGATATCGGCCGCAAGATCACCAAGGTGCCGGACGGCTTCCGCGTCCACCGCACCATCCAGCGTTTCCTCGACAATCGCGCCAAGGCGATCGATAGCGGTGTCGGGATCGACTGGGCCACCGGCGAGGCCCTGGCATTCTGCACGCTGCTGCAGGAAGGTCATCATGTGCGACTGTCCGGCCAGGATTCCGAGCGCGGGACCTTCTCGCAGCGCCATTCAGTGCTGATCGACCAGGAGGACGAGAGCCGCTACACGCCGTTCAACCATCTCGGCGGCGAAGACACCGGCCACTACGAGGTCATCAACTCGCTGCTGTCGGAAGAGGCGGTGCTCGGCTTCGAATACGGCTACTCGCTGGCCGAGCCGAATGCGCTGGCGCTCTGGGAAGCGCAGTTCGGCGACTTCGCCAACGGCGCGCAGGTGGTGTTCGACCAGTTCATCTCCTCGGGCGAACGCAAGTGGCTGCGCATGTCGGGCCTCGTCTGCCTGCTGCCGCACGGCTACGAAGGGCAGGGACCGGAGCATTCCTCCGCGCGCCTCGAGCGTTACCTGCAGATGTGCGCCGAAGACAACATGCAGGTGGTCAATCCGACCACGCCGGCGAACTACTTCCACGTGCTGCGGCGCCAGCTGCATCGCGAGATCCGCAAGCCGCTGATCCTGATGACGCCGAAGTCGCTGCTGCGCCACAAGCGCGCGGTGTCGCAGCTCGAGGAGCTCGGCAAGAACGCCACGTTCCACCGCATTCTGTACGATGACGCGCAGATGCTGCCGGACGAGAAGATCAAGCTGGTGCCGGACGACAAGATTCGCCGCGTCGTGCTGTGCTCCGGCAAGGTCTACTACGATCTCTACGAGGAGCGTGAGAAGCGCGACATCGATGACATCTATCTGATGCGCGTCGAGCAGCTCTATCCGGTGCCGCTGAAGGCGCTGGTGCAGGAGCTCGGCCGCTTCAAGAACGCCGAAGTGGTCTGGTGCCAGGAAGAGCCGCGCAATATGGGCTCCTGGCACTTCATCGAGCCCTATCTGGAATGGGTGCTCAACCAGATCCACGCACCCAACAGGCGTCCGCGCTATGCCGGCCGTCCGGCATCGGCGGCAACCGCGACCGGCTTGATGTCGAAACATCTGGCGCAGCTCAAGGCGCTGCTCGACGACGCACTGAACTAACGACTTTCATTGAAGCCATGCCCCGCGAATGCGGGGCATCCGGTATCCCGCGTCATCCAGCAGAAGTGCTGTCGTCACGGAGTACCGGATCGCTCGCTTTGCGGGCGGTGGCGGACAAGTTTCACGACCGCAAATTTTGCGACCGCAGGGTTATCGAGGAAAAGACCATGACTGAAATTCGCGTTCCAACGCTCGGCGAATCCGTGACCGAGGCCACGATCGGCCGCTGGTTCAAGAAGGCCGGTGAAGCTGTCGCGGTGGACGAGCCGTTGGTGGAGCTGGAGACCGACAAGGTCACCATCGAGGTGCCCGCGCCGGTGGCCGGTACGCTCGGCGAGATCATCGCCAAGGACGGCGAGACGGTCGCCGTCGGCGCGCTGCTCGGACAGATCAATGACGGCGCCGCTCCGGCCGCCAAGCCGGCTGCTGCGGCTCCCGCCAAGGCCGCCGCACCGGCTGCCGCTGCTGCGCCGGCTGCTGCCGCTGCGCCGAAGGCGCCGCCGGCGGATGCGCCGCTGGCACCCTCGGTCCGCAAGCTGTCCGCTGAAAGCGGCATCGATGCGTCCACCGTTCCCGGCTCGGGCAAGGACGGCCGCGTGACCAAGGGCGACATGCTGGCCGCGATCGAGAAGGCCGCCTCGGCGCCGACCCCGGTCAACCAGCCGGCCGCCGCCGTGCAGGTTCGTGCGCCGTCGCCGGCGGACGACGCCGCGCGCGAGGAGCGCGTGAAGATGACCCGGCTGCGCCAGACCATCGCGCGCCGCCTCAAGGACGTGCAGAACACCGCCGCGATGCTGACGACCTTCAACGAGGTCGACATGACCGAGGTGATGAAGCTGCGGGCCCTCTACAAGGACACGTTCGAGAAGAAACACGGCTCGAAGCTCGGCTTCATGGGCTTCTTCACCAAGGCGGTCGTGCAGGGGCTAAAGGACATTCCGGCGGTCAACGCCGAAATCGACGGCTCTGACCTGATCTACAAGAACTACTATCACATCGGCGTTGCGGTCGGCACCGACCGCGGCCTCGTGGTGCCTGTGGTGCGCGACTGCGACCACAAGTCGATCGCCGACATCGAGAAGTCGATCGCCGACTACGGCCGCCGCGCCCGCGACGGCCAACTCAAGATCGACGAGATGCAGGGCGGCACCTTCACCATCACCAATGGCGGCATCTACGGTTCGCTGATGTCGACGCCGATCCTGAATGCGCCGCAGTCCGGCATCCTCGGCATGCACAAGATCCAGGAGCGGCCGATGGTGGTCGGCGGCAAGATCGAGGTGCGCCCGATGATGTATCTGGCGCTGTCCTATGATCACCGCGTCATCGACGGCAAGGAAGCGGTTACCTTCCTGGTGCGCGTCAAGGAGAGCCTGGAGGATCCGGCCCGCCTGGTGCTGGACCTCTAAGGTCGTATCGCGCGCGGCGTCCGATCGGCTCGGGCGCCGCGATCTGTTGGTTGCTCACATTTGGGGATCAAAGTGACGGATAAGGTCGTTGTCATCACCGGCGGCAGCCGCGGCATCGGCCGCGCCGCCGCGCTCGCTGCCGCCGCGCGCGGCTATCGCATCGTGGTCGGCTATGCATCCAACAAGACCGCGGCGGACGAGGTCGTCGCCGCGATCGAAGCCAGCAACGGCAAGGCGATCGCGGTGAAATGCGATGTCGGCAGCGAGCAGGACATCCTGGCGCTGTTCAAGGCGGCCGACGGCTTCGGCACGCTCGGCGCGCTCGTCAACAATGCCGGCATCGTCGGCAAGAGCGGCGTGCGTGTCGACGAGATGTCGGCCGAGCGTATCCAGCAGATGATGGCAGTGAATGTCACCGGCAGCATCCTGTGTGCGCGCGAGGCGGTGAAGCGCATGTCGACCAAGCACGGCGGCAAGGGCGGCGTCATCGTCAACCTGTCCTCGGTGGCGGCGAAGCTCGGTGCGCCCAACACCTATGTCGACTATGCCGCTTCCAAGGGCGCGATCGATTCCTTCACGATTGGCCTCGGCTACGAAGTCGCGAATGAGGGCATCCGCGTCGCCGGCATCCGGCCCGGACTGATCGACACCGACATCCACGCCGCGGGGGGCGAGCCCGATCGCGCGCACCGGCTTGCCCATATGGTGCCGATGAAGCGTGTCGGCACCGCCGATGAAATCGCCAACGCCATCGTCTGGCTGATCTCGGACGAGGCTTCCTATGTCACCAGCGCGATCCTCGACGTGTCGGGCGGTCGCTAGCACACGATCAAGAGCGGGCGGCGGTCTGCCGTCACGATCGCGCCCCGCGCAATTGTCACAGAGCTTAGCTACAGGACCTTCCATCATGGCTTCTTACGATCTCGTCGTCATCGGCACCGGCCCGGGCGGATATGTCTGCGCGATCCGCGCGGCGCAACTCGGCATGAAGGTCGCCGTCGTCGAGAAGGACGCGACGCTGGGCGGCACTTGCCTCAACGTCGGCTGCATGCCGTCGAAAGCGCTGTTGCACGCCTCCGAGATGTTCGAGGAAGCCGGGCACTCCTTCGCCAAGATGGGCGTCAGCGTCCCGGCGCCGAAGCTCGATCTGCCTGCGATGATGAACTTCAAGCAGCAGGGCATCGACGGCAACGTCAAGGGCGTCGAGTTCTTGATGAAGAAGAACAAGATCGACGTGCTCAAGGGGACCGGCAAGATCCTCGGTGCCGGCAAGGTCGAGGTCTCCGGCGACGGCAAGTCCGAGACCGTCGAGACCAGGAACATCGTGATCGCCACCGGCTCCGATATCGCCCGCCTGAAGGGTATCGACATCGACGAGAAGCGCATCGTGTCCTCGACTGGCGCGCTGTCGCTGGAGAAGGTGCCGGAGAAATTGCTGATCATCGGCGCGGGGGTGATCGGGCTCGAGCTTGGCTCGGTCTGGCGGCGTCTCGGTGCGGACGTCATGGTCGTGGAATTCCTCGACCGCATCCTGCCCGGCATGGACGGCGAGGTGGCAAAGCAATTTCAGCGCATGCTCGAGAAGCAGGGCTTCGTCTTCAAGCTCGGCGCCAAGGTCACCGCGGTCGATAGCTCCGGCAAGACGCTGCAGGCCAAGGTCGAGCCCGCCGCGGGTGGCGCTGCGGAAACCATCGAAGCCGACGTCGTGCTCGTCTGCATCGGCCGGGTGCCCTACACCGAGGGCCTCGGGCTGAAGGAAGCCGGCGTCGCGCTCGACAATCGCGGCCGCGTCGAGATCGACGCGCACTTCTCGACCAACGTGAAGGGTATTTATGCGATCGGCGACGTCGTGGCCGGGCCGATGCTCGCGCACAAGGCGGAAGACGAAGGCGTTGCCTGTGCGGAGATCATCGCGGGCCAGGCCGGCCACGTGAACTACGACGTCATTCCAGGTGTTGTGTATACCACGCCGGAAGTGTCGTCGGTCGGCAAGACCGAGGAAGAACTCAAGCAGGCCGGCGTCGCCTACACCGTCGGCAAATTCCCGTTCACGGCAAACGGCCGGTCCAAGGTCAATCAGACCACCGACGGCTTCGTGAAAATTCTCGCAGATGCGAAGACGGATCGGGTGCTTGGCGTCCACATTGTCGGCCGCGAAGCCGGCGAAATGATCCATGAAGCCTGCGTTCTGATGGAATTCGGCGGATCGGCCGAAGATCTGGCTCGCACCTGCCACGCGCACCCGACCCGTTCGGAGGCGATCAAGGAAGCCGCGCTTGCGGTGGGCAAGCGCGCCATCCATATGTGATGATCGAAAGTCCGGCGTCAGCCGGGTTGAGATCATAGCGATGCTGCGCCGCCTGCTTCAGCCGTTCTGGGTCCTGCTTGCGATCATCTTCCTGGTCGAGGCTTGGCTATGGGACCATCTCGAGCCGATCGTGGCGCGGGCGGTGGCGTGGATTCCGCTCCGCGCGCTCAAGCAATGGCTTGCCGACCGGGTCGATTCGCTGTCGCCGGCGATGACGCTGATCGTCTTCGTCGTGCCGGTCATCCCGCTGTTTCCGCTCAAGCTGATCGGGCTCTGGCTACTGGCGAACCAATATTGGTTCAGTGCGGTCTCGCTGATCCTGTTCGCCAAGTTCGTCGGCGTCGGCGTGACGGCCTTCCTGTTCGACGTGACGCGGCCGAAGCTGCTGGAGATGCCCTGGTTCGAGGCACTCTATAATTTCGTGATGGCGCTGCGGGCCAAGGCCACCGCGCTGGTCGACCCGATCAAGCGGCGCATTCGCGAGATGATCAGTGGCGACGGCGAGGGCTGGGCGGCGCGCACGCTGCGTGTGATCGCGCGCTTCCGCAAAAGCGTGCATCAGACCAGCAAGCCTCTCTAAGCAGGACTCTTCGGTCCGTCATCCTGAGGAGCCGCGCTCTGCGTGTCGTCTCGAAGGATCCCTATTCTCGTCATTGCGAGCGAAGCGAAGCAATCCATAAGTCGGCAGAACGGAAGGATGGATTGCTTCGTCGCTATCGCTCCTCGCAATGACGGCCATGAAAGCCTCACAGCCTCTCAGGATGACGGTTCGAAAGCGGCGCGCTGCGCTCAATGCAGATGCAGCAAGTGCGGCTGGAACAGGCCGAGCGCCGTCATCACGATGCCGGCAAGCGTCACCAGGCCGGAGACCCAGGCCAACGCGATGATGCCCGTGATGATGGTCGCCGATGCCAGCACGATGGCGATCTGGAAGGCGGCGGAGGCAAGCTCGAAATGATGATATTTCGCGGTGGCCTCGTCGCGCTCATGCTCGGCGTGCTTGGCGCGTTCGGAGAGCTGCTCCGAACCCTCGCCGGTTTCCGGCTCCGAGCGATAGCGCGCCGCGGTCTTCTGCCAATCGTCGATCTGCTTCTGCAGCGCGGCCCTGGCCGCCTCGTCGGTGGTGGTCGCGAGGTTCAGCTTGCCCTGTTCGGCCGCGGTCTGCACCGCGGTCCGGCGGATGCTCTTGGCCTGGAAGAAGGCCCACAGGTTGGAGGCCTCGACATTCTTGCTGATCGATTCGGTCTGGGCGCCCTTGCCGAGCGTTTCCGACAGCGCCAGGCACAGGGCGATCACGGCGATCAGGAGCGCGATCTTCTTGTTCTCGCCCGAGGCATGCTCGGCATGCTCCGCGTGCTCCATACTTTCATGTGCGCTCATGATTCCCCTCCGGATGAGACCGCGCCACGATTGCCGAATGCGGCGCACAAGGCAAGGGCCGAACGGTTTTGGGTAGCCGTATCAAGATGAACGGCGCATGACGGCGGGCCAAAGCCCGCGCTTTATTTTTTCAGAACCGAACGTTCAACCTCGGGGATGCGCGGAGCGATAGACTTCGAGCAGGCGGTCGCTGTCGATGCCGGTGTAGATTTGCGTGGTCGACAGCGATGCGTGGCCGAGCAATTCCTGGATCGCGCGCAGATCGCCGCCGCGGCTCAGCAGATGCGTGGCGAAGGAATGCCGCAGCGCATGCGGCGTTGCGCTGTCGGGGAGGCCGAGCGCGCCGCGCAGCCGCTCCATGGTGAGCTGGATGATGCGCGGGCTCAAGGGACCGCCGCGCGCGCCGACGAACATCGGCCCGGTCGGGCTGAGCTGATGCGGGCAGATCGCCGCATAGTCCGCGATCAATTGCAGCACGTTCTGCAGCACCGGCACCATGCGGGTCTTGTTGCCCTTGCCGGTCACCACGAGCACGTCGCCTTCGCCAGGTTTCGGCACGTCGCGGCGCTTCAGCCCCAGCGCCTCGGAGATGCGCAGGCCCGAACCATAGAGCAGCGCCATGACGGCGGCGTCACGCACCAGGATCCAGGTCTCGCGGGTTTCGTCCGCGCGCTCGTCGGCGTCGGCGAAGCGTTTCGCCGCTTCCATGTGAATCGGCTTCGGCAGGCTCTTCGCCACCTTGGGCGCGCGGATCGCCGAGAGCGCGCCGACCTTGCCCTTGCCCTCGCGTTCCAGGAATCGTCCGAACGAGCGCAGGCCCGCCAGCGCCCGCATCAGCGATCGCCCACCGATCTCCTCGGTTCGGCGCATCGCCATGAAGGCGCGCACGTCGCTCGCCTCGAGCGCGGCAAATGCCTTAAGCGTCACCCGCGCGCCCCAGTGCCCGGCCAGGAAGGCGAGGCATTGGCGCACGTCCCGGGCATAGGCCTCGAGCGTCTTCGGCGACAGCCGCCGCTCCGCACGCAGATGCGACAGCCAGCGCGTCATCTCCTGCGTGACCGATGCGTCGGCGCAATCGAGCTCGAGCGGCTGGATAGGCTGATCGGTCCGGGCCATGTCTGGGTTTTAAGTCCGTGTCTTAAGGGCTATTGGCGCTGCTCATCTCCTGATTATATCGCACTGCCTTCGTTTACCGTTCGCTAAGGCGCGAAGCGGTGGTAGAGCGTTTTCGAGCGAAGTGGACGCCTGTTCGCGTGAAGAAAACGCGTCAAAACAAGAAGCTGGAGATTTGGTTCTGATTCAATCAGAAACCAAATCTCTAGCCCGCTCGGGTTCAAGGTTTCTGATTCAATGGACCATACCACGCGCCCCGGCCCAGCCTCTGCATCGACGATACGTGTCGTCGACGTGCTGGTGCCTGTCGCGCTGAACCAGACCTATTCCTACCGCGTTCCGCGCGGCATGGAGCTTGCGCCGGGCGACGTGATCGGCGTTCCGCTCGGGCCGCGCGAGGTGGTTGCGGTGGTGTGGGCGGAAAATGCCAATCCGGATCCGCGGCTGCACAACCGGCTCAAGGACGTCAGCGAGAAGCTCGATGTTCCGCCGCTGAAGCCGGAGCTGCGCCAGCTGGTCGACTGGGTCTCCAATTACACTTTGTCGGCACGCGGCACAGTGCTGCGGATGACGCTGCGGATGGGCGAAAATCTCGGGCCGGAGCGGATGCGGCTCGGCGTGCGGCTGGTCGGCGAGCCGCCGCGGCGCCTGACGCCGGCGCGCCGGCGGGTGATCGAGGTGCTGTCGGACCGCTTGCTGCACGGCAAGTCGGAGGCGGCGCGGGAGGCCGGCGTCAGTTCCGGCGTGATCGACGGCCTGGTCGACGAAGGCACCCTGACGGTTGAGGCGATGCCGCCGCCGGCACCGCCGCCCGTTCCGGATCCCTCCTACGCGCAGCCGGATTTTTCGCGCGAGCAGCGCAGCGCCGTCGACGTGATGCGGACGCTGGCCGCGAGCGGCAGCTTTCACGTCGCGCTGCTCGACGGCGTCACCGGTTCCGGCAAGACCGAAGTCTATTTCGAGGCGATCGCCGAGAATATCCGCCGCGGCAAGCAGACGCTGATCCTGATGCCGGAGATCGCGCTGACCGGCCAGTTCCTCGACCGTTTCGCGCAGCGCTTCGGCGTGCGGCCGCTGGAGTGGCATTCGGAGCTGACGCCGCGCACGCGCGCGCGCAACTGGGCCGCGATCTCCGAGGGCAAGGCGCCGGTCGTGGTCGGCGCCCGCTCCGCGCTGTTCCTGCCCTATGCCGATCTCGGTCTCATCATCGTCGATGAGGAGCACGACCAGGCCTACAAACAGGACGACGGCGCGCATTATCACGCGCGCGACATGGCGGTGGTCCGCGCCCATATCGCAAAGATTCCGATCGTGCTGGCGTCGGCGACCCCGTCGGTCGAGAGCGAGGTCAATGCGCGCAAGGGGCGCTACCAGCGCGTGGCGCTGCCGTCGCGGTTCGGCGGCCAGCACATGCCGCATATCGAGGCGATCGACATGCGC
Organism: Bradyrhizobium sp. USDA 4510; assembly: GCF_054059095.1. Classification (NCBI taxonomy): domain Bacteria; kingdom Pseudomonadati; phylum Pseudomonadota; class Alphaproteobacteria; order Hyphomicrobiales; family Nitrobacteraceae; genus Bradyrhizobium; species Bradyrhizobium sp. USDA 4510. Next base: position 7,840,751 of record NZ_JBSSBT010000001.1, on the reverse strand, counting down.
CGCGCGCCGCCGCCGCGCGGCCGCTTCATTTCGCCGGTGCTGGCCGAGCAGATCGGCCATGCCATCGAGCGCCGCGAGCAGGCGCTGCTGTTCCTCAACCGCCGCGGCTATGCACCGCTGACGCTGTGCCGGGCCTGCGGCCACCGCTTCGCCTGCACCATCTGCGATGCATGGCTGGTCGATCACCGGTTCCGACAGCGGCTGGTCTGTCATCATTGCGGCTTCTCGATGCCGCGCCCGAATATCTGCCCGCATTGCGCGGCCGAGGAATCGCTGGTCGCGGTCGGGCCCGGCGTCGAGCGCCTGCAGGAGGAGGCCGCCCACATCTTCCCCGAGGCACGGACGATGGTGCTGTCGAGCGATCTCATCACCTCGATCGAGACCATGCGCAGCGAGCTCAACGAGATCGCCGAGGGCCGCGTCGACATCATCATCGGCACCCAGCTGGTGGCGAAGGGCCACAACTTCCCGCGGCTCAATCTGGTCGGCGTCATCGACGCCGATCTCGGCCTGAGCAATGGCGATCCGCGCGCCGCCGAGCGGACGTTCCAGCTGCTGAACCAGGTGGTCGGCCGCGCCGGCCGCGAGCAGGGCCGCGGCGTCGGCTTTCTGCAGACCCATCAGCCGGAGCATCCGGTGATCAAGGCCCTGATCGCCAATGACCGCGAGGCGTTCTATGCCAGCGAGATCGAGATTCGCGAGCGCACCGGCTACCCGCCGTTCGGTCGGCTGGCGAGCCTGATCGTCTCCGCCGGCGACCGTCCGACCGCGGAAGGCTTCGCCCGCAAGCTCGCCGCGGTGGCGCCGCTCGATGAGCGGATCCAGGTGCTCGGCCCCGCCGAGGCGCCGCTCGCCGTCATCAAGGGCCGCTATCGCTTCCGCCTGCTGGTGAAGTCGCTGCGCAATGTCGACCTGTCGCAATATCTGCGCGAATGGCTGGAATCCGGTCCCAAGACCAAGGGCAATCTGAAGCTCGAGGTCGACGTCGATCCGCAGAGCTTTTTGTAAGCAGCTTCAATCTTGACCGTCATTTGCGAGGAGCGAAAGCGACGAAGCAATCCATGTGTCCGCAAACGCGGTGAAATGGATTGCTTCGCTCCGCTCGCAATGACGGCGGCTGGCAGCACGTCCCGCAAAAGAAAAAGCCTGCCGTCATTTGCGACGGCAGGCCATTTTTTGGCGCGAAGCAGGCCTCGCGGCCGTTACGCAACGCAACGCTTACTGAAGGCGCTTACGAGACGACCTCAGCGGTGATGCGGCCGACGCCGGCACCGGTCAGGCCGATGGCGCGTGCTGCGCCGGTGGAGAGGTCGAGCACGCGGCCGCGGATGAACGGGCCACGATCGTTGATGGTGACGACGACGCTGCGGCCGCCATGGGTGACGCGGAGCCTGGTGCCGAACGGCAGCGAGCGGTGGGCCGCGGTCATGGCGTTCTGGTTGAAGCGCTGGCCGGAAGCGGTGCGGCTGCCCGACTCATTGCCGTAGAAGGAGGCCATCCCCGAGAACGAGTGGCCGCCGGACGGCTGGATCGATGCATTGGCGTCGCGCCAGGACGAGCCTTCGGCGCGGGCGTGGTGATGATGGTGGTGGCGATGATGGTGGTGCCGGGACTTCGCGGACGCCTCGGTCACGCTGCCCCCGACCAGAATAGTTGCGGCTACAAACGCAAGCGCCGTACGCGAGCGGGTTACGTTGCCCGCCGCCTTCTTGATATTCAGCATTGATAAGACCCTCAGACAGTATTGCCGCTAACGCGGCAAGTGGAACCCCCGTCCCTTCGTTGACCAAGGCCGTTTGGTTTCCCAATGAGGCACGAATTGGGCAGTAAATCCGGATTATCTCGTGCTGAAATATCTTGTTACCGCCTTGGGGTAGTCAATCGAGGTCCCGTAATCTTGCTGTTTAACCAATTTTTAACGATCAATATACTTGCCAATACTGATTATCGAGGCGACGGTAAGTTTTCGGTAAGTAATCGCTAAATGAAACCGCAGCCGGCCCGGAGTTCCCTGCGCGCTCGGCCATAGGCCTATGCAAATTTCGATGGAACAAAATCGCGGCGGCGCGAATCGGAGCCGACGCGCCGAATTTCCGCGCGCCAAATTTTCCGGTTCGGCCACCGGCTGCGGTCGGCAAAAAGCGCATGCGACAAGGCGGCACTCACGATGCCGTCATGTTGCACCTGCGCGATTGCTATGTTAGCAAAGCCGCGATTTTAACGGTCCCGGCACGTCCTGTGCCGGTCGAAAATCGAAGTCCCGCTTGAATTCCAAGGGCTTGGATCGCTAGGCGCTGCTTTGGTGGCGACGGTTTTTCCCTTGCGAATTTGACAGCAAAAAAGAGCGAGCTCGTGGCTGCTGAAGATCCGTCCGTTTCGGGAGTGTCCGGTCGTTACGCAACGGCCCTGTTCGAGTTGGCGCGCGACGAGCAATCCGTCGATCAAGTCCGGGCCGACCTCGACAAGTTCGAGGCCCTGCTCAACGAGAGCGCCGATCTCAAGCGCCTCGTCCGCAGTCCGGTGTTCGCGGCGGACGCCCAGCTGAAGGCGCTGACCGCGGTGCTCGACAAGGCCGGCATCGCCGGCACGTCGGCCAAGTTCCTCAAGGTGCTCACCGCCAATCGCCGGCTGTTCGCCGTTGCCGATGTGATCCGCGCCTATCGCGCGCTGGTGGCGAAGTTCAAGGGCGAGGCGACTGCGGAAGTCACCGTCGCCGAGCAGCTCAGTGACAAGAATCTCGACGCGCTGAAGGCCGCACTGAAATCAGTGACGGGCAAGGACGTCGCGCTCAACGTGAAGGTCGATCCCTCCATTATTGGTGGCCTGGTGGTCAAGCTCGGCAGCCGCATGGTGGATAGTTCGCTTCGCACCAAACTCAATTCGATCAAGAACGCGATGAAAGAGGCAGGCTGATGGACATCCGCGCCGCAGAAATTTCTGCGATCCTCAAGGACCAGATCAAGAATTTCGGCCAGGAAGCCGAGGTCACCGAAGTTGGCCAGGTGCTGTCGGTCGGTGACGGTATCGCCCGCGTCTACGGTCTCGACAACGTTCAGGCCGGTGAAATGGTCGAGTTCGAGAACGGCACGCGCGGCATGGCGCTCAACCTCGAAACCGACAACGTCGGTATCGTGATTTTCGGCGCCGACCGCGAGATCAAGGAAGGCCAGACCGTCAAGCGCACCCGCGCGATCGTGGACGCGCCGGTCGGCAAGGGCCTGCTCGGCCGCGTCGTCGACGCGCTCGGCAACCCGATCGACGGCAAGGGCCCGATCCAGGCCACCGAACGCAAGCGCGTCGACGTCAAGGCGCCCGGCATCATTCCGCGCAAGTCGGTGAACGAACCGATGGCCACCGGCCTCAAGGCGATCGATGCGCTGATCCCGATCGGCCGCGGCCAGCGCGAGCTGATCATCGGCGACCGTCAGACCGGCAAGACCGCGATCGCGCTCGACACCATCCTGAACCAGAAGCCGCTCAACGCCCAGCCGGACGAGAACCTCAAGCTGTATTGCGTCTACGTCGCAATCGGCCAGAAGCGCTCCACCGTCGCGCAGTTCGTCAAGGTGCTCGAAGAGCAGGGCGCGCTGGAATACTCGATCATCGTCGCGGCCACCGCGTCCGATCCGGCGCCGATGCAGTACATCGCGCCGTTCACCGCCTGCACCATGGGCGAGTACTTCCGCGACAACGGCATGCACGCCGTGATCATCTATGACGACTTGTCCAAGCAGGCCGTCGCTTATCGCCAGATGTCGCTGCTGCTGCGCCGCCCGCCGGGCCGCGAGGCCTATCCGGGCGACGTCTTCTACCTGCATTCCCGCCTGCTCGAGCGCGCCGCCAAGCTCAACAAGGAGCATGGTTTGGGCTCGCTGACGGCGCTGCCGGTCATCGAAACCCAGGCCAACGACGTGTCGGCCTACATTCCGACCAACGTGATTTCGATCACCGACGGCCAGATCTTCCTGGAAACCGATCTGTTCTTCCAGGGTATCCGTCCCGCCGTGAACGTCGGTCTGTCGGTGTCGCGCGTCGGTTCGTCGGCGCAGACCAAGGCGACCAAGAAGGTCGCCGGCAAGATCAAGGGTGAGCTCGCGCAGTACCGCGAAATGGCGGCGTTCGCGCAGTTCGGTTCGGACCTTGACGCTTCGACCCAGCGCCTGCTCAACCGCGGCTCGCGTCTGACCGAACTTCTGAAGCAGCCGCAATTCTCGCCGCTGAAGATGGAAGAGCAGGTCTGCGTGATCTGGGCCGGCACCAACGGCTATCTCGATCCGCTGCCGCTCAACAAGGTGAAGGCGTTCGAGGACGGTCTGCTGTCGCTGCTACGCGGCAAGAACGCCGACATCCTCGATGCGATCCGCACCAGCCGCGATCTGTCCGACGACACCGCCGCCAAGCTCAAGACGGCCGTCGAGGGCTTCGCCAAGACGTTTGCATAACGAATGGGGCGTCGCCCGGCTCGCCGCCGGGCGTGACGAACGGAGGCTTGCGATCTGACCATTGTGGTCGGATCGCCGGGGTGAACGAAGAATGGCGTCACTAAAAGACATGCGGGTCCGCATCGCCTCGACCAAGGCGACGCAGAAGATCACCAAGGCTATGCAGATGGTCGCAGCCTCGAAGCTGCGCCGCGCGCAGAACGCCGCCGAAGCGGCGCGGCCCTATGCCACCAAGATGGATGCGGTGATTTCCAACATCGCCGCGGCAGCCAACGGCACGCCCGGCGCGCCGGCGCTGCTTGCCGGCACCGGCAACGATCAGGTGCACCTGCTTCTGGTCTGCACCGGCGAACGCGGCCTGTCCGGCGCGTTCAACTCTGCCATCGTGCGCCTGGCGCGCGAGCGGGCGAACGCGCTGCTCGCGCAGGGCAAGGAAGTCAAATTCTTCTGCGTTGGCCGCAAGGGTTACGAGCAGCTGCGCCGGACCTTCGAGAAGCGCATCGTCGAGCACCTCGACCTGCGTTCGGTGCGCCAGATCGGCTTCGCCAATGCCGAGGACATCGCCAACAAGGTGCTGGCTCGGTTCGAGGCCGGCGAGTTCGATGTCTGCACATTGTTCTACTCGCGCTTCCAGTCGGTGATCGCGCAGATCCCGACCGCGCAGCAGATCATCCCGCTGGAGGTGGCTGAGCCCGCGGCCAATGCGGCGCCCTCCACGTCCTACGAATACGAGCCTGAAGAGGACCAGATCCTCGGCAGCCTTCTGCCGCGCAACCTCGCGGTGCAGATCTTCCGCGCGCTGCTCGAGAACAACGCCTCGTTCTATGGCGCGCAGATGAGCGCGATGGACAGCGCGACCCGCAATGCCGGCGAGATGATTCGCAAGCAAACCCTGATTTACAACAGAACCCGTCAGGCCCAGATCACGAAGGAGCTGATCGAGATCATCTCCGGCGCTGAGGCGGTCTAAGGCAGATTTTCGAAGGAGAACAGTCCATGGCTACAGCAGCCAATCAGATCGGTCGCGTTACCCAGGTCACGGGCGCCGTGGTCGACGTGCAGTTCGAAGGCCACCTTCCGGCGATTCTGAACGCACTCGAGACCAAGAACGGCGGCAACCGCCTGGTGCTCGAAGTCGCGCAGCATCTCGGCGAATCGACCGTCCGCACCATCGCGATGGACATCACCGAGGGCCTCGTGCGCGGCCAGGAAGTGACCGACACCGGCGAACCGATCCGGGTGCCGGTCGGCGAAGGCACGCTCGGCCGCATCATCAACGTCATCGGCGAGCCGATCGATGAAGCAGGCCCGATCAAGTCCGACGGCCTGCGCGCCATCCATCAAGAAGCGCCGACCTATACCGACCAGTCGACCGAAGCCGAAATTCTCGTCACCGGCATCAAGGTCGTCGACCTTCTTGCTCCGTATGCGAAGGGCGGCAAGATCGGCCTGTTCGGCGGCGCCGGCGTCGGCAAGACCGTGCTGATTCAGGAGCTCATCAACAACGTCGCGAAGGCGCACGGTGGTTACTCGGTGTTCGCCGGCGTCGGCGAGCGCACCCGCGAAGGCAATGACCTCTATCACGAGTTCATCGAATCGAAGGTCAACGCCGATCCGCACAACCCGGATCCGAGCGTGAAGTCGAAGTGCGCGCTGGTGTTCGGCCAGATGAACGAGCCGCCGGGCGCCCGCGCCCGCGTCGGTCTGACCGGTCTCACCGTTGCCGAGCACTTCCGCGACCAGGGCCAGGACGTGCTGTTCTTCGTCGACAACATCTTCCGCTTCACCCAGGCGGGCTCGGAAGTGTCGGCGCTCCTCGGCCGTATTCCTTCGGCGGTGGGTTATCAGCCGACGCTCGCGACCGACATGGGCGCGCTGCAGGAGCGCATCACCACCACCCAGAAGGGCTCGATCACCTCGGTGCAGGCGATCTACGTGCCGGCCGACGACTTGACCGACCCGGCGCCCGCCACCTCGTTCGCGCACTTGGACGCCACCACGGTGCTGTCGCGCGCGATCTCGGAAAAGGGCATCTATCCGGCGGTGGATCCGCTCGACTCGACCTCGCGCATGCTGTCGGCGCTCGTCGTCGGTGACGAGCACTACAACACCGCGCGCATGGTCCAGCAGATCCTGCAACGCTACAAGTCGCTGCAGGACATCATCGCCATTCTCGGCATGGACGAATTGTCGGAAGAGGACAAGCTGACGGTCGCCCGCGCCCGCAAGGTCGAGCGCTTCCTGTCGCAGCCGTTCCACGTCGCCGAAGTCTTCACCGGCTCGCCGGGCAAGTTCGTCGACCTCGCCGACACCATCAAGGGCTTCCGCGATCTCTGCCAGGGCAAGTACGACCATCTGCCGGAAGCGGCGTTCTACATGGTCGGTACCATCGAAGAAGCCGTCGAGAAGGGCAAGAAGCTGGCGGCCGAAGCCGCCTAAGCTTTGGGATGTCGTCATCGCCGGACCTGATCCGACGATCCATCGCACGTGAAGTATTTTGACTGATGGACCCGCGGGTCGAGCCCGCGGGTGACAGCGCAAAGAACGGAAAGACAATGGCCACCTTCCACTTCGATCTCGTCTCTCCCGAAAAGCTCGCCTTCTCCGGCGAGGTCGATCAGGTTGACGTCCCCGGCGTGGAGGGTGATTTCGGTGTGCTCGCCGGACACGCTCCGGTCATCGCCACGGTTCGTCCGGGCATCCTGACGATCACGACCGCCGGCAAGCGCGAGAAGGTGATCGTGCTCGGCGGCCTCGCCGAGGTCTCGGACAAGGGCCTCACCGTGCTCGCCGACGTCGCGACCGCGCTTGCGGACATCGATCGCGCGAAGTTCGCCGAGACGATCAACGAGATGCAGGAGAAGCTCGCCGAGAAGGAGGGCTCCGAGCTCGACCACGCGATCGAGCGGCTCGACCACTTCAAGAGCATCCAGCAAGAGCTCAACACGACGGCTATGCACTAGGGCGCGGTTGCCGACCGGCGATCGCGCCGCCATGTCGAGTGAGCCGACCCCTTAGTGGAATAGCTCACACTTTTTCGATCATCGCCTGAGAAGGCTTGAATAATTCAACGCTCGCCACGCCGTGGCGAGCGTTCAATGTTTATTGCGCGCGGGATCGTCTGGCGGCATTCTCCTCGGCATATCTGGGTTCGGGGGCCGCTACTCATGAAGCGTAAGGTCGCAGCAATCCTCGCGGCCGATATCGCAGGTCAGGGCCGATTGGTTGCCGACGATGAGGAAGCGACGCTGCGGCGGCTCGCCTCTTCTCGACAAGTCGCTTCTTCGCGGTCGGCCCGACCGAACGACCTGCAAATATGTGAAGCAGGTTACAGCAGGGATCGCGCACAAATGACAAGCTGCAGCGCGATGACGATACGGCCCGACCGCATCGCGATTTCATTCCTGACATAACGGACAAGCTGCCGTGCTGACCTTCACCACCGATGCTCTCCGCCCGCAGGACCGTTTCGAGCACTGGTGCGAGGTGCGCGGCAAGAGCCTGTTCGGGGTCACGATCGAGCTCGAGCGCGACAAGAGAGCCGATTTCCGCGGACACTTCTCGGCGACGACGGTGGGCAGTGCCGTGCTGGCGCAAATGTCGGCTTCCTCCTACCGCGTCAGCCGGACCGCATCCGACATCGCGCGCGTTCCGAGCAACAGCCTGCATCTCGCCTGGCAGGTGCGCGGCCCCGGCCACATGAATATCGGTCGCGATCGTGTCCAGTTCGTGCGCAACGGCGACCTGGTGTTCGGCCACTCCAATCTTCCGTTTGCCTCGACACCCGAACGGACCGACGGCTTTGACTTCTTCAGCCTCAAGATCCCGGTCACCGACGAGCTCGTGCTCGGCGCGCGGATCGAGGATGCGCCGCCGGTCGCGCTGGCGCGTGATGCGAGCCTGACCCGGCTTGTCGGCGCCATGTTCCGCTCGATGACGCGAGATCTCGCGCAAGCCGGGCAGTTCGCCGACGACGTTGCGCATATGGTGCGCCTGGCGCTGCTCGCGCGCGGACGCGTGCGGCCACGCCAGGACGAAATCCGTGCTGCGCTGCATGCGGGCTACCTTCATGCCGCCCGCGAAATTCTGTTCCGCGACCTGCATCGCGCCTCGCTCACGCCGGCCGTGGTTGCCGCCGAGCTCGGCATCTCACTGCGGCAATTGCATGCGCTGTTCGAGCCAACCGGCCTGTCATTTGCGCGGACGCTGACGGCGGCAAGGTTGAAGGCGGCGAGGCGCGCGCTCTACGCCATACGGGAGCGCAGCATCGACGAGATCGCGTTCTCGTGCGGCTTCGACAGCATCGCGACCTTCTATCGCGTCTTCCGTTCGACCTACGGCATGACACCGGGCGACGCGCGGCGCATACCGCCGCAGGATCAGCCGGCGAATTCCGCGAACCGGGTCGCGACCGCGCGATAGACGTTGCGGCGGAACGGCACCACGAGATCGGCAACGTGGTCGAGGCGCTCCCAGCGCCATTGATCGAATTCGGCGGGCTGGCCGTTGCGCGGCGTCAATGGATCGATCTCCTCGTCGCGTCCGGTGAAGCGCAGCGCAAACCATTTCTGCCGCTGGCCGCGGAACTTGGCGAGCCGGTGCGATGCCGGCCCGTCATAGGCGGGGAATTCGTAGGTCATCCAGTCGGTCTCGCCGAGATAGTCGGCGTTGACCGCCCCGGTCTCTTCCCACAATTCGCGCATCACGGCCTGGCCCGGATCCTCGCCGGCGTCGATGCCGCCCTGCGGCATCTGCCATTCGAGGCCGGGCAGCACGATCTCCGGACCGTCGTCCTTGATCCGGTGGCCGATCAGCACGCGTCCGTCGGCGTTGAACAGCGCGATGCCCACATTGGGGCGATAGGGCTTATCTGATGACATCTCGGTGGGTACGTCGCGCGTTGACCCGGTCGGCTACTTGGCCGCCAGACCGGCGAATTCCTTCACGACGCGCTCATAGACCGGACGCTTGAACGGCACAATCAGCTCCGGCAGATTCTTCATCGGCTCCCAGCGCCAGGTGATGAACTCGGCCTTGTGGCCGCCGCCCGGATTGGCGACGTTGATCTCGTTCTCATCGCCGGTGAAGCGTAACGCGAACCACTTTTGTCGCTGTCCGCGATAGCGGCCCTTCCAGGCGCGGCCGGCGACGGTGCGTGGGATATCATAGATCAGCCAGTCCGAGACCTCGCCGAGCTTCTCCACGGACTTGATGCTGGTCTCCTCATAGAGCTCGCGTCGCGCCGCCTGAAACGTATCCTCGCCGGGATCGACGCCGCCTTGCGGCATCTGCCAGACATGCGCGTCGTCGACATGCTCGATGCCGCCCGCGCGGCGTCCGATGAAGACCAGCCCCGCTGTATTCAGCAGCATGATGCCGACGCAGGTTCGATAGGGCAGGTCTTCATAACGTGCCATGCTGCCGCTACCTCGCACATTTTCTGGAGCCGCCCGACCCGGCCCCCCGGCAAGGTATCGAGCTGCACCAACGGATTGAATCTTTAGCCCGATTTTGATTTCAGCATCGCCGTTGTCAATGGCACAAGCATAATGCCCTTGGAGTCCAGTGTCTTGAGCCAGGCGCCGAGCCGCTCGATCGAGACCGGCAACGCCGAGGCGACGCCCACCGCCGTGCCGCGTTCCTTGGCGATGGTTTCCAGCTTGACCAGCGCGCGGTCGATTTCCGCCGACGTCGGCACCGCGTCGATGGCGAAATCGGCCTTGGCGAACGGCAATGACTGGCCCGCTGAGAGGGTCTGCGCGACGCTACGTGGGGTGGAACCGTCGTCGAAATAGCTCAGGCCGCGCTTGGCCGCTTCGCGGACGATGGGGTGCATCACGGGATCGGCCGCAACGAACCGGCCTCCCATGAAATTGGCTATCCCGGCATAGCCTTGCAGGCGGCTGAGGTGCCAATAGAAGCGGTCGAGGTTCTGCTCGCTGCTCAGCGTGGTCAGCAGGGTTTGCGGCCCGGGATCGTTGTCGGGATAGTCGAACGGCTCCATCGGGATCTGCAGCAGGATCTCGTGACGCTGGGTCCGGGCACGTTCCGCAAGCTTGCCCGGATCGGAGCCATAGGGCGTGAAGGCCAGCGTCACCGCCGGCGGCAGCTTCATGATGGCGTCGGTGGTCTTGGCGGCGCCGACGCCGAGGCCGGCGACCACAATGGCGACCACGGGCATCCGGGCGGCCTTGGCGCGGTCAGCCTCGGCCGCGTAGACCGTGAACGGCTTCAGGCCGTCGGTGACCACCGGGATCATGCCGTAGCGTGACTTTTCCAGCAGGCGCGGATCGATGCCAGTCATCGCAAGTGGCGGCGTATCGCCGTCGGCCTTGTCGGCCGGATCGCCGGCGCCGATCACCACGTCCTGGCGCTTGCCGTTGGAGCCGTCGATGATGGTGACGGTTCTCGCGTCACTGGCTGCGGCCGGGGCCTTGGCGGCGGATTTGGCCGCCGGTTCGGCCGCCGCCTGGGCGGCTGGAGCGTGCTTGTCGTCGTCGGCGGCGGGCGGGGGATTGCGCAGCGTGACACGGGCGATCGGCTCGCCCCCGAGCGGGTTGTCGTTGAACAGCGCGATGCCGACAAAGCCGACCAGCACGAGCCCGAGCAGCACGGCGAGCGCCTGCATCGCCGTGAATGGCAGGCGAAACCAGCGCGTCCTGCCCACGGTCGTCTGCCCAAGCGGCGTGCTCAGTTCGTCGGCCGCTTCTGCCATGACCCTCCCCGAATCAACAGCGCGAACGATAGCACGATGCGGTGCAATCCCGCGCGCCGGCCTGCCCGGCAAAGCACGGTTACGGGCGGACACCGAAAGCAGAAAGGGCGGCCCGCGGGCCGCCCTGTTCGCCGAATCGATCGGATTAAATCAGTTCGCGGCCTTGTTGCCCGGCTTGTCGACCGCGGCCTTGTCGCGCGCGGCCTCCGGCGCCGCTGGCGCGCTCGAGGTCGACTTGATGCCGTGCAGCAGGTCGTCGGCCATCTTCAGCGCCTTGTCGTCCTTGGCGTCCGGCGGGACGTAGGACTGCGAGCCGGTCTTCTCGTCGCCGTCGTTCTTGAGATGGCCGCGCAGCGAGGCTTCGCCCTTGGTGTCGGTGCGCGCCTTCAGCTCTTCCGGCACGTCCTGCAGCACCTCGATGTCGGGCACGATGCCCTTGGCCTGGATCGACTTGCCCGACGGCGTGTAGTAGCGCGCGGTGGTCAGGCGCAGCGCGCCATTGCCCGAGCCGAGCGGGATGATGGTCTGCACCGAGCCCTTGCCGAACGAACGGGTGCCGACCAGCGTCGCCCGCTTGTGGTCCTGCAGCGCGCCGGCGACGATTTCGGAGGCCGATGCCGAGCCGCCGTTGATCAGCACGATCACCGGCTTGCCCTTGGTCAGGTCGCCCGGATGGGCGGCGCGGCGCTGGGTTTCCTCGGCGTTGCGGCCGCGGGTCGAGACGATCTCGCCACGCTCCAGGAAGGAGTCGGACACCGTGACCGCTTCTTCGAGCAGGCCGCCGGGGTTGTTGCGGAGATCGATGACGTAGCCCTTCAGCTTGTCGCCGATCTGGCCCTGCAGATTGGTGATCTCCTTCTTCAGGCCTTCGGTGGTCTGCTCGTTGAAGGTGGTGATGCGGATATAGGCGATGTCATCGGCCTCGACGCGCGCACGCACCGAGCGGACGCGGATGTTGTCGCGCACCAGCGTGACGTCGATCGGATTGTCCTGGCCCTTGCGGATGATCTTGAGCTTGATCTTGGTGTTGACCGGACCGCGCATCTTCTCGACGGCCTGGTTCAGCGTCAGACCCTGCACCGCCTCGTCGTCGAGGGTCGTGATGATGTCGTTGGCCATGATGCCGGCCTTCGAGGCCGGGGTGTCGTCGATCGGCGAGACGACCTTGATCAGGCCGTCTTCCATCGTGACCTCGATGCCGAGGCCGCCGAACTCGCCGCGGGTCTGCACCTGCATGTCGCGGAAGCTCTTGGCGTCCATGTAGCTCGAGTGCGGGTCGAGGCCGGTCAGCATGCCGGAGATCGCGGATTCGACCAGCTTGCTGTCATCGGGCTTCTCGACATAGTCGCTGCGCACCCGCTCGAACACGTCGCCGAACAGATTGAGCTGGCGATAGGTGTCCGACGTCGCGGCGCGCGCGCTCGATCCCATCAGCACAGCGCGGGGCTGCGTAACGAAAAGCGTCAGGGCCGCGCCGGTGGCGGCGCTAAGGAGAATTACCGAAGTCTTGCGCATCATCCGCGAACCTTTTCGCCTTCATTTGCGGCCCACCATGGACCTGGATCGATTGGAGTGCCGTCTTTCCGGAACTCAACATAGAGCACTGGCTGGCTCGCATTTGTCGCGAGAATGGATGCAACTTGGGACGTCGACCCCATGGTCGCAACCGGCTCCCCCGTAAGTACAAACTGGCCGATGTTTACCGAAATACGCTCCATCCCGGCGATCAGGACATGATACCCGCCCCCGGCATTGAGGATCAAGAGTTGTCCATAGCTACGGAAAGGACCAGCGTAAACAACCCAGCCGTCACACGGGGTTGTGACCTGCGCGCCCGGCTTGGCTGCCAAAGAAATGCCTTTTTGTACGCCCCCCGCGCCGTCGGAACCGCCAAATTCGCGAATCTTGGTGCCATTCACGGGATAGGAGAACAGGCCCTTGGCCGAGGCGAAAGCGACCGCCGGGCTCATGCGGGCCGGGTCCTTGAGCGCCCCCAGATTCGGCTTGCCGTTAACCGTCGCCGGCGCTCCCTGGAGGCTGGCGGTGGCGGCGGCCTTGGCCGCGCTCTTGAGATCCTGCTCCATCTTGGCGATCAGGGTCTGCAGATTGTCGGCCTGCTTCGACAGCGCGATGGCACGGGCGCCTTCGGCCTCCATGTCCTTTTCGGCCGCGCTCTGCTGCCGTTGCCGTTCGTCGACCAGCGCCGCCAGCCGGGTCTGGTCTTCCTTCAGCTTGTCGCGGTCGGCCGCCAGCGCGTCGCGCTCGGTCGAGATGGTCTTGCGCAGCGCCACCAGCTCGCCGAGATCGGCCGCAAGCTTCTCGGCGCGGACGCGCAACTCCGGCACCACGGCGCCGAGCAGCATTGCGGTGCGCAGCGATTGCAGCGCGTCCTCGGGCCGCACCAGCAGCGCCGGCGGCGTGCGTCGCCCGGCGCGCTGCAGCGCGGCCAGCACCTCGATCACCTCGGAGCGGCGTGAATCGAGCGAGGCGCGGATTTCGCGCTCACGGCCGTCGAGCGGCTGCAGGCGTGCCTCGGCGTCAGCGATCCGCGTCTCGACGCCGCGGACCTGGCCGGCAATATCGATCAGCTGCTGATTGAGCTTGCTGCGGTCCTGGCCGATCGCGGCGATGTCGGCCTTCAGCTTCTCCTGCAGCTCGGTCGCCTTGCGCTGCTGCTCGCGCGCGGCCTCGAGTTCCTGTTCGCGCTGCTTGATCTCATCGGGCGACGGCTCCGCGGTTGCGGCCTGCTGCGCCGGCGGCGCAGATTGCTGCGCTGGTGGTGTCGCTTGCGCGTGCGCCGCGGCCAGCGGATAGGCGGCGAACATCGCGATCGACAGCGGCAGCGATGCCGGCAGCCGGCGGCGGCGCGCGGTGCCGGCATGCGAAGCCGAATACGAAGCTGTGTCCCGCTTGTGCTGCATTCGCGTGAGTTCAGTGGTTTCGACTGTCCGTCACCACGCCTTACGCGCGATGATAGGGGTGGCCGGCCAAAATGGTTGCGGCGCGATAAATCTGTTCCAGAAGCATGACGCGGACCATTTGATGCGGCCAGGTCGCGGAGCCGAATGCAATTCGCAACAAAGCCTTGCGCTGCAATTCAGGCGAAAGTCCGTCTGCGCCGCCGATCACGAAGACAGTATGTGCTGTTCCCTCGTCGCGCCAGCGGCCGAGCTGCCGGGCAAAGGTCGCACTGTCGATGCTCTTGCCGCGTTCGTCGAGGGCGACCAGCGCGTGCTTCTCAGGCAGCAATGCGGAGATCGCCGCAGCCTCCTCGGCAATGCGCGCGGCGGTGTCGCGCGCGCGGCTTTCCGCGATCTCGTGGATGTCGAGGCCGCGAAACCCGAGCTTGCGGCCGATATCCTCGAAGCGCTCGCGGTAACGCTCGGCGAGCTCCCGTTCAGGGCCCTGTTTCAGACGGCCGATGCAGATCACGACAAGGCGCATCAACGCAGACTAGCTGCGCTGCAGCCGATTCGCATCGGCTTCGAACCCCCTTAGACCGCCGCGACCGCCGGGTTCTGAGTCCACAACCGCTCGAGGTTGTAGAACTCGCGCACCTCAGGCCTGAACACGTGCACGATCACCTCGCCGGAATCGATCAGCACCCAGTCGCAATTGGGCAAGCCCTCGACATGGATGTTCTTGACCCCGTTCTCCTTGAGGCTCTTCGTCACATTTTCCGCGATCGCGCCAACGTGCCGGTTAACCCGGCCGGTGGTGACGATCATGTAGTCGGAATATGCGGATTTGCCCCGAAGGTCGATGGTGACCGTCTCTTCCGCCTTCATGTCCTCGAGGCGGGAGAGGATCAGGCTCAGCGTCTTGTTGGCATCCGGTTTGTCGGCGTCCGGTTGCGCCTGCAAGGCCGCGGTTTTCGTCGATGTTTTACGCGCAGTCTTTGGAACCTTGGGTAAAACAGACTTTGACAATACAGATGTGGCCAGGGACCATTCCTTTCACTGTATCGCGGGTGCCGAATCCTCGGCCCCACGCGCCATACTACGCATGTGGGGTTAATGGTTTCAATATTCCAGTAACCCTTTTGCGCTTCATGCCGTTCTCCAGCTCCCGTCCGGGTTCCGAAGTCCGGTCGAAGACAAATTGGATTTCATTCCTGTCAGGAACACCCAGGCCGGCGCCTGCTGGTCGGCCAGCCGTGTCGCCTGATTTTCGGGCATGCGATAGCGCGCGAGCGCCTGCGCCGCCGGTGCGGCAAGGGCGCGGAAGCTTTGGGGCGGACGGTCGATCACGGCAATCGGCACATCGGACGCGATGCGCCGCCAATCTTTCCAGCGATGAAATTGCGCGAGATTGTCAGCGCCCATGATCCAGACGAAGTGCACGCCGGAGACACGGCGGCGCAAGTGGATGATCGTGTCCACAGTGTAGCTGACGCCAATGACAGCTTCGAGACAGCTGATGTCGATGCGCGGATCATCGGCAACGCGGCGCGCGGCCTCGGCGCGCTCGGCAAGCGCATGCAGGCCGTCATGGTTCTTCAGCGGGTTGCCCGGCGTCAGCAGCCACCACACGCGGTCGAGCTGCAGGCGCTTGAGCGCAAACAGGCTGATGGCGCGATGCGCGGCGTGCGGCGGATTGAACGAGCCGCCAAGCAGCCCGATGCGCATGCCGTTGGTATAGAACGGAAGCGCCTGGGCTGCGGATAACGACACGCTCGATGCTTGCTGCAATGGCTTACCGTGCGCGTGCGACAATGATCACGGCCGCGTCTGCCCGGTGCCGTGGACGCGGTACTTGAAGCTCGTCAGCTGCTCGGCGCCAACAGGCCCGCGGGCGTGGAATTTGCCGGTAGCAATTCCGATCTCAGCGCCGAAGCCGAACTCGCCGCCGTCGGCGAACTGGGTCGAGGCGTTGTGCAGCACGATCGCCGAATCGACTTCGTTGAGAAACCTTTGCGCGGCAGCGGCATCCTCCGTCACGATCGCATCGGTGTGATGCGAGCCGTGATTTTGAATATGCGTAATCGCTTCATCGAGACCGTCGACGATCCTCGCCGAGATGATCGCGTCCTCGTATTCGGTGTCCCAGTCCTCGTCGGATGCGGGCTTCACCCTGGCATCGACGCCCTGCACGGCGTCGTCGCCGCGCACCTCGCAACCGGCATCGATCAACAGCTCGACCAGCGGTTTCAGCTGCGTCGCGGCAGCGGTGCGATCGACCAGCAGGGTCTCGACGGCGCCGCAGACGCCGGGACGGCGCATCTTGGCGTTCAGCACGACCGCCTTGGCCATATCGAGCCTGGCGCTGGCGTCGACGTAAATGTGGTTGACGCCCTCGAGATGCGCGAACACCGGAACGCGCGCCTCCGCCTCGACACGTGCGACCAGGCTCTTGCCGCCGCGCGGCACGATCACATCGATGCCGCCGTTCAATCCCGTCAGCATCAGGCCGACTGCCGCGCGGTCACGGGTCGGCACCAGGGTAATCGCGGCCTCGGGCAGGCCGGCCTCACGCAGGCCCTGCACCAGGCAGGCATGGATCGCGCGGCAGGAGCGGAAACTGTCCGAGCCGCCGCGCAGGATCACGGCGTTGCCGGACTTCAGGCACAGCACACCGGCGTCGGCGGCGACATTGGGCCGGCTCTCGAAGATCACGCCGATGACGCCGAGCGGCACGCGGACGCGTTCGATGGTCATGCCGTTCGGCCGCTGCCAGCTTTCGGTGACGGCGCCGACCGGATCGATGATCTCACGCACGGTCGCAACGCCATCGGCCATGCCGGCAACGCGCGCCTGGGTCAGCGTCAGGCGGTCGACGAAGGCGGAGGTCATGCCGCTCGCGCGCGCCTCGGCGACATCCTCGGCATTGGCGGCGAGGATGGCCGGCGCGTCGGCGCGGATCGCGCGCTCGATCGCGGCGAGCGCCCGGTCCTTCTGCTCCGGCGGCGCCAGCGCCAGCACGCGCGCCGCGGCGCGCGCCTTGGCGGCGAGGTCGGTCATCAGGGCAGTAAGATCGGCGTTGCCGTCGATCGCCTTCAGGGGGGCGCTCATGAAACTACCAGCTTTGGACTAAGGCCATGTTCTAGCATGGCAATTGAAGGGTGGCGAGGCGCGGAACCGGCATGGCAGGTGGGCGGCAGGCCGCCCCGCTCGGCCAATGGCCTATCCAGTGGCTTATTTGGGCGGGATCGCCCCGGCCGGGCCGATCACGAGGTCGTCGCGATGGATCATCTCGGACCGGCCGCTGATGCCCAGAATGGTCATCACGTCGGGCGAGGAGCGGCCCATGATCTTCTCGGCGTTCTCGGCGTCGTATGCGACCAGGCCGCGGCCGATCTCGTGGGTGTCGGGGCCGCGCACCACCACGGCATCGCCGCGGGCGAACTGGCCGTCGACCCGGATCACGCCAGCCGGCAACAGGCTCTTGCCGGCGCGCAGCGCCGCGACCGCGCCGGCATCGATGGTCAAGGTGCCCTTTGGCTCGAGTGAGCCCGCGATCCAGCGTTTGCGCGCGGTGACGGGATTGGCGGGGGTCAGGAACCAGGTGCAGCGGCCGCCGTCGGCGATCGCAGCGAGCGGATGCTCGATCTTGCCGGAGGCGATCAGCATGTGGGTGCCGGCCGTGGTCGCGATCTTCGCGGCCTCGATCTTGGTGGTCATGCCGCCGCGCGACAATTCGGACCCGGCCGAGCCGGCCATCCCCTCGATCTCCGAGGTGATGCTTTCGACCACCGGGATCAGCTTGGCGTCGGGATCGAGCGCGGGCGGCGCGGTGTAGAGGCCGTCGATATCGGACAGCAGGATCAGAAGATCCGCGCTCGCCATGGTGGCGACGCGGGCGGCGAGGCGATCATTGTCGCCATAGCGGATCTCGGTGGTCGCGACCGTGTCATTCTCGTTGATCACGGGCACCGCGCCCCATTCCAGCAGCTTTGCGATCGTCGAGCGCGCGTTGAGATAGCGGCGGCGCTCTTCGGTGTCCTGCAGCGTCACCAGAATCTGCCCGGCGCCGATGCCGTGATGGCCGAGCACCTCCGACCAGATTCGCGCCAGCGCGATCTGGCCGACCGCTGCGGCAGCCTGGCTCTCTTCGAGCTTCAGCGGGCCGCGCGGCAGCTTCAGGCGGCTGCGGCCGAGCGCGATCGAGCCCGACGACACCACCATGACCTCGCAGCCTCGTTTGTGCAGCTTTGCGATGTCCTCGACCAGCGCGGCGAGCCAGGACGCGCGCACTTCGCCGGCCTGCGAGTCGACCAGCAGCGATGAGCCGACCTTGACGACGATGCGGCGAAAGTTCTTGAGCGCGGGGCGTTTCATGGATTCGGTCTGGCAGGAAGGTGGAAGCAATAGACGCCACAATGTGGCTTGGGAAGTCCAGGCGTTGCGCGGCTTGTGCCGTTCAACCCTGCGGCACCGGCGTCGCCCACGGCTCCGCCTGGCCACCCTTGGCCTTGTTGGACACCGGCGCCTCGCCGATCACCTCGACCAGCGCGCGCAGCGCATCCTGCACGCCTTCGCCGGTCGCGCCTGACAGCAACAGCGGCGTCTTCTTCGCCGCCCGCTTGAGGCGGTCCTTCTGCTTCTTCAGTTCGTCGGGCGCGACGGCGTCGATCTTGTTGAGCGCGACGATCTCGATCTTGTCGGCGAGATGGCCCTCATAGGCTTCGAGCTCGGTGCGCACCGTCTTGTAGGCCTTGCCGGCATGCTCGCAGGTCGCGTCGACCAGATGCAGCAGCACGCGGCAGCGCTCGACGTGACCGAGGAAGCGGTCGCCGAGCCCGGCGCCTTCATGCGCGCCCTCGATCAGGCCGGGGATGTCGGCGAGCACGAATTCGCGGCCGCCGAAATTCACCACGCCAAGCTGCGGATGCAGCGTGGTGAAGGGATAGTCGGCGATCTTCGGCCGTGCCGCGCTGACCACCGACAAGAAGGTCGATTTGCCGGCGTTGGGCAGGCCGACCAGCCCGGCATCGGCGATCAGCTTCAGCCGCAGCCAGATCCAGCGCTCTTCGCCGGGCGCGCCGGGATTGGCGTTGCGCGGCGCGCGGTTGGTGGAGGATTTGAAATGCGCGTTGCCGAAGCCGCCATTGCCGCCTTCAGCCAGCACGAATTTCTCGCCGAGTTCGGTGAAGTCGTGCAGCAGGGTCTCGCGGTCCTCGTCGAACACCTGGGTGCCGACCGGCACTTTCAGCACGATCGGCTTGCCGTTGGCGCCATGGCGGTCCTTGCCCATGCCATTGGTGCCCTTCTGTGCCTTGAAGTGCTGCTGGTAGCGGTAATCGATCAGCGTGTTCAGTCCGTCGACGGACTCGATGATGACGTCACCGCCGCGACCGCCATTGCCGCCGGAGGGACCGCCGAACTCGATGAACTTCTCGCGCCGGAACGCGACGCAGCCGTTGCCGCCGTCGCCCGAGCGAATATAGACCTTGGCTTCATCGAGGAATTTCATGATTTTCACTAGTTAGGGCAGGGTGGCCGCGGCGGCAACCCGGAAAGGCCCTGACTTCAGCGAAAAGCCTTAATTTTCGGGCCTTTTTACGGCCCTTGCGGCTAACTCGGCCGCCGCCGGACCAGGAATTTCTGCATCCCCTCCAGCACCAGCTCGCGGCGCTGGTTGTGCACGGTCGAGCGCAGCGTCACGACGCCGGTGGTCTTGCCCGGCGACAGCTCGATCACCTCCAGCGCGGGGTAGATGGTATCGCCGGCATAGACCGGTTTCAGGAACTTGCTCGATTGCTCGAGGAAGCCGATCAGCGACTCCTCCACGACATAGGGGAACAATCCCGCGCCGGGCGCGGTGTGCACCAGGGTCTGGAAGCCGTGCGCGAGCAAATCAGGCATGCCGCGCGCGCGGCAATATTCGACGTCGTAATGGATCGGATGGGTGTCGCCGCTGGCGGTCTGGAACGCCGCGAACACCGCCGAGGTCTGGGTCCGGCTCGGAATCACGAAGCGCTCGCCGAGCACGAAATCCTCGAACCAGCGCTGCGCGGGGACCATGCGATGCTGGGTGGGGTCGAAGTCGCTCATGCGGCGTTTCCTGCTCATTTTGTTGCCGGGATCAGCTACCGGTATCGCAGCGGCGCAGGTGCGGCAATCCGTTCAATTCGTCATGCCCGGGCTTGTCCCGGGCATCCACGTCTTTAAAACCGGACGACTCGGGAACAAAAGCGCAAGTCTGCTCATGAGCCTGTTCGCAAAGCTGTCCTCCTACGACGACCGATCGGCGCGGCTCGCCGGCATCGGGTTGATGCTGCTGTCGATCT
This sequence comes from Bradyrhizobium sp. USDA 4510, assembly GCF_054059095.1. NCBI lineage: Bacteria > Pseudomonadati > Pseudomonadota > Alphaproteobacteria > Hyphomicrobiales > Nitrobacteraceae > Bradyrhizobium > Bradyrhizobium sp. USDA 4510. The sequence continues at coordinate 7,820,365 of NZ_JBSSBT010000001.1, read as the reverse complement.
TCATGTTCTCGTTCGGCGATGCGATGGGCAAATTCATCGTCGCCACCTATTCGGTCGGGCAATTGCTGTGGCTGCGCGCCTGTGCGGCGCTGCTCGTGCTGCTGCCGATCGTGTGGCAGCGGCGCGCGGATTTTCTGCATCTGGAACGCCCGTGGCTGCAATTGCTGCGCGTCACGCTGTCGACGGTGGAGGTTGCGGCGTTCTTCCTGGCGACCGTCTATCTGCCGCTCGCCGACGTCATCACCTACTATCTGGCCGGACCGATCTTCGTCACCGCGATGTCGGGCCTCGTGCTCGGCGAGCATATCGGCTGGCGGCGCTGGACCGCGATCCTGGTCGGCTTCTGCGGGGTGTTGATCGCGCTTCGGCCGTCGGCGCAGACCATCAGCTGGCCGGCGATGATCGCGCTTGGCGGCAGCCTGTCGTTTGCAGTGCTGATGCTGATCACGCGCTCGCTGCGCGCGACCCCCGATATCGTGCTGGCGACGTCGCAATTCGGCGGCACCTTCATCCTGGGCCTCGTGCTCTCGCCGTTCGGCTGGGTGACGCCGTCAGCCGGCAGCCTCGTGCTGTTCTTCACCGCCGGCATCATCTCGGTCGCGGCGCTGCTTTGCGTCAATCGTTCGCTGAAGCTCGCGCCGGCGAGCGTGGTGGTGCCGTACCAGTATTCGATGATCGTCTGGGCGGTGATCTTCGGCTTCGTGGTGTTCGGCGACGTGCCGTCCTGGGCCACGATCATCGGCGCCGCTATTATCATCGCGGCCGGCCTCTACATCTTCGTGCGCGAGCAACAGCTTGGACGCCCGGACTCCGCGGTGAATCCGCCGGCGTGATGTTTACCCTCCCCTGGAGGGGGAGGGTCGACGCGAATGCAATGAGCGGCGGGGTGGGGTGAAGGTCTCTCCTCATCCAACGGTGCCCGAGTGGAGAGATCACCCCACCCCGTTGCGCCTTCCGCTGCGCTTCAGCAACGACCCTCCCCCTCCAGGGGAGGGTGAAGCCAAAAGTCTCAGCTCTCCCGCCGGGTCGAGTTGTTCCAGCGCTTCAGCGACGTCCAGACACCGCGTGACAGGCGGAAGCAGTCGACCGGGCTCGAGGAGCCCAGCGCCTCGAAGCGGTGCAGCTCGACGCCGCCCCACTGGAAGCCGCACTTCTCGAGGATATTGCGCGACGACGGATTGACGACGCGGGCGCCCGAGATCAGCTGGTCGAGATCGAACTCCTCGAAGAAGTAATCGATCACCGCGCGCGCAGCCTCGGTGCCGAAGCCCTGGCCCCAATAGTCGACGCCGAGCCAGTAGCCGAGTTCGGCCGATGTCTCCTCGCGCCAGTCGATGCCGACCATGCCGATCGGCGTGTGATTGTTCTCGATCAGGAAAACGGTTTCGCGCCCGCCGGCGCCGAGCGCGCGCACGAAGTCGATGGCGTCGTCCTGGGTATAGGGATGCGGCAGGCGGCGGGTGTTCTCCGCGATGCGGCGGTCATTGGCGAGGCGTGCGATTGCTTTTACGTCCGCGAGCGTCGGCTTGCGCAATGTCAGCCGTTCTGTCTCGAGGACGCAAGCTCTTGCCTCGCGCAAGGTCGGCGTCGGGATGTCCTGCAACATGTCGAGCTCCTGTGATGCGAAAAATCGGTACGCAACGCTTGGAACGTCACGCGCGGTCGAAGTGGAACGCGCGCAACAAAAAGGGGAGGCCGGTCATCCCGCCTCCCCTTGGAGCCCTTTGCGACTCCGCCGGTTCAACAGGACCCGGCGGACTCATGTGTGTCCACCGTCTACTCGGCCGCCTCTGCCATCGGAATAACCGATACGAATGTGCGGCCGTTGGCTTTGGCACGGAACTCGACATGACCCTCGACCTTGGCGAAGAGAGTATGATCGGTGCCCATGCCGACATTAAGGCCAGGATGCCAGGTGGTGCCGCGCTGACGCGCGATGATGTTTCCGGGGATCACGCGCTCGCCACCGAACGCCTTGATGCCAAGGCGCTTGCCCTTGGAATCACGCCCGTTGCGCGATGAACCGCCTGCTTTTTTGTGAGCCATGGCTCGTCTCCGACTTCGCTTTGATCTCTAGATCAATTCCTTGACGGAATCATTTCACGTTTTGTCACGCTTCACATCTGAAAGCGCGACGATCACTTCTTCTTAAGCCTTGGCCGCGGCCTTCTTGGCCGGAGCCTTCTTGGCGGCCGGCGCCTTTGCGGGCGCCTTCTTCTTGGCCGCCTTTGGCGCTGCATCCTCGCCATCGGCGGGCGCTGCGACCTTTTCCTTCTTCGGCCGCGGGCCGACGGTCGGCTTGGCGTTATCGGCGAGGATCTCGGTGATGCGAAGCACCGTGAGCTCGTCGCGATAGCCGCGCTTGCGGCGTGAATTCTTGCGGCGACGCTTCTTGAACGCGATCACCTTGGCGCCGCGCTTGTGCTGCAGCACTTCGGCTGCAACGGACGCGCCTGCGACGGTGGGCGTTCCCAGCACCGGCGTGTCACCGCCGAGCACCAGAACTTCGCCAAGCTGCACGATCGTGCCGACATCGCCGGCGATCTTGCCTATCTCGAGTACATCATTCGGAACGACACGGTATTGCCGGCCGCCGGTTTTGATGACTGCGAACATCGTTTGATTCCTTCGTGTTCGATCCCGGCCTCGGACGATTCGCCCGGGTCGGCTTTTTGTTCAGTCGCTATGGGTTGCGTGTCTCGTGCGAAGGGAATGAATTCCCAAATGGTCCGCACAAAAACGATCGGCGCGAGAAATCCCCGCGCCGGACGGGGGGACTTATAGCCGCAAACGACCGAGAGTCAAGGTAAAGCAGGGCAAAAACCGGCCAAAAATGAAGGGTTTGGCATGGTTTTGGCCGAGATTGGCGGCTCAAGCCTGCGCCTGGGCCGCGATCCTCGCGTGGCGTCGGATGGTCTGGGGCGGCTGGCCCAGCACCCGCAAGAACGCCCGCCGCATCCGTTCGCGGTCGGCAAAGCCGGTCTCTACGGCAATTTCGTCCATCGAATGGCGGCCGTCACCGATCAATTCGCGCGCCGCCTCGACCCTAAGATGCTCGATCGCCTTGGCCGGTGACTGGCCGGTCTCTGAACGGAAGGCGCGGCTGAACTGGCGCGGGCTGAGCCGTGCGACGGCGGCCAACTCCTCGACCGAGAGCTCGTTGCGCAGATGCGCCTTGGCGTAATTGAGCGCGTTCTGGATACGATCGGATTTCGGGTCGAGCTCGAGCAGCGCCGAAAACTGCGACTGTCCGCCGGTGCGGCGGTGATAGACGACGAGCTTGCGCGCCACCGAACGGGCGACCTCGACGCCGAGGTCATGCTCGACCATCGCCAGCGCCAGATCGATCGTCGCGGTCATGCCGGCCGAGGTCCAGATCGGCCCGTCGACGATGTAGATGCGGTCCTGCTCGACTTTCAGCTTGGGAAAGCGCGCCTGCAGCTCGGCGGCGTATTGCCAATGCGTGGAGACGCGCCGGCCGTCGAGCAGGCCGGCTTCGGCGAGCGAGAAGGCGCCGACGCAGGGCGCGGCGATGCGCTGTGACGCCGTCAGGGCGCGGCGAACATAGTCGGTCAGCTTCGGTGACGCTGGATGCAGCTCGGTGCCCGCGCCGACGAACAGCGTGTCGAAGCTGCGCGCGCTGAACGCTTCGGTCTCGACATTGAAGCCCGCGGATGACCGCACCGGGCCGCCATTCTCGGACAGCAGTGTGACCCGGTAGAAATTTTCACCCGCCACCAGATTGGCGATCTCGAAGGCGGTGATGGCGGTGAAGCCCATCACCTGGAATCCCGGGAAGACGACGAAGCCGATCTCCTGCATGGAACCCTCCAGCCACGATACGTGTCCTAAAAAGGTGTATATATGACATTTGAGACATGCAAGGGGGCCTGTAGAACCTGAACAGCGGCCAAAACCGGCCGTTCGGGTCAAACAGGAGACCAACATGACCAAGTCAGCCAAAGGAACGGCGCTCGTTACCGGTGCGTCGTCCGGAATCGGTGCCATCTACGCGGACCGGCTCGCACGGCGTGGCTACGATCTGATCCTCGTCGCACGCAACCGCGAGCGCCTCGATGGGCTTGCCAGGCGTCTGTTGGCGGAGACGGGCCGATCGATCGAGATCGTTGCCGCCGACCTCGGCAAGCGCGGCGACGTGTCACGGATCGAATCCATTCTGCGCAGCAATACCGGCATCAGCGTGCTGGTGAACAATGCGGGCGTCGGTGCGACCGCGCCGCTGCTCGCGTCCGATGTCGACAAGATGAGCGACTTGATCGCGCTCAATGTCGACGCGCTGATGCGCCTGACCTATGCGGCGGTGCCGGGATTCGTCGCGCGCGGCGGCACCATCGTCAACATCGCCTCGGTGGTCGGCGTCGCGCCGGAGATGCTCAACGGCGTCTACGGCGGCAGCAAGGCTTTCGTCCTCGCCTTGACGCAATCGTTGCAGCACGAGCTCAAGGACAAGAACATCCGGGTCCAGGCGGTGTTGCCGGGCGCCACCGCGACCGAATTCTGGGGCGTGGCCGGTACGCCGGTCGAGCATCTGCCCGGCGAGATCGTGATGAAGGCCGAGGACATGGTCGACGCCGCGCTCGCCGGTCTCGACCAGGGCGAAGTCATCACCGTGCCGTCGCTGCCGGAGGCTGCCGATTGGCAGGCCTATGAGGCGGCCCGCCAGAAGCTGATGCCGAACCTGTCGCGCAGCACGCCTGCGGCGCGCTACGGGCTGAAGGCCGCCTGACGCCCCTGCGAAAATTGCGTCCCGCGCCTGGCCAGACGGCGCAGCGCGGGACGCAACCATTTGAGTTCCCGGCCGTTACAGCATGATCCGGAAAAGTGTGAAGCGGTTTTCCGAAAAGATCATGCTCAAGAAATAGTTCTGGGACCCTCAAGCGGGCAGGCACGGGCAAATGGCCGAAGACGCTGGATTGACCACGGGCATCGCGCACCACGGTGCCGCGCGGTTGCCGTCTGTCGACATCGACAGCTTCAACATCGAGCTGAAGGACGACGAGGGCTTTCTCGGCGATCGCGCCTCGAAGGGCGCGTTCCGCAAGATCCTCGACCGCTGGCGCAAGCCGCTGCGCAAATCGGACGAGGATCCGTTCGGCGACGAGCCGTCGGACAAGATCAGCAAGAAGAAGCTCGATGAGCTGTTGGTCGGCGACGACACCGAGGCCTCGGCGGTCGTGCACAGCGCCATCGAGGAGTTTGCGCAGGAGCTCGCCCATGTGACGCGGCGCTTCCTCAACACCAAGGCCTGGGCCAAGACCGAGCGCATCGTGGTCGGCGGCGGCTTCCGCGACTCCAGGCTCGGCGAACTCGCCATCGCACGCACCGAGATCATCCTGAAGTCGGAGGATTTCAAGGTCGATTTGCTGCCGATCCGCTTTCACCCCGACGATGCCGGCCTGATCGGCACGCTGCATCTGGCGCCATCGTGGATTTTCGAGGCCCATGACGGCGTCCTCGCCGTTGACATCGGCGGCACCAATATCCGCTGCGGCGTGGTCGAGTCGCGCTGGAAGAAGGCGCCCGATCTCTCCAAGGCGGCGGTCTGGAAATCGGAGCTGTGGCGCCACGCCGATGACGAGCCGACGCGCGAGGGCGCGGTGAAGCGGCTGGTGAAGATGCTGAAGGAGTTGATTGCCGCCGCCGAGAAGGAGAATCTCAAGCTCGCGCCGTTCATCGGCATCGCCTGTCCCGGCGTCATCAATGAGGACGGATCGATCGAAAAGGGCGCGCAGAACCTGCCCGGCAATTGGGAGAGCAGCAAATTCAACTTGCCGGCGAGCCTGGTCGAGGCGATCCCGCAGATCGGCGATCATGACACCGCGGTCGTGATGCACAATGACGGCGTGGTGCAGGGGCTGGCCGAGGTCCCGTTCATGCAGGATGTCGCGCGCTGGGGCGTGCTGACGATCGGAACCGGGCTTGGCAATGCCCGCTACACCAATCGCAAGCGGGAGAACGGCAAGGACGACAAGAAGGCCGAGAAGAAAGACAAGGATGACGAGAGCGAAAAGAGCGAGAAAAAGGCCAAAAAAGCCAGGAAAGCCGACGCCTGAGCCGTGCGGGCTGCAGCGATCGTGCGCGCTCCATCCGGGCTACGGTCTGCCTTCTCCTTCCCCCTGAAAGGGGGAAGGTCGGGATGGGGGTCGGCCGCAGGCGATGCTGTTTGCGGAGAGAGCAGATCTCCACCCGCTTTGCTCTGGCGAGCAAAGCGACCTCCCCTTTTCAAGGGGAGGTAAGCATGCGTAGCCCGGATGCAGCCAACGGGTCGCGCGAATGCGCGCCCGATGACAGGCTCCGCGAAATCCGGGGCACCTCCATCCGCAGATCCAGCGGCCGCGGATTACGCACGGTAAGGTTGATCGGTTAGGTTAAGATCGGGTTCGCGTTGCCGTTTCGACGTCGGTCGCTACCGTGGACCGTGTCGCTCCCGCCGACCGGCGAAGCCGCACTTCCCGGCCAGCAATATTAAGAAGCGGCACGGGACCGCCAGTTTTTGTCGCGTCCTGGCGGTCCCACCACTTCTACTTCCAATTGATCCGCCCGAAGAAGCCGGCGATCTCGGCGGCCGCGCGGTCGGGGTCCTCGCGATGCGGGAAATGCCCGACATCGGGAAACATCCCAAGGTCCAGATTGGAGAAGGTCTCGCCTAATCGGTCGGTCCAGGCATAGGGAAACAGCGGATCGTGCTCGGCCCAGCGAATGCAGGTCGGAACAGTGATCGGCGGCAGCGCCGGGGCTTCGCCCTGCATCATCTTCACGCGCGCCGCATGCGACGCGCGATAATGCGCAAAGCCGCCGGCGAGATTGCCGGGCTTGAAGAAGTTGTCGGCGAAGTCCTCGATCACGTCGTCGAACGCAGCCTTGCGGTGCGACCAGTTGTGCAGGAAATGGCCGATATAGGTGCGGCAGCTGTCTCTGTTGGCGCCGACCAGCGCCGGCGCCATCTCCATCTGGTGGAACGACTGGTACCAGATGTGGTTCAGCCGGTCGGGCGCGGCCATCCGCGGCCCGATGCCGGGATAGACGAAATCGAAGAAAAACAATCCGGCGATGCGCTCGGGCGCCTTGCGGGCGAGGGGCTGCATCACGGCGCCACCGACGTCGTGGCCAACCACGCCGGCCTTGTCGATCCCGAGCGCGTCCAGCAGCGCCAGCATGTCGTCGGTATGCTGATCGGGGCCATAGGGGCCTTCGGGCTTGTCGCTGTCGCCGAAGCCGCGCAGGTCGGGGGCGATCAGGGTGTAGCGGCCGGCGAGGCGCGCCATGACAGGCTTCCAGGTCAGCCAGAACTCCGGCCAGCCGTGCAACAGCAGCAGCGGCTTGCCCGTCCCGGTCCGCGCGACGTGGAACGCCGCGCCATTGGCTCGAATCGTCACATGCTCCATGGCCCGCTCCTGCTCCGGCTGGTTCGCTCGCGCGCCGATCGAGCCAGAACCGTTCTGCTAGCGCTTTGTTTCCGCGCGCTTTCTCCGGCCGTCCTGGTGCTTTGGTGGCGCGAGGCACGGGTGACGGAAATATTATTGCAGCGCCTTGTCTGGCCCGCCATCCTCGCCTAGAACACGCCCCGACCGCGGGTGGCGCAAATCACCCGGGCCATCGGAGAGGTGGCAGAGTGGTTGAATGCACCGCACTCGAAATGCGGCATAGGTGCAAGCCTATCGGGGGTTCGAATCCCTCCCTCTCCGCCACCCTTCGCCTTGTCCAGCCCGGAGACATGGGTAACAGGTCGTACCTAAGACATGGGTGACAGCCTCGTGCCGAACGGGTTGTCGAGGGGTTGCAGGGTTTTCTGCTCCAGGTCGAAGTATCCCAAATCATAGTGCATGAAGCTGACGAGCCAAATGCCGTCGTCGACCTCCTTGATGCCGAGTTTTTTGTCCAGCCAGCACGGTGGAGAGGTTGATGCGCTTGCGATGCAGGCAGAGCCGTCCGCAGGCGATTGACGAGTTCCCCGCCGATCAGGCGTTCCTGGCTTCGCTCCGATCGGCCGGAATGGGCGGCTCGATCGATGTGCGCGCGGCGTGGGGGATGTTTTGCCACGACCTAGCGTGCTGGCGCTTGTTCGGTCATGGCGCGTTGATGATTGAGGTCACGGCTTCGAAGCAGTGCGTCGGCCAGGTCGGCATCAACCATGGGCCGCTGTTTCCGGAGCAGGAGCTTGGCTGGCTGCTCTATGACGGACAGGGCTACGCCACCGAGGCGGCGCTTGCCTTGCGCAACCGGACCTTTGCGGCAGCCGCGATCCGCTACAGCCTCGACCTCCCGGTATTTCGAACAGCCTTAGCGGGAAAACTAGCGATCCGAATCAGCCAACTGCGCCGTTTGGCGCCCGCCGTTCAACTCTCTCAACTGATTTACGTATTCCTCAGGCTTCAACAAATGGAATGGCGCCTTCAGGCCCATGAAGTTGGCGATGCGACCAATAAAGGCCGTGCAATTGGTCGTTTCCGCATTCCAAACAGGCGAGGTCGCCTGGAGGTGCTTGATGTACGCAAAGACCTTCTTCGCGTCGGCCTCGCTCAAGTACACGCGATAGCTGGCCGTCAGATACTGCTCGTCAAGGTCGCCGTAGCTCGCTCCGGTCTCGGAGGGCACCCAAGTAAGATGTCCGAGCACATAAGGCAGGACATCGCCCGCCGGGTGCAGCCCGGCGACTTCGACCTGCTTCTCGCTTGTCTTGCCGTACCAAACAAACGCATGCCCATAAGAAGCCGCCGTGCGGGCACGAAAGTCGACGTAGTACGGCCCTTTGGCCGAGGACCTTCGAACCGGCTTCGCGGCTGCTCCGGAAGCGGGACCGCTTGAACCCGCGACGGCCGTTGCCACAACCGACCTCGTCGACGGCTTACGCGGCTTGTCCTGCCGCAGCGGCGCTTGATCCGTTTGCGCAGCCAATTGCTGCGCATGACCGATGCCGGCTCCCAAAGTCACGGAAGCCACAATGACACCAATTCCGGCAAGCAGCCACAAGCCGCCCCGTGTCCGATTGGATTCTGGCACGTTCAAGCCCTCACAAGGGTAGTCGGCCCCAAGCAGCGCCTTCAGCAAAACTAAAGCGTGCGCTGACTGAGCGATCCTCGAGCTAACCCTTCGTCACGATCGGAGCAGGAGCTTTTCCAACCGGGTACTTGCCGACGGGGTACTTGCCAACCGGATACTTGCCGATCGGCATCTTGCCAACCGGAGCCGTAGCAGTAACCGGCTGCGGATGAGGAAGATCTGCCGCGCTGGCGGCAGCCACAAAACCAAACGTCGCAACTCCAGCAACCAGGAACTTCAACATCGTGATCTCCGAGATGGGTAGCGTGAACATGAACAGCCTACCCTCTAAAGGCCATGGCGTAATTAACGCTGTAGCAAAGCTGGCGCTTGCGCGGTCATTTCCTTGCCGAGTGTGACAAAAACGGCACGGCATTATTGCTTTGTGTGAGTATCCGGACGTGAGTTCGGCGAGAGGAGTCTCTTGTGGCCGGCTCGGAACAGCCTCGGTAAAAGGCGTCCGGTCCGGGCCATATATTCGCGATACTCGTCGCCGAAGGCTTCCAGCATCATCTGCTCTTCTCGGGCAACTCGCCCGAAAAACAAGGTTCCAAATCCGATCAGGCCTGCGAAACCGGCCACCCAGTTCGGAAGGAGCAATGCCTGAGCAGCAGCCCAAAGCCAGAATGCGGTATACATAGGATGGCGAACTGTCCGATAAATACCGTCTGTGATCAGGCGATGATTTTCCCGCACGTCGAGGCTTAAGGACCAATTCCGACCAAGAGCTCGGTGGGTCAGCCGGAACATGACCAGCGCCGCAACCGCGACGAAAACACCCAGCCAGGCTTGAGCTGGCCGGAAAGCGTATGATGCGAAATGAGGCATGGCCGTTGCGATGTAGACGAGCGGCACAATGCCAAGACCCGTGAGCGATATCAGCAGCAGGGTGTTTTCGCGCGAGCCTCGGGCGCTTCTCGCGACCTTTTCACGGCGAGCACGACGCGCGTGTCTGTAGCGGATGAGATACCAACCGACCGCCATCATCACGAACACGAACTTGGCAATACCGGGCGTCATCATGGACCACGCGCTTGTTTCGCTGGCGCGCCATCTTCGCCGATCATCGAAAGGGTAGCATCCTTGGCGAGCGTCTGAGATCTGACAGAAGCACGTCCACAGACCGGCATGAACCAATCATACAGGGCTTGCGGGTCGTTTCCACCGATTAGTTGGCAGTCCGACAGGTGGATCCTGGGTGGATGCGTCGCCCGGTTCGCTCTATCGAACCGGATAGCACAATGCCGGCATGGCAAGGCTTTTTCTATCTCGCGCGCGGCGGAGGCACGGTGGCTCTCCGGTCTATCTCCAACACTCGCGGGAGCAATTGCGACGCTATGAAAGCATGCCCGGCAGCCGTGAGGTGAATAAGATCGAAAGCGTAATACTGCGGAGGAATCTCTTCGTCGTACAAAATGACTTTGATGGCGCGATCACGGAGCCGTCGCTCCATCGCCGCGATGTTGGCCGCCCGCTGCTCCTTCGTGACAAGGAAGCGCCTATCGTTGCCTCCAGGCTGCAAGATGACGATGTCGGTTCCCTTTGGCACGTCGCTATCAATGCGCTTCAACATGCCGGCGGTGGTGTCAAAGGGAACTCCGGCATTGGCGACGGTCGCATTGACGCCCTTCTCTCTCAGCAGGGCTTCTAGCTTGGCCGGGTAAGCGCCTTGCCTCCCAACGTACCAGCCTTGGGTGTTGCTTGCGCCGACTGCCACGATATGAATCGGCTTTGTGAAGGCTGCACACACGGCCGCCACGCAACAAATGGCGATGGCGGCTGAGCGTTTTCTAAATGGCGTCACTGACTGTCTCCCGGCCTAAAGTGCTAAGCAAAAACAACACCGACACCGGGCTCCTGCAGGGACCTAATCTAAAGCCTCACATCTTGCGTCAACGCCAACTTCAAACTGTCCTTTTGGACGGTATGCTAAGAGTTGGTCGAAGCTCGGGCTGCAGATGAAACCGGGTTCGAAGGACTCTGATTTCTTCGTGGGCGCGCGACAGCCGATCCGATTGCCCTGATCTTTCGTAGAACCATGCTATGCAACGCCGTGTCTTTATCGATGTTGAAGTGAGTGACGTTTGCATTACGAACATAGAAATTCGTCAGCTCGCCGCGGAAGCCGGGTCCGCGACCTATTCTAACGCCTTCATTTTTGTACAGATTTAGAACGCGCCCTACGTTGGCCGATGCCATATGCGACGATGTTCCGTCGAATGGGACGACCAAAGCAACCGGCACGCCCATTTGGCCAAGGTGCTCTGCCATCGACATCACGGCATCTGCACCAAGAGAGTGCCCCACCAGTATGATAGGCCCGCGCTGGCCTGCCCTATATCTTACGATGATTTCGTCGGCGACGCTTCTCCATTGAGTGTGATTTGCGACAGCCGCGACAACGCCAGCCGCTTGCAACTGAGCGGCAAGGTCGTCCATGCCCAAAGAAAAGACGTTCAACAATCCGCGGAATAAATAAACGTGCGCCGCAGAAGAGTGCAGTCGAGCGGGCGAATTTGTCGATCTAAGCGCCACCGCCGTTCCGGGCTTCGCCTGAGCCCCATTGTTCAAAAGCAGACTGCTTGCCAAAAGAATCGTCAAGCCGGCGCAAATCAGCGCCGTGCTGCAACGCAATCTCTCCATTGTCAGAATCCCCGCCACCTCAGGTCGAGACGCATTAAATCAGACTTACGAATCGTGACAATCCTGAACGGCTTCGAAAAACGCGTTGAGGCGCGCAATTGGCTCGCTGTCGCGGATTTGCCACACGAAGAAAGCGATCGTGCCGCGACCGTCAGGACCCTCTACTGTCAGTGACTCCGGCGCCCTGCGCTTTTTTGCTCAAAGCCAAACTCAACGAGTGCCACCCCGCGGACGAAGTGGTAATTTTACAAGCCGAGATCCGCATCATCCATGTCAGGTTCGCCAAGGGCTGCGGTCAACGAGGAGTAGCGCCAAAGTGTCCATGCATTTCCGTCTTACAGAATGAGCGCCGATCAATATCTTTACAGAATTCGAGCTGCTGGATGATTCGACGACGGCACGTCTTTCACATTGGTGGTTACGATCCAATCACCCCCGAAGAGCAGGTCGAGCGCTTGCGGCGCTCGCTCTCGAGCTTCCAAAAGATTTGGGGCGCTTCTTCACGGCTGTCGGAGATATCGAACACGTCTGCAATTAGTGCTTCATGCAGCCTGGAAGCATGGGGGCCAAACTGGAAAACTCACGTCACCTTCGAAATACTCCGCTGGGATGATCTCATTCGGTGCGATTCGAAAGCCGGCTTCGTGTCTCGTCTCGTTCAATCCTTGAAAGCGCTATTCGACTTCATCGTGACGGGAACAATATTTAGATATGCGATCGCGAGCTGGAAGTACGCTGTCTTTTTCATCTTTCCATATTGCTGCTTGCTATTGATCGCATTTTGCAGCCTCGGGCTGTCATATCTGGTGATCAGGCTCATACACGCTACATTTTGGATCGAATTACTGCTTGGACTTTCTTTGTCGCTTGCCATCTTCGTCGGCGCGATGCTCTGGATCGGACCAAAGCGTAGGATAAATCACATTCTCGATGATGCCATTTTCTCCCACCAATTTCTTTACGGGCAGAAGAACAAACTTGACGAGCGGCTCGGCGCTTTTGCGAACCTGATATCAAGAACGGTTCGGGCCGCAGAAGTTGATGAAGTTCTGATTGTTGGCCACTCCCTCGGCGCAGCGCTCACAATTGCGGCGGTGGCGCGCGCGCTGACATCGGATCCTCCGCTCGAAACGTGTGGACCCAAACTATGCGTTCTCACGGTGGGCGCTACCATTCCTAAATTCGCGCTGCATCCGATGGGCGGCCAAATACGGAAAGCGGCGCAACTTGTGGCCGGAACGTCTGCGATAGGCTGGGTCGAATACCAGGCTCGAGATGACGCAATCAGCTTCTATCGCTTCGACCCCGTCACTCTGAAACGTGTCAGTCGAGACCATTCAGGTGGCCACCCAAGGATTCGGCGCGTCCAAATACATTCAATGATAAGTCCAATCCGCTTCAGACGTCATCGATTCGATTTTATGCAGATTCACTATCAGTTTCTAATGGGAAACGATCAACGTTCGGCTTACGACTATTGCATGATTACTTGCGGTCCGCTCGATTTCGACGTTTCGACTTCACCGTGCGGAGCGGTTGGCCTGTTCGACGCGGACGGTTCGGTGATGACGACCAAAGTTGATGATCGGCTGGATCCGTCATGCCGAGAATAGACGCGAGCCAGCGCAGCCAGGCGTCGTGCACGACATCCGTCGTGCACGACATCCTCCGCGTCCGCGACCGAGCCCAGCATCCGATAGGCTAGCCGGATCAGGCGCGGACGCAGCTCGGCGAAGATTTCGGCCGCCGACGCTTCGGCTGCATCGTTCATGACGCTGCCCGAACGGTCGCCGTGGCCGCGTCACGGCCGCGCACGAACTAAAGCGCGGTTTTCGCGACCCGCTTTCCCAGGTGACCGGCGGTTGCGAGATCGGATCCCGGCGGCGCGGTGTCCGCACCCTCGCGGTGTTCGATTGCGCGCCGGCTCCCAGCCAAAATCCCAGCCTGTTCGGATCGGCTTCCGATCCCGATGCGGAGTTGTTCCCTGGGGGCAGATCGAGATTGACCCAATGCATCCCATGCTGCGCGGCGAACAATGCAAGCTGGATCAATGTGGACAGCTTGTCGCCGGCGTGTGCCCCCGAATTGGTGAAGCCTGCCGCGAGCTTGTCTTTCCAGCGATAGCCTTTGGACATCACCGCGCGTGAAGTTGCTTCCTGAAAGGCTTTGAAGGCCGCGGAGGCGGCGCCCATGTAAGTGGGCGTGCCGAAGATCAGCGCTTCCGCATCCATCAGCCGATCCCAGTTCTGTTCCACGTTCTCGACGGGCACCAGAAGCGCCTCTGCGCCATCGATATCCTGGACGCCGGACCTGACGGCCTCCGCCTGCCGCCGGGTATGACCGTAGGCGCTATGATAGACGATTGCGATCAGGGTGCGACCACCGCCGGTTCCGAGTGTGTGCATGCTGTCCTCTGCTGCTGCCCTTGCAGAAGCCAAGACAAGACAGCGCGTCGAAACGTGACATGCCCTGCGAATTTTCGTCCGGAGGATGTTGCTCCAATTGACCGCCACGCAGGCCGGGAGCGGCGGCCGCCGGCTCCTTTGCATGGGGTTGTTTTCGATATTTTGGTGGGAGCCGCGGTCGCGTCGGGGGCGATCGACCCTCGCCGAAGGTTGACCCCGACAATCCCATCCATCATCACCGGGTGTCGGCAGCGAGGTCGAACCTCGCGCGGTCGCGCCGGTAACCTTAATTTTTCCTTTCGATTGTCGATAAAGTTTTATCGATTATCCTCGTGACAGTTGAGCGGTGTGACGAACCGCACGATGAGCGGCAACAGCCGAGTGGCTGGACAACCGCTCTGAAATCGAAGGGTGGGCAGAGCGCAGTGCCAGCCACCTTTCGGGCTGTCCGGCGGCGGCCGGCGGGGCAAATCAATTTTGAAGTGCTTTTGATTGCCAGGTTGCGGCGCATATCGCTCCGCATGAAGCCTTTCAATTGGGATGTTCCAAGATGACGCTCGCGCATGTCTTGATCGCGGCCGGTGGCGGCTTTTTGTTGCTCGCTGGCTTCGTCGCATTTGCCCTTTGGAGAAACGCGCTTCATTCGACGGCGCGGATTTAGCAACAGACCAGATTCAGCTCCGACGGCCTCGCGCTTGGGGACAAGCGAGGCTGGCGGGATGGCCGCACCGCCGCGCGGCCTGACAGCCGAGCACCGCGCCTTACGACCTACCCCAAGGCGACGCGTGCTCGGCTGTTCACTTTCCTGATCAATCTTCGCCGTTCGAACATTGATTGCGCAATGGCAATTGCTCCGCTCTCCGCGTCACCTCCACGACGCGAGATCCAGTCTGCGCGTGATCGCGATGGCCTCGAGGAAGGCCTCATCGTGGCTGACGACCAGCAGCGCGCCGTCATAGGCGCGCAAGCCGGCCTCGACCGCTTCCATGGATTCGATATCCAGGTGATTGGTCGGCTCGTCGAGGATCAGGAAAGGCGGCGGCCTCACGCCGCCCAGCACACAGGCAAGACCGGCGCGAAGCAACTGGCCGCCGGAGAGGCTCGCAACGGGCTGCAGCGCGGCATCGGCGCGGAACATGAATCGCGCCAGCGCCGCGCGACAGGCGTTCTCGCCGGCATCCGGATTGATGCGCCGGAAATTGTCCAGGATGGAGGCCGACGCATCGAGCAGGCTGACCGCCTGATCGAACATGGCGAACCGGGTCATCACCTCGACGGTGCCGCGCGCCGCGGTCAGGTCGCCACTGACGAGCTTGAGCAGCGTCGTCTTGCCGGCACCGTTGGGGCCAGTGATCGCGACGCGCTCCGGACCCGACATGGAGAAGGTGACGTCACGCAGGGTCGGCGCGTCCGCGCTGTAGCCGACATCGGCCGCGTCGATCCGCAACACCATCCTGCTCGCCGGCAGATGCGTCGAGGGCAGCTGCACCGCGAACGGTTGCAGCACCTCGATGCGCTGCCGCGCCGCGGTGGCAAGTTCGAGCGCTTGCGTCCGCCGTCGTTCGGCGAGGCGGGCGTTCTCGCCGCCGCTGTCCTCGCTGCGGTCCTTGCGCAGCCCGGCGGCGATGCGCGGCAGATCGCCCTTGGCGCGCTTCCTTGCACCCGCGCCGTCCTTGCGCGCCTTCCGTTCGTTGGCTTCTCTTGTGTTACGGTCGATCTCGGCGACGCGCTTCTCGGCATCGGCCAGATCGTGTCGTGCTGCCGACAGCTCGATGGCCTTGCGTGCGCGATACTGGCTCCAATTGCCGCCGTACCGCCTGGCTTCCAGCGATGTCAGTTCGACGATCGCATCCATCGTCTCCAGCAGTTCGCGGTCGTGGCTGACGATGATGGCGCCTTGCCGCCAGTCGGCGAGCAGGTCGATCACCGCCTCGCGTCCCGCGCGGTCGAGATTGTTGGTCGGCTCATCCAGCAGCAGAAAATCAGGTTGCGCGAAGGTCAGGGCGGCGAGGCGCGCCCGGGTGGCCTGGCCGCCGGACAGCGCTGCCAGCGGCGCGTCGAGTGCATCGCTCAGTCCGACGCGCTCGAGCGCGGCCGCGATGCGCGTATCGAGCGTCCAGTCGACGTCGGCAATCTCCTCGGAGCTCGCAAGGCCCTGTTCGGCACGACGTAGCGCGGCCAATGCGCGGCGCGCGTCGAACAGGTCGACGACGCGTTCATCCGGCTTTAGCTGAACCGTCTGATGCAGCATCCCGACGCGTCCCTGAACCGAGACCGTGCCGGATTGCGGCGTGCGCACCCTCGCGATGAGGCCGAGCAGCGTCGTCTTGCCGACGCCGTTCCTGCCGACAAGGCCGGTGCGTTCAGGTCCGAAATTCAGATCGACATTGGAAAGGAGAACCCGGCCGTCAGGCGCGGACAGGGTCAGGTGAGAAAGCGCGATCGATGCAGGCATGAATATCCCCGAGGGCAAGGCTGATGGGCGTTGCTGTCAGGGTGAAATCCATGGTCGCCGGCATCCTCGTGGATTGATGATTGACGTGATGTAGTTGTCTATTGAGCCGGGATCAAGGCGCGAAGCCAGCCGTCACGCGGCCTCGGCGAAGGTCCAGCGGTCTGGATCGGGCGTGTGGCCGATCAAAGCGAGGCCGTAGGCGATCGATTCGAATTGATCCGCCGAAGTCAGCCGTGCCGCGCCGAAGCGCTCGGCGAACAGCCGCTGCACGGCCGGCACGAACGAGGTGCCGCCGGTCAGGAACACCTTCTCGACGTCGCGCGCGGTGATGCCCGCCTTGGCCAGCGCCTCGTCCACCGTCGCGCCGAGCCGCTCGATGTCGTCGGCGATCCAGGATTCGAAATCGTCGCGCGTCACTGTGGCGCCGATATCGATGCCGTCGCGGGCGAAGCGGAACTCGACACGGTCGCGGCTCGACAGCGCGACCTTGGTGTCGGACACGGCGCGATAAAGCGCGAAGCCGAGATCGTGGTCGACGATGGTGATGAAGTCTTGCAGCGGCGCCGGATCGAGCGCGGTGCGCGCGAGCTGCTGCAACTCGCGCAAATCGCCATTGCCCCGCATCATCGCGAGCTGATGCCAGCGGGCGAGGCTCGAATAATAGTGATTGGGGATCGGCAGCACCTTGTCGAACGAGCGGTAGCTAGTGCCCTTGCCGAGTCGCGGCGAGACGATGTGGTCGACGATGCGGTAATCGAAGGTGTCGCCGGCGATGCCGATGCCGGCATGGCCCAGCGGTTCGGCGCGCAGCACGCCGCCCTTGCGCGAGAACCGCATCACGGAGAAGTCGCTGGTGCCGCCGCCGAAATCGGCGACCAGCACGGTGGCATCGTGGTCGAGTGTGCGCGCGAAGGAGAACGCCGCGCCGACCGGCTCGTAGACATAGCGCGCATGGCCGGCGCCGAGCCGCTCGAATGCAGCGCGGTAGCGCTGCATCGCGAGCTCGTCATTGGGATTGCCGCCGGCAAATTTCACCGGACGGCCGACCATGATGGTCGGCGCGCCGAGATCGAATCCTTCGCCGGCATGGCGCGTCAGCGTGCGCAGGAACGCCGCGAGCAGGTCCTCGAACTTGTAGCGTTGCCGGAAGATCTGGGTGGTGTTGAAGGCCGAGCTTGCCGCGAACGTCTTGAACGACTGGATGAAGCGATGGATCGTGCGTCCCTCGAGGAACTGCTCGATCGCCCACGGGCCGCCCTCGGCGCGCGGATGCAGGCCCGCGCCCGGCCGCTCCTCCCAGAAGCACAGCGCGGACACATAGACGCTATGCGTGCGGCCGCCGTGGTCGAAACGAACAGCCTCGACGCGGCCGTCGCCGTCGGACAGCGCGACCACGGTGTTGCTGGTGCCAAAATCGACGCCAATCGAGACGGCGGGCGGGGCGCTCGACATGTCATGCTCGGATTGTCCGTGAAAGGGGGCGGACCTTTAGCGGCTTTGGCCGGATTTGCCAACCCGTCTGGAGCTATCCAGTTGGGCCAGTTCCACCTCCCCTTGGAAAGGGGGGGTCGCTTTGCTCGCCAGAGCAAAGCGGGTGGGGATCCGCGCCCTCCGCAGAGAGCATTGCCTGCGGCTGACCCCCATCCCGACCTTCGGGAAGGAGAAGGAAGATGACGGCCTCGATGACGCGGCTCAATCCTTCAACGCGTAGGCGATGACGTAGTCGCCGCGTTTGGTGCCGAACGAGCCGTGGCCGCCGGCCGCGGTGACGACGTATTGCTTGCCGCCAGCCTCGTAGCTCATCGGCGTCGATTGCGCGCCGGCCGGCAGGCGATCCTCCCAGAGCACCTTGCCGTTGCGGACATCGTAGGCCCGGATCGCGTACTCATAGGTCCCGGTGTAGAACGCAACGCCGCCGGCGGTAGTGATCGGCCCGCCCAGCATCGGCACGCCCATCTTGAATGGAAGCGGCAGCGGCGTGGTGTCCCGGATCGTGCCGTTGGGATGCTGCCAGACGATCTTCATCGTCTTCAGATCGATCGCGGCCATCGAGCCCCATGGCGGCCGGTAGCACGGCACGGAGAGCGGCGAGAGGAAGCTCGAGATGCCGACGCCGAACGGCGTGCCGTACATCGGCTGCACCCCGACCTCGCTGCCGACCGGTTTCTCGGCCGTCGGCGCCGGAGGATTGAGCGGACCGCGCGGAATGAGCCTGGAGGCGAACGGCAACGACATCGGATTGGCGATGGCGATCTGCCTGACAGGATCGACCGCGATGCCGCCCCATTCGAACATGCCGAGATTGCCCGGGAAGACCAGCGTGCCCTGCAACGAGGGCGGCGTGAAGGTGCCTTCGTAGCGCAAGCGGTGGAACATGATCCGGCACAGCAACTGGTCGAAGATCGTGCCGCCCCACATGTCGGCGCCGGTCAGCTTAGCCTCCGGGCGGAAGGTCAGTTCGGAAAATGGCTGGGTCGCTGCAGAGCGGTCGCCGGGCGCGGGCCCTTGCGGCACCGCGCGTTCCGGCGCCGGCACGATCAGCTCGCCGGTCCTGCGGTCGAGCACGAAGATGTTGCCCACCTTGGTCGGCTGGATCAGCGCGGGAACGACGCCCTTGGCCGTCGTCACATCGACCAGGCTCGGTTGCGAGGGAACGTCCATGTCCCAGAGATCATGATGCACGGTCTGGTACGACCAGACGCGCTTGCCGGTGTTGACGTCAAGCGCGACGATGGCGCTGGAATAGCGCTCGACCAGCGCATCGCGATTGCCGCCCCAGATGTCAGGTCCGTTGTTGCCGGTCGGGATGTAGACCAGATTCAATTTCGGATCGAACGAGGCCGTGATCCAGGAATTCGGCGACCCGTTGGTGTAATGACGCGTCGGCGACGGCAATGCGTTCTCGTCCGCCGCGCCGGAATCCCAGGCCCAAACCAGCTTGCCGGTATAGACATCGAAGCCGCGGATCACGCCCGACGGCACCTCGACCGCATAATTGTCGATCACCGCGGCGGCCACGACCAGGATCTTGTCGCTGACGACCGGCGGCGACGTCGGCTCGAAGAAGCCGGCGGTCTTGATCCCCATGCCTTGCTGCAGGTCGAGGATGCCGTGATCGGCGAAGCCATCGCAGAGCTTGCCGCTGTCGGCATCGAGCGCGATCATGCGGCCGTCATTGACGGGCAGGAAGATCCGCCGTGGGCATTCGGCCGGCGCCGAATTGCCGCCAGAGTCGACGGCGCCCTGCGCGGTTTCGTGATAGGAGACGCCGCGGCAAGTCATGTGCTGGAACGTCTTGTTGTGCACGAGCTTGGGGTCGTAGCGCCAGCGCTTCGTGCCGGTCTTGGCGTCGAGCGCGAACAGCACCTGGTGCTGCGAGCAGAGATAGAGCGTGTCGCGCACCTTGATCGGGGTGACCTCGAAGGTGGTCTCCCCGGAATCGTCTGGTGTCTTCACGTCGCCGGTGCGGAAGGTCCAGGCGACCTTGAGGTTGCCGACATTGTCAGGCGTGATCTGCTTCAGCGGCGAATAGCGCTGTCCGAACTGCGTACGTCCATAGGCGCGCCAGTCGCCGTCCGGCTGCGGGTCGGCTTCGCTTTGCGGCACGGCAGAGCCGGACTCGGCAATCGTGCCGTTGATGTCGTGATAGCTGGACAGCAGCCCGGCGATGAGCACCGCCGCAGCAGCGACGACGCCGATCCAGAGTGGCGCCGTCGCGCGCATGTAAGGCACCGGCCCGCTTCGTGTCAGGGCACGAACGATCACCGGCGTAAGCAGCCAAAGGGCCATGGGGAAGATGATGTCGCCACGCGCCGCGAGCGGCCACCAGTCGAACCGCACCTCATAGACGGCCCACGCCAGCGTGCCGAGCAGCACGATCGCAAACAGCCAGAGCGCCTGATGGCGCCGCGCCAGCAACAGCGCAGCCGTGGCGAGAATGCCGACGCCGAGGACAATGTAGAAGGGCGATCCACCTAGTGCGGCGAGCCAAATGCCCCCGCCCGCGAGGACCAGGCCGATCAGGGCGTAGACGATAGCCGTGATGAAGACTGCCCTGGATCGCTGCATGGTCGCCCCGGTGCGGGGGAGGGATCGGGCTTGTCCCGCACAAGCGCGACAGACCGCGTCCGCCATCGCGGACTGTCGTTCAGCCAACCGCAACTTGCAACCTGGAACTGCGATGTTGATGTGCCACAAGCGCGTAAGGTTGCTATGCGAAACCCGCCGAAGCAAATCATTCAAAATGCGCGCATCTTCAACGGGGAGCAGTGGAGCTGCGGGGCTGACGCAAAGGTGAGAGAATTCAGCGAATTTTGAATCGACGCGCTCTTCCAGTCCTGTGCAGGCGCTGCTCTATACCGTTCCGCGGATCGCACCGCGGATGGTTGGCGCGCAGGAGAAGCAACAATGACACTGAACCCCACTGCCGAGAATTATCGTGTCGCGGTCGCCGCCTACGAGGCGGGCCGGCCGAGCTACCCTGCGGAGATCGTCGCCGCGCTGCCGCTTGCGGCCGCGCGCTGCGTCGTTGACCTCGGTGCCGGAACCGGCAAGTTCACCCGCCTGCTGCTGCAGCATTTGCCCGCGGCTGCGCGCCTGATCGCGGTCGAGCCCGTCGCCGAGATGTCGGCCAGGCTGGCCAGGGAAGCCGGGGTGGAGGTCATCAACACGCGCGCCGATGCGATCAATCTTGATACCGGCAGCGTCGACCTCGTCACCTGCGCCCAGGCGTTCCACTGGTTCGACAACGAGGCGTCGGTGGCCGAGATCGCGCGACTGCTGCATCCCGGCGGGACGCTTGCGCTGGTCTGGAACAACCGGGATGACCGCACGCCGTGGGTCGACGCGTTGTCCGTCATGATCGAGGGCTATGCGGGCGACACGCCCCGGCAACGGACCGGACGCTGGCGCTGGATCCTGAAGGACCCGCGCTTCGTGCTTGAGAGGGAAATCGCGCAGGACCATCCGCACCGGATGAAGCGACAGGACGTCTTCGAGCGCATCGCATCGACGAGCTATGTCGCCAATTTGCCCGATGCGGAGAAGGCGATCCTGCGCGACAAGACCGACAATATCCTGCGCGAAGCCGGTCTCGGCGACGCCGACGAAGTGGTGTTTCCCTATGTCACGCAGCTCTTCTTGCTGAAGCGGGCATAGACCGCGCTATTGCGCGGCACGTCCTTGCTCGACCGCCTGCTTCAGGCGCGGCAGCGTCATGCGCCAGTAGAAGGCAACGTGTTTGGCGCCTGAGTCAGGCCCGATTTCCCAGCCGCTTCCGCGGCGGATCGGCGAAGGCGGCACCTGCTGGGTGACGGTCAGCACCGTTTCGCCGCCGTCAGGCGCGAGCGTCATCGTGATCGTTGCATAGGATTGCGGAACATCCGGCAGGCCGGAGACCTGCGACCAATAGGAGTATTCGAGCCGCATCGGCGGCTCGATATGGAGGACGCGGCCCCTGTCGCGATAGCGCTTTGTGCCGATCTCCGCCTCGATCTCGATCGGCGCGCCGATCCGCCAATCGGTCCTGAAATGCGCGTTGCGCCATCTCTCGCCCGCTTTGGAGTCCATGATCGCGTCCCACACCTGCCTTGGCTCGGCAGCGATGCGGATCGTTTCGGTGACGGACTGAAAGGCCGGGGGCTCGTGCGTCATCGAATGCTCACTTGTCGCCCACGACCTTCCATTTTCCATCGGCGCCGCGCCGCAGCGAGGGATCGCCGATGCGGATGTGTTGCGCAAGAAAATCGATGAAAGCGCGGACCCGTGCCGGCAGCGGGCCGGCATGGCCGACATAGACCGCGTGGATGTCCTCGCGGTCGCCGGGATTGAGATTTTGCAGCACCGGCACCAGGCGCCCGGCCTCGATATCGGGGCCGATGTGAAACAGCGCCAATCGTCCGAGCCCGATACCGCCGAGCGTGAGCTGGCGCGCGGCTTCGCCGTCACTGACGCGGGCAACCGGCGGCGGCAGCGCTTCTTCGATCCGTTCAGCGCGGCGAAACGGCCAGCCGCGGATGCTGCGTGGAAAGGTCCAGCCGATGCCGCGATGGTCGGCGAGGTCGGCCGGCGTCTTCGGCGTGCCGAAGCGGGCGAGGTAGGACGGCGCGGCGGCCACCACCATGCGGCTGGTGCCGAGCTTGCGTGCGATCAGCCGCGAGGCGCCGAGCGGGCCGACCCGGATCGCGACATCAGCGCGCGCCTGCATCAGATCGACCAGCGTGTCGGTCAGCACGATGTCGAGCGTGATATCGGGATGTTCGCGCATGAAGCGCGGCAGCAGCGGCATCACATGCAGCATGCCGAACGGGATGTTGCTGTTCACGGTGAGATGGCCGCGCGGCACGCATGAGGCGGCCTCGCGTTCGGCCTCGTCGATATCGGCGAGGATGCGCTGGGCGCGCTGATAGAAGGCCTGGCCTTCCTCGGTGAGCTGCAGCTTGCGCGTGGTGCGGTTGACCAGCCGCGTGCCGAGCCGGGTCTCGAGCCGCGAGACCAGCTTGCTGACGCCGGACGGTGTCTGGCGCAGGCTGTTCGCGGCAGCCGTGAAGCCGCCGAGATCGACGACGCGGACGAATACGTCCATCTCGCCGGAGCGGTTGGTATCTGTGCGGGCCATCTTGAATTCAAGTCACAAATGATTGGATTGCGGTCATTCTAATCCTTCCCCGCCCGGACCGCTATCTCGCTTTGCGGAATCCTTTTTGTCCGGAGCGACACATGCCTGCTGCAGTCCTTGCCTTGACCGCCGGTGCCTTTGGTATCGGCACCACCGAATTCCTCATCATGGGACTGCTGCTGCAAGTCGCCGCCGACATGCAGGTATCCGTATCCGCGGCTGGCCTGCTGATCTCCGGCTATGCGCTCGGCGTATTCGTCGGCGCGCCGATCCTGACGCTGGCAACACGGCGGATGCCGCGCAAGGCGGTTTTGCTGGCGCTGATGGCGATCTTCACGCTCGGCAACGCAGCGTGTGCGCTGGCGCCGAGCTACGGGCTCTTGATGGCGGCACGCATTCTCACCTCGCTGGCGCACGGCACCTTCTTCGGCGTCGGCTCCGTGGTGGCGACAGGCCTCGTCCCGGAAGACAAGCGCGCGTCGGCGATCGCCACGATGTTCATCGGGCTCACGGTCGCGACCCTGCTCGGCGTGCCCTTCGGCGCTTGGTTCGGGCTGATGCTCGGCTGGCGCGCGGCGTTCTGGGCGGTGGCGGCGATCGGCGTGATCGCGTTCATCGTGCTGGCGGTGCTGGTCCCCGGCCATGTCGGCGCCAACGACAAGCCTGCGCCGCTGCGCGAGGAACTCGCCGTGCTCGGCCGCCCGCAGGTGTTGCTCGGGCTTGCCATGACGGTGTTCGGCTTCGGCGGGCTGTTCGCGGTCTTCACCTATGTGCAGCCGATCCTGACGCGGCTCACCGGATTCTCCGACGCCGCGGTGTCGCCGATCCTGCTGGTGTTCGGTGCCGGCCTTGCGATCGGCAACGTCGCCGGCGGACGGCTCGCCGACAAGGGACTTGCGCGGGCGCTGCTGGTGTCGCTCGGCGGCCTCGCCGCCGTGCTCGTCGCGCTGACGGCGGTCGTCTCGATCAAGGCATTGGCGGTCGTGCTGCTGTTCATTCTCGGCATCGCCGCGTTCGCGACCGTCGCGCCGCTGCAGCTCCGCGTGCTCGAAGCCGCCGGCGTCGAAGGGCGGACGCTGGCCTCCAGCCTGAACATCGCGGCGTTCAATCTCGGCAACGCGCTCGGCGCCTGGGCCGGCGGCGTCACCATCGATCGCGGCCTCGGCCTCGGCGCGCTGCCGCTGGTGGCCGCCGTCATCACTGCAATCGGCCTGCTGCTCGCGCTGTGGAGCCTGCGCCTCGATCGGCCGATCGCGCTCGCCGCGCAGTGCCCGGCGGAATGAATCGGATCAAGGGAGCATGACCATGGAATACCGCAATCTCGGTGCATCCGGCCTGAAGGTCCCCGTGCTTAGCTTCGGCGCCGGCACCTTCGGTGGCCAGGGGCCGCTGTTCTCGGCCTGGGGCCGCAGCGACGCCAGCGAGGCGCGCCGGTTGATCGACATCTGCCTCGAGGCCGGCGTCAATTTGTTCGACACCGCCGATGTCTATTCAAACGGCGCGTCGGAGGAGATCCTCGGCGCCGCGATCAAGGGCCGCCGCGACAAGGTGTTGATCTCGACCAAGACCGGCCTGCCGATGGGCGACGGCCCGCTCGATGCCGGTACGTCGCGATATCGCCTGGCCGCCGCGGTCGACGCCGCGCTTCGCCGGCTCAACACCGACTATATCGACCTGCTGCAGCTTCATGCTTTCGATGCCTTCACGCCGGTCGATGAAGTGCTGTCGACGCTCGATGCGCTGGTGCGCGCCGGCAAGCTGCGCTATGTCGGCGCCTCGAATTTCTCCGGCTGGCATCTGATGAAATCGCTCGGTGCCGCCGAGCGGCACGGCTGGCCGCGCTATGTGGCGCACCAGGTCTATTATTCGCTGGTCGGCCGCGACTATGAATCCGAGCTGATGCCGCTCGCGCTCGACCAGGGCGTCGGCGCGCTGGTCTGGAGCCCGCTCGGCTGGGGCCGCCTCACCGGCAAGATCAGGCGCGGGCAGCCATTGCCGACCAACAGCCGCCTGCACGAGACCGCGCAGTTCGGGCCGCCGGTCGACGACGAGAAGCTTTACGCGATCGTCGACGCGCTGGACGCGGTCGCCACGGAGACCGGCCGCAGCGTGCCGCAGATCGCGATTGCCTGGCTGTTGGCGCGGCCGAGCGTGTCGTCCGTAATCATTGGCGCCCGCGATGAGGCGCAGTTGCGCGACAATCTCGGCGCGGTCGGATGGTCGCTCTCGCCGGACCAGATCGCGCGTCTCGACCGCGCGAGCGCAGTGATGCCGGCCTATCCCCTACTATCCCTACCGAATCCAGGAAGGCTTCGCGCGCCTCAATCCGCCGCCAGTGTGAGTCCGTCGCAGACTCGGTCTCATGCCTGGACGGTGTGCTCGCAGACCTGCCGGCGGTATTCCGCCGGCGTCACGTTCATGTGCTGCCGGAACACGCGATTGAGGTGGCTTTGATCGGCGAAGCCGGCGAGCAGCGCGATCTCCTTCAGCGCGACGCGGTCCTTGCGCAGATGCTGGCACGCATGCTCCACCTTGCGCCGCAGGACATAGGCATGCGGCCGCATGCCGTAATGCACGCGGAATTTGCGGGCGAACTGGACCGGCGTGCAATTGCAGATGTTCGCGAGCTCCTCCAGCGTGATGTTCCGGAAGATGTTCTGCTCGATATAGTCCTCGATCAGCCGGGCATGCGCCGGGCGAAAGGGTCCTTGCGCGCAGGGCATCTTGAACTCGATCGCCGCATATTTCCGCAGGATATGCACGCTCGCCTGCAGCGCCAGTGCATCATAGCAGAGCCGTCCACCGGGACCGCCCGCGGCGACTTCCTGGACCATTTGATCGTTGATCCAGGTCAGCATTGGGTCTTCGACCTTGAGCAGGTCGTGAATCTCGATCGTTTCGGCGTCGCGGTCGAAGGCATCGCTCGCGGTCTTCGTCATGAGGGCAGGAGAGATGTAGAAATGGCTGACCTCAATGTCGTTGTTCCAATGCCAGCTTGACGGCTCGGCGCGCGTCATGAGCGACGTGACGCCGCGACCGACTTGATCCTGCTTCCACGCGCCGGTGACGCGGCGGTTCATCGACGTCACGCCGTCGCGATAGAGCACCAGGAGGAAGTTTGCCGACGGCGGGACCCAGATATCCGACGGCGCATAGCGGAAAATTCGCAGCCGGAAATCGCTTCTCCCGACTGACAAACTATCCAGCTTCATCTCGCCGGGAGCGTAGCGCGGCAGCTCCTCGACCGTGATCAATTGGCCCATCGCGTGAGCCTCCTCCCTGGGATTGGTGGCGCGGTTGACCGCTTGTTCTTGGCCGGACGGCTGAGCGCAGAATAGGCCGCTTTCGCCATTTGCCAAGCCGACCAACGGCCGGTGCTCGATTGCACGGTCGCGTTCCAGAGATTGTCGGTTTCATCCAAGCCGCGCGGCCGAACGGCCCGTAGCCTGCTCTGCGTTTCGGCGACAACGCGAACGGCCGAGACCCAAATTGACGCAACGCACCATCATCCGGCGACACCGCGGGTGGGAAGGTGCGTGCGAGAAGCCAGACACAGGAGGAAACCATGACCGAGACCGTCACAAGGTCGAAAGGAAGCAATGGTGCGCATGCAACGACCAAGCTCGACGCCGTGGTCGTCGGCGCCGGCGTCGCCGGTCTCTATCAATTGTTCCGCCTGCGTGAGCAGGGACTGAGCGTGAAGGCGATCGACGCCGGGTCCAGCGTCGGCGGCACCTGGTACTGGAACCGTTATCCCGGGGCGCGCTTCGATTCCGAAGGCCACACCTATCAGTACCTGTTCTCCGAGGAGCTCTACAAAGGCTGGAGCTGGAGCGAGCGATTCCCGGGCCAGCCGGAAATCGAGCGCTGGCTGAACTACGTCGCCGACCGCCTCGACCTCAGGAAGGACATTCAATTCGGCACCACGGTGAAGAGCGCGCATTTCGATGAGGCGACACAACGCTGGCTGGTCGCGACCGACCAGGGCGACGTGATCGATACCCAGTTCCTCGTCACCTGCTGCGGCATGCTCTCGGCCCCGCACGTGTCCTTCCCGGGACAGGAGACGTTCAAGGGCAAGCTGTTCCACACCGCGCGCTGGCCCAAGGGGCCGATCGAGCTTGCCGGCAAACGCGTCGGCGTGGTCGGCAATGGCGCGACCGGAATCCAGGTGATCCAGTCGATCGCCGGTGAGGTCGGCCACCTCAAGGTGTTCATCCGCACCCCGCAATACATCATCCCGATGAAGAACCCGAAATGGGACGCGTCGGATGCCGAGGCCTACAAGTCGAAGTTCAAATTCCTCACCGAGCGGCTGCCGAAGACGTTCACCGGATTCGAATTCGACTTCGAGCACGCCTGGGCCGACCTGACGCCACAGCAGCGCCGCGAGGTGATCGAGGACTGCTGGAACGACGGATCCCTGAAGCTGTGGGTCTCGTCCTTCGCCGAACTGTTCTTCGACGAAGCCGTCAACGCCGAGGTCACCGAATTCGTCCGCGAGAAGATGCGCGAGCGGATCAAGGACCCCAAGCTGTGCGAACAGCTGATTCCCGCCGACTACGGCTTCGGCACGCACCGGGTGCCGCTCGAGAGCAATTTCCTCGAGGCCTTCCACCGGCCCAATGTCGAGATCGTCAGCGTCAAGAACAATCCGATCGCCCGCATCACGCCTGAGGGCATCCAGACCGCCGACGGCACGGTGCACGAGTTCGACGTCATCATCCTGGCGACCGGCTTCGACGCCGGAACGGGAGCGCTGACGCGGATCGACATCCGCGGCCGCGACGGGCGATCGCTGAAGGACGATTGGGGCAGGGACATCCGCACCACGATGGGCTTGCAGGTCCATGGCTATCCGAATCTGTTCACAACGGCGGTGCCGCTCGCGCCCTCGGCCGCACTCTGCAACATGACCACCTGCCTGCAGCAGCAGGTGGAGTGGATTGCCGACTGCATCAAATATTTGCGCGGCAAGAACCTGAACGTCATCGAGCCGACCAGGGATACCGAGGATCAGTGGGTGGCGCATCACGATGAGACCGCCAACGCAACGCTGATCGCCAAGACCAACTCCTGGTACCTGGGCTCCAATGTCGAGGGCAAGCCGCGCCGGGTGCTGTCCTATTGCGGCGGTGTCGGCACCTATCGCCAGAAATGCGATGAGGTCGCCGCGAGCGGCTATCGCGGTTTTGCCACGCAGTAGGGCTGACCGCATTTCGACCGCGTAGCCGGATGGAGCGAAGCGTAATCCGGGCTGCGCGGGTCAACATCACAAAACACAGGAGGAAGACAATGAGCACGAATTTCAGTGCAGCCGCCGATGCAATCCTTGACGGCGTCGTGACTTCAAACCCGCGCGTTCCCGGCGTCGTTGCGATGGTGACCGACCGCCATCGCAACATCTATGAAGGTGCCGCCGGCAAGCGCCGCCTCGACCAGCCCGCCGATATGACGGCCGATAGCGTGTTCGCGATCTTCTCGACCACCAAGGCGATCACCGGGACGGCCGTCCTGCAGCTCGTCGAGGAAGGCAAGCTCGATCTCGACGCACCCGCCAGGACCTACGCGCCCGACATCGGCAAGCTCCAGGTGATCGAGGGTTTTGACGACAAGGGCGAGCCGCGGCTGCGTCCGCCGAAGCGCGACATCACCACCCGCATGCTGATGGTCCACAGCGCGGGTCTGAGCTACGACTTCATCAATCACACCTATAACCGGCTGGCGCAAGAGAAGGGGCAGCCCAGCGTCATCACGGCATCCAAGGCTTCGCTGATGACGCCGCTGCTGTTCGATCCAGGCGAGCGCTGGGAATACGGCACCAACATGGATTGGTGCGGCCAGATCGTCGAGGCCATCGCCGGCAGGCGGCTCGGCGAGGTCTTCAGGACGCGGATCTTCGAGCCGCTCGGGATCATGGACACGACGTTCGAGCTCACCGACGCGATGCGTCGCAAGCTCGCCGGCATCCACGCCCGCAACGCCGACGGCTCACTCACGCCGATGGATTTCGAGCTGCCGGCCAATCCCGAGATCCACATGGGCGGCCACGGGCTTTACGGCACCATCGGCGACTACATGCGATTCATCCGGATGTGGCTGAACGACGGCGCCGGCGAGCATGGGCGGGTCCTGAAGGCGGAGACCGTGCGGATGGCGGAGAAGAACCATCTCGGCAACAACAAGGTCACCGCGATCACCGGCGTGATCACCTCGCTCGCCAACGACGCCGAGTTCTTCCCCGGTCAGTCGAAATCCTGGGCGCTGAGCTTCATGATCAATGAGGAGCAGGCTCCGACCGGCCGCCCCGCCGGCGCGCTCGGCTGGGCTGGGCTGGCCAATTTGTTCTACTGGATCGATCGGCAGAACGGTTTTGGCGGATACTGGGCGACGCAGATCCTGCCGTTTGGCGATCCGACGTCCTTTATCGGCTACATCAATTTCGAGACCGCGTTCTACGAATCCCTGAGGCTGCGCAAGGCGGGATAGGGACAGCTCATCGAAGCGTGCCAAAGCTAGCTCGCTCCGAGCAGCTCCGTGATCAGCCCCGCCGCCTTGATCCCGGTGCCGCTGATGATGACGACGGTGCGCTCCGCCGGCCGGATCGCGCCGCGCGCCTTCAGGACATCGAGCGCGGCGGCGGCCGAGGCCGAGGTCGGCTCGACGAACAGACCGGTCTGCGCCAACCGCTTCAACGCGGCGACGATGCCGTCTTCGGGAATTGCGACGGTGCCGCCGCCGCTCTCCTTCAGTGCCGCGATCATCTGCTTCAGCCGCAGCGGATGCTTGATCGCGGTGCCCTCGGCGATGGTCTTGCGGACCGCGCGATCGACCGGCGTGTCGACGCCGGCGGCGAAGCTGGCATCGACCGGCGAGCAGTTGAGCGGCTGCGCCGCGAACAGGCGCGGCAGGCGCGCGATCTGCCCGGCCGCCAGCAGTTCCTTGAAGCCGATATAGCAGCCGAGCAGGCTGCTGCCGGCGCCGACCGGCATGATGACATTGTCGGGCGCGGTGAAGCCGAAATCTTCCCAGATCTCATAGGCCAGCGACTTGGTGCCCTGCAGGAAGAACGGTTGCCAGTTGTGGCTGGAGTAGAAGATCTGCTTCGACTGGCGGATCGCCTCTGCCTCGGATTCCTCGCGCGGGCCTTCGACCAGCTGCACCTCGGCACCGAAGGCGTGCATCTGCGCCACCTTCATCGGCGACGTCGTGGCCGGCGCAAGGATCCTGACCCGCATGCCGCCGGCCGCGCCATAGGCCGAGACCGACGCGCCGCCATTGCCGGAAGAGTCCTCCAGCACCGCATCGACGCCGAGCTGGCGCAGGAACGACAGCATCACCGTGGTACCGCGATCCTTGAAGCTTGCGGTCGGATTGAACCATTCGAGCTTGAAATGCGGCCGCAGATCATCCCACGCCTTCTCGACGGCTGGCGTGCAGCCTTCGCCCATCGTGATCGGCCGCCTGATCTCGACCGGCAGCGCCGCGCGGTAGCGCCACAGCGACCGCGTCGTGCGATCGATGTCGTCGCGGGAGATGCCCGGCAGCGGCGTTATCAGGAGCGGCTTGCCTTCGTCGGAGCACCAGCGCGGGATATCCAGCGGATAGAGCTTTCCGTTGAGCGGGTCGATGTAGCTGGGTGAAGGCATGTCGTGAAATCCCAAACGCGAGTGGCATTCAGCGGCCGTTACGCCGCACCGGCCTGCCTGCTCAGATAACTCTTTGCAAAATCGAGATACCAGTCGAGGAATCCTGGATTGGCCATCGCATCGCGATTGATGATCTTCTCGACGGGGTGGCCGAGCAGCAGCTTCTTGACCGGCAGCTCCTGCTTTTTGCCGGACAGCGTGCGCGGAATTTCCGCCACCACGAAGATGTCGTTGGGCAGGAAGCGGCGCGACAGCCCGGCCTCGACCGCCTTGTTGATCTTCGCCTTCATCGCGGCATCGAGCGCGATGCCCTCGCGCAGCACCACGAACAGCGGCATGTAGCTGTCGCGGCCGAGATATTCGAGGTCGACGACCATCGAATCCAGCACCTCCGGCAGCGCCTCGATCGCGGAATAGAGCTCGCTGGTGCCCATCCGCAAGCCATGGCGGTTGATGGTGGCGTCGCTGCGGCCATAGATCACGCAGGAGTCGTCGGGGTTGATCTTGAGCCAGTCGCCATGCCGCCACACCGGGCCGCGGCCACTTCCGTCGAAATTGTCGGGGTAGGTCTCGAAATAGCTGGAAAGGTAGCGCGCATTGCCGGGATCGTTCCAGAAGCGCAGCGGCATCGAGGGCAGCGGCTCGGTGCAGACGAGCTCGCCGACCTCGTCGATCACCGCGCGCCCCTGCTCGTCGAACGCTTCCACCGCGCAGCCGAGCAGGCGGCATTGCATGATGCCCGGCGTCTGCGGCAATTCGCGATTGCCGCCGATGAAGGCGCCGGCGAAGTCGGTGCCGCCGGAAATATTGGCCCACCACATATCGGCCTGCGCGGCGTTGCCGTTCTGCTTCGCAAGCGCGGCGAAGCGCTCGTTGAACCAGGCCTGGGTGTCGGCGCTGAGCGGCGAGCCGGTCGAGCCGAGCGTGCGCAGGCCGGAGAGGTCGCCGACGGCAGCGAGATCGATTTCCGCCTTGGTGCAATTGGCAAAGAACGCCGCCCCTGCGCCGAAGAAGGTGGCCTTGGCGTCGGCGACGAAGCGCCACAGCGTGGTCCAGTCGGGCTTGTCCTTGGTGCCGCCGGGACTGCCGTCGAAAATGCAGCAGGTCGTGCCGTTGAGCAGGCCGTTGGCCTGGCAATTCCACATGATCCAGCCGGTCGAAGAGTACCAGTGGAAGCGTTCGCCGAACGAGTTTGGCTGATAGCTGCAGCCGATGTCGTTGTGCAGGGTCGAGAGCGGCAGCGCCACGACGATGATGCCGCCATGGCTGTGCAGGATCGGTTTCGGCAATCCGGTGGTGCCTGAGGAATAGACGATCCAGAGCGGATGATCGAACGGCAGCCATTCCGGCTCGAAGGCGTCGATCTCCGCACTCCGGCCCGCGAGGATCGCTGACAATCGCGTCTCGGACGGCGCGGCGTCGCTGTGCAGGATGACATGCTGCACGGTCGGCAGCGCGCGCCGCAATTCCTCGATCACACCTTGCCGGTCGTGGCGGCGGCCGGCATAGGTCACGGCGTCGCAGGCGATCAGCACCTTCGGCTCGATCTGCTTGAAGCGATCGATCACCGCGGGTGCCGCCATGTCAGGCGCGCAGACGCTCCAGACCGCGCCCAGGCTCGCGGTCGCGAGGAACGCGATGATCGTCTCGGGAATGTTCGGCAAGTAGGCGGCGACGCGATCGCCGGCGCGCACGCCGTTGGCCTTCAGATGCAGCGCCAGCGCTGCCGATTTGCGCTGCAGCTCGGGCCAGCTCGTCTCCGAGAGCTTGCCGTCCTCGCCGCTCGAGATCAGGGCCGGCAGGCCTGCGGCATGCGCCGGCGCGACGTGGCGGAAGACCTGGCGCGCGTAATTCACCGAAGCGCCGGGAAACCACACCGCGCCCGGCATCTTGCGCTCGGCCAGCACCGCCGAATGCGGCGTCGGCGAGCGCAGGTCGAAATAATCCCACACGCTCTGCCAGAAGGCGTCGATATCGGTGACCGACCAGCGCCGCATCGCCTCGAAATCCGCAAATTCAAGGCCGCGCGTCTGCTTCAGCCATTGGCGGTAAAGAGCCATTTGCGGGACGTAAGCTGCTGTCATGGGCGGTTTCCGAAAGTCCTTGTGTCGTGGCGGGCGACCGAGGCCCGCCAGCGTGTCTTAACATAGTGATGCGAGCACGGGGAACGCAGTCGAGCAGCAAGCTGCGTCATATTCTTACCGCCGCCGCAGCGTGCTATCCCATCGGGCGCGGCTGATTCCATGCGGCAACTGAATCGAGCGGCCATGTCCGTCGGCGAACTCTTCATTCTCGGCTTTTACGGCAAGGTCGTTCCGCCCTGGCTGAAGGAATTTGCCGCGCAGTTCGGGCTCGGCGGGGTAATCCTGTTCGACTATTCCTGCCAGACCCGGCAGTATGACAACAACATCGCCTCGCCCGCGCAGGTGCAGTCGCTCTGCGCCGAGATCGCGGCGCTGCCGTCGCGGCCGCTGGTCTTCATCGACCAGGAGGGCGGCCTGGTGCGCCGGCTCAAGGACAGCTGCGGTTTTCAGCCGCTGCCGAGCGCGAAGGAGTTCAACCTGCTCGCGCGCGCGGAAAAGCAGACGGTGCTGGCCGCAAGCTACGGCGAGCTGCGCCGGCTCGGCATCCGCTACAATTTCGCGCCTGTCATCGACGTCGACTACAATCCCGACAATCCCAACATCGGCAGGATCAAGCGGTCCTATTCGCCCGATATCGGTGAGGTCGAGGCCAATGCCCGGCTGGTCGACGCTGCGGCGCGGCAGGCGGGAGTAGGCCTCTGCCTGAAGCATTTTCCGGGCATCGGCGGTGCAAGCGTCGATTCGCACCTGGAGTTCATGGACATTTCCGATGCGCTGCGTCCCGAGCAGGAGGAGCTGTTCTACGCGTTGGCGCCGCGCACCTATGGCGATGCGGTGCTGGTCAGCCACGCCATTGTCCGGCAGTGGGACGCGCAGCGTCCGATGACATTGTCATCGGCCGGGCTCGGCCGGCTTCGCCGTCGTCTGCCCGAGACGCTGCTGATCACCGACGACATGCAGATGCAGGGGCTGCAGAAGGCGCTCGGCACAAGCGCGGCCAGCCTGCAGTCGATCGCCGCCGGCATGGACATGATCTGCATCGGCAACAATCTGTTCGACCAGGAGCAGGGGATGGCCGGCATCGCCGCGGCGGTCGCGGGTGCGGTGCAGGATGGATCACTCGATCAGGCCGCGGTGCGGCGATCCATTGCG
Source organism: Bradyrhizobium sp. USDA 4510 (assembly GCF_054059095.1). Taxonomy (NCBI): domain Bacteria; kingdom Pseudomonadati; phylum Pseudomonadota; class Alphaproteobacteria; order Hyphomicrobiales; family Nitrobacteraceae; genus Bradyrhizobium; species Bradyrhizobium sp. USDA 4510. Next base: position 7,786,301 of record NZ_JBSSBT010000001.1, on the reverse strand, counting down.
CGCGTGCAAAAGCGCAAGGCGCTGTTCGCCTGACGGCGTTGAACCAAATTTTGCGTCGGGCGACCACAAGGTGTGGAACCAAATTTCATTGCCGCGATTTAACAATGACGCTCATCGGGGCTGACAACCATGAAGATGCTCAAGCGTCTCTTCCGATTGACCTGGCTACGTCGGGCCGCACGCAAACCAGCCGATTTTCCGCCTGCCTCCATCGATCCTGACGAATTCAGCCGCCTGCTTTGCAGCGGGCGCGCCGAGGATTTGCGGATACTGGCAAAGCGATTGAGCCAGCGCTCGCGGGCCCACGCATAGGCGGTGGATCGGATCCAATCGCTAGCCTGGTCTTCGGCCAAAACCGGCAAGTCCGGCGCGCGGCCCTGACTCGGCATCGGTCTCGATGCGACCGGCTACTGCTTTGCTTTTTCATGATTGCCGATCCCGACCGCCTTGTAGTCGTAGGTCGGGTAGAACTCGGTGTGGTAGGCGCCCCAGGCGCTGTTCTCGATGACGCGGTTGACCTCGCGCAGCCGCGATGCCGGCAACCGCAGCGTCACCACCTGGCCGATCCCCATCATCACGTACCAGCTGACGACCTCGACACCCTCGGGCGGAAACGCCTTGTAGAAGCTTGCCGCTCAAGCTGGGCATTGAGCTCACCGAGCGGTCGTGACTGATCATGCTTGAAGAAGATGGTGAGCATGACCGCGGTGTCGGGCGTCGGCGTTGCATCGCTGGTCGGCGGGGTCTGGGCCTGCGCGCCTGCGCTAAGCAGCAGTGCCGCGGCGAGCGCCGCAATCGTCATCAAGGAAATCCAGGATCCGTTCCGCCCTCGCTTCATGGCCGCGCCCTTATTGCTGATCGAGAGGCGGCGATCATCGCGACGCCTGCCGGGGCTGTAAATTGACATTCGCCTGATCCGGTGCCTGCCCGACGCTTCTCGGTTGATGTGAACCGTCTCATAGGTGCGCGCGCCCGCGTGCGGTATGCCGGGGCCATCCCGATGCCCAGAGGGATGATCGATGACGACCCGGCGAATGGCGTATTGGTGGTTCAGGTTCGTTCTTTCGGGGCGGTTCCTGCAGAAATTCCTTCGGCTCCGGCGCCCCTGAGGCGCCGGGCCGCGAATTCCGGCCTTTTTCAATCCGGAACCAGGGGGGCCGGAAATGGCTGCCCGAACCGTTGAAGGTCGATGCCCGGCGGAGAATCCCGCCGGTGGCAGCCTCGCCCATCCGTCCCGTAAGAATACTGTAATTCGACTCAAATATGCGAGGTTTGTTGCCAAATCAGCGGTAATCTGCACCTGCTTGGCAGGTCGGGGCCCGAGGTCACAGTTGCGTCACCCGTAGTTCTACGGAGTCCCGCGTTAACGCGGCCACAAGTTCACCTTTGGTAAACCATACTTATGACGCAACATGACAACCGAGCCGAGGCGCGCCTTCCGGCATGGACGGGTGGAACCGCGACGCTCGAGCCGCAGTCGCTTGACACTCAGGGACCCGCAGGGCCGCGGCCGCAGGCGGACGCCGGTGCCGCGATCGTCCGGCAGTTCAATGGGCCGGTGACGGCGCTGCTGCTCTATATGAACGAACTCAAGCAGCACAGTCAGCAATTCGCGCACGCGCCCGGCAACGGCGTCTATCTGCGGCAGGTGATCGAGAACGCGCTCGAGCAGACCGAGCGCGTGTCCGCGATGCTGAAGCAGATTTCCGACCTCTATCCCAATGCCGTCCCGGCCGCAGACCTCAAGCCGCCGGGCGACGACAAGCCGGCAGGCTCCCGGTCGCCGGATGTCGTGTTCGCACCGGAAGCCGGCCGCAAGCCATTGACCAAGCGCGAGCGTGAAGTGCTAAGCCTGATCAGCGACGGCTATTCCAACAAGCAGGGCGCGCTGCGGATGAACATCAGCCCGCGCACGTTCGAGAGCCATCGCGCCGAGGCGATGCGCAAGCTCGGGGCGCGCAACACCGCCGACCTCGTCCGCAAGGCCTTGCTGCATTCGGCATAGAGCGTTTTCAAGCGAAGTGGTTCGCGCAAAGAAGACGCGTCAAAACTGAAAACCAGAGCCCCGTTCCGATACCATCGGAATGGGGCTCTGAGCGGTGTTCGGTTCGTTAGGACCCGGTTCTCAGAAATCGTCTTTTCAGAAATCGTCTTCCGCGGCGAAGCACAGGCGCGGTGCGAGCCGCGCGGCCGTCGCGGATGCCTTCGGTTCATCCGGAACGATCGTGACCACCCATGCCGCGGTCGCGCCAGACCTGCTTTCGACGATCGCGCGCACGCGTCCCGTGACGATCGCGCCGGCCGACCGTATGGTGGCGGTCCGGCCGTTGAACTGGGCCATGCGGAAGCGCCGGGCTTCCTTCCGGTCGGTCGTCTGGTACGTGAACATCGGCTCCCCCGTGCGTCCACGTGAATGTGAGGAAACAGCGTTATCCGACGATGAAAATCGCACGCCGTAGAAGTACGGCTTGCACAGCGGTCAGAGCGCTTTTGAGCGAAGCGGGTGCCGGCTTGCGCGAAGAAGACGCGGCAAAAACAACAAACTCTAACGGCCGACTTCCTGACAATTCAGCAGTCCGGCATATTGCGCCTTGACCGCGGCGTAGCATTCGCACGCCGTCTTGATCAGCCCATCCGCGTTGGTGATCTCGATGTGCCCGCGGCTGTAGTGGATGAAATTGGCCTGTTGCAGGGTATGCGCGACCAGCGACACGCTGTTGCGGCGCGCGCCGATCATCTGCGCCATCGCCTCCTGCGTCAGGACGATCTTGTTGCTGCCGGAGAGATCGCGCGTGTGCAGCAGGCATCGCGCCAGCCGTGACTCCACGGTGTGCGCGGCGTTGCAGCCGGCGGTCTGCTGGATCTGGGCATAGACGGCGAGCCCGTGCCGGATCAATCTCGCGCGAAGCGTCGGGCTCTGGCCGGCAGCTGCGCGCAACGGCTCGAGTTCCACGGTCGAGGCGACGCCGGGCACCAGCACCGTGGCGTTGTTGAGGACAGGCCCTTCGACGAGCGGGGCGAATGCGCCATAGATGCTGTCGCGGCCGACCATCGCGACCTGCACGCGCTCGCCTCTAGCCAGCTTGACCACCAGCGAGATCACGCCCTTGTGCGGCATGTATGTCCGCTTGAGCATCTCGTCGGTCTCGACCAGGACCGAATCGGCCGCGAGGTCGACCGTCCGCAGATGCGGCCGAATCAATTCGAAATCGCTCGCCGAGAGCGACGCCAGGAATCCGTTGGGTGATCGAGGAACCGTTTCCAAAGCAACCTCCAGCCTGCCGGCAAAGCTTGTCTCTGGGCCCAGGGCTGACGTGCGGCTGGACGTCCTTGCAACCTATTCTGGCACGCCAGGGTTCCAATGGAAACATGTCTTGGTTCCAATAGGAATAGACCTATCGCCGCACATTCGGGTTGTCTGCTCGATCACAGTTGGGGCTGGCGGCGCGCCAGTCAGTCTTCCGGCCCGATCAATTGTTCGGCGTGCGCCTTGACCGTCGTATAGCATTCACACGCCGCCTTCCGCAGGCCGTCGATATCGGTGATCTCGATATGACCGCGGCTGTAACGCAGGATGCCGGCCTGCTGAAACCCATGTGCGACAATCGAAACCGCATTGCGCCGGACGCCGATCATCTGCGCCAGCATCTCCTGGGTTAGCGGCAACGCCTCGCTGCCGCACAGATCGCGTGCGCGCAGCAGCCATCGTGACAGCCGTGCCTCCACCGGATGCGAAACATTGCAGGCGACGGATTGTTGCGTCTGCGCCATCAGCGCCTGCTCATAGAGCGCGACCAGGGTCCGGAAATCCGCGCTGCGATTTGCTGCCTCGCGGAAATCCTCCGCCCGCATCATCGAGGCTGAGCCTGGCACCACGACAATCGCATCGGCAAGCAGCGGCCGCTCGTGCAGGGCGGCAGACGCGCCCACGACGCCGTCGCGACCGACGGTTGCAATCTCGACAGATTGCCCGTCGGACAGATTGATCATCATCGAGACCACGCCGCTATGCGGAAAATAAACCCGCTGCACCGGCGCGCCGGCATCGGCGAGCGCCGTTTCCTTGGTCAGGTCGACGGGTTCCAGGAGGGGATGAAGTTGCGCGTACTCCGTGGGGGGAAGTGCTTGCAACAGACGATTGGGCGGACGCGATACCGCGGACATTGCTGCTCCTGCCGAGGGCGGGAGCACTACGGTCTCGCATCACCTACTCTTGGCGTGTGGAAGGACTGCGAACATAGCTTGCCTGTCCAATTGCACAAGGGTTGTGGTGTTGAAACTATACCCTCTGGAGGGCAGACGGCGTGGCCGCCGCCGGGACCGGTGATCGACGTCGATCCGCGCGGCGCGAGATCCCAGCGCGACTTTATCTCTCATTTATTGATTTCCATTAACTCTGTTCCTCGCTGGACTTTGCATCGTGGTGACCTGCAACGCCGGCTATCGACGCGCCGGGCCTGCCGCGCCGGGATGTCGCAAGTCCTGCACATGCGCAGGAAATTCACGGCCATGACGTCGGTCCGGCGCCGACCGCGCGCTGCCGCGGCCAGCCATCGCGCCGGCCGCCCGTCGAATCACCGGCAAGGCCGTCCTGGGTATTTGTACGGACCAGCCCTTTAACGAACGGGTAGCGCGGACGGACCAGTGTGACGTGGGTCGCCGTGCGAAATTTACGGCGTCGCGTCAATCGTGTTCATCCAGAAGGGTATCCAGTATGTCCGGCATCGTTCTTTCGGCATCGGTCCGTCAAAACCTGCTTTCGCTGCAGTCGACCGCTGACCTGCTCGCCACCACGCAGAACCGCTTGTCCACCGGCAAGAAGGTCAACACTGCTCTCGACAATCCGACCAACTTCTTCACGGCGCAGTCGCTCGACAACCGCGCCAGCGACATCAACAACCTCCTGGACGGTATCGGCAACGGCGTGCAGGTGCTGCAGGCCGCCAACACCGGCATCACCTCGCTGCAGAAGCTCGTCGACAGCGCCAAGTCGGTCGCCAACCAGGCCCTGCAGGCCGCCGTCGGCTATTCCGCGAAGTCGTCGGTGACGACCGCCGCGATCCCCGGCGCGACCGCCGACAACCTGCTCGGCACCGCGACCCCGACCAATGCGACCCTCACCAGCACCGCCGCCTATACCGGCATCGACCTCACCGCGGCCGGCGCGAACCTGACGTTCCAGATCAACAGCCAGACTGTGACCTTGAACTCGGGCACGAACTACTCCGCCACCCAGGTTCGCGATGCGATCAACACGCAGGTCGGCGCCAGCGCCAAGGTCGCCGCCTCGATCGACGGCACCGGCAAGCTGGTCCTGACCAGCACCAACACCGCCGGCACCGGCGACACGCTCACCGTCGGTACGTTCAGCTCGGGCGACGCGACGCAGCTCGGCCTCCCGGCCGGTGCTACGGCAACCGCAACCGGCACGGCTGGCGCGAGCCCGCTGGACACCCTCACGCTGACCATCGGCGCAACCGGCAACGGCACCGCGACCAACATCACCTTCGGCACCGGTGCCGGCAAGGTGAAGTCCCTCAACGACCTGAACGCCGCGCTGGCGGCCAACAACCTGCAGGCCTCGCTCAGTGCGGCCGGTGCGCTCACCATCAGCACCACCAACGATGCCGCTTCGGCGACCATCGGCACGATTGGCGGCACGGCGGCCGGCGCCGGCAAGCTGTTCAACGGCCTTGCGGGCAGCGCTCCGGTGCAGGACCCGACTGCGCTGGCGAACCGCGCCAACCTGGTCAACCAGTACAACAACATCCTGGACCAGATCACCACGACCGCCCAGGACGCGTCGTACAACGGCATCAACCTGCTCAATGGCGATCAGCTCAAGCTGACCTTCAACGAGACGGGCTCCTCGACGCTGAAGATCCAGGGCGTGACCTTCGACGCCACCGGGCCTCAACCTCACCAAGCTGACCGCCGGCACGGACTTCGTGGACAACGCTTCGGCCAACGCGACGCTGAAGACGCTGAACAGCGCGAGCGGCCTGCTGCGCACCCAGGCTTCGACCCTTGGTTCGAACCTGTCGATCGTGCAGATCCGCCAGGACTTCTCGAAGAACCTGATCAACGTGCTGCAGACCGGCTCGTCCAACCTGACGCTGGCAGACACCAACGAGGAAGCGGCCAACAGCCAGGCGCTGTCGACCCGCCAGTCGATCGCGGTGTCCGCGCTGGCGCTGGCCAACCAGTCGCAGCAGAGCGTGCTGCAGCTGCTCCGCTAAGCGTAGCGGCGACAGACATCGACTATCGGGGCGGCGGAGGAAACTCCGCCGCCTTTTCTTTGGCGCTTAGCCATCCCGCCGGCTTCAACCAATGAGCGATCGCGTTCGGATGCAGGCGGTCGTCATGTCGCGAACGTTTTGCTAGACTTAGCGGTCCTCAATTCCAATTAGTTCAAATTGCGATGACCGGTGGAACGGGCTCTTTCCCGTCCGGGTGGTAAGGCCTGTCCTTGTGAGACCGGCCGTGTTGTCGTGATGCGTCGTCGAACTGCAGAAGGGCTTCATCGTCCGTATTTGCACGGACGGCAAAATTAACGTCGCCGTGAAGCCGGCCAAGTTATCGATGCAAGGCGAGCGCTCCGTAGCACCTTGAGGGGACCTATCCATGGACGATCTGTTGCGCGAGTTCCTGACGGAGAGCAGCGAGAGCCTGGATACGGTCGACAACCAGCTGGTGCAGTTCGAGCAGGATCCGAACAACGCGAAGATCCTGGATAACATCTTCCGGCTTGTGCACACCATCAAGGGCACCTGCGGCTTCCTCGGGCTGCCGCGGCTCGAGGCGCTGGCGCATGCCGGCGAGACCTTGATGGGCAAATTCCGCGACGGCATGCCGGTGAAGGCGGAAGCCGTGACGCTGATCCTGTCCTCGATCGACCGCATCAAGGAGATCCTTGCAGGGCTCGAGGCGACCGAGGCCGAGCCCGAAGGCAATGACCGCGATCTGATCGATCAGCTGGAGGCGATGGTCGAGCACGGCATGGCGGCGATGGCGGTTGCCGCTGAAGAGGACGTGCCTGTCGTCGAAGCTCCGTCCGTGCAGGCTAACATGACCGAAGGCACGCTGGTGGTGCAGACGCTGGAGCGTCCGCTGCGTCCGGGCGAGGTCTCGCTCGACGAGCTCGAGCGCGCCTTCCGCGAGACCGAGACCGAAGTCGCCGCACCGGCGCCGGCCGCGAAGCCTGCCGCTGCGGCTCCCGCCGCCGAGCCGGCCGAGGCTGTGAAGAAGCCGGCCCGCAAGGCGGCCGCTGAGGACGTCCAGGAAGGCGACAAGATCGCCAACCAGTCGATCCGGGTCAATGTCGACACCCTCGAACACCTCATGACCATGGTCTCCGAGCTGGTGCTGACCCGCAACCAGCTGCTGGAGATCTCTCGCCGCAACGAGGACACCGAGTTCAAGGTGCCCTTGCAGCGGCTCTCCAACGTCACCGCCGAGCTGCAGGAAGGCGTCATGAAGACGCGCATGCAGCCGATCGGCAATGCCTGGCAGAAGCTGCCGCGCATCGTCCGCGATCTCTCCGGCGAGCTCGGCAAGCAGATCGAGCTCGAGATGCACGGTGCCGACACCGAGCTCGACCGCCAGGTGCTCGACCTGATCAAGGATCCGCTGACGCACATGGTGCGCAACTCCGCCGATCACGGGCTCGAGACCACCGCCGAGCGGGTCGCCGCCGGCAAGCCGGAGCAGGGCACCATTCGCCTCTCCGCCTATCACGAGGGCGGCCACATCATCATCTGCATCGCCGACAATGGCCGCGGGCTCAACACCGAGCGGATCAAGGCCAAGGCGCTCCAAAACGGTCTCGTCACCGAGGCCGAGCTCGAGAAGATGACCGAGGCCCAGATCCACAAGTTCATCTTCGCGCCGGGCTTCTCGACCGCGGCCCAAGTCACCTCGGTGTCCGGCCGCGGCGTCGGCATGGACGTGGTGCGCACCAATATCGACCAGATCGGCGGCACCATCGACATCAAGAGCGTGGCCGGCGAGGGCACCTCGGTCACCATCAAGATCCCGCTGACCTTGGCGATCGTCTCCGCTTTGATCGTGGAAGCCGGCGGCGACCGCTTTGCGATTCCTCAATTGTCTGTCGTCGAGCTGGTGCGGGCCCGCGCCAACTCCGAGCACCGCATCGAGCGGATCAAGGACACCGCAGTCTTGCGCCTGCGCAACAAGCTGCTGCCGCTGATCCACCTCAAGAAGCTCTTGAAGATCGACGACGGCGCGACGACTACGGATGCCGAGAATGGCTTCATCGTGGTCACTCAGGTGGGTAGCCAGACCTTCGGCATCGTGGTCGACGGCGTGTTCCACACCGAGGAGATCGTGGTCAAGCCGATGTCGACCAAGCTGCGGCACATCGACATGTTCTCCGGCAACACCATCCTTGGCGATGGCGCCGTCATCATGATCATCGACCCCAACGGGATTGCAAAAGCGCTCGGCGCGTCCGGCTCCTCGGCCCATGACCTCGCCGACGACAATGCGAACGCCCACGCCGCAAGCGGCGAGCAGCTGACCTCGCTGTTGGTGTTCCGCGCCGGCTCCTCGCAGCCCAAGGCGGTGCCGCTCGGCCTCGTCACTCGGCTGGAGGAGATCGCAACCGACAAGATCGAGCTCTCGAACGGCCGCTACATGGTGCAGTACCGCGAGCAGCTGATGCCGCTGGTGCAGATGGCCGGCGTCGAGGTGCAGTCGCAGGGCTCGCAGCCGATCCTGGTGTTCGCCGACGACGGCCGCTCGATGGGGCTCGTGGTCGACGAGATCATCGACATCGTCGAGGAGCGGCTCAACATCGAGGTCGCGGGTTCGCAGGACGGCATCCTCGGTTCGGCCGTGATCAAGGGCCAGGCCACCGAGGTGATCGACGTCGGCCACTTCCTGCCGATGGCGTTCGCCGACTGGTTCTCGCGCAAGGAGATGCGGCCGTCGGCCTCGGCGCAGTCGGTGCTGCTGGTCGATGACAGTGCCTTCTTCCGCAACATGCTGGCGCCGGTCTTGAAGGCCGCCGGCTACAAGGTCAGGACCGCGGGCGGCGCGCAGGAAGGGCTCGCCGCGCTGCGTTCGGGACAGAGCTTCGACGTCGTGCTGACCGACATCGAGATGCCCGAGATGAACGGCTTTGAGTTCGCCGAGAACATCCGCTCGGACCACAATCTGATCGGGCTGCCGATCATCGCGCTGTCGGCGATGGTGTCGCCGGCGGCGATCGAGCGCGGCCGGCAGGCCGGCTTCCACGACTATGTCGCCAAGTTTGATCGTCCCGGGCTGATCGCGGCGCTGAAAGAGCAGACCGCCGAACTGCGCCGCGCGGCCTGACACGGGATAAGGACAGGGATCGATGACCAGCAAGACCGAGACAAGCGAAGGCGCGATGGCCGAATACGTCACCGCCGTGATCGGCGGGCAGCTGTTCGGCCTGCCGATCTCGCGGGTGCAGGACGTGTTCATGCCGGAGCGGCTGACGCGGGTGCCGCTGGCCTCCAGCGAGATCGCCGGCGTGCTCAATCTGCGCGGACGTATCGTCACCGTGGTCGACATGCGCGCCCGGCTCGGGCTGCCGAAGGCCGACGACGGTAAGCCTCCGATGGCGGTCGGCGTCGACCAGCGCGGCGAATCCTACGGCCTGTTGATCGACCAGATCGGCGAGGTGCTGCGGCTCTCCGAAAACAGCCGCGAGGACAACCCGGTCAACCTCGATCCCCGCATGGCCAAGCTCGCCGGCGGCGTCCACCGCCTCGACGGCCAGCTCATGGTCGTCCTCGATATCGATCGCGTGCTCGAACTGGTGCCCAAAACAGCTGCTGCAGCGTAACACTCCACCGCGGAGACGGTGGATTCCACAGGGAGGCCAACACATGAAGACATGTCTCGTCGTCGACGATTCCGGCGTGGTGCGAAAGATCGCGCGCCGCATCCTGGAAGGAATGGAATTCACCGTCATCGAGGCCGAGGACGGCGCGGTCGCGCTCGAAGCCTGCAAGCGCGCGCTGCCGGATGCCGTGCTGCTCGACTGGAACATGCCGGTCATGGACGGTTTCGAATTCCTCGTGCAGCTCCGTCGCATGCCCGGCGGCGATCAGCCCAAGGTCGTGTTCTGCACCACCGAGAACGGCATCGACCACATCTCGCGGGCGCTGCATGCCGGCGCCAACGAATACATCATGAAGCCGTTCGACAAGGACATCGTGATCGCGAAATTCCAGGAAGTGGGCCTGCTGGCGCTCGACGCGTCGGCCGAAGCCTGACACCCAGTTTCACCATTCAGTCCCTTGTGAGGCTCCCGTGACGCCCCCCGACTACGAGTATCTGCGTAAGCTCCTGAAGGACCAGTCCGGTCTCGATCTGTCCGCGGACAAGCAATATCTGATCGAGAGCCGCCTGCTTCCGCTGGCGCGCAAAAGCGGCCTGTCCGGCATTCCCGACCTTGTCGCCAAGATCAAGGCGGGCTCGTCCACGCACACCGTCCAAGTGGTCGAGGCCATGACCACCAACGAGACGTTCTTCTTCCGCGACAAGGTGCCGTTCGAGCACTTCCGCGACACCATCATGCCGGAGGTGCTGAAGGCACGCGCCGCGCGCCGCAGCGTCCGGATCTGGTGCGCCGCCGGCTCGACCGGCCAGGAGCCCTATTCGCTGGCGATGTGCCTGAAGGAAATGGGCGCGGCGCTTGCCGGATGGCGCGTCGAGATCATCGCGACCGATCTGTCGCAGGAGGTACTGGAGAAGTCGAAGGCCGGCATCTACAGCCAGTTCGAGGTGCAGCGCGGGCTGCCGATCCAGATGCTGGTCAAGTACTTCAAGCAGTCGGGTGAGTTCTGGCAGGTCAATCCCGAGTTGCGCGCGATGGTCCAGCACCGCCAGCTCAATCTGCTGCACGATTTCTCCCAGCTCGGCACGTTCGACGTGATCTTCTGCCGCAACGTGCTGATCTATTTCGATCAGGACACCAAGATCAGCATCTTCAACCGTCTCGCCCGGTTGATGGAGGCCGACGGCTTCCTGGTGCTGGGCGCCGCCGAAACCGTGGTCGGCCTGACCGACACGTTCAAGCCGATTCCCGAGCGGCGCGGCCTGTACCGGCCGAGCGGGGTGCGGGCCGGGCTCGCCATGCCGAAGCCTGCCATGGCGGTCGGATATTGAGCGATGACCGAGGACGGCAAATCCATCGAGCGGGTCACCTTCAGCCGGGGCGTCGATGTCTGCATCATGGCCATCGACGGCACCTGGCGGCGCGACTGCCAGCTCAATGCCATCTCCGACACCGATGCCTCGCTGACCGTCGAAGGTTCCATTCAGGGGCTCAACCTGAAGGAGTTTTTCCTCCTGCTGTCCTCGACCGGCCTTGCCTATCGCCGTTGCGAACTGGTCCGCGTCAACGGCACCGAAATGGACGTCAGTTTCCTCAAGGGGAAGCCGAGCAAACGCCGATCGGCCGCGGACGAAGAGCGGGCCAGGGCCTGACGTCAAGAAGGCCTATCCGACCGGGCGGGCAAGGCCCGCGGCCAATCCGGACGATGCGTGGAACGGATCGTCGCCTGATGGGTTGGGCGTCGTCGGGACAATCGAGGTGATTGGGCCGAACCCGTCGGTGGCGGCGGGTCAGTTCAGCAGACGCGCTGCTGCCCCGGAATCGCACAGGCGGTCGAGCGTCGTGCCGAGGCCGGCATCGCATGTCTTCAGGGCGGTGGATGCTGTGAGATAGCGCGGGGTAACGTCGTCGAGAACGACGGTGTCGACGTCGGCCTGCCGCGCGGCCAGCACGGCCTCGCGCGCGATCGCCGCTTCGATCAGCCGCAGGCTCGCCTGGACATGGCCAATCAGCGCGACCAGGTCCGTCACGATCAGACCGTAGGGATCATGGCCCTCGTCCAAGCGCGCTGCAACGCGGTCCGACGCTGCATTTTCCATGCATGTTTCTCCACTGCCCCCCACTTTTAGGGAACGCGGTGCTACTTGTGCGTTAAGCGGACGTCCCGTACAAATACGGGTCCATTGATCGAGATGGTCGAGTTAGTTCTTGTGCGGTCAGGGCAGCACGCTTCACCACTGATGGACGATGCATATGGTTGAAAATGGCGCTCCGCGCGGGGAAATCTTTGTAGTCGACGACGATCCTGCCGTTCGCGAGACGCTTTCAGTGGTCCTGTCGACCGCTGGTTACAAGGTGATCTGCTTTGCGGACGGCGCGGCGTTGCTCGCGGTGGCGCGCAGCAGGACGCCAGCCTGCATCCTGCTCGACGTTCATATCCCCGGCAAATCCGGCCTCGATATCCTGAGAGAGCTGCATGGCGAGGATTATCCGGCGCCGATCTTCATGATCTCCGGTCAGGGTGACATCGCGATGGCGGTCAGTGCCATCAAGAACGGCGCGCTCGACTTCATCGAGAAGCCGTTCCGCGGCAACGAGATCGTGAGCCGTCTGAACGAGGCGATCGACGCCTACACCAGGCGCCAGGCCGAGACCTCCGCGTCGCGGATCGCCGCGCTGCACTTCCCGGGTCGCGAGCCGCTGACCCGCCGCGAGCGCGAGGTGCTCGAGCAGTTCACCGCGGGCGCCTCCAACAAGGAAGCCGGGCGCCATCTCGGGATCAGTCCGCGCACGATCGAGGATCACCGCGCCAACATCATGAAGAAGCTCGGCGCGCGCAACGCCGCCGATCTGGTCCGCATCGTGATGACGGCGCAGCAAAAATAACCTAGGGCCGGTTTACGTTCCGATTGCCACATTGCGGAGCGTGTGCGGCGCACGTTCAGCGAACGGCACGTCTGCGCCGGGGGCGGGACGACATGTCAGAAAATCGAGTATATGCCTGACACAGGGCAAGCGCGCCGGAACCGCGCGCGTGCGAGCAATGTCGAGACCCATGGCGATGACGAAGAAGAACAAGACCCCGGATCAATTGCGCAGCGCGCGCTGGTTTGCGCCCGATGATTTGCGCGCCTTCGGCCACAGGTCGCGGGCAATGCAGATGGGTTACGCGCCGGAGGAGTGGCGCGACCGCCCGGTGATCGCGATCATCAACACCTGGTCGGATGCGCAGCCCTGCCACATGCATTTCAAGAGCCGGGTCGACGACGTCAAGCGCGGCGTGCTGATGGCCGGCGGTTTTCCGCTCGAGCTGCCGGCGCTGTCGCTGTCGGAATCGCTGTTGAAGCCGACCACGATGCTCTACCGCAACATGCTGGCGATGGACGCCGAGGAACTGCTGCGCGGCCATCCGGTCGACGGCGTGGTACTGATGGGCGGCTGCGACAAGACCACGCCCGGCCTGCTGCTCGGGGCCACCAGCATGAACCTGCCGGCGATCTACCTGCCTGCCGGACCGATGCTGCGCGGCAACTGGAAGGGCCGCACGCTGGGCTCCGGCTCGGACGCCTGGAAATACTGGGACGAGCGCCGCGCCGGCAAGATCTCCGACAGGGACTGGGTCGACATGGAGGCCGGCATCGCCCGAAGCTACGGCACCTGCATGACCATGGGCACGGCCTCGACGATGACCGCGATCGCGGAGGCCATCGGCATGACGCTGCCGGGCGCCTCGTCGATCCCCGCGGCCGACGCCAACCACATCCGCATGAGCTCGGAGGCCGGCCGCCGCATCGTCGAGATGGTGTGGGAGGATCTCACGCCGCAGAAGATCCAGACCCGCAAGGCCTTTGAGAACGCGATCACGGTCGCGATGGCGATGGGCTGTTCGACCAACGCCATTATTCACCTGATCGCGCAGGCGCGCCGCGCCGGCCAGGACATTTCGCTGGACGATTTCGAGAAAGCGAGCCGCAAGGTGCCTGTGATCGCCAATGTGCGGCCGAGCGGCGACCTCTATCTGATGGAGGATTTCTTCTATGCCGGCGGGCTGCCCGGCCTGATGAACCGCATCAAGCCGCATCTGCATCTCGACTGCATGACCGTGTCAGGCAGGACGCTCGGCGAGAACATCGATGGCGCCGAGGTGCACAATGACGACGTCATCCGCACCGTCGACAACCCGATCTACAAGGAGGGCGCGCTCGCGGTGTTGAAGGGGAATCTCGCGCCCGACGGCTGCGTCATCAAGCCAAGCGCCTGCGATCCGCGTTTCCTCAAGCACACCGGGCCTGCGCTGGTGTTCGACGACTATCCGTCGATGAAGAAGGCGGTCGATGATCCCGATCTCGACGTCACGGCCGATCACGTGCTGATCCTGCGCAATGCCGGTCCGCAGGGCGGGCCGGGCATGCCGGAATGGGGCATGCTGCCGATCCCGACCAAGCTGGTGAAGCAGGGCGTGCGCGACATGGTGCGGCTGTCGGACGCGCGGATGAGCGGCACCAGCTACGGCGCCTGCATCCTGCACGTCTCGCCGGAATCCTATATCGGCGGCCCGCTGGCGCTGGTGAGGAACGGCGACCGCATCACGCTCGACGTCGCCGCGCGCACCATCAATCTCGATGTGCCGGAGGCGGAGCTGGCCAGGCGCCGCGCCGAATGGAAACAGCCCGAACAGCGCTTCGAGCGCGGCTATGGCTGGATGTTCTCGAAGCACATCAAGCAGGCCAATGAGGGCTGCGACTTCGATTTCCTCGAGACCGGCTTTGGCAAGCCGGTCGGCGAGCCGTCGATTTATTGATCACTGTCGTTCCGGGGCGATGCGCAGCATCGAACCCGGAACCTCGAGATTCCGGGTTCGGTCGCTGTAGCGCCCGCCCCGGAATGACAATCGGAAAAATCATCATGTCAAAACTCAGCGACACCACCCGCAACAAGCTGAAATCCGTCTCCACCGCGACGGTCGCGACCGCGCTGTTCAAGCGCGGTTTCCGCATCCAGATGATCCAGGATGTTCATCCCCTGGGCCCGGATCAGCCGACCATGGTCGGCGAGGCCTTCACGCTGCGCTACATGCCGGCGCGCGAGGACCTCAACAAGATCGAGGTGTTCCGCGATCGCGCGCATCCGCAGCGCAAGGCGATCGAGGAGTGCCCCGTGGGCGCGGTGCTGGTGATGGACAGCCGCAAGGATGCGCGCGCCGCGTCGGCCGGCGCGATCCTGGTGACGCGGCTGATGAAGCGTGGCTGCGCCGGCGTTGTCACCGACGGCGGCTTCCGGGATTCGGCCGAGATCGCGCGGCTCGGCTTCCCGGCCTTTCATCATCGCCCGAGCGCGCCGACCAACCTCACGCTGCACCAGGCAATCGAGATCAACGTGCCGATCGGCTGCGGCGATGCGCCGGTGTTTCCCGGCGACGTCGTCCTTGGCGACAGCGACGGCGTCATCGTGATCCCGGCGCATCTCGCCGACGAGATCGCCGACGAGACCTTCGAGATGACCGCGTTCGAGGATTTCGTCACCGAGCAGGTCCAGAACGGTCGCGGCATCTTCGGGCTCTATCCTGCGACCGACGAACAGACGCTGAAGGATTTCGCGACGTGGCGGAAGGCGAAGGGGCGGTAGCGCCTCACTCTCCGCCGTCGTCCTTGATAAGCGATCGCCATACATCCCGCCGTCGTCCCGGCGAAAGCAGGGACCCATAACCACAGGGAGGAGTTTGGCGAAGACTGGCAGTTGCGTTGTGTGCCGTGGTACTGTGACTGCCTTGCTCGATAGATCACGCGGTATGGGTCCCGGCCTTCGCCGGGACGACGATGGGGAGGGGACCGCGCAAGCCAACCGGCACCCTACACCTCAGCCTTGTCAGCCATCCCGACCGCCCACAGCGCGAACGCGTAGACGATCGCGACCTCGTCGAGGCGGTTGAAGCGGCCGGACGCGCCGCCGTGGCCGGCGCCCATGTTGGTGCGCAGCAGCACCGGGCCGCCGCCGCGCATGGTGGCGCGCAGCCGCGCGATCCATTTCGCCGGCTCCCAATAGGTGACGCGCGGATCGGTGAGCCCGCCCATCGCCAGGATCGCCGGATAGTCCTTGGCCGCGACATTGTCGTAGGGCGAATAGGACAGGATGGTGCGGAAATCCTTCTCGCTCTCGATCGGATTGCCCCATTCCGGCCATTCCGGCGGCGTCAGCGGCAGCGTGTCGTCGAGCATGGTGTTGAGCACATCGACGAATGGCACTTCGGCGACGATACCGGCGAACAGCTCGCCGGCGCGGTTGGCGACCGCGCCCATCAGCATGCCGCCCGCCGAGCCGCCATGGCCGACGATGCGCTTCTCACCGGTATATTTCGCCTCGATCAGCGCCCGCCCGGCGGCGGCGAAATCGTCGAACGTGTTGGTCTTCTTCTCGCGCTTGCCGTCGAGATACCAGCCCCAGCCCTTGTCGGCGCCGCCGCGGATATGCGCAATCGCATACACAAAGCCGCGGTCGACCAGCGACAGCCGGTTGGCGGCAAACGACGCCGGCATCGCCATGCCGTAGGAGCCGTAGCCATACAGCAAAAGCGGCGCCTTGCCGTCACGAACGAAATCCTTGCGATGCAGGATCGAGACCGGCACTTGCGCGCCGTCATGCGAGGTCGCCATGATGCGCGTGGTGACGTAGTTGGCCGGGTTGTGGCCGGACGGAATCTCCTGGCGCTTGCGTAAGCTCCGCGTCCGCGTCGCCATGTCGTAGTCATAGACTTCCGACGGCGTCGTCATCGACGAATAGGCAAACCGCAGGTTGGTGGTGTCGAACTCGTAGCCGCCCATGGTGTCAAGCGAATAGGCCGCCTCGTCGAAGGCGATCGCGTGCTCTTCGCCGCTGTTGAGGTCGCGGATGATAATCGCCGGCAGCGCATTGGCACGCTCCAGCCGCACCATGTGGCCGGCATAGAGCTCGACGTCGAGCACATAGACGCCTTCGCGATACGGGATCAGGTCGCGCCAGTTGCTGCGCTCGGGTGCGGTGAGCGGCGCGGTGACGACCTTGAAGTCGATGGCGTCGTCGGCGTTGGTGAGGATGAACAGCTCGTCGCCGCGGTCGGCGATCGAATATTGTACGCCTTCCTCGCGTGCCGCGACCAGCCGCGGCGGCGCGTCGGGACTGGAGAGATCGATCAGCCGCTGTTCCGAGGTCTCATGGTCGCCGCCCGCGATCACGCAGAAGCGGCCGCTCGCGCTCTCGTGCAGGTGGGTGAACCATCCGGAATCCTGCTCCTCATAGATCAGCGTGTCGTCGGCCTGTTTGGTGCCGAGCTTGTGCCGCCATACCTGCATCGGCCGGTGATTGTCGTCGAGCTTGACGTAGAAGAAGCTTTTGGAATCCGCGGCCCAGACCACGCCGCCGTCGGTCTCCTCGACGAGGTCGTCGAGATCGCCGCCGGTGGCCCAGTCGCGCACCCGGATCGAGAAATATTCGGAGCCCTTGGTGTCGGCGCTCCAGGCGTGCAGGCGGTGATCGTTGGAATGCCGGCTGCCGCCGAACTTGAAATATTTGTGGTCCTTCGCCAGCGCGTCGCCGTCGAGCACGACATGGGCGTCGCCGCCGTCGCGCGGCGTGCGGCAGTACAGCTCGTGCTGGCCGCCCTCGCGGAACTTGCGGAAATAGGCGAACGGGCCGTCCGGCGACGGCACGCTGGAATCGTCCTCCTTGATCCGCCCGCGCATCTCCTTGACCAGCCGCTTCTGCAACACGTCGGTATGGCCGAGCAGGCTCTCGGTGTAACCGTTCTCGGCTTCGAGATAGGCCCGGATGTCGGGATCGAGGATCGAGGGATCGCGCAGCACCTCCTGCCATTTCGGATCCTTGATCCACGCATAGTCGTCGGTCACCGTGATGCCGTGGGTGGTGAAGGAATGCGGCCGGCGCGGCGCGACCGGGGGCGATGTTGTGGTGGCGGATTTGGTCACACGATCCTCATGGTGCGGGGTTCCGCTCTATATCGGGATGAATGTGGCGATTGCCAGATGGGGCGGGCATCCTTGGTTGCTTCGTCATTGCGAGCGAAGCGAAGCAATCCATCGTTCCCCGAAGGGATAGAATGGATTGCTTCGTCGCTTCGCTCCTCGCAATGACGACGTGGTTAGGGCGAGCTACCCGTTCCGCAGCCGCGCGCCGGCATTGCCGCCGGACATCGGAATCCGGTTCACTGCCAGCACCACGGCGAAGGTGATCACCAGCATCGCGATGCCGAGCACCGCGATCGCGGCGAGGTCGCCGCCTTCGTTGAGGTCGTAGATCAGGACCGACAGCACCTTGGTCTGCGAGGTGAACAGCACGATCGCCGCCGACAGTTCCCGCATCACGCCGATGAAGATGAAGCACCAGGTCGCGATCACGCCGGTGCGCAGCAAGGGCGCGGTGATCTGGCGCAGCGCCTGCAACCGGGTCGCGCCGAGAATGCGGCTTGCCTCCTCGAGCTCGGGATGGATGGTCGCGAACGCCGCCTGCAATTGCTGATAGGCGGACGGCAAATTGATGGTGAGGAACGCCAGCAGCAGGATCCACAGCGTGCCGTAGAGCACGAAGGGCGGCCGCGTGTAGCTCAGGAACAGGCCGACGCCGAGCACGATGCCGGGGACCGCGACCGGCGCGGTGGCGAGGAAGCCGAGCACGCGGTGGCCCGCGATCACCTTGCGCGTCGTGACATAGGCGATGACGAGCGCGAGGATGGTGCCGATGGTCGCGGTCGCGGTGCCGAGGATCACGGTGTTCTTGAGCGCGAGCTGGGTCGACGACAGCTCGGTGAACACGAAGACGATGTTGTGCAGCGTCGCCGTCGATGGCGTCACCAGCGTGGTCGCGTTCGGCGAGAACGCGGCGTTGAGCAGCGCGAGGTAAGGCAGGAACACCGGGTTGAGCAGCACCAGGAGGCAGAAGCCGAGCGCGGCCCAGCGCCAGCCGCGCAATTCGACCCGGCGCGGCGCGCCATATTTGCCGCCGATCACCGAATAGCCGCGGCGGCCGAGCAGCGCCTTCTGGCCCTGCAGCAGCAGGATGGTCAGCACTAGCAGCGGCACCGCGGCGGCGGCCGCGAGCTCGAGCTTCGGCGGATACTGGAACAGGCTCCAGATCTTGGTCGTCATGGTGTGGAAGCCGGCCGGCAGCGCCAGGATCGCGGGCGAGCCGAACAGCGTCATCGCCTGCAGGAACGCGATCAGGGCGCCCGCGACCAGCGCGGGCAGCGCGAGCGGGATCGTCACCCGCCGCGCAGTGGTCCAGGCATTGCCGCCGAGGATCGCGGAGGCGTCCTCGAGCTCGCCCGGCATGGTGTCGAGCGCATTGGCCACCAGCACGAACACGAACGGGAACGTGTAGCAGGAGATCACGAAGATGATCCCGGTCATCGAATAGATGTTGAACAGCGCGTCGGCGTCCTCGCCGGCGAACAGCCGGTAGAGCTGGTTCAGCAGCCCGGAATTCGGCGCCGCCAGCAGTTCCCAGGCGACCGCGCCGAGAAATGGCGGCGTCACGAACGAGGCCGTGACCAGTGCGCGGATGGTCTGCCGCCCCGGCATGTCGGTGCGCGACACCAGCCAGCTGATCGGCGCCGCGACGATGCAGCAGATCAGCGCCGACGTGGTCGCGATGATCGCGGTCGTCAGCAGCGGATCGAGGAAATCCGGATTGCTGAACAGCGTGACGAAGTTTTGCAGCGTCGGATACCGGCTCTTGTCGGTGAAGGCAAACACCGCGAGCCACGACAGCGGCAGCAGGATCAGCAGGATGAGCAGCGCCGCGAACAGCCACATCACGGGGCGTGTCCAGTCGATGCGGGGCTTTGCGGCGGGGGAGGCGGTTGTTGTCATGTTGGCACGCTGCAAGCTGTTTCGACTCCCTCGCCCCGCTCTTGCGGGGTCGAGACAAGCGAAGCTTGCTCTTGGAGGGGTGGGGTGAGGGGCTGCCTCCGCAGACACCGAATGCGCGGAGAGTCCCCCTCACCCGCCGCGCATCTTGCGATGCGCGTCGGCCTCTCCCCGCAAGCGGGGCGAGGCAAGGAAGTGTGCACCGCGCCCTTCATCGCTCAAACCCTGAACAAGCGCGCATAGCGGGTCTTGATCTCTTCGGTCATCGCCTCCACCCCCGCCGGGTCCTCTTTCATCAGCTTGATGTCGGAAAGCTTGCGCCGGCCGGCCTTCGGCTGCACCTGGGCGTGCAGCGAATATTGGCCGGTGAAGTCGACGAAGAATTGCTGGGTCGCGCGGCTGTGCAGCCAGGCCTGGAACAGCTTTGCGGCGTTCGGATGCGGCGCGCCGGCGAAGATGCCTGTGGGACCCGAGATCGTCGGCGTGCCCTCGGTCGGATAGACCGGCTCGACCGGTTGCCCGGCTTCCTTCAAGAGCACGATGCCATACTCATTGCCGTCGGCCATCACGGCGCGCTCGCCGAGCGAGAGCTTCTTCGGCGGGTCGGTCGAGGACTGCACCTGCATCACGCGCTGTTTTGCGAGCTTTTCGAGGTAAGGCCAGCCGAGCTCGCGCACGATCTGGAATGTGGTGGTCATGATGGTGCCGCTATAGGCAGGATGGCCCTTCACCATCTTGCCCGCCCATTTCGGGTCGAGCAGGTCGGCAAAGCTCTTCGGCGCGTCCTCCGCCTTCACCAGATTGGTGTTGTAGGCGATCGACGACAGCCACAGCCGCGTGGTCACGGCCATGCCGTCGGGGTCGCGGTAATTGTCGGGAAAATGCTTCGCGACGTCCTCGGGCACGAACGGCATCAGCCAGCCGCTCTTCTTCCAGGGGATGAAATGCGAGGCATCGGCGCTGTTGACGACGTCGGCGGCGTGGATGTTGGAATCGAATTCCTGCGCCACGCGCTGAAACAGCCGCTCCGAGCCGGAACGCTCGATCTGCACGGTGATGCCGGGATAGGCGGCCTCGAACGCCTTGCCGAGCTTTTCGCCGACCGGCAGGTCCATCGACGAATAGAACACGAGCTTGCCTTCCTTGGTCGCGGCGGCGACGAGATCGGGCGTGATTGCGACCGGCTCGGGCGCGGCGGCGCGTGCCGGTGACGCGAACACCGTGCCGACCGCAAGCGCCGCAGAGCCTTTCAGGACATCGCGTCTGGAAATCGGCTTCCGCATCGCTCGCTCCGTTTCTTGTTGTTATCGGCTGAGCGCCCGGCAGCGCGCGGGCGGCAGGGTCAGCCAGACCTCGCTGCCCTTCTCGACTGCGGTTTCGGTCGGCGTGGTCACCCGCAGCGATGTGCCGTCAGCGGTCTCCAGCATGTAGTCGCGATTCATGCCGAGATAGACCTGCCGCGTCACGATGGCTTTGAGCGTGTTCTGCGCTGCCGCGGGCGGTTGCGTCGCGAACTGGATCTCGTGCTGGCGGATCGCGACCGGCGCACTCTGGCCGGTCGTCAGCGTGGCGCCGACCACCTCGAGCGTTGCGCCGGCGAACTCCACATGGTTCGCATCGCGCGCGGTGCCCTTGATCACGTTGGCGGCGCCGATGAAGCGCGCGACGAATTCCGATTCCGGCCGCGCATAGATGTCCTCAGGGCTGCCGAGCTGGTCGATCTTGCCGGCATTCATCACCGCGATCAGGTCGGCGGTCGTCATCGCCTCGGACTGGTCGTGGGTGACGTAGACGGTGGTGTAGCGATATTCGTCGTGCAGGCGGCGGATCTCGAATCGCATCTCCTCGCGCAGATTGGCGTCGAGATTCGACAGCGGCTCGTCGAGCAGCAGCGTCTCGGGGCCGACGATCAGCGCGCGCGCCAGCGCGACGCGTTGCTGCTGGCCGCCGGAGAGCTCGCCCGGATAGCGCTGCGCCAGTGGTTCCAGCTTGGTGGTGGCCAGGATCGCGGCGAGCTTCTTGGCGATGGTGTCGCGATCCATTTTGCGCAAGCGCAGGCCGTAGACGATGTTCTCCGCCACCGTCATATGCGGCCACAGCGCGTAGCTCTGGAAGATCATCGACATGTTGCGCTGCTCGGGCGGCAGCGTGCGCGCCTTCGATGACACCACGCGCTCGCCGACGCGGATCTCGCCGTCGGATGGTTCGAGGAACCCGGCGATCAGCCGCAGCGTGGTGGTCTTGCCGCAGCCGGACGGCCCGAGCAGGCAGACCAGCTGGCCATGATCGATCGTGAGCGAAACATCATCAACCGCGACAAACGATCCAAACCGCTTGACCAGGCCGCGCAATTCCACCGATGCCAAGCGGTCCCTCCATTTTGTTGTGTCGCAGGGATCCGTGCCCGGCTGTTGCCGGCAGTAAAGCGGAAAATGATGACGACGAAAAGTGCTCGTGCCCCGTCAAAAAGTCGTGGCACCTCTTCGTTGCGTTATTCCCCGACCACTCTTCCGTCATCCTGAGGTGCGAGCGGAGCGAGCCTCGAAGGATCGACGGCCCGGCTACTTCCGCGCACTCCGATTCGATCACGGCGGGAGCGCGGCCGTCGATCCTTCGAGACGCCCGACTTTGGCGGGCTCCTCAGGATGACGGGTTAAAGCCTCAGACCGGCTCAAGCTACGCCTTCACGTTCTCGCCGAGCCACTGGATGGCGGCGTCGGCGCCTGCCTTGCCGTGCGGGATGTTCAGCGCTGTCAGCGCGACCTCGACGACGCCGAGGGTGCCGAGAATCATCGGGGCGTTGACGTGGCCCATATGCGCGATGCGGAAGGCCTGGCCCTGCAAATCGCCGATGCCGGTGCCGAGCACGACGCCGCATTTCTCCTTGGCGTAGCGCTGGATCGCGGCGGGGTCGGCGCCCTTCACGGTCACCGTCGTCACGGTGTTGGAACGCTCGGCGGGCTCGGCGATGTTGAAGCCGAGCACCTGTCCTTCACCCCAGACCGCGACCGCGCGGCGCACCGCTTCGCCGAGCAGGCGATGCCGCTCAAAGGCATTCTCCAGGCCTTCGGCGTGCAGCATGTTGATCGCCTCGCGCAAAGCGAACAAGAGATGCACCGGCGCGGTGCCGGCATATTTGCGGTAGTGCTCCGAGCCCTCGCGCTCGGTCCAGTCCCAATAGGGCGTGCGCAGATCGGCCTTCTTGTGGGCGTCCCAGGCGCGGTCATTGGCGGCGACGAAGCCGAGGCCGGGCGGCGTCATCAGGCCCTTCTGCGAGCCACTCATCGCGACGTCGACATACCATTTGTCCATCTCGAACGGCATGCAGCCGAGCGAGGCCACGGTGTCGACCATGTACAATGCGGGATGGCCGGCGGCCTTGATCGCCTTGCCGATTGCCTCGATGTCGTTATAGGCGCCGGACGCGGTGTCGACCTGTACCACCAGGATCGCCTTGATCGTGTGCTCCTTGTCGCGCCGCAGCCGCGCCTCGACCTCGGCCGGACGGATCGCGCGGCGCCAGTCGCCCTTCAGCACCTCGACCTCGGCGCCCATCGCGGCCGCAGCCTGGCCCCACCCGATCGCGAAGCGCCCGCTCTCCAGCACCAGCACCTTGTCGCCGCGCGACAGCACGTTGGAGAGCGTCGCCTCCCACGCGCCGTGGCCGTTGGAGATGTAGATGTAGGACTTGCCCTGGGTGGCGAACAGCCTCGAGAGGTCGCGCAGCAGGCTCTCAGTCAGTTCGACCATCTCGTTGGAGTAGATGTCGAGCGCCGGGCGGTGCATTGCCTGCAGCACCTGATCAGGCATCGTGGTGGGCCCGGGGATGGCCAGAAATTCCCGGCCCGCGCGAACGGTCATCGTCCTGTTCCTTTTGGATAAAGCGCGCAAATCATGCGTGTGAGGGGTCAAGCGCGGAGACTATTCCATCGCGGCTTCGATTGCGAGCAGGACGAAGCAATCCAGCGTTTCCAAAACCGCGGGACACGATGCTATTTGCCGATCGATTCGACGACCGCGCGCCAGATCTGGTCCTTCAACTCGGTCGCGGCGGGGCTCGGGAGCTGCTCGACGGTGCCGTTGTTCTTGCGGCAGGCCTCGACCAGCCGCAGCACCCAGATTTCGCCGTCGGTGTAATAGGGATCGCCGCCGCCATTGCGGCCGTTGAAGGTCGGGCCGATGCCGGTGACCTGATATTTCGCGGTGACCATGCCGGCGGACTCGAGGTCAGTGGCGAGCAGCGCGCGTTCGGCGTCGAGGTCGGCCGCGATGTGATGCGTCACCGCGCCGGTGTAGTGGCTGACGCCGACGCTGCGGTCGAGCGTCGCAGCGCCCAGCCACACCGGACGTTTCTCCTCGCCCTGGTCGAGCACCCTCCAGAACCGGACATGGTTGCGGCGGTCCGCGCTCGATCCGACCGGCCGCTCGAAGGCGAGATCCTCGCGGCGGTCGAGATAGAACAGGTTGCTCACCGGCGCATCCTTGTAGGGACGATCGAGCAGCACGCTGCCCACGATCTCGATCGAGGATTTCAGCGTCACCGGATCGGCCGGAAACCAGCCGGCCTCGTGCATCGCGCAGACCACATCCTTGGTGTCGCCGATCAGCCCGACATTCATCGGATCGCCGGGAATGCCCTGCGCGGTGCGCGTCACCATCGGCAGATTGGCGAGGCCCTTCTGATGCTCGTAATGCGTCCACAGTGCCGGCAGCAGCAGATAGGCTGCGATCAGGTAGATCGCCAGGACGAGCAGCAATGCCATCTGCGCTTGCCTGAGGCGGCTGCGCCGGCGCACGGAAGGCGGATCGATCTCGACATCGGTCATGCCGTGGTCCTTCACCTCTCCCGCTTGCGGGGGTCGAGACGAGCGAAGCTCGCTCTTAGGTCGGATTGCATCGAAGATGCAATCCGGATGGGGGCTTTCTCCTCATAAAGAGCGTCGCAAGCGGTGCCGATGAGGCTACAACTCAATCGCACTTCCGACTAGCGCCGCGTCTCGCGGCAGCCGGCGGCCTCGGCTTCCTCGACCGAGCAGAACCAGCGCGTGCCCTTGCTGATCTTCATTTCGATCTTGGCGTACCAGCGGCTGGTCCGCTGGTGAAAGATGCATTCACCGGAGCGGTTGACGTTGCCCTTGATGGTGCAGTCGGGCGAGGGCGCCACCGGGCCGGAGGCCGAGGCGAGCAGGATCGCGTTGGCGCCATCCGGCGGCTTCACCGCGCCGAGCACGGTGGTCTTCTTGTTGCGCACCCGCCAGTCCCACGGCGCGATGAAGGCACCCTGCCACATCCCGGCTTTTGCCTCACGCGCGGCCTTCTCGTCGGCTTCGTAGTCATGCGAGGCGCGGGTGTAGGCCAGCGCCCAGCCGCTCGCGACCAGCCATTTCTGGATGTCCTCGCCGTCGACCTCGCAGCGCGCGATGGTGCGGCCGCGGCGATCGACCGAGCGGGCGTGGCAGGTCCAGGTCTTGTTGCCGGCATGCTTGATCAGCTCGTCGCGCGCCGCGACGCCGCAGGTCCAGCGCTCGCCTTTGGTGTTGAGGCAGAGCTGGTCGGTCGACGGCGCGTCGACGCCTGCGAGCCGGATGCGGACGCTGCCGATCATGAGCTGGTCGCCGTCGCGGATCTTCGGCACGCCGGTGATGTCGGCGGCGACAGCCAGCGTCGGCAGCGAGAGCAGCAGGCCCGCGGTGAGCAGCGTCTTGAACATCGGCGTTCCCGGCCAGGTTCTTATCGTTCAAATGGCTTTTAGCGTGCAGTGGTCAGTGCCCAACGATTGTGCGGGCAATTGGGCAACCGTGCCAGTGCTGTTGCGTTTCCGCCAGTTTCAACTTCGCGTCATCCCCGATGTCCGCCATCCTCCCCTGGAGGGGGAGGATCGGGTCGCATGAAGCGCAGCGCAATGCGAGCCGAGGTGGGGTGAAGGTCTGTCCACTTGAGCAGTGCCCGTGTTGAGAGATCACCCCACCCCATATCGCATCTTGCTTCGCGCGACGCGATACGACCCTCCCCCTCCAGGGGAGGGTGAAGTCCCGCAGCCCGGTTGAGTAGAGCGCAGCGTCATCGGGTATCAACGAGGCGTTGGTCTTTATCCGTAGCCCGGATGGAGCTCCGCGCAATCCGGGAATCTTTGTCGGCGGGCAACACCCCGGATTACGTTGCGCTCCATCCGGGCTACGAAACTACACCGCGGCCATTCGTCGCTTCGCCAGCGCCAGCGCCATCAGCACGAACGCCGAGGTCACCTCCGGCCCGCCGACCAGGATGCGGGTTGGCGTCTTCATCTTATTCCACTCATAGGCCCGGTAGGGCCCCTTGCGGCCGCCCTCGCCGAGGCCCTGCACGATGCAGTGCAGCGCCGGCGTGAAGGTCGAGATCTCGGCGCCGAGATGCGCCAGCGCCATCAGCGCCAGCGCGGCGTCGAACGGGTTCATCTCGTGGGCGATCAGCTCGTGCGTGACATAGCCGAGCACGCGGGCGCGGATCAGCGCGAACACGTTGCCGGGATCGATGATGCGTTGCGCCGCCAGCGGCAGCGCGACGAAGGCGGCATAGCAGCGGCCGAAATAGGCCGAATAGAGTTCGGGCAGATAATAGATGTGCGAGCGCGGATTTTTGAACGCGCCGCTTTCGACCAGATTTTTCTGGAAGGCGATGACGCGATGCACGGTCTCCAGCCGCTGCGGCGTCTCGATGATCTGCCAGCGGGCGAGGTTGCGGAACGAGACCTCGAGGATGTCGAGGTTCAGCGTCGGATCGAGGTCGTTGCCATAGGGCCGCTCGCCGGCGAGATTGTCGATCCAGGTGACGACGCCGCCCTCGTAATCAAGATGATCGTTGAGCGGCACGGTGACACGCGGCTCGTTGGCGCCCGATCGCACCTGGTAGCCGCGGTAGAAGTCGAGCAGCGGCTGCTTGAGGATCGGATCGTCGGAGCCGGCCTGGGTCGCGGCCGAGAACGAGCACGCCGTGGTGTCGCAGTCCGGCACATAGATGCCGAAGCCGAGATCCTGCTTGATCTGGGCGAAGAAGCGCGAGAAGCGCGGATGCCGGCCCGGCGCCAGCGCGGTGATGACCTTCACCGTCGAGCCGTCATGCGACGGCACCGCCTCGGCGCTGGTCTTGAGGCAGAAGTCCACCATGTCGGCGATCGCGCGCCGCGCGGTAGCAGCTTCGTCCGGCGAGGCGAGCCCGGTCTCGACGAAGCCGAGCAGCGCCTCGGTGAAGAAGGCGTCGTAATAGGCCGAGCGGTGGCGGATCTGCACCGGCTCCCACATCGGCTCGGCGATGCCGCGCCAGGCCGGGTTGATCAGCGCGCGCGCCGGCGAATGCGCGATGAAGATCCGCGCCAGATTGAACAGCAAGGTCGAGTTCTTGTAGCCGCGCGCGTTCAGCCCGGTCAGCGCCATCAGCAGCTCGCGCCCGCCGACGTCGGGGTCGCCGATCAGGTTGAAGGCGGCATAGGTCGGGATGAAGCCGTTCCTGCCGAACGAGCGCAACAGATGCGCGCCGGTCAGGCGGATCACGCGGTCGATCTCGGCGATCTCCGGCGGGCGGCCAGGTGCGGTCGCGGCGGGCGGTGCCGGATGGCGCACACCGATACCGTCCATCAATACTGCGACGGGCGTGCCGATCGCGGCCCAGTCCGGCGTCTCGACGTCGCGCGCCGCGGTGAGCGCCGCGCGCAGGCCGGAGAGGCGGTCGGGATCGTTGAGCGCGGGCAGGCCGGTGCGGCGGAGCAGCGCGCGCAGCGGCGGATTGCCGAGCGCGGTCCGGTAGAATTTTCCGAGATGGGCATCGCCGCCGCGATAGGCCTGCAGCACGGGGTCGCAGACATCGTACAGCGACGGGCCGTCCTTCTTGACAGTCAGCGACCGGCACACCGCGCTTGCGATCTCGTGAAGGCCCAAGAAGCTCAAACAATCCCCTTTCCCGAGGAACCGGTTAACGCCGCCGCCCGACGGAGTTTCCTGTCGCTCTGCCCCAAACTCGCAAGCCTTTGGAAAGCTACATGAATCCCTGAAGAATACAAATGTGACAGAGATCACGTAACGGGATCTTAACGGCGTCAATGGCCTCTGCCGGGCGGCGGCATGCGGCAATTCGGGTTGCCCCGAGCGGCCGTTCGGGTTAAAGGAGCGTTTGTTGCGGCGCCGCAAATTGAGTTCAATTCAACGGCACACACACCTCAACCCCATTAAACCTGAACGTCTTTGACGCGACTAACTGGCGCGATCTTCGCTTGAGCGCCATCGGGATAAGAATTGGGACTTAGGAACGCTATGGACCTTAGGCAGCTTCGCATTTCCCGCCGCACCATCGCCGTCTGCGTGGCGGTGGCCGGCACGGTGTCGCTGGCGATTGGCGCCCATGCCGCGCTCAACAAGCGCACCCTCGATGTCGCCAAGGGTGGCGACAAGATCGCCCCCACCGAGCTGACCGGCAGCATTCCGGCAGGCACGTCCCGCCTCGCGCTGATCATCGGCAACGGCCATTATCCGGACGCCGCGGCGCCGCTGGCCCAGCCGATCAACGATGCCCGCACCCTGTCGTCGGCGCTGCGCCGCGAGGGCTTTGACGTCGACGTGGTCGAGGATGCGACCAAGGACGACATGTTCCGCGCGGTCGAGCGCATGAAGGCCAAGATCCGCCCCGACACCGTCGTGATGCTGTTCTTCGGCGGCTACGGCGTGCAGGTCGGCCGCGAGAGCTACATGATCCCGATCGATGCCACGATCTGGAAGGAAGCCGACGTCAAGCGCACCGGCGTCAGCGTCGAGTCCGTGCTCG
The DNA here is from genome assembly GCF_054059095.1 of Bradyrhizobium sp. USDA 4510. Classification (NCBI taxonomy): domain Bacteria; kingdom Pseudomonadati; phylum Pseudomonadota; class Alphaproteobacteria; order Hyphomicrobiales; family Nitrobacteraceae; genus Bradyrhizobium; species Bradyrhizobium sp. USDA 4510. The sequence goes on along the minus strand of NZ_JBSSBT010000001.1, from coordinate 7,757,825 downwards.
ATGCGATGAAGGAGCGCGGCGCCAAGGCCAAGCTCGTCGTGCTCGACGCCTCGCGCCGCAATCCCTATGAGCGCCGCTTCCGCGCGTTCTCGCACGGCCTCGCCCCGATCAGCCCGCCGGAGAACACCATCGTGCTGAGCTCGGCAACGCCGGGCAAGGTCGCCGACGATAGCAAGGCGCCGAACAGCGTGCTGGTCTCCGAGCTGCTCAACAACCTCAACGCCCAGGCCGGCGCCGAAAGCGCCTTCAACAAGACCCGCGTCGCGATCTCGCGCGCCAGCGAAGGCGAGCAGGTGCCGAGCGTGTCGTCCTCGCTGCTGGAAGACATCAAGCTCGGCGGCTGAGCCCGACTCTTTCCCCACGTCGTCCCGGCGAAAGCCGGGACCCATAACCACAGGGCCGCATTGTCGAAGCGCGCTGTGGCGACAGCTCTTCAGACAATTCACATTGGTGGTTATGGCTCCCGGGTCGCGCGGAGCCTGTCATCGGGCGGCTCTTTGCGCCGACCCGTTGGCTTGCCCGGGACGACGCTGTAGATGGAGCGCCGCCTACTTTGCATCCGCGCTGGCGCCGACTGGCCGCACCGGATCGCCCTCGCGCAGCAGGGCGCCGGCGCGGGCGACGACGATGTCGCCTTCCTGGATGCCGTCGCGGATCTCGACCTGGCCGGCCGACATCAATCCGGTCTCGACCCGCCGCGTCTCGACGCGGCCGCCGCGCACCACCTGCACCACGGTGCCGGCGGTGGAATAGAGGATCGCGGTCAGCGGCACCGCGACGCCGCAGCTCTGCCCGGTCTTGATCTGGGCGCGGCCGGACGAATTCACCAGCAGCCGCTTGTTCGCGCCGATGCCGATGAACACCTGGCCGAGCTGGCTGTTCGGCTCGACTGTCGGCGCGATCCGCCGCACCTTGCCGTCGAGATCGCCGGCGCCGAGGACCTTGAGCTGCGCCGTCTGCTCGGTCTTCAGCTTGGCGATGTCGCGGGTCGGCACCATGCCGACCAGGTCATACTCGCTCTTGGCGATGATCGAGAACAGCGCGTCCTTGCCCGAGGCCGGGCTGCCTACAATCGCCGACGACGCCGAGATCGTGCCCGCCACCGGCGCCGTGACGTTGACCGAGTTGGCCCCATCGGTCAGCTTCGCCAGCACCTGGCCGGCGGTGACAGTGTCGCCGGGATCGACCATCACCTCCGCCACCTTCAAGCCGAAACGGTCGGGCCGGATCTGCTGCTCATCGCGCGGCAGCACGATGCCCGAAACCTCGACGATATTGCCGAAGCAGAATTTCGAGGCCTTCAGCACCGTCACCGCCGCGCCCTTCGGCACGGCGTCGGCCTCGCCCGCGGCAAGCGCGGGAGAGGCCGCGAGCACGAGCAGCGCGGAGGCGGCAAGGGCTGGGGCGCGCGTGCGAGGCAAAATCATCGGCAAACTATTCCCAAAATGAGGGCCTCTTGAATACCAGATGCCGCCGGGCCGAACCAGCCGCCTGCGCTGCCTCGGCCGGCCCCGCATCCGCCGCCAGCTCCAGCTTCGCCAGCTCCTCGGCGCGCCAGATATGCCGCAGGATCTCCGGGTTGACCCGATCGGCATGCGTCACCGGCAGCATATGGCCGGCACCCGGCAGATGCCGCAGCTCGGCGCCATCGATCAGCGCGGCGAGTTTTGCGACAATGCGCTGCGTCACATAGGGCGACAGCCCGCCCGAGATCAGCAGCGTCGGCACCTTCAAGGCACGCGCGGCTTCCGCCACGGCGTCGAGGTCGAGCGCGGCGCTGAAATCGCAAGGCAGCTTGTCGGCCTGCTCGATCATCCGCAGCCGCCCGCTCGGCGAGAACTGCTCGCGCGGCCCGGAGCCGGCCCAGAACGCGGTGAACGCCTCGACCGCCTCCATCACGGCGCCATCGACAATATCCCTTGAGACGATCTGCGCGATCCGCGCGAAGCGGTCGTACAGCCGCGCATCGGCAGGCGTGTCTCTGAGCAACGTAGGCAGGACGGGCTCGATCAGCGTAAGGCTGCGGATGTACTGCGCATAAGGCGTTGCCGTCGCCAGCCGAAACGCGATCGCCCCGCCATAGGAATGCCCGATCAGATGGAACGGCCCGTCGGCCTTGGTGAGCCAGGGCTCGAGCCGCGCAATCTCGCCATCCAGCGTCCGCGGCCAGTCGCGCCCGCAGGCGGCAACGCCATAACCGGAAATATCCGGCGCCATGAACCGGTCGCCGCCGAGCGCGGCCGCAAGCTTGGTCCATTGCCGTCCCGACCCCAGCGAGCAATGCAGCGCCACCACCGACGCCGCCGCGTGCGTCCCATCCAAACCCGTCATCAAACCCATCCTGCTTGTTCTTGTTGTCGCCGGGCGCGCGTTCGCACGCGCCCGTCATGACGCGAGTGAGGTGGGGGATGGGTTATTCCTGGGAGGGGTGGGAGAGGTGGGGATCGTGATTGCGGAGGTGATCAGATTCACTGGATGTTGATTTGAGGCTCGTGGCAATCGGCGCCCGGCCTTCCCTGCGCCCTCTCCTGTGTGAGGCTGGATTGATCGCATGACTCGGGCGCGATCGCGTCGCGAGGATGCGGGCGTGTGCTTCTCCCCTCGGGTCTATCCCTTGGCTGTTTGATAGTTGAATCAGAAACGGGGCCGCATATTCAGTGTCGTCCCGGCGAAGGCCGGGACCCATTACCACCGCTGCTTGCGATGACGCTGTGCTGCGGCCGCAGCCGTGTTCAATCCAAACATCGGTGGTTATGGGTCCGGCTTTCGCCGGGACGACGTGGGAGGGAGCCGTGTCTTGACTACTCCGCCGCCGCTTCCGCTGATGGCTCGCCCTTCCAGCTCAGGATCTCCGCGGCCAGGATCGGATGGTTGAATCCCTTCAGCACGAGGTCATCGATGGCGCGGCCTTCGACGAAGGGCTCGACCATGCCGTAGACGCGGCGGCTCACCACGATCTGGCCGGCCTTGGCCTCGCCGCACAGGCGCGAGGCGAGGTTGGTGACGCTGCCGATCGCGGCATATTCCAGCCGCTGCTCGAAGCCGACCTGGCCGAGCGTGGCATAGCCGAGCGCAATGCCGATGCCGAAGCCGAGACTGTGCCCGCGGTTGCGCCACTTCTCGGTCAGCGGGCCGACCGTGTCGCGCATCTCCACCGCCATCTTCACGGCACGCGCGGTGTGGTCGGCGAGCTGGATCGGCGCGTTGAACAGGATCATCACGCCGTCGCCGGCATATTTGTCGAGCGTGCCTTCATACTTGAAGATCAGCTTGCCGAGCGCGGCGTGATATTCGCGCAGCACGTTCATCGCCTCTTCCGGCTCGGTCGCCTCGGTGAAGGCGGTGAAGCCGCGCAGGTCGCAGAACACGACGGTGACCTCGCGGCGGTGGCTGTCGAGCAGGCCCTCGGGATTGTCCGACGAGGCGATCAGCTGCGCAACCTGCGGCGCCAGGAAGCGCTCGAGCCGGCGGACGCGCTCGAGCTCGCCGAGCTGGGTCTCGACCCGCTGCTCCAGCGACTTGTTCCAGTCCTTGAGCGCCTCGGTCTGCTCGCGCAGCTTGTCGGCCTGCTCGCGCACGGTGGCATTGGCCTCTTCCAGCGCGTGGCTCTTCTGGTCCACCTCGGTGAACAGCCGCGCGTTGCGCATCGCCAGCACCGCCTGGTGCGCAAAGGTTTTCATCAGGCCGATCAGGCTCGACGGGAAGTCGCCGGCCGCCTTGCGCAGCACCACCAGCGCGCCGAGCACGCCCTGCTGGTCGACCAGCGGCACCACGAGCACGGAGTGGAAGCCGGCGCCGACCACGACATCGCGCAGCGGATGATTTGGCTGGTCGGTGAGATCGGGAAACGCCAGCGGCTCGCCCTTCGCGGCGGCTTCGCCGAGCGGGCTGCTGTTCGCCGCATCGATCGCGCGATGATGGCCTTCGGTCGCAGCGTCGATGCCGATCGATTGCGTCAGGTTAAAGCTGCGTTGCGCGGCGTCATAGCCATAGATCAGCACGGCGTCGGCATGGGTGATCTCGAGCGCGCGGGCGCCGACCGTCGGCAGCACCGCATTGAGGTCGAGCGAGGACGCCACCGCGCGGCCGACCTCCTCCAGCACCTTCAGCTCGTTGATCGATTGCGCGAGGTCGCGGGTGCGCTCCTTCACCTTGGCCTCGAGGTCGGAATAGGTCTCGGCAAGCTGGGTGGCCATGCTGTTGAACTGGCCGGCGAGCTCTTCCAGCTCATCGGATGTCTTCACCTCGATGCGATGGCCGAAGTCGCCGGCCCCTAACCGCCGCGCGCCGATGCGCAGCGCGGTGATCGGCTCCAGCATGCGCCGCGCCAGGATCGTGCCGGCGATGATCGCGACCACGAGGCCGAGCGCGATCAAAAGCGCAATGCGCACCAGCTGGTCGCGGATCGGCGACAGCGCCTGCGCGGTCGGCTGCTCATAAAACACGTGCCAGCCGAGGTTCGGCGCGGCCGTTGCTGTCGTCAGCACCGCGTTGCCGTCGACATCCTTGCCGGAGGCGATCGGCCTGCCGCTAGGCGACAGCACCGCGGCGACCTGCGGCAGCGCGGCAAGGTCCTTGCCGACCTCCGGACCCTTCGACGAGCTCGCCAGCACGCGGCCCTTGCCGTCGACGACATAGGCATGAGCGAGGCGGCCGACCTGGGAGTCGCCGAAATAGTCATTGAGGAAGCGCAGGTCGATCTCGGCCATGGTGACGCCGGCATTGAAGCCGGAATGCTGCTCGCCGATCGACATGAACGGCCGCCCGTCGCGGAAATACGCCGGCGCGTAGGCGGTGCCGCGGGCGATGGTCTCGGTGAATCTGACATCGCGGGAGAAGTCGGCGTTGGAGTTCACGGTGGTGGTCTGGCGCGACAGCCGCAGCAGCTCGCGGCCCTGGCCGCTGATCAGGGTGAGCTGGCTCACCGCCGGCACCTGGCCGAGCAACTGCGCGTAGTCGGCGCGGCGCAGCTCGATCGTGTTGGAGGAGGCGCGGGTCACCCAGGAGATCTGCCGCTCGAGGTCGGAGATCGCCTGCTCGATGCGCTTGGCGGTCGCATCCGCCTTCTCGCTCATCGCGTCCGTCAGCGTGCCCTTGATGCCGCGGTAGCTGATCCAGGTCTCGAGCGCGCCGTTGACCGCCAGCACGAACACGACGAGGCCGACCAGCGCGAGGACATACTTGGCGAACAGGCCGCCGCGCAGGAACCAGTTCTTGCCCTTGTCCGTAGCCGAGTTCATCCAGCCTCGTCCGGCCCCCAATCGGGTGCGCCGCATGATCCGCCGCTGTTTAGCACGGATCGGCGAGGCGGAGCGGCCGCTCGGGCCGCATGGTTATCCCTTCATATCGGCGGGGGATATCCGGGAATATCAGCGATTGAACAGCTGACGCAGCACATCCTTCATCGCCGGACTGTCGTGCTGCTCGGCGGTCTCGCCGGGCGGAGGGGGCGGTGGCGGCGGGGCCTGGTCGGGGGCCGGCGGCGCCGGCTGGCTCAGGTCGCGGCTCGGGCGCGATGCGTTGCTCTGGTTGAGGGTGGAAAGGCCCTGCTGCAGCAAATTGCCGATGGTGTCGCCAAGCTGCCCGCCGAGCGGGTTGCTCTGGCCGGCGCCGCCGCCCTGGCCGCTGCTGCCGGGCTGCGCGCCGCCCTGCACGCCATTGAGCAGATTGGTCAGCCCGTTGAGGCCCTGACTCAGCCCCAGGCCGTTCGCCCCGAACAGGCCCTTGCCCATCTCCTTGAGCTTGGCATAGGCGGCCTGCGGATTGTCGAGGATGCCCTGCATCTCCGGATAGATCCGCGGCGATACCCAGGGTCCCTCGACCATCACGGGGATGCCGAGGCCGACCGGATTGCCGGTGCGGCCCTGGCCTTCGGTGGTCATCACGAGCTGCGGCTCGACGCGGAACCCGATCTGGCGGGTGTTGAGGTCGATGGTGCCGACCCCGGTCATCTTCACCAGCGGACCGATCAGATTGAGGTCGGTGGTGACGGCCTGGCCCTTGTCGACCTTGAACGAGGCCGAGAGCTGGCTGAGATCGGTCGACAATTCCTGGCTCTCCTGCCAGCCCGACAAGGTGCTGGTGGTGAGATTGCGGATCATCTGCGCCACGTTGAGGCCGAGGATCTTGCCGTCCTGGAACACGACGAAGGCGGTGCCGGCGAGATTGCCGACGATGGCGCGCTCGCTGCTGCCTTGCGAGGTCAGCGCGATCTTGGCCTGCATCTTGCCGTCGAGCTTGTCGAACTCGGCGAGGCTCTTCAGCACCGGCAGCGCGCGCGCGCCGGCGAGGTCGAGCCGTAACGCGTAGGTTGGATTCGTGGCTCGCGCGTCGATGGTGACGTCGCCATCGGCGGTGCCCTCATAGGCGCCGAGATTGGCGAACCGGCCCTTCAGCACGCCGCTGTCGATGGACGCATCGATCGCCGCCTGCGTGAAGCGGCCGTCGCCGATCACGAGCTCCGCCGCCGAGATGCGCGCCTGTGCGTCGACATAGTTGAGCCCGGCAAGATCGACCGACGCGTTGCTCCACGTATTCGTACCCAGCGGCTGCGTGGAGCCGGCCTGCCCCGGCGGCATCGCGATCGCAATGTGCTGGAAGTCGAGATCGAGCTTCACCAGCGGCTTGTTGCTGGCGAAATCGACCGAGGCCCAGCCGGTGAAGCCGCCGTCGCCGAGCGTGCCGGAGACGCCGTTGAACATCACCACCGTGCCGTTCAGCCGCGCTTCCGCATTCGCCTTGATCGCCGCGGGCAACAGGCCGGGCGCATCGATGCTGAATTCGGCCGGCACGCTCTGACGCTCCAGCGGTGCTTGCGGCGCGGTGGCGCGGATCTCGAATTTCAGCGGCTTGTCGCCGGCGTGTGCGTCACCCGTGACGACGATCTTGCGGTCGTCGCCGATGGTCGCGTCCGCATTGAGCGTCTCGATCCGGCTCTCGATCCGGTCGCGTACATTGGCGAAGACGACGGTGCCGCCGCTGACGCTGACATGCCGGATCGTGATGCCGCCGCCATCGGACGCGGAAGATTTCGCCGGCGGATTGTGGTCGCGGGTGCGCTCGCGCTGCAGCGGCAGATTGATCACCGGCTTGACGATCGCGAGGTCGGTGATGTCGGGCCGGCCCGACCACAGGCTCGACAGCGTCATCTCGGCCTCGACGCTGCTTGCCGCGAACCGGTTGTTGACGTCGCGCCCGCGCGGGTCCTGCAACACGACGTCGCTCAGCGTCAGATTGACCTTCGGCCAGAGGCCGATCTTGGCGCCGCCATTGATGGTGAGCTTGTAGCCGGTCTCGCGCTCGACCCGATCGGTGATGGTCGATGTGAGGAACGAGGACGGGATCCCGACCACGGCCACCAACGCGATGATCACGATCACGGCAGCGATGGCGGCCCCGGCGAATTTCAGTGCTCTCATGTCGTTGTTCCAGGCCGGGCAAGTGGGGTTCCGTTGCAGAAAGTCACGGCCGATCAAACGAGCTTATCCCGCAAGCAGGATCTGGCTCCAATGACCGGAAAAATAATCCGTTACCGCATGAACTTATGTGACCTCTCCCACACTCTTATGAGGGTGATTTTTGCTAACCGGGCGTCAGGGGACTGCTCGGAAGGATTTGGAAGGCAGTACAATGAGCAAACAGGCCGAATTTGCGGTCATTCTGAAGATGAATCCGATGTTCGCCGATCTCGGTGCGGACGAGTTGCAGCGGCTTTCCGGCCTCTGCCACACCCAGCAACTCGCGACCGGTGAGGTGCTGTTCCAGAAAGGCGATCCCGGCGATGCCCTGTTTGGGGTCCGCCGCGGCCAAATCCGGATCGAGACCGGTGCTTCCGACGGCAGCCGGCTCACACTGAACTTCATGGGATCCGGCGACCTGTTCGGCGAAGTCGCCGTGCTCGACGGGCAGGACCGCACCGCGGATGCGACCGCGGGCGAGCCCAGCGAATTATTCGTGTTGCGGCGGCAGGATTTCCTCGGCTTCCTCGAGCGCGAGCCGAAGGTTGCGGTCAGGCTGATCGAATTGCTGTGCCAGCGAATTCGTTGGCAGAGCGAGCGGATGGAAGAATCCGTGCTGCAGCCTTTGCCGGTCCGCCTCGCACGGCGTCTGTGCGCGCTGGCCGAGGATTTCGGTTCCGAGGTGCACATCTCGCAGGAACAGCTCGGCATCTTCGTCGGCGCCGCGCGCGAAAGCGTCAACCGGCAGCTGCAGACCTGGCGCAAGGACGGCATCGTCGACCTGCAACGCGGCCGGATCATGCTGCACAACATGACCAAGCTGACCGCGGTCGCCCGCAACGACTAGAGCGGACTGCATGCAACGCGCGCGGGAAGATTCAATTCTCTCGCGTGCTCTGCTTGCCGATGTTGACGCACTCCTGCCTAAAAGACGTGCTTGCATGATGAGGCCGGTACCGCTTTCATCCGGCCGCCGGTCCTTGGGGTGACACCCAGCCTTGCTGGCCTCACGCCATCCACCTGCAAACCCCTGCGGTCTCTCCCGTTGACCGCAGGGGTTTTGCATTTCGATAGATGCGTGACGCGAGCGCCTACCGCATCACCACTTCGGGATCGGCCCAGCGCAGATACTGGCGCGGCGCGGCGCCGAGCTCGCGCTTGAACATCGCGGCGAAAGCGCTCGGACTTTCATAGCCGACGTCGAGCGCAACGCAGGTGACGGCCTCGCCGGCGCCGAGCCGCGCCAGCGCTTCGAGCAGCCGCACCCGCTGGCGCCAGGCCGCAAAGCTCTGGCCGGTCTCGCGCCGGAACAGACGCGTCAGCGTCCGCCGGCTGAGCTGGCAGCGATCGGCCCATTCGTCGAGCGTAAGATCGGAACTCGGATCGACCAGCACGGCTTCGCAGATCGCGGCGAGCCGCGGATCGGGCGGCACCTGCACATGCAGCGACACTTCCGGCATCCTGCCGATCTCGTCGAGCAGGAAATCGACCAGCCTGCCGTCGCGCCCTTCCGGATCGTAACGGGTCGGCATGTGCACCGCTTCTTCCATCAACGCCTCGACCAGCGCGGAGACTTTGATCAGGCGGCATGTCGCCGGAGCATTCCTGATGCGGTCAGGCGTGACATAGATGGTCTGGATCTCGACCTCGCCCCATGCCCGCGACTGGTGCGCGACGCCGGCCGGAATCCACAGGCCGTGGCCGGGCGGCACGACGAAATGGCCGCGCTCGGTCATCATCGAGGTCACGCCCGCGGTCTGCAGGATGAATTGATCGCGTCGGTGCGCGTGCCGCGCGCTGGTGCTTTCGTTCGGATAGGAGGCCGCCATCGCCGCGAGCGGCCGTTCGACCTGTTGCAGCTGTCCGGCATAGTGCGCGGCGGCTGCGGGACCCGATTGCTTGCGGCAAACGCGCAAGCCGGTGGTGTCATTTCGTCGCGCTGCGACTTTCAAGTGTCGTGAGCTCCTGATCGATCGTCGTTTTCGCAGGGTGCTCATGCATCTTCCGGGCCACTTGGCCCGATCGCGATGGTTGTTGTCCCCCTTCAGGTAGCGCGGGATATGGCGTTTGGCAACAATGCCTCACCCCGCGGCATTCGCCGAAATCGAATGTGAGAGCGCGGAGAGGGAGAGGTCCGATGAACAGACGCGAATTCACCAAGGCAATGCTGGCCTGCGGTGCAGCCATCCCGTTCGGCATCACGCGGGCGGCGGGCCAGACCCGCGGTGGAACGCTCAACACCATCATCCAACCTGAGCCACCGGTCCTGGTGACCGCGCTGAACCAGCAGCAGCCGACCTTGACGCTCGGCGGCAAGATTTACGAAGGCCTGCTGAAATACGGCGCCGATCTCAAGCCGATGCCGGGCATGGCGCGGTCCTGGGAGATCTCGCCCGACGGCCTGACCTATACGTTCAAGCTGTTTCCCGGCATCACCTTCCACGACGGCAAGCCGATGACCTCGGAGGACGTGGTCTTCAGCTGCATGAAGCTGCTGGTGGAGACGCATCCGCGCGCACGGCAAAACTTCGCCCGCGTGGCGACGGCGGAAGCGCCCGATCCGCTCACCGTCGTGTTCAAATTGAAGCAGCCGTTCGCGCCCTTCATCGGCTGCTTCGATTGCACGTCTGCACCGATCGTACCCAAGCACATCTATGACGGCACCGACTACCGCAAGAACCCGGAGAACGACAAGGCGATCGGCACCGGCCCCTTCAAGCTGAAGGAGTGGGTGCGCGGCTCGCACGTTCATCTCGTCCGCCACGATGGCTACTATCAGAAGGACCAGCCCTATCTCGACGAGATCGTCTACCGCGTGATTCCGGATGCGGCCTCGCGCGCGCTGGCGCTCGAGAACGGCACGGTGCAGCTCGTGCAATGGTCCGACGTCGAATTCTACGACGTCCAGCGCTTCAAGGCGCAGAAGAACCTCGAATTCACCACCAGGGGCTACGAGTATTTCGCGCCGCATCAGTGGCTCGAGATGAACAACCGCATCGCCCCGATGAACGACAAGCGGTTCCGGCAGGCGGTGATGCACCTGATCGATCGCGAGGCGTTCAGCAAGCGGGTCTATTTCGGCAATGCCAAGGTGGCGACCGGACCGATCTCGTCGAAGACGCGGTTCTACGATCCGAACGTGAAGCGCTACGAGTTTTCGGTCGACAAGGCCAAGGCCCTGCTCGACGACATGGGACTGAAGCCTGGCGCCAACGGCAAGCGCGCCGAGATCAAGTATATCGTGCCGCCCTATGGCGAGTCCTATCAGCGGGCCGGCGAATTCTTCCGCCAGAGTTTTGCGCGGGTCGGCATTGATCTCGTGCTTGTCGGCACCGACATGGCCGGATGGGCCGAGAAGGTCGGCAACTGGGATTATGAGATGACCCAGAATCTGCTCTACCAGCTCGGCGATCCCGCGCTGGGCGTCGCCCGCACCTATATTTCGTCGAACATCAAGAAGGGCATCCTGTTCTCCAACACGCAAGGCTATTCGAATACCGAAGTCGACAAACTGTTCGACGAGGCCGCGGTGACGCTCGATGAAGCCAAGCGCCAGGAGCTCTACAGCAAGGTGCAGCAGATCCTGGTCGAGGATGTGCCGGTGGCCTGGACGCTCGAGATCGAATATCCCATCATCTACGACAAGGCGTTCAAGAACATCGTGACGACGGGCATCGGCTCGCACGAAACCTTCGGGTCGGTCTACAAATCGTGACCCGGCTCGGCAGCGCCGCGACGATCGGACTTCAGGCGGTCAGCCGCATCGCCCAGCTCGTCGCCGTGATCCTCGTCATCGCGACGTTCAATTTCGTGCTGGTGCGCGCCGCGCCCGGCGATCCGGCCCAGGTCATGGCCGGGCAATCCGGCGCGTCCGATCCAAAACTGCTCGACGACCTGCGCAAGGAGTATGGCCTCGACAAGCCGTATTTCGTGCAGCTCGTGAGCCACCTCGGCCGCGTCATCAGGCTCGACCTCGGCTATTCCTATCGCCAGCGTCGTCCGGTCGTCGATCTGATCCTCGAACGGCTGCCGGCGACGCTGCTGCTGACCGTCACGGCGTTTTGCCTCGCGCTCCTGATCGGCACCGCGCTCGGCGCGCTGGCCGGGCTCGCGGCCGGCAGCGTGCTCGACACGGTGTTCACCGTGCTCTCGCTCGTGCTCTACGCGACGCCGGTGTTCTGGCTCGGCCTGATGCTGGTGCTGGTGTTCTCGGTGACGCTCGGCTGGTTGCCGCCGTTCGGTTACGAGACCATCAACGTCCAGCTCTCGCCGGTCGAGCATGCGCTCGACATCATGAAACACATGATCATGCCGGTCACGTCGCTGGCGGCGATCTATCTGGCGATCTATGCGCGGCTGATGCGATCCTCGATCATCGAGGTCGCGCAGCAGGATTTCATCAAGACCGCGCGCGCCAAGGGCTTGTCCGGAACGCGCATCGTGGTCGGCCACATGCTGCGCAATGCGCTGGTGCCGGTCGTCACCGTCGCCGGCATGCAGGCCGGCGCGCTGGTCGGCGGCGCTGTGGTGATCGAGACGGTGTTTGCCTGGCCGGGCCTCGGCCGCTTGACCTTCGAGGCACTGTTGCAGCGCGACTATCCGGTCCTGCTCGGCATCTTCCTGATCCTCTCGATCGTCGTGATCGCGCTCAACCTGCTCACCGACCTGGTCTACCGGTTGATTGATCCCCGCATGACCACGGGAGCGGCGTGATGGACACGGTGCGCGCCTTCCTGCGTCATCCGAGCGGAATGATCGGCCTCGTCCTGCTGCTCGTCGTTGTTGTCGTCGCGATCGTTGCGCCGATCGCGTTTCCGGTCTCGCCCTGGGAGATGGTCGGCGCGCCGTTCACGCCGCCCGGCGAGGACGGATTATGGCTCGGCGGCGACACGCTCGGCCGCGACGTCGCCGCCGGCGTCGCCTATGGCGCACGCGTGTCGCTCCTGATCGGCATCGCCTCGGCGCTCGCGGCGATGGCGATCGGCGTCGTGATCGGCGCGATCTCAGGCTATTTCGGCGGCAAGGTCGATCTGGTGCTGATGCGGATGACGGAATTGTTCCAGACCATTCCAGCCTTCGTGCTGGCCATCCTGCTGGTCGCGACCTTCAATCCGTCGCTGCTCACGATCATCCTGACCATCGGCGCGGTGAGCTGGCCGCCGCTGGCGCGGCTCACGCGCGCCGAATTCCTCCGTCTGCGGCACCGCGAATTCGTCGAGGCCGCGCTGTGCCAGGGCGAACGCACCTGGCGCATCGTGCTCGGCCATATCCTGCCGAACGCGATCTCGCCGATCCTGGTGGTGACGTCGCTGACGGTTGCCACTGCGATCCTGCTGGAAAGCGCGCTGTCCTTCATGGGGCTCGGCGATCCCAATCTGATGTCGTGGGGCTTCATGATCGGCGCGGGCCGCACCGTGATCCGGAACGCGTGGTGGATGAGCGTGTTTCCCGGCCTCGCCATCCTCGTCACCGTGCTGGCGATCAACCTGTTCGGCGAGGGACTGTCTGATGTCCTCAACCCGCGCGTCTCGAGGCGCCGCTCATGAGCGAAGCCATGCAGTCCGGTGCGCCTGTTCTTGCCGTCGATGGTCTCTCGATCGCGCTCCCCAAGGGCGGTGATCGGCCCTTCGCGGTCGAGAACGTCTCCTTTGAGATCAAGCCAAACGAAGTGGTTTGCCTGGTCGGCGAGTCCGGCTCCGGCAAGTCGATGATCGCGCATGCAGTGCTGTCGCTGTTGCCGCGGGGCGTCGACATCGCGTCCGGCGCCGTGGCGGTCGCAGGGCAGGATCCGTCGAAGCTCGACGGCCGCGCTCTCCGCAAGCTGCGCGGCGGCAACGCCGCGATGATCTTTCAGGAGCCGTTGTCTTCGCTCAATCCGCTGAAGCGCGTCGGCAGGCAGATCGAGGAGATGATCCTGGCGCACCAGCGGCCTGCGCCCTCGGCGACCGAACTCCGCGAGCGGGTGCTGACGCTGCTGACCCAGGTCGGGCTGCCGAATCCGCAGCTGCTGGAAAAGAGCTACCCGTTTGAGCTTTCCGGTGGCCAGCGCCAGCGCGTGATGATCGCGATGGCGATGGCCAACCGCCCCGCGCTCCTGATCGCAGACGAGCCGACGACCGCGCTCGATGTCACGACCCAGCGCCAGATCCTGCGCCTGATTGACGATCTCCGGCGCGAGCGCGGCATGGGCGTGCTGCTGATCACCCATGATTTCGGCGTTGTCGCCGACGTTGCCGATCGCGTCGTGGTGCTGCGCCATGGCAAGGTGGTCGAGCAGGGCACGGCCAGCGAGGTGCTTCGCAATCCGCAGGCCGCCTACACGCGCGAACTGATCGACGCGGTTCCGAAGGCGCGCCTCGCCGACATCCACGAGGCCATCCTGCGTCCCGAGCCGCTGCTCGAGGTCATCGGCCTGCAAAAGACCTTTCGGGTCAAGCGCGGCTGGCTGCAGCCGCCACGCGAGGTGACCGCCGCTGATGGCATCTCACTGACGCTGCACGAGGGCGAGACGCTTGCGGTGGTCGGTGAATCCGGTTCCGGCAAGTCGACGCTCGGGCGCATGATCATGCGGCTTACCGAACCTGACGCCGGCGCCATCCGCTTTGGCGGCGCGGATCTCCGGCAGCTGCGCGGCGAGGCGTTGCGCCAGGCGCGGCGCCAGCTCCAGATCGTGTTCCAGGATCCGTTTGCCAGTCTCGATCCGCGCCAGAAGGTCGGCGATGCCATCGCGCGCGGACCGATGGCCTATGGGACGTCGCGGGCCGAGGCGATGGCCCAGGCGAACAAGCTCCTGGTGCGGGTCGGCCTGTCGGCGACCGCCGCCGATCGCTACCCGCACGAGTTCTCGGGCGGCCAGCGCCAGCGCATCTGCATCGCGCGGGCGCTGGCGCTGAAGCCGCGGGTTCTGATCGCCGACGAGGCGGTGTCGGCGCTGGACGTCTCGGTGCAGGCCCAGGTGCTGGCGCTGCTCGCCGAGTTGCGCCAGGAGATGCGGCTTGCGATGATCTTCATCACGCACGATTTGCGGATCGCCGCCGAGATCGCCGACCGCGTCATCGTCCTGCAGAAGGGGCGTATCGTGGAGGAAGGCACCACCGCCGAAGTGTTCACCGCGCCGTGCCAAGCCTACACTCGCGATCTGCTCGACGCGATTCCCGGGCGCGATTTCTTCGACCAGCCGGGCTTTGCGGCCGTGGCCGTTACACGCCCTACAGCAAGGATCAATTCATGACCGACAGCCGTTCAGTTCCCCTTCCGGCCGGCGCGCGCGAGCGCATCGAGGCGGCTGTCGACGCCGCCTTCGAGCAGCAGCTCGCGACCACGATCGCCTTCTCGTCGATTCCCAGCACGCGCGGCCAGGAAGGTCCGTGCCAGGACATGTTCGCGAAGCTGCTGCGCGAGCGCGGCTATGAGGTCGACGACTGGGTCATCAATCAGGACGAGCTGAAGACCTTGCCCGGCTACGGGCCGGTCGAGACCGATTTTTCCCGCGCGCGGACCGTCGTCGGCACCTATCGGCCGGCGCGCGAGGAGGGACGTTCGCTGATCCTTCAGGGGCATTGCGACGTGGTACCGGTCGGGCCGCTCGACATGTGGGAGCGGCCGCCGTTCCAGCCGGTGGTCGAGGACGGCTGGCTCTATGGCCGCGGCACCGGCGACATGAAGTCGGGCACCATTGCCGCGCTCTACGCGCTCGATGCGGTGAAGGCCGCGGACTTTGCGCCGAAGGGCCGCATCCATCTGCAATCCGTGATCGAGGAGGAGAGCACCGGTCTCGGCGCGCTCTCGACGTTGCAGCGAGGTTACCGTGCCGATGCCTGCCTGCTGCCGGAGCCGACCGAGGAACGGCTGATGCGAGCCCAGGTCGGCGTGATCTGGTTTCGCCTCAAGGTTCGCGGAATCCCGGTCCATGTTGCGCGCGCCGGCACCGGCTCCAACGCTATCCGCGCCGCCTATCATCTGATCGGCCATCTCGACACGCTCGAGGCGGAGTGGAACGAACGTGCCAAGTCGCATCGCCATTTCGGCGCGGTGCATCACCCGCTCAACTTCAATCCCGGCATCATCAAGGGCGGCGATTGGGCCTCCAGCGTGCCGGCGTGGTGCGACGTCGATTGCCGGATCGGAATCCTGCCGGGATGGAAAATCGCCGACTGCCAGGCCGAGATCGTCGAGTGCGTGACCAAGGCTGCCAGGGCCCATCCGTTCCTCGCCAACAATCCGCCAGAGATCGTCTGGTCCGGCTTCCTGTCGCCGGGCTATGAAGCGACCGAGGTGCAGGAGAGCGAGGCGGTCCTCGGCTCGGTCTACGAGCATGTGTTCGGGCGCGAGCTGACGGATTTTCCCTCGACCGCGCTGACGGATGCGCGCTTCTATGGCCTGGATTATGGTGTTCCCGCATTCTGCTTCGGCGCCAGGATGGAGAACGCGCACGGCTTCAATGAACGGGTCCAGCTCGATTCGCTGAAGAAGGTGACCAAGGCCTACGCCCTCTTCGTCGCGAGCTGGTGCGGGATCGACGCGGTATAGAGCATGATCCGGAAAAGTGCGAAGCGGTGTTCCCTCGCGACAAACGCGGAGCGTTTGCGCGGAGATCATGCTCAACGAATTGAGACAAACCAAACGGGAGGTTCGCTATGGGTGACCAGAGTGCGGGCGGCAAGCCGCCGGTCAAATCGCACGAGGATCTTCGTGCGCATTTCGGGCAATTGAGCCCGCTCGCCGAGAAAAAGGTGCTCTATCATCTCGACAAGTTCTGCCGCGACTTCATCGCGCTGTCGCCGTTCCTCGTCATCGCTTCCAGCGACGGCAAGGGTCATGCCGACGCCAGCCCGCGCGGCGATGCGCCGGGCTTCGTCTCCGTGCTCGACGACAAGACGCTGCTGATCCCGGATCGGCGCGGCAACAACCGGGTCGATACGTTCGGCAATATCATCGCGTCGCCCGGGATCGGGCTGATCTTCATGGTGCCCGGCATCAACGAAACGCTGCGCGTCAACGGGCGGGCCGAAATCTCGCAGGAGGCGGATTTGTTGACGCCGCTGACGGTGCAGAACGTCACGCCGATCATCGGGCTCAAGGTGCATGTCGATGAGACCTACTTCCACTGCGGCAAGGCACTGATGCGCTCGAAGCTCTGGAATCCCGCCGCGCAAGTCGAGCGCCACAGCTTTCCGACGCTCGGCCGGATCATCGCCGAGCAGACCGCCGCGATCGAGGTCGAAGTCGCCGAGAAGGCGATGGAAGAGGCCTATCGGACGCGGCTGTATTAGAACTTGAGATCACCCGCATGCGCAGGCGATGACACCGCCTGGTGTAACGCCCTGAATCGATATCCTTCCTCATCGTCGTCCCTGCTCCCGTGCGCAATTGCGCACCAGGCAGGGACGACGTGTTGGAGGAGTCGTAGACTCACACCATGATTTCGGAATAATGGAAAAATATCGCTGATTTGCCCGACGTGTCAAGTCGCCGTGTCGGATTCCGGCCGCCGTCGGCTCCTTTGCATGGGGTTGTTTTCGATATTTTGGAGTACGTCATCTCGTACGGGTCGCACCGCTGGCGAGGCGCGGCCTCAGCTCATTCCGCGGCGGGCGAGATCATGTTCGGCGGGCCGGGCGGGCGCTTGGTGTCGTCGGACTGGTGCTCGTTCGGGGTCAGCTCGTGGTCGGCATGCGAGACCACGAGCCGCTTGCCGAAGCGCCAGATCAGGCCGCCGACATCATCCATCACCATGAACATCGCCGGCACGAACACCAGCGACAGCGCGGTCGAGAAGATCAGGCCGCCGATCACTGCGAGCGCCATCGGCGAGCGGAATTCGCCGCCCGCGCCGAACGCAAGCGCTGACGGCATCATGCCGGCGGCCATCGCGATCGTGGTCATCACGATCGGGCGGGCGCGCTTCATGCCGGCGTCGATCATGGCTTCCTCGCGCGCCTTGCCGTCGCGGATCGCCTCCACCGCGAACTCCACCAGCATGATGGCGTTCTTGGTGACGATGCCCATCAGCATCAGGATGCCGATCCACACCGGCGTGGTGAGCTGCTTGCCGGTCAACAGCAGTGCGCCGATCGCGCCGCCGATCGAGAGCGGCAGCGAGAACAGGATGGTGATCGGCTGCAGGAAGGTGCCGAACAGCAGCACCAGCACGGCATAGACCATCATCAGGCCGGCGGTGATCGCGGTGGCGAAACCGTCGGACAGCTCGGCGAGGCTCTCGGCGTCGCCGGACGGGCTGACCCGCACGCCCTTCGGCAGGGTCTTCATGACCGGCAGGTCGTAGATCAGCTTGGTGGCGTCGCCGAGCGCGGCATTGCCGACAAGGTCGGCGGCGACGGTGGCCTGCCGCTCGCGGTCGTAGCGGTTGATGCTGGTCGGGCCCTGGTCGAGCTGGATGTCGGCGACGACGGAGAGCGGCACGCCGCCGCGCTCGCCCCGCTGGCCGAGCGGCACCCGCAGCTGCTCCAGCATCTGCAGGTCGCTGCGCGCATTGTCCTCGAGCTGGACGCGGATCGGTACCTGGCGGTCGCCGGCGTCGAACTTCGCCAGCGCAGGACCGACGTCGCCGATGGTGGCGACGCGAATGGTCTGCGACAGGCTTTCGGTCGAGACGCCGAGCCGGGCCGCGAGCTCGGCGCGCGGGCGGATGCGCAGCTCGGGCCGGTCGAGCGCGGTCTCCGAGATCACGTTGGCGATGATCGGAATCCGCTTCATCTGCGTCGCGAGTTCGCTGGCCACGTTGTTGACGATGTTGCTGTCGGTACCGGTGACGACCAGCGAGATCGCGCGCAGGCCGTTCTCGTCGAGGAACCAGAACCTGATGTCAGGAACGTTATCGAGCTCCTTGCCGATCGACAGTTCGAGCTCGCGCTGGGTGATCTTGCGGTCGGCCTTCGGCGTGTAGTTGATGATCAGCGCGGCGCGGCGGACCTCCTGCAGGCCCGGCGGCACCCGGCCGCCATCGACGAACACGCTCCGTACCTCAGGCCGCTTGCGCAGCCGCGCCACGATCTCCTCGGTGACCTTCTCGGTGTAGGCGAGCTGCGAGCCGGGCGGCAGCTCCATCGCGAGCAGCGAGCGCGCGGTGTCCTGCGCCGGCAGGAAGCCCTGCGGCAGCAGCGTGATGCTCCAGATCGACGCGGCGAAGATCGCAAAGCCGATCAGCACGGTGACGAAGTAATGCTTCACCGACCAGGTGACGAGGCTGTGATAGCCGCGCAGGATCGGGCCGGGCGGAGGATCATCGTGGTCATGATGCTTGAGGAAATAGGCGGCCAGCATCGGCGTCACGAAGCGCGCAGCGAGCAGCGAGAAGAACACCTGCACCGACACGGTGATGCCGAACTGCTTGAAGAACTGCCCGGCAATGCCGGACATGAAGCTCGCCGGCGCGAAGATCGCGATGATGGTGAGCGAGATCGCGATCACCGCAAGGCCGATCTCGTCGGCGGCTTCGAGGGCGGCACGATAGGGCGTCTTGCCCATCCGCATGTGGCGGACGATGTTCTCGATCTCGACGATGGCATCGTCGACCAGGATGCCGGTCGAGAGCGTGATGGCGAGGAAGGAGACGAGGTTGAGCGAGAAGCCGAGCAGGTCCATCGCCCAGAAGGCCGGGAAGATCGATAGCGGCAGCGAGACCGCCGCGATGATCGTGGCGCGCATGTCGCGCAGGAACAGCAGCACGATGATCACGGCGAGGATCGCGCCCTCGAACAGGGTCGAGATCGCGGCCTCGTAATTGCCCTTGGTGAACTCGACCGAGGTGTCGATCAGCTTCAGGTCGACATCGGGATAGGCCACCTTCAGCGCGTCGATCCGCTTCTGCACCGCGGCCGCGACGACGACGTCGCTGGCGCCCTTGGAGCGCTTGATGCCGAGCGCGACAACCGGCTCGCCGTTGAAGCGGGCGAAGGTGCGCCGGTCGGCGATGGTGTCGGTGACGGTGCCGAGATCGTCGAGCCGGATCTCGCCGCCGCCGAACAGCGGGATCATGGTGCCGGCGAGCTCGTTCAGCGTCTTGGCGCCGGCCAGCGTGCGGATCGCCTGGTCGTTCTTGCCGATCTCGGCGCGGCCGCCGGCGACGTCGACATTGGTGCCGCGCAGGATCTGGCTGACATTGACCGCGGTGAGCCCCACCGCCTGGAGCTTGTCGGGATCGAGCGAGACCAGGATCTCGCGCTCGACACCGCCGATGCGCTCGACCTGGGCGACGCCGCGCACGCCCTGCAGGGCGCGCTTGACCACGTCGTCGACGAAATAGGACAGCTGCTCCGGCGTCTTGCCGGGCGAGATCGCAGCATAGGTCACGATCGGCAGGCCGATCACGTCGACGCGCTGGATCAACGGCTCGGTGACATTCTGCGGCAGATTGGCGCGCACCCGCGTCACCGCGTCCTTGACGTCGTTGAGCGCGCGGTCGGTGTTGGTCTCCAACGCGAACTGGATCGTGGTCACCGACAGGCCGTCGGTGATCGAGGAGGAGATATGGCGCACGCCCTCGACGCCGGAGACGCCGTCTTCGATGGTCTTGGTGACCTGCGATTCAAGTTCCGACGGCGCGGCGCCGAATTGCGAGACCGCGACCGAGATCACCGGAATGTCGGCGCTCGGCAGCCGCGTCACCGCGAGCTTGGTGAAGGAGACCCAGCCCAGCACGAGCAGGATGATCGAGAAGACGATCGAGGGAAGCGGGTTCCGGATCGACCATGCCGAGATGTTCAAAGCCATTAGCGTGCCCGAATTACCGTGATCGCGTGCGATCGAGTTCGTCGGCGAACATGGTCTTGATCTGGTCGCCGTCATGCAACGAGGTGCCAGCGTCGGCCACGACGATTTCGCCGACGTCGAGGCCTTCAAGGATTTCGGTCGAGGTGTCGGAGGTCAGCCCGACGCGCACCCTGCGGGTCTCGACGGTGTTGCCCTTCACGACCTGCAGGGTCAGGCGGTCGATCGCGGTGCGCGGCACCGCGACGCCGCAGGAGCGCTTGGCGTCGATATTGGCGCGCGCGAACATGCCGACCTTCAGCGTCGGATTGTTGTTGATGGTGATGCGGACGTGCCCGAGCTGGGTGGTGCGGTCGATCTGCGGCGAGATCTGGCGGACCTTGCCGACCATGTCGGGCGCATCGTCGCGGCTGATCCGCACATTGGCGCCGGGATTGAGCTTCAGGAGCTGGAAGCCCGGCACCTCGGCGTCGAGCTCGATCTCGTTGTTGATGGAGATCTTGAACATCGGAGGCGCCTGCGGCGAGGCCGGCGCGCCGGGCGCGGTGCGCACTTCGGTGATAAGGCCGGCCGCCGGCGCCCGCAGCACAAGCGGCTTGGCATTGGCCTGTGCGGCCTGCTGCGGCGGCGGGGTCAGCCGCGCCAGTTCCTGGTTCTCGGTGACGGTGTCGCCCTCGCGGACCAGCACGTCGGTGACCTTGGAGCCGTCCTGGTCGACATTCACCTGCGCCTCGCGGCGCGGCACGATGAAGCCGGTGACGCGGACCATGTCGGAGAAACAGGCATTGGTCGACTTCGTCACCACGACCAGCGCCTGGCCCGGCGTCACCTTCTCTTCGGGATGGGAGCGATGCTCGAACGCGTAATAGGCGATCGCGAGGGCGAGGAAGAACACCGTGCCGAGCGCAGGCTTGAGGTATTGGGAAAAATTCATAGCCTGATCAATCCAGAGCTTGGCGCGTCATCGGTGTTGGTCGAAGTCTCATCATGCTCGCTATCGTATTGCCTGGGCATTCGGAAGGCCGGTGCCATTGTTCCGGATCATGCCCTGACGTCATGTGAGGCGGGTCACCTGTGGGCCGCGTTGGGGCTCGACCCAACAGCATTGGCCCTAAAGCAAATGCGCCCCGCCGGGGTGCGGGGCGCATTGTAACCTCAAAAAGGGGCCACGCCACCGCCCATCACTTGGCGGCGGTGGCCTTGTTTTCCACGTTCACGACCTGCACGCGCCGGTTCACCTCCGCCATCGGGTGGCTCGGGTCCTTCAGCTTGCTCTTGCCATAGCCGACGGTGACGAGATCGGTGCCGTTGATGCCGTATTTGTCGACGAGATAGCGCTTGATGGCGTCGGCACGGCGTTCCGAGAGGCCCTGATTGTAGTCCTCACCGCCGGCGGCGTCGGTGTGGCCGGCGACCACGAAGGTCGAGCCCTTCAGGTCCTGATTGGTCAAGGCGCGGCCGAGCGCCTGCACCGACGGCAGCGACTTGGCGCTGATATCGGCGGAGTTGTAGTCGAAGTTGATCTCGAGATCGATCTTGGGCTTGTCCTGGACGATGGTCGCGATTTCCTCGCGCTCGGCCGAGGACAGCGAGCGGGTGGTGCGGCCGCGGACGCTCTGCACGAATTTGGCCTGGTCGACGTTCAGCTCCGGCGAGGTGGTCTGCGGGCCGGCCGAAAGACCGCGGGTCAGCGGCTTCTTGTCGGGCGTCAGCGCCTTGATGATCTGGTCCTCGGTGACATCGTCACCGGCGCGGGCGGCTGCCAGGCAAAACGACAGCGCGGCGCCAACGGTCATGATTGAAACGATCGCGGCCTTTGCCGACGGCTTGAACATTTCGGTCCCTCCTGCGCAAGCTGACGCGGTTCCAACGACTATCCAGATTGATTGCCGGCATCGCCGCCCGGCTCGCACCCTCTGATTAGTCGCTCAATTCCGTCAGCGGTTCGAGCCGCGGGCAGACCTTCGTCCATTGTCACTGCACGCCGTAGTCGGCGAATTCCTTGACGATGTTCGGGTCCATCGCCTTGGCGTTGGCGATGTCGAGATCGCCCTCCGCGACCGCGCCGTTGCGCTGCTTGGCGAGCCCGCGCCCGTACAGCGACGAGGTCAGCCGCGGATTGATCTTCAGCGCGGCGTCGAAATCGGCGATCGCGTTCTTGTTCTGCCCGCCCTTCAGGTTCATCAGCCCGCGGCTGTCGAGTGCATCGACGAAGTTCGGACGCAGGCGCAGCGCCTCGTTGCAGTCCTTCAGCGCCGCCTGCAGGTCGCCGATCACGGTGCGGACCCAGCAGCGGTTGTTATAGGCCTCGACATCCTTCGGGTTCAGCCGCAGCGAATTGGTGAAGTCCTTCACCGCGAGGTCGTAGGCCCCCTTGCTGGCATAGACCTGGCCGCGGCGATACAGCGCCGCTGCGTCATCGGGATTCTTGTCCAGCTTTTCGCTCAAGCTCTTGATCGTCGGATCATCGGCGAGCACAGGCGAATTGCTCGGGGCCGGCGTGGGCTGGATCACCACCGGCGGCGGAGCCGCGGGCGGCGGCAGGGCGATCTCGGGCGCCTTGGGCTGGGGTGGCGGTGCAGTCGGCGCTGCCGCAATCGGAGGCGTCGGCGGCGCCGGTGATGGTGTCGGCGCTGTTGCCGCTGGTGGCGTCGGGGTCGCCGCGGGCGGTGTCGGCGTTGCTGCGGGCGGAGCCGGCGGAGGCGCGACTGGCGGTGCCGCTGCCACTTCCGGTGACGGCGACGCGGCGGTTGCCGGCGCGGCGTTCGACGGCCCGGCCGTGCCGGCCGGAATGAACGAGAAATCCTCGGCCAGTGACGACGAGATCCACGGCACCTGTTCCTGCCGCGAGGCGCGGGTGACGCCGACGCGGGTGCGGTTCAGCGTTTCCTCGGCCATCAGGTCGGGGGTGCGGATCTCCTTCAGGAGTTCCCGCACGAACAGGCTGTGGTCGCTGCCATTGTCGGAGACGACAGACGACAGCGCGGCCGAATACATCACCAATGTACCGTTCGGGGCGATCACCGGGGCGAGCCCTGCCGAAAAGCTGCGGAAGCGCCGCTCGAACGGGTTGCGCCGCGAGGCGTCGATCAAGGCGATCTTCACACCGGCGCCACGGCTGTTGATTTCCCCGAGCACGGTCTCGAGGCTGAAGCCGTCGCGGCGTACGTCCGCCTCGGCCCAGATCTGCGCATCGATCGGGATCATGTAGCTTTGCCGGTTCGACTGGATGCCGTAACCGGAGAAGAAGATCAGGGCGACCGAGCCCGGCTTGATCTTGCCGTAGAGCCGGTCGAACGCGCGGCGCATGCCGTCGCCGGTCAGGTTCTCCCCGACCTCGACGGTGAAGCCGTCGCGCTTCAACTCGTCGGCGACGTCACGGGCGTCGTTGACCGGCTCCTTCAGCGGTGCGTCGGCGTCGGGATATTTGGCGTTGCCGATCACCAGCGCGAAACGGTCGCCGGCAGCGAAGGACAAAGTGGGCGCCGCGATTGAAAAAATCAGCGTGGCGAGCAAGGCAAGGCGGATTTTCATAATCGCAGCAAATCCAGATCGCGGCATTCCAGTGAAACGGCGCCGCTTCCAGCCTGCGCCTCGGGAACCTTACTCTAGCGAAAATCCATTATCAAACCACGGCCAAGCCCCCGTCAACGGCTTGCGGCAGCATCGTTTATCGCGGTGATGCCAGCCAGACCGCAGTGCAGCAGCATGCGGTCATGGCGGCCATCGTCATCCGGCACGGTGCTGGTTCCTGCGGGCCGATAACGTGCCTGCACTCACGAAGGCTGTCGCCACCCTGTCATGCGCTCGTCGCACGCCGCGCGGTTTGACCTTTGCGCGAGGCGATGGCTTTGTGTTCGGGACGGCAGGCTATTCAAAGACAAGCCGTTCAAAACAGGCCTTGCAAACAAGAGCGAAACCGATGGGAAACGCCTACGAGATCTACGCCCTGCGCTATGCGACGATGTCGCCGCGCACGCCCCACCTCAACTTCCTGGTGCCCGATCCGCACGATACCACCGCGCAGGACCTGGATTATTTCGTCTGGCTGATCCGTGGCCATGGCCGCGACATCCTGGTCGACACCGGCTTCAACGCCGAGGAGGCTAAGGCGCGCGCCCGCAAGCTGACGCTCAACCCGGTCGACGCGCTGGCCGGCTTCGGCGTCAGTGCCGATAGCATCAAGGATGTCGTCGTCACTCACCTGCATTACGACCACGCCGGCAATCTCGATCGCTTCCCGAACGCCAAATTCCATCTGCAGGAACGCGAGATGAGCTACGCGACCGGCCGCTGCATGTGCAACGGCATGCTGCGCCATCCGTTCTCCATCGAGCACGTCACGCAGATGGTGCGCCACGTCTATGGCGAGCGCGTCACCTTCCACTCCGGCGACGGCGAGATCGCACCCGGCGTCACCGTGCATCGCGTCGGCGGCCATTCCGACGGCCTGCAAGTGGTGCGCATCGAGACCGCGCGCGGCCCGGTCGTGCTGGCGTCGGACGCCGCGCATTATTATGCGAACCTGCACAAGCGCAGCCCGTTCCCGATCGTCTACAATGTCGGCGACATGGCGCAGGGCTGGGAGACCGTCGAGCGGCTCGCCGGTCATCCGGACCGCTTCATTCCCGGTCACGATCCGATCGTCAGCGAGATCTATCCGCGCGCCAGCGACAAGGTCGATGCGT
Organism: Bradyrhizobium sp. USDA 4510; assembly: GCF_054059095.1. Classification (NCBI taxonomy): domain Bacteria; kingdom Pseudomonadati; phylum Pseudomonadota; class Alphaproteobacteria; order Hyphomicrobiales; family Nitrobacteraceae; genus Bradyrhizobium; species Bradyrhizobium sp. USDA 4510. Next base: position 7,732,951 of record NZ_JBSSBT010000001.1, on the reverse strand, counting down.
TCGCGCTGCATCTCGCGCCATCGCGATCGTTCGCGAAATAGCCTCGCCGATTGGGCGAGGCTCGTCTGCAACACGTCAAGAAACGTCAAAAGAAGCGATATGACTGACACCAAGACGACTGACACCAAGACTCTCGGGTTCATCGGCCTCGGCGTGATGGGTGAGCCGATTTGCCGCAACCTGGTCAAGAAGAGCGGCAAGCGCGTTGTCGTGTTCGACCTCTCGGCCGAACCGCTGCAGCGGTTGCGCGCCGACGGTGCCGAGGTTGCGGCGTCGGTCGCCGACGTCATCAAGCGGAGCGATGTGGTGTTCCTCTGCTTGCCGAGCGCCAGGCACGTGCGCGCGGTGTTCGAAGGCGACGGCATTTTGAAGAACACGAGAAGCGGCCAGATCGTGGTCGATCTCGGCACGTCTTCAGTCAGCCAGACCCGCGATTTCGCCGCGCAGTTGCAGGCCAAGGGCGCGGCGTGGGTCGACGCACCGATCGCGCGCACGCGGCAGGCGGCGCAGGACGGTACGCTCAGCGTGATGGTCGGCGCGGTGCCGGCGCTTTATGCCGCGATCGAGCCCTTGATCCGCTGCTTCGCCACCGATGTCACCAATTGCGGTGACGTCGGCGCCGGGCAGGTGACCAAGATCCTCAACAACATGGTGCTGTTCGAGACCGTGAACGCGCTGGCCGAGGCTGTCGCGGTGGCGAAGCATAACGGCGTCGATCCGAAGCTGCTGCTGGAAACCTTGTCGAAGGGCTCGGCCGACAGCTTTGCGCTGCGCAACCATGGCATGAAGGCGATCGTGCCCGGCGTGTTTCCCGAGCGCGCATTCTCGACCGAATATGCGCTGAAGGATCTGTCCTACGCGCTGGAGCTCGCCGCCGACGCCGGCATCAAGATCCGCGGCGCGGAGCTGATCGGCACGGTGCTGCAGGAAGCGATCGACAAGGGATCGAAGGACAATTATTTTCCGGTGATCGCGACACATATCGACAGGGCGTAACGGCACCGTCATTGCGAGGAGCGTAGCGACGAAGCAATCCATCGTCCCGCATGCTCGGATGCATGGATTGCTTCGCTTCGCTCGCAATGACGGTGGAAGGAGCCGCACAAGATTCCATCACCGTCACCCCCGCGCAAAGGCTTCGCCTTTGTCGCTGGAGGAGCGCGCTCTTGCGCGCGTCTCGAAGGGTCGACGGCCACCAGCCGGGCCGTGCATCCTTCGAGACGCGCTGCGCGCTCCTCAGGATGACGGGTTGAGTGAGCCTAATACGCGTCCTTCGCGTCGGCCTCTTCGCTGGTCTGCACCAACTCGAGGGTGCTCTCGACCTTGCCGAGCAGGCGGCCGAGGTCGCGGCGTTCCTGTGCGGAGAGGCAGGACAAGATCTCCTGTTCCTTGCGCAGCAGGCGCGGGATCAGTTCCTCGTAGAGCGCCTGGCCCGTTTTGGTCAGTCGCAGGCGGAATTCGCGGCGGTCGTCGGCGTTCTCGACGCGCTCGACGATCTCGCGCTCCATCAGCGCCGACACCGCGCGGCTGATGGTGGATTTATGGGTGCGCGTGCAGTGCGCGATGTACTGCGCGCTGCAGGGATCGCTGCGGAAGCCGAGCGTTGCGAGCACGCGCCACTCCGGAATGTCGAGGCCGTAGCGCGCCTGATATTCGCTCGACAGCGCCGAGGACACCTCGGCCGCCAGCCGGTTCAGGCGGAACGGCATGAAATGGAAGAGATCGAGGCGCTTCTTGGTCGGCGCGATAGTGTCGCGCAGCTCCGCTTCCACGGCACTGCGCGGCCGGGCTGGAGGCTGGCTTGCAGAGGTCCGTGCCAAAAATCCCTCCAATTTGAGTTGACGGCAGCCCCGACTGGGGGTTTAAGATAGTTGCAAGTGAGACTAATTTAGCAAGGTCGCGGCCGGCTCGCAAGGTCCCGGTCGCACGCCGGTCACACAGAACCGCAGCCAGAGGCCGCGGCGCAAGGGAAACATCCAGGGTCACGCAATGGCACACGCCAACACGGCACAGGCCAAAACCCAGTTCGGCTATCGCCGTCATCCCGACCAGGAGCGCTCGGGCGCCAATGTCGCGGAGCATCCCGTCGTCGTGGTCGGCGCCGGGCCGGTGGGATTGTCGCTCGCGATCGATCTCGCGCAGCGCGGCCAGCGCGTGGTGCTGCTCGACGATGCCGACCGGATCGGCGAAGGCTCGCGCGCGATCTGCTTCTCGAAGCGCTCGCTTGAGTTCTGGGATCGCCTCGGCGTCGGCGACCGCATGGTCGAGAAAGGCGTGGTGTGGAGCGTCGGCAAGATCTTCCACGGCGCCTCGCAGCTCTACCAGTTCAATTTGCTTCCCGAGGAAGGCCACAAGCGGCCCGCCTTCATCAACCTGCAGCAGTTCTACGCCGAGGCCTATCTGGTCGACCGGGTCGGGCAACTGCCTGAAATCGACCTGCGCTGGCGCAACAAGGTGATCGCGCTGGAGAGCCGCAACGATGGCGTTGCGCTGACCATCGCAACCCCTGACGGCTCCTACCAGGTGCACGCGACCTTCGTGGTCGCCTGCGATGGTGCTCGTTCCTCGCTGCGGCAGATGGTCGGCGCGGAGTTCGCGGGCCAGGTGTTCGAGGACCAGTTCCTGATCGCCGACGTCAAGATGACGGCGGCGTTCCCGACCGAGCGCTGGTTCTGGTTCGATCCGCCGTTCCATGCCGGACGCTCGGCGCTGCTGCACAAGCAGCCGGACGACATCTGGCGGATCGATCTGCAGCTCAACCCGGATGCCGATCCGGTGGCCGAGAAGCAGCCCGAGAATGTCCGGCCGCGGATCGAGCGCATGCTCGGCCATGACAAGTTCGAGTTCGAATGGATCTCGCTCTACAAGTTCCAGTGTCGCCGGATGGCCAAGTTCATCCACGGCCGGGTGATCTTTGCCGGTGATTCCGCCCACCAGGTCTCGCCGTTCGGCGCGCGCGGCGCCAATTCCGGGCTCGAGGACGCCGAGAATTTGGCGTGGAAGCTCGACCGCGTGCTGCGCCGGCTGTCGCCGGAGGGCTTGCTGGAGAGCTATCACATCGAGCGCAGCGCGGCGGCGGACGAGAACATCCGCGAGTCGACCCGCTCGACCGACTTTATGGCGCCGGTGACGAAACAGGAAGCGCGGCTGCGCCAGGCGGTGCTGTCGCTCGCCAACGATACCGAGTTCGGCAAGCGCATGGTCAATGGCGGGCGGCTGTCGGTGCCGTCGGTCTACGATACGCCGCTGTCGAGCGGCGATCGCGATGATTGGCGCGGCGGCCCGCGGCCCGGCGCCTCGATGCCGGATGCTCCGGTGACGGAGCAGGGCGGAGGTTCCACCTATCTGACCGATGTTTTCATCAGACAGGGAACGCGCTTCACGCTGCTGGAGTTTGGCAATGGCGCGGCTGCCGATGTGCCCGATGGCGTCGGCAGCATCCGAGTCGGCGGCGAGGATGGGCTGGTCGACGCGCAGGGCCTTGCCGGCAAGCGCTACGATGCCGAGCCCGGCACCGCCTATCTGCTGCGGCCGGACGGCTATGTCGCGGCACGCTTCCGCAACGCGGCGCGGCCGGCACTTGATGCGGCGCTGGCGCGCGCAGCCGGCCTGAACTGAGGAGCAGTCATGGCGCTGTCGACCAGTTCGAATTTCGCAAAGCCCGATGACGCCTTCCGCGCCATCGTCGAGGCCCATCGCGGCCTCACCGAGGCGCAGAGCGCCGATCTCGATGCTGCGCTGGTTCTGGTGCTCGCCAACCATATCGGTGATCTCGACGTGCTGCGCGAGGCGATCGCGCTGGCGAAGCGGCGGATGCTTGATGCAAGCCAGCAGCAACAGCAGCAACAACAATAGTTACGAGCTGAATCAGGATGGATCTTGATCAAGTCGCGCAGCAGCCTCCGCCTCACCTCGCCCCGCTTGCGGGGAGAGGTCGGAACGCATCGTCAGATGCGCTCCGGGTGAGGGGGCGCTTCCGCAGACACATCTGTCGCCGTGTATGCGGAGACAGCCCCTCACCCCAACCCTCTCCCCGTAAGAACGGGGAGAGGGGGCGAATGCTCTTGAACGGACAGGATTGAACTGATGGCCAAAGGTTTCGCATCGACCACGGATCTTTCGGAGAAGAAGGTCACCTTCTCCGAGATCGGCACCGACCTCTATGCCTTCACCGCCGAGGGCGATCCCAACACCGCCGTGATCGTCGGCGACGACGGCTGCCTGGTGTTCGACGCGCAGGCGACGCCGGCGATGGCCAACAAGGTGATCGAGCGGGTCAAGACCGTCACCGACAAGCCGATCAAATATGTCGTGCTGTCGCACTATCATGCGGTGCGCGTGCTCGGCGCCTCCGCCTATCACGCGCAAGCTATCGTCGCCTCGCAGGAGACCTATCGCCTGATCGAGGAGCGCGGCCAGCAGGATTGGGATTCCGAATATGGCCGCTTCCCGCGCCTGTTCCAGGATGCGGCAAGCATTCCCGGCCTGACCTGGCCGACGCTGACCTTCGAAGGCGAGATGTCGATCTATCTCGGCAAGCGCGAGGTGCGGCTGATGCAGCTCGGCGCCGGCCATACCTCGGGCGACATCGTCGCCTGGGTGCCGGATGCCGAGGTGATGTTCTCCGGCGATCTGATCGAATATCACTCGGCGTGCTATTGCGGCGATGCGCATTTGCGCGAATGGCCGACGACCTTGAACGAGATCCGCGCCTTCAATCCGAAGGCGATCGCGCCGGGCCGTGGCGATGCGCTGAAGGGCCTCGCCACCGGGCGCGATGCGATCGCGATGACCCGCGATTTCGTCACCACGCTCTACGGCGCGGCCGAATCATCCGTCGCCAAGGGCCGCAGCATGAAGGAATCGATGGCGGCAACGCGCGAGGTGATGGATCCGAAGTTCTCGAGCTTTGCGATCTACGAGCACTGCCTGCCGTTCAACGTTTCGCGCGCCTATGACGAGGCGTCGGGGATCGACGATCCCGTGATCTGGACCGACAAGCGCGACCAGGAAATGTGGGCCGCCCTGCAAGGAGGATAGCGATGAACATCAATACCTCGCCTGATCAGATCGTCCGCAGCTCAGGGCAAGTCACCCCGGGCTACATGTCCGGCTTCGGCAACAGCTTTGAGACCGAGGCCTTGCCCGGCGCGCTGCCGATGGGGCGCAATTCGCCGCAGCGCTGCGCCTATGGGCTTTATGCCGAGCAATTGTCCGGCTCGCCGTTCACGGCGCCACGCGGCACCAACGAGCGCTCGTGGCTCTATCGCATCCGCCCGTCGGTGCGGCACTCCGGCCGCTTCGCCAGGGCAGATAGCGGGCTGTGGCGCACCGCGCCGTGCCACGAATACGACATGCCGATCGCACAGTTGCGCTGGGACCCCGCGCCGATCCCGAAGGAGGACATGACCTTCCTGCAGGGCGTGCAGACCATGACCACGGCGGGTGATGCCAACACCCAGGCCGGCATGGCCGCACACATCTATCTCATCACCAAATCGATGGTCGATCAGCATTTCTACAATGCCGATGGCGAGATGATGTTCGTGCTGCAGCAGGGCAATCTGCGTTTCGTCACCGAGTTCGGCCGGATTGATGCCGAGCCGGGCGAGATCGTGGTGATCCCGCGCGGCGTCAAATTCCGCGTCGAAATTCCCGGCGGCCCGGCGCGCGGCTATCTCTGCGAGAATTACGGCGGCGCGTTCACGCTGCCGGAGCGCGGCCCGATCGGCGCCAACTGCCTCGCCAATTCACGCGACTTCCTGACGCCGGTCGCGAGCTACGAGGACAAGGACACCCCGACCGAGCTCTACGTCAAATGGGGCGGCTCGCTGTTCAAGACCACGCTGCCGCATTCGCCGATCGACGTGGTCGCCTGGCACGGCAATTACGCGCCCTACAAATACGATCTGCGTACCTTCTCGCCGGTCGGCGCGATCGCCTTCGATCATCCCGATCCCTCGATCTTCACGGTGCTGACCTCGCCGTCGGAGACCGCGGGCACCGCGAATATCGACTTCGTGATCTTCCCGGAGCGCTGGATGGTGGCCGACAACACCTTCCGTCCGCCGTGGTACCACATGAACATCATGTCGGAGTTCATGGGGCTGATCTACGGCGTCTACGACGCCAAGCCGCAGGGCTTTGTGCCGGGCGGCATCAGTTTGCACAATTGCATGTTGCCGCACGGTCCCGACCGCGAAGCCTTCGAGCACGCCAGCAACAGCGAGCTGAAGCCGGTCAAGCTGACCGGCACGATGGCCTTCATGTTCGAGACCCGGTTCCCGCAGCGCGTGACCGAACATGCGGCGAAATCGTCGACGCTGCAGGACGATTACTCGGATTGCTGGAAGGGCTTGGAGAAGAAGTTCGACCCGAACAAGCCGTGAGTTTGTGTCCCTCGTCATCGCCGGGCTTGACCCGGCGATCCATCGCGCTTTCCGAAGATGGATGCCCGGGTCAAGCCCGGGCATGACAGCTTCTTGATTGGAGGAATCAGTGACCCACCCCAACGACCCAAAGCTCCGCTCCTTCATCGACGTCGCCCCGACCTCCGACTTTCCGATCCAGAACCTGCCCTATGGTGTGTTCTCGTCGAAGGATGGCCTTGCGCCGCGCGTCGGTGTTGCGATCGGCGATTATGTGCTCGACCTGTGGGAGCTCGAGCAGGACTCGCGGCTCGATGTCGGACCGCTCGGCGTGTTCTCGCAGCCGTCGCTCAACGCCTTCATGGCGCTCGGGCCGAAAGTGTGGTCGGCGACGCGGGCGCGGATCAGCGAGCTGCTCCGCTCGGATCATCCGGAGCTGCGCGACAACAGGGAACTGCGGGCGCGGGCGCTGGTGCCGATGGCCGACGTCAGGCTGCACATGCCGTTCGCGGTCTCCGGCTACACCGATTTCTACTCGTCGAAGGAGCACGCCACCAATGTCGGCGTCATGTTCCGCGGCAAGGACAATGCGCTGCAGCCGAACTGGCTGCATATGCCGATCGGCTACAACGGCCGCGCCTCGACGGTGGTCGTGTCGGGCAGCAAAGTGCGCCGCCCCCGCGGCCAGCTGAAGCCGCCGACCGCTGAGGTGCCGAGCTTCGGCGCCTGCAAGCGGCTCGACTTCGAGCTCGAGATGGGCGTGGTCGTCGGCCAGGCCTCGCCGATGGGCGAGATGCTGACGGAGAAGCAGGCCGAGGAGATGATCTTCGGCTTCGTCATCCTCAACGACTGGAGCGCGCGCGACATCCAGCAGTGGGAGTATGTGCCGCTCGGCCCGTTCCAGGCCAAGGCGTTCGCGACCTCGATCAGCCCGTGGGTGGTGACGCGCGAGGCGCTCGAGCCGTTCCGCATGCAGGGCCCGGCGCAGCAGCCGGAGCCGCTGGCGTATCTCAAGCAGACCCAGCCGAACAATTACGACATGCAGCTCGACGTCGCGCTGCGCGCCGGTGCAATGAACGAGGCGAAGACAATCTGCAGCACCAACTTCAAATACATGTACTGGTCGTCGGTGCAGCAGCTCGTGCACCATGCCTCGAGCGGCTGCGCGATGAATGTCGGCGATCTCCTCGGCAGCGGCACGATCTCCGGCCCCGAGAAGCACCAGCGCGGCAGTCTCCTGGAAATCAGCTGGAACGGCACCGAGCCGGTCGAACTTGCCAGCGGCGTGACGCGGTCGTTCCTGGAGGACGGCGATTCGCTCGTGATGCGCGGCTGGTGCCAGGGCGACGGCTATCGCGTCGGCTTCGGCGAGGTCGAAGGCACGATCGTCGCGACGGAGTAGGTCGCGTTGTCATTCCGGGGCGATGCGTAGCATCGAGCCCGGAATCTCGAGATTCCGGGTATGGTCCTTCGGACCATCCCGGAATGACGGGTGGGCCAGCTACCGTTCCTCGGGCCTGACATCCCTCAAGCGCGCCGTATTCGCCGCGACGTCCTCGAGGCTGTATTTCAAATGCACCCGCTTGTCCGACGGCGGCTGGTTGACCGTGCAGACACCCGGCCGCCACGGCTTGGCCGGGCGGATCGGCCGCGGCGCAAAGCCGCCGCCGCAGTTCGGGCAGACATTGCCGAGCCTGGTCTCGGCGCAATCCGCACAGAACGTGCATTCATAGGAGCAGATCCGCGCGTCGGTGGCGCTGGGTGGCAGGTCCTTGTCGCAATATTCGCAGTTCGGTCGCAGCTGCAGCGCCATGGTTCGTCTCTCTTGCCGTTGCCGGAATGATCGCAAGTGGTGCCGCAAAAGCGAATGGCGGATTTCCCTCGATTCGAGCCATCACGCCTGTAGCGACTTCAGCGGCAGCCTGGTGCTCTCCTTCAGGCGGTCGAGCACGATCGAGGAGCGCACATGGGCCACGCTCTGGTGCGGCATCAGCACGTTGTTGACGATGTCGGACAGGCTCTTGAGGTCGCGCAGCATCACCTTGAGCACGTAGTCGGCATCCCCGGTCAGCGCATAGGCCTCCTGGATATCGTCGACCCGGTTGACCAACTCGCGAAACCGCTTGGCGTTGTCGGGCGAGTGGGTCGCCAGCGTGATGTGGATGAAGGCGATCAGGCCGAAGCCGAGCGCCTCGCCGGCGAGCTCGGCATGGTAGCCGGCGATGACCTTCTCCTCCTCCAGCCGCATCCGCCGCCGCGAACATTGCGATGCCGACAGCCCGACGAGGTCGGCCAGCTGCTGGTTGGTCAGCCGGCCGTCGTCCTGCAGGGCGGCGAGCATTTTCAGGTCGAAGGCGTCCACTTCAGGCATGCGTCAAATGTCCATTTCGTGCACGGATCGTGCGCAAGGCTAGCAAAATGGGACCGATTTTGCACGCACGTTGTGCAGCAAATGACGGAAACTGATCCCCAGACAAGTCAGGGAGTTGCCGCCATGGGTCCGTTTCCGCACGATGCGCCGCCGGCCGAAATCAGCACTGAGAACCCGATGGGCACCGACGGCTTCGAGTTCGTCGAATATGCCCATCCGAATCCGGCGGAGCTGCACGCGCTTTTCAAGCTGATGGGCTTCGTCGCGGTCGCCCGCCACCGGACCAAGCAGATCACGGTCTATCGCCAGGGCGACATCAACTATCTCGTCAATGAGGAGCCGGGCAGCCACGGCTTCAACTTCGTCGCCGCGCACGGTCCCTGCGCGCCGTCGATGGCATTCCGCGTCGTCGACGCCAAGCAAGCCTATGAACGCGCGCTCGCGCTCGGCGCGGAGCCGGCGGATGTCGCGCCCGCGGCGAAGACGCTCGATGTGCCCGCGATCAAGGGCATCGGCGGCAGCCTGCTTTATTTCGTCGACCGCTACGGCGCCAAGGGTTCGGCCTATGATGCCGAGTTCGAGTGGCTCGGGGCCGTCAACCCGCGCCCGGCCGGGTCGGGGCTTTATTACATCGATCACCTCACCCATAACGTCCATCGCGGCCGGATGGATGTCTGGACCGGCTTCTATGCAAAACTGTTCAACTTCCGTCAGATCCGTTTCTTCGACATCGAGGGCCGCGCATCCGGCCTGTTCTCCCGTGCGCTGACCAGTCCGGACGGCAAGATCCGGATTCCGATCAACGAGGACGCCGGCGATTCCGGTCAGATCGAGGAATATCTCAACGTCTACCGCGGCGAGGGCATCCAGCACATCGCCTGCGGCGCGCGCGATATCCACGCGACGGTCGAGAGGTTGCGCGCCGACGGCCTGCCGTTCATGCCGTCGCCGCCCGATACCTATTTCGAGCGGATCGACGCCCGCCTGCCCAAGCATGGCGAGGACGTCGCCCGGCTCAGGACCAACGGCATCCTGATCGACGGCGAGGGCGTGGTCGACGGCGGCCAGACCAAGGTGTTGCTGCAGATCTTCTCGGCCAACGCGATCGGGCCGATCTTCTTCGAGTTCATCCAGCGCAAGGGCGACGACGGCTTCGGCGAAGGCAACTTCAAGGCGCTGTTCGAATCGATCGAGGAAGACCAGATCCGCCGCGGCGTGCTGAAGGTCGATCACGCGGCGTGAGCCATGGCGCGCCGCGCCAGCGCACAGCAAAGGGTGTCGTCCCGGCCTCGTGCGCAATTGCGCACGGGAGCCGGGACCCATACCGCGGAATCTATCGCGTGTGCCGGGTAGTAGTCCCGCGGAAAAAAGCCGCGCGCCACAACCGCGTGTCGTGGTTATGGGTCCCGGCTCGCGCTTCGCTTGGCCGGGACGACAACGAGATTTACTTCGCTGCTTTCCAAGCCGCCGTCACATCCCCGATATTCGCCAGCTCCGGCTCGCGGATCGCGGACGGCGTGCGCGAGAAGCGCGGCGCGGGGGCAGGCTGGGTGACGCCGTGGCGTTCGACGAACACCTGGCGCGCGGCCATGTGCGGATGCTTGGGCGCTTCCTCCATGGTCAGAATCGGCGCGAAGCAGATGTCGGTGCCTTCCATGATCTGGCACCAGTCCGCGCGCGATTTGCTCTTGAACACCCGGGTCAGCTTCTCCTTCAGCGCCGGCCAGGCCTTGCGGTCCATCTGCGCGTCGAAGTCGGCGTCGGTCAGGTCGGCATGCTTGCGCAGCAGCGCGTAGAATTGCGGCTCGATCGAGCCGATCGAGATGAAGTTGCCGCAGGAGCATTCGTAGACGCCGTAGAAATGCGCGCCGCCGTCCAGGAAATTCTGGTCGCGGCCGCCGCTCCAGCGGCCCTGCGCGGCCATGTCGTAGAACATCGACATCAGCGAGGCCGCGCCGTCGCACATCGCGGTATCGACCACCTGGCCCTTGCCGGACTTCTGCGCTTCCAGCAGCGCGGCGAGCACGCCGACCACGAGGTAGAGCGCGCCGCCGCCGAAATCGCCGACCAGGTTGAGCGGCGGCACCGGCTTCTCCTTGGTGCCGATCGCAGCCAGCGCGCCCGTGATCGAGATGTAGTTGATGTCATGGCCGGCGGCATTCGCCAGCGGGCCTTCCTGGCCCCAGCCGGTCATGCGGCCATAGACCAGTCTTGGATTGCGCGCGAGCACGACATCCGGGCCGAGGCCGAGGCGCTCCATCACGCCGGGACGAAAGCCCTCGATCAGCGCGTCGGCGTGGCCGAGCAGGTCGAGCACTTCAGCAATCGCCGCCTTGTTCTTGAGGTCGAGCTCGATGACCTTGCGGCCGCGGGTTGCGACCGCCTTCAGATTCTTGCCGGCGCCGACCCGATCGAGCGTGATGACCTCGGCGCCCATGTCGGCGAGCAGCATGCAGGCGAACGGGCCGGGACCGATGCCGGCGAATTCGACGATGCGGAAGCCGGCGAGCGGGCCCGAGGTGCGGGCGGCAGTCTGGGAGGCAGGTTTATCGAGCACGTTGTTCTTCCGTTGGTTGCGGGGCGCTAGGCGGCTGAGATGTCACGGCTGGCTTGGTGCCGAACTTCATGCGTTCTCCCAGCCGTCCGTGGGACGGTATTTTTAATTAGCTGATTAGCTAAATTGTCTCGCCTAAAGCCGGATGTGGCAAGCACCTTTTGTCCTGTGCCGCCGGTAAAAACGCGAACGGCGCGCATCGCTGCGCGCCGTTCTGGACTTGTGTTTAGGCGCTATCAGCCCGCGGCCGCGACCGCCCGCTGTCCCATCACCTTGATCAAGTTGGCGCGGTAGTCGGCCGAGCCGTGGATGTCAGCGAGCAAGCCGCTCGCCGGGATATTGACGCTGTCGAGCGCCGAGGCCGCCCAGTTCGCCTTCAGCGCCTGCTCGATAGGCGCCACCCGCATGACGCCGCTCTGCGATGCGCCAGTGGCGGTGGCGCGGACGTCACCCGACTTGGTCTTGGCGACGAACACGCCGGTCAGCGCGAAGCGCGAGGCCGGGTTCGGAAACTTCGCGTAGCCCGCCTTGGCCGGGACCGGAAACGACACCGCGGTGATGATCTCGCCATCCTCGAGCGCCGTCGTGAAAAGGCCCTTGAAGAAATCATCCGCCGCGATCGACCGCTTGTTGGTCTTGACCGTCGCGCCGAGCGCCAGCACCGCCGCCGGATAGTCCGCCGCCGGGTCGTTGTTGGCGAGCGAGCCGCCGATCGTGCCGCGATAGCGCACGGCAGGATCGCCGATCATCGACGCCAGATTGGCGAGCGCCGGGATCGCCTTCTGCATCGCATCGTTTTGCGCCACATCGTAATGCGGAGTCGCGGCCTTGATGGTGACGGTGTCGCCCGACACCTCGATGCCGATCATCTCCTGCACCTTGGAGAGGTCGATCACGTCGGAAGGCGCGGCAAGACGCTGCTTCATCACCGGAAGCAGGGTTTGTCCGCCGGCGAGGAATTTTGATTCCGCGCCTTTGGCGAAGGTTGCGGCGGCGTCAGCGACCGAGGAAGCGCGGTGATAATTTGTCTCGTACATGGCTCTTCCTCCCTCAACCGTGAATGGCATGCCAGACGCGATCGGGCGTCGCCGGCATTTCCAGCTTGTTGTTGCCGATCGCGTCCGTGATCGCGTTGATCACGGCAGCCGAGGCGCCGATCGCGCCGGCTTCGCCGCAGCCCTTGACGCCGAGCGGGTTGCCCGGACACAGCGTCGTGGTGTGGGAGAGCTGGAACGAGGGCAGGTCGTCGGCCCGCGGCATGGTGTAGTCCATGAAGGACGCGGTCATGAGCTGACCAGTGCCGTCATAGACCACACCTTCGAGCAGTGCCTGGCCGATGCCCTGCGCAAGGCCGCCATGGACCTGGCCCTCGACGATCATCGGGTTGATCAGCCGGCCGAAATCGTCGGCTGCGACGAAGTTGACGAAGGAGGTCTTGCCGGTGCCGGGATCGACCTCGAGTTCGCAGATATAGGCACCGGCCGGGAAGGTGAAGTTGGTCGGGTCGTAGAACGCCGTCTCCTTCAACCCGGGCTCCATGCCATCGGGCAAATTATGCGCGGTGTAGGCGGCGAGCGCGACCATCGGCAGCGCGATCGACTTGTCGGTGCCGGTGACCTTGAACTCGCCGTTCTCGATCACGATGTCGCTCTCGGACGCCTCGAGCGCATGCGCGGCGATCTTCTTGGCCTTGGCCTCGACCTTCTCCATCGCCTTCACGATCGCCGTACCGCCGACCGCGAGCGAGCGCGAGCCGTAGGTGCCCATGCCGAACTGCACCTTGTCGGTGTCGCCATGGACGATCGAGACCTGGCTGATCGGCACGCCGAGCCGCTCCGCGATGATCTGGCAGAACGTCGTTTCGTGGCCCTGGCCGTGGCTGTGCGAACCGGTGAGCACCTCGATGGTGCCGACCGGGTTGACGCGGATCTCAGCCGACTCCCACAGGCCGACGCCGGCGCCGAGACTGCCGACCGCCTTCGACGGCGCGATGCCGCAGGCCTCGATGTAGCAGGAGATGCCGATGCCGCGCAGCTTGCCGTCGGCTTTCGCCTTGGCCTTGCGGGCCGGGAAGCCGGCATAGTCGATCGCCTTCATCGCAGCATCGATCGAGGCGTGGAAGTCGCCGATATCATACGCCATGATTACAGGCGTCTGATACGGGAACTGGGTGATGAAGTTCTTCTTGCGCAGCTCGGTCGGATCGACCTTCAACTGCCGCGCCGCCGTCTCCATCATGCGCTCGATCAGAAAACTGGCCTCGGGGCGGCCGGCGCCGCGGTAGGCGTCGACCGGCGTGGTGTTGGTGTAGACGCCGATCACCTCGGCATAGATCGCCGGAATCACGTACTGGCCCGACAGCAGCGTCGCGTAGAGATAGGTCGGCACCGCCGAGGAGAACAGCGACATATAGGCGCCGAAATTGGCGTGGGTCTTCACCCGCAGGCCAAGGATCTTGTTGTCCTTGTCGAACGCCAACTCCGCCTTCGAGACATGGTCGCGGCCATGCGCGTCGGTGAGGAAGGCTTCCGAACGGTCGCCGGTCCACTTCACCGGGCGGCCCACCTTCTTCGAGGCCCACAGAGCCACCATCTCTTCGGGATAGATGTAGATCTTGGAGCCGAAGCCGCCGCCGACGTCGGGCGCGATCACGCGCAGCTTGTGCTCGGGCGCGATGTTGTAGAACGCCGACAGCACGAGGCGGGCGACGTGCGGGTTCTGCGACGTCGTGTAGAGCGTGTAGTGCTCTTCGGCCTGGTCGTAATGCGCGATCGCGGCGCGCGGCTCCATCGCGTTCGGCACCAGGCGGTTATTGGTGAGGTCGAGCGTCACCACATTGGCCGCCTTGCTGAAGGCATCCTTGACCGCGGCTTCGTCGCCGAGATGCCAGTCATATACGATGTTGCCGGGAGCTTCGGGATGAAGCTGCGCGGCGCCCGGCTTGATCGCGGCCTTGATGTCAGGCACCGCGGGAAGTTCTTCGTAATCGACGACGACCGCTTCGGCGGCGTCCCTGGCCTGGTTCTTGGTCTCGGCGATCACGACCGCGACGGCCTGCCCGACAAAGCGCACGGTCTCCGGCGCCATCGCCGGCCACGCGCCCATTTTCATCGGTGAGCCGTCCTTCGAGGTGATGGCCCAGCCGCAGATCAAATTGCCGACCTTGTCGTCGACGATCTGCTGTCCGGTCAGCACCGCGATCACGCCGGGCATCTTCATGGCCTCGGCGGAATCGATGCCCTTGACCTTGGCATGGGCATGCGGGCTGCGGATGAAGTGAGCGTAGCTCATGCCGACCATTTTGACGTCGTCGACGTAACGTCCTTGTCCGGTGATGAACCGGCGATCTTCCTTGCGCACGACACGTGCGCCAATTCCTTCAACACCCATTGTCTAGTCCTCCCGACCGGAGATTCGATTTGCCGCCGTTTCCATCGAGACCGGCGGTGGTGAGCTTGATCGTGTGCGGTGCGTGGCGCGCTATTCGGCGGCCTGCGCAACCTTCATGCGGCCGGCTGCGTCGAGCACCGCCTTGACGATGTTGTGGTAGCCGGTGCAGCGGCAGATATTGCCCTCGAGCTCGTGGCGAACCGTTTCCTCATCGAGCTTGCCACCATGGCGGTGCACGATGTCGACAGCGGACATGATCATGCCGGGGGTGCAATAGCCGCACTGCAGGCCGTGATTGTCGCGGAACGCCGCCTGCATCGGGTGCAGCTCGTCGCCCTTGGCGAGGCCTTCGATCGTGGTGACGTTGCAGCCCGCCGCCTGGCCGGCCAGCATGGTGCAGGATTTGACCGCCCGTCCATCGACATGGACGACGCAGGCGCCGCATTGGCTGGTATCGCAGCCGACATGGGTGCCGGTGAGGTTCAGGTTTTCGCGCAAGAGGTGCACGAGGAGGGTTCGGTCCTCAACGTCGACCGAGACCGCCTTGCCGTTTACCGTCAGTTTGACTGTAGACACGCGTTTCTCCCAATAGCTTCGTTATGGGCCCAGTAGACCACGCTTCATGTGGGTCGTAACCGCGATCAAAGTCGTAGTCGCGGCCCTGTCATGAAGGCGCCGGGCAGTGCCTGCGATCCTAGCAGGCAGCCGTTCAATGGGCAATTTGCAAGCAGCCTGCGGCGCACTCCAGCGCGACGAAATTGCCCGGCAGCGCAAGCGGTTTTCGGCAAACTGACGGTGCTCGCCGCACGCCAAAATCGTCGCCGCGATCGCTACTACCTTCCGCCTATAACGACGCAAGGGCGTTGCTGTCATTTTCATCGCCGACGCAGCGGCAGAAGATCGCTGGTTCATGAAATTCGGTAGCGATCCGCGCCCGCGATGCATCCATCGCGGCAACAAAATCATATTGGAGGAAGCCAATGAAGCTGAGGAGCGGGATTTTCTTTGCCGGCGTGTCGCTGGTCGCCATGGTGCTGGCAGGCATTGGTGCGTCGAAAGCCAATGATTCCGTCGTGAAGGCGGCGTCCGATCCCAACGGATGGGCAATTGCCGGCCACGATTACGGCAATACGCGTTTCAGCCCGTTGAAGCAGATCAACTCCGAGAATGCCGGCAAGCTGCAGCTGGTCTACTCGCTGTCGCTGGCTTCGCTCCGCTCCAACGAGTCGTCGCCCGTTGTGATCGGCAAGAACCTGTATGTGTCGACCTCGTGGGGTCCGAAATACGTCTATGCGATCGATGCCGCGACCGGCGCGCGCAAATGGACCTGGCAGCCCGATATTCCGGATGACGTGCTTCAATACGCCTGCTGCGACGTCAACAATCGCGGCGTGTCCTATGCCGACGGCAAGATCTTCGTCGGCCGGCTCGACGGCAAGCTGACCGCGCTCGACGCCGAGACCGGCAAGGAGCTCTGGACCTCGACGGTCGTCGACTACAAGCAGGGCTCGGTCATCACCTCGCCGCCGCTCGTCGTCCGCGACAAGGTCATCACCGGCTTCGGCGGCGGCGAATATGGCGTCCGCGGCGCCTTGCAGGCGTTCTCGCTCAAGGACGGCAAGCTGCTCTGGCAGACCTACACGGTGCCGGCGCCGGGCGAACCCGGCAGCGACACCTGGAAGGGCGACACCGGGCTGCACGGCGGCGGCGCCGCCTGGCTGGTCGGCTCCTACGATGCCAAGTCCGACACGGTCTACTGGGGTACCAGCAATCCGGGGCCGTGGAACACCGCGGTGCGCTCCACCGGCGACGGCAATTTCGGCAAGCTGACCAACCTTTACACGGCCTCGACGCTGGCGATCGATCCCAACACCGGCAAGATCAAGTGGCACATCCAGGGCACGCCGGCTGACGCCTGGGACTATGACGGCGTCAACGAGCTGCTGCTCGCCGACCTCAAGATCAAGGGTACCGAGACGCCCGTGCTGATGAAGGCGGACCGCAACGGCTTCTTCTTCGTGGCCAACCGCGAGACCGGCAAGATGATCTCCGCGGAGAAATACGTCTTCGCTAACTGGGCCAAGAAGTGGGACATCAACACGATGCGGGCGGAAGAGGATCCGGACAAGCGTCCGGGCCCGGGCCATCCCGCCAAGGACATCTGCCCGAACCTGATCGGCGGCAAGAACTGGCAGCCGATGTCGTTCAACCCGCAGACCGGCCTCGTCTACATCCCGAGCAACAATGTGTGCATGGACTGGTCGGTCTCTGACGTGAACTACAAGCGCGGCGTGTTCTATCTTGGCGCCGAATTCCCGACCAAGCCGGGCCCCGGCGGCTTCCTCGGCGAGCTCGTAGCCTGGGATCCGATCGCCAACAAGAAGGTGTGGAGCATCAAGGAAGACCTGCCCTTCAACGGCGGCACGCTGACGACCGGCGGCAATTTGGTGTTCTCCGGCAATCTGCATGGCGACTTCCGCGCCATCGATGCCAAGAACGGCAAGGTGCTGTGGAGCAAGAACCTCGGCAGCGGCATCGGTGCAGGTCCAGTGACCTATTCGGTCGACGGCAAGCAGTATGTCGCGATCGTGGTCGGACGCACCGCGGCGCTGCCGGCCTTCCTCGGTGACATCGGCAAGAAGATGGTCGCCGCGGCGCCCGAAGGCGGCTCGCTGTTCGTGTTCGCCCTGCAGTAAACGATCGTCTAGGAGGCAGCATTGTCCGTGTCCTGCATCGCCCGAAACGAACTGCGCACCCCCTCGCGCAACACGCGGTTGGAACATGCAATCCGGACCGTGCTGCTCTCCGCCCTGCTCATGGTGCCGGCCCTAGCGGCCGGCGCCGACGAGACAAAGCCGCCGCTGCGGCTCTGCGCCGACCCGACCAACCTGCCGTTCTCGAGCGACGACCCGGGCAAGCCCGGCCTCTATCTCGAGATCGGCCAGGCGGTGGCGCAGACGCTCGGCCGCACGGTGAGCACCAACTGGTACAAGTCCTATTTCGGCAAGCGCACGGTGCGGGAGACGCTGCTCAGCAAGCAGTGCGACGCCATGGTCGGCCTGCCTTTGATCGACGATTTCATGGGCCCGGCGGTGATCTTCTCGAAGCCGATCGCCCATGAGGGCTATGCGCTGGTCGGCAGCAAGGACCGCAAGCTTGCCGGCGTCGACGATTTCAGGGGATTGCGGGTTGCGGTGCAGTATCAATCGACGCCGCAGAACCTGCTCGCGCTGCGCGACGACGTCCGGAAGGTGACCGTGCTCAGCCCGGAGGAGGGCATGGCGGCGCTCGAACAGGGCAAGGCCGACATCGCCTTCATCTGGGCGCCGGTGGCGGGCTGGCTCAACAAGACCAGCTTCGGCGACAAATATCAGATCGTGTCCACCGAGGGCGACGGCCTGCTCTGGGCGACCGCGATCGGTTTCGCCAAGGCGTCCGGCGCGTTGCGCGATGAAGTCGACGGCGTGCTGCCGGCGCTGCAGCCGGAGATTGCCGCCCTGTTTGCCAAATATGGCGTGCCGAACGGCGCACCGGTGAAGTTCGGCGAGGCCGACCGCGCGACGACGTCGTCCGTCGGCGCCAGCGAGCCCGTCACGGTCGGGCAGGCCGCGGCCGCGGCGGCCGAGAGACCGGTTCAGACCGCCGCGACCGCCGGCGACGCCAAGGGGGATGCCACCGCCGGGCGGGAGGTCTTCAACGGAACCTGCGCGCATTGCCACGGCCCGGACGCGGTGCAGGCCGAGCGAAAGATCGATCTCAGGCTGCTCAAGAAGCGCTATGCTGACGACATGGAATCGACATTCTGGAAGACGGTCCATGACGGGCGGCCGGCCAAGGGCATGCCGGCCTGGAAGGACGTCTTCAACGACGACGAGCTCAGAAACGTATATGTCTATCTGCAGAGCGTGCAGGATACCGGCGGATCGAACTAGAAGCTGCGGTTCGCAAGAGGAGCGTTTTCGAGCGAAGTGGATACCGGTTCGCGTGAAGAAAACGCGTCAGAACATGAATCGAGAGCCCCGTTCCGATCCAATCGGAACGGAGGCTTGAGCAGTGCGAGGGTCCTCATGATGGGGTTCCTGATCATCGACGATCACCCCCTGTTCGGGGAGGCGCTTGGCAACGCCATTCGCATCTCGCATCCCGATGCCCGGATCTATGAGGCCACCTCGATCAAGGGGGCCCTTGGCATCCTCGCCAGCGAGCCGAATATCGACCTGGCGCTGCTCGATCTGCTGCTGCCCGACGTGGTCGGCTTCTCCGGCTTCCAGAAGATCAGGGATCGCTATCCGCGGCTGCCGATCGCCATCGTCTCGAGCGAGGAGGACAAGCACACCATCCGCGAGGCGCTCGAGATGGGCGCGGTCGGCTATCTGCCGAAGTCGACCTCGCTCGGCGAGCTCTCGCAGGCGATCGCGCGTGTGCTGAGCGGGTCGGTCTCCGCGCCGCGGGATTTCGTCGCGGTCGGTGCGCTGGAACAGTCCGAGACGGCGCGGACGCTGCGCGAACGCATTCAGAAGCTGACGCCGCAGCAGATCCGGGTGCTCCATCTGATCATCCGCGGCCTGCAGAACCGCGAGATCGCCGCCGAGCTCAAGCTCGCGGAATCCACCGTGAAGGCGCATGTCACCGAGATCCTGCGCAAGCTGAAGCTGTTCAGCCGCAACAAGGCGATCATCGAGCTCGGCAAGATTCCGCTTCCGGTCCCGGAGGCCTGTTCGGGCGCAAAGGCGGAGAAGGCGCCCTAGTGTGCTGAATGCGAAGTTCGTGCGATTTCGCGGCAGCCACTTTCACGAACTTCGCATTCATAAAGCACACTAGAATCATAAGTTTGCTAGTGTCCTTATCGAATCCGAAGTTCGCTCCGAAGGTGCGGCAAATGATGCGAACTTCGGATTCGGCACACTAGCCGTGCTGCACTGCGAGGCGGGCGCATTGGAAATCCTGCCTATAGGCTGCCATCCGGCTTTGAGATAACGTCGTGCGCACAATGGCTGTTATGAGCATCCGAGGGAGGACGGCGCAGCATTGACCACGACCGCGCCCCTGGCGGACGAGCCGCCGCTCGGCAAGGCGGGTACGCCTCGACTGCTGATCGTCGAGGATCACCCGCTGTTCCGTGCCGCCCTGATCGGCGTGATCGGGGCCGAGTTTCCCGATGCCGAGGTGCTGCAGGCGACGTCGATCGACGGTGCGCTGGATGTGATCGCGGCGCGCGACGGGCTCGATCTGATCCTGCTCGATCTGTCGATGCCCGGGACGACGGGCCTGCTCGGCGCCTACCGGGTGCGTGCCGCCGCGCCGCGCAGCGCGCTCGTGATCGTGTCGGCGCATGACGATCCCCGGATCGTCGGCGGCGCGCTCTCGCTCGGCATTTCCGGCTACATCCCGAAGTCGACGCCGAAGCTCGAGCTGGCGCGGCTGTTGCGCGGCATCCTCGAAGGCGCGGTGTGCCTGCCGCCGCGTTTTCGCGATACCGCCGCCGCGCGGAAGGCCCAGGCCGAGGCGCGCGAGCTGGTGCAGCAGCTCGGCCAGTTCACCGCGCAGCAGCTTCGCGTGCTCGACATGATCTGCCGCGGCCTGCAGAACAAGCACATCGCCTATGAGCTCGATATCTCGGTCACCACCGTGAAGGTGCATGTCTCGGAGATCCTGCGCAAGCTCGGCGTGCGCAGCCGCACCGAGGCCATCATCGCGCTGTCGAAGCTGGACTTCGGCAAGCACGACCACGCGCCGGTGACGGCCTCGCCGTCGTCGCATGGCGCCTAGAGCCTTTCCCGTTTCGATGGAATCGCAACGGGAAAGGCTCCAGGTTCTTGTCTGATGCGTTTTCTTCACGCGAACCGGTATCCACTTCGCTCGAAAACGCTCTGCTCATAACCGCGCGCCCGACTGCTCCGCCGCCAGCAGGAACGACAGCAGCGAGCGCATCTCGGCGGGCTTGATCGGCTTCTTCAACAGCTCATGGCCGAAGGCCGATACGTCGGAGGCGGCCTTGGCCGAGTAGTCGGCGGTCACGATGATCGCCGGTACCTTGGCGTTGATCGCGCCGCGGATGACATCGACGGCCTGAATGCCGGTCTCGCCATTGTCGAGATGCAGATCGGCGATGATGGCGTCGGGAATGCCGTCGAGCGCGTGGATGCGCTCGAGCGCCTCGGTCTTGGAGATCGTCACCGCGACGTCGCAGCCCCATTTCTCCAGCAAATGGGCGAGCCCCTCGGCGCTCGAGAGGTCGTTCTCGATCAGCAGGATCTTGGCGCCCTCCATGCCGCCATAGCGATAGTCGACGCTCGCCTGTTCGCGCACCGGGATCGCAACCGGATCCAGCGTGCGAGGCACGGTGACCGAGAACACCGAGCCTTTGCCGGCGCGCGAGCTCAGCTTGATGTCATGGCCGAGCAGGTCGGCAAACCGGCGCACGATCGAGAGACCAAGCCCGATGCCGGCCTTGTCGCCGGCGCTGGTTTCGCCGCGCTGAAACTCGACGAAGATGGCTTCGCGCTGCGCTTCCGGAATGCCCGGCCCGGTGTCGTGCACCTCGATGCAGATGTCATCGCCCCTGGCACGGCATCCCATCAGCACGCTGCCGCGCTGGGTGTAGCGCAGCGCATTGGCGACGAGGTTTTGCAGGATCCGTCGCAGCATCAGCGGATCGGAGCGAACGACCGCGGACGACGGCATGATCCGGAAACCGAGATTGCGCTTGGCGGCGGTCGCGACAAATTCCTGCTCCAGCGGCTCGAACAGCGAGGCGATCGCGACCGGCCCGAATTCGGGCCTGAGCACGCCCGCATCGAGCTTGGAGATGTCGAGCAGCGTCCGCAGCATGTCCTCGAGCGTCGCCAGCGAACGGTCGATCTGATCGGTAAGCGCGACGCTCTTGGACTCGGTTGCCATCTCGGTCAGCGCGGACAGCGTCAGCCGCGCCGCATTCAGCGGCTGCAACAGATCGTGCGTCACCGAGACCAGCACGGATGATTTCAAAGAGCTCGCCGCTTCGGCCTGCTGCTTGGCCTGCAGCAGGCGACCATTGGTTTTCTCCAGCGATTGCAGCGCCTGCTTGAGCTGCTGGGTGCGGTCGCGCACCTGCTGATCCAGCGCGATCGCGGTCTCGAACAGCGAGAAGGCGTTGAGCTGCTGATCGGTCGAGCGCTCGACGCGCGACATCAGCGCCGCGTTGATCTTGCGCAGCTTCTCGGCCTCGCGTTCGAGCGCCGCAATTCGCGTGGTCTTGGTATCCGTCATTGCGGCGCGAGTGTCCGCTTGCCGATGGCGATGCCGGTCAGCGTCTGGTTGACATGCATGGAGCGATACTGCTCGCCATAGGTCTGAAAGCCAATCACTTTGTTGCGGCGATAGAGCTCCGACATCTCCCGCGACAGCTGGCGCTGCTCGACGTCGAGCCGGCGCAGCACGCATTCGAAGCCGATGAACATCGAGACCTCGCCGAGATCCTCGGTCAGCTCCTTGAGCAGGCGGCTCGTCACGTCGATCGGGTCGCGCTCGCGCGCCACCGTCAGCACCATGCCCTCGTCGATGGCGCAGAAGAATTGCAGCGATCCGTCCGGGTTGGTGCGCTGGATCGACCGCGCGTAATAGGCGCCGCCGACGCGAACCAGCACGGGATGCGCGGCGAACGAGAACAATTCGAGCTTGCTGTCGCTGAGGCCGACGGCGCGGGAATATTCCAGCGCGGCCGGCTCGGCATTCAATTCCTTGACGATGCGGTGCTCGATGTCGGCCTCGGTCACCACCATCTTGGTCGAGGTCGGTTCGAAGTGGTCGCACTTGAACAGGCGGAACGGCAGCCGGGTCCGGATCAGGATCAGGACCGCGGCATCGGTAAAGGCCTCGCCGCCATGGAAGACCCACGATTTCTCGAAGCGCAGGCCGTCGCCGGCGGAGCCGCCGACCACCGGGATGTCGCCGAGCGACGCATAGATCGCCGACATGATGGTCTCCTCACGCTGGCACATGCCGTCGATGAAGAGCAGCCCGAAGGAATCATGGGTGTGATCGCAATGCTCGGTGCGTTGCGCGAATTCGTTCTGCAATTCGGTGCAGATCGAGCGGCCGTGATCGACCCGAAATGTCGAAAGGTCGAACAGCGGCCGGGCCGCGATGACGAAATCGGCCGCGTTGAAGCCCATCGCGACGACGCTGTCCTCGTCCCAACCGCCGGGCGACAATTCGCCGGCCGTGGTGCAGCCGAAGATCGGTACGTCGGGCATGCGGCTGGACAGTTCGGCAATGAATGTCCGCGGCTCGTAGACCGGCGACACGAACACCACGAGCATCGCGAGATCAGCCGCCGCCAATTGGCGCGCGATCTCGTCGGCTGCTTCCCGCGGCCCGTCGGTCTTTGCCTGCACCACGACAATACTGTCGGCGGCGCTACCGTTCTGCTTCGCCAAAGGCGTTCTCCCTAACCAGAATTTTTTTGCTTTTCTTGGCGCGGCCGACTGAACCCGCGCGGGTCGTGAGGGCATCCGGACCATGCCGCGATGGCTGGCGTTCCGGCTTGCCCGCGGCTTTCAGGTCGTGAGGGGAAATGCCATTGGCCGGGCTATTGCGCCGGCAGCTACGCTCGCCGCAAGCGCCAATGGCGCCGGTCGACGCGATGACATGGGACACCTCCCGATGTGTGTTCTCCTGGCCCGGGCAGGGACAGGATTTGATCGGTTCTAAACTATCGGGCCGGACCTGCGCGTCAATCACCTTACCCACCCGGCTAGCCCGACCAAGGTAGTATCGCGCCGGGCCCGGCGGCCGCTGCCCATTTACCGGGCCTTATCGATTCTGCCTTAGTTTTGCGCTCCGGGGTCTGGGGCGGGTTGCTGCCGGACCTCGCGTGGTTTTCAGAATGAAGACGGGGGTTGGAATGCCGGGGCTGAAGCGATCGTTGTCGATCAGGATCCCAACCCTCAGATTTCGCGCCAAGATCATGCTCGGCTTTGCCGTCACGCTGGCGCTTTCGGCAGCCACCATGGGCTTTGCCTATATGGGCTTCGAGCGGGTCTCCGCCGGCGTCGGCTCCTATCGCCAGAGCGTCGCGGAAGCCGATCTGGCCCGCAACATCGATCGCGAATTGATCTTCTACCGTTCGCTGGCGCGCTACTTCGTTGCGACCGGCAAGGAGGACGACGCCAAGGCCGCGCTCGCCGCCGAGGGCAGCCTGAAGGACGCCATCATGGCGTCGATGAAGGGCACCACCAATCCGGCCCGGCTCGAGCAGATCACCAAGCTGGAGCGCGAATTCCGCGCCTTCACCAAGATCTTCGCCGAGATCGTCCGCATCAAGGACGACAGCGCACAGACCGCGCAGAACAAGCTGACCCGCAGCGCGACCTCGATGCGCTACAAGCTCGACGATCTTCCGAGCAACGCCGATGATTCCGAGCTGCAGTCGATCCAGTTCGGCGCCAAGAAGGTGACCGACCAGCTCCAGTCGATCACCGGGGCCGTCAATACCTTCGTCGTCAACGGCGACAAGACGGTCGCTTCGAGCGCGCTCGCCCGGCTGAAATTCGCCGACAATCTCGTGAAGGCGATCACCTCGAATAACGAGCGGATCACCCAGAGCGTGAAGGACATCACCGCGCTGCTCGAAGAGTACCGCGAGGCGCTCGCCAAGCTGATCGCGAACGCGAAGTCGATCGACGAACTGACCGTCGAGATGACGGAGTCCGCGGCCGCTATCAGCCAGGGCGCGGCGGCGATGAAGTCCGATCTGCTCGCCGACCAGAAGCGACTTGAAAACGAATCGCACACCATGATCGGCGAGACCGAGCAGCTGATCCTGATGCTCGCCGCCGGCAGCTTCGTGCTCGGGCTGGTCTGGGCGTTCCTGCTGGGCAAGGGCATTTCGCGACCGATCGCGGCGATGTGTGCGGCGATGCGCGAGCTCGCGGCGGGCAATTTCGACGTTGTGCTGCCGGGCCTCGGCCGCCGCGACGAACTCGGCGAGATGGCCGGCGCCGTGGAGGAATTCAAGGTCCAGGCGATCGCCAAGGCCGAACGCGATGCCGCGACCCAGGAAGCGCAGAACAAGGAAAGTGCGACCGCGCGGCGCAACGAGCTGATTCGTTTTGCCGACGAATTCGAATCCGCCGTCGGCTCGATCGTCTCCAACGTGTCGGCCTCCGCCGTGCAGCTCGAATCCGCGGCCGGTACGCTGACCCGGACTGCGGAGACCACGCAGAACCTGTCGAGCCAGGTCGCCGGCGCCTCGGAGGAAGCCTCCAGCAACATGCAATCGGTCGCCTCCGCGACCGAGGAACTGTCGGCGTCCGTCGACGAGATCGGCCGTCGCGCCAAGGAATCCAGCCAGATCGCCGATTCCGCCGTGCGTCAGGCCGAGCAGACCGACGCGCGGATCGGCAAGCTCTCGCGCGCTGCGCAGGAGATCGGCGACGTCGTCAAGCTGATCACCGCGATCGCCGAGCAGACCAATCTGCTGGCGCTGAACGCCACCATCGAGGCCGCGCGCGCCGGCGACGCCGGCCGCGGCTTCGCCGTGGTCGCCGCCGAGGTGAAGTCGCTGGCGAGCCAGACCGCCAGGGCCACCGACGAGATCTCCACCCATATCTCGGGCATGCAGGCGGCGACGCAGGAATCGGTCGCCGCTATCAAGGAGATCGGCGGCACTATCGGGCAGATCTCCGGCATCGCGACCAACATCGCAAGCTCGGTCGAGCAGCAGAGCGCGGCAACGCAGGAGATCGCGCGCAGCGTGCAGAACGTCGCGCAGGGCACACAGGAAGCGGCGTCCAGCGTCACCCAGGTGAATCGCGGCGCCACCGAGACCGGAGCTGCTTCCGAAGAGGTGCTGAATTCGGCCCGCTCGCTGTCGGTCGAGAGCTCGCGGCTGCGCGAGGAGCTCGACCGCTTTATGGCCAATATCCGCGCGGCATAAGGCGCGCGCGGATCTATCCATCGTCGTCCTGGCGAAAGCCAGGACCCATAATCACCACTCACTATTGTTTTAAGTGCAACTCGCCGCGTGCCCTTTTGTTGGGCCGCGGCGTATGGGTCCCCTGAGTTCACAAACGAAGTGCAACACTTCCTTGAGGAGGTGTTGCCATGGGGCGGACTTACAAGCAGCTCTCTCTGGACGACCGATGCGAGATTGCCTGCCGATCGGCCAATGGCAGCTCGGTCCGGCAAATCGCGGCAGCTCTGGATCGCTCGCCATCAACGATCTCTCGGGAACTGAGGCGCAATCGGGGGAGCCAGGTCGGCTACAAGCCGAGCTATGCCCAGCACCAGATGCGAGCGCGGCGCTGGACGGGCGGACGCCTCGAACGGGAGCCCGGCCTGCGCCGCGCGGTGTTGCAACGCCTTCGCCGCGGCTGGTCGCCCGAGCAGGTCGCTGGCCGGCTGGCCCGCGAGTACGGGCGCAAGGTGATCTCCCACGAGACCATCTACCGCTTCATCTATCGCCAACTCAGGCGCACCACGGACTTCAACTGGCGGCGCTATCTGCCGCGCGCCAAGAGCAAGCGCGGCTGCCGCGGCAAGCGGGGCGGCAGCCCCGCAAGCTTCATCGAAGGCCGTGTATCCTTGGCAAATCGGCCGCTCGAAGCGGCCGACCGCAGCGTGCCCGGACACTGGGAGGCCGACCTGATGATGTTCTCGAAATACGGTCAGGCCGTGCTGACCGTGCACGAACGCACCTCGCGGCTGCTGCTCGGCATCCGCCTTGCCAGCAAGGTCGCGCGCGGTGTCGCCCGCCATCTCGTGGGCTTCTTCGCGACCCTTCCACAAGAGCTGCGCCAGAGCGTTACCTTCGACAACGGCACCGAGTTCGCCGGTCACCTGGCGCTGCACCGCCTCTCGATCGCGACCTTCTTCTGCGATCCCCATGCCCCCTGGCAGAAGGGTGGCATCGAGAACGCCATCGGCAGGATGCGCCGCTTTATTCCCCGCAAGACGGATCTCGTAACCCTCTCGACCGCCAGATTCCGCCAGTTCATCGCCGCCTACAACAACACCCCGCGCAAATGCCTTGACTACCGCACGCCTGCCGAGTCCTTTGCTCAAGTGTTGCACTTCGAATGTGAATCCACCTCCCGGCTTTCGCCAGGACGACGAATTAATTGCCTGCGCCGGGACGACGCTGTTTGGTTGGCGGGATGATGCGACTAATCCCGTCCGAACTGGTGCTTCAACTCGACCTTGGCGCGCTCCAGCCGTGATCGCTCGGTCTTCGGCAGCGTCTTGCCGGCGCGGTTGATATAGAAGGTCAGCATCGAGAGCGCGGAACGATAGGCGCCGCTCTTGCGGCGCGCGCTGTGCTCGGCGGACCGCTTCAGCGATGATGCGATCTTCTTCGCGCTGGTCTGCTTGAACACGCCGCGCTTGAGGTCGAGCGCGTCGCTCTCCTTTGTCACCCGCTGCGACCAGCGCTTCGCCGTCCTCTTGCTTGCGCCGCGCCTGCGCCGCGTCGTGCCCATGGACCGTGCCGGTAATGTCCTTGCCGTCTTGCGTGTTGCTTTCTTGTGTGCGGCCATCGATGCCTCCGTGTGTTTTGAGCCGAGAACAGTTCGCCGCGATCGTGGTTCCTATGCCGCATTGCGGGAACCCTTGCCGGCCTGCCGCGTTGACACCGCGTGGCGGGCACTCCGTTTGCCGCAATTCCGGGTGAGTGAACCTTGGAACAGATCGTTCCGGGGTTTTTCTCATTGGTCGATTCTGATGACAGTGCAGCCGACACAATTGAGTTCCGCGACGACGCGACAGGCCGTGGCTCCGGTCACGCCGGACGATGACCGCATCATCGAGACCTCGATTCCGGTCCGGCTCGACAATCTCAGCTGGAGCCGCTTTCACACCCGCGTCGTGGTGGCGCTTGGCATCACCTGGATCCTCGACGGGCTGGAAGTGACGCTCGCGGGTGCATTGTCGGGTGCGCTGAAGGACAGCCCGACGATGAGCTTCTCCAATGCCGATGTCGGTCTTGCCAGCAGCGCGTATCTCGCCGGCGCCGTGCTCGGCGCGCTGGGGTTCGGCTGGCTCACCGACCGGATCGGGCGCAAGAAGCTGTTCTTCATCACGCTCGCGCTTTATCTGTCGGCGACCGCCGCGACCGCGCTGTCGTGGAATGTCGCGAGCTACGCGCTGTTTCGCTTTCTCACCGGTGCCGGCATCGGCGGCGAATACACCGCGATCAACTCGACCATCCAGGAACTGGTGCCGGCGCGCTATCGCGGCTGGACCGATCTCGTCATCAACGGCAGCTTCTGGATCGGGGCGGCGATCGGTGCGCTGAGCGCCATCATCCTGCTCGATCCCGCGTTCCTTGCGCCGGACCACGGCTGGCGGATCGCCTATTTCACCGGCGCGGTGCTCGGCCTCGTCGTGCTGTTGATGCGGATGTGGATTCCGGAGAGCCCGCGCTGGCTGATGATCCACGGCTATCCCGACCGGGCCCACAAGATCGTCGCCGATATCGAGACCTCCGTGCTCGGCCACGAACAATCGAGCGCGGACTTCGAGAAGATCAGGCTGCGGATGCGCGATCACACGCCGCTGCGCGAGGTCGCGGCGACGCTGTTCTCCACCTACCGGCAGCGCTCGCTGGTCGGGCTCACGCTGATGGCCGCGCAGGCGTTCTTCTACAATGCGATCTTCTTCACCTTCGCATTGATCCTGACCGACTTCTTCGGTGTCGCCGCCAGCAATGTCGGCTGGTACATCCTGCCCTTCGCCGCCGGCAACTTCCTCGGGCCGCTGCTGCTCGGCCGCCTGTTCGATACGCTCGGCCGCCGCACCATGATCGCGCTGACCTATGGCATCTCGGGCGTGCTGCTGGCGCTGTCCGGCTATCTGTTCTCGATCGGCGTGCTCAGCGCGCAGACCCAGACCATCGCCTGGATGGTGATCTTCTTCTTTGCCTCGCCGGCCGCGAGCGCCGCCTATCTTACCGTCAGCGAGACGTTTCCGCTGGAGGTCCGCGCGCTCGCGATCGCCGCCTTCTATGCGATCGGCACCGGCATTGGCGGCGTGATTGGACCGGCGCTGTTCGGCGTGCTGATCGACACCGGATCGCGCAACAGCGTCTTCGCCGGCTACCTGCTGGGGTCGGCGCTCATGATGGTCGCCGCAGCGGTCGCATGGCGCTATGCCGTCGCGGCCGAGCGGAAATCGCTCGAATCTGTCGCGCGACCACTGGCATGTGTGGAGTAGACTATGACGAAACATGACGTGGCCGAGATGCCCATGGATGATGACATCGCCCCTGACGCCAAGACGGACAGCGTGCCGACGCAGGCGTCGCTGATTCCGCCACTCCGCCAGGTCGCGGTGCTGCTTGACATCGACGGCACCCTGCTCGATTTCGCGCCGACGCCGCGCGAGGTCTGGGTGCCGCCGGAACTGTCGACCACGCTGAAGCAGCTGCATGAGCGCACCCACGGCGCGCTGGCGCTGGTCAGCGGCCGCTCCCTCAATGACATCGACCTGATCTTCGCGCCGGAAGTGTTTCCTGCGATCGGCGGCCACGGCGCCGAGATGCGGCTGCAGCCGGACAGCGAGGCGGTCGCCGCACACGCGCCGCCGCTCGACAAGGAGTTGAAGCGCCGTCTTGCCGCGATCGCAAAGCTCAGCCCCGGCATTCTGCTCGAGGACAAGGGCTATTCGCTGGCGCTGCACTACCGGCTGGCGCCGCAGGCGGAGAAGGCGATCTATGAAGCGGTGTCGCTGATCCGCGCCGAGTTGCCGAATGCGCCGATCGAGGTGCTGCCGGGCAAGAGCGTCTGCGAGATCAAGCATTCCGGCTTCACCAAGGCGACCGGCGTGCTCGAGCTGATGACGCATGAGCCGTTCAAGGGGCGGCGTCCGTTCTTCATCGGCGACGACGTCACCGACGAGACCGTGTTCGCGATCATGCCCGATTTCGACGGTCTAGCGTTCTCCGTCGGCCGTCGCGCAACCGGCGTCGCCGGACATTTCGACGGACCGAGCGATGTGCGCGAATTCCTCGCGCATCTGCTCGACGTTGATAGGGACGTCAGCCTGTCCTAACCGAAACGCATTCATCGCAGGCGAATCGAATACGGTGCTTTTGCGTCGTGGCGTCAACCTCGCGCGTAATTTTCTTTTCGCGAGTTCCCGCGAGTTCCGTTCGTGTTCGCCAGAATTTGGTTTCAATTGGGAGATTCCTTGGTCAGGAACCATCTTGATGAATGGTTGTTAATACGCGAGTTGACCAACAGGAGGGGACCTGGTGAACCTCGTCGTCGTATCGAACCGCGTCTCGCGCGGAAAACCCAATGAACCCATGACGGGGGGGCTGGCTGCGGCATTGTTGCCGGTGGTGGAAAAGACAGGGGCAATATGGGTTGGTTCCAGCGGACGCGTCCGCGACGGGAACCTGAAGGAACCTTTCGCAGAGGTCGAAGCGCTCGGGGCGGGCGCGCTGGCGATGCTCGATCTGCCGGCCGCGCACTATGGCGGCTATTACGAAGGCTTTGCCAATTCGGCGCTGTGGCCCGCGATGCATTCGCGCGCCGATCTGATTCGTGCGTCTCGCGAGGACTACGCGAGCTATCGCGAAGTGAACGCGTTCATGGCGCGCGCGTTGCTGCGCTTCCGCAAGCCGGATTCCGTGTTCTGGGTCCAGGACTATCATTTCCTCGCGCTCGGCGCCGAGCTGCGCGATCTCGGCGTCACGCAGCCGATCGGCTTCTTCCTGCACACGCCATGGCCGGCGCGCGCGGTAATCGCGGGCGTGCCCAATCATCGCGAGCTGATCGAGGCGATGCTGTCCTATGACCTGATCGGCTTCCAGACCGATGAGGACTGCGAGAACTTCCTGAGCTATGTGCAGCACGATCTCGACTTCGAGGTGCGCGACGGCGTGATCAATTCGTCGTTCGGCCGCACCCGCGCCGCGGTGTTTCCGATCGGCATCGATCCGGGCAAGTTCGCGCAGCAGGCGACCAAGGCGATGACGCATCCCGACGTGACGCGGCTGCGGCGCAGCCTCAACGGCGAGAAGCTCGCGATCGGCGTCGACCGGCTCGACTACTCCAAGGGCCTCGTCAACCGCATCAAGGCGTTCGACAAGATGTGGACGCTGCATCCGAACCTGAAACGTTCGGTGTCGCTGCTGCAGATCGCAACGCCCTCGCGAGGCGCGATCGAAGCCTACGGCAATCTGCAGAGCGAGGTGGCGAAGCTCGTTACCGACGTCAACGGCGTGCATGGCGAGGTCGACTGGACGCCGATCCGCTACCTCAACAAGGGCTTTGGCCAGGGCGTGCTCGCAGGCCTTTACCGCACCGCGCAGGTCGGCGTCGTGACGCCGCTGCAGGACGGCATGAACCTGGTCGCCAAGGAATATGTCGCCGCGCAAAACCCGGCGGACCCCGGCGTGCTGGTGTTGTCGAAATTCGCCGGTGCGGCGAACGAGCTCGACGCCGCGCTGCTGGTCAATCCGCACGATATCGACGGCATGGCGCGCACCTTGGCGACGGCCCTCGCGATGCCGCTGACCGAGCGGCGGATGCGCTGGGAAGCCATGATGGAGAAGCTCAACAGCGGCACCATCCAGCAATGGTTCGCCGACTTCATCGAGGCGCTGCAGGATACGCACAATGCGGGAAACGCGGCGCTGCCGGAGCCACCAACCCTGTGGCCGCGCCGCACGGCGGATTTTGCCGCGCGCTATCACTGAGCGAGCATGACGATGCAGGGTGGGTGCGTTGGTTCGCCCATCCGCGGTGCTGTCGTCCCTGCCTAGTGCGCAATTGCGCACGGCAGCAGGGACCCATACGCCGCGGTGGATGTTGTGAACGGGGCTCGTCGTAGCAGCATCGCGCAATAATCGGCACTTGTGGTTATGGGTCCCTCTTTCGCTGGGACGGCACTGAGTGTGTTGCGCGGTCAGTGGTCATAACCTCGCATGCTCGCGACGGGGCTCCCGAAGGCGAGAACCCGGCATCCATTCTTCCACGAGTGAGGCGCCCCAATAGATTCCCGGCTCTCGCCTGCGGCGAGCCCCCGGAATGACGAAACGGCGCGTCGATCGGATGAACTCATTGATTTGCGCCGGTCCCTGACCGACCGCCGGCCAAAATCGCGCGCGTCCACGCGCAAGGCGCAGCGCGCGGCTGTCGTCGCTATCAATTTACCCAATGTTTTCAATATGTTGTGGAAATTTCGCGCTCCCGGCCTGCGCTCCCTTGCAAAATCCGCCTCAGCCCTTCAAGAGAGGGCCTCCCGGAGAGATGGCCGAGTGGCTTAAGGCGCACGCTTGGAAAGCGTGTGTGCGGGAAACCGTACCGTGGGTTCGAATCCCACTCTCTCCGCCATTTCCACGATTTAGTGCGCCAAGCCGCGATCTTCTACGATTTTGTGCGACCGGCGGCGCGTATGCAGCGCTTACACAACATGCGCGGCCCCGCCAAGAGAAGTTGAGCCCTCTTGGAGCTCCCCCCGTTTCTGGCAATCGAAGCCGCAACCGCTCTTATGAGGCAGACAGCGAGAGCGCAAGCAGCGAAAGTACCAATGCCGGCGGCATGACCACAATGCCGAGTTGCAGAAAGCGAAGCGCGCCAACATGCTCACCCTCGCGCCGCAGCGCGATCAGCCACAGGATCGTGGCGAGTGAACCGGTGACTGAAAGGTTGGGTCCGAGGTCGACGCCGATCAGGATTGCGCCGGTGACGTGATGCGACGCCTGCGCGGCTTGCGTGGTCGTCGCTGCGATCAGACCCATCGGCAGATTGTTGATGAGGTTCGAGGCAATCGCCGTGATGACGCCGGCGCCCCATGAGGTTGCGTGCGGCGATCGCGCGGCGGTTCGCTCGAGCTCTTCCGCGAGTGCCGGCAGCACGCCGGTGCGATTGAGGCCCTCGACCAGGATGAACAGTCCGGCGACGAGAGGAAGGACCGACCATGAGATATCGCGCGCGATCGATAGCGGCGATGTGCGGCCGAGCAGGAGCACGATCACGGTCACCATCGCCCCGCAGGCAAATGTCGGGATTCCAAGATCCAGACCCAACGCCGATGTGGCGAGCAGGACCGCCGCCGTCGCGCCGATGCCGGCGGCGACGATCGCGGCACTTCTGGCAAGCACGGCCGGCTCTCCGTCGCGCACATCGACACTACCCGACAGGCTGTTCCGCAGGCTGAGCCGGAGCATGATGAAGGTCGCTGCAATCGCCACGATCGAGGGCAGCAGGAAGTAGTGCAGCCACTGCGGCAGCGTCGGCATCCGCGCGCCGAACAACACGAGGTTGGCCGGATTAGAGATCGGCAGCACGAAGCTGGCGGCGTTGGCGATGAACGCACAGACGAAAAGATACGGCAGCGGCTCGACCTTCGCGGCACGGGTCGCGGCGTAGACCGCGGGCGTCAGCACGACGGCGGTGGCGTCGTTCGACAGGAAAATGGTGACCAGCGTACCGACCGCATAGACGATCGAAAACAACCGCGACGCTGAGTTGCGCGAATGCTTGACGGCGAGTTCGGCGAACCAATCGAACAAGCCCTCTTTCCGAGCGACCTCGGCCAGCAGCATCATGCCGATCAAAAAGAAGTAGACGTCCGTTCCGTTGCCTGCCGCCGCGACGGCGTCTCGCCACGGCAACAGGTCGAAGGCGATCAGCAGGACGGCGCCGGTCACTGCCCAGATGTATTCCGGCAGATTCCAGGGGCGTGCAATGACGCCCAAGGTCGCAAGACCGGCGATTCCCCAGGTCGCGGCGTTGTGAGTGAACATCAGGCGACACTCGCGGCGCTTGAAACCATTGCATCCGATGCGTGCCCGGGCTTTGTCGCACAAGCAGGCTTCAACAACGGCGCGAAGACGCTCCACAGCGCGACTGAGACCGTGGCGCAGCCACCGAGAATGAGAAACATCGGCCCGTACCCGAACTCCTGCGCGATCCAGCCACCGATCGCAGGGCTGAGCGAGGCACCGATGTTTTGGACCGTCATGACCGCGCCATGGCCGGCATTGATCCGCCCGGTCCCGTCGAGAATCCGCGCGACGAGGCCGGGCACTGCCACGCTCTGCAATCCCGCGCCGACGCCGTCAAGAATCTGTACCGGATAAACGCCCCAGCTGTTCAGGAGCCACGCCGCGATGATGCCCCGGACCGGCAAGGCGATGAACGACACCAGCATGACCAGCCAGTAGCCCTCCCTTTCGGCCATCCGCATCGCAACCAGCGAGGTCAGGATCATGGTGCCCTGGGCGATGACGATGGTCATCGCGACGAAGCTCGCGGGGTCGGCCTGCTTGTCGGCCACGACCGCCAGGCCGTACAGCGGGAGCATCGCCGCATTGCCGAGGTGGAAGAACAGCAGAGTTGCGGCGAGGATCAGCAATGGCTTCGATTCGATCAGCACTTGCAACCCGCTCGCGCGCTTGTCGTCCGTGCTCTCGCGTTCGAGCCCGCGGGCTGCGTCGTCGTCGATGGACGCGCTCGGGATCATCATAACGGAAGCGATCGAGAGAACACCGAAGACCGCCGCGAGCCAGAACACCGCGGTGAAGCCGTACACCCAGCCGACGAATCCGGACAGCCCGGCGCCGACCATGTTGCCGGCGTGGTTGAAGGCCTGGTTACGGCCGTTCTGTCGATTGAAGCCTGCCTGGCGGACGATACCCAGCGTGATGCCGGCGACGGCCGGACCGATCGCGGCGCCGGCAATCGCCGTCGCGACCTGTGAGGCTGCCAAGAGCCAGAACTCCTGTGACAGCAGCACGATGCCGGAGGCGACGACACTGCAGATGCCGGGGATGATGACGAACAGCTTCTTGCTGCGCGTGGCGTCGATCAGGGCTCCGGCCGGCGTCGTCATCAACATCCCAGCAACGCCGCCCGCCGTCATCACCGTCCCGATCCAGCCGGCCTGCCAGCCCTGCGCGAGCAGAAATACGCCGAGGAACGGCCCGATGCCGGCCTGCATGTCGGCGATGAAGAAGTTCAGCGCGAGCAGCGGACGGAGCGCCTTCTCTGGACTTGCGCTGTATGAGGCCGTCGGTGCTATCGACACGTTGCATCCCGATGCTTGATTAAACAAACTGCCTGTCCGATGAGATCCTCGACGCACCCGAGCCGGTTGAGTCCGGTTCGGGTCCGGTTTCCTGTTACGGCTGCTCAGAGCGGCGTCAGTCGTCCCCTAAGCGTCAAGCAGCTTCGTGTCCGTTGCCGACGAGCTTGGCTTTCCGGATTCGTCCGCCCAATTCGACGTGCAGTTCGTAGGTCTCGCCGTTGCGCCGGCCGTCTATTTCGAAATGCTTGGGCTTGCGACGGGGCGTACCCATCGGTTCGAACCCGGCCGAGCGAGCGGCCTCGATCGCTGCGGCGGGGTCTACGGGTTCGTGGTGGGCGTGCTCGGGCTTCTTCTTGTGCTGGATCGTCACGCCCGCGCCATCGCACGCGAAATGCGTCACCTTGAGCTCAGAAGGCTTCTGCTCGCCTTCTAGTTCGACATCGGCTCCGATCCGGAGCTTGACGAGGTCTGCTCCATGCGGCGTGAGATCGGCAAGCACCATGCCTTTCGGGGTCTGAACCACAAAGCGGTGCGCAAAAACGTGCACGATCCTGCCGGACAATTTGATCTGGTCTTCCGACATCCTGATCTCCTGATTTTCTACTGTTCGTGATTTGCTCAAAGCGCTTTGGGCCCAGGGGGCGGTGGCGGTGCTCCGGGCGGTGGTGGCGGGGCGTCAGCCCGCGGTGGTGGGGGTGGTGTCCCTTGGGGGCGGCGGCGGAGGCGGCCCGTCGGCCCGCGGAGGCGGCGGTGGCGCGCCGCGAGGCGGATGCGGCGGAGGACCGAAGGCTTCGGTTCGGCCGTCGGCATGCGAGACGATTTGAGCGCGGAAGATCCCCTGATCGAACATTCCCTGGACCGTCACGATCTCTCCCCTGGTGACGGCATCGGCATTATCCCCACGCGGTCCGAGATCGATCAGGGCGCGGCCGCCGCCGTCCTCCATCAAGAACATGTGGCCGAAGATCTCAGCGACGTTGCCGCGCACGGCGGACGGACCGCCGGGTTGCAGCCTGTCGATCGCGGTCGGCTGCAGCAGCATGACGCTGCGCGGCGGCCAATTCTGGGCGACGCGAACGCCACCGGCACCGGCCGCTGCGCCGGCGACAAGCACGGCAAGCGCGGCCCCTGCCAACAGGCCACGATGCCGGACCTGCCGGCGCCCAGGCAGCGACGGGCTCGTATCCCTCTGTGCATCGCTTTCGGTCATTGGACGCTCCTTTCATGATTGCGATGCCTGAAGCCTAGGACACTGTCCCCAATCCAGCCTGAACCGTTCCGTTCAGCTTGAGTTAAGCTTGGGCGCCTAGTTCCGGTCCGAGGTGTGAGCCGAATGAAAATCCTTCTGGTCGAAGACGATCGCCTGCTCGCGCAAGAGATCGCCCGAGCCCTGCGTGAGGAGAATTTCGCGGTCGACATCGCCGCCAACGGCGAGGACGGACAGCACCTCGGCGAAACCGAATCCTACGATGCCGCAGTGCTCGATCTCGGGCTGCCCAAAGTGCCCGGCGTCGAGGTGCTGCGCGGTTGGCGGAAGCAGGGCCGGCACCTGCCGGTGCTGATCCTGACTGCGCGCGACGGCTGGACCGACAAGGTGGAAGGCTTCAAGGCCGGGGCCGATGACTATCTCACCAAGCCATTCCGGATCGAGGAACTGGTCATGCGCCTTCGCGCGCTGGTCCGTCGCGCCTCGGGGCATGCTGTGCCGCGAATTTCCTGCGGACCCCTGAGCTTCGAAACGCAGACCGGCGTGTTCGAGCTCGATGGATTGCCGTTGAAGCTGACCGGGTTGGAGTGGCGTGTTCTCGAATGCCTGATCCTGCGCAAGGACACCGTGGTCGAGCGAGGCCTGCTGTCGGAAAAGGTCTATGAGGGCGACGTCGGGACGGATTCGAATTCCATCGAAGTGATCGTCGCGCGGCTCCGGCGCAAGGTCGGCAAGGCGCTGATCGAGACCGAAAGGGGCCGCGGCTACAAGCTCAACTCGGGATCCCCATGATGAGCCGGAATGCATCGCTCGGCCGGCGCCTCATGATCGGAGCCGGCGTGTTCATCACCGCAGCCCTGATCGTCGCCGCGATCCTGATATCGTTCGTGCTGCATCGATTCGTGCAGGGGCAGATCGATCAGAGGCTCGACGCGCAGATCCTCTTCCTCGCGTCCATGCTTGAAGCCGACGGCGCCGGCAACATTCGTCTGGCGGGATCCGCCGACGGGCCGCCATTCGATCGACGCCGACGCGGCTGGTACTGGCAGATTTTGGGGCCAAAGAACGCCTTGCGGTCGCGGTCGCTCGACGGAGCGGATCTGGCTCCTCCCGATATCAGCAACAGACCCCTGCCGCCCCCGCCGCCGCCTCCCCCGATCGGCGAAGATCCGCCTCCGCGAGAACGCCCGCTGCCTGCCGACGGCAAGGGTCCATACGACAACGTACTCCACTTTCGCATTTTGAACGTCGCGGTGTCCGGCACTCCTGTCACGATCGTGGCCTCCGCGCCGAGAGACGCGGTGCGCGGGCCGTTGTGGGAAGCAATGCGCACGTTGGCCTTGTCGCTCGCGGTGCTCGGCATCGCATTGATCTTAGCGATGCTGATCCAGGTTCGTCTGGGGTTGCGTCCCCTCGAACGACTTCGTCAGGCGGTCGCCGATGTAAGAGCTGGACTTCGCGACAACGTGCCCGACGCGCAGCCGGGCGAGGTGCAGCCATTGGCCACCGAACTGAATGCGCTGCTGGTTCAGAACGCCACCAACCTGCAGCGGGCGCGCAAACACGTCTCGAATCTGGCGCACGGACTGAAGACGCCGCTTGCGACGCTGGCGGTCGCGCTGCAGAAGCAATCGTCAGGCTCAGAGGATCTTCACGGTCTCGTCGTCCTAATGGACCGGCGCATCCGGCATCATCTGGGCCGCGCCCGATCGGCCGCACTTGGCGGTCCGGTTCGGACAAGAACAGTAATCGCGCCACGCGTCGCGGATCTCGGTCTCGTCCTCGGCAAAGTGAACGCCGACAAGACGATCGATTTCGTCAATCATATACCAGCCGGCCTGGCGGTAGCCTGCGAACAGCAGGACGTCGACGAGATGCTGGGAAACGTGCTGGAGAACGCCTTCTCCTGGTGCGGCAGCAAGGTTGTCGTCGAATCTCGCGAGGAGACGCGAAGTGTCGTCCTCGTCGTCGAGGACGATGGACCGGGGCTTTCGCCGGAGCAGATGTCGCAGGCGGTGCAGGCCGGCCAACGGCTCGACGAAAGCTCTCCAGGATTCGGCTTCGGGCTGTCGATCACGCGGGAACTCACCGAGCTTTACGCCGGATCCCTTAGCCTGGACCGGTCTCCACTCGGGGGACTTCGAGTGGCGATACGTCTGCCGTCCGCGGGGCTGGAGTGAGGGAAATCCCGGATGTTTGGTGCCGGTGACCGGTCCCTCGCTGCCGCGGCGTGGGGGGACACGCACAATGGATAATCCGGAAGGAGTAGTGGGCTCCCCCATGGGGAGAAATAGCGCGCGCCGATGAACTGCATGAAACTACGACAAAATCACCGATCGGCGAGGGCGGAGATCCCATGGGACAGACCGCAAAAAGGGAATTGCACCCGTTGCGCATGCTGGCGCTGCTGATTCCGCTGCTCACGACCGTTCCGCTGTCAAACGTGGATGCACAGGCGCAACCTGCTGCACCGCGTCAATTGCGCCGTGAGCCGCCGCCGCAAAAGCCGCAGGTGACGATGAATGCCTGGACGATCGGCCTCGCCGGGGGCCTGCTCGAGGGCGCGCCCATTCGTCTCGCGGCCGAAATCGCCCGCGTGGTAGACGATGGCGACAAGCTGCATGTGTTGCCGGTCGTGACGCGCGGGCCGACGGAGAATGTGAACTCGCTGCTGTATTTGCGCGGCATCGATGCCGCCATCATCAATTCCGACGTGCTCGAGGAATACAGGAGCCAGGTGCCGGATATCCAGCAACGGCTGGCTTTCGTGCTGAACCTGTTTCCGTCCGAACTGCATATCTTCGTTCGTCCCGAGATCCAAAGCCTGAGCGATCTCGCCGGCAAGAAGGTGAACTTCAATAATCTGGGTACCGCGGCGGCCTATTCGGGGCCGCTGATCTTCAGCCGCCTTGGCCTCGATGTGGAAAAAACGTTCATTCCCCATCAGGTCGCGCTCGAGCAGATGCGCAAGGGCGAGATGGCCGCGGTCGTCTTCATCACCTCGAAGCCGGTGGATGCCTTCGTGCGCGGCCGCTGGGACCCGGGGTTCAAGTTCCTGCCTGTTCCCTATGACAGGAGGTTCGAAGACTTTTATCTTCCCGCCTCGCTCGAGGCCACGGAGTATCCCAATCTCATCAAGCAGGGCGAGCGCGTCACGACAATCGCCGTGCCGACCGCCCTGGTGGCTTTCAACTTTCCGGCCAAATCGAACCGCTATGAGCGCCTTGCGCGCTTCGTGGAGTATCTGTTCTCGCGGATCGACAAGCTGCAGCAGCCGGGCTTCGACCAAAAGTGGAAGACGATCAATCTCGCCGCGACCGTTCCCGGCCTGACGCGCTTCCCCGCAGCGCAGGCGTGGCTCGATCGCGAGCCGCGCGCCGCCGCAAATACATCGCAATGAGACGCGCGGCGACCTGCGCGGTGGCTGGAGTCTTGCTCGCAAGCGGCATTGCTTCGGCGCAGGCGGCAGGATATCGCCAGATCGCTCAGCTCCGCGATTGCTCCGCCAAGGAACGCTCCGAACGGCCGGAGTGCTCCGAGAAGACACCGCGGGCGTCGGCGCTGCCCCAGGCGAACCTGGGTAACAGCTGGGTCGTCAGCCTGACGACTTCACCGCTCGACTATTCACCGGTCGCCACCGCCACGACGTCATCGCGCGACGGTGCTGGCGAAAGCGCAATGACGCTTTCGATTCGCTGCCATGGCGGGCGGAGCGAACTGATCGTCGCGGGCTCCCGCGTGTCCGGTCGCGGCGATGGATATGCGATTTCCTACCGCATCAACGACGGTCCGCCGCAGCAAGTAGCGGCAGCTGTGCCTGCGTCCGGGACCGGCGTTGCGTTCGGCGGTGACGTGGTTCGCTTGCTGCAGTCCCTTCCGGACGGCGGAGGTCTCAATATTCACCTCGCACCCCGTACCGGACCGGCGCTGGATGCGGTGTTTCCGTTGGGCGGGATGGATGTGGTGCGCGCGAAGATCACCGCTGCCTGCAGGTGGCCACAACCGACCGCAAAACCCAACGGCTAGGGATTTCAATAACGTGTCTTTAACAGGAGGTATCCATGCGCGTGTTTCAGCATATTGCGAAGGTAACCATCATCGGAGCCGCAACGGCGCTCCTGGCCGCTTCATACGCTGCGGCGGAGCAAGGCGGCGGACGGTACTGGACACCGACAACAACGAACCGCACTGCGGACTATCAGCACGTTTCAGAAAAGGTCCAAAGGGTTCATATCTCGCGCAAGGCGACCACCCACAAGAGGGAACGATCTCCTCTCGACGCCAACGCCCGGCTTCCATCCAACGCCAAGTCGCACAACCTGATCCTGCAGGTGAACACGAACGATCCCGCAGCCATGAATCTCGCGCTCAACAACGCAGTCAACGTTGCGCAATACTACAAGGATCTCGGCGAGAAGGTGAAAATCGAGGTGGTCACCTTCGGACCCGGCCTGCACATGCTGCGCGACGACACCTCGCCGGTGAAAGCCCGTCTCGAGGAAATGGCGCTGAGCACGCCGGAGGTCTCGTTCAAGGCCTGTGGCAATACCCAGGAAAAAATGCACAAGGCCGAGAACAAGGATATCCCGATTGTTCGCCAGGCGGAGGTGGTGAAGTCAGGCGTCGTGCGCGTGATGGAACTGCAGGAGAAGGGCTGGTCCTATGTGAAGCCGTGACCTGTGGCCTAACCCGAAAGGGGTGGGTGGGGTCCTCCATGCGGGCTGTAGGCTTCGCGCTGCGGTACGGCGCATAATGCCGTACCTCAACAGATCGTGTCGCCACGCGACAGGTGATTGCGGATGGGCCCGGTGATCCTCAAGGACAAGGCAGTTGCCGGCTGCGACATCGCAGATTCGTCGCGCCGCCTGCTGCCCAAGGCGGGACGGTCCGCGCTGTCGTGGACGACTGCTGCCATGCTCGCAATGATGTGCGCGCCGGAAACACGGGCTTCCCCAGATCCGGCGCGCCCTTCGACGCAACCGCAGCATTCGGCGGCTGCCGGTAGTCCCGCTTTCATCGAAGCGGCAAGGAACGGCGCTCCCGAAGCCTTGCCGCCGGGTCGAGGCGGCAATGACAGACCGGTGCAGGTCGCCCAAGCGAGCGTCGGCGACACGGGGCAGGCCTCGAAACGGGAATACAACTGGGCGGAGTCGCTCTCCTGCGAACTGACGAATGCAAGACGTGACATCGAGTTGCTGCAACGTCTCGAGCAAGAGCGCTATCGGGCCGAGTCGATGGAGCAGAGTCTCGCGGCGGCGCGCCGCGATATCGAGGCCCAGGCCGCGTTGACGGACAAGGCGGCCGATGAGAAGCAGGCCGCGCAGGGCGGCGCGGAGTTGCTGAACTCCCTGCAAGAGACGCGTGAGCGGGCGGAGCGCCTGGAGCGGGATCTGGCGGCAGCGCGGCGTGATGTCGAAACCCAGACCGTGCTGGCGACAAAAACGGGTGAGGAAGCGTCTCGGCTGAAAGCAGCGGCGGAAGGTGGCGCGGCGGATCTGCAGCGGGAGCGCGAGCGGTCCGCGCGGCTCGAGCAGGATCTCGAGGCATTGCGCCGCAACGTCGAGACTCAGACGGCGCTGGCGGCAAAGGCAGGCGAGGAGGTTTCCCAGCTGAAGGGGATGCGTGAAAGCGGCGCTACGGAGCTGCAGTCGGCCCTGCAAAGGGAGCACGAGCGGAGCGCGCAGCTGGAGCAGGATCTGGCGGCAGCGCGGCGCGATGTCGAGACCCAGATGGCGTTGGCGACAACGACAAAGGAAGAAGCCCTGCGGCAGAAGCAGGCAGCGGACGTCGGAGCTGCCGAGCTCAGGCAATTGCGCGAACGAGCCGAGGCGCTGGCACAAGACCTCTCGCTGTCGCGGAGCTCGATCTACGCATACGAAGCCCAAGTCCGCAAATCCGGAGACGAAGCGACGGAGCTCAGGCAGGCGGTTGCAAGCTGCACGGCTTCGGTCAGCAAATTCACACCCGACGAAGGTGAGCGGTTCGCACGGCTGGAGCGGGACCTTGCGGCTGCCCGCAGCAACGTCGAGACCCAGGCCGCGCTGGCGACCAAAGCCGGCGAGGAGGTTTCCCGACTGAAACAGCAAAGCGAAAGCGGAGCGGCCGAGTCGCAGGGCTCCCTGCAAAAGGAGCGAGAGCGGTCCGAAAGGCTGGAGCAGGATCTTGCGGTCGCGCGGCGTGATGCCGAGACCCAGACCGCGCTGGCGGCAAAGGCGGCCGATGAAGCCCTGCGGCAGAAGCGGACGGTGGAGGCCGGGGCCGCCGAGCTGCGGGACTCGCGTGCCAAGGCCGACGCGCTGACACAGGAGCTTTCCCAGACGCGAAGCACGATCTACGCCTTCGAGGCGCAGGCCCGCAAAGCCGGTGAAGAAGCAGCGGAGCTCAGGCAGGCGGCCGAGAGCGGCGCGGCTTCGGTTCACAAATCCACACCGGACGAACGTGAGCGACTGGTGCGGCTGGAGCAGGATCTTGCGGCTGCGCGCCGCGATGTCGAGACGCAAACCGCGCTGGCGACGA
Source organism: Bradyrhizobium sp. USDA 4510 (assembly GCF_054059095.1). Taxonomy (NCBI): domain Bacteria; kingdom Pseudomonadati; phylum Pseudomonadota; class Alphaproteobacteria; order Hyphomicrobiales; family Nitrobacteraceae; genus Bradyrhizobium; species Bradyrhizobium sp. USDA 4510. Next base: position 7,690,529 of record NZ_JBSSBT010000001.1, on the reverse strand, counting down.
AAGCAGGCGAGGAAACCGCCCGACTGAAGCGGGAAAGGGAAAGCGGTGCGGCGGAGTTGCAGAACTCACTGCAAGCGGCGCGGGCCGACCGGCTGGAGCAGGATCTCGCGGCAGCGCGGCGCGATGTCGCGACCAAGACGGCGCTGGCGACGAAAGCAGACGAGGAAACGTCCCGGCTGAAGGCGGTGGAGAAGAGCGGTGCTGCCGAGCTGCAAAAGGAGCATGAGCGGTCCGCCCGGCTGGAGCAGGATCTTGCGGCGGCGCGCCGTGATATCGAGAGCAAGGCCGTGCTGGTGACCGAGGCGGGCAAGGAAACGTCCCGGCTGAAGGCGGTGGAGAAGAGCGGTGCGGCCGAGCTGCAAAAGGAGCGTGAGCGGTCCGCCCGGCTGGAGCAGGATCTCGCGGCGGCGCGACGTGACGTCGAGAGCAAGGCCGTGCTGGTGACCGAAGCGGGCAAGGAAACGTCCCGGCTGCAAGCTGTGGGAAAGAGCGCTGCGGCGGACCTGCAAAAGGAGCGTGAGCGGTCCGCGCGGCTGGAGCAAGATCTGGCGGCAGCGCATCGCGACAGCGAGACCCAGACGGCGCGGGCGGCAAAGGCAGGCGAGGAAATCTTGCTGCAGAAGCAGGCGGCGGAAGCCAGCGCTGCCGAATTGAGACAATTGCGCGCCAGGATCGACGTGCAGCCCCAGCACCTCCCTTTGTCGCGGAGCGCAATCCATGCGTATGAGGCCGAGGATCGCAAGGCGCACGGCGCGGCGTTGACGACCGGTGCGACCGCGCGGGACAAGTCCATCGAAGTGGCCACCAATCCAACCGCCGAACAGACGCGAGCGGCGCCTGCTCGCGCGGTTGCCCAGCCTGCTCCCGAGCAGGCTGCGGAAGCCGGAGGGTTGGTTGCGCGGGCGAGCTCCTTGTTGCGTCAGGGCGACATAGGCGCGGCGCGGCTTGTACTCGAGCGCGCCGTGGAAATGGGCAGCGCCCAGGCGAGCTTCGCGCTGGCAGAAACCTACGATCCCCTGATTCTTGCGAAGTGGGGGACTTACGGCACGCGCGGCGACGAGCGCAGGGCGCAAGACCTCTACGCCAAGGCCAACGCCGCGGGAGTTCATGAGGCGAAATCGCGTCTGGAAGCGCTGCGCCGATAGCGCATGTGCCAATCCACCGGCAATTTCACCGCAATCGTCCTAACGACGGGCGCCACCGCGACGAGCTTCGCTCTCACGCGCGTGGCGCCCCGCCCGGCCGCAACGTCCGGCGACGGGCTTCGCTTTAGCGTTCGCGCAGGGCTTCCTGCCGGTAGCGTGCCAGCGGCGACAGCAGGTAGCTGATGATCCTGCGCGTGCCGGTCTTGATTTCGACCGTCACCGCCATGCCCGGCCCGAGCTTGACGAGCTTGTCCTCGATTTGCATGTGCGTCCGGTCGAGCGAAACGCGCGCGGCGTATTCCAGCTCCTGACCTTTAGGCTCGCTGCTGCTCTGCGCCGCGCCCAATGTCCGGTCATTGGGGTTGCCCTGTTGCTTTTCGCGCGTGATGGCATCCGTCGACACGCTGAGCACATCGCCATGAAGCAGCCCGTACCGGGTGAAGTTGAACGTATCGACCTTGATCTCCGCCTTCTGGCCGGGATGCACGAAGCCGATGTCGCGGTTCGACAGCATGGCCTCGATCTCGAGCTGGCTCTCGCTCGGGACCACGACGGCCAGCGCCTGAGCGGGCGTCACCACGCCGCCCACCGTATGAACGGCAAGCTGCTGCACGACGCCGTCGACCGGTGCGGTCAGGCTCTGCAGTTTCGTTCGCCGCTCCGCCTTGACCACCTCCTGCGCGGCGCTCGCAGCTTTCTGCTCGGCCTTCGCAAGAGCATCATAGGTCGCGCGGCGATACTCCGCGGCAGTCTTGTCCTTGGTCTCCTTCAGCAGCGCGATCGCCGCATCGGCTTCGCGCAGCCGGCTCTGCTGCAGGACGAGGTCCTGCTGCATGGCGACCAGTTCCTGATATTCGGAGAGATAGACGACCTTCGACGCCAATGCCTTCTCGACGAGACCCTTGCGGATATCGACGCGCTCCTTCAGTACCGGAATCGTCGCCTCCAGCTTGTCGACGCTCGCCGATGTGGTCGCCCGTTCCGCCTCCTTCTGCCCCTGCTGACGCTCGATTTCAGAAAGCTTTGCGCTCTGTTCGGCGCGCTGGCTGATCAGGAACTGGCGATGCATCTCGATTTCGGCCGCACTTGCGTTTTGCGGCGGCCGGAAGGCCGCGAGCGGGTCTGCGGCCAGCGCGGCGCGCAGCCGCGCGACGTCCAGCTCGGCTGCAAGCAGATCGCTCTTCTGGCGTTCCTGGTCGGCTTCCGTCATTGTCGGATCCAGCTCGATCAGGACGTCGCCGGCCTTGACGCTCTGGCCGTCGCGGACGCGGATGGCGCGGACCACACCGGTCTCGAACGGCTGGATCAGCTTGGTGCGCCCGCCCGGCACGATCTTGCCGGTCGCGCTGGCGACGATATCGACGCTGCCGAGCGTCGCCCACAACAGCGCGATGCAGAACGCGGCGATGATGCAGGCCCCGATCGCGCGCCCGATCGGCGACGGCGGCGATTCGGCGATCTCGAGCGCCGCCGGCAGAAAGGCGATTTCGTGCTCGCGGCGGCGAGGTTCGCGTCTCGGGAACGCGACGACATTGCGGCTAGCGGACGTCATGGATACCGGCCTGCAGATAATGGAGGTTGGCGTAACGGCCGTTGGTGCGGATCAGCTCGTCATGGCTGCCGTCCTCGACGATGCGGCCATGCTCGAGGGTGATGATCCGGCTTGCATTGCGCACCGTCGACAGCCGGTGGGCGATGACGAACACGGTCCGGCCGGCGGAAATCCGCCTCATGTTCTGCTGGATCGCGCGCTCGCTTTCGTAGTCCAGCGCGCTGGTCGCCTCGTCCAGGATCAGGATGCGTGGATCGGTGATGAGTGCACGCGCGATTGCGATTCGCTGGCGCTGCCCGCCGGACAGGCTGCTGCCGCGCTCACCCACGACGGTGTCGTAACCCTCCGGCAGTTCGAGGATGAAGTCGTGGGCGCCGGCTAGCTCCGCCGCTTCGATGACGCGCTCCATCGGCATCGCCGGATCGGCCAGCGCGATGTTGTCGCGAACCGTGCAGTTGAACAGTACGTTCTCCTGCAACACGACGCCGATCTGGCGCCGCAGCCAGCTCAGATCGACCATCGCGAGGTCGACGCCGTCGACGAGCACGCGCCCGCTTTCCGGGACATAGAGACGCTGGATCAGCTTGGTGATGGTGCTCTTGCCCGAGCCCGACGAACCCACGATGCCGATGACCTGGCCTGGCTCGACGCTGAAGGACACGTCGTGCAGCACCTCGGGGCCGTCGATGCGGTAGCGGAAAGTCGCGTGCTCGAATGTGACCTGACCGCGGATCGGTGGCAGCGCCGCGCGGGCCGGCGTGAAGCTCGGCTCGGGAATGGTGTTGAGGATGTCGCCGAGACGATCGATCGACAGGCGGGCCTGATGGAAGTCCTGCCAGATCTGCGCGAGTCGCAGAACCGGCGCGCTGACACGCGCGGCCAGCATGTTGAACGCGACGAGCTCACCGACAGTCAGGTCCCCGCTGACCACCAGGCGGGCGCCGAAGTAAAGGGTCGCGGCGATGACCAGCTTGTTGATCATCTGGACCGCCTGGCTCGCCGTGTTGTTCAGGCTGAGCACGCGGAAGCTTGCGGACACATAGCCGGCGAGCTGCTCCTCCCAGCGGCGCTGCATCTGCGGCTCGACCGCCATGGCCTTCAGCGTCTCGATACCGGTGACGCTCTCGACCAGGAAGGCCTGGTTCTCGGAGCCGCGATTGAATTTCTCGTCGAGGCGCCGACGGAACAGCGGCGCGGCTCCCGCGGAGATGCCGATGTAGAGCGGGAAGGACGCCAGCACGATCCACGTCAACGTCGTCGAGTAATAGAACATCACTGCAAGGAAGACGACGGTGAACAGCAGATCGATCACCAGCGTGAGCGCCGAGCTGGTCAGGAACTGGCGGATGTTCTCGAGCTCGCGGACGCGCGCCACCGAATCGCCGACGCGGCGGGTCTGGAAATAGGCGATCGGCAGCGCCAGCAGGTGACGGAACAGCCTGGCGCCGAGCTCGACGTCGATACGGTTTGTCGTATGCGCGAACTGATAGACGCGCAGCGTCTCGAGAACGGCCTCGAACACGGTCAGTACGACAAGCCCGACGACCAGCACGTCGAGCGTGCTCATGCTTCGATGCACGAGCACCTTGTCGATCACCACCTGGAAGAACAGCGGTGAGACAACGGCGAAGATCTGAAGGAAGAACGACGCCGCCAGCACCTCGCCGAGCAGGCGACGATACTTTTGCATGGCGCCGACGAACCAGGAGATATCGAAGCGCCGCGCGAGGTCGGTCAGGCTGGCGCGCCGGGCCATCAGGATGATGCCGCCGTCCCAGATCGCCTCGAGTTGGGCCTGGGTGATTGCTTCGGGCCGCGGAGACAGCGGGCGCTGAACGAGAAGCTTGTCGTCGATAACCTTGCCGAGGATCAGGAAGCTGCCGTCGCGCAGCACCGCAATTCCCGGCAGCGGGGTGACGGCAAGCCTGTTCCAGCTCGTCCTCTGCACCTTTGCCTTGAGTCCGAAATCCTTGGCGCAGCGCAGGATTTCAGTAACGCCGAGGCGCGCCGCGCCGATCCGGTGACGAATTTGGCCGGGGTCGGCAGCGATGCCATGGCAACGCAGCAAGATCGCCAGCGCAATGAGCCCGGATTCATCGTCATGTTCGGATTCGACGCCGGCGGCCGGGGATTCGGTGTTTGTGTTCGCCGGATGGATTGCGGCCTCGTCGCGAGGCCCGCGCATCAGGATGCCAGGTCTCATCGCCAAGAAGCTCTTCGTGAGACCGTCACGAGCCCGCATCAGGCCCTCGCCGGCGCGGTGCATCAGGCCGGCGCCCAGGTCAAACGAGCGCGTGCGGATGCCGGCAAATGCATGACGTGCGCGCTGCGCGAGGCTCTGTGATCCAGCACAGATCAAACCGCCATCCCAGATCGCTTCGAATTCCGCGCGCGTCATCCGGCTCGGATGCGGCGAGGTCGGGTGCAGCACAAGCGCCACCTGGTCGTCGATCTTGCCCAGCAGCAGAAATCCACCGTCACGCAGCGAGGCGATTCCGGGCAGCTGGATACCCGCAAGGCGGGTCCAATCCATTGTCCGCGAGCGGACCTTGACTCCGAATTCGCGCGCGCAGCGAAGCATCGCGCGGACGCCGATCTCGTCGCTCCCGCAACGATCGCGGAGCTGGTCCGGCACAGTATTCACGCCATGGAGGCGCAGGAACAGAGCTAGCGCGCGAAGCCCTAGATCTGCGGCGGGGGCATTTCCGTTCTGGATCGCCATTCTTACTCAACCCTTCGCGGCTACCCGGCCGCGTTAGTGTTCCTTCTCATGCATTTCCAAAGACTGGGAATTCCAATGCCGCGCATCGACAGAGCATGCGACATACCGCTTGCTCGCAGCCAAAAAGGTGCAAGCAACATCAAAGCACTAGGGCCTCGAACCGCGAGGGGATTTCAAAGCAGTGGGATTTTAGACCTGCCCCCCCGACTGCTGAACCGGTTCGTTAATGCGCAAAAATGGCGAAAAAAGTTTCAAATCTTGATTTTTGCACCGTTATGTTGCGCGCAAATTTGCCGCATACCCGAAGCTGTTGCGCCAGCACGCATTTTGATCGCTTGGAAACAGATGCGAGCGATGAAGCCAACCGAGACCAGGACCCGCGCGTGGCAGTCCCTTCGCCGTTACCGTCCGCGATCGACCGCCCGTTTCCGACTCCCAACACGTTGATGGTACTGCACCCGGGCGCAGAGCCCCCGGGTGCAGTAGCCGGATCAACCCTGAGGTTTGCTCAGGAACGAGTTGTGCGTCCAGCTGTTCGCATTCGACATGGCCGCCGCGATCTGACCAGCGTCGACCCGACCGGAGCTGCCGGCCAGATACTGGTTCAGCAGCGCAAAGCCCTGGCTTGCCTGGGACGCTCGCGCGCCTTGATCGGCCCAACCGGTCGTCTGCGATGCTGTGTTCGCCAGGGTGCTGGTGTCGCCCATCTGCTGCTGCAACTGCGCAAAGCCGTGGTTTGCCCAGCTCCCTGCGTTTCCGCCAGTCCAGCTGGACGGCCGGGGATCCGTCACGCGGATCGTCTGCGGGTCCGACGACATCACAGCGCCGGTGGTCGGATCCATAGCGCTCGCGGTCAGCGTGAGGTTCGCGACCGGATGAGCATTGCCCTTGTAGTACGATGTCAGCGTCAGTCCGCTGTCGACCTGCGCGGACGTCAGGGTGATGTTGTTGCCCCTGAGCGTCGTGCCGTCGCCGGTCGTGATCGTCTCGTATCGCGGCAATCCCATGATACTGAGGGTGAGGTTATCGTTGGGGTCGGTCGTCGTAATGGTCGTCCCCAGGTCGACCTGACCGCCTCTGCCGGCCACCCAGAGCGACTTGTCCGCGACGTCGAGCACCGGTGCGGTCACGCTTGGAGTCGTGGGGGTTGTCGGCGTCGTGGGGTCGGTCGGCGTCGTCGGCTGCGCCGGTATCGTCGGATCGGTCGGCGTCGTCGGTGTCGTCGGTGTCGTCGGCTGCGTCGGTGTCGCCGGCGAAGAGGCGCCCTGCAGCGGAGGCGGCAGATCGCCCTGCAACTGCGTCGCATTCATCGTTGTGAAATAGAGTTGCTTATAGCTGGTTGTCAGATCGACCCAGTTGCTCATCCCGACGCCGGGATTATTCACGAATACGCCATTCTGGTAGACGTACCCGGCGGTGGCGTCTCTCCACCAGTCGGCACCGATATTGGCAACGTAGTGTTCGTTCGGATTGTCGACCTTCATGCTCGCCGTGACGAAAACGCCGTCGATCGTTCCGGGCGTGTAGGTGCCGCGGGATCCGCCCGGCCAGAAATGGTCGTTGTATCCGCTGGTCGGTGCATCGACGGATACGCTGCCATCCGCGTTTGTGGTTTGATTCCATGCAATGTTCGCGTTCCCGACGAAGTCAGCGGTGAAGTGGGCGCCTCCGAGGGAGCTCGTGTCCTGGTCCTGCACCTTGACCCAGCCGCCGCTCGTGAGATGCACCCAGGTCTCGAAATTTGCTATGTCGACGCTGCCCGGATTAACCGTCTGCCCGACCTCGGGATAGATCTGACCCCATCCGGTGATGGCCGAGAAGCCGGCAGGAGGGGTGCCTCCGCCACCGTTTCTGCCGGAATACCAAGAGTAGGATGAAGGAACGCCCAGCGGGAATCCTTCGCTATTGCCTGTGGTATTTTGAGTGATGACATCGTCTAGAGCGGCCAAGCTAATTCTCCATTGCAGACCAAATTGAGGACGAAGAATTCCACTGCCGCGCATGGGGGACGCGCGACATACTGCATGCTCGTAAGGTCTTGCGACCACGAACAGATTTCAATGCACTGCAGGCCTCGAACCGCGAGGAGATTTCAAAGCAGCGGGTTTAATGAATTTGCCCCCCCGACTGCTGCGCCGTTTGGTTAATGAGCAAAAATGGCGAAAAAACCTTCAAATCGTGATTTATACACACGTATATGGGGCGCAAATCCCTTGTTCTCGACCACGTGTGTCGCGGCGACGGATGCTTGTCGATGCAAGCGCGGATCGAGTTCTGCGCCGGGGTAGCCCGCAAGGATTATTGCGACAACCTCAAGATCAAGAACACACTCGCCGGTGGAGATGGATCGGTTCTCTTTGAATGGCGGCTCGTGGATTGGCGAATCTGAAGCCCGACAATTTGGCGATCCAACAGCGCTGGAAGGACGCGCGGTCGCCTGATCGCGTACGACGAACTCGAACGCACGCCCTCGGCGCGGCTGTGGTCCGCAGGCTGAGGCGAGCGCAATTCAATTGAGGGAGAGAACGATGGCTGTCGTCAGAGAGGCAGAGTTCGGGTCCAACGATCTCTATACCGGGAAAGGTTATGCTGAAGCCCATCCAGGCTGGCATGACGAAGATGCAGGAACCAAGGCCGCGAAGATCGCCAAGATCGTGCGTGACAACAACGTCACCTGCCGGACGATCGTCGACATCGGTTGCGGAGTGGGAGGCGTTCTGAACGCTCTGCTCGAGCACGACATCTTCCGTGACTCGACCGCCGTCGGCTACGATATCGCTCCGTATGCCATCACCGCCGCCAAACTGCGCGAGCGGGACAATTTGCGATTCCACTGCGGAGACTTCTCGCATACCAGCGAAAATTACGATCTTCTATTGTGCATCGATGTCTTCGAGCACATCGATGACTATATGGGCTTTCTGCGAAGGATCAGAGGGCGCGCGAAATACTACGTGTTTCACATCCCGCTCGACATGACCATCCTCGGCGTTCTGCGAGGTCTGCCCCTCCAGCGGCGCAAGGAGGTCGGTCACCTGCATTATTTCGACCAGACGACCGCTCTGGCGACGCTGCGCGATACCGGTTTTGAGATTATCGACAACCAGTACACCCGGATGGAGGATTTCCTCCATGTTCATCCCGAATGGCGAACCGCGAAATCAACCCTCGCCATGGCTGGGCGGCAATTGGTTCGGAGCATTGCCGGAGAGGACCTTTCGGTGCGCGTCCTTGGCGGAGCCTCGTTGATGGTCCTCGCCAGCTAGTCGGAATTCCATCGGGAGCCAGAGTTCAGATCGGCTATCGCAAGGGCGGCGGTGGATCGGTCTGCAGCTGCGATCTGGTCATGGTTGTGAAGAAAAAGTACTGGTAGGTCGTCGTCAATCTGACCCACGCACCCATGCCGATGCCAGGATTGTTCACAAACACTCCATCACGGTAGAGGTACGGAGCCGAGGTGTCTCTCCACCAGTCTCCGCCGAAGTTTGCAATCAGATTTGCGTTCGCGCTATCGGTGCGCAGTTCTGCCAACGAGAACACTCCGTCGACCGTTTCAGGAGCATACGAGCCCCTCGGCTCCATCCAGAAATGATCATTGTAGCCGGGCGACGGCGAGCTCATCCTGATGCTTCGGTCGGGCTCAAGAATAAGATCCATCGTTGTAGAGGAGTTGTCGGAGAAATCCGCCACGTAGTGCCCGCCATCGACCGAATTCGTTGCCTGATCCTGCACGAGCCTCCAGCCGCCACTCGTCAAGTGTACATAGACGCGATAGTCCTTCAGATAGATATTGGCAGCAACGTTCGGAGCACCAGCTTGCGGATAGATCTGCCCCCAACCCGTCAGTGAAGTGAAATCAGAAGGCGGAGCCCCGTTTCCGGTGGCAGCAGCGCCTCCGGCATACCACGAGTAGGAGGTTCTGACACCGTGGGGATAGATGCCGGCGTCCTGCCCGGAATTTTGCGATACGACGCATTCGATAGATAAGGACACGCAAATGGGCTGATGAGCACGCTTGCCCCCGGCACCCGGTGACGGGACGAGAGCTTCGAGGACCATGAGCGCGGTGAGGGAAATGGCAAGGTATGTCTTCACGCAAGAATTCCTAGCAGGGGCCAGTAGAACAGCAGCGAAGTTCGGCTCAGATGGCTCCAGGGCTCCCCAATGCTTCAGTCCGCGAACCGGCGATCATTGGGGTCGGCGATTCACGCGATCCGGGGGCGCGTTCAACAGCAGCTTCAGGTTGGGCCAGCACCAGGAAAATGCCGAGTATCAGGTACGACAACGCCACCGTTTCCCTGTTGAAGCTGTCATCGAACAACGCCACCAGCGTTACGCCAATGAACATGGCAATCCAGAGGTTCAGAGGTTGGATTTGCGCCGACCTCCTTCCATAGCAAGCAACAAGCTTCTGCCGGTCCGACATTGCGGCCAGCGGAAGGCTGAACCAGAACACGGTAAAGGAGATCAGGCCGACCACGCCGGTTTCGAAGAACATTTCTACGAACGCACTATGCGCAAGCAGGACGAATGGGCTGTAGAGCGCCGTTTGACCGGGGCCGTATCCAATCAGCGGTTGTTCGAGTGCAAGCGTGGACAGATAGTACCAATGGTAAATGCGCCAATGGACGGAGCTCGGAGCCGTGCGCCAATCCCAAACCGTGTAGTTTCCGCTCAAGATATAATCCGGAATCGAGCTTAGCTCCGAAAACGATGCTCCAAATGGAGATGTCCATATGACGACAACGAATGCTGCAGCGAACGCCGGCAAGAGGGCAGGCCGCTGAGCAAAGATATATATGGCGAAGGTTACCCCGAGTAGCGCGACCCCAGTCCTTGACGCAGCGAGGGCGAGGGCGACGAGAAAGAACAGATAAACGACAATGTCATTGTATCCCATGGAGAGGCGTAGTTTGCGACGCGACAGCTCGCAAAGGAAGAAGACCAGCACCAATTCGAGACTGAAGGATACCGGGTGCGCCGAGGGCCCCGCCGCTCGTGCATGCTTGTCGTATGGCGATGCGAGCTCGGTATATCCGGCCAGGTATTGGAACAATGCGATCGCCGACATCAGAAACAGCAGAACCATAAAAACACGATGGATGTTCGGGCAAAAGCCGGGAGATTGATAAATGGAAGAGACCAATATCACAAGCATGAACAGGTAGACGTACCTGATGATTTCGTACCACGCGGCGTATTGATCGATGATGCTCCTCGTATTGACGACAAGCGACAGTACGGCAGTGGCCGTGAAGACCGACAAGCATATTAACAGCGTGAAGAGTCTCCGGTGTATCCTGACATCGCGCATGTTCCAGGCTGCCACGAGGCCGACCGCGACGATGATCAACGAAAGAGTCGATGAAATGCCGGTGCCGTACAGACGATCAATTCCGTTGGAGAACGATCTCACAAAAACAAAGAAAAGAAAGAATGTCAGGAGGGCATTCATCTTGAGCGCAACTCCGGCTCAGTCAGGGGTCGAAAGACAGCCCGAATATCGGCGCGGCGTCGCGCCGGCTGGGGACGCTTCCAGCGCAAGGCGGCCAGCACGTGCTTGCCGCCACGCCACCCGAGCAACGCGCTAGGCTGCATGGGGAGGGGCGGTCCGGCGCCGCACGTCCTGGTGTGGCTCGATGGCTCTGCGATAGCATCCGAGCGTTCGTTCGGCGACAGAGTGCCAGTCCTCTCGCTCTGCCAACCAGCGGCGCGTTTTCTCGCGGAGTTCGGGCGGCCACGGACTGCTTGCAAAGAACGCCAGGCGACCCGCGAGCGCTGATACGTCTCCCAAATGGAAATAGTGCGAGTCGTCTAATCCGATCTCCAGAAGAGCGGGAATGTCACTGGCGACGACTGGCAGGCCGAAACTCAAGGCCTCCAGCAGCGCGATCGGCAAGCCCTCGTGCGAAGAAGGGAGGACGAAAATGCCGGCATGGGCGTACAGCTCCTGTAGCGCGATGCCGTACTGAAAGCCTGCCACGACTGTCCCAGAGGTCGCCTCGGCGCGCGCTGTCACCTCCGCGGTATAGGCATTGGGATGTTCGGATGTCCCGACCAGCACGAGCTTCCATTCGTCGAGCCTGGCAGCGGCAAAGGCCTGAATCAAGTCGAGGTGCCGTTTCTCCGGAACCAGCCGGCCCACCGTCAGCACATATCGTCCCGGCGTAAGCCCGAACTTCTCGAGCGCTGAGGTGCTACTTGGTACGTCGGGCAGGGTGATGCCGTTTGGAATAAGGTCTGAGTTCAAGCCGTACTTGTCCCGCACCAGCTTCCGAATGGTCTGCGAGATCACGATGCGGCCGTCGGAGAACCGCATGCCCCAGGCTTCGCCAGCGTGCAGAACCGCCTTGGCCAGTCGGCCCCACTTCTCGCGGTCGTAATCCGGGCCATGATGCGTCACGACAACATGCAGTCCCAGCAATCGCGCGAGCGGCGCCATCAAAGCCGGCCCGATGGCCTGGATGTGCAATACGTCCGGTCGTTGCCATGCGGCGACCAGCACGCCGAGAAACGAATGCACAATCGTCTCGAGGCCGGACGCTTTCGGGCACCATACCCGCTGGTAGCGCACTCCGTGCCACTCGTCGCCACGACTGGGCGGCATATACGAGGAGCGGACGATCACTTTGACATCGCACCCCAACTTCTTGAGATGGGGACACAGATGCTCCGCGTGAGTTTCAACCCCTCCCTGCACATTGGGGAATCCACGCAGGCCAAGCATGATTACCCTCAGTACGAGATGATCCGCACTCACTACAAATTCCTCCTAAAATCTACAAACTATTCATGGACTCCTTGCGCCATTTACCGCTGCCGCCACCACCGAGGTTCGCCCCGGCAGCAGTGATCGGTAGACGGCAATCAGCTCGGCGTTGTGCTTGTCGAGGGAGAAGTGCTTCTCTACACGAACCCGTCCGGCGGCCCCCATCTGTGCGCGGAGCTCGCCGCTGCCCATGAGGCACTCGAGATGGGTTCGAAGCTCGTCGACATTGCCGGGCTCGAACAGAAATCCGGTCTCCCGGTCGTTCACGAGCTCAGGAATGCCGCCAATGCGGGTCGCAATGATGGCCTTGCCCTGCGCCATCGCCTCCAGGACCGACATCGGGCAATTCTCGCACCACTCCGAAGGCACAACCACTACGGATGCTTCGGCTATTGTTGTGCTCAGCGTGTCTCCGGAGAGGTGACCCGCAAACTGCACGTTTCGTGCAAACTGCGACTTCAAGTCATCAGTCAGCGGGCCCGTGCCCGCAATGACAAGTGGCCACGAACATCCCGCCGCCTGATGGGCACGCAACAGCGTCTCAGCACCCTTGCCCGGTGCGAGCCGGCCGCAGTAAAGAACGTATCCGTTGTCCCGGCCGCGCGGCGAAATGTTCCTGACATCCACGCCGTTGTAGAGCAGCACCGTTCGGTCTGGGGAGAAGCGGCGGGATACCGAATCCTGCATGAAGAGACTTGGTGCGATAAAGCGATCCACTTTCTCGTAGCTTCCGAGCCACTGTTGCGTGACCGCTTCGAGGTAAAGCGTGGCACTCTGCGCCAACGAGCCGTCGGAACAACGATGCGTCAGCACGTGATGGAAGCCGCCGGTGAGGCACAGCGAGCACAATTGGTTTCCGAGCGCTCGCGTGTGTACCGGACAGACCGGCTTCGTATCATGCAGCGTCAGGACAACCGGGATTCCGCGCGACTTGGCGACGCCGACGATCGATGGCGTCAACTGATGATAGACGTTGTGACAGTGCATCAAGTCTGGTCGCGTCTCGTCGATCAGCGATGCGAGCTTGCTTACGGCCTCGCGCGAGTGGATCAGCGCGAGGGCGCCCCTTATCCTGGCAAGGTAGCCGCCGTTGCGATAATCCTGGCGAGACACAAAATGAGTCGAGTAGGGTGACTCGATATTCCGCTCGTGCTGCATTGCGAAGTCAATGACTTCCACCCCGCTGCCCGTCAGGAATGCTCGTTCCTGAAACAGAACGGTCTCTGCGCCACCATTGTTGAAGAGGTATTTGTTAGCGAGGAGTACCTTCATTAAGGAGCCGTTCCATCGATGCGCAGATCACAACAGCCACCCGCGCCTGGTGCTTTTTGTGCTCGACAGAAAAAGGCTACCTTGAAAGCTATCCGAGGCAGGTGGCGCATTCAGGGTGGGATGGGCGAATTGAGGGGTACCTATGAGTGAGTACCGGTGTCGCAGTTGCGTAGATGCAGCGGTTCCACGATAAATAGGCAATGCCTGCCAGTGCCTACGAGACGCTCACTGTTCTCACGATGGACAATTTGAAGATGAATATCGGCAGCGCGCCGCGCGTGGAATTAAGCCGGCCTCAGATTCATGTGGTGAATTCTCTGACCAGCGGTGACGAGGGGGCGCCGTGAGGCAGAGTTTCAAGGCAGCCGTATTCCAGGCGGTGCGTTGGTCCGGACTGACGCCAGCTCTGCGCAAGATTTTTGCAGGCAGAGCCGCTATTCTGATGTTCCACGAGGTTCAGCGGGATTTCCGCTCAGAACTGATGACCGGAACGTCAGAGGACTTGTTTGAGTATTCGCTCAAGTGGCTGCGCCACGAAGGGTGGGAGATCGTCAGCCTGGAAACATGTCTTGAGCGGTTGGCAAATGATTCGCAGCCGCGCCGCTATGCTGTGGTTACCTTCGATGACGGTTATCGAGACAACGTTTCGACGGCGCTTCCGATCCTCGAGCGCAACAACGCCCCGTTCACGGTCTACGTTCCTACGGGCGCTCCGACGCGGACGCTGCAGTCATGGTGGCTCGGCTTGCGCGAAGTTCTTCGCTCGCGAGACACCGTTACCATTGACGCGATGGACATCCGGTTTTCCTGTCCCGATCTGAACAGCAAGGCGTCGGCCATGAGCAAGGTAGCGAAGTGGGTTCACGAAGATTATAACCGGGCCGAATTGCTCGCCCCGACGTTCCGCAATGCGGGTGTATCTCTATCGGCCTTGAACGACGTCTATTTCCTGGATGAACGCGAGCTTCAAGGCTTGGCGCAGCATCCTCTCGCTTCAATTGGCGGCCACACGGATTCCCACCCGGCACTGGCCTGTCTGGATGCAGCCTCTGCGCGAGCCGAAATGGCGGGCAACCGCAGCTATCTGGAGAATTTGCTTCAGAATCCCGTCCGGCATTTCGCCTATCCTTACGGCACCCCCGGAGCGTGTGACACTCGGGAGGAACGTCTTGCGGAGGAAGTCGGTTTTTCGACCGCGGTGACTACGCGGCATGGGCAGGTGTCCGATCGCAAGCCAAATCCACTGGCACTGCCTCGTATCGGCGTGGGTGGACAATTCGACACAAAGCTTGCGTTCGAGGCCCGAATGAACGGTATCCAGTCGGCGATGCACGGACTGCTGGGTCTTAGCTAGCAATCTTACACTCTGGTGATGGCGGTGAGCCGCTCGTGCGTGAGGCACGAAATCAGATCGCTCGGGCTCTCAATCTATGAGGCGCTCCGCCAAGATCATCCGTAGCGACGCCCGGCGCGCTTATGCGCGACCGGCAGCCCGTTCCATCCACTGGTGGAAGCCGCTCCCTGGTGGGCAGGTTACGAAATTGTAGCCAATTTTCGGGTTCGTCTTGACCCTGTCCAGAAGGCCGAGTTCCTCGACCTTCGTAATTGCCCCGTCCATAGCGATGGAGAAGACCGGAAATCCTTCGGTATCGAGCATGTACCTCGTGGTCGTGTGGCTCCGGTCGTTGCCGTGATCCTCGTAGATGATCAGCGTATCGCGCTTTAGCACTTCGCGCGCCCCTTTGAAGGCCGAGATTTCCGCACCCTCGACGTCAAGCTTGACGACGAGCCGATCGCGGTCGGTCATCTGCAGCTGCCGTGCCAGCGAATCAAGCGTGATCGATACGACCGGTTCGACGTGCTTTGAGCGCATACCTTGCGACGTAACGATGTGTCGGGCGTCATGAGATCCGTCGTCGGAGAAGGACAACATCTGTCCGTCAGTCTCGAACAAGGCCTTGCGGCAGATCTCGAAGCGCCGATCGTTGGCGCTACGGTTCTGCTCGAGAATCGCGAGCGTTTGCCGCGATGCCTCGACAGCTATTGCGCGCTTGCGACCCAGCATTTCCGACGTGACGAGAACGGACCAGTACCCGATGTTGGCGCCGCAATCGAAGAACGTGTAGTCGACATCCTTCAGCCGCAGCAGAAGCATCGCTATGTCTGATTCGTAGGTACGATGGGGCTGACCGACAAAAAACGCATTCCAGTAGGCGTCGTCCAGCTCAAAGTACAGGCGGCTACCGTCCGCGAAATGGACGCAAGGCGTCTGGGAATGGATGAACGGACGGACCGCTCGCATTGCTAGTCCCATTCCACGCCCCGTACTCCGCGCAACAATCGTGTGCAGAAGCTTCACCAGCCCGATCGAAATCGGGTTTCCCGACACTTCGTAATCGAATGTATCCTGGTCCATGAGGTGCCGTCTCTCGCGCCCAATTCCGATTACAGCAGTCGCGTCCTCGTATGGCAACGAACGCATTCAACTATCTCCCCGAATCACGCACGTCGTGTCCCGACCGCCGCACGCGCGGCCGCAAGTCGAGAATGGTCGCGCCGGTTTCCGGCCGCACCGCGTCCATGAGCGGTTCGGATGGGCCTCGCCGCATTGTGCGCCTTACTAGCGCAATGAGCGTCGTGGTGGCCGTGATATCGATCCCCTCCGCGGCGTACATGTAGGCCGCTGTCCATACCCTGGTTGCCACGCCTGCGCAGGAGCCAGCAACTGCCGCTCCTAGAGCCCCAAAGGCCCAGGTCGCGCTGATCATGGCCAGGAGTCCCACGGCCCAGGTTGCTACCACGATTTGCATCGCGGCCCGCTGGTGTCCGGTCATATTCAGTGCGATAGGGCCGATGCCGAAGTATGTCGAGATTAACAGGCCGATTGCCAAGACCATCAGGACGCTGTAGGCGCGGGTGAAGTCGGCTCCGAACGTCATCAGCGCGAGGTCGCCGGCGGCCGCCAATGTTGCAACGCAGCCGAGGACGGCGACGAACGCAGCCAGTGACGCTCCTGATGTGATGCGTGTGATTTCCGCATGACGATTTTCATCGAACAAGCGTGCCATGAGGGGCGCTGCGGGTACGCAGAAAGTTGCCAGAAAGAAATCAAGCAGGAACGCGATCCGGGTGGCAGCGTAGTAATATCCGCCGGCTTCCGGGCCGACCATCACCGAGACGATGATGACATCTATCGTGCCGCCCATCACGCTGGTGATGCTGGTTACCCAGAACGGTCCCGAAGTGGAAAGGATGTCGCCAATCCGATCATTCGATCGCTTCACCGCCACGGTGAATACGTTATAGCCCTCTGCGAGGCGTCGTAGGTAACCGTTCTGAGCGGGGATCAGCGCGACCAGGATGCCGGTCGCAATCATCAGAACGTCTCCCGCCTGCAGCGGGCGGCCAAACGTCGAGAAGAGAACGCCGCTCAACAGAATGATGAGCAACCGCCACAAAACATCCTTGGTCATAAGCGCGAGGTTGACGGAACCGAGCGCGCGCCCCAACGAGCCCTGCATTTCGATCAAGGCCAATGGCAAGATCAGCAGCACGCTCGTGCAGTATTGCCACCGTCCGAATATACCATCGCGGCCGTGCGCGACGACGAACAAGAGGAGAGAGACCAGAGTAACGGCAATGCTGCCGAGACACGCCAAACGAACCTGCTTTGCAACAATCGAACCGATCTCTGGGAAACATTTCCGGACGGCGATGCTTGGTATTTCCCGCAGCACGCGAAACTGCTGGCCGAAGAGGCCGACCGTGGAGGCGACGACCGCGAATGTCATCAGCGACATGAGCGCCCCGTATTCCTCTATGGTCATCATCCGCGCAAAACTCACGCCGAAGAGGAAGGACACGGCGGCGCCCGAGCAGCGATAGACCATAGCCAGCCATGACTGCCGGAGGATATTGCTGAGCATGGTCACCGATCCGCCGGACGCCTGAAAAAAGCTCGTCATTGCGCATTCCAACGTTGGCTAACGCTACGCGACGCCCAGCGATTGTAATCGAGCTCTTCGCGGGCGGATGGTGGGTTGCGCACTGACTGAAGGTTCAAGAGCCAATTTTCCATCGTGTGGCGGATTGTCGCATGATAGAGGCCGAATGTAACTTCGTGGATGCGGAGGGCATTCGGCCCTTCCGGACTACCTACTCCGGTGGCCGTAACGAGAAACATGCTGCCTTCATCGCGATGAAGGCGGTTCGCCGACGAGCATTGTTCGACGGGTGATGTACGGGGCGTTTCAATCGAGCTTGCGGTATCGCGATCGGAGCCAATTCATGCGACTATAAGTCAGGATTGGCCTCCTTGTAGGTGTGTTGCTTCTCGACCTTGAACGAACCATCGAAATGGGGCTTGACGCCGTTCGCCTTGAGCCCCTGGACGACTGCAGTTCCTCCGGATGCGGTGGCTGCAGACCTGCGCGCGGGCGCGCGTTCCCGGTCCGACCTGTCGCGCAGCAATCCTATTCCGATCCCCAGGAGCATGCCGCCGAGGATCGCTGATCCAAGTATCAAGCGGGCGTTTGGCGAGCTGGCCGTGTAGGGGTGAGACACCCCCGTGAGCAGACGAGCCTCGAACACCGGCGCGGATTGCTGCTGCATGGCGTCCATGTAACGCAGCATCCGGAGGAAATTGTCATACGTTCTGGTGGCGGCGTCCGCCGTGGCTTCCAGTTCGCGGAGTTCGTCTTGCGTCGCTCCGGTCGATTGCGACGAGGGTGGACCTGCCCCAGCGGTGTTCGCGGGAGCCGCGACGCCATTCCTGGCCCTGTTGTAATCCGCTACGGCCTTTTTGGCAGTCGACGCCTGGCTGCTCAGTTCGTTGACACGTTCCTTGACCCATTTCTCGTTTTGCAGACCCCATTTGTATTTCGCGTCCATTTGCGTCGTGATGTAGGTCTCTACGACGGTGTCCAGGACCTGCGCTGCCCGATCGGGATCGGCGGAGCTGAAGGCGAGATCGACTATGTAGGTGAGGCCGGCGCGCTTCACCGAGAGCTTGCGCGCGAATGCTTCCATCGCATCACGCGTGACGACGTCCGTGTCCGGTCTGCTCCATCCGAGCAGCCGGGACGTCGACCGACCGAGTCGGTGCAGGACGCCGCCTGAGAATTCCGGATCCCCCGCCAAACCGAGCTTCGCGATCGCCGCGCGAGCGACGCTCTCGGACCTCAGGATTGCGACCTGACTCTCGACGGCCGTCGTTGCCGACGCCGTGTCGTTGGAAGAAGTCGTCTTGGCGTCGACGATGAGTTGCGCGGTTGCCGTAAACGTCGGAACTGCGACAACGAGATAGAGCAAGCCGGCGCCAAACATCAAGAAGCACGTCAGCAGTATGATCGAGAGGCGGCGGCGCAAGAAGGCGAGACCCTCCGCCACGAATTCGGCCGGCGAACCAAATTCAGGCGGCATCGTGTCCTGAGGTGCCGAATTGTCAGTTCTGTGAGATTGCAGCATTGTCTCGAACCTGCAGTTACTGGTGGCCTACCGAAGCCTCCGCCGATCAAACGGGAACGGGATCGACTGCAATGCCCTTGCGATCTTGCTGTACGGACTGCATGCAGCAATCGTCATCGCGCTAGAAGGCATTCCAATAGACCTTTCTGGAGAAGAGGGTCATGACGATGATCTTGAGATCGAGAAGGAATGACCAATTGTCGATGTAATAGAGGTCATGCTCGATACGACGTTGCATCTTCTCCAGGGTGTCGGTTTCGCCACGATAACCGTTGACCTGTGCCCAGCCGGTAATGCCGGGCTTGACGTTGTGACGGCGGGAGAATGACGAAATCAGCCGGGCGAAGCTCTCGTTCTGCGAGGTCGCGTGCGGACGAGGCCCGACGAGTGACATATCGCCGACCAGCACGTTGAAGAGCTGTGGAAGCTCATCGATATTGGTGTGGCGCATGAAGCGTCCCAACCGGGTCACACGTGGATCGTGTCTGGTCACCTGCTTGAAATTGTCGCCGTCCTCCGTCACGGTCATCGATCTGAATTTCAACACGCGAATAGTCTCGTTGTTGTAGCCGTGCCGCGTCTGACGAAATAGCACCGGCCCGGGCGAATCGAGCTTGATTGCGATTGGAATGATGACGAAGAGGGGACTGATGATGACAAGTCCGGCAATTGCGGCCGCGATGTCGAAGGCTCGTTTGATCGCCCGGTGGAACGGCGTCAGGGGAGACTGGAAGATGCGCATCGTCACCATGTTGCCGAATTGCGTGATGCGCGACACGGCCATGAGGTCGATTGCACCGACCGGGACGACGTGAACGTCGACCGGGAGCTCTGACAGGGCGCCGGCGAGCGCGAGGGCCGCCCGAACATCCGATTCCGAAGTCAGAATGACAATGTCATCCGCTCGCAGGGGCCGGCACTCTGCGATCAGTTCGCGGACATGGGATAGCACTTCGACCGCCCCGAAGTGCTCCGATGCCGAAGAGCCCTTGCGAAAGGTCGGCAACTCGAACGAGCGAATGGTCCGGATTCCGGTGGCGCTTACTCGTGCGGAAAAATCCAGGCAGTGGCTCGGTTCACCTATGAGGATGACGCGCCTGGCGTCGATCAGTCCGGATGCGATGGCAGGCTGCAGCAACGAGAAGCATATTGCCCGCGCGAAGAGCACCATGACGATAACGCTTGCCGCCTGGGCCATCACGGTCGCGCGCGAGTAGCCGTCCGAGATCTTGAGAAGAAATATCGTTGAGATGAAGAAGGAGAATACGAAGAAGACGGCGCTGACGCCGCTCCATAGGAAGATGTGGCGGGGCTGCGTCTGGATCCGCGAATACTGCCGGAGCCCAACGGATACGAGCAGTTGCAACGTGGCAATCAGAAGAGATTCCAGGATGTATTTGGGAGTGTCCGGATAGTCGAGCGCAAGGACCAGCCGATAATAGAGGACGGCAGCGGCAAAAGCCCCGACGGCTACGAGGAGGAACTCGGCGCCTGCCGCCAGTACCAGCAAGGCGGCCAATCTGTTCTTGCCAAGGTCAGCCGCAATCGCCTTGCGGCCAGTGACCGAATGCGCCGAACGCTCGGTAGGGGCCGGCGAATTGGTGAAAAACGCATAACTCACCGGTTACTCCCAAGCAGTCCGTCACGCAGTCCGTCCCCCTGACAAAAACATAGCATTCGGGTCAGGAGGCGGATTGGCAATAAATGGGTAGCCGGGAGTAACTACGATGGTCAGTTGAGCCGAGGCGCTGCGGGATTAGATTGTCGATCAATCCGTGAGACCGAGCCATCGAGCACGCCATGCCGCACGCCAAGCTGCGTAATTTCCTCCGCCTTGACAACCGTCGCGGTCAACCAGGCCATTGTGTCAGGTGGGGCCTGGTGGCTGTTGGCCTGACGATTTCCGCGCAGGCGAAAGCCGAATATCGAGTGAGCGTCGGAGATGTTCTGGAGGTCGCGGTAGCCGGCGTGCCGGAACTGCGGCAGCGCGCGCCCGTCCAAGTCGATGGCAATATCTCTTTGCCGCTGGTCGGGATGGTCCCGGTCGCCGGCCTGCCGTTGCAAGAGATTCGGGCCAAGGTCGGGGCCGCAATGACGAGCAAGGTCTTTCGACAGAGGACCGTGGACGGCCGCGAGGTCGTGGTCGTGATAGATGCAGATCAGGTCACGGCGATCGTTGCGGAGTACAGGCCTGTTTACGTCAACGGGGACGTGTCGAAGCCAGGGGAGTATCCTTATCGTCCCGCGAGCACCGCGCGCCAGCTCATCGCCATGGCGGGTGGCTACGACATCATGCATATCAGGATGAACAACCCGTATCTCGAGTCGGCCGACCTGAGAAGCGAGTATGGTTCGCTTTGGACAGAACTCGCCAAGGAACAGGCGCGTATGTGGCGCATCAAGAGCGAGCTCGGGGAAGGGACGCAGATCAATCCAAGCGCTTCTCTTGCCGACCTGCCGATAGCCCGGTCGGCGGTTTCGGAAATCGTCAATGCGGAAGCCGAATATCTGAAGACGAAGCAGAGTGACTATCAGCAGGAAAAGGCGTACTTGCAGCGCAGCGTTCGGCAGGGAGACGACGAGGTCCGCGTGCTGTCGGAGCAGCAAAAGAAAGATGAAGAAGGACTTCAGTCCGACGTCGAGGACCTTCAGAAAGCGACCGACCTGTTCGGCAAGGGATCGTTGATCAGCCCTCGCGTGACGGATGCGCGTCGCGCGGTTCTGCTGTCGGCGACCCGGAGGCTGCAAACCTCTGCGCAATTGCTCCAGGTCAAGAAGTTGCAAGACGAGTACGCCAGACGGTTGGCAAAGCTCGACGATCAGCGGAAGCTTGATCTGTTCCGTGAGCTGCAAGAGACCAGCTTAAAGCTCAATCAGATTCGCGAGAAACTGCAGAGCGTCGGTGAGAAGCTTCAATACACTTCGATGGTTCGATCGCAGCTCGCACGGGGAGCCGGCAGTAAGCCGGATATTGCTATTATCAGAAAGAGCGAGAAAGGGCCGGAACGGATTGTCGTGAACGAGGATGCCGAGTTGCAGCCGGGTGATACCATCGAGGTCTCGCTGCGATACCAGGATGGTCCCGACGCGGCACCCCGAAAGCTGAGCAGTTCAAACGTTCCGGTCGTGATAGGCCGGACCGACGTGACCGCGGCAGACTCGCGGCGTGACAGCAGGTGACAAAGCCGGAAGCGGCAGAGTGATCGGGATTGGCACGTCGAGAAGACACGAGCAGCCACGGAGTTTGATGCCGCTTGTCCGTATATTTTTAGCCTATGCGACGGTGTCGCCGCTTAGGCATAGGCATAGGGTAATTCCGCTTGATCTGAACCTTGAATATTTTGTGACTTTTGCCGTTCTCGATCCGCTGTTCCGCTTCGCTGCGATCTGAACTTACAGAAGGGGCAACCTCCTTGTGCGGCTTCGTTGGCATCTTTGGATTTAAAGAATCGCTCGAGACGGCGCGCGGCCGGGCGCTCGAGATGGCCAAAACGGTCAGGCACCGCGGGCCAGACTGGAGCGGCATTTATTCCAGCGACGGCGCAGTGCTCGCGCACGAGCGCCTTTCCATCGTCGACGTGGAGCACGGCGCTCAACCCCTTCTCGACGTGACCGCGGGTCGCGCTTTGGCCGTGAACGGAGAGATCTACAATCATGTCGGTTTGCGCGCGGCGCTGAAGCTGCCGCACGCATGGAAAACGAAGTCCGACTGCGAAATCATCCTGTATCTCTACGACGAGTACGGCCCTGCCGTGTGCAATATGCTGAGTGGAATCTTTGCATTTGCCCTCTTCGATGAGCGCAGTGGCGATTTCTTCGTCGCCCGAGACCACATCGGCATTGTTCCGCTTTACATCGGATGGGGCAGCGACGGCACGACTTACGTCGCGAGCGAAATGAAAGCCCTCGATGGCGTATGCGAGACGATCCGGGAGTTTCCTCCGGGACATCATTACAGCGCCAAGGCCGGAAAGTTCGTCAAGTGGTATGATCCACAGTGGGCACATACTCTTCCAAGCAGGAAGGTGTCGCTGCAGGAGCTCCGATCTTCGCTCGAAGCTGCGGTCAAGCAGCAGATGATGTGCGATGTGCCTTACGGGGTGCTTATTTCCGGCGGGCTCGACTCGTCGCTTATCGCGGCGCTCGCGGCGCGCCACCGCTTCAAGCGGATCGAGTCGGGAGAAACCGAAGAGGCATGGTGGCCGAGGCTGCACTCGTTCTCGGTCGGCCTCGAAAACTCACCTGACATGAAGCATGCGCGAGACGTCGCAGCTCACATCGGCACGGTCCATCACGAGATTGTTTTTACCGTGCAGGAAGGATTGGACGCATTGCCGGACGTGATCCGGCACCTGGAGACCTTTGACGTCACCACCATTCGTGCCGGCACGCCGATGTATCTCATGGCGCGCAAAATCAAATCAATGGGCATCAAAATGGTGTTGTCCGGAGAAGGCGCTGACGAGGTATTCGGCGGCTATCTCTACTTCCACATGGCGCCGTCAGCAGAAGAATTCCACGACGAGACTGTCCGAAAGATCTTTGCGCTCAGCAAGTATGATTGCTGTCGCGCGAACAAGGCAATGGCGGCGTGGGGGGTCGAAGCCCGTGTGCCCTTCCTGGACAAGGAATTCCTGGACTACGCAATGTCGATAAACCCCGCCGAGAAGATGTGCCCTGGCGAGAAAATCGAGAAGGGCATATTGCGGGAAGCATTTACCGATCTGTTGCCGCAAGCGATCTTGTGGCGTCAAAAGGAGCAGTTTTCCGACGGGGTAGGGTACAGCTGGATTGAAAGCTTGAAGCATCAAGCCGAGAATAAAGTCTCGGATCAGATGCTCGCAGAGGCTAGCAAGCGCTTTCCGCGGCAAACGCCGACGTCCAAAGAGGGATATTTCTACAGGACCATCTTTGATGGCATTTTCAACAACCCGACAGCCTGCCTGACTGTGCCCGTCGGTCCTTCGATCGCATGCTCCACGCCGACCGCGTTTCTTTGGTCTCAGCAATTTGCGAGCATGAATGACCCATCCGGAAGGGCCGTGAAGGGGATCCACGTTCAGGCCATTGATCATGTTCGGTCAGTTGAAAACCTCAACAGTTCGAAGGCCCCATCGGGCGAACGGGTTGCAGCGGCGGAGTGAAATCGTCCTTCAAGTGAATTTCAGATTCCACACAGCGTCGCCCGGTGTTCGGCGGAATGACGCCTGCCGGATTTCGTGGGTGAATCCGGCGCGCCATATGCTGCGTCGGTCGCCGCGACCCGGCGCGGATGCCGAGACCATTCAAAGCCCGGCCCGCCGCGCGAAGCGCCGGCACTTGGCCTTTCTGCAAGCAACGCCAGAGCGACGCCTCAACGCCGCGTCAGGATCATGACATCGATGCGACCACCTCAAGCATCACTTCGGTCGCGCCGCCGGCGATGGAGAGGACGCGGGCGTCACGCGCGACGCGCTCGATCGCGCTCTCGCGCATGACGCCCATGGCGCCGTGGAACTGCACGCAATCATACGCGACCTCGTTGACGAGCTCGCCGCAGATGGCCTTCAACATCGAGATCTCGCGCAGGCAATCGTCATCGGCCGCCATGCGCCAAGCGGTGGCATAGAGAAACCCGCGGCTTGCCTCCACTTTCGCAGAAAGCATCGCGAGCCGTTGACGGATCGCCTGCATGTCCCAAAGGACGCCCCCGAATGCCCGGCGGGTTTTCACGTAGGTGAGGGTCATGTCGATCGCTGCCTCGGCCATCCCTATCGCCATGGCGGCGAGGACAAGGCGTTCGTTCTGCAAGTTGCGCATGATTGAGTAGAAGCCTTGTCCCTCCGCGCCGAGCACGTTGTCGGCGGGGATGCGGCAGCCGTCGAAGACAAGTTCCGCCGTGTCGGAGGAGCGCCAGCCGAGCTTGTCCAGCTCGCGCGCGACGCTGAAGCCTGGCGTTCCCTTCTCGACGAGGAACATCGTGATCCCGTTGCTCCCGGCCGAGGGATCAGTCTTGGCCGCGACGCAGTAGAGATCCGCGTGGACGCCGTTTGTGATATAGAGCTTGGTGCCGTCGAGCACGAAAGAGTCGCCGTCCCGCACCGCGCGCGTGCGGATGGCTTTCACGTCCGAGCCTGCATCCGGCTCCGTGATCGCGATCGCGGTGATCACCTCGCCGCTGATAATGCCCGGCATCCAGCGCGCCCGCTGGGCTTTGGTCCCGTCGTGAAAGACGTACGAGGAAGCCATGTCGGCATGGACGAGCATCGCGTCGGCGGCGCCGCCATAGGTCGAGCGCCCGAGCTCCTCGGCGAAGACCGTTGACGCGACAGAGTCCATTTCGGCGCCACCATACTCAGCCGGGTAGCGGATGCCGAAGAAGCCGAGTTCGCCCATGCGGCGCAGGATCGAACGGGGAATGAACCCGTTCTCTTCCCATTGATCCGCGCAGGGCTTGATTTCCTCCTTGACGAACCGGCGGACCTGGTCCCGCAAGAGCTCATACTCCGCCGCCATCCAGGGCAGCTCCGGCTCTCGTGCCGCGTTCCAAGCTTTGTCCATCATCTTCATCCGATCTGCTGCGAGCCTGACTCAAAGGCTCCTGTCCCGCCCAAGACCAGGCGGAGACCTTTCGGCTAGAGTTCGACCTCCTCTCTCGGTCCCTCCGAGAGGGAAGGGGCATTGGAATCGGCCACCCAGCGCATTCCGTCGATGACTTCCGCCAGTTCGGCCAGTGTCGGCCGCTCAAAGAGGTTGCGAAGCTGCACGTCGACGCCGAAGATCTTTCGCATGCGCGACACCGCCCGCACCACCAGGAGCGACTCCCCGCCCAGTTCGAAGAAGTTGTCGTGGCGTCCGATCGACTCGAGCTTCAGGAGTTGACACCATAGAGCGGCCAGCGCCTTCTCGGTCTCTGTCGAGGGGGCGGCGAAGACCTGCGCCGGCTGGATGTTTTCCGCCGTCGGCTCGGGAAGCGATGAGCGGTCGATCTTGCCGTTGGGCGTGAGCGGCATCCGCTCGAGGCGAACGTAGTGCGTCGGAATCATGGACTCCAGCAGTTCTTCGGCGAGGTGCGCGCGCAGGTCCGCCACGGTCAGGGGTTTCGACGCAACATAGTAGGCCACAAGTCGTGCGATGCCGTCTTCGGGCGTCGACGGTTCGCCATGGCCGATTTGGGCCGTTTTTTGTGTCGCTCCTTTCGTCATCGAGGTGACGACGGCGCATTCGTGAACGTCCGGGTACTTGAGAAGCCGTGCTTCGATCTCGCCGAGTTCGATACGGGTGCCGCCGACCTTCACCTGATGATCGGCGCGGCCGAGAAATTCCAGGCGTCCTTCCGAGTTCCAGCGGGCGAGATCGCCCGTTTTATAGAGCCGCAGCTTCGAGCGCCCATCTCGGGGATCGGTGACCGTACGGAAACGCTCGTCGGTCAGATCGGGGCGATTGAAATAACCTCTCGCGAGACCGTCGCCGGCAATGAACATCTCACCGATAATCCCGGGGCCGGTGGGCTGATATTCTATGCTGAGGACGTAGATGCCCGCATTCGCGGCCGGAACGCCGATCGGCACCGATGCGGATTGATCCCGATCGGTGTCGAAACGGTGAATCATGCAGCCCACCGTGGCTTCGGTGGGTCCATACTCGTTGTAGATCTCGATAGGATGGGGAATAGCGCTGGTGATATCGCGAGCCAGCGCGGCCTTGAAGTCCTCACCGCCCACGATGAACTTGCGCAGTCTTGTGGTCTCAAGATTGCGGTCGCGGATCATCGCGAGATGAGCCGGCGTCAGCTTGATGATATCCACTGCATTGTCGTCGATCACCTTCAGCACGACCATGCTCTGCACTCCGGGATCGCCAAGATAGACCGTGATGCGGCCGCCGGTGATGAGTGGCGTAAAGAGCGTTGTGACGGTCAGGTCAAATGCGAGAGATGAGAAAAGGGGCCATGCGAGACTTTCGCCGGAACTGTACACCCGGGCGGCCCACCAGATGTAGTTCACCAGGCTTCGGTGCTCGATCTCGACGCCCTTGGGAGTGCCGGTCGAGCCGGAGGTGAAGATGATATAGGCGGCGCCGTCCGGCGTGGCAGCGGACGGTCGAGCCGAGGCCGGCTGATTCGAGATCGACGCGAGATCGGCGTCGAGTACGAGAATGTCGGCAAGGTTCGGGGGAATGCCGGAACGCAGGCGCGACTGGGTGATCGCCACGGGCGCCCGCCCGTCGGTCCCGTTGGAAATGTCCTGCAGGATTGTTGCGATACGCCCCTTCGGCGTTGCCGCATCCACCGGCACATAGGCCGCGCCGGACTTCAGCACCCCCAGGATCGCAACGACGACTTCAATGGAGTGCTCCATGAAGACAACGGCAATCCGGCCCGGGCCCACGCCGGTCGAGCTCAAATACGCGGCCATCTGGTTGGAGCGTTCGTCGAGCTGCCGGTAGGTCAGCGTTGCATCGCCAAAGCGGATCGCTTCAGCGTCAGGACTACGCGTCGTCTGGTCGCGGAAGAGATCGATGATCGTCTTGTCCGACGGATAGCGTGCCGCCGTGGCGTTGTAATCGACAACCAGCGCCTGATGATCGGAATCCTTCAGCAGGGGAAGCGCTACGCCCTCCGGCGCGATAGGTAGGACTTCGTTCATGAAATACGCTCCCGTCGGGAAAACTAAAAACGAAAATCACGTGTTCTGCTTCTGGGTTGCCTGGCGATAGAGGTCTGCGATGGCAGGTGCGTCAGGTTCCATCAGCATCGAGGCTTCGTTGCAGTCATCGGGCCCGAAGTAAAATTCGGCATGCGGCACTACTTGTAGCCATCGGTGTGGCGCGGCGCCCGATCGCAGCCAGGCTTTGTTGGGAAGGATGATGCAAACCCGACCGGAATACGGAGTGGGAGTGTAGCGCTGAAAAGCCGCGATCGCCGTGGATTTGAGCAGAGCCCTGCTCGCCAATACCGGGTCTGTCGCGACAGGCTCATTGCTCTTGCCAACGAGGGGTACGAGGGCGCGGACGTGCTCGCGCAGGCGACTGCCGAAATATCGGAGACGGGCGCCGAATGTCGGCAGCTTCGCTGTCTCATGCAGGAACGATTCCGCCTTGCCCCTGGCAATGAAATACAGCCGGCGCGGCCATTCCCCATAGGTGGTGGGGTGAAGCGGGCCAAACAGCGCAACGCATGAGACCTCGGACTCGCGCTGTCCCAGGATTCTCGCCAGTTCAAAAGCTGTTGGAGCGCCCGAGCAATAGCCGACGATGATGTACGGACCGGTCGGCTGATATTCGACGATCTGGCGGGCGAAGTACTCGGCGATATCTTCGACGCGATCCATCGGCTCGCTCTGCCCATCGAAGCCAGGCGGTTGGAGGGCGTAGAACGGTTGATCGACGCCCAGGTGCTTCGAGAGGTCCAGGAATGAGGACGGTGCCCCGACATGACCGGGGACTGCGTAAATGGGTATGCGTGTGCCGCGAGACTGCAACGGAACGATTGCAGACGGTTGCTTGGCCGCGGCCGTGGCCATGTTCAGAAACGCGATGATCTCGCCCTTCCGCCCCTGCAACTGATCGCGAAGCTCCGCCGTCAGCGCGCCGGCCGGGGCGTTGCAGCGCAGCCGGTCGCCATCCACCCAGACCTTGATGTCCTTGACCGCGAGGTCTGCGAGCAGCTCCGAAAACTGCATCACGTGCGCTGACATCGGGCTTTTCATCGATGAAGCTGACATTTCCTGTTCCGTGCGCCATCGCGGTGACTTCGACTCCGGATGACAGTTTATTTCCGGACGACCACGCTCCCAACATATCCAGGTTGCGGTACGAAGCTTCGGACAGCCCAATCCCTTTCATCCCAGGAAATCGGCTGTCCCAAGCCACACCCCAGCGCCTTGGAGACAGCCTCCAGCCGGGTCCAACGCTGGAGGAAGCCTTCCAGCCGGTCTTCCGGATCGAGGGCGGCGTAGGACTCGTATTCGGAGGTGGAAAGGCAGAGCGCTGCGATCTCGTCCGCTTCGGGCACAGGGAGGATTGCCTCGATGTCCACGCCGACCTCTTGCCTGATCGAGAGGGCGATGACCGCTACTTCTCCAGATCGCGAGGCGCTGAAGCGCACGTCGCGGGCGGGCATGCGGCGGGAGAGGTGGGGTTTGCCCAGCCGTCCATATTCCAGCTCGATCTCTGAAGGCGAAATTCTCAGTCTGGAAGCGAGGACCTGGCGCAGCTGCCCGCGGCTAACAATGAAGCGGCGGCGATCGCGCTCCAATCTCAATCCCGCGGCGCGCCGATGTTCTTCCTCGTTGAGGCAAGCGCTTAGCTCCCGGATGACGTCCTGCTCCACATGGAGCATGAATGCCAGGACCTCCAGACCATCATGCTCGAGAACCGGCGTGATGACCCCGGGTCTCAGCTCAACTGCTTTGTCCAAAAAGCTCAAAGGGGCGGTGCCGGCTCCGCGAGCCCCACATTCAAGTTTGCGATAGCCTCGCCCGTCAAAGGAACGACTATTTTCCCACTCGCTCTGTTCACAGGCACCCGTGCGAAAAGCCATCACAACTTGCTTTCTATTAGCCTCGATCCGGATTGCCGCCGGTAGGTTGCGAACGGTATTGCGATGGGCATTCGAGCGGACTGCTGATTGAAATTTTAATCGCGCACCGCCATGGCTCAATGGACCATCGTAATTACCCATTTTTTGCCAGTTCCCGTCCGGTGCCACGGATCGGACTGCTTGAGTTGAGTGACCTGGTGGCAAAGTGCCGCGTCCTTCCGCCAAAAGCGCAAGCGGGGGAATATTCCTGGGGGAATCGGACCGCTAGACGGTCAATGGATGCAGTCCAGGCGTCAGCGCCTGCCCCGGCCGGCAGTCAGAGGGGGAGAAGCACCGACATGGCCACATCGCTGACCTGGACATTGGTTCTCGCCAAGGAGCCCAAACCGATCGACTAGGAGCCAGCCCCGAATACGGAATACAGAGCCGCGGTCTTTTTTGGAAGATTCGTGGCAATGGTCCGTAGCATCCGCTTGGCACTGCGGAGCTTGGCCTCGATGTGGCGCTCTGGACTGTCTCTGCCGACAGCGATCCACGCCATGGCCTGCTCCCTGTTGGCCAGATGGGACTTGTGCCCGCCGCCACCGGCCAGGAAGTCGTAGCCGCTTTCCCCGCGTGCAATGCTGTCCTCAATAGCCAGCACATGGCTGACGAGCCCGGGCTTGAGCCGGCTATCGCTCTCATAGAGAAAGCCGCTCTGGTAGTTCAGGACACGGCCGTCATGCACGAAATTGTACACGACCCCAATTGTCTCGTTCCCAACCAGCGTCCGTGAGATACGAACGGCCCCCGTCGGGACTCCGCGCGCAATCAGCTCCTCGTGAAACGGACGGAAGCCGGGATTGGCGAAGGCTCCCCTGCGTCCCCATCGCGACCGATGAAAGTCGCCCAGCAATTCGAATGCGGCGAGGGCCTCCGTCGTCGTTTCCATGATCCGGAGTTCAACGGGGCCGCGTTCGGCATACAGCCGCATGGCGCGGTTTACGGCCTGGCGCGTACTGCGGCCCAATGTGGCGCGATAATCCCCCCCGCGCTGGCGGACCGGGGCAAAATCGACCCACAATGCCGCATCAGCTTTTTTCACCTCGGTCACGAGCCCGGCCCGGCCTGCGGCGCGACTGGCAGTCGCCTCAAGGTCCGGATCAATTCCGGAGAGCACCAGCTGATCCGAGCGGTGCAAGCGGGACGTCAACGCATTGAGGCCTGCGGATATGATGGCATCGGATTGCTCTGCAAGAATACCGTTGTACTCGATGAACAATCGGTCGAAGCGAGTATCTCCCGTTTCATTGAGCAGCCAGCGCGTCCGCGCATGCGGCCCGAGACTCCACGCCCTCCGCCGGCAAATAATCGCCAGGCCAACGATCTTGCCTGATGACCGGGCCACGAGGACGTGTGGTCGCGCGCCATCCGGGATATGCCGCACCCAAGTGCCGATCCAGAGCCAGGACAGGAAGAACGAGTGAGTCACTCGCGCTTCGAGCTCCTTCCATGAGGATTCAAGCCACGCAATGCTCTCCAGGGCATCCAGGCTGACATCGGTAACCGTCTCAGGCATGCTTTCCCGTTCCAACGCCAGAGGGCTGAACGCGCGATGTGACGGGAATACCGAAGGATCGAGCTGCAATGTTCGCGCAAGATCCGATGATGGATGGCTCGTCACGCGCGGATATCCCTCTGGCAGACACGTCCTGGCGTCTCTGACCGTTGTCTCGGCGAAGGCCGATCACGGCAACTATATCCGGAATTCGATCGAGGTGCGGACCCTTTCTGGTTACCCACGGTAGCTGCTTGTGCCAGCGCAGCAACTGTGCCGAGGTGAAGCTGTGATCGACCGGGTTCGAGGCGGGTGCAGCGCGGTCCGGCCTTCGGCGTCCGACGGCCTCGATGCTCCGCCCGCTCATCGGGGCGTGTCATGGCTGACGTCCGATTTCTCACGTGGCGCTCGATCCCGAGGCGAGTTTTTCAAATCTCCGCCGCAGGTGATCCACGAGCAGTTCCGCACCGATCAACAGGCAGCCCGGATGTCCGCCAGGCACCTGTATCAATTCCAGTTGAGAGCTGAGATGCCGCCACGCTCGGCCATCGTGGTCGGCCGCGTAAAAGGCTACCGGGATCTCGAGCGGCGCCGGACAATACCGCGCCATAGCGATTGAATGAGCGTCCCACAACGCCGTTGGAATTTCGACCTTCGCGGTCGCAGGCTGTTCGTTCGCCGGAAGCTTCAGGTATCGCTCCAGTCTCACCATTTGCTCGAAGGTCCAACGCAGGAGATAAGGCGAAACCAGCGGCTTCAGCAGCCCCAGGATCGCCCGCGGCATTGGACGGGCACTGACGGTCGGCGGGTCTACCATCGTAACCAAATCAACCGTGTGGCCGGCAGCCATCAGCTGGCGGGCCACTTCGAACGCCACCATGGCGCCATTGCACTTGCCGCCCAGAAGAAAGGGACCGCTCGCTTGCCTTGCCAGGATGAACGGCAGGCGGTCGGCGGCCATCGCCTCGATCGAGCCCGGAATCGGCTCGCCATGAAGCCCGTGGGGATTGATCGAGATGATCGGATAATCCGGCCCCAGAAGCTCTACCACCCGCCGCACGCTCGCGTGGCCGCTGACAAGATCGCCGTTGAAGAAGTACAGCGGAGACCGCGTGCCAGGCGCATGGGGCTGGAAGAACGGCGTCGTCCACGTGTCCGTTGGTGCGGAAACCCTTGCGGCAAATTGCCGGACGGTTTCTGCCCCGAACATGATGGTTTCCGGCACGGGATAGCCGACGAGCCGCTCGACCTCGATCAGCATCTCCATCGCGAGAAGGGAGTCTCCGCCGCTGGCAAAAAAATCATCGTCAACGGTCACGGCCTCGTTCTTGAGCAGCCTGCGCCAGAGGGTCAGCAACTCGGCTTCCAAATCCAACGGCCCGTTCGCGACGGGCGCCGGCGTCGTCGCCTCGTGCCCCCGTGGCCGGTCGACCAGCTCGCGCAGACGTCGCCGCTGAACCTTTCCCGTCACCCCCTTCGGCAGATGGTCGAGCGTCAGAATGCGTCTCGGAATCTTGAACGAGGCCAGCTCGCGTTGAAGGAACAGGCGAAGCTCCGCAGCGCTCGCCTGCGCGCCGCGATGAGGGACGATGGCGACTGCGACGTCCTCGCCCAGGCGCGGATGCGAGATCGCGAAGGCCGCAGCTTCGGCGATGGCCGAATGTCGCAATAGCGCGGCCTCGATCTCGGCGGGAGAAATCTTCTCACCACCGCGATTGATCAGCTCGCTCAGGCGGCCGTGCAGCGAAAGGAAGCCGTCTTCGTCGAGGCTGCCGATATCGCCGGTGCGAAACCAACCCTTCGTGAAAGCGGCTTGATTGAGTTCCGGCGCATCGAGATAGCCCGACGTCACGGTCGGTCCACGAATCCAGATCTCTCCGCGCTCGCCGGCTGCCAGGGGATGTCCATCCTCGCCAACGATGGCCACGGTATCGGGCCAGGGTCTTCCGCAGGTGCCCGGCCTGTTCGGACCGGGCGGCAGCTGGTTGGCGGCGATCTGGGCCGCCTCGCTGGAACCGTAATGCTCCAGCACCGGCACGCCGAGAGCGTGTTGCAGGTCGTCCTGCACGGCCCTCGCGAGCGGCGCGCCGCCCGACATGGCGAACCGCAAAGTGTGCGCCGGCTGTGCATTCTCGAGGCTTCGTGCCTTGTCCAGCACCGTGGTGTGAAGCGTCGGGCCTGCCGAGTACCAGGTCGGCCGCAAGACATCGAACCACTCATCGAGTGCGACGACGGCACTGTTCGCCGGGATGGCAATGCTGCCTCCCGTCAGCAACGGCGTGAAGACCGTCACTTTGAGCCCATGGGAATAGTAGGGGGGCGACACGCTCAGGCATCGGTCCCGGGACGTGAGGCCGAACCAGGCCTGAAGGCGTTCGGCCGCCGCCAGCATATTGTCATGGCTGAACGGAATGAGCTTCGGCTGCGCGGTCGTGCCCGACGTCTGCAAAATGAAGGCGGGGGAGCGCGGATCCGGCTCGGCGTCGATGGCAGGGGAGCCGGCAACTTGCACGGCGATCTCGAGCCCAAGCTGGCCCTGTCCGACCGGAGCGGCTTCTATGACGGCAAGCGTTCTGCGGGCTGCGGCCTGGCGAGCTTCAGGGGCACTGCCCTGCAGCACAACGAGGGCGCTCAAGTTCAGCATGTCGAGACGCTGCTCGATTTCAGGCTGGGAAAGGCGTGGGTCGAGAGGAACCGCGACGCTACAGCAGGCGACTGCCACGATGGCGAGAACCGCCTCCGGGCCGTTCGGCATCAAGACCCCGATCCGGGTATTACAATCGAAACCGGCCAAGCGCAGCCGCCGGCGGATTGCGTTCAACTGGCGTTCAAGACCGTTGTATGTCAGGGGCTCGAAAGCGCTCGAGACGATCGCCGGCTGGTTCGGAAACCGACTGGCAGTTCGACCTATGACCTGGCTTATTGTGAGCCGGGCTTCCGACTCCCCATGGTCGCGAGCGTGGAAGCTCTCGGAACACATGGTGGCGGCAGGCGTCTCGTTGTCCAGAAGCATTCCGTCCTACCTTGAACAACGTAAGTCGGCTCGCACAACCATAGCCCGCCGCTCCCGAAGATGCCTTGCCGTACAGCAAGTGAAGCTAGCAATTAAGGATTAGCCAATATTCGGTGCGTCATCCTGCCATCCTGCCGATTGCGACCATTGCTGAGTGGTGGCGTAACCAGGCAGCGGCGCGACTTGAGCTTGCCGATGAGAGCAGTCGTCTGGCTCGCGCGGGATTGAGCAGGCCTCGAACAAGACAGAAATTCTCGAAGACGCAAATGGCTCTCGCCGACTACGTGCCGCGATAGCCATTCGGGTTCTTCATCTGGAAATGCCAATGGTCGGCACACATCTGTGTCAGCGATCGCGCTGATGTCCAGCCCAACAGGTTCTTCGCGAGAGTTGGATCGGCATAGCAGATTGCGACGTCACCGACCCTGCGTTGGTCGATCACATACGGCACGGGCCGGCCACTCACTTCCTTGAATGTCCGGATCACGTCCATGACGCTACTGCCGCTTCCTGTTCCGAGATTGACCGTCAGAAGGCCGGGCTGTCTCAGTTGGCTAAGGGCGCTCAGATGTCCGGATGCAAGATCGACAACGTGAATGAAGTCGCGGATCCCGGTGCCGTCCGGAGTATCATAGTCGTTTCCCCAAACATGCACCGTCGGACGTCGTCCGATCGCCACTTGTGCCACAATAGGCAACAGATTGTTCGGCACATCCAGGGGATCTTCTCCGATCAGTCCGCTTTCGTGGGCGCCAACCGGATTGAAGTAGCGCAAGATGGCAATCCGCCAATCCTTGTCGGACTCATGAAGGTCCTTCAGTATTTCTTCGATGAAGTATTTTGTGCGGCCGTACGGATTGATCGGTGCGACGGGATGCTTCTCGTCCAGCGGCAGGTACGCGGGTGTCCCGTAAACGGTTGCGGATGAACTGAAGACCAGCGTCTTGACGGATGCTCGCGTCATGGCCGACACGAGCCGCATCGTTCCCACGACGTTGTTGTCGTAATAGGTGATGGGTTGAGCGCTGGACTCGCCCACCGCCTTGAGGCCGGCGAGATGAATGACCGCAGTCACGTCGTGGGCGCGCAGGATCTGGTAGATCGCCTCTTCATTGCGAATATCGGCATGCCGGAAAATGACCGATCGCCCGCAGATGGCTCGTATCCGTTCGAGAGAGGCGCTGTTGCTGTTGGAAAGATTGTCGACCGCGACGACATCGAGCCCGGCGTCGAGTAGGGCGACAGCGATGTGGGATCCGATATAGCCGGCACCGCCGGTCAACAAGATCATTTCCGCTTCCGTTTCGCGTCTGCGTGGTCAATGCTCGCCGCGCGCGGGAAATCATCCCGCGCGGTGATGCCGATGCGCCAGACCGGACGAGTCTCAGCTATTTCCGCAGTCGGATCGCCCCGTCGGCTTTTGAGCTCATGTCCTTGCGGGTATGGCCGTTGGCGAGGGAGACTTCGAAGTAGTTCTCCGCATGGTCGATCGCGCCAAGTGGCGCCGGCCGGCCCGCTCTCGCAATCTTGGGAATTTCCCGGCCAGGTGGGAGGAGCCGCTCGGTTACGTCAACGATCTGATGCGCCGAACTGCTGTTTCTCGACCAAGCCGCAGATCGATGGTTCAATCCCCAGATTGCTGCCTGCGTTCTGTTTTGAACCCGAATCTTGCGAAGGATCGCCTTGATGTGAACCTTCACCGTGGCTTCGGCAATCTTGATCTTGCGCGCAATGCACTTGTTGGAATCGCCTTCAATCAGGCACTGCACAATTGAAACTTCCCGCGGCGAAAGTTGCTGAGCCAGCGTGTCATCTGCCGTTGCGACGGCATGATCGTCATCGTTGGGTACAGGAGCATCGTCCACCTCGCGTTTCTCGGTCTCGAGAGCGGACTCCAAGAATGCCGGCGGGAATACCGTCCCACCCATCATGACGAGTTCGATGGACTTGATGAACGCGTCGCAGTTCATCACGTCGATGAAATATCCGGTGGCGCCGGCTCGGAATGCGGCAACCAGATCATTCAGATGAAAGTGATCCGCGACAACTGCGACACGTGCATCCGCGTGACGGCGCTTGAACGAGTCGATTTGCTCGACTGTCGGGCGAAAATCATCGCCACTATGAACGATGAGGAACAATGACGGACTCGCGGGGGCTTTCTGAAGCGCCTCATCGCTGGGCCAATCATCCGCGTCGTATATCGAGGTTAGGACGAAATTCTCCGAATTTAGAATTCTTGCAAGGCCTTCTTTGCGAAGACTATTTTCACCAACCAGTGCAATGGCAAAAGGATATCGTCGTCTCATGGAAACTCTCCCGGACGCTACAATGATACAAGCGGTTGAAGGGTTGAACCCGATTCATTTTTGGTGGCCCGCCCAGCTGAAAAGAACGACGTAAAAACAAGCTTCCTCAGATTCGGTCGATAGAACAAACCTGGGACGAAAAGCGCTTAACCCACTCCGAAAATATTTAAGAATGTTAGATGCTAATCCCCAATATCCCTATATACCGTTGGTTATAGGCATTTGGGGCCGCCAAACTGACGAGGGTGGTCTCTCGATCCTCGTCGACAGGCACTCGCTGAGGGTGCCTCGGATCGTCGCTGCGATTACGCGTTGTGGAATCTGGTTATCGGCGCGCTCCAGGCGGTAGATTCACGGGACCAAACGACAACAAAACCTTACTGAAATGCCTCATATTGGAGTAGCTTATTAATGTCATGGGCGCCGATCTGAACTGAGGGGGATTGAGGGTTGATCGGAAATGCATTTCAGTCGTGTAGTCATTGCCAGTAGATATCCAGTCGTTTTATTGGGTCTGAACTGCCTGCTCGAAGCAGAGCGTGATTTCAAAGTTGTTGCTCGCTGCAATGATATTGCGAGCTGCTTCAAGGCAATACAGAGCCTCGCGCCCGACATCGCCATTTTGGACATGTCGATGCCTGACATTTCTGGGCAGGCCATGCTCGAGGTCGCAAACTCCGGGGCGCTTGGTGTGCGGCTCGTGTTTCTTGCCGCCTCGGTTGAGGATCGCGATCTCGCCATGCTCGCAGCAGCGGGAGCTTGCGGTGTTCTTCTGAGCGAGGAGGAGCCCGAAACGCTCTTGCAGACGTTGCGGCAAGTCGCCGACGGCCAGAAGACATTGCCTCCGCCCTCGTACGAAGAAGCCATCCCTTATGCGCAAACGACGATCCCGGAGAAATATCTTGCGGTGCTGACGGACCGCGAGCGTCAGATCATGCGTTTGGTGTCGGAGGGCTTGTCGAACAAGGAGATTGGCCGCCGTCTGAAGGTGGCCGACGGTACCATCAAGGTTCATCTGCACCACATCTTCCGCAAGCTCGAGATCAGCAACAGGACCGTCCTTGCTACGCTTGCCGTCTCATATTCCGGGCCGACCGGGTCTCCATCCGTCGAATAGCGGCGACGGACCGGCGTTTTTCATCGAGCTTCATGCGCGATGATCATCCCCGCTAGGCCAACGGGCTGTCTGTCCGCCTGGAGATTGCGGAAAACGAGCGTCTCAAGGCAGTTGCGATGAAAACGCCTGCACAACAGCCGGCGCCTTTGACGAACATGTCCTTTACGTATCCATGTCTGTCGGGGAGCAGTCTTTGGATGAGTTCGAAGCCGACGACGATAGCGAGAAGGACGAGCAGGATTGGCAGCACGTGCTTCGGATAGGCGAGCGAAAAGGCGACCCCGATAATGAACAGAGCTGCAAAACGATCGATGTTCGCCGATATCAACGTGTGCGGACGGAATGCCAGCGGTGTATCGGTGACGATGAAGAGGCCTAGGATCAAACCCCAAGCCAAGCATCGGAATACGGTTTGCGTCATCCCTTGTGGTTCAGCAAGAGCGCAGTAACCTGGTTTCATCATTCGCATTCGCAACTACTCTTCAGGCGCGGCCGTTTTAAAGAGATGGATCGTCGTTGCACGATGGGGGCAAGCTCAACTGCGGATCACCATGGCGGGCTAGGTTTTGCCAAGCCACTGGCCAATGTCTCTGGATCCGATGACCCGTTTGGGCCGGTACGGGTTGATCGTTCCAGCTGAAAGTCTCTCGATGCGCTGGTCCTCCGCCAGTTTCCTTGTGAACTGCTTCGCATCCTGTTCGGATACGAATGTCGCAGTCCTTCGTGCGTGCCTGTCGGGCGGAGCATCGCGTTGATCAATGAAGGAGACGTACCAGATGTGCCTTGCTGTCATGCGGGACCTCCGAGGTCAGGTCTAGGCGCGAATACAAATTCGAGACACCAGGCGGTGATATCTGAAAGCTGATCGGCAGAAAGCTTCTTCTCCATTGTGTAGTCGTGATTGGTTTCTGCGAGCCAAAGCAAGCCGGCGATTGGTCCGTCCGCAATGGACGGGAATTGCAGCTTTCGCTCAGCGTGTCGCCGGGGCTTTCAGAGTACTCCTCCTGGACATCAAGCTTGCACGCTTCGTTCCATCGCGAAGTTTGAAGATGGCCACGAGGCGCCGCAGGCGAGCGCTGCGTTCGCTGCTATTCATGCCGCAATGGAAAACTGAAGGACGAACAGTGACTGGCCGCCCGGCTCGGGGCTGTCGCTGATTTCGACATGCCAGCGAAGATGACGCAAGAATGGCTCCGTCACGTCGTGCTTGAGTATCTCGCCGCTCAGTTCAATCGCCGTCGTCCGTGCGGCGAAAATGTCGGGAAGATCCAGGCCGACATCATCGAGCACTGAATGGCCGCCGTGGATATGAAAAAAATACCGCGGCATTGGTGTCTCCGGATGAGGCGAACATTCCGACGACTGCGACGAGCTCGACGCATCAAAGTGGTGTCATCGCACCACGGTGAGGCGGACGGCAAGCCGCTATTCTAGGAGGGCGGATCATCATTGTTGGGTACCCCGACGTGGACCTGCACCATCATCGGTTCGGAAGGTCGAGCGACGCATCGGGTCGAGAGGAGACCAGCCGAATTCGTGCGGGCTTGTCGGCAATGAGCCAGCGATTCGGTCACCGTGATTTCGAGACTATGGCAAGCGGCCGGCGGCAAGCAGAGAACGCCGCTCGTCAACGCGAATACAATCACGCCGTTACGGAAACTGAGGCAGGCGGCCGACCAGCAGGAAACGGCTGCGGACCACGGACGCGCCGAGATCTCTCGGATGGTCAGGGAAGCGTGCGGCAATACCTGACACCCGAAGCCGGCAAGCAGTATTTCGCGACGGCCCCCGGTACTCGCCAGGCGCGTCGGCGATCAATTATTTGTGCGGTGCGGCAATATTGATATTGCATTGCAATAATAGCTGACTAACTCTGCTTCTCACGTGCCACTGAGGAGCCTTCCGTGATCAAGATTTCCCTCTCCACCCTTGCCGCCGCTCTCGCGATCGCAACCGCCGCGTCCGCTGCGGAGCTTCCGACCTATGAGGCTGCGGGCCTGCCGATCTCGGCGGTGCAGGCCGGCGTGATTGGCGCCGCCAACGCCCGCGAGCAGGCGCCTGTTGCGACCACATCGGCGACGCCGCATCAGCTCAGCGTTCTGACGCCCCGCAACAAGATGACGACCGCGCGGGCCGCTGCCCGCACCGACCGCTCGGTCCACTGATCGGCATAGCCGTTCCCGGAAGGCCCGCGACGACGTCGCGGGTCTTCGGCGGGCGTAGAGCAAATGCATCGCGCGCTCAGCTGCGTCCGACGCAAGCTCGCGCCGCTCGCCGCCGCCAAGTGGCGCCTCACGCCGTTGGCGCGAACTCCCGCAGGTGGAGTTTGATTGCGGCGTCGACCTCGTCCGGGTGATCGACCTGAGGCAGTCGCCGAGGTCGAGAAATGGTGGCCGATCGTCAAGTCGGCGAATATCAAGGCGGAATAGCTGCAACGATGATTTTCGGCGTGATCGGCAGATGCGCGTTAAGGCATCCGCTGTCATGGCAGGGCTGGCAGCTTGCAGGCTCGGCACTGGAAATCGTCGCCGCGCTCGTCGGCGCGAACTTCGAATTCCTCCGAAACCCGAACAATTCGGTTGCGAAGCGGGGCGACCTCGGAAAGCTCAGCGTGGCCCGTGCGTCGGCATTTCGGGCACCGCAGGATCTCAATCCAGTAGGTTTGGGTCATGACGTCGTCTGCAAACGCTCGCGCAATGATAACCCCGTCTGGCGCGAAGAAAATTGATCCAGCTCAAAAACGCGGCCGCATCTCCTCCAATTCCGCACCTGTTCAAACGCCAAAGCGCGTTTCGAGCCCCCGGGGCGAGCGCTGCTCAAATCGGTGAAAACTCTGACCGCGTTAACCTTTGATTAACCATGCGGTCCGATTGTTAACCATTCGACAAGACAACCGAGTCAGGGGCGATGGACGCAACTCAACAGGTCGCACGTCAGCAGGTCCGCATGCGCGGCCGTTCCTACGTTGCGTTCGTTTTCTCGCCGGTCGTGCCTGTCGTGTCCTGGCTGGCCGAGATCGACGCGACGCTGGCGAAGTCGCCGGGCTTCTTCACCGGCAAGCCCATCGTGCTCGACCTCTCGGCGGTCGATCTCAGCCAGACCGCGATCGCGCATCTGATCGGCAGCCTCGGTGAGCGCAACATCCGCATCCTCGGCATCGAGGGCGTCGACGAATCGAAGCTCGGCGCCAACATGCCGCCGCTTCTGACCGGCGGCCGGGCCTGCGCGATCACCCATGTCGAGCCGCAGAAGCCGCAGGTGCAGGAAAAAAACAAGGACAAGGACAAGACCAAGCTGCCGTCGCTGCTGCTGGAGAGCCCGGTCCGTTCCGGCCAGTCGATCGTGTTTGCCGAGGGCGACGTCACCGTGCTCGGCTCGGTCGGCTCCGGCGCCGAGATCGTCGCCGGCGGCTCGATCCATGTCTACGGCACGCTGCGCGGCCGGGCGATGGCCGGCATCAACGGCAATTCGGCGGCCCGCATCTTCTGCCAGAGGATCGAGGCCGAGCTGCTCGCGATCGATGGCTACTACCAGACTGCGGAAGAAATCGCCGACAGCTTGCGCAACCGGCCCGCCCAGGCGTGGCTCGAGGGCGAAATGCTGCGCATTACACCATTGAACTGACCGACCACAAGGAGAGAGAGAATGGCCAAGGTATTGGTCGTGACGTCTGGGAAGGGCGGGGTCGGCAAAACGACCTCAACCGCCGCGCTCGGCGCGGCGCTCGCGCAAATGGGTCAGAACGTCGTCGTCATCGATTTCGACGTCGGCCTGCGTAACCTCGATCTGGTGATGGGCGCGGAGCGTCGGGTGGTGTTCGACCTCATCAACGTGGTGCAGGGCGTCGCTAAGCTGCCGCAGGCGCTGATCCGCGACAAGCGGCTGGAGAATCTCTGGCTGCTGCCGGCGTCGCAGACCCGCGACAAGGACGCGCTGAGCGAAGAGGGCGTTAAGCACGTGATCGCCGACCTCAAGACCAAGTTCGACTGGATCCTGTGCGACAGCCCGGCCGGCATCGAGCGCGGCGCGACGCTCGCGATGCGCTACGCCGACGAGGCCGTTATCGTCACCAATCCGGAAGTGTCGTCGGTTCGCGACTCCGACCGCATCATCGGCATGCTCGATTCCAAGACGGTCCGCGCCGAGCGCGGCGAGCGCGTCGAGAAGCATCTTCTGGTCACCCGCTATGATGCCGGCCGCGCGGCGCGCGGCGAGATGCTGTCGATCGACGATATCCTGGAAATCCTTGCGACCCCCTTGCTCGGCATCGTCCCGGAAAGCCAGGAC
Source organism: Bradyrhizobium sp. USDA 4510 (assembly GCF_054059095.1). NCBI lineage: Bacteria > Pseudomonadati > Pseudomonadota > Alphaproteobacteria > Hyphomicrobiales > Nitrobacteraceae > Bradyrhizobium > Bradyrhizobium sp. USDA 4510. The sequence goes on along the minus strand of NZ_JBSSBT010000001.1, from coordinate 7,648,818 downwards.
GTGCTGCGCGCCTCCAATGTCGGCTGTCCGGTCACGCTGAACGCAGCAAGCAGCGCGCCGGCGCGGGCCTATACCGACGCGGTACGCCGCCTGATGGGCGAGGCGGTGGAGATGACCGTGCCGGTTCAACGCAAGGGGTTGATGGATCGGCTACTGCGACGGAGGGCGGCATGATGAACGTAATGCGGCTGTTCGGCGGCCGCGCCGCATCGGCGCCCGTCGCGCGGGAGCGGTTGCAGATCCTGCTTTCGCATGAGCGTGGCCGGACCGGCGCGCCAGATCTCCTGGAGACACTTCGCTCGGAAATCCTGAGCGTGGTTTCCAAGCATATCGACGTCGACCCCGACAAGGTCGTGGTCCGGATGGACCGTGGCAAGTTCGTCTCGATGCTCGAGGTCGACATCGAGGTTCCCAATGGCGTGCAACGATCGAAGATGGTGGCGGCCACATGACGGCAGACAGCGATAGTCACATTGCCTGGCAGCGCGCGCAGCTCAAGAAGCTGCGGGCGGCGTTGAGGGCGATCGAGGCCGATCAGCTCGGCAAGGCCAATTGCGGCCGTGCGACGCAGATGACGATCGACGAATTGCAGCGCAAGATCGGCGAGTCGGGCCGCTGCATCGCGGAGTACGAGCGCCGGACCCGTCGCCCACTGGCGACGGACCTCGGCAGCCTCGCCAGCGTCAGCTGGACGCACTGGAACGCCAACATGCCGATGGCCAAGGCGCCGCGCCACCGCGCGTAGTGCGATGATTCTCCCATCGTCATTGCGAGCCACCCGGTCGGCGCAAGGCGCCGCCGGATGACAGGCTCCGCGAAGCAATCCATTTTTCCGCATAGGCGGCTCGATGGATTGCTTCGTCGCTATCGCTCCTCGCAATGACGGGAAGAGACAGGCGACCTACAGCAAGAACGCCAGCGCGCTCTCGCAACTATCCTCGACTTTGAGGGTGAGCAGTTCGTCGGCGCGGGTGCGGCCGAGATTGACGGCGGCAATCGGCAGGCCGTGCTGCTCTGCCATCCGGACGAAGCGAAAGCCGGAATAGACCATCAGCGAGGAGCCGACCACCAGCACGGCGTCGGCCTGCTCGAGATGCGCCTGCGCCGACGCGACCGTATCGCGCGGCACGTTCTCGCCGAAGAACACCACATCGGGTTTCAGCACGCCGCCGCAGGCTTCGCAGGCCGGCACCACGAACGACGAAAAATCTTGCTCGAGATCGGCGTCGCCGTCGGGAGCGTCGGCGGCATCGAGCGTGAGCCAGGCGGGGTTTCGTTGCGCGAGCTCGTGCTGGAATTGTTCGCGCGGCATCGTCGCGCCGCAGCCGAGGCAGCGCACCACGTCTAATCGGCCGTGCAGGTCGATCACCCGCCGGCTGCCGGCGGCCTGGTGCAGGCGGTCGACATTCTGGGTCAGCAGCAGCTCGCAGCGCCCCTGCTGTTCGAGCTTGGCCAGCGCGCGATGCGCGCCGTTCGGCGCGGCGCGGCCGAACCGTCGCCAGCCCACCATGCTGCGCGCCCAGTAGCGCTGCCGCGTCGCCGCCTCGCCCAAGAACGCCTGGATGGTGACCGGGCGGGTCCGCTTCCAGTTGCCGTCGCTGTCGCGATAGTCAGGAATGCCGGAATTGGTGCTGCAGCCGGCCCCGGTCAGGACAAACAGGCGCTGGTGGCCGGCGACGAAATCCTCGAGGGCGGGGTGTGGCATGGCAGCACATCTAGTGCGGCGTGCGTATCTGCGCCAGATGTGGGGCCTGCCGCGAGCGGACCTTTCACGCCGCCTCTGCGTTGACGGCATGGCACCCGAGGCGTGGTGCTGCGCGCGCCTGTTTGCCTGGCGCAATTGCCGACGGAGTGATCGATGCGGCCGGGATTCATCGTCGTCGTTTGCGGGCTGATGTCGTTGGCGTCATCGCCGTCCCATGGTCAGGATGCGGGCGTGTCCGGCGAGCAGGCGTTCAACAATTCCTGCCGCACCTGCCACACGGTCAAGGACGGCGACAACCGCGTTGGCCCGAACCTGCACAATGTAGTCGGCCGCAAGGCCGGATCGGTTGCGAACTTTCCTTATTCGGAGGCGATGAAATCATCCGACATCGTCTGGGATGAGAGCACGCTGCTGCGCTTCATCGAAGATCCCGAGGCCGTGGTGTCGGGCAACGGCATGAAGCCGTATACCGGCGTGCGCTCGGCGGAGGATCGCGCCAGGATCGTGGCGTTCCTGAAATCCCCCGGCAAGTGACCGTTGGCGGTAGGCCGGTCTCACTTTGCCGGCACGACGAAGACCTGGCCGGGATAGATCAAATTGGGATTGCGGATCTGCTGCGAATTGGCCCGATAGATCACGGCGTAGCGCTGTCCGGCGCCGAATGCGCGCTGGCTGATCCGCCACAGGCTGTCGCCGCGGGCGACGGTGGTCGTGGTGATCTTCGGCACGATCACAGCGGAGGCGGACTTCACATCGGATGCGGTGGCGGTTGCCGCCGCGGCGAGCTGTGGTTTGGCGATATCCGCACGGCCGGACGAGGTTGGCGATGCCGGGATCGATGCGGTCGTCATCGTGTCCGGAACGTTGAATGGCACCTCGGCACGCGCGCGGACCTTGCCGGAAGTGGGGTCGACGTCGTCAAGCCGCACCTGATAGTTGCCGGCCGTCACGCCCTTGTTGATCGTGACCGAGAGGTGCCCCGCCTCGTCGGCCGTCGCGGACGTGATCAAGCTGCCGTTGAGATAGAGCCTGACGGTCGCGCCGGGAGCTGCCTGACCGCTCACATGGAGCTTGCCGTCCGGTTCGGTCTCGACGGCCTCGATGGCCACTTTCCCAGCCGCCGGCGCCGTGGCCGCAGGTTGCGACAGCACGCGGACCGGTTTGTCCGGTGTCATCAGCGCCACCATCGGCCGCTCCCGCGTCGCAGCCTCGAGCGCCACCGCCACGCTTTGCTTGGAGGTCACCTGCTTGCCGTCGCGCGTCATGCGCAGGGTGAGGTCATAGTTTCCCGGCGGAAGCGGGCGCGGGACCATGACGAACTGGCCGGACTTGTCCGCCACGACGCGATCGTGCACCTCGCCATTGCGCAGCAGTTCCACCGTCGTGCCCGGTAGCGCCCGGCCGGCAACAACGGTCTCGCCGGTCGGCTCGATGTTGACGACGTCGAACTCCGGCACCGCGTCGCCGCCTGGTGCCGGCGCCGGTCCCGCCAGCACGTCGGCCAAGGCCGCGGTCTCGGTTTGCGCCTTTGCCAGCGCGGTCTTGTTTTGGTCTCGCGCCGGAGCCGCTGGCGCGGATGGTGCTGTCGCCGTCAAAGGCGTGCTCCCGCCCAGGATTTGCTGGGTTTGGCGGATGCCGAAGACGAGCGCCGCCGTGCCGCCGGCGGCAAGTGCCAGCAACGGAATGACCAGTCGGATCGCCGTGGCGTTCATGATTGTCATCCGCGGATGATGTCCCCCGCGCATCCGCGCGCGACCCCCGCCCCCCGCGGGGATTTAGTGAGAGACTGCGCCGGTTTGCGCCGGCCATCAAGTCGGATGAAGGGATTACTTCTCTCGGGCAGGCCGGCCGATCTGGCGGCTCGCGGCGCCCGGCCCGTGCCGGGATGACGTCAGGTTCAAAACTCCAGCGCCGCATTGTCCACCACCTCCTTCATGACGAAGAAGGTGCGGGTCTGCCGCACGCCGGGCAGCGCGATCAGCTGGTCGCCATGGATGCGCTTGAAGTCGTCGACGTCGCCGGCGCGGATCTTGAGGAAGTAATCGAAATCGCCGGCGACGAGGTGGCAGTCGAGCACGCATTTGAGCTTCGCCACCGCCTGCTCGAAGCTCGCAAAGCTTTCCGGTGTCGAGCGGTCGAGCACGACGCCGACCATCACCAGCGTGCCCTTGCCGAGCTTGCGCGGCGCCACCATGGCGCGGACGCCGCTGAGATAACCCTCGTCGAACAGCGCTTGCGTCCGGCGATGGCAGGTGGCGGGGCTGACGCCGACCTGATCGGCCAGCTCGGCATTGCTGAGCCGGCCGTTCTTTTGCAGCAATCTCAACATCTTGAGGTCGATGCGGTCGAGTCGGGCGGACATGGAAGAATCTCTCACTATTGGTCGATTTCATGAGAGAAAATATACCATCAGGGCCAGATCCGGCAATCTTCGGCAATTGTGCGGGCTGAGTTAGAGAGCACCTTTCGCGCCAGGGGTGATAGCTGTGGCCGCCGTTTCAGACCACCAAAGAGGATGCCAGCATGCTGGAGAAGTTCGCGCGCTATCCACTCACATTCGGGCCGACTGCCATCGAGAAGCTCGATCGGCTGTCAAAGCATCTCGGCGGCAAGGTCGAGCTCTATGCCAAGCGCGAGGATTGCAATTCCGGGCTCGCCTATGGCGGCAACAAGCTGCGCAAGCTCGAATACATCATCCCCGATGCGATCGCCTCCAATGCCGACACGCTGGTCTCGATCGGCGGCGTGCAGTCGAATCACACCCGCATGGTCGCGGCGGTCGCGGCCAAGATCGGCATGAAGTGCCGGCTGGTGCAGGAAAGCTGGGTGCCGCATGAGGACGCGGTCTATGATCGCGTCGGCAACATCCTGCTTTCGCGCGTCATGGGCGCCGATGTGCGGCTGGTCGACGAAGGCTTCGACATCGGTATCCGCAAGAGCTGGGAGCAGGCGATCGAGGAAGTGAAGGCGGCGGGCGGCAAGCCCTACGCGATTCCGGCCGGCGCCTCCGTGCACAAATTTGGCGGGCTCGGCTATGTCGGGTTCGCCGAGGAGGTGCGCGCGCAGGAGCGCCAGCTCGGCGTCAAGTTCGACTACATCATCGTCTGCACGGTGACCGGCTCGACCCATGCCGGCATGCTGGTCGGCTTCGCCGCCGATGGGCGCGCGCGCAACGTGATCGGCATCGACGGTTCGTTCACGCCCGCGCAGACCAAGGCGCAGGTGCTGTCGATCGCGCAGAACACCGCAAAGCTCGTCGAGCTCGGCCGCGACATCGTCGAGGATGATGTCGTGCTGATCGAGGACTACGCCTATCCCGCCTACGGCGTGCCGTCGGAGGAGACCAAGGAGGCGATCCGGCTCAGCGCGCGGCTGGAAGGCATGATCACCGACCCCGTCTACGAGGGCAAGTCGATGCAGGGCATGATCGATCTGGTGCAGAAGGGCTATTTCCCGGCCGGATCGAAGGTGCTCTACGCCCATCTCGGCGGCGCACCGGCGCTCAACGGCTACGCCTACGCGTTCAGGAACGGCTGAGGCGAGCGGGCTTCTAATTTCGTGGCTTCGTAGCCCGAATGAAGCGAAGCGCAATCCGGTAAGGTCTCTCGGCGGCACGATCCCCGGATTTCGCGGAGCCTGTCATCGGGCGCGCGTTCGCGCGACCCGTTGGCTCCATCCGGGCTATGCATTCTTACCTCCCCTTGAAAAGGGGAAGTCGCTTTGCTCGCAGAGCAAAGCGGGTGGGGATCTGCTCTCTCCGCTTGCAGCGTCGCCTGTAGCTGACCCCCATCCCGACCTTCCCCCTTTCAGGGGGAAGGGGAAGAGAAGTCCGTAGATGGGGTAACGGGCCGGCCGCCCGCTCGCTACGGCGCAATTTGGAAGCGCGCTCGCGAGCGGCCTGTTGGTTGGAAGGCGGTCGTCCCTCAAACTGATGGTGTTCAACGGAGTCGGGCAAGCCCGCTCCAAGCATCATTAAGGGACGACCATGTACCACTATGCAGGAATTGACGTGTCTTTGGAATGCTCGAGCGTTTGCCTTGTCGATGGGACAGGCAAGATTTTGCGCGAGACGAAGGTTGCGAGCGAGCCGGCGGCGCTGATCGCCTGGTTCCGGTCGCTGGGTCTGGTACTGGAACGGATCGGGCTGGAGGCAGGCCCCTTGTCGCAATGGCTGTATGCGGGTCTGCGAGACGCAGGGCTTGCGGTCGAGCTGCTGGAAACGCGGCACGTTCGCGAAGCCTTCAAGTCGATGCCGGTGAAGACGGACCGCAACGATGCCCGCCGGATCGCGCAGTTGATGCGGCTCGGCTGGTTCCGGCCGGTGCACTGCAAGTCGGTCGCGGCGCAGGAGACCCGCGCCATCCTGACGGCGCGCAAGCTGCTGCAATCCAAGCTTCGCGATGTCGAGAACAGCCTGCGCGGCATACTTCGCGGTTTTGGCCTGAAGGTCGGTGCGACCACCGAGCGCACGTTCGCCGGACGCATCCGCGAGCTCGTGACCGGCCATCCCGGACTGGAGTTGGTCGCGGCGGCGCTGCTCCAAGCCCATGCGGTGCTGCTGCGGGAGTTCAAGAGCCTGGACAAGCACACCCAGAAGCTCGCCAGGACGCATCCATCCGCCAAGCTCCTGATGACAACGCCGTCCGTTGGTCCGATCGTGGCGCTCACCTATGCCGCGGCGATCGACGACCCGAAGCGCTTCCGCTCCTCGAAGGCCACGGGAGCCCACTTTGGGCTCACCCCGAAGAAGTACCAGTCCGGTGAGACCGACTACACCGGCCGCATCAGCAAGATCGGGGATGCCTCCGTGCGCGAGGCACTCTACCAGGCAGCTCACGTCATGCTGACCAAGCCGGTCAAGAATTGCTCGGCATTGAAGAGCTGGGCGATGCGGATCGCCCGGCGCGCAGGCATGCGCAAGGCCAAGGTAGCGCTGGCTCGCAAGCTCGCCGTGATCCTGCATCGCATGCTCGCCGACACCAAACCGTTCAACCCGATGACCAAGGCCATCTAGCCAGGAGCAGCAATCGGTTCCGGGCGGGCCACGACACCAGGCTCTCCCCGAGCGAAGTCCCTCCGCTGGGACGATGGATCCGGTCAGGCCGCCATCCGGGAAGTGGCTCACGACCACGCAATCCGTAGATTGGCCGGCCGGCTCCTCAATGCACCCCATCAGGCGACGGCCTTCGCGCCGATCCCGTACAGAAGCAAGTGCCCGGCGAGTGGATGACGCGAAAAGGGATTGACTAACCAAGGCCCGTTACAGAAGCCCGGATGAAGCAAAGCGTAGTCCGGCAGGCTTCAGCAGCGCGGATAGAAAGTCCCGGATTTCGCGGAGCCTGTCGTCGGGCACGCGTTCGCGCGACCCGTTGGCTCCATCCGGGCTACGTTCGATGTCCCACGTCAGGTCCGCGTCAGCTTCGCCCGGTATTTTTGCCTGGCCGGGCGAGTTGGGAGACCATCGCGTGAGGATGATGAATGCGGCCGGCCGAGCCATCGCCGCGCTCGGCGTTGGCATCGTCGCCGTGGGGCACTGGGTCTGGACCTACCAGGGCCAGGGTGCCGCGCCGCATCCCCGCCTGCTGGCGATGAATCATGCGGTCGAGCTCTACGCCGGCATCTTCCTGATCGGCGTCGGCGTCCATGCCCTCGCATCCTGGTACTGGTTCAGCGATCCAAATCCGCCGGCGCGCTCCTCGGTCGGGGAGCCGCAGTAGCGTCCGCCTTGGCGGCAATGCTCCGGTTGAGGTGCTGTCCTGGTTAGGGCACTCGTACAGGGGAATTAGGACATCTGATGCCCGGTGGAATCTGGAAATTGGACACAGCCGCTGACTGACATACGCTAAAGCGCCCGCCGATCCGACGTGTAATGCTTTGAACATTATGTTCAGGACCGATTTAGATGGCGTCGAGTTCAGCCTCATAGGCTTGGCGGGGATATCGCTCGTCGCGTTCATCATCAGCTTAGGCTGGCTTCTGATCGGCTGAACTGCCGTAGCTCATTGGAAACGTCAACTTGGCCTTAGCGCTCTCCCGGCGCTGGGGCCGTTTTCTAATCAGGACACTTCCAAAGTCAACTTGGGACACGGGGGCCTAAATGCGGACAGCACCCCGGTTGAGATGCTGTCCCAGTTAGGACATTCGCTTGGGGAAATCAGGACACTCATTCACATATGCAAATGCCCTTCCGTACCATCGAGGTTCTAGCTCACGCGGGGGTGTCCATAATCTTTCCCTACCCCACGGGCGCTCCTCGGCCTCAGCCTCCTTGCCCGAGTGCTGGGGCCGTTTGCTTGAGTGCCGCATCGCATCTGCGATGAAACGCATGCTGACTTTCCTATGCAAATGCGGGAACAGACCTATTGGGCGCAGGGTCGAGTTCTCATGGGAATGACAATCCCTCTGGCCCCGGCGCTAGCTACGTGCCGGGGCCGCCTTATTCTCAGCGGCGCGGCAAGGCGGCTTCAGCGTTCGTTCCAACGCGCTGGGGCCGTTTCCTTGAGGGCGTCACGGGGAACAGTCTCGCTGGAAGGCCTGATTGATCGCCACTCTCTACGTAGCATCTCGGATTGGTGTGCCAGCATACGCGATTGGGCTGCGACGTTCCGGACGATGGCGCGCTCGGGAGCGAGTAGCTTCACGGCCACATCATCGCACTGTGCTGCCATCGCTCGCATCTCTTCCGACGTCATGGTGTCGTATTAGAGGGCGCTTCGACCGGGCCTGCATTTGCCTATGTTTCAGCCCCAAGCCGGGGATTGTGCCGGAGATTCAGCCGCGAGCTTGCGGAGGATGGATCGCAACCACAGGAAGGGAGGCGCCGCTCTCATTTGGCGTGACGGCTAACTCGGAAGCAGAAGTGCGCGAGCGATTTGAATCGAGCTTGCGCCGATGGATCGAGATCATAAACGGAGAGGCCGCCAACTGAGGCGGCGTTACTCAACGACGCCTTTGATATCGGACCTTCGCCGGAACAGTTTTATTTGTCCGATCAGCGGTCGGATCAGATATTTTAGAACAAGGCCGAGACCTATGATCGACACCAGGATTGGCCAGTAGGCCAAGATCGCAAGAACGGCCAACCATTCCGGGCTGCGCTGCTCCCGCCAATACACCGACGCCGCGATGACGTGGGCCACCAATAGCGCGGCCCAAATAGCAAGCGCGACGATGACGGGCTCATCGAATGTCAACGCTTCCCACGCGGCTTCACCCGGCCCTGAAGGCGCACTTTCGCTTTCCATGGCTTGGTCGACCTCCCTCAGCTTCCAACCCCTGCGATGGCGGGCTTATTCCATCGGAATGCTAAGGGGGACGGTAGCGGAGGCTGGAACTCCGTTCACCCACGGAGAACCCCGGTAACACTTCTGCCCTGTGGAGCGAGAACACTTGGCGGATTGCAAAAGCCAGAACATCTGGCGTGCGACTCAGTAGTCTTGCCGAGAACATCGGCCAAGTTACGGTTTTCGTTCGCTTAATCGGAATTAAGACACTCCAAGATTCAACTTGGGACACGGGGCTTAAATGCGGCCAGTACCTCGGTTGACATAGGAACATAATAGGAACATAGGTTCTGTAACCTGAGGGCGTGGCGATCGCCTCATCCGCGGCGGACTTGCGTGGCCGCAGGACCAAAGACCAAGCCGCGCACCACTTGCGGATGAATTTCGACGCCTCCTATGATGGGTTGTGGCTGGGGGGAGTGCGCGTCATGAGAGTTGCGATCTGGGCGGCCGTTGCGGCCGCGTGGCTGTTTGCGTCTGCAACTCCGTCGAGCGCCCGCGGTCCCTACGGCTCGATCACGGTCGGCAACTGGAAGGGCGGCGCTTTCACCAACGACAAGAATGGCGCCTTCACCCATTGCTCGGCGGGCACCACCTATCAAAGCGGCATCTTCTTCATGGTGTCGATCGCCGAGAATGGCAGCTGGCGGCTCGGCTTTGCCCATGACAGCTGGCGTCTGACGCCGGGCGAGGCCTTTCCGCTGGCGCTGACCTTTGACGGCCAGCCGGCGTTCAACGTCTACGGCATGCCGCTCGGCACCCAGCTCGTGAATGTCGAGATGCCGGTGAATTCCAGTCTAATCAACCAGTTCCGCAAGGCGCGCCAGATGACGGCATTCGCGCAGGGACAATTGTTTCAGTTCAACCTCAATCAGACCGCGCAGCTGTTGCCGGCTCTGCTCAACTGCGTCGTCTCGGTGAAGAAGAACGGCGTCTCCAATGCCGGCGAGTTCGCGGTCGCGACAAAGCCTGCGGCGGCGCCGCCGCAGCAGGCTGCAGCACCCAGCGCGCCGCGCCGGCGAAGCAGGCGAGATCGGGGACCGGCACCGGCTTTGTGGTCAGCAGCAGCGGCCACGTCGTCACCAATCACCATGTCGTCGGCGGCTGCAGCGAGATCACGGGCAACCTGAGCGGCGAGGCGCCGGTCAAGCTGCGCCTGGTGTCCGATGACGAGACCAATGATCTCGCGTTGCTGCAGGCGCCGACCCCTTTCAAGGATGTCGTCAGCCTCAGGCAAAACCCCATCCTGGTCGGCAACGGCGTAGTGGCGATCGGTTATCCCTATCACAGATTGCTGACATCCGATTTCACGGTCACCACGGGCATTGTCTCTTCGCTGAGTGGCATCCTCAACGATACCCGTCATCTGCAGATCAGCGCCGCCGTGCAGCCGGGCAACAGCGGCGGTCCGCTGTTCGACCTTACCGGCGCGGTGGTCGGCGTGGTGGCTGCCAAGCTCGACGCGGTCAGGATGGCGCGGGCGACGGGGACCATCCCGGAGAACATCAATTTCGCGATCAAGACCGGCGCGCTGCGCGACTTTCTCGACAACAGCGCGGTGGCGTACCGGACCGCCGAGTGGCGCGAGGAGATGAAGAAGGAAACCGCCGAGATTGCCAAGAATGCGCGCGGCTACACGCTGCTGATCACCTGCACGGTGAACGAGCAGAGCGCGAGTGCGAAGAAGGGCAATTGAGACCTCCGCTACGCCCTCTTCCCGTCCTTGCGGCAGGGCGACTGCATCTGGCTACCGGCCACACGTCTTTCCTTGCGACGTCCGGGCAGCCGCCGACTCCTTTGCATGGGGTTGTTTTCGATATTTTGGCAATGGGCGCCTGCGACGTACGAGCGGAGTATGCTCAACCGAGCCGCCGCAGCGTATGCACCGTGATCTCGGCCGGGCAGTTCAGCCGCACCGGCGCGAGGCTGGTGCCGGCGCCGGCCGATGTGTAGCCGGCAAGTTCACCGAACCGCCATACGCCTCGGCCCATCCGGCGCGGCAGCCGCGCCTCGAGCTTGATCGCGATGCCGCCGGGCAGGCAGAGCTGGCCGCCATGGGTATGGCCGCTCAGCATCAGGTCGAAGCCGGCTGCCGCCGCCGCGCGGTAGGATTCCGGCGTATGTGCCAGCAGGATCGAGAATGCATCGCGCGGGATCGCCGTGGCAGCCCTTGCAATGTCGTCGGTGCGGTAGAAGTGCGCGTCGTCGATCCCGGCGAGGTGGATCGTCGCGCCATCGCGCGTGATCGACTCCTGCTCATTGAACAGCATCCTGATGCCCATCGCCTCCAGCGCCGGCGTCATGCGGATGCTGTCATGATTGCCGAGGATGCCGTAGAGCGGCAGCTTGATCCGCGCGCACAGATCCCGCATCAACGCGAGGCTCGTTTCAAACGGCCCATACGTCTTGCCGCGGTAGTCGCCCGTGAGAACGCAGATATCGCAGGCGATATCGCTCACGATGTCCATCAGATGCCGCATCGCGCGTTGGCTGATGTCGGCGTGGAGATCGCTGAGCTGAAGCATGGCGAAGCCGTCGAAGGCCGCCGGCAGGCGCGCCGACGTCACCAGATTGTGCCGCACTTCGACCCTATCGGCATTACGCCGCGCGCGGCCGTGCAGGCCGGTCACCTTGAGCGCGGTCTCGATGATCCGCGGCGCCAGTTTCCAGTTCTCGACGTTGAACAGCAGCGTGCCCTGGCCGAACACCTGCTTCTCATGCGCGGCCTCGATCCCAAGCCGGCGCACGACGTGATCCGCGCCGATCCGCTCGACCAGTCCCTGCAATGCCGTGTCGGCCATCGTCCCCCGTGCGCTCCGCGATGCCAAGCGCGGACCGGCGCGACACTATCATGCGCAATCCCGGCGGGGATACCGCCGGCACTCAGACCACGGGAACCCGCTTCGCGGCGACCGCGGCCGGCGAGATCACCTCGATGTCGAGCGGTACCTGCCAGCGCTCGGTGAAGCGCACCTGCGGCGGTGCATTGCCGTTGCGCCCACCCTGCAGCACGAAGCCGTCGTAACCCGAGTTCATCACCTCATTGCACTTCTGCACATAGATCGGGAAGCCGCCGATATAGGGCATGAACACGCGGGGACGGCCCGGGATGTTGGCGCCGACATACCAGGAACTGCAGGTCGAGCGCAGCGAAACCGTTGATACGTCGTTGACATGGGTGACCCAGGCGTCCTCGTCGTCGCGGACCGCCTCGATCGTGCCGGCGCCGATGTCGCGCATATGACTGATGCAATCCGCCAGCCAATCGACATGCTGCTCGATCGCCTGGATCATGCTGGCGAGCACCGACGGGCTGCCGGGCCCGGTGATCATGAACAGGTTCGGAAAGCCCTCGGAGGCAAGGCCGAGATAGGCACGCGGGCCCGCCCGCCATTTCTCGGCCAGCGTCTGCCCGCCGCGGCCGGTGATCGCGATCTTGTCGAACGAGCCGGTCATGGCGGCAAAGCCGGTGGCGGAGACGATCGCGTCGAACTTGTATTCGGTGCCGTCGACGACAATGCCTTCCGTCGTGAAGCGATCGATCGGCGTCGTCGACACGTCGACCAGCTTCACATGCGGCAGATTGTAGGTCTCGAAATAATTGGTATCGACGCAGAGCCGCTTGCAGCCGAACACGTTTCGCGGGCACAGCAATTCGGCGGTGGCGGGATCCTTGACGATGCCGCGGATCTTCTCGCGCGCGAAATCGGCGATGGTGTCGTTGGCGGCCTTCTCGAACAGGAGATCGCCGAACGCGCCGAGGAAGGGCAGGCCGCCGCGCTGCCACGCTTCTTCGTATTGCTGCTCGCGCTCCCGCTCGCTCGCCTGCAAGGCGGGCTGGGCGTTGAACTGGAAATAGAAGCCGGTCGGGCGCGCACGGGCCTTGGCGCGCAGCTCCGGATAATGCGCCTTCGCTTCCCTCAGATATTCCGCCGACAGCCGCTCGTTCCACGCCGGCACCGACCAGGTCGCGGTGCGCTGAAACACCGTGAGCTCGGAGGCCTGCTGCGCGATGATCGGGATCGACTGGATCGCCGACGAGCCGGTGCCGATCACGCCGACGCGCAGGCCGCTGAAGTCGACACCCTCATGCGGCCATTCGCCGGTGTGATAGATCGGCCCGCGGAAATCCGCCATGCCCGGGAAAGCCGGCCGGTTCGGCGCCGACAGGCAGCCGACCGCCATGATGCAGAACTTTGCGGTAACCCTGTCGCCGCGGTCGGTCTCGATCAGCCAGGTGCCTGCCTGCTCGTCGAAGGTCGCCGCGGTGACGCGGGTGTCGAACACGATCTGGCTGCGCAGATCGAAGCGATCGGCGACGTGATTGGCGTAAGCGAGAATTTCGGGCTGCGGAGAATATTTCTCCGACCAGCTCCAGTCCTGATCGAGTTCCTCGGAGAACGAGAACGAATATTGCAGGCTCTCGACGTCGCAACGCGCGCCGGGATAGCGATTCCAGTACCAGGTGCCGCCGACGCCGCCGCCGGCCTCATAGACCCGCGCGGTGAAGCCGAGTCCGCGCAGCCGATGCAGCATGTACATGCCGGCGAACCCAGCGCCGATCACCACGGCATCGAACGTTCCGGTCTCGGCAGGGCGCACAGTTTTGCGCGCGGTGCTCTCCTGAGCCATGGGCCGTCTCTTCCCTATATCGTTATGTCTTGTCCGCGCCTCGTTGGACGCGGTAGGCAAAGATTAGGGCGAGGGCGGCGCGGCCCGCAAGCAAGCGTATTGCCGTCCAGCGAATAGCTCCTATGCTGTCTCTGGGAGAGGATGAGGGTAAGCGGTGATCGGGTAGTTGTTCTGTCGTGACCGTTCATCTGCCGGCAAAGATCGAGGTCCCATGAAGAAGGAAGAAGTAGAAGCTATCTTCGAGCGGGGCGATTTGGGGCCGATCGAAGACTATCTTGAGGCCGTCGCGACCGAGAAACAATTGCCTGCGGCCGCAGTCGGAATGTGCCTGATCAGAATGGAAGAAGCGGCCCCCGCGCTGCGCGCCATCGTCGCCCGGGCAGGGAACGGCGAGGAACTGTCCGACGATGAGGCCAGGCTGCTGTTCCGAGGTGTCTACATCCTCGGTGGAGCTCGTGACACGGATGTTTGCCGCGACCTGCTGCGACTGCTGCGCAGACCCGAAAGCGAACTTGATGACCTGTTGGGTGACTGCCTGACCGAAAGCATGGCGCGCATTGTCGCGGGTGTCTTTGACGGGGATGTCGACACCTTGTTGAGTCTGGTCGTGGATCAGTCCGTCGATCAATTTGCGCGCGAGCAGGTTCTCGCCGCGGCCACCTTCCTCACATGGAATGGGATGATCGGGCGGGAGCGCATGCAGCGCCTGCTCAAAGCATTCCACGAGCAAAACCTGGCGGATGACGAGAACCATGCCTGGTACGCGTGGCAGCAGGCAATTGCCCTCCTGGGGTTGCGCGAGCTGGCGCCCTTGGCGTATCGCGCTTTCGATGACGGGCGTATACCCGATTGGATGACAGAACGCCGCGAGTTCGACGAAATGCTCGTCGATGCCGAGCAGCGACCCGAGGAAATCGCACGATTCGAGGAAGTTGGCCTCGGCTATATCAAGGATGCGGTCCAGGAAATGGAAGGGACCGACTACGGCTACAACGAGACCTTCGACGATCTGGATGCCCCCTTTGGCGACGATCTCGATACATTGTGGAGCCACACCGAACCCGTGAGGAATCCCTTGCGCCATGTCGGGCGCAACGACCCATGCCCGTGCGGCAGCGGCAAGAAATACAAGAAATGCTGTCTCGCTGACCAGCGTTGAGCTGCGGCTCCCTCGGTCTCAGCGCCGGCCAAAGCGACTGTCGTCGCTTCGGCGTAGAGAGGACCGGTCACGCTCCTGTCGTCTTCACGATCCGGATCAGCTCGTCGCCGTAGTGCTCGAGCTTCTTGTCGCCGATCCCTGCGATGTTTGCGCAGCTCGCTGAGCGTGTCCGGCCGCATCGCGGCGATGCCGTCGATGGTGGAATCGTGCAGCACGACATAGGCCGGCACGCCGCGCTGGCGCGCGACATCCGAGCGCCAGGCGCGCAACGCCGCATGCAACGCGGGATTTGCGGCGCCACCCGGGCTGTCGGCCGCGGGCACAAGCTCGCCGCGGCGCGACTTGCCGCGGACCGCGCGGTTGCGCGCGCCCTCCGGCTGCTCACGCAGCATCACCGCGGTCTCGCCCTTCAGCACGCCGCGGGCGCTGTCGGTCAGAACAAGCGCGCCGAAGGCATCGCTGTCGGCGCGCAGATGGCCCATCGCCACCAGCTGGCGCAGCACCGCGCGCCATTGCTTCTCGTTGAGCTCGCGGCCGATGCCGAACACCGACAGCTGGTCGTGGTTGAACTGCTTGACCCGTTCGGTCAGCCGCCCGACCAGCACGTCGATCAGGTGCATGGCGCCGAAACGTTGGCCGGTGCGGTAGACGCAGGACAGCAGCTTTTGTGCAAGCACCTTGCCGTCGCGGACGCGCGGCGGCGTCAGGCAGTTGTCGCAATTGCCGCAGCTATCCTCCGCGCGGGTCTCGCCGAAATAGCCGAGCAAGCGCTGCCGGCGGCAATGCACCGTTTCAGCCAGCGCAACCAGCGCGTCGAGCTTGCCGACCGAGACGCGCTTGAAGGCGTCGGAGCCGGTCGATTCATCGATCATGCGGCGCTGCTGCACGATGTCGGACAGGCCGTAGGCCATCCATGCCGCCGACGGCTTGCCGTCGCGGCCGGCACGCCCGGTCTCCTGGTAGTAGGCTTCGATGCTCTTCGGCAGATCGAGATGCGCGACGAAGCGCACATCGGGCTTGTCGATCCCCATGCCGAAGGCGATCGTGGCGACGATCACGAGCCCGTCCTCGTTGAGGAAGCGGTCCTGGTGCCGGGCGCGCACGCCGGCATCGAGCCCGGCATGATAGGGCAGTGCCGGAATGCCGGCCTCGCTGAGCGCCGCCGCGACGTCCTCGACCTTGGCGCGGGACAGGCAATAGACCACGCCGGCGTCGCCGGCATGCCGCTCCTTGATGAAATTCTTCAGCTGCGTGGTCGCATTCTGCTTGTCGACGATCTCGTAGCGGATATTGGGCCGGTCGAAGCTCGCGACGAATTGCGGCGCGTCGGTAAGCTGCAGCCGCTCGGCGATCTCCCTTCGGGTCAGCGCGTCCGCGGTCGCGGTCAGCGCGATGCGCGGCACCTTGGGGAAGCGCTCGGCGAGTGCGGACAGGCCGATATATTCCGGGCGGAAGTCATGGCCCCATTGCGAGACGCAATGCGCCTCGTCGATCGCAAACAGCGCGATCTGCGCCTGGCCGAGCAGATTGAGGCAGCGCGGCGTCAGCAGCCGCTCCGGCGCCACATAGAGCAGGTCGAGATCGCCGGCGAGCAGCCGCCGCTCGACCTCGGAGGCTTCCTCATAGGACAGCGTCGAGTTCAGCACCGCGGCGTTGACGCCGGCTTCAGTGAGGCCCGCGACCTGGTCGCGCATCAGCGCAATCAAAGGTGATACCACGATGCCGCAGCCGTCGCGCAGCAGCGACGGCAATTGGTAGCACAGCGACTTGCCGCCGCCGGTCGGCATCAGCACCAGGCAATTGCCGCCATCGGTGACGTGACGGATGATGTTTTCCTGCGCGCCGCGGAAGCCCGACAGGCCGAACACGGAACTGAGCACGGACAGCGCATCGCGAGACGGGGCGGAGGCGCGATCGAGGGCGGGCTGGGCGGTCATGATCCCTTGCGCGATCCCTTTGGGATTTTCCAGGATTCCTTGAGGTCAACAGGCGGTGATCGAGGTCTTCTGGCCGAACGATACCGGAATGAAAGGTGTTAATACACGTCCCAACAACAAACTCAATTCAGCATGACTGGTCAGCTGCGGATCATCACAGGCATTGCCGCGATCGTGCTGGTCGCGGGCGCGGCGGCAGCCTTTGCCGTCGCCTGGCGGCCGCAGATTGCCGCGATTGCGCCGCCGCGGGCCGATACCTTCGACCCTGATGTGGTCAAACGCGGCCGCGAACTCGCCGCGATCGGCAATTGCAACACCTGCCACACCGTGCAGGGCGGCGCGACTTATGCCGGCGGGCTCCCGGTTCCAACGCCGTTCGGCATCGTCTTCTCATCCAACATCACGCCGGATGCCGAAACCGGCATCGGGCGCTGGCCGGAGGAGGCGTTCGTCCGCGCGATGCGCTCGGGCGTGGCGCGCGATGGCCAGCATCTCTACCCGACCTTTCCTTATGACCATTTCACCAACGTCTCGGATGCGGACGACCGGGCACTGTATGCGTTCCTGATGACGCGGCAGCCGGTCCACGCGTCGCCGCCGGCGAATCAGCTTTCGTTCCCGCTCAACTATCGACCGCTGATTGCAGGGTGGAAGCTGCTGTATCTGCGCAGCGGCGATGCCCCTCAGGACTCGGCGAAGGGCGCGGAATGGAACCGCGGCGCCTATCTGGTGGAGGGGCTCGCGCATTGCGGCGCCTGCCACACGCCGCGCAACGCGCTCGGCGCCGAGCGGCTGAATGCGCAGTTCGCCGGCGGCGAGGTCGACAATTGGCACGCCTACGCGCTGAACGACACCTCGCACGCCCCGGTGCGGTGGACCGCCGACGCGCTCTACGCCTATTTGCGCCACGGCTGGCAGGCCGATCATGGCACCGCGCGCGGGCCGATGGCTGAAGTGGTCGGCAATCTGGCGACGGTGCCCGACAGCGACGTGCGGGCCATCGCCGTGTACATGGCCGATATCTCGGGCACGCCGGCGCCGGATCGCAAGCGGCCGGCCGACGTCGTCGCACAATCGTCTTCCGATGATGCGGCACAGACCCATGCGGCCGGCGCGGCGATCTATGCCGCGGCGTGCGGCTCCTGTCATGAGGGTAGCCGGACGCTGCCCTATGGCGGCGTCAATCTCGCGCTCAGCACGGCGATCGCAAGCCCCGACCCGCGCAATCTCCTCAATATCGTGCTGTCGGGCGTCGGCGCCGTCGAAGGCGAGCGCAGCCCGATCATGCCGGGCTTCGCCAGCAGCATCGATGATACGCAGATGGTCGCGCTCACGGCCTATCTGCGCGAACGGTTCGGCAAGCGGCCGGCGTGGGCCAATCTCGACAAGGCGGTGCGCGATGCGCGGGCGGTGCAGGCCACGTCGCTTGCGGCGCGCGACACGCCAGCGGAATCCAGACAGCGAGGCAAGCCATGATGACATTGAAGGTCAATGGCAGGGATCATCAGGTCGATGCGGAGCCGGATACGCCGTTGCTCTATGTGCTGCGCAATGATCTGGCGCTCAATGCCGCCAAGTTCGGCTGCGGGCTCGGGCAATGTGGCTCCTGCACGGTGATCGTCGACGGCAAGGCGGTGCTGTCCTGCGTCACGCCGCTGGTCCTGGTCGAGGGCAAGCAGGTGACGACGCTCGAAGGGCTCGGCACCGTGGCCGCGCCGGCGCCGATCCAGCGCGCCTTCATGGAGGAGCAGGCGGCGCAGTGTGGCTACTGCATCGCCGGGATGATGATGCGCGCGCAGGCGCTGCTGATGCGCAACCCGAAGCCATCGGATGCGCAGATCCGCGCCGAGCTGGAGCCCAATCTCTGCCGCTGCGGCACCCATATGCGCATCCTGCGCGCGGTGCACCGCGCCGCCAGGTTGATGGATACGGCCGACGCCGCAAGCGACAGGAGCGTCCGATGACCGCGCCGGTAATTCTCGATCGCCGCAGCGTGCTGGCCGGCGGCGGTGCGCTGATTGTCAGCTTCTCGCTGCGCCATGCGGTGGCGCAGGAGCAGAAGGCTGCGCAGGGCCCGGCGTTGCCGGGCAGCCTGGCCAAAACGCCCAATCTGGATTCCTGGATCCGTATCGATGCCAATGGCCAGGTCACGGCCTTCACGGGCAAGGCCGAACTCGGCCAGGGATTCCGCACCGCGTTCCAGCAGATTGCGGCCGAGCAGCTCGATATTCCCTTCGATGCGCTGAAGGTGATCACCGCCGACACCAAACTCACGGCGAACGAGGGCTACACGTCCGGCAGTCATTCGATGCAGGACAGCGGCACGGCGATCCTGCATGCCGCGGCGCAGGCGCGCATGTTGCTGGTGGCCGAGGCGGCAAAGCGTTTCGGCTTGCCGCCCGACGGCTTGCGAACCGAGAATGCGGCCGTCATCGCTCCCGATGGCCGGCGTCTGGGCTATGGCGAGCTTGTCGCCGCGGACATGTTGCACGTCCAGGCGCAACCGACATCGAGCCTGAAGGATCCGGCGAGCTTCAAGGTGATGGGCCAGCCGGTGCCACGCGTCGATATTCCGGCCAAGGTCACGGGCGGCGCCGCCTATGTGCAGGACATGCGGCTTCCCGGCATGGTGCATGCGCGCGTGGTGCGCCCGCCGAGCTACGGCGCGCAGCTCGTGGAATGCGACACGGCCGCGATCGAGAAAATGCCCGGCGTGATTCAAATCGTGCGCGACGGCAACTTCCTGGCCGTGGTGGCGGAGAAGGAATTTTCGGCGGTCAAGGCCATGCACGCGCTGGCCGCCGCGGCGAAGTGGCGGGAGAGCGCGAAACTGCCGAACCAGCACGATCTGGCCAACGTGCTGACCACGCTGCCCTCTCAGGATTTCGCGATCTTGCAGCGTAGCGATCCCACGGTGAGCGGCGCGCGGTCGCTCGAAGCGACCTATGCGCGGCCTTACCAGTCGCACGGCTCGATCGGGCCGTCCTGCGCGGTCGCGCAATTCGTCGACGGCGCGATAACGGTGTGGACGCACACGCAGGGCGTCTATCCCGACCGGCAGGCGATCGCCGAGATGCTCGGCATGACGCCCGCCAGCGTCCGCCTGATCCATGTCGAAGGCTCCGGCTGTTACGGCCACAATGGCGCCGACGATGCCGCGGCCGACGCCGCGCTGATCGCCCGGGTGCTGCCAGGGCGCCCAATTCGGGTGCAGTGGATGCGCGAGCAGGAGCACGGCTGGGAGCCGTATGGTCCGGCGATGGTGACAAAATTGAGCGCGTCACTCACGGCCGACGGCAAGATCGCCGACTGGAATTTCGCGGTGTGGAGCAACACCCATTCGATGCGGCCGGGCGGCGCCGGCGCGCTGCTTGCGGCCCAGCACATGGCGCGATCATTCGCGGTGCCCGCACCAAAGCCGTTGCCGTTGCCGGAAGGTGGCGGCGATCGCAACGCGATTCCGATCTACAATTTTCCGAACGCGCATGTGATGCATCACTTCATCCCCGCGATGCCGCTGCGGATCTCCGCGATGCGCGCGCTCGGCGCCTATCACAACGTGTTCTCGACCGAGAGCTTCATGGATGAACTGGCCGCTCTCGCCGGCGCCGATCCGGTCGAGTTTCGGCTCAGGCATCTCGACGATCAGCGGGGCCGCGCGGTGGTCGAGAAGGCCGCGGAGGAATTCGGCTGGACGCGCGGACAGCAGCCGCCGCGAAATCGCGGCTACGGCTTCGCTTTCGCGCGCTACAAGAATCTCGCCGCCTATTGCGCCATTGCATCCGAGGTCGAGGTCGATCGCGAAACCGGGCGGGCCCGGCTGGTGCGCGCGGTCGCCGCCGTCGACGCCGGCCAGGTCGTCAATCCGGACGGCATCACCAACCAGATCGAGGGCGCGATCGTGCAGTCGACCAGCTGGACGCTCTATGAAAGCGTCACCTTCGACGAGACAAGGATCACCAGCATCGACTGGCAGACCTACCCGATCCTGCGCTTCAATGCGGTGCCCGACAGTATCGCCGTCCACATCATCAACCGCCCCGGCCAGCCGTTCCTCGGCAGCGGCGAGACCGGGCAGGGCCCGGCCGCCGCCTCGCTCGCCAATGCCATCGCGCATGCAACCGGCAAGCGGCTGCGCGAGCTGCCGCTCAGCCGCAAACGGATCAAGGACGCGATCGACGCGTAATGCGGTCAAGCCGTTGCAGCGGGGGGGAGCCGGGGGCGGCGTCATCGGCTCGACGTTGTAGGTCATCGGCATATTGATCGGCTTGTAGGCCGGATCCTTCTCCATGCGCTCCAACACCGAGGCATGGATGGTCGCGCCGTCCGCAATCGGCCGCGGCTCGCCGCGCGGCAGATAGAAGCCGAGGAAGGATTTCCGCTCCGACCATTCCTTCCATTTGTCGCTCTTCGGAATCCATTCCAGGATTTCCCAGGCGGCGGTCAGCGAATTGTGCAGCGGAGCGGTCGCGCTCGGCGGCACATATTCGTGCTTGTGCGGCGGCAACGGCATCCCCCAGGCGAGATGATCGATCAGCGCCTGATCCATGTGCAGCCCGGCTGCCTTGGCCTGCTCGAGCATCCAGATCAGCGGAAACTTCGACGGCCCGCTCTGGTCTTCCGGATAGCCGCCGCCGACGTCGGAGTGCACGCCGGCAAACCAGACCTGGCGGATGTCCTGCTCCAACTCCGTTGCCGGATCGAATGGATCCGAGCGAAATTTCTGCGGCTCGATCCAGCGATTGAGTCGGAACATGCGCCTGCGCTCGTCGATCGAGATCGCCTGGCGGAACCGTTTGACGCTGGAATTGGTGCGGGTGAACAGCAGCGTCTGCAAGTCGAACAGGAAATTGTCCTGTCGCGGCACGATGATCGAGGCCACGGTGTCCCAGACCCCGACGAACTCGATATCGATGTTGCGGCCGCCGGCAATCTGGCTGAAATGCCAGGCCTCCTTCAACGGAGCATAGTCGAACGAGCCGTCGGACTTCTGGGCGTCGGAGCTGGCTTTCTTGTAGGTGCCGAAGGCGTAGCTCGCGAGGTCGAGCTGGTCGACGGGCAGCAGGCCCATCACATGGACGAAGGCCGCGAGCACGCGCACCGTGTAGGCACCGCGGCTGAAGCCGAACATCCAGACCCGGTCACCGGGCTCCCAGGTTCGGCACAGGAACAGGTAGGCGCCGAGCGTGTCCTGGTCGAGACCGGCGCCGAAGGCCAGCCCGAACAAGCCGCGCATCTGCTGCTTGAAGCGGCCCCAGGCGTTTTGCAGGCCGATGGTGCCGAGGCCGGGATGATAGTAGATTCGCTGCCGGTCATTCTTGTCGGCGACGCGGAACAGCTTCAGCACGTTGGAAATATTGTCACCGATCTCGTTGCCGGTGCCGTCGCAGCAAATCACAATATCCTTCGGCATCCGTTGCCCTCGCGGCCGCCGTGAAAATTCGCAGCCTCTATGTACGGCAGAATGCGGTGAAAATTCAATCTCCAATTGAAGACGGTTCTGTGGCGGCGGCGTGACCGCCGGTGGTGCCGGGTAGCGAAGCGCGATGCGCGCCGGCGTTGCCTGCCGTTGGCTTTCGAATTCAATCTCGCCACAGCCGGCCAAAGCTGCGCCAAGGACGGCATCGCTTCAGCTCGCCGATGCCCGGCCGTGACGGAGTGTCCGTGAGAGACCCAATTGCGTTCGCGATGCTTTGGGCCAGCCGCCAATGGCGCTCTCAAAATTCAATTGCAACACTTCGGAAAAGATGGAAATCTGCTCGTCGATCATTGCTATATGCGTCGACATTTTCTCCCTTTCAGGGACTCCGCGGTGCACGCGATCATCTTTCCTGCGGCTTCCCGCAGCTTCCTCAGCAGCAACAGGAACAGGTCGGCATGAGCCCTCAAGCTCTCGTGACGGCCATTCTCTTGGGACTTGTGGTGGTGGCGTTCGGGCTGTTCTGGTGGGTCGGCAGCTATTCCGATCGCGTGTTCGCAAGCAGGTTCCGCACCCGCTTTCCGGAGAAGACGCTGAGCTACACCGGCGACCAGCTCGGCGAGCTGGTGCAGTCCGATCTGCGGATGAAATATGTCTTTCCGATCCTGTTTCCGCTCGACCTGATCGTCATGCTGGCGCTGGCGGGTGCGATGGGGGCGGCGTCATCGCACTGGCTCAGCCGGATCTACCCGTCCGCTGCGTGGCTCGGCCTGGTCGTGCCGGCGGTGTACCTGCTCAGCGACCTGATCGAGGATTGTCTCCTGGTATGGCTGCTGCTGCACGGCGACCCGCATGCGGCGGCGCGGTCTGTCTCGATCCTGAAGGCGATCACGACGATCAAGCTGGTCGGCATCTTCGCCTCGATCGCTCTGACATTGGCTGCGTTCGTCGGGTGGCTGTTCCACGGCGAGTCGCTTGCCATCTAAGTGCGGCGGGCGGCCTATTGATAGGTCGCGACGATATCCGACACGGCACGCTCGAGCTGCTGCGCGGTCGCGCACTGCCGCAACACGCTGCAGAAGGTCGCGTAGCGCGGCATCTCGGAATCGCCAAAACCCCAGACCATGCGGCCCTCGGGATTGAGCCAGACCAGCCGTTTGGAGCGCTCGCCGATCCGGCGCAGGATGTCGGCGCGCGGATCGAGGTTGTTGCTGCGGGCGTCGCCGAGCACGATCACCGTGGTCTGCGGCGTGATCGCGCTCATCCAATTGTCCTCGAAATCGGCGAAGGAATTGCCATAATCGGATGAGCCGAAGCCGACCTTGGACATGATCTCCTTCATCGCCTCTTCCGGCGATTTCGATTCCAGGATGTCGCTGACCTCGATCAGGTGGCCCGAGAAGGCGAACGAGCGGACGTCGTCCACCACTTCGTGCAGGCTGTGGATCAGGAGCAGGAAGAAGTCCGAGACGCGGGCGACCGAGCCCGAGACGTCGCATAGCGCGACGATCTTCGGCCGGTCGCGATGCTTGCGCTTCCACGCTGTGAGGAAGGGGACGCCGCCCCAGGCTGCGTTGCGGCGTAGCGTGCGGCGGACGTCGAGATGACCGCGGCGCTGGCGCTTGCGCGGCTTGGAATAGCGCTCGCGCAGCCGGCGCGCGATCTGGCGGATCAGCGCGCGCATCTGCTCGACCTGCCGCGGCTCGATCCGCGCCAGCGGCGCGTTGCGCAGGATCTCGTTGCGCAGATTCTCCGCTTCCTCGCGCCCGTAGAGCAGCAGGGCCTGCGAGACCGCATCGCGAACGGTGCCGCGCAAGCCGTTGAGCGCCTCCTGCAGCCGTTCGGCGAGCGCGGGATTGCGCGTGGTCTGGTCGTCGATGTCGTCGCGCAGGCGCTGGATCCCCATCGCATCGAGGATGCGGGTCTGGAAGATGCCGCGCTGGGTGAAGTAGCGGATATCCGGCAGCGAGGCGGCGCCGGAGGCGTTGGCGATCGCGCTCGATATCGCGGAGCGATCCTGCGACAGCAGCATCTGCGCCAGCGGCCCGACGTTCTCGCTGGCGGCGCCGCCCGACGCATCGCCATGCTCGTCGGCCGATGGGTTGGCACCGGATTCGCTGCCGTCGTCGGTCTTGCTCTGCTCGGCGTTCTCCTGCTGCGGCTCGGGCTGGCTGAAGAACAGGTCGAAGCATTCGCCGAGCGCGCGCTTCTCGTCCTGGGTCTTGGCCAGCGTCAGCAGGAAGGTGTCGCGCAGGATGTCGCGATCGGCAAAGCCGACCTGGGCGACCGCCCGCATCGCATCGATGCTTTCGGCGGGCGAGACCCGGACCCCGGCTCCCCGCGCCGCACGAAAGAAGCGATGCAGGTTCTCGCGCATCTTGGTTTAGCTGAACACGCCCTGGCGCGACGCCTTGGCGATGAAGGACGAAATCTGCGGTGTCGCGGCCTCGATATCGGCCTCGTATTTCAGGAGCACGTTGAGCGTGTCCTTGACGATCTCGTGGTCGAGCTCGCTGGCCTGCAGCAGCACCAGCACGCGCGCCCAGTCGATCGCCTCGCTGACCGAGGGCAGCTTCTTCAGGTCGAGCGAGCGGATCTCGTGGATGAAGCCGACCATCTGCTTGCGCAGCGTCTGCGAGATGCCGGGCACCCGGCTCTCGACGATGCGCTCCTCCAGCTTCTGTTCGGGGAAGCCAATGTGCAGATGCAGACAACGCCGCTTCAAGGCATCGCCAAGATCGCGCTCGCTGTTCGAGGTCAGGATCACGGTCGGCGGCGCCACTGCGGAGACGGTCCCGAGCTCGGGGATCGTGACCTGGAAGTCCGAGAGGATTTCCAGCAGCAGCGATTCGAATTCGGCATCCGACTTGTCGATCTCGTCGATCAGGAGCACGCAGCCGGCCGGCTGCTCCAGCGCCTGCAACAGCGGCCGCGGCTCGACGAACTCCTTGGAGAAGAACACATCGCCGAAGGTGTGGAGCTGGTCGAGCGCAGCCGCCAGCGACTGCGCGCCGCCGAGCACCTCGCCGAGCTTGTCCTTCAGGATCTGGGTGTAGAGCAGCTGCTTGGCGTATTTCCACTCATACAGCGCCTTGGCCTCGTCGAGGCCCTCATAGCATTGCAGGCGGATCATCTTCATGCCGCGCCATGCGGCGATCGCCTTCGCCAGCTCGGTCTTGCCGACGCCGGCAGGGCCCTCGACCAGGATCGGCTTCTCGATCTGCTGCGACAGATAGACCGCGGTCGCGATCTGCCGGCTCGCAATATAGCCTTGCGCGGCGAGGCCGCTTTCCACGGCCTTGATCGAGGCGGTGGGCCTGGTGTCAGCCACGAGGATCAGCTCCGAATTTGCCTTGAACTCGGACCTGTTCTGCGCCCGTTGCGGACAAAGCACAAGGCTCGTTTGGCCCGCATAGCGCATGGTTCCGGGTATTTCCGCCAAACGCAATACGGGCTACGCTTGTTAGCGTGTAGTTCGAACCTCCCCTTGAAAAGAGGAGGTCGCTTTGCTCGCCAGAGCAAAGCGGGTGGGGATCTACTCTCTCCATCAACGCCGGCGTCTGCGGCTGACCCCCATCCCGACCTTCCCCCTTTCAGGGGGAAGGAGAAGAATCTCGTAGCCCGGCTACCGTCAACCCGCGCAGCTCTTCACGAAATCCTTGCGCTGCGGGCCCGTGATCTTTTGGTCGATGGCCTGCTTCAGGCAGTCGAGCCGCGCCTGCGCCATGCAGAGCTGCATCTGGTCGTGCCGCTCCTGACCCTTCAGCGCCTTCGCCGCGCTCTGGCAGGCCGCGCGCTTCGCGCCGGGCACGGGCGCCGCCGTCGACGCGCTCTGTTGCGCGGGAGCTGCCACCGGCGCTGTTGTGGGGGCTGGTGTTTGTCTGCGCGAGCGCTGCGACCGGGATCAGCAGCGAACCAGCGGAGACAAGGGCGACGACAAGACGTTTCATGGGAAGTGCCTCCGCGAGGCATGATCCGGAGAAGTGGACGTCGGTTTTCCGGAACGTCATGCTCAGAGCAGGAAAGGGGTCACGATGCGATCGCGCCGTGACCCGAGGGGAGGCCGACAATTAGAAGCCGCCGCGTGAATGCGGCATGAACAGGCGCGTAGCCCGCTTCACCTCAGCGTGAGGCCGGTCGCGGCTTCAAGCTCGCCGATCGCCTGCGCGGCATTCGCGACCTTGATCGTGGTCATGCCCATCTCGCGCGCCGGCTTCAAATTGACGCCGAGATCGTCGAGATAGACGCAGTTCTTCGGGTTCACCTGCAGCGTCTCCACCATCATCTGGTAGATCCGTGGGTCGGGCTTGCGCAGGCCGATCTTCGCGGACTCGATGACGTGATCGAACAGCGCCATCACCTCGGCGACGTAGAGCGTGCGTCCGCCGCGGCTGCCGATCGCGTTCGCCGGCAGGTTGTTGGTGATGCAGCCGGTCTTGAATTTCGCCTTGATGCGCTTCAGCGCCTCGACCATCTCGGGGCGCAGGTCGCCCGAGAGCAGCGGCAGCACGTCCTTGCCGCGCACCTCGGCGCCGAGCGCCTTCGATTCCGTGGCGAACAGCGCGTCGAACGCGTCGATATCGATCTCGGCGCGCTCGAACTTGGCCCAGGCGTTCTCGAGATGATTGGCGGCGTTGGTGCGGCGGATGATGTCGATCGGCAGGCCGCGCTCGGTCTCATAGCGCGCGAACGCCTCGAACGGCGAGGTGGTCAACACGCCGCCGAAATCCCAGATCACTGCCTCGATCATGCTTTCCTGCCCAATGATGCGTTGCTTGAGGAGCGGCTAACACGGATCGCAGACCGGGACCAGCCCGATCCGGCGCTTGTTCGATGCTCGTTCGGTGCTTGGCGACCCGCGCGGAGCGGGCTATTGCTTCGCCGATGAAGACATCCCGCCTGATCCTCGCCGTTCTCGTGTCGCTGGTCTGCCCTCCGGCTTTCGCCATCGTCGGCGGCGGCGCGCCGTCGACGGATGGCGTTGCGCGCTCCGTCGTCACGATCGTTGGCTCGCGCGGCAATTTCTGCACCGGTGCGCTGATCGCGCCGAAGGTCGTGCTGACCGCGGCGCATTGCGTGCAGCCCGGTGCCGATTACAAGATTGTCGAATATGGCGCGGACAGGCAGCCGAAGCTACAGGACGTCAGGACGGTTGCGATCCATCCCGGCTTTCGGATGCAGGCGATGACCAATCATGTCGCGACCGCCGATGTCGCGCTGCTGCAGCTCGCGGCGCCGGCCGCAGGCAAGGCGCCGGCCGCGCTCGGCATGCCAAACATTCCGATCCAGGTCGGCGGCCGCTTCACCATCGCGGGCGTCGGCGTCACCGTGCGTGGTGACGGCAAGAGCGGCGGCGCCACCCGCGTCGCCGGCCTGATCGCGAGCGGCAAGCCCGGCACGTTGCAGATCCGTCTCGTCGATCCGGTCGGGCAGGGCGTGCGCGACGGGCTCGGGGCCTGCACCGGCGATTCCGGCGCGCCGGTGTTCGAGGACAAGCAGGGCGGTCCCGCAATCGTCGGCGTGGTGAGTTGGTCGACGGGACCGAACGGCGCCGCCGGCTGCGGCGGCATCACCGGCGTGACGCCGCTGACACTCTATCGCGACTGGGTGATGCAGACCGCGCGGCAATGGGGCGCGAGCTTTTAGAGCGTTTTCGAGCGAAGTGGATACCGGTTCGCGTGAAGAAAACGCGTCAAAACAAGAATCTAGAGCCCCGTTCCGATTCCATCGGAACGGGAAAAGCTCTAGCGCGCGGTGGCGGTCGAAGCGCTGACGGGCTCAGAGTTCCGTCATCCCCGCGCAAAGGCTTCGCCTTTGTCGCTGGAGGAGCCGCGAAGCGGCGTCTCGAAGGATCGACGGCCACCAGCCGGGCCGTGCATCCTTCGAGGCTCGCTCCGCTCGCACCTCAGGATGACGGGGAAGGAAAAAGCGAGTATCGAACCCTAATGCCCCGCGGCCTTGTTCGCGGCGGCGTTGTTCAGCACGATCAGGCCGTCGACGGCGACGCCGAGCTTGCTGTTGATCAGGAACGGGTTGACGTCGATCGAGGCAATGCGGCCATTGGCGTCGGCCATCAGGTTGGAGAGCCCGACCAGCGCCTTCACTGCCGACGGCTCGTGCAGCGCGGGCTTGCCGCGATAGCCCTTCATCTTGACCCCGGCCTTGGTCCTGGCGATCAGCTCCTTCGCCTCGGCGGCGTCGAGCGGCGCGCCGGCGAGCGCGACGTCCTTCATCAGCTCGATATCGACGCCGCCGGTGCCGAACAGCGCGACGGGGCCCATCTCGGCGTCGAGCGAGGCGCCGACCACGAGCTCGAGGTCGGCCTTGACCTGTTGCGCGATCAGGATGCCCTCGAGTTTCGGCTTGCCCTTCAGCTTCTTCACTCGCGCGGTGATGTCGTTGAAGGCTTTCTTCACCTCGGCCGCATTGGCGAGATTCAGCACCACGCCGCCGATATCGGATTTGTGCAGGATGTCGGGGCTGACCACCTTGGCGACCACCGGGAAGCCGATCTGCTTGGCGATCTTCACGGCCTCGGCCGCGGTCTGCGCAACCTCTTCCTTTGAGATCGGGATGCCGTAGGCCTTGAGCAGCTTCTTCGAGGCGACCTCGTCGAGCGCGGCGGCGCCGTTGGCGGCCTTCAGCGTCTTCTCCAGCACCGCGCGCGCCGATGCCTTCGAGCTCGACGCGATATCGGGCACCTCCTTGCGCAGGCCGGCATATTCGATCAGCGATTTGATCGCGCCGACCGCGCGGTCGAGGCCCTGCATGACCGCGATATCGGGCAGCGATTTGCGCAGCCCCTTGGTAAATTCGGTGAAGCCGATCGACATCGCGCTGATATAGATCACCGGCTTGTTGGCCCGGCCCGCCATCTCGTTGACGATGCGCAGATTGCGCTCGCGCAGCTCGTGCGGCGCCTTCGGCAGCTCGGCATCGATGATGACGATATCGGTGTCGGGATCGTCGATCATGATCTTGATCGACTTCATGTAGACGGAGGGATCGACCACCGCGGCAAAGCCAGCGTCGAGCGGATTGCCGACAATGCTGCCGGGGCCGAGCATCTTCGCCAGCTGCTCCGATGCGTTCGGGCTCAGCGGCGCGAAGTTCAGCCCGGCGGAATAGAACGCGTCGATCAGGAGGCCGCGCTTGCCGCCCGACAGCGACACCGCCGCGAGGCGATTGCCCTTCGGCGGATCGGCATGCACGAAGCACTCGGTGGTTTCGATCAGTTCATCCAGCCCACGCACCCGGATCACGCCTTCGCGGGTCGAGATCGCATCGAAGGTCTCGATCGAGCCGGCGAGCGCGCCGGTATGCGCCATCGCCGCCGCGCGGCCGCCTTCGGAGGCGCCGAGCTTGAGCGCGATCACCGGCTTGCCGGCGGCGCGCGCGGCCTTGCAGGCATCGCGGAATACCTTCGTGTTCCTGACGCCTTCGAGATAGACCACGATGACACGGATGCTCGGATCGGCGGCGAAATAGCTCATCAGGTCCGGGGTCTCGAGGCCGGATTCATTGCCAGTCGTGACCATGTAGCCGACGCCGACCCCACGATCCTCCAGCGCCTGGCGGATCGCCATCACGATCGCGCCGGATTGGCCGGCGATCGCCACCGCGCCCTGCTCCATGGTGACGATGCGGTCGTCGATATTGGTGAACAGGTTCTCGCCGGCGCTGAGATTGCCGAGGCAATTCGGACCGGTGACCGCAAGCCCGGTCTCCTTGATCGCCTGCTTCAGCTCGACCGCAAGCCGCTGGCTTTCCTCATCCTGCAGCTCGCTGAAGCCCGAGGTGACGATGGTCGCCGAGCGTGCGCCGGCCGCGGCCGCATCGCGGATCACCTGCACGGCAAACCGGGCCGGCACCAGCACCAGCACATGGTCGGGTTTTTCGGGAAGGCTAGCGAAGTCCTTGTAGCAGGTTACGCCCCAGATCGCTTCGCGCTTGGCGTTGATCGGATAGAGGCCGCCGGCATATCCGTATTTGACCAGATTGTTCCAGATCCGTTCGGCGTAATTGCCGGGCTTGTCGGTGGCACCGACCAGCACGATGTTGCGCGGATGCAGCATCGCGTGGATGCTCTTGACGATATCACTGGCGTCAGCGGGCGGCGCCCATTCGTGGGACACATGAGACGCGGTGCTTGCGAAAGCTTCCATGGAGCCTGCCCTTATCCTTGTTGTCTTTGTTTCCTCTGGCCACGGCGGATCACCGTGAGGCGCGCGATTTTTCATTGTTTTTATGGCGAGGGAAAGGGGGTAGCAACTCATGCCGGCGCAGGTCAGGGCACCGCGCGCAATATCCCGGCAGGCGCAAAATTGATTGCGTATCAGGAACCCGATCCGCGCGGGCGCGAATCCGTTTCGACCAAAGTCGCGTGCAACAGATAACGCTCGGGCCCCGATGTCAGCGCATCGAACGGCCAGCAGGTCGACAGCACCAGTTCACGACGGTCGGTGAGCGGATCGATCCCCGATTGATCGAAGCGGACCACCGAACTGCGATCGGCCCGATAGCGAAACGTCTTGCCGTCGCTTCGCGTGACGTCGATCTCGTCACCGATTGTGACATCCCTCAGAAAGCGAAAATGCGTGTCGCGGTGAGCGGAATAGACCGCGACGCCCCGCTCGCCGGCATCGACTGTCTGTTCGACATGGCCGGGGCCGAACGCCAGCGCCTGGCCGCTGCTGCCGGCAAGCACGATCGCGGAGGCGTGCAGACGCTTCACCTCGATCCGCGCCACTGGCCAGGTATCGGCCCAGCTCCACGGCCTCACCGGCTGGCCGGTCGCGATGCTTTGTGTGAAGGCGCGCTCCAGCAGCACCTGTGCGAGCAGCGCCTTGGCGTGGATATAGGCGCCCTGGCCGAACAGGATCAGGCCGATGAGGGCGAAGGCGAGGGATGGGATGAAGCGGGGCATTGTTGCGCCTGTTGCTGTCATTCCGGGATGGTCCGAAGGACCAGACCCGGAATCTCGAGATTCTCAGGCGCGCAAGCGCGCACCATAGTTCGATGCTGCGCGTCGCCCCGGAATGACATTGCGGGTTGGAAAAAAAGTTGCGCGCGCGGCCCCTGGGGGACGGGTGGGAACGCCGCGCGCGCTCTTGAAGGAGGAGGTTGGGGGGCACCTCCTCCTTTCATCCGACGTCATTGGGGCGACGTCTGACGCCGGTTGAACACCAGGAGGAGAATGCTCACCGTGAGCAGGATCACGCCCGCGATCATCTTCAGCTCCGCATCGGTCGCGGTCTTCGGCAGCTGGATCGTGCCGGGACCTTGCGTGGCGACCGGTGACCGCTTCAGCGCAGCGAGCTGCAGGTTGCCGTCGCCGGCGCGCCGCTCGCCCGGGACGGCCGGCAGACTCGGACGCTCGCCGAACAGCTTCGCGAAATCCCAGCCGGCGGGCAGGTTGAGCGGGAGTTCGCTCAACTTCAGCGGCTCGCCTTCCGGGCGGCTCGGCGTCTTGTCGACCGCGACAAGGCTGGTCAGCCGCGTGACGAGCTGATGCTCCAGCGCCAGCGCGAGGATGGTCTTGTCGGCGTCCTCGGGGTTCTGCTGCCGCGTGGTGCGCGCCACTTCGGCATCGGCGATCTTGCGCCGGGCCCACAGTTTCGACAGGCCCTTGCCCTCAGCGGCATTCGCGAGCGGCAGCGTCACGCTCCACGGGCGATCGCCGATACGGCCCTTGATCTCGACCGAGCCGGCCAGCTTGTCGAGCTTGGCGGCCAGCACCAGCGGCTCGTCGCGATAGACGTCGGGCAGTGCCGACGGTGTCAGGTCGGCCGTCGCCTCGGAGAATTTCGCGGAGAGGCTAGTCACCGCGGGATTTTCCAGCTTGGCGAACAGGCCGCGCATGCGCTCGTCGACCTGCTCGACCGAGCCGATATGGGTGAAGGTGCCGCGGCCGAGTTCGGCGGCGCGCGTCATCAGATAGGTGTTCGGCGCCGAGCCGATGCCGACCATGAACACCCGCGAGCGGCCGCGCAGCGCGCTGATGGTCTCGAACAATTGCTGCTCGTTGCCGATGGCGCCGTCGGTCAGGAACACGACCTGACGGACGTAGTTGGCGTCGTCATGGTTGGTGTCGGACAGCGCTGCGCGCATCGCCGGCACCATCTCGGTGCCGCCGCGGGCCTGCAGCGCGCTGACGAACGCCGTCGCGTTGCCGACATTGGCGTTGTTTGCCGCGACCGGTGCCGGATACAGCGTGTCCATGGTGTCGTCGAACCGGATCACGTTGAAGCGATCGGTCGGCTGCAAGCGACCGATCGCGTAAGTCAGGCTCGCTTTGGCCTGGATGATCGAGGTGCCACCCATCGAACCGGAATTGTCGATCACGAAGATCACTTCGCGCGGCAACGGCTTCTGTTGCGCCTGCTCGACCGACGGCGGGGTGACGAAAGCGAGCAGATAGTCGGAATTGCCGACATGCTCGCGGAATAGCCCGACCGACGGCGCCTTCTCGGCGGCCGGCTTCCAGGTGAGCTCGAAATCACGATCGGCCGGCACCGGGCCTTCGGCGAGCTTGACGAGCCGCGTGGTGCTGTCGGGGCTCTCGATCCTGACCTGGTGGAAATGGCTCGTCACCTCGCCGAGCGCGAAGCCGGCGTTCAGATGCACCGTGATGTTGGTCGGATTGACCGGCGCATTTGTGGCAGGGTCGAGCACTTCGGGGGAGATGCGGTCGCGGTCCGGCACGGGATCGGTTGACGTGGCGCCCCAGCCGTTGCCGTCGGCGCGGAGATCGACGCTTTGCACCACCGGGCGCGGATTGTAGCGCGGGCCGACCACCATCGGCACCCGCAGCGAGAACTCGCTGCCGTTCTGCTGCACCGGCTCCTGATATTCGATCTGCACCAGCACGGTTTCGCCGGGGCCGATATTGGCAACGGAATTGGTGAAGATGTTGGGCCGCTCCTGTTCGGTGAGCGCGGCCTTTTGGCCATTCTGCTTGGCCTGCTCATAGATGGCGCGAGCCCGCTGCCGCTCCTTGATGTCGCCGACCACGACGTGGTCGCCGACCACCATCTTCAGCGTGTCGACCGCGCCGCCCGCCGGCAGCGGATAGACATAGGTCGCCTCCACCCAGTCCTTGGTCGGGTTGCGGAAGATCTGCGTGACGCGGGCGCGGACCGTCGGACCCGACACGGTGAGGTCGACGTCAATGCCGAGCCTCAGCGCATCCCGATAGCCGTCATCGGTCTTGAACAGCAGCGAGCCGGAGCGCGCATCTGATGGACGCAGCACCGCCTGTCGCGGCAGTTCGGCCGACCACACCGGATCGAAACTCACGAACAAGGCCGCAAAGCCGATCACCAGCGCGGCCACACCTTCCACCAGAAAGAACAGCGCAATGCGCATCCTGCGCGACAGGCGGATCTCCGGGCTGCTCTCACATGCATCGTAAATCGTCATTTTCGTCACTCCCGAGCGAGGCTTTCGCTGCCTCGCGATCATGGAGAACGGCGGTTTTGGCGCGAGCAGAATGATCGGCAATGATTGGCCGCCGTCCGGCGCGGCCCGCCGCCGGCTGAGGCGGATTTGTGCGGTTTGGTGATGGATTGTCCGGTCTGCTAGACTGCGCGGAATCAAGGGGAACCGGGCAGGAATCTTGATGCCGACGCCTGACAAGCAGCTATCCGCCGAGCAGAGCCAGCAGGTAGCGGAGACCATCCGCGAGGAAATCGCGCGCCGCCGCATCTCGCGGCAGACGCTGGCCGAGCAGGCCAAGCTCAGCCTCTCGACCCTGGAGAAGGTGCTCGGCGGCCGCCGCCCGTTCACGCTTGCGACCACCGTGCGGCTGGAGCAGGCGCTGGGTGTGTCCTTGCGCAAGCTGCCGGAGACGATCACGGTGGCCGCACCCGCCAATGGCGGGATCGCACCCGACAGCCTCGGGTCCTATTCGCGCCGCGCGGTGGCGCGCATCGAAGGGACCTACATCACGGTGCGGCCGTCGTTCGGCGAGCAGGGCGCGCTCTATGCCTATCGGACGGAGATCACCTGGGACGAAGCGTCGTCGTCGCTCGGCTTTCGCGAGGGCGAGCGGCAGGACGCCGACTATACGCAGTACGGCGAAGTCGCGGTGCCCAATGAATCCGGCTTCGTCTACCTCGTGACCAACAGGCACGGCCAGCATCGCGTGATCACGGTGTCGCGCCCGCGCAATTCCGGCGAGATGTACGGCATCATCACGACGCTGCTCGCCGGCCGCGGCTCGCTGCTGACGCCGGTCGCCGCGCCGATCGCGTTCCTGCCGGTGAAGAACGTGCCCAAGCCCAGCCTCGGCCGGGTGTCGGCGGATGACGCGAACTACGCCGCCTATCGCGAGCATTTGCGTCGAACGATCGATGAGCCGTTCGCGATTTTCTTGCCGGGATGACAACGGCAGAGTTAGGTCCGTCATCCTGAGGTGCGAGCCTTGCGGCGCGATTGCGCCGCTGGGCGAGCCTCGAAGGATGCACGGCCCGTATGCATCGACTCGGGAGAGAGCCCGGCCGTCGACCCTTCGAGACGCCGCTTCGCGGCTCCTCAGGGTGACGGTGAGATAGCTTGCGCGTCGCTCGGCTTGGCTTCACCCGCGATTCGCAAAACAAACGAAGCCGCCCGGATGGGCGGCTTCGCGATGGCTGATGTTTGGTGGCGGTGCGCGTCACGCTAGCCGCCGGTCTCGGCGCTGATGATGTCGCCGAACAGCTCCCACTGCCCGTTCTTGAACTGCATCATCTTGAGCTGCTCGACCGGCGCGAAGTCGGTCGCGCTGGTGTTGATCCTGATGCCGGGGATCAGCGTGTCGGGCGCAAAATCCTTCAGGCTCGCGGCCTGCTTCATCACGTTCTCACGTGTCAGGTTGTCGCCGGCCTGCTTCAGCACCTGCACCATGGTCTGCGCCGCGGCGTAGCCATAGACCAGATTGGCGTCGGCGAGGTTGGAGCCCGGCATGTACTTCTCGGCGAAGGCCATGAACTTCTTCATGCCCTCGTCATTCTTCCATTGCGGATCGGACGCGTCCTTCAGGTAGCCGGCCGACAGCACGCCTTCGGAAGCTTCAAGCCCGGCGGGCTTCATCACCGCGCCGATCGAGATCGAGACGTCGGTCATCACCTGCATCGGCTTCCAGTTGAGCTCGGCGATCTTCTTGATCGCCTGCGCCGCGAATTTCGGCGTCGAGATGTTGACGAACACGTCGGCGCCGGTGTCCTTCAGCTTGACGATGTGGGAGTCGATCGACGGTTCGGTGGTCTCGTAGCTCTCTTCGGCGACGATCTTGACGCTCGACTTGTCGAGGATCTCCTTCAGGCCGACCAGGTAATCCTTGCCGAAATCGTCATTGGCATAGAAGATCGCGACCTTGGCATCCGGCTTGGCCTTCAGGATGTACTTGCCGAAGATCCGCGCCTCGACGCGATAGCTCGGCTGGAAACCCATGGTCCACGGGAAATCCTTCGGATCGTTCCACTTGCTGGCGCCGGTGGCGAGGAACAGCTGCGGCACCTTCTTGGCGTTGTGATACTTCTGCACCGCGGTCTGGGTCGGCGTGCCCAGCGCGTTGAACACCAGGAACACTTCGTCGCTCTCGATCAGCTTGCGGATCTGCTCCACGGTCTTCGGCGGCGAGTAGCCGTCGTCATAGGAGATCCAGTTGATCTTGCGGCCGTTGATGCCGCCCTGGTCGTTGATCATCTTGAAATAGGCTTCTTCGGTCTTGCCGATGACGCCGTAGGCGGAGGCGGGACCGCTATAGGCCTCGACATTGCCGATCTTGATCTCGGTGTCGGAGGCGCCGGTATCATACTTCTTTTGTGCAAAGGCGGCCTGGGTGGAGAGCAGGCAGAGCGCCGTGGCGGTTGCCAGCAGCGACAGTGTTGTTGTTCTCATAAAGGAAATTTCCTCGATTGATCTTGGTTGGGGACTTACGCAACGAACCCGCAGCCGGTCCCGGCAGACGGCAGCGGGGCAATCCTTGTCGCGGCGAATTCCGGAACGCGCGGCGCGCGTCTGGCTCACCCCGCGGTATCGGTTGGCTTCGGCCGGCTGAATTGTTGCCGGAGCGTCGGCTTATGAATTTTGCCTGTCGCGTTTCGCGGCAGGACCTCGATGAATTCGATCAGGCGCGGGCATTTGAACCGCGCCAGATTGGCCTGGCAATGCGCGTGGACCTCGGCCGGGGTCAGCGAATGGCCGGATTTCACGGCAATGATCGCCATGCCGACTTCGCCCCATTGCTCGTCGGGGATGCCGATCACGGCGGCTTCGGCGACGGCCGCCAATTGATGCAGCACGCTCTCGACCTCGGCCGGATAGACGTTCTCGCCGCCCGAGATGTACATGTCCTTCCAGCGGTCGACGATGTAGTAGAAGCCTTCCTCGTCGATCCGCGTGGCGTCGCCGGTGTGCAGCCAGCCGTCGGTGAAGGAGGAGGCATTGGCGTCCGGCCTGTTCCAGTAGCCCGGCGTGATGTTCGGGCCCTTGACCCAGAGTTCGCCGAGCTCGCCGACCGCGGCGTCGCTGCCGTCGGGCCGCACGATGCGGACCTCGGTGTGCAGCACCGGCTTGCCGGAGGAGCCGGCCTTGCGCGCGGCATCCTCGCGGTCGAGCACCATCACCGCCGGCGAGGTCTCGGTCATGCCGTAGCCCTGCTGCAGCGCGACGCCGCGCGCCTCCCAGGTCTTGAGCAGCGGCACCGGCATCGGCGCGCCGCCGACGCCGCCAATCACGAGGCGGCTGAAATCCGCTGTGGCGAAGGAAGGATGCTGCGCCATGAACTGGTAGATCGCGGGCACGCCGAAGAACACGTTGATGCCCTGCAAGGGATCGCCGATCAGCTTCAGCGCCTCGCCGGGATCGAAGGCGCGCATGATCAGCACGGTGCCGCCGGCATGCAGCACCGGGTTGGTGTAGCAATTCAGCCCGCCGGTGTGGAACAGCGGCAGCACCGTGAGCAGCACCGAGGCCGGCGAGATGTAGGCGGGGCCGCCGAGATTGACGCAATTCCAGAACGTCATCCCATGAGTGATGATCGCGCCCTTGGGCTGGCCCGTCGTCCCCGAGGTGTACATGATGGTCGAGATGTCATCGAGCATGACCTCCTCGAACCGTTCGAGCGGCGCGGCTGCCGCAATGCCGGTCTCATAGGCGCCGCCCGGGCCGAGCCTCACGGTCGCAGCGACATTGCAGAGCTTTGCCACCGCAAGCGCGGTCTCGGCGAGGTCGTCGTCATGGATCATCACCTTCGGCGCGGCGTCGCCGGTGATGTAGCGCAGCTCGGGAACGGTGAGGCGGGTGTTGAGCGGCAGAAAGATCGCGCCGATCCGGAAGCAGGCGAACTGCACCTCCAGCGTATCCGTCGTGTTCAGCGCCAGCACCGCGACGCGGTCGCCGCTGGCAACCTTGAGCCCATCGCGCAGCCAGGCCGCGAGCCGCGACACGCGGGCGTCGAGCTCCGCATAGCTGAAGCGGCGTCCGCTGGCGAGATCGACAAGCGCCATCTTGTCCGGCGTGCGCCGGCGATGATGCGCGATCCAGTCGTAGTAACGAACCGGCAAATTTCCCTCCTCCGGAACGGCAGTCTTGCGCCGCCTGTTCCTGGCTCAATTGATGCCATGAATTGGCAGTGGAGGGGGCGTATAAGGATACTGTCTTGCGTTTAGTGGCTGGCAAATCGCCGGACCGGGCGTCGGCACCGATGGCAGCCACTCGACGCAAGTGAACCGGGAGAAATCCGGACATCGTCGGAGGGAAGAATCAACGGAGCACGCGGATGGCAAACCCGTTCTACACCGGCGAGCATGAGGCCTTTCGCGAGGTGATGCGGCGCTTTGTTGCCAGGGAAATCGAGCCTTATGCCCATCAATGGGACGAGGACGGCGAGTTTCCGCGCGAGCTCTATGCCAAGGCGTCCGCGATCGGGCTACTCGGCCTCGGCTTCCCGGAAGAATATGGCGGCATCGCCGCCGACCAGTTCATGAGAATCGTGGCCTCGCAGGAGCTGGCGCGTGCCGGCGCCGGCGGCGTCTCCTCGAGCCTGATGAGCCACACCATCGGTTCGCCGCCGATCGCCCGTGCCGCGCGACCCGAGGTCAAGGCGCGGGTGCTGCCGGAGGTGCTCGCCGGCAAGAAGATCTCCGCGCTCGCGATCACCGAGCCGAGCGGCGGCTCCGATGTCGCGAACCTGCGCACCAGGGCGCGGCGCGACGGCGATCACTACGTCGTCTCCGGCGAGAAGACCTTCATCACCTCGGGCATGCGCGCCGACTATCTGACGGTCGCGGTGCGCACCGGCGGCGAAGGTCCCGGCGGCGTCAGCCTGCTGTTGATCGAAGGCAATACGCCCGGTCTGTCCCGCACCAAGCTGAAGAAGATGGGCTGGTGGGCGTCGGATACCGCGACGCTTCACTTCGACGAATGCCGCGTGCCGGTCGAGAACCTGATCGGCGAGGAAGGGCAGGGCTTCAAGATCATCATGCAGAACTTCAACAGCGAGCGCATGGGCATGGCGGCGAGCTGCACCGCCTATGCGCGCGTCTGCCTCGACGAGGCGGTCGCCTATGCCAAGGAGCGCAAGACGTTCGGCAAGCCGATCGCGCAGCACCAGGTGATCAGGCACAAGATCGTCGACATGGCACAGAAGGTCGCGGTCTCGCAGGCGATGCTGGAAATGCTGGCATGGCGGCTCGGCCAGGGCGAAAGCCCGGTCGCCGAGATCTGCATGATGAAGAATCAGGCGACCCAGACCATGGCGCATTGCGCCTCCGAGGCGGTGCAGATCTTCGGCGGCGCCGGCTTCATGCGCGGCGTCAAGGTCGAGCGTATCTACCGCGAGGTCAAGGTCAACGCCATCGGCGGCGGCACCGAGGAGATCATGAAGGACCTCGCGAGCCGGCAGATGGGGTTGTGATCGCGTCAGGTGATGATGTGGTCGCGGCGAAAAGGCGGATTGTGAACCCTCCCCCTGAAAGGGGGAGGGCAGGGTGGGGGTCAAGCCGCGAGTCGGACTGCTAGTTTGACCCCCACCCGGCCCGCTCGGCATAGCCGAACGTGCCGACCTCCCCCTTTCAGGGGGAGGTGAGAAGGCAAGGTCATTCCGGGGCGCGCGCCAGCGCGAACCCGGAATCCAGAGGTAATGGATCGAGATTCCGGGTTCGATGCTTCGCATCGCCCCGGAATGACAAAGGATAGTTCGAGAACATGCTCTTCACCGCCGACCACGACGAACCGCGCCGCGCTCTACAGAAGTTCATCGCGGCCGAGATCAATCCCCATGTCGACGAATGGGAGAAGGCCGACATCTTCCCGGCGCATGAGCTGTTCAAGAAGCTCGGCGATCTTGGCTTCCTCGGCCTCAACAAGCCGGTCGAGTTCGGCGGCCAGGGACTGGATTATTCCTACGCGCTGATGATGGCCGAGGAGCTAGGCGCCATCACCTGCGGCGGCGTGCCGATGGCGATCGGGGTGCAGACCGACATGGCGACGCCGGCGCTGGCGCGGTTCGGCTCCGACGAGGTGCGGCGCGAATTCCTCAGCCCGGCGATTGCCGGCGATCAGGTCGCCTGCATCGGCGTCTCCGAGCCCGGCGCCGGCTCCGACGTCGCCTCGATCAAGACCAGTGCGCGCGCCGACGGCGACGACTACGTCATCAATGGCGGCAAGATGTGGATCACCAACGGCACCCAGGCCGACTGGATCTGCCTGCTCGCCAACACCAGCGACGGCCCGGTCCATCGCAACAAGTCGCTGATCTGCGTGCCCATGAAGACAAAGGGCGTGCAGATCGCGCGCAAGCTCGACAAGCTCGGCATGCGTTCGTCGGATACGGCGCAGATCTTCTTCGACAATGTCCGGGTGCCGAAGCGCAACCGGATCGGCGAGGAGGGCCAGGGCTTCACCTACCAGATGATCCAGTTCCAGGAGGAGCGGCTGTGGGGTGCGGCCGCCTGCCTCAAGGCGCATGAATTCATCATCAACGAGACCATCGACTACACTCGCAACCGCAAGGCGTTCGGCGGCTCGATCCTCGACAATCAGGTGGTGCACTTCAAGCTCGCGGAAATGCAGACCGAGGTCGAGCTGCTGCGCTCGCTGATCTATCGTGCCGGCGAGGCGCTGGTGGCCGGCGAGGACGTGACGCGGCTCGCGACCATGGCCAAGCTGAAGGCCGGCCGGCTCGGCCGCGAGCTTACCGATGCCTGCCTGCAATATTGGGGCGGCATGGGTTTCACCAACGAGACGCCGGTCAGCCGCGCCTATCGCGACAGCCGCCTGACCTCGATCGGCGGCGGCGCCGACGAGGTCATGCTCATGGTATTGTGCAAGATGATGGGCACGCTGCCTGGCCTGAAGCAAAAGGGAAACGCCTGATGATCACGCTCTATCACTGCGACGCCGCGCGCTCGTTCCGTCCGCTGTGGATGCTGGAGGAGCTCGGGCTTGCCTATGAGCTGAAGATGCTGCCGTTCCCGCCGCGGGTGTTCGCCAAGGAATATCTCGGCATCAATCCGCTCGGCACCATCCCGTTCATGATCGATGGCGAGACCAGGATGACGGAGTCCTCCGGCATCTGCCATTATCTCGGCACCAAATACGGCCCGACGCCGCTGATCGTCGGCGTCGACGAGCCGGCCTATGGCGCGTTCCTGAACTGGATGTATTTTTCCGACGCGACGCTGACCTTCCCGCAGACGCTGGTGCTCCGCTACAGCCAGCTTGAGCCGGAGGAGCGGCGCAACCCGCAGGTCTCGGGCGATTATGCAAAATGGTTCCTGGGCCGCCTGCGCGCGGTCGAGGCCGCCGCCGCGAAGTCGGAATTCCTCTGCGCGGAACGCTTCACCGCAGCCGACATCGCCAACGGTTATGCGCTCCGTCTCGCCAGCAATATCGGCCTCGCCAAGGATTTCGGGCCGAATGTCGCGGCCTATTGGGCGCGGCTGCAGCAGCGCGACGGTTACCAGCGCGCGGTCGCGGCGGAGCAAAAAGCCGGTCAGGAACAGAGCGTTGCGCCGCGGGCGCGGCGTTAGCGCTCGTCATTCCGGGATGGTGCGTTAGCACCAGACCCGGAATCTCGAGATTCCGGGTTCGATGCTGTCGCATCGCCCCGGAATGACGACGTTTCGTTGCAGTGACAGCGTGCGAATTTGCGTTATGGTAGCTCCGCCGCAGCGGCCCAAAGAGCCGCGCGAGGAGGAACCGCCATGGACGCGATCGTGGACGCGAAGTGCCAGAGCTCCAGCCAGCAATCCGGTCACCGGATGCTGATCACGCCGGAACGGGTGTTCTATGCCGGGCTGCTCGGACGCCCGCGCGAGCGCTGTCCCGGTGCATTCCATGTCTATGTCGCGATCCGCGACGGCTTGCATCTGTCGACCAGCGAAGGCCGCGAGTCGCATGGCGAACTCGCGGTGACGATGCCGAACCTGCGCCACACCATCACCAGCGAATATCGCTCGGCGATCTGCGTCGC
The DNA here is from genome assembly GCF_054059095.1 of Bradyrhizobium sp. USDA 4510. NCBI lineage: Bacteria > Pseudomonadati > Pseudomonadota > Alphaproteobacteria > Hyphomicrobiales > Nitrobacteraceae > Bradyrhizobium > Bradyrhizobium sp. USDA 4510. The sequence goes on along the minus strand of NZ_JBSSBT010000001.1, from coordinate 7,607,224 downwards.
GATCGAGCCGGAAAGCGTGCCCGACGGCACGCTCGAAGCCGTCGCCCGCCGTCTGCAAGGATCGGACTCCCATCTGTTCGCCAATCGCATTCGCAACGCCTATGCGACGCTCGCCGAGATGCAGCATCGCGACGCGATCGCGAATGCCGAGTTCGACACCATGTGCTTCGGCGACGCGCTGCCGCAGCGCGTGCTCGATCCGCGTGTCGTGCGCGCGATCGGCCGCATCGGGCAATTCTCCGGCGAGCCGGTGACCGCGGCAGGCTGCGCCGCCGAGGCCGGGCTATCGCCCTCGCGCTTCCTGCATCTGTTCAAGGAGGAGACCGGGATCTCGTTCCGCTCCTTCCGCGCCTGGAAGCGCGCGCGGCATCTGCTGCACTTCGCCAACCAGGACATCAACCTCGCGCATCTCGCGCAGGATATCGGCTATCCCGATAGCACGCATTTCAGCCACTCGATCCGTCGCTTCTATGGCTTGAAGCCGCGCGCGATCTTCTCCGGCTCGCGGGACCTTGCGATCTACCGCACCGGGCAAACCGCGAGCGAGCGCGCGCTGACGTAACCTCCGCTGTCGTCCCGGCTTTCGCCGGGACCCATACCGCGTGATCTATCCGTGATGCGGGATGGCAGACGCGCTGTTAAATAATGAGCAGCGGTGGTTATGGGTCCCGGCCTTCGCCGGGACGACATTGGGGTTGTTCTCCGCTACAAATTCGCGCCCTGGATCACCTCCCCGAACCGCAGCCAGCCCGGACCTTCGATCCGTTGCAGCTGAAGCTGCTGCAGCGGGTGATGATTGGTCGGGCTGGTGTTGACGCGGATGCCGGGCAACAGCGTCGGCACCTCGATGTCCTTCAGGTTGTTGGCCTGCGCCATGATGTTGTCGCGCGTGAAATTGCCCTTGCACTGCTCGAGCACGATCTTCAGCACCTGCGCCACCGTGTAGGCGTAGAGGTTGTAGCCTTCCTTCGGATTGCCGTCGGGGAAGTACTTCTCCATGAAGGCGAGGAAGTTCTTCACGCCGGGATCATTGGCCCAGGCGGGGTCGGCGACGTCCTTGACATAGGCCGACGAGATCGTGCCCTGCGACTTGTCGAGGCCGACAGGCGCGATGGTCGAGGAGATCGAGGCGGCGCCGCTGGCGATGAAGTGCATCGGCTTCCAGCCGAGCTCATAGATCTTGCGGATCGACTGCGCGCAGAACTTTGCCGTGGTGCCGGAGATCAGCACATCTGGGTTGCCGCCGCGCAGCGCAACGATCTGGGAATCGATCGTGGGATCGGTAACCTCGTGCGAGGCCACCACGGCCGCGGTCGCGAACCGCTCGCCGAGCACGTCCTTGGCTCCGGCGACGAAATCCTTGCCGAGGTCGTCGTTCTGGTAGAGCACCGCGAATTTCGCGTTCTTGTTCTGGCTCAGTGCATACTTGACGAACACCTGCGCCTCGGTCCGCGCGCTCGGCGCAAAGCCCATGGTCCAGGGATAGGTCTTGTAGTCGCCCCATTTGTCGCCATTCACCGACAGGAACAAGTGCGGCACCTTGGCGGCGTTGATGTATTTGACGACCGACGAGTTCGGCGCGGTACCGAGCATGTTGAACAGGAAGGCGACATTGTCGCTTTCGATCAGGCGGCGCACCTGCTCGACCGTCTTCGCCGGGTTGAACGCATCGTCGTAGTAGATGTATTTGATCTGCCGGCCGGCGATGCCGCCCTGCTCGTTCAGCATCTTGAAATAGGCTTCCTGGCAGCGCGCCTGCACGCCGAGCGCGGATACCGGGCCGCTCAGGGAGGTGGTGCTGCCGATCCTGATCTCGGTCGCGGTGACGCCTGGCGTGTCGTCGGCCAGCGAAGGCTTAAGACCCGCGACCGCGGCAAGTCCCGCGCCTGCCGCGCCGGTGAGCCATGTGCGCCGGTTGATCGAGACCATGACGTTCTCCCCGTGATGCCGGCTTGTTGCGCCGCTTCTGCTTGGCAGCAAGGTTAGGCGTGATACGGGCGCCGCGTCTTGTGTTAACCGGCTGGCGGCAGATCGTGTCGTCGCCGCATCCACTTAGCCAGTCAACGCAAGATGGCGCGAAGGCAAAGTTCTCATCATGGCGAAATCAGCAGCGCATGTGCGCTGCAAAGCGGACAAGAGACCCATGAGCGACAAGGCCGTCATCACCTGCGCGCTGAACGGCGTGCTTACCGACCCGAAGCAGCACAACGTTCCGGTGACGCCCGAACAGATGGCGCGCGAGGCCAAGGCCGCGTTCAACGCCGGCGCCAGCATCATGCACATCCATCTGCGGCAGCAGGAGCCGAACAAGGGCCACCTGCCGTCGTGGGATGTCGGCGTCAGCAAGGAGATCCAGCAGGCGATCCGCGAGGCCTGCCCCGGCGTGATCATCAACCACACCACCGGCACCTCTGGCCCGAACTACCAGGGCGCGCTCGATTGCGTGCGCGAGACGCGGCCCGAGATCGCCGCCTGCAATGCCGGCTCGCTGAATTATCTGAAGGTGAAGGCCGACAACACCTGGGCCTGGCCGCCGATGATGTTCGATAACGCGGTCGAGAAGGTGCAGGACTATCTCGACGTGATGAAGGCGGCCGGCACCATTCCCGAATTCGAGTGCTTCGATGTCGGCATCGTGCGTTGCGTTGGCATGTACCGGCAGACCGGGATGTATTCCGGTCCGCTCGAATACAATTTCGTGATGGGCGTCGCCTCGGGCATGCCGGCCGATCCGGAGCTGTTGCCGATCCTCCTGAAGCTGAAGGCGCCGGAGGCGCATTGGCAGGTCACCGCGATCGGCCGTGCCGAGATCTGGCCGCTGCACCAGCGCGCCGCCGACCTCGGCGGCCATCTGCGCAGCGGGCTCGAGGATACGTTCTATCTCGGCGACGGCACCAAGGTGACGTCGAACGGGCAGCTCGTCGAAGGTCTCGCCGCCTGCGCGCGCCGCGCCGGCCGCGAGATCGCGAGCCCGGCCGAGGCGCGGCAGATTTTTGGAACGCGACACTGACCGTCATTCCGGGGCACGCGAAGCGTGAACCCGGAATCTCGCGCCACACCTCTGGATTCCGGGTCTGCGCTTCGCGCATCCCGGAATGACGGAGCCCGGGAGGAGAAACGCATGCACAATCTCGCAGCAACCGGCGGCGTCACCGGGCCGGGTCGTATCGGCCGGGTCGCGATGGGCGACCTGTTGAAGCGCGCCGCGCGGCGGTTTCCGGATCGCATCGCGCTGACCGACGGCAGCAGGCAGGTCACCTTCACCGAACTCGAGCGCGACGCCAATCGCTTCGCCAATCATCTGGTGCAGCGCGGGCTGAAGCCGGGCGAGAAGATTTCGACCATCTGCAACAACTCTGTCGAATTCGTCAAAGCGCTGTTTGGCATTCACCGCGCCGGGCTGGTCTGGGTGCCCATCAACACCATGCTCGGACCGGCTGATATGGACTACATCCTCGGCCATGCCGAGGTGCGTTTCGCCATCATCGATGACGCCCTTCATGCCCAGGCCGACCGCCGCGCCGCGCTGGAAGCGCGCGGCATGGAGATGATCGCGATCGATCTGACCGGCAATGCCGGCAAGACCGGATTGCAGGAGTTCAACGGTCTGCTGGAGGGACAGTCCGATATTGAGCCTGACATCGAGATCAACGACCGCGACCTCGCGATGATCATCTATACGTCAGGCACGACCTCGCGGCCGAAGGGCGCGATGCATTGTCACCTCGCCGTTGTCATGGCCGTGATGAGCAATTGTATCGAGATGCAGCTCTCGCGCGATGACGGGATCACCGGACAGTTTCCGCTGTTCCACTGCGCCGGCCACGTGTTGCTGCTCAGCTATCTCTCGGTCGGCGGCCGCATGGCGCTGATGCGCGGCTTCGATCCGGTCGCGTGCATGGAGGCGATCGTGCGCGATAAGCTCACCGTGTTCGTCGGCCTGTCCTTGATGTATCAGGCGATCCTCGACCATCCGCGCCGCCGCGACTACGACCTGTCGGGTCTGCGCTGCTGCATCTACACCATGGCGCCGATGGGCAAACCGCTGCTCGAGCGCGCCATGGCCGATCTCTGTCCGAACTTCGTGCTATCCAGCGGCCAGACCGAGATGTATCCGGCGACGACGATGTCCCGCCCGGAGGTACAGCTCGACCGTTTCGGCAATTACTGGGGCGAATCGCTGATCGTCAATGAGACCGCGATCATGGACGACAACGGCAATCTGCTGCCGCGCGGCGAGATCGGCGAGCTCGTGCATCGCGGGCCCAACGTGATGATGGGCTACTACAAGGACCCCAAATCGACCGAGGAGGCGCGCAAGTCCGGTTGGCACCATACCGGCGATCTAGCCTTGATCGACGGCAATGGCGAGGTGCTGTTCCTCGACCGCAAGAAGGATATGATCAAGTCGGGCGGCGAGAACGTTGCCTCCGTCAAGATCGAGGAGACGTTGCTGGCGCACCCCGCCGTGCAGAACGCCGCCGTGGTCGGCCTGCCGCATCCGCAATGGGGCGAGGCGGTCTCCGCCTTCGTCAAGCTGAAACCCGGCGCGGAGGCTGACGAGGCCGGCATCGAGGCGCATTGCAGAAAGCACCTCGGCGGCTTCCAGGTGCCGAAGCTGGTGCGTATCCTCGAGGAGATGCCGATGACCGCGACCGGCAAGCTGCGCAAGGTCGAGCTGCGGCAGCAATACAGCGGACATTTTGTGGAGCGCGCCTAGTGGCCATCATCGAGAACACGATTTCCACCGGCAGCGCCGCCTTCCAGGGCAATCGCGACGGCATGCTGGCGCTGATCGCCCGGATGCGCGCCCTGGAGGAGCGGACGCGCGCAGCCTCCGCCGCGGCAAAGGACCGCTTCCACAAGCGCGGCCAGCTATTGCCACGCGAGCGCGTCGCGCTGGTGCTCGATCCCGGTTCGCCCTTCCTCGAACTGTCGACGCTCGCCGGTTACATGTTCGACGTAGCGGATGCGGACAAGAGCGTGCCCGGCGGCGGACTGGTCGCGGGCATCGGCTTCGTCTCCGGCATCCGCTGCATGGTCAGCGCCAATGATGCCGGCATCGACGCGGGCGCATTGCAGCCTTACGGCCTCGACAAGACGCTGCGGGTGCAGGAGCTCGCGCTGGAGAACAAGCTGCCCTATGTGCAGCTGGTCGAGAGCGCCGGCGCCAACCTGCTGCGCTACCGTGTCGAGGACTTCGTCCGTGGCGGCAACATCTTCCGCAACCTGGCGCGGCTGTCGGCGGCAGGGCTTCCCGTCGTTACCGTCACCCACGGCTCCTCGACCGCGGGCGGCGCCTACCAGACGGGCCTGTCCGACTACATCGTGATGGTGCGCGGCCGCACCCGCGCGTTCCTTGCCGGGCCGCCTCTGCTCAAGGCGGCCACCGGCGAGATCGCGACCGAAGAGGAGCTCGGCGGCGCCGAGATGCACACCCAGATCTCCGGTCTCGGCGATTATCTCGCCGAGGACGACCGCGACGCACTGCGCATCGCGCGCGACATCATGGCCAAGCTGCCTTGGGATCGTTCTTGGGATCGGCCGGCCGCCGAACCGGCCGCGTTCAAGCCGCCACGTTATGACGCCGAGGAACTGCTCGGCATCATGCCGATGGATCACAAGCGCCCCGTCGACATGCGCCAGGCGATTGCGCGCTTCATCGACGATTCCGACTTCGCCGAGTTCGGCGCCAATTACGGCCCGGCGACGGTCTGCGGCCACGCGCGCATCGAGGGCCAGGCGATCGGCATCATCACCAATAATGGCCCGCTCGACGTGCCCGGCGCCAACAAGGCGACGCATTTCATCCAGGCCTGCTGCCAGTCGCGCACACGGACCGATCCTCTACATGAACAACACCACCGGCTACATGGTGGGCCGGGCCTATGAAGAGGCCGGCATGATCAAGCACGGCTCCAAGATGATCCAGGCGGTGACCTCGGCGACGGTGCCGCAGATCACGCTGTATTGCGGCGCCTCGTTCGGCGCCGGCAATTACGGCATGTGCGGCCGCGGCTTCCATCCGCGCTTCTGCTTCTCCTGGCCCAACGCCAAGACCGCCGTGATGGGCGGCGAGCAGGCCGCCGAAACCATGGCGATCGTGACTGAGGCCGCCGCCGCGCGGCGCGGCAAGCCGATCGAGAAGGAGAAGCTGGACGCGATGAAGGCGCAGATCACCGGGGTGTTCGACAGCCAGATGGACGTGTTCTCGACCAGCGCCCGGGTGCTCGACGACGGAGTGATCGATCCGCGCGACACGCGGACGGTGCTTGCCGAGGTGCTTACAATCTGCCGCGAGGCCGAGGCCCGCAGCCCGCAGCGCATGCAGTTCTCGGTGGCGCGGCCATGAGCGGGGCAATCGTGAAGCGGACGCCGTTCTTCAAGATCCTGATCGCCAACCGCGGCGAGATCGCGCTGCGCATCATGCGATCGGCACGGCGGCTCGGCCATGGCGTCGTCGCGGTCTATTCGGACGCCGACCGTGACGCGCTGCATGTGCGCGAGGCCGACCAGGCGGTGCGGATCGGCGAGGCGCTGCCGGCGCAATCCTATCTGAAGATCGACGCGATCATCGCCGCGGCCAAGGCGAGCGGCGCCGGCGCGGTGCATCCCGGCTATGGCTTCCTCGCCGAGAACGAGGATTTCGCGCGGGCCTGCCGCGATGCGGGTCTGGTGTTCATCGGTCCGTCGCCGGAGGCGATCCTTGCGATGGGCAACAAGGCCGGCGCCAAGGAGATCATGCAGCGGGCCGGCGTGCCCTGCGTGCCCGGCTATCAGGGGGCCGACCAGAGCGATGCCGTGATGCTGGCGGAAGCCAGGGCCATTGGTTTTCCGGTCATGATCAAGGCGGTCGCCGGCGGCGGCGGCCGAGGCATGCGGCTGGTCGAGGACGCGGCGGCATTTCCCGACGCGCTGCGCAGCGCGCGATCGGAGGCGCAGGGTGCGTTCGGCGATCCGACCGTCATTCTGGAGCGCGCGATCGTCAATCCCCGCCACATCGAGATCCAGGTGTTCGGCGACCGCCATGGCAACGCCATCCATCTCGGCGAGCGCGATTGCTCGGTGCAGCGGCGGCACCAGAAGCTGGTCGAGGAGGCGCCGTCGCCGGCGGTGACGTCGGAGCTGCGCGCGCGGATGGGCGCGGTCGCGGTGCAGGCGGTCAAGGCGATCGGCTACGAGGGCGCCGGCACGCTGGAATTTTTGCTCGATCGCGCCGGCAATTTCTACTTCATGGAGATGAACACGCGGCTGCAGGTCGAACATCCCGTCACCGAGGCGATCACCGGGCTCGATCTGGTCGAATTGCAGCTGCGCGTCGCCAGTGGCGCGCCGCTCGGCTTGACCCAGGAGGACGTCAAGTTCTCCGGCCATGCCATCGAGGTGCGGCTCTGCTCGGAGGATGCTGCGCACGATTTCATGCCGCAGTCCGGTACGATGGCGCGGTGGCAGATGCCCGACGGTATCCGCGTCGAGCACGCGCTGCAGTCCGGCTCGGAGATTCCGCCGTTCTATGATTCGATGATCGCCAAGGTTATCAGCCATGGCACGACCCGCGAGGAGGCGCGCGGCAAGCTGATCTGTGCCCTGGAGCAGGTCACGGCCTTCGGCGTCACCACCAACCAGGGCTTCCTGATCGACTGCCTGCGCTACCCTGTCTTTGCTAGAGGCGAGGCGACCACGGCCTTCATCGGCGACAACCGCGACGCGCTGTTGGCGCCGCGGCCGGATCGCGGCAGCGACCTCGCGCTTGCGGCGCTGCTGCTCTACGTCACCAATCCGCACGCCCCGCCATGGCGGCGCGGCCGGTCGCTCGCAGCGACATTCCCGCTCGGCCTGCGGATTGATCTCGGCCACGGCGTGCAGGAGATCGAGATTGTCCGCGAGCGCGACGGCAGCTACATCGCGACCCGCAACGGCGATCGCTTCAGCTTCGTGATCGACGAGCTCAGCCGGGACAGCATCCGCTTCCACCACGATGGGGTGATGGAGCATGCCCAATTCCTGCGCGATGGCGACCGGCTCTATATCCTGCATCGCGGCGTCACGCTGTCGGTGCGCGATCTCACCCTCGCGCCGCCGGAAAGCGCGACGGCGGCCGGCAGTGACGGCAAGGTCCGCGCCGCCATGAACGGCCGGGTCGTCGCGGTGCTGGTGAAGCCGGGCGACAAGGTCGCGGCCGGCCAGCCGGTGATGACGCTGGAAGCGATGAAGATGGAGCACGTCCACACCGCCGGCGTCGCGGGCACGGTATCGTCGATCGATGTCGCCGAGGGGGAGCAGGTGACGACGGGGAAGATCGTGGTGGAGATCGAGGCGGCGGCATAAAGACTGTCGTCCCGGCGAAGGCCGGGACCCATAACCACCGCTGTATGTTGTTGGAGCAAGCTGTGGCCCCAGTTTGGCAAATCAACGGGCATTCGGGGTAATGGGTCCCGGCCTTCGCCGGGACGACATTTATGAGGCCGCTTGCCCGGTCCCGTCATTCAGCCAGCAGGCGACCTGATGCGCCGGGCCGGCCGCCTCCAGCGCCGGGCGTTCGCTCTTGCAGCGATCCATCGCGTAACGGCAGCGGGTGTGGAAGGCGCAGCCTGAAGGTGGATTGATCGGGCTCGGGACATCGCCGTCGATCAGGGGCGCGGTGCGTTTCGCCTTCGGGTCGGCGATCGGCACCGAGGCGAGCAGCGCCTGGGTGTAGGGATGGCGTGGATTGGCGAACAGCTCGTGCTTGTCGGCGATCTCGACGATGCGGCCGAGATACATCACCGCGACGCGGTGGCTGATATGGGCGACGACCGCCAGATCATGCGCGATGAACAGGTATGAGAAATTCTGCTTGCGCTGCAGGTCGATCAGCAGATTGATCACCTGCGCCTGGATCGAGACGTCGAGCGCGGACACCGGCTCGTCGCAGACGATCAGACGCGGCCCGAGCGACAGCGCACGCGCGATGCAGATGCGCTGGCGCTGGCCGCCGGAGAACTGGTGCGGAAAATTCTTCATCTGGTCGGGCCGCAGGCCGACCTGCTGGAACAGTTCCGCGACGCGCTCCTGCTTCTTCGCCCCGGTCGCGAGGCCATGCACAATGAGGGGCTCGCCGACGATGTCGCCGGCCGTCATGCGCGGGTTGAGCGAGGCGAACGGATCCTGGAACACGATCTGCATCGAGCGCCGGTACGGCCGCAGCGCCGTCTTGCTGAGCGGCGCGATGTCCTCGCCATCCAGCTTGATGGCGCCGCTGGTCGGCTCGACCAGCCGCAGCACCGTGCGCGCCACCGTCGACTTGCCGCAGCCGGATTCGCCGACCAGGCCGAGCGTCTCGCCGGCGCCGAGCGCGAAGCTAACGCCGTCGACCGCATGCACGGTGCCGACCTGCCGGCGCAGCACACCGCCGCGCACCGCGTAGTGCTTGACGAGGTCGGTCACCTCGAGTAGCGGGCGCTGTTCGGTCATGACGCCTCCGCCATCTCGCCGGCGCGCCAGCACGCGGCCCAGTGATTGCTCTTGATCTCGTCGAGCGGCGGATATTCCTGACGGCAGCGGTCGACCGCCAGCTTGCAGCGCGGCGCGAAGGCGCAGCCGGGCGGCAGCTTGGTCAGCGACGGCACCATGCCGGGGATTTCGGTCAGCCGCGCATCGGTCTTCGCGCCGAGCGCGATCACCGCCGGCATCGAGGCCATCAGTCCGCGGGTGTAGGGGTGCAGCGGCGTCTCGAACAAAGCTTCGACCGTCGCCTCCTCGACCTTCTTGCCGGCATACATCACGATCACGCGCTGCGCGGTTTGCGCGACGACGCCGAGGTCGTGGGTGATCAGGATCAGCCCGGTGCCGAGCCGCTTTTGCAGATCGACAATCAGCGCCAGGATCTGCGCCTGGATGGTGACGTCGAGCGCCGTGGTCGGTTCGTCCGCGATCAGGAGCGCCGGCCGGCACGCCAGCGCCATCGCAATCATCGCGCGCTGGCGCATGCCGCCGGACAGCTGATGCGGATATTCCTGCGCGCGGCGCTCCGGCTCTGGAATCCGCACCAGCCGCAGCATGTCGACCGCCTGCTTCCAGGCCTCCTTGCTGCTGACCTTCTGGTGCAGCCGCACCGCCTCAATGATCTGGTCGCCGATCCGCATCACCGGATTGAGCGAGGTCATCGGCTCCTGGAAGATCATCGAGATGCGGTTGCCCCTGATGTCGCGCATCGCGGCATCGTCGAGCTTCAGCAGATCGGTGCCCTCGAGCGTCACCGAGCCGCCGACGATGCGGCCGGGCGGATCGGGCACCAGCCGCATGATCGACAGCGCGCTGACGCTCTTGCCGCAGCCGGACTCGCCGACGATCGCCAGCGTCTCGCCGCGGCGGACCGAGAACGAGACGTCGTCGACCGCGCGGAACAGGCCGGAGTTGGTGAAGAACACCGTTTGCAGGTTCTTCACGTCGAGAATCGTATCGAGCGTCTTGGCCTCGCTCATCAGCCGCGCTGCCTCGGATCGAGAATGTCGCGCAACGCGTCGCCGAACAGATTGGTGCCGAACACCGCAAGGCTGATCGCAATGCCGGGGAAGATCACCAGCCACGGCGCGGTGCGGACATATTCGGCGGCGGATTCGGACAGCATGCGACCCCAGGACGGATAAGGCTCGGGGATGCCGAGGCCAAGGAACGACAGCGACGCTTCGGTCAGGATGGTTGAGCCGAGTTGCGCGGTGGCGAGCACGATCAGCGGCGCGATGGTGTTGGGCAGCACGTGGCGCAGCGCGATCCGCATCTCGCTCATGCCGATCGATTTGGCGGCCTCGACGAACGGCTGCTCGCGCAGCGCCAGCGTGTTGGCGCGGATCACGCGCGCGACCGTCGGGATCAGGGGAATTGCGATCGCCAGGATCACGTTCGGCAGCGAGGGACCGAGCGCCGCGGTCATGACGAGTGCGAGCACCAAGAGCGGCAGCGACTGCAGGATGTCGGTCACCCGCTGGAACACGAGGTCAACCCAGCCGGAGAGATAGCCGGAGGCAAGGCCGACGATCACGCCGAGCGTGGCGCCGAGCGTCGTCGAGCCGATGCCGACCGCAAGCGAGATCCGGGCGCCATGGATGATGCGGCTCCAGACGTCGCGGCCGAAGGAGTCAGTGCCGAACCAGTGCAGCGCGGACGGCGCAGCCAGCCGGTGCGCGGAATCGACGCTGAGCGGATCGTAGCGGCTGATGACGTTCGCGAAGATCGCGGTCAGCACGAACAGCAGCATGATGACGAGGCCGATCGTGCCGAGCACATGGCGCTGCGCGAGGAACGCAAACCGTCCCCAGCCACCGGTGGCGTTGGCCCCGGCACGTCGCAATTCGCTGTCGAAATTGATCGTCGCCACGTGTCAGCTTCTTCGCCTGATGATTGCAGAACGGTCTTCTCCCTCTCCCCGCTTGCGGGGAGAGGGTTGGGGTGAGGGGGGCTCTCCGCAAGCGCGGTGGGCGTTGGATTCGCGGTGAGCCCCCCTCACCCGGATCGCATCTGCGATGCGATCCGACCTCTCCCCGCAAGCGGGGCGAGGTAAGAGTTGGACTCGGCCTTCGACCAATCCTGTCATGTCACTCTCCAAACCGGATACGTGGGTCGATTGCCGCATAAAGCATGTCGACGATGAAGTTCACCACCACCACGACGACGGCGATGAACATCACGAGGTTCTGCACGATCGGGTAGTCGCGCCAGCGCAGCGCCTCGACCAGGAAGCGGGCGATGCCAGGGATGTTGAACACGGTCTCGGTGACAATCAGGCCGCCGATCAGGAACGCGGCCTCGATGCCGATCACGGTGATGACCGGCAGCACCGCGTTCTTCAGCGCGTGGTGATAGTTCACGGAGGCCTCGGAGGCGCCCTTGGCGCGCGCGGTGCGGATATAGTCCTGGCGCAGGATCTCCAGCATCGAGGAGCGGGTGATGCGCATGGTGAGTGCCGCGCTGCGGAAGCCCACCGCCATCGCCGGCACCGCATAGATGGTCAGCGCCTCGAGCCAGGTTTTCGGGTTCGGATTGAAGATCGGCATGGTGCCGAACAGCGAGACCGAGGCCATCAAGACCAAGAGGCCGAGCCAGAAAGACGGCAGCGACAGGCCGCTGAGGCTGACGACGCGCAGCGCATAATCGAGCCGTGAGCCCTGGTGGACGGCGCTGATGACACCGAGCGGAATACCGATCGAGGCGGAGAACAATAGCGCCAACCCGGCGAGCCGCGCCGTGATCGGAATCCGCGGCAGGATTTCCTCCAGCGCCGGCTTTTCCGAAACGTAGGAATAGCCGAGATCGCCGTGCAGCAGGCCGCCGATCCAGTGCAGATACTGGATCACGATCGGCTGGCTCAACCCGAGCTCGCGCTCGAGATTGGCCTTGTCGGCGGGGTCGACGAAGCCCGCGGCGTCGAACAGGATGTCGACGATGTTGCCGGGAACGACGCGCAGCAGCACGAAGATGATGACCGAGATCCCGAACAGGGTCACCAGCATCAGGAACAGCCGCCGCACGATATAGGCAAACACCCTGGCTCTCTCCTTGATCCCGCCTGTGTCTTGTCTTCCGACGCGCTTTCTTTGCGCGAACCGGTATCCACTTCGCCCGAAAACGCTACGCCTACTTGTCCAGCCAGACGTCTTCGTAACGATAGCCGTTATAGGAGCTGTTGGACATGATCGTGACATTCTTCACGTAAGGCTGCCAGCAAGTGCCGGTGCGGGCATGGAAGATGATCGGACGCGCGACGTCTTCCTGCAGCTTCTTGTCGATCTCCCAGACCAGCTTCTTGCGCTTGTCGACGTTGGTCTCTTCCGACTGCTGGTCGAACAGCTTCTCGATCTCCTTGTTGCAGTAGTTGGTGTAGTTCCGCTCCGAGCCGCAGGCGTAGTTCTCGTAGAACGACTGGTCGGGCTCGTCGACGGCATTGCCGGTGAGGTTGAGACCGAGCGAATAGTCCTTGCGGGCGATCTTCGGGAACCATTGCGCGGTGTCGACGACGTCGAGCTCGGCGTCGATGTAGATGCTCTTGATCTGGTCGATCAGGATGATCGCGGGATCGCGATAGACCGCGATGTTGCGGGTCGAGACCTTGATCTGCAGGTGCTTGTCCGGGCCATAGCCCGCCTTCTGCATCAGCTTGCGGGCTTCCTCGCGGTTCTTCTCGATGTCGGGACCGTAGCCGGGGATCTGCTCCAGCATGTCCTTCGGCATCGCCCACAGCCCGTCCGGCGCCGGCTCCATGGTACCGCCGATGTCGCCCTGGCCTTCGAACATGATCTGGATGAACGCCTTGCGGTCGAGCGCCAGCGCCAGCGCGCGGCGGATGTCGAGATTGTCGAACGGCGGCGCGGTCGAATTGATGATGATGTTGGTGGAGACGTTGTTCGGTTCCACCATGCAGACCGCATTGGCCGCCTGCGACTTGACGTCCTTGAGCAGCGGGATCGAGACCTCGGTCGGGAACGTCATGTCGAACTTGCCGGAGACGAAGCCGAGGATTGCGGTCGAGCGGTTCGGGATGATGGTGAACTCGATACCGTCAAGATAAGGTAGGCCCTTCTTGAAGTAATCCGGGTTCTTGGTGAGCTTGATCGATTCGTTGGCCTTGAACTCGACGAACTTGAACGGGCCGGTGCCGACCGGCTTGGTGCGCATCTCGGCCGGCGACACATGGCAGGGATAGACCGGCGAGTAGCCCGAGGCGAGCAGCGACAGCAGCGCCGGCTGCGGCCGCTTCAGCTTGAACGACGCCTCATGGTCGCCGTTGGTCGTGACCTCTTCGACTTGCTCGTACCAGGACTTGCGCGGGTTCTGCCGGAACTTCTGCTGCGACTTGCCCATCAGCATGTCGAAGGTGCATTTGACGTCGGCCGCGGTGAACGGCTTGCCGTCGTGCCATTTCACGTCCTTGCGCAGCTTGAAGGTCAGCGTCTTGTTGTCGCCGCTCCAGGCCCAGCTTTCCGCAAGCTCGGGCCGGATCGTGCTGGTGCTGTTCTGGGCGATGTGCTGGTCGAAGATGACGAGATTGTTGAAGATCGGCATGAACGGAACGTTCAGCGAATAGGTCGCGCCCTCGTGGATCGAGGCGCTGCCGGGGCTGTCGCGGTGATAGATCCTGAAGATGCCGCCCGGTTTCGGCTCGGCTGCGCGTGAAACGTCGCTGATGATCAGCACAGACAACACCGCGACGGCCAGCGCTTGCACGCTCCGCATGGTCCCCTCCCACATTTCGGTCTCAATGGCCGATTGGCATCGACGATACCACGGTGAGGCTGTCGGGCAACCAGCGAGGATCGCGCGGGGATTGGCAATTCGGATGACCCCACAACATTAAAATTTCCACGGATCGGGAATAATGGCTGTGATTGCGGGGAACCTGCGTCGTTTTGCTATGCAGCGGCGAAACTCCGTTTGAATTCGGTTGCCGATGCCGATGTGTGCGGCGTGAAGCGGGCTGCAATCAGCGACAGTATGTCGCCGATGTAAGCCGCGCACTGCACACGCTCTCCGTCATCCTGAGGAGCGCGAAGCGCGTCTCCAAGGATCGACGGCCCAGCTGGTGGCCGTGCATCCTTCGAGGCTCGCTCCGCTCGCACCTCAGGATGACGGGGAAACATTCGCATTCACCTCACTCCGCCGCCTGCGGCGAAGGCAGGTGCATGTTGGCGACGCCATCGGCCTCGGTCGCCGAGATCGTGGTGCGAATCATCAGGCGGCCCTCATGCGCCGGCCAGGGGCGGCCGCGATGCATGGTGGCGCGGTTGTCCCACATCACGACGTCGCCCTGCTTCCATTGATGCAGATAGCTGACGCCGGGCGCGGTCGCGGCTTCGGTCAATTGCTCGATCAGCGCCCTGCCGGCCTCGGTATCCATGCCCTCGACGCCATAGGCATGGGAGGCAAGATACAGCGCGCCGCGGCCGTTGACGGGATTGCGCCAGACCATCCGCCAGCATACCGGCGGCAGCGCGTCGACTTCTTCAGTCGTTGCGAGGCCGGTGGCCACCTTGCTGCGCGAATGCGCGTAGGAGTGCCAGGCGAACGCGTTCTCCAGCCGACTTGCCGCGTCCTTGTCGAGCCGCTCGAAGGCAAGCCGCATCGAGACGAATTCGGTCTCGCCGCCATGTTCAGGAATGATGCGCGCCGACAGGATCGAGGTCAGCGCCGGCACCTGCTTGAAGGAAGAGTCGGTGTGCCAGAGCTGGTTGGCCCTGGCGCGCAGCTGCTGCCGGTGATCGGATGGAACCACCTTGCCGTCGGGCCCGAAGGTCGAGAGGATCACGAAATGCGAACCGGTGCCCATCGAACCGACCTTGGTCACCTCGGGCGGACCGAACCGGCGCGAGAAGGCGAGCTGGGTGTCGTTGCTGACCTCCTGGCGGCGGAACACCAGCACCGAATGTTCCTCGAACGCCGCGCGCACCGCCGCATAGGCGGCATCGCTGGCGGCAACGTCTGACAGCGTGACGCCGCGCAGCTCGGCACCGAATCCCGGACGCAGTGGGATCACTTCCATCGCAAGTCCTCCCTTTTCTTTGTTGTTGCGGCGAGGTTAGGGGAAAAGCCCGCGATCGGCAACGCGGCCCGCGGCGCCTCAGCCCATTGCGATCAGATTGTGCCGCGTGCGCCGGTCCGCGACCTCGATGCGATGTGTGACGAAGGCGAACAGCGCCCAGCTGGAATGGAAGGCGACACCGGCCAGAATCACGATGGTTCCGGGAATCGGACCGATCGAAGCGCGGTCCAAGATCGCGCTCATCGTGGTCAGCGGCAGCGGGTGGATCGCCAGCTTGCCGTAATAGGCGATGGCCTGGATCGCGAAGATCCAGCCATAAGTCCGTCGCAGGCGCCGGCCGATCGCTCTGACATAGCTGATGTGATAGCTGGGGCGGCGGTAGTCGTTGGCGAGCAGGTCGGTCCAGGCTGCGTTCGGTGTGGGGCCCTCGCCGCGGATCATCGGCGCGTAGAAGTCGGTTTCGAGCAACCGCGCCCGGGCGCGCCAGACGTTGAAATAGCGATAGCGCCGCGCCTCGAATAGCAGGAACACGGTTACCAGCAGTCCGACCAGGACCATCGGCAAGGGCGAAGCCTCTGCGCTGCTATAGGTCGCCGACAGCGCGATCCCGGTCGTGACCACCGCCCAGTTGGTCGAGCTGTCGAGACGGGTGCGCCAGACCGTGCTGCGATAGACCTCGCCACGATAGAGATGGGCGAGTGCACCGATCTCGGCGGCAGTGAATTCGAGCCTTCCGGCCTGCACCGGCTCCGGCTCGCGCGGCTGGGGCAATGGCATGGCGGCCTCCGGCGAAGCTGGCTTACGATCCCGGAGCATAGCGCGAAATCCGCGCGACCGGCGAGTCCGTTGCGTCCGTCGGCTTGGTTGGCAGCATCAGTCCGGATGCCGCACCGCCGCTCACACGATCCGCGAGGTCTTGTTGCCCCAATAGCGGTCACGCAGCAGGCGCTTGTAGAGTTTGCCGGTCGGCAGCCGCGGCAGCTCGGCTTCGAAATCCACCGAGCGCGGCACCTTCTGGCGCGACAGCGAGCCGGCGCAGAATGCGATCAGTTCCTCGGCAAGCTCCGGCCCCGGCGCGATGCCGTCGACCGGCTGCACCACCGCCTTCACTTCCTCGCCGAGATCGACATTGGGCACGCCGAACACCGCGGCGTCGGCGACCTTGGGATGGGTGATCAGGAGGTTCTCGCATTCCTGCGGATAGATGTTCACGCCGCCGGAGATGATCATGAAGGTGGCGCGGTCGGTGAGATAGAGGAAGTTCTCGTCGTCGACATAGCCGACGTCGCCGACCGTGCTCATGCTGCCGTCGGCCGAGCGCGCCTCGCCGGTCTTGGCGGGGTCGTTGAAATATTCGAATGGCGTGGCGGTCTTGAACCACACGGTGCCCGGCGTTCCCTTGGGGCAAGGCTGCATGTTCTCGTCGAGGATATACAGATCGCCGAGCAGGACCCTGCCGACGGTGCCGCGATGCGCGAGCCACTCCTCGCTGTTGCAGGCGGTGAAGCCGAGCCCCTCGGTCGCGCCGTAATATTCGTGGATGATGGGGCCCCACCATTTGATCATGTCGTCCTTGACCAGCGCCGGGCAGGGCGCGGCGGCATGGATCGCGATCTCGAGGGTCGACAGATCGTAGCGGGCGCGAACCTCCTCGGGCAGTTTCAGCAGGCGCGAGAACATGGTCGGCACCAGCTGGCTGTGGGTGATGCCCCATTGCTCGACCAGCTGCAGATAGCGCTCCGGGTCGAAGCTCTCCATAATGACGACCGTGCCGCCCATCCGGATGGTGAGATTGACCGCGGCCTGCGGCGCCGAGTGGTAGAGCGGCGCCGGCGAGAGGTAGACCATGCCCTCGCGGTAGTGCCAGAGCTTGGTCAGGAAATCGAACAGCGGCAGGTTCTGCGATGGCGGCTGCTCCGGCAGCGGCCGCACGATGCCCTTGGGCCGGCCGGTCGTGCCGGAGGAATACAGCATCGCGGTGCCGGCAAATTCGTCCGCGATCGGCGTTGACGGCAGGCCTGCGGTGGCCTCTCGCAGTCCGACAATGCGATCGCTCTCGCTTTCGCCGTCGACCACGATGCAGAGCTCGACCCGCAGGCACTCCTTCAGCGCCTCGCGCGCGATGTCGAGCTTCAGCTTCGAGGTGATCAGGATCCGCGACTGGCTGTTGGTCAGGATGTAGGCGAGTTCGCCCGCGGTGAGGTAGGAGTTGACGCAGGTGAAGTAGAGCCCGGCGCGCTCGCCGGCGCCGCAGGCCTCGAGGTAGCGGTTGTTGTTCTCCATGAAGATCGAATAATGATCGAGCCGACGCAGCCCCTGCTTGCGGAACAGATGCGCGAGCCGGTTGGAGCGCGCCTCGAGCTCACGATAGGTGACGGTCTCGCCGGTCCCGGCCATGATGAAGGCGGGTTGCAGCGGGCGCAGGTAAGCATGCTTGCCGGTATACATCGAACTCCAGATCCCCCTTGATCGTGCTTGTTCTTGTTTGACGCGTTTTCTTCACGCGAACCGGTACCCACTTCGCTCGAAAGCGCTCTATGCAGCCATCTCCAGAATCTCGCGAACCTGGGATGGATCGTCGATCTTGCGCGGATTGCGCGGCACCCAGGGCGTTCGCATCGCTTGCTTTGCGATGCGGTCGAAATGCTCGGGGCCGACGTGGACCTCCTGCAGGCTGCGCGGCATGCCGAGGTCGCGGATGAAGAGGTCGAGCACGTCGCCGGCGTCCGCGCCCGCATGTCCCATTGCGGCCGCGACCAGCGCGTGCCGGTCGGCATTGTCGCGCTTGTTCCAGCGCATCACCGCGGGCAGCATCACGCACGAGGTATAGCCGTGCGGCACGTCGAATTCGGCGCCGAGCACGTAGCCGATGCCGTGGCTCGCGCCCATCGGCACACCCGAGGCGAGCGGGCCGGTGGAGAGCCAGGTGCCGATCTGGCAATCCATTCGCGCCGAAATATCCTTCGGGTCGGCTTTCACCCGCGGCAGGCCGGCTGCCAGCATCTCCAGTCCCTTCAGCGCCTGCGCGTCGCCGTAAGGATGCGCCTCGCGCGAGCAGATGCCCTCGACGCAATGGTCGACGGCGCGGATGCCGGTCGACAGGAACAGCCATTCCGGCGTGTGCACCGACAGTTCCGGATCGAGGATGGTGGCGCGCGGCATCACCAGCGGATGGCGCAGCATCTCCTTCTGCCGCTTGGCCTCGTTGGTGACGCCGGCGATCGACGAGAACTCGCCGCCGGCGATGGTGGTCGGCACGCTGATCTGGCGCACGGTCGGTGGGTTCATCGCGGGCGAGACGCCGCCATGGGTGCGGATCGTCTCGATGCCGTCGGACGTCGTGACGTTGTTGGCGAGGCAAAGCTGCACCGCCTTGGCGCCGTCGGTGATCGAGCCGCCGCCGATCGTGACGATCAAATCCGCTTTCGCGCCGCGCGCCTGCTCCGCCGCCGCGATCACCGCGGCGCGCGGCGTATGCGCCGGCATCTTGTCGAAGGTGCCGACGCAGCGGCGCCCAAGCGCCGCGCGAACCTTCTCGATCTCGTCGGTCTCGCGGTTCAGCGTGCCCGACACCATCAGAAAGGCGCGCTCGGCGCCAATCCGGTCCAGCTGCTCGACGATGGCCTCACGCGCGGGCCGCCCGAACACGACCTCGTCCATGGCACCGAATACGACACGGCCTTGATGCAAGCGCCTGTCCTCCCTCAACACGGTCCGCCTTGCTGGCGGACCTTTGCGGCGAGGTTAGCGGAGGAAATCGGGGCCGTCATCAGGGCTCTGGGCCGGTGGTTTGATACGGTCGCGCCGCCCATTCCGCTGTCGTCCCTGCGAAAGCAGGGACCCATAACCACAGGGTTGCGTTGTTGAAGTGAGCTGTGGCCCGAGCGCTGGCTAAACAATTGGCATCGGTGGTTATGGGTCCCGGGTCGCGCGGAGCCTGTCATCGGGCGGCGCTTCGCGCCGACCCGTTGGCTTGCCCGGGACGACATCGAATATGTAGCGCTCGCGTGAGTCATACATCCGCATCCTCGCGGCGCGCTGCATCCGAGTCTTGCGTTTACTTGCCTCCCCCTGGAAGCAGAGGGCGCCCCGGAATGACGGTGAAAGCTTCAGGTCGAAATCGGATGACCGGCAGAAATCTTGACGGCAACATCGCCGCGTGTGTTACACCTCGAAAGCAACAGGGACGTGCGCATGACATCGACCGTCGATCTCGCGAAACTGCATATTGACGACTTCACGCCGCATCAGGATGCGGAGTTCGCGATGCAGGCGGAGAGGGATTGCGTCGTGCCGCTGAAGCTCGCCAAGGTCGAGCCCGCGGGCAACAGCGGCCGGCCGGGCGGCGCGTTCTCGCTGCTGTTCGCGGGCCCGAAGGGCGCGTGGCTGCCGCAGGCGATCTATCCGGTGCGGCATCCGGCATTGGGCGTGATCGAGATGTTCCTGGTGCCGATCGGTCCGGTCGCGGACGGCAATGGTTATCAAGCGATCTTCACCTGACGCTCTGCCGCCCGCCAGCGCATCAGGTCGTAAACGCCCTTGTCTTCCTCGGTGATGAAGCCGAGCCGCCGGTAGAGCCGCATCGCCGGGTTGAGCTTCTCGACGTGGATCGAGACGTCCTTGCCGGCGGCCTTCGCCTCGTCGATCGCGTCGCGCAGCAACGCTTCGCCGTAGCCCCTGCCGCGATGCTCGGGCAGGAAGGCGATGTCGATGATGCGGTGCTGGCTCGGCCAGCGTTCGAGATAGAACCGGCCGACGTCTTCACCCTGGCGCGCGATCACCAGCCAATCGGCGTTCGGATAGTGCTGCTGGTAGTGCGCGTGCTGGGCGCGGAATTGCTGCTCGAGAAAGGCAGCCTTGTCGGCCTCGCTCCACGGCACCGGCGCAAGTTCCTCGGCGCGCGTCGAGGCATAGAGGCGGCCGAGGAACGGCAGGTCCGCCTCCGACAGGCGGCGAAAGCCGCAACCGACTTCGGCCGCGCGCGCCCAGCCGAAGGCGGACGTGATGGTGCCTGGCGCGTCGAGAGCCAAAACGAGCTCAGCCTCGCGCCGGGAAGACGCCCTGCAGTGCGATGCAGAAGTTCAGCGTGAGGTAAGGTTGCATGTTGTTGTGCGGAAGGTTGCCGCCCGTCATGCCGATCATGGTTGCGTTCATCTGCGTCAGTGTTGGCGCCGGGCTCCCGGGCACGTAGGCGAACGCGTTGGCCGATTTGCCGAGGATGCGGGTCGGGCTCGGGACTTGAACGTCGGCCGTGTCCTGCGTACCGACGTTCACAGGGTGGTTGTGCTGCGGTATCTGGTTTTGCAGCAGCGTCACATTGGGGGAGCCGGTGGTCTCGCCGAGGTCATACAGCGACAGCCCCGGGCCCTGTCCGGGCGCCAGCGGCGCGTTGCCCTGCATGTTGGGAAGCGCGAAATTCGAGGTGCCGTTGCCGCCATAGGTGACGCCGAGCAGCGAAAACAGCGCCGTGTTCTGCGAGATCGGCAGGATCTGGCCGCTGCAGAAGGCCCAGCCCTTGGGAGCGAAGTTGAACGGAAAGATGCGGATTTCGGCGACGAAGGGGTCGGCCATGGTGTCGCGCTCCTAGCCCTGGCTCGGGAAAATGCCGGACAGCGAAATGATGAAGGTGACGCAAAGCAGCGGCTGCAAATTGCTGTGCGGCAGGTTTCCGCCGGTATTCGTCAGCATTCCGCCTGCCATGGGCCCGTCGGGCGGCTGGCCGTCGATATACATCGCGATTGTGCCGGTCGTCTGATCGAGAATATTTCCCTGCGGGTTCGACGCGGTGCCGGTCTGCTTCGCGGCGATGAAGGCGTGCGAATGCTGCGGGATCGTCTGCGTCGTGAGTGTCACGTTTTCGACGCCGCCAGTCTGCCCCATGGCATAGGTCGTGCCGCTGCTGGCGGTGCCCGTGTGGATTGGCACACGGCCGCGCAGATCGGGGACCGCGAAGGTGGATTGGCCATCGCCGCCATAGGTGGTGCCGATCAGATTGAACAGCGCGTCGTACTGGGAGATCGCCAACAGGCTGCCGTCACAGAAATTCCATCCGACCGGGGCAAAGCTGCCGCCGAACATACGGATTTCGCCTAAATAGGATTCTGACATCGGCGCTTCTCGTCAATTCTGCGAGGGGAAAATGCCCTGGAGGGCAATGCTGAAATTGATCGTCAGGAACGGTTGCATGTTCTGATGGGCCTGGCCGCCGCCGGCATTGCCCACGGTCAATGGATTGAGCGGGGTGATGTCGGTCGTCGACGTGCTGTAGCCGTTGTTGAAGGCACCGAGATAGGCCCCCGAATCGAGCGGCTGGCTACCGTTGCTGTTGGTGGCGTTGGCCAAATGATTGTGCTGCGCCATCTCGTTGATCGTGAGCGTGTGGCTCTCCTCGCCGCCGCGTTGGCCGAGCGTATAGCCGGGGCCCATACTTATCGGCACCCGGCCTCGAAGGTCGGGCAGGCCAAAAGTGACGCGCCCGTCCCCGCCATAGGTCGTACCTAGCAACGAGAACAGTGCCTGATTCTGAGCGATGGGAAGCAGTTGGCCGTTGCAAAATGCCCAACCCTTGGGCGCAAAGCCGAACGACATCATGCGGACTTCGGAAAGAAACGGATCGGCCATCGGTCCTCCGCGAATACGTCGTACGATTTGTGAAAAATTCGAAGCAATGATGCTGCGTGTGCAACGTCTGCACGATAGCGTGTTTTGCGGCTAGTGCAACCTCAACGATTGTCTGGTTTCCGCGATTTTTTCGATTCCGCGGCCGCGCGAGCCATTCGCAGTTCGCGACGAGACGGTATCGCTGCTGACGGGACCGTTGTCACGAATCGGACATGTCCAAGCGGACATCATGAGGCGATTGAAGTTTGCCGGGTCGACGGAAGCGCGGATCCCATCCATCTGAGGCAAGCCTGCCGGAACGCTTCGGCAGGCGTTGTGTAGTCGATACGGTGCCCGGTCAGACGATCAGGTCATGGTGCAGCTGGGCGTGGTTGTCGGTCGGCGTGCCGCCCATGGCGGCAAACGTCGCCTCATGGCCGACCCACCATGGGGTGCCGGCATTGGCGTGCCCGCTGAACAGATCGGACCAGGTCTGGGTGTTCGCGGCCGGGTCCGCGTGGCTCGTGCTGGCCTGCGACGGCGTCTGGGTGAACGACGAGAAGTCGAAGCCGTCGCGGTTCAGAGTCGAGGATGTGTTGCTCTGCATGGGCATCGCCTTCGCCGATCCCACGTTGGCCTGCGTGACATCCGCGGCGATTGGGAGCCGCCGCTCGCCGTCGGCGAGACTGATATACATCAGGTCGTTGACATCGGATGACGACGTCAGGTCGGGGAGGCCGAGCACGTGTCCCAATTCATGGACCACGGCGGTCAATAGATCGAGATGACCGGCGGCGGCCGTCGACGAATCGGTCTGCAGATCGGAGCCGGAAGCATTGAGCGCGTGGGTGAACTCAAAATTGTCAAACGGTGTCGAATCAACAAACCAGCCATGGCCGGCGGCGTCGGCATCGATCGTGATGTGGCCGGCGCTTTCCAGGCCGACGACCTGGCCGGCGAGATCAGCGACG
Source organism: Bradyrhizobium sp. USDA 4510 (assembly GCF_054059095.1). NCBI lineage: Bacteria > Pseudomonadati > Pseudomonadota > Alphaproteobacteria > Hyphomicrobiales > Nitrobacteraceae > Bradyrhizobium > Bradyrhizobium sp. USDA 4510. The sequence goes on along the minus strand of NZ_JBSSBT010000001.1, from coordinate 7,584,142 downwards.
CTGAAGGTGACGGCATGCAGCGCGGCCAGTTGATCCGCGTCCACGCCAGCCTTTGCCCATTGGGTAATGGCCGCCGAGACGACCGAGTCGAGCTGGCTTTGCGTCAGGTGGGTTTCACCAGGGGTCGCGATGGCGGCCTGCACGCCGCCATCCGCGGCGATCAGCGGCGACGAGCCGAAGCCGTTGGTGCTGCCCGCCGTGACGCTGATGGTCGGTGCCGTGGTGACCGTATTGTGCGCCAGGACGTAGGCTGAAATCGCGGCGGTATCGGTGGAGCCGCCGCCGTAGGACGTGCCGTCGCCCGCGTGCAGGCCGACGGTGGTGGCAAACCGATCGCGCAGCCGGATGTCGGTGCCGGTCGCGCCCGAACCGAGGAACTGATTTTCCTGGGCGCCGGTGCCGCCCAGCGTCAGCGAGACGCTCTGCGCATCGCCCGCGACCGTGCCGGCATTAAGTTCGAAGCCATGAGCGCCGAACGCACCCGGGTTGGACACCGTGTTGCCCATGACGATCGCGGTCAATAGGGCGTTGCCGCCGTTCGCAGCGTCACCGGTCTGCAGTTCGATTCCGTCGTTGTTGTACTGATACAGATGATTGTTGGTGATCGTGACGCTGGAATTGGCCCCGCCCATCGTGACGAAGCCGATGTCACTGCCCTGGGCGGAGCCGCTGTTGGCGACGCCGGCGACGCCGATCGTGTTGGAATCGATCGTGCCGTTGAACGAGCTTGCTCCTGATCCCGTGCTGATGCCGAGCGCGGTGCCGAGGGCATCACGCATGGTATTGTTGGCGATGTTGAAGGTCAGGTTGGCGTGGTCGCCGGTCCCGCCGGAGCTGATGGTGATGCCGCCGCCGCCCGAGACGATATTCTGGTTGTTGTTCGAGAAACTGTTTCCGTTCAGCACGAGGTCCGAGTTGACGCCGCCGTGCAGATCGAGCTGGAACAGGTCGCCGCGCGCCGACGTGAATGTCGAATTCTGCACGGTCGCGTTGAATGTTCCGTCGGTGGCCTGGAACACCAGGGCATCGCCCGAGCTGTTTCCGGCCGCCGAATTGGTCGCGAAGGTCGAGCCGGTAATGGTGATGCGGTTGAGTGTCTGACCGCTGTTGTTGAAGACGTGGAACGCATCGAGCGCTGCGCCCGTGAAGGTCGAATTCGTTACCGACGCCGTGCCGGACAGGCCGGTGAAGTAGACGTCGCCCTCGCCGATGCCGCCGACGTTGGTGCCGTTGGTGCCGGTCACCGTGGTGTTGCCGAGGGCAAAGCCGGTGACGCTGGTGCCGACGATGCCGTAGTTCTGGAAGTCGTGCATCGCCAGGTAGGAGAGCTGAACGTCCTTGGTGTTGTTCAGATAGACGCCGCTGCCCTGCGTGGTGCTGCCGTCGGCGCCGGTCTTATTGGCGATGGTGCCGCCGCTGCCCGCCGTCGAACCGTCGCCGGTGATGTGCAGGCCGCCATTGCCGGCGGCCGTGCCGGTATTCGACAGGATGATGCCGTTGTTGGACCCACCGCTCGAGGTGATGCTCTTGAGGATGAGGTTGGACGAGCCGATCTGGGTGTTCTCGACATCGAGCGCGGTGCCGGTGCCTGACGTGATGGAGTTGTTGGTGCCGGTCAGCGTGATGGTGCCGCCATGCGTGAAGCTCATGCCGGTGCCGCTGGCAGTCTTGACCGTGATGTCGGACATCGTGACGGTGCCGACATTGAAGCCGTCGTCGCTGATGCCCACGCCGGTCGAGGCCGAGGTGTCGATGCTGACGCCGCTAATGCTGTGGCCCGAGGTGCCGAGCAGGTCGATGCCGTTGTCGGCGCCGGTCACCTTGATCACCGGATCGGTGCCGGTCGCGGTGTTCGCGGTCACCACAGCGCCGGTCACCGGATTGGTGAACGTCAGGGAGTGACTGCCGCCGACCAGGTTGACGCCATTGGCGAGGTTGATGCCGTTGGCCTCGGTATAGGTGCCGGACCTCAGCACGACATAGTCGCCAGAGCCGGCCGGATTCGCCGCGTTGTAGGCGGCGATCGAGGTGTATGGATCGGCCGCGGTGCCGAGATTGGCGCTGTTGGCCAGCGCCGTGGGCGAGTTGTCGATATAGAACACCTGCGGGACGACGCCGACGTGGAAGGTCTGGGCGCCCGACGTGAGCGGCCCGCCGGTGCCGGTGTTGCCGTTGTCGTTGATGTTCAGCGTGACGGTATCCGAGCCGGTGAAGCCGTCGTCGCTGTTGTATGTCAAGGTCGCCAGCGCGGTGTTGACCTGTGCGACGGTGCCGGTCAGCGTCACCGTGTGGCTGCTGTTGTTGGTGGAGCTGGCGAGCCCGGCGGTATTGAAGGTCAGGTTCGCATGGCTTGAGGCAATCGTCGCCGTGACGTTGCCGCTGGCGGCATCGATGTCGGCGACCGAAAGTCCTGAAATCGCGAGGTTGGTGTGCGAGAACGCCGTTCCGATCGAATTGTCCGCCGGCACCGACGCGGTCGGGCCATCGTCCACGGCGGTGACGCTTCCCGTCGTCGATCCTGTGCCGGTGTTGCTGCCGCCATTGGCGGTGCCGCCGTCATCGTGCACGGTCAGGCTGTAGGAATGCGCGGTGGTGTCGGGGTTTTCGCTGGTGTTGTTGAACTGAATCAGGTCCAGCGCCGCATTGTAGTGCGCAAGCGTGTCGGTGCCGGTGAAGCTGATCGTTTCGGTGCCCGCGGTGCTGGTGATCTCGAAGTGGATGCCGCCGATATCGCCGCTGTTGCCGGCGTGGCCTGCGATCGACAGCGCATCCGACGGCTTCAGATTGTTCAGAACGAAGGTCGCATCGGTCAGGTTATTGCCTTCGGCGTCCGTGATCGTCAGGTTCGGCGTGATCGTGACCGGCGTCGAGTTCGCTGCCGGGGTGCCGTTCGGCGGCTCGGAGAAGCCGGTGATGGCCCCGAAGCTCACGACCGGCGCGTCGTTGACCGGCGTGACGTGGATGATCGAGGTCGAAGTGTTGCTATTCGCCGAGCCGTCATTGACGGTGAAGCTGACGGTGCGATCCGCGCCGGACGGATTGTCGCTCGAGTTGAAGTAGGTGATGGAATCGAGCGCGGCCTTGTAGTTGGCGACGCTGGAGGAGCCAAATAGCGTCAGCACGCCGGTCAAGCTGTTGTACGATCCGGAGATGCCGTTTTGGCCGGCGAAGCCCAGCACGTCCTGGCCGGCGGCGAAGCCGCCGGTGATCTGCACCGTCGCGCCGGTCATATTGGCGCTGTCGACATCGGTCACGTTGACCGACGCATCGATCACGGTCGCGGCCTGGTTTTCGGTGTAGTTCAGCGTGCCGCCGGCGGTCGTGACCGGCGGATCGTTGACCGGCGTGACGTTGATGGTGCCGGTGACCGGCGTGGAGGTCGCCGTGCCGTCGTTTGCGATGATCGTGACGGTGCGCGCCAGGCCCGACGGGTTGTCGCTGGTGTTCTGATAGGTCACCGAGGCGAGCGCCGCCTGATAATCGGCGACGCTGGCGGTGCCTGTCAGCGTCAGCATGCCGGTTCCCGCATTGAACGAGCCGGTGATGCCGTTCTGGGACGTAAAGGCGAGGACGTCCTGACCGTTCGCGTAGTTGCCGGTGATCTGCACCGTCGCGCCGGTCAGCGTAGTGTTGTCGACGTCGGACACGATGATCGCCGGGTCGAACGCGGTCGCGGCCTGGTTCTCGGTGTAATTGAGGGTGTGACCGGCGGTGACGACGGGCGGGTCGTTGACCGGGGTGACGTTGATGGTGTCGGTGACCGGCGAGCTGTCGAGCGTGCCGTCATTGGTCGTGATGGTGACGGTGCGCGCCAGCCCGGACGGATTGTCGCTGCTGTTGATGTAAGTCACCGACGCCAGCGCGGCCTGGTAGTTCGCGACGCTGGAGGAGCCGGTCAGCGTCAGCGTTCCGGTCGCGGCATTGAACGAGCCGGTGATGCCGTTCTGGTTGGTGAAGCCGAGGACATCCTGGCCGCTGGCATAGTTGCCGGTGATCTGCACCGTCGCGGACACCAGATTGGCGTCATCGCCGTCGGTGACGGTGATCGCCGAATCGATCACGGTCGCGGCCTGGTTCTCGGTGTAGTTCAGCGTGTGGCCGGCGGTGACGACCGGCGCCTGGTCGACCACGACGGCGATGGTGAAGGTCTGCTGGCTGTGCAGCGTACCGTCGCTCGCATCGACCGTGACGTCATAGGACGGGTCGGCAATGTTGATCTTGCTGGGATCGGCGACCGTGATCTTGCCGGTGGTCGCATCGATGGTGAAGCCGCCGCCGGAAGTGTCGCCGACCAGCGAATAGGTCACGGCGGGGCCGTTGACGTCCGTCGAGGATGCCGTGACGCTGGTTCCCGCGCCGACCGGTGCGTTGACCGCAACGCGGTTGGCGCCGGCGTCGGCATCGACCGGGGTCGACGGCGCGACGTCGGTGACGGCGATGGTGAAGGTCTGCGAACTCGTGAGCAAACCGTCGCTGGCCTGCGCGGTGACGGTGTAGGCGTGTCCGGCCGGGCTTTCGTAATCGATCTTGGAGCTGTCCGCGACGGTGATGACGCCCGTCGTCGCATTGATGGTGAAGCCACCGCCGGAGGTGTCGCCGATCAGCGACCAGGTCACGGTTGGGCCGTTGACGTCGGTTGCCGCCGCGGTGATGCCGACGGTCGAGCCGTTGGCAGCGCCTTCGGCGATCGTGTTGGTGCCGGCGTCGGCATCGACCGGGGTCGACGGTGCGGCGTCGTTGACGGCGATGGTGAAGCTCTGCGAGCTCGCCAGCGTTCCGTCGCTGGCCTGCGCGGTCACCGTATAAGAATGGGTCGGGCCGCTGCCCTCATAATCGATCTTGGTCGGGTCGGCGACGGTGATGACGCCGGTCGTCGGGTCGATGGTGAAGCCGCCGCCGGAGGTGTCGCCGATCAGCGACCAGGTCACGGCCGGGCCGTTGACGTCGGTCGCATGCGCGGTGATGCCGACCGCAGTGCCGGCGGCCGCGCCTTCGACAACGCTGTTGGCGGCGGCGTCGCCGTCGACCGGCGTCGATGGCGCAACATCCGCGATGTTGATGGTGAAGGTCTGCGAGCTCGCTAGCGTGCCGTCGCTGGCTTGCGTGGTGACGGTGTAGCTGCCGCCCGAGCTTTCGAAATCGAGCTTGCTCGAATCGGCGACCGTGACGACGCCGGTTGCGGCATTGATGGTGAAGCCGCCGCCGGAGCTGTCGCCGATCAGCGACCAGGTCACGGCCGGACCGTTGATGTCGGTCGCCGACGCGGTGATACCGACGGTCGAGCCGTTGGCTGCGCCTTCAATGACGGTGTTGGCGCCGGCGTCGGAGTCGACCGGGGTCGACGGCGCGACGTCGGTGACGGCGATCGTAAAGGTTTGCGAACTCGCCGTCGTGCCGTCGCTGGCCTGCGCGGTGACGGTATAGGAATGGGTCGGACCGCTGCTCTCGTAATCGACCTTGGTGCTATCCGCGACGGTGATGACGCCGGTTGTCGCGTCGATGGTGAAGCCGCCGCCGGAGGTGTCGCCGATCAGCGCATAGGTCACCGGCGGGCCGTTGACGTCGATCGACGACGCCGTGACACCGACGGTCGAGCCGTTGGCGGCGCCTTCGGCGATCGCATTGGCGCTGGCGTCGCTGTCGACCGGGGTCGAGGGCGGGGCTTCGGTGACGGCGATGGTGAAGGTCTGCGAGGTCGCAAGGGTGCCGTCGCTGGCCTGCGCGGTAACGGTATAGGCGTGGCCGGGCGCGCTTTCGTAATCGAGCTTGCTCGGGTCGGCGACGGTGATGACGCCTGTTGTCGCGTTGATGGTGAAGCCGCCGCCGGAGCTGTCGCCGGTCAGCGAATAGGTTACCGCCGGGCCGTTGATGTCGGTCGAGGATGCGGTGACGCCGACCGTGGTGCCGACGGCCGCACCTTCGACGACGGTATTCGCGGCAGCATTGCTGTCGACCGGGGCCGACGGCGCAACGTCGGTGACGTTGACGGTAAAGGTCTGCGTGCTGGTCTGCGTGCCGTCGCTGGCCTGCGCGGTGATCGTGTAGGCGTGGCCGGGCGCGGTTTCGAAATCGACCTTGGTGGGATCGGCGACGGTGACGACGCCGGTCGCGGCGTTGATGGTGAGGCCGTGGGCATCGCCGACCAGCGAATAGGTCACGGTGCCGCCATTGATGTCGGTGGCGTGCGCGGTGATGCCGACGGCGGTGCCGATGGCGGCGCCTTCGACCACTGTGTTGGTCGCGGCGTCAGAGTCGGTGGGAGCCGACGGCGGGGCGTCGGTCACGCCGATCGTGAAGGTTTGCGTCGTCGTGGTCGCGCCACTCGTCGCCTGCACCGTGATGGTGTAGGCGTGGCCCGGCGCGCTCTCGTAATCGAGCTTGTTCGGATCGGCGACGGTGACGACACCCGTCGTGGCATTGATGGTGAAGCCGCCGCCGGAGGTGTCGCCGGTCAGCGAATAGGTGGTTGCGGGGCCGTTCGGATCGACCGCGGAGGCGGTGATGCCGACCAGCGTATTGACGGCAGCGCCTTCGACGACGCTGTTGGCGGCGGCATTAATGTCGACCGGGGTGCTGACCGCCACGTCGTTGACGTTGATCGTGAAGCTCTGCGAGCTGACGCCGCCATGGCCGTCGCTGGCCTGGACCGTGATGGTGTAGGCGTGGCCCGGCGCGGTCTCGAAGTCGATCTTGGCGGAATTGGCGACGGTGACGATGCCGGTGGTGGGATCGATCTTGAAGCCGCCATTGGAGGAATCCGATGTCAGTGAGTAGGTGACGCCGGGGCCGTTGACGTCGGCCGACGACGCGGTGATGCCGACCGAGGTGTTGACCGCGGCGCCCTCGTTGACGGCGTTGGCGGTGGCGTTGCCGTCGGTCGGTGTCGAGGGCGGCGCATTGCTGACCGCGATCGTGAAGCTCTGCGACGAGACGAAGATACCGTCGGTCGCCTGCACATTGACAACGTAGCTGCCGCCGGAGCTCTCGAAATCGACCTTGGAGGGATCGGCAATCGACACGACGCCGGTATTCGGATCGACCTTGAAGCCGCCATGCGAGGAATCGGACGCCAGCGAATAGGTGACCGGAAGACCGATCAGGCTGGTGGATTGCGCGGTGATGCCGACCGATGTATTGGCTGCGGCGCCCTCAACAACCGTGTTGGCGCCGGCATTGGCGTCGGTCGGAGGCGACAGGAAGCCGGGCACGGGCGGCCACGGCGTGCCGGGAGGACAACCCAGGTAAAGATATTGCAGACCATACGTATTGACGAACGCCTGCGCGGCCGGATCCAGAATGATATTGCCGCTCGGATCGAGATGAAGCTCGGGGCGGGTTAAACCACCGATTGTATAGGCAGGTATGGTCGTCATGAGCACTCCCGCGATCGGCGTGAAAGCCGATCAACTAACTACAATTTTTGGGGACGACGAGGTGTGAAGCAGTTCACACGTTGAGGTTGACTACTTACGATCCGAGATCGCACCGGTCCGCTCGCAATATGCGGACACCGCGACGGTTGCGGAGTCCCGACATCAGCAAGTTCAAATGCGCTTGCCATTACGTAATCGCTTCCACTCACTCACGCCGCGAGAAAAGCCCAATGAATGTTCGAGAAAAGCGCGGCGGCCAAGAAAATTTACCGGTTGGCAACCACGACCGTATTGTCGATGCTTCCGAGTGTCAATGTGTGTCCACGTGACACCGCGCCGTTAACCACGATTCGGCCATGCAGCGGGAGGTAGAGTGTGGGAACTCGACCATTTTTAATCTTGTGCGACCCCCGGTAGTTTCTGCGCCGCAGGCGGAATTGTCGTTGTGTGACGAACATGTGTCGGTGATTCGCCTTGGGATTGATTCCCGGCAAGCCGTCTGTGATCTCTCCTCACCCGAAAGGCCAGTTAATCTGTCCCTTCCTGTCGTCACGGCTTCGCGATCACGTCGTAAGGCTTTCAGATTGCGCAACTATTCGCTTGATCCGGCGGCCATCTTGAACAGACTGGGGAGCGGCTACATCTGTGACGTCCGCTGCCGCGACATTGCGGTGGTCCATCCGCGTTGAATCACCGCAAGTTTAATTGCGACTTTCGTAGTCCTGCACTGATCCTTGGGGAGAGGGAATTGAGTTCGATTGACAGAACGGGGCGTGTGGCTCCGGTGACCGGCGTCGAGCGTCATTCGCTTCGCCGCCATGCCTCACGCGGCCTGTCGCTCAGGCCTTGGCTTGGCCTTGCGCCGATCGGGCTGCTGGCGGCGCTGGCGCTCGGCGGCTGCGACAACAAGAGCGCGCAATCGCAGGCCGCGCCTCCGCCGCCACCCGTGACCGTCGCGCAGCCGGTCAAGCGCACCGTCACCGACTGGGACGAGTTCACCGGCCGCTTCGAGGCGATCGAGGAGGTTCAGGTCCGCGCCCGTGTCGGCGGCTTCGTCAACAGCGTCGAGTTCAAGGATGGTGCGATCGTCCACGCCGGCGATCTGCTCTACATTATCGACCCGCGGCCGTTCGAGGCGGTCGTGCTGCAGGCCGAAGGCCAGCTGGCCGACGCGCGCGCCAAGGGGGAGCTTGCCAAGCGCGATCTCGAGCGCGGGCTGAACCTCGTGCAGACCAGCGCGGTCTCGGAGCAAGTCGTCGATCAGCGCCGTCAGGCGTTGCAGGCGGCACGCGCCGCCGAGACCCAGGCCGAGGGCACGCTGAAGGCCGCGCAGCTCAACGTCGAATTCACCCATGTGCTGGCGCCGATCACCGGCCGCATCAGCCGGCATCTGGTGACTCCGGGCAATCTCGTGCAGGGCAGCGAGGGCGGCGCGACGCTGCTGACCTCGATCGTGTCGCTCGATCCGATCTACATCTATTTCGACGTCGACGAGGCGACCTATCAGCGCAATAGCAAGCTGTGGTTCGAAGGCAGGCGGCCGAGCTCGCGCGACACCGCGAACCCGGTGCAGGTGACGCTGACCGGCGAGACCAAGCCCTTGCATGAAGGCAAGATGGACTTCCTCGACAACCGGCTCGACGTCTCGACCGCGACGCTGCGCAGCCGCGCGATCATTCCGAACAAGGATCTGTCGGTCCTGCCCGGCCAGTTCGGCCGCGTCCGCATCATCGGCTCCTCGCCCTATGAGGCGCTGTTGATCCCGGACAGCGCTGTTGCCACCGACCAGTCGCGCAAGATCGTGTTCGTGGTCAAGGACGACAACACGGTGGAAGCAAGAGCGGTCACGCTCGGGCCGCTCGACGATGGCTTGCGCGTCGTCCGCGAAGGCCTCAAGGCGGAGGATCACGTGATCGTCGACGGCCTGCAGCGCGCCCGCGTCGGCGCCAAGGTGACGCCGAAGATGGCGCAGGCTCCGGCGGATTCCAAGCCCGCCGCAGGCGACAAGCCCGCGGCCGCTGACAAGCCCGCCTCAGGTGCCAAACCATGAATCTCGGCAGGCTCTCCATCAACCAGCCCATCCTCGCGATGGTGCTGTCGATCGTGCTGCTGATCGTCGGCGCGATCGCCTATCCGACGCTGCCGGTCTCGGAATATCCGCAAGTGGTGCCGCCGACCGTCGTCGTCACCACGCAATATCCGGGCGCCTCGGCGCAGACCGTGTCCGACACCGTCGCCGCGCCGATCGAGCAGGAGATCAACGGCGTCGAGGACATGCTGTATCTCTACAGCCAGGCGACGTCGAACGGCCAGCTCACCATCACAGCGACCTTCAAGCTCGGCACCGACCTCGACAAGGCCCAGGTGCTGGTGCAGAACCGCGTCGCGATCGCGCAGCCGCGGCTGCCCGAAGAGGTGCAGCGCAACGGCGTGACCACGCGCAAGAACTCGCCCGACATCCTGATGGTCGTGTTCATGCTGTCGCCCGATGACACGTTCGACCAGCTCTACATCTCCAACTACGCGCTGCTGCAGGTCCGCGACCAGCTGTTGCGGCTCGATGGCGTCGGCGACATCCAGATGTTCGGCGCGCGCGATTACTCGATGCGGCTGTGGCTCGATCCCGACCGGATCGCCAATCTCGGTCTGACCTCGACCGAGGTGCTGGCGGCGATCCGGGCGCAGAACCTGCAAATCGCCGGCGGCCAGATCGCCGAGCCGCCGATCGCCGATCGCGCATTCCAGCCGAACCTCGTCTTCACCGGCCGCCTCAAGGACATCAGGCAGTTCGAGGACATCGTGGTGAAGGCCGGCTCCGACGGCCGCACGGTACGTCTGCGCGACGTCGCCCGCGTCGAGCTCGGCGCGCTGTCCTACGCCACCAACAGCTTCCTGCTGCGCAAATCCGCGGTCGCCCTGCTGGTGACGCAACGGCCCGGATCGAACGCGCTCGCCACCGCCAAGAGCATCTCCGACACGATGGAGCGGATGAAGGCGAGTTTCCCGAAGGGGCTCGACTACAATATCGGCTACAACCCGACCGAATTCATCGCCCAATCGGTCCACGAGCTGATCAAGACGATCTACGAGGCCATGGCGCTCGTCGTCATCGTGGTGCTGGTGTTCCTGCAGGGATGGCGGCCTGCGATCATCCCGATCATCGCGATCCCGGTGTCGCTGGTCGGCACCTTCGCGGTGATGGCGGCGCTCGGCTTCTCGATCAACAATCTGACGCTGTTCGGCCTCGTGCTGGCGGTCGGCATCGTGGTCGACGACGCCATCGTGGTGGTCGAAAATGTCGAGCGGCATCTCGAGCACGGCATGAGCAGGCGCGACGCTGCGCTCAAGACCATGGAGGAGGTCGGCGGCGCGCTGGTCTCGATCGCGCTCGTGCTGTGCGCGGTGTTCGTGCCGACCGCCTTCCTCGGCGGCATTTCCGGGCAGTTCTTCCAGCAATTCGCGGTCACCATCGCGGTCGCGACCGCGATCTCCTGCTTCTGCTCGCTGACGCTGTCGCCGGCGCTGGCCTCGCAGATCCTGGTGCCGCATGAGGAGAAACGCCCGCCGGCGCGCTGGAACATTATCGCGCGCGGCTGGGACAGCTTCACCGCGCTGTTCAACCGCGTGTTTGACCGGCTCGCGCACGGCTATGCATCGGTGGCCGACTTTGTGATCCGGCATACGGTGGTGATGCTTGCGCTCTACCTCGTACTTATCGGCAGCGCCGGCTGGCTGCTCGCGACCACCTCGCAGGGCTTCATTCCGGCGCAGGACCGCGGCTACGTCATCATCTCGGCGCAGCTGCCGGGCGCCGCGTCGCTGGCGCGGACCACCGCTGTTGTGCGCGAGATCGAGCGGATTGCGCTGGATACGCCGGGCATCGTTCGCGTCGCGGCTTTCGCCGGCTTCTCCGGTGCGACGCGCACGCAGCAGGGTAACGCCGCGGCGCTGTTCCCGGTATTCGACGAGCCGGAGGCGCGCCTGAAGAAGGGGCTGACGGCGAACGCGATCACGGCCGAATTGCGCAAGCGTCTGTCGGTGATCCAGGGCGCCTTCATCATCGTCATTCCGCCGCCGGCCGTGCCCGGCATCGGCACCGGTGGTGGCTTCACCATCCGCGTCCAGGACCGGCAGGGGCGCGGACCCGAACTGCTGGCTTCCGCGACCGATGAATTGGTGACAGCCGCGCGCAAATCGCCGTCTCTCACGTCGGTGTTCTCGCCGTTCACCGCGAACACGCCGCAGCTGTTCGTCGACATTGATCGCGTCAAGGCGCAGAAGCTCGGGGTGCCGATCGCCAACATTAACGACACGATCCAGACCTATTTTGGTTCGACCTATGTCAACGACTTCAACCTGTTCGGCCGCACCTATCACGTTACCGCGCAAGCCGATCTGCCGTTCCGGAAAGACAGCCCCGATCTCGCAAGGCTGCGCACCCGCAACGTCGCCGGCGACATGGTGATGCTCGGCAGCATCGTGGACTTCAAGGACGTCTCGGGACCCGACCGCGTCGCGCGCTACAATCTGTACTCGGCGTCCGAACTGCAGGGTGAGCCGGCACCCGGCGTGAGCTCGACGACGGCGCTCAACACCATCAAGCAGCTCGCCGACCAGACATTGCCGAGCGGCTTTTCGTTCGAGTGGACCGACCTGTCCTATCAGCAGGTGACCGGCGCCAATGCCGGCCTCTACGTGTTCCCGATCTGCGTGCTGTTCGTCTATCTGGTGCTGGCCGCGCAATATGGCAGCTGGACCTTGCCGTTCGCGGTGATCCTGATCGTGCCGATGTGCCTGTTCGCGGCCACGATCGGCGTGCGCCTGATGGGCCAGGACGTCAACATCCTGACCCAGATCGGCTTCGTGGTGCTGGTGGGGCTGGCCGCCAAGAACGCGATCCTGATCGTCGAATTTGCACGCGACATCGAGCTCGAGGGGAGGTCGCGGCTGGACGCGGTGATCGAGGCCTGCCGGCTCCGTCTGCGGCCGATCCTGATGACCTCGTTCGCCTTCATCCTCGGCGTGCTGCCGCTGGTGGTATCGACCGGTTCGGGCTCGGAGATGCGGCAGGCGGTCGGCGTTGCCGTGTTCTTCGGCATGCTCGGCGTCACCCTGTTCGGCCTGATCTTCACGCCGATCTTCTACATGGTGGTGCGCAACCTCGCGGAAGGAAAGAACGAGGGCAAGCCGGCCGAGCCCAAGGCAACCGTGGCGGGTTGAGGGCGGCACCCAACGTTCCGCAGCAGCAAGTCCTTCCCCGTCATCCTGAGGAGCCTGCGAAGCAGGCGTCTCGAAGGATGCACGGCCACCGGCCGGGCCGTCGACCCTTCGAGACGCGCGTTCCGCGCTCCTCAGGGTGACGGGAAGCTAGCAAGTGCTGTCGACGCAGCCCATACTTTTGGCTGAGCGGAAAGAGATGGGCAGGCGTGGGGTTATAAAATAATGTCGCGCCGATTTTCCTGATAGAAACTGCTGGGAGAGCATAGAATGAAGTCCGGATTTTTGGCCGCAGTCGCGGCCTGCAGCCTGATGCTTGCGGCGCCGGCGATGGCCCAGGGCGTCAAGATCGGCATCCTGAACGATCAGTCCGGCGTCTATGCCGACTACGGCGGCAAATATTCGCTCGAAGCCGCGCGGATGGCGGTCGAGGATTTCGGCGGCGAGGTGCTGGGACAGAAGATCGAGATCGTTACCGCCGACCATCAGAACAAGCCGGATCTTGCGACCGCGATCGCGCGGCGCTGGTACGAGGTCGAGAACGTCGACATGATCACCGAGCTCACGACGTCGTCGGTCGCGCTCGCGGTGCAGGAGCTGTCGAAGGAAAAGAAGAAGATCGACATCGTGGTCGGCGCGGCGACCTCCCGTATCACCGGCGATGCCTGCACGCCCTACAGCTTCCACTGGGCCTATGACACCCGCGCGCTCGCCGTCGGAACCGGCGGTGCGCTGACGGAAGCCGGCGGCAACACCTGGTTCTTCCTGACCGCCGACTACGCCTTCGGCTACGCGCTGGAGAAGGACACCAGCGACATCGTCACCTCGAAGGGCGGCAAGGTGGTCGGCTCGGTCCGCGTGCCGCTCAATTCGTCGGACTTCTCGTCCTTCCTGCTGCAGGCGCAGAGCTCGAAGGCCAAGATCATCGGGCTCGCCAACGCCGGACTCGACACCACCAACTCGATCAAGCAGGCGGCCGAGTTCGGCATCGTGCGCGGCGGCCAGAAGCTTGCCGGCCTGTTGATGACGCTGTCGGAGGTGCACGGTCTCGGGCTCGAGGCGGCGCAGGGTCTCGTGCTCACCGAGGGCTTCTACTGGGACCACGACGACGCCTCGCGCGCCTTCAGCGAGCGCTTCTTCAAGCGCACCAGCCGGATGCCGAGCATGATCCATGCCGGCACCTATTCGGCGACGCTGAGCTATTTGAAGGCTGTGAAGGCCGCCGGCACCAAGGACAGCGAGGCGGTCGCCGCCAAGCTGAAGGAGCTGCCGGTCGATGACGCCTTCGCCAAGGGCAAGGTGCTCGCGAACGGCCGCATGGTGCACGACCTCTATCTGTTCGAGGTCAAGAAGCCCTCGGAGTCGAAGAAGCCGTGGGACTATTACAAGCAGATCGCCGTGGTGCCCGGCGACAAGGCCTTCTTCACCGCCAAGGAAAGCGGCTGCCCGCTGACCAAGTGAGGCGAATATCCACGGGTGGTGTCGTCCTGGCGAAAGCCAGGACCCATTACCCCGATTGGATGTTATTGCACCACGCTGTGGCCATCAGATTGCCCATAACCACGCTCTGTGGTTATGGGTCCTGGCTTTCGCCAGGACGACGGTAGTGGTTATGGCGCGACCGCGCCTTCAATGCGCCAGCCGCCACACCGCGCCGCCGATCGCGCCAACCCAGAGGATGACGCAGGCGAGCGCCTGGATGGCGAAGCCGGGGCTGCGTTTCGCCACCGCTTCGCGATAGCCGATGAAATAGACGATGCGGCCGATCACCCAGATCGCGCCGACCGCCGCCGCGGCGGCATCGCCGACATAGACCGCGAACAGCCAGAGCGACGGCAGGAAGATCGGCATCCATTCCAGCGTGTTCATCTGGATGCGGTAGATGCGCTCGAAATCCGGATTGCCCGTGATCGCCGGCAGCTTGACGCCGTAGACCGCGCGGGCGCGGGCGACCTGCAGCGCGAAGAAGAAGTGCAGCGCGACCGCAAGGCAGGTGACGATGGCGGTGTAGTGGTACATGTCAGGCGTGTCCTCTTTCCATTGGCCCCGATGTCATGACGGGACAGCGAAGCCCGGTGTGACATGTGGCCTTGCTTTACCTCTCCTCGCGCGCGGGGAGAGGTCGGAACGCATCGTCAGATGCGTTCCGGGTGAGGGGGGACCTCGGCGAGACCAACTGTCACCGAGTACGCGGAGACGGCCCCTCATCCCAACCCTCTCCCCGTAAGAACGGGGCGAGGGAGCACAGTTATGCCGCGGCCCCATTCGGACCAATTCCGTCACGTCCTAGTACCCCGTCATCTCAAGATAGCCGATTCCGGCGTGGCTGCCTGAGAAGCGGATCGGGCCTTCCCAGTACGGGAAGCTGGTTCCCATCCAGCTCCGTGCATTGAGCGGCGTGGTCTCGATGGCAAGGCCGCGTGCGGGCAGGCTGACGCGCCATGACGTCGGCAGCTTGCGGCCGTCGATCTCGGTGGTCGCGAGCGGCGCGATGCTGTTGCCGCTGGCGGCGATCTCGGCCGAGCGGCCGTCCAGCGTGATCCAGTTGCCGAACAGGTTTTCGCGGCCGTCCTTCTGGCGCAGCCGGTACAGCATCAGCTTCTCGTCGCCGGGCAGATGCAGCGAGAACCAGTCCCAGCCGGTCTGATCGGCCGCCAATGGCTGGCTGCTCCATTCGCGATCCATCCACGCCGAGCCCGTGACGTCGACCGGTCTGTCGTCGATTACGATGCGGCCGGACGCCTTGTAGAACGGCTGGCTGTAGTAATAGGAGGCTTGCCCGCGATCCGACTTGCGGCTGTAGCCGCGGTCGCCCTGCAGCACCAGCGCGCGGTCGGCCTCGAGCCGCAGCGCGGTGCTGAAGTCGGCGGCGGAGGCCTTGAGCTCGAGCGGTGCGACGCGCTGAGCATCGAACGCGTCGCGCCCGCGCAGCTCCCAGGCGTCGATCCAGGCGCGGAACGGCGTGGCTTCGACAGCGGCCTGCCCGACGCCGCCGCGGGCAAAGGTTTCGCTGAAGCGGTGCGTGCCGGCGCTGGTCACGGCGGCGTGGCCCATCCAGAGCTGCTGATTGGCCCAGCCCTCGGCCGGTCCGCCCGCTTTCATCGCCTGGCGGAACAGCGTCCATTGCGCGCCATAGGCCGCGCCGCTCGTGTCGGACAGGTTGGCGGTCACGTACCACCATTCGATCCGGAATTCCGGATGCGGGCCGTGGTCCGCGGGGAACGTGAATGGCTTGCCCGGCGTGACGGCGGCAAATCCTTCCGCCGTCTCGCCGAGCCCGGCGAAGCCCTGCGCGAACGTCTTGCCGCCGAGCGCCAGCCCCAGCGCACCGCCGGCAAAAGCGCGACGGGTGATGGTGCCGCTAGCGCTCATTGACAAAGATCCTGATCAGGCTGGCGGGCTGCATGCGCGCCAGCCTCGCGACCGGAAGCGCCGCGGCACAAAATGCGGCGGCCAGCGCCACCGCGAGCAGCTCGATCAGCTGCAGCGGGAAAATGTGGAACGGCAGCCGCCAGCCGAACGCCTTGACGTTGACGATCGCAAGCAGGCACCACGCCACCAGCAGGCCGAGCGGCAGCGCAAACAGCGCGGTGATCAGCGCGACCGCCATGGTCTTCAACAGTTCGAGCGCGGCGAGCCGCCGCCGGGTCAGGCCGATCGCCCACAGCGGCGCCAGCTGCGGCAGCCGCGAATTGGCCAGCGTGAGCAGGCTGGTCAAAAGCGCAATGCCGGCGACGCCGAGCGTGAAGGCGTTGAGCGCGGCGGTCACCGAGAAGGTGCGGTTGAAGACCCGCTTCGATTCCGTTTTCATCCTGGCCTGGTCGGCGATGTTGCGATCATCGAGACCGAATTTCTCCTGTAGCGCGGTGATCAGCGGTGCGATCTTATCCGGTGCCACGCGGAGGCCCATCCGTGTCATTGGTGTCTGCGGGAAGCGCCGGGTCAGCGCGGCGAAGTTGACCGCGATCTGGCCCTTGGGGTTGCCGTAATCGGCATAGATGCCGACGATCTCGAGCGGCCAGTTGCCGCCGGGGGCGGGTACCTCGATATGATCGCCGATCGCCAGCTTCATCCGCCGCGACAGCTGCTCGCTGACGAGGCAGGTGTCGCCGGGCCGCAGCCGAACCCACGCATTTGCGACGCTTTCGAGCAACGGCCAGCTGTCGTGATAGGTGGCGTGGTCGGGCAGGCCGAGCACCTCGATCGGCGCGCCGTCGAGCTGGGTGTCGGCGCGGCCGCCGGGCAGGATGGCCTGAACCTCGGGCCGATCGCGCAGCCAGGCCTTGATCTCCTTTGCCTGCTGATCGCTGGCGGCGCTGATGTAAACGTCGGCGGCGAGCCTTCCGTCGAGCCAGACCAGGAAGGTGCGGTTGAAACTTTCCACCATGGTGCCGACGCCGACATTGACCGCGAGCGCAAGCAGCAGCGCCATCAGCGCCAGCGACAGTCCCGACAATTGCTGGCGGCTGTCGGCCCAGAACCAGATGCCGACCGGCGCCCGCGCGCTGCGCTGCCCGAAGGCCAGCGCAATCTGCAGGACCATCGGCAGGATCAGCGCCGCGCCGAGCATCAGCGCGGCGAGCACGGCGAAGCCCGCGATCAGGGAATCGCCGAACCAGATCAGGCCCGCGGCGACCGCAAACACCGCGAGTGCCGCCGCGCTCTGGAGCAGCAGCCAGCGCCGCTGCGCCTGCTGCCAGGCCTGCGGCTGCGCCGTCGCCAGCACCGGCATCCGGATCGCCTTGGCAAGGCTCGCAGCCGCCGCGGCGAGCGCGCCAAGAATGCTGATAGCGATGCCGGCGAACCACCAGGCGGGTTTAAGCGAAAGCTGTCCGGGAATCTGCGCGCCATAGAGCCCGCGCAGCGAGGCCGCGACATCCGGCAGCAAGGCAGCCGCAATGAAGTAGCCGCAGACGAGGCCGATGAGGCCGGCGACCAGCGCCAGCGACACCAGCTCGATCACCAGCACGGTGTTGAGCATTCGCGCCGAGACGCCACAGGCGCGCAGTGTGCGCAGCATCGGCAGCCGCTGCTCGAAGGCGAGGCCGATCGCGGAGTTGACGATGAACAGGCCGACAAAGAACGACAGCAGCCCGAACGCGGTGAGGTTGAGATGGAAGCTGTCGGTGAGGCGTTCGAGGTCGCTCTCCGCGCTCGGCTCGACCAGGCGGAGCTTGTCACCCGCCACGTTTTCGAACGCTGTGTGCGGCGCTTTGGACTTGCCGACGAGCAGGCGCGAGACCTGGCCGGGCACTTTGAGGATGTCCTGCGCGATGCCGATATCGACGATCAGTGCGCCGGGCGCGAGCTCGGCCTGCACGCGCAGCGGCGGCAAGCTCATGCCGTTGGCCTGCGGCCGCTCGCCTTCCTTGAGGCCGAGATCGCGCAGCGTTTCGCCCGCCACCAGCATTTCGCCCGGCGGCGTGACGAAGGACTGCAGGCTGCCGCGTCCGACCGCCGGCGCGTTGCCGACCTCGGACGGCAGCGTCACCGGCTCGACGCCGAGCAGGCGGAAGCTGCGCCCGTCGATCTGGACCCGGCCCTCCAGCATCGGCGACACCGGCCAGCCGGCACGGCGCAGATCGACGAACAGTTGTTGCGGGAAGGTCGCGCTGTCCCTGGCGACCAGCATTGCAGTCCGCGACCCGCCGAAGGTCGCGGCGGCGCGATCATAAGCGATGCGGGCCTGCTGGTTCAGCGCCTGCACGCCGCTCCACAGCGCGGTGGCCGAGATCAGTCCGATCAAGAGCGTTGCGAGCTGCATCGGATGCCGCCGCCAGTGGCTGAGCAGCACCGCGAGGATCCACAGCGCGCGCCTCATGCGACGATCCCGGCATGCAGGGTGACCTGGCGGTCGAGCGTCGCGGCGAGCCGCGCGCTGTGCGTGACCATCAGGAAGCCGCAGCCGGTGCGGGTCACCAGATCGCGTGCCAGTGCCAGCACCTCGTCGGCAGTGTCCTCGTCGAGATTGCCGGTCGGCTCGTCGGCGAGCAGCAACAGCGGCTTTGGCGCCAGCGCGCGGCCGATCGCCACGCGCTGCTGCTGGCCGCCGGACAGTTGCTCGGGATAGCGCTTCAGCAACTGCTTCAGCCCAAGGCGCTCGACCAGTTCGTCGTGCCAGGCCGCGTCATGCCGTCCGGCGATGCGCGACTGAAACACGAGATTGTCCGCGACCGTCAGGCTCGGGATCAAATTGAACTGCTGGAACACGAGGCCGAGCCGGTTGCGGCGCAATTCGGCACGACCGGCGTCGCTGAGGTGGGAGACGACGGTGTCGGCGAGGGCGATCTCGCCGCTATCGGCGGCATCGAGCCCCGCGATCAGATGCAACAGCGTGCTCTTGCCGCTGCCGGATTCGCCTGATAGCGCCACGCTCTCGCCGGTCGCAACGGCAAGGTCGACGCCGCGCAGCACAGCGACGTCTTCGCCGGCAGAACGGTAACTCTTGGTCAGGCCGGTGACGCGAAGCACCGCGGCGGTCTGGTCAGATGAAGCGATGGCTGGGCCTCATTGCGGCTTCTGGTATTTCAGGACGAACTCGTCGATCGGCACCGGTGCCTTGAAGACGGGAATGTCCTTGGGGTCCTCCGCATGATGCAGGAAATCGCCCTCGGCCACCAGCTTGAAGCCCGCCGCCTCGATCTCCTGCTTCAAGGTGCTCTCCTCGATCCGGTGCAGCGTCTTGGCGACACCGGTGCCTGCGCCCGTCTTGGCCGAGTGATCCGCGATCACGAGCAAGCCGCCCGGCTTGAGCGCGGCGAACATCTTCTTGTTCATCGCGGCGCGGTCGACAGGCAGATAGGTGATGTCGTGATAGAAAAAGAAGAAGGTGATCATGTCGAGGTCCTTGACCTCGGGCGGGATCGGGTCGTCATAGTCCCGCACCACATGGACCACGTTCTTCATCGCCGGCGCCTTGGCGCGGGTGTCGAACTTGTCCTTGACGAAGCGCTCGAGCACGGTCGCGGAATCCTGTGCGTAGACCTTGCCCGACGGGGCGACGGTGCGCGCCAACAGTTCGGTGCTGTAGCCGGCGCTCGCCGCCATGTCGAGGATCGTCATACCCGGCTTGACGCCGGCAAAGGTGAGCATCTCGGCCGGCTGCCGGCGCTGGTCGACCTGGCGATCCGCATCGCTGCGATCGGGTGCGGCGACGATCGCGGCGTAGTCGGGATTGGCGGCGTCTTCCGCGCGGACTTGAGGCGCGGCAAGCAGCGCGGCGGACATAAGTGCAGCGCAAGCGGTGGCACGTAGGATCAATCTGTTCATGAAATAACCCCGGGCTTTTCGTTGGCCCTGAACATAGCAGTCGGGACATGACAGTTCACCGCTCCACTGGCGCGACCGACGCGATCGTGATCGGGCCGTTAGAAGCGCTCCGGGGCGCACAACCCCGAGGAAATGCGGTGTTGCGTTGCACGGCGAGGCGTGGCTAGCATCGCCGGACGGGGCCGATTTACGAAGCCAAAACGAAACGACGGGGAGCCGGACATGACTACGCAAGCGACGTCCAAGAGGACGTCAGAGGGGCTGTCAAAGGGGACGCCGAAGGGCGCCTGGCAAATCACCTTCCTTCTATTCCTGTTCATGGTGGTGAACTTTGCCGACAAGATCGTGGTCGGGCTCGCCGGCGTGCCGATCAAGAAGGAAATGGGCCTCACCCAGGAGCAGTTCGGCGATCTCGGCTCGTCATTCTTCCTCTTGTTCTCGATCTCGGCGATCGTGGTCGGCTTCATCGTCAACCGCGTCGCCACCCGCTGGGTGCTGCTGATCCTGGCGGTGATCTGGTCGCTGGCGCAATTTCCGATGGTCGGCACCGTCAGCTTCACGACGCTGGTGATCTGCCGCATCATCCTCGGCGCCGGCGAGGGGCCGGCGTTCTCGGTCGCGGCGCACGCGATCTACAAATGGTTTCCGGACGAGAAGCGTACGCTGCCGACCGCGATCCTGTCGCAGGGCTCCGCGTTCGGCGTGATCCTCGCGGTGCCCGCGCTGAACTGGATCATCGTCAATCACAGCTGGCATCACGCCTTCGGCGCGCTCGGCATCGTCGGCCTGATCTGGGCGGTCGCCTGGTTCGCGCTCGGCAAGGAAGGGCCGCTGGTGTCGACGTCTGCCGTGGCGGCCGACGAGCCGCGGATTCCGTATTGGAAGCTGTTGACCTCGCGCACCTTCATCGGCTGCGTGGTAGCAACCTTCGGCGCCTATTGGGCGCTGTCGCTCGGGCTCACCTGGTTCACGTCCTTCATCATCGAGGGGCTCGGCTTCTCGCAGCACCAGGCCGGCTTCGTCTCGATCCTGCCCTGGATCTTCGGCGCGACGATCGTGCTGCTGACCGGCTGGATCTCGCAGCTGATGCTGACGCGCGGCTTCACCACCCGCGGTGCGCGCGGCGTGCTCGGCTCGGTGCCGCTGATCTTCGGCGGCGCCATCCTTGCGATGCTGCCCTATGCGCCGCCCGGCGGGATCATGATCGCGCTGCTGGTGATCGGCTCCGGCCTGTGCGGCTCGATCTACGTGGTGTGCCCGCCGATGCTCGGCGAGTTCACGCCGGTGTCGCAGCGCGGCGCGATCATCGCGATCTACGGCGCGCTCTACACGATCTCGGGCATCCTGGCGCCGATGGTGATGGGCAATGTGATCCAGCACGCGGCAACGCCGATGGCCGGTTACATGTCCGGCTTCACTATCAACGCGGCGATCATGGCCGGCTCCGGCCTGCTCGGATTGCTGCTGCTGTGGCCGAACAGCGAGCGGGCGCGGCTGACCGGCACGTCGCAGCCGGCGGGCACGATCAAAGGTGCGATGTCGCCGACGTAAGGGGCGCACCTCTGGCAACTCGCTCCACTTCGCCTTTCCCCTTGTGGGAGAGGCCGGATTTCGCGCGTCAGCGGGAAATCCGGGTGAGGGGTCTGCCTCCGCGAGTTTCGTCCCTCGAGAGACCGCAACCCCTCACCCGGATCGCATTGCGCTCCGCTGCATGCGATCCGGCCTCTCCCACAAGGGGAGAGGCGGGAGTCCTGTCGCCCGGATCGCTGCGTCTCTCAATTCATCCCCTGCGCGCCGCGGACGAGCTTGCCCGGGCGTGCGCCGGTGGCCTTGCCCTCGCGCTGGGTCACGATGCCCGACACGATGGTGGCGTCATAGCCGTCGACCTGCTGCAGGAGGCGGCGGCCGCCGACCGGCAGGTCGTAATGCACCTTCGGAGGGTGCAAATGCAGCCGGTCGTAATCGATCACGTTGACGTCGGCCTTGAAACCAGGAGCGATCACCCCGCGATCATACAGACCGACCGACAGCGCGGTCTTGCGCGACTGCGCCGCGACCACGAACGGGATCGAGAGCTTCTCGCCGCGGCTGCGGTCGCGCGTCCAGTGCGTCAAGAGATAGGTCGGGAAGCTGGCATCGCAGATGATGCCGCAATGCGCGCCGCCGTCGGACAGGCCGGGCACGGCACTGGGCTCGCGCAGCATCTCATGCACGGCGTCGAGATTGCCGTCGGCGTAATTCAGGAACGGCACATAGAGCATGCCGCGACCCTCGTCGGTCAGCATCGCGTCATAGGCAAGCTCTTCCGGCTGACGGCCCTGGCGCCGCGCCTGCGGCCCGAGCGCGTTTTCCGGCGGCTGCTCATAGTTCGGCGGATTACCCAAGAGATACATCTTGTCGTAGTTCGGCCGGAAGAACAGCGGATCGTCGGTCGCCGTCGCGCTCTCGCTCAGGATCGTCGCGCGCACCTCGGGTCGGCGCAGATGCGCGAGCCGCTCGGCCAGCGGCAATTTGGCGATCTCGCGATAGCTCGGATGGGTCTGGAACGGGTTGCGCGACAATTCGAGCCCGAGCAGCAGCCCGACCGGCCGCGCCGCGATCTGGGTCGTGATCGACAGGCCGCGGGCGGCGGCTTCGTTGATGGTGTCCATGGTCTGCCGCCAACGCCGCGGCGCCTTGTCGGCCTGGGCGACCGAGAACGAGATCGGACACCTTGTGTTCTCGGCGACCCGCAGCATCATCGGCAGGTCCTCGTGCACGGTGCTCTGGTCGAGCACGAATTGCAGCACGCTGCGGCCGACGCCGTGCATCGCGCCGGCGATCGCGGTCAGTTCATCCTCGCCGGCTTTCAGCGTCGGCGTGTAGTCGCCGGTCGAGGTGCGGTGATTGAGCGTGCGCGAGGTCGAGAAACCCAGCGCGCCCGCCCGCACCGCGTCGCCGGCGAGCGCCGCCATCGCCTTGTTGTCCTCGGCCGTTGCGGGATCGCGGCGCGCGCCGCGCTCGCCCATCACATAGACCCGCAGCGCCGCATGCGGCAGCTGCGCGCCGATGTCCATGTCGAAATTGCGCTTCGACAGCCACTCCATGTAGTCGGGGAAGCTCTCCCACGCCCAGGGAATGCCGGCGGAGAGCACCGGCTCCGGAATGTCTTCGACGCCTTCCATCAGCTGGATCAGCCTGGTGTGGTCGCTCGGCCGGCACGGCGCGAAGCCGACGCCGCAATTGCCCATGATCGCCGTGGTGACGCCGTTCTGCGACGACGGCGTGATGTCCTGGCTCCAGGTCACCTGGCCGTCGTAATGGGTGTGGACGTCGACGAAGCCGGGCGCCACCAGCTTGCCGCGGGCGTCGATCTCTTCCTTGCCCTTTGCCGAGACCTTGCCGACTTCGGTGATCTTGCCGCCTGTGATCGCGACATCGGCTTCATAGAGGTCGCCGCCCTTGCCGTCGGCGATGGTGCCGCCGCGGATCACGAGGTCTGGGGTCGAGGTCATGGCATTTCATCCCGAGGCTGTTTTTGGTTGACGGCATCATGGGTCAGCCCCTGATGCTGTCAACCAGCGCCGATGAAGCTCTGGGATGCGCTGATGCTGATTTGCCAGCTGGGATCGAACGTTGCCGCCCGACGGAAATTTGTTCCTCGACGGCAGGCGGCGCTGCGCTCCCTCTCCCCGTACTCACGGGGAGAGGGGTGGGGTGAGGGGCTGTCTCCGCATAAGCGGTGATAGCTGCGTTTGTGGAAGCTCCCCCTCACCCGGAACGCATCTAACGATGCGTTCCGACCTCTCCCCGCACGCGGGGCGAGGTGAAACGGAGTCCGCGGCTCGATTCGAAATGAACTCGTATTGCGCTATCGCGCGCCGAAGAACGCCGTCTTCTGGGTCTCTTCGGCCTGCAGCCTGGCGCGGACGCGCATCAGGTCCTTCCAGCCGATATAACCGACGAGGCGCTGATCCTCGCGCGAGATCACAGGCAGATGCGAGACGTTGACCTGCATCAGGCGGTCGGCGAGCCGGTCGAGATATTCGTCGGGATAGGCGACGGTGATCTTGCTGCCGGCCAGCAGCTGCTTGAGCGTCGCGGTGCGATGCTTGCCGGCGCGGCGCCAGCGCAGCACGGACGGCGGGTCGATCACGCCGAGCACGTGGTGGTTGGCGTCGACGACGGGAAAGCTGGGGTGACCGGTCTTCGGGTTGGTCAGGAAGGCGGCCGCGCCGTGCAGCGTCATGGTGTCGGCGACGGTCTCGACCGCCTTGGTCATGACGTCGCGCACGCGGGTCAGCGCGAACGGATCGACACGGTACTCGCGCACCAGATGATGGCCGCGCCGAGCCACCTTCTCGGTCAGGATCGAGCGCCGCATCAAAAGCACCGTGACGCCGTGCGCGGTGCCGCAGGCTGCGATCAGCGGCAGCAGCACATGGGTGTTGCCGGTGAGTTCGACGGCGAAGAAGGTCGCGGTCAGCGGCGAGCGCATCGTGCCGCCCATTGTCGCCGCCATCGCCAGCAACGCCCAGAAGCCGGGGCTCGCTTCAGGCAGATAGCCGCTCAGCGCCGTTCCCATCGCGCCGCCCATGATGAGCAGCGGCGCCAGCACGCCGCCCGAGGTGCCCGAGCCGAGCGCGACCGACCAGATCACGGCTTTCACCACGAGCAGCAGCAGCGCGGCCTTCAGCACCACATCGCCTTGCAGCATCGACGCGAGGTTGTCATAGCCGACGCCGAGCGCCTGCGGCTCGATCAAGCCGCCGAGGCCGACCACCAAGCCGCCGATCAGCGGCCACCACATCCAGTGGATCGGCAGCTTGAGGAAGATGTCCTCGCAGCCATAGACCAGCTGGGTGAGCACGCCCGACAGCAGCCCGGAGAGGATCCCGATCAGCATCCAGGCGCCGAGCTGCAGCACCGAGATGTCGACGCCGCCGGTGAACGGAAACAGCGGCGCGGGCATGTGCAGGAAGGTGCGTCCGACCGCCGCCACCACGGCGGCGACGGTGACGGGAATGAAGCTGCGCGGCGTCCATTCGAACAGCAGCAGTTCGACCGCGAGCATGATCGCGGCGATCGGCGTTCCGAACACCGTGGTCATTCCGGCGGCGGCGCCCGCCACCAGCAGGGTCTTGCGCTCGTTGTCGCTGACCGGGAGCATCTGCGCGATCAGCGAGCCGATCGCGCCGCCGGTCATGATGATCGGGCCCTCGGCGCCGAACGGGCCGCCGGTGCCGATCGACACCGCCGACGACAACGGCTTCAGGATCGCCACCTTGGGGTCGAGCCGGGAACGGCCGAGCAGGATGGCCTCGATGGCTTCCGGGATGCCGTGGCCGCGGATCTTCTCGCTGCCGAAACGCGCCATCAGCCCGATGATGAGCGAGCCCGCGACCGGCACCAGCACGGTCCAGAGCCCGAGCGGCGAATCCTGCAATTTCAGGTCGGCGAAGCTGAACTGGCCGAAATAGGCGATGTTGGTGGCAAGCTTGATCAGCTGCAGCAGTCCCGCCCCGGCCAGCACGCCTGCGGCGGAGACAAACACGGCGATCGCCGAGATCACCACGACGCGCGGATCGGTCGTGAAGTCGCTCAGGAGGTGGCTGGCCTTCTCGCCGATTTTGGCGGTGTTTGGGGCGGTGTTCGTGGCGGAGACGCTCGATTTGGTGGAAATGGCGCTCATTGGTGGCGTAAGGCTCGGGTGAAGTGGACGCGGCGTCATATCGCATTGCGATATAATTACAAGCGGGAGACATCGAATGGCAGCGTTGAAAGCACCGTCGAAATCGCCGAGGCAGGACCAGAAGCGGGTTCCCAGCCAGGGCGATTACGAAACGCTGTCGCAATTTCGCTATCTGATCCGCCGGTTTCTGGAGTTCAGCCAGGACGCCGCGAAGGCCGCAGGCCTGACACCGCGGCAGCATCAGGCATTGCTGGCGATCCGGGGGTATCCGGGCGGCGGGCCGGTTGCGGTCGGTGATCTGGCCGAACGGCTGCGGCTTCGTCACCACACCACGGTCGAACTGGTCGACCGGCTGTCCGAGGCCGGGCTGGTCGAGCGCGTGCTCGATCCCGCCGACCAGCGGCGAGTGCTGCTGAAATTAACCGGCCTTGCGGCCGATCATCTCGCCGAATTGTCGGCGGTCCATCTCGATGAGCTGTCGCGCATCGAGCCGCTCCTGAAGCAGGTGCTGTCGCGACGGTCGGAGTGAGCGCGCTGCGTGCGCAACGTTTCGCGTTTCAGGCGCGCGGGCTGGCGGTCTCGGCCTCGTATCCCGAAGCCTGCGGCTTGCGCTCGGTGACGAGGGCAAGCAGCACGGTCAGCACCATGAACACCACGGAGGCGCCGAACACCCAGTGCGGCATGTGCTGGTCCATGATCCAGCCGAACAGCAGCGGGCTCACGATGCCGCCGAAGTTGAAGCCGGTGGAGACGATGCCGAAGGCGCGGCCGGCGGCGCCGGGCGGTGCCGCGTTGCGCACCATCATGTCGCGGGACGGCGCGATCACCCCGCCGAGGAATCCGGCAAGCCCCATCGCCAGCGTGAGCGCCACCGGCGGCAGGTCGAGCAGCGCAATCAGCAGCACAAGGGCGGCATTGACCGCGAAGCAGCCCGCGGCGACCTGGCTGTGGCGGTGGGTCCAGTCGGCGAGGTAGCCGCCGGCGAGCACGCCGGCCGCGCTGGCGCCGAGGAATGCGGTCAGCGCGATATTGGCCGTCGAGAACGACGCGCCGTAGCCGCCCATCAGTGCGACCACGCCGAAATTGTTGATGCCCGAGGTCGACAGGCTGAGCAGCGTGAAGAAGGCCGTCAGCACCATCAGCGCCGGCGTGATCACGCTCGCCTTCGGCGCGGCGCCCTCCTTTGCCTTGTTCTTGTTGGCGCCGGCATCGGGAATGCCGAGCACGATCAGGAACAGCGCCACCAGCGGCCCGACCGCACCGGCGACGATCAGCGCGCCGAGGCCGCCGATCGAGGCCACGAGCGCCGCCATGATCGCGGGCGCCACCGCGCCGCCGAGGAATCCGGCGAAGGTGTGGATCGAGAAGGCGCGGCCCATCCGCGCCTCGTCCATATGCGCCGAGAGGATCGCGTAGTCGGCCGGATGATAGACGCTGTTGGCGAGGCCCAGCAGCACCGCGCAGACGATCAGCGACGTATAGCTGAGATGCAGGCCGAGCCCGATCAGCGCGCAACCGCCGACGGTCAGTCCGATCAACAGGATCTTGCGCGCGCCGAAATGGTCGGCGAGGTAACCGATCGGCGCCTGGGTCAGCCCGGAGACCGCCGCGAACACCGTCAGCGCCAGGCCGAGCTCGACATAGCCGACGCCGAGCTGCTGCTTCAGGAACGGGAACAGCATCGGCAGCACGAAGATATGGAAATGGCTGACCCAATGGGCGACCGAAATCCCCGTCAGCGTGCGCAGCGCACTGTCGGCTTTCGCTTGCTGCGGTGCGGCCAGAACGTCGACCATGTCGTCGAAAACCCCAGTTCCATAGCGTTTTCAAGCGAAGTGGGTACCGGTTCGCGTGAAGAAAACGCGTCAAACAAAATGCCCGGCAGGGCCCGCCGAAAATAGAGATCGGCCGCTAATTGTCTATGAACGCGGGCGCATGGCTGCCCCCGGCGCGGGCGTGCCGGATCGACACATGCGGCATTAAATGCGGCGACAAAGCACGGCGGCACGGCGATGATCGGCCATGATCGACGCCAAAAAGCAGCTCCGCGTGCTGGTGTCGGAGGGCTCCAGCACCTCCGGCCGCGAGGCGATCACGATCCTGGGCCTGGCCGGCCATCACGTCGAGGTTTGCGACCCCTCGCGCTGGTGCCTGGCGCGCTACTCGCGCTTTGTCCGCAAATACCACCATTGTCCGCCGCTGCGGTCGGATCCGGCCGGCTTCCTGCGCTTCGTCGAGCGCCTGTTGGCCTCGCGGCATTTCGATGTGCTGCTGCCGACCCATGAACAGGGATTTCTGTTCGCCCGCGCCGCGGCGGGGCTGGCCTCACGCACTGGCCTCGCGCTGCCGGATTTCGCCAGCTATCGCGCCGTGCACAGCAAGGCCGGGTTCAGCCGCCTGCTCGACCGGCTCGGCCTGCCGCAGCCGCCGACCCGGATCGTGAACTCGGCCGAGGAGCTGCGCGAGGCGGTGCGCTTTCCCTCCGTTGTCAAAACGTCGGTCGGCACCGCCAGCCGCGGTGTCTGGTTCGTGCGCGACGCTGGTGATCTCAATCGCGCGCTCTACGACCTCGAATCCTCAGGCGATTTTGCCGGCGAGGTGCTGGCGCAGGATCTGGTCACCGGCACGGTCGAGAAGGCGCAGTCGGTGTTCTGCCACGGCACGCTCGTCGGCTTCCATGCCTACCGCCAGATTGCGGCCGGTGTCGGCGGCGGCGAGGCGATCAAGGAGAGCGTGAGCCGGCTGGCGATCCGCGCCGGCCTCGAGACCATCGGCGCGCATCTTGGTTGGCACGGTGCGCTCTCGGTCGACGTCATCATGCCGCTCGACAGCGCGACGCCGCTGCTGATCGACTGCAACCCACGGCTGGTCGAGCCGATGAACGCCTTTCAGTCGGGCGTCGATCTGGTCGACCTGCTGCTGCGCGTCTCGCGCGGCGAAACGCCGGCGCCGCTGGCCGAGGGGCGCGCCGGGGTGCGGACGCATCTGGCGATGCAGGCGCTGCTCGGCAGTGCGTCGCGCGATGGTACGCGGCGTGACCTGATCCGGGAATGCGGCCGCATCGCCGCGGGCGAAGGGCACTATCGGGGAAGCAGCGAAGAGCTGACGCCGGTGCGGCTCGACTGGCTCAGCGCCGTGCCGCTTGCGATGACGACAGTGCTGCTGCTGGCATCACCGCAGATCGCCTCATCGCTGGCGCGCGGCGGCTTTGGCGCGCATCTGCTCGATCGCGGCAGCATCAAGGCGATCGAGAATGGCGATTTCCGCTAGTATCCCTCCAGCGCGAATTCACCGCACGATCTTGTCTGCGCGCTTCAAGAGCTCCGGTGGAATCTCGACGCCCACGGCCTGGGCCGCCTGGAGATTGAATATCAGCTCTCGCTTGGTGACGACGCCGACTGGCAGGTCGCCCGGCTTCGCGCCCTTGAAAATCTTGTCGGCGAATGTCGCAAACTCGCGCCATGTATCGGCGACGTTGGCCCCATAAGTAATCACCCCGCCGGCGTCCGCCTGGCCGCCGGGAAACATTGCCGGCAAGCGGTTCTTGATGGCCAGTTCACCGACTCGTTTTCGATTGCTCCAGGGCACCGGCACTTCAAGGACCAGCAGCGCCTGCGCGCGCTCCTTTGCCATCCCGGCAATCGCGGCCTCCAGATCGTCTGCACCCTTGACCTTCACGATTTGCGGCTCCACCCCCTGGGCCTTGGCTGCTGCCTCGTTGGCACGATCAATCGGGGCGAGCCCGCGTTCATCCGCGCCGGGATCGTTTGATCACTGAGAATCGCAACGCGCGTGATCCCGGGGAATGCCTCCTTCAGAAGCTTGAACTGGTCGCTGGCCTGCTGCGGATCGAGGTTGGTGAGGCCCGTGACGTTGCCTCCCGGTTTTTCCATCGAGGCGACAAGCTTCAACGCGACCGGATCGGTCACGATCGCAAAGATCACCGGGATCGTCGACGTGGCTTTCTGCGACGCGACCGACGCCGGGCCGCCGAGTGCGAGGATGACATCCACATTCGCACCGACCAGCTCCGAGGCGAGGCCCGGAAGGCGCTCGAGCTTCGATTCGGCAAATCGCGGTTCGATGACGATGTCGCGTCCTTCGAGATAGCCGCGCTCGGCGAAGTCGCTCAGAAGGTTCTTCTTGATGGAGTCGAACAGCGGCGACGGGCTGCCGTTGACGAGGATTCCTACTTTCCTGGGGGCCTGTTGCGCATCGGACGGGTCGCACATCGACGCGATCATGCAGAAGACCGTGAGCACCGCCTTCGCAAACCTCATGGCACCGCCCCCAGCAAGGACCCAGCGTCCATGCGAAGCCTAGCATCCAGGGGGTGGGCAACCAATCCGGAAGGGTGGTCCGGCCGATGACCTCGCTGCGACCTAATGTCTGCTTGGCGACGACGAGCCGGGCTCGGTAGCTCGCGAGCTACGAGGCCGCCGCGCGCGACTGCGCGCAGGATCTGTGGATCGATATTCGCCGGGCCTCACAACGGCTCGTCATCATTGCCGTAGCGGTCGAGCTTCGGTGTGGCGATATCGCCGTCCTCGTAATAATCATCGTCCTGTAGCGCTGCGGCTGGCGGAGGTTTCTTCGCCTTGTCGTCGGTCTTGTCTTTGGTCTTCGTGCCGCCCTTGGTCTGCTTCCCGGCCTTGGCCATGCGTTTCCCCTGCGCGGGTCAAATCAGCTGCCGGAACTCTACCCCAGTTTCGGTGCGTTTGTAATGTTCGGGGACGGTGCGGCGGGGCAGACCCGCCCCACCGGTTCACGCTCTAGAACGTCGCGCCGGCCTTTACCATGTAGGTGCGGCCGGGCAGCGGATAGGCCGAGAAGCGGCCTTCGGTGAACGTGCTCGCGATGGCGTAGTCGTAATAGAGCGCGTTGAACAGGTTGTTCACGCTCAGTGACCAGAAGAAGCGGTCAACTTGCCCGCTCAGCTTGATATCGGCGGTGGCGTTTCCGGGAATCCGGCTCTGGGTGTTGGCCTGATCGTTGTCCATGATGCGCGAACTCCAGGCCCGCACCGTGGCGTCGAACACCAGATAGTTCTGCCAGATATTCCAGGTGACGCCGAGATTGCCGGTGTAGCGCGACACCAGCGGCACGTCGTTGCCGGCCCAGATGCCTTCGCGGAACACCGCGCGGGTGATCGCCATGCCGCCGCGCAGGGTCACCGTATCGCTGAACTTGAGCGAGGCACTGGTTTCCGAGCCATAGCGGCGGGTGGGGTCGAGGTTGGTGTTGAAGAACAGCACCGGGTTGAAATGGATTTCGTTCTCGAGATCCATCAGATAGACGCTGGTCTGGACCTGAAACAGGTTGGTCCTGACGCGAAAGCCGCCCTCGACATCCTGCGAGGTCTGGGTCTTGAGCTGGAAATTCTGCGGGATCGGGGCGAAGGTCAGCGGGTCGAATGACGGACCCGACGCGACGCGTTCGTCGACATCAGGCGTGCGGAATGCGCGTGCCGCGCGGCCGAACACCGAGAAGGTGTCGGTCAGGCGATGCTCGGCGCCGACATGCAGGGCGTATTGCGTCTCGTTGCTGTCGAGCGGTGCCGCCTGCGTGTCGAACGCGAACGGCGCATTCGGGTCGTAGCGATCGCGCGCCGAGATGCTGGTATTCTGGACGCGCGCGCCGTAGGAGATGTCGGTCGTTGGCAACAGGCCCAGCGTATGTTGCCAATAGCCGGCCACGCTCTGCTGCTCGATATTGTAGATGTGGAACGGGTCGACGCCCTGATAGGCGCCGCGCGCCTCGCGGAAGCTCGAATCGTAATAGTCGATGCCGGTCAGGATCGTCGACGGCACGCCCAGCATCACATTCTTGACGCTGAGCCGCGGCGTCAGCGACCAGGTCTGCAGCGCGGCGTCATTGTAGGTCGAGGCGAAGCTGATGGTCGGCACCGTGCCGAAGAAGCCGCTCTGCGTCTCGCGCTGCCGCCAGCCGCCGTCGACGATGAGGTCGACGCCGTTCATCAGCGTCTTGGTGAAGCCGGCGGTGACGCTGGCGGTCTGCTGGTTGGCATAGTCGAAGGGCGTCGCGGCGCCGCGGCGATCGGTGAGCAGCTCGTTCACGCCGATCGACGGATCGACCAGCCGTCCGCCGGGTAGGCCGAGCTTCTGGTCGCTGCCGGTGACGGTCAGGAAGGCGGTGAGATCAGGCGTCGTGTAGTTGATGTTGCCGACGGCGTTGCGCTGGTCGAGCGCATTGTTGACGCGGTAGCCGTCCGACTTGATGCCGTTGCCGTAGAACGAGGTGGACCACGGGCCGGAATTGAGCGCCGCGGAGACCGCGGCCATGCGGGTGTTGAACGAGCCAACTCCGGCCTCGGCCCGCATCGTCGTCGGCGGGCCGCCGACGCCGGTCTTGGTGATGATGTTGACGACGCCGCCCACCGCGTTGTCGCCGTAGAGCACCGCGCCGCTGTTGCCGCGCGTGATCTCGATGCGCTCGATCGAATCGAGCGGAATCGTGGTGAGGTCGAAGCCGGCCTTGTCGACGTCGTTGAGGCGGCGGCCGTTGAGCAGGAAAAGGGTATTGTCGGTCGCGAATGCGCCGAAGCCGCGCAGGTCGACCGACGTCTTGGCGCCGTTCGGTCCGCCATAGGGCGTTTGCAGCTGCACGCCCGGCACCTGCGCGAGGATCTCGGGTAACGACTGCACCGGCGAATGCGCGATGTCGTCGGCGGTGATCACGGCCGAGGAGGAGCCGACAATGCCGGCGAACTGGCGGCCGCCGGTGCCGCCCGTTCCGGTGGCCACGCCGGTCCCTGTCGTGCCCGATCCGGCTCCGCTGCCTGTATTGTTGCCTTGCGAGGTGCCCGGCGCCGGGCGTCGCGGCGCCGGCGCTTCGTCAGCGGCCGGCCTGGCGCGCGTGACGTTCTGGTCGCCCGGCTTGGTGACTTCGATCGCCGGCAGCTGATCGGGAGCGGGTGCCTGCTGCGCCCGCGCTGCGGAGACAAGGATCGCCGGCGCGATCATCGTCGACGCGAGCAGAAGCGCGCGGCGCCGCCGATGGAAAGGGAAGGAGAACATAAGCAAGGCCTCGGCAACGTCAGTGGCACGTCACCGCGAACCAGTCTCACCATCGTGCTCACAGCATCAGGTGAAGCTCATGCCTGTACTCCCCGACCGGCAGCATCGCGTGTGACCACGGCTGACGGCAGGTCTCCTGGCTCGCGGGTCGTTACCCTTCGTCGCCTTCCCAGGACCGAGATTCCCAGTGGCCTGTGACGAAGGATTCACCGCATACAGTTGCGGGGGCAGCCGCGGCGTTGGGGAAGTTTCCCCGTACCGCATTCCCTTTTCATCTCATGAAAGAACCGTCATGTTCATCTAGGGTTCGGCCGGGTAGCAAAGTCAATCCGGCGGAAGTCGGGCGGCGGCCGCGCGGCCACGGTTTTTGTCGAGTGTCGCTTGTCTGCCACGGCGATCGCTGTAAGAGCATGGATCCGATGAGCGCGCAGGATTTTGCCTTGGCGGCCGAGGTCGCGGCGCGGCGCCGGTGGGGCGCCACGGCGGCGCTGCTCGCGCTCGTGGTCCTGCTGTGTGTGCTCTCGCTCGGCATCGGGCCGGTGCGGCTGTCGCCGCTCGCGGTGATCGAGGCGCTGTTCGGCGGCGGCAGCGATGTGGCGCAGGTGATCGTGCGCGAGATCCGCCTGCCGCGCACCATCCTGGCATTTGCGATCGGCGGCATTCTCGGGCTGTCCGGTGCGGCGCTGCAAGGGCTGCTGCGCAATCCGCTGGCCTCGCCGTCGCTATTCGGCGCGCCGCAATCGGCGGCGTTCGGCGCGGTGCTGGTGATCGCGCTGGGCCTCGCCGATGTGCGCTCCTACGCGCTGCCGGTGGTGGCGATCATCGCCGCCTTCGGCTCGGTGTTCGCGCTGCTTGCGATCGCCGGCAGCAATGCCGGGCTGTTGATCCTGATCCTCGCTGGGCTCGCGATCTCGAGCTTTGCGGGAGCCGCGACCGCACTGGTGATGAATCTCTCGAGCAATCCGTTTGTGGTGCTGGAGATCGCGTTCTGGCTGCTCGGCTCGCTGGAGGACCGCAGCTTCCAGCACGTGGCGCTGGCGCTGCCCTTCATCGTCGCGGGCGCCGCCATCCTGCTCAGCCAGGCGAGCGCCTTCCGCGCGCTGACGCTTGGCGAGGAGGCGGCGCAGAGCCTCGGCGTCGACGTCGGGCGGTTGCGGCTCTTCGTGATCACGGGCGTGGCGCTTGGCGTCGGCGGCGCGGTCGCAGTCACCGGCACGATCGGCTTCATCGGCCTGGTTGCGCCGCATCTGATGCGTCCCGTGATCGGTCACGATCCGGCGCGGCTCTTGGTGCCCAGTGCGCTCACCGGCTCGGCGTTGCTGCTCGCGGCCGACATCGCGGTGCGCATCATTCCCTCGACCTCCGACATCAAGGTCGGCGTGCTGACCTCGATCATCGGCGTGCCGTTCTTCCTCTATCTGATCATGCGCGAACGCCGCGCGCTCGGCGGAGGCGTGGCATGACGCTGCTCTCCGCCGCCGCTCTCAATGCCTCGCTCGGCAGCCGCAAGGTGCTGCACGATGTCTCGCTGTCGTTGCCATCGGGCCATCTGGTCGCGCTGGTCGGGCCGAACGGCGCCGGCAAGACCACGCTGCTGCGCGCACTCTCCGGGCTGATTCCGTCGGGCGGCGAGATCCGGATCGGCGGCGATCCGCTGGCGTCGCTGCCGCTGCGCGAGCGTGCGAAACGTTTTGCCTACCTGCCGCAGGGGCACATGGTGCACTGGCCGCTGCCGGCGCGCGACATCGTCGCGCTCGGCCGCTATCCGCACGGCGCGACCGATCCGGCGCGGCTGTCGCAGACGGATATGGAGGCGGTGCTGCGCGCGATGCAGGCGGTCGACGTCACTGAGTTCAGCGATCGCCGCGTCACCGAACTCTCCGGCGGCGAGCGCAGCCGCGTCGCGCTGGCCCGGGTGCTCGCGGTGGAGGCGCCGGTGATCCTCGCCGACGAGCCGACCGCCTCGCTCGATCCACGCCACCAGATCGACGTGATGCAGAAGCTGCGCAACGTCGCCGATGCCGGTGTGCTGGTGATCGTGGTGACGCATGACCTGGGACTCGCCGCGCGCTTTGCCGATCATGTGCTGGTGCTCGCGGAGGGGCGGCTGGCAGCGCAAGGCGCGCCCGTCGAGGCACTGTCGGAGAGCGTCCTCGCCAGCGTGTTCCGGGTCAGCGCCTATCGCGCCGAATTTCAGCGCGAAGCCGTCATCGTGCCGTGGGCGGACGTCTGATGTGGCCACGGCCTCACCACAAGCTCAGTTCACCTCTCCCGCTTACGGGGGAGGTCGCTGCGCTCGACGAGCGCAGCGGGTGGGGGCTCTCTCCACGATATGGCTCGCGGCGAAACCCCCACCCCAACCCTCCCCCGCAAGCGGGAGAGGGGGCGCACCTTCAGCGTGGCAGCCATCTCGCTTCGCTTCATCTTGGTGCGGTGGTCGCGATACTGCTGTGGCTTATTTCCGCCGGCGCCGCGTTCGCCGCCGGACCGCGCATCGTCTCGATGAATGTCTGCAGCGACCAGCTCGTGCTGTCGCTGGCCGATCCGGACCAGATTATCGGCCTCAGCCGCTTCTCGCGCGATGCCTGGCAATCCTGGGCCGCGGAGAAGGCGCGAAACTTTCCGCGCCTGTCCGGCGAGGCCGAGGACGTGCTGCTGCTCAAGCCCGACCTCGTCGTGGTCAGCCTGTTCGACAAGCGCGCGACCCGCGATCTGTTGAAGGCCCACGGGCTGCACCTCGTCGAATTCACCGTGCCGCGCACGCTGGACGAGGTGAAGGACCAGATTCGCGCGATGGGCGATGTGGTGCAGCATCCCGATCGCGCGGAGGCCGAGATCGCGCGCCTCGATGCGACGATCGCGCATGCGCGGGCGGCGGCAAGCGCGCATCATTACCGCGTGCTGCCGCTGGAGCGGCGCGGCTTTGTCTCGGGCGACCATAGCCTGGTCAGCTCGCTGCTGGCGGCAGCCGGCCTCGCCAACGCCGCCGGCGAACTTGGCGTCGGCGCAGGCGGGTTTGCTTCGCTGGAGGCGATCGTAAAACTCCGGCCGGATTTCATCCTGGTGTCGGAAGCCGGCGACCGCGCCGAGGATGACGGTCGCGCCTTCCTGCTGCATCCGGCGCTGGAGCGCTTCTATCCGCAAAGCAAGCGCATCGTGCTGCCGGAGCGGCTCACGGTGTGCGGCGGCGTGATGCTGGCGGATGCGCTGGATCGCCTGACGGAAGAGTTGCAGCGAGTGACGCAGTGACCTTCCAAACCCGTCATCCTGAGGAGCGGCGAAGCCGCGTCTCGAAGGATGCACGGCCCGGATACTTCCAGGAGTTCGCGGAAGGAGTGTGGCCGTCGCCCTTCGAGGCTCGCTTCGCTCGCACCTCAGACGGTGAGATATTTGCGAGCGGGCTAAAGGGTTATGAGACTATCCCATCACCACCGGCCCGCCGGCCTTCTTCCACGCATCGATGCCGCCATCGATATGCGCGGTGTTGGCCAGTCCCGCCTTCTTCGCGGCGGCCACCGCCATCGCCGAGCGCTCGCCGAAGGCGCAGAAGAACACGACGCGGCGGCCGGTTGCGGCGGCGACCTCGCGCAGCATGCCGCCGGGCTGCAGGGTGGCGCAAATCCCCGGATAGGGCGCGTGCAGCGCGCCCGCGAGCGTGCCGTGCTTGGCCCGCTCGCCGCTCTCGCGCAAATCGACCAGAAGGATATCGGGGCGGCCGAGACTCGCGATGGCGTCGCGCGCGCTGAGGGAGAGGCCTTCCTTGGCGAGTTCGTCCTGGTGCAGGCCGACATGCATGTTGGCGGGCACCACGACGTCCATCAGCTTCGGGTTCGGCAAATTGAGGTTGTTCATCAGCTCGACATAGTCGTCGATCGATTTGACCTGCAGCCGCGGATTGTAGCGCTTCTCCTCGCCGATGGTGGAGACGGTGTCGCCCTTGTAATCATGCGCGGGGAACACCATGGTCTCCTCCGGCAGCTTCAGCAGCCGGTTGAAGATCGAATCGTACTGCGCCCGCGCGCTGCCGTTCTGGAAGTCGGTGCGGCCGGTGCCGCGGATCAGCAGCGTGTCGCCGGTGAAGACGCGGTCGCCCATCAGATAGCTGTAGGAATCGTCGGTGTGGCCGGGCGTGTACAGCGCCTCGAGGCAAAGGCCCTCGATCGTCACCTTGTCGCCGTCGGAGACGCGCATCGACACCACGTCGGCCTTGCTCTGCTCGCCCATGATGGTGATGCACTGGGTGCGGTCGCGCAGCTCGCCGAGGCCGGTGACATGATCGGCGTGCAGGTGCGTATCGACGGCCTTGACCAGCCTGAGGTCAAGTTCCTGGAGCAGCTTGCAGTAGCGATCGGCCTTCTCCAGCACCGGATCGAGGATCAGTGCCTCGCCGCCGGCGCGGCTCGCGAGCAGATAGCTGTAGGTTCCGGATACGCTGTCGAAGAGCTGGCGAAAGATCATGACGGCTTACCTATTCTCCGGGCCGAGTCACATGGAGGATATTATTCCATAGATAGGGTCCGTTCAAAGCAAATCCATCCCCACCCCAGCCGGATCCCGTCACCCTGAGGAGCGCGCTCTTGCGCGCGTCTCGAAGGGTGGACGGCCCGGGTCTTTCCGCGAATGGGACAAGGCATCTGGGCCGTGCATCCTTCGAGGCTCGCTCCGCTCGCGCCTCAGGATGACGGGATATGCATCGAGGTCGTGGAAGAGACGAAGTTACGGCCGCACGTAACTCCAGCCTGCTCCTGCGGGCGCGCGTTCGCGCGACCCGTTGGCTCGCAATGACGACGGGGCCGTTACGGCCGGACCAGCGTGTATCCGTTCTCGGTGAGCAGCAAGATCTGCGCGACGCCGACCTGCACGGGGGTGGCGACGGCGATGTAGTCCGGCCGCTTGCCGCTGTCGCGTTCGATCGTGTCGACGGTGTTGAGGCAGATGTCGACCCGCGCGCCCTGCGCGACCAGGCTCTCGACCAGCTTGCGGTTCGGGTTGTCGGGCTTGAGCAGGTCGATGCCCGGGCCGAAGGCGACGATCTCGACCGCGACCTTGTCGGGGTCGTAGTGCTTCATCAGATTGTTGGCGACGCTGATGACGAGGCCTTGCTTCCTCGGATCGTTGTCGGAGAGCTGCAGCACGACCTTGTGCTCGGCGAACGGCTTGTCCTGCAACGGCGCCTGCTGGGCACGCGCGAGCGGCGTCGCCAGCGCGAGCGCAGCAAGGCCGAATGCCGCGATCAGCGCGCGGCGCGTCATCCGTGCCTCGCGATGCCCGGGTTGTCCTCGACGCCTTTCAGCGTCACGCCGGGTTCGTCGCGGTTCGGCGGCCGGCCGGAGCGCAGGTGCCTGGCGACGACATCCCAGATCGGCGCGCCGCTCTGCTGGTTGACCGAGGCCCAGCCTGCGACCTTGTAGTGCTTGCCGGCTTCGAGACGCTTGCCGTTGCCAAGCTTCAACTCGGAAATGCGCTTGCCGACAGTCTCGGCCGGCGTGCAGGTGTAGGCGAGGCCGCCGACGCGGACCATGTCGCCGCCCTGCTGATAATAGGGATCGACGTTGAACAGATTGTCGCAAACGTCTTCCAGCACATCCTTGATCTGGCTACCCGTCATCTTGGCGACGTAGGTCTCCGGATAGGTGATCGCGGTTTCCGACAGCACGTCTTCCATGGTCAGCGGCTGGCCGGCGAGCGTGGTGATGCCCCAGCGGAAGCCCGGCGACAGCGCGATCTCGGCGTCGAGCTCGTTCAGCAGCGCATCGCAGATCAACTGGTCGACGGTGCCGGAGAAATTGCCGCGGCGGTAGAGCAGCCGGTCGGCCGAGGCCAGCTTGTTGTTCCATTCGTCGGCATGCGGATCGCGCATCTTGTCGATCAGCGTCTGCATCGCAGGATCGGGCTTCAGCAGTTCGGCGAACACCGGCAGCAGCCGGTAGCGGACATTGGCGACCTTGCCCTTGGCAAGGTCGAGATCGAGCACGCCGATGAATTTGCCGTTGGAGCCGGCATTGGTCACCAGCGTGACGCCGCCGGCATTGGTCACCGTGATCGGGATCGGGATCGCGTCGTGGGTGTGCCCGCCGAGGATGACGTCGATGCCGGTGACGCGGCTGGCGAGCTTGAGGTCGACATCCATGCCGTTATGCGACAGCAGGATCACCGCCTCGACCTTGTCGTTGTTGCGATGGCCGTCGACGAGCTTCTGCAGCTCCTCGTCGCGGATGCCGAACTTCCAGTCCGGCGTGAAGCGCTTCGGATGCGCGATCGGCACGTAGGGGAAGGCCTGGCCGATGATCGCAACGCGATGGCCGCCGATCTCCTTGATGAAGGACGGCTTGAACACCCGTCCCGAAGCCGGGTCGAACGCCTTGGCGTCGTTGAACGCGGCTTCCTCGGTCAGGAACACGTTCTGCGCCAGGAACTCGCCCTTGAAGCGGGAGAGGTTGTCGCGCAGCACCTGCTCGCCATAGGTGAATTCCCAGTGCCCGGTCATCGCCTCGATGCCGAGCAGATTGGCGGCCTCCACCATGTCGGCGCCGTTCATGGCGTTGGCGAGCGCCGAGCCCTGCCAGAGGTCGCCGCCGTCGAGCAGGATCGAACGCTTTTCGCCGACATCGGCGCGCAGCTTGTCGACCAGTGTCTTCAGGTGGGCGAAGCCGCCGAGCCGGCCGAAACGGCCGGCGGCCTTCTCGAATTCGACGCAGGTGAAGGCGTAGGCGTCGGCGCTGTCGGGCCGGATGCCGAAGCGGTCGAGGAACGCCTTGCCGACGAGGTGCGGCGGCTGGCCGGCCATCGCGCCGACGCCGAGATTGACGCCGGGCTCGCGGAAGAACACCGGCTTCAGCTGCGCATGCGTGTCGGTCATGTGCAGGATGCGGGCGTTGCCGAACCGCTCGAGGTCGTAGACGCTGGCGGTATCGGCGCTGCGCGCAAGGCGGGGCAGGCCGGCCGTCAGCGTTGCGGCGGCCGCAGCTTTCAGGAATTCCCGGCGGCGGATGATCATCATTCTCTCCGCGCGGCCCCTGGCCTGCGCGCTCTTAACGAACTTCCATGTCCTTCCAGCGTTCCTTTTCGCTGGTGGCCTGGAAGATCGAGGCCTTTGCCAGCGCCTCGGCCTCCTTGGCCGTGGCGACTGCGGTGTCGAAATCACCAGCCTCACCGGCCTTTTTTGCGGCAGATAGTGTCGAGGCGGTGGTGGTCCACTGGTTGCGCAGGTTGCCTGCTTCCTTGTTGGCGGCTTCGGCGGCGGCGTAGGCGGCCTTGTAGTCGGCTTCGGAGGCGGCGAGGGCACAGGTCGCCGCTGCGATCAGCAGGGCTGATGCTGCGAGGACAGTTTTGATGGCCGCGCTCATGGCCGTGCTCCCGGACCCGAAATCGGCAGCCCGTTGCTGACATAGGACAGATAGTATTCGAGGTTGCGGTACTCGTCGTCCTGCGGATTGAGCGGCACGCCGCGGATCTGGCTGTTGCAGGTGGTGAAGCGGCGGCTGGTCGTGCCCATGCCGCTCCATTCCGAGCGGTAGATCGGCATCGCGTTCAGGATGCCGAGCGCCGGCGCCAGCACCTCGGCGCGGATCCGCTCGCCCGGGCTCTGGATGTGGCAGGTGGCGCAGGAGAAATTGAGCTGGCCGCGGCGGGTGTAGAAATACTCCTTGCCCTTCTGATAGGCCTCGAGCGCGCGCGGATCGTTCGGGATCTTGATGTCCATCGGGTTGCCGCGCGAGGTGAAGGCCATGTAGGCGGTGAGCGCCGCCATGTCGTCCTTCAGATAGGAGAACGGCGCCTCGCCATTAGCTTCGCGGCAGCGGTTGAGCGCGAGCTCGAGCGTGACGACCTTGCCTTCCTTCTCGTCGAAATAGGGATAGTTCTGGCGGATACCGATGCCCTTGTTCGGGAAGCAGTCGGCGTAGGTCTTGCCGTTCTTGAACGGCGTCGCGAACATCTCCTTGCCGGC
Source organism: Bradyrhizobium sp. USDA 4510 (assembly GCF_054059095.1). NCBI lineage: Bacteria > Pseudomonadati > Pseudomonadota > Alphaproteobacteria > Hyphomicrobiales > Nitrobacteraceae > Bradyrhizobium > Bradyrhizobium sp. USDA 4510. Next base: position 7,543,627 of record NZ_JBSSBT010000001.1, on the reverse strand, counting down.
TTCGAGCGAGAACTCGTAGGGCGGAAACTGCTCCTTCTCCTCCCACTGCCTGTGCAGGTCCTCATTCATCGAATAGGGACCGTTGACGAAATCCTCGAGCTTCAGCTTGGGGAATTTGCTGGTGAAGAATTTCTGGAAAGCGGCCTTGTCGGCGGCGGGATCGACGGTGTCGGCCGCCCGCGCGACCGGCGCGAGCGCCAGCACGCCGAGCGCGAACGTGGCAATTAGATTTTTGTTTTGACGCGTTTTCTTCACGCGAACCGGCGCCCACTTCGCTCGAAAACGCTCTAGAGCACGGATTGCGAGGCGCCGCGTCATTGAATCTTCGCCGTGGCGGTGTCGGTCGCGCCCTTGTTGTCGACCCAGCTGACCTTCAGATCGTCGCCCTTCTTGCCGCCCTTGAAGGCGAACTTGACATAGGGATCCTTGGAGACGCCGCCGCCCCAGTCGGCGACGAACACCGGCTTGCCGTCATATTCGAAGGTGAGCTGCTGGATGAAATGCGGCGGAATGATCTCGCCCTTGGCGTCCTTGACGAAGCCGGAATCCATCGGATGCTGGATCAGAGCCTGCACCTCGGTGGTGTCGCCGTTTGACGTGGCGCGCACGCGAATGCTCGATGCCATCTGATTATCCCTATTGTTTGCGCATGTTCTTGTCGGAAAACCGGTTCCCACTTTTCCGGATCATGCGTACTCAGCCGCCGCAGCCGCCGACGGTGACCTTGATTTCCTTTTTGGCGCTGTAGAGCTTGCCGCCGGCCTCGACGATCGCGGTGACGTTGCTGGTCTTCGCCATCTTGATGCGGTTGGAGACGGTCGGCAGCGTGCCGGCCGGAATCCTGTATGAGGCGACCAGCGAGATCGGATTCTCGCTCACCAGAAACGAGATCGAGGTGACGTCGGCCAGCGTCGTGGTGGCGGAGATCGGCACCACCGCGCCGTTCTCGGCGATCTCCGGCGCATCCATCTTGATCTTGTCCGACGGCTCGGCGGTCTTGCCATAGAGCGCCTTGATCGCGTCGGCCTCGTTCTTCTGCTTGAATGCGTCTTCGGGATATTTGTCGTTGGCGGCGGCGAGCGCCTGCGGCACGTCGAACGGAATGACCCCGAGGCCGATCAGCGCGGCGACGCCGGCGCCCTTCAGCACCATGCGGCGCGCTTTGAAAAATTCGCTGGTCGTGATGTTCATCGAAAAAAATCTCCTCAAGCGACGGTCGCGGCGTCACAGCGTCTGCAGGAAGTCCACCACCGCGTCGATTTCCTTCTCGCTCAAAATCCGGTTTCGGCCGAACGGCGGCATCACCGTCTGCGGATTGCGCCTGGTTTCGTCGGTCACGATCGCGATCAGCTCGTCACGGCTGTATTTGGCCTTCAGGCCGCTCAGCTCGGGGCCGATCGTGCCGGGCAGGTCGCCGCCCTTGATGACGTGGCAGGTCAGGCAATTGCCCTTGCCGCGGTCGAAGGCGAGCTTTTGTCCCTCGGCGGCGGATTGGGCCTTGGCGGGCGCGGCCATGGCGGTGCCCGCCAGCAGCGCCAGGACGAAGGCTGGCTTGGAGAAAGTGGCGATCAAGGACGTTTCCCGGGCTTCAATCTCGATGATCCCATCGCAATATAAAGCGTGGAAAGCACAAAGGCCATCGGCTGGCAACACGGAGAATAGGCGCGTTGCGACGGGGTTAATGCCACAGGGGCAGTCCGGCACTGGAGCGCATGTCCTGCGCCTTCCGCCTGTCATGTTTGTGCGGTTGAGATGTGGCTGAGGCGTAGGGAGAAGCGCGGTGGCGGAATTCGTGGCGGAGTTTGGCAAGGACGGCCGGCCGGTCGAGGCGGACGGGCGGCTCGATGCGCCCGCGTTCCATCGCAACCATAAGCCGATCTGGGCAGTTCTGAAAGATCATCTCGCCGGCCAATCCGGCGACGTGCTGGAAGCCGGCAGCGGCACCGGCCAGCATGTCGTCTATTTCGCCGGTCAGACGCCCGACATCACTTGGTGGCCGAGCGACCTCCATGCGGCGCACCTGCGCAGCATCGAGGCCTGGCGCGCGCATGCCGCCCTTCCGAACATCCGGCCGCCGCAGCCGATCGATCTGTCCGACCCGGCTTGGTCGCCGGCGCCGCCGGACGGCAAAGGTCCGGACAAACTGCTCGCGATCTTCTGCGCCAATGTGATCCACATCGCGCCGTGGCGCGTGGCCGAGGGCCTGTTCGCCGGCGCCGCGCGGCACCTGCGCGCCGACGGCCGGCTGTTGCTCTACGGCCCGTTCAAGCGCGGCGGCAAGCACACCGCGCTCAGCAATGCCGTGTTCGACACGTCGCTGCGCGAGCGCGACGCCGAGTGGGGGGTGCGCGATATCGCCGATCTCGAGACGCTTGCGGAGCGCGTCGGGCTCAAGCTCGCCGGCAGCTTCGAGATGCCGGCCAACAACATGATTTTGGTCTTTGCCCGCAAGTAGCCGCGCTCAATCGTAAGCCAGGCACCAGCCTGGCCCACGCAGCCAGCAACGTTCATCGGGGATCCCGGCGTCGCGATAGAGCCGCGTCACTTTCTGCCAGCCGCCGCGGGCGAAGGCTTCGGCGAGCGTTTTTTCGGACGTCTCGTCCCGGCCGCCGTCGCAGGGAATGATCGCGACCGGTGATATCCAGTCCGCCTGGTACGCTGCCTCCTCGCGCCGGATCCGGAACACGGCGCCGGATCGCGCCACCTGATCCGGCGCGCCGCCCTTGAATCCCTCATCCGAAGTCAGCGGCAGGATCAGGCGGCCGCCGGCGGCGAGCCCGTCGAGCCATCGCGTGGCAGGCCGGGTGCAGCCGGCGTTGACATAGATCACGTCGGCGGACTCGAACGCAACCTGTGTGCCGTCGCCCTGGATGATCTCGACATTTGCGTAAGCGGCGAGATTGGCGCGAGCGTCTGCCGCAAGGTCCGGATCGTATTCGATGCCGGTCACGCGGCCGGACGGTCCGACCAGATGCGCGAGGATCGCGGTGTAGTACCCCGTGCCCGTACCGATATGCACCACGTGCTCGCCGGCGGTGGGTGCGGCCTGGTGCATGAGATAGGCATGCAGCGACGGCTGGCCGTTGTTGAGACGTCGCTCGGGTCGCAAGGCGACGAGATCGTTGGTGTAGAGATAGATCGGGTCGGCATCGGGCGTCGGCGCATAGTCGCGGCTCCACCAGCGCAGCATCATCCATGGTCCCGGGCCGACGAAGTCCTCGCGGCGAATGGCGGCGAAGGCCTCCGTCAGCCGCGGATTGATGGTGTTGGCGGCGGCCAGGATCTGCTTGGCATAGGCCGCGCGGACGATGCGGAGTTCGGCTTGCGGGTCCATTGCCGCGCGCTCCCACGATGTCGCGTGTTGTGTGATTTGACACACCGAGGTGTGTGAAATAGCATACTGCGGCGACGGAGGCCAGAATGAAGAGACGGCTTTATCCGGCCGTGCTGGAGCGCGGGCCGCGCGGCGCGTTCGGGGCGTGGTTCCCGGACTTTCCCGGCTGCGTCGCCGCGGGACGATCGCAGGAAGACGCGATCGAGCGCGCCGAGCAGACGCTGGCGCAAACCGTCGACGGCTGGGTCGAGCAGGGCAAGCCATTGCCGGAGCCGACCCCGATCGAGCGCATCGTGGCGCCGAAGGGCTCGGACGTCGCCGCCTTCTTCATGGTCGGCGTCGATCCGCCCGACCCGTCCGAGCGCGTCAACGTCTATTTGCCGAAGAGCCTCATCGCACGGATCGACAAGCATGCCGCCGGACTCGGCATGAGCCGTTCGAGCTTTTTTGGTTTCGCCGCGACGCTTGCGCTTGAATGGCACGTTCACAAGCCGCACCTCGTCGGGCCGCGCTCCAAGGTGCACAAGACCGGCGCGTTGCGCGCCGAGAAGCGGATGGGCAAGAAGCCGGCGCGGTAGGCGATCGATCATCGAGCGACAGCTCTCTCACCGTCACCCTGAGGAGGCCGCAGAGCGGCCGTCTCGAAGGGTCGACGGTCCGGCTGTTGGCCGTGCATCCTTCGAGACGCGCTACGCGCTCCTCAGGATGACGGTACTGATAGAAGTGCCGGGCTGCTGTGACGTCACTCTGTGAGAGCAAGCGATCCCCTCGTGCGCCTCCTGCATGGCGTACGTCCGTTTGCGCCGGTTGATCGGCCTCGACCCGCTCTCCATAGTGCGCCCGATTGGGGGCTCCCGCCGGGGCTTCGGGGCGGGACCACCGATGATTGACGTGACGGCTGCGGATGAGGCGAGCGACGACGCGCGGGCGCGCAGCAATGTGTGGCGGCTTGCGGCGGCGCAGGCGCTGACCGGCGCCAATTCGGCGGTGATCTTCGCCACCGGCTCGATCGTCGGCGCGACGCTGGCACCCGACGTCTCGCTCGCGACGGTGCCGCTCTCGATGTATGTGCTCGGGCTTGCCGCCGGCACGCTGCCGACCGGCGCGATCTCGCGCGCCTATGGCAGGCGCGTCGCCTTCATCATCGGCACCTTCTGCGGCACGCTCACCGGCGCGCTCGGCGCCTGGGCGATCCTGCATTCATCGTTCTGGCTGTTCTGCGGCGCGACCTTCCTCGGCGGGCTCTACGGCGCCGTCGCGCAGTCCTACCGCTTTGCCGCGGCCGATGGCGCCAGTGTCGCGTTCCGGCCCAAGGCGGTGTCCTGGGTGATGGCCGGCGGCGTGTTCGCCGGCGTGCTCGGGCCGCAGCTCGTGCAATGGACCATGGACATCTGGCCGCCCTATCTGTTCGCGTTCTCCTTCGTGATGCAGGCGCTGGTCGCGCTGGTGGCGATGGCGGTGCTCTCGGGCGTCGACGCGCCGAAGCCTGCGGCGGCGGACCTGCATGGCGGCCGCCCGCTGCTCGAGATCGCAAAGCAGCCGCGCTTCATCGCCGCGGCGCTGTGCGGCGTGATCGCCTATCCGATGATGAATCTGGTGATGACCTCGGCGCCGCTCGCCATGAAGATGTGCGGGCTGTCGGTCAGCGATTCCAATTTCGGCATCCAGTGGCACATCGTGGCGATGTACGGCCCGAGCTTCTTCACGGGCTCCTTGATCGCGCGGTTCGGCGCGCCCGTGATCGTCGCGCTCGGGCTGGCGCTCGAGGCGGTCGCCGCGATGATCGGACTGTCAGGCGTCACTGCGCCGCACTTCTGGGCGACGCTGTTCGTGCTCGGGATCGGCTGGAATTTTGCGTTCGTTGGCGCTTCCGCGCTGGTGCTGGAAACGCACCGGCCGCAGGAGCGCAACAAGGTGCAGGCGTTCAACGATTTCCTCGTGTTCGGCATGATGGCGATCGGCTCGTTCTCGTCGGGCCAGCTGCTCGCGCATTACGGCTGGAATGCCGTCAACTGGGTGGTGTTCCCGCCTGTGCTGCTCGGCCTTGCCGTGCTTTCGTTCGCTTCATTCGCCAAGCGACGCGCGAAATTGCGCGCGGTGGAAGAAATCCCGGATCCCAGCATCTAAAGCTTGTCGTTTGACCATGGTCTGTTCGGAAAACCGCTTCGCACTTTTCCGGACCATGCTGCTGCCAATTGCTGACACTTCGATCGGCTTCGAAATGATCCGCTTGCAACGCTGTTCACATCATGGGATCGGGTTGGTCCGGCCATGACGATGTGAGAAGCAAAAGCAAGAAATGGACGCATCCTCAGCCACGCTGCCTGATGAATCCTCGCTTGGCTACGAAGGCTGGCGCATCGTCGTCGTCTGCTTCCTGCTCGCGACCTTCGGCTGGGGACTGGGCTTCTACGGCCAGAGCGTCTATGTCGCCGAGCTGCAGCGGCTGCACGGTTGGCCGGCATCGCTGATCTCGTCGGGCACGACCTTCTTCTATTTGTTCGGCGCCGCGCTGGTCGCCTTCGTCAGCGAGGCGATCAAGGCGTTCGGCGCGCGCAGCTGCCTGATCGCCGGCACCTTTGGGATGGCGATCGCAGCGGTTGCGATCGGCGAGGTGCGCGAGCCCTGGCAGCTCTATCTCGCCGATGCGCTGCTGGCGTTCGGCTGGGCCGGCACCAGCCTCGGCATCATCACCAACACGCTCGGCCTGTGGTTCGACAAGAAACGCGGCATGGCGATCAGCCTGGCGCTGAACGGCGCGAGCTTCGGCGGCATCGTCGGCGTGCCGCTGCTGGTGGCGGGGATCGGCACGTTCGGCTTCTCCGGCGCGATGATCGCGGCCGCGGGGCTGCTGATCGTGGTGATGGTGCCTGTCATCCTGATCTTCGTCGGGCAACCGCCGGTGCATCTGCACGCGGTCACGGCCGCCGCTGCCGACGCGCCGTCAGCGACCCAGGTGCGCAGCCGGGCGCTGCGCGACATCCGCTTCCTCTCGGTCTCGATTGCCTTCGCGCTGGTGCTGTTCGCCCAGGTCGGCTTCATCGTGCATCTGATCGCCTATCTCGATCAGGTAATCGGCCGCGAGCGCGCGACGGTGGCGATGGCGCTCTTGACCGCGATGGCCGTGGTCGGGCGCGTCTCGTTCTCCTTCGTGATCGACCGGCTCAACCAGCGGCTGGCATCGGCGCTGTCTTTTATCAGCCAGGCGGTCGCGCTCGCCGTCATCATCAATGTGCACAATGACGTGGCGCAGATCGCCGCCTGCGCGCTGTTCGGCTTCTCGGTCGGCAATCTGATCACGCTGCCGGCGCTGATCGTGCAGCGCGAGTTCGATCCGCGTGCGTTCGGCGTGCTGGTCAGCCTGATCACCGCGATCAACCAGATCACCTACGCCTTCGGCCCCGGCGTGGTCGGGCTGCTGCGCGATCTCTCGGGCAGCTATTCGCTGCCGTTCTACGGCTGCATTGGCCTGGAGCTGATCGCGGCGGCGACGATCATGGCGAAAGGGAAGTAGCTTTCCACCTCCCCTTGAAAAGGGGAGGTCGCTTTGCTCACAGAGCAAAGCGGGTGGGGATCAGCTCTCTCCATGAGCAGCATCGCCTGCGGCTGACCCCCATCCCGACCTTCCCCCTTTCAGGGGGAAGGGGAATAAAGACCTGTCCCCGGATGTCGCTTCCCTCATCCGGGCTACGTTCTACGACTTGCGGCGTGACTTCCGCGCCTTCTTCTCGCCGATCTTGCCGGCCGCCGCGACCCGCAGCAGGCGGCGGAAGGTCGGGCATTCCATGTGGCTCGGAGCCGGGCAGACGGCGGCGTGGCGCAGGCCGTCGCGCATCGCGTTGAGCCTGCGGATGGTGCGGTCGAGCTCGTCGGCCTTGGCAGAAAGCATTTTCCGGTCGATGCGTGGTCTTCCATCGGGCGCGAACATCCTTGCGATCTCGTCGAGCGAGAAGCCGGAGGCGCGCCCGAGCGCGATCAGCGCCAGCCGGTCGAGCACGGCCGGATCGAACAGGCGGCGCAGCCCGCGCCGGCCATGCGAGGCGATCAGACCTTTCTCCTCGTAGAAGCGCAAGGTCGAGGCGCGCACGCCCGATAGCTCCGCCACCTCCGCGATATCGATGTCCCGCATGGCCCTTGACCTCAAGTTCACTTGAACTGGCAGTATCCAGCCCTATCGGTTGCGTAAGGCAAGCATCAACAAGGACGAGAATCATGGGTGTCGCAGCGCAAGTCGACGACGAGCAGGTCAAACTCTGGAACGGCGCCGCCGGCCGCGCCTGGGTCGAGACGCGCGAGGTGCTGGAAGGGATGTTCAGGCCGCTTGAAGAGCTGCTCCTTCAGGCGGTGTCCGATGCCGCGGCAAGCCGGGTGCTCGATATCGGTTGCGGCACGGGCGCCACGACTTTCGCTGTGGCCCGCGTGCTCGGCCGTCAAGGGCATTGCACCGGCATCGACATTTCCGAGCCGATGATCGCGGCGGCGCGCGCCCGCGCGGAGCGGGAGGGGCGGCCGGTCAGCTTCATCTGCGCCGACGCGCAGACCTATCCGTTCGCGCCCGCGAGCTTCGACATGATCATCTCGCGCCTCGGCGTGATGTTCTTTGCCGATCCGGTGCAGGCTTTCGCCAATCTGCGCCGCGCGGCCCGGCCGGATGCTGCGATCCGCTTCATCGCCTGGCGCGGCGCCGCCGAGAACCCGTTCATGACGACGGCGGAACAGGCAGCGAAGCCGTTGCTGCCGGATCTTCCGCCGCGGCGTCCCGATGCGCCGGGGCAGTTCGGCTTTGCCGACCGGAAGCGGGTCGAAACTATCCTGGAGGATAGCGGCTGGGACGCGATCGCGATCGAACCGGTCGATGTCGCCCTCGGCTTTCCGGCATCACAGCTGGCCTGCTATGTGAGCTGGCTCGGCCCGGTCGGGACGATGCTGCAGGCGATGGAGGAGCCGCGCCGCACGCGAGTGATCGAGACCGTGCGCGGTGCGTTCGATCGCTACATCCACGGGACCGAGATTCGCTTCACCGCCGCCTGCTGGATGGTCGCGGCACGAGCGCCGGCGGAGGCCGCGCATGGTTGAAGCCGCGGAATTTGTGGCGAGCGCGGTGCTGACCGGGATCGGTGCGACCGTCGTGATGGACATCTGGGGGATGGTTCGAAAGCGCCTGCTTGGCATCCCGTCGCTGGACTATGCCCTGGTCGGTCGCTGGCTCGGCCATCTCGTATCCGCTCGCCTGCGCCACGACCGCATCGCCGCGTCACCACAGGTCGTGGGCGAACGGGTCATCGGATGGACCGCGCATTATCTGATCGGGATCGGCTTTGCCGGCGTGCTGCTTGCGATCTTCGGCCTCGATTGGGCGCGGCAGCCCACCATCGCTCCGGCTCTGATGGTCGGGATCGGCAGCGTGGCCGCGCCGTTCCTGGTGATGCAGCCCGCGATGGGCGCCGGCATTGCCGCGAGCCGTACGCCCCATCCATGGGCGGCGCGGCTGCAGAGCCTCGTGACGCACACGGTGTTTGGGATTGGGCTTTATGCGGCCGGCTGGCTCGCGCACCCGTTCCTGAACTCGTAGCCCGGATGAGCGAAGCGCAATCCGGGAACAGTATCACCCCACGGCGCCAACCCCGGATTTCGCGGAGCCTGTCATCGGGCGCGCGTTCGCGCGACCCGTTGGCTCCATCCGAGCTACCTCTTCACCTCCCCTTGGAAAGGGGAGGTCGCTTTGCTCGCAGACCAAAGCGGGTGGGGATCTGCTCTCTCCACTTGCAGCAGAGCCCGCGGCTAACCCCCATCCCGACCTTCCCCCTTTCAGGGGGAAGGGGAAAGCATTCGTAGCCCGGATGGAGCGAAGCGTAATCCGGGAGCAGTATTACCTCATGGAGCGAACCCCGGATTTCGCTGCGCTTCATCCGGGCTACGAAATTATCGCCTTGCGGAATTACGTCGCGCGCTGCTTCAGCAGGTCGTCCAGGTCCAGCCGTCGCGTGAACATCGCGAGCTTGCCGTCCGCGCTGCGCGGCCATTCGGTCTCGGGGCGGTCCCAATAGAGCTCGACGCCGTTCTCGTCGGGATCGCGCAGGTACAGCGCCTGGCTGACGCCGTGGTCGCTGGCGCCGTCGAGCTGGATGCCGGCCGACAGCACCCGGTGCAGCGCATCGGCGAGCGCCGGGCGGGTGGGATAGAGGATGGCGGTGTGGAACAGGCCCGTGGTGCCCGGCGGCGGCGGATGGCCGCCCTTGCTCTCCCAGGTGTTGAGGCCGATGTGGTGGTGATAGCCGCCGGCCGAGATGAAGGCCGCGTCCGCGCCCAGGCGCTGCTGCAGCTCGAAGCCGAGCACGCCGCAATAGAAGCCGAGCGCGCGCTCGAGATCGGCCACCTTGAGGTGAACATGCCCGATCCGGGTGCCCGCGATGATGGGGGGATTCTCTGGCATGAGCGGACCCCGTTGACGTCAATGCCCCTGCCATCAGGGGCGAGGTTTCGCCGCCTGATATAGTCCGGATTTGCCGACGCCGGAGCGTTCGATCCGGAAACGCAAGGTTTTCGAAAGGCGCCACGGTCCGCCGGCGTCTAGCAGAGCTCCGACAGCTCGCCGCCGGGCAGCTGGAACTCGAACGTGTTCAGCGTCATCGACACCATGGTGTAGTAGCCGCAGAGGCCGATCACCTCGACCAGGCCGCGCTGGCTCAGCACCTCGACCGCCTCGTCATACAGTGCCTTCGGCAGGCCGTGACCTTCGTGCAGCGCCTTGGCGACGTCGTAGATCACCCTGGCCTTGGGATCGTCGAACGTCGGCGTCCGGCGCACGCGAATGTCCTCGATGATCTTCGGGTCGAGGCCGCCCTTCAGCGCCAGGCGCTTGTGGGCATACCATTCGTAATGCGCGGTCCAGTGCCGCGCGGTGACGAGGATCGCGATCTCCGACAGCTTTGGGGGAAAGATCGTGTCGAAGCGCAGCACCTCGCCGAGCCGCGTCGCATGCCGTGCCATCTCCGGGCTGTTCAGCCAGGCCATCATCGGCGCCGGTGGCGCGCCGCGCTTGCCGGCGATCGACTCGTCGTAGGTTTCTTTCTGGGCGGCGTTCATTTCGCTAGGCGAAAGCAGCTTCAGCCGCATGTCCGTTTCCTCTTGTTTTTCAAGCGTTACCCCATCTCGGCGATACACCCGATCGCGCGCAGTGAGTAGCGACGCCAGAGCATGGCGCGGCCGCGAGGCATATTGAATTCGGCGGCTGCGTAGGTCTAAGGTCGAATCCAATTCGACGATTTTTTGACTGGAAACGCACCATGGCCGACCTCGAGAAATTCCGCGCGGAGACCCGCGCCTGGCTGGAGCAGAATTGCCCGGCGGAGATGCGCAAACCGATGACCTCGGATGGCGACACCTTCTGGGGTGGCCGCAACACGAAATTCTCGTCCGAGGCGCAGCGCGTCTGGTTCGAGCGGATGCGCGACAAGGGCTGGACCGTGCCGCATTGGCCGAAGGAATATGGCGGCGGAGGCCTCGACGGCGAGGAGGCCAAGATCGTGCGCCAGGAGATGGCTGCGATCGGCGCGCGTCAGCCGCTGACCTCGTTCGGCATCTCCATGCTGGGACCGGCGCTGCTGAAATACGGCACCGAGGAGCAGAAGAAGGAGCATCTGCCGAAGATCACCGCGGGCCTGATCCGCTGGTGCCAGGGCTATTCCGAGCCGAATGCCGGCTCCGACCTCGCCTCGCTGCAGACCCGCGCGGTCGGCGACGGCGACGATTACATCATCAACGGCCAGAAGATCTGGACGTCCTACGCCAACTACGCCGACTGGATCTTCTGCCTGGTGCGCACCGATCCGGCGGCGAAGAAGCATGACGGCATCAGCTTCATCCTGTTCGACATGACCTCGAAGGGCGTGTCGACCAAGCCGATTCTCCTGATCTCGGGCTATTCGCCGTTCTGCGAAACCTTCTTTGACAATGTTCGCGTGCCGAAGTCGCATGTCGTCGGATCAGTCAATCGCGGCTGGGATGTCGCGAAATATCTGCTGCAGCACGAGCGCGCGATGATCTCCGGCATGGGCGAGCGCGGCGTCGGTCGTCCGCTCGGCCAGATCGCCGCCGACTCGGTCGGTGCGGACGCGCAGGGCAAGCTCGATGACGCGCAGCTGCGCAGCCAGATCGCGAGCTTCGAGGTCGACGAGGCCGCGCTCGCTGCCGCCGCCGAGCGCGCGGTCGATCTTGCCAAGGCCGGGCAATCGCATCCGGCGTTCTCCTCGGCGATGAAATATTACGGCACCGAGCTCAACAAGCGCCGCTATGAGATCCTGATGTCGGCCGGCGGCATCGACGCGCTGGAATGGGAGAGCGACAGCTCCAAAGGCGGCGCCCGCCCGCGCGCCTGGCTGCGCACCAAGGCCAATTCGATCGAGGGCGGCACCTCGGAGGTGATGCTCGGCATCGTCGCCAAGCGCATCCTCGATTTGCCGGGCGCGTGATCGCTGCACCGTCGTTCCGGGGCGTCGCGAAGCGGCGAACCCTAATGCGCAGTTGCGCATTGTGGAACCTCGAGATTCCGGGTTCGATGCTGTCGCATCGCCCCGGAATGACGAACTCAGACCGTTGCTTAGAACGTTAGATCGGATTTCCTATGGCCCTCGTCCTCACCGAAGAACAATCCATGCTGCGCGACAGTGCGCGCGGTCTCATCAGCGACAAGGCGCCGGTGGCGCATCTGCGCGGCCTGCGCGATGCCAAGGATGCCACCGGCTTCTCGCGCGATCTCTGGAAGACATTTGCGGAGATGGGCTTCTCCGGCCTGCTGGTGCCGGACCAGTTCGGCGGCAGCGGGCTCGGTTGCGTCGAGGCCGGCATCGTCATGGAGGAGATCGGCCGCACCTTGATGCCGTCGCCGTTCCTCGCGACCTCGGTGCTCGCCGCCTCGGCGCTGTCGCGCGGCGGCAGCGAGGCGCAGAAGGCGCAGCATCTGCCGAAGATCGCCGACGGCTCGCTGCTGGCGGCGCTCGCGATCGATGAGGGCGCCAAGCATCGCCCGCTGCAGACCAAGTTGCAGGCCACGCGCTCCGGCAACGGCTTCAAGCTGTCGGGCGACAAGGCCTTCGTAGTCGACGGCCACACCGCCGACCTCCTGATTGTCGCCGCGCGCGGCGCGGGCAGCGCCGGCGACAGGAACGGGCTGACGCTGTTCCTGGTCGATCCGAAGGCGAAGGGGCTCGCGGTCGAGCGCACCGCGATGGTCGATTCGCACAACGCGGCGCGCATCGTGTTCGACAATGTCGAGGTCAACGCCGACAGCGTGCTCGGCGAAGTCGATCAGGGCTTTGGGCTGCTCGAGGGCGTGCTCAACATCGGCCGCGGCGCGGTGGCGTCCGAAATGGTCGGCCTCTCCGACGAGGTGTTCGGCCGCACCGTGGCCTATCTGAAGGAGCGCAAGCAGTTCGGCAAGGCGATCGGCGAATTCCAGGCGCTGCAGCACCGTGCCGCGCAGCTCTACATCGATATCGAGATTACGCGCGCCGCTGTGTTGAAGGCGCTGCAGGCGCTCGACACGGACATCGACAAGGCGGCCACCGCGGTCGCGGTGGCAAAGGCCCGCGCCGGCACCACTGCGACGCTGGCCGTGCAGGAGGGCGTGCAGATGCATGGCGGCATGGGCATGACCGACCAGTTCGACATCGGCTTCTTCATGAAGCGCGCCCGCGTCTGCCAGGAGCTGTTCGGCGACAGCAACTTCCACACCGACCAGCTGGCGAGCGGCAAGGGGTATTGATCTTCGCCGCGTCATTGTCGCTACGCAACACGCTGTCATCGCCCGGCTCGCCGCCTTCGCTCAAGCTTCGGCGCGCCTGAAAGCGAAAGCCTCGTCGAAGCCTTGGCGTAGACGGGACCGGGCGTTCCAGTATTCCAGAGACGTCGGCGCTTGAGCCGAGAAGCCGCGGCGTACTGGATCACCCGCTTTCGCGCGGGTGATGACAGCGGTGAGGGCGGCTTGGCATAGGCTCGTCATTGCGAGCGAAGCGAAGCAATCCATCTCTCCACTTGTGGCGAAATGGATTGCTTCGTCGCTTCAGCGCAAAATTGCTTTGCAATTTTGTCGCGACCTCCTCGCAATGACGATGGAGAGTCTACCGGATCGGCGGCGCGTACTGGACGCCGCCGGCGTTCCAGAGCTGGTTCATGCCGCGCGGGATCTTCAGCTTGGAGTCTGCGCCGACGTTGCGGTCGTAGACCTCGCCGTAATTGCCGACATGGCGGATGATGCGCACCGCCCAGTCCTTGGTCAGACCGAGATCCTCGCCATAGCTGCCCTCGGTGCCGACCAGCCGCATCACCTCCGGCTTCTTCGACTTCAGCGCCTCGTCGATGTTCTTCGAGGTGATGCCGAGCTCTTCGGCGTTGATCATGGCGTACAGCGTCCACTTCACGATCATCATCCAGTCGTCGTCGCGCAAGCGCACCACCGGCGCCAGCGGCTCCTTGGAGATGATGTCGGCGAGGATCGTGTGGTCGCTCGGCTTGGCGAGGTTGAGCCGCAGCGCATAGAGCTGCGAGGCGTCCGATGTTAGCGTATCGCACTGGCCGGAGTTGTAGGCGTTCACGACGTCGTCCAGCTTGTCGAACTTCATCTCCGTGTACTTCATGTTGTTGGCACGGAAATAGTCGGCGAGATTGAGCTGCGTCGTGGTGTTGGCCTGCACGCAGACCTTGCTGCCGTTCAGGTCGAGCGCGGAATCGATGTTGCGCGAGCGTGGCAGCATGAAGCCCTGGCCGTCATAATAGGCGACCGCGGGGAAATAGAGGTCGTAATTGGTCTCGCGCGACATGCTCCAGGTGGAGTTGCGCGAGAGGATGTCGACCTTGCGGTTCTGCAGCTCCTTGAAACGCTCGCTGGCGTCGAGCGGAACGAACTTCGCCTTCGACGGGTCGTCGAAGATCGCCGACGCGACCGCGCGGCAGAAGTCGACGTCGAAGCCGGTCCAGTTACCCTTGTCGTCCGGGATCGAGAAGCCCGGCAGGCCCTTGTTGACGCCGCACAGCACGTCGCCGCGGCGGACGGTGCGCTTCAGCGTGCGGGTGTCGTAACGCTCATAGGTGATGGCGGCGGCCGCAACCAGCGCGGCGATCGCGAGCCCGATCGTCAGGCCGCCTCGAAATGTACGCATGGGTTCTCTCTCGCGAAGGATCGGGGAAATCAGGACGGATATCGAAGGCGGGTAGAGATCAGAGTTCGGGCTTCTGCCGGATGATCACCTTGGTGCCGACCGGAACGCGGTTGTAGAGATCGGCGACGTCGTTGTTGACCAGGCGGAAGCAGCCGGAGGAAACGGCGGTGCCGATGGTGTCGGGCCGGTTGGTGCCGTGGATGCGGTAGACCGTGGTGCCGAGATACATCGCGCGTGCGCCGAGCGGATTGCCCGGGCCGCCCGCCATGAAGCGCGGCAGATAGGGCTGGCGCGCGATCATTTCCGGCGGCGGCACCCAGTCGGGCCACTCGGCCTTACGGGTGATGCTCACGAGGCCCTGCCATTGAAAGCCTTCGCGGCCGACGCCGATACCGTAGCGGAGCGCGCGGCCATTGCCCTGCACCAAATAAAGATGGCGCTCGGCGGTCGCGACGATGATGGTGCCCGGCGCCTCACTGGTCCGGTAATATACGACCTGCTTCTGCCATTCCGGGTCGAGCTCGTAGCCGTCGTCAGCAACAAGGCCGGGCTCGTCGGCGTCCGGGCGGTTCTGGGCGAAGCCCTGCGACGTCGACAGCACGAGCGCGCCCGTCGCGATCAACATCCAGACCAGGTGACGAAACTTCGTCATTGAAAGCTCTCCTTGTTGGCACGCGGCCAAATGGTTGCTCCACCCGCAAATCAGGCAGCATCAAATCTCAGCGGCAGCTTGATGGCAAGCTTAGGGCGGCATCACAGGTATATCCCTGTAATGCTTCTGTTTTTTGTCATTGATTGTCGCGGCACGTTGCGCGGGCCGCCTCATTTCGGCGCGATCCAGAGTCGCAAGGCGAACGAGATCAGCGCCACGGTGCCGACGCCGCCGAGCCAGAGCGCTGCGAACCACAGCAGGCGCTGGCCGAGCGGCCGCTGATTCGGGCTCTCGGGCATCAGTGGTATCCGTGGCCGGGGCGCACCTTGCCGCGGAACACCCAATAGGCCCAGGCGGTGTAGCCGAGGATCAGCGGCACCAGGATCGAGACGCCGACCAGCATGAAGACCTGGCTGTTGGTCGGTGCCGCCGCCTGCCAGATCGTGATGCTCTGCGGCACGATGTACGGATACATGCTGATGCCGAGTCCGGCATAGGACAGCGCGAACAGCCCGAGCGTCAGGAAGAACGGCTGGTGGTCGTTCTTGTTGCTCAGCGCGCGCAGCAGCAGTGCGGTGACGGCGGCGACCGCGATCGGCACCGGCGCGGTGAGGATGATGTTGGGCCAGGCGAACCAGCGCTGGGTGTACTGCACGCTGAGGAAAGGCGTCGCGATGCTGACGGCGCCGATTGCGCCCAGCATCGCGACCAACAACATCCAGCTCAGATGATAGGCGCGGTCGCGCAGCTCGCCCTCGGTCTTCATCACCAGCCAGGTCGCGCCGAGCAGCGCGTAGCCGATCACCAGCGCGACGCCGGTCAGGACGCTGAACGGCGTCAGCCAATCCCACCAGCCGCCGGCGTATTGGCGGCCCTCGACATGGATGCCCTGCAGGATGGCGCCGAGCGCGATCCCCTGCGCCAGTGTCGCAAGCAGCGAGCCGCCGGCGAAAGCGATATCCCATTTGTTGCGCGCCTTCTGGGTCCGCCAGCGGAATTCGAAGGCGACGCCGCGGAACACGAGGCCGAGCAGCATCGCGATCATCGGCGTGTAGAGCGCCGGCATCAGCACCGCATAGGCCAGCGGAAACGCCGCCATCATGCCGCCGCCGCCGAGCACCAGCCAGGTCTCGTTGCCGTCCCACACCGGCGCCACCGTGTTCATGATGACGTCGCGGTCGGTCTTTTGCGGAAACAGTGGGAACAGGATGCCGAGGCCGAGATCGAAGCCGTCCATCACGACATAGACGAACACGGCAAAGGCGATGATGAAGGCCCAGATCGTGGCGAGATCGATCATCGCGCGCCCTCCACGGCTGCGCCCGCCGCCGGCGTGATGCCGGCCGCGCGGGCCGGAAGATCCTTCGTCGGGCCTTGCTCGCCGGGATGCGGCGGCTGCGCCATCAGCCGCAGGATGTAGATCACGCCCGCGGTGAACACGGCGAAATAGACGATGATGAAGGCGATCAGCGACGAGCCCACCGCGGGCGCCGCCAGCGGCGACGCCGAATCGGCGGTCCGCAGCAGCCCGTAGACCGTGAACGGTTGCCGCCCGGTCTCCGTGGTGATCCAGCCCGCGAGCACCGCGATGAAGCCGG
Organism: Bradyrhizobium sp. USDA 4510; assembly: GCF_054059095.1. Taxonomy (NCBI): domain Bacteria; kingdom Pseudomonadati; phylum Pseudomonadota; class Alphaproteobacteria; order Hyphomicrobiales; family Nitrobacteraceae; genus Bradyrhizobium; species Bradyrhizobium sp. USDA 4510. Next base: position 7,526,887 of record NZ_JBSSBT010000001.1, on the reverse strand, counting down.
CGGGGCCCATCAGCACGGCGAAGCGATGCAGCAGCGACGACTGGTACATCATCCCCCGCCAGCGCATCAAAAGGCTGAGCAGGCCGAGCCCCATGATCAGGAAGCCGAGGCCGACCATGATGCGGAACGACCAGAAGGTGATCGGCACCGGCGGCCAGTTCTCGCGCGGCACGGTGTCGAGGCCGGCCAGCGGCGCGTCGAGCGAATGCTTCAGGATCAGCGACGACAGTTTCGGCACCTCGATCGCATACTTGACCTTCGCTTCACGCTGGTCGGGCCAGCCGAACAGGATCAGTGGCGCGCCGTCCTTGTGGCTCTGGTAATGCCCTTCCATCGCCATCACCTTGGCGGGCTGGTGCTCCAGCGTGTTGAGGCCGTGCTGGTCGCCGGCGAGGATCTGGATCGGCGCCACGAGGGTGGCCATCCACATCGCCATCGAGAACATCACGCGCGCTCCCGCCAGATGCTGGTCGCGCAGCAGATGCCAGGCGCCGACCGCGCCGACCACGAGCGAGGTGGTAAGGTACGCCGCCAGCACCATGTGCACGAGGCGATAGGGGAACGACGGATTGAAGATCACCTTGAGCCAGTCGGCGGCGACGAACTGGCCATCGGCGTTGACGGCGTGGCCGGTCGGTGTCTGCATCCAGGAATTGGCCGACAGAATCCAGAACGCCGAGATCAGCGTGCCGATCGCGACCATCAACGTCGCCACGAAGTGCAGCCTGGGGCCGACGCGCTCGAGCCCGAACAGCATCACGCCGAGGAAGCCGGCTTCCAGGAAGAATGCGGTCAGCACCTCATAGGCCATCATCGGGCCGATCACCGGCCCGGTCTTGTCGGCAAAGGACGACCAGTTGGTGCCGAACTGGTAGGACATCACGATGCCCGAGACCACGCCCATGCCGAACGCGACCGCGAAGATCTTCAGCCAGTAATTGAACAGGTTGATGTAGACCTCGCGCCTGGTGGCAAGCCACAGCGCTTCCAGCACCGCGAGATAGCTCGCAAGCCCGATCGAGAATGCGGGAAACACGATGTGGAACGACATCGTGAAAGCGAATTGCGCGCGGGCGAGTACGACCGCATCCCAGCCTTCGAACATTACGCACCATCCGTCGTCGACCTGGCGTGGACCTTACCACGTCAGCTGTGACGACAAAGAGGGCGGATTGTCCGACTGGAGCGGGTTGAGTTTTGGCTGGATCGGCTTGGCGCGGTCCCGGTTCACCTCTCCCCGTCGGGGAGAGGTGAGCTTTCGACGCCGTTCCAGCTCAACCTGATTTTCATCAGGCTTTAGCTGTTGGCGTTGAGCAGCCGCGCGACGGTGCGGTCGATCTCGTCGTACTGTCCCTCGCCGGCGTGCTGGAACACGATCTTGCCGTTCTGGTCGATCACGTATTGCGCCGGCCAATACTGGTTGCGGTAGGCGTTCCAGGTCTGCGAATTGTTGTCCTGCGCCACCGGATAGAGGATGCCGTGCCGCTTCAGCGCCGCCTGTACGTTGGAGGCCGAATGCTCGAACGGGAATTCCGGCGTGTGGACACCGATCACGACGAGGCCGCGATCCCGGTACTTCGAATAGAGCTGGGTGACGTGCGGCAGCGTGTTGACACAGTTGACGCAGCCATAGGTCCAGAAATCCACCAGCACGACCTTGCCGCGCAGGTCGGCGAGCCTGAGCGGCTGCGAATTGAACCAGTTGCTGATGCCGACGAATTCGGGCGCGGTCTGGCTCTGTCCGGTTGTCATGGCGATCGCCCGCGGCACTGGCTGTGCCGGCGCGTCTGACTCGGTGCAGAGGCCGGGAATGACGGCGCCGCCGAGGCCAAGGCCCGTAACCAGAGCGGATACGGCAATCAAGCGCAGGGACATCGATATCTCCTTTGGCTTACAGGCCGATCTGGCCGTTGGGATAGAACTGGGTCAGCCACGCCACGATCAGCGTGTCGTATTGCAGGTAGGACAGCGCGGCGAATGCGACGATCACGACGCCGAAGCCCTGCTGCAGGCGCGGCGCGATCCGCGCCATGCTGCGCGCGCGCGTGGTGACGGCCTGTCCGCCATAGGCAATCGCAAGCATCGGGATCGCGGCGCCGATCGCGTAGGTGACGAGCTGCAGGCTCGCCCACGCGGTGTCCTTCGAGGTCGCGACGATGGTCAGGATCGAGCCGAGCACGGGGCCGGCGCACGGCGTCCACACCAGGCCGAGCGTAGAGCCGAGCACGAAGCCGCCGAACAGGCTTTGCGACGGCGCGGCATGACCGAGGCTGCCCCCTTGTTTGGACGTGTTTTCTTGACGCGAACCGGTATCCACTTCGCTCGAAAACGCTTTGGTAGCGCCGGTGAGCCGGATCGACAGCCATTCGAACGGCGCCGGCCAGATCATCAGGAGGCCGAAGCCCGCGAGCAGCACGGCCGCGCCGGTCCGCAGCACGTTCGGATCGAAATCGAAGGCGCGCGTGATCGCGCTCAGCAGCAATGCCACCGCAGAGAATGACATCACGAAACCGAGCGCGATCATCGCGGGCCGCGCCTTGCCGGTCTGGCCTATCGATACCCCGAGCAGGATCGGCAGCATCGGCAGGGTGCAAGGGGCGGCGACGGTGGCGACACCGGCAAGCAGGGCAAGGGCAAGGCTGAGCATCGTCATCCGTCCATCAGAGTCCCGGCGCGCCAGAGGGCCGTGCCGGGTACGCCTGATGTTCTTCGCGAGGACGGTTTGGCCGTTACGGCGGGCCGGTCGCGGGCCGCGTCACGTCTGTGTGAGGCGAGGTGCACTCGGCTTCACGACGTCGCGCCAAATACAGAGCGACCCGGCTGGGGGGCATCCCGGCCGGGTCGTTGGAGGCTACTTGGGAGGTTAGAACGAAGAGGTATCGAAATCGGTTCAGTGGATTGGAGTTGGGGTTGCGTCGTTGGATATAGGTATAGAGGTCGCGTTTTTCCGGGTGATGTCGTCGATTGTTTCAATTGTTTCGTCGCCTGGTTTTTTCGGCTTCGTGGATAATTGCCCGGGTCGCGCGATTTCCCTTTAAGGTATTGAATTTGCAGTCTTTTATGCGGCGACGCTATCCACGCCGGCACCCCGCAGGAGGTCGGCGAGCTGCTTGCGGGCATAGAACATGCGGGTCTTCACCGTGCTCTGCGGGATCCCGATGATCTGCCCGGCCTCCTCGACCGACTTCTCATGGTAGTAGACCAGATTGATGATCTCGCGGTGAGCCGGCGACAGCTTGGCCACGCAGGCGCGGAGGATCTCGCTGGTGGTGGCGCGATCGAGCGAGGTTTCCGGCGTGTCGGCGCCGTCGGCGATCTCCAGCACGTCGTCCTGGTCGATGTCCTCATGCTTGCGCTGGCGTAGCGCGGTCAGCGCCTTGAAGCGGGCGATCGAGAGCAGCCAGGTCGAGACCTGCGAGCGGCCCTCGAATTGGGCCGCGGTGCGCCAGACGTCCAGGAACACCTGGCTCACCAGGTCCTCGGCCATCGTGGTGTCGCGCACCATGCGGAGCACGAAGCGGTAAACCCGGACGTTATGACGGGAATAGAGCGTGTGCATCGAGGTGCGGTTATTCTTGGCGATACGCGCGAGCAGCGTTTCATCCGAGGTCGCGCGAGCAGCGTCGATATGCTTCGTGGCTGCAGAGTTGATGGCGATGACGTTCGGCATGACAGGCTCCCAGTTCGCCGTTGGGCGGCGGTTCGTTGGGAGAATTGTTAGTTACGGCCCGTTTCCGGATGTCTGCGCGAAAAGCGGAAAATGGTTTCGTGAACGGGAGAATTGTTTCGTCGCCGGCCCGACGACGAAACATCCGGGACCAAAAAGCCAATAATTTCAATGCGAGGAAAATTCGAACGGCCGGATTCCCGCCGTCGGAACGAATCCGGCTGTTATGACTTCTGGCACTGTCGGGGCTTATTCGGCCGCCTGCAGCGAGGGCGCCGCCTTTTTCGGGGCAATCCAGAACGCATCGGGCCGTTCGAACAGGAAATTGGCCCGCGCCGCCAGCGCCAGCCGCCAGATCACGAGCGAGCCGGCGACGCCGACCGCGGTCACGATCAGCGAGATCAGGCCGATGTCGTGGATGACGCCGAAGCGCAGCAGAAGGGTGCGTGACGCCGCCATCGGCAGGAAGAAGGCGAGATAGATCACGATCGAATGCTCGCCGCAGAAGCGCAGGAAGCCAAGCCAGTGCGCGCGCGCCAGCAGCGTGCCGGTCACGATGATCGCGCAGGCGCCGGCAAAGCCGAGTGCCAGCGAGACGACCGGCCATTCGCTCACCTCGAGCGCAACCAGGCCGCCATTGATCAGCGCCCAGAGCCCAAGCCCGAGCAGGGCAAGCGCAGGCCGTGCCCGCGCGCGGTCCGAGAGCGCGAACACGTAATCGGCGAGGACATAGCCGGTGTAGAAGTAGACGAAGCGGGAGCAGAACTCGTCGATCACGGTCCAGCCGGTCGCGACATGCGCGGTCTCCAGCGCTGCTGCGATCAGCCAGATCACGAGCGGGTGGACGTTGCGCGCGAGCTTGGTGACGACGAAGAAGATCGGCAGCAGATAGATGAACCACAGCGTGCCGAACGGCTCGATGAAGGATTCGAGGTATTGCAGTCCAACCTGGGGCCAACCGGTCTCGGCGGCCAGCGACGGCGCCTTGAAGCCGAACTGGATCGTCACCCAGAGCACGTAGAAATAGGCGAAGTGCATCACCTTGCGGTCGAGATAGGTGCGCCAGTCGCGATCGATCACGACCGACAGGAACAGGCCCGAGATCAGGAAGAAGTCAGGCATCCGGAACGGCTTCGCGAACATCACGACGTAATGCATGAAGCCGGTCTGCTCGGCGGCCTTCTCGACCCCCAGCACCGAATGCATCATCACGACCATGATGATGCAGATGCCCTTGGCATAGTCGACCCAGTCGACGCGTCCGCTCGCGCCTGGGGCGGAACGATCTGTCGCAGCGGCTGTGCCGTTCGTGGTCATCTTTGTCTCGTTTCGGCGTGATCGGGCCTATCATCGGCCCGATCGGTTGCTTTCTCCTTTATTGATACAAATGGTGTGCCACCAAACCGGACCTTTCCGCGGGTTTCCCGTAGCCGGCGAATGGTCTAAGAGGCCGAGGAATCCAAGAGAAGAGACCATTTGTTAACCATGGGACGCACCGGCCCGAGCGCCACTGCGATGATGAAAGTCCTTGCCGCGCCAATTCGATAGTCCGCTGCCGATCGACGCCGTGCTCGACGAGCTCGATCGCGCGCTTGAGGGCCACAACGCCGCGGTGCTGGTGGCGCCGCCGGGCGCCGGCAAGACCACGCGCGTGCCGTTGGCGTTGCTCGATGCCCCCTGGGCGAAGGGCAAGAAGATCATCGTGCTGGAGCCGCGCCGCATCGCCGCGCGCGCCAGCGCGGAGCGGATGGCGAAGACGCTCGGCGAGCGTGCCGGCGAGACCGTCGGCTATCGCGTGCGCTTCGGCTCGAAGGTGTCGCGCGCGACGCGGATCGAGGTCGTCACCGAAGGCATCTTCTCGCGCCAGATCCTCGACGATCCCGAGCTCAACGGCGTCGCCGCGGTGCTGTTCGACGAATTCCACGAGCGCTCGCTCGATGCCGATCTCGGGCTGGCGCTGGCGCGCGACGCGCAGACCGGCCTGCGCGAGGATCTGCGGATCCTCGTGATGTCGGCAACGCTCGACGGTGCACGCGTCGGAAAACTGCTCGGCGACGCGCCGGTGGTCGAAAGCGAGGGGCGCGCCTTTCCGGTCGAGACCCGTTACGTCGGCCGCAAGGTCGACGCGCCGCTGGAGCGGCAGATGGCCGAGACGATCGCGACCGCGCTGCGTGCCGATGCCGGCTCGGTGCTTGCCTTCCTGCCGGGCGCCGCCGAGATCCGCCGCACCCAGACCTTCCTCACTGAGCGTGTGCACGACGCCTCTGTCGAGATCGTGCCGCTGTTCGGCGCGCTCGATGCCAGCGTGCAGGATCGCGCCATCGCGCCGGCGCCGAAGGGCACCCGCAAGGTGGTGCTGGCGACCTCGATCGCCGAGACCTCGCTGACCATCGAGGGCGTCCGCATTGTGGTGGACTCTGGCCTTGCGCGGGTGCCGCGCTACGAGCCAGACATTGCATTGACGCGGCTCGAGACCGTGCGGGCGTCGCGCGCCGCGGTCGATCAGCGGCGCGGCCGCGCCGGCCGCATCGAGCCCGGCGTCTGCTACCGGCTCTGGGACGAGCCGCAGACCGCGTCGCTGCCGGCCTACACCGCGCCCGAAATCCTCTCCGCCGATCTGTCCTCGCTGGTGCTCGACCTCGCGCAATGGGGCGTCAGCGATCCCGCGGGCCTTGCCTTCCTCGATCCACCGCCGGGACCGGCGCTGAAGGAAGCCAGATCGCTGCTGTCGGAGCTCGGGGCGCTCGACGGTGATGGCCGCATTACAGACGAAGGGCAGAGCCTGCGCGCGCTGGCGCTGCCGCCGCGGCTGGCGCGCATGATCGTGGATTCCGCTCGCTTCGGTATGGGCGAGGAGGCGGCCGAGATCGCCGCGGTTCTGACCGAGCGCGGGCTCGGCGGCGACAGTGTCGATCTCGACGTCAGGCTCGACCAGTTCCGCCGCGACCGTTCGCAGCGCGCATCGAGCGCTCGCAGCATGGCGGCGCGCTGGGCCGCGCAGGTGAAGTCGGCTGTCGGCGAAGCGAAGGATCTCTCCACCGGCGTCATGCTGGCCTTCGCATTCCCGGATCGGGTCGCCCGGAACCGCGGCAATGGCAGCTTCGTGCTGGCCAACGGCCGCGGCGCCGCCGTCGAGCAGACCGCGGCGCTGGCGCGGCTGCCTTATATCGCGGTCGCCGAACTGACCGGCACGGCCGCGAGCGGCCGCATCCTGCTGGCGGCGCCGATCACCCAGGAGGAGATCGAGCAGCGTTTCGCCGACCAGATCGAGAACGTGGAAGAGGTGACGTTCGACCGCGGCGCGATGGCGCTGCGCGCGCGGCGCCGGCGTTCGCTGCACGCGATCACGCTGTCGGAAGCACCGATGTCGCTGTCGCCCTCGGCCGAGACCGCGCGCGTCTTCGCCGACGGGCTCATCGCGGCCGGGCTCGACCGGTTGCCGTGGTCGAAGCACTCCAAGCAATGGCGCGACCGTGTCATGTTCCTGCGCAAGGCCGAGGACGAGAGCTGGCCCGATCTGTCCGACACCGCGCTCGCCGCGCGTGCCGACGACTGGCTGGTGCCGGCGCTCTACGACAAGACCGGGCTGAAGGACCTGTCCGCCGGCGACCTGTCGGACGCGCTGATGGCGTTGCTGCCGTGGGAATTGCGCGCGCGGCTCGATCGCGAGGCGCCGACGCATTTCGAGGCGCCGACCGGAACGCAGCTCGCGATCGATTACGAGGCCGAGCAGGGCCCGACCATCGCGGTGCGGCTGCAGGAGCTGTTCGGGCTCAACACCCATCCCTCGATCGCCAAGGGCGCGGTGCCGCTGGTGCTGGAACTGCTGTCGCCGGCACAGCGGCCGGTGCAGGTGACGCGCGATCTGCCCGGCTTCTGGCGCGGCAGTTACGCTGCGGTGCGTTCCGACCTGCGCGGCCGCTATCCGCGCCATCCCTGGCCGGAAGATCCCGCCAGCGCGATGCCGACCAGGCGCGTGAAACCGCGCGGCACGTGACGGGTCGCGAATCTCATGCATCGCCATCATTGCGAGGAGCGATAGCGACGAAGCAATCCATCGTTCCGCGCATGCCGCACGATGGATTGCTTCGCTTCGCTCGCAATGACGGGCATAGACCCGCACCATCCGGGACGTAACGCTGGCGAGCGTCCGCAAACGGTGGTTAGATTTGCACGCTGGGATGGGATCACGGGCTCGCAGTTTGGGGAGGTCACCGTGGAGATCAAGAACGCATCGCCGTCGCTGTACAACGAAGACCTGGCGCCGGCCAAGGAACGTAACTGGGGCGCCTTCAGCATCTTCAACGTCTGGACCTCGGACGTGCATAGCCTGTGGGGCTATTATCTCGCCGCCAGCCTGTTCCTGCTCTGCGGCAGCTTCGTCAATTTCATCCTCGCGATCGGCGTCGGGTCGCTGGTGATCTTCGTGCTGATGAGCCTGATCGGCAATGCCGGCGTGAGGACCGGCGTGCCCTATCCGGTGCTGGCGCGCGCCTCGTTCGGGGTCTGGGGCGCCAACATTCCGGCGCTGGTCCGCGCCGTCGTCGCCTGCTTCTGGTACGGGGCGCAGACCGCGGCGGCCTCGGGCGCGATCGTTGCGCTGCTGACGCGCATCGACAGCTTCAAGGCGTTCCACCAGTCCAGCCATATGCTCGGCCATTCCACGCTCGAGGTGATCTGCTTCGTCGTGATCTGGGCGCTGCAGCTCCTGATCATCCAGCGCGGCATGGAAACGGTGCGGCGCTTCCAGGACTGGGCGGGACCTGCGGTGTGGTTGATGATGCTGATCCTTGCGATCTATCTGTGCATCGCGGCCGGCGGCATCTCGCTCACCGCGCCGATCCCGCAGGACGTGCTGCTGGAGAAGACCAAGGAGGCTGGCGTACCCGGCGTGCCCGGCTCGTTCCCGGCGCTGTGCGCCGTCGCCGCGACCTGGATCACCTATTTCGCCGCGCTCTATCTCAACTTCTGCGACTTCTCGCGCTATGCGCCGGATGCAGCCGCGCTGCGCAAGGGCAATATCTGGGGCCTGCCGGTCAATCTGATCCTGTTCTCGCTGGTCGCCGGCGTCACCACGATCGCGGCGTTCAACGTCTATCACGAGGTGCTGCTGCATCCCGACCAGATTTCGGCGAAGTTCGACAGCTGGTTCCTGGCGCTGCTCGCGGCGGTCACCTTCGCGGTGGCGACGCTCGGCATCAACGTCGTCGCCAATTTCGTCTCGCCGGCGTTCGATTTCTCGAACGTGTTTCCGCGGCATATCGACTTCAAAAAGGGCGGCTACATCGCGGCGCTGATCGCGCTGGCGCTGTATCCGTTCGCGCCCTGGGAGGGCAGCGCCGCCTCGTTCGTCGGGCTGATCGGCGCGACGATGGGACCGATCTTCGGCGTCATGATGGTCGACTATTACCTGATCGCCAAAGGCCGTGTGAACGTGCCGGCGCTGTATCAGGAGAACGGCGAATATCGCTTCCAAAACGGCTGGAACGTCAGCGCGCTGATCGCCGCCGGCATCGGCGCGCTGTTCTCGTCGGTGCTGCCGAACTTCACCTCGATCCTGCCGGCGTGGTGGGCGGTCTATGGCTGGTTCTTCGGTGTCGGGATCGCGGGCGCGGTCTATTACGCGCTGCGCGTTGCGATGCCGAGCCCGGTCGCCAGGACGGCCTGAGAGACGGCCTGAGGGCCGGAAATTGCGGCCCTCGCGGGCGACCGACGTCATTCGGCCGCCCCTTGGGGCTCGCATTAACCCTTCGCTCATCCTTTTCGCCAAAATGGCAGGCTCGTGCCGCCGCCCTCGCTCGCGGCGGGGCGGGCGGCGTGGTGAAATTGCGTGTTCGGTTTTCCGAGTATGGTGTCATGCGTAACCTGATGATTTTCGCGGCCATCCTGATCGGGCTGGGCACCTTCATGGCTCAGATGGCCAGCAAGATGTCGCCCGCCGCCGCGACCACCACAAAGCAGACCATGGCCCCAGCCGTCACGGTGGCGCAGGCCAGCGCCCGCACGCTCAGTATTGCGCCCGATCCTCGCGGTCATTTCGCGACCGACGGCCGGATCGACGGCCAGCGCATCAACTTCATGGTCGACACCGGCGCCTCGGTGGTAGCCCTGAACGAAACGTCCGCGGCACGCTTCGGCCTGCGTCCGGTGCCGGGCGATTACACCTCGCGCGTCACCACTGCCAACGGCACCATCAAGGCCGCGCGCGCCCGCATCGCCATGATCGAGATCGGCGGCCTCACCGTGCGCGACGTCGATGCCCTGGTGCTGCCCGACGAGGCGCTGTCGGAAAACCTGCTCGGCCTGTCCTTCCTGTCGAAGCTGAAGCGCTTCGAATATGCCAACGGCAAATTGTTGCTGGAGCAGTAAGGCCGATTGGCATCAAAGCCTATCCAAGTCTTCCGCCGGATGTCTTCCTCCGTGATGCGCATCGTCTCCTCAGAACGGCAGAAATTCCGCCGAAACTGAGGAAGGCGGACACACGAGTCGCCGCGAGGGAATTCAGTGCGCTGCTTGTTCACATTTTGGGAATGAGAGCGTAGTCGAGTCGATCTTCGCGACGGCGCGGCATTTGCGCCAGACGTTCGCGGGCAACGTCAGACCTGAGGCGCTTTCGCAGAGCGTCGCGCCGATCTCCCGCCGTGCTCACTGTAAATCCCTACTGCACTCTCTGATATAGCCGGGCGGGTCGTCGACATTCGGGCAGCGCACGACCTGAACGCAAAAGACTTCATCACCGTGTTTGAATATCGAGACTTTTAAACGCTCGCCTCTCTCCGTCGGTTTCCCGGTAATAGCTATGCCTAGGCCGGCATCGTCACCCGATAGCGACACCTCATCTTCCCCAAAAGGAAAAACGGATAAACACTCTTTCGGCACATCAATCCATTGCCCATTGTGTTCAATGCGCATCGACCGTTCCAAGCCTACCCCAAACCCTTTCTTTTCCGGGTTTCGGTCGCAAACTGCCTTGAGGGTGCGAAGTTCGATCTTCGCAAGATCCCCGCCTTGTTGATTTTTGAAAGTCAAAGTCACGACACCGGCTTACACCAGGGGCCCGAGTTTGCCTTGCATACCGTTGAATTGGCGAGCAGAAGGCATAAGGCTCCGGCGAGCACGAACATTTTCATCGGCATGACTCAATATTTGTATCGATTCCAATCAGGCATTCTCGACCCCGTTGGCTTGCCGTGAAGCCAATACAAATAGCTCCCATCCCAAGATCCAACCCACGCTCGATAATCCGGAGTTTTCTGCGAATAAGCCTTCGCATTGTCTAGATCTCCATCAATCTCGTGCTGATCATCCCAGTGCATGTGCCGACGTGCCACCGCACCGCTGTCGCCAAACCCCACACCACCGCCCAGCGCTCCGTCTTGGAATCCGCGCGCTATCTGATCGTAGTAATTCCGCGCGCTATCTGATCGTAGTAATATAGTCCGCCGCGCTTATGAATTTCCACGCCCAGTTCCGGGATAAAGCCCCTGCTCTTGGTCTCTTCCGGGTAATATTGGGCACCAAGGTCTATCATTTCCTTACGGGCAGCGTCCCATGCGCGCTCCGCGCTCTCGAAACCGATCCCCGCATTGCGGCTCGGAAAGTCGCCACCTTCGGCGCCGCCAAAGCGCTTGATGCCAGCGACGCCACCCGATCCGCTGGGGCTGTTGCCAGTCGCCGGCCCGTTGACGCCGGGCTGACCGGCTGCTGTCGCGGGCTGCTGCGGCTGGGGTTGCGCTGGTTGAGTCGGTGTCGGCGGCTGCTGAATCTGCGCCTGTTGAGTTACGCCATCCGCGGCGAACGGGTCGTGGTCAACGGGAACGAGCGAGTAGTCATCGAAATCCGGCTGATGGTCCACCGGCACCAGAAAGTAATCAGGCATCATCAATCACCTACAGATATTGCGGACACCTTCGGGGGAGCCAGCGCGTGACTGCACCTCGCGGAGAGGGCTGGGTTGGCTTTAGATGTTTGAAGCCAAGTGCTTGAAGGATGGCTTGCGCAATGGCGCGGAAGTGTCGCTTCCGGTTCGGCTTGCAAATCGTCTTCGCCGGACGCCCGCCTGTCGGCGGGGGCGGCCTTGGCCGTCAGCCAGTTCGGCTCGCTGCGGTGGCCGATTTCGGCGCGCTGCTGGGTCGGAGCGATTAGCGGTCAAGCAGCGCGTAGGGCGCAACAGCGCGGCGTATTGCGCCGGCGTGCAAGTATTGGCCGACGCCAAATCTGGCGCAATTATTAGCCACCAGCCCCAGTCTCTGCTTTCGCCCGGCCCGCGCATTCGCTAAAGGCTGCGACGATGTTTTTCTGCATACGACCATAAGGCCGAACCATGTTTCCCAAGCCGAAATCCGCGCTGGTTCCGAACACCTATGCCTTCGAATCCGAGCCGATGGTGAAGCCGACCGGGTTTCGCGAGTACGATGCGCGCTGGCTGTTCAACAAGGAAATCAACCTGATGGGCGTGCAGGCGCTGGGCATGGGGCTCGGCGCGCTGATCGCGGAGCTCGGCGTCCGCCAGGAGATCGTCACCGGTCACGATTTCCGCGGCTATTCCGCCTCGATCAAATACGCGCTGATCTCGGGGCTGATGGCGGCGGGCTGCAAGGTGCATGACATCGGGCTCGCGGTGACGCCGATGGCCTATTTCGCGCAGTTCGATCTCGACGTGCCCTGCGTCGCCATGGTCACCGCCTCGCACAACGACAATGGCTGGACCGGCGTCAAGATGGGCGCCAACCGTCCGCTCACCTTCGGTCCTGACGAGATGTCGCGGCTGAAGGCAATCGTGCTCAACGCCGAATTCAACAACACGGCTGGCGGCTCCTATCAATTCCACGAGAATTATCCGGCGCGCTACATCGCCGACCTCACCAGCCGGCCGAAGCTGAAGCGCAGGCTGAAGGTCGTCGCGGCCTGCGGCAACGGCACCGCGGGCGCGTTCGCGCCGCAGGTGCTGGAGGCGATCGGTTGCGATGTGATCCCGCTCGACACCGAGCTCGATCACACCTTCCCGAAATACAATCCGAACCCCGAAGACATGGAGATGCTGCACGCGATCCGCGATGCGGTGCTGGCGCACAAGGCCGATGTCGGCCTCGGCTTCGACGGCGACGGTGACCGCTGCGGCGTGGTCGACAACACCGGCGAGGAGATCTTCGCCGACAAGGTCGGCGTCATGCTGGCGCGCGACATGTCGGCGATCAACGCCAACGCGCAGTTCGTCGTCGACGTGAAGTCGACCGGGCTGTTCGTGACCGATCCCGTCTTGCAGAAGCAGGGCGCGAAGACGGTCTACTGGAAGACCGGCCATTCCTACATGAAGCGGCGCACCAATGAGCTGGGCGCGCTCGCCGGCTTCGAGAAGTCGGGCCACTTCTTCTTCAACAAGCCGTTCGGCCGCGGTTATGACGACGGCCTGGTGTCGGCGATCGCGATCTGCGAAATGCTCGACCGCGCCCCCGGCAAGTCGATGGCCGACCTGAAGAACGCGCTGCCGAAGACCTGGTCGTCGCCGACCATGTCGCCGCATTGCGCCGACGAGGCGAAGTACGGCGTCGTCGACGCTGTCGTGAAGCACTTCGAGGCGTTGCAGCAGCACGGCGGGAAGGTCGCGGGCCAGAACATCCGCGACCTCGTCACCGTCAATGGCGTGCGCGTCACGGTCGAGGACGGCAGTTGGGGCCTGGTGCGCGCGTCCTCGAACAAGCCGGAGCTCGTGGTCGTGGTGGAAAGCCCGGTCAGCGAGCGGCGCATGCACGACATGTTCGAGGCGATGGATGCCGTGCTGCGCACGCATCCCGAGGTCGGCGAGTATAATCAGAAGATTTGAGCTGGGTGCTCCTGGGTCGTCATTGCCGGGCTTGACCCGGCAATCCATCTCGGAAAAGCTTTCTTGAAAATCGATGGGCACGCGGGTCAAGCCAGCGTGCGACGGTCGGTGTCCGCAGCTTCACGCCGCCCGCAGCGAGGCCAGGAAGCGGTCCAGCTCGGTCTTCAGCCACTCCGATTGCGACGACAGGCCGTTGGCCGCATCGAGCAGTTGTGCGGTCGCGCTGCCGGCCTGTTCGGAGGCGCGGTTGACGTTGAGGATGCCCTTGTTGACGTCCCGCGTGCGATCGGCGGCCTGCTGCAAATTGCTGGAAATCTCACGGGTCGCCGCGCCCTGCTGATCGACGGCGGCCGCGATCTCGCCGGAGACCTGGTCGATCTCCGCGATCGTGGACCCGATGGTCCCGATCGCGCTGACGGCCGCGCCGGTCGCGCTCTGGATATCCTGGATCTGGGCCGAAATCTCCTCGGTCGCCTTGGCGGTCTGGTTGGCCAGTGCCTTGACCTCGCTTGCGACCACGGCGAAACCGCGGCCATGCTCGCCGGCGCGCGCCGCTTCGATGGTGGCGTTCAGGGCGAGCAGATTGGTCTGGCTGGCGATGCTCTGGATCAACGTCACCACCTCGCCGATCTTCTGCGTGCCGGCGGCAAGGCCTTCGACGACGCTGTTGGTGCGGCGTGCCTCGTCGGCGGCCTTGGCGGCGATCCGCGCCGAGCGCGTCACCTGCTCGGCGATGTTGTTGATCGAGGCCGTCAGCTCTTCGGTCGCGGACGCGACGGTTTCCACATTGCTCGAGGCCAGCGTCGATGCGGAGGCGGCGGCGGTGGCCTGGCGGATGGTTTCCGCGTTGCTGCCGTTCATCGTTGCCGACAGGTCCTGCATCGCGCCGGCCGCCACCGCGACGGCCTCGACGACCTCGCCGATCTTGCGCTCGAAGCCGGCGGCGAGCTCGCGCCGCGCGGCATCGCGATCCTGCTTGGCGCGTTCGGCCTCGATGCGCTCGGCGTTGGCGCGCGCCTCGGCGGCACCGGCGGCCTCGGCCTCCGCCGCCTTCAGCGCCGACGTCCTGAACAGTTCGGCAAGCGTGTGCGCGAGCCAGATCAGCACGCCGGCCTCGATCAGCAGGATCACGGCGTGGAGAACGACGCGACCGAAATCGGCGCCGCCGGGATAGATCGCAGCCGGCAGGATGAAATTCAGCGTCAGGTGGTGCAGGGCAACCGCCAAAGTGCCGGCGACGATCGGCCGATAGTCGCAATAGGCGACGAGGCACGCCAGCGCGGCGAAGAAATACATGTGCATGTCGACCTGCCAGCGGTGGCCGGCAAACTGGTAGACCAGTATCGACACGCCGGCCATCAGGGCCACGGCAACGATCAGGCGGGTTGAAACGCCGTTCCCCGAGACGCGCCACGACAACGTCGCGGCCAGCGCCATCGCGACCGTGAAGCCGGCCGGCATCAGCCAGTCGGTGTGCAGTGTGATGCCGACGATGATCGCGATCGGAACGTGCAGCCACAGCACCACGAGCAGGATCTTGCTCGCCGTCTCGCGCAGCGCGGCCATTTCATCGCCTTCGAAGGTCATCCCCAACCCCCAGATCGTCATCCGCCGTGAAGCAGCCGGCGATCGCCTGCGGATCCATGGTCAGCAAGGCGCCGGCCTCGTACAGCCGGCCCAGCCCGCCATTGCGGTCAGGCCGCACCACCAGCAGGGCCGGGATCGCGGTCATCCGAACGATCGACGCATCGGCGGATGCGGCGGCCAGCAGCGCGCGCTCGGCGCGCCACCATGGCGGAAAGGCCACGGCCACCACATCGCTGCCCGCACGCACCTTTAGCGACAGCGTTGCGACCGCGATCCAGCTCGCGATCAACAATGCGGCCGCGCCCAGCCAGGCAGGCCGTCGTCTCGCTGGGATGATCTCCCCCGGCTCCATCGCAGCATGATACCGCTGCCGGCGCTAACTTCAGGTAAATACCGAACCGGCGAACTACCTGGGAGCGTATCGACCTATCGTGTGGGGTGTGCGGCGGCGCTTACGCCGCGGGCACCGGCAGCGCCGTCACCGACTTGATCTTCTCCATCGCGAAGCGCGAGGTGACGTTCTTCAGCGGCACGGCACTGATCAGCTTCTTGTAGAAGACGTCGTAGGCCTGCATGTCCGCGACCACGACGCGCAGCATGTAGTCGACGTCGCCGGCCATCCGGTAGAACTCCATCACCTCGGGCATGGCGCTGACGGCGTCGGCGAATTTGCGCAGCCAGGCTTCCGAATGGTCGGCGCTCTCGACCGAGACGAACACCGAAATCCCGAGGCCGATCTTGTTCTGGTCGACCAGCGCCACGCGGCGCAGGATCACGCCGTCGGCCTCCAGCCGCTGGATGCGCTTCCAGCACGGCGTCGACGACAGGCCGACCCGGTCGCCGATCTCGGCGACGGAGAGCGACGCATCCTCCTGCAGCACGGTTAGAATCTTGCGATCGATCGCATCGAGGCGGCGGCTGTTGTCATGAAGCTGAATGGCGACATCGGTCATAGAAGAAAGTTCCATATGAGGGTTCAATATCCCTCATATAGAGAAGAATCTTCCAAATCAAGCGATTCGTGGCGGCTCAGGCCGGCCTGGCGTCGGCGTGTTGACCCAAAAACTCTTCAACTTCAGTACGTTGCGGTGCGGCATAAGCACCCCCGAAGCGGGTGCATTTCAGCGCTGCAGCGGCCGAGGCGAAGCGGAGCGCGTCCCGTAGCGGCTGTTTCTCGGTGATGGCGAGGGCGAAGGCCCCGTGGAAGACGTCGCCGGCCCCGAGCGTGTCGACGGTATGGACCGGGAAGGCCGGGGTTTCCTCGAGCTCGCCGTTCTCGTTGAGCCAGATCGTGCCCATCGGCCCGCGCGTGCCGGCCAGGAAGGAGGGGGTGAGCTTGGCGAGCTTGTGCAGCGCCTGGCCGTCGTCGGTGACGTCGGCGGTCTCCTGCAGCGGCTCGCTGGAGAACACCAGGTGGGAGGAGGCGGTGAGCAGCCCCTCCCGCATCGACATCGCGCGGTCGACGTCGACCACCACGGGGATACCGCGCTTGACCGCCTCGGCGCAAAGCTCGGTGCAGAACGGCGCGCAGCGGCTCTCGGTCAGGATCGCCGCGCAATCCTCCAGCAAGAGTTCGGTCGGCGGCAGCTTGACCTTCCAGAGCTCCGGATCGCGGAAGGTGACGATGGTGCGTTCGCCGCTGTCGTCGATCATGATCGCCGAGATCGGGGTGACCAGGTTCGGCATGTGGATCAGATGATTGGTCTCGATGCCTTCCTGGGCGAGCTTGTCGAAGATGTAGCGGCTCGAGGTCTCCTGCGAATCGCCCATCGGTCCGCAGATCGAAGCGCGCCCGCCCAGCCGGACGATGCCGATGGCGGCGTTCAGCGCATTGCCGCCGCAGATCTCGTCGAAATGCGTCGCATTCTCCTTGGAGCCGCGCGCCGGGACGCTGACCCGAAAGGTCAGGTCGCGCACCGGCAGGCCGATGCAGAGGATGCGGGGCGGGACTTTCGGGGCGCCGTTCTGAAAATTCATGCGGGGATCCGTCGCGGTGGTTCCGTTACTGCCAGAACTGTGTCCAGCTTTAATCGGCAGAACGATGTCCGGTTCCCGCTATTTGTCCAACGGGTTCTGGTGATGCACCCAGCGGCCGAGCAGATGATGGGCAATCGCGAACGGATGCGGGCCGGCGAGCCCTTCGGGATGCTGGCGCTTCAGCATCAGCGACGCCTCGGCATGGTCGAACCAGCGCGCATCTTCCAGCTCGGTGCGGTCGACCACGATGTCCTCGTTGGTCGCGCGCGCGGTGCAGCCGATCATCAGCGATGACGGATAGGGCCAGGGCTGCGTCATGTAGTAATTGACGTCGGTGCAGCGGATGCCGGACTCCTCGAAAATCTCGCGCCGCACGGCGTCCTCGATGGTCTCCGCGGCTTCCACGAACCCGGCGAGGCAGGAATACATGCCGGGCATGAACTGCTTCTGCCGTCCCAACAGCACCTTATCGCCATACGTGACCAGCATGATCACCACCGGATCGGTGCGCGGAAAGTGCTCGGCCTTGCAGCTCGGGCATTCGCGCTTCCAGCCGCCGTCCTTCATCGCCGTGCGGGTGCCGCAGTTCGCGCAGAAGCCGTGGCGCTGATGCCAGGTCACCATCGATTTCGCCATCGCGATGGCCGAGAGCTGCTCGGGCGGCACCACGCCCTGCATCGCCATGCCGCGCAATTCGGTGATCGCGACGTCGGCGCGTCCGACCAGCTTCTCGGCCGCCTGCGGCGCGATCCCCATGCCGAAGATCGGCGCGGCGTCGCGCAGCCCCAGGAAGATCGTGCCGGGATTGGCGCCGTAGCTGCGGGCTTCCTCCAGCGACAGCAGCGCGCGGGCGCCGCCGTCCTCCTGCTTCACGACCAGCGAGTCGCGATAGATCACATAGGCTCTAGCCTCGCGGTGGCCTTCCAGCGCGAACAGCTTCTCGTCGTTGGTGCGCAGATGCGCGGCGCGGTCCAGCACGTGGGTGACGAAGGCCGGCTGGCCGAGCGGAAATGAATCGAATGCAGACATTGAATGTTCAACCCAACCAGATCTTGCGGCGAAGCGCGCTGATGAAATTCTGCACTTCCTCGGCGTCATGCGCCAGCGGCGGCATCACGCCCCAAACGGGACGCGGCCATGCAGCGTCGCTGGTGCGGCGCGCGATGACGTGGACGTGCAGCTGCGGGACGAGGTTGCCGAGCGCGGCGACATTCAGCTTGTCGCACTTGGTGACCTCTTTCAGGGCCCGCGAGACGCGGGTGATTTCCGTCATCAGCTGCGCCTGCGCGACCTCGTCGAGGTCGATGATCTCGACCGCGCCGTCGCGCCGCGGCACCAGCAGCAGCCACGGATAATGCGCATCCTTGATGACGAGCACCTTGCACAGCGGCAGGTCGCCGATGTCGATGGTGTCTTTCTTGAGCTGCGAATGCAGCGACCAATTGGAGGCGGGCATGGGGGGCAAATAATGCCTTTCCGTGTTCCCAGACAAGCCCCGCAAAGCCAGCCTTACAAAGCCGGGTCAGGCCGCTTGCTTTCCGGCGGTTTTGGCCCCAAATAGGGACCGGGAGATTGGCGGTGGACGAGCCACTCGCCAACCGGGTCAGGTCCGGAAGGAAGCAGCCCTAACGAGGTCCGGATCGGGTCGCTCGTCAGTCTCCTACCTGTTTTTCCGAGCGAATCGCGCTGGAATGGCGGTCTCCGCGCCCGGCGCTCGATTTTGGCTCCTATCCGCACGCCGGCTGAAGAGACAATTCCCAAGTTGCGGATCGATGCATGAATGACGCTGGCGACCCCTCCCATCCGTCCGACGGCGCAGGCAAAGGGAGCCTTGACGGCGGTTTCGATCTCGGCGGCGCGCCGGACGCCGCAAAACCCTACCGCGTTCTTGCCCGCAAATACCGCCCCTCCAGCTTCGAGGACCTGATCGGCCAGGAGGCCATGGTGCGCACCGTCTCGAACGCGTTCGAGACCGGGCGAATTCCGCAGGCCTGGATTCTCACCGGCGTCCGCGGGGTTGGCAAGACCACCACCGCGCGCATCCTCGCCCGCGCCTTGAACTACGCCAAGCCGGACGGCTCGGTGCAGGGGCCGACCATCCACATGCCGGACCTCGGCATCCACTGCCAGGCGATCATGGAAAGCCGGCACATGGACGTGCTGGAGATGGACGCCGCGTCCCACACCGGGGTCGACGATGTCCGCCAGATCAATGACAGCGTGCGCTACGCGCCGGCCAGCGCGCGCTACAAGGTCTATATCATCGACGAAGTCCACATGCTGTCGACGGCGGCCTTCAACGCCTTCCTGAAGACGCTGGAGGAGCCGCCGGAGCACGCCAAATTCGTGTTCGCCACCACCGAAATCCGCAAGGTTCCGATCACGGTGCTGTCGCGCTGCCAGCGCTTCGACCTGCGCCGCGTCGAAGCCGACGTGCTGATGAAGCATCTCGGCAATATCGCGACCAAGGAAGGCGTCGAGGTCGAGCCCGAGGCGCTCGGCATCATCGCGCGGGCGGCCGAGGGATCGGTGCGCGACTCGCTGTCGCTGTTCGACCAGGCGATTGCGCATGCCGCCGGCAATGTGAAGGCCGACGCGGTCAGGCAGATGCTCGGCCTCGCCGACCGCACCCGCGTGATCGATCTGTTCGAACAGCTGGCGCGCGGCGATATCGCCGCCGCCTTCGCCGAATTCCGCGCGCAATATGACGTCGGCGCCGATCCGGTCGTGGTGCTGTCCGACCTTGCCGAGTTCGTCAATTTCGTCACCCGCGTGAAGTTCGTGCCGGGGACGGCCGACAATGTCGCGTTCGGCGAGACCGAGCGGGTGCGGGCGCGTGAATTCGCCGCCAAGCTGTCGATGCGGGTGCTGTCGCGGATGTGGCAGATGCTGCTCAAGGGCATCGCCGAGGTGCAGACCGCGACACGCCCGGCCGCTGCCGCCGAAATGGTGCTGGTGCGGATTGCCTATGTCGCCGATCTGCCGACGCCGGATGAGGCGATCCGGATGATCGAGCAGAATGGCGGTGGCGCTGCGCCCGCGACGTCGGGTTCCGCCGCGTCGTCACCGTCACGCGGCGCACCGAGCTCGGCGATGTCGGCCATGCCGTCGGCGCCGGTGCGCACGCCGCAGGCCGCGCCGCGCGGCGATCTCGCCGCGCGTCCGCAGATGGCAGCGCCGGTCGCCGATGCCGCGCCGGCGCTGCGGATATCAAGCTTTCCGCAACTGATCGCGCTCGCCGGCGAGAAGCGCGACATCATGATGAAGAGTGCGCTGGAAGCCGATGTGCGGCTGGTGCGCATCGAGGACGGCCAGCTCGAGATCGCCCTCGAGCCGAAGGCGCAGCGCGCGCTGGTCACCGATCTGTCGCGCAAGCTCGAACTATGGACCGGGCGGCGCTGGACCGTGATCATCTCCAACGAGGCCGGCCAGCCCACGGTGCGCTCGCAGAACGAACTGGCGCGCAGCGAGCACCAGCGCGCCGCCGAGGCCGATCCGCGCGTGCAGGAGGTGCTGGCGCGCTTCCCCGGCACCAAGGTGGTCGAGGTTCGCCGCCTTGCCGCCGAGGTTCCGGTTTCGGATGCGTCAGGCGAAGACCCGATTGAAACTTCCGACAGCGACGACGATTGATATTTGGCTATAGGGACGCACGCATGGCTGATTTTCTCGGCATGATGAAGCAGGCAGCGCAGCTGCAATCCAAGATGCAGGAGATGCAGGAACAGCTCGGCAATGTCGAGGTCGAAGGCATCTCCGGCGGCGGCCTGGTCACGGTGCGCATGACCGCCAAGATGGAAGTGAAGGGCATCAAGATCGATCCGTCGCTGATGAAGCCGGAGGAACGCGAGGTGCTCGAGGATCTCCTGGTCACCGCGCATGGCGATGCACGCCGCAAGGCCGAGACCGCGATGCAGGAGAAGATGATGGCGCTCACCGGCGGGCTCGGCCTGCCGCCGGGATTTGGTCCGACTTAAATGGCTGCAAGCGTTGCCGGCCCCGAGATTGAACGCCTGATCCAGTTGCTGGCGCGGCTGCCGGGCCTCGGGCCCCGTTCGGCGCGGCGCGCGGCGCTGCATCTGATCAAGAAGCGCGAAGCCCTGATGACGCCGCTGACCGCGGCGCTGCAGGTCGCGATCGACAAGATCCAGGTCTGCAAGACCTGCGGAAACATCGATACACAAAACCCCTGCACCGTGTGCACCGATCCGCGCCGCGATCCCTCGATCATCGTCGTGGTCGCTGACGTCGCCGACCTCTGGGCGCTGGAACGCGCCAATGCGACCAATGGCCGCTATCACGTGCTCGGCGCAACGCTGTCGCCGCTCGACGGCGTCGGTCCGCAGGATCTCACCATCGATCAGCTGGTGGCACGCGCGCATGCGCCTGAGGTCAGCGAGATCATTTTGGCGCTCAATGCGACCGTCGACGGCCAGACCACCGCGCATTACATCACCGACCTGTTGTCGGAGGCCAATGTGCGGGTGACGCGGCTGGCGCATGGCGTGCCGGTCGGCGGAGAGCTTGATTACCTCGATGAAGGTACGCTATCTGCAGCCATGCGGCAGCGGACGCTGTTCTAGCGCGCGATGCTGGCGCCGAGCACGCGTCAGGCGCCAAGCGATCGGTCACAATCCGAAAAGATCGCACCAAAACAAAATGGTAGGGTGGATGCCGATTCGGGGACGGTCATTCACGCTCTGACGAATCAAGATACGGAACCACTGACAATGACGGCACACCGATTCGGCGTACGCTTGTTCGGCGTACGTTTGGGCTTTGCGCTTCTGACGGCAACGTTCGCCGCGCCTTGCGCGCTCGCGCAGCAGGCCGACGCCCCGCAGAAGCCCGGCAAGATGATCCACGCCGGCGACGTGCTGTCGGGAGAGCTCGGCGTCATGAAGGTGCGTGACGCCAAGAACCGCGGCAAGCGCGTCGCGACCTACCAGATCACCAGCGAGCCGCGCCGCCTGCCGCCGCCGAACGGTCTGTGCAATCTCGAGACCGGGCCGGAAACCTTCCAGCTGATTCCGA
Organism: Bradyrhizobium sp. USDA 4510; assembly: GCF_054059095.1. Classification (NCBI taxonomy): domain Bacteria; kingdom Pseudomonadati; phylum Pseudomonadota; class Alphaproteobacteria; order Hyphomicrobiales; family Nitrobacteraceae; genus Bradyrhizobium; species Bradyrhizobium sp. USDA 4510. Next base: position 7,504,802 of record NZ_JBSSBT010000001.1, on the reverse strand, counting down.
CCAACGACGCCCAGGCCGCGCAACTCAAAAGCCTCTCCGGCAAGGAAATCTCGGTGAAGGTCGACGAAGTCGCCTGCGCCAAGGACGCCGGCGAGATGAGCGAAGCCATCGTCACAAAGTGGAGCGTGGTGGCGAAGTAGGATCGTGCCTCGGTTACGGTGTCATCGCCTGGATGCGCGGGTAATGACACCGCGCTGTTTCTTGAGTTGCGACCCATCCTCATCGTCGTCCTGGCGAAGGTCAGGACCCATAATCACTGGCCTTGCTTGTCGGATGGATCGTGGCCTCGACATCGCGCAACAATTCGCATTTGGGGTAATGGGTCCTGGCTTTCGCCAGGACGACGCGCGGAGAGAGTGGTTCCGCCGCTTCCCCGCTGAATTACGAACGCCTCTGGAATACAGGGCGGATTCACCCGGTCAAGCCGGGCTACAGGCGACTAAACCCTGACCGGCCCCAGCTCGTCGAAATGCCCGCGCCGCTGCAGCCAGGCGAGCAGGATCAGGCTCGGGATCGCGACCAGCACGCAGATCACGAAGAACATCTGCCAGCCGACGGCCTTGGCGACATAACCGGCGCCTGACGACAGATAGGTGCGGCCGACCGCGGCGAGCGCCGTGAGCAGCGCGTACTGGGTCGCGGTGTGCAGCGGATTGCGGCACAGCGCCGACAAATAGGCGACGAAGATCACGGTGCCGATCGCGCTGGTGAAATTCTCCGCGGTGATCGCAAGCGCGAGCGCCCATTGATCGACGCCGACATGGGCGAGCCAGGAGAATGAGAGATTGGCGACCGCCTGCAGCACGCCGCCGATCCAGAGGCTAGTCGCGAGCGAATAGCGCCGCGCCACGAAGCCGCCGGCAAAGCCGCCGATCAGGGTCGCGGCAAGGCCGACGCCTTTCACGATCGCCGCGTAATCGACCTTGGAAAAGCCGATGTCGATCACGAACGGCGCGGTCATGGTGCCTGAAAACGCGTCGGTGAACTTGAACAGCACCACAAAGGCGAGCGCCGCGAAGGCGTCCTTGCGGCTGAGGAACTCGGAGAACGCGCCGAGCGCGGCATGTAGCACGCGTTCGGCCGGGTTCTGCGCATGCGTCGCCGCCTCCGCGCCCTTCGATTGCGTCGGCTCGGTCGCCGCAAGCGCGGTGACGATGCCGATCACGACCAGCGCGGCCATCACCACGTAGCCCCACATCCAGGCCGACAGGCGCACGAGGCCAGCGGACTCGAAGCCGCTGACGATGAACAGCGCGCCTGCGGTCGAGACCAGCATGCCGACGCGGTACGCCGCGACATAGGACGCCATGCCGGCGGCCTGCTCGCTTTCAGGCAGGCTTTCGACGCGGAAGGCATCGACCACGATGTCCTGCGTCGACGATGCGGTTGCGACCAGCAGCGCGGCGAAGGCCGCGAACCACGGCGATCGCGCCGGATCGGCCATCGCCAGCACCAGGATCGCCGCGATCAGCAGCAGCTGCGAGAACAGCAGCCAGCCGCGGCGGCGGCCGAACATCTGCGTGAACAGCGGAACATGCAGCGCGTCGACCAGCGGCGCCCAGAGGAATTTCAGCGTGTAGGGCGTGCCGATCAGCGCCAGCAGCCCGATGGTGCCGAGATCGACCCCGGCCTCCTTCATCCAGACCTGCAGCGTCGAGCCCGACAGTGCCAGCGGCAGCCCCGAGGAGAAGCCCAGCAGCAGCACGATCAGCACCCGCGGCTGCAGATACACCGCAAAACTGTCGCGCCAGGAGGTGGCGGCGGGGGGATTCTTTTCCGATTGGGTCGCGGTCACTTCGGGCGCGGTCATGTCCCTCTGTTAGCAGATTCGACCGCAGCTGCCTTGGCTCCCTCTCCCCGCTCTTTCGCGGGGAGAGGGTTGGGGTGAGGGGCTTTCTCAGCGAATTATGACGGGTGCAATGTGCGGAAGCTCCCCCTCACCCGAAATTCGCGCGATGCGCGAATTTCGACCTCTCCCCGCAAGCGGGGCGAGGTGGCTACTCCCCTGCCTGCAGCTTGCGCGGGGCGGGGAACAGGTCGGGGGCGGGCTTGACGAAGCGGGGGACCTCGATCGGGGTCTCGGACTTGCTGAAGTCGAGTTCCTCGATCCGGCCGGCGCGTTTCTCGATCTTGTCGGCGGAGATCAGGATCTGCCTGACGTCCTCGTTCACCTGGCCGAAATGGGTCTGCAGCTTGAGCACGCGATCGCGCAGGCGGCCGAGGTCGTCGCCGAGATGCATCACCTCGTTGCGGATCTGGTCGGCGGCGTCGCGGATGCGGGCGTCCTTCAGGATCTGCTGCATCACCTGGATCGCCAGCATCAAGAGCGAGGGCGATACCAGCACGACGCGCGCGCGATAGGCCTTCTGGATCACGTCGTCGAAGCCGTCATGGATCTCGGCATAGACCGATTCCGACGGCACGAACATCAGCGCGGTGTCCTGGGTCTCGCCAGGGATCAGGTACTTCTCCGCGATGTCGCTGACATGCTTCAGCACGTCGGCGCGCAGCCGCTGGCTGGCGAATTTGCGCTCCTCGTCGCTGCGCGCATCGTGCAGCGCGGTCATGGCCTCGAGCGGGAATTTCGCGTCGATGCAGAGCGGGCGCTGGTCGGGCAGAAACACCACGCAGTCCGGCCGCTTGCCCGACGTCAGCGTGTACTGGAACTCGAACGAGCCCTTCGGCATGCCGTCCTGGACGATCGCCTCCATCCGCGCCTGGCCGAAGGCGCCGCGCGATTGCTTGTTGGCGAGCACGTCGCGCAGCGTCGTCACCTGGGTGGTGAGCTCGTTGAGGTTCTTGTGGGCGTGGTCGATGATGCCGAGCCGCTCGTGCAGCACGCGCAGCGAATCCATCGTGTTGCGGGTCGATTGCTCCATCGACTGGCCGACCCGGTGGGTCACCGAATCGAGCCGCTCGTTGACGGCGCGGGCCATCTCGGCCTGGCGGCCGGCCAGCGCCTGCGCCATAGTATCAACCTTGGCATCGACCCGCCCGGAGGATTCGCTCTGGGCCCGCAGCATGTCGGCGAGGCGCTCCTCCAGTTCGTCGGCGCGGATGGCCTGGGCCATTGCGAGTTCCGCGCCGCGCCGGCTGGCGCGTGCGATCACCACCGCAATGGCGAACAGCAGGATCAGCGCCAGCGCCCCAAGGCCGATCAAGGCGTCGGAGACACGGACGGGAAGGTCGCCAATCGTGAGGAGAATCTCGTTCATGCCGGCAGTTGTAGCCGATTCGCGGCCAGGTGCGAACGAAGAGGGAACGTTTAAGGCAAATGCATTCCTGATTTTCCGGGTTAATGCGGGGTGAAGAAACGTGGTTAAGGTTGTCCTAACGGGTTCCTGAGCGCATTGACCCCATGAAGTCAGCAGCTTAAATCGCCGCCATGGCATTAAGAGAAATTATCATCCTGCCGGACAAGCAGTTGCGGCTGGTGTCGAAACCGATCGAGAAGGTGACGCCGGAGATCCGCAAGCTGGCCGACGACATGCTCGAGACCATGTATGACGCGCCCGGCATTGGGCTCGCGGCGATTCAGGTCGCGCAGCCGCTGCGGCTGATCACCATGGATCTCGCCAAGCGCGACGAGAACGGCGAGACCACGGCGAAGCCGCGCGTCTTCATCAATCCGGAGATCATTGCGCGTTCGGAAGAACTGTCGGTGTACGAAGAGGGCTGCCTGTCGATCCCCGAATATTACGAGGAGGTCGAGCGGCCGGCGCGGGTGCGCGTGCGATTCACCGATCTCGACGGCACGGTGCATGAGGAGGATGCGGAAGGGCTCTACGCCACCTGCATCCAGCACGAAATCGATCATCTCAACGGCGTGCTGTTCGTGGATTATCTGTCGAAACTGAAGCGCGACCGCGTGTTCAAGAAATTCGAGAAGGCCGCCAAGCGCGCGGCGGAGTAGGCGCGGTCGCTTTCCCGGACGCGTCATGGCCGGGCTTGACCCGGCCATCCACGTCTTGCTTCGCTGTCGCCGAAAACGTGGATGCCCGGGGCTTCTTGTGCGAAGACGCGCTTCGCGCTTAAGCACTCCAACTGCTACCGAGCCTGTCTAATGCCTCTCCGCCTGATCTTCATGGGCACGCCCGATTTCGCGGTGCCGACGCTGCTGGAGCTCGTAGCCCATGGCCATGAGGTCGTGGCGGTCTACACCCGCGGGCCGAAGCCGGGCGGGCGGCGCGGCCTGCAATTGCAGCCGACGCCGGTCGAGCAGGAGGCGCGCCGCCTCGGCATTCCCGTGCTGACGCCGAAGACCCTCAAGACCTCGGAAGCGCTCGAGGAGTTTCGCGCGCATGACGCGGATGCCGCCGTCGTCGTCGCCTATGGCATGATCCTGCCGCAAGCCATTCTCGACGCGCCGAAGCTCGGCTGCTTCAACCTGCATGCCTCGCTGCTGCCGCGCTGGCGCGGCGCCGCGCCGATCAACCGCGCCATCATGGCTGGCGATGCCGCGAGCGGCGTGATGGTGATGAAGATGGATGTCGGCCTCGACACCGGGGACGTCGCGATGGCCGAGCGGTTGCCGATATCGGACAGCATGACGGCATCCGATCTGCACGACGCGCTGGCGCCGCTCGGTGCCGACCTGATGGTGCGCGCGATGGCGGCGCTCGGGCGCGGCGGCTTGCAACTGACGAAGCAGAGCGAGGACGGCGTCACCTATGCGGCCAAGATCGAGAAGGCCGAGGCGCGGATCGACTGGACACAGCCGGCGCATATGGTGCTGCGGCACATTCACGGGCTCTCGCCGTTTCCCGGCGCCTGGTGCGAGCTTGCCGGCGAAGGCGAGCCGGTGCGGCTGAAGATCCTGCGCTGCGAGCTGGCGAAAGGCTCGGGCGCACCGGGCGATGTGCTCGACGACAATTTCGCGATCGCCTGCGGCGACGGCGCGATCCGGATCCTCGAACTGCAGCGCGCCGGCAAGGCGCCGATGAAGGCAGCGGATTTCTTGCGCGGCACGCCGTTGAAGCCGCCTGCGCGGCTCGGCTGATGCCCCGCTACAAGCTCACCATCGAATATGACGGCACGCCGTTCTCCGGCTGGCAGATCCAGGACACCGCGCCGACCGTGCAGGGCGCGCTGGAGGCGGCGGTCAAGGCGATCTGCGGCGAGGACGTGCGCGTCCACGGCGCAGGGCGTACCGATGCCGGAGTGCATGCGCGCGGCCAGGTCGCGCATTGCGACATCGCCAAGCATTTTCCGCCCGGCCGCTTTCGCGACGGGCTGAATGCGCATCTGCGGCCCAATCCGATCGGCGTGCTCGCGGCTGACATCGTGCCCGACGATTTCGAGGCGCGGTTCTCCGCGACCAGGCGGCACTATCTCTATCGCATCACCAACACGCGCGCGAACCTCGCGCTCGACATCGGCCGCGTCTGGCGCGTGCCGCGCGCGCTCGATGCTGACGCGATGCACGCCGCCGCGCAGCGCCTGCTCGGCAAGCACGACTTCACCACCTTCCGCGACACCGAGTGCCAGGCCAAATCGCCGGAGAAGACGCTCGATCAGCTCGATGTCACCCGTGACGGCGCCGCCGTCAACATCGTGACGTCGGCGCGCTCGTTCCTGCACAGCCAGGTGCGTTCGATGGTGGGCTCGCTGGTCTGGGTCGGCGAGGGTCGCTGGAGCGCCGACGATCTTGCCGGTGCGCTCGCCGCCCGCAACCGCGCCGCCTGCGGCCCCGTGGCGCCGCCGGACGGGCTCTACCTGATGCGGGTGGATTACTAGGCGGGAATGATCTCGTAGGATGGGTGAAGCCAACGGGTCCGCGCAACGCGCGGCCCGATGATAAACTCCGCGAAACCCATCACTTCGAATCCGCGGCGCCCATGATGGGTTTCGCTGCGCTCTACCCATTCTACGGATGTGAGTACCCGAAATACCACGCTGTATCTGGTGCGGGTGGATAACTCGGAGCCCCAACCCCTACTGTGCATGGGGTTGTTTTCGATGTTTTTGTCCAGCCGGGCGGCTGGCCTACCCGAAATACCGCTCCAGCACGCCCCGATAGATCCGCGTCAGCTTCTCCAGATCGGCCACCGGCGTGCGCTCGTCGACCTGGTGCATGGTCTGACCGACCAGGCCGAACTCGATCACCGGGCAATAGCTCGAGATGAAGCGCGCGTCCGAGGTGCCGCCGGAGGTCGATAGCTCCGGCCTGCGGCCGGTGATCTCCTCGATCGCGGCGACCGCGAGGTCGGTGAACGGGCCGGGCTGGGTGACGAACACGTTCGAGTTCGACGGTTGCCAATCGATATGGGCGCGGATCCGGTTGCCGCAGGCTTTCGCCAGCCGCTCATCGACCATCTGCCGCAGGCTCTCCTGGGTGTGGTTGTCGTTGTAGCGGATGTTGAACTTCGCCCGTGCCTGGCCGGGGATCACGTTGGTCGCGGTGTTGCCGACATCGACGGTGGTGAATTCGAGGTTGCTGGCCTGGAACTGCGCGCTGCCGTGATCGAGCGGCTCGTCACTCAGCGCCACGATCAGCCGCGAGATATCAGGCACCGGGTTGGAGGCGCGGTGCGGATAGGCGACATGGCCCTGCACGCCGTCGACCACCAGCGTGCCGGACTGCGAGCCGCGCCGGCCGATCTTGATCATGTCGCCCAGCACTTCGACATTCGAGGGCTCGCCGAGCACGCAATGATCGAATGTCTCGCCACGCTCGGCGCACCATTTCAACAGCTTGACGGTGCCGTTGATCGAGACGTCTTCCTCGTCGCCGGTGATCAGGAAGGAGATCGAGCCGTTGCCATTCTCTTGTGGCTTGCCGCCACGGTCCTGCAGATATTGCAGCACCGCGGCGACGCTGCAGGCGATGCCGCCCTTCATGTCGACGGCGCCGCGGCCATAGAGATAACCGTCCTTCACCTCGCCGGAGAACGCGCCGAGCGTCCACGCCGCTTCATCGCCGGGCGGCACCACGTCGGTGTGGCCAGCGAAGGTGATATGCGGCGCCGAGGTGCCGATGCGCGCATAGAGGTTGTCGATATCGGCGGTGCCGGGCTCGGAGAAGGTCACGCGGTGGACTTCGAAGCCTGCGGCTTTCAGCAGGTTTTCGAGAACGCCAAGCGCGCCGGCGTCGGCCGGGGTGACGGAGGGGCAGCGAACGAGATCGCGGGTAATCGAGACGGCATCACTCATGCGCCTCGCTTAACACGTCACACGGCGGGTGGACCAGCTTTGTGCGGCACGATATCGATCTCGCTCTGCTGATCCCAGCCGCGCGCGGAGCGCGACCCGCTGTCGCGGCCTTGCCGCACATGGGTTTTCCCAAGCGGATTGGGGCCGTAGCGATTGGGGTAGCTGGTGCCGCGCAGAAAGGCGAGCTCGACGAAGCCCCAGACATAAAGCACGAAGACGATCAGGCCCGCGGCCGTCACCCAATAGGATTCATCGGAGAGCCGGTCCGAGAACTGGCTCATGAGACCCGGGATCGCGAAGAACGGGACCATCCACCAGCCGCTCTTGTCGCGGTCGTGCAGTCGCTTGATCGAGACAGCGACATAGACCCAAACGAACAAGAACGTTCCGCAGGCCTTGACCAGCAATGCCGGCAATCCGGCCCAGCTCAGCGATTTGTAGCTGTCGGGGTCGAAGGCCCGGAAGATGTCGTCGACATTGAAGCTGAACCCGTTCTTGCCGCCGAGGCCGGCCGAGACCGCGAGTAAAGCTAGGAACATCATCCAGCAGACGATGATCAGCCCTGCGAGCCAGAATTTGGCCCGGTTGACGCGGCCCTTGAAGCCGAACAGGTAGTTGGCCCAGTCCATGAAAATAAGCTCCGGGCTGCGGCAATTCTTCGCAGCCCGGAGATATGTCGGCGTCGGATCGAAATTGGTTCGATCAGTCCAGACCCGTCGTCCTGAGGTGCGAGCCTTGCGGCGCAATTGCGCCGCTGGGCGAGCCTCGAAGGATGCACGGCCCCGCTGGTGGCCGTCGACCCTTCGAGACGCCTGCTTCGCAGGCTCCTCAGGGTGACGGTGATGGACTGATCTCGCGGCGGAAAAGCGATCAATCCCGCAGCAGCTCGTTGATGCTGGTCTTGGCGCGGGTGCGCTCGTCGACCCGCTTGACGATCACGGCGCAGGCGGTGGCAGGTCCCGGCTGGCCGTTCTTCAGCGGCTTGGCCGGCAGGGTGCCGGGCACCACGACGGCATATTCCGGGACCTCGCCGACGAAGATTTCGCCGGTCTCGCGGTCGACGATCTTGGTCGAGGCGCCGAGGAACACGCCCATCGACAGCACCGCGCCCTTGCGCACGATCACGCCCTCGGCGACCTCCGAGCGCGCGCCGATGAAGCAGTCGTCCTCGACGATCACGGGCTCGGCCTGCAGCGGCTCGAGCACGCCGCCGATGCCGACGCCGCCGGAGATGTGCACGCGCTTGCCGATCTGGGCGCAGGAGCCGACCGTCGACCAGGTGTCGATCATGGTGGCTTCATCGACATGGGCGCCGAGATTGACGAAGGAGGGCATCAGCACGACGTTGCGGGCGATGAAGGCCGAGCGGCGCACGATCGCGCCCGGCACGGCGCGGAAGCCGGCGTCGCGGAAACGGTTCTCGCCCCAGCCCTCGAACTTCGACGGCACCTTGTCCCACCACGATGCCTTGCCCGGGCCACCCGCGATCTGACCCATGTCGTTGAGGCGGAACGACAGCAGCACGGCCTTCTTCAGCCACTGATTGACCTTCCACTTGCCGCTCGTCTCGCGCTCGGCGACACGGGCCTCGCCCTTGTCGAGCAGCTCCAGCGCGTGGTCGACCGCCTCGCGGACCTCGCCCTTGGTCGAGGTCGAAATGCCTTCGCGGGCGTCGAACGCGGTGTTGACGGTGGTTTCGAGGGCGGACAGCGACATCGGGACAATCCTTGGCGTATCGGGGATTATGACGGGATTTTGCGGGGCTTTTTCGGAATTTGGGGCCGCGGAGTCAAGGCAAACTCCTCCGTCGCCGAGTGGTCTCTCTTCCGTCGTCCCGGCCAAGCGAAGCGCGAGCCGGGACCCATAACCACAAATGCCCGTGTTGCGGCACGCTGGTGCCACGGCGCGTAGCCAAGCGCAGATTGGTGGTTATGGGTTCCGGCTTTCGCCGGGACGACACCTGTTGAGAGGCTACGGCTTCAGCTGCTGCAGGAAGCCGGTGAGATCATCCGTGACATGGTCGACATGGGCGGCGTCGCGGCCTTCGAGCTCCCAGGTCTCGCGCACCACCTCCTGGCTGCCGTCGGGCACGACGAGCACGGTGGTCATGCCGAGCTCATGCGGCACCACCAAATTGCGCGCGAGGTCCTCGAACATCGCAGCCCTCGCCGGATCGACGTCGTGGAGCCTGAGGAACTTCTGGTAGGTCTGCGGTGCCGGCTTCGGCTCGAGATCGGCGGCGATGATGTCGAACACGCCGTCGAAATGGTTGCCGATGCCGAGCCGGCCCAGCACCGCATCGACATGGTCGACCGAGCCGTTGGTCAGGATCAGCTTGCGCCCCGGCAGTTTTGCGATCGCGGCTCCCATCGCCGGATTCGGCTGCAGCGGCGAGTGGTCGATCTTGTGCACATAAGCGAGATAGTCGTCGGCCTGCACGCCGTGCTCGGTCATCATACCGCGCATCGTGGTGCCGTAGCGCAGGTAGTAGTCCTTCTGCAGCCGCCGTGCTTCCTCGGGAGAGATCTTCAGCCAGTTGCTGACGAACTCGCCGATCCGCGCATCGACCTGCTGCCACAGGTTGACGTGATGCGGGTACAGCGTGTTGTCGAGGTCGAACACCCAGGTCTCGACATGGCTGAAGCTGCGGGGAGTATTCATTGTGGCTCTCCACTTGTCAGCGTGAACGTCGTTCCGCCCTCCGCCGTCGTCCTGGCGAAAGCCAGGACCCATACCGCGGAATCTATCAATGTGGCACGGTGCTCGTCGTTCTTCGCCAAACGCAGTCTTGTGGTAATGGGTCCTGGCCTTCGCCAGGACGACATCGATGTTTGCGGCCTCATTATCTTCATCACGGCATCGCAAAGCGCAGCGTCTTGCCGCCGCTGGTCATGTCGACGGTGGTGAAGCCGAGTGCGGCGAGGCCGCGGGTGCTGCAGTCGCCCTGTTCGTTGATCTCGAACTTGCTTTCGCGGGTGCAGAGCTGGACCCCGCCGCCCCAGTTCAGCGGCTTGTCCTTGATGCGGATGGCCCGGTTGTCGTTGTCGACCGCTTCAGCAAACGAATAGATCTGCTTCGGCGTGCCTGACACGTCCGGATGCAGGCACTTGCCGGGGTCGATGCGATACCAGCCGCGGCTGGTCACCACCTTGCCGTCGTCGGTTGCAACCGCGGCCATCACCTTGTGCGGCGTGTCGTTGCACCAGGTCAGCCCCGATGGCGACGGCTTCTGCACGGCATCGATCATGGTGGCGAAGAAATTCGGCGACTGCACGATGTCGCTGGCGAGCCCGCGACTCCTGAGGAATGCCGCCAGCGCACTCTGGGTCTTCGGCCCGTCGACGCCGTCGATCGGCGCGGCATCGTAGCCCGCGATCACCAAGAGGCGCTGGATGCCGGCGAGGCGCGCCTGCTCGTCGTCATATTCGCTGTCTTCGGCGAGATAGGCGACCAGATGGCCGTCGTCGGTCTTGGTCGGCGTGATCTGGGTGAATTGCGCGGGCATCTGGCCGGAACGGCATTGTCGCGCGGCGGCGATCACGAAATTGTCCTGCGCCACGCAGAGCGTGTCGGTGCCGTTCTGCGGGATCGGCGAGGCGCCGTAGACGCCGAGCGCCCGCGCATTGAGCAGCACGCGGTCGGCGGTGAGCGCGCCCTGCACCACGACCCGGCAGGTCGCGGGATCGATGCGGAACCAGCCGCGTGTCGCGGTCGCGGCCTTGTCGTCGATGCCGATCGCGGCCTCGATCACATAGCTCATGCGGTTGCAGAGCTTGAGATCGGCATGCGCCGGCGCCGACGAGAACAGGAACGACACCAGCGCGGCCGGCAGCGACATCGCGAGCCGCGCCGGCAGCGACCGGCGAGGAATCCTCGCCGTGTGTCCCGCGTCTGCCATTACTTGTGGATCAGCGTGCCGGTGCCCTGGTTGGTGAAGAGCTCGAGCAGCACCGCGTGCTGCGTCTTGCCGTCGATGATCACGACGCCCTGCACGCCCTGTTCGAGCGCGTAAATGCAGGTCTCGACCTTCGGGATCATGCCGCCGGAAATCGTGCCGTCGGCGATCAGCTTGCGGGCTTCCTTGATCGACAGGTCCGGAATCAGCTTCTTGGACTTGTCGAGCACGCCCGGCACGTCCGTCAGCAGCAACAGGCGCTTGGCCTTGAGCGCGCCCGCGATTGCGCCGGCGAAGGTGTCGGCGTTGATGTTCAGTGTCTGGCCGTCCTGCGAGGTCGCCAGCGGCGCCAGCACCGGGATCAGCTCATAGCCGATCAGCTGATTGAGCAGCGTGAGGTCGACCTTTTCGGGGTCGCCGACGAAGCCGAGATCGATGGCCTTCTCGATGTTGGAATCCGGATCGACCATGGTGCGCGTCGTCTTCGACGCCTTCACCATGTTGCCGTCCTTGCCGGAGAGGCCCACGGCCTTGCCGCCCGCCTCGTTGATGTAGCCGACGATCTGCTTGTTGACCGAGCCCGCCAGTACCATCTCGACGATCTCGATGGTCGCGGCGTCGGTGATGCGCAGGCCCGCGGCGAATTCCGACTGGATGCCGAGGCGCTTCAGCATGGTCGCGATCTGCGGCCCACCGCCATGCACGACCACCGGATTGATCGCGGTCTGCTCGAGCAGCACGATGTCGCGCGCGAACGCCTTCGCGGTGTCCTCGGCGCCCATGGCATGGCCGCCATATTTAATGACGATGGTTTCCTCGTCATATTCCTGCATGTGCGGCAGCGCCTCGGACAGAATGCGGGCCTGATCGAGCGGGCTGATGTGCTGGTCGGTCATGGGGCTGGTCTCGTCGTCAGCGGAGGGGTGGCGCGGTTCTATCTGATTGGCGGGCAGGGCGCAAAGCGGTCTTGACCCTCTCCCCTTGTGGGAGAGGGTGGCTTCGATGCGACGGCATCGAAGCCGGGTGAGGGGTCTGTCTCCGCGGATAGAGACCCCTCATCCGGCGCGGATTGCATCCGCGCCACCTTCTCCCACAAGGGGAGAAGGAAGTATGGCGGTCATCACCGCTTCGGCCACACCGCCGCGACCGCCAGTACCAGCCAGCTCAGGATCAAGAGCGTTCCGCCGGTCGGCGCAGCCATCGGAAACAATCCATGGCCGGCATATTGGCGCAGCACGAGGTCGCCCGCGAACAATGACGCCGCGATGACGAAGCCGGCCGCCGCCACGACTGCGAGCTTCGCATGGATGATCGCGCGATCCGTGACCGCGATGGTCGCGACTACGGCGGGTGCATGGAACAGCAGCATCGAGGATGCCGCCGCCAGCCGCGTGGCGTCAGGCAGATGGGCTGCGGCCGCCGCCAGCATCACGCCGCAAGCGCCCATGATGGCGGCAAGGCCGATCAGGAAGCGGGATGCGCCGCTCATCGGCGCCGTTCCTCGATCAGGCGCACCATGGCGGCACGCAGCTCCGGCATGCCGTCGCCGGTGCGCGACGAGGTCACCAGCACTTCGGGGAAGGCGGCGGGATGTTTTGCGAGCGTTGCTGACGTGTCGGCGATGACGGTCTTGAGTTCGCCGGCCTTCACCTGGTCGGCCTTGGTCAGCACGACCTGATAGCTCACCGCGGACTTGTCCAGCGTCTTCAGCACGTCGAGATCGACGTCCTTGATGCCGTGGCGCGCGTCGATCAGCACGTAGACCCGCGCCAGTGTCGCGCGCCCGAGCAGGAATTTGTGGATCAGCGCCGTCCACGACGCCACCTTGGTCTTGGGCGCCGAGGCGTAGCCGTAGCCGGGCATGTCGACCAGGCGGAAGCCCGCCTTCTCCGGCCCCTCGAAGAAGATCAGCTCCTGGGTGCGCCCGGGCGTGTGCGAGGTGCGAGCCAGGTTGCTGCGGCCGGTCAGCGCGTTGATCAGGCTCGACTTGCCGACATTGGAGCGGCCGGCAAAGGCGACCTCGAGGCCGGCCATCGGCGGCAGCGTCTCGATCGAGGGCGAGGCCCAGATGAAGCGCCAGTCGCCGGCGAACAGTTTCCGGCCTTGCTCAATTAGCGCCGCATCGGGTTCGGTGCTCATGCGAAGGATTCCATCTCGTCGCGGCCAGACAAAGGCCCAAGGCGGGTCCTTGGCGTAGGACGACCCGGCCATCCAGGTCAACGTCCAGAGCCTCGGTTCTGGCCGTCCTCCAATATGTCGATGCCCGGCACAAGGCCGGGCATGACGTGGTGACGAAGCGCCGTTGCTGGAAGCTACGTCGCCTTCTTTGTCTCAGTCGTCACGCTTTTTTTTTGAAACGTCGACTTCAGATTGTCGAACAGCTCCACCTTCACGCCGTTGCGCCGCATGATGTAGCTCTGCTGCAGCACCGACAGCAGGTTGTTCCAGGCCCAGTAGATCACGAGACCCGCCGGGAAGCCGGCCAGCATGAAGGTGAAGATCAGCGGCATCCAGTCGAAGATCATCTTCTGGGTCGGATCTGGCGGCGCCGGATTGAGCTTCATCTGGACCCACATCGTGATGCCCATGATGATCGGCCAGATACCCATCACCAGATAGGCGCCGAAATGCGGTCCGAGCAGCGCGATCGGATCGAACGGAATGAGGCCGAACAGCGTGAACAGGTTGGTCGGATCGGGCGCCGAGAGGTCCTTGATCCAGCCGAAGAACGGCGCGTGCCGCATTTCGATGGTGATGAACAGCACCTTGTAGAGCGAGAAGAACACCGGGATCTGCAAGGCGACGGGAAGACAGCCCGCGATCGGGTTGATCTTCTCCTTCTTGTAGATCTCCATCATCTCCTGCTGCTGCTTCACGCGGTCATCAGGATAACGTTCCTTCAGCGCCTGCAGCTGCGGCTGCACCGACTTCATCTTCGCCATCGAGGCGTAGGACTTGTTGGCGAGCGGGAAGAACAACAGCTTCACGATCACGGTCACCAAGAGGATCGCGATGCCGAAATTGCCGACCAGGCGATAGAACCAGTCGAGCGCCAGGAACATCGGCTTGGTGATGAAGTAGAAATGGCCCCAGTCGATCAGGAGATCGAAATGGTTGAGGCCGAGCTGCTTGTTGTAGCCGCCGAAGCCGACCAGCGGGAAGTTGAGGCCGACCGTGGCGGCCTCCTTCGCGCCGGCGAACAGCCGCCCGTTGGCAACGCCGGTGCCGCCGATCGGAATGGTCTGCGCGCCGAGCATGTAGTCGGTCTGGTAGCGCTTGTCGCCGGTGGTGAAGCGGGCGCTTTCGAGCGTTGCGGTGGTCTCCGGCAGCAGTGCCGTGGCCCAGTATTTGTCGGTGATGCCGAGCCAGCCGTCGGTGACCTTCGTGAACACGATGCCGCGCGAATTGCCGCCGGTTGAGGTCTTGGCCTCGTCGATGTTCTTGTAGCTGAATTCCTGCAGGCCGTGTTCGCCGAGATAGCCGATCGGGCCTTCATGCAGAATCGCGTAGCCGGAGACCGGCGGCTTGCCACCGCGCGAGATCAGACCGAACGGATACAGCGTCACCGGCGCGCTGCCTTGATTGATGACCTCGTCCCTGATGCTGAAGAGGTAGCGATCGTCGATCGAGATGGTGCGGCGGAAGGTCAGGCCCTGGCCGTTCTCGTATTTCAGAATCACCGGGGTGCTCGGCGACAGGGTGTTCGATCCCTCCTGCTGCCAGACGGTTTCGGCGTTCGGCGTCTTCACCGATGAGCCGTTGGCGGTCAGCCACAGGAACTCGGCGTAATAAGGCTCGGCCGTGCCCGACGGGGAAAGCAGCACGACAGCCGGCGATTTGGGATCGACCGTCTCGCGGAACTGAACCAGCGCCAGGTCGTCGATCCGGGCGCCCTTCAGCGCGATGCTGCCGGTGACGCGCGGGGTCTCGATCTTGATGCGCGGGCCGGAGGCAAGCACCGTCTCGCGGCTCGCGACCGGAGCGTCAGCAGCAGGCGCGCCGGGAGCCGGAGAGGGAGTCGCCGAGGTACCCGGAGCGGTGCCGGGAGCAGCACCCGGAGTCGCCTGCGGCGCCGGCTTCTGCAACTCCGCCTGGCGCTGCGCCTCGCGCTGCTTCTCCATCTGCGGCACATTGTAGAAATATTGCCAGGCGATCAGGACGAGGCCGGACAGAATGACGGCAAGGATCGTGTTGCGGTTGTCGGACATCTCTTAGGGTCTCGTCATTCCATTCGGATTGGGCGCGCTCTTGTTACCCGCCTTGTTGGTACCCGTCTTGTTATTACCCGTGTTGGGCGCAGGCCGGTCGAGGCGGCGCAGCGCCGACCGCAGGTCGTCAAGCATGGTCGCAAAGTCGCGGGTCAGCGCGTCACGACGGCCCACTAGCACATAATCATGGTGCGGCCGCATGAATACGGCGTCGACCTGTCTCATCACTTCGCGAAGCCGGCGGCGGATGCGGTTGCGCTCGGTCGCGGTGCCGTTCTTCTTGGTGACGGTATAGCCGACGCGGATCGGGCCCTGATCGTCGCGGCGGCGGCCCTGCAGCACAAAAGCTGTGGTATTCGCCCGTGCGCCATTGGCAACGGCGAGGAAATCCGCCCGCTGCCTCAGCCGATCCATAATGGGTATCTCCGGAGAGGAGACGTCCGGGCTCAGGCGCTCAGGCGCTTGCGGCCACGCGCGCGGCGCGCAGCGAGGACCTTGCGGCCGCCGGCCGTGGCGAGACGGGCGCGGAAGCCGTGACGGCGCTTGCGCACCAGTTTGCTGGGTTGATAAGTCCGCTTCACGGGTAATTCTCCGCTGACCGGGCAATTTGCCGTTGTATTGAGATGGAGTCCGGTGATGCTGGCGGGCCCAAACGAGCCGTTGACGGCCCCAAAGAGCCGCCCCCGGGTCAAGAACCGGGCCATCGCGGACAGTTGGCGCGGCTTATAAGGGAGCGCCCTGTTTTCGTCAATGTCACAGGCCGTCGCAAAAAGGGTTCTTCGAAACGTCGTAATTGGGGCGAATATATCTGATTTCGCGGGGTATTTGACGGTATGGAGACGCTTTGGGGCGTTCGGGGAACCGTCCACATTAGCGATCCGTAATTTGACCGGCTTGGGGGCCGGGCCGCATCTTCTGACCCCTAAGCCAAACAAGGCCTTATCTTGTGGCTCTAACTGACGATCAGGCGACCGCGCAGAAGCAGCGGCCCAAGCCGTCCCCCCGGCTCGGGCTGTCGGGCAAGCTTTTGCTGCTGACGATTCCCCTGGTGATGATCGCCGGGCTCCTGATCTACGTCCCGGCCATCGCCAACTTCCGGATGAACCGGCTCAATGACCGCCTGGCCGCCGCCAATACCGCGGCGCTGGTGCTCGATGCCGCCCCGTCCGGCCTGGTGCCGGATTCGCTGGCGCGGCAGATCCTGACCAGCATCGGCGCCCGTGCCGTCGCCATCAAATTGGGACAGCAGCGCCGGCTGCTCGCCAGCGCCGATTTGCCGGCGGCGATCGACCATGACGTCGACATGCGGACCATGACGGTATGGTCGGCGATCGTCGATGCCTTCGAGATCATGCTGGAGCACGGTGACCAGACCATCCGCGTGGTCGGACCCGCGCCGGGCCAGGCGCAATTCATCGAGGTCGTGATCGACGAGAAGCCGCTGCGGCAGGCGATGTACCGCTTCTCGCGCAACGTTTTGGTCGTTGCATTGTTGATCGCCGGCCTGACCGCCGGTCTGGTCTATCTGGCGCTGCATTATCTGTTCGTGCGCCCGATGCGGCGGCTGACCGCGAGCCTGGTCGGCTTCCATGAGAATCCGGAGAGTTCGGCGCGAATCATCGTGCCGAGCCAGCGCGGCGACGAGATCGGCGTTGCCGAGCGCGAGCTGTCCGACATGCAGCGCGACCTCGTCTCGATGCTGCATCAGAAGAGCCGGCTTGCCGCGCTCGGGCTCGCCGTCTCCAAGATCAACCATGATCTGCGCAATCTGCTGGCGTCCTCGCAATTGCTGTCGGACCAGCTCGCCAGCGTGCCCGACCCGCGGGTGCAACGCTTTGCGCCGAAATTGTTGCGCTCGCTGGAGCGCGCCATCGCCTTCTGCCAGTCGACACTGTCTTATGGCCGCGCGCAGGAGGCGGCGCCTGATCGCCGCGTCATCATGGTTGAGCCCGCGGTCGCCGAGGTGCGGGAGTCGGCCGGGCTTGCCACCGATGTCGCGATCACCTGGATCAGCGCGATCGAGCGCGGCCTGACCATCGACGCCGACCCGGACCAGCTGTTCCGCGTGCTGCTCAATCTGGTGCGCAACGCGGCGCAGGCGTTGGAAACCCGGCCCGCAGGTGACGGCGGCGCGCAGCAGATCCGCATCACCGGCCGCCGCGAGGGGACGGTTGCGATCATCGAGGTCTCCGACACCGGTCCGGGCGTCCCGACCAAGGCGCGCGAGCATCTGTTCGAGGCATTCCAGACCTCCGGCCGCCCCGGCGGAAGCGGACTCGGCCTTGCCATTGCCGCCGAGCTGATCCGGGCCCACGGCGGCCACATCCATCTGGTCGAGGGCACGATCGGCGCCACCTTCCGGATTTCGATCCCGGATCGTCCGGTGGAACTGCTGTCGGTCCGCAGCGAGCGGGCGAGGGCCTGAGGCCGTTCCGGTATTCCGGGGCGGCCAAAACTGCGGCCGAAATTGGCGTTTCCAGACCTTGCCAACCGGACCCGGAGCCTGTAGCTAGAGCGCTCTTTCGCGACGTTCCGGGCCTCCCGGGACCATGCGGGCTCAAGCCCACCCGCGAAAATGCGCCCGTAGCTCAGCTGGATAGAGCATCAGACTACGAATCTGAGGGTCGGACGTTCGAATCGTTCCGGGCGCGCCATTTTACGACAGGGCGCGGTACCACGCCCTTCCCGCGGTGGCGCCCGCGTCACGAATGATTCCGGCGTCGTGCGGCTCGCCAGGCCGTGAGCCGCGGAATCCAGCGCGGGACATTGGCCCGGAAATCCTCGTACTCCGTTCCGAACATACGAACGAGCGCCGGCTCCTCGTACCCCACGACAAACGCGTGGAAGGCGAGCCACACCAACACACCGTACCCAAGAAGGCGCTGGTCGCCGAACAAGACCGCTTGGCCCAGAATGACGGCGACAAGGGCAACGTAAATAGGATTGCGCACATAGCGATAGAGACCCGTCACCACGAGGTTCTGCGTCGGTGCGACCGGCGCCGGCGTGCCCAATCCTTGCAGCGCAAAGCGTGCAAACGAGTCGACAAGCGCGGGTAGACCGGCGACGATCAACAGGATCCCGACGGCGCGCGTCGCGTCGAGATCGAAGAAGGGCGGCCGAAACTCCCAACGCGTAATCCACCAGGGAACGAGCCCCGCCACCGAGCTGGGCGCAACCGCAAAGAAGAGGGCAGAGCCCAATACCGCGATCGTTTTCGGCATGGGCACCTCCTTTCCGTCCTGTCGCAAGGCGGTCGGCAAAATTGAACCGTTGCATCATGGCGCCACGGCGAACACGTAGTGCCCATCTTCATCGGCCACGGCGCGCCATTCACGCAAGCTCCCATTGGTTCGGGCAGCTGATGCGTGCTCGTCTTCAGTAGAGCATCCCCAGACACTTCTGGATCGATTGCGTTCCACTGCACTCACACAGCCCGTGGTCACAGTTGGAGGGCGCTGTGGGTGTCATTGGCTTCCCTCCTCAATCCTCAAGAGCCCGGTAAACCGACGCGCGGCCAATCTTGAGCGCCTTCGCGATAGCGGACGCTCCCATGCCTTCAGCCTTAAGCGCCTTCACTTTGGCGGTGTCGATGGACGCTTTGTGGTCTTGGTAGACCCCGCGTGCCTTGGCCTCCGCGATACTCTCAAGCTGCCGCTCTTTGCGGAGGTTGGTCTCGAACTCGGTGAGCACACCGAGCATGTCCAGGAAGCGCTTGCCCGCTGCTGTGCTGGTGTCGATGGGTTGCTCTGTATAGCCCCTCAGGGATGCACCACGCGCCTTCACGGTGCGCACAATGTCCCGCGGGCGGGCGCGGGGTTCGCTTCAGCGGGCTATCGCCGCACCGGATCGGAGACCGGCCCGGAAAAAATGCGCCCGCGCGGGCCAGAATCGGGCCGAAGACGAGGGCCGCCCCGTAAAAACCCTGCTTGCCCCCGCCGGAGCGTTGAGAAAAAATAAGCTTTTTTAGCTTATAGGCACAGCAATGTTTTTATTCTTATTGTCTGTCCTTTTGAACCGGCGAGTCATCCCTCATGCAGAGTGACATCGCAAACGCCGTATTTTATGCGGCCGTGTTTCTGGGCATCGTCTACACCAGCCGCATCCTGGAAAAAAGATGGCCGATTGCGGACGTTCCCTACGCCGAGTTTCGTGATGATTGGCTCGCGGTGATCGTGAGCCTCGGGTTGTCGTCCATGCTCGCTCCGATCGCGGCGATCACCGCGGGCAAGATTGCGAGCTATACCGGTCTCGGTTGGATCAAGCTGCCGACCGACGGTTACTGGTGGTACGTCTCACTCGCAATCATCGTGGTTGCATTCGATCTCTACAAGTACACGTATCATCGTCTCCAACATGCGATCCCCTTTCTATGGGCGATGCACTCGTTCCATCACAGCGCGAACGGCGTCACGTTCATTACCGGCGGCCGGCATTTCTGGCTGGAGCGGGTGTTGTCCGACGCCTTTCTTCCGATCATGGCGATCCTGTTCCGCATCCCGCCGGACATGGTGATCGCGGTGGGATTTATCTTCTTCATGCCCGATGCGTGTGCCCATCTCAACGTCCGCATTCCGCTCGGTCGGTATGTGACATGGATCAACAATCCGCAATGGCACCGGATCCATCATTCGGTCCTTCCCGAGCACAGGGACAAAAATTTCGCTGCCTGCTTTCCGTTTCTCGACATTCTGTTCGGCACGGCCTGGATACCGAAGCCGGACGAATATCCTGCAACGGGCCTCGTGCCTGCCGAGCGCGTGGACATCATCAATAGTGTGATCTGGCCAATCCGGCATCTTCGGCATTACTGGCATCGGGAGTCTCGGAATGAATTGGGTTAAGGGTCTTTTGGTGCTCCTCGCGCTGCTGCTGGGTTACGCCGACCTTGAGTCGACGAATGTGATCCTGAGTCTCGGATTGGGTGAGTTGAACCCGTTCATGCATCTGGCGCAGACATGGTTCGGCGTCTGGTGGCTGGTGCCCAAGCTTGGCTTGACGTTCGTGGTCACGTGGCTGCTTTGGCGGAGCAACAACGTTTACAACATCGCTCTCGTCGTCGCGTTCTGCTCCACGCCTGTCCTGAACAATCTCGTCATCATCGCGGGCACGAACTGAATCAATCCCTTCGCCGGTTGCCGCAATCGGCGACGTCAGGAGGATCAGCGATGTCGGACAGGTTCGTTGTCGCCTGCATGGTCTGCTGTGCCCTGATCCTGGGGGCTCCGGGGGCGACCGTGCACGCGCAGACGCCGTCGAACTGCAAGGAGCCGCAGACCGGCACCAGCCGCGTCCCGATGCTGTCGCCGCCGCTGGCCAATGTGGTGACGGGCACGGGACGGCTGCAATTCTACTCCGCACCGAATCTGCACTGTCCGATCCGCGGCGTGTTCGTCATTCCGAATGACGCACTGATCGCGTATGCGCAAACCAGGGATGGCTGGTCGTCGGTGATGTATCTCAATCCGGGGACGGGCAACGACGTCTCGGGTTGGGTGAGATCGGCGAGACTGAAGGTGACCGGAACCGTCGGACCGAAGTAGCGTTCGACCAGGATCGCGGCAGGCGGGCGGCTACCCGCACCGAACCTGCTTGAGCGAGGCCTGCACGAGTGCGCTGCGTGCGGCGAGCCGGCCGTGAAGCACGTCCGTTGCGGCGATCAATGAATCGCCGCGTACATGATCTTCTCCTCGGTGGCTTCGAGCGCGGAGAATTCCTCGACCACCTTGCCCTGACGCGAGACCAGGATGCGGTCGGACAGCGCCATGATCTCGGGCAGATAGGACGAGATCACCACCACCGCCTTGCCTTCGTCGGCGAGCTGGTTGATCAGCTCGTGGATCTCGACGATGGCGCCGACGTCGACGCCGCGGGTCGGTTCGTCGAAGATGATCAGCTCGGGCTCCTGCACCAGCGATTTGGCGATCACCACCTTCTGCTGGTTGCCGCCTGACAGCTCGACCACCTTGGCCTCGTCGCCGATGGCGCGAACCTTGAGGCGCTGAGTCCAGGTCTTGCCGACCGAATTGGCCTCGCGTAGCGACAACATCATGCGGCCCCCGGGAAACTTCGAAAGCAGGCCGAGATAGATGTTGCGGGCGATCGAGGCGGTTTCGAAGAAGCCCTCGACCTTGCGATCCTCGGTCACATAGGCGATGCCGGCCTTGACCGCCGGCGCCGGAACCCGGTAGCGCACCGGCTTGTCGTGCAGCATGATTTCGCCGCCGTGGAAGAAGTCGCGCTTCAACACGCCGGAGACGATCTTGAAGGTCTCGGTGCGGCCCGCGCCGACCAGGCCGAACACGCCGGTGATCTGCCCGGCGAACACCGACAGCGAATTGTTCTTCACCATCGGCGCCATCTTGAGGTTCTGCACCGCGAGCACGCGCGCACCGGCCGGCCGGACGCTGGTCTTCCGCGCGCCATACAGCGTGTTGGAGAGGTCGCGGCCGACCATCGCCTGCACGATCGCCGCCCGGTCGAACTTCGCGGCGTCGTCGGTGATGACGTGCTTGCCGTCGCGCAGCACGGTGATGCGGTCGGCGAGCAGCAGCGCCTCTTCCAGCGCGTGCGAGATGAAGATGATCGAGACGCCGCGCTTCTTGAGGTCACGGACCAGGTCGAAGAAATATTTCTTCTCTTCCGGCGTCAGCGACGCGGTCGGCTCGTCGAAGATGATGACCTTGGCCTTGTGCAGAACCGCGCGCGCGATCTCCACCATCTGCTTCTTGGCGGCGCCGAGCCCGCTCACGGTGGCGGTCGGCGTCACGTCGAAATTCAGCGATTGCAGGAACTGCTGGGCGGCGATGTAGATGCCGCGCAGCCGGTTGTAGAATTTCTCCTGCCCGAGGAACAGGTTTTGCGCGACCGTCATGGTCGGCACCAGGCTGTTCTCCTGGAACACCATGGCGATGCCGAGATTGCGCGCCTCCAGCGGCGTCCGCGGCGCGACCTCCGCGCCATCGACACTCATGCCGCCGGACGTCAAGGTCACGACGCCGGCCATCACCTTGGTCAGCGTCGACTTGCCGGCGCCATTCTCGCCGACCAGCGCGTGAATCTCACCGCGGCGCAGATCGAAGTCGACGCCCTCGATGGCGGGCACGCCCGCGTAAAGCTTGGTGGCCTTGCGCAGGGACAACACGGTGTCGCTCATGAGCCTGTCTCCTCGGCGAGCCCGGCGAGGGGCAGTTTCAGCACGCGGCCCGGTCCCTTGGCGATCAGCACAAGATCGCCGCCCAGCTCCAGCGCCGCGACGACGCCGTGATTGACGCCGTCGACCCGGCTGTGCAGCGAATACTTTGGCTTGCCGTCCTCGCTCAGCCGGATGACGAGGCCATAGGAGCGCGGCGGCGCCCACGGCTTGATGACGCCCATCGTCTTGATGTGCGCGCCCTGCATCGGCTCCTTGAACGAGAACCCCGAGCGCAGCCGCGGCGCCACCCAATAGGCTGGGTCGATCTCGGCCATCATGCGGCGCCGGTAGGCCGGCTCGCGCAGCACGAACTCGATCAGCTGGGTGCGTGCGGTGAATGCGGTGAGCCAATAGCCGCCGCCCGCGGCCTTCGACAGCCGCGACGGATAGACGGGCAGGTGACCGAGCACGACCTGCGGCGGCCTTCCGTTCGAGACGAGGACGAGGCGATGCCGCCAGCTCTCGCTGACGAGCACGCCGTTGCCCCGCGCGCAGGCGCCGAAGGCGTAGCCGAGCTTCGACGCCAGCAGCTGCACCGATCTGGTCCTGGGGTCGAGCCGGAACACGCGGCCGCTTCGGTTCAGCTCCATCAGGTCGCGCGCCCAATCATCGATGCCGCAGGTCGCCGAGCCGTCGGTTGCGATCAGGGTGCCATCGCCGGCCTGCGTCAGCGCGTTGATCGCGTTGAAGGCGGCGTCGTTGAACGTCACGCTCGGCTCGCCCGACGAGGGGTCGGCGTAGAGCCGCACCTCGCGGCCGCCGAGCGCGACCGCGATGCCGCCGCCGGTGAGCGCGCAGAGCGCCGAAATCGGCTGCTCGAAGCTGCGCAGCTCGGCCGCTCCGCCGCCGTCGAGGCGCAGCAGACGCCGGCCGTCGGCGACATAGAGGTTGCGGCCATCGGTTGCGAGATCCTCGGGCGCCTCGCATTCCAGCAAGGTGGTCGCAGATTCCAGTTTCTGGTTCGGTTTGAGTGCGCCGTCGAACGACGGCACGGTGATGGTGGCCTCGCCACGGCCGAGAAAGCGGTTGGAGAATTCCCTGACGGCCGCGATCACGACAGCTTCCCCCAGCGCTTGTCATACTGCACGAAGTTCGGGTCGGCGTTCTCCAGCTTGTAGCGGCCGATCCGGTTGTTCATGATGCCGCCGAGATAGAGATAACCGCGATGCTCACGCATCGAGGTGATCATCGGATGGTTCTCGCCGTGCAGGTCCCAGAACGATTCGAGGATCTTGCCCTGCTCGTTGAACTTGACCACGCAGCCGGTGTTGATGTTCGGGAACAGCCATTCGTCGACCGGGACGCGCTTGGCCATGCGGCGGCGGAAGCCCGGCATCTTCCAGGCGAGGTCGAGCGAGGGGCTGCGCATGCCGACCAGCGCCAGCCAGTAATTGCCGTCGGAGGCGAGATTGATGTTGTCGGGATAGCCCGGCAGATTGTCCATCACCACCTCGACCTGACCCTTCTTCGGCCCCGCGAACCACAGCCGCTTGATCGAGCAGCCGAAGGTCTCGGCGAACAGGATCGACTGGCCGTCGCTGGCGACGCAGATGCCGTTGGGGAATTTGAGGCCGCGCAGTGCCGTATGCGTGGCGCCGGTCTTGGTGTCGTAGCAGATGATGCGGCCGTTGCCGCGCGCCTCGAGGCCGTC
This sequence comes from Bradyrhizobium sp. USDA 4510, assembly GCF_054059095.1. Taxonomy (NCBI): domain Bacteria; kingdom Pseudomonadati; phylum Pseudomonadota; class Alphaproteobacteria; order Hyphomicrobiales; family Nitrobacteraceae; genus Bradyrhizobium; species Bradyrhizobium sp. USDA 4510. The sequence goes on along the minus strand of NZ_JBSSBT010000001.1, from coordinate 7,480,701 downwards.
GATCGGCCATTCGTCCATCTCGTAGCGCACGGTGGCTTCCGAGAAGAAGATCAGGCCGTCATCGGTGATGTCGAGGTCGTCGGCCAGCCGCAGGCGGCTGTCGTCGTTCACCGAATGCATGCTGCGGTTGGTTTCGTCGGTCGCCTTTTCCACGGTGCCGTCGGGCGTGATGCGGTAAAGGCCCATGCCGCCGATACAGACATAGAGATTGTCCTGCCGGTCGAACGCCATGCCGAGCGGCTGACCGCCGATATGGGCGAACACCTCCATCCGCTGATAATCGGGCGCATGGAAGCGGATGATGTCGCCATGGCGCGAGCCGGCGTAGAGATTGTTGTTGCGATCGAGGATCACGTCCTCCGGCGCCTCGATGCGGCCGAGGCCGATCAATTCGACGTCGCGCAGCTTGTCGTTCTGCTCGAACGGGCCACCCTGGCCGATCTCGGTGGCCGGAGGCGGCGGCAGCGCATGATAGGTCGGCGCGACATAGACCTTGCTGATGATGCGGGTGCGGTTCTTCTGCCAGCGGATGTCGACCATCGCGGCGACCAGCAGGATGCCCGCCAGCGCCATGCGGTTGATACCGCCCCGTGCATTGAGCGTGGTCAGGCCGTTGGTGATCAGGAGCACGATCAGCACGCCGACCAGCGATTTGGCGACCGAGCCCTTGCCGCCGCCGAGCGTGATGCCGCCGAGCACGGTCGCGGTCAGCACGATCACCTCGAGGCCGACGCCGATGTCGCCGCCGACGGTGCCGAGCCGGGCCGCGAAGAACAGCGCTGCGATGCTGGTCAGCACGCCGCTTGCGACATAGCAGAGCGCGATGGTGCGGCGGACCGGAATGCCGGAATTGTAGGCGGAACGGCGCGAGCCGCCGATCGCGGTGATGTGCCAGCCGGGACGCAGCCGGGTCATGAAGATATGGCCGAAGATGGCGATCGCGATGTAGACGATTGCGACGCTCGGAATGCCGAACACGTCGCCGCCGCCGATGAAATTCCAGGACGGGATGTCGGGGAAGGCCGCGGCGATCGAATTGGAGTAGCGTTGGATCAGCAGATCGAACGCCGAGCGGTAGATGATCAGGGTGATCAGCGTGGTGATGAAGGCGCGCAGCCTTAAGTAGCCGATCAGGACGCCATTGACGGCGCCGAGCAGTGCACCGCAGACGAGGGTGGCGACGACCACCGCGGGCACCGGCCAGTTCAGCACGTCGAGCAGATAGAGCGCGCAGAAATCCGTCAGCGCGAAGATCGAGCCGACCGACAGATCGATGCCGCCGACGATGACGACCAGCGCCATGCCGAGGCCGATAAAGCCGATTTCGCCGGCCTGCCGCGCGGTGTCGGCAAGGCTCGACGGCGACAGGAAGTGATCGATGGAACGGCTGAGCGCGAAGCCGACGATCAAAAGCAGGATCACCGGTATTGCGGTCTCGGTCCAACGCTTGGACAGGATCTCGCCGAGGAGATGATCCGGCCAGTAGCGGTAACGCAGGCTCGTCAGGGTGTCGCGCATCGGCATTCCAGCAAGGCGTTCGATTTGGGAAAATCGACGTCCCGGGTGAGATCGCCCGGGACGTCGAGCGGGAATGGTTCGACTATTTTTTCAGGTCACTGAGATTCCAGCACGCGGTCTGGCTGTCCGCGTTCTCTTTGGTGATCGGAATCAGCGTCGTGTATTCCGACCCCTTGATCGAGCCGGCCTTGGCGCCCGACGACAGCAGCCATTTGATCGTGCCGGCCATCTGCGCGGCCTGGGTGGGCACGTCGTAGCTCATGTTGAGATCGAACGCGCCGGACTTCACCAGCTCGCAGGCGCCCTTGCGCTCGCCGCCGCCAGAGGTCGCGACGAACACCTTGCCGGTCAGGCCGGCTTCCTTCACCGCAGCGGCGGTGCCGATGTCCATGCCGTCCCAGAAGCCGACGATGCCGCAAAGATCAGGATTCTGCTTCAGCACCGTCTGGGTGATCGCCTTGGCCTTCGCGGCATCCCAGTCGGCCGCCTGGCTCGAGACCACCTTGATCTCCGGATGCTTGGCGAGCACGTTCTCGACGCCCTTGAGCGTGTAGGCGCTGGCGGCCGCCGAGAGCGCGCCCTGCACGATTGCGATCTTGTTCGACTTGCCCTGGCAGGCCTTCACCACGGCTTCGGTGTCGCGCTCGCCGATCTCGATCCAGTTGGCGCCGACAAAGGCCGACGAGCGATAGGCCGATCCCATGTTGATCTGGATGACGTAGATGCCTTCGTTCTCGGCGCGCTGCAGCAACTTGGCGTAGGTCTGCACGTCCGGATTGTGGATCACCATCACGGCGGGCTTCTCCGAGATCAGCGAGGTCACTGCCTGCGCGCCGGCATTGGTGTTCCAGTTGGGATCGCGGATCTCGAACTTCACGCCGAAGGGCTCGAGCTCCTTCTTCATGCCGGCGTACCAGCCTTCGGTGAGGTCGAAGTTCATGGCGACCGGAACGTAGGCCACCGTCTTGCCGGCGAGGGCTTCCCTGAACGGCTTCTGGAACGGCTCGTCCAGGCCCTGCTGGGCCAGAGCCGGGGCGGCGATGGCGGCAAGCCCAAGCGCCGCGGCGATCACCTTTGCAGTCCTGACAGCGTATTTCATTGCTTCCTCCTTGGTCGTGATTGAATGTTCTTGTGGCTTGGTTCAGATGTCGCCCTGCTGTGCCGTTTCTTCGTTGCGCGGATTCAGGAATGAATCCGTGATGACGGCGAGCAGCAGGACGACACCCTTGACGAGATTTTGTCCGGCGTAGGAAATGTCCATGATGGTCATGCCGTTCAGCATGGTGCCGATCAGCAGCGTGCCGATGACGACGTTGAGCACGCCGCCGCGGCCGCCCGACAGGCCGATGCCGCCGAGCACGACGACGAGGATGACGTCGTAGATCAGGGTCGAATTGAAGATGCGGGTCGGCATCGAGTTGACCGATGCCGCCATCACGAGGCCCGCGAAGCAGCCGATCAGCGCCGCGACGACGTATTGCAGCACGATGATCGGGCGCGAGGGGATGCCGGTGACGCGGGCGGCGTAGGGATTATCGCCGATCGCGTAGATATAGGCGCCCCAGCGCGTCTGGCGCAGCAGGAACGCGACCACGACGCAGGCGATCGCGAACATCACGATCGAGGTCGGAATGCCGAGGATGGTGCCTTGTCCGAGCCGCTCGAAGCCCTTCATGCCGTCGCTCCACTGCACGACGTCGAGCTGAAACAGCGCGGCCTGCCCAAGGCCGGCGAGCAGCAGGCCGGTCGCCAGCGTCGCAAACAGCGAAGGGACCTCGGCATAGGCGATCAGCCAGCCATTGACCAGGCCGAACGCGATCGTGAGCAGCACGGCCGTCACCAGCGCGGTCGGCAGCGAGTGGCCGTTCTGCACCATCTGCAGCACAAGCCCCGGCGGCACCGCGAGCGCTGCGATCAGGGAGATGTCGATGCCGCGCCCGATCACGACGATCGCCATCGCAAGCCCGAGGATGCCGAGCACCGCGACGTTCTGCAGCAGCGTCAGCATGTTCTCCGGCGTCAGGAAGCCGCGCAGGAAGATCGAGAACGCCAGGAACAGCACGGCAAAGACGGCGAAGACGATCTCCTGTTGATTGAACCGCAAGCGCTTCATTGCCTCGCCCTTCCTTGCGTCTATAGGTGCGCCGTCTGCCTGGATCTGGTGCGGGAGCCGGTCGCGACGCGGCCGGGCCGCGTCCTGGCTGCGACCGCAGCGTCGACGAATGCGCCGACGGTGTTGATGTAGGCCTCGATCGAGGTGCCACGTCTGCGGTACTTGGCGCGCTTGACGTACCAGTCCTGCAGCAGCGGCTTGATCAGCGATGCCGTCAGCGTGACCTGGTCGATCGTGAAGACGCCGCTGGCGACGCCCTGCTTGAGGACGCCGGCGATGATCTTCTCGGTCATCACCTCCATCTCGATGGCGCGCTGGCGCTCCGCCGGCGGAAACGACTTCGCTTCCATGAAGCAGAACACGAACCAGGGCTGCATCGCCTCGCTCATCCGGACATGGGTCGCGATGATCCAGTGCAGATGCTTGCGCGCATCCTGCTTCACGTCCGCGGGCGGCGAGTTGAGGACCTCCGCCACCGTCTCGGCGACCTCGCCGAGGATCATCGACAGCAGCGTCGGCTTGCTGTCGAAATACGTATAAAGGCCGCCCATGCTGAGGCCCGAGGCCTCCGCGAGCTGGCGCAGCGTGGTGGCGTGAAAGCCGTGCTTGTTGGAAAGCGTGAGCGTGGCGCCGATGATGCGCGTGAGATTCGGAACGGCGAGATGGGTTTTCTGGACCCGGATGGAATCCCGATGACGTTCGAGGATGCGCGCGCAAAGCACGTCCATCGCGAACGCATTCGCCGTCCCCGGTCGCTGACGCGCGAGACCCACGTTGCCTCCCTGGCTATGCTCCGGGACCATTTCATTTTGTTGCTGGTCCGAGCCGGGCTTTACGCCCTTGTCTAATTCCTAGCCCACGAAACGGCGCCCGGAAAAGGGGGATGATGAAATTTTCTGAGAGAGCGCTCGCTCGTTTTTTGGGTCCGCGGCCGTGTTGCCGGCCTGGGCGCGTCGTCGTTCTGGCCATCGTCGGGAACTTTTCGCGCTGAAAGCACAGCACAAATTCCAGGTAGTCTGGTCGACCAGCACGCCGGTTAGACGGGCGTCACATTCCGATGATGGGCGTGTGGGAAGCTCAAGAGCGCAACGGCTTGCTGATTCGATGCGAAAATCTGACGTGACGTGCCCCCATTGCCAGGCCGGCTATCGCCGGATCGAATTGACGTCGAAGGGCGGCGTCGCGGGTGAGTTTCGCTGTCTGGTGTGCGACCACATCATCGAGCTGATGGATGGTTCGACCGATGTCGCCTTTCGGCTGACCGTGCGGCCGGGCAAGACGTCCTACGCCTACTAGCGTTTTCAGTTCGGGTGAAAGGACACGCGTCCGAAACAGGGTAGCAGCGCCGGTCGGTGGCGCCACGCTCAACGCTGCTGCGGCAGGTTGACCTCGCTCCTTCGCGCCTCCTGGCTGCGGCGCTCGGCTTCGCCGCCCGATCGGGACAGCATGCCGATCGCCACGATCGCTGCGGCAAAGCCGGCGGCGGCGCCGACGCCGAGGGCCCAGCGCGGGCCGAGGTGATCGGCGACCCAGCCGACGATCGGCGCGCCGATCGGCGTGCCGCCGAGCGCAACGCCGAGCCGCAGCGCCATCACCCGTCCGCGCATCGCCGGCTCGGTCGAGAGCTGCATCAGCGCGTTCGAGGTGCTGGTGACGGTCAGCGCGGCGACGCCGATCACGACCAGCGCCGCGGCAAACAGCCAATAGCTCGGCGCCAATGCGGCGAGCGTGCAGCCCAGCCCGAAGATCGCGGCACCCAGCATCAGCGAGCCGAAGCGCGGCTCCTCGCGGCTCGCTGCCAGCAGCGCGCCCGACATCGTTCCGAGCGCCATTATCGACGACAGCAGGCCGAAGCCGCGCGCATCGGTGTGGAAAACGCCAACCGCCATGGTGGAAATGAAGATCGGAAAGTTCAGTCCGAAGGTCCCGATCAGAAACAGCATGATCAGCGTCGCCCTGAGATCGGGCCGCGACCAGACATAGTGGAAGCCCTGCATCACGCTGCCCTTGGTGCGATGGGCGCGCGCGTTCGGGCGCAGCTCGGAGGTGCGCAGCAGGGTCAGCGAGGTCAGCACCGCCAGGAACGATGCGCCGTTGAACAGGAATGCCCAGCCGGTGCCGACGGAGGCGATAATCAGGCCGGCGACGGCGGGGCCGATCATGCGCGCGGCGTTGAACGAGGTCGAGTTCAGCGCGATCGCATTCGACAGATTGGTATCGCTGACCAGTTCGGCGACGAAGGTCTGTCGCACCGGGGCATCGAGCGCCGCCGCGCAGCCGAACAGGAACGCGAAGGTGTAGACGTGCCAGAGCTGCACCAGCCCGGTGACGGTGAGAATGCCGAGGATGAGTGCGAGCGCGCCCATCGTCGCCTGGGTCGCCATCAGCAGTTTGCGCTGGTTGAAGTGATCGGCGGCAAAGCCGGTCCACGGCATCAATAATAGTTGTGGCCCGAATTGCAGCGCCATCACGATGCCGACGGCGGACGCGCTGTGATTTGTCAGCTGGGTGAGAACCAGCCAGTCCTGCGCCGCGCGCTGCATCCAGGTGCCGACGTTGGATACCAGCGCGCCGGCCGCCCAGACCCGGTAGTTGAAGCTCGCGAGCGATCGAAAGACGCGTCTCATGTTCTCTGAGGTTCATTCCCGCCGTGAAACCGCCCGAACCGCCGCGCCAGGAACAGGCCGATCAGAAGACCGCCGAGACCGAGCGCTGCGACGTCGCTGGTGGTTCGCAAGCCGAAGTCGCCGACGCGGCAGACCAGGAGATATCCGACCGCGAGGTTGAAGAAGCCCCACACGATGTTGACGGTCGATGAGGACAGGCCTTCGCCGGGCGGTTTGGCGAACGGGCTCTGGAACGCTTCGCCCATCATGCCGGCGACGACGTGGGGGATCGCATTGGTGAGAAAGGCGCCGCCGAAGAAATAGGCGACGAGATCAAGCCAGTTCATGCGCGTTGGTCCTTTCAACGAGATCGATGATCGCCTGCGTCGAGCCGGTTTCGCCAAGCCGCGGGAACACGTGCTCGATGCTGTATTCATGTGCGTGCGACCGCGCATCGGTCATGGCGTCGATTGCGAGCGTGACGTTGAAGCCCGCCTCATAGGCCTGTCTCGCCGTCGATTCGACGCCGCCCGCGGTGGCGACGCCGGCGATCACGACTTGCGTGACGCCACGCGCTCTCAGCAGGCTTTCGAGGTCGGTGCTGGCAAATGCGCCTCGCGTTCGCTTGGTCACAACGATGTCGCCGGGCTGTCGGTCGAGCTCCGGAATGAGATCGGTCCATCCGTCGGGAAGCGGGCCGCCAAATGGATTTCCAATGGGATTTCCAATTGGATTTCCATGGCGCGGCGCCTGCTCGGTTCGTCCCGGCGAGCTGCCGTCGACATTGACCAGCGCGACCGGCAGACCGTGCCGCCGGAACGCAGCGCCAAGCGCGGCGGCGCGAGCCACGATGTCGCCGATCGGATGGGCGAAGGGCCAGCCCATGAGGCCGCTTTGCAGATCGATGACGATCAATGCGGTGATCGGATCGAGCGTGGTCAGGGCCATAGTCGTTACCTTTCTCGCAAGCTGTCGCAGCGCAGCCGGCCTCAATCCTCGACCAGCCGCTTCAGCAAGCCGACGGCGGCGGCGAGTTCGTCCTGCTCCCGCGCCGACAGCCGCGCGGCGATGGTGCGCGACAGCCAGTCCTGCCGTGCGGCGCGGCCGGTGCGAAGCCGCTCGCGGCAGCTATCGGTGAGCGACATGATGGTCTGCCGGCCGTCGTCCGGATCCGGCGCGCCGCGGACCAGGCCCGCAGCCTCGAGCGCCGATATCGCCGAGCTCATCGATTGCGGACGCATACCCTCCGATCGCGCGAGGCTGGACACGGTCGCGGGGCCATCCTTTTCGAGGCGAAGCAGCACCGCGACCTGGGAAGGCGGGAGGTCCTCGCGTTGACCCTGCTCGCGAAGCCGCCGCTTCAGCCTTCCAATCAACAGGCGAAGATCTTCGGCCAGCGCGGATGTGCGCGCCGAGCCGGGGCGGGCCGGTCCATTGCTCATGCCGGATCGGATAGCATATATGAAGGTAAACTGTAAAGATTATCTTCGCAGTTTATCTGCATACGTGTCCTGCTGTAGCCAGCCGGCTGGTCTGACGCTGCTCGCGGCCGGAATCGGCGCGGCACGCGAGAGCGTCCGCGCACATGTGACGTCGGCCAAGCTTCAACGGAGAAATGCTGGACGGTGAGGGCTTCGAGCGCCTCAGCGTAATGGCGCGCGCTTACTCGGGCGCAGGGTCGCTGCTTGCCGCGGCCTCGTACATCTCGCGCGCGCGCCTGGTCACGGCCGCATAGCGCGCCGTCGCGCTGAGGCTCATCAGGCCGGCGCGCACCAGTCCGAGAATGGCGCGTCGGGAGTGGAACGGCCCCGTCTTGCTCGCGGCATATCCGCGCGGATAGAGCTGCAGGCGGCCGGCGAGCGCTTCCTGCAATGCCATCTTCTGGGTTGCGCTCAGGCGCCGGCGCCGCGCGGGCTTGCTTGCTTCCGCCAGCATGCGCAGCTCGATGCCCGACGGTTTCCGTGGTGCGCCCTTCATTGTCAGCTCACATTCCGGCCGACTGGCGCGACCTTTCGCGAGGCCCGGCGCCCGGTCGGCATCGCCATGGACGCCGGCATGTGGCACATCATGGCTTGCGCTGTTGCTCATTCGTGAGACAGAACCGCATTTCGAGCAGCCGCGGCATCTGACGAAGGTCAGGACCGGTTGTGACGAAAGTCATATTCGTTTGCGACCGCTGCCGGCTTACGCCAGAGTGGGCTGCTCGCTGAGCTGATGGGCAACGCATGATCGATCTGAGCGCGGATTTGCTTGCGGCCGCAGAAGCCGACGTCATCGGTCTCGCCGTCATCGGCGCCGATCGAAGCATGCAGCGGAAGATCGGCCGGCTGGTCGAGTGGCTTCCGGCAACCGGCGTCGATTGCTGCGAGTGTGTGTTGCTGGTCGGCATGGAAGCCGAGTTGGCGGCGCTTGCCGGAGGCCAGCGGGACATGATCGCGCTGGCCGGTGTGCGTGGCGCGTCGCCTGACATCACGCAACCGATGACGGCGGTCGTGCTGTGGAACGGCGCGCAGTCGCATTACTTCGTCATCGCCATGCCGGATTTTGCCGGCCGTCAGGTCGAAACGCTGCTCGGCAGCGAGCGTCGCGCCCGGCGCCTGATGGAGCAGCAGCTCGAGGCGGCGAGCGCGGAGGTGCGCTTTGCCTCGCTGGCGCGGACGCGGTTGCGGCTGGCCCGCGATCTGCACGATACGCTGGTGCACTCGATCGTGGCGCTGCTGACCCAGATCCGGCTGATCCGGCATTATTTGTCGGCCGATCCCGCCCGTGTGGCGGACAGCCTCGCGACCGCTGAAGATGCGGCCGCGAGCGGCCTGAACCGCGCCCGCGAAGCCATCGATCGCCTGCGCACGCCCGACGATCTGAAGCTTGATCCCGACGTCGAGGGGCTGCTCAGCGACTTCGCCGCGCGCAGCGGTGTCAGGGTGTCGATCCAGATCGACGAAGCGGCGCGCCCCGGCTTGCGCGATTGCGGCTTGACGGTTCAGCGCATCCTCAGCGAGGCACTGCGCAATGTTCAGACGCATGCGCAGGCGCGCCGCGTCTCCTTTCACGCCTTCGACGAACCGGCCGCGGTCGGCCGCAAGCTGATTGTCGAGATCCGCGATGACGGCCGCGGCTTCGATCTCGCGGTCCCGACGCCAGGACATTTCGGATTGATTGGCATGGCCGAATTTGCTGAACTTGTCGGCGGCAGCTGCGCGGTGGAGAGCGCGCCCGGGCAGGGAACGCTGGTCCGGATCTCGCTCCCCGTGGCGGTGCCGCCGGCGGCGTCTGCCGGCGTGCTGGCCGATTGAATTCGTTGCCGCGCATGCAACGCGTTTTCGAGAGGATGACGGAAAGCCCGTGAGCAGAATTGAGAAGATACGGGTGCTGATCGCCGAGGATCAGACGCTGATCAGGGAAGGTATCGCCACGCTGCTCGCCCAGCAGAACGACGATTTCGAGATCCTTCCCGGCGCGGCCGACGGCGAGCAGGCCATCGAATTCGCGCGGCGCTATCGGCCGGATGTCATCCTGATGGATCTGCAGATGCCGCGGGTCGACGGCATCGCCGCGACCCAGCGGATTCTCCGCGAATTGCCGCAGACCCATATCGTGGTGCTGACGACGTTCGAGACCAACGACCTGATCTTCGAGGCGGTGAGCGCAGGCGCCAAGGCTTATCTCTTGAAGGACGCCAGGATGGAGGAGATCGCCTCGACCATCCGCGCGGTCATCAACGGCCAGTCCGGGCTTTCGCCCGGCGTCGCCGCGCGCATCCTCGATGAGTTCAAGCGGCTGCGCGGCCCGCGCGTCTCGGCGAAGCTGCCGGTTCGCGATGGGCTGACGGCGCGGGAGAATGAAATTCTTACGCTGATCGTCGAGGGCAAGAGCAACACCGAGATCGGCGAGCAGCTGCATTTGGCCGAAGGAACCGTGAAGAACTATGTCAGCACGATTCTGGAGAAATGCCAGGTCAAGAACCGTACAGAACTCGCAATAAAGGCAATAACTTACTAGAAATAATTGGCCGTGATCGCACAACCACGCGGTTGATCCGGCTGAGATTGCTCGCCTTTCTCTGGGCCGCGCCCGCAAAATTGGCTATAGGTTTGTTTCGGATTTGCTTTTTGACACCGCAGGTCCGGATTGCACGGCTATGAGTAAGCGGGAAATGACCATGAAGGGTATCGAGCGCCAGACCAAAGGTACGGACGGACCGGCGGACGCTGCGGCGGCCGGCAACGGCGTGGATCCGGCGGCGCATGGCATGGCGGCGATCGATCAGGTTCGCGACCTGCTGTTCGGCGGCGCGCAACGTTCGCTCGAGACCAACCTCTCGGGTCTGCGCGAGGAGATGCAGGCATCGCTCAAGCAGATGCAGGCGGACTTCACTAACGAGCTCACCGCGCTTTCGGCGCGGCTCTCCGACCTCGAGCGGGATACCGAGCAGAAGCGGCTCGACTCGCTGAAGGATGTCGGCGCGGCGATCACCCAGCTCGGCTCGGTCATCAGCGGATTGGGATCCGGCCGCACGGGCAAATAGCATGGCAGCTGCTGCCGGCCAGAACCGCGAGATCGAGCAGCTCAAGACATTGCTGTTTCAGCCCGAGGCGACGCGCCTGACGTCGCTGGAGGCCGACCTCGACTCGCTGCAGCGCTATGTCGGCAACGCCGACCGCCTGGAGACGGCAACCGCGGGCATCCTGGTCGAGGCGCTGGAGCGCGCCGAGGTCAACCGGCCGCGCGAGCTCGCCAGCGCGATTGCGCCGGTCGTGGTCTCGGCGATCCGCAGCGAGATCAAGAACTCGCGCGAGCAGATGATCGAGGCGCTCTATCCGATCGTCGGCCGGCTGGTCAGCGCCGCGGTGGCGAATTCGTTCAGGGAGCTGGTTGCCTCGCTCGAGCAGCGCATCAATGCGTTGACCTCGGCGCAATTGTGGGTCGGCCGCGTCAAATCGCTGGTGACGGGACGCCCGATCAGCGAATTCGTGCTCGCCGATCAGCCGCCGCAGATCAACCGGCTCCTGATCATCGAACGCGGCAATGGCCGCCTGATCGCGGACTGGAAGCGCGATGCGACCGCCGACGAACGCGCCGACCTGCTCAGCGCGATGGTCGCGGCGATCCTGGAATTCTCGGTGCAGGCGCTCGCCGGCGAAGGCAATCTGCAGACGCTCGATTTCGGCGGACGACAGCTCGCGCTGCGCGCCTCGCCCCGCTTCATTCTGGCGGCGGAGTGCCTGGGACCGTTGCGGCCAGCCGACAATGCCAGGATCAACTCGCTGTTCTTCGATGCGATCGAGCGCATCGACCGCGGCGCGGATTGCGACGGGCCGATGCTGGCGTCGCTGGCAGCCGCGATCGAGACCGACGATACGCCACGGCGGATCGCGAGCCGGCGCGGCAAGGTGATCCTGTTCGCCTTGCTCGCGGCCGTGGCCGCGCTGCTGCTCTGGCTTGCCGCGACATCGGTGACGCGCGGCCTGTTGGAGCGGCGGACCCAGGCGGCGCTGGAACAGCTCGCCGCAAAGCAGCCGTTGCTGGCCTCGTTCCCGCTGCGGCTCGACTTCGATCACGGCAGCCGAAGCGTGGCCGTTTCAGGCATCGAGCCGAGCCAGCTGGAAACCGCGCCGTTGATCGATGCGCTCGCTGCGGCCGCGGCACCGTACAAGATCGTCAACCACATCGGTCTGGTGTCCGCACCCGAGCAAATCGCGGCATCGCAGGCCGGCATCGCGGGCCTGCAGCAGAGCCTGACGCGCCTGCAGGCGAGCCTCGACCAGATGCGCGAGGCGATCGGTGCGCAGGCGAAGTCGGGCGACCAGAAATATGTCGCCCTGACCGAGCAATATGACAGGCTCGGCGAGCAGTATGCCAAATTGGCCGAGCAATATTCGAAGCTGCAAGCCGTCGCCGACGGTCCGGCGGCGCGGCTCGACCGCTTCATCGCCACCACCGCGATCTTCTTCGCGAACAATTCAGACGAAGTCCTCGACAACGACCAGGCCGAGCAGCAGCTGCGCGAACTCGCCGGACTAATGGCGAACAACGATCTCAGGCTGCGCATCGTCGGCTATGCCGATCAGAGCGGCACGGAAGGCACCAACCGGACGCTGGCGCGCAAGCGGGCCGAGCAGGTCCAGCGCAGGCTGACCGCGCTCGGGGTCGATTCGTCGCGGCTGATTTTGGTTTCGCGCGCGGCGACGATGCCGATCACCGACCGGGTCGACTCCACCGTCGGCGGTAATCGCCGCGTGGCGTTCGAGACGGTCTATCGAGGCGAAGTGGCCCGCTGATGCTCACCGCGAAAGTCATGCTGCTCGGCGATATGGGGGTCGGCAAGACGTCGATCCTCTATCGGCTGATCTACAACCGGTTCGAGGGCCAGTACAAATCGACGCTGGGCGTCGAGATCCTGAGCCACGACGTGGCGCCGGCGGGTGGCAGCGATCCGACGCGCCTCGTGCTGTGGGACACCGACGGCGATTTCGGCACGCAGATCTTCGACACCGTCTACGTCACCGGCGCGTCCGCCGCCATCATCGTGTCCGACGTCACGCGGCCGCAGACGGTGACCCGCATGGTGGAACTGGTCCGCGGCTTCGAGGAGCGCTTCCCCGGCCGGCCCTACCGGGCGCTGCTGAACAAGATCGATCTGCCGGAAGCCGCGGGCAGCGCGGGCGCGATTGCCGGGCTTGCGAAGTCGAGCGTCAAATCGGTCAGCGCCAAGACCGGCGTCGGCATCGCCGAGAGCTTTGTCGAACTCGCCCAGACCATCCGCCGCCGCCAGCTCTAGTAGCGACAACGCGCACACGTCTGTGTCAGCCGCCCCGACTTCTCGGGGCTGGCGAATCGGGCCGGGACGGCTGACTTCATCGCACGTGGGGCGTACGATGAAAGGCTCTCGCGCGGCCGCAGAAAGCCGCACGCTTTCTCCGCCGACAGCACCACGCCGTCCCACACTCCGATAGTGACGATGGTCATCTTCCGCTCGGCCAATGGCCTGCCTATCGTCCGCCCCGTCACCGGAAACAGCCACGGGACGAACGGTGTCTCGGGCGCACGGAGCGAGAGATCATGAGCATTTTTGGAAGCATCATGGGTGCAATCTTCGGCCACGGCGCCCAGGCCAAAACCGCTGAGAGCACAACGGCGGCCGCGCCCGGCGCAGCGCCTTCGACGTCGACGGCTGCATCCGCTGCGCCCGGCACGGCGGCGGCACAATCCGTCGTCGTCGCCGCGATCGTCGACAAGGCGGCCGCGGCCACCGGCGAGAAGCTCGACTGGCGCAGCTCGATCGTCGACCTGATGAAGGCGCTCGGCCTCGACAGCAGCCTTGCGGCGCGCAAGGAGCTCGCGAAGGAGCTGCACTACACCGGCGACACCAGCAACACCGCCACCATGAATGTCTGGCTGCATCAGCAGGTGATGGCGAAGCTCGCCGCCAATGGCGGCAAGCTGCCGGACGACATCAAGACCTGACGTCCCGCCTCGAGCCGTGCGCGGCGCTCGCGCCCGAGCGGTTCCGAACGATGTCTATTGCGTGAGGAGCAGTTGCGATGACCTCATCTCATCCTGCCATCCTGAACAGGCCGCGCGCTGGTGTGGTGCGGTCCGTCGCATTGGTCGGCGCGGCACTCGGATCCGTCGCGCTGACGCTCGGCATCCTTGTCGCCACCGCCCGCGCGGATAACGCCCGCGACGAGCCGCGGTCGGAAAATGCGAATGTGCAGCGCGCCGCGCAGAACCCGCCGCCGGCGCGGGTCATCCTGCCGGCGCCATGGGAGCAGGCCGCGCCTGCGCAGCCAGTCGCGGCGCCCGCGAAGCCGGCCGATCGCAAATAGTCTTTCGCCCCCTTGGAGCGGCCGGCGATCCAGTCGCCGGGGCGTGCCACCGCATTCATTTGGAAAACAGGAGATCAGATGCTGAAGGAATTCAGGGAATTCGCCATGAAGGGCAACGTCGTCGATCTCGCCGTCGGCGTGATCATCGGCGCGGCATTCGGCGCGATCGTCTCGTCGATGGTGGCCGATGTCATCATGCCGATCATCGGCGCGATCAGCGGCGGGCTCGACTTCTCCAACTATTTCACCGCGCTGTCGAAGTCGGTGACGGCGACCAACCTGGCCGATGCCAAGAAGCAGGGCGCGGTGCTGGCCTGGGGCAACTTCCTGACCCTCACGCTCAACTTCCTGATCGTCGCCTTCGTGCTGTTCATCGTGGTCCGCCTCATGAACCAGCTCAAGCGCGAAGCGCCCGCGGCGCCGGCCGAACCGCCGAAGCCGACCAAGGATCAGGAGCTGCTCACCGAGATTCGCGATCTCCTCAAGTCGCGCGCGTAGCGATCGCGCCTCGTATCGCGCGTACAGCCCCAGCTCTGGAGCCTAGCCATGCCAGATCAGGTCAAGCTGCCCCGAAAATTATCGCAAGAGCCCGGTGGTGCAGAGCCGCTGCGGCCGAGCCATCGGCGGGTGATCGAGGAACTCGACCGCTGGGCCAACAGTCCCGGCCTGCAGCCGCCGAGCGATGAAGAAAAACCGGACGACGACAAGCGCTAGGCGGCCGTGACCTCGCATGGCCGGATCGCGGCCGTTTCGGTCAAGCCCGCCGGGCCGTCGCGATCAGCGCGGTCGACGGAATCGCGAAGCTGTCGCCGACCCGCCTGCGCTCAATCTCGGCGCGGAAGGCGCGCGCGACTGCGGCGCTCTGGTCTGCATCGAGCCCGCTCCAATGCGGCATGAACTCGAACAATTTGTCGACGTCGGCGGGATTGGCGACATTGAGCTTGAAGTCGTGGGTGATCTCGGCAATCGCCGGATCGGAGAAGCCGGCGGCGATGAGCGCAGCGGCGAGGCGGCCGGGGTCGGCGAGCTCGGCGAGGCCCGTGCACGGCATCGGCGTGACATTGTCGGGATAGAGCCGCCGGATGATCTGCGAGAGCAGGAGATGCACGGCGGCGCCATCGGCGCTCTTCCAGACCGCAATCGCCGCCGATCCGCCCGGTCGCGTCACCCGTGCCATCTCGCAGAGGCCGGCGCGCCAGTCCGGAAACAGCATCACGCCGAACACCGACACTGCCGCGTCGAAGGCGGCATCCGGCAGATCGAGCGCCTGGCCGTCCATCTGCCGCGCCTCGATATTCGCCACACCATGCGCGCGGACACGTGCCACCATGCCGGCGGAGAAATCGATCGCGGTGACCTCGGCTCCGGTGCGGGCGGCGGCCAGCGCCGCGGCGCCCGTGCCGGTGGCGACGTCGATCACCCTGGATGACGGGTCGATCGGAAGCGTTGCGACCGCGGCGTCGGCGAACAATGTCGTGAACGGCTGCGACTGCGCCTCATAGGCGGCGACCATTTTGTCCCAATGCGCGGGATCGTTGTACGGCAGAGGTTTCGCCTGCTCACTTGACTGCATGAATCTGGTCCTCGAGATTTTGCTTGTGTTTGGCGAGCCGGCGCTTGAAATCCTTCGCGAGCGCTTCGAGCGTCACCGCGCCGAGCCGCTTCAGGAACAGCGCTTCGACCTCGCGAAACGTGTCTCCGAGCGCGTCGTTGACGGCCTGTTCGACCAGGCAGCCGGGATTTTCCGAGCGATGGCCCATCGCAACGATCGTGGGCGCGCCGACCGCGCGATAGATGTCCGCGAGCGTGATGTCGGCCGGATCGCGCGCCAGCGTCCAGCCGCCGCCATGGCCCTTCTCCGAATGCACCAGACCCTGCTCGCGCAGCCCCGCCATCACGCGGCGTACCACCACCGGGTTGGTGGCCATCGCCTGCGCAAGTTGCTCCGACGTGACCGGCTCGCCGGCCCCGATCATGTGGAGCAGGCCATGCAGGACGCTCGACAGGCGGCTATCACGTATCATGTAACTTCATATGTTACATGAAGCGGCGGCCGTCAAGGGGGCGGTGGTCTGTGGCCCTCCTACCTCCCCTTGAAAAGGGGAGGTCGCTTTGCTCGTCAGAGCAAAGCGGGTGGGGATCAGCTCGCTCCACTTGCAGCGTCGTCTGCGGCTGACCCCCATCCCGACCTTCCCCCTTTCAGGGGAAGGAGAAGAGATCAAGGACCTGCACCTGGGCTTTGATTGTTCAACCGAGATTCGCGTGCCGGATTTCGCGGCGTCGCCCGTTTAATCCGCATCGGGGTCGTTGGCAGGGGCGGTATCGTGGGCAGCGTGGCGGTCGATCGGATGTTGCGGGATGCGGTGGCGCATTATGGCGCGGGCCGCGCGGCGGAGGCCGGCACGCTGTGCGGCGACATCCTCACCGCCGATCCCGACCATGTTCCGGCGCTGCATCTGTCCGCCGTCATCGCCTTCGTGACCGATCGTGTCGCGGAAGGTGCTATGCTGCTGAACCGGGTCTTCAACCTCGATCCGGACCATGCACCGGCCTTCGCCACGCTCGGCGATGCGCTCGCCGTGAAGGGCGAGCACGAAGGCGCGGTGGCGGCGTTCGAGCGCGGCGTGACGCTGCGGCCGCAGGATGCCGGCCTGCACATCAAGCTCGGCGTCGCATTGTGCGATCTGTCGCGCTTCGATGAGGCCGAGACCGCGTTCCGCCGCGCGATCGCACTCGATGGCGGCCTGACGCGGGCGCGGTTCAACCTCGCCGTCGCGCTGGCCGGGCAGCAGCGGCCGGTCGAGGCGGAGCAGGCCTATCGCGAGGTGATCGCGCGCGATCCGGTCTACCGCGGCGTTTGGCTCAACCTCGGCAATGTGCTGAGCGATCAGAAAAGGCACGAAGCGGCCGCCACGGCCTATCGCCGTGGACTTGCCACGGATCCCGACAATGCCGGACTGCATTGCGGCCTTGGCGCGGCGCTCTATCGCCAGGGCTTGCTGGAGGACGCAATCCTGCACTACCGCCGCGCGATTGCACTCGATCCCGACAACATCGCGCCGCAGCGCCTGCTGGCGATGGTGCTGCACGAAGCGGGCGAGCGCGCGGAGGCCGTCCGCATCTATCGCCAGGTCTCGGCCCGCGACCCGTCCGATCACGTCATCCTCAACAATCTCGGCGCCTGCCTGTTCGAGCTCGGACAGCTCGACGACGCCATCGCCTGCGCCGAGCTCGCGCTGGCGCTGAAGCCGGACTACGCCGCCGCGCACACCAATCTCGGGATCATCTTCGAGGCGCAGAACCTGGTCGAGGCCGCGGTCGCCGCGCATCGGCGCGCCATCGAGCTCGAGCCGCTCTATGCCAAGGGTCACGCCAACCTCGCGGTCGCGCTGCGCAATGCCGGCGAGATCGATGCGGCGCTGATGGCCTCGCGCCGGGCGATTGCACTCGATCCCGAGCAGCCGCTCGCGCACTACAATCACGCGCATTTCCTCCTGATGAACGGCGAGTTCGAGGAGGGCTTTGAGGAGTATCAGTGGCGCCGCAAGACCAGGATGCTCAGCGACGGCGATCCCGTGTTCGAAGAGCCGGAATGGCAGGGCGAGCCGCTCGCTGGACGCACGCTGCTGCTGTTTGCCGAATATGGACTCGGCGACGCCATCAATTTCGTCCGCTATGTGCCGATGCTGGAGGGCAGGGGCGGTCGGATCATTCTGCAGGTGCAGCCGGGGCTGGTCGCGCTGCTGCGGCCGATGCTGCCCGATGTCGCGGTGTTCGCGCGCGGCGAGCCGCTGCCGCCGTTCGATCTGCAACTGCCGCTGCTGAGCCTGCCGCGGATCTTCCGCACCACCGTCGAGACCATTCCTGCAGCGATATCCTATCTGCGGGCGGATGTCGTCAAGCTCGCGCGCTGGCGCGAGGCGCTCGCCGGCGTGACCGCGCTGAAGGTCGGCGTGGTCTGGGCCGGCAATCCCAGGCACAAGGGTGACCGCCAGCGCTCGCTGCCGGCGGACGCCGTGCTGCCGCGGCTGGTCACATCGGGCGTGCAGCTGTACAGCCTGCAGAAGGAGCCGCGGCCGGACGATGCTCCGGTGCTGCGGGGCCTTGGCGCCGACATCATCGACCTCGCGCCGACGCTCGGCGATTTCGCCGACACCGCGGCGGCCGTCTGCGCGCTCGATCTCGTCATCGCCGTCGACACCTCGGTGGCGCATCTCGCCGGCGCGCTCGGCCGCCCGGTCTGGATGCTGTGTCCCTATGCGCTCGACTGGCGCTGGCTGCGCGATCGCGCCGACACGCCCTGGTATCCGACCATGCGGCTGTTCCGCCAGGACAGACCGCAGGCCTGGGATCGCGCGCTGGCGCGCGTGTCGGACGAACTCGCGCGGCTCGCCGGCGGCGAGCGCGAGTTGCTGTTGCCGGCACGTTTAGTGCGTTGACCGGCCATCACCCCGCACTCATCCCCTGCGCGCCGCCGAGCAGCTTCACGTTGAGCCGGCCGCCGTCGAACAGCATCTCGTTCAGCGCTGCGCCGATGTCGTCAGCAGTGACATCCTGGCCTCCCCCGCGGGCGATGCTGGCCTGAGCGATGCGGCGCATCAGCTCCTTGATGAATGCGGCGCTGACCCCGGCGGTGCGCTGCACCGCTGCGTCAACCACGGGCGGTTCGAGCGGCAGGCCCTTGCCGTACAGTCGGATCAGCTTGCCGCGCCCGGTCTCGTCGGGCACCGGCACCTCGATGGCCTGGTCGATGCGGCCGGGCCGGCCGGCCAGCGCGCCTTCCAGCTCCTCGGGCCGGTTGGTGGTCAGCACGAACAGGATGTCGCAGTCCTCCTTCAGGCCGTCCATCTCGTTGAGCAGCTTGTTGAGCAGCGATTCCTCGCACGGTCCGCCCATGTCCTCGCGGTCGCGCGCGATCAGGTCGACATCCTCGATCACGACCATGGTCGGCTGCAGCAGCCGCGCGAGGCTCATATAGGCGCCGAGCAGGCCGACCTGCTCGGCGGTGATGATCAGCGTGGTGTGATCCGGCAGGTTGGTGGCGAGATAGCGAATGGTGTGGGTCTTGCCGGTGCCGGGCGGGCCGTAGAGCAGGATGCCCTTGCGGGTCGACTGCCCGAGCTTGCGCAACAGATCGCGGCTTTCGACGAAGTCGAGCACGTTGCGGTCGAGCAGCCGCAGCGTCCGGTCCGGCAGGATCACGTCATCGCGCGCGACCGTCGGCAGGCGATGCACGGTCACGCCGCGGGCGCGGCCGCGATAGTCGGCGGCATCCTCGAGCGACAGGATCTTGCCGCGATAGGATCGTGCCGCGTGCACGGCCGCTTCCAGCTCGGCAAAGGTCCGCTGCACCAAGGCGTTTCCGGCGACGCCTGCGGGCACCGCGAGCTCGATCCGCAAGCCCGGCTCGGTCTGATAATCACGATGGTAGCTGAGCAGCACCGCGTAGCGCAGCTCTCCGGTTTGGCATAGCCACAAGCCATTGGTCAGGCATTTCACCGACTCAGGCTCGCCAACGTCGACGTCGTGATACTGCGGCGGCGCGATCGGCGGCGCGTTGCGGCTGTCTCCATCAGCGAGGCAATCGCGAGGGTCTCATAGCGGTGCTGCTCATGAATGCCGAAGAAATGGATCGGCACATCGAACAACCTGTCGATCGCGATCTGAACGTCCGCTCGCATGTGACCGGGAAATTGTCGCGACCGGGTCATGATCTGATTGCGCGGCGTCCCGGCAAAATGCCAATCGAGCGCCATGAAGGCATATCTGAACTCCTCGCTCGGTAGATTTTCCGAGCTTGCCCGCGCGGCGATCAGGCAGTTGCCGCACAGGCAGACTGTCCGGCGGATGAGAAACACGTCGGTGACGGGCTCCAGCGCGCCACAGAGATCGCACGGCCGGTCCGCGTCGGCGGCCGATGCGGTGATCAGCAATGGATGCCCGTTGTTGCGGATCAGCTGTTGGGCGGACTCCAGCAGTGCCTTGGCCACCGTCGCGGGATAGGGGCCGCATGCGAATCCGTTCTGGGCCTCGATTCGCGCGGTGACGGCAACAGCCTCTTTCCGGGACTTGCCGAATACCGTGCGCAGCAGGTTGCGCATGAATTCTATCGGTGTCTCGTCGTCATCATGGATGAAGAGCCTGACCGGACCGTTCTCGGCAAAAACGTCGTGCATGAAACCCCCGAAACGCAATTGGGAACAAAAGAACAAAGTAAGAACATCACGGCGGCTCCTGCGCGTCAAGCGAAAGATTCTGCGGTCTCACCCCTGACGTGTAGTGAGCCGGCCGGGAACGCGCACTGGAAGTGTAAACGCGGCTCAACGCCTGTGACGATTGTGTTGCGGCAAATGCCAAGAGATGGCCGTCACAGCGGCAAACTTCCGACACACCATCGGGGCGAAAAGGAGTATCCGACATGGCGCGAGCGCGAGAGCAGATTCCTCCCAAGGGTTTGCGGTCGCGCAGTTATTTTATGAGGCCCTCGTGTCGCACAAACTTCGCCTTGCGCTGCTTCTCGTCTTCACTTTGTTCGTCTCTCCCGCGCTGGCGCAGCCGGCCGCCAAGCCGGCGCCGCCGCAACCCGCTACCGGCGACGCGCTGACGCCCGAGCAGGCGAAACGTGCGCTCGACACGCTGCAGGACGACAAGAAGCGCGGCGAGATCATCAACACGCTGCGCGCCATCGCCAATGCCTCGCCGCAGGCGGCGGCCCAGCCGGCGCCTGCGCCGGAGCAGCATTCGCCGATCCCGCTCACCGCCGACAGCCTCGGCGCACAGCTGTTGCTGATGGTGTCCGAGCAGGTCGGCGAGATGTCGCGCGAGGTCGCCGACGTCGCGCGCACGCTGACGCATTTCCCGGCGTTCTACTACTGGTTCGTGCGTACCGCCAACGATCCGGTCGCCTATGGCCTCTTGATCGATATCGCCTGGAAGCTGGCGCTGGTGTTCGGCTGCGCGCTGGCCGCCGAATGGGTGGTGTTCCGCCTGATCAAGCGGCCGGTCGCGTTCCTGGAAGCGCGGCTGCCGCAGACCGCGCGCATGCCGGTGCAGACGCTCGCCATCGTCGATCCGCCGTCGTCGGTTGCCGACGTCACGCCGGCGCCCGAGTTGCAGCGGCGCCGGCTCAGCCTGGCGCGGGCCTGGCAGTCGCTGGTCCGGCTGCCCTTCGTGCTTGGGCGCCTTTTGCTCGAATTGCTGCCGGTCGTCGTGTTCGGCGGCATCGCCACCGCGCTGCTCGGCACCGAGATCGGCGATCAATCGACCACGCGGCTCGTGATCCTGGCCGTCGTCAACGCCTATGTGTTCTCGCGCGTCTTGATTTGCGCGGTGCGCGCGCTGGCGGGGCCGTTCGGCCTGTTCCGCGTCCGTGCCGAGACCGCGGCCTATATCGAGATCTGGGCCCGGCGCATCGTCGCCGTCGGCGTCTCCGGCATCGCCTTTGCCAATGTCGCGCTGCTGCTCGGGCTGCATCGCGCCGGCTATGCCGCGCTGATCCGGCTCGTGATGTTGGTCGTGCATCTGTTCGTCGTCGTCATCATCCTGCAGTGCCGCCGCCAGGTCGCCGACGCCATCCGCGCGCCGGCCGATCGCACCGGGCTTGCGGCGCGAACGCGCAACCGTCTCGCGGCGCTCTGGCATGTGCTGGCGATCGCGCTCGACCTCGCGCTGTGGGCAGTGTGGGCGCTCAACATCCGCAACGGCTATTCGCTGCTCCTGCAGTATTTCGTCGGCACTGTCGCGGTGCTGCTGGTTACCCGCCTCGTCACCATGGTGGTGCTGAGCCTGATCGATCGCGGCTTCCGCATCAGCCCGGAGTTGATCCAGCGCTTCCCGGGGCTCGAGACCCGCGCCAACCGCTATCTGCCGCTGCTGCGCAAGGTGGTCACGGCGGTGATCGCCTTCATTGGCTTCGTCGCGCTGCTCGAGGTCTGGGGCGTCGATGCCATCGTCTGGTTCTATGGCGGCCAGATCGGAAGCCGCCTGATCTCGGCGCTGGTGACGATCGGCATTGCCGCGCTGGCCGCGGCCGTGATCTGGGAAGTCGCCAATGCGCTGATGGACCGGCAGATCGACACCCTGTCGCGCGACGGGCATTACGCCCGCGCCGCGCGCCTGCGCACCTTCCAGCCGATGCTGCGCACCGCGCTGTTCTGCATGATCGTCGCGGTGGTCGGCCTCACGGCGCTCAGCGAGATCGGCGTCAATGTCGCGCCGCTGCTCGCCGGCGCCGGCATCGTCGGCATCGCGATCGGCTTCGGCTCGCAGAAGCTGGTGCAGGACCTCATCACCGGGCTGTTCCTCTTGATCGAGAACACCGTGCAGGTCGGTGACAACGTCACGGTGTCGGGCCTCTCGGGCGTGGTCGAGAACGTCTCGATCCGCACCATGCGGCTGCGCGCCGGCGACGGTTCGGTGCACGTCGTGCCGTTCAGCGCGGTGACGACGATCACCAATTCCAGCCGCGGCGCCGGCAATGCCGCGGTCAGCGTCAACGTGTCCTACAAGGAGGACACCGACCGCGCCGGCGAGGTGCTGAAGGACATCGTCGCCCAAATGCGCCAGGAGACAGCGTATCGCGCATTCATCCGAGGCGACCTCGAATTGTGGGGCGTCGACAAGGTCGACGGCTCGGTCGTGACCATCGTCGGCCAGATCCGCTGCACCGATAGCGGACGCTGGGCGGTGCAACGCGAGTTCAACCGCCGCATGAAACGGCGCTTCCAGGAGGAGGGCATCGAGATCGCCTCGATGGGCCAGACCATCCTGATGCAGCTTCCTCCATCCTCCGAGCCCGATACCAACGCCCAGCCGCGCCGCGCGGCGGGCTGATCCGGCGCTCCGCTTCACCTCGCCCCGCGCGCGGCAGGGGTGTCCGGGGAAATTCAGGCATAGCGGAGCTCCATCTGGTCAGGTGAGATGGTTGATTTCCGACGGCTGGGGTTGATGGGCGGAGGTTTGTCGATGGCAGCGAGGGATCGACGCGTGAGCAGGAGCTGGCCGACGAGTTCGGCGAACCTGAGCGGGAGCATTTTGATGCAGTTGGTGTGAGCGGCGATGCGCAGCAGCAGGTAGGCAATCATCGCAGCGAGCACCTGAAGGCGGATCGCGTTGTCGTTGGCGCCGAGGAACTTGCGAATATCGAGATGCTGCTTGATCCAGCGGAACAGCAGCTCGATTTGCCATCGGCTCTTGTAGAGGGCGGCGATCTCGACGGCGCTACGGGCAAGGTCGTTGGTCAGGAGTGTGATCTTGCCGCCTTTCTCGCGTCTGATCTTGATGCGGCGGAGCGGGATTGGAAGGCGCGAATCGCCCTTGCTGGTGAGCTTCACCTCGTCATCGGCAAGGATTTCGAAGCCATCCCCGTTACGCTTGCGGATGGCGCGATGCCTGAGCGAGCGAAGACGGATGCTCGTCTTCGCCCGGGTAACGAAGAAAGCCTTGCTATCATTGATCTTCTGCCACCAGTCGAAACGGCAATAGCCCTTGTCAAACACATAGGTGGTGGCGGGCTGGATTGGGGTCTGTCGGCCGATCTCGATGTCATTGACGTTCGCGGCCGTCATCTCGACGCAGGTCGGGACATCGCTCCTTGGGTCGTAGACGACATGCAGCTTCATGCCGCGGATGCGGCCGTTCCACGTCGCCCAACTGCAGACCTTGCCGAGCGGGATCGGACTGGCGTCGATCAGACGCACCATCTCCATGCCTTCACTCCGCAGCTGGCGACGCGCCATCGCCGACAGCGCCGCAAAGGTTTGCGCGAAAATGCCGATCGGACGGCGGGCATTGGCATCGGACAACGTCGAGCGCGACAGCTTGCCGGTTCCCAAGTGATAGTGATGCTGCGAATTGGCGTTGAAGCCAGTCACCACCCCGCGCAGACTGCTGTTGCCGCTAAGCTGGGCATAGATCAGCGCCACCAGATGATCCCAGCTCCTGAACGACTTGTCGTAGGCATCCCCGTCCAGACGATCCACAACCGTCTGAAACTGCCGTCGATTGATCGGTTCAAGCAGCCTTCCAAAAATGCTACCGCGATATCGCATGCTCGGCCCTCTGTGTCTCGACAACCAGAAAAGACCGATTTGCCTCGGTCCTGCCGAGCATGCACCGCGACACAGTGAATCATTCCCCGGACACCCCTGCGCGCGCGGGGAGAGGTCGAATTCGAGCGAAGCTCGAATTCGGGTGAGGGGGAGTCTCCGCGAGAGTATCTGCTTCCGTGTGTGCGAAGGCAGCCCGAGCCAGCGGGAATGCTTGCCGGCGCGTCTCATGGTTGCGACACGTCTCGCGACGGTGAGACGCCGCCAGCCTTGCCAAGCCCGCTGACCGGCGCGCAGCCGGCCGAAATCCGGCCGTTCTCACCCATTCCCTGCGACTTCCTCCGCTGGCACAGCGCTTGCTGATCGTCATGCAATGCGCGGCAAGACGCATTGCACGACTGAACCCAACGCGAAGGAAGGAAACGCACATGGAGCTTGGATACTTCACCATGCCCTCGCACCCGCCGGAGTGCGGATTGAAGGAGGGCCACGACTGGGACCTGCAGACGCTGCGCTGGCTCGACGAGCTCGGCTACCAGGAAGCCTGGATCGGCGAGCATCACACCGCACCCTGGGAGCCGCACCCGTCGCCCGACCTGCTGGTGGCGCAGGCGTTGCTGCAGACCAAGAATCTGCGCATCGGGCCCGGCGGCTTCCTGCTGCCGTATCATCATCCCGCCGAGCTCGCGAACCGCGTTGCGATGCTCGATCATCTCTCGAACGGGCGCCTCAACTTCGGCGTCGCGGCCTCGGGCCTGCCCAGCGACTGGGCGATGTTCAATGTCGACGGCATGTCGGGCCAGAACCGCGACATGACCCGCGAGGCGCTCGAGATCATCCTGAAGATGTGGTCCGAGCCGGGACCCTGGACGCACAAGGGTAAGTACTGGACAGTGAGCAAGCCGGACACGATGTTCGACTTCCTCAAGCCGCACATCAAGCCGTTGCAGGGGCCGCATCCGCCGATCGGCGTCGCCGGCCTGTCGAAGAATTCGGACACCTTGAAGCTCGCCGGCGAGCGCGGCTTCATCCCGATGAGCCTCAACCTCAACCCGGCCTATGTCGGCAGCCACTGGGATTCGGTCGAGGCCGGCGCCGCCAAGACCGGCCGCAAGCCGAGCCGCAAGGACTGGCGGCTGGTGCGCGAGGTGTTCGTGGCGGATACCGATGAGGAGGCGTGGAAGCTGTCGACCGGCGACATGATGGGCCGGATGATGGGCGAGTACTTCCTGCCGCTGCTCGGCCATTTCGGCTTCAAGGACTATCTGAAGCACGCGCCCGACGTGCCCGACAGCGACGTCACCGTCGAATATTGCGCACGCCGGAATTGGATCGTCGGCTCGCCCGCGACCGTCACCGAGAGGATCGAGAAGATCTACCGGGAGGTCGGCGGCTTCGGCGTCCTCTGTGTGTTCGGCTTCGACTACAAGCACAAGCCGGAAGCCTGGCGGCACTCGCTGGACCTGCTCAAGAACGAGGTGATGCCGCGGCTCAAGCATCTCGGAGCCGAGTTCGAGAAGGCTGCATGACAGCTGCGCGGGGTGCGGGGCTTGCCTCGCACCCCGCCTCGCATATCTTGAACGAAGTGTTTTTACCGAAGCATGATCCGGCGGATCATGCTCAAACAGGGTTTGCGGCATGACGGTCGACGCACAGAGTTTCAAGCAGGCGATGCGCCATTGCGCGGGCGCCGTCGCGCTGGTGACGGTCGGCTCCGAGACCGGGCAGCGCACCGGCCTGACCGTGACCTCGGCCTGCTCGCTGTCAGACAATCCGCCCTCGGTGCTGGTCTGCGTTAACCGTAACGCCAGCGCGCATCAGCGCATCCGCGAGGAGCGCCATTTCGTCATCAACTTCCTGAACGAGGACCACGCGCTGCTGGCCCTGACCTTCTCCGGCCAGAAGGGCGTCAACGGCGACGACCGTTTTGCGTTTGGGCGCTGGACCACCGGCGCCACCGGCGCCCCGGTGCTGGAGGATGCCGTCGCGGCGTTCGACTGCGTGCTGGCGCAGGAGCTCGAGACCAAGACCCATTCGATCTTCATCGGCGAGGTCCAGCACGTCCGCGCCGCGACCACAGTCGACCCGCTGATCTATCTGCGCTCCGGCTTCCAGAGCGTGCGCAACATCCATGATCCGGTCGAGCTCGGCGACGTCGATGCGCGGCGTGTGAGCTGGAACGAATTTTCCTGAAACGTACTGACATCTGCGAGGCGGACGGGTCCAGGTACCCGATCCTCTCTCAATCGTTTGAGAGCTGTCGGGCTGCGTCGCCTTGAGGGCGCAATGCTGACGACCCGTCTTGCACGCGTTTGATGGCTTTGGCCCGGCCGTGCGACCGCTGGCCGAGCCAACGCTCATGTGAGGCGTCGCTGTCCTTGCCGTGGTCCCGCGGACGCTGCGCTGCTATGACCCCGGCGTTCTCACGACCAGTTTGATGTTCAGAAGATTGACCCCCTTGAAGGGGTTCGGCGCGCTTTCGATCGTTCCTGTGCCCGTTGCATTCGCATAAGCGCCCGTGCCCGAAAGGATCGTATATTCGCCGTTTGATTTTCCGTCCTTGATCGCGCCGGTGTAACGCGCGGTGATCGCGCCTTCCTCGAACGTGTAGGTGCTGTAACCGTAATAGGAGCCCGAGCCCTTCAGCATGTCTCCTGAATGGACGAACTCCTTCACCCCGATATGGCCATCACTGAAGATGGCGACACCAAAGAACTTGCCGGAAACGACCGTCTGCCCCTCGACGTTTGCTGCCTCGATGACCTTGACGTCGACAGGCTTGGTGACGAGCTTGAACTCGAGCACCTTCTCACCCGCTAACGCGGTCGACCCCGCAACGACGATTGCCACGCTGGAAACGAAAAAGGTGATAAAATTCCGCATAGACTCCTCCTGCGTTTGCTTGAAATCAAATCAAGGAGTGCACAGCGGGCTAAACGTCATGCCCAGCATTTGCGTTGCAGCACGAAAGAGAGCCCGCGGTGATATCCCGGCAGCGGCCGAAGCTTTCGGTACCCCAGCACGCTGGCTGGAACGCACGCATTAGTCTACGTGACGGTAAGAGGTTCAGCAAGCGTAGCCACCAACGTCTCATGCTCGTCAGACGACGCATCGGATGACAGGTTCCGCGACATCAGAACAGCCGTGGCATGCTATAGTGTGGTTGCTTGCGGGAGAGCGATCGAGGAGGTAGCGCGACGTACCCATGACGATTTCCGCCGGCAAATCCGGCAAGCATGTCTCAAGAAACCTCGTTACCGACAAGGAGCATCACCATGAAGATCGTTGTGATCGGCGGTACCGGACTGATCGGCTCAAAGACCGTTGCCATTCTGCGCCAGCGCAGCCATGACGTCGTCGCCGCCTCGCCGAAGAACGGCATCAACGCCATCACCGGCGAGGGGCTGAAGGAGGCGCTGGCCGGCGCGGCCGTGGTGATCGATCTCGCCAATTCGCCATCGTTCGAGAACAAGGCCGTGATGGAGTTCTTCGAGACCTCCGGCCGCAACCTGCTGGCGGCGGAGAAGCCGGCCGGCGTCAGGCACCATGTCGCGCTGTCGATCGTCGGCACCGACCGGACGCCCGAGAACGGCTACTTCCGCGCCAAGGTGGCGCAGGAGAAGCTGATCGAGGCGTCCGGGATTCCCTACACCATCATCCGCGCGACCCAGTTCATGGAATTCGTCGGCGCGATCGCCGATGCGGGCGCGGTTGGAAACACCGTCAGGCTCTCGCCCGGCCTGTTCCAGCCGATCGCGGCGGAGGACGTGTCCGCGCTCGTCGCCGATATCGCGCTCGAGCCGCCGCGCAACGGCATCGTCGAGATCGCAGGTCCCGACCGCGCGCCGTTCAACGAGATCGTGGCGCGCTATCTGAAGGCAAAGGGCGACCCGCGCGAGGTGGTGAAAGACCCTGACGCGCTTTACTGGGGCGGCCGGGTCGAGCAGCACTCGCTGGTGCCGCTCGGCGAGGCGCGCCTCGGCCGCATCGATTTGAACGAATGGCTGCGCCGCGCGCGGCCGGCGGCGTGACGGTATCGGCTATTTGAGCCAAACCAGCAGCGGGACGGGCGCGCGTCCTTCGCAGGACAGCGTGCCCTCGTAATTGCGCGTCTTGCGCGCGCTGTAGGTGCAGGGCGCGCCGTCCAGCACCAGCTCGGCGGTGACCTGCGAATCCGCGCCCGTGATTTGCAGCTTGATTTCTCCGGCGCGTTCGTCCGGCCCGTCTTGCGTGCAGATGCCCACATGCTTCATCTTGAGCGGTCCGGAGAACTGCCTCGGCGCGTCCGGCGCGCTTTCGGTGAGATGTCCGGTCAGCTCCCATTCGCCGAGCACGCCGGCCTGGCCGAGGATCTCCATCGCGCCAAGCGGCAGGGTATGGCAAAGCGATAGCGCAACGGCGCCGAGCAGCGCCGCTCCACCGTTGCGCCATGTCGCCCGTGGCATCACAGCTTGCTTCCGGTCGTCTGGCGCAATTCGATCAGCTCCGGCCGCGACAGATCGGCATCCGCGGTGAGCCGGGCAATCTGATCAGCGCATTCCCGGATCTTGGCCTGATCGCCGGCCGCCTTGGCGCTCTTGATCATGCCGAGATAAGTCGCCAGCCGGTTGGGCTCCTTCTTGAGCACGGCCTCATAGGCGGCGAGCGCCTCCCTGGCCATGCCGCGATCGAGCAGCATCGCCGCGTAGAGCTCGCGCGCCGGCGCCAGCGGTCCCGGCGTGACGGGGTGCTTCTCGGTCTTGTCTTCCGCCTCCGCGGCGGCATTCATCGCGCTGAGCGCATCGTCGTATTTGCCTTCCGCGTACAGCACCCAGGCGCTCGCGATCTGCTGCTGGATGTCGACGATGTTGGACCAGTAGGCGTCCTTGGCGTCCCTGAGCTTGTCGCGCAACTCGACGAGCTTGGCGACATCGGCCTTGGCGGCGGCGGGGTCACCCGAGCGCGCGGCGCCGACCGCGCGGGCGAAATAGGTGATGGCATCCGCATAGGCGTATTTGGTGGGATGCACTTCAAGCGCGGCGGCACCCTTCCAGTCGCCGCGTTCGAAGACATAGCGGGCCTGGCTTGCCGCCACCGCGAAGGGGCCTGCGAACCGGTCGAGCTTGAACTGAAGCTTGCCGAGCTCGTCGATCACCGCACGCGCTTCCTTGTCTTGGCCGAGCTGGAGATAGGCATACACCAGATAGTCCATCGCGTGCGCCTGGTCCTGCTGCTCGCCGTCTTCCCTGGCGATGCGTGCGGATTCCTTGTTCGAGGCGATCGACTCCTTCCAGTAGCCGACGCGCGTGAAGATGTGCGACGGCATGTGCTGGGCATGCGGCGCGTGTTCGGCGATCTTGGCATAGCGCATCGCCGCGGGGAGGCCCTTCTCCGCGAGCGCCGGGTAGTCGTAGAGATGGATCAGATAGTGGGCGATGCCGGGGTGCTCGGGCTGGCGCTTGAAGATCGGTTCGAGCAGCGCCGCGCCCTTCAGCTGGTTGGCATAGGTCTTGTCGCCCGGCGAGGCCGCGACGTTGAGCGTGATCGCATAGGCGATCTGCGCCTCGTCATCGTCGGCATAGTGCGTCGCGACCTGCTCTTCGGCGGCGAGGAATCGCTGCACGCGGGTGCGGTGATCGACCTTGTCGTAGTCGACATACATCGCCGCGATCGCATCGATGTATTCCCGCTCGCGCGGGGTGCCGGCATTCAGCGCCTGGCCTTTTTTCGCTGCTTCAAGGCCGAGCGGAAGGTTTTCCGGCGGCGGAGGCGCGTGCGGATTGTAGAGATAGCTGAGCGCGATGCCCCAATAGGCGATGGCGCATTGCGGGTCGGCCTCCAGCGCCTCCTCGAAGGTGCGCCGCGACGCGCTGTACCAGAACGAATGCTGATACAGCATGGCGCGATCGAACAGCTCCTGCGCTTCGGGCTTGCAGGATGTCACGAAATGGACTTTGCCCAATCGTTGCTCGGTGGAATCCGAGGCGGCAGGCTGCGAAATGGTCGCGGCAATGAGGCCAACGACCACAGCGAGGGGAAACCGTGTCATGGGACCCGCTCCGTGGCGTTGAAGGCGAAAACCGTACGATATCACCTTTCCCGCACCGCCGGAACAGCAGGGGCCGTTCTGGTCTAGCTGTCCAGCGCGATCCCTAACGCTTTGATCTTTCGGTACAACGTCGCGCGGCTGAGCCCGAGCGCCGTGGCCGCGTCCGTCACTCTTCCGTCATTGGCTCGCAATGCATCGACGATCGCGGTGCGCTCGCCCGCTGTGTGATCGGCCTCCGCGCCGCGTGCGCTGAACGGCGGCAGATCGAGATCGGCCTCGGTGATAAGGCCGTGCTCCGCGGTGGCGCCGGCGAGCCGCAGCACGTGGCGAAGCTGGCGCATGTTGCCGGGAAACGGATAGGCCATCAGCTGCGCCCAGGCGTCGGCCGCGATGCGGCAGTGCGGCGCTTCCTCGTCGGCGATCTGCGCGATGACGTCCTTGCGGTCGGCGCGCTCGCGCAACGCGGGCAGGCGGATCTCCATGCCGCGCAGCCGGTAATACAGATCGGAGCGGAAGCTGCCGTCCTCCGCCATCCGCGCCAGATCACGGTGCGTGGCGCTGATCAGGCGGATGTCGACCGCGACAGGCTTCAGCGCACCGAGCGGCCAGACCTCGCGGTTTTCCAGCACGCGCAGCAGCCTGGTTTGCAGCGAAAGCGGCATGTCGCCGATCTCGTCGAGGAACAACGTGCCGCCGCTGGCTTGCACGATCAGCCCCTTCGATCCCTCGCGCCGCGCGCCGGTGAAGGCGCCGGCTTCGTAGCCGAACAGCTCGGCATCGATCAGGCTCTCCGGCATCGCCGCGCAGTTCAGCGCGACGTAGTTGCGGCCGGCGCGATTGCTCGCCGCATGGATGGCGCGCGCGAACACGTCCTTGCCGGCGCCGGTCTCGCCATGCAACAGGATCGGCAGATCGAGATTGCCGACCGTCATCAGCCGCTTCACGCCCTTGATCAGCACGGGATCGCGGCCCGCCAGCCGGTGCAGGCCGGAAAACTGTCCGGCCGGCTTTTCGCGCGGCGGTGTGGATGGTGGACGCGGCGAACGCGCCCGCACCGGCGGCGCCAGACGGCCGCGTCCCCACGGCGTGCCGTCGGCGCGACGCAGCGCGACCTGCTCGTCCGCGGCGCGTGCCGCGCGATCGTCGAGTTGAACGAGATGCGACAGGTCGATGCCGTCCTCGATCATCGCATCGGTCAGGCCGAACGCGGCGCGCGCGGTGCGGCAGGCGCCGACGACACGGCGGTCGTCGTCATAGGCCAGCATGCCATGCCCGTCGCCGGGCAGCATCGCGATCCAGGAGGCGCGGTAGCGCCGGCGGAAGAACGACTGCTCGATCCGCCGCGTCGCCTCCGTAGTGACGGCGAGCGCCAGCTCATGCGCGCTGCGGCCGAGATCGCTGCGGCACGAGGTGATGTTGACGGCGCCGGCGAGCCGCCCGGCATGATCGAACAGCGGCGACACCGCGCAGGTGAACATGTGCCACTGCTCGCGGAAATGCTCGTCGCCATGCACCAGGATGGGCCGCTGCTCGGCGAGCGCGGTGCCGAGCCCGTTAGTGCCCTCGAAAGTCTCGGCGAAGTTCGAGCCGGTGTAGATCTTCCATTCCAGGAACATCCGCGCGTAGTCGCCGCCGGGCAGCCGGCTCACCAGCATGGTGGCGTTGGGATCGGCGAGATTGACGCAGTAGCCGGAATCGTGGAGCACGCGGGCGAGGTCCTCGAGCTCGGGGATCGCGACCTGGATCAAATCCTCCATCGGCTCGGCGATGTGCCGGATCTCCGCCTCGGTCAGGGTCTGCGGCGGCCCGCGCCGGGCCGGATCGAGGTTGTGATTGACCAGGCAGCGCCGCCAGGACGCGGCGATCCGCGTCTCGGTGTCGACGCCGGCCACCTGGTTGGCCGCCGACAGAACACGGGCGACGTGATTTGAGGCCGAAAGATTGGCCATCCAGAGGTCTCCACCCCTAATTTTCCGCGAAGTCTGGCAGTCCGCGGCCGAATGTCAATTGGCCGACGGCGTCGCGGGACCCTTACCTCCCCTTGCAAAGGGGAGGTCGCTTTGCTCGTGAGAGCAAAGCGGGTGGGGATCTGCTCTCTCGGCTTGCAGCATCGCCTGCGGCTGACCCCCATCCCGACCTTCCCCCTTTCAGGGGGAAGGAGAAGGCGGATCGCAGCCCGAGTGGAGCCAACGGGCTACGGGGATGACTTCACCTCGCCAGCGGTGAAGAGCACGAACGAACGCCCCACCGCCTTGTACGTGCCGTCGAACGCAAACTGCGCGCCTGCCGGCTGTTCCGGCGCGTTGGTGTCGAGCAGCCGCGACCAGCGCGGTCCGGCTGACGTCGGCGGCAGCTTGAAGTCGACCTCGCCCTCGTAGCTGTTGAGGATGACAAGCACAGTGTCGTCCTCGCCCTCACGCGCGATCGCGGTCTTGCGCGCGCGGCCGTCGAGCACGACGCCGAAGCATTTGATCCAGCCGGTGCTCCAGTCGGCCTGCGTCATCTCGACGCCCGAGGTGCTGATCCAGACCACGTCGCGGATCTCGAGCTGCGGATCGCGATCGCCGGAGAGGAAGCGGCTGCGGCGCAGGATCGGATAGTCGCGCCGCAGCTTGATCATCCGCTTGGTGAAGGCGAGCAGCTTCCCGGCGTCGTCGGAAAAATTCCAGTCGAACCACGAGATGTCGTTGTCCTGGCAGTACGCATTGTTGTTGCCGCGCTGGGTGCGGCCGAACTCGTCGCCGCCGAGCAGCATCGGCGTGCCCTGCGAGGCGAGCAGCGTCGCCAGCATGTTGCGCTTCTGCCGTTCGCGCAAAGTGCGGATATCCGGATTGTCGGTAGGGCCCTCGGTGCCGCAATTCCAGGAGTGGTTGTCCGACGAGCCGTCGTTGTTGTGCTCGCCGTTGGCCTCGTTGTGCTTGTTGTTGTAGCTCGCCCAGTCGTTCAGCGTGAAGCCGTCATGGGCGGTGATGAAGTTGACGCTGGCCCAGGTGCGGCGGCCCTCGCGGTTGAACACGTCGTGCGAGCCGAGCAGCCGCGGTGCCAGGCTGCCTGGCGCCGCCTCGCCGCGCCAGAAATCGCGCACAACGTTGCGGTATTTGTCGTTCCACTCCGCCCAGCCCGCCGGGAAGCCGCCGACCTGGTAACCGCCGGGGCCGCAATCCCAGGGTTCGGCGATCAGCTTGACGGTCGCGAGCAGCGGGTCCTGGTTCATCGCCTTGAGGAAGCCGGACTGCTCGTCGAAGCCGTAAACCTCACGTGCCAGGATGGTGCCGAGATCGAAGCGGAAGCCGTCGACATGCATGTGGCCGGCCCAGTAGCGCAGGCTGTCCATCACCATCTGGATCACCCGCGGATGCGACAGGTTCACCGTGTTGCCGGTGCCGGTGTCGTTGATGTAGTAGCGTCGCTTGTCCGGCAGCAGGCGGTAATAGCTCGCATTGTCGATGCCCTTGAACGACAGCGTCGGGCCGCGCTCGTTGCCTTCGGCGGTGTGGTTGTAGACGACGTCGAGAATGACTTCGAGGCCGGCGCCATGCAGCCGCGACACCATCTCCTTGAATTCGCGCAGGCTGTTCGGCACGTCGGCGGCGTAGCGCGGATCCGGCGCGAAGAAGCCGATGGTGTTGTAGCCCCAGTAATTGGTGAGGTGCTTGTCCAGCAGGTTGCTGTCGTTGATGAAGGAATGCACCGGCAGCAGCTCGACCGAGGTGATGCCGAGCGCCTTGAGATGGTCGATCGCAGCGTTCGAGCCGAAGCCGGCATAGGTGCCGCGCAAATGTTCGTCGATGCCCGGGTGCTGTTTGGTGAACCCCTTGACGTGGGTCTCGTAGACCACGGTCTCGTCCCAATGCACGTCCTGCCGCTGCGCCTCCTGGACCCAGTCGAAATTGGGATCGACCACCACGCATTTCGGCATGAACGGCGCGCTGTCGCGCTCGTCGAAGGTGAGGTCGTCGCCGCTCTCCATCTTGTAGCCGAACACCGCCGGATTCCAGGTCAGGCTGCCGGCATGGGCGCAGGCGTAGGGATCGAGCAGCAGCTTGTTCGGGTTGAAGCGGTGGCCGCCGTCCGGCTGGTAGGGACCGTAAACGCGATAGCCGTAGAACGTCCCCGGCTGCACGCCATTGATGAAGCCGTGAAACACCTGGTCGGTATATTCGGGCAGCTCGAAGCGGTGCGTCTCGCGCTCGCCGTCGAACAGGCAGACCTCGACCTTGGTCGCGTTGGCGGAAAACACCGCGAAATTGGTGCCGTGGCCGCTCCAGTGGGCGCCTAGCGGATAGGGCAGCCCCTCCTCAATGACGTAATCGGACATCGGTCCCCCAAGGCCCCTGACAGGCCGTCAGATCAATCTGCAACAAACGCCGCCGCGCGGGAAACGTTGCATGGGCTAGTTTAGCGGCAGTTACGCTTGGTTCGTATGACGCGGGCGGAACGAGATGCAAGGCTCGGCAAGAGATGTCGCGAGAATGCGGTCGTATGACTCTCTGCCACAATCTCGATGTCGTCCCGGGCAAGCGCTGCGCGACCCGGGACCCATAACCACGAAAGCAAATTGGCTTGCAAAGCTGGAGCCACAGCGTGCTTCGACAACGCAACTCCGTAGTTATGGGTCCCGGCCCCCGTGTGCAATTGCGCACTAAGCCGGGACGACAGCGGAGGGCTTGTTGAGTGCAATGCTAAATCAGCCGCATGCCCTTGAAGCTGGTATGCCCGTTCTTGCCGACGATGATGTGATCGTGCACGGCGATTCCGAGCGGCTTTGCGATGTCGACGATGGCTTTCGTCATCTGGATGTCGGCCTGCGACGGCGTCGGGTCGCCGGACGGATGGTTGTGCACCAGGATCAGCGCGGTGGCGGACAATTCCAGCGCGCGCTTGATCACCTCACGCGGATAGACCGGGGTGTGATCGACGGTGCCGGTCTGCTGCACCTCGTCGGCGATCAGCTGGTTGCGCTTGTCGAGGAACAGGAGGCGGAACTGCTCCTTGTCGGCGAACGCCATGCCGGTGCGGCAATAGTCGATGACGTCGTTCCAGGACGACAGCGCGACGTTGCGCCTGATCTCACCCTTGGCGATCCGGCCGGCGGCCGCGGCGAGCAGCTTGAGCTGGTTGATCGAGGCATCCTTGACGCCCTCGACCTCGCGCAGCCGCGCCACCGGCGCGTGCACGACCTCGGCGAACGAGCCGAACTTCTTCAACAGCGCCTTGGCCAACGGCTTGGTGTCGCGGCGCGGGATCGCGGCGAACAGCGCCATTTCCAGCAGCTCATAGTCGGTCAGCGCGTCGGGACCGGCCGCATAGAAGCGCTCGCGCAGCCGTTCGCGATGGCCGTGATAATGTGGCGTCTCGTCGGGCTGATCGGGGCTGTCACTGGCTTTGGCGGGCATCGGCTACAACCATGCCGTGCTCGCGGCGATTTGCAAGAGCCGATGCAACTGCCGGGTTTGCCACGATGCTTCGGGCGAATTACCGTCGGCGGCAACGGTTCGAGAGCAAGAGGGGGAGGGCGGCGTGACATCATTCAAGGTGATCCGCTCGCGCGCGGAGAAGCGCAAGGGCGGGCCGAAGGCGCTGGAGAAACTGCTGCGGCCGCCGGCGGGCGCCAAGGCGCTGGCAAAGCTCAGCGACGACCGCGTGCTGGCCGAGATGACCAGGCGCGTGTTCTGCGCGGGCTTTGCCTGGAGCGTGATCGATGCCAAATGGCCGGGCTTCGAGGAGGCGTTCCTCGGCTTTCAGCCCGCCAAGCTCGCCTTCAAGCCCGACGAATTCTGGGAGAAGCTCGTCAGCGACGCCAGGATCGTGCGCAACGGCGCCAAGATCATGTCGGTGCGCGACAACGGCCGCTTCGTGCAGGAGATCGCGCGCGAGCATGGCAGCTTCGGCAAATTCCTTAGCGCCTGGCCGTCATCGGATGAGGTTGGACTGCTGGAGCTATTGGCCAAGCGCGGCAGCCGGCTCGGCGGCAACACCGGACAGATGCTGCTGCGCTTCCTCGGTTGGGACGGCTTCGTCACCTCGCGCGACGTCGTCGCCTGCCTGCGCGATGCCGGCCTCGATATCGCCGAGGAGGTCAAGTCGAAGCGCGATTTCGCCAAGGTGCAGGCGCAGTTCAACGCCTGGGCGGAGGAGACCGGACTGTCCTATCTGCATCTGTCGCGGATCTGCGCGATGTCGATCGGAGAGAACCATACGCCCGAGGAGATCATCGAGCGCACGCGGAGCGATTATTGACGAGGACGGTTACAGCTGAACCCGATTAGACCTGAACCCACGGCTTCTCGCCATGGCGTTCGGACAGCGTGAAGATCTCGACGCCGTCGGCGGTGACGCCGACCGAATGCTCGAACTGCGCCGACAGCGAACGGTCGCGGGTCACCGCGGTCCAGCCGTCGGACAGGATCTTCACATGCGGCTTGCCGAGATTGATCATCGGCTCGATGGTGAAGAACATGCCGGGCTTCAAGGGCGCGCCTTCGCCGGGGCGGCCGATATGGATGATGTTCGGCTCATCGTGGAACAGGCGGCCGAGGCCGTGGCCGCAGAAGTCGCGCACCACGCTCATGCCCTGCGGCTCGACATAGCTCTGGATGGCATGGCCGATATCGCCGGTGGTGGCGCCGGGCTTCACCGCGGCGATGCCGCGCATCATCGCCTCATAGGTCACCTCGATCAGCCGCTCGGCCTTCCGCGCGATGGCGCCGATCGCATACATGCGGCTGGAGTCGCCGTACCAGCCGTCGACGATGAAGGTGACGTCGACATTGACGATGTCGCCTTCCTTCAGCGGCCGGTCGCCCGGCATGCCGTGGCAGACCACGTGATTGATCGAGGTGCAGGTCGAGTAGCGATAGCCGCGATACATCAGCGTCGCCGGATAGGCGCCGTGGTCGAAGGCGAACTTGCGAACGAACTCGTCGATGACCGAAGTCGGGATGCCCGGCTTGACGATGTCGGTGAGCACATCGAGGCATTTCGACACCAGGGCGCCCGCCTTGCGCATGCCGGCAAAGCCGCTCGGTCCGTGCAGCTTGATCTGACCGGTCTTGCGAAGCGAGGTGTCGGTGGCGTCGATATAGCTCATGGGCGGGCTGTTTCTGCGGGCAAGGGGCTGATTTCAGGCCCTAATTTAATGATCGGCGCGCCCGGCGCAAGCCAGGTTGGGCATGGGGACATGTCCAAACGGCTTGATTTTCAGGCCATATCCGGAACAGCGGCCACCGCTGCGGCGAAAAGACCGCGCTCAAGCGCTAATTGGAGACCTCGACCACGCTCTCGACCGGCAGCGCGCCGCCGCGGATGCGGAGTTCCCGCACCGGGTAGGGCACCCTGACCCCCT
Organism: Bradyrhizobium sp. USDA 4510; assembly: GCF_054059095.1. NCBI lineage: Bacteria > Pseudomonadati > Pseudomonadota > Alphaproteobacteria > Hyphomicrobiales > Nitrobacteraceae > Bradyrhizobium > Bradyrhizobium sp. USDA 4510. The sequence continues at coordinate 7,443,216 of NZ_JBSSBT010000001.1, read as the reverse complement.
CCTGCTTGAAGGCGTCCCACAGCGACAGCATGACGTCGCTCTTCACATTGTCCATGCCGTCGGGGTCGGCGATCCAGAAGGTCAGGGAGAATTTCATCCCGGCCTCGGCGAACTCGGTCAGGATGCAGTTCGGCGTCCGGCCCTTGGTGGCGCGCGGATGGGCCGCCGCGGTCGTGATCGCGAGCTTGCAGACCTGCCGCGGATTGGCGTCGTAGTTGGTGGAGAAGGCGATCTTCACCAGCGTGTTCTTGTCGGTATAGGTCCAGTTGGTGACCTTCTGCGTCACCAGGTCCTCGTTCGGGATCAGGAACTCGCGGCCGTCGCCGGCGGCGACCGAGATGTAGCGGGTCTTCATCGCGCTGATCCGGCCCGAATTGTCGCCGATCGTGACGAGATCGCCGGGCTTCACCGATTTGTCGACCAACAGGATCAGGCCGCTGATGAAATTGGCGACGATCTTCTGCAGGCCGAGACCGATGCCGACGCCGGCCGCGCCGGTGAACACCGCGAGCGCTGAGAGGTTGATGCCGACCGCGCCGAGCGCGATCACGATCGCCGTCACCATCAATCCGATGCGGATGATCTTGACCAGCAGCACCTGGATCGACGGCGTCAGATCGGTGGCGCGGTTGATGCGGCTCTCGGCGAAATTGCCGGCGAGGTTGGTCAGCCACAGCGCCACGATCAGGAGCGCGCCGGCCTTGATCAACAGCAGCGGAGAAAGGCGGAGGCCGCCGACCACGACCGCATACGCATCCAGCGTGTCGGCCGCCCAATCGAGCTGGCCGATGATGCTGAGGGCGGCGACCACCCATGCCGCGATCGAGACTGTTTTCACGATGAAGGCGTTGTCGATCACCGAGGTGACGAGGCGGATCACCAGCCAGGCCAGCGCCAGCTTGGCGGAGACCGCGATCAGATAGCTGCGGCTCGGCCAGGTCGCGTGCCACATCACGATGCGGGAGATGATCATCAGGACCGCGAACACGGCGGTGGAAGCGCTCTTCACCATCACGCGGGCGAAGTGCCGGAGCGGCAGCGGCCAGCGCATCGCCAGCGACGACATGTCGACCCGCGCATGAATGGCGGTGTCGGCGGCGTAGGCGAGGCCGGCGGCGGCGAGGATGATGCCGAATTGCAGATAGAACCAGGGCGAGGCGACCTCGGCGCCGACCGAGCGCGCCGCCATTTGGATCGATTCGAGGACGTCCTTCCAGTTCATGTCCATCGGCAAAATCTCAACTCGAAGCGCGGGTCAGCCAAATGTGATTCGAATGCCCCGCGAGAATCCCACAAAGGCGCACACGCGACCATCGATACAACACAGTGTCGGGGCGACCTAGGGCTGATGAGACCGGGCACATTGCCGCTTATGTCAGAAATCGGTTGGCGTCCCAGTGTGGCGACGATAAGGATGCAATTGCAAGTATTTGAGACCTCCGAAGGCGCATGGCATCCCTCGACTCCGTCAGTATAGCGATCCTGCTCGGTGCGGTGCTGGTGATGGCCGGCATCCTGTCGAGCCTGCTGGCCTTGCGGTTCGGCGCTCCCTTGCTGCTGGTGTTCTTGCTGGTCGGCATGCTGGCGGGCGATTCCGGCCCCGGCCGGCTGCAGTTCGACGACGTCCGCACCACCTATCTGGTCGGCTCGGTGGCGCTGGCGCTGATCCTGTTCGACGGCGGATTGAAGACGCGGTTTGCCAGCATCCGCACCGTGCTGGTGCCCTCGATGGTGCTGGCGACCGCCGGCGTGCTGTTGACCGCGCTGATCACAGCGCCGGTCGCCCGTTTCGTGCTCGACCTCAACTGGACCGAGTCATTGCTGGTCGGCGCCGTCGTGGCCTCGACCGACGCGGCTGCCGTGTTCCTGCTGGTGCACACCCAGGGTCTGCGGCTACGCCCACGCGTCGGCGCGACGCTGGAGGCGGAATCCGGCACCAACGATCCGTTCGCGATCTTCCTCACCTTGATGCTGGTCGAGTTCATCTCGATCGGCCAGAGCTCGGCCTCGCACATCGCGCTGGAGTTCATCCAGGAGGCGGTGTTCGGCGCCATCATCGGGGTGATCGGCGGCCGGCTGGTGGTGATCGCGCTGAACTATGTAGCGCTGCCGCAGGGCCTGCATGCGCCGTTCGTCACCACCGCGGCACTGGTGATCTTCGGCGGCTCGCAGATCGTGCATGCCTCGGGATTTCTCGCGGTGTATCTCGCCGGTATCATCATCGGCAACCGGCCGACCCGCGCGCATAATTCGGTGGTGACGTTCCTCGACGCCGCGACCTGGCTGGCGCAGATCGTGATGTTCGTGCTGCTCGGCCTCCTGGTCTCGCCGCATCGCCTGCTCTCCAGCGCCGGCGGCGCCGTGCTGGTGGCGTTCGCGCTGATGCTGGTGGCGCGGCCGCTGGCGGTGCTGATCTGCCTCGCACCGTTCAAGTTCAACTGGCGGGAGAAGGTCTTCATCGCCTGGACCGGCCTGCGCGGCGCGGTCGCGATCTTCCTCGCCTCGATCCCGATGCTGGTCGGCCTGTCGAAGGCCTATCTCTATTTCGACGTCGCCTTCGTCGTCGTCATCATCTCGCTGCTGTTGCAGGGCTGGACACTGGCGCCGGCGGCACGGCGGCTGCACGTCGCGCTGCCGCGCGCCGAACGCGGCCCGCGCCGCGTCGAGCTCGATTTGCCCGGCCAGCTCGAGCAGCAGCTGGTCGGCTATCCGGTGCGGCCGAAGAGCCTGTACTTCCGCCGCGGGCTGATCCCGTCCTGGTCGAAGCCGACGCTGGTGATCCGCGACGAGCGGATCCTGACGCCGACCGAGGCCGATCCGGTCGCGCCCGGCGACTACATCTACCTGCTGGCGCCGCCGGAGCGCGCCGAGGCGCTCGACCGCTTCTTCGTCGACATGGCGCCGTCGAGCGCGCCCGATCCGCATCTGCTCGGCGACTTCATGGTGTCGGCGGAGCATACGCTCGGCGAACTCGCCGAGATCTACGGCGTCAAGGTCGACGAGCACCAGGCCAAGCTGACGCTCGCCGACTATTTCGACGTCAATCTCGACCGCGCGCCGAAGGAAGGGGCCGAACTGGCGCTCGACGAGATCGTGCTGGTGGCGCGCAGCATCAGCGGTGGCCGCGTTAACGTCGTCGGCCTGCGCCTGCCGGAGGAAGAGGAGAAGGTCGCGCCGCAAACGCGGATGCAGATCGTCAAGCGCAAGCTCGCCGATATCTGGGCGTCGGTGGCGGGGGTCTGAGGCGCGCCGTTACGTCTTGCGCAGGAAGCTCGAATCCGGCGCGAACTTCCTGATCATGTCGGATAGCCCGTCGTCGGCCGGCGGACCGGATGGGCCCTTGGACGCCGCGTCCGGCTTGGTCTCGCCCTTGATTTTCTGGCCGGAAATCTCGGCCAGCGCCGCGAGCAGCGTCTCGTCGAGATTGTCGGCCGCTGTCTTCGCAGGTGGTGTCGTCGCAGCTGGCGTCGTGGCGGGCGCAGCGGGAGCCGGCGGAGGTGGCGTCGGTGGAGTGGGCGCGACCGCACGGATTTCGGGCTCGCGCCGCGCCGGCGGCGCTGACTCCGGTGCCGGCTTGGACGCGTCCTTGGACGCATCCTTGAACGCATCCTTGGGGGCGTCCGCCCGCCGGGCGGCGGCCTCGCTGACGGCGGCGATCAACGATGCTTCGAGAGCGGCGGGCGTGTCGGCCGGCATGGGCGGCGGTGTAGCCGGCATCGGCGGCGTTGTGACCGGCACCGGCGGCGGCCCGGCGGGCTTCGCGTCCCGGGTGGCGCGACCGAACAGCGGTTCCCGCTGGCTCGCCGCCTGCGGTCGGCTGTCGGTGGCCTTGCCCGGCTCCTTTCCAGGCTCCTTGGCAGGCTTGAAGAGACCCGCGCGTTCGGCGGCCATCTTGGCGGAAGCCTCCTCGACCGTGGCGAGCAGGGACGCTTCGAGCGCGTTTGCGCGATTGCTTGGCGAAGCCGCCGCCTTGGCGGCAGGGATGATCACCGGCTTTGGCTGCGGCGGGGGCGGCAGCGGTGGCGGCCGAGATGCTTCGACTGGTGCGGGCGGCGGCGGGATCGGCTGACCGTCCCCGGCGCGCGCGATGATGCCGTCGACGATCGCCGCCAGGCGGCCCTTATCGGGGGCGGCCAGATAGCTCGCCGCCAGCTCATCGACATATTGCGGGCCGTAATCGGCGAGCACATTGGCGATCTGGGCGAGATCAGGATCGCTGTCGACAAGCCGGCGCCAGGCCTCGCGGTCGTAAGTCTCCCGGCCGTAGGCTGCGTCCCCCTTCTTGTCGGGCCAGGCCACCCGGCGCGACTGACGCTGCCCGGTATCCTGGCCTGCGATCGGATCGAGGGTCGGCGGCTGCAGCCCGTCGCTGAGGCGCGGCGGGGTAAATCCCGAGGCGCCGGCCGGCACGGCGGCATCGGCCGGACGCCGGGGCCGCTCGTCGACCTGCAGCGCGATCAGGCCGACGCCCATCAGCAGGAAGCCGAGCGCGGCCCACGAAATCGTGGCGCACAGCAGCCCGCCGATCAGCAGCAACACCCAGCCAGTCAGTCGCACAAATACACCCTTCCCTATGCCCGATCGGACGTCCCGACGCGGGCCTGGCAGACAAGATAGGCTATCTTATGCCGACTTTCGGAAAAACGGCCAGCTAGGCGCCCGCCGTCAGCACCTTGACACCGCCGAACGCGGTCACCTGGCCGCCGCGCAGCATCACGATCTGGGTGGCGAGCTGGCGCAGCTCGGCCGCGTCGTGGCTGACATAGACCATCGGGATGCCGGCTTCGTCGCGCAGCCGCACCAGATAGGGCAGGATCTCGAGCTTGCGGCTTTCGTCGAGCGCCCCCAGCGGCTCGTCGAGCAGCAGCAGCCGCGGCTTGGACAGCAGCGCCCGGCCGAGCGCGACGCGCTGGCGCTCGCCGCCGGAGAGCTTTCCGGGACGGCGGTCGAGCAGGGCGCCGATGTCGAGCAGGTCGACGACGCGCCGGTGTTGGGCGGGATCTTCGGTGAGGCCGTTCATGCGGCGGCCGTAGTCGAGGTTCTGGCGGACATCGAGATGCGGAAACAGCCGCGCGTCCTGGAACACGTAACCGATGCGGCGGCGCCAGCTCGGGACGTGGATGCCGGTCGCGGTATCGTCGACGGTCTCGCCGTCGATCACGATGGTGCCGCGGTCGGGACGCAACAGTCCCGCGATGGTGTTGATCAGCGAGGTCTTGCCGGAGCCGGACGCGCCGAACAGACCGGTGACGCGGCCCTCGCTGGTGAACGAGGCTGCAAGCGAGAACTCGCCGAGCTGCTTGGTGATGTCGACGCGCAGCATGGCTAAAGCGCGATGAGATTGAGTTGAATCGTCATCGCGCTTTAGCTCCTTGTTTGAGCATGGCCTCTTCGGAAAACCGCTTCACACTTTTCCGGATCATGCTCTATTGCCCATGCAGGCGCGCGGTGGCGCGACGCGCGAACACTTCAGCCGCGACCAGTGCGCCGACCGCGAGCACGATCGAGATGATCACGAGCCGCGCGGCGGCGGGGTCGCCATCCGGCGTCTGGATCAGCGAATAGATCGCCGACGAAATGGTCTGGGTCTCGCCGGGAATGTTGGAGACGAAGGTGATGGTCGCGCCGAACTCGCCGATCGCCTTGGCAAAACCGAGCACCATGCCGGCCAGCACGCCGGGCAGCGCCAGCGGCAGCGTCACGGTTGCGAACACCCGCCACGGCGCGGCGCCGAGCGTCTCGGCCGCCTGCTCGAGGCGGCGGTCGACCGCCTCGATCGAGAGGCGGATCGGCCGCACCAGAAGCGGAAACGACATCACGCCGCAGGCGAGCGCCGCGCCGGTCCAGCGGAATGCGAACACGATGCCGAGATGGTCGGCCAGCCAGCCGCCGACCAGGCCGCGCTTGCCCAAGGTCAGCAGCAGCAAATAGCCGGTGACGACGGGCGGCAGCACCAGCGGCAGATGCACGGCGGCATCGAGCAGCGACTTGCCCCAGAAATCGCGCCGCGCCAGCAGCCAGGCAAGCGCTACCCCGAACGGGGTCGCCACCAGTGTTGCGATGACGGCGACCCGCAGCGACAGCAGGATCGCCGTCCATTCGGTCGGCGAGATCTCAAACACGCTTAGGTCGTCGGGCTGATCAGGAACTTGAAGCCGTACTTCTCGAGGATCGTCTTCGCCGTCGAGGAGCGTAGGAAGGCGAGATACTCGGCGGTCTCCGGTTTCGCGGTCGTGGTCGCCGCGACCGGATAGATGATGGCCGGATGGGTGTCGGCCGGGAAGGTGCCGACGATCTTGACGCCCGGCTCGACCTTGGCGTCGGTCGAATAGACGATGCCGAGCACGGCTTCGCCGCGCGCCACCAGCGTCAGCGCGGCGCGCACGCTCTCGGCCATCGCGAATTTCGGCTCCGCCGCCTGCCATGCGCCGAGCTTCTCCAGCGCGGCCCTGGCGTATTTGCCGACCGGCACCGCCTTGACGTCGCCGGTCGCGATCCTGCCGTCGCCGGCGAGCTTGGCGAGATCGAAGCCGGGTCCGATGTTGACGTTGTCGAGCTTGGAATCCTTCGGCGCGATCAGCACGATCGAGTTGCCGAGCAGGTTCACCCGCGTCTGCTCATTGATGTTCTTCTGCTTGATCGCATAGTCCATCCAGTCGGTGTCGGCGGAGACGAACACGTCGGCTGGCGCGCCCTGCTCGATCTGTTTTGCCAATGCCGAACTCGCGGCATAGCTGGCGGTGATCTTGACGCCGCTCTTGGCGGTATAGGCCGCGTCGATGTCGTCGAGCGCGTTCTTCATCGAGGCGGCGGCAAAGATGGTGAGCGTCTTGTCCTCGGCGCTCGCGGGCGAATGCAGCGCGCCGAGCAGGATGACGAAAGCGGTGAAAAGTCCGGCAAGCCTTGAAATTGAAAGTCGTGGCATGGAAAGCGCTCCGTGCGAGTTCGCGCGCGAACGATCGCGCGCAAATCAGGCGTTGGGTTGGGGTCTGGCCTGCGACGGACGGAAGCGCTGTTCCGCTGGTCCCCGATGGACTTACGGTCCTCAGGGATATCGCACTGCAAACATAGCAGGCTGGGGCTTACGGTAAAGGCGACCGTTTGTCTAACCGCCCGTCCTATTCATCCGCCGGCTGGATAGCGATCGACAGCGAGTTCTCTTTTGAGCCGCTGACCTGCAGCACGAAGGGGCTGGCGGCGAGGTCGTATTTCACGGTCTTGCGGATACCGTCGCAATCGGTCGCGCCGCTGAACGCCTTGGGCTTCAGGAGATGCCCGTCCTGCACCAGGTCGACCCAGGCCCCGGCCGACAGGCTGACGGTATAGAGCCCGGCCTTCGGCGCGGCCTTGAAGTTGGTGAAGCCGGCGAAGGTGCCTTCCTTCGGCGCGCGCTCCGGCGGGGTCGGCAATTTGGCGTCGCCGGGGGCCACCAGCGCCAGCGTGATCGCGGTCGCCGGCAGCGCGGCCTGCTCGCTTCCCGATACGACCCGGGCACGATTGGGTGCGGTCAGCGCGGCGCGTGCGCGCTCGATCGACCATTTGAACTTGTCACAGCCGCTCGGCTCCTCCGCCGCGAAAGCGGAAGTCGAGACGAGCACGAGCGATGCGGCGAGGAGCGATTTGCGCATGTCTGGTCCATTCATGATGACGGATAGAATAGATCAGCCGCCCCGATCCATCGCCCGAACGCCTTACGGCGCGACGGCACGAGATCATATCGTAGTTCGAGCCGGCCGGCATAGCCGCCTGACAAAGATGTTATTGCCCTGGCAGCTGCTGTTTGGCGTCGGGGGCGTTCAGCACCGTCCTGCAGTCAGCCGGCATCTGCGCAAGCGTCATCGGCGGGCGGGGTTTCGGCGGCTTCGGCGGAGGCTTCGGATGCAGCACCGAATCCTTGAACCAGAAGGCGAGATCGGACGGCTTGCAGCCTTCGCCCTCCGCTTGCGGCTTCTGTCCCTCGCAGCTAGGGCTGCCGGGCGGACATCGCATACGAATGTGGAAGTGGTAGTCGTGGCCCCACCACGGCCGGATCTTCGACAGCCAGCCGCGATCGCCCGTGGCCTCGCGGCACAGCGCCTTCTTGATCGCGGGATTGACGAAGATGCGCTGCACCGCCGGCTCCCGCGCCGCGTCGCGGATGACGAGCACGTGGCCCGGCGTGAAGACGCGTGGATCGATGTCGAGCCGGTCGTCGCGCACCATCATCACCGCCGACATCTCCTCGCGGTCCTCGCGCGATAATTTGCGATCAGGCATCGGCGTCAGCCAGATGTCGGCGTCGAGTCCGATCTGGTGGCTGGCATGACCGGAGAGCGCGGGGCCGCCGCGCGGCTGGCCGATATCGCCGACCAGGATGCCCGGCCAGCCGGCGTCCTTGTGCGCGTTGGCCGCAAGCCGCTTCAGCAGCGCGATCATGTTGGGGTGACCCCAGTAGCGGTTGCGCGACAAGCGCATCACCTGCCAGGTCTCGCCGTTGAGCGGCATCTGCGCGGCGCCGGCGAGACAACCCTTGGTGTAGCCGCCGATCGACCGGGTCGGCAACGCCGCCGGCAGCACCTTGCGCGCGAACAGCTGCTTCGCCCCGATCTTTGGATCATTGGGGTTGGCGAGCGGCGGCAGCGGCTGTGGATTGAGCGAGCCCCTGTCCTGCGCCCGCGCGGAGATGGTGCAGGCGACGAGGGCTAAGATCAGGAGTGGGAACAGACGCAGGCGGGGTGTCATTCGGATCACTCTGTCGGCGCAAGGCTAGCATGGATTCGGAGCAGGCGGACCGCGCTTTCATCCCATTCGCTTGATCGCCCACAGGGTGGATTAAGATTACCTGCGGCTTCCAGGCTCCGATGTGAGCCACGCCACTTTACAAGCGCACGTTGTGGGCGACATCATGTCCGCAATAATTTCAGGGTAGGCGTTATTGTGACGAGCGTATCGTGCGTACGGCTGGCGTTTGCCGCCGCGATTGCCGCGCCGATTTTGGCGCTCTCGCCGGCGCGGGCCGACGTCGTCGTTCACATCGATAAATCATCGCAGCGCATGGCGGTCAGCGTCGATGGCGCGAGACGCTACAACTGGCCGGTGTCGACCGGCCGCCGCGGCTATGGCACGCCGAGTGGGGTGTTCCGTCCGCAGATGCTGGCGCGCCGCTGGTACTCGAAGAAGTACTATAACTCGCCGATGCCGCACTCGATCTTCTTCCACCGCGGCTTTGCCATCCATGGAACATACGAACTCACGCGCCTTGGCGGGCCGGCCTCGCATGGCTGCGTGCGCCTGCATCCCTCGCACGCCGCAATGCTCTATGGGCTGGTCGAGCGCAACGGCCGAGGCGGCACGCGCATCGAAATCACCAACTAAGGTATGATCCGGCAAAATCCGAAGGCTGAGGCGCACCGCGCTTTAACCGCGCGATAACCCTGCCGCACGCTGACGAACATTGATGCGCTTGAAGCGTCTTCGGCGCATTCATTGTGCAATCGCGCGCCGGTTTACGCTTCCTTCACCAAGCGCCGGCGCTTCCACGCTGCGAATCTGTGCCGTGCGCCGCCGGCGCGCCGGGAGCAAACTCGCGCCCGGCGTGAATTCGCCTGCAAAGCAGGCATGCAAGGGTTTCTCAGGCAGCGCAGCTACTCGCCAAGAGATACCAATTTTTCAGAGACTTATCGCAGATATATCGCCGAACTGGAATGCGCGTGGGGCGTGCGATACCGATGATGCGGCCGAAGAAAAAGACCAAGAAACCGAACCAGGCCAAACTGTCCCGTCCTCGGGGCCGTCGTCCCACACCGATGCCGAAAGTGTCGGGCAGATCGCGCCGCCCCGCGGTCGAGATCGGCGAACTGGTGCGCCAGCGCGCGCAGGCCGAAGCCGCGATCGCCGAGGCGCGCAAATCCAACGCGCGGCTGCGTGAGGCGATCGACATCCTGCCGCAGGGCATCGTGTTCCTGGATCCGGAAGGCCGCTACACACTCTGGAACAAGAAATACTCGGAAATCTACAAGCGCAGCTCCGACCTGTTCGAGCACGGTGCGCGCCTGGAAGACACCATCCGCATCGGCGTCGCGCGCGGCGACTATCCCGAGGCTGCCGGCCGCGAGGAAGAGTGGATCGCCGAACGGCTCAGGAAGATGTACCAGCCCGGCGAGCGGCACGAGCAGGTGCTGGCCGACGGCCGCGTGGTGTTGATCGAGGAGCGGCTGACCGCAGATGGCGGCATCGTCGGCCTGCGCGTCGACATCACTGAACTGAAGCAGCGCGAGGCGTCGTTCCGCCTGCTGTTCGACGGCAATCCGGTGCCGATGATCCTGTGCGCGCTCGACGGCGAGCGGATCCTCGCGGTCAACGACGCCGCGATCGCGCATTACGGCTATGTCCGCGCCGAATTCGAGCGGATGACGATCAGGAGCCTGCAGGCGTTCGATGCCGAGCTGCCTTGGGCGGCAGGCCGCAGCAGCGACGAGCAGGCGGCGCGGACCTGGAAGCATGTGCGCGCCGACGGCACGCTGATCGACCTTGCGATCTATTCGCGCCAGCTGATGCATGGCGACCAGCCGGCGATGCTGCTCGCGCTGATGGACATCACCGAGCGCAAGCGCGCCGAGGCGCGGCTCGCCTTCATGGCCCAGCACGACAGCCTGACCGGCCTGCCCAACCGCAATCTGCTGCGCCAGCAGATGGACGAGATGCTGCAGCACACCCGCCGCTCGACCGACAAGGTTGCGGTGCTGATGCTGGGTCTCGACAATTTCAAGGCGGTCAACGAGACGCTCGGCCACGGCATCGGCGACAAGCTGCTGCGCGCGGTCGCCAAGCGCCTGCGCTCGACGCTGCGCGAGGAAGATGCGCTGGCCCGTCTCAACTCCGATGAGTTCACCATCGTGCAGGGCGGCGTGATGCGGCCCGAGGACGCGGTGCTGCTGGCGCGGCGGATCTTGGATGCGATCGGCGAGCCCTATCTGCTCGAGGGGCATTCGGTGGTGATCGGCGCCAGCATCGGGATCGCGATGTCGCCCGGCGACGGCGAGGATTCCGAAAAGCTCCTGAAGAGCGCCGACATGGCCTTGTCGCGCGCCAAGAGCGAATTCCGCGGCACCTTCTCCTTCTTCGAGGCGGAGATGGACGCGCGCGCCCAAAGCCGGCGCAAGATCGAGATCGACCTGCGCGATGCGATCCAGAACGAAGGCCTGCGGCCCTATTACCAGCCGCTGGTCGATCTTGCGAGCGGGCGCATCACCGGCTTCGAGGCGCTAGTGCGCTGGCCGCATCCGGAGCGCGGCATGATCTCGCCTGGCGAGTTCATCCCGGTGGCCGAGGAGACCGGGCTGATCAATCCGCTGGGCGCGCTGATGCTGCATCGCGCCTGCATGGACGCGGCGCAATGGCCGGATGACGTGCGCGTCGCGGTCAATTTGTCGCCGCTGCAATTCCGTACCGGCAATCTGCTGGCGCTGGTCACCGACGCGCTGCGGCAATCCGGCCTGCCGGCGCGGCGGCTCGAGCTCGAGATCACCGAGACGCTGTTGCTTGAGAAGAGCAGCCAGGTGCTGGCGACGCTGCATGCGCTCCGCGCGCTCGGGGTTCGGATGTCGATGGACGATTTCGGCACCGGCTATTCCAGCCTCAGCTATCTGCGCAGCTTCCCGTTCGACAAGATCAAGATCGACCAGTCGTTCGTGCGCGACCTCGGTGCGAACCCGGACGCGCAGGCGATCGTGCGCTCGATCGTCAGCCTCGGCATCGGGCTCGGCGTCACCATCACCGCCGAGGGCGTCGAGACCGAGGCGGAGTTGAGCCGGCTGCGCGCCGAAGGCTGCCACGAGGGCCAGGGCTTCTTGTTCAGCCGCGCCCGGCCGAACCCCGAGGTCATCAGCCTGCTCAAGGCGCAGCGCGTCGCGACGGCGCTGGTGGCGTAGTGGAGCCTAGAGGCAGAGATGTAACCTCGATCGAGCGTCGGGCTCCCCTTACCTCGCCCCGCGTGCGGCAGGGGTGTCCGGGGAAATTCAGGCATAGCGGAGCTCCATCTGGTCAGGTGAGATGGTTGATTTCCGACGGCTGGGGTTGATGGGCGGAGGTTTGTCGATGGCAGCGAGGGATCGACGCGTGAGCAGGAGCTGGCCGACGAGTTCGGCGAACCTGAGCGGGAGCATTTTGATGCAGTTGGTGTGAGCGGCGATGCGCAGCAGCAGGTAGGCAATCATCGCAGCGAGCACCTGAAGGCGGATCGCGTTGTCGTTGGCGCCGAGGAACTTGCGAATATCGAGATGCTGCTTGATCCAGCGGAACAGCAGCTCGATTTGCCATCGGCTCTTGTAGAGGGCGGCGATCTCGACGGCGCTACGGGCAAGGTCGTTGGTCAGGAGTGTGATCTTGCCGCCTTTCTCGCGTCTGATCTTGATGCGGCGGAGCGGGATTGGAAGGCGCGAATCGCCCTTGCTGGTGAGCTTCACCTCGTCATCGGCAAGGATTTCGAAGCCATCCCCGTTACGCTTGCGGATGGCGCGATGCCTGAGCGAGCGAAGACGGATGCTCGTCTTCGCCCGGGTAACGAACAAAGCCTTGCTATCATTGATCTTCTGCCACCAGTCGAAACGGCAATAGCCCTTGTCAAACACATAGGTGGTGGCGGGCTGGATTGGGGTCTGTCGGCCGATCTCGATGTCATTGACGTTCGCGGCCGTCATCTCGACGCAGGTCGGGACATCGCTCCTTGGGTCGTAGACGACATGCAGCTTCATGCCGCGGATGCGGCCGTTCCACGTCGCCCAACTGCAGACCTTGCCGAGCGGGATCGGACTGGCGTCGATCAGACGCACCATCTCCATGCCTTCACTCCGCAGCTGGCGACGCGCCATCGCCGACAGCGCCGCAAAGGTTTGCGCGAAAATGCCGATCGGACGGCGGGCATTGGCATCGGACAACGTCGAGCGCGACAGCTTGCCGGTTCCCAAGTGATAGTGATGCTGCGAATTGGCGTTGAAGCCAGTCACCACCCCGCGCAGACTGCTGTTGCCGCTAAGCTGGGCATAGATCAGCGCCACCAGATGATCCCAGCTCCTGAACGACTTGTCGTAGGCATCCCCGTCCAGACGATCCACAACCGTCTGAAACTGCCGTCGATTGATCGGTTCAAGCAGCCTTCCAAAAATGCTACCGCGATATCGCATGCTCGGCCCTCTGTGTCTCGACAACCAGAAAAGACCGATTTGCCTCGGTCCTGCCGAGCATGCACCGCGACACAGTGAATCATTCCCCGGACACCCCTGCGCGTGCGGGGAGAGGTCGGATCGCATCATCAGATGCGATCCGGGTGAGGGGGATTCTCCGCGAACGCAGCTATTACCGAATGTGCGGAGACGGCCCCTCACCCCAACCCTCTCCCCGTAAGAACGGGGAGAGGGAGCGCACCGCCGTCGCCTTCACGCCCTACGATTCTTTCTTGTTGAGATGATAAGTCAGCGCCAGCGCCACGCAGTGGCGCAGCGCGGGCTCCGGCAGCTTGCCCGCGACATCGAGCAGGATGGCGCGGTTGCCGCTGTAGCTGAGCTCGGGATAGAGTTCGCGGAAGGTCTCGACCAGATTGGTCTGGCAGTGGAAGTAGACCGCGACCTGGTCGGCAGCCGGCTTCACCTGATCAATCCGGACCGTGCTGCCGCTGCCGGTCTCCGGCGTGAGGTAGCTCGGCTGGCCCCACTTCAATGTCTCTTCCAGCGCGCCGACGCCCTTGGTTGCCTTCGCGGTCTCGAAGATCAGCCGCCGCAGCGCCAGCAGCTTGGCTCTGACCGGGGCAGGGTACGTGTCGAACAGCGCAGCTGCCGGTTTAGCGTGCGGCCGTCGCGCCGCCTTGCTGGTCGATGCTGGCGGCTTGCGCATGGTGGGCTCCGTGAGGAGGACGTACCTATATCTATCTACCACAGCGCCTTGAAGGTCATATAGACCGCCATCAGCGAGACGAAGACGATCATCGCGTTGCGTAACCGCGCGCGGTCGATGCGGTTGGCGGCGCGGGCGCCGAGATCGGTGCCGGCCAGCAGGCCGACGATCACGCCCGCCAGCACCGGCCAGGACGCCAGCGAGCCCTCGCTCCAATAGATCCAGGCCGAGGGGATCGTGGTCGGGATCAGCGACATCACGAGGCTTGCCATCTGCGCCTGATGCTGCGGCACCCCGAGCACGGCGCTTAAGCCCACCACGGTCGCCAGTCCGCCGCCGATGCCGAGAAAGCCCGACGACAGGCCCGCCAGCAGCCCGACAATGAGCAGCGCCGGCCAGGATATTTCGCGCGCGGTGACTTTGTCGTCGTGCTTCGCCTGGTCGCGTCCGCCGCGCAGGATCAGCATCGCGTCGAGCACGACGAGATAGGCCATATAGGTCCAGCGCAGCGCGGGCTCGGCGACATGGTTGGCGGCGAGTGCGCCGGCCGCGCCGCCGGCGACAAAGCCGAATGTCAGCAGCGCGATCCAGCGCAATGGGGTGCGGTTGCCGCTCTGCCAATAGCGCCGGATCCCCGTGAGGCTGGTCGGCGGCACCTGCGCGACCAGCGAGATGCCTTGCGCGACATGTTGGCCGGCGCCGAGCAGTAGCATCGAGAACACGACCAGTCCGCCGCCGGGGCTGACGCCGAGCAGCCCGGCGGTCAGACCGCCGGCGAGGCCCGCGCCGATGCCGGCGAGGAGGTCGGGGACGATCACCGCATCCCCCGTCAGCGCCTGGCGGCAAGGCCGGCAAGGAAGATGTCGAAGGCGTGCATCGCTTCCGCGGTCGAGACGGTTTCGCCCCACAGCCGTTGCAGCACGATGCCCTGAAACATCGCGACCATTGCCCGCGCCGCGCCGCGCGGCTGCACGCCGCGGTCGATCGCGCCGCTCTTCTGGCCGCGCCGCAGCAGGTCCACGATCAGGGCGATCGGCTGGCGGATTCCGCTCAGCACCTGGTCGCGGACCACGTCGTCGCGCAGCGCCTCCGCCCAGAGCTGCAACGCGACGCGGCGGGCGCGCAGGCCTTCTTCCTTCTGCAGGTCGCCGAGAAAGCCGCGGGCGATCGAGCGCAGGCTCTGCAACACATCGTCCGGTGGACCCTTGAGCGCCAGCAGCGCGCTGTCGCGGCCATGGCGGCTTTCGCCGATCGCCTGGATCAGCTCCTCCTTGCCCGTGAAATGCCCGTAGATGCAGCCGGCGCTGAGCCCGGACTGCTTGATCACGTCCTGGATCGTGGTCTGGTGAAATCCCTGGCGGGCAAAGCAGATCTCCGCGGCCTGCAGAATCTCCTCGCGACGGATCGCGAGCGTCTCGGGTTTCACCTTCGGCATAGTCGGTCCTTGTCAGGTCGCGGCCGGCCGATGCGGCGGGCTTGACGATCATTCGTTGCCATTATAAAGAACGAATATTCGTTTTGTAAAGAGGGGAGGCTGACGGCATGATCGGCTTTGCAAAGCTTCTGTGGCATCCGGGCGCGGCTGAGATGGCTCATGTCGAGCTGCCGTCGACCGGCGCGCGGATCGCGTTCCTGCTCGCGTCGTTCGCGATCGTGCTGCTGTTCGAGGCCGCGTTTCCGCTGTTCAGCTACGGCCGCAGCGACCGGATGCGCAATATCGGCCGCAACGCCGCCATCACCGTGATCTTCGTCGGCGTGAACCTTTTGCTCAGCCCGCTGTCGCCGCTGGCCGCGCAATGGACGCTGGATGCGAAATTCGGCCTGTCGCACTGGCTCGGCCTGTCACCCCTGAACCAGCTCCTGCTCGGCATCATCGGGCTCGACCTGTTTGCCTATTTCGCCCACGTCTCCATGCACAAGCTCGGCTGGATGTGGCGCTTCCATCGCATGCACCATGCCGATCGCTTCGTCGACGTCACCACGACGTTCCGCGAGCATCCCGGCGAGACGCTGTGGCGGATCGGCTGGCACATCGCCGGCGTCTTCGTGTTCGGTACGCCGGCCTGGGTGCTGGTTACCTATCTGACGCTGTCGGCGCTGAACGCCCAATTCGAGCACGCCAATATCCGCCTGCCCGAGCGGCTCGACCGCTGGCTGCGGCTCGTCTTCGTGACGCCGAACATGCACAAGATGCATCATTCGCGTCATCAGCCGGAGACCGACAGCAATTATTCGAACCTGCTCTCGATCTGGGACCGGCTCGGCGGCACCTATAATCGTGGTCCACGCTTCGCGGAGCTGCGCTATGGCCTCGACGGCTTCGATGATCCCGAGAAGCAGTCGCTGCGCGGCCTGCTGAAGATGCCGTTCATGCGCGATTGGGGGCGGGTCGACGCTCGGCCGGACGACAAGTCCGACCGGTCCGCTCCGCCGCCCGTGCTGCCCTGGCCATGACTTGAAGCCCGGCGCCGCCGCTCAGGCGGCGTTGCGCAGTCCGGCGAGGAAGGTGTCGACGCTGTGCGACAGCGCGGCGGCGTGATCGCCGAGCTGGCCGGACGTATCCAGCACATTGCCGGTGAGGGCGCGGGATTGGCTGGCGGCCTCGCTCGCGCCCGCGATATTGGCGGAGACCTCGACGGTCCCGGTGGACGCCTGCTGCACGCTGCGGGCGATCTCCCGCGTCGCCGAGTCCTGCTGCTCGACGGCGGCCGCGATCGCGGTGGCGATACCCGAGATCTCGCGGATGGTGCCGCTGATGTCGCCGATCGCGCTGACGCAGTTGCCGGTGGCGGACTGGATCGCGCCGACCTGGCCGGCGATCTCCTCGGTCGCCTTCGCGGTCTGGCTCGCGAGGTCCTTCACCTCGGCGGCGACCACGGCAAAGCCGCGGCCGGCCTCGCCGGCGCGCGCCGCCTCGATGGTGGCATTGAGGGCCAGCAGATTGGTCTGGCTCGCGATCGCGCTGATCAGGCGCAGCACGTCGCCGATCTTCTCTGCCGATGCGGCGAGGCTCGTCACCATCTCGGTGGTCTCCATGGCCTTGGTCACGGCGCTGTCGGCGACGCGGCTGGAATGGGTGACCTGGCGGCCGATCTCGGTGATCGAGGACGCCAGCTCCTCGGTTGCGGCGGCGACCGCGTTGACGCTGGCCGAGGCTTCCTCGGACGCGGCGGCTGCCGCCGAGGTCCGTTCGGAGGCGCCGTTGACGCTGGCGGTGATCTCGCCCGCGACGCGCTGCATGTCGCCCGAGGACCGCGCGACGGCGGCGACCATGCCCTTGACGTCGGCTTCGAAACGATCGGCCATCTGCCGCTGCAAGGCCTGCTTGTCGGCCTCCGCCTTCACCTTGTCGGCCTCCTGCGCCTCGCGCAGCGAGGAGGTTTCGACCATGCTGCGGCGGAACACGTCGACCGCCTTCGCCATCGTGCCGAGCTCGTCGCGGCGCTCGCTGCCGGGTATGGTGACGCTGGTGTCGCCGCTGGACAGGCGGTTCATGACCGCGGTGATCGCGGTGAGCGGCCGCGACAGGCCACGGCCGAGCAGGAACGCGAGCAGCACGGCGGCGGCCATGATCGCGACCACGCCAAGGATCAGATTGCGCTGCGCGCTTGCCGCGGCGGCTTCATAGTCGCTGGTGTCCTTGACGATCTCGAGCACGGCGACCGGTTCGCCGGCGTAGTTCTTGATCTGGCCGAGATAGAGCTCCACCGCATGGCCGTCGAGAACGGCGTCGCGCAGCAGGGCCGCACCGTTCATCACACGCTTGAGCTCGTCCTGGGTCGCGACCACGGTATCGCCGAAGGTCGAGGACAGCCGCTTGAAGCTCTGGCCGTCGAAGGAATGCACCGCAAGGTCGATGCCGAAGCGCTTTTTGGCGCGGTCGACGAATTCCTTGCCGAAGGCGGCGCCGACGTCGACATTGGCCAGCGTCTTGCCCTCGTGCATGATCGGGGTCATCCCGAAGATCGAAAGCGCCTCGCGGCCGGGCTCGACGCCGACGATCGGCTTGCCGGTCTTGTTCGATTCCACCACCGTCGTGCGCCGCGTCGAGGCGTCATCGCCGAAAGTCTTCGGCGCATGGACCCGGTAGAAGCTGGTCGCCGGGGGCTGCCAGAACGAGATCAGCGGGATGCCCTGCGCCTTCATCGACGCCCAGGAGGCGCCGAGCAGCTTTCCGAGGCCGTCGCGGTCGCCCTTGGCGATGGCGTCCTCGACCGGCGGCAAGGCGGCGATGACCGCCGAGACCGCGAGCGCCGCGCGCCCCTCGTAGTCGATCGCTGCAATCACGCTGTCATATTGCAGCTTGAGCTGCTGATCGAGCGCGAGCCGCGTCAGCGCCCGCTGCTGGCTGATGGAGAAGCCGCCGAGGATGGCGCAGGCGACTGCGACAGTCAGCGAAATCGCCAGAATCAGGCGGGCGGCAATCGATCGAAGCGTGAACATGGGACCAGCGAAACTCCAGGCATTAGCGCCGCCCGCAAAGTCTCAGAAAAAGCTTAACAACCGGATGTTGCGCCGCCGGTATTCGTGCCGCGACCATGGCCGCCGGTGCTACTTTCGTACTGTTCAACGTCTGGCCTGACAGGGCCGGCCGGCTGCGCGCATCAATAGGCATGTGTCACTCAGGGGCGAACGCGGATGATCGTACTCCCTTTGCGTCGACCGGTCGGATTCAAGGCAGCGACGGCCTCGTCGAGAGTCGAGACGTTGCCGATGTTTGTCCGCAGGCGTCCGTCCCGCACCCGCCGGACGATCTCACTCAGTTGGGAACGATCGGACTCGACGACGAAGTCGACCGCCAGGCCGTCGGAAGGTCGCGCCCCGGCCGGCCCAACGACCGTCACCAGCATTCCTCCGCCTCGAATCAGTTTTGCCGACCGCTTCTGGATTTCACCGCCAATGACGTCGAACACCAGATCGACTTTGCCGACGTCCTCAAGGGCGTCGTTGTCGAGATCGACGAACTCCTGCGCGCCGAAGTCGAGCACAGTCTGACGGTCGGCGGACCGCCCGGAGCCGATCACATACGCGCCGGCCTCTCGCGCGAGTTGCGTCACCATCGACCCGACTGCGCCGGCCGCGCCGTGTGCGAGGACACTCTGCCCCGCCTGGAGGCGGCCGTGCTGAAATAGTCCTTGCCATGCCGTCAGGCCCGAGACCGGAAGGCTTGCGCCCATTGTGAAGTCGACGTCGCCCGGTAGCGGCGCGAGGTTGCGCGCCTCGATCGCCACATACTCGGCCAGCGTGCCGTCGCGATACCAGTCCGCTAGACCGAACACCCGCTGTCCCACCGATAGCCCTGTAGTGCCATATCCGAGAGCGGTGACCACTCCGGCCAGCTCGTGCCCCGGGATCGACGGTGTTCGGTCACGATCGAGGCGATCGGTCCAGGTCGAGGGCCACGCCAGCTCAGTCGGGACAAATCTCGACGCATAAACCTGAACGACGACGTCGTTTATCGCTGCCTGCGGCTCGGGCCGGTCCACCAGCTTCATCCCGGCCGTTCCCGCGGCTTGGTCCGTTACAACGATGGCCTTCATGGGAATACTCCTTGTCTCTTGGTGGAACTGCTGCAGAGCGCGCGGACGCGCCGACTAACCAAGAACTGCCAAGGCAGTTCGGTTGCTTAGTACGAACGAATAGATGCGCTGCGCCTGCTCATAAAACAGCACCAAGATTGCGAATTTTGGCTGTACCAAGCGCGACGGCTGCCCTCTGCGAGCTCAATGCGTTACCGCACCGCTGAAAAATCCGGGCAGTCGACAGAATCCATTTTGCACAGTCGGGGACAGAATTCAGATTGCGAGGGCCGCCAGTCGTCATGCCCACTGTTGGGCCCAAAACCGACATGATCTTTTCGGAAAACCGCTTCGCACTTTTCCGGATCATGCTTTAGCGCGCGGTCGGCGGAGCGCCGAGATTGCCTGCCAAAATCGCCTTGCCGGCGTCCTCGTACTGGGTGTCGCGGGCCTGGATCTGCTGCGCGATTGCGTGCATGTCGCGAAACCGTCGCTCGAACGGATTCTTGGCGAACACCGCCGTTGCCCCCGACATGTGATAGGCGATGTCGACCACTGCGGCCGACTGGTGGATGGTCCAGGTCGAGGCGATGCGGATCGCGACGCGATGTGCCTCGGTGATCGGGTCGCCGCGGACGAGATCGTTCCAGACCTCGTGGGCCGTCGCGTACAGATAGGCGCGCGCGGCGCGCAGGCTGGCCTCGGTGCGCCCGATCTGGCCCTGCACGGCATTGTTGTCGCGCATCGCCTTGAGGCCTTGCGGGGTCTTGCCGCGGGCAAGCTCGGTCGCCGCGTCCAGCATGGCGCGCGCGACGCCGAGCGAGGTGGCGGCAAAGCCCATGCTGAACACCATGTTGGTGGAGAGCTTGTAGAGCGGCCCCGGCTCGCGGCACGCGGCGGGATCGTCGCGCAGCGCGGCGAACTGCTCCGGAATGAAGAGGTTGTCGACCGAGTAGGAATCGGTGCCGGTGCCTTTCAGACCGATCACGTCCCAGACGTCATACATTGTCGCTGACGACATCGGGAACAGGATGGTGCGGATCTCCGGCGAACCGTCGGCCTTCTTGCGCGGTGAGCCGTCGTCCTCGACGACGCGGACATGGGCGCCGAGCCAGCTCGCCTGCCGCGAGCCCGAGGCGAAATCCCAGCGCGCGCTGGCGCGATAGCCGCCGGGCTCGGCGCGCACCTCATGGGCGATAGCGCCCCAGGCGAGGATGCCGGGCGTGGTGTTGAAGATCTCGTTAGCTGCGTCGGGTTCGAGATAGGCCGCGGTCATGGCGCAGACGCTGCACTGGCCGAGGCACCAGGCGGTCGATGCATCGGCCTTGGCGATCTCCTCCTGCATCTGCATGAAGGCGTCCAGTGTCGCCTCGGCGCCGCCAAAACGCTTCGGCAGCAGCGCGCGATACAGCCCGTTCTCGACCAGTGCCGCGGTGACGGATGGCGTCAGTCGCCGTGTCCGTTCGATCTCGTCGGCTTCACTCGTGATCAGCGGCGCCAGCGCGCGCGCCCGCTCGACAAGGTCGAATCCCTGCGGCTTGTTCATGCGTGTCCTCGGCGCCTTCTGTCATTCTTGTTGGGCAGGCCGGGCGATGGTGGCTCATCCGGCAGGAGAGGGCAAGGGAAGGCAAGGCAGGACGGCGCCGATGCAGATCAGCTATCCATCCGCTGTGCCGGTGCGCGCGAGTGTGACGAATGCAGCCGCGCTCAGGCGGCGGCGCGGCCGAGATCGAGCGACGGCTGGCGCTTGGTCGAGAAACTCAGCGCCACGGCGACCGCGGCGAGGCCGATCGCAAAGGAACCGGCGTGCAGCCACGTATAGCCGTGGAACGTGTCGAACACGTAACCGCCGGCCCACGGCCCGAGCGCCATGCCGAGGCTCGCGAAGGCCGACACCGCGCCGAACACCGTGCCCATGATGCGCGCGCCGAAGAACTCGCGCACCAGCACGGCGTAGAGCGGCATCACTCCGCCATAGGCCAGCCCGAACACGACAGACAGCGCGTAGAACTCGCCGAGCTGCGCCACCGCGAGATAGGTCGCGATCGACAGCGCCTGCACCAGGAGGCCGCCGACCAGGACCGGCTTGGCGCCGAGCCGGTCGGCGAGCACGCCGAGCAGCAGCCGGCCGCCGAGCCCGGAGAAGCCGGCGAGGCTGTAGACTGTGACCGCGGTGAGCGGCGCGATGCCGCACACCATGGCGTAGGACACCATGTGGAAGATCGGTCCCGAATGCGCCGCGCAGCAGGCGAAATGCGCCAGTGCCAGCGTGATGAATTGCGGCGTGCGCAGCGCCTGCGCCGCGGTCCATTCAGTTTGCGGCACGTTCGCGGCGGTCGGGATTGCGACGTCCGTTCCCTGCGGCGCCGGGCGCACCAGGAACGATGCGGGGATCAGCAACGCCCATGCGGCGATGCCGATCACGAACATCGCAAAGCGCCAGTCATAGGCCGTGATCAGCCAGCTCGCGGACGGCGCGACGGTCAGCGGCGATACGCCCATGCCGGCCGACACCAGCGCGACCGCGAGGCTGCGATGCTTGTCGATCCAGGCGCTGGCGAGCGCCATCATCGGCGCATAGAAGCTGCCGGCGGCGATCCCGATCAGCACGCCGAAGCAGAGCTGGAATTGCCACAGGCTCTGCGCCTGGCTTGCCGTCACGAGGCCAAGCCCGAGCAACAGGCTGCCCGCCAGCACCACGATGCGGGTACCGAAGCGGTCGGACAGCGCGCCCCAGGCGAACGCCGCAAAACCCATGCAGAGGAAATCCAGCGTCGCCGCCGCCGAGACGCCGGCGCGCGACCAGCCCATCGCATCCGAGATCGGCTGCAGGAACACCGCGAGCGACAGCATGGTGCCGAAGCCGACGCAGGTCATCAGCGCGCCCGCGCCGACGACGACCCAGCCATAGTCCAACCGAGCGGCCTTGCTCATGCGTTTCCCCGGCGCTGTTGTTTGTTGTGGTGCGCGCAGGGAGGATGCTGGCCTATCTGAGGTCCAGGGGCAACATGACGGGCAACATGCCTCTCATTCCGGGATCAGCGGATTGTGCGTTGCATGCGCAAGATGTCGCAGCGAGGTGCGGCTAGAGCCTTTTCCGTTCCGATAGAATCGGAACGGGGCTCTAGATTCTTGCTTTGACGCGTTTTCTTCACGCGAACCGGAGCCACTTCGCTCGAAAACGCTCTAGCCGCACTGCCAGGCGCGCCCGATCGGCGTCCAGGTCCAGCACGGGCCAAAACTGCCGCCATTGTAGCGGCCGCGGTAGAATCCGGGGCGGCCGAAATAGTACCAATCCCCGCCATACCAATATTGCGGCGAATAGTCCGGGTAGCCGCGGGCGGCGCCGCGCGGGCCGAACACCGGAATGGTTTGGTTCGGCGGCTGCCGGTAGCCGGGCAGGAAGCCATAGCCGTGCCAGCGGGTGCCGTGCCGCTTCTTCGAGGAGGCGGCGGAGCTCAGGTCCGGCTGCAGCAGTGCGAGGATGACGATAAGGAGGAACAGGATGCGCAACATGATCGCAGTCTAGTCGGAGCGCGATGCAGTGGCGATTCAAATCATGGTGCGTTTTGTTGCTGGGACAAGAATGGGCAACAGTCGCGCCGGTAGCGCCGCCTCAGCTGTCCACCTTGAGCGCGGCGATGAAGGCTTCCTGCGGGATGTCGACCTTGCCGAACTGCCGCATCTTCTTCTTGCCTTCCTTCTGCTTCTCCAGAAGCTTGCGCTTGCGCGTGATGTCGCCGCCGTAGCACTTCGCGGTGACGTCCTTGCGCAGCGCGCGGACGGTTTCGCGCGCGATCACCTTGCCGCCGATCGCCGCCTGGATCGGGATCTGGAACATGTGCGGTGGAATCAGCTCCTTCATCTTCTCGACCATGGCGCGGCCGCGGCCCTCGGCGCGGGTGCGATGCACCAGCATCGACAGCGCGTCGACCGGCTCGGCGTTGACCAGGATCTGCATCTTGACCAGATCGGCCGGCTTGTAGTCGGTCAGATGATAGTCGAACGAGGCGTAGCCCTTGGAGACCGACTTCAGGCGATCGTAGAAGTCGAACACCACTTCGTTGAGCGGCAGGTCGTATTTCACCATCGCGCGGGAGCCGACATAAGTGAGCTCCTTCTGCGAGCCGCGGCGGTCCTGGCACAGCTTCAAGACGCTGCCGAGATATTCGTCGGGCGTGAGGATCGTCGCCTCGATCCACGGCTCCTCGATCTCGGCGATCTTGACCACGTCGGGCATGTCGACCGGGTTGTGGATCTCGAGCTCGGTGCCGTCGGTCAGCTTCATCTTGTAGATCACGCTCGGCGCGGTCGCGATCAGATTGAGGTCGAATTCGCGCGACAGCCGCTCCTGGATGATTTCCAGATGCAGCAGGCCGAGAAAACCGCAGCGGAAGCCGAAGCCGAGCGCGGCGGAGGTTTCCATCTCGTAGGAGAAGCTTGCGTCGTTGAGCCGCAGCTTGCCCATCGCCGCGCGGAGCGTTTCGAAGTCGTTGGCGTCGACCGGAAACAAGCCGCAGAACACGACCGGAATCGCCGGCTTGAAGCCCGGCAGCATCTCGCTGATCGGCTTCTTGTCATCGGTGATGGTGTCGCCGACGCGGGTGTCGGCAACTTCCTTGATCGCCGCGGTGATGAAGCCGATCTCGCCGGGGCCGAGCTCCTCGACCTGCTCCATCTTCGGCGTGAAGAAGCCGACGCGTTCGATATCGTAGGCCGCGCCGGTGCCCATCATGCGGATGCGGCTCCCCTTCTTCATCACGCCGTCGACGACGCGGATCAAGACGACCACGCCGAGATAGACGTCGTACCAGCTGTCGACCAGCAACGCCTTCAGGGTCGCGTCGCGGTCGCCCTTCGGCGGCGGCAGGCGGGTGACGATCGCTTCCAGCACGTCAGGCACGCCGACGCCGGTCTTGGCCGAGATCATCACGGCGTCGGACGCATCGATGCCGATCACGTCCTCGATCTGCTGCTTGACCTTCTCGGGCTCGGCCGCGGGCAGGTCGACCTTGTTCAGGACCGGCACGATCTCGTGATTGTTGTCGAGCGCCTGATAGACATTGGCGAGCGTCTGCGCCTCGACGCCCTGGCTGGCGTCAACCACGAGCAGGGAACCCTCGCAGGCCGCCAGCGACCGCGAGACCTCGTAGGCGAAGTCGACATGGCCGGGCGTGTCCATCAGGTTGAAGATGTAATCCTTGCCGTCCTTGGCGCGGTAGTTCAGCCGGACGGTCTGCGCCTTGATGGTGATGCCGCGCTCGCGCTCGATATCCATCGAATCGAGCACCTGCTCCTTGCCCGCCATTTCACGATCCGACAGGCCGCCCGTCATCTGGATCAGGCGGTCGGCAAGGGTCGATTTGCCATGGTCGATATGGGCGACGATGGAGAAGTTGCGGATGTTCGAAATCGGGGCAGTTGTCATGGGCGCGGGATAGCATCCGCACCCCCGCGCGGGCAACCAAATTGCGGTATTTTGCAGCGGTGTGACGACGAATCACGGCGCCGTTTCCGGCTGGGTTGCCGTGACCGATTCCCGGGCATGTTCCTGCCAGGTTCGGCGGCCCGAAAATCGTCGTTCGCGTCGCCGACACCGGGCGGATGAGCATGCACGGCTACGCCGCCGCCATCGACCTCAACCTGAAAGTTCGGGATGACCGGCTGTGGGCCGGCAAAGGCAAGACCATCCCCTGCAACAACTGGATGCGGCCGGGATCGTCGGCATCTTCGAGCGCCACGGATTCATTCGGGGCGGCAAGCGGCGTCACTACGATACCATGCATTTCGAGCACCGGCCGGATTTCCCCGAAAGTGAATCCGCTGGCTGGAGGCGTTCTCACGCCAAGCTGATTTCACTGGCCACAAAAACGCGCTAAAGCGCGCTGAAATGCGGATGAGCACTCATCGCGCTTCCGCTTCCATTCGGGCATGATCCTTCCGGGAAACCGCTTTCCACTTTTCCGGGGCATGCCTCAGGCACAGGCCATGTCGACCGCCTCCACGCTCCCCGCCGCCCGGCGCACCAACCGCAAGCTGACGATCCGGCGGATCGCCGCCTGGATCGCCTCGCGCGCCACCGATCCGAGGACCAGCCTGTGGTTCGTGATCGGCTTCGCGCTGGTTCATGCGGTGCTGTGGACGCTGATCCTGGTCAAGCTCAAGGCCGCACAGGACATCCATATGGATGTTGCGGAAGCCTATGCCTGGGGCCAGCGCTTCCTGCTCGGCTATGGCAAGCACCCGCCGCTGTCGGGCTGGATCGCCGGGGTCTGGTTCAGGATTTTTCCCGTCACCAACTGGTCGACCTATGCGCTTGCGATGACGACGGTCAGCTTCGCGCTGGTGGTGTGCTGGCTGATCGCGCTGCGCGTCGTCGATCGCCGTCGCGCGTTCTTCATGGTGGTGATGCTCGCGCTCTACCCGATCTTCAATTTCAAGGGCTTCAAATACAACGCCGATCTCGCGCAGCTGGTGCCGCTGCCGCTGCTGGTGCTGGCCTATCTGAACGCGTTCGAGAAGCGCAGCTTCAAATCGGGTCTCTGGCTCGGCTTTGCCGGCATGCTGGCGCTGATGACCAAGTACTGGGTGGTGACGATGATCGGCGCCGTCGGGCTGGCCGCGCTGATCCATCCGCAACGGACGCAATTCCTGCGCTCGCCGGCGCCATGGGTTGCGATCGGCACGATGGCGGTGGCGATGATCCCGCACCTGGTGTGGCTGGAGGAGGTGGACTTCGTGCCGTTCACCTATGCCGGTGACGTCTACGCGCTGTCGAGCCGCGCACTCAATGTGCAGCTCGTGATCGGCTATGTCGTACACAATGTCGGGCTGCTCGCGATTCCCGTCGTGCTGGGCCTG
The DNA here is from genome assembly GCF_054059095.1 of Bradyrhizobium sp. USDA 4510. NCBI lineage: Bacteria > Pseudomonadati > Pseudomonadota > Alphaproteobacteria > Hyphomicrobiales > Nitrobacteraceae > Bradyrhizobium > Bradyrhizobium sp. USDA 4510. The sequence goes on along the minus strand of NZ_JBSSBT010000001.1, from coordinate 7,416,970 downwards.
GTGGCGCTGCTGCTGGGCTCGGTGCCGTGGCGGCCGTCGGACGTGCTGGCGCGGGTCTGGTCGCGCGGACCCAATCCCGCCGTCAACCTTCCGCAGGCGCTCAACGTCTGGATCATCCAGCTGATCGTCGCGATCGGGCCGCCGCTCGGCGCGCTGGCGTTCACCGTCTATATCAAGACCGATTGGGGCATCCCGCTGTTCTTCCTGGTGCCGCTTGCGCTGGTCGCGATTCCCTCGCTTCGCTTCCCGCGCATGGCGCTGTTCTCGATCACCGCGATCTGGTTCGTGGCCACGATCGCCACGCTGATCGCCGCGCCCAGCATCGCCACGCAGGAGATCGCGTCCAACCATGTCGGCGGCTCGACCTACGCCGCGCGCTCCGAGCTCGCGCGCGAACTCACCCAGACCTGGCAGGACAGATTCCATTCGCGCTGGGCCGTGGTCGTCGCGCGGTCCGATATCGGCGAGCCGATGACGTTCTACAGTCCGGATCATCCGGCATCGCTGGTGCCGGGCGAAGCCTGGTCGTCGGGGCTGACGTCGCTCGACGAAGCCAAGCGTCTCGGCTTCATCGGCGTCTGCGACACCACCGATCCGGTGTTCCTGAAGCCCTGCGAGGCGTGGATGGCGGAGCACGCCAAGGACGCCGAGCCGCTGGTGATGACCACCATGCGCTTCTTCAACGGCCATCCCGGTCCGTCGACGGTCTGGAAGGTCTATCTGGTGCCGCCGGCGAAGTAGCTGTCGCTCCCTCGCCCCGCGCTTGCGGGGTCGAGACGAGCGAAGCTCGCTCTTAGAGAGTTGGGGTGAGGGGCTCTCGCCGCGATGGCGATCTATCGATAGACCTGTACCCCTCACCCGGATCGCATCGTTCGATGCGATCCGACCTCTCCCCGCAAGCGGGGCGAGGTGAGAGGTGACTGCCTTACGTGCCTTCCTCGTTGAACTTGCTGGCGACGAGTTCGGCGATGGCGTCGAGCGCCTGCTGCGCTTCGTCGCCCTTTGCTGAGACCACGACCGTGGTGCCGGGCCCGGCGGCGAGCATCATCAAGCCCATGATCGAGGTGCCGCCGACGGTCTCGGTGCCGCGGGTGACCCAGATCTCGGCGTTGAATCGCTCGACCAGCTGGACGAACTTGGCCGATGCCCGCGCATGCAGGCCGCGCTTGTTGACGATCAGGAGCTCACGGGAAATGGCGCCCGCTGGCACGCCCGGGCCGACCTGATTTCCGCCCGGGGCCTCGTCGCTCATTTGCCTGCGAGAACGCGGCTGGCGATGGTGACGTATTTGCGGCCGGCTTCCTGGGCCATCGCGATCGCGTCGGGCAGCGAACGCTCCTCGCGAACCTTGGCAAGCTTGACCAGCATGGGAAGGTTGATGCCTGCGAGCACTTCCACCTTCGGGCGGCTCATGCAGGAGATCGCAAGGTTGGACGGCGTGCCGCCAAACATGTCGGTGAGGATCGCAACGCCGTCGCCGCTATCGACGCGGTTCACCGCCTCGATGATGTCGCTTCGACAGAGATCGGAATCGTCCTCGGCCCCGATCGTAATCGCTTCAATTTGTTTCTGCGGACCCATGACGTGTTCGAGCGCCGCTCTGAACTCGTCGGCAAGGCGCCCATGGGTCACCAGCACTAGACCAATCATTGGAAACTCCTCGCGGGCGCCCTTTGGTGCACCGCACGAACGCGCCACTTTGACCATCCAGAGGCCCTACGCAAGAGGGCATCTTGGCTAGTCTCCCGGTTCCTGGCGATAGAGAGGGGAGGCTGCGCCGGCAAAATCCGACGCGATAGTGGATGTGATATGGTTACCAATTCCCTTCCCACAATTGGCCGCAAGATTACGGGAACATGAACTTTCAGGTTGTCGTCAGCGCGGCGACAACCAGCGGCAGGGGTTGGAAGCCAACGCCGACGGGAATTCGCGGTAACAAAGCACCATTAAGGCGAATCGTGAGCGCCTCCGGCGGCGGCAGCCGCTCGGCGTCGTCAGCGGCGAGGTCGACGATCAGCCCCACCACGGCTTCATCTGCGAACGGACAATGGCGGATTCCGAGGCCTCGGATCTCGATCAGACCAGCCAATTGCTGGACCGGACGAACCCACAATTGTTCGCCGGCTGTGTCGAGACGGACACGGTCATCCCCCACCAAAATGGCCGGCGGAAGCGCTCCGGTGCGCCCGGCGAGAATCAGGTCAAAGGCCAGACGCGACTTGCCGGCGCCCGACGGGCCGCGGATCAGCACCGCACGCTCGCCGACCAGAACGGCGGATGCGTGCACGCTTGAATTGTCGCTCATAGTGTCGGCAGCCTGACCACGAAGCGTGCGCCGGCGATGGTGGGCTTGCCGTCTGCGTCCGCAGGGCCAGCGCGGTTCTCGGCCCAGATGCGTCCGCCATGGGCTTCAATGATCTGCTTGGAGATCGCAAGCCCGAGGCCGGAGTTCTGGCCAAACCCTTGGTGCGGCCGGTCGGTGTAGAAGCGCTCGAAGATCCGCTCCAGCGCGTCCTCGCCGATGCCGGGCCCGTCATCGTCGACCACGATCTCGACCTCGCCGCGGTTGCGGCGGCAGACGATGCGCACCTTGTCGCCCGGCTTGGAGAATGATTGCGCGTTCGACAGCAGGTTCGAGATCACCTGGCCGAGCCGTGAATCATGGCCGGGCACAGAGAGCGTATCGGTCGGTCCGCGGCCCTCGAAGCGGGCTTCGACGGCGACGTCGTGGCCGAGCCTGGTCTCGTTGGCGACGCCGGTCAGCGTCGTCAGCAGCCGCCGCAGATCGACCGGCGCCATGTCCTGGCGCTGCAATTCGGCATCGAGCCGGCTGGCGTCGGAGATGTCGGAGATCAGGCGGTCGAGCCGCCTGACGTCATGCTCGATCACGGCGAGCAGCCGCGCGCGGCTGTTGTCGTTGCGCGCCAAAGGCAGCGTCTCGACCGCGGAGCGCAGCGAGGTCAGCGGATTCTTCAGCTCATGGGCAACGTCGGCGGCGAACATCTCGATCGCCTCGATGCGGCTGTACAGCGCGTTGGTCATGTCGCGCAGCGCGCCGGAGAGATGGCCGATCTCGTCGCGGCGCCCGGTGAAGTCGGGAATCTCGACGCGGGTCTGGATGCGGTGGCGGACGCGCTCGGCGCCGTCGGCGAGCCGTCGCACCGGGCCAGCGATCGTGCTCGCCAATAGCAGCGACAGCATGATCATGACGGCGGAGGCGACGCCGCCGATCTTGAGGATGGCGAGGCGCTCGGACATCACCAGCTGGTCGATGTCGTCGCCCTGCGTGGTCAGCATCAATGCACCGCGCACGGCGCGGAAATGCTGCACCGGGACGGCGACCGACACGATGATCGCGCCGCGCTCGGTGACGCGCACGGCGCTGCCCTTCATGCCCTCGAGCGATTGCGCGACTTCGGAATAACCCTTGCCGCCTTCGGGACCGAGTTCGCGATAGATCGGCAGGTCGCCGCGGTTGAGCCAGGTCTTTATGGTGGCCTTGGTCCTTTCATAGAGCGACGGCTTCTCCGACGGCGGCGGCAGCTCCATGCGCAGCACGTCGCCGCGCGCGAACAGATTGCGGCTGTCGAGGATCAGGCCGCCATCGCGGTCGAAGATGCGGGCCCGCGTCTTGGTCGGCGCGATCAGGCGGCGCAGGACCGGCGCGACCCGCTCGGGATTGATCGGGAAATCCGCCGATTCATCCGGCTGGCCATAACTTTCGCCGGGCTTGAGGTCGAGCAGGCGATCGGGGTCGATCGTGACGGTGTTGCCTTCGACGGTGGCCGAGGCCGCGATCGCCTCCGAGATGATCTCGGCATAGACTTGGAGGCTCTGCGTGCGCGCCTCGATCAGGCCAGCGCGGAATTGCGAGAGATAGAGGATGCTGGCGACCAGCGCGACGAGGCCGGCGAGGTTGAGCGAGACGATACGGCGCGTCAGGCTCGAGAACGACAGCGCGAAGAAGAACTGACCGGCGCGGCGCAGCCAGCCGAGCGGACGGCGCCAGCCCTTGTCCTGCGCCACGTCTTCGGCAACGGCGTCCTGATCGAGGAGCTGTGACGCGTCCTCGGTGTTCAGGCCTTGCTCGAGCTGCGTTCGATCAAGCACTGGCAAAGCTGCCGGTTGGTATGGATGTCGTCCCGCGAAGCAATCGTTCGCCCGAGCTTACCCCAGCCGTGCGGAGCCTGTCAGTTAACAAGCCGCCCGGGAAGCGCAGATCAGGCTTCCTTGAAGCGATAGCCGACGCCGTACAGCGTCTCGATCATCTCGAAGTCGTCGTCGACCACCTTGAACTTCTTGCGCAGCCGCTTGATGTGGCTGTCGATGGTGCGGTCGTCGACATAGACCTGGTCGTCATAGGCCGCGTCCATCAGCGCGTTGCGGCTCTTTACGACGCCGGGGCGGGTGGCGAGCGCCTGCAGGATCAGGAATTCGGTCACGGTGAGCGTCACCGGCTCGTTCTTCCAGGTGCAGGTGTGGCGCTCCGGATCCATCCGCAGCAGGCCGCGGTCCAGCGCGCGGGCGTCCGGCTCCTTCGGCGCGGCGGTCGGATCCTTCGGCTGACCGCGGCGGAGTACGGCCTTGACCCGTTCGACCAGCAGGCGCTGCGAGAACGGCTTGCGGATGAAATCGTCGGCGCCCATTTTCAGGCCGAACAATTCGTCGATCTCCTCATCCTTCGAGGTGAGGAAGATCACCGGCAGGTCGGACTTCTGGCGCAGCCGGCGCAGCGTTTCCATGCCGTCCATGCGCGGCATCTTGATATCGAGGATCGCGAGATCGGGCGGCGACGTGCGAAACCCATCCAGCGCCGACGCACCGTCCGTGTAGGTCATGATGCGATAGCCTTCGGCTTCGAGCGCGATCGAAACCGAAGTGAGAATGTTGCGGTCGTCGTCGACCAGGGCGATTGTGGGCATGTGCTGCTTTCACAATGAGAGTGGCTTAGACGGCGGGCACTCTGGCGACGCGCCGTAGAATTGGGCTTCGAACGCGGTCAACGAGCAATGCAAGCTGGGCTGAAGTGTGACCGAGTTCCGCAAAAATCCGCTTCTGCGACCCACGCGATGGGTCCCCATATAGCACCCTTAGACCATGAGAAAAGGCCCTTTTTTCATAGGGAACCCACCCGATTCGCGCATAAAATGACCCGATAGGCCCATGCAACCGACCGCCGACTTCGATCCTGCCCACCTTGCCCGCTCGCTGCTCCGCCGCAGCCGCCAGGGCGCCCTCGCCACGTTGATGGCCGGCACCGGCGATCCCTATTGCTCGCTGGTCAATCTGGCCAGCCATCCCGACGGCTCGCCGATCCTGCTGATTTCCCGGCTGGCGCTGCATACCAAGAACGTCCTGGCCGATAGCCGGGTGTCGCTGATGCTGGACGAGCGCGCCGAGGGTGATCCGCTGGAGGGCGCCCGGATCATGCTGGCGGGCAAGGCGGAAGAGGTCGGGGAGGCCGGGCGGGAGCTCGTCCGAAGGCGCTATCTCGCTGCCCATCCGTCAGCGGAAGCCTTTGTGGAATTTAAGGATTTCTCGTTCTTCCGGATCAAGCCAAGCGGTGCCCATCTGGTCGCCGGGTTCGGCCGCATCGTGGACCTCAAACCCGCGCAATTCCTGACCGATCTCGGCGGAGCCGAGGCGCTGCTCGAAGCCGAGCCCGGCGCGGTGGCGCATATGAACGAGGATCACCGCGAGGCCATGAACCTTTACGCGACGCGGCTGCTCGGCGCGGAAAGTGCCGACTGGCTCTGCACCGGCTGTGATCCGGATGGCATGGACATGCAGGCCGGCCGCGACACGCTGCGGCTGGATTTCCCTGAGCGCGTCACCACCGGCACCGAGCTGCGCAAGATGCTGGTGCGGCTCGCCGGCGAGGCGCGCGCCAAGGGATAGCAAGGATAGGAGAAAGACCTGTCCTCACGGCGGCGCTGCGGCTGTGGCGAGGCATGGTGTCGCATGGCTGCGGCGGCGCGATTGCGCGGTCCGGATTTGACAGCGCGATCATTTCGCACGGGCGTGTCGTGTCATCGCCCGTTGGCTCGATCTGCATGCAAGAATGTCTGGCGCGGCTGCATCCGAAAATCAGCCGGATCGCGATGTCGACCGCGATGACGCGCGCGTGCGACCACGCTGATTGCGTTATCATCGATCGCGGGGTCAGCGATCGCCTCGCCGCCGAACGCTACGCGTTGCGGAACGTTCACGGCAGTTGAGCGTTGCACCAATCGGGCTTCAACGAAGGTGTGTTGAGCGCAGTCGAAACTGCTCATCAGCAGCTTCTCACTTGCAGCTCAATGCCGATCAGGTGGTGCCGCGTGCAACACGATGGTCATGCTCGGCTCTGCAGCGCTGCGTCAACGCGCGGCGGCTCATCTCAACGATACATCCTCAGCGCGAAATGCATACCCGGCATTCTCCGCGCCGTTCGCCTCGATCGGCGAACGCGCCGCCCGCCGGCTGGCACTTTTTGTGCATCGCAAAGCTCCGTGCGCGGCGGGAAAGGCGATGAAACGTCGCCCGACTGCCGGCAAAACAATGAGAAAACGAAAGCAAGACGAAAGGGTTTCGCGCTGCGGTATTCGCGCCAGATGATGGGCCTGCCTTGGAATCAGCCAAAAGCCGTTCGATTGGCTTGGCAAGCCCGGCGATCCCCACTATTAGGTCGCCGGACCGAAGCCGAGAGGCTATATTCTGATCACGGTCACCGCGGCGGGGCGCGACTAGCGACATTCGCGCGAACAAGGATACGCGGGTTCGAGGAGGTTCTTCGTGCAAGAGACGGGCGTGCATAACGGTGCCTTCGGCGCCGACAAATTCGGCTTAAAAAAACTCAAGGGCGTGCATTGGAATTATGGCGCACCTCAGCTTTACGAGCATTCGCTGCGTAATGGCGAAGCGGTGCTGTCGGCCGATGGCGCGCTTTGCGCGGATACCGGTGTGTTCACCGGGCGCAGTCCGAAGGACAAGTTCACGGTCCGCGACGATCTCACCGACAAGAACATGTGGTGGGCCGGCAACCAGTCGATCACCTCGGAGCAGTTCGCCACGCTCCATGCCGACTTCCTCAAGCATGCCGAAGGCATGACGCTGTTCGCGCAAGATCTTCACGGCGGCGCCGATCCGAAGCATCGCATCAAGACCCGCGTCTTCACCGAGCTTGCCTGGCACTCGCTGTTCATCCGCACGCTGCTGATTCGTCCCGAGGCGTCGGAACTCGCGAGCTTCGTGCCCGAACTGACGATCATCGACCTGCCGAGCTTCCGCGCCGATCCGAAGCGTCACGGCTGCAAGTCGGAGAACGTCGTCGCGATCGATTTCGCCCGCAAGATCGTCCTGATCGGCGGCTCGCAATATGCCGGCGAGATGAAGAAGAGCGTGTTCACCACGCTGAACTATTACCTGCCCGAGAAGGGCGTGATGCCGATGCACTGCTCGGCCAATGTCGGCGCCGACGGCGACACCGCGATCTTCTTCGGCCTGTCCGGCACCGGCAAGACGACGCTCTCGGCCGATCCCAAGCGCACGCTGATCGGCGATGACGAGCATGGCTGGAGCGAGGACGGCGTCTTCAATTTCGAAGGCGGCTGCTACGCCAAGTGCATCAAGCTGTCGGGCGAGGCCGAGCCGGAAATCTACGCCGCCAGCAAGCGCTTCGGCGCGGTGCTGGAAAACGTCGTGCTCGGCGCCAATGATCGCGTGCCCGATTTCGACGACGGCTCGAAGACCGAGAACACCCGCTCGGCCTATCCGCTCGATTTCATCCCGAACGCTTCGCGCACCGGCTGCGCACCGCATCCGAAGAACGTCGTGATGCTCGCCGCCGACGCCTTCGGCGTGATGCCGCCGATCGCCAAGCTGACGCCGGCGCAGGCGATGTATCACTTCCTGTCCGGCTACACCGCGAAGGTCGCCGGCACCGAGCGCGGCCTCGGCAACGAGCCGCAGCCGGAATTCTCCACCTGCTTCGGTTCGCCGTTCCTGCCGCGCGATCCGTCGGTCTACGGCAACATGCTGCGCGAGCTGATCGCCAAGCACAATGTCGATTGCTGGCTGGTTAACACCGGCTGGACCGGCGGCAAGTACGGCACCGGCCGCCGCATGCCGATCAAGGTGACCCGCGCGCTGCTCACCGCGGCGCTGAACGGCTCGCTCCGCAACGCCGACTTCCGCACCGACAAGTATTTCGGCTTCGCGGTGCCGACCTCGCTGCCGGGCGTCGAGCCGCACATCCTCGATCCGATCAAGACCTGGGCCGACAAGGTCGAGTTCGACAAGACCGCGCGTGCGCTGGTCGGCATGTTCCAGAAGAACTTCGCCAAGTTCGAAGCGCAGGTCGACGCCGAAGTCCGCGCCGCCGCACCGGAAGTGAAGCTGGCGGCGGAGTAAGCCGCGCAAGCGATACGCGATTTGAAAAGGCGGCCCTCGTGGCCGCTTTTTTGATTTTTGACGCAGTCAACGAAGCGCGCACCTTTTCGATCCGGCAAGCTGAGCAGCCAACGGCGCCACATACTCCAGTGTCGTCCCGGCGAAGGCCGGGACCCATACTCCGCAGCGGATGTTGTGGTTGGGACTCGTCATTCCACCGGTGCGCAACAATGACAATCGGTGGTTATGGGTCCCGGCTTTCGCCCATAGGCGCTAAAATAGGATTTGCGCCTTGGATTCGTTTGTGATTCCAAGATGGAATGGCACACGAATCGCTTGTGAACAAAGATTGGGCGCGCGTTGTCGCCCGACTTGGCGGAGCCGAGGCTCTGAACATTAGCGCGCGCAAGACGAAGGCGTTTGTCCGTCCGCGGGAGATCAGCAATGCGGTCGACTTGCTGCGCCTGATCTTGGCTTATTGCCTTGGTGAGAAAGGGCTGCGGTTGACGGCGGCATGGGCCACGTCGGTTGGGCTTGTCGATATCTCCAACGTGGCTCTGTTGTATCGCTTACGTCAGTGCGGAGATTGGCTGGCAATCTTGGTCGAGCAGGCGCTTGCCGACGCGGCGCCGAAGGCGATCCGCGGTCGTCTGATCCGTATTGTTGACGCCACGACGGTCCCCAAGGCTGGGACGAGCGGCAGGAACAAGAACGCAGTGTGGCGTATCCATAGCGCGTTCGATCTTCCGCAGGAGCGCTTTGGTCACTTCGAACTGACCGATCAGCGAGCGGGCGAGACGCTGGATCGGATACCGGCGGTTGCCGGTGAGATCCGTCTTGCCGATCGCGCCTATCTGCAACCGGAGCGCATGGCGCATCTCGTCGATGCCGATGCAGACTTCGTGATCCGGGCCGGCTGGAAGAGCGCGCGCTGGCTCGATGCCGAAGGTAATCTTGTTGACCTCACTGCCGAACTGCGCAACGCCTCGGCGCGTGGCCTGATCGATCGGCCGATTTGGATAAAGCGCAAGTCAGGTGCGCCGCCGCTCGCAGTGCGTCTGGTTGCCGCGAAGAAGCCGGCGCAAGCTGCTGCGGCTGCGCGACGCAAGGCGCGCCGGACTGCACAAAAGGGAGGTCATCAGCTCTCCAGGCAAACACTTGACGCCGCAGATTGGGTGATCCTGGTGACCTCACTCAGGCCAGAGGACTTCACGACTGCAGATATCCTCGCCCTCTATCGGCTGCGATGGCGCATTGAGCTCGGCTTCAAGCGGCTGAAAAGCCTGATTGGCCTGAAGGGACCTCCCGGAACCGACGAGCGGTCCGCCAGACCCCATATCCTCGCTCATCTGCTGATCATTCTATTGCTCGAGCCGCTCGTCGACGAACTCGAAGACTCTCCCCGCTTGGCCGACGCCGCCTGACCCACCCAGTGACGTGGCGTCTGCTGCGCCAGCTCGTCGCTTCGCTACGGCAAGCGATCATTCCACAGCCCGCAATCGCTCTACTCTGCAGAGCCAGTCACGCTCTCCGGCGACATCTACGCGAGCCACCCAGACATAAGCGCCACTATCAGACTATGATCAAACTATCTTAGCGCCTATGGGCTTTCGCCGGGACGACATCGCGTGTGTTGCTCCACTACTCCCCCATCTCCGGCAGCACCGCGTTGCTCGGCGTCTGCCGGTCGGTGATCTGCAGGCCGAACAGGCTGCCGATCAATTCGACCGCGACGCGCGCGGTGCGGCCGCGCTCGTCGAGGAAGGGATTGAGCTCAACGATGTCGAGCGAGCGCACCAGCCCGGAATCGTGCAGCAGCTCCATGATGAGATGGGCTTCCCGATAGGTCGCGCCGCCGGGCACCGTGGTACCGACGCCGGGCGCCACCGCCGGATCGAGGAAGTCGACATCGAACGAGACATGCAGCACGCCGTTCTTCGCCCTGACGCGTTCGATGACGCGGCGCGTGAGCACGGCGACGCCGAACTCGTCGATCTGGCGCATGTCCGCGATCGACACGTTGCGCTGCCGCAGCAGCTTGCGCTCCAGCGGATCGACCGAGCGCGTGCCGATCAGGTCGAGCTGATCGGGCGGGATCGAGGCGCGCGGCAGTCCGCCGAGCAGATCGTCGAGACCGGGCTCGCCGCACAGGAACGCGGCCGACATGCCGTGCATGTTGCCGGTGATGGTGGTGGCCGGCGTGTTGTAGTCAGCATGCGCGTCGACCCACAACGCAAACAGCGGCCGGCCCTTTTCCTGCCAGTAGCGCGCGACGCCGTTGATCGACCCCATCGACAGCGAGTGATCGCCGCCCATGAAGATCGGGATCGCGCCGGAATGCGCCAGCCAATAGGCGCGCTCGGAGAGCGCGCGGGTCCAGGTCTTCACCTCGTCATAGAACCTGGTGTTGGCCGGCACCGGGCCGTCGGCGACGACGGCGGGGATCGCAAGGTTGCCGTGATCATCGACCTGGAAGTCGAGCTGCTCGAGCAGGCGCGCGATGCCCGCGGTGCGCAGCGCATCCGGTCCCATCAGCGGGCCGGCCTGCGATGCGCCGATCTCGATGGGAACGCCAAGCAGGGCGATGCGCGAGGGCTTTGACGTGTCGGCTTCGGACATGCAGCAGTGCTCCCAAAGGTGTGGAACAGAAGCGACGTGCCAATGTTCCCTCAACCCTTGAAATAGGCAATGCGGTCGTAACAGACCAATGTGGATATTTGGCTACGCCTTGAAATAAGCGATCTGCGTCGTGGTCGCGAGCAGCCGGCCGGACGGCGACCACAATTCGCCGTGCTGGTCGCCGTAGCTCTTGTGGAAGCTCTTGGCGTCGGCGGTGGCGAGCACGCGGGTGGTATCCTCCGCGTCCAGGTCGGCCGCGTCGGCGTGGAAATAGGTCGTCAGCGACACGGTGCCGAACGGCACCAGCTCGTGCCTTGCGTGGAAGACGCGGCCGAAGAACGCGTCCGACATCGACATCAGCGACAGCGCATCGAGCTTGCGCGGCACACGGTCGGCGATCCAGAGCTTTGAATAGGGGCTCGACGGCTGTTTCGCGCCGCCGCCGCCGGCGAACTTCGGCTCGCCCTCGGCGAAGCGGAAATCGTACTGGTTGGCCCAGGTCATCTTGAGCTTTGGAAAGGACCGCAGATGTTCGAACGGCACGGCGCCCGGAAACCCGGCCGGTTGGTGCGACCAGGACGGGCGGCGCTCGGCGAACACGGCGGTCGCCAGTGTCGCGACCTCGCCGCCGCCCTGCGTCATGTCGACCGACCAGTGCTGGCTCGAGCGGTTGGCCTTGACCAGGCGGACATCGAGATCGAACGCGCCCTCGGCGACCGGCGCGCAGTAGTTGACCGTCAGCGCCAGCGGATCACCCGCGCGCTGCGGATGCTGCATCAGCGCGCGCAGGATGGTCGCGGCCGTGCAGCCGCCGAACGGGCCGACGAACGCCCAATAGTCCGGGCTGGTCCGTCCCTGCCAGCGGCTGTCGCCGGCGGTCACGGCGGTTGCTTCATCGAAAAGGTGCGGGGTCTTGGTGAGCATGCAGGTCTTTCAATATCGACTGGCGCTTCCGTATCGCCATACGCAATGACGAGCAATGACGTTCGTCATGCAATATCGCGAGCATTGCGCTGATTTCAATGACGTCGGGCGTAATCGATTTCCGCGTCCCGGGATTATCCCTTCGCCTCGCGCTGGTTGCCGAGCTGCGGCGAGGCACCCGGATGCATCGGCACGTGCCAGATGTCCTCGGCATATTCGCGGATGGTGCGGTCGGAGGAGAACCAGGCCATGCGCGCCACATTGAGGATCGAGGCGCGGGTCCATGCCGGCGCTACCATCCAGCGGGCGTCGATGCCGCGCTGCGCGTCGTAGTAGGAATCGAAATCGGCCGAGACCATGTAGTGGTCGAGGTAGCGCAGCGCGTGCCCGATCGAGGCGAAGCGTGCGGGATCGCCGGGCGAGAACTCGCCGCTCTCGATGGCGCGGATCGCGCGCTCCAGCCGTGGCGATTTGCGGATCGCGTCGCTGGCGTCCAATCCCTGCTTGCGGCGGACCATGACGTCGCCGGCCTCGAGGCCGAAGATCGCGATGTTCTCCTCGCCGACATTGTCGCGGATCTCGATATTGGCGCCGTCGAGCGTGCCGATCGTCAGTGCACCGTTCAGTGCGAGCTTCATGTTGCCGGTGCCGGACGCCTCCATGCCGGCGGTCGAGATCTGCTCGGAGAGATCGGCGGCCGGAATGATCACCTCGGCGAGGCTGACATTGTAGTCGGCGAGAAAGGCGACCTTCAGCCTGCCGCCGAGCGAAGCGTCGTTGTTGACGACCTCGGCGACGTCGTTGATCAGCTTGATGATCAGCTTGGCGTAGCGGTAGCTCGCCGCCGCCTTGCCGGCGAAGATTTTCACGCGCGGCACCCAGTCGCGCCGCGGATCGTCCTTCATCGCGTGATACAGCGCGATCGTCTCCAGGATGTTGAGCAGTTGCCGCTTGTATTCGTGGATGCGCTTGATCTGCACGTCGAACAGCGCCGACGGGTCGACCTTGATGTGGTTGCGCTCGCCGATCAGCCTTGCCAGCGCCAGCTTGTTGTGATGCTTGACGTCGCGGAAGCGCTTCTGGAACTCCAGGTCGCTCGAATGGGTCTCGAGCCGCTCGAGCAGCGAGAAGTCGTCGAGCACGGCCTCGCCGCAGGCTTCGCGCAGCAGCGCGGTCAGCCGCGGATTGGCCAGCATCAGCCAGCGGCGGAACGTGATGCCGTTGGTCTTGTTGGTGATGCGCGACGGATAGAGATGATGCAGGTCGTGGAACACGGTCTCCTTCATCAGGTCGGAATGCATCGCGGAGACGCCGTTGATGCGGTGCGAGCCGACGAAGGCGAGCTGGCCCATCCGCACGCGGCGGCCGCTGCGCTCGTCGATCAGCGAGACCGAGGCGCGATACTCGATGTCGCCGGGGAAACGCTCCTCGGCGAGCGCGAGATGGGCCACATTGATGCGGTAGATGATCTCGAGATGCCGCGGCAGCAGCCGCTCGAACAGTTCGACCGGCCAGGTCTCGAGCGCCTCGGGCAGCAGCGTGTGGTTGGTGTAGGACAGGGTCGCGACCGTAATCTTCCAGGCCTCGTCCCAGCGGAAATTGTGCAGGTCGACCAGGATGCGCATCAGCTCGGTGACCGCAAGGCTCGGATGGGTATCGTTGAGCTGCACGGCCGCCTTCTGCGCAAGATTGCGCAGGCCGCCGTCGGAGGCGAGATGCCGCTTGACGAGATCCTGCAATGAGGCCGAGACGAAGAAGTATTCCTGGCGCAGCCGGAGCTCGCGGCCCGCCGCGCTCTCGTCGTTCGGATAGAGGAATTTGCAGATCGCTTCCGCGCGCGCCTGCTCGGCGCTGGCCGAGACGTAGTCGCCGGTGTTGAAGACGTCGAGCTCGAGCGGATCGGGTGCATGCGCCGACCACAGGCGGAGCGCGTTGACGTGCTGGCCGCGCCAGCCGACGATCGGCGTGTCATAGGCCATGGCCTCGACGGTTTCCGCCGGATGCCAGGTGGCGCGGTCGCGGCCGCGCTCGTCGACATGCTCGACATTGCCGCCGAAGTGAACGTTGTAGACCACCTCCGGCCGCTGGAATTCCCAGGGATTGCCGAAGGCGAGCCACTCGTCGGGATATTCCTGCTGCCAGCCCTGGTTCATGATCTGGCGGAACAGGCCGAAATCGTAGCGGATGCCGTAGCCGGTCGCGGGGATCGCCAGCGTCGCCATGCTCTCCATGAAGCAGGCCGCGAGCCGGCCGAGGCCGCCATTGCCGAGCGCCGCATCCGGCTCGCATTTGCGCAGGTCCGAAAGATCGACGCCGAGGTCGCCGAGCGCCGCCTCGAACAGCGGCAGCAGTCCCATATTGTTCAGCGCGTCGGTGAACAGGCGGCCGATCAGGAACTCGAGCGAGAGATAATAGACGCGCTTGGCGCCGGCGTCGTAGCTCTGCTTCTCGGCCGTCAGCCAGTGGTGCACGATGCGGTCGCGCAGCGTCAGTGCCGCGGCCTTGTACCAGTCGCGTCTGGTCGCAACGGTGGCGTCCTTGCCGATCGCAAGCCGGAGCTTGGCTAGGATCGCGCTCTTGATCTCGGTCAGCGCCAGCTCGTCGATCGGCTGGTTCAATGCCGGGTAGTTTGTCTGTTCCTGCAACGCGCCCAATCCCTGCCGTTCAACCGGAACATGATGCGGTGATGCGCATCATGACCCCATCTCATTGGTGGAGCATGGTTCCCCGGAGATCCCGGTTCCGCGGCCTTCCGATTACGCTCCAGCGCAATGATACCCGCCTTGCAAGGCAATCGAAACCGTCAGGGACGATGCCATACACAGCGCTGCCGTGATTTTATGCAAGGACCGGGCCGCTTCGGGAACCTTCCTGACCAGCCGTCATGGGTGTTACGATGGCGCTGCAGAAGCCGGGATTTCGCGACAATTGACCGGAGGATGCGTGATGAGACTCTTGATCGAAATCGCGGCCGCGGCGTTGCTCGTGGTGTGCATCACGGCGACCAGCGCAGCCGATGCCGCGGGCAGACCGGGCCGCAGCGCCGACGGCCTGAATTGCGGCTTCAGCGTGGCGCAGAACGCATCGCCCGCCGCGCGCTGTGCCGCCATCAAGCGGCAATGCGGCGGCAAGTTCTACGCAAATGCCTGCGGCGACAAGCTGCTCTCGGCGATGAATTGAGCGGCCGCGCAACGCGCTTTCACGCTCAATCGGGACACCGTGGTGATACGGATTTCCAAGCCTTAACGGAGCCTTTACAAACACAGCTGTCGCTCGTGGGGCGGGCACATTTTTCAGCTCCGACGCATTTCATTCCGAAGCCATTTTCAACGGGCCGCTGACCTGGTCAGCGGCCCGAATTGCTTTTTGGGGCGGCATATGCGCGCGACGGGGCGATGATACTCACTCGCGCCTCAGCCGTCGTCCTGGCGAAAGCCAGGACCCATTACCCCAATAGTCAGATGAGGCCCGACAGGTCGTTCCAATCCGGATTTTCTGCTTCGATCAGCTTGATCTTCCAGTCGCGCTTCCAGAACTTCAGCTGCTTCTCGCGGGCGATCGCTTCCTGCGGCGTGGCGAATTCCTCGACATGGACGAGGCGGAAGTCTTGGTATTTGTACACAAACTTGGAGCCTCGACCGGAGCGATGCAATTCAAGCCGCGCGCCGACATCGTTGGTGACCCCGATATAGATCGTGCCGTGATGCCGGCTTGCGAGGATGTAGACGTAGTAGCTGCTTGCTGCGCTCATCGTTTGGCCCAATCTCGCGAGATGTCGGCCTATTGGGCTAATGGGTCCTGGCTTTCGCCAGGACGACGTCCGGGAACGATCATTAAACCAATCAGAACGAATTAAGAACACTTTAGCAAGTCTTTGATATATCATTGTGATTCGGCGGCTGCGCCGACACAATATCTATGGTCTTTCAGTCTCTGCGAGGACTACATGTCCACCATCGCCTTCGATCAATTCGCCCTGACCCGGATTGCCGATTTCGCGCGGTCGCTGTCGCGGCTGCACCAGGCCTCGCGCCGCCAGCCGATCGACGACGACCAGCTCGATCGCGAGTTCAACGCGGTCTGCATGTCGATCTGGGGCTACACCACGGATGATTTCAGCGACGAACTGTTCTCGGACGAGGATCACGCCTGGCTCGACTCGCTCGATGAAGCGCATGCGCGGATCTTCGCCGGCGAGCAGGGTTATGATCTCGTCGACGACCACGGCATGCTGACGGACTGGTGGGGCTATTGCTGGATGATCCTCGCCGAGAAGCGCGGCATCCTCAATCCGGAGAACCGCGCGGCCGCGCGGGCCGCGATCGAGGAGAAATACATGGCCGCGCCGAACGTGATCGGCGTGATCGTGGCGCGCTGATAGTTGTCGCGATGTCATTCCGGGGCGATGCGAAGCATCGAACCCGGAATCTCGAGATTCCGGGTCTGGTGCTTACGCACCATCCCGGAATGACGGGCTGACGCCCGTCAGTTCGCTTCGGCGCGCCTTGCCGGCTTTGCAGCGTTGCCCTTCGGCGCAACAGACGACGGCGGCGACGGCGCGACATCGCTTCTGGTTTCCGGCAGCGGCGCGTCGCCGGCGATCTCGGCGCTGACCGGGGCGACCTTCATTTCGCCGAGCCGCGCGCGGACCGCCGAAGTCAGTCCGGGATAGGAGGCAACCGGCGTGAAGTCGAACGACTGCTCGTTGCCGACACGGATGCCGGTATAGGCGACGAGGCCGTCGGTGGTCGCGATCACGTCGCCGGCACGCAGCGAGGCATCGAGCGCGAGGTCGACCGGCGCGAGCCCCGCCGGGTCGCGGCCGTTGCAGGTGCAGTCGGCGCGCAACGCCTTGCGATAGGCGAAGGCGTTCTCGCTGTCGGCGTAGCGTTCGCCAGCGGTCGATGCGGCGCTGTCGATATGGCTGCCGTAATAGACCTTGGTCGCGCTCGCCGGACAGAACGCCTGGCAAAGCTGCGCCGGCGTGGCGTTGCCGCGCATCGTCAGCGGAAAATATTTGCCGTCGCAGCTGCGCACGCAATACGCCGGTCCGGAACCGGCCACGCGCGGCGCGGAGATGGGGGCGGACGGCTGCCGTTCAGCCTGCTGGTTGAGGCCGAACGGGTCGGCGAAGAAATTGGCTTGCGGCGGCGCCTGCCGGCTCTGCTGCTTCTGGGAACCGCCGAAGAAGAAGTCGAACAGCCCTTCGGCCGACACAGGCGCGGGCACCACCAGGATGGAACCCGCAAAGGCCGCGGCGGCAAGCATCACGCGGCGCCGCATGCGCCGATCACTCAACTCTGTACGCAACGCCAACTCCACCCGACGCGCCACGCCGCGGCGACAAGCTGCCCCGGCGGCTTCACCTTAAGGCGTGATGGTAAACGAGCGATTGATTGAGCGTGACTGCGTCACAGGAAAGCGAATCTCGCTTACCTCGCCCCGCTTGCGGGGAGAGGCATAGGCCGCCTTCGGCGGCCGTCCTCAAGAACGCCGAAGCAAGGCTTCGGCTATGTCGCATCGTAAGATGCGATCCGGGTGAGGGGGTACAGGTCTCTCGACAATTGCAAGCGCGGAGAGAGGCCCCTCACCCCAACCCTCTCCCCGCATCCGCCTTCGCCCGAAGGCGGGCTTCGGCGGACAAGAGAACGGGGCGAGGGAGAAGAGAGCCGTCAGTCCTTCTTGAACTCGCCGGCCTTGTACAGCGCGCGGAATTGGAGCCCGGCTTCGGCGAACGTCTCGGTGGCGCCTTCCTCGCGGTCGACCATGGTGAAGACCAGGGCGATCTCGCCGCCGGCCTCGCGCACGGCTTCCACCGCCTTCAGCGCCGAGCCGCCTGTCGTGGTGACGTCCTCGACGATCACGATCCGCTTGCCCGCAAGGCTTTCGCCCTTGGCCAGCCCTTCGACGGACAGCTTCGCGCCGTGCTCCTTCGGCTTCTTGCGCACGAAGAACGCCGCGATCGGGTGGCCCTTCAGCCAGGACAGTTGCGCGATGGCGCCGGCGAGCGGCACCGCGCCCATCTCGAGCCCGCCGACGAAATCGAGCTTGTCGTCCTTCAGCGCTTCATAGGTGAGCTCGGCGAGCAGCGCCGCGCCCTCGGGATCGAGCATCGTCGGCTTCAGGTTGAAATAGAAGTCGCTCTTGCGGCCCGACGCCAGCGTGATCTCGCCGCGGCCGAACGAGCGCTTGCGGATGATCTCGGCGAGGCGGGCGCGGGAGGCTGATTTGGACAAAGACTTTTTCCCTTGAGGGTTTGAGGCGGGCGGCAATCTATCCACGCTTACCGGCACATTCCAGCGTGGAAATCGGGCCGTCAACAGTGCCCAAGCCGCGATTTCCGCGGGCGTGCTTTCCGGAAAGCGCGGTTGTGCGGCCGTTCCGTTCCCCGTAAGCAGGCGCCAAACACTCGGCCGAACACTTGCCCAAACACTTGCACGGGAAGCGGAAATGACCATCGAGCTGCACACCTGGAACACCCCCAACGGCCGCAAGATCTCGGTGGCGCTGGAGGAAATGGGGTTGCCCTACAAGGTGATCCCGGTGAACATCAGCAAGGGCGAGCAGATGGCGCCCGCTTTCCTCGCGATCAGTCCGAACAACAAGATCCCCGCGATCGTCGATCCGGATGGGCCGGGCGACAAGCCGGTCAGCATTTTCGAGTCCGGCGCGATCCTGCTCTATCTCGGCGAGAAGACCGGCAAGTTCCTGCCGAAGCCGCTGGCGGAGCGGATCCCGGTCTATGAGTGGCTGATGTGGCAGATGGGCGGCTTCGGCCCGATGCCGGGCCAGGTGCACCATTTCATCGCGCTGGAGAACGAGCAGGACCGCGCCTATGGCCTGAAGCGCTACATGGCCGAGACGCGGCGGCTCTACGGCGTGCTCGACCGCCGGCTTCAGGAGCGCGAATTCGTCGCCGGCGATCTCTCGGTCGCCGATTTCGCCATCCTCGGCTGGGCCTGGCGCCATCCGCGCCACAAGGTCGAGCTATCAGACTTCCCCAACGTCAAGCGCTGGTACGAGACGCTGATGGCCCGCCCGGCGACGAAGCGGGGAATGGAGGCAAAGCTGGATTGATCTTCTCCCTCGCCCCGCCCTTGCGGGGAGAGGGGTGGGGTGAGGGGCTATCTCCCCGATAACGGTGGGAATTGAATTTGCGGATGCGCCCCTCACCCGGCGCTACGCGCCGACCTCTCCCGCAAGAGCGGGGCGAGGTGAAGAAAGCTAGGCCCGCCGCGCTTCGAGCGCCATCTTCATCGCCAGCCCTGCGAGCACCGTGCCCATCAGCCAGCGCTGCACCAGGAGCCAGGTCGGGCGAGTGCCGAGAAACACCGCGATCGAACCGGCGGCGAGCGCGATCATCGCGTTGACGCTGACGCTGATCACGATCTGGATCGAGCCGAGCGCGAGCGACTGCGTCAGCACGCTGCCGCCGGTGGGATCGATGAACTGCGGCAGCAGCGCCAGATAAAGCATCGCGATCTTCGGGTTGAGCAGATTGGTGACGAAGCCCATCGCGAACAGCTTGCGCGGGCCGTCGACCTTCAGCGCCTTGACCTGGAACGGCGAGCGGCCGCCGGGCCTCACGGCCTGCCATGCCAGCCACAGCAAATAGCCCGCGCCGGCAAAGCGCAGCGCGTCATAGGCGTAGGGAATCGCAAACAGCAATGCGGTGATGCCGAACGCCGCGCACAGCATGTAGAACACGAAGCCGAGCGCCACGCCGCCGAGCGAGACGATGCCGGCCGCGGGCCCCTGCGTGATCGAGCGCGAGATCAGGTAGATCATGTTCGGCCCCGGCGTCAGCACCATGCCAAGGCAGATGAGCGCAAAGCCGAGCAAAGCGGATGTGTGGGGCATGACGGGTCTCGCGAGGGATGCGCACGCTTCTAGCGTGCCGTCCGCCGCGCGGCCATCGCGGAATTGCTCTCGGAGCAATGTGGCGGGGCGGTGGTGCGCTCCCTCGCCCCGCTCTCTTGTCCGCCGAAGCCCGCCTTCGGGCGAAGGCGGATGCGGGGTCGAGACGAGCGAAGCTCGCTCTGAGAGGGTTGGGGGTGAGGGGTTCTCTCAACGTGCAAGGACCGAGGTGAGACCTGTACCCCCTCATCCGGATCGCAAGAGCGATCCGACCTCTCCCCGCAAGCGGGGAGAGGCGAAGGAGCGGCTAATGCGCCTCGTCCCAATTGTTCGCGGCGCGGGCGTCGACCTGCAGCGGCAGCGACAGGATCACCGCCGGGAACGGCGCGTCCTGCATCACCTTCTGCACCACCGGCAGCGTCGCCGCGACCTCGTCGTCGGGCACCTCGAAGATCAGTTCGTCATGCACCTGCAAAAGCATCTGCGCCGAGAGTTTTTTCTCGGTGAGCGCGTCCTCGACGCGGATCATGGCGCGGCGGATGATGTCAGCCGCGGTGCCCTGCAGCCGCGCATTGATGGCGGCGCGTTCGTTGAAGGCGCGCACCGAGGCGTTGGACGCCTTGATGTCGGGGTAGTAGCACTTGCGCCCGAACAACGTCGTCACATAGCCGTTGCGGCGGCAGAAGTCCTTGGTCTCGTCCATATAGGCGCGGATGCCCGGGAAGCGCTCGAAGTATTTCTTGATGTAGGCCGAGGCCTCCTCGCGGGCGATGCCGAGCTGGTTGGCGAGGCCGAACGCCGAGATGCCGTAGATGATGCCGAAGTTGATCGCCTTGGCGCGGCGGCGCACCTCGCTCGGCATGTCCTTGATCGGCACGCCGAACATTTCGGATGCGGTCATGGCGTGAATGTCGAGCCCGTCGCGGAAGGCCTGGCGCAGCACCGGCACGTCGGCGATCTCGGCGAGCAGCCGCAACTCGATCTGGGAATAGTCGGCCGACACCAGCTTGTGGCCCGGCGTCGCGATGAACGCGCGGCGGATCTTGCGGCCGTCCTCGGTACGAACAGGGATGTTCTGCAGGTTCGGCTCGTTCGACGACAGCCGGCCCGTGGTGGTCGCGGCCAGCGCGTAGGTGGTGTGGACGCGATGGGTCTGCGGATTGACATAGGTCGGCAGCGCGTCGGTGTAGGTCGATTTCAGCTTCGAGACCTGGCGCCACTCCAGGATCTTCTTCGGGAATTCGTGGCCTTGCTCGGCGAGCTCGTCGAGCACCTGCGCGGTGGTCGACCACGCGCCGGTCTTGGTCTTGCTGCCGCCGGGCAATCCCATCTTGCCGAAGATGATGTCGCCGATCTGCTTCGGGCTGCCGACATTGACCGGCTCGCCGGCGATCTCCTGGATCTCGGCCTCGACGCGCGCCGCGGTCTGGGCGAAATCGCCCGACAGCCGCGACAGCACCTGGCGATCGATCGAGATGCCGCGCCGTTCCATCCGCGCCAGCACCGAGACCAGCGGCCGCTCCAGCGTCTCATACACCGTCGTCATCCGCTCGGCGACGAGACGCGGCTTCAGCACCCGCCACAGCCGCAGGATCACGTCGGCACTTTCGGCCGCATATTCGCTGGCCTTGTCGATCGTGACCTGATCGAAGGTCAGCTTGCCCTTGCCGCTGCCGACGAGGCCGCCGTAATTGACGACGGCGTGGCCGAACCAGCGCTCGGCGAGCGCCTCCAGCGCATGCGAGCCGCGGCCGGCATCGAGCGCGTAGCTCATGAGCTGCGCATCGTCGATGTTGCGCAGGGTGATTCCGTGCTGCGCCAGCATCACCGAGGTGAACTTGACGTCAAAGCCGACCTTCTGGATTCCAACGGACTCCAGCAGCGGCCTCAGCGCCGCCAGCGCCTCGGCGGTCTTGATCTGGCCCGGTGCGAGGCCGGCATCGAACAGGCCCGCGCCACCGCCGGCCTGCCGGTGGCCGAGCGGGACGTAACACGCAACGTTTGGCGCCAGCGCCAGCGCAAGGCCGGCGAGCTCGCCCTGCATCGGGTCGATCGATTCCGACATCGCCTCGATCGCGACATAACCGGTGTCGGGCACGCGGGCGATGAAGGCGTTGAGCTGATCGAGACTGCCGATCGCCTGATACGCCTTGCGGTCGAAGCCAATTTTCCGGATCGCCTCGCCACGGGCCTCGGCCAGCGTCGCCGGCGTGCCCTTGCGGCTCGAATTCTTGTCGTCGCGCGCGCCGGTCGGCTTGGCTTTCGGCAGCGGCGCCGCGGCCGATGCCGGAGCGTCTCCGGGCGCCGGCGTCACATCCGACGGCGGCAACGGCGAGAACACGCTCGCGCCGCTCTTGTTGCCGGGATCGGCATCGACATTGGCCGGGTCGATCTGCGCGTAGTCGGCGACGCGGCGGGTGAGGGTGGTGAACTCCATCGCCTTGAGGAAGGCGATCAGCCGGCGCGAGTCGGGCTCGTTCACGGCGAGGTCGTCGAGCGGCACTTCGAGGTCGACCTTGTCGTCAAGCAGCACCAGCTGGCGCGAGATGCGCGCCTTCTCGGCGTTCTCGAGCAGCGCCTCGCGCCGCTTCGGCTGCTTGATTTCGCCGGCGCGGAACAGCAGCTGATCGAGATCGCCATATTCGATGATCAGCTGCGCGGCGGTCTTGATGCCGATGCCGGGCACGCCGGGCACGTTGTCGGTGGAATCGCCGGCCAGCGCCTGCACCTCGACCACCTTCTCCGGCGGCACGCCGAACTTCTCGATCACCTCGTCGCGGCCGATGCGGCGATCCTTCATCGTGTCGTACATCACGACCTTGTCGTTGACGAGCTGCATCAGATCCTTGTCCGATGACACGATCGTCGTGGTCGCGCCGCGCTCGCTGGCGAGCCGCGCATAGGTCGCGATCAGATCGTCGGCCTCGAAGCCGACCTGCTCGAGGCAGGGCAGTTCGAAGGCGCGCACCGCCTCGCGGATCAGCGCGAATTGCGGGATCAGATCGTCGGGCGCCGGCGGCCGGTGCGCCTTGTAGTCGGGATAGAGCTTGTTGCGGAACGTGATCTCCGACTTGTCGAACACGATCGCCAGATGCGTCGGCCGGTTGTCCTCGGGCATGTCGCGGAGCAGCTTCCACAGCATGTTGCAGAAGCCGAGCACGGCGTTGACCTGCAGCCCGTCGGATTTGCGGTTCAGCGGCGGCAGCGCGTGGTAGGCGCGGAAGATGTAGGACGAGCCGTCGATCAGGAAGACATGGTCGCCCTTCGCCGTGGCCTTGGCGGCAACGGGCTTGGGGGCGGTCTTCGATGCGGGCTTGGCGGGGGCTTTGGAGGCTGTTTTCGGCATGGCCGAAACTTAGGGATTTTTGCGCGGATTGACAGCCTTTGCTGTGTGGATTCTGGGTGTGTCGCACAGCCAAATCGATAAATTCGAGGATGATGCAGGGCGTAGTCCCGTCATCCTGAGGTGCGAGCGCAGCGAGCCTCGAAGGATCGACGGCCACCAGCCGGGGCCGTGCATCCTTCGAGACTCCGCTGCGCGGCTCCTCCAGCGACAAAGGCGAAGCCTTTGCGCGGGGATGACGGGGACGGCACCGGAATGACTACGCCTTGTCGCCGGTCGGCGAGAACAGGTAGCCGCCGCCGCGGATGGTGCGGATCACGGACGGCTTGGTCGGGTCGAATTCGATCTTGCGGCGGATGCGCATGATGCGCAGGTCGACGGCGCGGTCGAAGGCCTCCGCGTCGCGCGCATTGGCGAGTTCCAGCAGCCGCTCGCGCGACAGCACCCGCTTCGGGTTGGCCGCGAACACCTTCAGCAGGCCGAATTCGGAGGCCGTCAGCGGATGCTCGTTGCCCTCGTCGTCGCGTAGCGCCTGGGCCTCGAGATCGAGCCATTTGGTGCCGAACCGAACCAGCTGCTCCTTTTCGGCCTTCGCGTTCGCCGGTTCCGGCGCCGCCGCTTTCGCCGGCCCGCTCCGCCGCAGCACCGAGCGGATGCGTGCCATCAGCTCGCGCAATTCGCAGGGCTTGGCCACGTAGTCGTCGGCGCCGAGCTCCAGCCCGACCACCCGGTCGATCGGGCTGGCAGTAGCTGTCAGCATGATGACGGGGACGTTGATCTTGCTCTTGAGGTCGCGAATGATCGACAGCCCGTCCTCCTCGGGCATGTTGAGGTCCAGCACCACGAGATCGGGCGTGCAGCCCTCGATCTCCTTGCGCAGGCTCTTGCCGCCGTCGCACAGCGTCACGCCGAAGCCGTGCATCTTGAGGTAATCGCCGACCATTTCGCGGGCCGGCGCCTCATCGTCCACGATGAAGATATGCGGGTTCTGGCTCATGATGTCTCTGTTGCCGGCAGTGTAACCGTAAAGGTCGACCCCTGTCCGGGGCCCGGGCTCTGCGCGGTCACATGGCCGCCATGCATGTCGATGATGCGCTTGACGATGGAAAGGCCGAGCCCGGTCGAGCTTTCGCCCGCGGTCGGCTTGGCCGACAGCCGCTGGAACCGGCCGAACAGCCGGCCGAGATCCTCGGGGCTGAGGCCGGGTCCCTGGTCGGCGATCCGGATCACGGTGTCGTCGCCCTCATGGCTGACTGTGACCGTGATCTTGCCGCCGATCGGCGAGTACTTGATGGCGTTGCTGACGAGGTTGTCGATCGCCTCGCGGATCCGGTCGGCGTCGCACATCGTGACGAATTGCTGCGGCCCCGAGACCGAGATGCTCTGCTGCTTGTTGACCGCCGAGGGCAGATTGGCCTCGGTGACCTCGTTGACGAGGGCCGCGACGTCGACCGGCTCGCGGCGGATGGTGATGTCGAACGCATCGGCCATCGCGTCCGAGATCAGATGGTCGACCATCGAGGTCAGCCGCTTGGTCGCGTCCCTGATGTGCTCGACCTGCGACGTGACGTTTTCCTTCGGCGAGCCGGCGCCGATCAGTTCGGTCAGCATCTCGGTGCGTCCGAGGATCACGCCGAGTGGGTTCTTCAGATCGTGAGCGACGGTGCCGAGGATTTCGTTCTTGAAGCCGTTGGCGCGCTGCAGCCGCAGCCATTGCGCCGAGAGCCGCCGGTTGGCCTGCATCAGCGCGCGGGTGCGCTGCGCGACGCGGTCCTCGAGCTGGGTGTTGGCCTCGTGCAGCTGCTGGTAGAGGATCACATTGTCGAACGCGATCGACAGCCGGCTCGAGAATATCTCGACCAGCGCACGGTCGGTGTCGGAGAGCTGGCGCTCGGCCTGCAGCAGCACCACGACCTCGCGGCCGCTGCCGGTGCGCGAATAGAGCACGCTGCGGTGGTCGGCGAACTCGTTCTTGCGGCGCTGGAATGCTTCCTCCACCATGTGCCGCAGGTCCGGATCGAGCGCCTTCGACGAGGTGGTGCCGATGAAGCGGCTGTAGCAGCCCGAGCAGGCCAGCACCGAGAAATCGGCCGCCGCCGAATTGCCGTCGTCGCGCAGCACCAGAATGCCGGCGCAGTCGACGTTGAGCAGCGAGGCGAGCTGGGTCAGCACGCCCTCGGCCAGCCGCTGCATCGATTTGAAATCGTACAGCGTCGAGGCCGCGTCGATGATGATCTCGAGCCCGCGCCGCGTCTGCACCATGCGCTCGAGCTGCTGGTAGCTGCGCAGCGCGGCGGTCAGCGACGTGAACAGCTTGTCGGCGGTGAGCTCGGTCTTCGCCTTGTAGTCGTTGATGTCGTATTGCACGATGACGCGCCGCTCCGGCGCCTGGCCGGGCTGGCCGGTGCGCAGGATGATGCGCACGGTCTCGTTCTTGATCTCGTTGCGGATGAACTCGACGAGCTCGAGGCCGGCGACGTCGGTCTCCATGATGACGTCGAGCAGCACGGCCGCGATGTCGGGGTTGTCCCGCATCAGCGTGCGGCCTTCGGCCGCAGAGTAGGCCGAGAGGATCTCCAGCGTCGAACCGTTCAGGTTGTAATCGCTCAGCGCGAAACGGGTGCCTTCATGGACGGCGTGATCGTCGTCGATGACGGCGATCTTCCATTTGCGGGCCGACGAGTCCTCCGGGGGGCTCTCGGTATCGTCGATCAGTTGGAGGACATCGTCCTGTTCGGCCATTGACTGGTTCCGTCGGCTGCTGCGTCAGCGATCGTGGGCTCGCCCTTGGCAGCCCCCTTGGCGATCCTGGGCATGATAATGCGAAAAGTGGTGCCTTGTCCTACCCTTGACTCCAGCATCATGCGTCCACCGAGCTGCTGGGTGACGAGGTTATAGACGATGTGGAGGCCAAGGCCCGTACCACCTTCGTTGCGGCGCGTCGTAAAGAACGGGTCGAACGCCTGCCGCTGCACGTCCGGCGTCATGCCCGCCCCGTCGTCTGCGAAGATGATCTCCACATCGTCGGCGCCGCGCCCGCGCGCCGAGATGGTGATGGTGCCGGAGCGGCCATCGGCAAAGGCATGATTGACGGCGTTGAGGAAAAGATTGGTTAAGATCTGCCCATAGGCGCCGGGATAGCCGTCGATCAAGAGCCCCTCGGGCACATCGACCGACAGCGCGATCGCGGCCTTCTTCAGCACCGGCCGCAGGCTCGCCACGATCTGGTCGGTGGATTCGCTCAAGGCAAACTGGCGGCGCTCGGCATGCGATCGGTCGACGGCGACCTGCTTGAACGACTGGATCAGCTCGCCGGCGCGCGTCAGGTTCGAGACCAGTTGCTGCGATGCGTCACGCGAGGCGCGGACGAACTCGTCGAGCCTGGAGCGGCGCAGCGGCTCGGTCTTCAAATCGTTCTCGAACATCTCGCTGCGGCGGGCAAAGCTCGAGGCCACCGTCAGGCTGATGCCGATCGGGTTGTTGACCTCGTGGGCGACGCCGGCAACGAGGCCGCCGAGCGCGGCGAGACGTTCGGCATCGATCAGGTTCTGCTGCGCGGTGTTGAGCTCGAGCAGCGCGCTTTCGGCCTCCTCCTTGGCGGTGCGCAGCTCGTCCTCGGTCTTGCGCTTGGCGATCGCGTTTTCACGGAACACTTCGACCGCGCGCGCCATGGCGCCGACCTCGTCCTTGGCCGACGTGCCCTGCACCGGCCGGTCGAGGTCCCCCGAGGTGATGGTGCGCATCGCGGCCATGATCTGCGCCAGCGGCAGCCGGATCGACAGCGCGATCATGACGCCGGCCGACATGATGACGCCGAGGAAGATCACGGCAATCGACAGCACCCGGCGCGAGATCGAGGTCAGCGTCTTGTCGAACGTCTCCTGCGCCTTCTGCTCGCGCTGGCGCATCTTCACCGAGAGATCGTCGATCGCGCCGATCGCATCCGCCTGGCTGGCGTCGATCGAGTTGCGCAGCAGATCGGTGCGGTTGGTGAGCTGCTCGCTGAGCTTGCCGAGCCCGTCGCGCAGCTCGGCGGTCTTGACCTTGAGCCGCGCCAGCGCCATGCGCTGCAGATCGTTCTCGGCCAGATCGGTCATGACCGGAATCGTCCGCTCGATCGTATCGATGTTGCGGCGGGCTTCCTCGGCCGACGAGGAGGCAAGCGAGAGGTAGTAGGCGTTGGCGGCGACCAGCAGCGAGGTGAACGCCTCGCGCGACTTGCCGAGCGCGGGCCAGATCAGTGCATCGCGATGGCCGGTCGCGCCCTCGATGATCGAATAGAGCCCGGCCATGTCCTTGGTCGGCGACAGCACCTGCTCGTCATAGGTCTTGGCGATCCTGGTCTGCACGGTGCGCAGTTCGCCGAAGCCGTCGAGGAAACGGCTGGTGACGCGCTCCAGCTGCTCGACCGAGCCTGACAGCATCGGGTCGGTCGAGGCCCGGTTGGTCAGCGTGCCGAGCACGGCCTCGCGGAGCAGCAGGATTTCAGCGAACAGGTCCGGGCTCGGCTGATTGATGTAGCGATGGATCAGGTTCTGCAGACGGCTGGTCTCGCTTTCGAGCTTGGCCAGGATCTTGTCGGATTCCCGCACCTGGCGGACATCCTCCCAGGCCGAGCCGAGCACCTTCGAGCCGTTCCAGATCAGCACCGCCAGCACGATCACGACCGCGGAGTTGAGCAGGGCGATCGAAAGGATGCGCCAGCGGATCGGGACCGCACGCAGCAACTGGACGATGCGGAAACGGCCCTGCGGCCCGAAGGCCGCCCGCCGTCGCTTCGTCCCGTCCTGCTCTGGTGCGTCCAAGATCCGGTTACTCCATGTTGCGGATGCGTTCGATCAGCGCTGATATCGCAGGATCGCGCTCGGCCCTGGCGTAGATGCCGGCCATCGCGGCTTCGAACGGCTTGCGGTCGATGTCGGTCACGATCTTGACGCCGGCCAGCTCCGCCTGCTGGCGCGAGCGCTCCTCGAGGTCGCGCCATCTCTCGCGCATGTAGGCGCTGGAGCGTTGCGCGGCCTCGCGGAAGATCGCCTGCTCCTCCGCCGAGAGGCTGGCCCAGGCCTTTTGCGACATCAGCAGCACGTCCGGACTGAAAGTGTGCCGGGTCAGCGTGTAGTAGCCGGCATATTTGTAGTGGCCGGTGGTGACGAAGGACGCCCAGTTGTTCTCGGCGCCGTCGATCAGCCCGGTGGCGAATCCGGTCAGCACCTGGCCGTAGGGCATCTGGACCGGCTGGGCGCCGAGCGCGCGCACCATGTCCGACATCCGTTCGGATTGCTGCACGCGCACCCGCAGTCCCTTGAGGTCGTCGAGCGAACGCACCGGGCGCACGCTGTTATAGATCGAGCGGGCGCCGGAATCGTAGAAGGCCAGCCCGACGAAGCCGTGATCCCCGAGACTGTTCAGGATCTCGCTGCCGATCGGTCCATCCAGCACGGTTTGCAGGTGTTCGGGCGATCGAAACAGGAACGGCATTGCCAGCACGTTGACCGACGGCACCATTGTCCCGATCAGCGCGACATTGGTCCGGTTCAAATCGATGGCGCCGGCCCGCGTCTGCTCCAGCGTCTCCTTCTCCTCACCCA
Source organism: Bradyrhizobium sp. USDA 4510 (assembly GCF_054059095.1). Classification (NCBI taxonomy): domain Bacteria; kingdom Pseudomonadati; phylum Pseudomonadota; class Alphaproteobacteria; order Hyphomicrobiales; family Nitrobacteraceae; genus Bradyrhizobium; species Bradyrhizobium sp. USDA 4510. The sequence goes on along the minus strand of NZ_JBSSBT010000001.1, from coordinate 7,388,269 downwards.
GCTGGCGGGAATGGAAGACCACGATGCGGTGCCGGCCGGCGGTGCGTTCGGCGATCAGACGGTCCATGTAATTCAGCGCCTGGACGGTCGGATAGTCCTCATTCTGGGTATCGGCGGTCCGGAATTCGCGCGCAAAAACGCTCGCCGGGACCGCTGCCCATGACAGCGCGACGGCAAGCATCGTTATCCGCGAAAGGCCGGCGCGGCGGTACACAGGCTACTATTCCCCTTGTGAATTGTGTCCAGGGCGGGAAGAAAAGGTTCAACGCATTTTTAGCAGAATGGCGCTGGTTCGCCATCGGCCAAACGTTAAATCCGCGGTGCAACCTGCGGTGTAGGTTGAATCTGCGGTTGTGGCGCCTTATGAGGGCGTGGTGGCATCCGGGAACGGCTCGTCGTGAAGTTCGCTTTGAAGCTCGCCTTGAAGCTTTTGTACCTCGTCGTCGCGGCTCTTCTGCTTGTGTCGCCGGCGCGGGCGGCCACCGAGATCATGTGGTGGCACGCGATGTCGGGCGAGCTCGGCAAGCAGCTCGAGAAGCTTGCCGCCGATTTCAACGCCTCGCAATCCGACTACCGGATCGTGCCCGCCTACAAGGGCAACTATACCGAGACCGTCACCGCGGCGATCTTCGCCTTCCGATCGCGCAGCCAGCCGGCGATCGTTCAGGTCAACGAGATCGCGACCGCAACCATGATGGCGGCCCGCGGCGCGATCTATCCGGTGTTCGAGCTGATGCGCGATCAGTCCGAGGCATTCGCGCCGTCGGCCTATCTGCCCGCGGTGGCCGGCTACTATGCCGATGTCGACGGCAACATGCTGTCGTTCCCCTTCAATGCCTCGACGCCGATCCTCTACTACAACAAGGATATGTTCCGGTCCGCCGGGCTCGATCCGAGTGTGCCGCCCAGGACCTGGCCGGAGCTCGGCGTCGTGGCCAAGCGGCTGCGCGCGGCGGGCGCGATGTGCGGCGTGACCACGTCGTGGCCGTCCTGGATCAATGTCGAGAACTTCTCCGCCTTCCAGAATCTGCCGATCGCGACCAAGGCCAACGGGTTTTCCGGGCTGGACGCCCAGCTGATCTTCAACAATCCGCTGGTGGTGCGCCACATCGCGCAGCTCGCGCAGTGGCAGGCCGACAAGACCTTCGACTATAGCGGCCGCGGACAGGCGGCCGAGCCGCGCTTCCAGAAAGGGGAGTGCGGCATCTTCATCGGCTCGTCGGGCACGCGCGCCGACATCAAGGCCAATTCCAAATTCGAGGTCGGCTACGGCATGATGCCGTACGAACCCGACGTGCAGGGCGCGCCGCAGAACTCGATCATCGGCGGCGCGACGCTGTGGGTGCTGCGCGACCGGCCGCGCGCCGAATACGCCGGCGTGGCGAAGTTCTTCGCCTATCTGTCGCGGCCGGAGGTGCAGGCCACCTGGCACCAGAACACGGGCTACCTGCCGATCACCCGCGCCGCATTCGATCTGACCCGCGCGCAGGGTTTCTACGATCGCAATCCCGGCGCCTCGATCTCGATCGAGGAGGTGACGCTGAAGCCGCCGACCGACCATTCGAAGGGCATCCGCCTCGGCTCGTTCGTCCTGATCCGCGACGTGATCGAGGAGGAGCTCGAGCAGGTGTTTGCCGGCAAGCGATCGGCGCAGGCCGCGATGGACAACGCCGTCGAGCGCGGCAACCGCCTCTTGCGCCAGTTCGAGCGCGCCAATCCGGATAGGTGATGAGGTTATGCGTTGCCTTAACCTCCCCTTGAAGAGGGGAGGTCGCTTTGCTCGCCAGAGCAAAGCGGGCGGGGATCTTCTCTCACCACTTGCAGCGTCGCTTGCAGCTGACCCCCATCCCGACCTTCCCCCTTTCAGGGGGAAGGAGAAGACGGCTGTGTAGCCCGGATGAAGCGAAGCGAAATCCGGGGCCGGTCTTTCAGGCGGCACAGAATCCCGGATTACGCTTCGCTTCATCCGGGCTACGAAATAGCTTCCCGTCATTGCGAGGAGCGAAGCGACGAAGCAATCCATTCGCTGTACAAGCGGTGCCATGGATTGCTTCATCCGGCGGCGCTTCGCGCCGACCGGGTGGCTCGCAATGACGGTCCGAGAGATGATCGCTTCCCTTCCACTCCTCACCAACTACGACAGCTACCGCGCCTGGCGCAGCGACACGTCGCGCTGGTTGCCGGTCGCGCGCGATATTGCTGATGGCCACGGGCTGTCGTGCGTCGCGCCGCATGTGTTCTCGACCGGCACCAATCTGGTTGTCGGGCTGGACGATAACCTGATCCTCAAACTCTTCCCGCCGTTTCTGCGCCCGCAATTCGTGTCCGAGCGCGGCGCGCTTGCCGGGTTGCGCGGACGGCTCGGCATTCCGATTCCCGACCTTGTCGCGGAGGGCGAACGCGACGGCTGGCCGTATCTCGTCATCACTCGCCTGTCCGGCACCGTCGGCTCGGAGGTCTGGCCATCGCTGTCGGAAGCCGAGCGCGAGCGCGTGCTCGCCGAGATCGGGGCCGTGATTGCCGAGGTGCAGCGCGTGCCGCCCGGCAGCCTGCGCGCTATCGAGCCGCGCTGGGAGGCCTTCATGCGCGGGCAGATCGCGCAGTGCCGGGCGCGCCATGAGCGGCTCGGCCTGCCCAAAAAATTCCTCACCTCGCTCGACGATCTCCTGCGTGACGCCGCTGAGTTGATCCCAATGAACGCGCCGCCGGTGATCCTGACCGGCGAATACATCCCGGAGAACTTTCTGCTCGGACGCCGGGCCGACGGCTGGCACGTCGCCGGCCTGTTCGACTTCGGCGACGTCCGGGCCGGATGGGGCGAGTACGACCTGCTCGGTCCCAGCGCCTTCATGGCCGCCGGGCATCCGCGCCGGGTGCGCAGCCTGTTCGACGGCTTCGGCATCTCGCGCAGCGATGTGACGTTCACGCTGAAGCGGCGGCTGATGGCGCTCTTGATGCTGCACTCTGCCAGCGATCCGCTCCGGCACATCTGCATCGACGGCTGGCCGGACCGGGTCGACGACTTCGTGCAATTGCAGGAGCTGATTTGGCCGGATTAGCGCGCTTCAGCGCGCGGCCTCTATTGCCGGCCACAAAGCAAGCAGAAGCCGCTTCATGCTCATTTTTTGAGCATATAGCCTGGCTTTGTATGCAATTGGCGATCTAAGATTTTGCCCGACCGGGATACCGGCCGACGTTTTACCTCGCTCCGGCAAGGCATTAGCAGTACATAAGATTTCGTTAAGGGTTGGCACAATCCTTGCGATCTGAGTTCCAAGGCCGTTTCCCAAGGCGTTGGAGCATCACATGAAGCGTCGCGATTTCCTCAAATCGGTGTCCGGGCTGGCTGCGGGGGCGCTGGCGCCGACCGCGCCCGCGATCTGGTCGCCGGCCAAGGCCGACGCGCGCTCCGAGACGCTGCTCATCGTCTCCGAAGGCGGACCCAACAATCTCGATATCCACGGCGTCGGCACCAACGTGCCGGGCTACGAGGTGTCGTGGAATTGCTACGACCGCCTGATCAGCCACGAGATGAAGAGCGGTCCGGGCGGCGTGCCCTATTACGACCGCGACAAGTTCAAGCCTGAGCTCGCCGAGGACATCAACATCGGCGACATGTCGGTCACCTTCAAGCTGCGCAAGAACGCCAAATTCCATGACGGCACGCCTGTCACGGCGAAGGACGTCAAATGGTCGCTCGACCGTGCCGTCTCTGTCGGCGGCTTTCCGACCTTCCAGATGAGCGCGGGCTCGCTGACCAAGCCCGAGCAGTTCGTGATCGTCGATGACACCACGGTGCGCGTCGACTTCCTCAGGAAGGACAAGCTGACGATCCCCGACCTCGCTGTGATCGTGCCCTGCGTCGTCAACTCCGAACTCGTGAAGAAGAACGCCAGCGAGAAGGATCCGTGGGGCCTCGAATTCACCAAGCAGCAGACCGCGGGCTCCGGCGCCTACAAGGTGACCAAATGGACCGCCGGCACCGAAGTCGTCATGGAACGCAACGACGAGTGGGTCTGCGGTCCGCTGCCGAAGATCAAGCGCGTGATCTGGCGCATGGTGCCGCAGGCCGGCAACCGCCGAGCGCTGCTCGAGCGCGGCGATGCCGACATCTCCTATGAGCTGCCGTTCAAGGACTTCCAGGAGATGAAGGCGAGCGGCAAGCTCAACGTGGTCTCGCTGCCGTTCTCCAACGGCATCCAGTATATCGGCATGAACGTGACCAAGCCGCCGTTCGACAATCCCAAGGTACGGCAGGCGATGGCCTACGCGATGCCGTATCAGAAGATCATGGATGCGGTGCTGTTCGGTCTCGCCAACCCGATGTTCGGCGCGGCCAAGGACAGGCCGACCGAGGTCGCCTGGCCGCAGCCGACCAAATATTACACCGACATGGAGAAGGCCAAGGCGCTGCTCACTGAAGCCGGCTACGCCAACGGATTCGAGACCACGATCTCGTTCGACCTGAATTTCGCAGGGGTCAACGAGCCGCTCTGCGTGCTGGTGCAGGAGAGCCTGGCGCAGCTCGGCATCAAGACCACCATCAACAAGGTGCCCGGCGCCAATTGGCGCACCGAGCTCACCAAGAAGGAAATGCCGCTGTTCACCAACGTGTTCTCGGGCTGGCTCGATTACCCCGAGTACTTCTTCTACTGGTGCTACCACGGCAACAATTCGATCTTCAACACGATGAGCTACAAATCGCCCGAGATGGACAAGCTCATCGACGGCGCACGCATTGCCGCCGCGAATGGTGACACCGCGGCCTACGACGCCGACGTCAAGGGTTTCGTCGATCTCGCCTTCGCCGACATCCCGCGCATCCCGCTCTATCAGCCCTTCGTCAACGTCGCGATGCAGAAGAACGTGACGGGCTACCAATACTGGTTCCACCGCCGCCTCGATTATCGCGCGATGGCGAAGGGGTGAGGCGCTCATGCTTGCGATGATCGGCAAGCGGCTGCTGTTCGCGATCCCGTCGCTGATCGGGGTCGTGATCGTGACGTTCCTTTTGACGCGTGCGCTGCCGGGCGATCCCGCGGCGTATTTTGCTGGCCCCGCGGCCACCAAGGAGGCGGTCGACCAGATCCGGAAGAAGCTCGGCTTCGACAAGCCGCTGATCGAGCAGTTCGTCCGCTACACCAACGATCTCGCCCATGGCGATCTCGGCACATCGCTCACCACCGGCCAGCCGGTGGCGGCCGAGCTGCGCAACCGCCTGCCGGCGTCGGCCGAGCTCACTCTGCTCGGCCTCGTCGTCTCCATCGTGATCGCGATCCCGCTCGGCGTGCTGGCGGCGACGCGGCCGGGCTCCTGGATCGACCATCTCTGCCGCGTCACCACCACGGCCGGCGTGTCGCTGCCGGTGTTCTTCACCGGGCTCGTGCTGGTCTATCTGTTCTACTTCCGGCTCGGCTGGTCGCCGGCGCCGCTCGGCCGGCTCGACGTGTTCGCTAGCGCACCGCCGACCGTCACCGGCTTCTATCTCGTCGACACGCTGATCGCGCGGGACTTCGAGGCGTTTCGTTCCGCGCTCAGCCAATTGATCCTGCCGGCGGTGACGCTCGCGATCTTCTCGCTGGCGCCGATCGCGCGGATGACGCGGGCCTCGATGCTGGCGGTGCTGGCGTCCGACTTCGTCCGCACCGCGCGTGCCAGCGGCCTGTCGCCCGGCAAGGTGATCGTCACCTACGCCTTCCGCAACGCGATGCTGCCGGTCATCACCACGCTCAGCATGGTGTTCTCGTTCCTGTTGGGCGCCAATGTGCTGGTGGAAAAGGTGTTCGCCTGGCCCGGCATCGGCTCCTACGCGGTCGAGGCGCTGATCGCATCCGACTTCGCGCCGGTGCAGGGCTTCGTGCTGACCATGGCGGTCATGTACGTGCTGCTCAATCTGCTGATCGACATCCTCTACGGCGTGATCGATCCCCGCGTCAGGCTGGAGGGCTAGAGCATGAGCACCGTAGCTCCAACCGTCGAACCCGCAGGACCCGCCCGCACGTCGGGGCTTGCCGCGGCGTTGGAGCAGACCCGCTACGTCTTGAGCGAAAACAAGGTCACCGGCTTTGCCTTCGCGCTGCTGGTCCTGATCCTGTTTGCCGCGCTGTTCGGGCCCTACGTGGTGCCGTACGACCCGCTCGCCTCCGACACCGCGGCTGCATTGAAGCCGCCGTCCGCCGCGCACTGGTTCGGCACCGATCAGCTCGGCCGCGACATCTTCAGCCGCGTCATCGTCGCGACGCGGCTCGACACCTTCATCGCGGTCGCCTCCGTCGTGCTGGTGTTCCTGATGGGCGGGCTGGCCGGCATCGCCGCCGGCTATTTCGGCGGCTGGACCGACCGCATCGTCGGCCGCATCGCCGACACCATCATGGCGTTTCCGCTGTTCGTGCTGGCGATGGGCATCGTCGCGGCGCTCGGCAACACCGTGCAGAACATCATCATCGCGACCGCGATCGTGAACTTCCCGCTCTATGCCCGCGTCGCACGCGCAGAAGCAAACGTCCGCCGCAATGCCGGCTTCGTGCAGGCGGCGCGGCTGTCCGGCAACGGCGAGTACCGCATTCTGCTCGGGCACATCCTGCCCAACATCATGCCGATCATGATCGTGCAGATGTCGCTGACCATGGGCTATGCTATCCTCAACGCCGCGGGCCTGTCCTTCATCGGGCTCGGCGTCCGGCCACCGACCGCGGAGTGGGGCATCATGGTCGCCGAGGGCGCGGGCTTTATGGTGTCGGGCGAGTGGTGGATCGCGCTGTTCCCGGGCCTGGCGCTGATGATCGCGGTGTTCTGCTTCAACCTGCTCGGCGACGGCCTGCGCGACATCGTCGATCCGCAGCGGAGGACGTGATGATGTGGACCTGGCTAACGCATGCGCGCTTTCTTCGCCTCTCCCCGCGTGCGGGGAGAGGCCGGGCCGCGTTAGCGGACCGGGTGAGGGGGGCGCTCCGCGCACTCCTCAGCCAGTTGTACGTGCCGATAGATGCCCCTCACCCCAACCCTCTCCCCGCAAGAGCGGGGCGAGGGGGCGCACTGGACAGGCGGAGAACATGATGCCTGTCCCGGTCCGGTGCCGTGCTACCGCTCCGCTCCTTTGCATGGGGTTGATTTGCGGATTTTTGGATGACGCACCCCATGAGGGGAGGCGCGCATGACCGCCCAGCCGCTGCTCGACGTCAGCGACCTCACGGTCGAGTTCACCACCCGCCGCGGCATCGTCAAGGCGGTGCAGCACGTCAACATATCCGTCGGCAAGGGCGAGACCGTCGGCATCGTCGGCGAGTCCGGCTCCGGCAAGTCGGTGACTTCCTATGCCGTGATGCGCATCCTCGACCGCGCCGGCCGGATCGCCGAGGGCTCGGTGATGTTCTCCGGTATCGACGTCAAGTCGGCCTCGGAGAGCCAGATGCGCGATCTGCGCGGCCGCGAGGTCTCGATGATCTTCCAGAACCCGCGCGCCGCGCTCAATCCGATCCGCAAGGTCGGTCACCAGATCGAGGACGTGCTGCGCCAGCATGTGCAGCAGGCGCAGGTCACCGATCGCGGCGAGACGGCGATCGAGGCGCTGGAGCAGGTCAAGATCGCGCGCGCACGCGAGCGCTACCACGCCTATCCGTTCGAGCTGTCCGGCGGCATGTGCCAGCGCGTGGTCATCGCGCTCGCGCTGGCCTGCAATCCGCAGCTTCTGATCGCCGACGAGCCGACCACCGGGCTCGACGTCACCACCCAGAAGGCGGTGATGGACCTGATCGTCGAGCTGACCCGGCGCCGGGCGATGTCGACGATTCTGATCACGCATGACCTCGGCCTCGCCGCCGCCTATTGCGACCGCGTCGTGGTGATGGAGAAGGGCCGTGTGGTCGAGACCGCCAAGTCGGCGGACATCTTCGCCGCGCCCCGGCATGCCTACACCAGGAAGCTGATGCGCGCGACGCCGCGGCTCGGGGTGTCGCTCCGGGATCTGTTGCCGGAGGAGGATTCGCTTGCCTCTCCCCGCGTGCGGGGAGAGGCCGACACGCTCGGCAGCGCACTCGCGCGCCAGAGCGTGGCGGGTGAGGGGGACCCTCCACGGGCCGTGCCTGCGGATGCGGCCCCTCACCCCAACCCTCTCGCCGTAAAGAACGGGGAGAGGGGGCGGATGGAGCCTCTCCTGTCAGTCGAAAGGCTCGTCAAGGAATACCCGCGCCAGGGCGCGGGCGGGATGCTGGCAAAGTTGTTCGGGCGCAAGCCGCCGGTCGAGGAAGAGACCTTCCGTGCGGTCGACGGTATCAGCTTCTCGATCGATCATGGCGAGAGCGTCGGGCTGGTCGGCGAATCCGGCTGCGGCAAGTCGACGACGTCGATGATGGTGATGCGGCTGCTGGACCAGACCTCCGGCCGCATCATGTTCGACGGCGAGGACATCGGCGGCATCACGCCGCAGTCGTTCGCGCGGCTGCCGCGGCGCAGCCAGATCCAGATGGTGTTCCAGGATCCGACCGACAGCCTCAACCCGCGCTTCACCGCGGCGCGCGCCATCGCGGATCCGATCATGCAGCTCGGCGACATCCGCGGGCGCGACGCGCTCCGCACCCGCTGCGAGGAGCTCGCGCGGCTGGTCGGCCTGCCGGTCAATCTGCTGGATCGCTTCCCGCACCAGCTCTCCGGCGGCCAGAAGGCCCGCGTCGGCATCGCACGCGCCATCGCGCTGCACCCGAAGCTCGTCATCCTCGACGAGCCGACCGCGGCACTTGATGTCTCGGTGCAGGCGGTGGTGCTCAATTTGCTGCAGGACCTCAAGCAGTCGATGGGCATGAGCTATTTGTTCGTGTCGCACGACCTCAATGTCGTGCGCCTGCTGTGCGATCGCGTCATCGTGATGCGCGCCGGTCGCATCGTGGAGCAGGGCACATCCGAACACGTCTTGGGCAATCCGCAGGATGCCTATACAAGGGAGCTGCTGACGGCGATCCCGCATCCGCCGCTGCCGGTGTCTTGACGCATGATCCGGAAAAGTGGGGACCGGTTTTCCTCGCGACAAACGCGGAACGCGTTTGCGCGGAGATCATGCGCAAAATCGTTATTGGGAGCGAAATGACCGATCATCTCGACGACTATATGAACGCCGTCGCCCGCGCGATGGCGTTGCCGCTGGAGGACGCCTGGCGTCCGGCGGTGCGCGCCAATCTCGACGTCTCGCTGCGACTGGCGCGGCTGGTCGATGACTTCCCGCTGCCGGACGACGTCGTGTCGGCCGCCGTCTATTCGACCTGAGACCCCGATGTCCGAAACTCCCGTTCCCATGTCGGCCGCCGAGATCGCGCAGGCCGTCTCAAACCGCAAGATCACGGCTCTTGCCGCGACCGAGGCTGCGCTGGCGCGGATCGCCGCGCATGACAAGGTCCTCAATGCCTTCACCGACGTCACCGCCGATCGCGCGCGCGCCAGGGCCAGCGCGGTCGATGCCGCGATCGCCGCCGGTCAACCGGTCGGCCCGCTCGCCGGCGTGCCGTTCGCGGTCAAGAACCTGTTCGATGTGCAGGGCCTTCCGACCCGCGCCGGCTCGAAGATCAACCGCGACCTGCCGCCGTCGCCGCGCGATGCGACGCTGATCGAGCGGATGGAGGCGGCCGGTGCGGTGCTGGTCGGCGCGCTCAACATGGGCGAATACGCCTACGACTTCACCGGCGAGAATGTGCATGACGGCCCGTCGCGCAATCCGCATGATCCGGCGCGGATGACCGGCGGCTCCTCCGGCGGCTCGGGCAGCGCCGTCGGCGGCGCGCTGGTGCCGATCGCGCTCGGCTCCGATACCAACGGCTCGATCCGCGTGCCGTCGTCATTCTGCGGCACGTTCGGTTTGAAGCCGACCTACGGCCGGCTGTCGCGCGCGCGGTCCTATCCGTTCGTCGCCAGCCTCGATCATCTCGGCCCGCTAGCGCGCAGCGTGAAGGACCTCGCGCTCGCCTACGACGCCATGCAGGGGCCTGATGCCGATGATCCGGCCTGCATTGTGCAGTCGGTCGAGCCGACCGTGCCGTTGCTTGCCAATGATATTGGCGGGCTGCGGGTTGCGATCGCCGGCGGCTATTTCCAGCAGAATCTGTTTCCGGAGGCGGCAGAGGCGGTCGCGCGTGTCGCGAAGGCGCTCGGTGCCGCGCGGATCGTGGAGCTTCCCGAAGCTGCGCGCGCTCGCGCCGCGGCCTACATCATCACCACGACCGAGGGTGCCGCGCTGCATCTCGATCGCCTGCGCAAGCGTCCCAACGATTTCGATCCGGCGGTGCGCGACCGTCTCATTGCGGGCGCGATGATCCCGGCGGTCTATGTCGACAAGGCGCAGAAATTCCGCCGCTGGTATCGCGCGAAGGTGATGGAGCTGTTCCAGTCGGTCGACGTGATCCTGGCGCCGGCGACGCCGTGCACCGCGCCGAAGATCGGTCAGGCCAGTTTCACGCTCGACGGCGTCGAGCTTCCGGTGCGCGCCAATATCGGCATCCACACCCAGCCGATCTCCTTCATCGGTCTGCCGGTGGTCGCCGTGCCGGTGCCGCTTGAGCCGCTGCCGATCGGCGTGCAGATCATCGCGGCGCCCTGGCGCGAGGACGGCGCGCTACGGGTCGCCTATGCGCTGGAACAGATGGGCGTTGCGGCCGCGCCGGCGCCGAGAGGACTCTGATATGGAAATCGATATTCCCGACGTCGTCGCTGAGGTCACCGCGCAGTTCCAGCGATATGAGAAGGCGCTGGTCTCGAACGACGTCGCGGTGCTCGACGAGCTGTTCCGCGACGACCGCCGCACGCTGCGTTACGGTATCGGCGAGAACCTTTATGGCTATGCCGAGATCATGGCGTTTCGCGCCGGGCGCTCGCCGGTCGGGCTGATGCGCAAGCTCGAGCGGACCGTGATCACGACCTATGGCCGCGACACCGCGATCGCCTCGACGCTGTTCTACCGGGACAGCGCGCCGGGTAGAGTGGGGCGGCAGATGCAGACGTGGATTCGCTTCCCCGAGGGCTGGAGAATCGTCGCCGCCCATGTCAGCGTCATCGACGAACCCAAAGGTGCTTGAAGGGCGCTTGAGGATGAGCCTGGAAGATCTGCCGCAGGGCGCAGAATCCGAGATGACGGTGCGCCGCATCGATCGGCCGTCGTCGCTGGTCGACAAGGTCACCCGTGCCGAAGAGCTGCGGCTGCAACTCGCCGACGAGATCGTGCGTGGCACGCTGCCGCCGGGGGCCGGGCTCGATGAAACCGACCTTGCGCGGCGCTTCAACGTCTCGCGCACCCCGGTGCGCGAAGCGCTGCGGCAGCTTGCCGCCAGCGGCCTGATCGATGCCCGAGCGCATCGCGGCGCCGTGGTGGCGCGGCCCTCGCTTGAACGGCTCACCGGCATGTTCGAGGCGATGGCCGAGCTGGAGGCGATCTGTGCCGGCCTCGCCGCCGAGCGGATGACGGCGGCGGAGCGCCACGCACTGGAAGCGATCCACGAGGAGTTGCGGGTGCTGAGCTACACCGGCAATCCCGAGCGCTTCCATGAGGTCAATGAGCGCTTCCACAACGCGATCTATGCCGGGTCGCAGAACGCCTACATCGCCGAGATCACTTTGGCGACGCGGGTGCGCGTGCAGCCGTTCCGCCGCGCCCAGTTCCGCAACCTCGGCCGTCTGGCAAAATCCCACGCCGAGCACGACCGCGTCGTCGTCGCCATCATGCGCGGCGACAAGACAGGCGCCGCCGCGGCGATGCGCGCCCATATCGAGCAGGTGCGCGGGGAGTACGAGACCTACGCGGTGTCGGTGTAGCTTCTCCTTACCTCGCCCCGCTTGCGGGGCGAGGTCGGATTGCATCGCAGACGCAATCCGGGTGAGGGGGTACAGGTCTCTCGATAGTCCTCCGCGCGGAGAGATGCCCCTCACCCCCACCCTCTCCCCGCGAGAGCGGGGCGAGGGAGCGCACTTCCGCTGCGGCTAGGCTTTCGCCCTCTCCGCCATGAATGCGCGCCAGCCGCCATAGGCGGAAATGTCCTTCGCGCCCTGGATCGCGGCGGGCTCGACGATGAAGCCCTTGGCCTGCCGTCCGTCGGCGAGCCTGATCGTGCCGATCGACAGCGGCGGCGGGATCGCGGCGACGAACGTTCCGAATGCTGCCGGTGACATCGCCCACAGTTCGAGCTTGATCGCTGCGCCGGCACCGGCCTCGATGCGCAGCATGCCGGGCTTCGGCGGCGTGGTGTCGAGCGCGTAGAGCCTGTAGTCCGGTGCGGTGACCGCCTCTTCCAGCAGGCGCGCATCGAGCGTCGTCAGCTCGTGGTTCAGCGCCATGCCGGAGAGATGCGCACCGACCACCGCGATGGTGATGTCGTCGGAGCCGGCCTGCGTCGGCGCGGCGGTGAGCGGCGGCTGCGGAAGTGAATTGGCGCCGAGTGTAAGTCCGGTGTCGGCGTGAAACACGCGGCCGATGCCGGCAAGCTCGGCGTCGCGGCCGGCGCGCGCGAGCAGCGTGATGCCGAACGGCGCGCCGTCGGGCCGCATCGCTGCCGGCAGCGCCAGGCCGCACATATCGAGCAGGTTGACGAAATTGGTGTAGGTGCCGAGCCGCGAGTTCAGCTCGATCGGATTGGCGAGCACATCGGCGGTGGAATAGACGGTCGGGGCGGTCGGCAGCACGATCGCATCGAGTTGCGCAAGGCTGCGCTCGGCGACGCGGCGCAGCGCCTCGAGGCGGTACAGCGCAGAAAAAGTATCGGCGGCAGTTGGACGCGATCCGCCGACGGTGATCTCGCGCGTCACCGGATGGACCGCCTCGGGCGACGACGCCAGCAGGTCGCGGATCACGAGATAGCGTTCCGCCACCCACGGGCCCTCATAGAGCAGCCGCGCGGTCTCGTAGAACGGCGCGAGGTCGAACTCGACGAGGTTGGCGCCAAGCGCCTGCCAGCGCTTGCACGCCTCGCCATAGGCCTCCTCGGCCTCGCGATCGCCGAAGAATTTCAACTGGCCGGTTTGGGGAATGCCGAGCTTCAGCTTGGCCGGAAAGCTCGCCAGCGGGGCCAGCGCCCGGTCGCGCGAATACGGATCGGACTGATCGGGCCCGGACATGACGGCGAGCGCGGCCAGCGCGTCGTCGGCGGTGAGCGAGAAGATCGAGACGCAGTCGAGCGTGCGGCAGGCCGGCACGACGCCGGTGGTCGAGATCAGCCCGAGGCTCGGCTTGAGCCCGACGATGTTGTTGAGCATCGCCGGCACGCGGCCGCTGCCCGCGGTGTCGGTGCCGAGCGACAGCGGCACCAGGCCCGCGGAGACCGCGACCGCGGAGCCCGAACTCGACCCGCCCGGCACCAGATCGCCGCGCACCGGGTTCCTGGGAATGCCGTACGGCGAGCGCACGCCGACCAGGCCGGTGGCGAACTGGTCGAGATTGGTCTTGCCGATGATGACGGCGCCGGCCGCGCGCAGTTTCGCGACCACGGTGGAATCCTGCTCAGGCAGATAGGAGAACGCCGGGCAGGCGGCGGTGGTCGGCAGGCCCGCGACGTCGATATTGTCCTTCACCGCGACCGGCACGCCGTAAAGCGGCAACGTCGGATCGGCGAGCCGCTCGGCCTCGGCAAGCGCATCCTTCTCGTCGCGCAGGCTGATGAAGATGGCGGGATCGTTGTGCTCGCGGATGCGCTGGTAGCTGCGCGCCACGGTTTGGGCCGGCGTCATGGTCCCGGCGCGGTGCGCGGCGACGATCGCGGCGACAGTTTCAGTCACGTGCTTGGCCTCATCTCGTGAGCGGGAGGCGTCGGATGCCATCCGCAAGGGAATTGCAGCCTGGTCGAAGCAAGCAATGTGCCATTGTGTACAATTCGCCCGCGTCCGTCGCGCGGCGGATTATTGCACAATATCAGTTGCTTGAAATGCTCGTCGGGAACGGACGTAGGCCGGTATGAGAGAGTATCTGCCCAATTTAAAGGCAAATCCGGTCAAGCCGAAATCTCGGTCGAAAGGTCAGGTGAAGGAGGCGAGGATGCGCAACAAATGCTCGCGGTTTTCCTTGCCGATCTTCTCGGCCACATGCCGCTCATGCTCGGCGGCGAGCCGCTTGAACTGCGCCAGCGCGGTCTTGCCGCGCGCGGTCAGATGCAGCGCATGGGAGCGGCGGTCTGTCGCGGAGGGGACGCGGCTGACGAAGTCGCGGTCTTCCAGGCTGTCGAGCAGATGCACCAGCCGCGCGCGCTCGATCCCGAGCCGCTTTGCCACCGCCATCTGACTGAGGCCTGGATTGGCCCCGATCACGGTCATCACCGAATACTGGGTTGGGCGGATATCGACCGTCGCCAGCGTCTTGATGAAGTCCTGAAAGATCCAGAGCTGGAAGCGGCGCACCGCATAGCCGGCGTGACCGACCAGCGCGTCGAGGCCGATGTCGTCGCCGGCCTCGCCGTTGGGCGCCGCGCCATTTGCTCCGTGCGATCGGGGGCGGCGGATTGCCGCTGCCGTTCCTGCCGCCTTGCGCGATGTCTTTTGCTGGCTCGCCATGACCGCAAGGCTAGCGCGCCCAAGCTGGGATGGAAAGATTGTTGTTGACGACAACAATTGATGTCCGCAACATTATGACCAAAGAGCCCGGCCGGGACCGCGGCGCCGCACCATGTTGCGGCGCGATCCCGATAAGACACGGGTGACAAGACTTGGGCGAGGAGGAAACCATGACGATGGCCGCCGCCAGCGGAGACAATCCGAGCAGCCTGTTCGCGACGCCCGCGATCGTTGCGGATCGCCGCGACGACGGCAGCATCCTGGTCCGCTCCACCACGCCGCTGAAGCAAGGCGCCCGCTGCGTCGGCGACTGGCTGGAGCATTGGGCGCAGCAGGCGCCGGATCGCATCTTTCTCGGCGAGCGCGCCAATGCCGATGCGCCCTGGAGCACCGTCAGCTATCGCGACGCGCTCGGCATCGTGCGGCGGGCCGCATCGTGGGTGCTAGCGCAAGGGCTGAGCACGGAACGTCCGCTCGTCATCCTCTCCGACAACGGCATCGATCACGCGTTGTTCGCGCTCGCTGCGCAGCATGTCGGCGTGCCCTCGGCCGCGATCTCGCCGGCCTATTCCTTGATGTCGAAAGACTTCGACAAGCTGAAGAGCATGATCGAGCTGCTCGACCCCGGCGCGATCTACGTCGCAAGCACAAGGCCGTTCGCGGCGGCGCTTGCCGCAATCAAGCCGCTGCATCGCGCAACCATCGTCAGCGGCAATCCGGACGACGCCGACGCATTGTCGTTCCGTACCGTCGCTGCCACGCCGGAAGCGCCCGGGGTCGCCAAGGCGTTCGCGGCGGTGACGGCTGACACGATCGCAAAATTCCTGTTCACCTCGGGCTCGACGGGCACGCCGAAGGCCGTGATCAACACCCAGCGCATGCTGACCTCGAGCCAGCAAGCCAAGGCGCAGACCTGGACGTTCCTGGAGCAAGCGGGCGAGGAACTGGTGATCCTGGACTGGCTGCCGTGGAGCCACACCTTCGGCGCCAACCACAACTTCAACCTGGTGCTGCGCAACGGCGGCACGCTCTATATCGACGGCGGCAAGCCGGCGCCCGGGCTGTTCGCGACCTCGCTGGCCAACCTGCGCAGCGTGGTGCCGACGGTCTATTTCAACGTGCCGCGCGGCTTCGACATGCTGATCGCGGCGCTGCGCACCGACGACGAACTGCGCAGAAAATTCTTCGAGGGCACCAAATTCGCCTTCTATGCCGGCGCGGCGCTGCCGCAGAATCTGTGGGACGCGCTGGAGGACTTGTCGCTGCGGACGGTCGGTCGCCGGCTGCCGATGGTGTCGGCCTGGGGTTCGACCGAGACCTCGCCGCTGGCGACCGATTGCCACTTCCTGGCCAAACGCTCCGGCAATATCGGCGTGCCGATCCCCGGCACCGAGCTCAAGCTGGTGCCGTCGGGCGACAAGCTCGAGGTGCGCGTGCGCGGGCCCAACGTCACGCCGGGCTACTGGAAGGCGCCCGAGCTCACCGCTGAGGCCTTCGATGCCGAGGGTTTTTACAAGATCGGCGACGCCGTCACCTTCGCCGATCCCGCACGGCCCGATCTCGGCCTGTTCTTCGACGGCCGCGTGGCGGAGGATTTCAAGCTCAATTCCGGCACCTGGGTCAGCGTCGGCACCTTGCGCGTCGCCGGCATCGCGGCGCTGGCGCCGCTCGCGCAGGACATCGTCGTCACAGGCCATGGCCGCGACGAGGTGCGCTTCCTGGTGTTTCCGAACCTCGCCGCCTGCCGTTCGCTGGCAGGGCTGCCCGAGAGCGCCGATGCGCGGGAGGTGATCGGTCATCCGGCGGTCCGTGCTGCGGTTGGGCGGGGGCTGGCGACGCTGAAGGCGCAAGGCGGCCATTCCTCCGGCCATGCCACCCGCGCGCTGCTGCTGGCCGAGTCCGCCTCGGTCGACGGCGGGGAGATCACCGACAAGGGCTACATCAATCAGCGCGCCGTGCTGACGCGCCGCGCCGCAGCAGTGGCGGTATTGGAGGACGACGGGTCGGGTGAGGCGATCGCCTGCGCGGGCGTGTGAGGCGATTTGTGCATCTGACGCGCCAGCAGCGCGCCGCGTACACTGCCGTCGTCCCTGCGGAAGCAGGCACCCATACTCCGCGGCCGAAATTGTGAACAAAGTTCGTCGTTCCGCCGACATGCGATAATCAGCATTTTGTGGTTATGGGTCACGGCTCGGAGGCCGGGACGACACCGCGTTTGTGGCACGGATCATCCAAGTTTCAGCTGTCCAACCCGCCAAGTCCCCGCTGCTTCCACTTGCCGCGCTGCACGCGGTTGCCTTTTTAGTTGCCATAGCAACTAAGCTGTGCGAGTTTCCGAACCCATAGGGACAGGGCCGGTCAACGGCCACGCGTTTGGGAGGAGAATGTTGCGCAGCACGGCGCCAACGGCACGCATGGAAGATCGGGCGAAGACCGCGGGGGTGCCGGGCGCCGCCCATGGCCCGGCTGTGCCGTCAGGTCGTGCTTTGCCCGGTGACGGCGCCGAGATTCTCGTGCAGCCGGCGCAGCAGCTCGATCAGCACCTCGCGCTCGTCCTTCTTCAGGCACGCCAGCAGCCGCCGCTCGCGCTCCAGCGCCGCGACGATGACCTTGTCATGGACGGCGCGGCCGCGCGCGGTCAGCGTGATCGAATGGGTGCGGCCGTCGTCCGGAGCGGTGCGGATGGTCAGCAGGCCGCGCTTCTGCAATGCCGCGAGGTTGCGGCTGACCGGCCCCTTGTCGAAGCCGATCACTTGGCAGATCCGGGAAGCGGGAATCCCCGGCTCGATCGCCAGCTGCGAGATGATCCGCCACTCAGTGACGTTGACGCCGAAATTCTTCTGGTAAAACGCGGTGGCGCTGTTCGACAGCTTGTTGCCGATGAAGGTGATGAACGCCGGCACATAGCGATCAAGGTCCAGCAGCGGGCCGTCACTGGCGTCTGCGGGATCGGCCGGTCTCGGCCGGCGGGGCTTTCGGGGGAGGGGCTGGCTGCTCATCTCTCAAATCATCGCTGCGAAACTGTCCGGGAGCAATAGATATGCGGCCCGTGTTGACAAGATCAAACCTCGGGAGGTCCCGATGACTGCAACAGAAGCTGCGTCCGTCCCGCATCTCGACGTCGATCCGTTCGCGCTCGAGTTCTTCGCCGATCCATTCCCGACCCATGAGCGGCTGCGCGAGGCCGGGCCGGTGGTCTATCTCGACAAGTGGAATGTCTATGGCGTGGCGCGCTACGCCGAGGTCCATGCGGTGCTGAACGACCCCGCGACCTTCTGCTCCAGCCGCGGCGTCGGCCTCAGCGACTTTTCCAAGGAGAAGCCGTGGCGGCCGGCGAGCCTGATCCTGGAGGCCGACCCGCCCGCCCATACCCGGACCCGAGCCGTGCTGAGCACGGTGTTGTCGGCGACCGTGATGAAGCAGCTTCGCGGGCAATTTGCCGCCGCCGCGGAGGCCCGCCTCGATGCGCTGCTGGAGAAGCGCAGGTTCGACGCGATCGCGGACCTTGCGGAAGCCTATCCGTTGTCGATCTTCCCGGATGCACTCGGCCTGAGGCCGGAGGGCCGCGAGCATCTGCTGCCCTACGCCAGTCTGGTGTTCAATGCCTTCGGCCCGCCGAACGAGCTCCGCAAGGAGGCGATCGAGCGCTCGGCGCCGCATCAGGCCTATGTTGCCGAGCAATGCCAGCGCGACAATCTCACCCCGGGCGGCATCGGCGCCTGCATTCACGCCCATGTCGATAGCGGCGCCATTACCGCGACCGAGGCGCCGCTGCTGGTGCGCTCGTTGCTGTCGGCCGGTCTCGACACCACCGTCAACGGCATCGGCGCCGCCGTTTACTGCCTCGCCCGCTTCCCCGACCAGTTCCAGAAGCTGCGCGCCGATCCGACGCTGGCGCGCAACGCCTTCGAGGAAGCCGTGCGGTTCGAAAGTCCGGTCCAGACTTTCTTCCGCACCACGACGCGCGACGTCGAGCTCAGTGGAGCCAGCATTCCTGAAGGCGAGAAAGTGCTGATGTTCCTGGCAGCGGCCAATCGTGATCCGCGCCGCTGGGAAGCGCCCGATAGCTATGACATCACCCGTCGTACGTCGGGCCACGTCGGCTACGGTTCGGGCATCCATATGTGTGTCGGCCAGCTCGTCGCTCGCCTCGAAGGGGAGGTGATGCTGGCGGCGCTGGCGCGTCGTGTCGCCAGGATCGACATCACCGGCGAGCCGAAGCGCCTTTTCAACAACACGCTGCGCGGGCTCAGCAGCCTGCCGGTCGAGATCACGCCGGCCTGACGAGACGCTCAAGACCAGCAAAAGGTCGATTGAGGAAACATGGGAGGGAGACGATGAGGGGCTTCGGGGTTGGGCGATTTAGGATTGGACTTGCGCTGGCACTGGCCTGCGCCGCGGGCAGCGCACGCGCGGAGATTTCCGGCGACGTGGTCCGCGTCGGCGTGCTCAATGACATTTCGGGCATCTTCCAGGACACCAACGGCATGGGTTCGGTGGAAGCCGCGCGCATGGCCGCGGAAGATTTTGGCGGCGGCGGCAAGGGCATCAAGGTCGAGATCGTCTATGCCGATCACCAGAACAAGGCCGACGTGGGCTCTGCGATCGCGCGCAAATGGCTCGATGTCGAAGGCGTCGACGCCATCGTCGACGTGCCGAACTCGGCGGTCGGGCTCGCCATCAACACCATCCTGCGCGATAGCCGGATGACGTTCCTGGCGTCGTCGACCGCAAGCTCCGATCTCACCGGCAAGGCCTGCTCGCCGAACACCATTCAATGGGTCAACGACGCCTGGGCCACCGGCAACACCACCGCGGCCGCGATGATGCAGCGCGGCGGCAAGGACTGGTATTTCGTGACCGTCGATTATGCGCTCGGCAAAGGCATTGAGGCCGAGGCGACGAACTACATCGAGAAGCACGGCGGCAAGGTTTTGGGCTCGAGCAAGCATCCGCTCGGCACGTCGGACTTCGCGTCTTTCCTGCTGCAGGCGCAGAGCTCGAAAGCAAAAGTGATCGGGCTCGCCAATGCCGGCGGCGACACCATCAATGCGGTGAAGCAGGCGGCCGAGTTCGGCATCCAGCAGGGCGGCCAGACCATGGTGGCGTTCCTGCTGTTCGTGAACGACATCCACGGCATGGGCCTGAAGGTCGCGCAGGGCCTG
Source organism: Bradyrhizobium sp. USDA 4510 (assembly GCF_054059095.1). NCBI lineage: Bacteria > Pseudomonadati > Pseudomonadota > Alphaproteobacteria > Hyphomicrobiales > Nitrobacteraceae > Bradyrhizobium > Bradyrhizobium sp. USDA 4510. The sequence goes on along the minus strand of NZ_JBSSBT010000001.1, from coordinate 7,368,596 downwards.
CAGTTGCTGGAAGCCTTCTACTGGGACATGAACGACGACACCCGCGCGTTCGCAAAGCGCTTCGCCGCCCGTCCCGGCATGAACGGCAAGATGCCGAGCGGCAACCAAGCCGGCGTCTACGCCTCGACGCTCGCCTACCTCAACGCGGTTGCCGCCACCGGCAGCGACGACGCCAAGGCGGTGGTGCCGCAGATGAAGACCTTCAAGGGCAAGGACAAACTGTTCGGCGACACCACGATCCGCCAGGACGGCCGCGTCATCCACCCGATGTATCTGTTCGAGGTGAAGAAGCCCGAGGAGTCGAAGTACCCCTACGACTATTACAAGCTGATCGCGACCATCCCGGCCGACCAGGCGTTCCGCCCGCTGGCCGATGGCGGCTGCTCACTGGTGAAGTGAGCTCTTCGCCGCGAATGCTGCTGCGCTCCCTCTCCCCTTGTGGGAGAGGGCTGGGGTGAGGGGTATCTCTGCACACGGCGCACGGGCCGGAGAGACCGCAACCCCTCACCCGGATCGCATTGCGCTTCGCTTCATGCGATCCGGCCTCTCCCACAAGGGGAGAGGCAGACTAAGTTTGTGGCGCGCTGTTGGCGACTCACTACGCAGCCTTCGCCGCTCCGTCACCAGCCTTCACCCGCGCCAGCATCTCGGCCGCCGTCATCACATGTGCCGTTGAGAATGCGAGGATCGTCAGCGTGGCGCGGTGTACTTCGTCGGCGGACAGCGCGCCCTGGCCGACATCGGGATAGTCGAACGTGCCGGTCGCGTCCGACAGGAAGACGACCTTGTAATTGTGGAACATGGCGTCGCGCGCGGTGGCGTGGCAGCAGTTCTCGGTCGTGGTCCCCGAGATGATCACCGTGGTGATGCCCCATTCACGCAGGATGAGATCGAGATCGGTGGCGAAGAACGCGCTGTAGCGGTGCTTCTTGATGACGTGCTCGCCGGGGGCGGGGGCGAGGTCGTTGAAGATCTCGACGCCCTCGCTGCCGTCGACCAGCGACGACCGGTCGGCGATCGGCGAATAGAGATCGTCATAGAGCCCCATGTCGCTGCCGTCGCGGCGATGCACATGCGCGGTGTAGATGACGCGGATGCCCTTGTCCCGGCAGGCCTTCAGGGTCTGCGCCAGCCGCGGCACCATGGCGGCGGCCTGCGCCGAACGCAGCTTGGCGCCCTCGGCCACGAAATCGTTCTGCATGTCGACGACGATCATGACGGTTCGCGCCGGATCGATGGTTTCGCATTGGTAGCCCATGTGGTGTCTCCTCCTGGTGAGAGACAATTTCTACGCCGGTTCCCGCGATCGTTCTTGGCTGCGCCGGCCAGTCGCTGGTCTCTGCTTGCCAGAAGGGAGGGCTGGACGCAGAATGTCCCGCTGCCGGGTTGGGCGGGAGCAAGGTCCGATGCAGACCCCAGATCACACAGTCGTCGCGCAAACGCTTGTCGCGCCGGGTGACAGTTTCGACCGCTGGCATCACGTCACCTGCCGCGAATTCTCGCTGACCGAATGCCGCCGCGTCGCCGACGAGGCGTTCCAGGCATCGATCTCGATCCGCCATCTCGGCCCGCTGGCCATCAACGACATCTGGTCGTCGACGCCGGCCGCCGACCGCATCCGGGTGATGCGCAGTGCGAGCGACGTCCGCAGGGATCCGCGCGACTATTTCATGCTGTGGCTCACGCTGCGCGGCGAGGTCAGCTTTGCCCAGGGCGGCCGCGACGTGCGCATGCGCCGGGGCGATCTGATGCTGCATGACCAGGCGCAGCCGTTCACGCTCGAATTCGCCCCGAGCGCGCGCGCGATCATGGTGTCGATTCCGCGGCCGCTGCTGCTCGCACGCCTGCCGGATGCGCAGCGCCTGACGGCGCGGCGGGTCGGCAACGCGTCGAAAGTGGGAGCGCTGGCGGGATCGCTGATCCGCCGGCTGACGCGGCTCGACGACGCGGCCGGACCTGCGGCGACACGGCTTGGCGCGGCGGCGCTCGATATTTTCGCAACCACGCTGCAGACCGAGCTGACGGACGAAGGGCCGCAGCGCGGCGACGAAAGGCTGGCGCGGGTCAAGGCCTACATGCTGGCCAATCTCGACGATCCCGGGCTCGATCTCGATGCGATCGCCACCGCGCAGAACATGGCGCCGCGCACGCTCAATCGCCTGTTTGCGCGCGAAGGCACGACCCCGATCCGATGGCTGTGGCAGCAGCGCCTCGCCGCCGCCTATCAGGCGCTGGCGGAGCGGCGCTTCAGCCATGTCACCGATGTCGCGCTGAGCTTCGGCTTCAGCGACGTCTCGCATTTCAGCCGCGCCTTCAAGGCCGCGTTCGGCCGCTCGCCGCACCAGGTGATGGGGTGAGAATGCGTACAGCGCTGAGAGGCTAAGACAGATTGTTATCCGTCATCCTGAGGTGCGAGCCTTGCGGCGCAATTGCGGCGCTGGGCGAGCTTCGAAGGATGTACGGCCACTAGCGGGGCCGTCGATCGTTCGAGACGCGCGTGCCGCGCTCCTCCAGCGACAAAGGCGGAGCCTTTGCGCGGGGATGATGGATAACAGGATAGCGCAGTGCCGAGCCACCTACTGCGCGACCTTGCTGCTGCCTTGCGTGATCAGCCGCGCGGCGCGCTGGTCGCGGGTGTGGATCCAGAGCCAGTTCATCGCCACCGCAATCCGATGCCGCACGCCGATCAGGAAGTAGATGTGGGCGAGGCCCCAAATCCACCATGCCAGCGAGCCGCGCAGCTTGAGCCAGCCGAAATCGATCACCGCTTTCTTCTTGCCGATCTGGGCGAGGCTGCCGGCATGCTTGTAGCGGAACGGCGGCAGCGTCTTGCCGTCGAGCCGGGCCTTGATCTGCGCGGCGACATAGCGTCCCTCCTGCTTGGCGGCCGGCGCGATGCCGGGCACCGGATTGCCGTCGGGATCCTTGATCGTGACGGTGTCGCCGACGGCGAAGACATCGGGATGGCCGGGCACGGTGAGATCCGGCTCGACCTGCAGCCGATGGGCGCGATCGGCCGGCGCGTTCAGCCATTCGGCGGCGCGCGAGGCGCGCACGCCGGCGGCCCAGACGATGGTGCGCGCCTCCAGCCTCTTGCCGCCGAACACCACGCCGTCGGCCGAGCATTCGGTGACCGGCTCGCCCAGCATCACCTCGACGCCGAGTTTTTCCAGCGACGCCTGCGCGTAAGCCGAGAGATCGTCGGGGAAGCCGGCCAGCACGCGCGGGCCGGCCTCGATCAGCACCACGCGCGCCTTGCGCGTGTCGATGTGACGGAAGTCTTGCGGCAGCGTGTCCTTGGCGAGGTCGGCGATGGTGCCGGCCATCTCGACGCCGGTCGGGCCGGCGCCGATGATGACGAAGGTCAGCAGCGCCGCGCGCTTGTCCGGATCGGTCTCGCGCTCGGCGCGCTCGAAGGCGACCAGGATGCGCCGCCGCAGCGTCGTCGCGTCCTCCAGCGTCTTCAGGCCGGGCGCGAACGGCTCCCATTCGTCATGGCCGAAATAGGCGTGGCGGGCGCCGGTGGCGAGGACCAGCGTGTCGTAGGGAATGCTGCCGCCGTCGTCGAGCGCTACCCGCTTCGCCGCGGCGTCGATGCCGCAGACATTGGCGAACAGCGTCGTCACCTCGGGCCGGTCGCGCAAGAGATAGCGGATCGGCCAGGCGATCTCGCTGGTGGCAAGCGAAGCGGTCGCGACCTGATAGAGCAGCGGCTGGAACAAATGGTGGTTGCGACGGTCGATCAGCGTGATCTCGACCGGCGCCCCTCTGAGACCGAAAGCGGCTTCCAGGCCGCCGAAGCCGGCGCCGACGATCACCACGCGATGAGGTTTGGCCGGCGCTTGCGTCATCTGATGTCGCTCCCGGTTTCGAACGGCTTCGTCGTTTGATTATGTATTCATTCGCAGCCCCATTCCAACACGAAATGCCTGATCGCCCGATAGCAAAACCCAATCGCCGCAAGCTTCACGCGTCCTGCGGCGCGGCCGCGGCCACGGCCCGCCGCCGCATCGGCAGGAACAGTCCCGCGACCGCGCCGGCGAATGACAGCGTTGCGGCAAGGCTCATCGCCGACGCGAATCCGTTTGCGAAATGACCGGATGAATCGTCTGCGCCATTGGCGGAGAAGCTCGCCACCAACGCCGCGATACCGAACATGCCGCCGAGGAAGCGGCCCATGTTGAAGACGCCCGACGCCTTGCCCATCTCGCTGACGGCGACCGCACCCAGCACCGCGTTCTGCGCGGCCGGCATCGCCATCGACACGCCGACGCCGGCGAGCACCAGCGGCGCGACCAGCGCCGAATAATGCACTGTGGGGCTCACGATCTCGCTGATCCATCCGAGCCCGATCGCCTGCATCAGGAGGCCGGTGACGACCAGCGTGCGCTCGCCGAACCGGTTGACCGCGGCGCCGGCGATCGGCGCGGTGACGAACAGCGTCGCCGTCCACGGCAGCAAGCGCAGCCCGGCGCCGAAGGCGTCGAAGCCGAGCGCGATCTGCAGGAACTGCGGCAGCAGGAACAGCACGCCATACATCGCGGCGTAGAACAGCACGCTTGCGGCCATGCCTGACGCAAACGGCCGTGCCGCGAACAGCCGCATCGGCACCATCGGGCTTGTGGCACGCAGCTCCCACAGCACGAACAGCGCCGCCAGCGCGACGCCGGCGATCAGCGCGCCCGTCACTTCCGCGCTGGCCCAGCCGACGCCGTTGCCGCGCAGCAGGCCCCAGACCAGCGCCAGCGCCGCGAGCGCGACCAGCGTGAGGCCGGTGATGTCGAGCGGCGCCGTCGGCCCAAAACTTTCGCGCAGGCGCGTGATCACAAGGGCGATCGCGATCAGGCCGACCGGTAAGTTGATCCAGAAAATCCAGCGCCAGCCGAGATGCTCGGTGATGAAGCCGCCGATCGCGGGACCTATGATCAGCGCGCATCCGGTGATGCCGCTGAAAATGCCGAGCGCGCGGGCGCGCTCCTCCCGGCCGAACGCGCCGCTCAGGATCGCCATCGCCAGCGGCATCACCAGTGCCGCGCCCGCGCCCTGTAAGGCGCGGGCGGCGATCAGGGCCGCGGCGTTGCCGGCCAGCGCGCAGGCCGCGGACGCCACGACGAACAGGCCGATCCCGGCCGCGAACATCCTGCGCCGCCCGAAACGGTCGCCGAGCGCCGCGCCGGTCAGGAGCAGCACCGCGAAGGTCAGGTTGAAGGCATTGACGGTCCATTGCAGCGTCTCCACGGCGCTTCCGAAATCGGCGCGGATGGTGGCGAAGGCCGTGGTCATGATCATGGCGTCGAGCGCCATCATGAAGGATGCCAGCGCGGTGAGGCCGAGCACCCAGCGCTGTTCGGCGCGCTCTCGAGGGGTCTGCATGGTCGTTCTCCGTTGCTGCGCCGCGAGGTTGCGGCGCGCTTCGCCGGCAAGGACGAACCGGAACGGGCAAAGGATGCGGCGAAGAACTATTTTTGAATTTATTTTTGCCGGACCGCATCCTTTGGCGGTTCGCAAACGTCCTTGGGTCTGACGCGGCCGGTTCGGGCCGCAGAACCAGGCCAAGGAGGCCGCGATGAGACGGACCCTGATCAGGTACAAGGCGAAGCCGGAGATGGCGGAGAAGAATGCCGCGCTGGTGTCGGCCGTGTTCGCCGAGCTGAAGGCGGCGAGGCCCGACGGCGTGCGCTATCTGACCCTGCGGCTGGAGGACGATACCTTCATCCACATGGTCGAGACCACGGCCGAGGACGGTTCGAGCCCGATCCCGAAACTGGCCGCGTTCCAGGCGTTCCAGGACGGCATCCGCGATCGTTGCGCCGAGCCGCCGCTGGTTCGCTGTGCGGTGATTGTCGGGAATTATCGTATGCTGGATGAGCCGTGAACCGGCGGGCAGTGCACCGATCTGGCGGAGCCATCATGATGTCACCACACCAAGCGCCGGCCGCGACCGACGTCGACACGCTGTTGGCGGCGATGCGGCCGAGGCTGCATCGCTACTGCGCCCGCATGGTCGGATCCGTCATCGACGGCGAGGATGTGCTGCAGGACGCGCTGATCAAGGCGGTGGAAGCCTTCGGGTCCGCCGCGCCGATCCAGAATCCGCAAGCCTGGCTGTTCCGGATCGCGCACAACACCGCGCTCGATTTCCTCAGGCGGCGCAACCGCCAGGAAGCGCTCCACGCGCCGGAGGAGGTGGACATGATGGCCGGAGAGCTCGATGATTTGGGCCGCCGCGAGATCGCCGCGACCAGCCTGCGCACCTTCATGCGCTTGCCGGTGGCGCAGCGTTCCAGCGTGATCCTGATGGACGTGCTCGGCTGCTCGCTGCAGGAGATCTGCGGCATCATGGATTTCAGCCTGCCCGCGGTGAAGGCCGCGCTGCACCGTGGACGCACGCAGCTGCGCGAGTTTGCCAGCGAGCCGGACGACGCGCCGCGGCCCGGCCTGTCGCCGGCCGATCGCGTCAGGCTCAACGCCTATGTCAGCCATTTCAACGCCCGCGACTTCGACGCCATCCGCGCCATGATCGCCGATGACATCAGGCTCGAGCTCGTCAACCGCACGCGGCTGAACGGCAAGGCCGAGGTGTCGCGCTACTTCGGCAATTATTCGAAGATCGACGACTGGCACCTGGTGACCGGACAGGTCGAGGGACGCCCCGCGATCTTGGTGTTCGATCCGACCGCTCTGGACGCGCCGCCGCGATCGTTCATGCTGCTCGACTGGTCGGCCGACAAGGTTGCGACGATCAGGGATTTCCGCCACGCGTCCTATGCGATCGACGGCGCCGAATGGGCGGTGGACAAGGGGTGATCGGCTTTCGCCCCAGCCTTTGGCTCAGTGATCGCGCGGCAAACTCCGCGTCGTCCCGGACAAGCCAACGGGTCGGCGCGAAGCGCCGCCCGATGACAGGCTCCGCGCGATCCGGGACCCATAACCACCAATGGGAATCGTCTTGGATCGCTGAGGCCCCAACCCTCTTCAACAATCTAAGCCTGTGGTTATGGGTCCCTGCTCCCGTGCGCAATTGCGCACTAGGCAGGGACGACAATAGGGAGGGAGCCGCTACCGCGTCTTTCCGCCGAATTCGCCGTTGGCGATCCGCGCGACGCGGCTGCCGCCTGTGGCCGGCGTACTGCGTCTTTCGAACGGGCCATCGCCGCCGGTCTCGCGCGGCGATGGCGGGGCTTCTTCGTAATAGCCGCCGCTCCGCCAGACCAGCAGGACGATGTTCATTGCGCCATTGACGGCGGCGCCGACCACCGTTTCGGTGTGCTGATAGGTCAGCGCATATTCGGGAAATCGTCCGGCAATCGCCCTGTCGAGCACGAGGAGGGCGATCCATGCCGCCATCACGCAGACCGGATCCCAGCCCATGTCGCGCACCCGCATCGATTGCAGCATGAAGCAGATGACGAGCATGCCGTAGAAGGCAATGACCAGCACGGGGTTGCTCGATGCCTGTGCCAGCAGCACGTCCATACTGCCGCTCGCCGGTGCGTTGCCGGTGACGCCGTAGACCAGCATCATAAAGCCGAGGCCCACCACGAAGGTGCAGAAGAAGAAAGCCAGTCGGCCCATCCGGGCATTGAAGCCGAAGATGTAATTCAGCATGTGACGCACCCCTTTGCGGCAGCGTCGGCCAGGGATGCTTTCCGGACCATGAAGCCCGCAGGCGCTTGCCGGCCTGTGGTTTCCGGGTGCTTTACCGGATCGTTAAAGCCTGCTGCAGTGCGGGCGTGGGTCGTTGCGGAAGGCCGGTGCCTGCGACAATCGTTGCCCACGCAACCGGCATTATATTTCTTGCCATGGTCGATTTAGACGAATTATGATGCAAGGTGCTGGGGTATGCGCCGAAGGTTCTAAGTCAGCGCCGTCGGTTCATGCTTGCTGCAGACTTGCGATATCGCGCACAAAATACGTCACAGAACGACGCGCGCAAAGCGTGACCCCCCGGGCCCTCGTGATCGAGCCTGGTGGGATCTTTGGTTGAGGAGGGGAGTGAATATGAAAAAGGCATTTTGGCTGGCAGGCGCCATGGCTGTGGCGCTGGCGCAGCCCGCGATGGCGGCTGACAGCGTCAAGATCGGCTTCGTCTCGACCTTCAGCGGTCCGACCGCCGTGATCGGCAACGACATGCGCAATTCCTTCGAGCTCGCGCTCGACCATCTCGGCCGCAAGATCGACGGCAAGCCGGTCGAGGTGATCTACGAGGACGACCAGCAGAAGCCGGATGTCGGCAAGCAGAAGACCGAGAAGCTGGTGCAGTCCGACAAGGTCGACTTCATCGTCGGCTACATCTGGTCGAACGTGCTGCTGGCGTCGCTGAAGACCGCGGTCGATTCCAAGACCTTCCTGATCTCGGCCAATGCCGGTCCGTCGCAGCTCGCCGGCGAACTGTGCTCGCCTTACGTGTTCTCGACCTCCTGGCAGAACGACCAGACCCCGCAAGCGGTAGGCACCTACATGAACCAGAAGGGCGTCAAGTCGGTGTTCCTGATCGGCCCGAACTACGCCGCGGGCAAGGACATGCTGGCCGGCGTCAAGAGCACGTTCAAGGGCCAGGTCGTCGGCGAGGAATATACGGTGTGGCCGAGCCAGCTCGACTTCTCCGCCGAGCTCACCAAGGCGAAGAACTCCAAGGCCGAGTCGATCTTCGTGTTCTATCCGGGCGCGGCCGGCGTGCAGTTCCTGAACCAGTATGCGCAGGCCGGTATCAAGCAGCAGATTCCGCTCTACACCGCCTTCACCATCGACGAATTGTCGCTGCCGTTGCAGAAGGACAATGCGCTCGGCGTTCCCGGCGCGCAGCAATGGGTCAACGACCTGCCCAACGAGGAGAACAAGAAGTTCGTCGCCGACTACCGCAAGAAGTATCCCGGCCTGCGGCCGACCTTCTACGGCGCCCAGTCCTACGACGCTGCCAACCTCATCAACAGCGCCGTGGTCGCGGTGAAGGGCGACCTGACGAAGAAGGACGCGATGAAGGCCGAGATGGAGAAGGTGAACTTCAAATCGGTGCGCGGTCCGTTCAAGTACGGCAACAACCACATTCCGATCCAGAACTTCTATCTGCAGGACGTGGTCAAGGACGCCGAGGGCCAGCTCTCGCTGAAGACGGTCGCGACCATCGTCAAGGACGACCAGGACCGCTTCCACGACAAGTGTCCGATGAAGTGATTGTCGGGCGTCTTTTTGGCGCGCGGCTTGCTTCTCTTTACCTCGCCCCGCTCTTGCGGGGAGAGGTCAATCGCGAAGCGATTGGGTGAGGGGCTCTTTACCGGCATTCGGTTTGCGGAAAGAGCCCCTCACCCCAACCCCTCTCCCCGCAAGAGCGGGGCGAGGGAGAACCCGCAATGTGCAATGCGGCGGCGTGCTTGCGCTGCCGCTGTTTTGTTTCAGCCCGGTATGAAGGATCCATGTATCTCGTCGTCGAACAACTGCTGAACGGCCTGCAATTCGGCCTCCTGCTGTTCCTGCTGGCGGCCGGGCTGACGCTGGTGTTCGGCATCATGGACTTCGTCAATCTGGCGCACGGCTCGCTCTACATGATGGGCGCCTATTTCGCGGCGACCTTCGTGGCCTGGACCGGCAGCTTCGTGCTCGGCGCGCTGATGGCGCTGGGCGCCACGCTGCTGCTCGGCATCGTGCTGGAATATGTCGCGCTCAGGCATCTCTATGGCCGCGACCATCTCGACCAGGTGCTGGCGACGTTCGGTCTGATCCTGTTCTTCAACGACGCCGTCCGGCTGATCTGGGGCCCGGCGGGCCTCGCGCTGCCGCTGCCGGCCTGGCTCACCGTGCCGGTGCAGATCATCCCCGGCGTTTACTATCCGGCCTACCGCCTCATGATCATCGTGGTCGCGCTGGCGGTCGCAGCAATGCTCTATCTCGTCGTGATGCGTACCCGCATCGGCATGCTGATCCGCGCCGGGGCCTCCAACCGCGAGATGATCGGGGCGCTCGGCATCAACATCAAGCTGCTGTTCACGCTGGTGTTCGGCCTTGGCGCGGCGCTCGCCGGCCTCGCCGGGCTGATGCAGGCACCGATCCTCACCGTGCAGATCGGCATGGGCGAGAACATCCTGATCCTGGCCTTCGTCATCATCGTGATCGGCGGCATCGGCTCGATCCGCGGCGCGTTCATGGCCGCGATCTTCGTCGGCATCATCGACACGATGGGCCGCGCCTTCCTGCCGGACCTGCTGCGCAAGGTGCTGAGCGGGGCGGCGGCGTCCACCGCGGCGCCGGCGCTGTCCTCGATGCTGATCTACCTCCTGATGGCCATCATCCTTGTGCTGCGGCCCGAGGGGCTGTTCCCGGCGGCCAAACGATGATGCGAAAGCTCAACGTCTCCAATGCGGTCGCGGCGCTGATGTGCGCCGCCCTGATGCTGCTGCCGCTCTATTCGGCGGTCACGGGCAATATCTTCATCCTCACGCTGTTCACCCGGATCGTGATCTTCGCGCTCGCCGCCGCGAGCCTCAATCTGATCATGGGCTATGGCGGCATGATGAGCTTTGGCCACGCCGCCTATCTCGGCATCGGCGGCTATGCCGTCGGCATCCTCGCCGCCGAGGGCATCGGCTCCGGCTTCATCCAGTGGCCGGTGGCGCTCGCCGTCTCGGCGCTGTTTGCGCTGCTGATCGGCGCGCTCAGTTTGCGCACCCGCGGCGTCTACTTCATCATGATCACGCTGGCCTTTGCGCAGATGGCCTACTACATCGCCTCCGCGCTGTCGCGCTACGGCGGCGACGACGGGCTCACCGTCTACAAGCGCAGCGATTTCGCCGGCCTGATCAACCTGTCGGATCGCAACCAGTTCTATTACCTCTGCCTGGCCTGCCTGTTCGGCGGCCTCTACCTGATCTGGCGCATCGTCAATTCGCGCTTCGGCCTCGTGGTGCAGGGCGTCCGCTCCAACGAGCAGCGCATGCAGGCGATCGGCTTCCATGCCAATCGCTACCGCCTGGTCTGCTTCGTGATATCAGGCACGATCTGCGGCCTGGCCGGCGCGCTGCTTGCCAACAACACCGATTTCGTCAGCCCCGCCGTGATGTACTGGACCCGCTCCGGCGATCTCATGGTGATGGTGATCCTCGGCGGCATGGGCTCGCTGTTCGGTCCCGTCATCGGCGCGATCGTCTATCTCCTGCTCGAGGAGCTGCTGTCGCAGTTCACCGAATATTCGGGGCTGATCCTCGGTCCGGTGCTGCTCCTGATCGTGCTGTTCGCGCGCGGCGGCATCATGGGCCTGCTCGGGAGGATGCGCCGTGGCTGATTCCTTGCCTGATCCCTTGCTCCGCGTCGACAATCTGGTCCGCCGCTTCGGCGGCATCACCGCGACCGACAACCTCTCGATGGAGGTGGTGCCAGGCGAATTGCACGCCATCATCGGCCCCAACGGCGCCGGCAAGACCACGCTGATCAGCCAGCTCACCGGACAGGTGATGCCGAACTCCGGCACCATCCGCTTCGCCGGCCGCGACGTCACGAACCTGCCGTCCTACAAGCGCAGCCGCCTCGGGCTGGCGCGCTCGTTCCAGATCACCTCGCTGCTGAAGGAATTTTCCGCGATCGACAATGTCGCGCTGGCGGCGCAGGCGCATGACGGCCACTCGTTCCGCTTCTGGGGCAGTGCGCGCAAGGAACGGCATCTGCGCGAGGCCGCGCGCGCGGCGCTCGAGCGCGTCGGCCTCGGCACGCGCGCCGATATCGTGGTGTCGCAGTTGAGCCATGGCGAGCAGCGCGAGCTCGAGCTCGCGGTCGCGCTCGCCACCAGGCCGCAACTGTTGCTGCTGGACGAGCCGATGGCCGGGCTCGGCGTCACCGAATCGACGCGGATGGTTGCGCTGCTGAAGGAGCTGCGCAAGGAAGTCACCATCGTGCTGGTCGAGCACGACATGGAGGCGGTGTTCGCGCTGGCCGACCGCATCACGGTCTTGGTTTATGGCCGCGTCATCGCCTGCGACGTGCCGGACGCGATCCGCAAGCACGACGAGGTCAAGCGCGCCTATCTCGGCGAACAGCATGCGGTGACGCGCCATGGCTGAGACCAAAATGACTGAAACCTTGCTTGCAGTGGATGGCATCGAGACCTGCTACGGGCTGAGCCAGGTGCTGTTCGGCCTGTCGCTCAAGATCAAGTCGGGCGAGATGGTCGCGCTGATGGGCCGCAATGGCATGGGCAAGACCACGACGATCCGCTCGATCATGGGCCTGACGCCGGCGCGGTCAGGCGCCATCCGCTTCGCCGGCGAGGCGGTGCGCGGCCTGCCGTCCTACAAGATCGCAAAGCTCGGCATCGGCCTGGTGCCGGAAGGCCGCCAGATCTTCCCCAACCTCACGGTGCGCGAAAATCTCGTCGCCGCGTCGGGCAATCGCTTCAGTGCCTCCGATCCGTGGACCATCGACAAGATCCACGCGCTGTTTCCTCGGCTCGCCGAACGCACGAATAATATGGGCGTCACGCTGTCGGGCGGCGAGCAGCAGATGCTGGCGATCGGCCGCGCGCTGATGACCAATCCGAAATTGCTGATCCTCGACGAGGCGACCGAGGGTCTTGCGCCCCTGATCCGCGACGAGATCTGGAGCTGCCTGTCGATGCTGAAGGAGCGCGGGCAGTCGGTGCTGGTGATCGACAAGAACGTCGGAAACCTCGCCCGCATCGCCGACCGCCATTACATCATCGAGCGCGGCCGCACCGTGTGGAGCGGCACCAGCGAGGAGCTGATCGCCGAGCCGGATCTGCAGCACAAGTATCTGGGGATTTGAGCAGCAAGCATTGCCGTATCGCCGTCATCCTGAGGAGCCTGCGTTGCAGGCGTCTCGAAGGATCGATGGCCCGGCTGGTGGCCGTGCATCCTTCGAGACGCGCTACGCGCTCCTCAGGATGACGGATCAGAGAGGCGGGCTGCCGCGGCTTACCGTGAAGAGCCTCGCAGCAGTCGTTTCGCTGCGTCGGCCGCTGCTGCGGCATAGGCGCGATCGCCATGCACCAGCATCAGGGAGATCGCGCCCTCGGACAGCAGCCAGATCTCGCGCGCACGGCGGTGAGCGTCGCGGACACCGGCCCGCTTCAGCAGCGCGCCGAGATGGGTTTCGAGCAAGGCCTTGTGCCGGCGCGCAATTGCGCGTGCGGGATGGCCAGGGAGATCGGCCAACTCGATGACCAGCCTGGTGAATCCCGAGCCGGCCCATCGCGGCCTGTCCGCCCAGACCGCCAGGTCGCGGAACAGGCCGTCGATGATCGCCGCCGGCGAGCCGGACAGCTTGTCGCCGAACGTCGCGAACGCGGCCAAGGCCAGTTCGTTCTGGGCTTCGAGCACGAAGGCGAGCAGCTGATCCTTGCTTTGAAAATGGTTGTAGAGCGTGCGCTTCGTCACCCTCGTCGCCGATGCGATTTCGTCCATGCTCACGCGGCTGTATCCGCGCTGGCGAAAAAGGACGTATGCGGCAGCAAGGATGCGCCGCCGTGTCGGTTCTGCAGATCGCGCCATGCAGTCACCTCTTAAATATACCGAGTAGTGAATTTACATCGGTTGAAAAACCAATTGGAATGGCTTCCGGGATTTTTCGGCCCGCGCCAGTCAGCTTCCTCGCGCTGCGAAAGCCATTGCCATGCCCGATTCATTGACGCTCAGAGAGATCAAAGCTCGTCCGGTGGTGCTGAAGCTGAAGCGGCCCGTGGTCGCGCGCATTGTCACGATATCGGAGTGGCCGCTCGTCCTCATCGATCTGGTGACGGAGGAGGGCATTGTCGGGCGCGGCTATCTCGAGCCTTACATCGTGAAATCGCTGCGATATCTGGTTCCGGTGTTGCATGATCTCGGCGAATTGCTCAGAGGTCGGAGCGTGGCGCCTGTCGAGTTGTTCGAGGCGGCGCGCAAATCGCTTCACTTTGTCGGCTATGAGGGATTGTCGATGATCGCGGCGTCGGGCCTCGACATGGCCGCGTGGGACGCGTTGGCGAAAGCCGCAAACAAGCCGCTGTGCGTGCTGTTGGGGGCGACGGTCGGCGCCGTGAGATCCTACAATAGCAACGGCCTTTGGCTGAAGGAGCCGGCCGCCGTCGCGGCCGACGCTTTGGAATTGCGCGACGAAGGAGGGTTCTCAGCCCTGAAATTGCGCCTCGGCAGAAGCGATCCGCGCGAGGATCTGACGACCCTTGACGCCGTTCGAAAAGCAGTCGGGGATCGGATGCATTTGATGGTGGACTACAACCAGGGGCTAAATCTCGCCGAAGCCATCGAGCGGTGCCATACGATCGATGACTATGGCCTCGACTGGATCGAGGAGCCCGTCGTCTATGACAATCTTGACGGGCACGCCCGACTGGCGGCGGAGCTGAAGACGCCGATCCAGATCGGTGAGAACTTCTATGGTCCGAGGGAGATGCATAAGGCGATCGCGAGAAAGGCCTGCGACCTGGTGATGCCGGATTTCATGCGTATCGGCGGAGTGACGGGCTGGATGCGGGCGGCTGCGATCGCCGGCGCCGCGGGTATCCCCATCTCAACGCATCTTTATCCGGAAGTCGCCGCTCACGTCATGCGCGCAACCGAGACCGCTCACTGGTTGGAATGGCAGGACTGGGCCGATCCGATTCTCGAACGGCCGTATGAAATCAAGGATGGTCTTTTGCATATTCCCGACACGCCTGGTGTCGGTCTGGAATGGAACGAAGCGGCCGTCGCGGCTCACCTTGCAAGCGTCTAAAGCGCGATGAGATTGGGTTGAATCGTCATCGCGCTTTAGCTCTTTGTTTGAGCATGATCTTTGCGGAAAATCGCTTCACACTTTTCCGGATCATGCTCTAGAGCGGCGGAGCGCCTACGCCGACGCTTCCGTCAAAACATCTCGAAATATTCGCGGTGCTCCCAGTCCGACACCTCGGCCTGGAAGCGTTCGATCTCCGCGTTCTTGATGAAGACGTAATAGTCCACGAATTCCGGCCCGAGCGCCTGGCGGAAGAACGGATCGTCGTTGAGCGCGAACACGGCCTCGCGCAGCGACTTTGGCAACAGCGCGGCCTTGGCCTCGTAGGGCGTGTCGGCCGACGGGCCGGGGTCGAGCTTGCGGTCGACGCCGTCGAGGCCGGAGAGGATCTGGCTTGCCATGTAGAGATAGGGATTGGCGGCGGGTTCGCCGATCCGGTTCTCCAGCCGGGTCGCCGGATCGCCGGCGCCGCCGAGCACGCGGATCATCACGCCGCGGTTGTCGCGGCCCCAGATCGCGCGGTCCGGCGCCAGCGAATAGGAGCGGTAGCGCTTGTAGCCGTTGATGGTCGGCGTCGTGAACACGGTCGAGGCCCGGGCGTGCTCGATCAGGCCGGCGAGCCAGCCGCGGCCGAGCGCACTGAGCGGCTCGCCGGTCTCCTTGGCCATGAAGGCGTTCTCGCCATTGGCGCGCGACACCAGCGACTGGTGCAGGTGCCAGCCGCTCGCGAACACGTTCGGCAGTTTCGGCCGGCACATGAAGGTCGCGTGATAGCCGTGGCGGCGCGCGATCTGCTTCACTGCCGAACGAAACAGTACCATGGTGTCGGCCGGCGCAAGACCGACAGTCGGTGCGAAAGTGAATTCGCACTGGCTCGGACCGAATTCGACCTCGACCGAGCGCAACGGCAGGTCGAGCGCGATGATGTCGCGGCGGATGATCTCGAGCGCCGGCTCCATCAGGTCGTAGCGCTGCTCGGTGAGGTATTGATAGCCGTGCGATAGCAGGCTGACCGACGGCGGCCGTCCGGGCTGGCCGGCATCCTCCGGCGCCATGTGGGCGTCGTCGAGCTTGAACAGGTGGAATTCGACCTCGAGGCCGGCGACGAAATCGTAGCCGCGGCCGGCGAGCTGATCGAGCACCTTGCGATAGAGGTTGCGGGTCGCGAACGGCACCGGCCGGCCGTCGCTGAAATAGAGGTCGCAGAGCAGCCAGCCGGTGTTTTGCGCCCAAGGCAGCACGCGGAAGGTGGTGGGGTCGGCGACCATCAGCACGTCGGCCGCGCCTTCCATCTCCTTCATGCCGAAGCCGCCGCCTGATGTGAACACCGGAAACACCGTCTTGTGCGAGGTGTCCTTGGCGAGCATCGTCGTGGTGATGGAGCAGCCGCTTTCCAGCGAGCGCACCGCTTCGCCGGCGATCAGCGTCTTGCCGCGCAGGATGCCGTGCTGGTCGGGGAACGACAGGCGGATGACTTCGAGGTTCTTCTCCTCGACGATGCGGCGGAGGCGTTGTGCGGCCTCCTTCTGCTCATCCGACCACAGGCCGTGACGCTCGACGAAGCTCACCGCGTCACTCCTTCACTTCTCCCTCGCCCCGCTCTTCGCGGGGAGAGGGTCGGGGTGAGGGGCTCTCTCCGCCGACTCGATATGCCGATAGACCTGTACCCCCTCACCCGGATCGCTAACGCGATCCGACCTCTCCCCGCAAGCGGGGCGAGGTGAAGGATACAATGCGGAGCCATTGATACCATCTTCACTCCGCCGCCGTCAGATGATGCACCTTGCCGGCGATCTCGCGCGGCACGGGAGCTGCCCATGGTGCGCCGCGGCGGCGCTTGACGTCGACTTCCATCCAGTAGAGCTCCCAGCCCTGGGTCGGGCCGATGCCGTCCATCGTGGCCGGGCCCTGGATACTGCGCGCGGAGGCGTCGTCGAGGAACAGCATCGGCTTCTCGCCGCCGGAGACCTTCTCGATCTCCTGCCGCAGCAGGCGGGCGGTACTGCACGATCGCCTTGTCGCTCTGGCCGAGATGCTCGTTGGTGCGGTCCTGAATCGCCCCCATCGACTCCACTGCCCACTGGTCGTGGACATTGATGTCGGTGCCCATGCCGGTATAGGTCTCGGTCGCCTGCTCGTGCGGATCGAAGCCGTAATCGTTGCTCTTGTTCTTGCGCGACTTGTAGTCCGGCAGCGTATAGAGCTCGAGCCGCTGGTCGCGCATCTTCTGCTTGTCGACCGGCGCCGCATAGCTGGTGAAGATCGCGTACCAGTAGCAGTTCTCGTCGTCGACCGGCACGTGCCACTGCGTGATCGTCATCTCGGTCGACATCGGGATGACGAAGCCGTGCGGGAACAGCTGGTTGGTGACGCGCACATGGGTGCGCTCCGCGTCGAGCTCGCGCAGCGCAATCAGGCGCAGGCCATATTCGGTGTGCTCGACATTGATGATCGGCCGGTCATATTCGCGCAGGATCTTGGTCATCGGCATGTCGCTGCCGGCCGAGGCGCCGCGGAACTGCTTGCCGTAAGCCGCCGAGGTGTCCTCGTCCTCGAAGAAGCGATGCAGAAAGGAGGCGTGCGCCGGATCGATGCCGACCTCGAGCGCCTGCAGCCAGTTGCAGTTCATGTGGCCCTTGAACGCAAACGTATGGCTTCCGGGCGCAACGAAGCAGTCGAGCTCCGGAAAGGCGGGCGGGGCGCCTTCGCCGAGCCAGGCCCACAGGATGCCGCTCTTCTCGACCACGGGATAGGAACGCTGCCTGATGCCCTTGCACAGCTGCGAACCGGCCGGCTCCGCCGGCGTCTCGATGCACTGGCCTGACGTGTCGAATAGCCAGCCGTGGAAGGCGCAGCGCAGCCCGCCATGCTCGAGCCGGCCGAAGGCGAGATCGGCGCCGCGATGCGCGCAGTGGCGATCGATCAGCCCGTAGCTTCCGTCCTCGCCGCGGAACAGCACCAGGTTCTCGCCGAGCAGCCGCACCGGTCGTACCGGGCGCGGCCCGTCCAATTCGTCCACCAGCGCCGCCGGCTGCCAGTAGCTCCGCATCAGCTTGCCGCACGGGTCCTTGCGCCCGGTGCGGGTGATCAGATCGTTCGCTTCCTGGCTCATCATGGCGGCGTCTCCCGGATTTGGATTTGTTCGTCTATTGAACGAATGTGCGAATTATGCCATGTCTGTTTTGGACAGCAAGCGCAATTTTTGAACCGTTCAAAGCCAAAGCCCAACCTGAAAACGCCATGCCCAAGCTGAAGCGGACCGACCAGGACGAGCGCGCCACCGACTTCGTCGAGGCGCTCGATCGCGGCCTGCGCCTGTTGCAGGTGTTCGGCACCGTGTCGGGTCCGGCGACGCTGAGCGACCTCGCGCGCGCCGCCGATCTGCCGCGCGCCACCGCGCGCCGCATCGTGTTCACGCTGGCGCATGGCGGCTTCGTTGCCACCGACGGCAAGCTGTTCACGCTGACGCCGCATGTGCTGACGCTCGCGGGCTCGTTCCTGCAATCCAACCAGGTGGTGACGGTGCTGCAGCCGGTGCTCGATCGCATCGCGAGCGCGGCACAGGAGATCGCCTCGCTCGCCTTGCTCGACGGCGACGACGTCGTGTTCGTGGCGCGCTCGAGCCCGACGCGCGTGTTCTCCGCCGGTCTCGACATCGGCTACCGGCTGCCAGCGTTCTGCACCTCGGTCGGCCGCACCATGCTCGGCCGCCTCACTGATGCCGAGCTCGCGACGCGGCTGAAGGCGATGCGCCGCGATCCGGTGACGCCGCAGACCACGACCGATCCGAAGAAGCTGCTCGCCACCATCGTCACCGACCGCGCGCAGGGCTATTCCCTCGTCGACCGCGAGGCCGAGCCGCATTTCCGCTCCATCTCGGTGCCGGTGCGCCGCTACGACGGCACCATCGTCGCCGCAATCAACATGGGCGCGCATGTCGATCGCGTACCGATGCAGGAATTGATTGACCGCTTCCTGCCGCTGCTGCGGGATGGTGCTGATGATGTGAAGAGCCGGCTGCTCTAAGGTAGTCCAACTTCGCTGACGATTTTCGTCATTGCGAGGAGCGATAGCGACGAAGCAATCCATGCATCCACGCGCGCGGAGAGATGGATTGCTTCGCTTCGCTCGCAATGACGGGGGTAGTGTTTCTTTTTGTGCTGTGAGATTACAGCGCCACGCTGCGCAGACCGAACGAGCGCGCCTCGTTCTGCAGTACCGGCCGCACGGAATCGATCAGCCGCGCGGCGGCGGCGTCGACCGAGAGGCCGGCGGTGTCGACCACCGCCGATGCGCGGGCGTAGAGCGGCTCGCGGCTGACCAGGATGTTGCGCAATTCCGCCATCGCCGAGCGGTCGTCGGCCATCGGGCGCAGATCGCCTTGGCGGCGCACGCGCGCCATGTGCTCCTCCGGCTCGGCCTTCAGCCAGATCGTGTAGAACGACGACAGGATCAAATCGAAGGTCAGCGCCTCGGAGACGATGCCGCCGCCGGTCGCCAGCACCATCAATTCCTTGCGCGCCAACAGCTGCGTCAGCGCGGCCTGCTCCATGCGGCGGAAGCCTTCCTGGCCGTACAGCGCGATGATCTCGGCGACCGAGAGGCCGTTCTGCGCCTCGATCTCCTTGTTGAGCTCGACAAAGCTCCAGCCGATCTTCTTCGCCAGCATCCGGCCGAGCGTGGTCTTGCCGGCGCCGCGCAGGCCGATCAGCGCAATGCCGGAGAACGAGGCGCGCCGCGGCGCCAACGGGCTGCTGCCGGCGAGCATGTCCTTGGCCTGCGCGATCTGGTTGGGCGACGCCTTGCGCAAGAGATCGCGGATCACGGCCCAGTCCGGCACGGGCTCGCTGGACGGGATCAGGTCCTCGAGATGCGCGCCCATTGCGCCTGCGACACGGCGCAGCAGCACGATCGAGACATTGCCTTTGCCGCTCTCGAGCTGGGCGATGTAGCGTTCGGAAATGCCGGAAACCTTGGCGAGCACCTTGCGCGACATGCCGCGCAGGGCGCGCATCGTGCGCACGCGCTGGCCGAGCTGTTCAAGGAAGTCGGTTTCCGGGTCGTTGGCTGCGGTCATGATCCCTGTGCGACGCGCGGTCCTGACTGAATCAGACCGAGGTTCTAGGAAACATAGTGCCGATAAGGATTGACAGCAAGCCAACGTGGTGGCTTTGTATGAATTATAATTCTTAAATTCACAGGAGAGGGAAGCGTGGCACGTCCGGGTCCGAGGAGCGGAGCATGACTTACAACGCGGTCTCCTGGCTGCTCGACCGCAACGTCGATGAAGGCCGCGGCGACAAGGTCGTGTTCGACGATACGGTGTCGCAAATCACCTATGGCCAGTTGCAGCAGCAGACCCGCCGCGTCGGCAACATGCTGCGCCAGCTCGGCGTCCGCCGCGAAGAGCGGGTCGCCATGATCATGCTGGACACGGTCGATTTCCCGATCGTGTTCCTCGGCGCGATCCGCGCCGGCGTGGTGCCGGTGCCGCTCAACACGCTGCTGACTGCGGAGCAATACGCCTACATCCTCGGTGATTGCCGCGCCCGCGTGCTGTTCGTGTCGGAAGCGCTGCTGCCGGTCGTGAAGGACATCATCGCGCGCATGCCCGACCTCGAGCATGTCGTGGTCTCCGGCAAGGATGCGCATGGCCATAAGAAGCTGTCCGATGAGATCGCGCGCGAGAGCGACGTGTTCGCCACCGCGCCGACCCATGCCGACGAGCCGGCATTCTGGCTCTATTCGTCGGGCTCCACCGGCATGCCGAAGGGCGTGCGCCATCTGCATTCCAATCTCGCGGCGACCGCGGAGACCTACGCCAAGCAGGTGCTCGGGATCCGCGAGGATGATGTCGGCCTGTCGGCGGCCAAGCTGTTCTTCGCCTACGGGCTCGGCAATGCGCTGACCTTCCCGATGTCGGTCGGCGCCACCACGGTGTTGAACTCCGAGCGGCCGACGCCGGCGGTGATGTTCGCGCTGATGAACAAATATCATCCCAGCATCTTCTTCGGCGTGCCGACCCTGTTCGCGGCGATGCTGAACGACGAGGCGACCAAGGCGCAGTCCGGCGGCAATCGCCTGCGCGTCTGCACCTCGGCCGGCGAGGCGCTGCCGGAGTCGGTCGGCAATGCCTGGAAGACGCGGTTCGGCGTCGACATCCTCGACGGCGTCGGCTCGACCGAGCTGTTGCACATCTTCCTGTCGAACGCGCCCGGCGACATCAAATACGGCTCGTCCGGCCGTCCGGTGCCCGGCTACAAGGTGAGGCTGGTCAATGAGGCCGGCGCCGACGTCGCGGACGGCGAGGTCGGCGAACTCTTGGTCGATGCGCCCTCGGCCGGCGAGAGCTACTGGAATCAACGGGCCAAGAGCCGCGCCACCTTCGAGGGCGCCTGGACCCGCACCGGCGACAAATACACGCGCGATGCCGACGGCCGCTACACCTTCTGCGGCCGCGCCGACGACATGTTCAAGGTCTCCGGCATCTGGGTGTCACCGTTCGAGGTCGAGAGCGCGCTGATCACCCATCCCGCGGTGCTGGAGGCGGCGGTCGTGCCGGAGGCCGATCCGGAAGGGCTGCTCAAGCCGAAGGCGTATGTCGTGCTGCGGCCCGACAGTTCAGTCGCCGGCCTGCACGAGGCGCTGAAGGAGCACGTCAAGCAGAAGATCGGCCCGTGGAAATATCCGCGCTGGATCGATGTGGTCGACAATCTGCCGAAGACGGCGACCGGAAAGATCCAGCGGTTCAAATTGCGGGAACACGAGCACTAGCTCCCCGCGTCGTCCCGGCCTAGTGCGCAATTGCGCACGGGAGCCGGGACCCATACGCCGCGGCCTTCGTTTCGAGAGACGCTGTTCAACAGCTTTGCGCAACAACTAACGCCTGTGGTTATGGGTCCCGGCTTTCGCCGGGACGACGATGAGGAAGGCCTACCATGACAAACTTGAAACCCTCCGGCTTCCTCAGCATCGACGGCGCCGAGCTCGAATACCGCATGATCGGTCCCTCGCCGGACGCGGCGCCGACCATCGTGATGCTCCATGAAGGCCTCGGCTCGGTCGGGCTGTGGGGCGACTTCCCCGAGAAGCTGCAGGCGGCGACCGGCGCCGGCGTGTTCGCCTATTCGCGCGCGGGTTATGGCGCCTCGTCGCCGGCGAAGCTGCCGCGTCCGGTCGACTACATGCACCGCGAGGCGCTCGACGTGCTGCCGAAGCTGCTCGATCGGATCGGGTTCCGCCGCGGCTTGCTGCTCGGTCATTCCGACGGCGCGTCGATTGCCGCGATCTATGCCGGCGCGCAACAGGATCATCGCCTGCACGGCCTGGCGCTGCTGGCGCCGCACTTCATCGTCGAGGACATTTCGGTGAAGTCGATCGCCGAGATCAAGACCGCATACGAGACCACCAATCTGAAGGAGAAGCTGGCGCGCTGGCACAAGGATGTCGACAACGCCTTTTATGGCTGGAACGGCGCCTGGCTCGATCCGGCATTCCGCGACTGGGATATCTCCGACTATCTCGCCTATATCCGCGTGCCCGTGCTGATCGTGCAGGGCGCGGCCGACCAGTACGGCACCATGCGCCAGGTCGAGATCGCCCAGGAGGAGTGCTACTGCCCGGTCGATGTCACGGCCATCGATGGTGCCGGCCATTCGCCGCATCGCGAGGCGCCCGCGGTGACGCTCGAGGCGGTCGCCGAATTCGCCAAAGCGGCGCTGCGCGACGACCCGGCACTGGCGGCCTGACCTTTGGTGCCGATGCCAGGTCATTGGCCGAGCGAGTGAATTTCGTGAACATGAAACAAAATGCATGTTTTTGCGTTTTGAACTAGACCAGATCAAAAACATGCATTATTGTGCATGAAGACCTCGACGACGAACCTTCAAACGAACAACAGCAAGACAACAGATAAGGGTGGCCCATGGCTGGTGACGAGCGCGTCCTTGCAGGCGGGGCGAAGTACATCGACTTCCAGACCGACCCGTCGCGCTACCGACACTGGAAGCTCGACGCTGCGGGCGACGTCGCGACGCTGACCATGGACGTCGACGAGAACGCCGGCCTGTTCGAAGGCTACCAGCTCAAGCTCAATTCCTATGACCTCGGCGTCGACATCGAGCTTGCCGACGCCGTGCAGCGGCTGCGCTTCGAGCATCCCGAGGTCAAGGTGGTGGTGATGCGCTCGGGCAAGAACCGGGTGTTCTGCGCCGGCGCCAACATCCGCATGCTGGCGGGCTCGACCCATGCCCACAAGGTCAACTTCTGCAAATTCACCAACGAGACCCGCAACGGCCTGGAAGACTCCAGCGAGAATTCCGGGCAGAGCTTCATCACCGTCGTCAACGGTACCGCGGCCGGCGGCGGCTATGAACTGGCGCTCGCGACCGACCACATCATGATGGCCGACGACGGCGCTGCCGCCGTCGCGCTGCCGGAAGTGCCGCTGCTCGCGGTGCTGCCGGGCACCGGCGGGCTCACGCGCGTCGTCGACAAGCGCAAGGTGCGCCGCGACCATGCCGATTTCTTCTGCACCATCGAGGAAGGCATCAAGGGCAAGCGCGCCGTTTCCTGGCGCCTGGTCGACGAGATCGCGCCGAACTCCAAGCTCGAGGGCAAGCTGGCCGAGCGCGTCAAGGAATTCGCCGCGAAGTCGAAGCGCAACGGCGCCGGCAAAGGCATCGCGCTGGCGCCGCTGACGCGCACCATCGACGACAGCGCCATCCGCTATGGCTTCGTCAGCGTCGACATCGATCGCGCGGCGCGCATCGCCACCATCTCGATCAAGGCGCCGGAAACCACGGCGCCCGCCGACATCGACGGCATGATCGCGCAGGGCGCTGCGTTCTGGCCGCTGCAGGTCGCCCGCGAGCTCGATGACGCGATCCTGCATCTGCGCATCAACGAGCTCGAGATCGCGATGCTGGTGTTCAAGAGCCATGGCGACCGCGCCAATGTCGTGTCCTATGATGCGTTCCTGGAGGCCAACAAGGCGCACTGGCTGGTCAACGAGGTCAGGCATTACTGGAAGCGCGTGCTCAAGCGCATCGACGTCACCTCGCGCACGCTGGTGACGCTGGTCGAGCCCGGCTCCTGCTTCGTCGGCACGCTGGCCGAGCTCGTGTTCGCCGCCGACCGCTCCTACATGCTGATCGGCCAGAAGCAGGGCGACAACCGTCCGCCGCCGGCGATCGAGCTGACGGCGATGAATTTCGGGCCCTATCCGATGAGCCACGGCCTGACCCGGCTGCAATCGCGCTTCCAGGCCGATCCGTCGGATCTGGAGCGCGCGCAAGGCTCGATCGGCAAGGCGCTCGACGCGGAGGAGGCCGAGGAGGTCGGTCTCGTCACCTTCGCGCTCGACGACATCGACTGGGACGACGAGGTCCGCGTGTTCTTCGAGGAGCGCACCTCGTTCTCGCCCGACGGTCTCACCGGCATGGAAGCCAATCTGCGCTTCGTCGGCCCGGAGACCATGGAATCGAAGATCTTCTCCCGCCTCACGGCGTGGCAGAACTGGATATTCCAGCGGCCGAACGCGGTCGGTGAGGACGGCGCACTGCGCCGCTACGGCACCGGCCAGAAGGCGCAATTCGACATGACGCGAGTTTAAGGGAGCACGGCCATGAACATCATGAACGTCGATTACTCGACCAAGATTCCGAACAATGTGAATCTCGCCGAGGACCGCCAGGTGCTCAAGGCGCTGGAAGGCTGGCACCCCGGCTACATGGACTGGTGGAGCGACATGGGTCCGGACGGCTTCCAGGAATCGCTGGTCTATCTGCGCACCGCCTATTCGGTCGATCCGCGCGGCTGGGCCAAGTTCGACTACGTGCGGATGCCCGAATATCGCTGGGGCATCTTGCTCGCGCCGCAGGAAGAGAACCGCGTCATTCCGTTCGGCGAGGACTATGGCAAGCCGGCCTGGCAGGAAGTCCCCGGTGAGCACCGCGCCATGCTGCGCCGCCTGATCGTGATCCAGGGCGACACCGAGCCGGCCTCGGTCGAGCAGCAGCGCCATCTCGGCAAGACCGCGCCCTCGCTCTACGACATGCGCAACCTGTTCCAGGTCAATGTCGAGGAAGGCCGCCATCTCTGGGCGATGGTTTATCTGCTGCAGAAGTATTTCGGCCGCGACGGCCGCGAGGAGGCCGATGATTTGTTGCGCCGCCGCTCGGGCGACGCGGATTCTCCGCGCATGCTAGGGGCCTTCAACGAGGCGACGCCGGACTGGCTGTCGTTCTTCATGTTCACCTACTTCACCGACCGCGACGGCAAGATGCAGCTGCACTCGCTGGCGCAGTCGGGCTTCGATCCGCTGTCGCGCACCTGCCGCTTCATGCTGACCGAGGAAGCCCACCACATGTTCGTCGGCGAGACCGGCATCACCCGCGTCGTGCAGCGCACCTGCGATGCGATGAAGGAAGCCGGCATCATCGATCCGAACGACATCGCCAAGATCCGCGCGCTTGGCGTGATCGACCTGCCGACCATCCAGAAGAAGCTGAACCTGCATTATTCGCTGTCGCTCGATTTGTTCGGCTCGGAAGTGTCGACCAACGCGGCCAATGCCTTCAACGCCGGCATCAAAGGCCGCTACAAGGAGACCACGATCGACGACGACCACCAGCTCAAGAGCTCGACCTATCCGGTCATGAAGATGGTGGACGGCCAGATTAAGATGGTCGACGAGCCGGCGCTGACCGCGCTCAACATGCGGCTGCGCGACGACTACACGCAGGATTGCGTCAAGGGCATGCTGCGCTGGAACAAGGTGATCTCGACCGCCGGCATCGACTACAAGCTCGCGGTGCCGAACACTGCCTTCCACCGCCAGATCGGCGAGTTCAAGGACGTCCATGCGACGCCCGATGGCCTCTTGATCGACGACGCCACCTGGGCCAAGCGCAAGAACGACTGGCTGCCGTCGACCGCGGACGGCGACTTCATCGCCTCGCTGATGAAACCGGTGACCGAACCCGGCCAGTTCGCCTCCTGGATCTCGCCGCCCAAGGTCGGCATCGACAACAAGCCGGGCGACTTCGAGTATGTGAGGATCGAGAGCTGATCGGCGCGAGCATGATCCGGAAAAGTGTGAAGCGGTTTTCCGAAGAGATCATGCTCAAACAACGGATAGGTCATGATGCGAAAATCGCATCGTGACCTAACAGTTTCTTTCCGCAGGGAGAGAACAGGAAGGGGGCGAGCCGAAAAGGTCCCGGGGCTCGTCCCTTTCTTTTTGGTCAGATGCCGGTACGGAGGCGCGGCCTCAATCGTCATTTGTAGGTTCGTCGGGCCACATCTGCGCACCGTGAAGCACGCGCAAGATGCGAACAGTCTCACCGTCAACAAGGTGCGCCGTGACATAAGGTGTGCGCGGGATGACCAACTCGCGCGTGCCGGCAACACGCCCGGGCCGGCCACAGGAAAGTCGAGCAGGCGCCGCGCAGCATCGGCAATCTGTTCGTCAACATGGACCGCCGCGCGAGGATTCTCGGCCTCGATGTAGCTGAAAATGTCGTCGCGATCGGATAACGCGAAGCGCGACCAGACGAGTTTCACCGCTTACGCCCTGTCGCTTTTCGAAGCGCGGCGGCGCGGCGTTGCGCGAAATGCGCTTCGACCTCGGAATCATCGAGACCGGGCCGGGCATCCGCCAACGCCTGGTGCACCTTCTCGCGAAACCAGCTGTCGTAAGCCTGGCTGTTGCTCACGAGTTCCAGTGGAAGCATTCCTTCATTGGCCGTGCGTGTCAGCAGAATCCGCACGGCGTCGGATACCGTGAGACCCATGTTCTCCAGAACCTCGGTGGCCTTTTCCTTTACGTCCGCATCGATGCGGGTTTGGACCAGGGCATTCGAAGCCATAGCGATCTCCTTCACTCGCATCCAATGTAATGCATTTGAATGACACGCGCCAGAGGCGTCACAGCCCTATGGAAGCGGTGAGCCAGCGACAAAAACGGCCCCGCCCTTCGGCGGAGCCGTTGCCGTAGGTCGGTCGCGCGGCCGCTTAGCCCGCGATCTCTAGCCCTGCCGTCGCATAGACCACGCCGCCATCAACCGCGACGGTGTTGCCCACGACATAGTCGCCGGCGCGCGAGGCGAGATAGATTGCGGTACCCGCCATATCCTCGTCGGTGCCGACGCGCTTCGCCGGCACGCGCTTGGCGACCTCGTCGGCGTGGTCGCGCGCGGCGCGGTTCATGTCCGACTTGAAGGCGCCGGGCGCGATCGCGGTGACGTTGATGTTGTCCTTGATCAGGCGGGTCGCCATGCGGCGCGTCAGATGGATCACCGCAGCCTTGCTGGCGGCATAGGAATAGGTCTCCATCGGGTTGACGAAGATGCCGTCGATCGAGGCGATGTTGATCACCTTGCCCGGCCTGTCGTGCGTCGCCGCCGCACGCAGCGGCTTGGCCAGGGCCTTGGTCAGGAAGAAGATCGACTTGACGTTGAGGTTCATCACCTTGTCCCAGCCGCTCTCCGGAAATTCGTCGAAGTCCGCGCCCCAGGCCGCGCCGGCATTGTTGACGAGGATGTCGAGCTTCGGCTCGCGCTTGATGATCTCGCCCGCGAGCTTGTCGCAGCCCTCGACGGTCGAGATGTCGATCGGCAGCGCGATGCATTCGCCGTCATAGGCGGCGGACAGCTCCTGCGCGGTCGCCTCGCAGGGACCTGCCTTGCGTGCGGTGATGTAGACCCTGGCGGCACCCTGCGCGAGGAAGCCGGCCGCGATCATCTTGCCGATGCCGCGCGATCCCCCGGTCACCAATGCGACGCGGCCCTTCAGCGAGAACAGATCCTTGAACATGCGCTCCTCCATTGCGTTGCCAGTGGTTCTGGGCGCGCCCGGGGAGCGAGTCAAGGAGAGGGAAGGGATCGGTAGCCCGGATGCAGCGGAGCGAAATCCGGCAAAATGCTATCCGCGGATGCGACTGTCCCGGATTGCGCTTCGCTGCATCCGGGCTACGAAGAGTAGCTTACGCCGCGTCGATGCGGCGAAAGCCGTTCCACACTGCGGTGGCGGCGCCTGATGTCAGCACCGGCAGCAGGCGCGCGTCCTGGTAATTGCCGTTCAGCGAGACCCGCTGCAACGCAGTCAGATGGTCGGCGCTTTCGGGAAACAGCATGCCGGGCCGCGTCGTCACCGCGGTCCGAAAGCCGATCGACCGGGCGAGGGCGAATTCACGCTGCCCGGCGGCGATCCGGTCGCCATAGGGATAGGCGAGATGCAATGCCGGCCGCTGCAGCGCATCCTCGATCCGCGCCCGGCTGGTCGCGAGCTCGAACGATGCGATGGTCTCGCTCTGCTTGGCGAGATTGCAATGGGTGATGGTGTGCGCGCCGATCGTCACCAGCGGATCCTCGGCGAAGCCGCGCAACTCGTCCCAGGACATGCAGAGCTCGCGCGCGATGCCGGTCTCGTCGACCCCGTGACGGGCGCACAGCGCGGATATCTCGGCCTGCATCGCCTGCTCGCCGGGCAGTGAACGCAGCCAGTCGTGGATGCGGCCGAAGGCAGTCCGCTTGGCCTGCGCTGTCGCGGTGTCGATCCGCGTCATGGTGCCGTCGATCGGCACCTCGATCGCGGACGCCGCCGCGATCACCCGCTCCAGCGCGATCCACCACAATCTGCCGCAGCCCTCGGCGAAATCGCTCGCGACATAGACCGTGAACGGGGCGCCGAACTCGCGCATCACAGGCAGCGCGAAATCGCGGTTGTCGCGATAGCCGTCGTCGAAGGTAAAGCAGGCGAAGCGCCGCGCGAAATTCCGTTCGGCGAGACGGCGATGCGCCTCGTCGATGCTGATTACGTCGACGTCGAGCGCGCGCAGATGCGTCAGCATCGCGCGCAGGAAGTCCGGCGTGACCTCGAGATGATGGTTCGGCTGGAACGCGTCGCCGCGCCGCGGGCGGACGTGGTGCAGCATGAAGATGGCGCCGACGCCGGCGAAGATCGGCCGCAGCAGGATATGCGCACCCGAGAAATACAACGCCTCCATGCCGGCACGGATCACGGTGTTGCGGAGTTGTTTCATGAGGGCGCGGGCCGGCCGATTTGCATTCCGCGGCAAACTTAGCGAAAGACCACTGAAGAAACTGTTATCCCGGTCCGACATGGCGCCCCCGCCATGGCGCGTCATTTGGGGTTTGACAGTCAGCCAAGGGTTTGTTTTCTCTCTGGTTCCCGACCCCGCAGGACGCTGAATGCACGGACTTTTCAAGTGGAGTAGCAAGTGGTGGCCTGGGGTGATTCCACTGGTCGTGCTTTGGGGTATCGCGGCCTGGACGAGCACCACAACGGTCGAAGCGGACCTTGCCGCGCGCTCTAATGCCGCACTGAAGGACACCGTCCTCGACAAGCGCCGCATCAGCGTCGAGGGCCGCGATGTGACGTTCGCGGCCAACGCCTTCTCTGAAGACGGCCGCCTCAGCGCGGTGGCGTCGGTCGAAGCCGTGCCCGGCGTGCGGCTGGTCAACGACGAGACCCGCCTTGTTCCCGAAGCCAAGCCCTTTGTCTGGTCCGCCGAACGCGACGTCGTGCGGGTCACGCTCGGCGGCAATGCGCCGCTGCCGTCGAGCAAGGGCAAGTTGACCGAAGCCGCGAAGGCCAGTCTCGGCGGCGTCGAGGTGGTGGATCAGATGGTGCTCGCCCGCGGCGCGCCGTTGCGGTTCGACGCGGCGGCGCTGCTGTTGCTCGACCAGATCGGCAAGCTGAAGGAAGGCAAGATCACGCTGACCGACAACAAGGTCAATCTCGCCGGCATGGCGCGCGAGCTCGGCGGACGCGAAGCGGTCGCCGCGGCGCTGAAGAACCTGCCGGAAGGCTATTCGATCGCCGCCAACGACATCAAGGCGCCGCCCTACGTGTTCCAGGCCTACAAGGACCCGGTCGCGGTGACGCTGACGCTGACCGGCTACGTGCCCGACAACAACGTGCATGCCGCGCTGGTCGCTGCCGCCGGCCGCAAGTTCTTCAGCGAGAAAGTGGTCGACAATCTCAAGGCCAGCATCGGCGCGCCGTCGGGTTTCGCGGCCGCGGTGGGGCCCGCGCTCGGCGCGCTGTCGCGGCTGTCGACCGGAACGCTGGTGGTATCGGACCGCGAGGTGAAGCTGTCGGGCGATGCGCTCTACGATGCCGCCGCCGGCCAGATCCGCGACGGGCTCGGCAAGGATTTTCCGCAGGGCTGGCAGTACAAGGCCGAGGTCACGGTCAAGCCGGCGGCGGCCCCCGTCGATCCCACGGTGTGCCAGCAGCTGTTTTCCGAAATTCTCTCGAAGGGCAAGATCCGCTTCGAGTCCGGCAAGGCCGACATCGTGCCGGATTCCGCCGGCCTGCTCGACCGCCTGATCGAGACCGCGTTGCGCTGCCCCAATGCGACGATCGAGATCGCCGGCCATACCGACAGCGACGGCGAGGAGGCCGCCAACCAGGCACTGTCGGAACGCCGCGCGCAGGCCGTGGTGGATTACCTCGTGCGCGCCGGGCTGCCTGCCAGCCGTTTCACGCCGATCGGCTATGGCAGCACGCAGCCGCTGGCCGGCAACGAGAGTGAAGACGGCAAGGCGCAGAACCGCCGCATCGAATTCGTGGTGAAGTAGCGATGACCGTGCTCGCGACATTCTTCTGGGGTTGGCTGCTCGGCGCGGCGCTGCTCGGCTTTTGCATGGGCTGGATCGCGGTGGTGCATCGGGCGCGGGGCGTCTCGAAGGTCTGGATGCGCTGGCTGGCGCTGCTCGCCGCCGCGCTGGTGGCGGCGTCGTTCGCGCGGATCGTGCCCGGTCGGTTCGGCTACTGGCTCGATCTCTTCCTGGTCATGTTCGCGCTCTATCTCGTCGGCTGCGCGATCGGCTCCTGGCTGCGCGACTGGGTGGTTTCGCGCAGCAAGCCCGCGAGCTGACCTCAATCCCCTGATCCGACAGGCCTGAGCGGCGTCGCCAAGCGCAGGGTGAACTGCATTCGTTTTAGCGCTTGACATCAATACGTACGTACGTATTAAATCCTGTCCATGCCAAAACCCTCTCTCCGCGATGCCATCCTCGACGCCGGCCTGACGGAAATGTTCCGGACCGGCTATCACGGCACCAGCGTGCGCGACGTCACCGCCGCCGCCGGCGCGCCGCAGGGCTCCTTCACCAACCATTTCCGCTCGAAGGAGCTGTTCGCATCCGAGGTGCTGGACCGCTACTTCGTCTATGTGCGCGGCCTCGTTGCCGAAGCGCTGGGCGACACGACGCTGACGCCGCGCGAAAGGCTGAGGAGCTATCTCGATCTGATCACCGGCAAGCTCGCGCATGACGGCTTCACCCGCGGCTGCCTGATCGGCGATTTCAGCCTCGAGGCGTCGGGCTCGAGCGAGATGCTGCGCGAGCAGCTCGACGACATCTTCCGGGAATGGCGCGCGCCGTTTGCGGCCTGCATCGCCGAGGCTCAGGCCACCGGCGAGATCGCCTCCGACTTCGATCCCGATCAGCTGGCCGATTTCCTGCTCGCATCCTGGCAGGGCGCGATGCTGCGCATGAAGGTCGAACGCAGCGAAGCGGCGCTGACGCGTTTCAAGACGATCGCATTCCAAACCGTGTTCAAGGAGTTGCCATGACCAGATCCCCCGATATCAGCCTGCATCATCGCGCCGTGCTTGGGTCTACGATGGCCTATCGCGAGACCGGCCGTAGCGACGCGCCGCACGTGCTGTTCCTGCACGGCAATCCGACGTCGTCCTACATCTGGCGCAACATCATGCCGCTGGTCGCCCCCGTCGGGCACTGCATCGCGCCCGACCTGATCGGCTACGGCCAGTCCGGCAAACCCGACATCGGCTATCGCTTCTTCGACCAGGCGGACTATCTCGATGCGCTGATCGACGAGCTGGGCATTGCCTCGGCCTATCTCGTCGCCCAGGATTGGGGCACGGCGCTCGCCTTCCACCTCGCGGCACGCCGTCCGCAACTGGTGCGCGGGCTCGCCTTCATGGAGTTCATCCGCCCGATGCGCGATTGGTCGGACTTCCACCAGCACGACGCCGCGCGGGAGACGTTCCGGAAATTCCGCACGCCGGGCGAGGGCGAAGCGATGATCCTCGACAACAATGCGTTCGTCGAACGCGTGCTGCCCGGCTCGATCCTGCGCACGCTCAGCGACGAGGAGATGGCTGCCTACCGCGCGCCGTTTGCGACGCGAGAGAGCCGCAAGCCGACCTTGATGCTGCCGCGCGAGCTGCCGATCGCCGGCGAGCCGGCCGATGTCGCCGAGGCGCTCACGGTGGCGCATGCGGCGCTCGCGGCATCGACCTATCCGAAGCTGCTGTTCGCGGCGACGCCCGGGGCGCTGGTGTCACCGGCCTTTGCCGCCGAATTCGCCAAGACGCTCAAGCATTGCGCGGTCATTCAACTCGGTGCGGGCGCGCACTATCTGCAGGAGGATCATCCGGAGGCGATCGGCCGTTCTGTGGCCGGCTGGATCGCCGGCGTCGAGGCCGCCTCCGCGCAGCGCCATGCCGCATGAGGGCACGGAGCGCGTGACATGAGGAATGTCTCCATCACCTATTGCCGGCCGTGCGGCTATGAGAAGCGTGCCAAAGAGGCCGCGGCGCTGTTGCGCGAGCGCGTCAGCGTCGATGCGACGCTGATCCCCGGCAAGGGCGGCATCTTCCAGGTCAAGCTCGGCGACGAGGTTGTCGCCAGGCGCACGAAGGGACATTTTCCCGATGCCGCCGAGATCGTCGCCGCGGTCACGGCCGCGCGGGATTGATGATCGGCGGAGCGCCTCCCGGCGGGTACGGAAGATCATTCTCTATTCGGCCGTGCCGGTACTTCACCGTAGTTTTCCGGATGGCCTTGCGGACCGTTCGGCGGGCTAACTGCCGCACGCGCATGTCAAGTCTTGTCGAAGGCGGCGGGAAACGCGCATATTTGTGCACCCGCTGTCATGAATCATCCGTAATATCTTGAAGATGCGCGTTTTATTGTCTTTTGACGAATTCCACTCCGGTTTAAAACGCGCTACACGGGCCAGGGCACAGCGAAGCGCCGGCGGAGATCGCCCGGGAGCCGTCGTCGCGGGATCGCAATTCGAGGTCTAGATGCTGGAAGCAATACGCAGGGCGATGGCGTTTCTGCGCCAGAAGCAAATCCTGCATCGGCTGGGTGTTGTCATCAGCATCGCCGTCATCGGCATCGCCTGCTACGTCCTTTATCACATGCTGCGCGGCATCGACACCAACGAGGTGCTCGAGGCCATCAAGAGCACCGAGCCGCGGCAGATTGCCCTGGCGGGACTGTTCGTCGCGGCGGGCTACTTCACGTTGACCTTCTACGATCTGTTCGCGGTGCGCGCGATCGGCCACGCCCATGTGCCCTATCGCATCAACGCGCTCGCGGCCTTCACCTCCTATTCGATCGGCCACAATGTCGGCGCCAGCGTCTTCACCGGCGGCGCGGTGCGCTACCGGATCTATTCGG
This sequence comes from Bradyrhizobium sp. USDA 4510, assembly GCF_054059095.1. Lineage (NCBI taxonomy): Bacteria > Pseudomonadati > Pseudomonadota > Alphaproteobacteria > Hyphomicrobiales > Nitrobacteraceae > Bradyrhizobium > Bradyrhizobium sp. USDA 4510. The sequence goes on along the minus strand of NZ_JBSSBT010000001.1, from coordinate 7,335,417 downwards.
CGTGGGGGTTGAATGCGATCGACGTCGCCAAGATCTGCTTTCTTGCCGGGCTCACCTTCTGGCTCGGCAATGCCGCGGTGCTCGGGCTCGGCATCGCCTACCACCCGGAGGCGGCCGCCAACATCGACCAGCTGCCGCCCTGGCTCAACCGGGCGCTGGCATTCGCGATCATCACCGCGCTGGTCGCCTATGTGGTCTGGGTCTGGACCCAGCCGCGGGTGGTCGGCCGCGGCCCCTGGACGGTGACCCTGCCGGGCGGCCCGCTGACGCTGCTGCAGATCGCGATCGGCATCCTCGACCTCGGCTTCTGCGCGCTGGCGATGTACGTGCTGGTGCCGGACGAGCCAAATCTCGGCTTCGTCGTGGTCGCCGTCATCTTCGTGTCGGCGACCCTGCTCGGCTTCGCCAGCCACTCCCCCGGCGGCCTCGGGGTGTTCGACGCCGCTATGCTGGTCGGCCTCTGGCAGATGGACCGCGAGGACCTGCTCGGCGGTATGCTGCTGTTCCGGCTGCTCTACTATATTGCGCCGTTCGTCATATCTGTAATCTTGCTGACGTTTCGGGAGGTTATTGTCGGCGCCCGACTCAAACGGCTGCCGCAGGCTGATTCGGGTCCCCGCGCCGAGCCGCACCATGAGGCGGTTCTGGTTCGCAAGCGCGGTGACTCCGGGGTCTGATGAAGCGGCCCGATGCCTCCCGAGGGAAGGTCGCTATGACCGCGCCTGGGCGAGACATGAACCGACGGGATGAAAGCCGCCGCGATGGCAATTGACGATTCGCATTCCTCCATCTTCTCGCCCTGGCCCGACCGGTTGCGCCACTCCGCGCTGATCCTGCTTGCCGCAGCGCTGGCCTTGAGCGTGGTGGTCGCGCTCGGCGAATTGTCGCTGGTGCGCGCCTGCGCCGTGTTCGTCTGCATCGCGGCCGCGGCGCTGGTGCCGTGGCGGCTGCATGATGCCGGAACCTCGCGCGAGGATGTCCGCGGCGTCAATCCGGTCGAGGCCGCCGCCGTCAGCGCGGTCGTCGCCGGCATGCCGGATCCGGCCGTATTGCTCGATCGCGCCGGCCGCGTCATCCATCTCAACGCCGCAGCGGCGCAGCTCGCGCCTGCGCTGCGCAAGAACGAACTGGCGCAATTTGCCCTGCGCTCGCCGGAGATCATCACCGCGCTGCGCGAGGCGATCGCGACCACCGAGCCACGCCGCGCCACCTACACCGACCACGTTCCGGTCGATCGCTGGATGGAACTGGTGATCACGCCGGTGCCGGTGCCGACCCAGTTCGGCGGCACCGAGAAGTGCATGCTGATGACCTTCCACGACCTGACGCCGCTGCGCCGGGTCGAGGAGATGCGAGCCGACTTCGTCGCCAATGCCAGCCACGAGCTGCGCACGCCGCTCGCCGCCTTGTCCGGCTTCATCGACACGCTGCAGGGGCCGGCGCGCGAGGACGCGCGGGCGCGGGAGCGCTTCCTCGGCATCATGCACACCCAGGCGACCCGCATGGCGCGGCTGATCGACGATTTGCTGTCGCTGTCGCGGGTCGAGTTGTCGGCCCATGTGCGGCCCGAGGCCTCGATCGACATCGTGCCGATCATCCGCCAGGTCGCCGACGGGCTCGAGGCACTGGCCAGCGAGCGCCAGGTCGAGATCGAGGTCGACCTGCCTCAGGCTCCGGTCATGATCGCCGGCGACCGCGAGGAACTGCTCCGCCTGTTCGAGAACCTGATCGAGAATGCCCTCAAATACGGCGCCTCAGGGGGGCGCGTCATAGTGTCGCTGAATCAGGCCGTTTCGGGTGCATCGGGCGAAGGGGCCCCCGAAATCCGTGTCATGGTACGGGATTTCGGCCCCGGCATCGCCCCCGAGCACCTGCCGCGGCTGACCGAGCGCTTCTACCGGGTCGACGTCGGCGACAGCCGCAACCAGGGCGGAACGGGCCTCGGATTATCGTTGGTGAAACATATTCTTAACCGTCATCGCGGGCGTCTTTTGATCGAGAGCGTGCCGAAGAACGGGGCCACTTTTACCGCCTGTTTTCCCCGGCCGAAGACCCCGTTACCAACTCAAAGCTAAGCGTTTTCAGAAGCTTAGTACTGTCATCCAACTGTCATCCAACCTTCGTAAAAGCAGCACCGACCGCTCCTAGATGGACCGGCGTGAGCGCGATCGGGCGCATTCGGCGCTTCGCTCACTGGATGGAGACCACCCATGAATTTCATCAAAGCAATCGTCGCAGCCGGCGTGATCGCCGCTTCGACGTCGGCCTTCGCTGCCGATATTACCGGCGCGGGCGCGACGTTTCCGTTCCCGATCTATTCGAAGTGGGCTGACGCCTACAAGAAGGAGACCGGCAACGGTCTGAACTACCAGTCGATCGGCTCCGGCGCCGGCATCAAGCAGATCCAGGCCAAGACCGTGACCTTCGGCGCCACCGACGCGCCGCTCAAGCACGAGCAACTCGAGAAGGACGGCCTCGTCCAGTGGCCGATGGTGATGGGCGCGATCGTCCCGGTCGTGAACCTCGAAGGCATCAAGCCGGGTGACCTGATCCTGTCGGGCGAAGTGCTCGGCGACATCTATCTCGGCAAGATCACCAAGTGGAATGACGCGGCGATCGCCAAGCTCAATCCGAAGCTGACCCTGCCGGGCGATGCCATCACCGTCGTGCGCCGTTCGGACGGTTCGGGCACCACCTTCAACTTCACCGACTATCTCTCCAAGTCGAACGCCGACTGGAAGTCCAAGGTCGGTTCCGGCACCGCGGTCGAATGGCCGGTCGGCGTCGGCGCCAAGGGCAACGAAGGCGTTGCCGGCAACATCAGCCAGACCAAGAACGCTATCGGCTATGTCGAGTATGCCTACGCCAAGCAGAACAAGCTGACCTACACCGGGCTGGTCAACAAGGCCGGCAAGACCGTGCAGCCGACCATGGCTGCCTTCCAGGCTGCCGCCTCGAATGCCGACTGGGCCAAGGCTCCCGGCTACTACGTGATACTGACCGACCAGCCGGGCGAAGCCTCCTGGCCGATCACCGCGGCGACCTTCATCCTGATGCACAAGGACTCGACCGACAAGGCGGCCTCGCAGGAAGCGCTCAAGTTCTTCAAGTACGCCTTCGAGAAGGGCGACAAGGCGGCCGAAGAGCTCGACTACATCCCGATGCCGGACTCGGTCGTCAAGCTGATCGAGAAGACCTGGTCGTCGGACATCAAGAGCTAAGTCCGACGCTGCGACAGGGCCTGTGCCGACTCGATCGCGGCACAGGTCGAGCGACCAAGACCCGGTCTCCATCACTGCGGCAACAAGCGCGGGATCGAGGCCGGGGTTCGCGCCTCAAGGGGCGTGGCTGGAACGACGGCGCCCGGCCAAATGCGTCAGTGAAGATCGCTTCGGGGCGTAGCGGTTTGCGTGGCTTTTGCATACTAAAGAGGGGATTGGCGTGGCAGACATGGCTGTTCAGAGCGATGTGATGGAAGCCGCGGGACCTTACGATCGCGCCAAGGCCCTCAGCGCCTTCAAGCTCGGTGACCTCACCTTCTATTGGATCACCCGCATCTCGGCGATTTCGGTTCTGTTGATCCTCGGCGGCATCATCCTGTCGCTGATCGTCGGCGCCTGGCCGGCGATGAAGGAATACGGCATCGCCTTCCTCTGGACGCAGCGCTGGGCACCCTCGGCCGATCCGCCGGTGCTCGGCGCGCTCGGCCCGATCTACGGCACCCTGATCACCTCGGTCATCGCGATGCTGATCGCCATTCCGGTCGGCATCGGCATCGCCGTGTTCCTCACCGAGCTCTGCCCGCAAATGCTGCGCCGCCCGATCGGCATCGCGATCGAGCTGCTCGCCGGCATCCCCTCGATCATCTACGGCATGTGGGGCTTCTTCGTGCTCGGCCCGTTCCTGGCCAACACGTTCCAGCCCTTCATGATCCGGATCTTCGAGGGCGTCCCGGTGCTGGGCGCGGTGTTCGCAGGCCCGCCGTCCTATCTCAGCCTGTTCAACGCCGCGCTGATCCTTGCGATCATGGTGCTGCCCTTCATCACCGCGATCTCGGTCGACGTGTTCAAGACCGTGCCGCCGGTGCTGAAAGAGGCCGCCTACGGCATGGGCTGCACCACCTGGGAAGTCGTCCGCAGCGTCGTGATCCCCTACACCCGCGTCGGCGTGATCGGCGGCATCATGCTGGCGCTCGGCCGCGCCCTCGGCGAGACCATGGCGGTGACCTTCATCATCGGCAACTCGTTCCGGATCTCGTCGTCGATCTTCGCGCCGGGCACCACGATCTCGGCGGCGATCGCCAGCGAATTCGCCGAGAGCGACGGCCTGCACCAGTCCGGCCTGATCCTGCTCGGCCTGCTGTTGTTCGTGCTGACCTTCTTCGTGCTCGCCGGCGCGCGGCTGATGCTGATGCGGCTTGAAAAGAAGGCGGGGAAGTAACGCCATGAACCCGATCTACAAATCCCGCCGCCGCAGCGACATCGTCATCCGCGCACTCTGTGTCGGCGCGGCGCTGTTCGGCGTTACCTGGCTGGCGCTGATCCTGATCACGCTGCTCTATAACGGCCTTGCCGGCCTCAGCGTGCAGCTGTTCACCCAGAACACGCCGCCGCCCGGCTCGACCGAAGGCGGCTTGCTCAACGCCATCGTCGGCTCGGTCATCATGACCGTGATCGGCGTCGGCATCGGCGCGCCGCTTGGCCTGTTCGCCGGCACCTACCTCGCCGAATACGGCAAGCACGACAAGCTGACCTCGGTGATCCGCTTCATCAACGACATCCTGCTCAGCGCGCCCTCGATCATCATCGGCCTGTTCATCTATGGTGCGGTGGTGGTGCCGATGCGCGGCTTCTCGGCGATCGCAGGCAGCCTTGCGCTCGCGGTGATCGTGATCCCGGTCGTGCTGCGCACCACCGAGGACATGCTGCTCTTGGTGCCCAATCCGCTGCGCGAGGCCGCCTCCGCGCTCGGCCTGCCGCGTTCGCTGGTGATCAAGCGGATCGCTTATCGTGCCGCGCGATCGGGTCTGATCACCGGTGTGCTGCTGGCGACCGCCCGCGTCGCCGGCGAGACCGCGCCGCTGCTGTTCACCGCGCTGTCGAACCAGTTCTTCAGCCTGGATCTGACCAAGACGATGGCCAACCTGCCAGTGACCATCAACAACTTCGTGCAGAGCCCCTACGCCTACTGGAAAGAGCTGGCGTGGAGCGGCGCGCTGCTCATCACATTCACCGTGCTCGCGTTGAATATCGGCGCGCGTATCCTTGGTGCCGAAAGGGCCGCAAAATGACCGAGCTTTCCGTCTCCACGACTGCCGCAGGCCACATTCCCCAGGTTCCGCTGCCGGAAGCGCCGCCGAAAGTCACGGTGCGCAACCTCAACTTCTATTACGGCGAGCACCACGCGCTGAAGAACATCAACCTGGCGCTCGGCACCAACCGCGTCACGGCGTTCATCGGCCCGTCCGGCTGCGGCAAGTCGACCCTGCTGCGCATTTTCAACCGGATGTACGACCTGTATCCGGGTCAGCGCGCGGTCGGCCAGCTGATGCTGGACCAGACCAACATTCTCGACCCCAAGCTCGACCTCAACTTGCTGCGCGCGCGGGTCGGCATGGTGTTCCAGAAGCCGACGCCGTTCCCGATGACGATCTACGAGAACATCGCCTTCGGCATCCGCCTCTATGAGAAGATCTCGAAGTCCGAGATGGACGACCGGGTCGAGAAGGCGCTGCGCGGCGGCGCGCTGTGGAACGAGGTCAAGGACAAGCTGAACGCCTCCGGCCTGTCGCTCTCCGGCGGCCAGCAGCAGCGCCTGTGCATCGCGCGCACCGTGGCGGTGCGTCCCGAGGTGATCCTGTTCGACGAGCCGTGCTCGGCGCTCGACCCGATCTCGACCGCCAAGGTCGAGGAGCTGATCCAGGAGCTCTCCGAGGACTACACGATCGCGATCGTCACCCACAACATGCAGCAGGCGGCGCGCGTCTCCGATAAGACCGCCTTCATGTATCTCGGCGAGCTGATCGAGTTCGACGACACCAACAAGATATTCACCTCACCGAGCGATCGGCGCACCCAGGACTACATCACCGGCCGGTTCGGTTGACCGGCGCATGATCCGGAAAAGTGGAAACCGGTTTTCCGATCAGGTCATGCTAAAATTCAGGACACGAAACCATGATCCCCGGGATCATGGTTGAGGGAGACAAGCGATGGCTTCTGAACATACCGCCAAGGCATTCGACAGCGACCTGCAGGAGTTGACTCGCCTGGTCGCCGAGATGGGCGGCCTGGTCGAACGGATGATTACCGAGTCGGTCGACGCGCTGATCCGTCGCGACGTCGCGCTCGGCAAGCGCGTGGTCGCCGCCGACATCGAGATCGACAATCTGCAGCGCAACATCGAAGAGCGGGCGGTGCTGACGATCGCCCGCCGCCAGCCGATGGCGATCGATCTGCGTGAGATCGTCAGCGCGATGCGCGTCGCCACCGACCTCGAGCGGATCGGCGACCTCGCCAAGAACATGGGCAAGCGCGTCGCGGCGCTGGAGAGCGATTTCCAGCCGCTGAAGCTGATCCGCGGCCTCGAGCACATGACCGACCTCGTGCTGTCGCAGGTCAAGTCGGTGCTCGACGCCTATGCCGCGCACGACCTGCCGGCGGCGATGAACGTCTGGAAGGGCGACGAGGAGGTCGATGCGATCTGCACCTCGCTGTTCCGCGAACTGCTCACCTACATGATGGAAGATCCGCGCAACATCTCGTTCTGCATCCATCTGATGTTCTGCGCCAAGAACATCGAGCGGATCGGCGATCACGCCACCAATATCGCCGAGACCGTGTTCTACATGATCGAGGGCCAGCAGATCACCGACAAGCGCCCGAAGGGCGACATGACCACTTTTGCCACCACGGTGCCGGGCAACTGAGGCATGATCGGCAAGCACGGAACCGGCAAGAGCGAAACTGGATGATCCTCGCGACAAATCGTTTCCGCGGGGACTATGCTCAAGGAAGTAAGCGTTTCGGTTTGCGTCTGGGCAACGGATCACCACAGAGAAAGAACTTAAACCGATGAGCGCACGCATTCTGGTAGTCGAAGACGAGGAAGCGCTGACGACGCTGTTGCGCTACAATCTCGATGCGGAAGGCTACGATGTCGAGACGGTGGGGCGCGGCGACGATGCGGATACAAGGCTGAAGGAGCGCGTTCCCGACCTCGTGGTGCTGGACTGGATGCTGCCGGGCCTGTCCGGCATCGAACTGTGCCGCCGCCTGCGGGCGCGGCCCGAGACCAAGCAGCTTCCGATCATCATGCTGACCGCGCGCGGCGAGGAAAGCGAGCGCGTGCGCGGGCTTGCCACCGGCGCGGACGATTACATCGTCAAGCCGTTCTCGGTGCCGGAGCTGCTGGCGCGGGTGAAGGGCCTGTTGCGCCGCGCCAGCCCGGAGCGGCTTGCGACCGTGCTGACCTACGGCGACATCGAGCTCGACCGCGAGAAGCGCCGCGTGGCGCGCTCGGGCCGTCCGATCGATCTCGGGCCGACCGAGTATCGCCTGCTCGAATTCTTCCTTGAGCATCCCGGCCGCGTGTTCAGCCGCGAGCAATTGCTCGACAGCGTCTGGGGCCGCGACATCTACATCGATGAGCGCACCGTCGACGTGCATATCGGCCGCCTGCGCAAGCTGCTCAATCCGGGCCGCGAGCAGGATCCGATCCGCACTGTGCGCGGCGCCGGCTACGCGCTCGACGACCGCTTTGCCAAGGCCGAGCCGCAGCCGTAACGGCCATGCGGCATTCATAAACCGCAACACGGCGTCGTCCCGGCGAAACCCGGGACCCATACGCTGCGGCCAGCGCAATCGGCACGCGGCCAGACGGCTTTCTAACAACACCCATTCGTGGTTATGGGTCCCGGCCTGCGCCGGGACGACGCTGGTGATATAGCCGGGCTGGGTCACACAAAAAAATCCCCGCTTTCGCGGGGATTTGTCTTTGAGGTCTTCCGTCGTTTTCCCGAGTGCTCACTTGATCTGCGGTTTCGCCGACGGCCGGCGGCGATCGGCGGCGGGCTGGTAGGCGACGCGCGAGTGATGCGCGCAATAGGGCAGGCCGCCGAGCGCTTTGCCGCCGCAGAAGAAGAATTCCGGGCTCGAGGGATCGCCGACCGGCCAGTGACAGGTGGCCTCGTTGAGCTCGAGCAGCGACAGCCGCTGGCTCATCGGCACCACATTGTCGTAGGAGATCGGATCGGGCTCCATCTCGGCCTCGAAGGCGTGCGCCAGCGCGGTGTTGCCGCGCGAGACCGGGCGCGCCACCCGCATCATGTGCTGGGCGGGGCGGGCCTTGCGCTGCCGCGGCGCGGCCGTGGAGGGTGCCTTGGCGCGGCCGGAGAGGCCGAGCCGATGCACTTTGCCGATCACGGCGTTTCGCGTCACATTGCCAAGTTCCGCCGCGATCTGGCTGGCCGACAGGCCGGACTCCCAGAGCTTCTTCAGCTGCTCGACGCGATCGTCGGACCAGGTCAATACAGTCATCGCATTCTTCCCTTCGCGTAGCGCCGGCCAATCATTGGAGCGGCGCTGCGAGCCAATCTGGACAAATATCCCTGCGGCCAGAATCCCTTAGCCCTCGCCGGGCACGGTGTTGCGCCCGAACGTTTACGCGAGACACAAAGGCTACTTAGAGGGTCCAGTACCGCCGCACGAGATGTCGTACCCGACAGGCCAAACGCTACAATATGGCGTGACTCTGGCGCAAGAGTCCGCGGTCGTGCGTCCACATGTTCCCACACAGTTAAGCATCGCGATGAGGCTTTTCCACCGCACCGGAATGCTCCGGATTGCGCTCGTTTCGCATTGCAGGAAGGCCACTTCGTGGCGATTGACACTTACCGACCGCAGCATAGAATGCCCGCCACGTGCCGCCCGCAAAGGCGGCCGTTTTGTTTTCCGAAGCTGGCCGTTGCTGCGCTGGCGTCAAGGCGCGCGGCAATTGTCGGCTTAAAAACCGTCAGTGATCGTCATGACCAACGCTGCCACGTCGCATCTGCTCCCCGTCTTCGCCAGGGTCGATCTCGGTTTCGAGCGCGGTGAGGGCGCCTGGCTGATCGCAACCAACGGCGACCGCTATCTCGATTTCACCTCGGGCGTCGCGGTCAACGCGCTCGGGCACGCGCATCCGCATCTCGTCAAGGCGCTGCAGGAACAGGCGACCAAGCTCTGGCACATGTCGAACCTGTTCAAGAGCCCGGACGGCGAGGTGCTTGCCGCGCGGCTGTGCGAGCAGAGCTTTGCCGACTTCGTGTTCTTCTGCAATTCCGGCGCGGAAGCGATGGAGGGCGTGATCAAGCTGGTCCGCCACTATCACTTCTCCAAGGGCCATGGCGAGCGCTACCGCATCATCACCTTCGAGGGCGCCTTCCACGGCCGCACGCTGGGCACGCTGGCGGCGACCGGCTCGGCGAAATATCTCGAGGGCTTCGGCCCGCCGATGGACGGCTTCGACCAGGTGCCGCATGGCGACATCGACGCGGTGAAGAAGGCGATCGGTCCGCACACCGCCGGCATCCTGATCGAGCCGGTGCAGGGCGAGGGCGGCGTGCGCTCGGCGCCACAGGCGTTCTTCAAGGCACTGCGCGCGCTGTGCGACGAGCACGGCCTGCTGCTCGCCTTCGACGAGGTGCAGACCGGCATGGGCCGAACCGGCGAGCTGTTCGCCTACAAGCGCACCGGCGTCACGCCGGACGTGATGTCGCTGGCCAAGGCGCTCGGGGGCGGTTTCCCGATCGGCGCGGTGCTGGCGACCGCGCAGGCCGCGGCCGGCATGGCGCCCGGCTCGCACGGCTCGACCTTCGGCGGCAATCCGCTCGCGGTCGCCGCCGCCAATGCCGTGCTCGACGTCATGCTGAAACCCGGCTTCTTCGAGCATGTGCAGAAGATGTCGCTGCTGCTCAAGCAGAAGCTCGCCTCCGTCGTCGACCGCTATCCCGGCGTGCTGTCGGAGGTACGCGGCGAGGGGCTGTTGATCGGCGTCAAGGCCGTGGTGCCGTCGGGCGACCTGATCGCAGCGCTGCGCAGCGAGAAGCTGCTCACCGTCGGCGCAGGCGACAATGTGGTGCGGTTCCTGGCGCCGCTGATCGTGACCGAGTCCGAGATCGACCAGTCGATCACCGCGCTCGAGCGCGCCTGCGCGACATTGTCGGTGGCGCAGCCGAAGAAGGCGGCTGGATAATGAGCAAGCCGGTCCGTCACTTCCTCGATATCAACGAGCTGCCGCTCGGCGAACTGCGCAACATGCTGTCCGCCGGAGCCGCCATGAAGGCGAAGCTGAAGGCGCATGAGAAGGGCAGGAAGCCGCTCGAAGGCAAGACGCTGGCGATGATCTTCGAGCGCCCGTCGACCCGCACAAGGGTGTCGTTCGACGTGGGCATGCGCCAGCTCGGCGGTGAATCCATCATGCTGACCGGCGCCGAGATGCAGCTCGGCCGCGGCGAGACCATCGCCGACACCGCGCGCGTGCTGTCGCGCTATGTCGATGCGATCATGATCCGCATCCTCAACCATGACGCGCTGCTCGAGCTCGCGGCTCACGCCACCGTTCCCGTCATCAACGGCCTGACCCGGCGTTCGCATCCCTGCCAGGTGATGGCCGACCTCATGACCTATGAGGAAAACCGCGGCTCGATCGAGGGCAAGACCGTGGCCTGGACCGGCGACGACAACAACGTGCTGGCCTCCTGGGCGCATGCCGCCGAGCGGTTCAAGTTCCAGCTCAATGTTGCGACCCCGCCGGAGCTGTCGCCGAAGAAGCCGATGCGCGACTGGATCAAGGCGACCGGCGCGCCGATCATGCTCGGCACCGATCCGGAAGCCGCCGTGCGCGGCGCCGACTGCGTCGTCACCGACACCTGGGTGTCGATGGGCGACAAGGAGGGCGAGCACCGCCACAACGTGCTGCGGCCCTATCAGGTCAATGCCAAGCTGATGTCGCTCGCCAAGCCGGACGCACTGTTCATGCACTGCCTGCCCGCGCATCGCGGCGAGGAGGTCACCGACGAGGTGATCGACGGGCCGCAATCCGTGGTGTTCGACGAGGCGGAAAACCGCCTGCATGCGCAGAAGGGCATTCTGGCCTGGTGTTTCGACGCGGTCGCGTAGTCGGAGATCAGTAAGCGTTGTCGTCCCGGGCAAGCGAAGCGCGACCCCGGACCCATAACCATCGCTGTCAATCGTTGCGAAGGCTGGGGCACCAGCTTGATGCAAGCAACTCACATCGGTGGTTATGGGTCCCTGCTTTCGCATGCTTTCGCAGGGACGACGGAAACATCCGCGTTAGTGAACCCCTTTATTTCATGGTCCGAGACCCCAGATAGAGCGCCATGGTTTCACAATCCCCCGACATCAAAATCACGCCCGAGGCGCCGGTTCGCGCGCCCTCAGCGGTTCCGGTCGACGATGCCGTGCTGGCATTCGAGGTCGGCGCGCTGGACCTGCGCGGCCGGCTGACCCGGCTCGGCCCCGCGCTCGACGAGATCCTGCACAAGCACGATTATCCGCCCGCGGTCGGCAAGCTGCTCGGCGAGGCGATCGTGCTGACCACGCTGCTCGGCTCGTCGGTCAAGTTCGAGGGCCGCTTCATCCTGCAGACCCGGACCGAAGGTCCGGTCTCGCTCCTGATCGTGGATTTCCAGGCGCCCGACCGGCTGCGCGCCTATGCGCGCTACGACGCATCGCGCCTCAAGAATGGCCAGAGCTCGGGCGAGCTGCTCGGCAAGGGCCACCTTGCGATGACCATCGATCAGGGCTCCAACACCAGCCGCTACCAGGGACTGGTCGCGCTCGACGGCGGCGGCCTGGAAGAGGCGGCCCACGAATATTTCCTGCGCTCGGAGCAGATTCCGACGCGGGTGCGGCTTGCGGTCGGCGAGGAGATGCGCGGCGGCGAGGGCGGCAAGCTGCACTGGCGTGCCGGCGGCATCCTGCTGCAATTCCTGCCCAAGGCGCCCGAGCGCGCCAAGCAGGCCGATCTGCATCCCGGCGATGCGCCGGAAGGCACGGCCACGCATAGCGTGCCGGACGATGACGCCTGGGTCGAGGGCCAGTCGCTGATCTCGACCGTCGAGGACGTCGAGCTGATCGATCCCGATCTGTCCGGCGAGCGGCTGCTCTATCGCCTGTTCCACGAACGTGGCGTGCGTGTCTTCAACCCGCAAACGCTGCGCGCGCAGTGCTCCTGCTCGCGCGACGCGGTGTCGTCGATGCTGAAGAGCTTTGCGCCGAACGACCGCGCCGAGATGGTCAAGGACGGCAAGGTCGTCGTGACCTGCGAGTTCTGCTCGTCGGTGTATGAATTCACTCCGCAGGAAGCCGGCGTGGAGTAGACGCGTTCGTCATCGTAGCCCGGATGAAGCGCAGCGAAATCCGGGGCCGCTCCAACCGCGGATGCACCTGCCCCGGATTGCGCTTCGCTCCATCCGGGCTACGCAGGCGTCAGTTCAGCACCCTTTTGCCGCCCGGGCTCGGGCTGTCCAGCGAAAATGTCGGCACGTCGATGTCGAAGCGCTCGCCGGCTTCGGTGACCATCTGATAGCTGCCGGTCATGAATCCGGAGGCGGTCGGCAGCGGCACGCCGCTGGTGTATTCGAAGCGTTCGCCGGGCGCGAGCACCGGCTGCTCGCCGACCACGCCCTCGCCGCGCACCTCCTGGCGGCGGCCGGTGGCGTCGGTGATGATCCAGTGCCGCGTCCGCAGCTGCACCGTATCCGGGCCCGAATTGACGATCACGATCTTGTACGACCAGAAATATTCGCGCCGGTCGACCGACGAGCGCTCCGGCATGAAGTTCGGCTCGACGGTGACTTCGATCTGGCGGGTAACGGCGCGGTACATGCGGCTCAATCCGATGGTCCTGGCGCATGGTCCGCTTTCGACCGGATCATGCTCAAACAGGGCGCTATCATAGCCAATTGAACCGCCGGAACCAATCGCCTGCCAGGCCGCGAAAGGGCGGGCTTGGAAAGCCGGATTTGGGGCGGCCCGTTCATCGCGGTTTCAACATAGTTCCGCTCTAAAGCGCGGCCGCATGCCGCCGCACTCCGTGCTTTGTCGGCAACTCGCGGACCGATATTATCTTTTCAGCACGGCGTGCGGGGCGTCCGCGGCCGACACGGTGTTTGATGAGCTCGATTGCCGATCCCATAGCCGGTTCGCCGGTGGCTGACGTCAAGGCCGAAGTAAAGGCAGAGGCCGAGGCGAAGGTTGCTGCGCCCGCGATCACGCTGCCGGCGACCGGCGAGCGCGAGCTCCGCCTCGATCTGTTCCGCGGGCTCGCGCTGTGGCTGATCTTCATCGATCATCTGCCGACCAATCTTCTGACCTGGCTGACGATCCGCAATTACGGCTTCTCCGACGCCACCGAGATCTTCATCTTCATCTCCGGCTACACCGCGGCCTTCGTCTACGGCCGCGCGATGCTGGAGGGCGGCTTCGTGATCGCGACCGCGCGCATCCTGCGCCGGGTCTGGCAGATCTACGTCGCGCACGTCTTCCTGTTCACGATCTTCCTCGCCGAGATCTCCTATGTCGCGACCTCGTTCGAGAACCCGCTCTACAGCGAGGAAATGGGGATCATGGACTTCCTCAAGCAGCCCGACGTCACCATCGTCCAGGCGCTGCTGCTGCGCTTCCGTCCCGTCAACATGGACGTGCTGCCGCTCTATATCGTGCTGATGCTGTTCCTGCCGCTGATCCTGTGGCTGATGAAGTGGAAGCCCGACGTCACGCTCGGTCTCTCGGTCGTGCTCTACGCGCTGACCTGGCAGTTCGACCTTTATCTCTCGGCCTATCCGAACGGCTTCTGGGCGTTCAATCCGTTCGCCTGGCAATTGCTGTTCGTGTTCGGCGCCTGGTGCGCGCTCGGCGGGGCGCGGCGGATGTCGCGGATCCTGTCGTCGAACATCACGATGTGGATCTGCATCGTCTATCTGGTCGCGGCGTTCTTCGTGACCCTGACCTGGTACGTGCCGCAGCTCGGCCACATCATGCCGAAGGTGATCGAGCAGTGGATGTATCCGATCAACAAGACCGACCTGGACGTGTTGCGATTCGCGCACTTCCTGGCGCTCGCCGCGCTCACCGTGCGCTTCCTGCCCAAGGACTGGCCGGGCCTGAAATCGCCCTGGCTGCGACCTTTGATCCTGTGTGGCCAGCATTCGCTTGAGATATTCTGCCTCGGGGTCTTCCTCGCCTTCGCCGGTCACTTCGTGCTTGCCGAAGTATCTGGCGGTGCCGCACTGCACGCCTTGATCAGCGTCTGCGGCATCCTCATCATGTGCGGCATGGCGTGGATCATTTCGTGGTACAAGCACTCCGCCGACAAAGGCGCCTCGAAAAAAGGCGCCGCCGGCAACGCCGATCTGGCGGGAGGGGGAGCATGAAGTCCGCGCGGACGATGCTGGGCCTGACGCTGCTCGCAGCCTGCCTGACGGCCGGTTTGGCGGCGGCGCCCGCGTGCGCTGGCGACACCGCGGAGCCGCCCCCGCCGCCGCCCTGCGACGTGCCCGCCTATCTGCTTACGAGCGAGAGCTCGCTGCCCAAGGTCACCGACGCCATCAAGTCCAACCGGCCGCTCAACGTGCTGGTGGTCGGCAGCCGCTCCTCGACCATCCAGGGCAACGAGGCGAGCGCCTATCCGGCCACGCTGCAGGCGGCGCTGAAGGAAGCGTTGCCGTCGTCGACGATCGATCTATCCGTAGAATTACAGGGAAAGAGCACCGCCGAGGAGACCGCGGGAACTCTTGTTAAGCTTGTTGAAGCAAAAAAGCCTACTTTGGTTATCTGGCAGACCGGAACCGTCGATGCTATGCGAGCAATCGATCCCGACGATTTCCGTACCGCCATCAACGAAGGCGTTGTTGCGTTGCGGGACGCCGGGACCGACGTGGTGCTGGTCAATCTGCAATACAGCCCGCGTACGGAGACGATGATCTCTGCACCGCCCTATCTCGACAACATGAAGGTGGTGGCGCAGCAGCACGACGTTCCGCTGTTCGACCGGTTCGCGATTATGAAGCAGTGGAGCGACGCCGGATATTTTGACCTGTTCAGCACCTCGCATGGTGTCGATCTGGCCAAGAAGGTTCATGCCTGTCTCGGCCGCGCACTGGCGAAATTCGTGATCGATGCGGCCCATCTGGGCCCGGTGCAGCAGAATTAAGGAAGCAGAGTAAATGCGTTTTGCCTTCCCTTTTCGCGCTTCCGCAGGGCGAGGTCTCTGTGCCGTTGCGGTGCTGACGCTGCTCGCGGTCGCACCGTCGCGCGCGCAGACCGACCAGCATGCAGCGCTTTCGTCCGACGGCAAGACCGAGGCCGCAAAGCCTGATGCAACGCAGCCCGCTGCGACGGCTGACGCAACCAATCCGCCGCAACCCGGCGTCGCCGCGAAGGCGCTCGATAAGGTGAAGCAGGCCGCGAAATCCGCCAGCGACATCTTCCACCGCGTGCCCTGTCAGCAGCCCAAGGGCGTGCCGAACAGCACCGGTTCGCTGCCGCATGTCGCGGCCAAGCTCGCCGCCGGCAAGCCGGTCGTGATCATCGCATTCGGCTCGTCCTCGACCCAGGGCTATGGTTCGTCGGCGCCGGAATTCACCTATCCGAACCGGCTCGCCGGACAGTTGCGCCGGCAGTATCCGTCCGCCGACATCACCGTGCTCAATCGCGGCAAGGGCGGCGAGGACGCGCCCGAGATGATGAAGCGGCTGCAGACCGAAGTGATCGACGTCCATCCCGACATGGTGATCTGGCAGGTCGGCACCAACGCGGTGCTGCGCAACCTCGATCCGACCGAGACCGCCAGGCAGGTCGAGGACGGCGTGGCGCGCCTTCAGGCGTCCGGCGCCGACGTCGTGCTGGTCGATCCGCAATATTCGCCGCGCGTCACCGAGCGTCCCGAAAGCGCGCGCGGCATGGTGAAGCTGCTCGGCCGCATCGCCGCCCTGCGTCATGTCGGCATCTTCCCGCGCTTCGAGGTGATGCGCGACTGGCACGAGAAACAGGCGATCCCGATCACCGATTTCGTCATCGCCGACGGCCTGCACATGAACGACTGGGGCTATGCCTGCTTCGCCCAGCTGCTCGGCGACGACATCATCCGCTCGGTCGGCGCGATCAAGATCGGCGTCAACGTCCCCGCCGATGTGCGGACCTACCGGCCGATGTGATCGGGCTGCCCGGCCGCTCCAACCGTCATTGCGAACGAAGCGAAGCAATCCATTCGTCCGCTTGCGCTGATGGATGGATTGCTTCATCGCTTCGCTCCTCGCAATGACGGTTGAGGCGGTGCGCTCATTTCCATCACCGTCACCCTGAGGTGGCCGCTTCTTCAGCGGCCCTCGAAGGGTCGACGGCCCGACTTGGGGGGCCGTGCATCCTTCGAGGCTCGCTCCGCTCGCACCTCAGGATGACGGGACTGATACCCTCGCGGACTCTTGCCTCGACCATCTCGGCACTCACCACCAATCTTGACCTCGCCGCGGTAATCCGCTCCCTTGGCGCTTGCACCCAAGCCTTAAGGGAAACGCTCATGTCTTTCGTGCTGGCCATCGATCAGGGCACCACATCGTCGCGCGCCATGGTGTTTCGCGGCGACATCTCCATCGCCGCCGTCGCGCAGCAGGAGTTTCCGCAGCATTTCCCCGCCTCCGGCTGGGTCGAGCACGAGCCGGAGGACATCTGGACCTCGACCGTGATGGTGTGCCGCGAGGCGCTGGAGAAGGCCGGCCTCAAGGCGAAGGACATCGCCGCGATCGGCATCACCAACCAGCGCGAGACCACCGTGGTGTGGGACCGCGCCACCGGACAGGCCGTGCACCGCGCCATCGTCTGGCAGGACCGCCGCACCGCCGACATCTGCGCAAAACTCAAGGCCGAGGGCCATGAGTCGGTGATTTCGGCCAAGACCGGTCTGATCATCGATCCCTATTTCTCCGGCACCAAAGTCGCCTGGATCCTCGATCACGTGCCGGGCGCGCGCGAGCGCGCCGAGCGCGGCGAACTCTTGTTCGGCACCGTCGACTGCTATCTGCTGTGGCGGCTCACCGGCGGGAGAGTCCACGCCACCGACGCCACCAACGCCTCGCGCACGCTGCTGTTCAACATCCATACCGGCGCCTGGGACGATGACCTCATCAGGCTGCTGCGCGTACCGCGCTCGATGCTTCCCGAGGTGAAGGATTCCTCCGCCCGGTTCGGCGAGAGCACGGCGGACTTGTTCGGCGGCCCGATCGCGATCTCCGGGATTGCCGGCGACCAGCAGGCCGCGACCATCGGCCAAGCCTGCTTCGAGCCCGGCATGATGAAGTCGACCTACGGCACCGGCTGCTTCGCGCTGCTCAACACCGGCACCACGCCGGTGGCCTCGAAGAACAAGCTGCTCACCACCATCGCCTACCAGCTCGGCGGCCAGCGCACCTACGCGCTCGAGGGCTCGATCTTCGTCGCCGGCAGCGCGGTGCAGTGGCTGCGCGACGGGCTCGGCATCATCAAGCACGCCGCCGAGACCGGACCGCTTGCCGACAAATCGGACTCCATGCAGAGCGTCTACTTGGTGCCCGCCTTCGTCGGCATGGGCGCGCCGTACTGGAATCCGCGCGTGCGCGGCGCGCTGTTCGGGCTCACCCGCAACACCGGCCCGGCCGAGCTCGCGCATGCGACGCTGGAGAGCGTCTGCTACCAGACCTTCGATCTGTGGGCCGCGATGCGCACCGACTGGCCGGAGGCCAACGCCGCCAACACCGTGCTGCGCGTCGACGGCGGCATGACCGCCTCGGACTGGACCATGCAGCGGCTCGCCGATCTGCTCAACGCCCCGGTCGACCGCCCGATGATCCAGGAGACCACCGCACTCGGGGCTGCCTATCTCGCCGGCCTCGATGCCGGCGTCTATCCGGAGCCCGCCAAGTTCGCCGACAATTGGCGGCTCGAGCACCGCTTCCGGCCGGCGATGAGCCAGGCGACGCGCGAGCGCAAGCTCGCCGGCTGGGCCCGCGCCGTGAAGGGCGTGCTGGCGAGCGACGAGGGGGAATGATGAACTGATGCTGCGGCAAGCTCGCTGCACCTCTCCCGCTAGCGGGGTCAAGACGAGCGAAGCTCGCTCTTAGGTCGTAGTGCATCATCAGATGCGCTACGGGTGGGGTCTCTTTCCACACCAAGCAAGCGGCGACGCTACGGCTGCCGCTCAATCTCGCCAAGTGTGCGCAATAATCAATAACAACCATCGGAGAACAACATGAACACGGATCTCAACCGCGTCGCCAAGCTACTCACTGCCGCACTCTGCGCCGCAATACTTGTTGCACCCGCCACCGCGCGCGAGAAGCCGAGCCCGCTCGTCGCGGCGCGCGAGGTCAAGACCGACGTCGCCGGGCTGAAGGCGCCGGGGCAGATCCTGGTCGATGTCTGGGGCATCCCGCACATCTATGCCGGCAACGAGCACGACCTGTTCTTCCTGCAAGGCTTCAACGCCGCGCGCGATCGGCTCTGGCAGATCGATCTCTGGCGCAAGCGCGGGCTCGGCCTCTTGGCGAAGGATTTCGGCCCTGCCTATGCCGAGCAGGACAAGGCGCTGCGTCTGTTCCTCTATCGCGGCGACATGAATGCGGAATGGGCCGCCTATGGCCCGAAGGCGAAATCCTATGCGGAGGCGTTCGTCGCCGGCGTCAACGCCTATGTCGCCGACGTCCAGGCGGGCAAGCGCGCGCTACCGATCGAGTTCAGGATCGCAGGCACGATGCCGGATTTGTGGTCGGCAGAGGATGTCGTGCGCGTCCGCAGCCATGGCCTGACCCGCAACGTCGCCTCCGAGGTGAAGCGCTCGCGGGTCGCCTGCGCTGCCGGCCTCGATGCCGATCGTTTCCGCGTCAAGCTGGAGCCCACCTGGACCACCAGGATCCCCGATGGGCTCGATCCCTGCAGCGTGCCGAAGGCGGTGCTCGCCGCCTACGATCTTGCCACGCGGCCGGTGAAGTTCGCCGCGCCGAAGGACCAGAAGGCGGCGCTGGCGCATGATCCCGACACCTACCTCGCCGAGGCCGACCAGCAGCGCGACACCATCGGCTCCAACAACTGGGTGATCGCGGCATCGCGCACCGCGACCGGACGTCCGATCCTCGCCAACGATCCGCATCGCGAGCACTCGGTGCCGTCGCTGCGCTACATCGTCGGCCTCAACGCGCCCGGCATCTCCGTGATCGGCGCCGGCGAGCCGGCGCTGCCGGGCATCTCGATCGGCCACAACGACACCATCGCGTTCGGGCTGACCATCTTCAACGTCGATCAGGAAGACCTCTACGTCTACGAGCTCAACCCCGACAATCCGAACCAGTACCGCTACGGCAGCGGCTGGGAGGACATGCGGATCGTGCATGAGAAGGAAGCGGTGAAGGGCGAGGCCGACCGCGATCTCGAGCTGAAGTTCACCCGCCACGGCCCGGTGATCTTCGTCGACGCCGACAACAAGCATGCGTTCGCCGTGCGCTCGATCTGGTTCGAGCCGGGCACCTCGGCCTATTTCGGCTCGTCCGACTACATGACGGCGAAGAATTGGAACGGCTTCCTCGGCGCGATGCGGCGCTGGGGCGCGCCGTCGGAGAACCAGGTCTATGCCGACACGTCAGGCAATATCGGCTGGGTCGCCGCCGGCAAGACGCCGCGCCGCGCCAGTTTCGACGGCCTGATGCCGGTGCCCGGCGACGGCCGCTATGAGTGGCAGGGCTTTCTGTCGCTCGACGAGTTGCCGAAGCTGTATCAGCCGAAGCAGGGCTTTATCGCCACCGCCAACCAGATGAACCTGCCGGCGGATTATCCGGTGGGTGAGCGCAGGGTCGGATTCGAATGGGCCGACAGCGCGCGCTGGCAGCGCATCACCGAGGTGCTGCAGGCCAACAGCAAGGTGACGCTGGCGGACGCGATGGCGCTGCAGAACGACGACACCGGCATGCTCGCGCGGCGCCTCGTCGCGCTGCTGAAGCCGCTCACGTCGGATGATGCGAACGTCGGGAAGGGCCTCGATCTGCTCAAGGCGTGGGATGCGCGTGATGCGGCCGATAGCGCGGCCGCCGCGGTCTATGAGGTGTGGATCGCAAACCATCTCGGGCCGGTGCTGCTCAAGACCACCGCGCCGAAGGCAGCCGAGCTGATTGCGCCGGAGGCCTCCAGCATCTCCGCCATTGTCGGCTATCTCGAAAAGCCGGACGTGGCGCTCGGCAGCGATCCATCAGCCGAGCGCGACCGCTTGCTGCGCGACAGCCTCGGCGAGGCGGTCGCCGATGTTGCCGACAAGCTAGGTCCCGATGCGTCGACCTGGCGCTGGGGCCGGCTGCATGTTGCGCAATTCAATCACGCGCTGATGCCGCTCGCCGACAAGGCGACCGCGGCGCAGATGCAGGTCGGCCCGCTCGCCTTTGGCGGCGCCGCCAACGTGCCGCGCGCCGCCACCTATCGCCGCTCCGACTATCATCTGATCTCCGGCGCTTCATTCCGCATGGTGCTCGATGTCGGCAATTGGGATGCGAGCCGCGCCGTCAACACGCCGGGCCAATCCGGCGATCCCTTCAGCGGCCACTACCGCGACCTCGCGCCGCTATGGGCGACGGGCCAGTATGTGCCGCTGCTCTACAGCCGGCCGGCGGTGGAAGCCGCAACCGCGGAAGCGATCACGCTGACGCCGAGGTGAGGGGGCGGTCACCCAAAACTCCACTGTCGTCCCGGGCAAGCTCCGCGCGACCCGGGACCCATAACCACAAATGCCGATTGTCTTGCGATGTTGGGGCCGCAGCGTGCCTTATCAACTCAACCCTGTGGCAATGGGTCCCGGCCTTCGCCCATAGGCGCTAAAATAGGATTTGCGCCTTGGATTCGTTTGTGATTCCAAGATGGAATGGCACACGAATCGCTTGTGAACAAAGATTGGGCGCGCGTTGTCGCCCGACTTGGCGGAGCCGAGGCTCTGAACATTAGCGCGCGCAAGACGAAGGCGTTTGTCCGTCCGCGGGAGATCAGCAATGCGGTCGACTTGCTGCGCCTGATCTTGGCTTATTGCCTTGGTGAGAAAGGGCTGCGGTTGACGGCGGCATGGGCCACGTCGGTTGGGCTTGTCGATATCTCCAACGTGGCTCTGTTGTATCGCTTACGTCAGTGCGGAGATTGGCTGGCAATCTTGGTCGAGCAGGCGCTTGCCGACGCGGCGCCGAAGGCGATCCGCGGTCGTCTGATCCGTATTGTTGACGCCACGACGGTCCCCAAGGCTGGGACGAGCGGCAGGAACAAGAACGCAGTGTGGCGTATCCATAGCGCGTTCGATCTTCCGCAGGAGCGCTTTGGTCACTTCGAACTGACCGATCAGCGAGCGGGCGAGACGCTGGATCGGATACCGGCGGTTGCCGGTGAGATCCGTCTTGCCGATCGCGCCTATCTGCAACCGGAGCGCATGGCGCATCTCGTCGATGCCGATGCAGACTTCGTGATCCGGGCCGGCTGGAAGAGCGCGCGCTGGCTCGATGCCGAAGGTAATCTTGTTGACCTCACTGCCGAACTGCGCAACGCCTCGGCGCGTGGCCTGATCGATCGGCCGATTTGGATAAAGCGCAAGTCAGGTGCGCCGCCGCTCGCAGTGCGTCTGGTTGCCGCGAAGAAGCCGGCGCAAGCTGCTGCGGCTGCGCGACGCAAGGCGCGCCGGACTGCACAAAAGGGAGGTCATCAGCTCTCCAGGCAAACACTTGACGCCGCAGATTGGGTGATCCTGGTGACCTCACTCAGGCCAGAGGACTTCACGACTGCAGATATCCTCGCCCTCTATCGGCTGCGATGGCGCATTGAGCTCGGCTTCAAGCGGCTGAAAAGCCTGATTGGCCTGAAGGGACCTCCCGGAACCGACGAGCGGTCCGCCAGACCCCATATCCTCGCTCATCTGCTGATCATTCTATTGCTCGAGCCGCTCGTCGACGAACTCGAAGACTCTCCCCGCTTGGCCGACGCCGCCTGACCCACCCAGTGACGTGGCGTCTGCTGCGCCAGCTCGTCGCTTCGCTACGGCAAGCGATCATTCCACAGCCCGCAATCGCTCTACTCTGCAGAGCCAGTCACGCTCTCCGGCGACATCTACGCGAGCCACCCAGACATAAGCGCCACTATCAGACTATGATCAAACTATCTTAGCGCCTATGGGCCTTCGCCGGGACGACACCCGAGTGTTCGGCACTGCCGTAGCCGCAACCGCGGACGCGATCACGCTGACGCCGAGGTGCGGAGGCGAGTGCGTCTCATCGGCTGCGCCACAAACTCCGCCGTCGTCCCGGCGAAGGCCGGGACCCATAACCACGAATGCCAATTGTCCTGCGATGTTGGGGCCGCAGCAGCGTCGTTCAACAACGTAGTCCTGTGGTAATGGGTCCCGGCCTTCGCCGGGACGACGTCAAACGTGTGGCGAGCACCGCGCTCACTTTTCCTGCTTCTCCTGAAAGCGGAAGCGCGACCCTGGATTCATCCATGCGAATGCCGACGCGGACTGCGGCGGCCAGCCACTATTCACTTCGTGCCATCAACGCGGCGGCGCATCTGGATCACTACAAGTTGACGTTTGCGATTTGCGCACGGACTTCCCGCAACACTGTGCGCGGGCGTCCAAGAAGCGTTGGCTTCTGCCTGTTAGTCTGACCGATCGTGATCGCCGCCGGCCTGTGACGGTTCTCACATCCGGCGCGAGCACGCATTTTCTGGAAGCGATTGAAAGCTCAGCTGGTTACTTCACAGGAGCTGACCATGACGAAAACTATTCTTGTTTCGATCGCAGTTGTTTGTCTGTCCACGGCGGCACTCGCCGATGCACGCACGGCACAACACCGGACCCACCAGCGTCTCGTGATGGGTACCGCACTGAGTCCTGCCGTGCTCAATGCCAACGCCAGTCTCAATGGCGATGTCAGCGACCGCGCGATGCGCATACGGAGTCTTCGCGAGTCCGGCTACAACCCGAAGAACGATTTCGACGCCAACGGCAACGTATGGGTCGGCAACTAACCGGGTACGGGAGGGCCTGGGGAGCCCTCCCTCAAAGCGCGTTCAAACTGGTTTATCCCGCTCGTTGGACCTGGCCGCTCGAATGAGCAGCGGTGGATGCGCTTATTACCTCGTCTGCTTCTCCTGACCAGGCATTGCGCGCAGCGTTGCATTGCATCCGCGGCGACGTGCGGTTATGTCCCGCCGACAGCCTGCAAACAGAGGTCGCGATGCTGCTGCCCAACGGTTACTCCGACATCCCCCATGGCAAGATCGCTGCCGTCGTCACCCATCTGGAAATGACCGCGCTTCCGCCGCTGCGCGACGATCCGCCCGGCGCGTGGCGCCTGCGCAAGGTCGATCGGCCAGCGCTCGACTGGTATCGCGATATCTATCGCCGGGTCGGCGAGGAGTGGCTGTGGTTCACCCGCACCGGGCTCGATGATTCCGATCTCGCCTCGAGGATCCACGGCCCCGGCAACGAGCTCTACGGGCTGGCCGTCGACGGCCAGGATGAGGGCCTGCTCGAACTCGATTTCAGCGTGGCCGGCGAATGCCAGCTGCTCTATTTCGGCGTCACCGCAAAATTCATCGGCACCGGCGCCGCGCGCTTCCTGATGAACCGCGCGCTCGAGATTGCCTGGTCACGCGACGTCAGCCGCGTCTGGGTGCACACCTGCACCTTCGACCATCCCTCGGCCGTCGCATTCTACCAGCGCTCCGGCTTCCGTCCGTTCCTGCGGCAGATCGAGGTGGCGGATGATCCGAGGCTCGACGGCAAATTGCCGCGCGATGCGGCGAGGCACGTGCCGGTGATTGGGTAGCTCGCCTAACGGACCGGATCAGGATCCGGTTGCAATGCGGCGCGGCCCATCTACGATGGTGCAAAGTGCAACCTTTGTCCCCGGCATTCGCACACTTCGAAATCTCTGTTTTCGAGGCGGCTTGCTGCGGCATGACCGACGAGATGACAGATGTTTTTGATCGGCCAGTAGGACTCGCCCTTTGTCCGTCGGACCGCGATCGCGCTGCGGCTCTATGGGTTGCCGTTCGAGCATAAGCCGTGGTCGACCTTCGGCGATGCGGAGAAGGTTGCGGCCTACAATCCGGTGCGGCGGGTGCCGACGCTGGTGCTCGATGACGGCGAGGCGCTGATCGAGAGTAGTGCGATCCTGGATTATCTCGACGAACTGGTCGGGCCGGACAAGGCGATGATCGCGCGCTCAGGCGCCGAGCGGCGCAAGCATCTGCGCATCACGGCGCTGGCGACCGGGCTTGCCGACAAGGCGGTGAGCCTTGTCTATGAGCGCGTGTTGCGCAAGGAGCAGTTGAAGCTCTGGGTCGAGCGCTGCGAGGCGCAGATCGCGGGCGTGCTCGCGGTGCTGGAGCAGGAGCGCGCGGCGGTGCCGACGCCGTACTGGCTGGGCAATCGCATCGGTCATGCCGACGTCGCGGTGGCCTGCGCGCTGCGCTTCACCGGCGAGGCGCATCCGCATCTGTTCGACGCGCGCTATCCGGCGCTCGAGGCCCACGCCACGTGCTGCGAGGCGCTGCCGCCGTTCCAGGAGATCGTGCAGCCGCTGGCGCCGCCGAGCGGTTAGTGGATGGCGCGACCCGCGCTGATTGGCGTGTACCCCTCGCGCGCGGATGTCGCGAGAACGCATGATTATGACTCACAAGCGGCACCACACATTTGCTGTCGTCCCTGCTTTCGCGTGCTTTCGCGGGGACGACGGTTGTGTTTGCGGCGCGCCCGCCAATCTCCCTCAGCAACGCCACGCACTCGCCCGCGACCCCGAGGCGCGCGCTTCGGGCTACCCATTGCTGGTCCGATCTTCTATGGTGAACCGTTCGGGTCGCATGGAGCGAACTCGATAATTCCATGATATCAAAGGCTTAAGGCTCGGATCGAAGCCTTTGGAGGGCGGTTTGACGCGGTATATTTCGACCAGGGGTGAGGCCCCGGTGCTCGGCTTCTGCGATGTGATGCTGACCGGGCTTGCCCGTGACGGCGGGCTCTACGTGCCCGAGACCTGGCCGCAACTGTCGCCCGAGACCATCGCCACCTTCTTCGGCCGTCCCTATTGGGAGGTCGCGGTCGAGATCATCCGTCCGTTTGTCGCCGGCGAGATTTCCGACGCCGAGCTCGGCCGCATGGCCAACGAGGCCTATGCCACCTTCCGCCATCCCGCGGTGGTGCCGCTCGCCCAGGCCGGGCCGAACCAGTTCCTGCTCGAGCTGTTCCATGGACCGACGCTGGCGTTCAAGGACGTCGCGATGCAGCTGATCTCGCGGCTGATGGATCACGTGCTGGCCAAGCGCGCACAGCGCACCACCATCGTGGTCGCGACCTCGGGCGATACCGGTGGCGCCGCGGTCGAGGCTTTTGCCAATCTCGACAATGTCGACCTCGTCGTGCTGTTCCCGAACGGCCGCATCTCCGAGGTGCAGCGCCGCATGATGACGACGACCGGCGCCGCCAACGTCCACGCGCTCGCGATCGAAGGCACCTTCGACGATTGCCAGGCGCTGGTGAAGGCGATGTTCAACAACCATCGCTTCCGCGACCAGGTGGCGCTGTCGGGCGTCAACTCGATCAACTGGGCGCGCATCGTCGCGCAAGTGGTCTATTACTTCACCTCGGCGGTCGCGCTCGGCTCGCCGCAGCGCACCGTCGATTTCACGGTGCCGACCGGCAATTTCGGCGACATCTTCGCGGGCTATGTCGCCAAGCGGATGGGGCTGCCGATCCGGAACTTGCGCATCGCCGCCAACGTCAACGACATCCTGGCGCGCACGCTGAAGACCGGCATCTACGAGGTGCGCGAGGTGCACGCCACGACGTCGCCGTCGATGGACATCCAGGTGTCGTCGAACTTCGAGCGGCTGCTGTTCGAGGCAAGCGGCCGCGACGCCGATCAGGTCCGTCGCCTGATGGCCTCGCTGAAGCAGTCCGGCCGCTTCGTGCTGCCGGATGCGACGCTGGCCGCCGTGCGCCGTGATTTCGACGCCGGCCGTGCCGACGAGACCGAGACGGCGGCCGCGATCCGCGCCGCCTGGCGCGAGGCGGGCGATCTGGTCGATCCCCACACCGCGGTGGCGCTCGCGGTCGCCGACCGCGACACCTCGGATTCCAGGATCCCGAACATCGTGCTGTCGACCGCGCACGCGGCCAAATTCCCCGACGCGGTGGAAGCCGCCTGCGGGGTGCGTCCGCAGCTGCCGGTCTGGCTCGGAGGCCTGATGAGCAAATCCGAACACATCACGGTCATGAAGAATGATTCTGCCGAGGTCGAGCGCTTCGTGCTGTCGGTCAGCCGTGCTGCCAAGCAGGGAGTTGCCTGATGGGCGTTGAAATCACCAAGCTGCCGAGCGGGCTGACAATCGTCACCGACACCATGCCGCATCTGGAAACCGCGGCGCTCGGGGTCTGGGCCGGCGTCGGCGGGCGTGACGAGAAGCCGAACGAGCACGGCATCTCGCATCTGCTCGAGCACATGGCATTCAAGGGCACGGCGCGGCGCTCCTCGCGCGAGATCGTCGAGGAGATCGAGGCGGTCGGCGGCGACCTCAATGCGGGGACCTCGACCGAGACCACGGCCTATTATGCGCGGGTGATGAAGGCCGACGTGCCGCTGGCGCTCGACGTGCTCTCCGACATCCTCGCCAACCCGTCCTTCGTGCCGGACGAGCTGGAGCGCGAGAAGAGCGTCATCGTGCAGGAGATCGGCGCGGCGCAGGATACGCCCGACGACGTCGTGTTCGAGCATCTCAACGAGCTCTGCTATCCGGAGCAGCCGATGGGGCGCTCGCTGCTCGGCACCGCCAAGACGCTGAAGGTCTTCGATCGCGACATGCTGCGCGGCTATCTCTCGACGCATTACCGCGCCCCCGACATGGTGGTCGCGGCCGCCGGCGCGGTCGATCACGCGCGGATCGTCGAGGACGTCACGCAGAAGTTTGCGAGCTTCGACGCCACCCCGGCGCCGAAGCCGCAGGTCGCGATGTTCGGCAAAGGCGGCTCGCGGGTGGTGCATCGCGATCTCGAGCAGGCGCATCTGACGCTGGCGCTCGAAGGCGTGCCGCAGACCGACCCGTCGCTGTTCTCGCTGCAGGTCTTCACCAACACGCTCGGCGGCGGGATGTCGTCGCGGCTGTTCCAGGAGGTGCGCGAAAAGCGCGGGCTGTGCTACTCGATCTATACCTTCCACGCGCCCTACACTGACACCGGCTTCTTCGGCCTCTACACCGGGACCGATCCGGCCGATGCGCCGGAAATGATGGAAGTCATCGTCGACGTCATCAACGACGCGGTCGAAACCCTGACCGAGGCCGAGGTCGCCCGCGCCAAGGCGCAGATGAAGGCCGGCCTGTTGATGGCGCTGGAAAGCTGTTCATCGCGGGCCGAACAATTGGCACGCCATGTGCTAGCCTATGGCCGGCCGCAGACGGTGGAAGAACTGGTGGCCCGGATCGACGCGGTCAGCGTCGAATCGAGCCGCAACGCCGCCCGTGCCCTGCTGGCGCGCAGCCGGCCCGCCGTTGTCGCGCTCGGCAGCGGCAGGGGTCTGGACACGGCGGTGGCTTTTGCGGAAGGATTGACGAATTCGAAGGCAAAGACGCTGTTGCATTGAGTATTCTGCTTACCTCGCCCCGCGCTTGCGGGGAGAGCATAGGCCGCCTACCGGCGGCCGTTGACGGACATACGCCGAGGCGGAACCTCAGCTATGGCCGAAGGCTTCGGGTGAGGGTAGAGCCGCAAGACCGAATCTGCGGTAAGACCCCTCACCCCGACCCTCTCCCCGCAAGGGCGGGGCGAGGGAGAAGTGGCGGGGAGTGTTGGGCCATGGCCCTGTTTCGTTTGCCGTCCAATGGACCCGCTGCACTGATGCCGCGCGGTCACGGGCTCTTGCTGCGCGCGCCGCAGATGTCGGATTTCCCGCAATGGGCGCAATTGCGCGAATTCAGCCGCGCCTATCTCACGCCATGGGAACCGATCTGGCCCTCCGACGACCTGACCCGCGCCGGCTTCCGCCGCAGGCTGCGCCGCTACACCGAGGACATCGCCGCCGACCGCTCCTATCCGTTCATCATCTTCCGCGAATCGGACGGGGTGATGATCGGCGGCATCACGCTCGCCAACGTCCGGCGCGGCATCGTGCAGGCCGGCACGATCGGCTACTGGGTCGGGCTGCCGCATGCCCATCGCGGCTACATGACGACGGCGCTGCGGGTGCTGCTGCCCTCGCTGTTCGGCGAGCTCAATCTGCACCGCATCGAGGCGGCCTGCATTCCCTCCAATGCCTCGTCGATCCGCGTGCTGGAGAAGTGCGGCTTCACCCGCGAGGGTCTGGCGCGGCGCTATCTCTGCATCAACGGGATCTGGCAGGACCACCTGCTGTTCGGCCTGCTGCACGAGGATTTCCGCGGCTGATCCGTAAGCCTTTTTACGGATGGCGGTGCCGCCTTCGATGCCTTGGGTTCGCCGCCATTGCCTTGCTATAACGGCCGCGAAACAGGGAACCCGGTTGGGAAATTTGAGGACATTGATGGGTGAAAGGGTGATCAGGTTCGCGCTCGCAGCGGCGGTATCGATCGGTCTCGGTGCCACTTTGTTGCCTTCGGCAGCTCTTGCGCAGTCGCTGAGCGACCGCTTCAAGAGCCTGTTCGGCGGCGGCTCGTCCGACCAGGACAAGCCGGCGACGCCCGCAGCGCCGCAGCAGCTCAACGATGCCGACGCCGAACTGACCTGCCCGCCGGTGCAGATCCGCTCCGGAGCCTCGACCTATTCGGTGGCCGCGAACGGCAAGGAAGCGGTCGGCAACGACGTCAAGTTCCTGGCCTCGATCACGCGCACGGCGCGGCAATGCAATCTGAACAGCGGCCAGATCACGGCCAAGATCGGTATTCAGGGGCGGATCATTGTCGGTCCCCAGGGCGCGCCACCGAGCATTCAGGTGCCGCTGCGCGTTGCCGTGGTGCAGGGCGGCGTCGGCGAGAAGACCATCATGACCAAGGCCTACACCACCACGGTGCAGATGGACGAAAGCGGCAGCGTGCCGTTCAGCCTGGTCGCCGAGGACGTCGTCTATCCGGCGCCGTCTCCGGCCGACAACGACAATTACATCTTCTATATCGGCTTCGACCCGCAGGCCCTGAAGCCGGAGCCCAAGGCCCGCGCGCCGCACAAGAAGAAGTAACAGCGCGTTTTCGAGCGAAGTGGACGCCGGTTCGCGTGACGAAAACGCGTCAAACGGACGAATTTGGACAAAACAAAAGGCCGGCGCGATGAGCTCGCGCCGGCCTTTTTTAAGGAGTTCAGATAGCGTCAGTTCAGCTTGGAGCGGACTTCGGCGATGCCCTTGCCGACGAGGTCGTCGGCAACCGAGCCCTTGACCGACTGCGACAGGATGGTCGAGGCGGCCGTCACCGCGGCGTTGGCCGCGGCGGCGCGGACATCGGCCACGGCCTGGGCCTCGGCCTGGGCGATCTTGCTCTCGGCGGTCTTGGTCCGCCGCGCGACAAAATCTTCCATCTTGGTCTTGGCTTCGGCCGCGATCCGTTCGGCTTCGACCTTGGCGTTGGAGATGATCTCCTCGGCCTCGCGCTCCGCGCTGGCGCGGCGCGCCTTGTACTCGCCGAGCAGCTTGTTGGCCTCGTCCTTCAGACGGCGGGCGTCTTCCAGCTCGGCCTTGATGCGCTCGGCGCGGTGGTCGAGCGCCGTCAGCAGGGTGCGATGAACGCCGAGATAGCCGAACACGACCAGCAGAAGGACGAAGGCGATCGCAACCCAGGTTTCCGGTTCGTAAAACATCGTCTATCCCTTCAGCGACGCGTCGACGGCGCTGTTGACCGCATTGGCGTCCGGCGTGACGCCGGCAAGTTGCTGGACGATGGCGCCGGCCGCATCCGCCGCGATGCCGCGGACGTTGCTCATGGCGTTGGTCCTCGTCGTTGCGATCTGCTTCTCGGCGTCGGCGAGCTTTGCCGCCAGCTTCTCTTCCAGCGCCTTGCGCTCGGCTTCCGAGGCCGCGTTCAGCTTTTCGCGGGTCTCGTTGCCGATCGCCTGCGCGTTGGCGCGCGCATTCGCCAGCTCGGTCTCGTAGGCCTTCAGCGCCGCGTCGGACTCGTCCTTCAGCTTCTGCGCCTCGGCCAGATCGCCCTCGATCTTGTTCTGACGTGCATCGATCGTCCCGCCGACGCGCGGCAGGGCGATACGCGACACGATCAGGTAGAGCGCGACAAATGCAATCGCCAGCGAGACCAGCTGCGAGGCGAAGTTGGACGAATCGAACGGCGGAAAGGCTCCGCCGTGATGTCCGCCGTCGGTCTCGGTGTGGGCGCCGGCTTTCTGGCCTTTTGCCTCGCCATGACTCTCAGCCATGGTGTTCTCCTGTTGCTGTCATGCGCGCCGCCCTTGGAACGAACCTTGGGCGGCGCGAAGGGGTTACCGCAAAGCGGAACCGGGTTACCGCAGAGCGGAACCGGCGTGCCGCTCAGAGCGGAACGAACAGCAGGAGCAGCGCGATCAGCAGCGAGAAGATGCCGAGCGCTTCGGTCACGGCGAAGCCGAAGATCAGGTTGCCGAACTGGCCCTGAGCGGCCGACGGGTTACGCACCGCAGCGGCGAGGTAGTTGCCGAAGATGATGCCCACG
Organism: Bradyrhizobium sp. USDA 4510; assembly: GCF_054059095.1. Lineage (NCBI taxonomy): Bacteria > Pseudomonadati > Pseudomonadota > Alphaproteobacteria > Hyphomicrobiales > Nitrobacteraceae > Bradyrhizobium > Bradyrhizobium sp. USDA 4510. The sequence continues at coordinate 7,304,710 of NZ_JBSSBT010000001.1, read as the reverse complement.
CCGACGCCCGCGCCGCCCATGCCGATGCACGCGATGCCCGCGCCGATAAGTTTTGCTGCTGCCGGTTCCATATGTAGCTCCTTGAGAAAGATAGACAGATTGGTGGGTGGAGATTCCCCGGACCGCTTAGTGTCCCGGATGAATGGCGTCGTTGAGGTAGATGCAGGTCAGGATCGCGAACACGTAGGCCTGCAGGAACGCGACCAGCAGTTCGAGGGCATACAGCGCAATCGTGAGCGCCAGCGGCAGCACGCCGCCGACCCAGCCGAGCGCGCCCAGCGAGAAGCCGAGCATCGCGACGAAGCCCGCGAACACCTTCAATGCGATGTGGCCGGCCAGCATGTTGGCGAACAGACGAACGCTGTGCGAGACCGGCCGCAGGAAGAACGACAGGATCTCGATGAACATGACCAGCGGCAGGATGTAGATCGGAACGCCGTGGGGGACGAAGATGCTGAAGAATTTCAGGCCGTTCTTGTAGACGCCGTAGATCAGGACGGTGAAGAACACCAAAAGCGCGAGCGCCGCGGTGACGATCAGGTGGCTCGCGATCGTGAAGGTGTAGGGGATGACGCCGACCAGGTTCGAGACGCAGAGGAACATGAAGAGCGAGAAGATCAGCGGGAAGAACTTCATGCCTTCCGCGCCAGCCGTGCTGCGAATCGTGGTGGCGACGAACTCGTAGGAGATCTCGGCGACCGACTGCAGCCGTCCCGGAACCAGTTCCCGGCCGCTCGCCAGCATCAGCAGCGCAATCAGCAGCACCGCGATGAGCATGAAGAGCGAGGAATTGGTGAAGGCGATCGTGTGATTGCCGATGTGGCCGAGCGTGAAGAGGGGCTCGATATTGAACTGGTGGATCGGGTCGATTTTCATCCGCGCGGCTCTTGGTCCACCGGCTATCGTGCCGGTAATCGAATTTCAAATGTCGTGACTTCCCGCCAGCGCTCAGCGCTTGCCCGAGGCCACGCCCGCGGACCTCACCACGTTGACCACCCCGGCGACGAAGCCGAGCAGCGTTAACACGATGAAGCCGAATGGCGACGTCGACAGCAAACGGTCGAACCCCCAGCCAATCGCCGCTCCGACGGCAACGCCCGCGATCAGCTCCGAGGAAAGACGAAAACCGAGCGCCATAGCCGAAGCTCTGGCCGCACTGTCCCCGCTTTCATTACCGGATTGATCAGTCTTGCTCCTGCGGCTGTCGCGAATTTCTGACAACCGATGATCGAGACTTCCGAGCCTTGCGGAAAGCGCAGCTTCGTCAGGAGGCGATTGATCGCGACTTCCATTTGCGCCGTCGTTGGTGTTCTCAGCCATGCTGGAAACACTAACCGATGCCGCGGATGATGGAAATTGCGCCCGTCCCCGTCAAAAGCCGCGCGGACCATACTTACCGCGTCTAATCAAGTCAAGATTGCGTCGTAACCAGTTATTGCTTTGATTCTGCTGGTTTTATTTGGAGATATTCAAGGTCAGAGTGACGCAGTGATCGCAGTGCAACAGCTTGCGTGGCATTGAGCGATATTGCGTGGCTATTCCCGCTCTGCTGGGATCGCCGAAAGTCCCGTCCTCTCACGCAGTCAGGTTCCGCATGTCGCGCCAGATCGATTACTACTTCTCGCTGCAATCCCCCTGGGCCTATATCGGCCACAAGCCCTTCGTTCGACTCGTAAGCACTTACGATCTCAAGGTAAATTACCGGCCTGTGCTGCTGGTCGATCTGTTCTCCGAGACCGGCGGACTGCCGCTCGCCAAGCGCCATCCGGTGCGGCAGCGCTATCGGATGATCGAGTTGCAGCGCTGGCGCGACAAGCGCGGACTGAATTTTCATTTGCAGCCGGCCAACTGGCCGTTCAACGGGCGCCTTGCCGATGGCGTGGTGATCGCGATGCTCGAGGCCGGCCTCGACCCCGAGCCGTTCTTGCAACGGGCCTATCCCGCGGTGTGGGAGCAGCAGCTTAATCTTGCTGATCCTGCGACGCTGGTGAAGCTCGCCGACGATGCCGGTTTGCCCGGCCGGCAGCTGGTCGAGCGCTCGAGCACTGAAGCGATCAGCGCGGCCTATGAGCAGAATCGCCAGAATGCATTGGACGCCGACGTGTTCGGCTCGCCCGGATATGTGCTCGATGGCGAGGTGTTCTGGGGCCAGGACCGGATCGAATTGCTTGAAGACGCGTTGAAGTCAGGCCGCAAGCCCTATAGCTCTGTGGTCTAGGGCAGGAATCAGGTTGAGGCGGAGCAAGCCATGCCCATCGCGATGTCACCGTCGAAATTGTCCATCGCAATTGCTGCCATCCTGATCGCAAGCGGCGGCGCGGCGATCGCGCAAACCGTGCCGGACACCGAGAATGGCCGCTACGCCTTATCACCCGCCGGCGATGGTTTCCTGCGGCTCGACACGCGCACCGGCGCGGTGTCGACCTGCACCAATTCCAGCGCCGGCTGGGCCTGTTACATGGTGCCGGACGAGCGGGCGGCGCTGGATGCCGAGATCGGGCGCCTGCAAGCCGACAATGACAAGCTCAAGGATGAGCTCGCCGCGCGCGCACCGTCGGCCAAGACCGACGAAGCGTTGCCGAAATCCGATCTGCTGAAGAAGCCGGAGCCCAAGACCGAGCCGAAGGTCGCCGAGGGCGAGCGCAAGATCGAGATCCCGCTGCCGAGCGACCGCGACATGGATCGCATGATGTCGTTCGTGGAGCGGGCCTGGCGGCGACTGATCGAAATGGCCAACCGCGTGCAGCGCGACGTCAATGGCGGCAAGATTTGATGTTGTGCTGGCGCTGTCTCTCCAGCGTCGTCCCGGCCTAGTGCGCAATTGCGCACGGGAGCCGGGACCCATAACCGCCGCTGGGAGTTGGGTGGCCAAGCTGGCAACTCCAAATCTTCGTAACTGAGGGGCCGCGGAGTATGGGTCCCGGCCTTCGCCGGGACGACATAGTGAGAGTTACAGATGAACTCATCGAGGACCATCACGCACTCGGCGCCATCCTCCGTCGCGGCAACCAGCATCGTGTCGTCGCGCCTGGCGGTCGAAACGTCGGGCGCCGGCTTTACCGACATCACGCGCGAGGTCGCCAAATTCCTGCGCGAGGCGCGTGCCGGCGAGGGTGTGGTCACGCTGTTCATCCGCCACACCTCGGCCTCGCTGACGATCCAGGAGAATGCCGATCCGACCGTGCTGGTCGATCTGAAGACGGCGCTCGACCGCGCAGCGCCCGAAGACGGCGGCTGGCGTCACGACACCGAAGGCCCTGACGACATGCCGGCGCACATCAAGACCATGCTGACGGCGACCTCGCTGCAGGTCCCCGTGCTCGACGGTCAGATGGCGCTCGGCACCTGGCAGGGCATCTATCTGATCGAGCATCGCGCCCGTCCGCACCGGCGCGAGATCGTGCTGCAATTCATCGGCGCCACGCGCTGACGCGCGCGACCTGTCTTTTAAGACGCGGCCTCCAAATGACATCGGCCACGGATCGCTCCGCGGCCGATGCATTCTGATCGCGATGTCGACGGTCAGGTCTTGGTGATGTCGACGTCCTTGGTTTCCGGAATGAACAGCGCGCCGACCACGACGGTGATTGCGGCGAAGATGACCGGATACCAGAGACCGGAGTAGATGTCGCCGGTCGAGGCGGTGATCGCGAACGCGGTCGCCGGGAGCAGGCCGCCGAACCAGCCGTTGCCGATATGATAGGGCAGCGACATCGAGGTGTAGCGGATGCGGGTCGGGAACAGTTCGACCAGCATGGCGGCGATCGGGCCGTAGACCATGGTGACGTAGAGCACCAGGATGAACAGCAGGCCGATGACCGCGGCCACCTGCGGACGGAAGACATCGAACGGGTGCGACATCTTCACGATGCCGGCGTCACCCGGCTTCGGATAGCCCGCCGCCTGCACCGCCGCGAGGATTGCGGGGTTCGACGTCTTGGCGTCCGTATACGGCACTTCCTTGTCGTTGATCAGGATCTTCACCGGCGAGCCGGCCGGGCCCGGCACCGTCGAATATTTCACCGACGATTGGGCTAGGAAGGCGCGGGCGGTGTCGCAAGGCGCGCTGAAGACGCGGGTGCCGACCGGATTGAACAGATCGCCGCAGCCGGCCGGATCCGCAACCACCTGCACCTTGACCGTCTCATAGGCCTTCTCCAGCGCCGGATTGGCGTTGGTCGTGATCATCTTGAAGATCGGGAACAGCGTGAGTGCGCCGATCAGGCAGCCCGCCAGGATGATCGGCTTGCGGCCGATCTTGTCCGACAGCGCGCCGAACACCAGGAAGAAGCCGGTGCCGAGCAACAGAGACCAGGCGATCAAGAGGTTGGCGGTGTAGCCGTCGACCTTCAGGATCGATTGCAGGAAGAACAGCGCGTAGAACTGGCCCGTGTACCAGATCACCGCCTGGCCCATGGTCAGGCCGAGCAGCGCGAGGATCACGATCTTGGCGTTGCTCCAGGTCGCGAAGGCCTCGGTCAGCGGCGCCTTGGAGGTCTTGCCCTCCTCCTTCATCCGCTGGAACACCGGCGATTCGTTCAGCCGCAGCCGGATCCAGACCGAGATGCCGAGCAGCAGCACCGACACCAGGAATGGAATGCGCCAGCCCCAGTCGGCGAAGTCCTTTTCGCCGGTGAGGGTTCGCGTGAACAGGATCACCAGCAGCGACAGAAACAGTCCAAGCGTTGCCGTGGTCTGGATGAACGAGGTGTAGTAGCCGCGCTTGCCGGGCGGGGCATGCTCAGCGACATAGGTCGCGGCACCGCCATATTCGCCGCCGAGCGCGAGGCCCTGCAGTAGGCGCAGCGAGATCAGGATGATCGGCGCCGCGATGCCGATGGTCTTGGCGTTGGGCAACAGGCCGACGATGAAGGTCGACAGACCCATGATCAGGATGGTGACGAGGAAGGTGTATTTGCGGCCGACGATGTCGCCGACCCGGCCGAACACGATCGCGCCGAACGGGCGCACCAGGAAGCCCGCGGCGAATGCCAGCAATGCGAAGATGTCGCGGGTCGCCGGCGGATAGTCCGAGAAGAACTGCGCGCCGATGATGCCGGCCAGCGAACCGTAGAGATAGAAGTCGTACCACTCGAACACGGTACCGAGCGACGACGCGAGGATGACGAAACGCTCATCCTTTGTCATGCCGGCGGGCCGCGCCGAAGTTGCAGTCATAGTGGACATCTGGATTGCTCCCCCCGAAATATTGCTGCCATGCTCGCCCCCGGCTGGCGGGTGAGGCCCGAATAGGCCCTCGGCTTGAGATGAAGGTAACATCGCAGTGAAACCCGCCCCAATAAGACTTTTGGCCTTTTCAGGATCGAACCTATCTTCTGAAGGAAGAGCAGGATGGAACGCCTCCGCAGGCGTCTATTGCGGCGCACAAGCTGCGCGGGTTAACCGCGTTGGCATCTGGTATTATCAAGCGCTTGCGTGATACTGCCGCGCGGGCGAAAACCGAGCGACGCGGGTTTGCCTAAAGCCCGCTTGTGGGACTGAGATGACTGCTGCTGCCAATACTCATCTTGTCATCGCCGACGACCATCCGCTGTTCCGCGATGCGTTGCGTCAGGCGGTGTCGAGCGTCGTGAGTTCGGCCACGATCAGCGAGGCCGGATCGTTCGAGGATCTGACCGCGCTGCTGGAACGGGACTCCGAGGTCGACCTGATCCTGCTGGACCTGAGCATGCCGGGGATCAGCGGTTTCTCCGGCCTGATCTATCTGCGGGCGCAGTATCCGGCGATTCCGGTGGTGATCGTATCCGCCAGTGACGATGCCGGGACCATCCGCCGCTCGCTCGACTTTGGCGCTTCCGGTTTCATCCCCAAGCGCTTCGGCGTCGAGACGCTGCGGGATGCCATCATGAAGGTGATGGAGGGCGACGTCTGGGTGCCGCCGGACACCGATCTGTCGGCGGCCGGCGATCCCGACATGACGCGGCTGCGCGACCGGCTGGTGACGCTGACCCCGCAGCAGGTGCGGGTGCTGATGATGCTGTCCGAGGGGCTGCTCAACAAGCAGATCGCCTACGAGCTCGGCGTTTCCGAAGCGACCATCAAGGCCCATGTCTCGGCGATCCTGCAGAAGCTCGGCGTCGAAAGCCGCACCCAAGCCGTGATCGCCGCCGCCAAGATCGCCGGCGGCCAATGGCGCCAGGGCACGCCGCCGACGTAGTCCCGAGCAACTCCAGCTGTGGTTGCCGGGCTCGGGCCACGGCATTGCGAGCCGGCGGGTGGCGCGAAAGCGCGCCCGATGGCACGCTTTCGCGAAGCCATCCAGATCCCATTCAAACTGCGCATCGGTCGAAAACCGAGTATCCTGTCCGGCACCGGCCCGTGAGAGGCCGCGTGCTTTTGGGGAGAACGCCATGATTTCCATCACTCGCGTCGCCGGACTATCTCTGGCTGCGGCAATCCTTCTCGGTATCAGCTCTTTCAATTGCGCTCAGGCCAAGCCCTTGATGATCGTCGGCCTGGACGAGAAGCTGTTGTGGGACGACGACGGCAAGCCGGTGCTGTCCCCGCCCGGCAAGGATCAAGTGCTGATCATCGATCTCGCCGATCCCGAGAACCCGAAGATTGCGGCCTCTCTCCCATTGAAGAACTCGGTAGTCGGCCCCCCGGTCAACGTCGCTATCGATCCGACCGGAACCGTGGCGCTGGTCGCGGATTCGGTCGACGTGGTGAAGGAAGGCGACGCTCTGAAGCAGGTGCCGGATAACAAGATCTATGTGATCGATCTCAAAGCGACCCCGCCCAAGCTGGCAGCGACCATTGCCGGCGGAAAGCAGCCATCAGGGTTGAGCTTCAGTCCCGATGGCAAGATGGCGTTGGTTGCCAACCGCGGGGACAATTCGATCAGCGTGCTTTCGGTCAACGGCACTGACGTCAAGATCACCGACACGATATCGATGCCAGACAGTGTCGCACATGTCGCGTTCGCGCCAGACGGCAAGCACGCGCTGGTCGCGCGTTTTCCCGGGCACAAGATATCGGTGCTCGATATCGCCGGCGACAAAGTCACCTACGCCAAGATAGACCTGCCGGCCGGCCAATGGCCTTACAACGTCGCAGTGACCCCGAACAGCAAGATCGCGTTGACGTCGGACAATGGCAACTCAGGCGCGTCGGACGGCAGCGTCGACACGGCCAGCGTCATCGATCTCGAAGCGAAGCCGCCGCGCATCATCGATCGCGTGGTGGTCGGCGATGGACCGGAGGGGCTTGGCGTCAGTCCGAAGGGGGATCTCGCAGTCTCGGTGATCCTGCGCGGCTCGAACATGAAGAATGCGTTCTTCCATGAGAAGAACGGCAGCGTCTCGGTCCTGAAGATCGACGGCAAGAAAGTGACCAAGACCGGAGATATCGAAGTCGGCGGACTGCCTGAGGCCGCGGTCTTCACGCCTGACGGAAAATACATCCTGGTCGGGAACTACCTCAGCCAGGATTTCTCGATCCTCAAGGTCGACGGAACCAACGTCACCGACACAGGCAAGCGCTTTCAGGTGCCAGGGCACCCGGCGTCGGCCGGAATGGGGCCGAACTAACCCGACGCTTGGCGATCTTGCTGGAGCATGTGATTTTCGGTTGAGCCGGCCACTGCGCAGGCTCGCTTCACCTCTCGCGCTTGCGGGAGGGAGCGCCGTGTCTTTGCCGTGCCTTCATGATGCGATTCGATCCAGTCGCATCATGATCCAATGCGAGATGCGCGCCCGGATTGCGCCGCGGCGCGCTACTCCGCCGCCACCATCTGCTGGGTGCGCCATTGTCCGAGTAGGGCGCGGAGCGAGGCGGGTTTCACCGGCTTGTTCAGCACCGCGATGTTTTCCTCGCGCGCGGCGGCGCGCACCGCAGGGCTGCGGTCGGCGGTGATCAGGATCGCCGGAATGCCGTCGCCGAAGCGGCGGCGGATCTCGCGGATCGCGGCGACGCCGTTGCCGCGGTCGAGATGGTAGTCGACCAGGACGCCGGTGACGCGGCCACCGGCGGCCTCGATCGCGCTGATCGCGCCGTCGGCGTCGAGCACCGCGATCACCTCGGCGTCCCACGCCGTCAGCAGCGTCTTCATGCCGTCGAGGATGGCGGGATCGTTCTCGATGCAGACAATCAGCGAGCCGCTCATCGGCGTCTTCGACAGCGGCGTCGCGGTGGTGACGGCCGCAGTATGGTTGACCGCGGTCGCGACCGGCACGGTGACCGAGAACGCCGAGCCGCCGCTGACATTGGCCGAGATCGCGATGCGGTGGTTGAGCACCCGCGCCAGCCGCTCGACGATCGACAGGCCGAGGCCGAGGCCGCGGGCGATCCGGGCGCCCTGCTCGAGGCGGTGGAACTCCTTGAAGATCTCGCCGCGCTTCTGCACGGGAATGCCGACGCCGGTGTCGAAGATGCTGATCTGGAGCGTGGTGCCGCGGCGGCGGCAGCCGATCAAGACGCGGCCGCGCGGGGTATATTTGATCGCGTTGGAGATGAAGTTCTGCAGCAGCCGGCGCAGCAGCGAGCGGTCGGATTCGACCGGCAGCGAGCACGGCACGAAGCGCAGGTCGAGGCCCTTGTCGCGGGCGATCGGCATGAACTCGATCTCCAGCGAGCGCATCAGGTCGGCCATCCGGAAGCTCGTGATCGCCGGCGTCATGGCGCCGGCATCGAGCCTGGAAATGTCGAGCAGCGCGCCCAGGATGTCCTCGATCGCCTCGAGTGAGTCGTCGATGTTCTCGACCAGGCGCGAATCCTCGCCGCCGTTCTGGCGCTCGACCAGGCTCGTGACGTAGAGGCGCGCCGCATTGAGCGGCTGCAGGATGTCGTGGCTGGCGGCCGCAAGGAAGCGTGTCTTCGAGGCGTTGGCGTCTTCCGCGATGCCCTTGGCGAGCGCGAGCTCCGAATTCAGCCGCGTCAGCTCCTCGGTGCGGTCGCGCACCCGCTTTTCCAGCGTCGCGTTGGCGCGCTCCAGCGCCTCCGCCGCCTCGAAGCTCGGCGTGACGTCGGAGAAGGTGATGACGAGCCCGCCGCCCGGCATGCGGTTGGCACGCACCTCGATCACCAGATGGCGGTCGGTGAAGCGTTCCAGATAAGGCTCGCCCTCGGTGGTGTAGGCGCGCAGGCGGGCCTGCAGCAGGCTGTCGCCGTCGCCGGACGCAGGCGGACTGATCGCGCCCATGAATTCGAGGATTTCGGACAGCGGGATGCCGAGCTGCACCAGATGCTGCGGCAGCCCCAGCAATTCGGAGAACTGGCGGTTGGAACAGATCAGCTGCAGATCGGCGTCGAACACCGCGATGCCCTGGCGCACGTGATTGAGCGCGGTCTGCAGGATCTCGCGGTTGAAGTGCAGGGCGGCGTGGGAGTCGTCGAGCAGTTTCAGCGCGGCCTTGGCCGACACCGTGCGCCGTTGCAGCAGCAGCGACATCACAAGGCGCGAGGACGCGGCCCCGATCGAGGAGGCGATCAACCGCTCGGCATGCTGCAGCAACTCGAAATCGGCCGGAGCCGACGCCAGCAGCACGATGTTGCGGTCGACGGCGAAGGAGGCGAAGGCCTCGCGGGTGCGGTCGGGGCCGAGATATTGCGTCACCGTGCTCTGGATATCCTCCACCGTCACCGTGGTGCGCCAGCGCCGGAAGCTGGGCGCGATCGGGGCCAGCGCGTTGGGCACGAACACGTCGGCCTGCAACAACTCGATCGAGGACGGCGCGCGCGCCAGCGAGAACAGCACATAGGTGAGGATGTTGAGCGCAAGGCTCCACAGCACGCCGTGCAGCAGCGGCGGCAGGTCGGCGCCGAACAGCGCCTGCGGCCGCAACGCCTCGATCCCGAACGGCCCGTGCTGCAGCAGCATCAGGCCGGTGGTCGAGGTTTCCAGGAAGCTCGGGATGAACAGCGTGTAGAGCCACGTCGCGAAGCCGACCAGCATGCCCGCCATGGCGCCGCGTGCGGTGGCTCTGCGCCAGAACAGGCCGCCGAAGAACGCCGGCGCCAGCTGGGTGATCGCGGCAAACGACAGCAGGCCGATCGCGACCAGCTGGGTGTTGCCGAGCGCGCGATAGTAGAAATACGCCAGCACCATGATGGCGAAGATCGAGAAGCGGCGCGCCTTCAGCAGGAAATCGCCAAAGTCCTTCTGGCCGGCGCTGGCGTCGTCGCTGCGCGGCAAGACCAGCGGCAGCACGATGTCGTTGGAGACCATGATCGACAGCGCGACGCATTCGACGATCACCATCGCGGTCGCCGCCGACAGCCCGCCGACGAACACGGCGAGGCTGAGCAATTGCGAATTGCCCTCGATCGGCAGCGCCAGCACGAACATGTCGGCATCGACCGCGCCGAACGGGAAGATGACGAGGCCGGCGATCGCGATCGGAATCACGAACAGGTTGATGGCGATGAGGTAGAGCGGGAACAGCCAGCGCGCCCGGGTGACTTCGGCGGGCGTCGAATTCTCCACCACGCTGACATGGAACTGGCGGGGCAGCAGCATGACCGCGCAGAACGACAGCAGCGTCATGATCAGGAAATTGCCGATCGACGGCACATATTCGATCGCGCGCACCGCCTCCGGCGTCTTCAGGGCGCGCTCGTAGAGCTCGACCGGCGAGAACATCCAGAAGGTGACGAATGCGCCGGCGGCGATGAAGGCGACCAGCTTGACGATGGACTCGGCCGCGATCGCCAGGATCAGGCCGTGCTGGTGCTCGGTCGCGTCGGTGTGGCGGGTGCCGAACAGCACCGCGAACACCGCCATCGCCAGCGTGACCATCAGCGCGATGTCGCCGATCACGGGGATTTTCGAGAACGCCTGGTCCTCGCTCAGGATGGTCTCCAGCGACGCCGCCACCGCCTTGAGCTGCAGCGCGATGTAGGGCACCGAGCCGATGATCGCGATCAGTGCCACGGTCGCCGCCACCGCCTGGCTCTTGCCGTAGCGCGCGGCGATGAAGTCGGCGATCGAGGTGATGTTCTGCGACTTGGCGAGCGCGATCACCCGGCGCAGCAGCGGCGTGCACAATCCGACCATCACGATCGGGCCGACATAGATCGCCAGGAAGTCGATGCTGGTGCGGGTGGCGAAGCCGACCGAGCCGAAGAAGGTCCAGGAGGTGCAGTAGATCGCCAGCGACAGCGGATAGATCCACTGGCTGGCGCGGCCGCGCTCGCCCGGCGAGCTGCGGTCGCCGCGGCTGGCAATGAAGAACAACAATCCGATGTAGGCGAACGCCGTGGCGATTACGCCCCAGTCGTGCAGCATCGCTGCTCATCTCCTGTCCCGGCCGCTGGGGAAGGGCCGGTTGTCAGGATTATAACGCAAAGGACCGGCCGCGCGATGCACGGCCGGCCCAAATTCGGGGTCGGAAGCGGATAGGGTTACTCGGCGGCCAGCGACTTCTGGTGCAGGGGCAGGCCGAGCCGGTCCCAGACCTGGAGCAGCGCCTCGGCCAGCGCGTCGATCAGGCCGTCGTCATGGTAGGGCGAGGGCGTGATGCGCAGCCGCTCGGTGCCCTTGGCGACCGTCGGATAGTTGATCGGCTGGATGTAGATGCCGTGGTCCTCGAGCAGCAGGTCGGAGGCCCGCTTGCACTTCTCGGGATCGCCGACGAACAGCGGCACGATATGGGTGTCGCTCGACATGACCGGCAGGCCGGCGGCGGTCAGGATCGCCTTGGTGCGGGCGGCACGGTCCTGGTGGCGCTCGCGCTCCCAGTTCGAGGTCTTCAGGTGCCGGATCGCAGCCGTCGCGGCCGAGCAGATCGCCGGCGGCAGTGCGGTGGTGAAGATGAAGCCCGGCGCATAGGAGCGCACCGCGTCGATGACCTCGGCGCGGCCCGCGATGTAGCCGCCGAGGCAGCCAAAGGCTTTTGCCAGCGTGCCCTCGACGATATCGATCCGGTGCATCGCGCCGTCGCGCTCGGCGATGCCGCCGCCACGCGGGCCGTACATGCCGACCGCATGCACTTCGTCGAGATAGGTCATGGCGCCGTATTGCTCGGCGAGATCGCAGATCTTGCCGAGCGGTGCGACGTCGCCGTCCATCGAATAAAGGCTCTCGCAGACGATCAGCTTCGGCCGGTCGGGACCGGCGGCGATCAAGAGCTCCTCGAGATGCGCGACGTCGTTGTGGCGGAATATCTGGCGTTCGCAGCCGGCCTGGCGCACGCCTTCGATCATCGAATTGTGGTTCAGCGCGTCCGACAGGATCAGGCAGTTCGGGATCAGCTTGGCGAGCGTCGAGATGCCGGTCTGGTTCGAGACATAGCCCGAGGTAAACAGCAGCGAGGCTTCCTTGCCGTGGAGGTCGGCGAGTTCCGCCTCGAGCTGCACCAGCGGATGATGGGTGCCCGCGATGTTGCGGGTGCCGCCGGCGCCGGTGCCGACCCGGGTCGCGGTCTCGACCATGGCACCGACCACCTTGGGATGCTGGCCCATGCCGAGATAGTCGTTGGAGCACCAGATCACGACGTTGCGGCTGCCCTTCGGCGAATGCCAGGTGGCGTGCGGGAAGCGGCCCGCGATCCGTTCGAGGTCGGCAAACACCCGGTAGCGCCGCTCGTCGTGCAGGCGGTTGAGGGCGGTATTGAAGAACTGGCTGTAATCCATCGGCAAACCCAGAAAGCGGAACCTGACCGGAACGACTGCTTCTTCTTAGAGCTTTTCCAGCTCTAATGTCCATGCATTGACCCACATCTGGGCATGCGTCGCAGTTGGGCAAATTGCCCTAGCCGGGGCCGTTCGGCTCGATTTCGGTCAAATCGCCGGGCGATGCCTTGCCGCCCGGCCGGGTTCAGGTGGTCTTGAAGCGCAGCATGCCGTCGGCGTGCATTTCGGCCGTCAGGCGGCCCTCGACCAGCATGTAATTGACATGGGCGACCAGCTCACCGGCGGCGAAGCCCATCTGGTGCTCGTCCAGCACGTGCTTGTGGAACACCACGGGCACCAGCTCCTTGGAGGTCTGCGGCACCTCGCGGCAGGCCTCGGCGATCAGCCGGCAGCGCTCCTCATGGTGATCGGCGAGCTGCTTGATCCGGGTCTTCAGCCCGTAGAACGGCACGCCGTGGCCCGGCAGCACCATCACGTCGTAGGGCAGGGTGGTGGTCAGGCTTGCCAGCGAGGCCAGATATTCGCCGAGCGAGTTCTGCTCCGGCTCGACCGCCCAGACGCTGACATTGGGCGAGATCTTGCTGAGCACCTGGTCGGCGGACAGGAACAGCTTGTCGGCCGCGCAATACAGCATCACCTGGTCGAGCGCGTGGCCGCCGCCGGTGATCACCTTGAAGCGCCGCGTGCCGATCACGACCTCGTCGCCATGGGTGAGGCGGTGATAGGACGGCGGCAGCACCGACACGCGCTTCAGATAGTCCTGGCCACGGCCGAGCAGCTTCTCGGTGAGGTCCTCGTCCATGCCGTGGCGGCGGAAGAACAGCCGCTGCGCGTTGCGCCGCTCCTCGGTGCCGCGGTTCTGGTGATAGACCGACTGCAGATATTCCACCTGCGACATGAACAGCGGGCAGCCGAAGCGCTCGGTGATCCAGCCGGCGAGACCGACATGGTCGGGATGCGAATGCGTCACGATCAGGCGGGTGACCTTGACGTGTTTCAGCGGCCCCTCGAACAGCGTGGTCCAGGCCGCGATCGATTCCTCATTGCCGAAGCCGGCATCCACCATGGTCCAGCCGTCGCCGTCGGCGAGCAGATAGATGTTCACATGGTTGAGGCGGAACGGCAGCTTCAGCCGCGCCCACAGCACGCCGGGAGCCACCTCCACGACCTGGTCGTGGCCGGGATGGTTCTCCCAAGGGTATCGCAGTGCCTCCGCCGAGGAGTGCACGGGGTCGGTCTTCGTATGCATGCTACCGGCTTAGCGGCACACGGGCCGCCGCGCCAGCCGAAAAATCAGATAGTCGTCCGGAGAATGGGACGAGAAATCGCCGGAATTCCGTAGATGGGGTAACGGGCCGGCCGCCCGCTCGCTACGGCGCAATTTGGAAGCGCGCTCGCGAGCGGCCTGTTGGTTGGAAGGCGGTCGTCCCTCAAACTGATGGTGTTCAACGGAGTCGGGCAAGCCCGCTCCAAGCATCATTAAGGGACGACCATGTACCACTATGCAGGAATTGACGTGTCTTTGGAATGCTCGAGCGTTTGCCTTGTCGATGGGACAGGCAAGATTTTGCGCGAGACGAAGGTTGCGAGCGAGCCGGCGGCGCTGATCGCCTGGTTCCGGTCGCTGGGTCTGGTACTGGAACGGATCGGGCTGGAGGCAGGCCCCTTGTCGCAATGGCTGTATGCGGGTCTGCGAGACGCAGGGCTTGCGGTCGAGCTGCTGGAAACGCGGCACGTTCGCGAAGCCTTCAAGTCGATGCCGGTGAAGACGGACCGCAACGATGCCCGCCGGATCGCGCAGTTGATGCGGCTCGGCTGGTTCCGGCCGGTGCACTGCAAGTCGGTCGCGGCGCAGGAGACCCGCGCCATCCTGACGGCGCGCAAGCTGCTGCAATCCAAGCTTCGCGATGTCGAGAACAGCCTGCGCGGCATACTTCGCGGTTTTGGCCTGAAGGTCGGTGCGACCACCGAGCGCACGTTCGCCGGACGCATCCGCGAGCTCGTGACCGGCCATCCCGGACTGGAGTTGGTCGCGGCGGCGCTGCTCCAAGCCCATGCGGTGCTGCTGCGGGAGTTCAAGAGCCTGGACAAGCACACCCAGAAGCTCGCCAGGACGCATCCATCCGCCAAGCTCCTGATGACAACGCCGTCCGTTGGTCCGATCGTGGCGCTCACCTATGCCGCGGCGATCGACGACCCGAAGCGCTTCCGCTCCTCGAAGGCCACGGGAGCCCACTTTGGGCTCACCCCGAAGAAGTACCAGTCCGGTGAGACCGACTACACCGGCCGCATCAGCAAGATCGGGGATGCCTCCGTGCGCGAGGCACTCTACCAGGCAGCTCACGTCATGCTGACCAAGCCGGTCAAGAATTGCTCGGCATTGAAGAGCTGGGCGATGCGGATCGCCCGGCGCGCAGGCATGCGCAAGGCCAAGGTAGCGCTGGCTCGCAAGCTCGCCGTGATCCTGCATCGCATGCTCGCCGACACCAAACCGTTCAACCCGATGACCAAGGCCATCTAGCCAGGAGCAGCAATCGGTTCCGGGCGGGCCACGACACCAGGCTCTCCCCGAGCGAAGTCCCTCCGCTGGGACGATGGATCCGGTCAGGCCGCCATCCGGGAAGTGGCTCACGACCACGCAATCCGTAGATTGGCCGGCCGGCTCCTCAATGCACCCCATCAGGCGACGGCCTTCGCGCCGATCCCGTACAGAAGCAAGTGCCCGGCGAGTGGATGACGCGAAAAGGGATTGACTAACCAAGGCCCGTTACAGAAGCCCGGATGAAGCGAACGGTCTTGCGAATACGTGCCCGTCATTCCGGGGCGCCTCGAAGAGGCGAACCCGGAATCTCGAGGTTCCGGGTTCTATGCTTCGCATAGCCCCGGAACGACGCTGTACCTACGCCGCGCGGATGTTCGACAGGAAGCCGTCGATCTCCGAGCGCAGCACGTCGGCCTCGCGGCGCAGTGCGTCGGAGGCGCTCAGCACCTCGCCGGCGGCGGTGCCCGCCTCGGCCGACGCGGTGGACACGCCGACGATGTTGCTCGACACCTCGCTGGTGCCGCCCGCCGCATGCTGGATGTTGCGGGCGATCTCGCGGGTCGCCGCGCCCTGCTGCTCGACCGCGGCGGCGATCGCGGTGGTGACGTCGTTGATCTCGCCGATCGTGCTCGAGATGTTGCGGATCGCGGAGACGGCCGTCGTCGTCACCTCCTGCATGCTGACGATCTGCTGGCGGATTTCCTCGGTCGCCTTCGCGGTCTGGCTCGCGAGGTTCTTCACCTCGGAGGCGACCACGGCAAAGCCGCGGCCGGCCTCGCCGGCGCGCGCCGCCTCGATGGTGGCGTTGAGCGCGAGCAGATTGGTTTGCGAGGCGATGGTCTGGATCAGGTCGACCACGACGCTGATGCGTGCGGCATTGTCGGCAAGCCCCTGCATCGTGCTGTCGGTGGCGCTGGCTTCCTCCACCGCCTTGCGGGCGATCTCCGCCGAGGTCACGACTTGGCGGCCGATCTCCTGGATCGAGGACGACAGCTCCTCGGTGCCGGCCGACACCGTCTGCACGTTGACCGAGGTTTCCTCGGCGGCCGACGCGACGGCGTTGACCAGCGCGCTCGACTGGTCCGCGGTCGCCGACATGCTCTGCGCAGTCGACTGCATCGAGTTCGCCGCGGTCTGCAGGCTGCCGAGCGCGCTGCGGACGTTGGATTCGAACGTGACGATCTGCGCTTCCATGCGCGAGGCGCGCTCCGCCTTGGCGCTGCGGTCCTTGTTCTGGTTTTCCGTGAGCTCGCGGCTCTCGACCATGCTCTCGCGGAACACCTGCAGCGCGTCGGCCATGACGGCGATCTCGTCGCGCTGGCGGCTCTGCGGGATCTCGGTGTCGAGGTCGCCGTCGGACAGCAGCTGCATCGAGCGCTGCAGGCCGCGGATGCGGCGCAGGATGTTGCGTCCGACATAGAGCCAGACGAACAGGAACGAGCCGACCAGCGTCAGGGCGCCGAGGCCGATCATCACCATGGTCGCGAGCGAGATCTGCTGCCGTGCCTGGAAGGTCGAGCTGTCGGTCTCCTTCTGCACCGCGTCGACCAGCTGCTGGACGCTGATGCCGAGCCCGACATTGAGCTTGCGCGTCTCTTCCAGGATGGTCTGGCCGTAGTCGATCGCGTCGAGCTCTTTCTGGCGGATCTTGAACACGCCGGTCTTGCCTTCGCCGAGCACGAGCAGCCTCGAGGCGGTGTCGCGCACCGCAACGATCGCGGGATTGTTCGGCAGGTCCTCGAGGTTGGACTTGACGCGTTCACGCGCGGCCTTGAACTCGGCCTCGATCGCATCGAGCGTTTCGCTGGAATTGGCCGACAGCGCCGCGGTCATGTCGGCGGCCATCAGATTGCCGGCGGCGAGCACGTTGCTGATCTGGCCGACGGTGCGGGCAGCTTCAGTGGCGTCGTCCGCGGAGACTTCGGCCGCGGCGAGGATGGCGTTGAGCCGGGTCTGCGCGTCGAGCATCGCGGGACTTGCGGCGGAGACGAACGCCGCCTGCGCCTTGCGCAGTGCGTTGTACTGCTTGTCGCGCAGCGCGCCGACCTCGAGCCGCTCGCGCGCCGCCGAGATCAGGCTCTTGGTGGCCTCGTCGGTGTTCTTGACGTTCTCCTGCAATGCGCTGACCACGGATTTGTCGGCGCCGAGCTCGATGATCTCGCCGAGCTTGGCGCTGGTGAGCCGCGCGACGTCCTGCACCTTCTTGGTGCGATCGTTCAGCGCGTCCTCGCTCTGCACGGCGAGCAGGCCGGGGCCTTGCGCCGCGAGCGAAGCGCTTTGCGCGGCAAGTTGCAGGCTCGCGGCAAGCCGCGGAATGTCGCGGCCGGAGAGATCGGTCATGGTGCCGCCGAGCTGATGCAGCACGATGCCGGCGCCTGCGCTGATCACCAGCGCCATGCCTGCGATCACAGCGAACGCCGCGAACAGGCTGCCCCTGACGCCCATCTGCGGCAGATGGATACGCTTGAGATTTGGTTTGCCGAGCTTGAACCGAAACGCCATTGCCCCTGTGCCCCCTGGCCCACTACGCTTGGCCACTATCCTTGGCCACTACTCTTGGATGTTTCCCCGGCGCGGGAGTATCGGTGCGGCCGGTTAACAAAATCGGGAAAATTGCGACGATCTGCGGGATTTTTCAGGGCTGCCGCGCAGTGGCGACGTCTCGGTTCGCTGTGCGGAATCGATGCACGCGATCGGATGCAAAAAGGCCGGCGTGAGCCGGCCTTTTCCACTGTTGGTTGTGGGCGTGCTCTCAGTAGCGGCCGTAAGCAGGGCCGCCGAGGTTGCCGAGATTGAAGCGGTAGTTGAGGCCCGCCTTCACCGTGTGCTCGTCATTGTGGAAGCTGCCGACCGGCACCAGCGCGCCCGGCGCGGTGAAGCGGCTGTCGCCGAAGTCATAGTACTGGTACTCGACCTTGGCCGACCAGTTCGGCGCGAACATGTATTCGGCGCCGCCGCCGATGGTCCAGCCGTTGCTGTGGTTGTCGCTGAGCGTGAATCCGACCGGCGCGCCGCCGAGCGTCACCGTTTCGTTGTTGTCGGAATAGGCATAACCGCCCTTCACATAGATCAGGCCCGGACCCCAGGTGTAGCCGACGCGGCCGGTGATCGAGCCGATGCCGCGCTGGTTGTTGTTGTAGACGTAGCCGCCCGGGAAGATCGCGTTGAGCTGATGGCCGCCGACCCAGGAATACTGGCCTTCGAGGCCGATCACCCACATCGGCGACAGCTGCCAGTCGTAACCGGCCTGCACGCCGCCCATGAAGCGGGCGTCGGAGTCGGACAGCGCGAGGCCGTTGAAATTGTTGTTCTGGGAGAAAACGCCGCCGAGATGGCCGCCGAGATAGAAGCCGGTCCAGTTGTAGAGCGGAGCGGCGTAAACAGGCGCGGGCGCCTTCTGATAATAGCCACGGTTGAAATCGGCGGCGTTGGCGGTCGCGCCAAAGGCAGCGACGGCCGCCGCGACGGCGGCGGTTGCGAGCAGGAACTTCTTCATGGGGGCAGTCTCCGGACAAGTCATGAGGCGCAGCGTGAATGGCGCCATCCACGGCGACGGGTTAGACCGCATTTGAATAAAATGCAGTCACCGGAACGCTGCGCGGAGCGTTAAGTCGCAGCCTTTGCGGCGAAACGTTTTGTTGTGCCTAACGAACGCTTAAGGTGGAATGAAGCAAGGCTTAACGCGGTGTGCGCGGCGCGCATTTCCTGTTAACCAAGCCGTCGGTTAGAGCATGATCCGGAAAAGTGCGAAGCGGTTTTCCCTCTCGACAAACGCGGAACGCGTTTGCGCGGAGATCATGCTCAAACAAGGAGCTAAAGCGCGATGATGATTCAACCTAATGTGATCGCGCTTTAGGCCAGTCGCTTGCGCACATCGTCGCGCATCTGCTCGCGGAACGCCTGGCGGCGCGCGGCGCGATCCCTGACCGGGACGTCATGGCGATCGAACACGTCGAACTTCTCCAGGATCGGATAGTGCTCGCTCGCCATCGCCAGCACGCGCAGCACGGCGGCAACCTTCGGGGTCGGGCCGGTGACTTCCCATCTGCGCAGCTTCTCGGCACCGCCGGCGGCCGATAGCCCGCACAGCTTCGCCATATCCGCCGCCGTCAGCTTGCGGCCCAGCGCCTCGCTGAGATGTTCGCGCAGTTTCTTCAGTTCTGGGCCGGTCACGCTTGGTCCGCTCCGCGATGGCAAAATGTGAAGTGAGTCACATGAGGTGCTTGAGGCGCGGGTTATACGCCACGCAGGCGAGTTCTAAAGGAAACCATCATGCACGGCATCATCGAAAGCCTCAGCCCCGAACACGATCAGATCGATTGGAAATGGGTCGGCAGTGTGTTCGCCTTCTACGTCGTGCTGACGATCGGCGGGATGGGCGCGCTGCTGGCGCATTGATTCCAGCGCACGCGGGCGCACCGCGTGCCTGCGACTGCCATCGTTTTGCGAAGATCCTGGTGCTGCCAGACAGGATTGAACTAGCGCTTCTTGCTTTGATTTGATTGCGTTTTTTTCGGTCCAAGGATCTGAGCTCCGCTGTCTCGGCTTTTGCTTGGTCTGATTCGCGCATAAGTTGTTCCAACTTTTTTGGGCGTTGGGGGGCACATGCGGATTTTCGTAGTCGGTTTCTTATGTTTGTTTCTCGGAGCGTGCGCATACGGAGGAGGATCGTCTCAAGTTGCGCCCGGATCGCAGGTCGGCGGTGTGGGAAATATCCAGTACGATCATAAGCTACTAAATGCGAACACACACATGGTTACGGTTCATGTCGCGCCAGGAGTATTGGAGACGGAAAGCTCAATGAGTCAGCGGATGATTGTGTTCGCCAACGAATTCGCGGGGCAAACTTGTCCGAGGGGCTTCAATTTCATTGCTGACCCAAACCCTGACGTTCGAGTGAATCAACTCACTCAGCGTACCAAGGTCTACACTTTCCGCTGCACGTAGCCCCGAACGCGAAAGCGGGCTGCTTCTGTCAAAAAGCCTCTAAGCCTCGCAATGTAAGTCGGTGCGACCGGATTGAGTCATCTAAGACCAATAGCTGTTCCGTTGACCGCCCGGACCGGCGGGATAGCCTTTCACCGAATGACTAGGACCTAGAAATTATCGGGCAGGATTTTAGGCAAAGGCGGAAGCCCGGCTTAACCGCGCTGGAGTAAACCCAGTATCCCCATCGAAAGCTTTGGAGATGTCCCAAGGCGTGTAGACTTCCGGCAACTCAACCTTCTATCTATGGCTCATTGTCTTCAGCAACCAGAGGCCGCGAATGGCTATAGACCCTCAGACAGCGACGTTGCTTGCCAAATTTGCAGACAAGTTTGCCGGCCCTATTTTCGGGCTCGCGGGAAAGGCAGCCGCAAAGCTTGCTGAAACACTCACGCTAAACCTAGCGCCATACTACGAAACTACTGTCGCGCGTTGCTCAAACGTTCGAACACTAATCAGCCGGGATCAATCCATTCCCATCGATACGATATATGTCCCTACTCATCTGTCTTCCCGACACCTGATGATCGACGAAGCCGGTTTCATTGAGCGGATCCCGCGCGACAAGGCCATAATCATCTGCGGTAGTGGAGGTTCGGGCAAATCGATTTTCATGCGCCACCTGTTCTTGACTTTGGTGCACAGCCAAACCCCCGTGCTTCCCATTCTTGTTGAGCTACGTGGCATCAATGAGTTGGGTAGCTCGAAAATTCTTCCGTATGTTTATCATTCGCTAGTCTTGGGGCCAGGGGCAGTCATTTCGGAAAAGCAATTTGAGGCTGCTGTGAAATCGGGGGCGATCTATCTGATCTTGGACGGCTTTGACGAAGTGTCACCCGACCTCCGCTCATCGCTTGAAAAGGAGTTGATTGAACTTCAGCGTAACAATCCGAGCATGGTCCTAATCGTGACCAGCCGAGAGGATGAGCGCTTTTCATCATGGCAAAGCTTTACTCGATACTCAGTCTTGCCAATGGCGAAGAAGGAAGTCGTACAGTTGTTACGCAAGTTGCCGTATGAAAAAATCATACGAAACAAGTTCGCCGAGGCGGTGCGGACCTCGTTATACGACAAGCACGAAAGCTTTCTTTCGAACCCTCTTCTGGCGACTATGATGCTCATCACGTACGAGCAGTTCGCGCAGATACCGGACAAGATTCATATCTTCTACGAACAAGCATTCGAAACGCTCTTCTTTCGTCATGACACTCTAAAAGAAGCTGGCTTTGAACGTAAACGTTACGTGGACCTAGCAATCAATGAGTTCAAGAACTGCCTCTCGTCGCTCTGCATATCCACGTATGTCAAAGCCAAATTCCTGTTCACTGAAACAGAAATCCTGGATGCGATTGCGGTCGCCTGCCAATACGAAAAGCTTAATATCAAACCAGCCGACTTCCTTCGGGACCTTATTGAATCCGTTTGCATCATGCAGCGGGACGGCACATCGATAACGTTTACTCATCGCTCATTCCAAGAATACTTCAGTGCCTGCTTTATCGCTCGCAGTCCTCCGATTGATCTCGCCGACCTTCTCGACAAGCTATCGCTTCAGCCGACGGACAGCGTGATATCCATGGCGGTCGATATCAATCGTCCTCTGATCGAACGAGCTTGGGTTCTTCCCAGGCTTCGAGAGATGATGCCTGCGTTGAGAAAATTCGATGCAAAGCACCCGATTTCGTTCGCGACGGAGGTCATCGGGGATTTTGGTCTGTCGGTTATGGGCAACGAAAAGGGCAAAGAGCATACGGTGCTCAATCTGGGAGACAGCCGCATGCATAGCTTCCCACTCATGATGGAGCGGCTATACCCGGTCCAATTCAAGGGGGTATTCGACGCACTGGAGAATGAAGACTCCATTCCGGGCGAAGAAATTGGTCGACGGATCGAAGCTAGAGATCGTGAGGCCAATAATATCTCAAATCGCGAGGCCAAGAGGGCCTCTCGAGTCAGAGGATTGCCCCTCTCTCCCGAAGACGACGAATGGCTTGCGAGCACAAACGTGGGAAAGCACTTTGAGCTCTTCAGAAAGGCACTTTTAGCTGTCGCACGTCACGTAGAGAAATCGGTAAATGACGCCGAAAAGACCGGAAGAACCTTGGTGCTACTTAGGTGAAAATAGAGAAATAGCCCAGACCGACCGCTTTCGGTACCTTGTGCTTCAGCGCCGATTGTGGCCATTGCCCTCCAACGCTTGGATCTGCGCAAAATTGTTACTGTATGGTCAATGGGGGATCGGAGGCTAGCTAAGTCATTGAAAAGATGGTGCTGCCAGACAGGATTGAACTGTCGACCTCTCCATTACCAATGGAGTGCTCTACCACTGAGCTACGGCAGCATGCCCGGGAAAAATGAATCGGCCCCGAGGGCCCGTCCAAGCGGGCGGTTCTTGCCACAGGCCTCCCTTTGGCGCAAGCGAAACCGCGCCCCTGTCGCCCTTGAAATCGGCAGAAATCGACCGCCTCGCCGTTGATTCCGGCCAATCTGGCCGATTTCGGCCGGATTGGGTTCCCGATCGCGCCGAAACTATCCCGATCCGCGCTTGCCGCCGAATCATATCGCCGCAACTGGCCGACCGGGCAGGGTGCGCGGGCACCCGCCATTGGCTATGCTCGCCTCGCGCGCAGCGCGGCGGCGGTTCGAGAGTTTTGCAATGACAGGCGACCAGGACAGAGGCGGCGGGCAGGCCGGAGCCCGCGTGAAGGATTCACGACAGGATCGTCTCAAGCTCGCGCTGCGCGAAAACCTGAAGCGGCGGAAATCGCAGGCGCGCGGTCGTGACGATGCGGCCTCTTCCGAAGCCGCCCATGGTTCGCTAGATGGCGGCTCACCAGATGACGCCGGCGGAAACGAGCCGCGCCGTTAACCCGGTTCGTGCGCATTGTTATAAGGAAGCGGGTTGCCGAGATGGCTGTAGATGAGACGACGATCGATCGGCTGAGCGCAACCGCCTACGCCTTCCCGCGCCATGAGCAGACCTTTCCGACCCTGACCGCGCACGAGATCGAGCGGATGCGCCGCTTCGGCGAGCCGCGCTCATACCAGGACGGCGAGGCGCTGTTCGAGACCGGCAAGCCCGGGCCCGGCATGTTCGTGGTGCTGTCGGGCAATGTCTCGATCACCCAGCGCGACGGCCTCGGCCATGTCGCGCCGATCATCGACCAGGGACCGGGCCAGTTCCTCGCCGAGATCGGCCAGCTCTCCGGCCGCCCGGCGCTGGTCGACGGCCATGCCGATGGGGTGGTCGAGACGCTGCTGCTGCCGCCCGACCGGCTGCGCGCGCTCTTGGTTGCGGAGGCCGATCTCGGCGAACGCATCATGCGCGCGCTGATCCTGCGCCGCGTCAGCCTGATCCAGGGCGGCGCCGGCGGGCCGGTGCTGATCGGCCCCGCCTCGGTCGGCAACATGGCGTCGCTGCAGAATTTTTTGGCGCGCAACGGCCAGCCGCACCACCTCCTCGATCCCGAGACCGACAAGGATGCCGCCGACCTCGTCGCGCGCTATTCGCCGACGCGCGCCGAGCTGCCGCTGGTGGTCTGTCCCAACGGCACGGTGCTGCGCAATCCGTCCGAGACCGCGCTTGCGATGGCGCTCGGCATGATCGGCAACAGCGCGCATGAAAAACTCTACGATGTCGCCGTGGTCGGCAGCGGCCCGGCCGGGCTTGCCACCGCGGTCTATGCGGCGTCGGAAGGCCTGTCGGTTGCGGTGTTCGATTCCCGCGCCTTCGGCGGCCAGGCCGGCGCCAGCATGCGCATCGAAAACTATCTGGGCTTTCCGACCGGCATCTCCGGCCAGGCGCTGGCCGGGCGCGCCTTCAACCAGGCCCAGAAATTCGGCGCCGAGATGCTGATCCCGGTCTCGATCAAATCGCTCGACTGCACGAAAGCGTCCGGCGCATTCGTGCTCGACACCGCCTGCGGGCATACGCTGCGCGCGAAATCCGTGGTGGTCGCCAGCGGGGCGCGCTATCGCCGGCCCGAGATCGACAATCTCGATGCCTTTGAAGGCCGCGGCGTCTGGTACTGGGCCTCGCCGATCGAGGCGCGGCTCTGCGCCAACCAGGACGTCGTGCTGGTCGGCGGCGGCAACTCCGCGGGGCAGGCGGCGGTGTTCCTGTCGGCGCATGCCCGCAAGGTCAACATGATGATCCGCGGCGGCGGGCTCGGAGCCAGCATGTCGCGCTATTTGATCGAGCGCATCGAGGCGACGCCGAATATCGAATTGATGTTCAACACCGAGGTGATCGGGCTCGACGGCGCGGAGACGCTGCAGCGGGTGCGCTGGCGCAGCCGGCTCGCGCCCGACGAGTTCACCATGGATATCCGCAATCTCTTTTTGTTTGTCGGCGCCGATCCGGCGACCGGCTGGCTCGAGGGCTGCGGGGTGCAGGTCGACCGCGGCGGCTTCGTGATGACCGGCGTGCAGACCGGCGAAGGCGCGCGCGCCGTGCCGCTGCTCGAGACCACGGTGCCCGGCGTGTTCGCGGTCGGCGACGTCCGCTCCGGATCGGTCAAGCGCGTCGGCGGCGCGATCGGCGAGGGCGCTCAGGTGGTGGCCGCGCTGCACGGCTATCTCGCTGACGCGGGTGATCACACACTGTAGCAACGTCGATGCGACGCACGCAAACGTTTTCCCGTCATCCTGAGGAGCCGCGAAGCGGCGTCTCGAAGAATGAATCGGCCACAGTGTGGCCGTGCATCCTTCGAGGCTCGCAAGAGCTCGCACCTCAGGATGACGGATCAGATAGCTGCGACAGGTAAGGGCCGAAAAATGACGAAAGGCTGCACCCATATCGCCGGCATCCAGGATGTCACGCCGAGTGCGCTTGGCTGCGAGGAATGCTTGAAGAGCGGCAGCCGCTGGCTGCATTTGCGCATCTGCCGCACTTGCGGCCATGTCGGCTGCTGCGACGACTCGCCGAACCGGCATGCGACGGCGCATTTCCACGCCACCGGCCATCCCGTGATCGAGGGCTACGATCCGCCGGAAGGCTGGGGCTGGTGCTATGTCGACGAGGTGCTGTTCGACCTGTCGAAGCGCAAGACGCCGCATAACGGACCGATCCCGCGCTATTATTGATGAGGCTTCTCGCACGGCGCACGTGCCGCATCGTGTGACATATGTGCGAAAATTTTCAGCAATCGCCCGCGCCGGCAATTTTTGATGGGATGTCGGCCGTCCTGCCATCGAAGCATGTAGCAATTTTCCGTCACGCATCGTAACCTCGCACGCGGGTCTCAACGGGGAGTGCGCCACATGACGACATTGGTGCTCGTGCACGTCATTATCAGCCTGATTGCAATCGTCGCCGGCGTGCTCGTGATGTTCGGGCTGCTCGGCTCGCGCGCGATGCCGGGGCTGACCGCGATCTTCCTCGCGCTCACGATCCTGACCAGCGCCACCGGCTTCGTGATCCCGCCTTTGGTGACCGAGAAGCTGCTGCCGTCGCACATCATCGGCGGGCTTTCGCTGGTGCTGCTCGCGATCGCCTGCATTGCGCTCTATGCGATGCAGCTCAAGGGCGCCTGGCGTCCGATCTATATCGTGACCGCGATGGTCTCGCTCTATCTCAACGTCTTCGTGCTGGTCATCCAGAGCTTCCTCAAGGTGCCGGCGTTGCAGGCGCTGGCGCCAGCCGTGCCGCCGAACCCGCCATCCGGGCCGGTCTTTGCCGTGGTGCAGGGCATCGTGCTGGTGTTCTTCGTCCTGGTGACCATCGGTGCCTGGCGCCGGTTCAGGGCGGTCACGTTCGCCTGATCCGGGGCGGATGACCTCATTTCGTGGCGACACGCAGCATAGAAGACGAGATGCGGTGGCGTGTCCGCGATGCGCCGTCGCCCAAGGTTCGTTCACGCCTGGCGTGTCCGGAATGACGATCAGCTGAAGGAGTGCTTCCAATGCCCACCATCACCACCAAAGACGGCGTCGAGATTTTCTACAAGGATTGGGGCTCGGGCCAGCCGATCGTGTTCAGCCATGGCTGGCCGCTGTCGTCGGACGACTGGGACGCGCAGATGCTGTTCTTCGTGGGGCACGGCTTTCGCGTCGTCGCCCATGACCGCCGCGGCCACGGCCGCTCCGCCCAGGTCGCCGACGGTCATGACATGGATCACTATGCCGACGACCTCGCTTCCGTCACCGCGCATCTCGATCTGAAGAACGCCGTCCATGTCGGCCATTCCACCGGCGGCGGCGAGGTGGTGCACTACATCGCCCGCCACGGCGAGAGCCGGGTGGCGAAGGCGGCGATCCTGAGCGCGGTGCCGCCGTTGATGGTGCAGACGGCGAATAATCCCGGCGGCTTGCCGAAGTCGGTATTCGACGGCTTGCAGGCTCAACTCGCCGCCAATCGCTCGCAATTCTACCGCGACCTGCCGGCCGGGCCGTTCTACGGCTACAACCGGCCCGGCGCAAAACCGTCGGAAGCCGTGATCCAGAACTGGTGGCGGCAGGGCATGATGGGCGGCGCCAAGGCGCATTACGACGGCATCGTCGCGTTCTCGCAGACCGACTTCACCGAGGATCTGAAGAAGATCAACGTGCCGGTGCTGGTGATGCATGGCGACGACGACCAGATCGTGCCCTACGCCGACTCCGCCCCGCTCTCGGCCAAGCTTCTGAAGAACGGCACGCTGAAGACCTATAAGGGTTTTCCGCACGGCATGCCGACGACGGAGGCCGAGACGATCAACGCCGACCTGCTGGCGTTCATCAAGGGCTGAAGGTGAGAGAGGCTGTGCTCTGCGCCGCGCGTCTCAACATTGCGCAGCCTCAATCCACCTCGCCCGGTGGCTCACTCCTCTCCCCACAAGGGGCAGGGCAATCGCATACGGAATGAACCGATTCTTCCGCGCCGTCATGGCCGGGCTAAACACTTGTCCCGGCCATCCACGTCTTCTCTTCGCGTGGAAACGAAGACGTGGATGCCCGGGACAAGCTCGGGCATGACGAGTTTGTGGGAACTCCGATCGCCTCAAACGGCCATATGCGATTGCCCTACCACAAGGGGGAGGAGTCCGAAGCATGTGCTCGCCTTACGGAGACTATGTTTCGGAAGCGCCGTGATCGGCTGGCTCACTCGAAAATCGCGCGGATCGCGGCGAACAGGCGCTTGGCGACCAGGTCCGGCTTCTCGCGGGCGCCATCGTCGGCCCAGAGCTCGCTGCCGACGCGCATCGCGCCGGTCGTGATCATCGCGACCAGCCGGGCTTTCATCCGGTCATTCTTGTGGTTGGCGCGCTTGAGCAACGCGTTGGCGAGTTCGCGCTCAAGCCCTTCATATTTGGCCTGATCGCGCGCCTGCAGCGCTGGATTGTCGCGCTTCAGCCGCGCCAGCGCGACCGCCTCGCGCGGATCGATCTGCTTGACCATGTCGGCGATGGCGTTCTCGGCGGCCTGCAGCATGGATTCAGTGGCCGGGCGCGCCGCAACGGCTGCGATCAGTGCCGCGGTGCCGTCCTCCTGCCAGGCCAGCACCACGTCTTCCTTCGAGGCGAAATAGTGAAAGAAGGTGCGGCGCGAGACGTCGGCGGCGGCGACGATGTCGTCGAGCGTGGTCGCCTCGAAGCCGCGCTCGAGAAACAGCATCATCGCGGCCTTGGTCAGCCGCTCCCGGGTCTCCTGCCGCTTGCGCGCGCGCAGGCCCGCCGCCGGCGACGCCGGATTCGCTTTGGATTGCACCGACTTGACCGGTTTCTTGGCCGATTTCCTGGCCGGTTTGCGCGCGGGCGCCGGACGTTGCAATTTTTCACCCCTTGCAAAAATGCACTTAGTGCACATTTCGTCGGATGCGGCTGGACCCGCAGGAACCCGACGAGAAACCCGAATCGTGTTGCAAGGAGATATAAGCATGACCGGCTGGAGCACTGCAGACATTCCGCGGCAGGGCGGCAGGACCGCCGTGATCACGGGCGCTACCGGCGGACTCGGCTACGAGACCGCGCTGGAACTGGCGCGCGCCGGCGCCAATGTCGTGCTCACCGGCCGCAACGGCGCCAAGGGGCAGGACGCGCTGGCGCGGATCCGCGCGCAGCTTCCCGATGCCGCGGTGACCTATGAAACGCTCGACCTCGCGAACCTCGCATCGGTCGCCGATTTCGCCGGGCGCTTCGCCGCCACGCATACCGCGCTCGATCTTCTGATCAACAATGCCGCGGTGATGTCGCTGCCGAAGCGGCAGGTCACCGTTGACGAGTTCGAGATGCAGTTCGGCACCAACTATCTCGGCCACTATGCGTTGACCGCGCTGCTGTTGCCGCAGCTCCGCCGCGGCCACAACACCCGCGTCGTCAATCTTTCCAGCCTTGCGCATCGCTCCGGCGTCATCAATTTCGACGATCTGCAGGCCCGCCGTTCCTACGCGCCGTGGCGCGCCTACTGCCAGTCGAAGCTTGCGATGCTGATGTTCGCGCTCGAACTGCAGCGTCGCAGTGCGATCAACGGCTGGGGACTGATGAGCAATGCCGCGCATCCCGGCTACGCGCGCACCGAGCTGATCCCGAACGGTCCCGGCACCGACAGCCTGTCGTGGCGGTTCGGTCGATATTTGCAGCCGATCATGAGCCACTCCGCGGCGGTGGGCGCATTGCCGACGCTGTTCGCGGCGACCTCAGCCGCGGCCCAGCCGGGCGGCTATTACGGGCCCAACGGGTTCTACGAGTTGAAGGGCCCACCTGCGCCGGCGCGCATCATGCCGCACGCCAGGGACACCGCGGTAGCGCAGCGGCTATGGGATATCTCGGCGGCGCTGACCGGTGTATCGTTTGATCAGGTCGCAACCGCCGCCTGAACGGATCGGGCGGCAGCAGGGCAATCGAGATGAAGGTCATCCTGTTCGGCGCGACCGGCATGGTCGGGCAGGGCGTGCTGCGCGAATGCCTGCTCGATCCCGGTGTCGAGCGCGTGCTCGCGGTTGGGCGCAGCCCGACCGGGCAGCGCGATGCCAAGCTTGTCGAGTTGATCCACGACAATTTCGTCGATTACAGCGCGATCGAACCGCAGCTTGCCGGCTACGACGCCTGCTTCTTCTGCCTCGGCGTCTCCTCGATCGGCATGGACGAGGCACGCTACCGCCATCTCACCTACGACATCACACTGGCCGCGGCGACGGTGCTGGCGCGGCTCAATCCCGGCATGGTGTTTACCTATGTCACGGGGCGCAGCACCGATTCCACCGAGCGCGGCCCGTTGATGTGGGCGCGGGTGAAGGGCAAGACCGAGAACGATTTGCTCAAGCTGCCGTTCAAGGCCGCCTACATGTTCCGGCCCGCCGGGATCCAGCCGCTGCATGGCGTCCGCTCCAAGACCGGCTGGGTGCAGGCGATCTATCTCGCGACCTCGCCGCTGCTTTCCTTTCTGGTGCGGGTCGCCCCGAACTACATGACGACGTCGGAACAGCTCGGCCGCGCCATGCTGAAGGTCGCCCGCGACGGCTACCCCAGGCCGGTGCTGGAGAGCGAGGACATCAATCGCCTCTGAAGCGCGGTGGGCCGGTTCCCTCGAGCGGCGATTTCGCCAGGTCTCTTGGTACCTCCCGGGCCGCGAGGCGTTATAACCACCGTCATGTCCCCACCCGCGCCGCTGAAACTGATTGCTCTCGATGCCGATGACCTCGCGGTCATCTCGGCTCATGTGCAGGACGCCCACGTCCAGCCCTCCGACATCGTCTGGCGCCAGGACGAGAAGCGGCTCGTGGTCGGCCTAAACCGGCTGGACTGGGAGCAGACCCTGTCGGGCGGCGCCTGCTCGCGGCGGCTGATCGCCGCGCTCAGGTTCGACCGGGTGCTGGCATGCAAGTCGCGCAATATCGACCTGGAAGTCCCGGAAGCCACCCTGGAACTGCTCGGGATCGAGTTCTATGCCTCCGACCCGCCGGGCGGCAGCGCGCTCCTGATGTTCGGCCATGGTGGGGCGCTGCGGCTGGATGTCGAGTGCCTGGAGTGCGAATTGACCGATCTGGGCATCGACGATCTCGGCGTGGCGCCGGGGTGATTGGGCACGTCATTCCGGGGCGGTCCCAACGGGTCCGCGCAAGGCGCGGCCCGATGACAGGCTCCGGACCGAACCCGGAATCTCGAGATTCCGGGTCTGGTCCTTGGGACCATCCCGGAATGACATCCCCCAAGGGTTGACGGCCATTATCCGTCGCGCCATTGAGCAGGGACCCGAATTCCTCCTAAGAAAGCCGTCATGCCCGTTCGCCTGGACCGACAGAGCGCCGATTTCGAGCAGCGATTCCGCGATTTCCTGGCGGCCAAGCGCGAGGTGTCGGCCGACGTCGAGCGCGCCACCCGCACGATCGTCGACGACGTGGCGGCCCGCGGCGACGCGGCGCTGCTCGAGGCGACCAAAAAGTTCGACCGGCTCGATATCGACGCGGCCGGCCTGCGCATTACCGCAGCCGAGATCGACGCCGCGGTTGCGGCCTGCGACCCCAAGACCGTCGACGCCCTGAGGTTCGCGCGCGACCGGGTCGAGACCTTCCACCGCCGCCAGTTGCCGAAGGACGAGCACTTCACCGATGCCGCCGGCGTCGAGCTCGGCTGGCGCTGGAGCGCGGTCGATGCGGTCGGGCTCTATGTGCCCGGCGGCACCGCGGCCTATCCGTCCTCGGTGCTGATGAACGCGGTGCCGGCCAAGGTCGCCGGCGTGCCGCGGGTGGTGATGGTGGTTCCGGCGCCGGACGGCAAGCTCAACCCGCTGGTGCTCGCCGCCGCCCATCTCGGCGGCGTCTCGGAAATCTACCGCGTCGGCGGCGCCCAGGCGGTGGCGGCACTGGCCTATGGCACCGCGACAATCGCGCCGGTCGCCAAAATCGTCGGCCCCGGCAACGCCTATGTCGCCGCGGCAAAACGGCTGGTGTTCGGCAAGGTCGGCATCGACATGATCGCCGGCCCCTCCGAGGTGCTGGTCATCGCCGACGACACCGGTAATGCCGACTGGATCGCGGCCGATCTCCTGGCCCAGGCCGAGCATGACGTCAGCGCGCAGTCGATCCTGATCACCGACAGTGCACGGCTCGCCGCCGACGTCGAGCGCGCGGTCGAGACGCAGCTAGCGACCTTGCCGCGCGGCGAGATCGCCCACACCTCGTGGAACGACTTCGGTGCCGTGATCAAGGTGGCAAAACTCGACGACGCGGTCGAGCTCGCCAATGCGATCGCGGCCGAGCATCTTGAGATCATGACCGCGGATGCCGAGGGCCTGTCGAACAAGGTCCGCAACGCCGGGGCGATCTTCCTCGGGGCCCATACCCCGGAGGCGATCGGCGACTATGTCGGCGGCTCCAACCATGTGCTGCCGACCGCGCGCTCGGCGCGGTTCTCCTCGGGCCTCGGGGTGCTTGACTTCATGAAGCGAACCTCGATCCTGCGGTGCGGGCCGGATCAGCTGCGTGCGCTCGGGCCCGCCGCGATGACGCTCGGCCAGGCCGAGGGTCTCGATGCCCATTCACGTTCCGTCGGATTGCGCCTCAACCTCTCATGAACAAGCCACCAGACGACGAGGATTCCAACAATCGCATCGTCGCGGTGACGCTCGACGAGGAATCGATCGGCCGTTCCGGGCCCGATATCGAGCATGAGCGGGCGATCGCGATCTACGATTTGATCGAGCAGAACCTATTCGCGCCCGAGGGCGCCGCCGGGCCGGGGCCTTACACCCTGCATATCGCGATCACCGGCAACCGGCTGATGTTCGATATCCGCAAGGAGGACGGCGCGCCGGTGGTCGCGCATCTGTTGTCGCTGACCCCGTTCCGCCGCGTCGTGAAGGACTACTTCATGATTTGCGACAGCTACTATCAGGCGATCCGGACCGCGACGCCGGACAAGATCGAGGCGATCGACATGGGCCGCCGCGGCATCCATGACGAGGGCTCGCGCACGCTGCAGGAGCGGCTCAAGGGCAAGGTGCGCGTCGATTTCGAGACCGCGCGGCGGCTGTTCACGCTGATCACTGTGCTGCACTGGAAGGGTGAAGGCGCATGATCGGTGAAGCGGTGATTGACGGGGGCGTACCCCGATCGAAAAAAGCCTGATCGCATGGAAGCGCCGCGCGCGCGCAATCCCCAGGCCGTGCTGTTCGCATGCGGCCTGAACAGCGTGCGGTCGCCGATGGCCGAAAGCCTGCTGCAGCAGATGTTTCCGCAAGGCCTCTATGTTCGCTCGGCCGGCGTCAAGAAGGGCGAACTCGACCCGCGTTCGCCGTCTCGGTGATGGCCGAACTCGGCCAGGACATTTCCAGCCACAAGCCGCAAACCTTCGAGGAGCTCGAGGACTGGGAGGGGCTGAACTTCGATCTCATCATCACGCTGTCGCCGGAGGCGCACCACAGGGCGCTGGATCTCACCCGCACGCTCGCCGCCGATGTCGAATACTGGCCGACGCAGGATCCGACCGGCACCAGCGGCAACCGCGAGCAGAAGCTCGCCGCCTACCGCGAGGTCTGCGACGGCCTGTTGCTGCGCATCCGCCGCCGCTTTGCCAAGGCCGGCGCGGCAAACCTGTGAGGCTCGGCCAGGCGAGGGGACCAGCGTGTTCCGATTCGCAGAACCGCCGCTTGTCGCCAGACTGACAAACAGCTGTGCTTATGGGGCCTGGTCTCAGGCGGGGGCGCGATTCGCGGCCGGTTCCAAGGTTGTGCATCCATGCCCCATCCGATAGGTTCCGCCCGCGTCCGTCCCCCCGATTCAGCCCAAAAGCCCGCATGATAGGCCGTCCCAAATTCGTTCTTGCTTCCGGTTCGCCGCGGCGGCTGGCCCTGCTCAACCAGGCCGGCATCGAGCCCGATGCGCTGCGCCCGGCCGATGTCGACGAGACTCCGCGGCGGGGCGAGTTGCCGCGCGCCTGCGCCAACCGCCTGGCGCGTGCCAAGGCCGACGCGGCGCTGAAATCGGTGCATCTCGACGACGACCTGCGCGGCTCCTTCATCATTGCCGCCGACACCGTGGTCGCGGTCGGCCGCCGCATCCTGCCCAAGGCCAATCTGGTCGACGAGGCCGCGCAGTGTCTGCGGCTGCTGTCGGGCCGCAATCACCGCGTCTACACCGCGATCTGCGTGGTGACGCCGCGCGAGGCATTCCGTCAGCGCCTGGTCGAAACGCGCGTGCGCTTCAAGCGGCTCAGCGAGGACGACATCCAGGCCTATATCGGCTCCGGCGAATGGCGCGGCAAAGCCGGCGGCTACGCGGTGCAGGGCATTGCCGGATCGTTCGTGGTCAAGATGGTCGGGTCCTACACCAACGTGGTCGGCCTGCCGCTCTACGAGACCGTGACCTTGCTCGGCGGCGAGGGCTTTCCGATCCGCCACGGCTGGCTCAACTCCGTCGCGGTGTGAGGTATCCACTGAGGTCGTATCGCATCGAAGATGCGATACGGATGGGGCTCTTTCCTCCTGAACGACCCGCGATGAGACCCCACCTCAACTGCTCCACATCGTCATGGCCGGGCTATGCAACGAGGCCGATAGCCGGACGCGATAGCCTGCCGCAGGGGCGCGCTGCCAAAATATCGAAAACAACCCCATGCAAAGGAGCCGACAGCTAGCGTGTTCGACACGGCAACTGTCCGTAGCGGGTGAAGATGTCGTGTTTTTGTAGCTCGTGATCTGTCGCCTTCGTTTCTGATTTGCAGGGGAGCCGGAAGGCGGGGACGGCTTTCCCTGATTGATCATGCCACGGCTGTTGTGGCGGTTTTAGCCCTGTGGGTGAGTTTCTTTGTTCGACTTGAAGCCCGTTTCTCCGTCCCGACCCGCGCTTTCTCGACGGCGGTGCGCGCAGGAGCGGTCAAGGACGCGCGCTTGCGCGCCCGCCAGGGCTTGTCCTTGACGGCTCCGAGCACGCCGCCAGGCTGGGGCGCGTCGGGGCTGATCTGCTGTCCGTTGGCGCTAAACATCGCCAACCGATGCGGTCCGAGGAACACGCTGACGGTGCCATCGGGATACTCATGGAGGCGCACCACAGCCTTGACGAAGTGAGGCCTGAGCCGGCTCTCCGGCAACTGCAGCCGCCGACCGTTCCATGCAACGGTATTGTCGTTGGCGACGGTTCGCTCCTCGATCACGCACAGCGCCTCGCGCCAGGCCTCATGCCGGTCGGCCACGAATGCCGTGCCTTCCTGTTCGGGCTTGATCGCAAACGCGGCGTTGTGCCCGGGGATGTAATGCGCCTTCAGCCACGCGTTGGCAGCCTCAACCGTCGTGATCCCGGCAAGCCGCAGCTCCTTCGGCAGCCGGTCCTGCAAGGTGCCGAACACCCGCTCGGAGCGCCCGCGCGCCTGCGGCGAATAGGCTGCGATATGCTCGATCCCAAGATGCGACAAAGCCCGTCCCACCTGGGTTTGTTGCGTCTTCGAGATCTTCTCGCCAGCTTTTGGGGTCAGGAAATAATGGCTGCCGCGGTCGGTGTAGAGCGCGCAGAACAGGCCATGCTCGCCAATCACTTCGCGCAAGGCCTGGAAGGTCGAGGCCGTTCCTTCTTCCTCGACCAGCACCATCGAGTAGATCTCGCTGGTCGCATCGTCCATCGTGACGATCAGGTCCCTCGCGGGCAGGCCTTCGATCCAAACGTGGCGCGATCCGTCCTGGTGCAGCAGCATGCCCCGAAGCGGCCGCCGCGGCCGCTTCTTGCGGTGCGCCGAACGCTTCGGAGCCTTCCGCACCAGCCCTGCCGCGTGCAGCGCCAGCTTCGTCACCGTATAGCCCAGCACATAGTCGTGCCGCTTTTGCATCTGCTCGTGGAAGTGCTTCACCGTGAAGTCCGCGTACTTGTCCCGGTACAGCGCAAGCATCCGTTCCAGCTCCTCCTCCGGCGCCCGCCGTGGCGAACGACGCCCCAGCCGGCGGTCGACAAGCCCGTCGTCGCCCTCCGCCTCATAGCGCTCCGCCCAGCGTTGAAACGTCCGAACACTGATCCCAAGAACCTCCGATACTGCCTCCTGCGTCAGTTCCTTCGCCTCCGTCCGATCCAGCAAATCTGAAAACCGCATCCGTCGTACACCCTCGTGAATGGATGCCGTGCCCATCGTGCCCCCCTTGTTCCGGAGCACCGAAAACACGACACTTCACGAGCTACAAACAGGCGACAGATCACGAGCTCAGCGTTCGACACGACAACTTGACTCGTCGGGCAAATCGGCGGCATTCTTCCATTATCCAGAAATCGCGGAGACGCCCTTCGCTCCGAGGCTATCGCCCTGCGCTTGCGGGCGAGGCCGCCGTCTCGAGCCACTCGGCCAAGCACCTGCGCGGCCGGCGAAGACGCATATGCGATTGCCCTACCCGCAAGCAGGGAGGGAACGCAGCGGAACATGCGGCAGATGATGTAAACTCCGGCCCAGCCATGACCGACCAAGCCCGAACGCCCAAGGCCATACCCTCTGCCACCCCGCGTGCCTGCGCGATCTGCGGCAAGCCCGTCGAGCAGGCCTTCCGCCCGTTCTGCTCGGCGCGCTGCCGCGACGTCGATCTCAACCGCTGGCTGACCGGCCGCTATGTCGTCCCAGGCCGCGAGGACGACGCGGAGGACCCGGAATAGCCAAGATTTCCCAACAAGTTGGGGAAAGAGTGCCGGTCGGGCTCGCCGCGCCGAAGCCTTTGGCGAAGGCGGGTGGACACGGCGCTCCGACCTCTCTATAAACCGCCCGCTCGCTCTGGCCTTTCGGCCCCGCGGGTATGCCCAGGTAGCTCAGTTGGTAGAGCATGCGACTGAAAATCGCAGTGTCGGTGGTTCGATCCCGCCCCTGGGCACCATTAGCACGTTCCCCAGCTTCCCCCTTTGTTCGCCGATGTGCTAGAAGTGCTTGAATCTAAGCGCTTTCTCGTTCGCTGACATTCGCGACCTTCCGCCAGCAGTCGCCGACTTTGTTGGTATCTCTGTTGGTATCTCGTTGGTCGCGTGTTGGTAGATTTGACCGCGGGGATCGAATCGATGCCACTTTCGGATGCCGCCTGCCGTTCCGCCAAACCCGCCGAAAAGCCCTACAAAATCAGTGACGGTGGCGGGCTCCATTTGCTCGTTGAAAAGAACGGATCGCGGCTTTGGCGGCAGGCGTATCGGTTCGACGGGAAGCAGAAACTGATCGCTCTGGGCGCCTATCCGGCGGTCAGTCTCGCCGACGCCCGCGCCGGTCGGGACGCGAACAAGGTGCTTCTGGCCAAGGGCATTGATCCGTCCGAGCAGCGCAAGTTGGATCGCAGTGCCGCGCGCATCGCGCGTGCCAATACTTTCCGGGTCGTCGCCGACGAACTGATCGTGAAATTCGAAGCCGAGGGCGACGACCCCAAGACAATAGAAAAGAAAAAATGGCTTCTCGGCTTTATCAACGCCGATTTGGGCGATCGACCGATCGCCGAGATCAAGGCGTCGGAATTGCTGGATGTGCTTCGAAAGATCGAGAGGCGAGGGCGGTATGATACGGCCCGGCGCGCCCGCAGCATAAGCGGTCGTGTTTTCAAGTATGCGATCAGCACCAATCGCGCCGAGCGTGACCCATCGGCTGATCTGGCGGGAGCCCTCATAGCTCCAAAAGTTAATCACCGGGCCGCCATCACCGAGCCGAAGGCTGTCGGTGCGCTTCTCCGCGCGATCGACGATATAGACGGTCAGATCACAACACGAGCGGCGTTGCAGTTGATCGCCCTTACGTTCGTTCGGCCGGGCGAACTGCGGCACGCGGAATGGAATGAATTCGATCTGCAGGGCGCGATCTGGAACATTCCGAAGGAAAAAATGAAGATGCCGCGGCCGCACAAGGTTCCGCTGTCCCGGCAGGCGATTGCGATCATCAATGACCTTCGCGAAGTGACGGGTACGTCACGATACTTATTTCCGCAAATCCGCTCGTGGCATCGCCCAATTTCGGACGGCACCCTGAACGCTGCGCTGCGCCGGCTTGGGTATACGAAAGCGCAAGTGACCGCGCATGGCTTTCGCTCGACGGCTTCGACACTACTGAACGAAAGCCGCCGTTCGGATGGCAAGCGCCGTTGGGATAGCGATGCTATCGAGCGTCAGCTAGCGCACCAAGAGGAAGACGAGGTTCGCGCTGCCTACAACGGCGCCGAATATTGGGAGGAACGCGTCCCGATGATGCAGTGGTACGCGGATTATCTGGACGACCTCCGCAGGTTAGGAACCGTCCTGTCGATCGCGAAGTCCCCGCGATCCCGATCGTTGTCAGCATCCTAGCCCGTCGAACGAAGTGTCGTGCAAAATATTCGTCTGGCCGATCCGCAAACCGGCCGCCGCCCAATGCGCCGCTCGGATATTCAACTGATAACGGTGCGAGCGGCGAGAGCCCGGCGAAACAGATCAGAGATTCGAACGCGTTTCGTGGGTTTCGGCGAAACTGATGCGGCACTCGATAGGATAAGCAAGCTGCCAATACGCGATGAAGGCAAACATGAATATAACTGCCGCCATCGATAGCGTCGACCGCCCATCGAACAGGATCGCTACCAACCCACTGGACACTGCACCGGCCATCACCTGTGTGCTTCCGACGACGGCGCTGACGGCTCCTGCGATATCGGGCAGTGACCGTAAGGTGGCGTTCAATATGTTCGGCATGGTCATGCCAAAGGCGAGCGCTACAGTCATCAAGAGTACTGCGATCAGCGCCGGGGGCGTACACCCGGTCAGTGTTAGTGCGAGTAGCGTCGAGGAGGCTGCGACGAGCAGTGAGAGACCTATCGTCAGAACCTGCCGCGACGGAACGCCGTAGAAGCCGAAATAGCCATCGAGAAGGGCTCCGCTCATCACGGCTACCGAACAAGCGCTGAGGATCAGACCGTACTGGCCTGCCGTCGACCTCACGATGCCGATGAAGAACAGCGAGCATCCAGTGACATAGGCAAATACCTCGGCGCCACCAGCGGCGCCGACCAGGATGTACGCAAGCGAAAGGCGATGGGTCAGAACGCGAAGAAAGGATCGGACTCCGGCGGCCGGAGCCGGGTGTTTCGTCGGATCGAGCCTCACGCTCTCGGCAAGTCCATAAAACACAGCTAACAGCAGCGCGGTGCCGATCCCAGCTTGAATCGCGTAAATCAACCGCCAACTTCCGATCGACAGCAGCGCGGCCCCCGCGGTCGGCGAGATGATGGTCACAACATTGGTTGAGACTATGACGCTCCCGATCTTTGCGCGAGCGACTGCCTCATCGAAGAGGTCGCGAATAATGGCAAAAGTCATCGCAGCGCTGGCGGCACCGACGCCTTGGGTGAATCGATAAATCAGGAGTTCAAGTAAGGACCGCGCAATCGTGCAGGCTAAACTCGCGGCAATGAACAGTGCGAGGCCGAATACGATGACTGGCTTTCGGCCAAGCCGGTCGGAGATGGGACCATAGAGGAGGGGTGCGACGGCAAGACTAAACATGAAAGCGCTCATTGTCAGGCCGACATCAGAGGCGCTCCTACTGAGCGAGGCGCCGGTCGCCGCGAGCGCCGGCAGATTGATGTCGATGCCCGAATACGGCACGGCCGCGAGAAGGCCGGGCAGCAGGGTGAAGGCAAAAGATGTTTGCCGGATTTGCATGATGCCTACCTTCGAAAGGTTTCTTGCGATTCTGACGAGAGAGCAAGGTGCGAAGGAGAGGGTGACTTTCCTTTCGCAACTGATGGTGGTTCGGTTTACTGGCTGGCGATCTGGCGGGTGCGGCTGTCCGCTACTGCGCGAGCCCGGGGCTTGCGTTCTTTGCCGGCGACAACCTGATTGATGATTCGCAGGATCTCCGATCGGGTGTCTATCCTCGCGAACTCGCGCGCCAATTCAGCGGCGCGGAGGCCATAGCTGGGCCGATCTAGCACTGTGCGCACCGCCTTGCGCAACGCTTCCGGTGTTGGCTCATTGGTCGCGAGGTCGATTCCGACGCCTGACCACGCGACGCGCGCGTTGACGTCAGCCTTGTCCTCCGTCAGCCCCGCGGTAACCAGCGGAATGCCGAAGCTCATTGCCTCATTGACGGTGCCATAGCCTCCATTGGTCAAAAGTACGTTGACCCGCGGCAGCAGCCACTCGAACGGCAAGAAGCTCGCGACGCGGGCGTTGGACGGAATGCGACCCGGGATCGCTTCGATCGGGCGGCCACCGGCCGTAGCGACCACCAGCACGTCGGGCTCATTGGCCAGGGCCGCGAGCGTCGGAGCAACAAGCAAACCGAAATTGTGATTTGCGACGGTGCCTTGCGTCACCAGCACGACTTTGCGCGACCCATCGAGTTCATCGGCCCAGGGAGGCAGCGGGACCTGGCCGGGGATAATTGGAGGCGTACCGACGAAATGCACTGATGAAGGCATCTCGCGTGGAAACTCAAAGCTTGGTATCGACAATTGCAGAGAGGCATCTGCGAACTTGACGATAGTTTCGAACAGCGGAGTTGCTATCCTGCTTGCACCTAGAATTGTCAGCAGGTGATTCGCGCGATCAATCACCGGCCGATCGACCGCTACCTCAAATTCTCGGGCGATAACGCCGTACTTCGCGCGCTGCTCCGCGGTCGTTGCTGGCGGCAGACCGAGAAAGTTCGGTGCCCCGTCTTCCCTTGGCCAGTGGAGAACGGATGTGCCGCAGAGAACAATCGGCTTCCGTTGCCTTCGTAATTGCAGCAACATCGGCAATGCGCCGAGGAACATGTCGTTGCCGACGATGACGTCGGCCGGAAACGATCGCAGGGACTGCTGCAGGCCATGGTGTTGCGCCGGGATCGCGTCGACGAAGACGTGCTCAAAGGCAGCCCGAATCCATCCAAGTCCGGGCGTGGCATTTTTGAGTCCTGGGACTACCGAGGAAATGTCTCCCGGATCGAAATCTGCGCTCGGTGGCAAGGCAAAGAATGCGGCTCCGCTACTTTCGATCCGCTCGCGAAAAGCGCTGCCCGTCAGGAAGGCAACCTCGTGACCATCGCCGATAAGGATGCGCGCAATCGCCAGCAGTGGATTGAGATGCCCGGTCGCCGGTGTCGAAGGGATTAGAATTTTCATGCAGGGAGTCCTCTGGTTTGGCGATAGGAGCAACCGTCTCTGGGAGAGGGGCCGCTAGGCAAACAGAGGGACGTTATCGAGATCGACGTTACGCGTTGATTTCCGCGGAGCACAATATGATTGCAGTCGCAACGCGTGGTGACGTCACCGTGGCGAGACGGCGGCCTTCGCTCAATGCCGGGTTCGACACTCGGAGTGCGTCTATACCGTACTTTGGACTAGCGCGGCCGCGATCTCTCTCGGAATGATAGGCCAGCTCACGACGCTAGAAATTCCGGCAGTCATCAGTTTGTCAGAACTCAATCCGATGACGGCTAAGGAGGCTAGCACGATCGGAAGTCGCGGGACGGACGCGTGCAAGACTGTCGCAAATTCAAGTGAGCGTGCGGTCGACTCAAAGTGGCCCACCACGGCCATATCGAATCGGTTCGAGTCGGCACGACAGGCTGCCAGCGCCGCGTCCGGATTGGTAAATCCTATGGGTTCATAGCCAAGTGCAGCGAGCATTTCCTCGTCGCACCGAACGCGCTCGCGATCCGAGGCTACGAGGATCACGGTTTTGGGAACCGTGACGTCGTGGGAGGCCGACATCGACGGGGCTTCCGGCAACCAGATCTCGAAGCGGCTTCCCTTGTTCGGCTCGCTCTGCACGTGCACTGCCCCGCCGTGATCAGAAATGATCTCACGGGCGGTCGCCAATCCGAGGGAATTGGTGGACGATCTGCTAGCGAAGAAGGGTTGAAAAATTCGTCCCTGCGTCGCCTCATCCATGCCATCTCCGGTGTCGGTCACGGTGATGCAGACGTACTGACCTGGTCTGAGCTCATCATGGCTGAGCGCAAGAGTATCTGGAACATCGCGTAGTTCGGCCGCAATCTCGATGCGTCCGCCGTCACGTATGGCATGTACGGCGTTATCAAAAAGGTCGATAATGACCTGCTGTAACGAAGCATTCTCACCCAACACGATAGTCGCAACTGGTGCTTCACGGATGATGAATTCGATGTTTTCTGGTAGCGAGGCACCAAGCAGCGATGCGGTCTCAGCGATCAGGGCGCTGACCTTTAATGGCTGGCGATGCACGCCGTGCCCAGACGCGAAGGCTACCATCTGGTCCACAAGGTCCCGTGCGCACTCCGCGCCCCGGCGGATTGCAGCTAAACTGCACATGGACCGGTTGTCCAGTTCCGCACGCTCTTCCATCATCTCGGAATGGCCGAGAATGCCCCCCAATATGTTGTTAAAACTGTGCGCTAAGCCGTTCGCGAAGATACCGAGCTTTTCCATGCGCCGTGCCTTCTGCAGACGTTCCTCAAGGCGCGCGCGCGCCGTTTCGGTCTCGTGTCGCTCGACGGCCCTGGCGATGCAATCGAGCGCCGTCTGAAGGAGCGAAAGCTCTTCATGCGTTCTGATCATGCAGTTGTTTCCGACCGCATCAAAGCCGAGCACGAGGCGAGTTTCATCTTTGCCGCTAATCCTCGCACAGGCCCATCCTCCGAGGCCCCACTCAAGGCATCGAGTCCTTCTTTCTCCGACCGGCATTCGACCGACATGGGGAACATGAATCGCACCATCGGCGAACGTTTTTACCTGTGTCGCCAGTTCGACGGCCGCAACGGGCCAGCCGGGAGGAGGCGGCAAGCTCGACCTGTGCCAAAGATGGAGCCGCGGCGTTGAACCGGACATTACGAAATAGGCGCGATCTGATCCGATGCAGGCCGCCAGATCAGCCACGGCGCGATCAATCTCCTTGTCGATGTTCTCCAACCGCGCGCCGATAAAGCGCATGGATATATCGGTGATCACATGTGCAAGCTTTGCGCTGCGCTGTAGCGCGATCGCGCGTGACCTCAGGCGGATACTGAGGTGGACCAGGAACACCACGACGATCAACAAGGTGACGCAGAGGATCTTGCCGTCCATCTGGATATCCCCTCGCGATGTAACCAGGTGTGTTGCGAGCTTTGCGGAGGTGCATCCTGCTCCTGCTTTTGAGGCAGCTCCCGCATAACACTCAATGTGCTATCCGCTGGGGCGGTAATCGTTCGCAGGAGCGCGATACCTCGACATACTCCTTGCGCCATCCAGTTCACCTTTTGGTCAAGTTGATCTAGGCGATGCCCGATCTCGAAGACGGAGGCCGACGCTGTATCCTGGCGTCAACTACAAAATTGCGACCGCGCCGCTTATCGCCAAATTCATGGCCGGCGGATCGCGAATGCGATCGGAACCGCGCGAAGAAGCCTGCTCGGAGCGTTGCGATTGAGCTCGACGAAAACGCATCCGAATAGCCCAGCCTTGCAATCAAACGTACACAGCAGCAAGGATGCCTGTAATAGGGCGGGGCGTGACGAGAATTCTGATAGCTCGAACCGCTTTATGGCGCAGCCTCGCGCGGGGTCGAACAAGCGCCGGCCACATACGTTGATCGAGCTTCGCGTTGGGTGACAGCGCCAGGTTGAGCTTCCATCGGCACGACGGGGTCACCCAGTCTGATGTTGTGCGAAATAAGGTGCAGGGTGGGTCGTTGCCGCTTCACAGGAAGACCGGTTGGCGCGGAGGGGTTTGCGTCTTCGTCATGCATTGCTGGAGGTATTCCGTGCATCGCCTGGGCATAAGCGGCGCATCCAGCAAGCATTTCTGCGACCAGCCACGCCGCGATTGCCAACAGGCTCTCGCCGAGAGCTCCGATACAGCGTGCCGCGGTCGAGAACGTCGGTCTGTACTTAACTGGGAGCGATCGGATGATCGCTCGTGCGTCAGACTCCTCATCGGAATGAATGCGGAGATGATAGGACGGAGCTCCATTGGTTCGTCGCGGCCGCTCTGTTCGCGATCGCGGGTTAAC
Organism: Bradyrhizobium sp. USDA 4510; assembly: GCF_054059095.1. Classification (NCBI taxonomy): domain Bacteria; kingdom Pseudomonadati; phylum Pseudomonadota; class Alphaproteobacteria; order Hyphomicrobiales; family Nitrobacteraceae; genus Bradyrhizobium; species Bradyrhizobium sp. USDA 4510. Next base: position 7,261,757 of record NZ_JBSSBT010000001.1, on the reverse strand, counting down.
GTAGGACAAGAGCTTTGCGACTGCCATTGGTGCGTCTCCCTTGGGGTCAAGTTCGGGGGAGACCATCTCGCGCGCATGCTTCTGAATTTTTCCAATGACGGAGATTAAGGCTACAATTGTCATGGGAACCTGCGCCTTACCGCGGCGGCAAGGATCGGTCCATGTCATTGGCACGAAACGTCGGCGGTTCCGGCGGTGCCGAAGTCACACCAACTCGACGGGTAGCGAGAAGACATATCCCACGCCCCGCTCGGTGCGGATGATGGACGGCATGCCGGGATCAAGTTCGAGCTTACGTCGTAACCGCAGCACTTGCACATCGATGCTGCGATCGAAGACATCTTCGTGAATGCGCGTGGCCTGCAACAGGTGCTCGCGCGACAGTGGCCGCAGCGGCGCTTGGAGAAAAGCGGTCAGAAGGGCGTACTCGCCTTTGGTCAAGGCGATTGGCTCGCCGCCGGAGTTCGTCAAGAGCCGGGTTCGACGATCGAGCTGCCAGTCACCGAATCGGTAGCGGCCTTTTTCCATATCGCGCGGTGAATTGGTCTGGCCGGCTTCGCGGCGCCTCAGCACCGCGCGGATACGGGCCAGCAGCTCCCGCAAGCCAAACGGCTTGGTGATATAGTCGTCCGCGCCCAGTTCGAGCCCGACCACGCGATCAATCTCGTCGCGGCGCTGGCCCGTCGTGATGATGATGGGAACGTTGGATTGAGCGCGTATCTCGCGAAGCAGATCGAGCCCGTCGTCATGACCAAGCCGCAAGTCGAGCACCACCAGATCCGGCTGACTACGTGCCATCAATCCACTGACCTCGTCACGACGGCTGGTGGACACCGCGCGGATGTCGTGATCCTCGAGATAGCTCGTTACTAGATGCCGCATGGTGCTGTCGTCTTCCACGACCAGGCATGTCGGCGATTTGCGGCCTGCCGCGTTACTCGTTGCCGATGGTTCAGCCGACACGAACGGCTGATCGTCTTCTTGATTGTCCATTGATGCAGTAGCGCGCAGTGGCTCACCCTCTATACTTTGTCGTCACCGAATCTCTCCGGCCCTCCACGACGCGCTAGCGGTATATGGGACCTCATCCGGTATCGCAGCACACGTTTCGGAGAGCGGTGTCCTTATTTCAACGTCCTTTCGAGTGCATATGAGGCGAACTAGGGGCGCGCTCAAATATGTTCGATCAGATTGCATCTGTAACGCAATAATCCGAAATTGAAATCAATCGGTAGCGAATGGTGCCCAGACTCCGAGTGATGGCTTCACTGCGAACGGAGAAACGATGCTTGATCCAAAAGGGAAGGCATGGAGAGCGCCGACCAAAAAGGAGATGCCGCGGATCGTCGTGCTAACGGCACTGGAGAGCGAACTTGACGCCGCAAGCGCTGTCGGTGACGTTAAGGTCGTTTACGCGGGTGTTGGAAAAATTAACGCCGCGATCGCCACTACGACAGAGATATTGGCCGAGAAGCCAAGTCTCCTCGTAAACTACGGAACCTGTGGCAAGATCACGAAAGAATTGCGCGGTTTGGTCGAAGTATCTCATGTGCTTCAGCGAGACATGATGGCAATGCCGTTAGCGCCACGTGGCACAACGCCATTTGGCCATGCTGAGCCAATCTTGGCCTCTGGTCATGGCTCCGCTGTATGCGGGACGGGTGACAGTTTCGTCACCTCAGTCGATTCCTGGCTCATTTCGAACAACGTCGATGTGGTTGACATGGAATTGTTCGCCATAGCCCACGTATGTCGGCGATTTGACGTTGCCTGGCGCGCGTTCAAATACGTAACTGATGGCGCTGATGAATCAGCCTCAGAGCAATGGACGAGCAATTGTGCAAAGGGGTCTGATTTATTCTGGCGCCGACTGAAAAGCATTCTTGATGAGTATTCCTGATACAAACAAGGAACCGCAAGTTTGCGGCGCTTTCCCGAAATGCTGACGACGGAGCCGTGGAAGAACCGAGCGTTGCTGCGGCCCACGGCTCACTAGCCCTGATTCTGGATGTTCGCGATCGGAGTTGAATATCAAGATCTCTGTTGTCGATGGGCTGGATTGGACTGTTAGCATTGAATATTCTCACCCGCAGCACGAATCGCGGATCTCTAACGTTCGGTTGCGATCGGTAAGTTGATTCTTACGCAAGTGCCCTGATGCGGCGCGCTGTGGACTTCAATGTGTCCGCGCGCTTGATCAACAAAATGGCGTACCATCGGAAGCCCGAGCCCCGTTCCAACACCATTTGGCTTCGTCGTAAAAAACGGTTCGAATACCTTCGCTATGACGTCGGATGAAATGCCGTCGCCAGAATCCGTGACGCATAGCGTAACATAGCGGTAGCCATTGTCGCCTTCGGATGAGCAAGTCGTGCTCGTCTCGATTGTGATAGTGCCGCCCTTGGGCATGGCGTCCCGGCTATTTATTACGAGGTTGATGATCGCGCATTCGAGCAGGTGGGGGTCGCATCGGACTGCAGTTGTTGAAGCCGACATAATCAAGCGCAGGTCGACGCGGTCTCCGGCGGCGCAGTGCAGCAGATCGTTCATTGAAAGGAGAACGTCGTTGAGCTGAAACACATTGCCCGCTTGAACGTCCGTGTTACGCCCAATGTTCATAAGATGATGCGCCAGTTTACTGGCGCTGACCAACGACCGCTCTGCAACTTCTATGAGAGAATCTAAGTCAGACGTGCAGCCGGCCGCGACACGCGCACGCATTAGACTGAGGGCGCTCGCCATGTTCTGCAGTCTGTTATTAAAGTCGTGAGCAACCCCGCTTGCGAGTTCTTCCATCAAATGCATGCTGTTGTCTCCTCGGATATTCTCATGGAAACTCCCGCAACTCGCGTCTTCCGTTTCGAAGTCATTGTTACCCTGCAGCGCACCAGTGGCTCCTCGCAACGTCCCCAAGCTGGGGTGCGTCTTGTAAAAGTCGGTGCGCGCCGCTTAGTCCATGCTGCGGTAATAGGTAGATGACCGAGGTGGTAGCGCTTCTCGATTTTCGATCAGACGGCAGCGAACGAGCAGAGACTAAAGCCATGGCATATTCGTAGCTAATCTCACGGAGGTCTCGGTTACCCTTCGCGCGCGGTGAGCGACCGGAACGCAAGTCTTTCGGTCAGTATCTCACTGGCGGCGAAACCAAGCGAGTGCGCTTGGACGGAAGCGCACCGGAACATCGGACGCTTGCGATGAAGTGTGAAATTCCCTTTGGACATGCATTTGATAGACGGGATACCTCCTTCAAACGGGACATCTCTTTCAAACGGGACATCTCTTTCAAATGTGTCGTGGGCGCCGTCGTCCGGCACCTTCGCGATTGGCCCTCGTGCTGTCTCTTTGGATTGGCGTCAATAGGGGGCGTTAGGCGGTGAAGCGATCGTTGGAAGTGGTTTGTCGACTGGGTGCGTGTGTGGGTCATGCGGACGCTCTCGTCACATCCGAAACCGTTGCGTTCGGTCCGGCCCGGTCGGTGACTTCGAATGACCAGTCGCGAAGGCGCGCGACCTTGACGAAAGCGTCAAGCGCCGGCGAGTAGCGGCGCCCCTGCACGGCCAGTAACCGCACCTCCCGCGAAACCGGCGAGCCTTCGAGCGGTATGGTCTTGAGCGCTGGAAGGCGAGGCATGTGCTCGGGCGCGAGGATCACGCCAAAGCCGGCGGCGGCCATGTGCTGAAGGTGCAGGTCGTGACCGCTGCAATGGCCAAGTTGGGGCGGTTCCTCAGGGAAATAGGACTGCCGGATCTTCACGGCTACGTCACAGTCGGCGCGTTCCAGCAAGATGGTCTCACGGAGGTCGTCGATGCCGATCGAAGGACGGTTTGCCAGTCGATGTGTCGGCGCAAGGACCGCGACGTAGCGCTCCTCGAACAGCGACCAACCGTCGATACGATCGGGCACGTCCTGCACGTCCCCGACCATTGCCGCGCTGATCTCCCCCTCAAGCAAGAGGTCGACGAGCTTGTCAGTCGCGACCTCGCGCAGCTCGACGTGGAGGCCGGGAACGAACTTCGCAATCTCCGCGATCGGATCGACGACAAGCGAGGCCGAAATAGACGGGGCGAGGCCGATCTTCAGTGGCGCGACGTCCTTGCGCTGGAACTCCTGGGCTCGGCGACGCACGGCCTCTGCCGAGGCCAGCGTCCGCTCCAGCATCGGAAGGACTTCCTTTCCTAGATCGGTGAGCTGCGTCAGCTGACGCTCGCGGTAAATCAACTGGCCGCCGAGTTCCTGCTCGAGCTTCTGCACCCCCTTGGTTAGGGCGGGCTGCGTGACATTGCACTGCTCGGCCGCGCGGGTGAAGTTGAGCGTCGATGCGACGGCGAGGAAATAGCGAACTTGATAAAGCTGCATACGGGTCGATATCACTCCAATACGACGTGACGGGGTATGCCTCAACGATGAAGCGTAGATGTAACCTGCATGCAAACGTTTGAATGGTCCGGCTCTATTGTTTGGACGCACGGACACGCTTTCTAGAGCCTTTGCGAGCGTCATCACTGACTCGTTCTATGCCATTTGTGTCTGACGCAGGCGAGGGGCGCTTGGTCGTTCTGCAACTGTGTTGGCCGCGCAGTGAAGAATGGCGCGGCTTTCCTATCAGCCGGGAGGCAGTTCGCCGAAGCAATCCCTTGCGATTGTCTAGTTTATGGCATTGCGCGGCGCTCTACTTCTTAACGCGGCGCTATCTAAGATGTGACTTTGCGTCGATGACGGTTGATTTGTACTCAGTTGGCGAAACGACGATCTTTCGAAGAAATCGCAACGTCGACAATTGAGGTGCCAATGTCAGACATCTTGAAGAAGATTGAAGCTTATAAGCGCGAGGAGATCGCCGCCGCCAAGCGAGCGTGTCCTCTTTCCGAAGTCGAAGCATGCGCGAAGACGGCGCGACCGCCACGCAATTTCGTCAGCGCGGTCCGTGATAAGCATGCGGCCGGGGAGTATGCGCTGATCGCCGAGATCAAAAAGGCCTCTCCGTCAAAGGGACTCATTCGCGCCGATTTCGATCCGCCGGCGCTCGCAAAGGCCTACCAGGCCGGTGGCGCGGCGTGCCTGTCGGTGCTGACCGATACGCCCTCGTTCCAAGGACGCCTCGACTTTATGGTCGCGGCGCGCGCGGCAACTGATTTGCCAGTGTTGCGAAAGGATTTCATTTTCGACCCATATCAAGTTGTTGAATCGCGCGCACATGGCGCCGACTGCATCTTGATCATCATGGCCGCGCTCAATGACAGTGCCGCGAAGGAAATCGAGGACACCGCGTTGGCGCTCGGCATGGACGTCTTGATCGAAATCCACGACCGCGCCGAACTTGATCGCGCGCTGAAACTCCGCTCGCCGATGATCGGCGTCAACAACCGCAATCTCCGCACTTTCGACACCACGCTCGACACCAGCGAGGCGCTGGCGCCGCTGATACCGAAAGAACGACTGATGGTCGGCGAAAGCGGCATCTTCACGCCGGATGACTTGGCTAGGCTGGAACGGGTCGGCATGTCGACGTTCTTGGTCGGCGAGAGTTTGATGCGGCAGCCCGATGTGGCGGCAGCAGCGCGCTCGCTTCTCACGCGGCACAGGGTTAGCGCCGGCGCCGGTCGGGGTTCGGAGCGATCGGCAGGAACGGTATAGCGAGCTGGATCGCACGAGTAGCCTTGGCACGGTTGGCCTCAGTTTGATAGCAGCTTGCACGGAGAGATGCAGAGCGGCAGTAGTTTAAGCTCCGCGCGGTCGATGTCCTTGCATATCCAGGCTTCGACGAGCTTGCGGATATCGTAAACGCCCTGCCATGACAAACACCGGCCCGATACATTCAACGGCCAATGTACGGCACTGCTAGAGATCGTTGCCGTTCGGATGATCATCCGTTTTTTCGAGCTGGCAGCTTTCCTCGCCAGCAGGTGCCGCACAATCACCGCCGTAGCTGAGTTATGGGAAATTGTAATCCTGATGTGACAGCGAACGGCCACCATGCACTGAAAGCGTTAGGTAGGTTCAGTCAGAAATCGCCGATATCGACCATCCGGACCGCAGCGCAACACGGGAGACTGTTTGATGCAAGATTACGTTTTGGGGCATTCGAAGCGGGAGCTTCGCCGGTTGATGCTGCAGGCAGACAACCTGCGCCCGATCACGACGCGGCTACTTCGCGAGATCGGGTTGGCTCCAGGCATGCGAGTCGTCGACCTCGGTTGCGGAGCAGGGGATGTGGCCATGCTCGCAGCTGAAATTGTCGGAGCGTGCGGAGCCGTCGTCGCGATCGATCGTAATGCCGCTGCGATCGCAATGGCGCGTGACCGGGCGCGCGCCGCTGGTCATGCAAATATCGAGTTCGTGGAAGGCGATGCCTCCGAAATGATTGGTCCTGGAAACTTCGACTTGGCTATCGGTCGCTATGTCTTGGTGCACCAGAGCGACCCGGTGGCACTGATCCGCGCAGCGGTCACTCATCTGCGGCCGGGGGGCGTAGTTGCCTTCCATGAGGTGTTCCTTCTCGGGACGTGGTGGTCCTTTCCCATGGTGCCGTTGTGGGAGAATACCGGCGACCTCATCTCTAAGACGTTTCGCTCGGTTGTCACGTACCCGGATGCCGGTGCTCGTATGGTGGAGTTGTTCCACAAAGCAGGGGTTAGATCGCCGCGCTTGTTTTCGGAGACCCCGGTGGGAGGCAGCCCTGATTCGCCTCTTTACGCATGGGCGGCAGAGACCTTGCGCACGCTGTTGCCGAGAGCTGAGGAAATAGGCCTTGCCGCACCCGGCGAGATCGATATCGACAGACTTGAGATCCACCTGCGTCAAGCGGTGACCGGAGCCCATGCTCAGATCGGCTTTGCTCATCAGCATTGCGGCTGGTCGCGCGTCTGACGGCGCCTGTCCATTGATGGACTAGTTGTGCGAGACCTCCGCGATCGATGCGCTTTCGGTACGCCCCGTATGGTCGGTTGATCTCGCTGATAAGACCTGGTCCGCAACTCGCCTCGGCATACGAACGATGCCGAGCGGACGCGGAAGCATTCTCCGCAGCTATGAAAACCATATTCGCCGCGCATTGGACGATTTCGTTGCGGACTGCGACAATTGGGCAGTTGAGACGCAGATTTCATCGAGCAACGCTGAGGTGCCCGGAACGAACTATGGCGGGCGGAAACGCCGGCCTGCCGGAGCACTGGACTTTAAGCCAGGATCAAGGCTTCTCACTCGTTGAGGTCCGCGGGCGTGGCATTCAAGTGTTGAGACCGCGCATGACATCATTCGGCCCGGAAGGCCGCTCCGACGTCACTTGCCTCCTCGTCGACGACGATCATGATTTGCGCAACTTGATGACGAACTATCTGGGAGAATATGGCGTCCGCGTGGTCTGCGCCTCTCGGCCGCGCGAAGTGGCGCCGTTGCTTGTAAGAATTCAACCCGATCTGATCTTGCTTGATTTGCAGCTCGGGCAAGAATGTGGCCTCGATCTCCTTCGCGAACTTCGCGCTCTATCCAGTATACCCATCATTATCATTACTGGACGCCTCCGGGACGAAGCCGATCGAGTCGTTGGGCTAGAGCTAGGAGCTGATGACTACATCAACAAGCCGTTTAGCTTGAGGGAATTGCTGGCTCGTATCCGCGCTGTCTTGAGAGGCCGTGAGGCTGGATTGACCAAGCGGCGGAGCCGAAATGAAGCGGGCCACCTTTGCTTCGGCGGATGGAGGCTCGAACGGCGGACACGCCGTCTCACCAATCCGCGCGGTGACCCGGTCGCCCTCACCAAGGGCGAATATGCGCTGTTGCGGGCATTTCTTGAGGCGCCGCAAAGGCCCCTTTCACGCGAATATCTGCTGCAGGCTACACGTGTCCACGACCACGCATTTGTCCGCAGCATCGACATGCAAGTCATGCGCTTGCGCCGAAAGCTCGGGGACGCGGAGCACGGCCGCTCCATCATTCGCGCCGAACGCGGTGTCGGCTACGTCTTCACTCTTTCCGTGGAGGCTTCATGATACTGGAGGTCAGCCCTTGCCGGCGCAAATTTCACGAAAAAGGCCTGGATGAACTTCTTCCTAAATTGCGGGAGCTGAAAATGAGTTCGATACCATGGCCTCCGACCTCATCGGTTATACCCGCCATGCCCGCCCGAAGAGATTTGAACGGAGAGATCTTGGCCTGCGCGTCATTCATCAACTGAATGAACGGTTCGCGGCCTAGACGCTCGCGCTCGAAGGAGACCGCGACAAAATTCAGTGACGCGAGCCTATCGGTCAGCGGTCGCGGATTTTGTACACTTCATGACTGCCTGAATGCTGCGCGCCAACTCTGTAAGGCGAAAAGGCTTGCGGATGATCGGAAATTCATCCACGGCATTATGCCGTTGCAACGCATCTCTCGCGTATCCCGATGTGAGCAGTATCTTGATGCCATGCCGCAGTCGCCGCGCGTCGCGTGCAAGCTCAACTCCGCTCATGCCGTTTGGCATCACGATATCTGTAAGCAATAATTCAAACTCCTGGTCGCTTTGCAACATTCGAAGCGCTTCCGCTCCGCTACGGGCGCAAGAAACCTGATACCCGCGCATGGTCAGCATTTCCGACGTGACCTCGAGAATATCCTTGTTGTCGTCGACCAACAGGATGCGTTCCGAGCCGGACGTTATCAATTGAGCCGGTTTGACGTCTTCCTCGACTTCAGCTTTCTGCGCTGCTTTAGGCAAATACAACGAAATCGTGGTTCCCTCTCCAGGCGCGCTTTCAATCGCGACATGTCCTCCGGATTGTCGGACAAAGCCATAGACCATGCTGAGACCAAGCCCGGTTCCCTTGCCAACCTCCTTGGTCGTGAAAAACGGTTCAAACACCCGATCCTGGACTTCCGGAGGTATGCCGCACCCTGTGTCGGTTACGGATAGCCTGACGTAGGGTCCGGCCACGCACCCCGTCAGGGCACCTTCTTCTACAACGATGTTTCGGGTCTCAATCTGGAGCGCGCCGCCATCGGGCATGGCATCGCGTGCGTTCAGCACCAAGTTGAGCAGAGCGGTTTCTAGCAGCGATGGATCAACATAGCATAGCCACAATTGATCATCGGTCCTAAGCTTGACTTCGTATCCCGCTCCGACCGCCTGACGAACGAGATCTTGAAACTCTGAAATGCGCTGGCTGGCATTGAACACCTTTGGATTCAGTGTTTGGCGCCTTGAAAACGCCAAGAGCTGTGCTGTCAGTTTTGTCCCACGGTCAATCGCACGCTGCGCGGCAGCGGCGTACTTGCGGACCTTGCGGACATCCGTAGCCGTCTCGACGAGTTCGAGATTCCCGGAAACGACCGTGAGCAGATTGTTGAAATCGTGCGCGACACCGCCAGTAAGCTGACCGACGGACTCCATCTTCTGGCTCTGGTGGAGCTGTTCCTCCATCTGGTGTCGAGCCTCCAATGCATGCTTGTGCTCGGTGATGTCGCGGAGAAAAATCGCGAAGCCTTGGCTTGAAGGGAACGCATTGATTGCGTACCAGATATTTCGACGTGGGCAGTACACTTCGACGAATGCCGGCTGTTGCTCTGAAGTCTTCTCTTCGATTTGTTGCAAGACTTCAATTTGGCGATCGTCTTGAAACGCCTCGAACAGTGTCTTGCCGATGATATCATGGCCCTCGGCGATCGACGCCCAGGCCGGCCCGTTAAGGTACTGAATGCACCAGTCCCGATCGACGATGAGCACGCTGTCATTCGTGCTTTCAAAGATGGTCGTGATCCGAGCGGCGGCTTCTTCGGCCGCATCCTTCGCTTTGGACAATTCCCTCTCGCGGCACTCTAACGCATCAGCCATAGTGTTGAACGCGTCGGCAACTAGCGCGATTTCCCCATCTGCGCCAATGTCCACACGTCGGGAAAACTCGCCCCGTCGCCATTGGTTTGCGGCATCCACCAACCGTCCAAGCGGTCGGTGGATAAACTGTCGGGCGCCTAATGATGCGAGCGCCAACACCAGCGTAGTGCTCAATAGGATGAGAAGGATATCTCGCAGCGTCTCACGTTGGATCTCGGTGAAAGCCTGCGCCTTATCGAGACCGAAGCTGATCACGAATCCGCCAGACTCGTCCTCGAGGACGGCGCGGCTTTGAATTCGCTCAATACCATCGACGTCGGCAATATCGACCGCGTCGCGGCCCTCCATCATCAGATGCTTGAACCCGGGCATCTTCATTCCGACAAACCGGTCGTTATCGGGATAGCGAGCGAGGTAGGTGCCGTTGCGGTCTGTGACGGCGAGCGCGGACCCTGTCGAAGCCTTTCGAGCGACGTAGTCGCCAAGCCAGTCCAGACCGAGACTCGCAATGATGACGCCGCCCATACTCCGGTTGTCGTCGTAGAACGGCAGTGCAAACTGTATAACGTTTCGGTCGGACGATAGGCCTATCGAAAACTCACCGACCGTAAAAGCGCCGGTTGCGAGTGCGCGGGTGAAGTATGAGCGCTTGGCAACGGCAACCTGCTTGCCGTCAGTGTGACAAAAGCTAAGCCCGTTCAAGTCGGTTACGATAATGGTAATGAATGCCGGAAACCGCTGCTTTATCGCGCTGAGATAAGCAATGCATCGCGAACTATCCCTCGACTTGATTGATGGGAGTTCCGACAGCGCGATCAAGACCTGGCGAATTCCCTGGACGATTTGTTGCTGGTCCGCGGCCGCAAGCTTGGCGAGGCTAAGCGCATGGTCCTGCACGTCGAACTGGCGCGCACGCCGTCGATCGAATTCGTTGTATCCCTGTATCGCGATCGCCGGCAAAAGTGCAACTGCCACCAGCACGAACAGTCTTGACAGAAGAGTCACTTCCGATCTGGCCCCAACCCGAGGAATCTCGTTTGGACAGAGGCGATTGCTGTGCCGCTTAAGGGAGCAGCAGTCGGTGACCACCCTCCATGCGCGAGGCTCCCGAACTCAGACGGGTTGGGCCGACAGCTCCAAAAGGCGCGCGCCGCGCGCGCATAAGTCGCCTGCACAATTTCGCTGCTTATTCTGAGGTCGTAGCCGACGCGTTGTATGAGCTGGTACTCCCCGGAAGAGCTGGAAAGGCTGAGACCATCTCAGTCTTCATCTCATGCCAATTCGTCCTGGGCACGCTAGTGTCGAATTGCGCGACAGTATGAGGCGACAAGCGGTCACAGCATGGTTTCAACGCGGATGAAGCGCGTTACAATTGTGATAGTTTCGCTGGCTTACAGTCGCTATAGCGATTTGTCGGCTCACCGATGGAGCTCCAGGCAAGGGATTCGCCTGAGGGGCATTGGTCAAATCGGTCAAGCATATCGTCGAAGCCTTTGGGTCGACGCTGGCACTAGCCACTGGTAGCGGGATTAATGAGCCGCGCTAACGCGCGGTCTGTCGCGACGAACGTCGATCAACGATCCCAATTCATCAATGTCACGCATCGTTTCGATCGAGTGAACCGACGCCACTAATCTAAACACCTTATGCCGCGACCGCCTGGCTATCGTTTCGATAGCTGGAGGTGATTGGACGGTCTGCGCTTCGCGACATATGTCCAAGCGAAGAAGCATGATCAAAGAGAAATGCTCGCGAAGCTTGAGGGACTCGTCACATCAACCGGTCTATGCGGCCGACGCTACTTCGAAGACCACCAGGACAGCCAGCTAGGCGATCTGACGTCCGAGCATGAGATTAAGGAGAAGCTGCTATGAACCACGCAATGTCGCCAGCCCTCAGCTTTGGTGTCTTTGATCATTTGGATCACGCAGGCGGCAACCTTCGCCAGCAGTATAACGACCGACTAGAAATCGCTTCAGCTTGCGATGAGGCTGGCTTTCGCTCCTATCACGTCGCCGAACATCATGGCACGCCACACGGCCTGGCCGCTTCACCCAACCTGTTCTTGTCCGCCGTGGCGCAACGTACAAGCAGGCTGAGGGTCGGGCCATTGGTCATGTTGTTGAATCTGTATCATCCGTTGCGTGCATTTGAAGAGATCTGCATGCTGGATCAGCTGAGTGGGGGCAGACTCGACCTTGGTATCGGCCGCGGCGGCGTCCCGCTCGAACTGTCGTTTTTTGGCGTTGCGATCGCTGAGGCGCAAGATCGCTACAACGAGGCAGTCGAAATCGTTATCAAAGCGATGAAAGCGGACGCCCTTACGTATAGCGGCCGTCATTTCAGCATCCCTGACGTGCCGATCACGCTCTCACCGATCCAAAAGCCGCATCCGCCGCTATGGTATGGGACGACGAAGCCGGAAACGGCTCGATGGGCGGCCCAGAATTCGATCAACATCGCGTGCGTCGGAACGAGCAGCGCAATTCGGTCAATCACGGATGAGTACCGCGCGCATTGGATAGCGCGACCAACGCAGAAGATGCCATTGCTCGGCATGGTTCGCATTGTCGTGATAGCCGAGTCGGACGTTGAGGCAAATGCTCTTGCAGCTCCCGCCTACGCGCAATGGTTCGAGACATTTACCTTCCTTTCGCGAACTCGCAATTTGCCCCTACCGCCGAATCTGCCGAAGTCCTTTGAAGAGGCACAGGAGGAGGGGTTCTGCTTGGTCGGATCGCCATCCACCGTGCGAGAGGCGCTCGAGGAGCAAGCCGTTGAGGCGGGGGCTACGTACTTGATGTGCCAACTCGCGTTCGGAAATTTGCCGCTTGCGGCATCGCTCCAAACGATCGCGGCTTTGCGATCGACCATCATTCCCGATTTCTTGCGGCATCCGTCAGACGCGCAAGGGGAGGGTCATTGAAGGCGATGGCCCGCGCCGCAGGTAATGCATTAGGACATTGGCTCATTGAGCAGTGAGGATCAGCAGCTCCATCGCCTTCGAAATCGGTTGCGGGACTAATTGATCGTAGCTATTCGCGCGGGCTTTGACAGAACAGGCTTGCCTGCCAGTCGTTTCCAGAGGGCAGGTCAAGCGTCGGCGATGAGTGAGGCGATGTCCTCGAGCGGTCGCCCGCTGAAATCATTCGGGAGCTCACCTATGATCTTTCCCTTCAGGTCGCCGTGGAAATGCTTGCGCATCTTACCTAGGGTCCTTTGGTCGGAGACAACGACCAGGTGTTCTATGATCCCGTCCAAGCAGAGCTTGTTCAGGAATGCGGCCGTGATCGCCGCGAAGTCGTCTTCGACGAGCCGCCTGCCCTGGAAGTTGACAACGCCGACGTGAGCCCGTGCACTCGAGCTGGTGGGGAACCGGACAGGCGAAGCCGCCGTAATCTCGACCAAGTGTACCCCGGGTTTCACGCCTGTATTGTGGAACATGCGAATCGTCTTGCCGTCAGCGACTGCTACTGTCGTACCGATAGGTAGAATCATCGAAAGATCTCCTCTTCAGGATGCGACAGCTACGACACTTGCTTGCCCGACAAGTGGTCTGTATTGCGGTCGACCGGACGGTCGAGACGACCAAGCGGATCACGGGCTTACTTGTCGAAGTGGTCTCCAGAGTTGTTCGCCGGCCAAGAGGGCGTCATGGCCGTTGCTGGGCTTACAACGTAAAATACTCCGCCGTTGGATGACGGCCTGTACGCGATCTCCGTGCCGAAGATAGCGCCTTGGAGCGGAGCTGTGTGCACGCGCGGGAGGAAGAGACGTACCTGCGTGCCGGCACCCCGCTCGCTCTTAATACAGATCGTGCCGCCCCGTCCTTCAGCGAAGCGCCGGATCTGGGTGAGCCCGCGGCCCGTGCCGCCTTCGGCCTCTGTCGTGAAATACGGGGCCGGCAAGAGGGCCTTCTCGGGCGTGCCGTCACCGTCGCCGGCGACGACGATCTCGACGAATCTCCAGGCCGCGTCGGCGGAGGGCTCGACGTTATGTGCCGTGACCGATATCGTGCCGCCCCTTGGCATGGCATTGGCCGAGTTTCGGCAAAGATCCAGCAAAGCGAAGTACAGCTCCTCCGGGTCGGCATTGAAGGCCCACAAGTCAGGGGCGATGTCGATGCGGACCGCGATGTCCGCGGGCAACGTCCAGTAAAGCGTGCCTGCGATCGCTGCGAGGCGAATGCCTGAGACAAACCCGTCGATCGGCTTCGGGCATGGTTGCTCGGCGTCGAGCGGCCGGCTGGACAACGCGCCTTGTGCAATCTCCTCCTGCATTTTGCCAAGAACGGCCTTTCGGTGTGCGGCGTCGCTCTGGCCCTCCAGTAGCAACGAGCCGCTGTCGATCACGACAAGGAGGTTGTTGATGTTGTGGACCAGGAGCTGCGTCGGCTCCGTTATGGCGCGCATCCCATTTCGCCTGCGAGGAGCGACCACACCGCGCGCGTCGGAGGTCGCGCCGGTATGGCATAAAATCCCGGACACCTCGCCATCGGACCCGACGAGCGGGATCTCCACGTACTTGGAGGCGATGAGACCGCAACCGCAGTCACGGGTGCCTCGCACCCTTGCGCTAAACGCACACTCCACTCCGAGCGCGACGCCAGCGCTGTCCACGAGCACGACCACATCCTCTAGCGGCGGGACTTCGACAGAGCTGGGCAATGAAACGCCGATTGTCTCTTTGATCTGCATATCGGACCTCTGACCTGCGATCTTTCAGGGGAACAGCGACTTGCCCGTCTGGACGCGAACTTCATGCCTGGAGACTGAGCTCATGACGGACGAAAGGAAAATCACCTCTCGCCATGAAGTCGATAGCCGAGCGTTATCGGATTGACTGAAAGGCCGGTGACTAGCTGCAGCGGAGGCGCGCCGGTTACCCAGCGAGACTTGCCGAGCGGAACTCCTTGCGACGCCCAATCGGCGTGCGGTGACCTCATGGGCGAGACAGGTTGCTGAAGCAGCCGCTTGGTGCACGCCGGCCCGATGCTGAACGCCTGCGGCCATCATAACGCCCGGCTATCGACTTTATGGCGTGACGTCACTTCCCATTCGCCGCAGGCAATTCGATGCTTCAACCATATTGCGCTTGGCCGGCGCGTAACATCGAGATCGGGTACGTCGAAGCGTTCCAGGAGCCAGATACGATCATGTTTTCTGTGATTTTCGAGATCCGCCCGAATGATGGGAATTGGGATGAATACCTTGACAATGCCAAGATGCTGTGCCCCGAACTGCAGCGCGTCCAGGGCTTCGTCGACAACATCGGCTACAAGAGCCTGATCCGC
This sequence comes from Bradyrhizobium sp. USDA 4510, assembly GCF_054059095.1. NCBI lineage: Bacteria > Pseudomonadati > Pseudomonadota > Alphaproteobacteria > Hyphomicrobiales > Nitrobacteraceae > Bradyrhizobium > Bradyrhizobium sp. USDA 4510. The sequence continues at coordinate 7,246,656 of NZ_JBSSBT010000001.1, read as the reverse complement.
GACGGGTGGTTCCTTTCGCTTTCGAGCTGGCGGGACGAGAAGTCACTTGTCCGCTGGCGGACCAACATGCGCCACCGCGAAGTCCAGCAGAAGAGCCGCGACGAAATCCTCGCGGACTACCACTTGCGCGTTGGTGAGATCACAGCCGACAACCAGTTGCCTGCGGGATACGTTCTGACCGAGCAGCGGCTCGACGAGACTGAGGTCGGGGAGGGAACGACGGTCACGCTGATCAACGCGACTCGCCCCGCGGAATGGAAGCGGACCGACAACCCGTACGACTGCGCCGAATGGCTCGGACTGAACCCTTGGGCTGCCGACTGTATGTCCTGGGACATCTTCGATGCGGTGCTGACGCCCGGCGACCTGATTCTGCTCATATGCTGGAAGGACGCCGCTGCAGCGCGGGCCTATGAGGATGCTTTCGCGCCGATCGACAAGGCAAGAGTCCGAAGGGTCCGGATTATTCGCGACTATGGGAAATACGACCGTCGCGAGGCGCCGCAATACTACGCAGATACCAAGGGCGGTGAGACCCTTCTGACGCGCTCCGTCGCGAAGGCGCCGTCAAGACCGGGTCCCCGCTTGGGATGGCGCCAGCCCGCCAGGCGGAGCTTCCCGGGACGCTGGCTCGCCTTGGGGACGTCCTGTTCTCGGCCGACTTCGCAGAGCGAGCCTCGGCTCTCAGAAGCTCCTGAAAGCGTGTCCGTGCGTCCAAATCAATAGGACAGGCCGTTTCAATGTGCGCATGCAAGTTGCATCTACGCCCTATGATTTGACGTGCCCGCCACGTCGTGGAGAAGGCCCGTCAGTATCGACAGCCGCACCTTGATAGAGAACGCACCCCATGGAGCTTCATCAAGTTCGCTATTTCCTCGCCGTCGCATCCACGCTCAACTTCACCCGCGCGGCCGAGCAGTGCAATGTCACGCAGCCCGCCCTAACCAAGGGGGTGCAGAAGCTCGAGCAGGAACTCGGCGGCCAGTTGATTTACCGCGAGCGTCAGCTGACGCAGCTCACCGATCTAGGAAAGGAAGTCCTTCCGATGCTGGAGCGGACGCTGGCCTCGGCAGAGGCCGTGCGTCGCCGAGCCCAGGAGTTCCAGCGCAAGGACGTCGCGCCACTGAAGATCGGCCTCGCCCCGTCTATTTCGGCCTCGCTTGTCGTCGATCCGATCGCGGAGATTGCGAAGTTCGTTCCCGGCCTCCACGTCGAGCTGCGCGAGGTCGCGACTGACAAGCTCGTCGACCTCTTGCTTGAGGGGGAGATCAGCGCGGCAATGGTCGGGGACGTGCAGGACGTGCCCGATCGTATCGACGGTTGGTCGCTGTTCGAGGAGCGCTACGTCGCGGTCCTTGCGCCGACACATCGACTGGCAAACCGTCCTTCGATCGGCATCGACGACCTCCGTGAGACCATCTTGCTGGAACGCGCCGACTGTGACGTAGCCGTGAAGATCCGGCAGTCCTATTTCCCTGAGGAACCGCCCCAACTTGGCCATTGCAGCGGTCACGACCTGCACCTTCAGCACATGGCCGCCGCCGGCTTTGGCGTGATCCTCGCGCCCGAGCACATGCCTCGCCTTCCAGCGCTCAAGACCATACCGCTCGAAGGCTCGCCGGTTTCGCGGGAGGTGCGGTTACTGGCCGTGCAGGGGCGCCGCTACTCGCCGGCGCTTGACGCTTTCGTCAAGGTCGCGCGCCTTCGCGACTGGTCATTCGAAGTCACCGACCGGGCCGGACCGAACGCAACGGTTTCGGATGTGACGAGAGCGTCCGCATGACCCACACACGCACCCAGTCGACAAACCACTTCCAACCCGTCGATCCTCAGCTTGACAACTCCCTGCCGATGCTAAGCCAAACCGACAAGACACTCGCCCGGATGCGCACCGAGTTGCTGACGACGTTCAGCGCCGCGGATTGGGAGTCATACAACCACCTCGTGGGCTGGCTCCGCGATACAGACGTGGCATCGCACGCGTTGAAGGTCGGAGACGACGCGCCGGATTTCCTTTTGCCGGACGCTGATGGCCGTCTTCACTCTTCTGAAGAGCTGCGCCGAAACGGACCCCTCGTCCTGAGCTTCTTCCGGGGCGGCTGGTGCCCGTTCTGCACCGCTGAGCTCTGTGCCCTCCAGGCCGCGAAGGATGAGTTCGAGAGCATCGGCGCGACCCTCGCGGTCGTGACGCCCGAGACGAGGGACTTTCCGCGGCAACTCAAGCGAAACCTGGGCTTGGACCTGAAAGTACTCTCCGACGTCGACTACGGCGTTGCCATGTCGTATGGCGTCCTGTTCCGGGTGCCCGACGAGACCAAGGCACACTATTCCGGCTTAGGGTTCGACTTCGGCGCACGGCACGGGTCATCAACGTGGATGTTGCCGATTCCCGCGACCTACGTGATCGACGCGGAAGGCCGGATCCGCAGCGCATTCGTCGAGCCTGACTTCACAATACGGGAAGATCCGGCGCAAATCCTGGCTTCGCTGCGCCGGGCCGCTTCGACATCCAGGTGAAGGGGGCCGAAGGTGGACAGTGACCTCCGGGACAATCCGGCAATGAGCCGGTTTGAAATGCCCCTCGGCGGCGGCTTGCTCGCAGTCGCCTACTACAAGATCGAAGACGGACGCGTCGTCCTGCTTCACACGGAGGTGCCGCAAGAGCTATCTGGCCAGGGGTACGGGTCGAGGCTGGCGCATGGCGTGTTCGAAGCCTTGCGAAGCCGCGGGAAAAGAGTGATCGCAAAGTGCCCCTTCATGTCGTTCTACGCGTCTCGGCATTCCGAGTACGGCGCACTCCTCGACGGCTGATCGTGGACGGATGGGACGCCACCGCGCAGCGCTCTTGGGCGACAATACCTTGCGCCTATCGAATACATGTCCAAAGGGAATTTCTAATTTTGTCGGCTGCGTCCGATCTTTGAGGCTGGCTAGCCAAGCGCATGCGGTCGGCTCCGCGGCGATTGAACCAGTGATTGAAACCGCGCCAAGTCAGCACGCCGCGCGGACGGCAAAGGAGACCGTCAATGAAATTCTCGAAGACTGTCGGATTGGCTGTCGCCGTCTCGCTGGTCGCCGGCACCGTGACGGCGCTCGCGCAGATCAGCGGAGCTGGGCCGGTCGGCCCGGCCGCGGACGTGGTGGATGCCGCAGGGCACCTGCGCGTGCCGGCGGACTACCGAACCCTCTACCAAGCGCTCGGCAGCTGGGCAATTGCCGCCGACAGCGGCCAGGGCTCGAAAGAAGTTCACGCCGTCTATGCATCCCCGGGTGCGATCGACGCCTATCGGAAGACGGGCCACTTCCCGGATGGTGCCGTTCTGGTGAAAGAGGTATTCGCGACTTCAACGAACGAGATGACCACGGGTACGGTGAGCCACGCCGACAAGCTCCAGGGCTGGTTCGTGATGGTCAGGGACGGCAAGGGAACGCATCCGGGCAACCCATTGTGGGGCGACGGGTGGGGGTGGTCGTGGTTCGACGCCGATAAGCCGCTCAAGACCACCTCGACGGACTACCATTCCGATTGTCAGGGGTGCCACGTGCCGGCCCAGGCCACGGACTGGATTTACGTGAATGGATACCCCGTCCTGCGTCACTAGACGACCGTATGCGTAGACCTCCGCCCGCCGCGGCATCGCTGAATTCAATGTCGAATTCCGTGCGCTTGTGCGCCAAGGCGGAAGGTCAAGCACGAATGAGCGAACGGAGTTCGGCGTGTCCTTCTCAGTGTATGACGTCACGGTCCCTGTCATGCTGCACGGACTGAACGTGATGGCCGACTATCTCGACCACGCCCAGGCGCTGGAGCGAGTCGGCGGTGTTGAACCCGGAAGGATCCTTGGCGAGCGGCTTGCGCCCGATATGCTAACTTTCGGAGAGCAGTTCCTCGTAAATTGCAACAAAGTCCATGCGCACATGGCGAAGCTGATGCAGCGCGACGCGCCAGCACGCCGTACCACCCCCATGATGTATCCGGCATTGAAGGCGCGTCTCCTCGAGACGCGCGACTTCCTGCAAAACATGCAGCCGGATGAGATTGCCGGCGCGCAGTCTCACACCTACGAGCTGACTCCGCCTATCGTGCGCGGGTGGTTCGGCGGCGACGACTATATCCGTCACCTGGTGCTGCCTGACTTCTTCTTTCACATCTCGATTGCGCACGCGATCCTTCGGTACGCCGGAGCAAAGATCGGGAAGCGCGACTACCTCGGCAATCTCAGTCAGCAGAGCGGCGGCGACTACTCGTGAAGGCAGGGCGCGGCACGGTGCTGAAGTCTTCAAAATCGCTATTCGCGGAGTTCGCATCCTGATGGGTGGTGTTGAATGCTGACGGCGTCGAAGCGCCGCTGGGCGATGCTCTGCATCTTGCTTGGACTTGGTCTGAGTTCCCTTGCAAGCGCGACCGTGAATATCGCGTTGCCTGATATCTCGCGTTCTTTCGCAAGTAGTGAAGCGGCGACCGTTTGGGTCGTGAATGCCTACCAGCTTTCGGCAACGGTCTGCCTGTTGCCCGTCGCAAGCCTGCTTGAATCGCTCGGTCTTAAGTCCGTCTACGCCGCCGGCCTCGCCATTTTTGTCCTCGCGTCGTTGGGTTGCGCTTTCGCTCCAACATTGCCGATGCTGGTGAGTGCGCGCTTGATCCAGGGTGTCGGAGCGGCCGCAGTTTCTGTGGCCGGCGTTGCTTTTGTACGCGTGATCTATCCGCATAGCATGGTCAGCAAGGGTTTCGCGTTGGTCGCGCTAGCGGTGGCGGTACCCGGAGCAGTGGGGCCGACCATCGCGGCGACGATACTTGCGGTGGCAAAATGGCCTTGGTTGTTTCTGGCGACTGTGCCATTCGGCCTCGCGGTACCACTGTTCATCGCTGTTGCACCACGAGATGTTCGGATTCCTCGCTCTCTTGATCTGATAGGGATTGCTCTCAATGCGTTGGCGTTCGGGTTGTTCGTTGCCGGTGTCGGCACGCTGGGTATTGGCGATGGGCGCATTGCGATGGGAGAGATGCTGGCCGGTCTTTTCTGCTTCGGCCTCTTCGTTCGACAACAGCTCTGGCATCCCCTGCCAATGCTGCCATTCGATCTTTTTCGTATACGTCCGTTTACTTTATCGGTCTGGACCTCTGTCTGCTCCTATGCCGCCCAAATTCTGGCTTACGTCTCTTTGCCGTTTCTGTTTGAGACGGAGCTCCATCTTTCGGCCGTGGAGACCGGCTTTCTCTTGACGCCTTGGCCGCTCATGACTGCCATTACGGCTCCAATCGCCGGCCGCTTGACAATCCGCTACGACGCCTCGATGATTAGCAGCATCGGTTTGGGGTTGTTGGCGGCTGGTTTGTTTCTGATGGTCTTCCTGCCGACAGTTCCGGCAAAGTGGGACGTCGTATGGCGGCTGGCGCTTTGCGGTGTCGGCTTTGGCCTTTTCCAGACCCCGAACAACACTGCGATGATGACGGCCGGACCCATAGGACGCAGTGGCGCCGCGAGTGGGATGAATGCCGCGGCTCGCTACATCGGATGGTCGCTTGGTTCCGCCTTGGTCTCGCTGATCTTCGGCTTGGGCGGACATCACGGCGTGGTCTTTTGCCTGGTGGCCGGAATGGTCTTCGCTCTGATGGGGGGCGCTGCCAGCAGCGCTCGCTGGTTCAGATAGCGGTCAAATGCGAAACCCCGGCTCTTTGTCGACGGCTGCGTGGCAATGTGCGCGCCGTCCCGGTCTGGGCTCCGGTACACACCGCGTACGAACCTACGCCTTAGGCGCCGGGATCACCGGCGCCGGCGCGCTCTCCTAGCGAAATGCGTGTCTCATCGTCAGCCGGTTACCATGGGACCGAATAGGTGTCTCTCTTTATCCTCGTTGCAGCAACAGGGTCGTCAGTTCGTTTGGCATGTCGAGCATCACATCGTGCCCACATGCAAACTCCTCGCGCCACCAGCGGCGTTCCCGCGCGAGGGCGTAAAAACCGTCGAAATATGGACTGTCATAGCCCCGCGCCCGGATGTATCCGATGTCTGGAACCTCGTCACAAGCGCCGCTGATCTGCGCTGGCACTTCAAAAGTGGACAACGGCTGCATCGTGCACTGTCGGTCCACCCAATCGGCGTCTGCGGCGTTCACCGCCAAGAACGACGCCGGGGGTGGTGGGAGCTTCCAGCCATCGCCGTTCGTCGCTGCGAGTGCTCGGAACTTGTTGCCCTTGTCAGGTACGTAATCGAAAAGAGCTTTGCCGTTATCTGGAACAAAGGCATCAAGATAGATCAATGAGCGAATGCGGTCCGACATCTGGTCGGCGACGTGACGCACGACAAATCCACCATAGGAATGTCCGACCAGGACAATGTCGCGCAGTTCTTCCCAAGTCATGAGGTTGGTGACATCCGCGATGTGGGTGCCGAGGCTGACCTCACGGCTCAAGAGATGCGACCGTTCTCCGAGACCTGTCAGCGTCGGCGTGAACACCCGGTGGCCTTTTGAGGCCAGCAGGCGGCGCACGCGGGTCCAGCACCAACTGCCGTGGAACGCACCGTGGATCAGAACGTAATCTGTCATTCTAAGCTTCTCCCGAACTCTCCACCTTCGCCGCAGCGAGCGTCGGCATTGCTGCAGCCGCAAAGGCGCCGCAGACCGAGGTCGCGGCGGCTACGAAAAGACCGACTTCGTAGCCGGACTCGAACGACGCGACACCGGCGGCCATTGCCGCGCCGGCAAGTTGCGCAATCCGGCTCGCAGCATTGTTGACGCCGGAGGCGAGCCCTTCGTCCGCCTGGTCAACGCTAGAGATGACGGACGCGGTAAGCGGCGCCACGAGCACGGCGAAGGACAGACCAAGCAGCGCCATCGGTATGATCACGGCAAGCATCAAGGCTTCATTCTGAGCAAGCGCCATCCAGACATAGGCCAGTGCAGCGCCTACCGGTCCCGCAATGAGCATGGGCCGTCCGCCAGTCCTGTCCGCCAAACCACCGAAGACATTCGACAACAGCCCGACGCCGAGCGTGAACGGCAGGAATGCAAGCCCGGCATCGGTCGATGACAGGGCGCGGCGGTCGATCAGGTCAAAAGGTAGCACGAAGAACATGATGGAAATCCCCGCATAGATCATCACGGTCGCGACGTTCAGTCCGAGGAAAGCGCGGTTCTCCACCAGACGGGGCGGCGTCATCGGGTCTGCGCTTCTGCGCTCCCAAATCGCGTAGACGGCGAGGCCGGCAATGCCGAGTCCGGTGGCGACCACGAGCGCCGTGGTCGTCCCACCGGAACCATCGGCGGCGACCCGAGCTTCACTGGGGCCGATCTGGCTGAGCGCCCAGGCCAGCGCGCCGAGCGCCGAAGCCAGGATCGCAGCGCCGATCACATCGAACTGGCGCGGAATGCGGCTATCTTTTGGCGCGAAGACCAGCAGAATTCCCACCGCTACGATCGCGAGTGGCGGGTTGATCCAGAACACGAATGGCCAGCCAAAGGCCTCGGTCAGCCAGCCGCCCAGGACGGGCCCCGCGGCGGTGGTGAGAGCCGATGCGGCGGCCCATACGCCGATCGCTTGGTTCCGCTCAGCGCGTGGATAGGTGGCCCCGATCAGGGCGAGGCTGGCGGGAGTAACGATCGCCGCGGCCGCTCCCTGAGCAACGCGGGCAGCGATCAACCAGACCGGCGAAGGCGCCAACGCGCAAGCGGCGGACGCCAGACCGAACAGGACGCAACCCAGCGCGAGCATGCGCGCCTTGCCATAGACATCCGCGAGTGCGCCGCCGATCAATGTCAGCGAGGCGAGCGCCAGCATATACCCGTTGAGAATCCATTGAACCGCAGCGATGTCCGCTCCGAAATCAGCGCGTAGTCTCGGTAACGCGACGGGCAGCGCTGTTCCATCGATGAACGCCATCGAAGACGCGAGCACACAGGCCGTGAGGACCATGCGCCGGCACCGAGGCGACGCCTCGCGCCCGAGTTCTCGGGGGCAGGGTTCAGCATCGATAGCGCCGCGGCTGCACGGTTCCACGATCGGCTGTGCCATACGTCGACCTCCGCGCACGTCGCCATTGGGGTTCATTTCCTTACCAAAGATTTGAGGTGGCGGACAAAGCCGAGCACATCATCGGGCATCAGACGGCCAATCGCGCGGGTCGAATAGACGGCCGTCACCACCCGGCCTTCTGGATTGAGGATGAAGCCGGTTGCCTGGAGACAGACAGGATCGTCATTGACGAAGGCGCCGGTGACCGCGGAAACGGCTCGCGCGTTGGCGCCGTAAGCGACGGGGAAGCCGAGCTTGTGCTGTTCGACGAGCATCTCCGATTTTTCGCGATCATCTACCGATACGGAGACGACTTTGATGCCTTCCGCAGCGAACTTGTCGGCCGCTCTCGCGAAAGCAGCAAGCTGGGCGTTGCAGTACGGGCACCAGGAACCGCGGTGAAACAAGACCACACCGAACCAACCGGCCAGATCGGCGGGCAAATGGATTTCGCCGCCGCTGACGCGAGCAAAGGTGAGAGCAGGAAAGACGTCGTTATTCTGCAGCATTACAATTGCACTCCGCGTTGGACATGTCTGGTGTTCGAGGCACTAAACAATCCCTCTTCTCAGCTCACTGAAAAATGTCCCACACCGTGACGGTCGAACCCCGGCGAGGGAAATCACGTCTCGCCATAGAATCGATAGACGATCGCTATCGCCGCTGCTGAGTGCAGCGATGCCGTCGCGACCTGCCAACCTGCCTTGATTTACGAATGGTGGAGAGGATCATCGTGGCGGCATTCCCCGCCGCTATCGAAACGATGCGTGCTGGCTATTGGAAAACTTCGTCCCGCGCTGCGAACAAATGGCTGCCACAGCTGCCGATGTCATTGAGAATGCCCAGGGAGGGCACCCGGGTGAATTCTGCGGGCATGAGATGTCGAACGGGTTTTCACCGCTGGGACACATCCAGAAGAGATAAGTACCCAAAGGGACAGTTCACATGAAGGCAATTGTCGTGACGGATCAGGCCGCGGGAACTGCCGGGATGAGGCTCGTAGAGCGGCCCGAACCACGCGCAGCGGTCAACGACGTCGTAGTTCGGGTTCGTGCGTCGGGATTCACCGCGGGTGAACTGACGTGGCCCTCGACGTGGACCGATCGCCTTGACCGCGATCGAACGCCGTCGATCCCCGGGCAGGAGCTGGCCGGAGTGGTCACTGCTCTCGGTTATGGCACGACGGGCCTGTCGGTGGGGCAGCGCGTGTTCGGACTCTCGGATTCGTATCGGGGCGGAACGCTGGCAGAGTATGTGGCTGTCGAGGCGCGCAACCTCGCGCCTCTGCCGAGCGACGTCGACTTCACGGTAGGCGCGAGCGTGGCGATGCCAGGTCTGACCGCGTGGCAGGGACTGTTCGTGCACGGACGCCTTCAGGCAGGACAGAGTATTCTCGTGCACGGCGCAGCCGGCGCAGTCGGATCGATGGCGACGCAACTCGCGCGGTCGGCCGGCGCCTACGTTATCGGGACCGGGCGTGCCGCCGATCGTCAGAAGGCGCTCGATTTCGGCGCGCACGAATTTATCGACCTTGAGAACGACGTCCTCGAAGACGCCGCCGGAGTCGATCTGGTGTTCGATGTCATCGGCGGCGACATAGGGACGCGTTCCGCTAGAGCGATCCGGCCTGGAGGAACACTGGTGACCATCGCCGGACCGACCGAGGCGCGGCCCGCCGACGGCCTGACGATTGACTTTGTCCTGATGTCCGATCGCGCTCAACTGGGTGAGATCGTCCAGCGAGTGCGGGACGGACGACTGCGGCCGAACATTGGCAAGATCGCGACCCTCGACGAGGCCGTCGCTGCATTCAATCCGACCAAGCGGATGAGCGGAAAGACGATCATCCGCGTTCGTCCGTAATGATCTGGGAAAAAGGGCACAGGGGGCCTGTCCATCCCTCACGTCACCTTGTGGATCGTGGCGATCTACCGCTTTCTTCACGTGCACGCCGGGGCTCGACCGTGGCCTCGCGCGTCCGGGGTGCAGCGCGGGTTGGAAGTGACGGCGGTTTTGAGGGTCTGCCTGGGATTGGTTCCATGTTGCGAGGAGTAATCCGCGAACGGACAAGACGGCTCGGCCTCGGGCTGCTGGCCAGTAGGTTTGCGCGCCGTGAGTCGCGCGACCTCACCTGAGGGATCAGGTCGTGAGCAGCACGTCCTTGACCCTTGCCGACCGTGGCCTGGCACTCTGCGAGCCTAAGGCCGCCGGCACACAGGACAGCACCAAGGTGCTCGCCGCGTCGAGTCTGGGTGGCTGCCTCGTATTCGTCAACAGTGCCGTCGTCACGGTCGCGCTTGCGGCGATCGGCCGAGACATGCGCCTGTCGCCGCTCGAGCTGCAGTGGGTGATGAATGCTGAGCTCCTGCCGCTCGCGGCGCTGACCTTGGTCGCCGGCGCTCTGGGTGACCGGTTCGGACAGAAGCGGATCTTTCTCGGGGGGATCGCGATTTACGGTCTGGGCGTGGCCGCGATTGGTCTTGCGCCGAGCTTCACGCCGCTCGTCGTCGGCCGCTTCCTGCAAGGCTTTGGCGAAGCTGTGATCCTGCCCAACGGCCTTTCCGTGCTCGGGCAGGCCTTTCCTGCCGACGAGAAAGCCAGTGCGGTCGGCATTTGGTCCGCGGCGGCGGCTGTCGCCAGCGGCGTCGCGCCTGCGATCGCCGGCGCGATCCTAGATCACGGGTCCTGGCGAACGACCTTTCTGATGCTGTTGCCCGTCGTCGTCGGTGCGTTGGCCGTCGGCGCCGCGTGGATACCCAAGGACACCCCGACTGGCCAAGCCCGGGTCGACGTCGGAGGCGCGATCCTCTCGACAATCGGGCTCGGTGGGCTTGGTGCGGGGCTGACCAGCCTAACCAACGATTCCGCGCTGAACATTGGGGTGGTCGTCACTCTGATCGTCGGTCTGGGTGGCTTAGCCGGCCTCATCGTCAGTCAACGGCGATCGGGTGACAAAGCGCTGCTGCCGCCGTCTCTCTTCGTCTCGCGGTCGGTCGTCGGTGCGAACCTGTTCACAGCGTTCCTCTATGGCGCATTCACTGTCACGCTAACCTTGATCCCGTTTGTGATGATCCGGGGTGCGCATCTGCCAACGCTGCTGGCGGGCTTGGCTTTCATTCCACTGCAAGTGTTGATTACGGTGATCTCGCCGCTTGCCGGCATGCTCTGCCGTCGGTTCGGCCGCCGCTTGCCATTGTTCGCCGGCGGCGCCGTCGCCGCCTTGGGATGCGCGACGGCGCTTCGTATCGGTCCGAACGCGACTTACTGGACGGATATCTTCCCCAGTATCCTGTTGCTGGCGCTGGGCATGAGCTTGGCGATCGCGCCGTTGACAACTCTGGTCCTCACCTCCGTTGAGCCCGATCGCGCCGGAACCGCGTCAGGCGTCAACGGTGCGGTCTCGCGCGCCGGGTCGCTCTTTGCCATTGCCCTACTCGGCGGCGTCCTGCAGCAGGGCGGTCCTCAGCTTTTCCAGGGATTTCACATGGCGATGGCTGTCGCCGCGGTCGCCTGCGTTCTCGCAACACTCGCAGTGTTCATTATCGAGCCGGGACCCCACGTCGACTTTATCCCGAGAGACTGATCCGTTCGGTCTCTGCAATCAGCAAACCAGCAAGGCCCGAAAGGGAACGCTGAAATACGAAGACCAACTTAAGGGCAGAAGGAGAAAGCTCATGAAAATCCGAACCATTATTGCCATCGTCTGCGCTACCTTCTCGATGGGCGGCCCCATCCACGCCCATGATAGCGAGGCGGAAACTGTCACAAAGAAATTCGAGGCGGCCATTCCCAACATCCTTGGCAAGTCGCTGGTCGTCGTGGAGGTCGATTACGCGCCGGGCGCGGCCTCTCCATCTCACACGCACGCGAAGTCGGCCTTCATCTACGCCTATGTGATCTCAGGAGCGATCGAATCGAAGGTGAATGACGGTGAGACGCGCATCTATCGGGCAGGCGAGGGCTGGTCGGAACCGCCGGGCGCCACTCATTCGATTAGCCGCAACGCGAGCAAGACGGAGCCGGCAAAGCTGCTCGCCGTCTTCGTCCTCGGCGTCGATGACAAGCAGCTGACGACGCCCGTCAAATAACCTGCTCGCTGCGCCAAGCAAGAATCCACAATGATGATATCGACCGCGAGTTTAGCGCGGCGGTCATCCGCCGCGTCACCGAAAGCGGAAATGTGCTTCACGCCAACAACAGCATCGACCCAGTTGAAAAAGCATCCGCCCGAGACGTCGTGACCGGATTATCCGCTGAAGTGAAGACACTACCGAGCCGCTAGCTAGTTATACGACGCGCGCGGATCTGCACTCTTTGAAGAGATACGAGGCTGGATGAGTAGAACCTGGCCCGAGCCGAAATGTCGATCCTGCGAGAGCGGCAGAGTGACATTGCCGATTTTGTACAGCCTGGCGCGATCGAGTATGGTGCGGGAGCTGGCATTAAAACGGAGTTTGTGCTGGCGGGACCGCGTGATCCGCGGGGCTACGTGCCGATCGACATCGCCGACGCTTTCCTCGAAGAAACATCGAAGAGGATCGCTTCACGCTTCCCGTTGCTCTGGGTCCGCCCCATCGAGCGCAATTTCCCTCGGAGCAGAGTTTCGCGGGGCTTGCCCGCTCCGGCGGATGGAAGGTTGCCGAAGATTGGCAGGATGCGGACGGGCTATTCGGCCTGTTCGGCTTGATTCGCGAATGAACAATCACGTTTAGTCGTCGTTCCAGGCCGGCCTCATGGCCATATATTCTGGGCCGCAAGCTCGACCAAGAAACGTTGCCGGAACGCGAAGCACGTTCGAGATAGTTCCGCACGTGCTCGCTGGTATCGTTAATGAACAAGTGGCTTTTGGGCTCACGCTCGCGTCAATCAAAGCTCCAAGAAACCCTTGGCAGTGGCCGTTGCGACTGGACCGAGCTCAGATCGCGCCAGCCGGCGCAACAACGGGAAAGTCCTTCTCCGGATCGAAGACATTATTGAAAAAATTCGTCAGAGAGTACATCGCAACCAGCGCGACGATCTCCATGACGTTCGCATCCGTGTAGCCCGCGTCTCGGACGGCCTTCAGATCGGCGTCGCTGACCTTGCCCCGGGCCACGATGACTTTGCGCGCAAATTGAATGGCGGCATCCCGCTTGGGGTCGCTGGCATGGCCCATCCGGGCGAGAATGATTTCATTCGCCGGCAACTTGGCCATATGCTCTGCCGTGAAGCTGTGAACCGTGAGGCAATAGTCGCAGCCATTCACTTCGGAGACCGCGAGGCCGATGCTGTCACGCGTTTTCACGTCCAGCGCCTTGCTTAACGACCCGAGCAGGGTTGCCCATGAATTGAACGCGATCGGACTTGCCGCGAAGGTGGACATCATGTTTGGCGTAAACCCGATGTTCTTGGTGAACATATCGAGGGTCGGTTTCGAGTCGGCGGGCACTCGTTCCGGCTTTAAAGCGGCAGTTCTTGGCATGATAGGCTCCGTAAGTTGCTGGGTGCGCGGAAAGTCAAACGAGATCCAACACGTCGGCCACCGGACGGCGCGGCTTTTGCGCCCAGTTCCCCGAACGCAGCGCCCCTACGGACAACAGCATGACCGGCACTTCGTTTTCGGCCAGTCCGAACTCTTGGTGCACCGCGTCGGCATCGAAACCGATCATCGGCGTCGAGCCCAGCCCTAGCGAGCGGGCCGCATAGATTATCGCCGCCGCGCCGAACGTGCCGGTGCGAACTGCCTCGTCGCGTTGGCGCTGCGGGTATTCCATGTACAGGTCGCGTGCGGGGATTTCCCATTCCGGCACCATCTTCGCCGGCATGATGCCGGCTTCCACCAAGGGTGCTAGCCGCTCCGGCACGACACTGGAGTCGGCCAACTGGCCGCAGACGATGAATGTGACTGCCGCCTCGGTGATCGCGGGCTGATCCCAGGCAATCGGACGTAACCGTGCCTTGGCTTCAGGCGAGCGGACCGCAATGAAGCGCCAGTTCTGCAAGTGGAAGGATGTCGGCGCGGTGGTGCCGATTCGTACCAGCTCGCGGATCAGATCGTCGCTCAAGATAGCGGCAGGATCGTAGTACTTGGCGGCGCTGCGGCTGAGGATGCATTCGATGACGGCGTTGGTCATGGTTGTCTCGTTAATCATGGCAGGTCCTGGGTGCGAGGGGTGGCTGAGGCAACGGTTTTTCATTCTCGTTGCTCGAGGTGGTGCGGGCACGGTGCGCGTTCACGGACGAATTCGGATAATCGTCTTCCCGTTGATCCGCTTGGTCGCGTTGAAAGCGGCGACGGCATCGTCAAGAGGCACGATGTTGCCGATGTTCGTCCGCAGTCGTCCGTCCCGCACCCGCTGAACAATCTCACTTAGCTGGGGGCGATCGGCCTCGACCACGAAGTCGACCGTGAGGACGTCGGCGGGCCGTGCCTCGACCGGCCCGACGATGGACACCAGCCTACCTCCAGCGCGAACCAGGCGCGCGGATCGCTTGCCGATGTCGCCGCCGATGACATCGAACACGAGATCGACTCCACCGACGTCTTCGAGGGCATCGGTCTCAAGGTCGACGAACTCGTTCGCGCCGAAGTCGAGCGCCCTCTGACGATCGGTCGCGCGCCCGGTGCCGATGACGTAGGCGCCGGCCTCTCGCGCGAGTTGCGTTACCATCGATCCGACTGCGCCGGCCGCACCGTGCACGACGGCGCTCTGCCCCGCTTGAAGGCGTCCGTGCTCGAACAGCCCCTGCCAAGCAGTCAGACCCGAAATCGGCAGGCTCGCGCCCACGGCGAAGTCGACGTCGCCCGGCAGCGGCGCGAGGTTGCGCGCCTCGATCGCCACATACTCGGCCAGTGTGCCGTCGCGGTGCCAGTCCGCGAGCCCGAACACCCGTTGCCCTGCCGACAAGCCCGTCGTGCCGTACCCTAGGGCTGTCACTACCCCGGCCAGCTCGTGGCCAGGGATTGACGGTGTCCGGTCACGATCGAGGCGATCGCTCCAGGTCGAGGGCCACGCCAGCTCGGTCGGAACAAATCCTGACGCATGTACCTGAACGACGACGTCGTTGATGGCAGCCTGCGGCTCGCGCCGCTCAACGAGCGTCATGCCAGCGGCTCCCGCGGTTTGATCCGCTACGACGATTGCCTTCATCGCTCATCTCCTCGTGTGTGGGATGTCTTTCCTTGCAGCCGAGCAAAAAAGTACGACCGCGAAATTCGATGGTCCAATGACCTGTGGCTATGGAATCGATGCCATCGACGTGGCTTGGCTCAGACCAAGAGTCGGCCGAATTGCCCTCAACAAGCCGCGGCCCGGTGATACGGTCGTGCTGGCCGAAGAAAGGACGACGGTGAATGGGGCGCCGGCGATAGTGGGATACGGTTGGGATTAAGCGTCGTGACGGGTCAAACGTTGCGCGAGATCTTCTTCGACGCGGGGAGGTCGGGCGCTTCCGCCGACGACAGGGCCTGTTTCGACGCGATGGGTTGGCTTGTTCATTGAGCCGGAGATCGGTGGCGTGAGAGACAGTCAATCCGGAGTAATATTCGGGATCGAGAGTTCAGTCAGATCATTTTCGTAACTGGCCCGAGGGCTTTCGTTGCGGCCGGACGCAGTAACGCCCAGGCGCGTACTAATGTCCGCACTGGCGCCGAGAACTTTACCTACGGGACAGAGGTTCGCGGCTTCCAGCAAGAAAGCGCGTTGTTGCGCGTCGAGTTCGCCATCCAGCACCAGGGTGCGCTGGAACGAGTCCTTCTTGCCTTGCGCACCATGGTGGAAGCTGACGCTCACCTCCACCCGCTCCAGTGGCAGCTTCTGGCGCCGAGCTTGAAAACGAACGCTCATAGCGGTGCACGCCGCGAGAGATGCGCTAAGAAGGTCGTACGGATTGGGACCAGAAGAGACGTGACCGACGCCGTCTGGGCCGCCGACGAGAAACCGGGAGTCGCCGACCTGGCACACCAGCGCACCATGGTTGGTGAGGTCACTTGCGACGACGACTTCGCGAATCTTCGTCATGATTGTGGCCTGATCGTTTGAATGACTGATCCGCCGGCTTCGACGAATGCTTGCGGCAGCACAAAATAGATCCCAAAGCATTCGAGACCTTGGTGCCCGCGTCCAACCGGCGCTTTCAGCAGGTAGATCCAACGACCGTTCGGGTAAAGGTATCGTATCCATAGCCGCCAGGAATGCTCGGCGTGAAGTGCACGTCGAGTCTCCAGTGAGCAAATCCGTGAACAGCTCGGCGGGCATGATCGTGCGTCCATTCAGGTAACAATAGCCAATCTGACCTTTGCGCCGGGTGAACGCGCCTTCGCCATCTGCTGCCGATCGACGTTCTGCATGATCCGCATGACCGTGCGCGTGACGTCCGTCTCTGCAGGATAAGGGTGCGGTGGCTTTGAGTGCCATCCGGCTTGCGGTACTTCTTGCGTCACGCTCGCGCAGCGATCGGCCATAACGACCGTTTATCGACTCGATGGCGAGAGGTGATTTCCTCCGCCGGCATTGCGCGGTCATTCTCCAAGGCATCGTCGAATCTAAACCTGCAGTTCCGAGATCGACGCGCAAAACGCGACGAATGATCAAAACGGCAGAGGGTCGACATGCAGAGCAACGACACGATCGAAATCGTCGCACCATGGTCAGGCTGACATTACGACCCGGCGGGACCCTTTGCGGCAGCGGAAGATGGCGGCGCGCACGCCGTTGGCGGTGGCGCGGTGGGCGAAGAACTTCTGGCAAGCGTTCGACTCCAGTCTGATGACGATGCGATTGGAGTTCGATTTTGGGTCTCGGCGAGGTTCGGCGATCTGTCGGCGCGTCATTGAAATCAAGTAATCCACGATCGTCGTTGGAAATAACGGTGCCAATGGTCGTGCCGGTATCGAGAGAGATGCCGCTGGTGACAGCGCAAGTTGAGTACTTCGATTGCAACACCCTAGGTCTTTGGAGGGACGGAAGTGAGTACGATTGATAGAACGGAGCATCGGGCTCCAGTGCTCTGGCTCAATCGCGGTTCGTTTCGTAGCCTTCCTCGATTCGGCTACACACCTATCGGCCTGCTGTTGACGCTAGCGCTCGCTGGTTGCAACGAGAAGGCTCAATCGCAGGCTGCCGCGCCTCCGCCGCCACCTGTGACCGTCGCGCAGCCGGTCAAGCGCACCGTCACCGACTGGGACGAATTTACCGGCCGTTTCGAGGCGGTCGAGGAGGTTCAGGTTCGCGCCCGCGTCGGCGGCTTCGTCGACAGCGTCGAGTTCAAGGATGGCGCGATCGTCCACGCCGGCGATCTGCTCTACATCATCGACCCGCGGCCGTTCGAGGCGGTGGTGTTGCAGGCCGAAGGCCAGCTCGCCGATGCGCGCGCCAAGGGCGAGCTTGCCAAGCGCGAACTCGACCGTGGGCTGACACTGGTGCAGACCAGCGCGGTCTCCGAGCAGGTCGTCGACCAGCGCCGTCAGGCCTTGCAGGCTGCTCTTGCAGCCGAGACACAAGCCGATGGTGGACTGAAGGCGGCCCAGCTCAACGTCGAATTCACCCACGTGCTGGCGCCGATCACCGGTCGCGTCAGCCGGCATCTGGTCACTCCGGGCAACCTGGTGCAGGGCAGCGAGGGCGGCGCGACGCTGCTGACCTCGATCGTGTCGCTCGATCCGATCTACGTCTATTTCGACGTCGACGAGGCAACCTACCAGCGCAACAGCAAGCTGTGGTTCGAAGGAAGGCGGCCGAGTTCGCGCGACACGGCGAACCCGGTGCAGGTGGCGCTGACCGGCGAGACCAAGCCCTCGCATGAAGGCAAGATGGACTTCCTCGACAACCGCCTCGATGTCTCGACCGCGACGCTGCGCAGCCGCGCGGTGATTCCGAACAAGGATCTGTCGATCCTGCCCGGCCAGTTCGGCCGCGTCCGCCTGATCGGCTCCTCGCCCTATGAGGCGCTGCTGATCCCGGACACCGCTGTCGCCACCGACCAGTCGCGCAAGATCGTGTTCGTGGTCAAGGACGACAACACGGTGGAAGCCCGCGCGGTCACGCTCGGGCCGCTGGATGAGGGCCTGCGCGTGATCCGTGAAGGCCTCAAGCCGGAAGACCACGTGATCGTCGACGGGCTGCAGCGTGCCCGCGTCGGCGCCAAGGTGACGCCGAAAATGGCGCAGGCCCCGGCGGGTGACAAAGCCCCGGCGGGTGACAAAGCTCCGGCAGCAGCCACGCCGGCGGCAGGCGACAAGCCCGCGGCAGGTGCCAAGCCATGAATCTCGGCAGGCTTTCCATCAACCAGCCTATCCTCGCGATGGTGCTGTCGATCGTTCTCCTGATCGTCGGCACCATCGCCTACCAGACGCTGCCGGTCTCGGAGTATCCGCAGGCGGTGCCGCCGACTGTCACGGTAACCACGCAATATCCGGGCGCCTCGGCGCAGACCGTGTCCGACACCGTTGCGGCGCCGATCGAGCAGCAGATCAACGGCGTCGAGGACATGCTGTACATGTACAGCCAGGCGACCTCGAACGGTCAATTGACCATTACCGTCACTTTCAAGCTCGGCATCGACCTCGACAAAGCTCAGGTGCTGGTACAGAATCGCGTCGCGATCGCGCAGCCGCAACTGCCGGAAGAGGTGCAGCGCAACGGCGTCGTCACGCAGAAGAACTCACCTGACATCCTTATGGCTGTGTTCGTGCTATCGCCCGACGACACGTTCGACCAGCTCTACATCTCCAACTACGCGCTGCTGCAGGTGCGCGACCAGCTCCTGCGGCTCGACGGAGTTGGCGACATCCAGATGTTCGGCGCGCGCGACTACTCGATGCGGCTGTGGCTCGACCCTGACAAGATCGCCAATCTCGGCATGACGTCAAGTGATGTCGTCGCCGCAGTCAGAGCCCAGAACCTGCAGATCACCGGCGGTCAAATGGCGGAGCCGCCGATCGCCGATCGCGCATTCCAGCCGAACCTCGTCTTCACCGGCCGCCTCAAAGATATCAGGCAATTCGAGGACATCGTGGTGAAGGCTGGCTCCGACGGGCGGACCGTGCGGTTGCGCGACGTCACCCGGGTCGAACTCGGTGCACTTTCCTACGCCACGAGTAGCCGCATCCTGCGAAAGTCGGCGGTCGCGATGGTAGTGACGCAACGGCCCGGATCGAACGCGCTCGCGACGGCCAAGGCAATCTCGACTACCATGGCGAAACTGAAGGAGAGCTTTCCCAAGGGCCTCGACTACAATATTGGGTACAACCCCACCGAATTCATCACCCAATCGGTCCACGAGCTGATCAAGACGGTCTACGAGGCAATGGCGCTCGTCGTCATTGTTGTGTTGGTGTTTTTGCAGGGATGGCGACCTGCGATCATTCCGATCATAGCGATTCCGGTATCGCTGGTTGGAACCTTCGCAGTGATGGCAGTGCTCGGGTTCTCGGTCAACAATCTGACGCTGTTCGGTCTGGTGCTGGCGGTCGGCATCGTAGTCGACGACGCGATCGTGGTAGTCGAGAATGTCGAGCGACATCTTCAGAAAGGTATGAGCCGACGCGAGGCTGCGCTCAAGACCATGGAGGAGGTTGGCGGTGCGCTTGTCTCGATCGCGCTCGTGCTGTGCGCAGTGTTCGTGCCAACAGCATTCCTTGGTGGCATTTCCGGGCAGTTCTTTCAGCAATTTGCTGTGACAATCGCAGTCGCAACCGCGATCTCCTGCTTCTGCTCCTTGACTCTGTCACCCGCGCTGGCCTCGCAGATCCTGGTCCCGCACGAGGAGAAGCGACCGCCGGCGCGCTGGAACGTGATCGCGCGCGGCTGGTCGGTCTTCACAGGAGTCTTCAACCGTGTGTTCGACCGGCTATCGAGTGGCTATGCGGCGACGGCATCCCTTGTGATACGGCATTCGGCGCCGATGTTGTTGCTCTATATCGCGTTGATCGGGAGCGCCGGCTGGCTGCTGGCCACCACCGCTCAGGGCTTTATCCCCGCGCAGGATCGCGGTTACCTCATCATCTCGGTGCAGTTGCCGGGCGCTGCGTCGCTCGCGCGCACCGCTGAGGTGGTCCGCGAAATCGAGCGGATTGCACTGGATACCCCAGGTATCGTCCGTGTTGGAGCGTTCAGCGGCTTCTCTGGCGCAACACGCACGCAAGCCGGAAACGCCGCGGCGTTGTTCCCGGTGTTCGACGAGCCGGAGGCACGACAAAAGAAGGGATTGTCGGCCAGCGCGATCACGGCTGACCTGCGCAAACGGCTGTCGGTGATCCAGGGCGCCTTTATTATCGTCATTCCGCCGCCTGCTGTGCCCGGCATCGGCACCGGTGGCGGCTTCGCCATCCGTATCCAGGATCGACAGGGACGCGGTCCCGAATTGCTCGCGGCCGCGACCGACGAACTCGTCGCCGCCGCACGGAAGTCGCCGAACCTGACCTCTGTGTTCTCGCCCTATACAGCCAACACGCCGCAGCTGTTTGTCGATATCGATCGCGTTAAGGCGCAAAAGCTCGGCGTCCCCATTGGCAGCATCACAGACACGATCGAGACCTATTTCGGCTCGACCTATGTCAACGACTTCAATCTGTTTGGGCGTACCTATCATGTGACCGCGCAAGCGGACCTTCCGTTCCGCAAGGAGACCACTGATCTTGCGCGGCTGCGAACCCGTAACGCCAATGGCGACATGGTGATGCTCGGCAGCGTGGTAGACTTCAAGGATGTTTCGGGACCTGATCGTGTCGCGCGCTACAATCTCTACACCGCGTCTGAACTCCAGGGCGAGCCGGCTCCGGGTGTGAGTTCTGCGACCGCCCTCAACACCATCAAGCTGCTGGCCGACAAGACGTTGCCAAGCGGGTTTTCATTCGAGTGGACCGATCTGTCGTATCAGCAAGCGACAGGCGGCAATGCCGGCCTCTACGTGTTCCCAATCTGCGTGCTGTTCGTCTATCTGGTGCTGGCCGCGCAATATGGCAGCTGGACGTTGCCGTTCGCGGTGATCCTGATCGTGCCGATGTGTCTGTTCGCGGCCACCATCGGCGTGCGCATCATGGGCCAGGACGTCAACATCCTGACCCAGATCGGCTTCGTGGTGCTGGTGGGGCTGGCGGCCAAGAATGCCATCCTGATCGTCGAGTTTGCCCGGGACATCGAGCTCGAGGGCCGGCCTCGGCTGGAGGCTGTGATTGAGGCCTGCCGCCTGCGACTGCGGCCGATCCTGATGACGTCATTCGCCTTCATCTTCGGCGTGCTGCCGCTGGTGGTGTCGACCGGCTCAGGCTCGGAGATGCGCCAGGCGGTCGGCGTTGCAGTATTCTTCGGGATGCTCGGCGTCACCCTGTTCGGTCTGTTGTTCACGCCGATCTTCTACATGGTGGTGCGCAACCTCGCCGAAGGAAAGAATGAGGGCAGGCCGGCCGCCCGGACGACAGCGGCGGCCGAATGAGCCGCTGCTGCCCCCACGAATAAAGTCGGCAAGTGGCTCAAAATTGCTAAATTGCTGCTGAAGGAGAAGGTTCCGCGTCCGCGCGACCAAGGGATGACTGACATTTCTCGACCGGCGGGGTACGTTCTCTCCGGGCCGGAGAGGTCTCGTGTGTGAAGCTCGACGCCGGAGTCTCGCAGGTGGTGCAGCAGCCGCTCAACGTCGTGTGCTCTGACAGTGACTCTCAGCTGATTTGGGAGGACGGCGAACGAGTGTTCAGCCGCGGCTGGCGACTGGACGACGATGGCAACCAGATCGCGGTGATGCTCGTCGCCGTTGCTGCCGACCACCCGTCTCGGCCGGCGCTCGATCGCCTTACGCACGAATATGAGCTGAAGGATGAACTCGATGGGGCATGGGCGGCGCGGCCGCTAGCCCTCATGCGCGACGCCGGCCGGACCGTGTTGGTGCTGGATGATCGGGGCGGTCAGCCGCTCGACCATTTGCTCGATGGGCCTATGGAGATAGGGTCGTGCTTGACTCTGGGTATCGCGGTTACTTCGGCTCTGGGCAAGCTTCATCAGCACGGGCTCATCCATAAAGACATTAAGCCAGCCAACATTGTGGTGAACTGCGTGGATGGACACGTGCGGCTCACCGGATTTGGCATCGCATCGCGCTTGTCTCGCGAGCGGAAGGCACCCGAGCCGCCCGAGACCTTGGCCGGTACGCTCGCATACATGGCACCAGAACAGACCGGGCGGATGAATCGCTCGATCGACGCCCGCAGCGACCTCTACTCCCTCGGAGTCACGCTTTACCAGATGCTCACGGGCGCGCTGCCGTTCACGGCGACCGATCCAATGGAATGGGTGCACTGCCATATAGCAAGGCGACCGATGCCGCCAGGGGAACGGCTTGTGAGTGCTCCGGCTCCGGTCTCGGCGATCATTATGAAATTGCTCGCCAAGACACCTGAGGATCGCTATCAGACCGCGGTCGGTGTCGAGCGCGATCTGCGACGCTGCCTGGCAGAATGGGAAGCCCGCCGCCGCATCGATGATTTTCCGCTCGGCCTGCAGGACTTGTCGAGCCAGCTCCTGAATCCCGGCAAGCTGTACGGGCGAGATCGTGAGATCGCGATGTTGCTTTCCTGCTTCGATCGCATCACGAAAACTGGTGTTCCAGAATTGGTCCTGGTTTCGGGATACTCCGGCATCGGAAAATCTTCCGTCATCGACGAACTGCATAGAGTGCTCGTGCAGTCGCGCGGCTTGTTCGCGTCTGGTAAGTTCGACCAGTATAAGCGCGATATCCCTTACGCGACACTGGTTCAGGCGTTCCAAAGCCTCATCCGGCCCCTTCTCAGCAAAAGCGACATGGAGTTGGCGAGCTGGCGTCGCGCGCTCTTAGAGGCGCTGGGATCGAACGGGCGGCTCTTAATCGACCTCATACCCGAGCTCAAGCTAATCATCGGGGATCAGCCGCCGGTCCCTGAGTTGCCGCCACAGCAGGCGCAAAGCCGATTTCAACTGGTATTCCGTCGCTTCATAAGCGTGTTTGCCCGCACGAACCAGCCACTTGTGCTCTTCCTCGACGACCTGCAGTGGCTCGACGCGGCGACGCTTGATCTGCTGGAAGATCTTTTGCGGTCAGATATCCAGCATCTGATGCTGATCGGCGCCTATCGCGACAACGAGGTCGCTGCCGCCCATCCTCTCATGAAAAAGCTCCACGCCATCAAGGCCGCCAACGGAAAAGTAGTTGAGATCGAGCTTTCGCGGCTCGACCAAGAGCATCTCGGTCAACTGGTCGCCGACGCCCTTCGCTGTCAGCCAGAGCGCGCCGCTCCGCTTGCGAAACTGTTGCATGTCAAGACGGACGGCAATCCGTTTTTCGCCATTCAGTTCCTGTCCTCGCTCGCCGAAGAAGGTCTACTTGCATTCGATCGTGATGGCGCGCGTTGGTCCTGGGATATCGACCGCATTCACGCCAAGGGCTACACCGACAATGTCGTTGATCTTATGGTGGGAAAGCTCAGCCGGCTTCCCGTCGCGACTCAAGATGCGTTGCAGCATTTGGCTTGTCTTGGAAGCATTGTCGAGAGCACAGCACTTTCGCTTGTTCTCGGGATGTCGGAGGCGCAGCTCGATACGGTTATGTGGCCGGCTCGTCTTCAGGAGATGGTCGAGCAAGCGGAAGGTGGCTACCGATTCGCCCACGATCGCGTTCAAGAGGCCGCCTATGCACTGATCCCGGATCAGCTACGTGGCGAGACGCATCTTCGAATAGGAAGGCTGCTCGCGGCGAGGACTCCTCCGGAGAAGCGGGACGAAGCGATCTTTGAAATCGTTAACCAGCTCAACCGAGCTCTTCATTTGATCAAATCGATCGAAGAGCGCGAGCAGGCCGCGGAATTGAACCTGGCGGCAGGCCGGCGCGCGAACGCATCAACGGCTTACGTCTCGGCGCTCAGTTACTTTATTGCAGGTCGAAGTCTATTGGCAGAGGATTGCTGGGAACGCCGTAGGGAGCTTATCTTCGCACTCGATTTTCGTCGCGCCGAATGCGAGCTACTGACGGGCGCGCTTTCGGACGCGGAAAGCCACTTTGCAGCATTGTCTGCTCGCGTCACGAGTGCGGGCGATCGAGCGGTGGTGGCGCGCCTCGGTGTCGACGTTTACATCAGGCTTAATCGACCCGGCCGCGCGGTCGTGGTCGGTCTTGATTACCTAAGTTATCTAGGAATCAATTGGTCGCCGCATCCGACGGATGAGGAAGCGCACCAAGCGTACCAGCGTGTCTGGTCGGAACTCAACCGGCGCACGAGCGAGGAGCTGAAGGCGCTTCCCATCATGACCGACTCGGCGTCTCTCGTCGTGCTGGATGTTTTGAACCGGCTCTCTTCGCCGGCGCAATACACCGACTTCAATCTCTACACGCTCGTGGTCTGCCAAATGCTCCGCCTTACCTTGGATAGTGGCAACAGCGACGCGTCTGCGGTCGCCTATGCCCGGCTTGGAATGATCGTCGGGCTACGGTTCAGTGACTATGAGGGCGCATATCGCGTCGGGCGGCTCGCCTATGAACTCGTGGAGGAGCGAGCACTGTGGCGTTTCCAAGCGGGCGTCTATCTGAATTTCGGAAATATGGTCATGCCGTGGAGGAAGCATATCCGGGCGTGCTGCGAACTTATGGATCGCGCATTCGATGCGGCCCGGAAAACCGGCGACTTCGTGTATGCGCGCATCTGCTCCCATCTAAGGGTGCTCAATCTTCTTACAGTCGGCGACGCGCTCGTCGACATCGAACGAGAAGCTGAGAGGGCAAGGTTTCGGCAAGTACAGCTTGGCACGGACGTCGAATTCATCAGTGTAGCGGTCGCATTAGTGCGGATGTTGCGCGGCAAGACGATAAGATTCGGCTCCTTGGATCACGATCAGTTTGATGAGCAACGATTCGAACGCGATTTCGTGGGCGCCTCGAAAGGGACGGCCGGCCAATGCTTGTACTGGATTTGCAAGTTGCAGGCTCGCTTTATGGCTGGTGATTACCCGGCAGCGATTGATGCCGCATCGAGGGCGCGACCCCTTTTGAGCCTCTCTCTCACTGTCATGGAGGCCGCCGACTATCACTTCTACAGCGCCTTGTCATACGCGGCGTTCTACGACTTGACGCCTGCAGACCAGCGGGTGTCAATCTTGGAGGCACTGGCTCCTCATCACCGTCAGCTCGCCAGCTGGGCCGCGGCATGTCCGGAAAACTTCGCGGACCGCGCGGCGTTGGTTGATGCGGAGATTGCCCGAATTGATGGCCGCGCATTCGCTGCAATGAACCTCTACGAACAAGCGATACGTTCGGCGCAGGCGAGTGGCTTTGTCCACAACGAGGCGCTTGCCAACGAGTTGGCTGCACGCTTCTACGCCAGCAGCGGGTTCGATCAAATCACGCACCTTTATCTGCGAAACGCCCGGGACTGTTACCTGCGCTGGGGCGCGAACGGCAAAGTGCGCCATCTCTACGCGATGTATCCGCGCGTCAGGATGGAAGGGCCCACACCTGCTCCGACAAAAACGATCGCAGCGTCTGCCGAACAACTCGACCTCGCGACGGTGATCAAGGCGTCACAAGCGATATCGAGCGAGATTGTTCTGGAGAAACTGCTCGAAACGCTTATGCGGACAGCGCTCGAGCAGGCCGGCGCCGAACGGGGCTTGTTGATTGTTTTACGAGGGGACGTGCAGCGAATTGCCGCCGAGGCGACGACCGACGGCGATTTGGTGATCGTGCATCTGCGCGACGAGGAGGTGGCCACGACCGAGCTGCCGAAGACGATGCTCCACCATGTCCTGCACACCCAAGAAAACGTGATTCTCGACGACGCATCGTCCCTTAATCCATTTTCGTCCGATCCGTACCTGGTTGAAGGCCATCTTCGTTCTATTCTCTGTTTTCCATTGATCAATCAAGGAAACCTTACGGGCATTCTCTACTTGGAGAATAATCTGGCGCCCGGGGTCTTTACATCGGATCGCGTCGCTTTGTTGAAAGTGCTTGCGTCGCAGGCGGCGATCTCGCTCGATAATTCACGGCTTTATCGCGACATTGAAGACCGCGAACGCAAGATCCGGCGTTTGGTCGATGCGAACATCATTGGGATCATCATTGCCGACCGCGAAGGTAGGATTATTGAAGCCAACGACGCGTTTCTGCACATCTTAGGATATAGCCGTGAGGAGTTGGTCTCGGGCCGCGTACGCTGGACCGAGCTGTCCGCGCCCGAATGGCGTGAGCGCGACACATTGACTCTGGCGAAACTGAACTCAACCGGGATAGTTCCGCCCTACGAGAAGGAGTATGTTAGGAAAGACGGCACTCGCGTTCCTGTGCTCGTTGGCGCCGCTCTAGTTAAAGAAGGTGGCGACGAGGGCCTCGCATTCGTACTTGATTTGACCGAGCGCAAGCGCATAGAGGAAGCGCTCAGCCAAGCGCAGAGACTGAGCCGCACCGGCAACTGGATCTACGACGCAACAACAAAGCGTTTCCTTTATTGGTCGGACGAGTGTTACAGGATCTGGGGGTTTGATCCACTGCAGGGCCTTCCAAGCCATGACGATGTGTGGCGACGCATCCACCCAGAGGACCGCGACAGAGTGTCAGGAGCGGTTCAGGAGGCCGTGCACCAGAGAAGAGGTTTGAAGGCCGAATTCAGACTCCTCTTGCCTAATGGAATAGTGAAATTGATCGAAGGAACCAGCCATTTTGTGTTTTCCCCCCAGGGCGCACCGGTTGAGGCTATCGCCACAAGCGTCGATGTGACGGAACGAAGGCGTGCGCAGGACGAACGCGAAAAGCTGCGCCAGCTCGAGCTGGATTTCGCTCATATGAATCGCGTGAGCGTAATGGGAGAATTGGCGGCCTCGTTGTCTCACGAAATTCTGCATCCGATCGCTACCGCTCGTAACAACGCCCGTGCGGGGATGCGCTTTTTGGAGATGAAACCGCCAAATCTGGATGAGATCAAGGAAGCGCTCGCTTGCGTTGTCAGGGACGCGGATCGAGCGAAGGATATCATCGGACGGATGCGTGATCACATCAAGAAGGCGCCTCTGCGAAAGGAGCGGTTTGATCTCAATGCGGCTATCGACGAAGTAATTGTACTGGCGCAAAGCGTGGTTCACAGGAACGGCGTTTCAGTCGATACGCGGCTCGCGGATGAACTTCTTCCGGTTATGGGGGATTGCGTTCAGCTGCAACAGGTCTTGCTGAACTTGATTTTGAACGCGGTCGAAGCAATGAGTTCGGTTGATGAAGGGCCACGACATCTGTTGATTAGCACCGAGCAGGATCAGACAGGCGCCCTCGTTACCGTGCGTGATTCGGGGCCCGGAATTGATGCGCAGCATCTCGATCGAGTCTTCGACGCCTTTTACACCACGAAGTCCAGTGGAACAGGGGTGGGCCTGGCGATATGCCGCTCCATCATTCACGCCCACGAGGGCAAGTTGTGGGCGGAAGCAAACGAACCTCGCGGCGCCGTCTTTCAATTCACGTTGCCCACGAACACGGCTCATGAATGGTCTTCAGCTGGCGAAACCAGGCTGCAGAGCCGAACGTAGGCACCGGGCGAGATCTTCGTCGTCCAACGGCTTGCTGAGGTAGCAAACAACTCCATCCTTTAGCGCTTGATCCTTGGCGACCTTATCGGGGTAAGCAGTAATAAGGATCGTCGGGATCGCGTAACCCGCGTCTACCAAGCGCCGGTGCAACTCGACACCGGTCATTCCGGACATATTAACGTCGGTGACCAGGCAAGTGGTTTCGGGCAAGACACCCGATGCCAAAAAATCGGCCGCCGACGGAAATGCCTCGACGGTGTAGCCTAGCAACATTATGAGCTTTCGCATTGACTCACGATATGGCTGGTCGTCGTCGACGATTGATATCAGTGTTCGGTTCACCATTGCAGGTTCCAAGCGCCTCCGCAGAGCGGCACGGCAAGACCTCGCGCAGCATGCGGCTTAATGTCATCGACTTTCCTCAATAACGCAATGTTACGTTCCTAAGCGATGGCTTAGCCCCTCGGCCGTCCGCTTAGGCGACAAACATTGTTTCTTGCGGTCGATTGGGCATAGAATGATGTTGGTAGTAGGAGAACGCTTTGCCAACGCAGGATGCCGAGAGTGGGTGAGGCAAATCCCAGTGTCTTGGTAATCGACGATG
Source organism: Bradyrhizobium sp. USDA 4510 (assembly GCF_054059095.1). NCBI lineage: Bacteria > Pseudomonadati > Pseudomonadota > Alphaproteobacteria > Hyphomicrobiales > Nitrobacteraceae > Bradyrhizobium > Bradyrhizobium sp. USDA 4510. The sequence goes on along the minus strand of NZ_JBSSBT010000001.1, from coordinate 7,218,527 downwards.
ATCCGGAGTTTCGCGACTCGGTCGCGCGGCTGTTGCGGACAGTCGGCTTGCCTGCCCGACAATTTTCGTCTGTTTCCGATTTTCTCAAGGCCGATCCGCCGGACGGTCCTACCTGCTTGGTGCTCGACGTGAGAATGCCGGGACGCAGCGGTCTTGAGCTTCAGCGCGACCTTGTCGCCGCAAACAGGCAAGTGCCGATCATCTTCATCACAGCACATGCCGACGTGCCGATGACCGTGCAAGCGATGAAGGGCGGTGCGATTGAGTTCCTTACAAAGCCATTCCGTGATCAGGATCTTCTTGATGCCGTCGAGGCAGGCCTCGCTCGCGATCGTGCCCGTCGAGAGAGTGAAAGCGCAGTGGCCGCGCTCAAGGAGCGTTTCGACACACTCAGCTCCCGAGAGCGTGAAGTCATGTTCGGCGTCGTCGCCGGTCGCCTCAACAAGCAAGTTGCCAATGATATCGGCATCTCCGAATCTACGGTGAAGGTGCATCGCGTGAATTTGATGCGGAAGATGAAGGCGCGTTCGCTTCCCGAACTCAGCCGAATGGCGGACCTTCTCAACGAAGGTCTCCATCACCCGCACAACTCCTGAACCCAGAAGGTGTTTACTCCGCGCTTCGCGTGAGGGTGCATTTCTGCGGCCTCTTGCTGTGCCGACATCTCCAATTGGCGCGCTTATCCGGCTAGCGGATCCGGGCGCGCGCCGTTTACGTCTTGCGTCTAAGCGAACGCTTAGCACAATCAGCAACAAGTGAACTTCACGGTACCTTCGCGGAATCGACCGCAATACCCCAAGCCGTCAAGATGGGATGCGACGCGTGTCGGGTCATCGTAGCATCTCAAGACTCGCCGCGACTTGACGGAGAATCAACGATGGAGCTTCATCAGGTTCGCTATTTCCTCGCCGTCGCGTCTACGCTCAACTTCACTCGCGCGGCCGAGCAGTGCAATGTCGCGCAGCCAGCGCTGACCAAGGGGGTGCAGAAGCTCGAGCAGGAACTCGGCGGCCAGTTGATCTACCGCGAGCGTCGGCTAACGCAGCTCACCGACCTTGGAAAGGAAGTCCTTCCGATGCTGGAGCGCACACTCGCCTCTGCGGAGACGGTGCGCCGCAGGGCCCGGGATTTCCAACGCAAAGAGGTCGCGCCCTTGAAGATCGGCCTTGCTCCTTCGATCTCGGCGTCGCTCGTGCTCGACTCGATCGCCGAGACTACGAGGGGCGTCCCCGGACTTCACGTCGAGTTGCGTGAAGGAGCAGCAGAGAAGCTTGTCAACCTCTTGCTTAAGGGGGAGATCAGCGCGGCAATGGTCGGGGACGTGCGGGACATGCCTGACCGGATCGACGACTGGTCGCTGTTCGAGGAGCGCTATGTCGCGGTCCTCGCGCCGACACATCGGCTGGCAAACCGTCCCTCAATCGGCATCGAGGACCTCCGTGAGACCATCCTGCTGGAACGTGCCGACTGCGACGTGGCAGCAAAAATCCAGCAAGCCTATTTTCCCGAGAAGCCGCTTCACCTCGGCCACCGCAGCGGCAACGACTTGCACCTGCAGCATATGGCCGCCGCTGGGTTCGGCGTAATGCTCGCGCCCGAGCACATGCCGCATCTTCCGATGCTCAAGACTATCCCGCTCGAAGGCGACCTGGCTTCGCGCGAGGTGCGGCTACTGGCCGTGCAGGGGCGCCGCTACTCGCCGGCGCTTGACGCTTTCGTCAAGGTCACGCGCCTTCGCGACTGGTCATCCGTTGTGCGAACGACGTGAAATTGCAGTTCAGTGGGACGGCATGCAGCGCATACCTCGCTGTTGCTACTTAAAAAGCCAGCCCAACGCGCCGCGTATGAAGCAAGCAACGCAGCAGTTCGAGGGCTGACGTGCCGTGGAACGCGTCGGGTCGATAGAAGCGAGCCATTCCACCCGGCAGAAGGCGCAGTGGCAGCTCGCGAGCATCTCGTCCGACCCGATTGACGACATACTCCGGCAAGATCGGGCCGCTCTGGGCTATGGGCTCCGGGTTAAAGGAGCAAGGACGAGAATAGGGCGGCGACCCGGGAATGAGCGGATGACGTAGTCCTGGGCTGCGATAGCGGGACACTGAAGCACCATTCTCGACTTGGTGGCCGACGCCACGCAGACACAAACCTCGCCTCCCCGGCGCTGAATGAGGCGGAATGGAAACGATAACGACCGGGCATTTCTAATGGTTCGCGTGCCTGCTTACTGTTCATCCAACGGGGCTGACCTGTGACGGTTGAATGAAGTGCTACAGCGCAGGGCGGCGCAATCGTCCTGATCACCGTCGGGTGATGCACTCTCCGCACCGTAAGGACCCGCTCAACTAAACAAATCCAACAACTAGGAGACAGCGATGTCGCTTCGCTTCATCACCAAATCCATTCATGCTTACTTGATCGACTATCCGGTCGCTATCGTCTTGATCGCAGCGCCTTTCGTGCTGGATCTCGGCCAGAACAACCCGGTCGCAACGTGGCTTTCGGTCGTTGTCGGTGCGACCGCGCTGCTCTTGGCCGCCCTGACTGACCATCCCACCGGGCTCGTCCGCATCATTCCCTACTGGCTTCACCTTTGGGTCGATCGCGCCGTCGGCGTGTTGTTTATCATCGCTCCGTTTGCGTTCAAGTTCGTCGGGCTCGATGCCTGGTACTACTGGGTCCTCGCCGCCGCCGTTCTGCTCACGACGACAGTCTTGAATGCGCCTGAGGAACAGCTCGCTACGGGCTCGACATTGGGCAGGCGCGCGGCGGGTTAAAAGCGACAACAGCGCGTCACCTGCTCTGTCTCAGCGTACGCCATCGCGCGGTGTGGTGAAGCGACAATAACGATCGTCTATCAACTCCATGGCGAGAGGTGATTTCCCTCGCCGGTCGAGAAGGATCACCCTCCAAGAGCAAGGTGTAATCAATCTCCGAACCAGGTGCCGCGATAGAGCGGCTCCCGGGGCGAGATTGAACTAAAAATGGCGCGAAAGAGAAAGATACGGATGTCCCAGGAGAGGTACGACATCGTCGTTGTTGGCGCGGGTGCGGCCGGTTGCGTCGTCGCGAGTTATCTCGCCGAACACACCGATGCATCGATTGCGCTGATCGAAGCGGGCGACTTGGATCGCGATCCGTTCATCCACATCCCCGCCGGCTTCGCCAATATATTGGTCCACGACCGGCATGTCTGGAAGTATGAGACGGTTCCCCAGCATGGCAAGAAAAGGGCATATCGTTCGGGCAAGGTGCTCGGCGGCGGCTCCTCGATCAACGCGATGTGCTACGTCCGTGGTCAGATACGCGACTTCGCCGCGTGGCAGGATGCGGTCGGCGACACTGGCAAATGGTCGTATGAAGACCTGCTTCCCGTCTTCATTGCGCAGGAACGCAACGACACCTTCCATGATGAATATCACGGCATCAACGGCGGTCTGGCGGTCCAGTTGCCCAAGGGCATCAACGAGCTGAATCAACATTGTCTCAAGGCGTTCCAGGAATATGGGCTGCCCTACAATCCCGACTATAACGGCGAGAGCCAGATCGGCGTCTCGCCGGTGCAGTCGACGGTCGGAAATCAACGCCGGTGTAGCGCGGTCGACGCTTATCTGCGTCCGTATCTCGCCTCGGGCCGCGTCACACTTCTCACCGGCAAGACCGTCGTTCGGATTCTCGTCGACGACAAGCGGGCTGTCGGGATCGAACTGAAGGATAACGGCCTCGAGAGGGTCATGGCCGGCGAGGTCGTTCTGTCGGCCGGGGCCGTTCATAGCCCCAAAATTCTCATGCACTCAGGCATTGGACCGGCCGAGCAGCTGCGGCAGCACGGCATCACGGTGGTTGTCGATTCTCCGGGAGTTGGCGAAAATCTCCACGACCACCCGATGGTCCCGGTTCGCGCCTATGTGAAGGGAGATCTCGGCTATCAGGCCGCCGCTCAGGGACTCGGCACAATTAAGGCCGGCCTGCGGTATCTCGTCACCAAGGACGGCCCCGCGTCGGGCAACGGCATTGAGACGGTTACTCACTGGAGCCCGTCAGACTTCGCCGCCGACCCCACGATCCAATGCTACCACGCTCCTATCATTTTGAACGAGCAACTCGGTCCGACAGGCAACCGCTCGGGCGTCACCTTCGAGCTCGTGGTGCTTCAGCCCAAGAGCCGCGGCTGGGTGCGGCTGGCCGACAGCGACCCGACGTCGATGCCCCTCATCAATCCAAACTTCGTCGGCGAGGCGGAAGACTTGAAGGCCGCGGTGGAATCAGTGCGGGCGATCCGCGAGGTTATGGCCCAGGAGTCTTTGGCGTCGGTGATCGAGGAAGAGATGGATCCCGGTCCGCATATCCAGTCGGACGCGGAGATCGGCGAATGGGTGAAGCGCGTCGTAACGACGATGTGGCACCCGGTCGGAACGTGCCGGATGGGACAGGATGAGCGAGCGGTGGTCGACGCCAGGCTCAGGGTCCGCGGGGTCGACAGCCTTCGGGTGATCGACGCCTCGATCATGCCGAACATCACCAGCGGCAATACCAACGCGCCAACCCAGGCGCTCGCACGCCATGCGACGGCGATGCTGGTCGAGGATCTGAAGCGCACCTGAGAAGCTCCGGCAAGGCTATCGAACAGCGAAACTGCGCCTGGCTCCGAACTCCGAAGACGACCGGAGGGTCTGCAGACGATGTTGAATCGATCAGGCGATGGTTTCTATCGGGCGCTTGTGCCCTTCGATTCCTTCGATGACGTAATGCAGCGAGATCTGTACCGCCCGCTGCCGGAAGACTGGATCATCGCCGTTACAGATGTCAGCCATTCGACCAAAGCGATTGAACAAGGACGGTACCGAGATGTGAATACGGCCGGCGCGGCGGTTCTTGCCGCCATCAGCAATGCACTACCAGACCTACATCTTCCGTCCACTTTCGGAGGCGACGGCGCGAGCATCGCAGCGCCCGGCGCCCGTTCGTCCGTTGTCAAGGATACCCTGGGAAGAACTGCCGCTTGGGCTGAAGACGTGTTGGATCTCACATTGCGCGTTGCGGTCATTCCGGTCGCAGACATTCGCGCTCAGCACTTGGACGTCCTGGTCGCCCGCTTCGCGCCCTCTTCGAATGTCAGCTACGCGATGTTCGCCGGCGGGGGACTTGCCTGGGCCGAGCGCGAACTCAAGGAAGGCAGATACATCGTTCCACGCGCGCCTTTCGGAGTTTCAGCCGACCTCACAGGTCTCTCGTGCCGATTTGCCCCGATCGATACCAAGAACGGCATCATTCTGTCTCTTATCGTCATTTCGCGCGATGATCCGGCTTTCTTCGCGGAAACTATACAGGAGCTCCTGCAAACGCTTCGTTCCAACGATCTCGACCTGCGTCCGCTGCCCGCCGAAGGTCCGCTTCCCGCAATGACGGGCGACTATCTTGATCATGCTATCAAGGAAAGCAGGCGGAAGATGCCCTTTGCGACCTGGGTCGCGGAGTCCCGGCGCGCCGTTCTGGCTTGGGTAGGCGCCCGGTCGGGGCCTCCGATTGAAGGCTTTGATGAAGCGCGGTTCCGACGTGAGCTTGTGGAGAATACAGATTACCGAAAATTCGATGACGGCCTGCGCATGACGGTGGATTGCTCATCCGAGCTCGCCAATGCGATAGGCGCGCGCCTGGAGGAGGCCCAGCGACGAGGCGCCTGCTTTTTCGGGACGCACCGACAGAAGGCTGCGAATCTGACGTGCTATGTGCCATCACCCACGAGAGCCGATCACGTGCACTTCGTTGATGGTGCTTCCGGGGGATATGCCTTCGCCGCGGCCAACTTGAAGCGTAATGTCGCCAGTTTCTCAGAGGATTCGTGACTTGGCCGCTCACGTCAACCATCAGAGCTTCGGGCAATTGCGCTTCGGTTGCCATTGCAGAGCGCACAGCGGCGGCCATCGTTGTTTGGAGATTGGGTGACCAGCCCGCACGCGCTAAACAGGTCGTTTCAGACATCCTGCCGGGCATTGCGCTCGCCGGCTGTCCGCCGATAGTCGCTCGGATCTCGCTTGTACGCCTTTCGAAAAGCCCGCACAAAACTTGAACGGCTTTCGTACCCCGCATTAAGAGCAACGACGTCGATCGGCATCGTCGTCGTCGTCAAATCGACTGCGGCCTGGCGCATCCTCAAGTCCCGCAAGATGGCCATCGGCGATTGTCCAAAGATAGCCGAAAAGCGAGCCATGAATGCCGAGCGGCTCAATCCCGCACTGTGCGCCAAGCTTTGAACTGAATGGGCTGCTCCCGGCCGCGCCACCATATCCGCAAAAGCACGGGTCACCTGCCTGTCGGCAAGTATCGAGAATCGCTCGGTCCACCGCTGGGAAGACCTCAGGGACCGCCGCACCAAAGAGACGACGATCTGCTTGAGAAGAGACGCTGTCATGGCTCCCACGCCGACCTCTTGCTGCAGCAGCTCGTCCATAGCCTCGCGAAGCTTCAGGTCGATTTTGTCAGCCGGCTCGAATTGCTCGATCACTGGTTCGCGGAGTTCTCCGAACAGCCTCACCGACTGACCAAAGGATGCGTTAAAAAAGCCGCATACCTGGACGATTTCGGGTCGCTCATTCGGCGCTGCGACGCGGAGAATGCCTTCCTGATGGGTCCAGCAGTCTTTCGAAATGAGCTTCGGTGGGCCGCTCCCACCGTCAACCTCGATCATGAAGGGAGTGTTTGGCGGCACGATGATGAGTAAATGAGGGCTCAACGGTATCGCTGGTCCGCTGTTGATCGATATGCGTCCCACGCCACTCAAGTTGTAGTGGATTCCAGGTACGTCAATCGTCCCGAATTTCACTCGGTGACCGTGTGGCACCAGTATCTCGGTCAGCGCGATGACATCGATGTCGAGCGCCTGCATTAGGTTGTCGAGGTCCGTTGTAGACAATTTCACCGTGGACCCCGTGGACAGCAACACGTTCTGCCTGGTGAGTGTGTGCTTTGGAACCGCTTTCGTGTGCATGAGAGTGGCCCTTTATTGCTGGCTACTGGCGCCGATAGTGCTCCTACGCCTGTTCTCCAAGGATCAGTGGGAGCGGCGCCATTCTCGCTCCTACCACTGCTCGGCCTTCCTCCAGTGCCCGATGGCGCAATCATGATCAGAGTACCGGAGTATGGAAGTGAAACGTTTGCAGATCAATCCTGAACCGCCTTCAGGTCGAGATGCTGACGACGAGTCTTCGACGCCACCATCGAAAAGCGCGGCACGCGATGAACGCGCCAAGAAAGCTGTCACGCGGGATGAAGGGCAAGGACCTAGGATGACGACTTCAGCGAATCCGTATCGATCGGCAGGCTGCGTGCACGCTTGCCGGTCGCGGCGAAGATCGCATTGGTCACTGCAGCACTCACGATGGCTGTCGGAGCTTCACCAATGCCGCCCGGAGCCTCTGCGTTCTTGATCAAGTGCGTCTCCACCACCGGGACCTCGTCGATACGCATCGGCAGATAGCTGTCGAAATTGCTCTGCTCGACCCGTCCATCCTTGAAAGTGATTGATCCATGGAGAGCGGCGGTCAGGCCGAAAAGCGTGCCGCCTTGAATCTGTGCTTCGATTGTATCCGGATTGACGTACGTGCCGCAATCAATCGCACAGACGATGCGCCTGACTTTGACAGAGCCATCGACGCCGACGCTGACCTCGGCGACTTGCGATGTGTAACTTCCGTATGCGAACTGTACCGAAATTCCGCGGCCATGCCGCGTCGGAAGGGGGGATCCCCATCCCGCTTTTTCCGCTGCAAGCGACAGAACAGCGAGCGCTCGCGGATTGTGGCCAAGTAATCTCTTGCGATAGGCGAGGGGGTCTTGCTTCGCGGCATGAGCGAGCTCATCGATGAAGCTTTCGACCACAAAAACGTTGTGAGTCGGTCCGACGCCGCGCCACCAGGACGTCCGGACACCAGGGGGCTCGACCCGGACGAAGTCGACGTGGATATTGGGCAGTGCATAGGGTGGCTCGGCCGCCGCTTCCACGGCATCGGGGTCCAATCCGTCCTTGAAATAAGGGGGATAATAGCGCGCCATGACCGAGGAGCCGGCGATCCGATGCGTCCAGGCGACCGGCTGGCCAGTCGTATCAAGTCCTGCCGACAGCCGATCAAAATAGTAGGGCCGATACATGTCGTGCTGGATGTCTTCCTCGCGGCTCCAGATTACCTTCACCGGGCCGTCGACGTGCTTGGCGATCTTGACGGCGAGAATCGTGCCATCGGCTTCCAGCCTCCGACCGAAGCCGCCTCCAATCAGATGATTGTGGACTTTGACCGCATCCTTTGGCAGGCCGGTGAGTTCGGCCACTTGGGACTGCGTGATCGTAGGCGCTTGCGTACCGACCCAAATGTCGCAACGATCCTTCCGCAGATGAACAGTACAGTTCATCGGCTCCATCGTCGCGTGGGCCAGGAAAGGCACCTGATAGACGGCGTCAACCCGTTGCGCAGCGTCCGCAAGCGCCTTTCGGGCATCGCCGACGTGACGGGCAACAGCGCCCGGCTTCTTCGATTCTTCCTCCAGTTGCAGTACGATATCGGCACTGCTGATCTTGCTGTTCGGGCCATCGTCCCACCTGATGGCGGCGGCCTCGAGACCCTTCTTCGCCGCCCCCATGTGATCCGCCACCACGGCGACGGCTTCACCGATATTGACGAACTGCCGGACATTCTTCACCGCCAGTGCGGCCTTCTCGTTCACCGCCTTCACCTTGCCACCGAGCACAGGCGAAATAGCAACCGCTGCGACCTTCAAGCCCGGCAGTCGCGTATCGATACCGTAGAGCGCGCGTCCGTCGACCTTTATCGGAGAATCCACGCGCTTGGCGCGAGTACCGATCAGCGTGAAATCCTTCGGATCCTTCAATTTGACGTTAGCCGCCGGCGGCACAGGCAATTTCGCCGCAGCTTCCGCAAGCTCGCCATAGCTCAGAAGCTTCGAACCCGAAGCATCGGACACGACGCCGTTGCTGGCGCGGCAAGTCGCCGGATCGACATTCCACCGCTTGGCGGCCGCCGCAAGCAGCAAATTACGACCCACCGCGCCCGCCTGGCGAAGCGGTATCCAGAAGGCGCGGATGGAGGCAGAACCACCCGTATTCTGAATGCCTATGATCGAATTGACGTAAAGCGCATGATTTGGCGGTGCATGCTGTACCTGAATCTGGTCAAGCCTCACTTCCAGTTCTTCAGCGAGAAGCATCGAGAGCGACGTGTAAACTCCTTGTCCCATCTCGACCATGGGCATGATCAGGGTCACGGCGCCGGTCGGATTGATTCGGATGAATCCGTTCGGCGCGAAGGTACCGGTGACCTCGCTTTCGACCAACTGCGACGCGGACGCCGCGAACACCGGCTCCGCGCCGGCACCGCTCAACGCAAAACCGAGCATCAAACCTGCGCCCCGTACAAACGCGCGCCGCGAAATCGCCATTTCGTCTTCGGCGCGGTCCTTCAGAATCGGCATATCCATGAGCTCAAACTCCCGCTGCTTGCTTGATAGCCGCACGGATGCGCTGATAGGTGCCGCAACGGCAGACATTCCCCGACATCGCCGCGTCGATATCCGTGTCGCTCGGCTTCGGAGTATTTTTGAGCAATGCCGCCGCCGACATGATCTGGCCGGACTGGCAGTAGCCGCATTGCACGACCTCCAGATCCAACCAGGCCTTTTGCAACGCGGCTCCTTGCGACGTGCGGCCGATCGCCTCGATGGTGATGACCGCACTGTTGCCGATGCTATCGATCGACGTTTGGCAGGATCGGACCGGTTGACCATCGACATGCACGGTGCAGGCGCCGCACAACGCCTGGCCGCAACCGAACTTGGTCCCGGTCATGCCGAGCACGTCGCGCAGTACCCATAACAAAGGGATATCGCCGTCGACATCGACCTCATGAAGTGAGCCGTTGATCTTCAGTGTGAAAGCCATGAATGCCTCTTGAGCGCGCTGGGAGTGAGCAGTGAGCCAATCAACATCACTCATGAATCCGCGAAAATGGTGCGGATTGATCGCAATACGAGGCGAAGCTTTCCAATAGCCAGTATGTATGGTGTCTATAGCAATGAGGAATGCAGCCGCGACGCTCCGGCACGAGCGCTGCAGCGTTCCACATTACTTGCGAACGATGTACTTTAACTGCTGGATAGCGTCGTCTTGCGCTTCCGAAGGTCCAGCGTCGCCGAGCCGGTCGCGAAACTTAGGATTTCCGCGGATTTTAACGGCGCGGTTGCGGCGGGCGCTTCATAGTTAAAAGCTCAGTCACATCATGCCGGTCATCGGCCGATGAGATCGCTACCGTTAGGAACTTCCCGTCTGGGTATGTTTTGGCTTCATCATAAAGCTTGATCAACCGCGAGCGCCACAGATAGCGCCGCTCTTCAAATTGTTCTCGTTCCGCTCTCCCCAAGACCACCACGGCCGAAAACCGCTTATACTCGGGCAGGAAGGTGCAGAACGCCTTTGTTTTCTTGTAGCGCAGCGACCAACCCCGTTTCTTGCCACCATAGAGCCATTCCGGCGCGAAAATGCCGGGGTAGAACTTCTCGATCCAGTTCTGGAGGTGGGTCCAATGCTTGAACGCACCCGGTCCGATCCAATCGCGGACAACGCTGTCATCGGGCGAGGCTGATTTGTCGGTGATCCTGTCGCCGACCTGGGGGGACTGTTCCATAACTTTCCTTTCGCTGCGACGGCTCTTCCTTGAGCTTCTGCGAGAGTTGCGTTGCCAAGTTCCTGAGGATTGAACTTATGTTGCGCGCGAAATGTCTTCCGTCTCGGAATCGGAAGTTCTGTCGCGGGCCTCTCTCCGGCAATGGCGCATAGGCGAGTTGCCCGTCAACGCTGGAATCTTGCGCGCGGATTTGCGGACACGTATTCGGGACTTCTTGTCGCTTCCTTCAGGACAGGACTGCGCTTGTTGACAAGCGATTGTGGTCCGTCCGGTAGGTCGTTCTTCGTTGGGGTGGGGCGCGTCCGCTGGTCGCGGACCGGGCTCTCGTGAACGGTGCCGCTTCGCGTCGCGGCCATGCGGCTGCGATCCCTCGCGCAAGTAAGAGACAGATTATAATGAGTCGCTCGCCGGAGGCACTCGCCCGCGGGCCCCGCCGTCATTGCATGCCGGCGTCGCTATCGCTGTCCCGCGCTCGGGTGCCTTGTTAACCGGTCTCACGACTGCAGTCGCCTCGGTGCCCGCGGGCATTGCATGCCCGCGTCGCTATCACTGCCCTGTCGTCGGCTGCTCTTTTGATGCTGGCACTTCTGCCATGTCGTCACGACTGCAGGGTTGCGCATTTTTCTCATGGTTGGATCTCAGGGGCGCTGCCCCTCGCGCGCGCCAGGGTGAAGCGCCGGCTTGCCGGCGCCGACCCGAGCGGTCTCCCCGGTCTTCCGCGCTGATTTCATTCTGCCGACTTTGGACGACAAGAAGCACGCGCTTGTGCAGACCCGCTTCTTGCGAAGCGGCCCTTATCGGGCGGGCGATCCCCCTCCGCTCGGGTCGCCCTGGCCCTTGCTAACCCCGGTCTCGCCGACGGGCAGGGCTGCAGGCGCGGAGTGCGCCTTGCACCCATGGAAGGCAAAAGGAAGTTTGATCATGTCGGCCAAGTCAGTTGAAATCATCCCCGTGAGCGGGACCGAGGTTCTCATTCCGCTCAACAAGCTCAAGAAGTCACCGAACAATGCGCGCAAGACGCCGCACAGTGAGGCGATGGTCGAGGCCTATGCGGCGAGCATCGCCGCGAAAGGCATCCTGCAAAATCTAGTGGTCGAGCCGGAGCTGGATGGCGAGGGAGCGGCTACCGGGTGCTATCTGGTGACCATCGGCGAGGGCAGGCGGCTGGCCCAGTTGTTGCGGGTCAAGCGGAAGGAGATCAAGAAGACCGAGCCGATCCGCTGCATCGTCGATACCGCGAACGACCCCCACGAAATCAGCCTGGACGAGAACGTCACCCGGGAAAGCATGCATCCCGCTGACCAGTTCGAGGCGTTCAGGAAGCAGGCGGACGAGCGCGGGCTCGGCGCTGAGGAGATCGCCGCGCGGTTCGGCGTCACGCCAAATGTGGTGCGGCAACGGCTCAGGCTGGGCGCGGTTTCCCCGAAATTGATCCAGCTCTATCGCGATGGCGATCTTGCGCTTGAGCAGGTGATGGCCTTTGCCATCACCGACGATCAAGCACGGCAGGAGGCTGTTTATGAGCGTCTCACCTATGACCGGGATGCCTCTACCATCCGCCGTCTGCTCACCGAAACCCATGTCGCGGCCACCGATCGCCGTGCGCGTTTTGTCGGCCTCGAGGCCTATACGGAAGCGGGCGGTACCGTCCTGCGCGACCTCTTCACTGAGGATCGCGGCGGCTATCTGGAGGATGTCTCGCTGCTCGATCTCTTGGTGACGGCAAGGCTTGGCCGCGAGGCGGATAGCTTGCGGGCGGCCGAGGGATGGCGGTGGACGGAAGCTCATCTCGACTTCCCGCATGCCCACGGCATGCGCCGGGTCTACCCGCATCCGGTAGAGCTTTCGGCGGAAGATCAGGCCGCCCTTCAGGCGGTCCAGAGCGAGTTCGACCGGCTGACCGAGCAGCACCAGACGGCCGAGGAACTGTCCGATGAGGTGGACGCGCGGTTCGGTGAACTGGAGACCGAAATCGACCGGCTGGAATCAAAACGGCAGGCCTACGATCCCGATGACATCGTGCGCGGCGGCGCTTTCGTAATCCTCAATCACGACGGTGCAGTGCGGATCGAACGGGGTTTTATTCGCCCCGAGGACGAGAAAGCCCATGCTGAGACCGGGCAGGACAGCAGTGCCCAGGCGCTGGAAGAGGAGGGCGTCGGAGGTGACGAAGCCAAGCGCGATGGTGAAGAAGGGGAGGAAGAAAACGAGGAAGAAGAGGAGGTGCCGAGGCTGTCTGACACGCTCGTCCGCGATCTCACCGCGCACCGAACGCTGGGGCTGCGGCTCAATTTGAGTGAGCAGCCGGAGGTCGCTATCGTGGCGGTCACTCATGCGCTCGCCGCCCAAATCTTCTATTTCGGGGCCAACGCGCATGTGGTCGGCATCCAGCCGGTGAAGACGGATTTGGCCGTGCATGCGGTCGGAATCGAGGACACCGCGGCTGGCAAGTCTTGGTCGGACCGGCACACCAATTGGGCACGGCAGATGCCCAAGGACGTCGCCGGACTGTGGTATTTTGTGGCCGAGCTCGACCACGACAGCCGCATGTCCCTGTTCGCGCACTGCACGGCGTTGACGGTCAATGCGGTCAAACTGCCGTTTGACCGGAGGCCTTGCGCCCTCTCGGCAGCGGACCGTTTGGCCGAGGCCGTGGGCCTCGACATGACCTCCTATTGGTGTCCAACCGTGCGCAGTTATCTCGGCCGAGTCACCAAGGCGGGCATTCTGGAAGCGGTCAGGGAAGGCGTCAGCGAAGAGGCGGCAGAGCGCCTGTCGTCGCTGAAAAAGGCCGACATGGCGCAAGCTGCCGAACAGCTGTTGGCGGCAACCGGTTGGCTGCCGATGTTGCTGCGGACGGCCGCGCCGCAGGGCCAAAGCGAGGTGAAGGGCAGCGAACTTCGCTCGCAGGCTGCGGAGTAAGATGCGCGCCGGGGCCGCGTGGCGGCTCCGGCAGGCTCCAAAATTTTCGGCCGCGCACCTGACGGCGCGCGGCCGGTTCAATCAATGCACAGCGGCGACTGCTCACGTTGGACCCTCCCCAAATCCGGGCCACGATCCGTCCGAGTCACGCTGTTTGCAGCGGCCGATGCGGCTGTGCCGCGCCTTCTTTTTGCGGGGACGAGGCAATCGGGCTGGAAGCTTTGGTCGTGCCCAGAACCTCGTGCGAGAGCGCAAAGCGGGCGGATCATCCTGGCGGCGACGTCGGTTTCTCGCGCGCAAATGCGGTTGGTTCGGGTTCGTTTGGTCGGGCGTCGTCCCTGCCATTGATGCGTAGACGCTGGCTCTTCTTTGGATCGATCGCGCCGTTGTCCGATGCCGCGGTGGGGCGCCGGCAGCCATGGTCATCGCCATCAGTTCGGGTATGGGCGCGCGTCCAACGCACCCTCGATTGGGCTGATCAGGCCCGAGGCACGGCAAGCGCCTCGATCGCCTTCCCGCAACACCTCAAGCCTGCTTTTTTCCTCTGCCGCGAAGTGGCGGCATTCCTCGCGGACGACAAAAAAGCAGGCTTTCGCCGTCCTCCGCTGGCGCTGCGGGCCTTGTGGCTGCGGGCCGATCGCTTCCCGGGCAAGGGATCGCCATCGAGGCTGCGATGGGCGCGGCCCGGGCAAAACAGACGGAGATCACCATGGCGACCATCGGCACTTTCACCGCTTCCGACAACGGCTACAGCGGCTCGATCAAGACGCTGACGCTCAACATCAAGGCCAAGTTCACAGCATCCGAGAAGGACAACGACAAGGCTCCCGACTACCGAATCTTCGCTGGTGCGACCGAGTTCGGAGCCGCCTGGAAGAAGACCGTTCGCGACAGCGATCGCGAATATCTCTCGGTCAAGCTCGACGATCCGAGCTTCCCGGCTCCGATCTACGCCTCGCTGGTCAAGATCGAAGGCGACGAGGGCTTCACCCTGATCTGGTCGCGCCGCAGCGGCGATTGATCGCCGCGGTTTCAAAGGCCCCGCCTCTTCGGAGGCGGGGCTTTTTGCGTTGCTTGCGCCGCTTTGGGAGGGAGTCGAAGGGGATTCTCGGATCGAAAAGGGGGCCTCGCCGCCTGAGAAAAAGCGATCGATGGATGGATTTTGGTGCAGTATTCAGGGCCGAGCGATCAGATTTTCGCGTCGGATCTGGCTCGGATTTTCGATCGTCGGAGGTGCTCTTTCGTGTGTCTCACGGGCAGCAATGACCCGCATTCGGAGCTCGAATTGCTCTCCATTTTGCCGCGCGAAAGGCCTCGATTTCCTGTCGCAAAGACTGAGCGCGGATGAATCGACCTGGCAATTTGAGCAAAGTCAGACTAACCAAGTCTGAGGGCAGAGCAGGGTAGGGAGTATCGCAAGATAAAAGCACTGTCGCCGAAGGGCGGCCAAGTCGTTGTCTGCACATCCAAAGGTTAGCGCCATTGACAAACCTCGTGTCGCCATAACGTACCCAAGCGTTTCAAACTCCTACAAGAACTCGTCTGATGCTCCGTTCGGATTTGTCGCGCGGAAAATTCTGGAATCTCGCTGGGACTAGCGCGGACAAGCTCTCGGGATAGACCCTCATAGGGGTAGGTTATCCGCACGCCGCGGCCGCCCCTCAGGTCATCCTTCAGTCAAGCTGTTCGTTCCCACGCCGGTCCTCTACGCCAACTGTCGACACGGTTGGCCTTTTACCGAAAGGCGCGGAACGCCTCTACACAGGACCGTTGCGCCTGAGCTGAGGGATGCCGAGGGCGATCGCAAACGCGTCGAGAGACAAACCACGTAATCGCTCCGGCAGATATTCCTCCCAGAGCCGCAGCGCGAACTCGATGTTGGCATCATTTGCCGCGTCGTAGCCGCACATGGTGTCGACGGACCGGGAGCTTGGACGAGCTCGATACGCCGTGAGATTCACGTGAAGCAGCGGATCGGTCCCGCTTAGTTGGGCGAGATACGTCTCGATAGCCTTCACGGCCTCGGCAGGAGGCGCACCCGCATCGCGGCCGCGATGCAACCGGACATACAGCGGCTCCCCGGGTGCGCCGTCCCCTCCAAACTCGAACGCGATCTTCGCAGTGGACAGCCGCTTGATGGCTGTGGCGTCGTCGCTACAACGCAATGAGACGATACGCCCAATACCGCTGAGACAACTCTCGACATAGCGCTTTGCAGCCATTCGATGGTTTAGCCCCGCGACCCCCTGGGCGTCGATTCCTGCCCTCGCTTCGTCGACCAGCATGGTCCTCGAGGTCAGCGGAACTATCTCCACGTCCACCTCACCTACTCGGATCACCGCGCTGGGGATCGCCGCCGGCCAGGAATCCTTATCCGCTGTTCCGGGGGACAGCTCGGCAAGCTTCGCTTCGATGTTCTCGCTCTGCTGGTACCAATGCGCAGCGCGTTCGAACAACGTCTCGGCCGGCAATTCTGTGAACACGACGCGACGGGCTATCTGGTACGCCTCGGTCAATGGAGAAAGGGTCCCGACGTACGCACCACCGTCGGTCGAGCGCACCAGAAGCGGGAAAACGACTTGCTGTCCGAACGCAGTGCACGCATGGCTGACTGCGATCATTCCTGAGCCCAACAAAGGCGATCCGGGCGGCCGCGCCGCGTGCAAGACACGCTCAACCCATTCGGCCCACTGTCCGTCGCAGTTGTCAGCAACGACAATACTTTACGGCAATTTATCTAGCCGACCATCATTTCAAGCCGATCCATTTCGTCGACTTCGCAGTGAGGCACCGAGGCAAGGACGGTTGCAATGCGTCCGGCGCGCCGTTGGTCGAACAGTTTAGCGGTTCGGAAACGTAAGCGCTTCGTCACGGAGCAGTTCGATGAAGGCAGTCATGGCGCTGGAGAGATAGGTGTCGTGTCTGCGGACAAATGCGGTCTGTACATTTGCATCTTCTGGCGGGAGCTGGTGTACCTTTACAAGGCCATCACGCTTGACGCGGTTTATGATGCCTATCGGCAGAAGCGACAGCCCGACGCCCGCTTCGATGCAGCCAAGGATGGCCTCGAGCGAGCTGAATTCAAGCGTCGCAACCGTCGATACTCCCCGTGCGGCTAACAGCATCTCCAGCTTTTCCCTGTACACGCATCCTTGCCGAAACACGATTGCTCGGACATTCGGTATCGAGACAAGTTCATCGACGGAATGGATCGATGCCGACGTCACCAAAACAAGCTCTTCATGAAACATTGACGCATGATTTAGCACGATGCTTTCGACGGCACCGGTTACAAGTGCCCCATCGATCCGTCCGTCGATGACATCAGAAACGAGGGCGCGAGTGGTTCCAGTTTTCAGAGAGATCTGTACCGTTGGATACGATCGGGCAAACCCGGCGAGAACGTGCGGCAACCGAAGAGCCGCGATGGTTTCGAGTGTCCCGATTTCCAGGCGCCCGCTAGGCGGTCCGTCGTCACGAGCTGCCGCCCTGGCGTCCGATAGTAGCTTCTTAAGTCGCAGCGGGAAGGGAAGCATTCTTCGGCCGGCAGGGGTGAGTTCGACGCCGCGCGCGCTGCGTTGAAAGAGCTGTGTCTTCAGCTCAAATTCGAGATTGCGGATCTTGGCCGTGACGTTGCTTTGCACCGTATTCAGCTCTGCGGCCGCGCGGTTCATGCTGCCCAGGCGGGCGACCGCCTCAAACGCTCTCAGATCGCTTACATCCATGTTTGTGTACCATCAAGGTCGCTAACGTCACGAGACTCCGAGATCAATCGTCGTCCTCATCGGGCGATGAGGAGCCAACCTCCTTGCAGCAAGTACCAAGTCGCCACGGCCGTAATCAGGCGTCCGGCCCAGAGCCGAAACTGAGTATCGCTCAGCGACTCCAGGACGCGTCGGGCGAAGGTCGTTCCAAGGACGGACGCTATGACAGCATAAGCGAGCAGCATGGGGTCCAGTCCCGAAACGCCCGCCGCGAGGCCGCCGAAATAGGCTAGCTTGAATCCGTGTGCCAAGACCTGAGCCGTCGCTTTGGTGGCAACGATGCCGCGGCGATCGTTGGTCTTGGACCCAAGGAAGAACGTATCGAGCAACGGGCCGGTTACGCCCGTGAGCAGCATCAGGGACATGCAGATCAAGCCGTAGGCGAGCCCGTGCGAAGGCCGCTCCGGATCCGGTTGTAATTTCATTGGCAGCGCTCTCGCCAGGAATGGCGTCACGCCGAGACAAAGCAGGGCGACCGGTTTCTCGGGTACGAAGAAGATGGCAGACCAGGCGAGCAGCGCGACGACGCATCCGGCGGCGTAATAGCCGAGTTGACGCCACACGATGTGGCGACGCCAAAGGAAGGCCCTCCACCCATTCGAGGCCATCTGTGTCACGGCATGCAGGGCCATGGCGGCCGGAACGGGCATTATGGCGAGCAGGACGCCTATCAGGATGAGACCACCTGCCATCCCGAAGATGCCTGAGAGGAAAGCCGTCGCGGTCATCAAGATCGCTAGGCCTAAAGCTGCTAGGGCTGTCATAGCCCGTTGTGGCTCAGGCGCGTGACCGAGCGCAAACAGAGATAGTTAGGGGGTGCCTTAGAAAAGTTGGCCCTGATCGAGGGAGAATGCCCGGAAATAATGAAAAACTTGCGCGATTCTGGCCGTGCAATTATCTTTTGCAATCGGTCAGACCGAGCTGGCTTAGGGCTAAACGGCCGTGGGATTGCGCGGGCGTCGCACTAAGCCTCATCTGCCGAGGTTTCGTCCTTGTAGAATTCTCGCACCCGGCCCGGTACGTATGTCTCGTTCCTTTCTGCCCCTGAACGCCTTGCGCGCGTTTGAAGCGTCTGCGAGGCACGTCAGCTTTACCGCGGCAGCTACCGAGCTTGGCGTCTCCCAAGCGGCTGTCAGCCGGTTCGTGCGCATCCTGGAGGAGAATCTCGGCGTCAAACTGTTCGACCGTCAGCGCAACAGACTTGAACTTACCGAAGTAGGCGCGGCGTTGGCCCCCGAGCTAGGAGCCTCGTTCGCCCGCATCGAACAACTGATGCTTGAAACGAAGAAGCGCGGGCAGAAGACCAACGTCCTGACGGTTGGCATTGGACCGACCCTGGCAGCGAGATGGCTGATTCCGAGACTTGGCCGGTTTGCATCATCCCATCCTCATATCGAAATCCGAATAGCGACCGGCGGAGCCGTCGCGCCGTTCAACGAAGAGTGGACCTGTGCCGTGCGGCTTGGACAGGATCCATGGCCGGGGTTCATCGCTGATCGGCTGTTCAGCATGGACCTCGTGCTGGTGTGTTCCCCAGATGTTGCGCGACGGCTCCGCCGGCCGGCCGATCTGGCAAACATTTCCCTGCTTCGTGTCCGTCACGCGCCAAATGATTGGTCGCGCTGGTGGCTCGCTGCGTCGTTGCCGACCGAGACGTTCGCGAAGCTGACGCCCGGTCCGGTCTTCGATTACTATGGTTTGGCAGTTCAAGCCGCAACGGACGGTCTTGGCGCCGTACTGGCGATGAGCGCATATGTCGAGGCGGAGCTCGCTGCAGGCCGCCTGATCGCCCCGTTCCCGCTGTCGATACCGAAGATCGAGGCCTGGTATTTGATCCGTCGTCCGACCAGGGAACATGATCCCAGCTTGCAGCTTTTCAGGAACTGGCTGCGGGAGGAGAGCGCGATGCAGGAAGCGTCGGATGAGCAGGCGAGAAGGTCCAAGCTGGGTGCCCCGTCGGCCGGCTAGACCTTGCTTGCAGCGGGCTATCCTTTGAACGCTGTCGCTTCGTAGGCCGGCACCTCGCTCGAAAAGTTCTCCTGCCATCGATCCAGCTTCGGCCGGCCTTTACGCCACTTTCCATCGAACCGAAGATCGAGAAAGCCAAGTCCGGTCGCGAGGGCAATCGCTCCGATATGCGGCGTGCCCCGCCACGCGAACGGCGTTGCTTCGATGGCATCGAGAGCACGCACGACCTTGCCATTCTGGTGCTCGAGCCAATCTTCGCTAAGCTTTTCCGGCTTTCTCCAGCGCCGCTCGTAGACCTCCAACAGAGCTGCGTCGGTCAGACCGGAAGCCAACGCATGCATACGCAAAACTTCGATACGTTCCGGGCCGCGCGGGATGATAGCGTCGGCGCCGACGAGCTCGTTCAGATACTCGAGAATGACCAGGGAATCGTACAAGGTTCGGCCGTCCTCCAGCAGGAGTGTCGGTACTTTGCCGAGCGGATTCTCCAATCTTATCTCGTCGGCCGGGTCGTAGGTATCCGCCAGACTGACTTCGATTCGGTGATCGAGCTCCAGAACGGAGATGGCTATCCGGACTTTGCGGGCAAATGGCGAAGTCGCGGAGATACGCAAGGTCATCATTCGCGGGCCTTCCGAAGGAGACGTTGGTGAGGGGCAGTGCTGTTCGCGGCGGATTACGCGAGAACAGGGCCCTTGGCCAATCTGAAGCGCAGATAGCGGCATCGGAAAAAACCATTACCCGAGACATCGCGCCGTAGCTGTAAGTTACCGCTAACGCGCTGCGCTGCGGATGGACCATGCCATGGTCTGCGGTCGATGCAGATTGCTCGGCCTGAGCCGCTCCGTCGAGAAAGAAGCAGGACACTGCCGAGCAGCGTGACGCCAACAAATAGCAGGCCAAACGGGGGCGAGTATGTCGACCGCAGTTTCCGAGAGCACCATCAAGAAAGTGTCGATGCGGCTCATGCCCATACTCTTTGTCGGGTACGTCTTGGCATATATCGATCGGATCAATGTAGGCTTCGCGGCCCTTAAGATGAACGACGACGCCGGCATTTCGCCCTACATCTTCGGCCTGGGGGCGGGCGTCTTCTTCCTGAGTTACTTCGTTTTTGAGATACCCAGCAATCTCGCCCTTGCGCGATTTGGCGCCAGAAAATGGATCTCCCGGATCATGATTTCGTGGGGTCTGATTTCCGCGGCGATGGCGCTCGTGCAGGGGCCGACGAGCTTCATCGTCATCCGGTTTCTGCTCGGAGCCGCCGAGGCCGGCTTTTTCCCAGGCGTGATCCTGTATCTCACCTACTGGTTTCCGCAGGCATATCGGGCACGCATCGTGGCAGCCTTCATCGTCGCGGTGCCTGTTTCGCTGGCTGTCGGCGGTCCGATCTCAACGGCGATCCTTGGCATTCATGGATTTGCCGGGCTGAAGGGATGGCAATGGTTGTTTCTTCTGGAAGGCATCCCAACGGTTATCTTCGGCTTCTTCTTCCTTGCCGTCATGCCCGACAAGCCTCGGGACGCCAAATGGTTGACCCTGGACGAGCGGAACGCCCTGCAAAAAGCGATCGCTGACGACGATCGCGCAGTTGCAGAGGCCCACGGTTTGACGACTATCCAGGCGTTGTCGGACCGGCGGCTGCTGGCTCTCGCCTTCATCTGGTTTGCCAACACGACTGCAAATTTGGGACTAGCGTTCTTCCTGCCGCAAATCCTAAAGGGTCTGGGCTTGACCGACATGCAGACGGGTATCACCACGTCAATTCCTTACATCTTTGGTACGCTTGGCATTATCGCGTTCGGCTATGTATCGGACAAGTACAATGAAAGACGATGGACGCTGTTTGTCGCGCTTGCCGTAACGGCCGTCGGCCTGCTCGCGGCCGGTCTTCTCCACGGATCGCTCATCGCGGTCGCGTTCATGGCGGTTGCTGCGATCGGCATCTATGGAGCCAAGCCGCCGTTCTGGCCGCTCCCGTCAACTTTCCTGACAGGGCGGGCCGCAGCTGGCGGCATAGCGCTCATCAACGCAATCGGAAACCTGGGTGGCTTCGTTGGACCGTATGTCATCGGTTGGATCAAGGAATCATCGCACAGCTTCGAGGCAGGCATTTACTTTCTGGCTGCTCTTTCGATCCTCGGAGCGGCGATCACGCCGATCGTCGTGAATGCGCGCTTCGTGGGCGCACCACGGGCCGGTCCGACCCTGAAGAAAGCATAGGCGGAGCTTCCGCAGAAAAGGCTGCGATCGCGACCCGGGAGGGCGGAGGCTCCACAACTCCATCAACCCTGTCTGGAACGTGGTGGTGGTCCAAACGTCGCCGCTTTGAAAAGGATTCGTGATGAGCATCAAAATCGCGCGCATTGAGGCATTTCTCTTCCGAGCCGACGTTAAGGAGCCGGTTAAGACGTCGTTCGGCAGCATTCCGCGCCGCAGCGTCTTGTTGTTGCGCGTCGAAGACAAGGACGGCGCTCACGGCTGGGGGGAGATCTGGTGCAACTTCCCGCCATTTAGTGCGGACAACAAGATGCGGCTGCTCGAAACCATAATCTGTCCGGCGGCTTTGTCTGGAAGTTACCACGATCCGTCTGATGCATGGCACGTACTGTCCGTTCGTACGCATCGTTGGGCATTACAGGGCGCTGAACCCGGGCCATTTGCCGCGTGTCTCGGTGGACTGGATCTAGCGTTGTGGGATCTGGTCGCGCGCCGTGAGAAGAAAACGCTGAGATCAATGTTGTGCGGCCGGCAAACGGCGGAGTCGATCGCAGCCTATGCGAGCGGCCTCAATCCCGACACAGCGCAGGAGACCGTCTCTCGCTGCCGTGAGACAGGCTTTCGCGCCTTCAAGGTCAAGGTGGCATTCGGCACAGCGGTCGATGAAAGGGTTGTGTCGGGCCTTGCTCGCAATCTTCGTGACGGTGAACAGCTCATGGTCGATGCGAACCAGGGATGGGATTTGGCTGAAGCACGTCGATCAGTGCCCCTGCTGGGTGAATACGGACTGGGTTGGATCGAGGAGCCCATCGCCGCGGACCGGCCGTCGTCTGAATGGGCCGAGCTTGCGCTCCTGTCGCCAGTGCCGCTCGCGGGTGGCGAGAACGTCATGGGCTACGATGCCTTCGCGAGCTTGATCGAAAGAGGCCATCACGGAGTGGTGCAACCCGATATGCTCAAATGGGGCGGCGTCACCGGGGCGTACGCGGTCGGCCGACGGGCTGTGAAGATGGGGCGGTCCTACTGTCCCCATTGGCTTGGGAGCGGGGTAGGACTACTGGCCGCGGCTCAAGTGCTGGCGGCGGTAGGCGGACCTGGCATGCTGGAGCATGACGTCATGGAAAACCCGCTGCGTGAAGCTCTCAGCCAGCCGTTTCCGCGAGTCAAAGACGGATTATTCCCTTTGCCGGATGAGCCTGGACTTGGAATCGAGCCCGACCTCAAAGCGAGCGCCGGTTGGCTGCTGAATCGGGCCGAGTATCGGTCGTCGAACTAGATGTGCTTTTTCAATAGTGAGCGGAGGTACGACATGATGTCGAAGAGCATTCGAACGACGTTGGCGATCATCCTTGCCGCTGGATCGGCAGCCTCCGGCGCGCGGGCTGCTCAAGTCGACGCAGATCGGCCATTGATCATCTCAAAGCAGGGAAGCTTCTTCGTTGGCGGGCACGATGTGCAGAGCGATGCTTTGTCGACCATCCCCAACTTCGCCTCGAGCGGCACGATCAGCGTGGACCAGGTCTATGTGCGTTACCAAACGCCCGTCCGTCCTGCGCGCTATTCGATCACGCTTATTCATGGCTGCTGCCTGTCGGGCAAGAGCTGGGAGACCACTCCAGACGGCCGGATGGGATGGGATGAATATTTTCTGAGGCAGAATTTTACCGTGTACGTGATCGATCAGGCTTGGCGCGGCCGATCGGCAGCGAACCCGGCTGCTGTCAACGCAGTGAAAGCCGGCAAAGCCGGGGCAGACACGTTGCCTGCATTCATCTCGGCGGGACACGAATCTGCCTGGACCATTTTCCGCTTTGGCCCGGAGTATCCAAAAGTATTCCCCGGGATGCAGTTTCCGCTCGAAGCACAGGGAGAATTCTGGAAACAGATGGTGCCCGACTGGGGATATTCAATGAAGCCACCGGTGCCGACGGTGCCGGCACTTTCCGAACTTGCTCAAAAGGTGGGGAATACTGTCCTGATCAGCCATTCGCAATCGGGCATTTATCCGTTCCAGACGGCAATGATCAGCAGCAAGGGAATTGCCGCGATCATCTCTCTGGAGCCTGGCGCTTGTCCGGCGGCCGACTATGATATGAGTGCGTTGAAGAATATTCCGGTTCTCGTACTGTTCGGAGACTTCGTCGACAAGTCGGAAGCGTGGACGAACCGCTTCAAGGGCTGCCAAGAATTTGTCAGGTCCGCAAAGGCCGCAGGCGTCACTGCAGAGCTCGTGTCACTTCCGGATGTCGGCTTTCACGGCAACTCTCACATGATAATGCAGGACAGGAATAGCCTAGCGGTCGCGGGCTGGCTGGGGGAGTGGCTGAGTCATCATGTCCGTCAACCTAGCAGCCGACAATAAAGAAGCACATTCGTTGATTTCTGCTTCTGGCCCTCAGCCGATGCTTGCTCAGAATGCCGCTATGTCCGCTGTCGGGAGGAAAAGCCGACCAAGGTCGAGCCGAGGCGTCGTGGTCGGCTTGTGGACCCAGGCTGTGTGAAAACGCTCTGTTTGAAGTGATTCGCGCGATAAGATTCCCGGCGATTTCGCGGGGCCTCTGATGAAGCGCTTTTTCGAAGGGTTGGATCGCGGGCAGAGCACACTGTTTCAGGCATCGCTCGATGACTATGTGGCCGAGGATACAATGTGCAGATTGCCGTTGATACGCAGCATCATCTCATTGTGGCTCACGATGTGATCAACGTGGGCAGCCACCGTCACCAACTTTCTAACATGGCCGGGCAGGTTCGTGCCGAGATGGCTGTCGAGACGCTCGAGGTTGTTGCGGATCGTAGCTACTACGACGGCGAAAAACTTCGCGCCTGTGAGCAGGCTGGCGTCACGGTCACATTGCCGAAACCGCTGACCTCAGGGGCGAAAGCCGCCGGCCGTTTTGGCAAGCAGGACTTCGTCTATGTTGCGGCCGAGGATGTCTATCGCTGCCCTGCTGGAGAACGGCTCACCTACCGCTTTGCCGGCCAAGAGGATGGTAAGATGCTGCGCCGTTATTGGACGACGGCTTGCCAAGGCTGCGCGCTCAAAGCTCAGAGCACGACCGGCCCCGAGCGGCGCATCACGCGCTGGGAGCACGAGGCCGTGCTGGAGAAGGTTCGGCGGCGGCTCGACCAACCCAACAAGATGACCTTACGCCGTCAAACGGCCGAGCATCCGTTCGGGACCATAAAGGCCTGGATGGGTGCGACGCACTTCCTGATGCAAAGACGAAACAAGGTTGCGACCGAGATGGCGCTGAATGTACTCGCCTACAATATGAAACGTGTCATAGCGATTTTGGGTTGCCGAACACTGCTGGAGGCGATGCAGACGTAAGGGATATTTGTGCGCCAGATCGGCGACCTTCAGGTTCAGAAGCCTCGCGCCGCCATCGGACCGCCCAAATCGAGCCGATGCCGGACTCCCGACCTGCCCAAAAGAGGTTCTCACACAGCCTGGGCCCATAGCGGACATTGCTGTGCGAGTCGAACGCTCCTTTGGCGGTGCTAGCGGACAGGGCCGAAGGCGCAGTTGGCTCGTCTCTAGGCCGCGACCCGGCCCATCCGGTCATTCTCCAGAGCGCCGAGTGTCGCCTATGCTGCCGACGGATGAGTAATAAAGCTGTACGCTCTGGTGGACGCGATGAGCGCGGCGGCGCCCAAGAACACCGAGATCGGATACCAAAAGGTGGGATGGACGATGACGAACGGTATCAAACCGACGGCGAGGGCTGGCGGCATATGGACCTTGAACATCCGTAAAATAGCAATCGAGCAAAGCATGGTAACCGTCACGCCCAAAAATTCCGCGTGAAAGCTCGTGCTCAAGAGTAAGCCGACGGACGCGGTCAGGAAACATACGAGAGGAAACAATACCGGCCGCGACATCCAGCCGGGAAGGTCCGGGTGACCGAATAATTCATAGGCTACGACGATCAGCGGAGGGAATAACAGGAAGTGCAATCTCGTTGCTTGAGCCACCGCTCCCAGAGCGAAGACGAAGGCCGTCAGTGCGAAGATCCAGAACCGATTTCTCGGCGGCGTTTCGGCGGTCTCTATAATCTGGCCCTCTTTGCCCCCCTCAGACAGGTAACGATGGGGATCAAGGCGCCTCCAGAGCGTCAACGCAATAGCGAGTACTGCGAGTCCCGCCAGAATGGCGGCGGGATACCCCCAACTCATCACGCCGAGGGTCATTGGAAGCACACCCGCAGAGATCGCTGCTCCGATGTTCGACCGAAGCAGTTTAATAGCAAATAGGCTCAGGAGGGCAACAACAGTTACAGCGAGGGCGCTGTATTCCCAGTGTCGGGTTATCATCACGCCTAGGATCGCGGTGATCGTAGGGGTAGCAATTAGTCTGATTGGTTGGCTTGCCCATTTTCCGTGGGGGCGCGTGAATACATCATACGCTAAAGCGGCAATCTCAGGAAACAGGATAAGAGATATGCCCGTGGTATCGACCGCAAGCCCAATTCCTCCAACGAATGTAAGCGCAAGAAATTCGGCAAATAATCTCGTCGTGTATTTCACAATCGTCCAATCTTCCGAATTCTTTGGTTGACGAGACGAAAGTAGAAACCCGAAACTCGATTTCTAATGACCATTGGTTATTGAATCGATGCCATCCGCGAGGCCCCCCGCGCCGGACCTTTGGCTGACTTCCGCTTTGCCGAAGAAGGCCGACTTCTCCGCAAAAGGGAGAGATTGCTTCTGTCGGTGCCTCTCCGTCGGCCGAAGGCGAGGATCGTGGGTGGCACTGCCGCGTCCGCTCATCAGCAGGCGAGCTTGCCTAACGCCGCTGCGAACTTTCGTGTGAACGAAAAGAGCACGTTTCTGGTGCGGTTTCTGGTGCGGTCGTCGCACTGCGGGCAATCAGGACCCAGTAAGATACTGATCTTCTTGGTGGGCCCGGCAGGACTCAAACAGCGGTAGGGCCAATCTGACCTCCCATAGGCAGGGTTCTTCTTTAAGAAGAAGTGCTTTGGCGTTGCACTGAAGGGGCAGAACGATCGCGCCGCTGGTCCAGGCACCACCTGCAAGGGCACCTCGACCGTCGATTTCCAGGGCAACGCATGGAAGTTCGTTAAGGGTCGCACCAGCGCCAATATCCAGCTTCCGAACGGCAAGTCGGGCTCGCTCAAGCCGGTCTAATAGTTGGACGGACGATAACGAAACGGCGGGAAAGCGGAGAGAGAGCGTGGATGCGACGTGTCGGCCGGGTTGTCTGCAATCGAATCCCCTCGCTTTCCTGCACTCGGAGTACGCGGCCTTGCCGGCAGCAGCTTCCAGCAGGAGCACTTCGCCGCGATTTTCGACGAATGGCGGCAGCGTGGCTTCTTCGAGGTTCACGCTGAGAACTATATGGGAGCCGGTGGGCCGCTGCATCGCGCGCTGGAGGCGTTGCGCCGCGATCATGCCCTATTGTTGCATGGGGTCTGCATGTCGATCGGAGGTCCGGGACCACTCGCCAGGGCACATCTCGCGCGTTTCCGCGCATTGGTCGAGCGCTACGAGCCCGCGCTGGCCTCGGAGCATCTGGCATGGTCGACGCATCAGACGACCTATTACAATGATCTGCTGCCGCTGCCTTCCGACGAGGCGACGCTTAGTCGCGTGTGCGACCGCATCGACCAAGTACAGGATGCTATCTGGCGTCCACTTCTGCTGGAGAACCCATCTACCTATCTAGCGTTGAACGAATCGACAATGGGTGAAGCGGAATTCATTCGTCCCGCTGCTGAGCGTACCGGATGCGGTTTGCTGCTCGACATCAACAACGTGTTTGTCTCCGCAACCAATCAAGGCTTTTCGGCACTGGACTATCTTTCAGATTTTCCACTGTCCCGCGTGAGCGAGAGCCATCTAGCCGGCCACACTGAACAAGCTGACGATGAGGGCGACACGCTTCTGCTCGACAGCCACGACGGACCGGTGGCCGATGCCCTATGGAAGCTTTATGAGATCGTAATCGAACGTTGCGGTGCGTCCCCACGTTGATCGAATGGGACAGCAATGTTCCCGACTGGCCGATCCTGAGGGCCGAAGCCGCGGCCTCGCAAGCGATCCTTGATCATTGCAAGAGAGAGGTGCGCCATGCAGCGGCTTGAGCAGGAACTGTCGTCATACGCGGCCTTCGCATCGGCGCTTGTCAAACCAGAGCGCGCGCCCCCGGCAGTGGTCTGCGGTCCCCGGCGCAAGGCGGCCGTGAAGCGCTATAATGTCTATCGCAACAACATCACCGTCAGTCTCATCAAATGCGTTGGCCGCTGTCTATCCCGGCAGTCCAACGCATTACCGGGGTCAAATTCTTCTGCGCGATGGCGCGCTATCACCTCCGCGCCACACCGTCGACCTCACCGCTGCTATTCGGAATATGGTCGCGACTTTCCTGCCTTGATCGTTGAGTTCAGCGTTCCCGATGGTTGGCCGATCCACGTCACATGGGCGGCGATGGCGCTCGGCATCATGCCTGGGGACCTGGGCGCGTTTCGGCGGATCATCTGGTTCGCGGCTTCCTCAGGGTTCCCGAGAGTGTTTGTTAGAGACTGAAGTGAAGTTAACCTGCGACGCGCTTTGGAAAGAAAGTTCTCCAACCACGATTGACCGCGGAAGCATAGGCGGATGTTTGAACCGCCGAGCATTGAAGCGCGAAGTCCTATGGCCGATAGTTGCATGATCCACGACGGCTGACGGATGCTCTCCGCCGCGCCAGAGCGATAAAATCCTCGGGCATAGGAAGCGAACTGACCCGTCAGCGCAGCTCGTTCAACGGCTGGGCAATCTGATTTGCGCAGTTGAGCAGCACCGGTAACAGACGTTTGCGCAAATCGCTGACTTTGACGCGGGCCGTCGCCGCACTCACGCTGACGGCGGCGACGATGTCACCGTTGGGGGCCAGCACCGGGACGGCCATCGACCTGATGCCCGGCGCCAGCTCCTCGTCGCTGATCGCATAACCGTTCTTCGCGGCAGTCCGGATCGCAGACAGAACGTCCGGGATGGTTGTTAGCGTTCGCGGCGAGCGCGCGCTCATCTGCTGCTGGCTCAGTCGTCGCGTGATTTCGTCATCGGTATGGTGGCCGAGCAGGATGCGGCCTGTCGCCGAGCAATAGAGCGGAAGATAGGCGCCGACACGAACGCCGGTCTGGACGTAGTGCTCGGCTTGCGCGCGCGCAATGAAGAGCGATTGATTGTCGTCTAGCACCGCCAGCGAAACCGATTCCGCGACTTCGTCGCGGGCGCGCTCCAGCAGTGGCTGTGCGATTTGCACGAGCTTATCGCGCTTCGACATCATGCCGCCAAGCCTGCGCAAGCGAGGCAGGGGACGGAAGTCTCGTCCCGACAGCTCCAAATAATTCAATTCGACCAGCGTGAGCAGGCATCGGCGCGCCGCTGCGCGTGTGGCACCTGAAGCGCGCGCGGCGTCGGCGACGCTCATCACCGGGTGAACCGAGAATGCCTCGATGATCGCGAGGCCTTTCGCGAGCCCCGCCATCCCTTCACGTCTCTCTTTAGTTTCCGCGATCGCCATAGCTGAGCTCACCTTGACAGCCGTTTTAGAGTGGCTCAAGGTGTTCGAAATATGAGTATATGTTCGATATTCGAACAAACGAAATGCTAAGTCAAGCGTTAGGAAACGCCGATGAACAAGAACGTTTTGCCGCCGGAACGAGCAAATCCGGTCAACTGGCCGGAGGGGCTCACCCGCGTTCCGTATTGGGTGTTTCAGGATCAATCGGTTTATGCGGAGGAGCAGCGCAAGATCTTCCAGGGACCGAATTGGCATTATCTCGCGCTAGAAGTTGAACTGGCGGAGTCGGGCGATTTCCTCACGACGCTCATCGGCGAAACGCCCGTGATCGTAACCCGCGACACCGACAACGAAATCTACGCGTTCGAAAATCGCTGCGCCCATCGAGGTGCGTTGATCTGTCTGGAGAGCCGCGGCAAGCACCGCAAGGATTTCAGCTGCGTCTATCACGCTTGGAATTACGACCCGCAGGGCAACCTGACGGGCGTTGCCTTCAAGGACGGCATCAAGGGCAAAGGGGGCATGCCCGACTCGTTCAAGATGGAGCAGCACGGACCGCGCAAGCTGCGCATCGCGGTCATTCACGGTCTGATATTCGGTTCATTCTCCGAAGATGTGCCATCGATTGAGGATTATCTCGGCGAGGAGATCATGAACCGCATCGAGCGGGTGCTCGGCGGCCGTACCCCGGTGGTGCTCGGGCGATTCACTCAAGCGCTTCCGAACAACTGGAAGCTCTACATGGAAAACGTCAAGGACTCCTACCACGCCAGCATCTTGCATCTCTTCTTCACGACCTTCGAATTAAACCGGCTGTCGATGAAGGGCGGCATAATTGTTGATGAAAGTGGCGGACACCATGTCAGCTATTCGGCAATCGATCGGGAGGCGGATAAGGACGTTGACTACGCCAAGCAGCAATTGCGGTCCGAGAGCGAGTACAAGCTGGCTGATCCGACCCTGTTGGAAAGTTTTGACGAGTATCACGACGGCTGCACCCTGCAGATCTTGTCGGTGTTCCCGACATTCGTGTTGCAGCAGATCCAGAACGCGATCGCGGTGCGTCAGATCGTGCCGCGCGCGGTCGACAGGACCGACTTGAACTGGACTTATCTCGGCTTTGCCGACGACACGCCTGAGCAGCGCCTGACGCGCATCAAGCAGGGCAATCTGGTTGGTCCGGCCGGTTACATCTCAATGGAAGACGGCTGTGTCGGCGGCTTTGTGCAGCGCGGCATAGCCGGCGCAAGCGAGGATCAGGCGGTACTCGAGATGGGGGGCGCCGACGCCAAGAGCAGCGAGAGCCGGGTGACCGAAGCGTCGGTGCGCGGCTTCTGGAAGGCGTATCGCGCCAACATGGGAATCTGAGGACTGCGCCATGAGTGGTAACTCTCTGCAATACATCACCAAAGCGCAGGCCGATTATGCGCGGTGCATCGACGATGATCGTCTTGAGGAATGGCCGAGCCTGTTTCACGGTCCCTGCCTCTACAAAATCACCACCGCGTCAAACTATCGCGACGGGCTCGAGGCCGGCATCGTGTTCGCTAACTCACGTGGCATGCTGACCGACCGCGTCTCCGCCCTGCGCGAAGCCAATATCTACGAGCGGCAGAGCTATCGCCACATCCTCGGTCTGCCGTCAATCCTGTCGGAAGATGGTGCAATGGTGAGGAGTGAGACGCCATTCATGGTGGCACGCATCGTGCAAGACGGTGACACGTCGATCTACGCCACCGGCCGCTATTTTGACGTCTATGAGATCGTGAGTGATACAGCGCGACTGCACGAGCGCACGGTGGTGTGTGACAGTTCGCGGATCGACACATTACTGGCGCTGCCGTTATGACTCCGAAAGCTGTTGCGCTGACAATCGGCGATCCTAATGGCATCGGCCCCGAAATCGCGGTCAAGGCCGCGATGCTGTGCGCGAAGGCGCAGTCTGAAGCGCGTCCGATTCTGGTGGGCGATGAGCACGTAATCCGCTTCTACACGGACAAATTCGCGGCGGGCTGGCCGCTGACACGAGACGGGTCATTCCTTGACAAGTCGGCCCTGCGTTATCATCCCGTTACGGCTTTGGGGCCCAAAGCCTTCCAGCCGGGGCAAGGGTGCGCAGAAGGCGGCCGTGCGACCGTCGCCTATGTCGAGGCGGCGCTCGACCTCATGGCGCGAGGGCGCGCCCACAGTATCGTGGCGTGTCCGCATTCCGAGACCAACGTGAACTCGGCCGGCATCAAGTTTTCCGGTTATCCGAGCCTGCTGGCGCGGTTGAAGAAGGTGTCCGAGGATGAAGTGTTTCTCATGCTGGTCGGCGCGGGGCTGCGCATCGTCCACGTGACATTGCACGAGCGGCTTGCCGGTGCACTTGAGCGGATCACGCCTACACTGATCGAACGCGCCGTTCGCACAACGATCGATGCATTGAAACGTCAGGGCATTGCCCAACCACGGCTTGGCGTGTTCGGCATCAATCCCCACGCAGGCGAAGGCGGTCTATTCGGCGATGATGATGATCGTATCGTCAAGCCACTGGTCGAACAGCTGAAGGCGGAAGGCATCGATATCGAGGGGCCGGTGGGCGCCGACCTGATGCTCGGTCGGCAAGGCTTCGATGCGTTCGTGGCAATGTATCACGACCAGGGACACATCCCGATCAAGCTGATGGCGGGCCGGAATTCGGCTGCAATGTCGATTGGTGCCGGTCTGATGTTTTCAAGCGTCGGCCATGGCAGCGCCTTCGACATTGCGGGCAAAGGCATTGCCGATCCGACGCCCGTCCTGCGATGCATCCAGCTCGTCGCAGGCGCCAATCAATTCAGGGAAACCGTATGACGTATACAATCGCGGTCGAAGACGCCGACATAAGCTTTCCCTGCAATGACGGCGAAACGATTCTCGTCGCGGCGGAGCGCGCAGGTTTCACAATGCCGTACTCATGCAGGAAGGGCGTTTGCGCGTCCTGTGAAGGCTTTCTAAGCAAGGGCAACGTCAAACAGCGATCAAAAGAGATTGTGGGTCCCTCCGGCAAGGTGTTGTTCTGCTCAGCGACCGCTAAGAGCGATCTAACTATTCGGCCGCGACGAATCCAACGCCACGATCCGTTGGCGCGGAAGAATATTCAGGCGAGGGTCTTTCGCATGTCGCGCCCGACGGATGACGTGGCCATCCTGCAGTTGCGCTTTCCGGCCAGCATTCGCGCCAAATTCAAGGCGGGGCAGTATCTCCGCATCCGCACGCCGGACGGCGACGAGCGGAGCTTCTCGATGGCCAACCCTCCGCAGCAGAGCGATGGCGTGCAGTTGCACATTCGGCACGTGCCCGGTGGCGAGTTTTCCGAAAAAGTTCTCGCTTCGTTGCGGCTCGACGACAAGCTCGAGGTCGAGGTGCCGTTCGGCGAGTTTTATCTGCGGGAAGATGAGCAGGCGCGCTATGTGTTCATCGCGACCGGCACTGGCTTCGCGCCTCTGAAATCGATCCTCGATGACATGATCCGTCGTGGGCTCAATCGTGAAGTACGCTTCTATTGGGGAGGACGGAGCAAGGCTGATCTTTATCTCGCGGACACGTGCGAGAAGTGGGCCAAGCGATATCCGTGGTTCACCTTCGTTCCGGTGCTATCTCAACCTGACGCCGATTGGTCTGGGCGTCGCGGTCTGCTGCATGCTGCGGTGCTTGATGATCTTGCGGATCTGTCGGACCGACGTGTCTATGCCTGCGGCAATCCCATGATGATCGATGCCGCGCGTAGCGAATTCGAGACGCTTGGCGGATTGCCGAGGGATCACTTCTACGCGGACGCGTTCATCCCCAGCGGCTCGTCGGACACGCCGCCGGCGCGGCTCCTGCAAACGGTCGACTGACAGTTGCCCGCACTCCATAAGACCTGCGGCGCCGTATGATCGGATCAACCGACCAACAACAAGAACTTATCGGACCAAAATCATTTGGCCAGCATAGGTGAGGAAATGAGGAGTGCCGAGGTTGCTTTCGACGTCCCATCATTCATTAACTCGCGTCGCACCGGTATCACACAATACGTGATCGTCGCCTTGTGTGGCCTTGTCATGTTCCTCGACGGCTTCGATACGCAAGCCATCAGCTACATGGCGCCGGCGATTGCAAAAGAATTCGGGCTCACGAAGCAACTTCTCGGGCCGATCTTTTCGTCGGCGTTGGGCGGCTTGATGGTCGGTTATCTACTTGTCTCGCCGTTGTCGGATCGCTTCGGCCATCGCAGGTTAGTGGTTATTTCGACGTTTGCATTCGCGCTGCCGACGTTCGCCACCATCTTCGCAACGAATGTCACCGAATTGATAATGTTGCGCTTCGTCACCGGCATCGCGCTTGGGGCCGTGATACCCAGCGCTATTGCCCTGACGACGGAGTTCAGCCCCGCTCGCCTGCGCGCGACGTTCGTGTTGGCAATCTATTGCGGATTCTCGCTCGGCTTCGTCGCTGCGGGCGCGGTTGCAGCCTGGGCTATTCCTGAATATGGCTGGCGATCGATGCTGTGGATCGGCGCAGCCGCGCCCACGGTCCTCGCAATCCTGACGCTTATGTTCTTACCTGAGTCGATGGACTTCCTGATCCGCACGAACGCGAAGCCGGAAGCCGTCTGGCGTGTAGTGCGTCGAGTGGATCGCGCGTTGCCGGTGCAGGGGCCGGCGCAGTTCGTCACTGAGGTGGCTGAGCCGCGCAGCACGGTTGGAAGTCTATTTTCGTCTGGTCGCGGTGTCGGAACACTGGTGATATGGGCCGTGTTTATGCTCAATCTCGCCGAATTCTACGCGCTGCAAAGCTGGCTGCCGTCGATGCTGACGAATGTCGGCCATTCTCTCAACACAGTCGCGCTCGCCACCACAATGACCACCGTCGGTGGCATCGTCGCCGCATTCGCGATCGGACCAGCGATGGATCGTATCGGACCCTATGGGTCCCTTGCCACGGTTTATCTGGCCGGCGTTCTGTTTGTTGTCTTGTTCGGCTATTCGATCGACAAGCAGAGCTGGAGGATGGTGGCGACGGCATTTTGCGCGGGCTTTTGCGTCAGCGGCGGACAGAAGAGCGTGATCGCGTTGGCGGCGATTTACTATCCGACCTCGATCAGATCCACCGGCGTGGGCTGGGCTCTCGGGATAGGCAGATTAGGCGGCATCGGTGGGCCGCTGTTGATTGGGGCATTGCTCGCGTATCACCTCAGCGCGCAGCACATTTTCTATGTCGCCGGTGTCCCAATGCTGATCGCTGGATTGCTCATCCTCATGCTCGGACATTGGTACGGACGGGATAGAACAAAGAATTAGGATCGAACGAACCGTTGCTTTGTCGAACGACAATGCGAACTCGGATTCCTTCGCTAATTTGTCCGCCGCTCGTCGGCAGATCGCGCCTCGATCGGTTCTGACGGGAGGGTCCCCTCCCGTGGACCTCCGGCGCGTCGAGTGCGGCCAAAGTGTTCGTTGACCTCTTGCTTGAGGGGGAAGTGGTGGCGAAGTTGGCGTCGCGCGTCCCCATCTCAATTTTGACCTGCCCATTTGGCGCCGATCGATGGCGAGGAATATGCCGCTCACCGCGGAGGCGGCTAGACGCGGCAAGCGGCGCTGGACGCGAAGTCACGCAATCGCCCGGGCGGTGCAAGGATAGTCGTGCCGCGGCTTTGAAGCTCTTCGACGGTTCACGCTTTATTGTACTGCATCACCACATGCGTCCAAACTTGCCGGACCTGGACGTGGATACAGGAAAACTGGCTTGAAATTGCCGTAGCTCTTCTTCGCGATTTTTCAGGCTGTTGAAGTGTTCTCGCTGTTGCTCTTTATATCATCTGATCTGTCTCCAGCACGCTTTAATCAAGCAACTGCATTCGCGACAAGGAGAGACGATGACGGGCAGCCAATTGGAGAACGATTCACGAAAGGAGGCTGCAAATAGATTGTCTCCTCCAAATGGTCACGATGCGAAATTCGTCCCGTTTGCTGAGCGGCTCAGTTGCACCGTCGACGAAGCTTGCGTCGTAACTGGCTTGGGACGTACAAAAGTTTACGAGTTGATAGGAACTGGCCAAATTATCACGACAACGATCGGGCGTCGGCGCTTGGTGATAGTGCGATCACTTCTCGCACTTCTGGACGCGACAAATTCGTTGTGACCAATCGTTGGCTTTTCGTCCGGCGCGCAGCTCGCTAGTTGAAAATGAGTGCGTCGTAAGAGCGTTCATTGCTCCACCGCATTGCCGAGTCCGACGCGTCGCCTGAGTAGGCTTTTGTCCTTAGGTGACTGCTGGCGCAGGTCTGAGGCGGCGCGGATGGTGGCATACGGTAATGATCGGCGTCGCATTGATCGGCATCGGAATGCAGTCTTGTCGTCGGTCACCGAGCTTCGAGAAAATCGCCTCGAAAATTCAGCAGCTCAACGTTCAAAATAAGCGTAAACAGACGAACAAATCAGAGCGCACCTACCCACGTCGGGAATGGCGCCGTTGTTGTCTGTTGGTGCGTCCGCCGGGCATTCATTATCCCCAACTACCAACATTCGCAAAATTGTTGGTAGAGACGTTGGTAGTCCGTCCGTCGGATTCAAAAATACATTGGTCTTATCAACGCGTTATCTCCGTAGTGCGGAGCCGCCCCTGGGCACCATAAAATCAATGACTTAGCTGAACGTCTCCTAGCCAGTTAGACATTTCTGGCTGCGAGTTAGACAGTAAGCGAGGCGTTGAGGCCCTTGAGAATTTTTGTACTCAGTCCTGAGAGGACCGCTAGAAGAGTCATCTTCTGCAAGGGTGCTCACAATGGACGACCATTCGGACGACATAAGACGACCGTTGTCACCGCGTATCGAAGTGTACGCAGGCGCAGGTCGAAAGCGCTGGCCGGACGATTTGAAGGCACAGATTGCCGCGGAAAGCCTTGAGCCGGGGGCGATTGTCACAGATGTCGCGCGTCGCCATGGGTGCCGGCCCCAACAGGTGCACGACTGGCGGCGCCGGGCGCGTTTGGGCCAGTTGGTGCTGCCGGCTTCGGCGGACACGCTGTCGTTCGTGCCGGTGGTATCGGAATCGGCGCTACCGGCGGCCGCAGAGCCCACCGGGTCGCCGGAAGCAGCCGTTGTGACGGTTGAACTCCAGGGGGCACGCGTGGAGGTGCGAGGGACGCCTGGCCTTGCTGTGTTGAGTGATGTGTTCTTGGCGCTTCGACGGACACGTTCATGCTGACGCCGCCCGCGAGCCTCATGATTTACGTGGCGACGCAACCTGTGGACTTCAGAAAAGGTGCGGAGGGCTTGGCGCTGTTGGCGAAGGAGACGCTGGGCCATGACCCGATGAAGGGCGTGGCGGTGGTGTTCCGTGCGAAGCGCGCCGATCGGGTGAAGATTGTCGTCTGGGATGGCAGCGGCCTTGTGATGTATTGGAAGCGGCTCGATGGCAGCGGCTTCAAATGGCCTCCTATCGTGGCCGGCGTGATGCGGATGAATGCCGCCCAGCTGTCCGCGCTTCTGGCCGGCATGGATTGGACGCGGATGCACGCGCCTCGAATCCCGCAGCCGAAAGCACTTGCGTAGGACATAAAATCTTCGCTGCATCGGGGCGCGAAGCATGGCAGACTTGGGCCAATGAGTGATTTGCCTGATGAGCTGCCGAGCGATCCAGCCGAGTTGCGTGTCTTTGCCGCGGCTCTGCTGGATCGCTGCGCCAGGCTCGAGCGGTTGCTCAAGCTTGCGAAGGATGCGCAGTTCGGTCGATCGTCGGAAAAGCTGGACGCTGATCAGCTACAGCTTGTTCTGGAGGACATCGAAGAGGCCGTCGCGGCTCTCGAAGCAGCTGAGGATCGCGCCAATCCCAGAGCCCGCGAGAAGAGAACTGCCAAGCGCAGAGCCAACCGTGGTCAGCTTCCGGAGCATTTGCCACGCATTGTCGAAACGCTGATGCCGGCTGCAACCTGCTGCCCGTGCTGCAAAGGCGATCTCGTTGAGATTGGTCACGATGAGAGCCAGAGGCTCGACGTCGTTCCGGTGCAATACAGGGTGATCGTCACCCGCCGGCCCAAGCTTGCCTGCCGCGCCTGTCATGGCGTCGTCCTCCAGCACGCTGCGCCCGAGCGATTGATCAAGGGGGGACTGCCCACCGAGCGTCTCGTCGCGCATGTAATTGACGCCAAGTATCATTGGCATTTGCCGCTCTATCGTCAGGCGCAGATGCTGGCGACCCACGGTATCGCCATCGACCGTTCCACGCTCGCCTTTTGGGTCGGCTACGCCGCCCAGGAATTGAAGCCCTTGTGGCATCGTCTGCGCCAGCTTCTGCTCGCCTCTTCGAAGCTCTGTGTCGATGAGACCCCGGCGCCGGTGCTGGATCCAGGGCGCGGCAGGACCAAAACCGGCTACTTCTGGGCGCTGTCACGCGATGACAGGCCCTGGGCCGGACCTGATCCACCTGGCGTGGTTTACGCCTATGCACCGGGCCGTGGGGCCGTTCATGGCTTGAGGCTGCTCGAGGGCTATCGCGGCATCATCCACTGCGACGGCTATCAGGCTTACAAGACCATGACCCGAGAGACGCGTGCGGACGCCCTGTCCGGGACGCTCGCCTTCTGCTGGTCGCATCTGCGGCGCCAGTTTGTGAAGATCGAGCGGGAGGCTGCGCCGGCGCCAGCTCCGGTTGCCCGCGAGGCCCTTGAGCGCATCGCCCTGCTTTACGCGGTCGAGAAGGCACTCCGCGGCCGATCTGCGGACGAGCGCCGCGCGGGGCGACAAGCGCATGCCCGGCCTCTGGCTACAGCCTTGAAGCAGTGGTTTGAGGCCAAGCTTGCTCACCTTGCGCAGAAGAGCGACACGGCGAAGGCCCTGCGTTACGCGCTGCGTCATTGGGACGGCCTAACGTTCTACCTTGATGACGGGCGCATCGAGATGGACACCAATGCGGTCGAGCGAGCGATGCGGCCAATCAAGCTCAATGCCAAGAACTCCCTTTTTGCCGGTTGCGACGAAGGTGCCGAGAATTGGGCATTGCTGGCTTCGCTCATTGAGACCTGTAAGCTCAATGGCGTCAGTGCCGAGCACTGGCTCGCTGACGTTCTCGCCAAGCTCGTCAATGGTTGGCCTGCGGCGCGACTGGACGAACTGCTTCCCTGGGCGTCGACCTATACGATGCATACACACGATCCGAGGCTGGCGGCATGAGCCTGAACACGACCGCGGTCCGGATCAAGGTGACCCTCAAGGATGTGAAGCCGGAGGTGATGCGTCGCCTTGTCGTACCCGTCACCCTGCGCCTTGATCGGCTGCATCTGACGCTTCAGGCGGCGTTTGGCTGGACGAACAGCCATCTCTTCGAGTTCCTGGCCGGCGAAGGACGTTGGGGTATACCTGATCCCGATGGAGATTTTGGCCCTCAGCCCATCGATGCCCGCAAGACGCGGCTCTCTAATATCGTTCAGGAGACCGGCGCGAAGACGATCCATTATCTCTACGACTTCGGCGACAGCTGGGATCACGTGATCAAGCTTGAAAAGTGGTTCGACAACACGACAACGGATGGACTTCCGTTCTTGCTCGAGGCCGCCGGCCGTTGTCCTCCGGAAGATGTCGGCGGTGCGCCAGGCTATGCTGAATACCTCGACGCCATCAGCGACCCCACCCATCCGGAGCACGAACATATGCGCCTCTGGGGCCCGGAGCAGTTCGATCCCAACGTCGTCGACCGGAAGGCGCTTGAGGCCGCTGTCAATGCGTTGTCCGACATATGGAAGCCGCGCCGGCGCACCACGCGCTCAAAATAGACGTCAAGCGCCAATCAAATGGGCCTCAGAGCTACGCTTACGTTAGACACCTATGTACGCGATTTGCTCCCGAGTGGGTCGAACTTCGCGACCACCTCGCGCATCCGCTGCGAAATATCCGCGGTCTCGGTGTAGTACGCTGCCATCGCGAAGGTCCCTTGGCCGAGCCAACGACGAACTGTGTCGATGTCGTAACCGGCCTCGACAAGCAATTTGCCGACGGTGTGGCGCAACCCATGGAAGGTCAGGCCATCACCGATTTTGCCTTCCTGCCTCAATCTGGCCAACGCCTTGATGAAGCTCGAATTGAAGCCGCATTCCGTCCAAGGAGTGCCATTCGTCGTAGCCGCTAGGGTGATGGCGTCGTGCTGCGAGTAGCCGCAACCGTAAAAGCTCTACTAGCTGCGCAGCTTCGAGCAGTCCGCAGGCCGAGAGGTCGCTCGCTGTAGGTCCTGCCAGGCATGACTCCCATGACGATCCATGTAGCTGCGTGCTGCATGATCGCTGATGCCCTGCAGTGAAAATGCTTCCAATAGGTGCTCGAATAGCTGCGGAGTATCTTGATTTAGGATCGCGTCTCGCAGCCGATTAGATTTTGCGCCGATCAGATTTTCTACGCCAGCAAGGTGACAAACCGAATCTAGCAGTAATGCAGCGCGATCCAGGGCTAGGCGATTGGCACGTTACGAGGTCGGGGGGCCTTCTAGACTTGCCAGGCCGCTTGTAATTGGTCCGGCTTGCTCCCATCGCCCTAGGCTATGGCGTTTTTGGTTGTCCGTGGCGTTTGAGCGACTCGCCATCGAACTTCGGGCTGAGCGGTTAGGCCAAGCGTGAGCGAGGCCATGAAAGAGGCTGTCGCCTGCGGCCTCACGCTGGTGAGGCCCGATTAAATAAATCTGCGGCATCTCTGCATCCGACGTTGACCGGCCATGTTGCATCTAGAGTAGGACCATCGGATGGCGCGAAGAACTTGGCAAAAGGCTACACCACTAGAACACAAACCAAGCAACGCAGACCAGATCGCAGGAATCTCAGGACGGGGTGTGTACGGAGGTCTTGCATATGGGACATCTTGTCGCGGTTGCAAGTAGCTTTCGGATTGACAACTGGTTGTGTCGTAATGATCATAATCGACGCTCTACTTTAAGTTTAAGCGGTGGATGTGGAGGATAGGCCAATTATGAAAGGCGTATTCTTTATTTTGATTTTAGCCGCATCGTTGTCCTCGTCGCGAGCGGCAGAGCCCGTCAGATCGGCGGCGTTGATGTATTCCAAGCCTGAGGCTTTTAGCCCGCTCGTAAGGATTACAGAAATCTCTTGCACCTGCGGAACTACTACTAAGAAGTTCAATATCACGTGTACGCCGCCAAAGAATCCAACTTGCGTCTGCAGTATGCCTGGCAACAATCCCTCGGCAAAATGCATGTAGACGGATTGCGCGCTAGCACGTGACCGCTTTCGGAGTAACGGTCTCAGCGGGAGCTAAGCGTTCGAGCGACCCAAGGCTTTGCAACGTGCTCACTCCAGCCAGGGGCTCCCTCTGCGGGCAAGCAAAATCGATCTATGCCGAGCTTCTGTGATTCCTGAAAGTACTGCGGCATCACAGAGCCGCCACTGCTGAGCGCAAAGACAAGGTGAGGAAGATTTGGCTCGTTATTTTAGCGGCCTGTTGCTGCGAGCTCTGCTATGTGACGCAACAGAATGATCACAGAGGCACCA
Organism: Bradyrhizobium sp. USDA 4510; assembly: GCF_054059095.1. Taxonomy (NCBI): domain Bacteria; kingdom Pseudomonadati; phylum Pseudomonadota; class Alphaproteobacteria; order Hyphomicrobiales; family Nitrobacteraceae; genus Bradyrhizobium; species Bradyrhizobium sp. USDA 4510. The sequence goes on along the minus strand of NZ_JBSSBT010000001.1, from coordinate 7,177,942 downwards.
CATACACTATTCTACTGCCGTGAGCAGTAGGACTGTTCGACGTAAAAGGCACGAAAGCAATTGATGGGAGAAGCGTACGAACAGATCTGCCGAGTGGTTTCGAATGTCCAGGAGCATCATCAGATTTCGCATTTATCATTAGACAGGGGCGGTTCATGAAAAAGATGCTTATGTCTCTAATCATTTGCTGTGCGACGTCAGTGACGGCGCACGGGCAAACTGCGGGTATGAGCGATATAACCGTACTTTCTGTTGACGTTGGGCGGTTTGAGTGGGGAAACAAGATTATCCATGTCTATGAAAACACCAGAAATCAATCGGTAGCGGCGACTGCAATCGAGAAGTGGCAGTTCGTCATAGAGCCATTGCTCAGTACGAGAAAGACGGCAAACGGAGAAATTGAATATCAAAAATTTCTCATGGATCCGTTAGTTGTTAAACACGGCAAGCATGAACATCTAAAGCGCCGAAATCGTGTTTTGGTGCCGCTTGACTTGATAACTAATGACGCGCGTGATCGCGCTCTTGATGCGATAACGTTTGTATACCCCAACTCAGTCAAGCCCCCGAAAGATTGCAGGCTAGGTCGCTCCAACGTAGATATTCTTCCACTTGTCGAAATCACGATATCCAGTAGTGATATCGAACGACCTGATGGCATGATGGCTCGCAACGTCGCGATTGCCGAAAAAACTCAATCGTTTCTTACAGCGCCGAAGCAGCTATTTCTCAAATTTGATGTGTGGGAGAAGGACAATAGTGGGGAGGAAGAGGTCTTGGACCGGTTTCTAAAATTCCTTCCATTCATGCAATTGGACGCAACGGTTTCGTTCAGTGTAAAGAGCACAAAGTTCAACATCGCGGCTATAGATATTGAGAAGCTAAAGAATACGAAACTTTGGATAGATTTGAACGGCTCTGGCGGGGTCGGGACGGTATCTCGTCATGACTTGAGAACGCTAGCTCAAGAGGCTGCCGTCAGTGTGCGAGGAACCTTTACAGTTGAGGATCCAGCAAGTTTCGATCAGTCTTTCATTCAAGGGCTGTTAAGTTCCGCTCGTGATGTTACCGCGGATGAGCGCTTCTTTCAGAGCGAGCAAGGAAAGAGTACCTATAACGCTGATGACTTGAAGCCTGACACCATCACCAAAGAATTGAACAAGGTTTGGACCAAAGATCAGGGAAAAGATGAGTGGACGCTCAACACGAGTTCCTCTGCTAACGCGAGCTTCTTGGACATTATTTCTGCTGGAGCCTCAGGGTCTCTTTCGACAAGCAAGCTAAAGGAGTGGCTCAAAGAACACAGCATTGAGAGTGATATCCAAGGAAACAAGATCATTGCGAAAAGCATCGCGCTCAAGCAGGTGAATCTTTCAGATTTCGCTTCACGGTTTAATTACGGAACAGAATATCGAAACGTTTCGGGTGCTAAGGCAAACCTCAGGACTGTAATTTTTGGACAGCCCCCGGCGCCAAATGCGAATCCTGCTAGATTCCCTAGTTTGGCTGAACAGTGCGACAACAAGGATGGACTGAAATCTATGAGTTCCTTTTTCGCTCAATGAGAGCTCGGTCTGTTCCTGCTTAACAACGCGTCTCAATCGCTTGATGTTTGGTGCAGCGCATTGGCGAAAGGAAGATTGCAATGTACAGATTGATCACCTCCTTTTCCGTCGTATCTCTTCTCTTGGTGTCGATCCCCGTTCGGGCTCATGATGGCTGCGGCGTCAACAAGTGTTGCTGCAAATACGTCGGTACAGGGGGGCGCACTGAATACACGTGCACGACGGAATCGACGAATGACTGCTCTAATATCTACGGTGGTACATGTGGTAATATGGGAAAATGTTCCGCAGTACTTCGCAGGCCAAAACCGCAGACGAAGTAGATGCCGCGAGTGCAATGTAAGGCGATCTCCGTGATTCTCCACCGCCGTCAGTTCTAGAAATTCTTTGTGTGCTGCCAGGAAGGCAGTTCTCATAAGAACTGGCGATAAGCTAAGATCGCCAAGAGAACCTGTACACTCGGGTGTCTAAGTCTAAACCTTGAAACGCAGTCAGGTTGAAGGTGGCGAGTACATCCTATTTAAAAGTGGCCAGGCACCTTCGTGTTGAATGTGAATGTTCATCCAAGTTCGTTCAACTTTGAAGGTGTCGGATGTCGCGACCCAATGAAAGACCACCGCGCCCAAGCTTAGTCTCTCCAGTTTTTTCGGGATTATCTAGGTGCTGATCCACCGTCGCCGAAGGTTGTCAGTTAGGCCGACGTATAACATAGCAGCCCGGCGTATCCGGGACGAGCGTGGTGGGTTGAGGAGATAGGGCAATATTCATAGTTCAATCTGAGCAGCTGTGTTCGTAGAGACCTTGTGCAGGGCTTTCGACATTTCTTGCGACACAACGTTGATTGCACCTGCGTTTAAGAAGCTCGCTTGCTGCCCTTTGACCACCAATCAGGATGGCCCACGCCTACATAGTCGCCTTCGACGTTCTCAAAGCAGTCCCCAAGCAGCTTCTCGATGGTTGGGACCGTATAGCTGCCCCGATCAAAAAGCTTCATGAAAAACGGAATCGAAAACTTGCAGAAGAGCTCGACGCCATTGTACTTGTACAGGACAGAGGCATTACCATTATCCAGCTGCTACCGTAGTCAGCAATCGCTCCACGCAGGCGCTCGTCCCGGCGTAGCCCGGAGGGCGAAGCCGGTTGGTTCGATCCCGCCCCTGGGCACCACTCCTGAACAGATTTATGAAACCAAGGTTTGGGTTGACCCTTTCGGCCGAAAACGGACCGGATGCTGTCATTTGAGCCGACGGTCCTCCGACGCGATGATCGCGTCGACCACGCTTGCGGGATAGGCCTTCCGAGCAGCGACGTCGCCCGACACGAGTTGCTGACGCATCAGGCGGGTGAACCGATCGATAGCGATCGGGTCAATCTGGATGGGGGGTGCACTCGACTTCTTCGCATAATGGAGAGCCACAACGGCCCTACCCCGGCTTGCCATCAACGCGGCGATCCGGTTCTTGAGGGATCCGGATCCATCGGTACCATCGATAGCGCCGCTCTCAATGGCCGCATAAAGGCGCTCCAGCCGTTCCTCGGCCTCGGAAGCTTGGCGTGCTAGCTAGGCCTATCGCGCGAAAGGATCTTCATAAAGAGTCCGTCCAGCTGTCTCCGGCATGAAGCGCAGCGCGATCAGCCCAACAACGCATGTAGCCATCATGTAATAGGCCGGCATCAGCTCGTTCCCGGTAACAGAGATAAGGCCGCTGTTGATTGCCGGCGCCGTGCCGCCAAAAATGGATGTCGAAATGTTGTAAGCGCCGGCGAAGCCGGCGAAACGCACATGGGTGGGAAACATGGCCGGGAAGGTCGCCGAAATGGTCGCGAGTTGCGGTACGTAGAGCAGCCCGAGCAGAATGAAGCCGACACAGGCGCCGACGAGGCCCGTGCCCATGAGCATGTAGAGAGGGGCCACCAGCAGAAACAACCCGATCAGGGAGAAGCTCCACATCGGACGGCGCCCGATTCGGTCCGAGAGCCGGCCAGCAAATGGCAGGAACAGCATCATGAACAGCATGCCGAGGAGCGGCACCGCAAGCGCCTCATCCGGCGACAGGCCGATGCGGCTCTGAAGATAGGTTGGCATGTAGCTGAGCAGCGTATAATTGACGACATTGAGCGCAACCACCAGGCCGCCGACGACGAGCATAGGACGCCGGTGACGTGCCAGAAGGGCGATCAGGCCTGGTGAGGATCGTGCCTGGCTTGCGGTTTCGTGGGCACGGAAGACCGGCGTATCTTCCATTCTCGCGCGCAGATACGCGCCGACGAGGCCCATTGGCGCGGCGACCAGAAACGGAACGCGCCATCCCCAGTCGTGCATCGCCTGATCACCCAGAAAGAGCGAGAAGGATAACATCAGGAATGCGCCCAGCGAGAAGCCGGCCAGCGTTCCGAACTCCAGGAAACTCCCATAAAAGCCGCGTCGGTCATCGGGAGCGTACTCGGCCATGAACGTCGCGGCGCCGCCGTATTCGCCACCGGTCGAAAAGCCCTGTACGATGCGGAGAAGAACGAGCGACAGTGGCGCCCAGAAGCCGACGCTGTTGTAGGGGGGAATAAGCCCGACGCACAGCGTCGCGCCCGACATCAGCAGTATCGTTAGCGCCAACACGGATTTTCGGCCCACCCGGTCTCCCAGCGATCCCCAGAATATCCCGCCTAGCGGCCGTATGAGGAAGGAGATCGCGAACGTGGCCAACGCAAAAAGCACCGCTTCCCCGACGTCGCCGGGAAACAGTGCCGCGGAAATGTACGTCACGCCATACGCATAAATGCCGTAGTCGAACCATTCCGTCGCATTGCCGACGGCAGAGGCGGCAATCGCACGGCGCAACGTGGCGCGATCAGCAGTTGGATCAGGTGCGGAAACGGGGGCATTCACGATTGCTGTTCTCCGATCACCGCTGCGTCGGGCGTATTGGGGTCAAGCAGCGATGCAATCGGCGTCGTGCGTGGAAGAATCTGAAAGTCCTGCTGCTCGGGTGCAGGAACAGGCGGGGTTGCCGTCTGCCGCCACATGCCGAACGCGGCCGCGCCGCCGGCGCAAAGGGCGATGAAAAGGAAAAGCCCGCCGCTGCTCCAGCCTGTCATGAATATCGCTCCACCGATCGGCCCGAGCGCGGCGCCGACGGAATACAGCAGCACCAGCCGTCCACTTGCGGCGATACGTTGTGCGGCGTGCAGACGGTCGTTGCAATGGGCCACGCAGAGTGGATAGAGCGCAAAGCTGAGGCCACCAAACATTGTTCCGAGAATCAGCAGCCACGGGCCGACCGACGAGAGAAAGGAGATGACCAAGCTGATACACAGGGTTGCCGCGAAACTGAGCACGATGACCTGGCGACGATCATAGCGGTCGGAAATGCGTCCGAGCGGCCATTGCAGGATCACGCCGCCAAGAATCACGATCATCATGAAGTGGGCTGTCTGCGATAAATCGAACCCTAGGCGTCGAACCTGCACTGCGGCCAATCCGTAAAATGCCCCTAACATCAAGCCGGTCGTCATTACTCCGACAGCACCGAGGGGAGATGCGGCAAAGAGTGTTCGGGTTCCGAACGCCGCGGCTTCGGCAGGCGGCGGCGCCGAGTTGCGTGTGAGACAAAGTGGAATGATCGCGAGCGAGATTAGCATTGAGGCTAGTTGAAACGGAACAGCAGGCAAATCACCGCTGGCTCCTAGCAGCAACTGTCCCACCGCCTGTCCGCAATATAGTGCAACCATGTAGGCCGCTAGAATGCTGCCGCGCGAGGCCGCGTCAGCGCGTTCGTTTAGCCAGCTCTCGAGACAGACGAAGACGCCGGCGACGCAGAAGCCGTCGATCAGCCGCAGTCCCGACCAGAGCAGAGGGTGGATGATTTGCGCGTAGCCGAGCGTGCTCGCGGAGAGAAGCGCAACGAACGCCGCAAAGGCGCGGATATGTCCCACGCGCCGGACGATACGTCCCGAGCGCAGGGCTCCGACGACCAGCCCGGCAAAATAGGCGGTCGCCACCGCGCCGATCACGATCGTGCCCTGTCCCGCCCGCTCGAGCCGCAAACTCAGGAGCGTCGCCATAAACCCGCTTCCCGCCATGAGCATAAAGATGGCGAGCAGCAGGCTACGAACCGGGGAGATTGCCGCAAGCATGACGATTGCGACGCGCGCCGTCAGGCCGCGCGCCGGCCTTCCGCTTCCCCGTCGGCCTCCACCGGGACACGATGCAGAACCCTAGCGCTAGCATCGAAGTGGCAAACGGTCACGACGAACTGAACGTCAGCATTGCGAATCTGATGCCGCGTCGCAATCACGTCGATTCGTGCGTTATCGAGGGCTCGCAGCGCATCGAACACCAAGCCTGGCCAAGCGATGTCGCTGTCGGCCATCGCTTGACGCCATCCGTCCGCGCCGTCATCGGCAACAAAGCGTGCATAGATACCAGGCTCGTAGGTCTTCTTGTGCTCCAGCAGCAGGTCAGTCATCCCGGCATAGGCGGAGACGACAAAGGCGCGATTGTAAAGGTCCTCGCCCTTGCGCTCCGCGATCGGAACGTCGTCGAATAGCGTGCCAGTCGCGGCCATCGATGTGCCGCCGATCTTCTCGACACTATGAAAACCGCTCATGCGAGAGCATCCTCCATCAACGGGCCGTGCTGAGGCACGAGAGCTTTCGGGTCGCTGCGCGCGGCAACGAAGCTCGGCCGCGGTTTTTTGACGCCGAATGGCGCCTGCAGCCGGTTGCTCACGGCGTTATAGACGAAGAACGCGTTAGCGCGTGGAAATGGCGTGATGTTGCCGTTCGATCCGTGCATCGTGTTGCAATCGAAGATCACCACCGTGCCCGCCTTACCGGTCGGCGCCACGATGCCGTGGCGGTGCGCCAACTCGGTCAGACTTTGCCGGTCGGGCACGCCATACTCCTGCTTCTTCAGTGACGTGCGATAGTGGTCTTCCGGCGTCGCCCCAATACAGGTCAGGAAGACGCGGTGCGATCCGGGCATCAGCATCAGGGGGCCATTGTCCGGCGTATTTTCCGCCAGCAGGACTGACATGGAGAGTGCTCGCATGCGCGGCATGCCGTCTTCCACGTGCCAAGTCTCGAAGTCGGAGTGCCAGTAGAACTCCTTGCCTTCGAAGCCGGGCTTGTAGTTCAGGCGTGACTGATGGATGTAGACCTTGTCGTTCAGCAGGAACTGAGCGATGCCTGACAAGCGTGCGTCGGCGGCGAGGCGCCCGATCACTCTACTCTGAGAGTGGATCTCGAAGACCGAACGGATTTCTTGGCTGTCCGGCTCGGCGATGATCGTTTCCGGATTGAGGCCGTTAGGGCTCGATAGCAGTTTCTTTGCCTGCGTCTGCAGGTGGTCGACTTCCTCGGGAGAGAGGACATCCTTGAGCACGAGGAAGCCATCGCGATCGAACTGCTCGGCCTGCTGCCGCGTTAGCGGTGCGCTCTCGCTCCAGTCGCTATGAATAACGGGATCGAGACGCGGAAGCATCTGGGCCTCCGAGGTGAGACGGGATGGGTAAATGTCTGTCAATGCCTTTCCCTCTTTCAGTTGTTTCAGGAGTTAACGGCCGCCTCGCGCGGCGCTTCGACATCAGTCGGATAGGCACCAGTCTCATCGTGCACTTCCTGGCCGGTGACCGGCGGGTTGAACACGCAGGCCGTCAGGAGGTCAGTGTCCGGGCGAACGATATGCTGGTCGTTCTTGTTGAGTGCGTACATGATGCCCGGTGCGAGCTTGTGCGTTTCGCCGGTCCCGAGGTCTTCGATGGTCCCGGTTCCCTTCAGTATGAAAACCGCCTCGAGATGGTTCTGGTAGTGCATCTTGAGTTCTTCGCCCGCGTACATCGTCGTAATGTGGAAAGAGAAGCCCATGCCGTCGCTCTTGAGCAGAAGGCGGGCACTGTCCCAGCCCTTCGATTTGACGAGACGATCGGTCTTTTGAATGTCGCGGAGTTGACGAACGATCATTGTTCTTTCCTTTCGTTATTCGGCTGCAATGCCGTAGCTGCCGGTCCGCACCGCGCGGACCGACTCCTCGATGATGTCGAGGCCGGCCGAGAGAGCGGCGTCGTCGATAATGAGAGGTGCAAGCACCTTGACGATTTCGTCGTGTGCGCCGCTCGTTTCGATGATGAGTCCGGCGGCAAAACAGGCGCTGGTGATGGCATCGGCAGTTTCACCGGACCCGACGTCGATGCCGCGCATCATGCCGCGGCCGCGTGTCGAAAGGCCGAATCCAGAAGCGATGGCATCCAGGCGTCGTGCGAGCAATCGTCCCTTGCGCTGGACGTCCTGCTCGAACTCGTCATCCTTCCAGAAGTTCCGCAGAGACGCGGTGGCCGTGATGAAGGCGTGATTGTTGCCCCGGAACGTGCCGTTGTGTTCGCCGGGCAACCATTGATCCAACTCGGGTCGGAACAGTGTCAGCGCGAAGGGAAGCCCCATGCCGGACAGCGATTTTGCCATGGTGACGATGTCGGGCGTAAAACCCATGCCTTCAAAGCTGAAAAACGGACCGGTGCGTCCGCATCCGGCTTGAATATCGTCGACGATAAGGAGTGCGCCGTGGCGTTTTGCGATATCGGCGATTGCACGCAGCCAATCCGGCGATGCGGTGTTGAGACCGCCTTCGCCCTGAACCGTCTCGACTAGAGCGGTTTCCAGTTGAGGTGAATCGGAACAGTCAAAGGGGATTCCCACGGGCACGCAAATCAGATTCGGTGTTGCCCGCGACAACATGCGGGGCATGCGATGGCGAAGGGATACTCCAAGGACCTCAGGGTGCGTGCGGTTGAGCTTGTTGAGTCCGGCGAAAGCGCACGTGAGGCTGCGCGCATTCTCAATCTCGGCGCTTCGACTACGATCCGATGGATGGATCGTTGGAGGAAGACCGGAAACGTTGAGGCCAAGCCCGGCACCGGGCACAGCCGCTCGCCGTTGGAGCAGCACAAGCAGTGGCTGATCGAGCTGATCGCCGCGGAGCCGGACCTGACGCTCGAGGAGATCCGCGCGCGTCTGCGCTCTCAGAGAAAGCAAAAGGCCGGCATCGGTTCGATCTGGCGTTTCTTCGACCGTCACAGCATCACCTTCAAAAAAAACACTGCACGCCGCCGAGCAGGATCGACCTGACGTCGCTGCCGAGCGTGCCGCGCTGAAAGCCGAGCAGCCCAAGCTGCGTGCACCGCGCCTCATCTTTATCGACGAGACTGCGGTCACGACGAAGATGGTCCGGCACTATGGGCGCTCTCCTCGCGGTGAGCGCCTCGTCTCTGGCGTGCCCCATGGTCACTGGAAGACGCTGACGCTTGTCGCCGCGCTGCGCATCGATGGCCTCACGGCGCCCTATGTCATCGACGGTGCAATGGATGGGCCCTCGTTCCTGGCTTATGTCGAGCAAGTCCTGGCGCCGACCTTGCGCAAGGGCGACATCGTCTTCATGGACAACTTGCGCACTCACAAGATCGCCGGTGTCCGCGAGGCGATCGAGGCTGTCGGCGCCCGCGTGCGTTATCTGCCGGCCTACTCGCCCGACCTCAATCCGATCGAACAGGCCTTCTCCCGGTTGAAAGCTGCGCTGCGCAAAGGCGCCACCCGCACGGTCCAAGCCCTGCTCAAACTCATCGGCAAACTCGTCAAGTCGTTTGCGCCGCAGATGTGTGCCAACTACTTTAGGCATGCTGGATACACCAGATGATCCACATCATGTGGAAAATGCTCTAGAATCGCGGCCGGCGCATCGAGCCCGCTGGAAGGGTCGGACAGCCGCCGTTCCAGCAGCGCGGCGGTGTCGAGATCCGGGCCGTGATAGCCATCGTAAGGCTCGTGGCTGACATGGCTGAGTGGTACGCCCGCGCCGGTGCGCTTGGCGGCATTGCCGGTGCAGGCCAGCGCACCGAGGGTCATGCCGTGGAAACCGTTCGTGAAAGCGATCACCAGTCCACGGCCGGTCACCTTGCGGGCCAGTTTGATGGCGGCCTCGACCGCGTTAGTGCCGGTCGGTCCGGTGAACATCACGCGGTAGTCCAGCCCGCGTGACTTCAGAATCAGCGACTCGAATGTTTCGAGGAACTCCGCCTTGGCGTCGGTATGCAGGTCAAGCCCGTGCGTGATGCCGTCAGTCGAGATGTAGTCGATCAGCGCTTGCTTCAGCGCGGGATGATTGTGTCCGTAATTAAGCGTCGAGCATCCCGACAGGAAGTCCAGATAGCGTCCGCCCTGATTATCATACATCCAGACATTGTCAGCTCGGCTGAACTGGCGCGGCATGGTGCGCGCATAGCTCCGCACGACCGACTCCCGGCGTTCGTAAATGGATCGGTCCGGGATATGGCTGGTCGGCTTGGGTCGTGTATGGCGAGCAAGTGTGGTTGTTGTGGTCATGTCGTCAGTTCTCCTGATCTCTGGCTCCGGGCTGTCGGTTTGGCAGGGGGCCAATGCGGGCCAACCACTCTGTGGCGTGCTTACCGGCGAAATGCGCGTCGCACTCGAACATCACACTGCGGATCAGCGGAGCGCCCCACGCGCGGGCCAGTCCGTTGAACAATGCCCAGGATGGAGCGTTGTCGTCGGTCACTGTGGTGAGGAGATACTTGGCACTTTCGGCGGAAGGGCGATCCAGCAGCGCGTTGATCATGCGCTGAGCAAGGCCTTTGCCGCGCGCCGCCTTCGCGACCGCGACCTGCCAGACGAAGAAGCTGTTCGGTTCCGAAGGCGGGCGATAACCTGAAACCCATCCTAGAATTTGCGCGTGACGTTCCGCAACGAGGCAGGAGTCCGTGAAGTGCGTGCACTGGAGGAGGTTGCAATAGGCGGAATTGGAGTCCAGTGGCGCGCAGGCTGCGACCAGGCGGGTAACCGCGGGGCCGTCAGCGGGCGACGGCTTTCTCAACTGGAACGCTTCGTTGACATCCGGAGCAGCGTCGAAAGCCACTGGCGAGGATCCACCGAAAGCGTCGACCCGAGGGCCGGCTATTGCTTCAGATTTCGAATTAATCGCTTCATTCTCCGAAATATATAGCGCTTTACCTTATAGGAAAATAAGTGGCGAAATCTTGAAAATTGGCTTGAGATCTCACATCAAAAGCTTCGTAGATATTTCGTTATCCGAATAAAATTTGAAGGGGTGACTTGGAACCGGTTACGATTCGCCTCGGCGCGGCCGTAGCTATAAGAAAAGCCACATGAAATCAGAGATCGCCTCACTGACGCTGCGCGCCCTGCGAAGAGTGCTGCGGGCAACTGAGATCGGTAGTCGCCAGCTGGCCATTGCGACCGGCCTTACGACATCGCAATGGCTCGTGTTGCGAGAGATCGACGCGCGCGAGAAAACCACACCGGGGGTCATTGCGCAGGCGCTTCAGTTCGGTCAGGCAACGATCACGACGATCGTCGATCGGCTTGTGGCGCTCGATCTAGTGCAGCGCCAGCGTAACGCAAACGACAAGCGCCAGTTCCTTCTGACGGCGACGCCGGCAGGCAGGGACATCGTGGCCAACGCACCCGACTTGCTTCACCTGACGTTTACAGATCGCTTCGTCCAGTTGCCGCAATGGGAGCAGGCCATGATCCTTGCTGCAGTAGAGCGGCTGGCCATGCTGATGGACGCGCACAACATCGATGCCGCGCCATTGCTGGACAGCGGGGCCATCGATCGATCCCAACCCAGATAGGTCGATTGCCTCGACTGCGTGGACGGCTCGACAGAGCCGGATCTTCCCGCGCAGGTTAGTGGCCGACATATCATCAGAAGCCGACGTCGGATCGGATGATTGCGGAGTCGGACGAGCAGCTCGGGCCGCATCGAAACCTGCACTGAATGTCGGTATCGGTGGGCTGCGCATCCAGCAATCGCTCCGCCGCAGGCGCTCGTTCCGGCGCAGCGTGGAGGGCGAAGCCGGATATTGTCGTCGATCCGACTAGGCAGCTCGGGCGCATACGATCCTTCAGCCGCGCAGGCGCTGTCGACGCGACCGGCAGGACTGGAGCAGGCGGCCCATGCAGGCCGCCTGTAGATTAGTCTGAGAGCAGAAGAGCCCTATTGGCAGGGGTGCTGGAGTCCGTCGGATCCCTTGAAAAAGGTGCCGGGCCTGCAGACGATGCCGTTGTGCGACGCGTAACTGTTCCAGTCGCCGTTCCACGCATAGTAGTCGCCATACGCGGCGGGCCGATCGTAGGTGCCGTATGCGGCGTAGGAATTGCGCCAGCCGTCGAAGGGAGCGGTCGCGATCGCCGCGGCGGTTCCGACGGCAGCGCCGGCCACGCCGGCAGCGGCCCCCACCGGCCCCACGGGTTCGCGATAGGCGGCTCGCCGCTGATAATAGCCTCTCCTGCTGTCGTACGGGCTCCCGGCTCCTCGGTTGAGGCAGTTGGCGCTGGCGAATTGAGATGAACAGGCGGCCGGGTTGGAGAAGACCGCTTGCGCCGATGCGGGGCTCGAAACTGCCGACGCCACTATCACAGCCGCGCCAAGAACTCTTAGACTCATCATGGCTTGCTCCCTGGATTTGGTTTGCTGCGACACTTACGAAGCTTGGCATGACTGAATGCCAAGTCCGCAAGTTCCCGTTTTCTCGCACCTAACCAAATGCAACCTCCGGAAGTGGTTCCTGTGCATCTCGTGCGCGGCATCAAATCGACGTGACTTGCCAATCGATCTGGAATGCGACTTCAGCAGAAGCGGCATGGATGCGGCAGGGAGTCGCGGCGTAGCAAGGATGCTGCGATCAATGCCCAAACGATGGGACGGCAATTCCATTCGTCCGACGAATCCGGACAGAGGCGAGAATGCAAATTGATGAAAGGTTGCGTGATCGCGGAACTGCCCGATGACCGCGTCAAGTTGCGTCGGACGTGCGCGAGAGAGCACGACGGTTGGCACGAACTGCACAAGTTGTGTGATGCGAAAGCATCAACTGCCAACAAACGGCAGCACGCGTTTCGGATCGCCACATTCGAGTTGATCTTCGTCCTGATAGTCGGATGATGATTTGCGATCTTGAATTGTAGCCGCTCCTGCATTTTGCACCGCGACCAAGCAACCCGTCCTTTTCAATTTGACGTTGTTGAGAACGACAGGTTTGGAAGGCGGCGCAAATGAAGTGCTTTACCGGCTCGACTCTCCTTGGATCTTGCGCGCGCAATCGCATGGAACAGGCGTCGACGCGCGCCGCCCTGCAATCATTGGTCCAGTTCTTCAGGAATAAGCCGAGACCAGTCGCGGCCTGTCGGAGCCGGTTCCGGCTCGCCGCGCTTGCCTTGATTGCGTCGGCCGCTCTGGTTGATGCGGCCTCGGCTCAGTCCTGCACGGTCGCACCGGATTCGACTGTCTCCGCAACGAGTGGAAGCTGCGCGATCGACGCGAATACGACGTTGACCGGAACGCCTGCCGTTCACGCAAGTTCGAGCGCTCAGATCACGACCAACAACGTCAACATCAATCCCTTCAATGGCGGCAGTATCGGTGGTTTGGCGGATGCTGCAGGTACGATCATCTTCAGTTCCGGGGCGAGCATCAACGGCAACTGGAGCACTGCCGCGTCGGCGCAAAGCGGCGGCCAGATCATCTTTCAGTCGGGTTCGATCATCAATCCGGCCTTCGGCGGCGGAGGAACTGCGCTGAGCGCTGATGGAACGGGCAGTCAGATCAGCGCGACAGGACTCACCATCGGTCTCAACGGCGCCGGCAACAACGTCGCTGCGAAGGCGGCCAACGCGGCGACGGTCAGTCTGCTCAACAGCTCAATCGCCTATGCGGTCGGCGGTGGCGGCAACACCGGCCTGTGGGCAACGGGCGCCGGCAGCCAGATTAGCTCGACGGGTACAACCATTTCGATGCCCGGCGGCGGCGGCAACGACGTTGGCGCGCGCGCGGACTCCGGTGGGTCGGTCACGCTGACCGGCGGCACTGTCAGCGTTGAGGGGAACGGCGGCGGCGAAACCGGCCTGTTGGCGCAATCGTCCGGAAGCACTGTCACGGCAAACGGCGTTGCGGTCACGGTTTCCGGCGGCGGTGGCGATGTCGGTGCCAAGGCACTCGACGGCGGCGCGATCACCTTGAGGGGAGGCAGCGTCGCCGCGACGGGCAGCGGCGGGGGCGAGATCGGCCTGCAGGCCAGCGGCACCGGCAGCACGCTCACGGCGAGCGGCGTGACGGTAACGGTTCCGAACAGCAGCGGAGGCCGCGGAGTGCAGGCTGACAATTCGGGCAGCGTCACGCTCGACGGCAGCTCGACGGTCACCACATCAGGCGCAGGCACCCATGCGGCCGGCGTGACAAGCAGCGGTACGCTGAGCATGACCGGTGGCTCACTCACGGCCAATGGAGCCGATGCCAACGCGCTCAACATAAGTGGCGGTGCAGCGACGCTCTCCGGAGTCACCATGACCAGTCCGAACGGTGCGTCGATCGCCGCCCCGGGCGGCATCAGCAGCGTAAGCCTGACCGGCGTGACTGCGGTCGCGAACAACAATCAATGGCTGAACGTCAGCGGCGGCTCCACGCTCAACCTCGTCGCGGACAGTTCGACCCTGCAGGGCGTTGCGCTCACCGACTCCGGCAGCACCTCCAGCGTCGCGCTGAAAAACAATTCGCTCTGGACCATGACCGGCAACTCGAACGTCACCAATTTGATCAACGCTTCGAGCATCATCCAGTTCACGTCCCCTGTCGGCGATCCGACGCAGCTGTCGAGCTACAAGACGCTGACGGCGGTGAACTATGTCGGCCAGGGCGGTACCATCGGGCTCAATACATATCTTGGCAGGGACGGTTCGCCGTCGGACAGGCTCGTCATCAATGGCGGCACGGCAGGCGGCAATACGTTCCTGAAGATCAGCAACACCACGGGCGGCGGCGCGCTCACCACCGGCAACGGCATCCTCGTCGTCGACGCGATCAATGGTGCGACGACGACGCCTGGTGCCTTCAGCCTGTCTCACCCCGTCTTGGCCGGCCCTTACCAATATTCGCTGTTCCGTTCGAGCGTCGACTCCAGCAACCCGCAAGCCTGGTATTTGCGCGACACCCTCGACTGTGTCGCGCATCCCAATCTTCGTGCCTGCGGCGGTGGCGGTCTCATCAACTGCTCCAATCTGCCCAACGTGCCTAGGTGCGGCGGCGGAGGTGGAGGCGGTGGAGGAGGCGGTGGCGGCGGAGGCGGCGGTGGCGGTGGAGGCGGCGGTGGAGGCGGAGCCGACGGCGGCGGCGGCGATATCCCCGACTACCGCGAGGAGACTTCGCTCTACGCGGCAATTCCGGCGATGACGCTGTTGTACGGACGCAGCCTGCTCGACACGCTGCATGAACGCGTGGGCGAGGAGGAGGACGAACGCTTCCGCGCCAATCCCGAGAACGCCAGGGTCGGATGGGGTCGCGTGCTTGGGGTCAACGGCGTGCATCAGGGCGACAGCTTTGGCGTGTTGGGTGGCGAAGCCGGACCGCACTTCAGCTATGATTTCCTGGCGCTGCAGGCGGGCATGGATGTCTATCGACACGACGGTCCCGACGGTTCGCGCGACCAGGCGGGGGCGTATTTCGCGATCGGCGGCGCGCGCGGGCGGGTCACCCATTTCGATGGCAGCCAGGGTGACAACACCTTCTCCGCCTACACGCTCGGTGGCTACTGGACGCATTTCGGGCCGACCGGCTGGTACATCGACTCGATCCTGCAAGGCACGTTCTACGACATCACGAGCAGCGCAAATCGCGGCATTCCGGCGCTCAAGACCGGTGCTCAGGGTGGGGCTGCGTCGGTGGAGGGCGGATATCCCTTCAAGTTCGCCGGCGGCTTCTTCATCGAGCCGCAGGCGCAACTGGTGTATCAGAACATCCACATCAACGACGCCAGCGACATCGCGGCGCAAATCCGCTTTGCGGATGTGGATTCGCTCGCAACCCGGATCGGTGCCCGATTTGGCCGAACATGGGCGGTCGATGACAGTCCGCGTACGCTGACGGCCTGGATCCGTCCGAGCCTGTGGAACGAATTCCTCGGCAACCCGAAAACGCTGTTCTCGTCGGACACCGGCTTCGTTCCATTCCAGGCGAGCCTCGGCGGCCTGTGGGGCGAGATCAATGCCGGCATCAGCGGACAGGTCACGTCGACCACGTCGCTTTATGCCAACGCTTCCTATCAGAGCCGGTTCGACGGTGGCGGCTTCTCCTACGGCGGGAAAGCCGGACTGCGCGTTAACTGGTAGCGCGCGAAGGCGTGACGTCGGCCCAGACAGGGTCGGCGAAACGCACTCGCGCAGGCATAGCGGACGAGGAAGTGCCTAACAGACCCTCACGCTTTGCTGAACATACGCGTAACCGTTCCACACGTTTCGCGTCTGATAGCAGGAGTTGTAGGCCGTCGCGGCTCCGATGGCTGCGCCAGTCGCCAAACCGGCTGCGGCAGCTCCGGCGCCCCAACCGCCTCGATAGTAACCGCCACCGCGGTAATAGCCGCCGCCGGCCCAACGTGCGCGGCCGCCGTGCCAGCCGCCGGCATGCCATCGCGTGCCGCCGCCGTGCCAACCAGGCCGCATTCCTCCGCCGTGGAAGTGAGCCGATCGAGCGCCGGCTCCTCTGGGCCGGGCCTGGGCGTCATAAGGGAGTATCATTGCTGCAGATGCGATGAAGCTGAGAACCAGCAAAGCCTTCGTTGGTCGCATATCCGGACTCCTTGCAAGGGTGTCCCAACCAATCCCGCTGAACGTGCTTCGTTCCGTTGGTTCAACTGCGTGCCACGCTGGCACAAGATGCATGCTCAATACGGCGCGTCGTGGCTTCGGGGCGCAAGCGACCCCCGCGGGCATGGTGAAGCTCGATCCTTCGGACCCCGGCGGCGCGAGGCAGGTACGAACGTGTTCGTACCTTGAAGACCTCCCTGTGTGAAACAATGCTGACGCTTACTGCCGACGCGGCAAATTGGCGAACTGATACGGCAGCTGGTCCACTACAGGGAACAGGGAGACGACTATGTGGAAGATATGTGTGCTTAGTACGTTGGTCTTGCTGGTTGCGGTTCCGGCAAATGCGGCTCCGAAGAATAGTGGCAAGAATGTCGATGCAATTCGTGCTGAATGCTTCAGGCAGGCGAATGAAGCCGCTGCCGCCGGCGGTGCGAACATGACAAGCGGGGCGACTGCCGCCCGAAACTCGGCGGGCTATTCCGCCTATCGGGATTGCGCGCGAAAGAACGGCATTCGCCCGTAAGCCGCTTTGGTTTCCGCTAACCCATGGAAGGCCGCCTTCGGGCGGTCTATTCCATGCGCAGTGAAAAACGGCGACGGCGGCATGGCCGTCGAAAGCCGAAGATGGCGGCTGAACGGCGCCGAAACGGCAGGGAAGGTCAGCTTGCGACGAGAGCCTGGGCCTTGCGCAATCCGGCCACGAGAGTGTCGACAACCTGATCCGCCGCTCCGTTGCGGCGCAAGAAGCCGGCCGGATCATCGGCCAACGCTTTGTACCGCGACATTCCTTTCAAGGCCGTTTGGGTCGCATCGCGGCGCCCCAGCTCTGTATTCGCTATCGCAATCAACAGTTGGCTGAATCCGGAATCGCGCAACGATGCCGTCTCGGCCACGTCGAGCATCTGCTTGTATTCACCCTTCAAGTAAAGGTCGACCGCGATGAAATGAAGATACCAGGCTGGCGGATGCAACGTGCGCTCGATCGCGCGCTTGAGCATCGGCACGCCTTCCGAGAAGTTCCCGCGGATGGCGAGACGCCAGCCGAATTGGGCAAGAATGTCGGGATCGTTGGGGTTGAGGTCGATCGCCAGATGGCTGATGCGATCACTATCGGCGTAAC
The DNA here is from genome assembly GCF_054059095.1 of Bradyrhizobium sp. USDA 4510. Classification (NCBI taxonomy): domain Bacteria; kingdom Pseudomonadati; phylum Pseudomonadota; class Alphaproteobacteria; order Hyphomicrobiales; family Nitrobacteraceae; genus Bradyrhizobium; species Bradyrhizobium sp. USDA 4510. The sequence continues at coordinate 7,160,593 of NZ_JBSSBT010000001.1, read as the reverse complement.
GTCCCGTGAAATGGTAGGCCGCAGCCAGGGCCTTCAGCGCCAGGGGACTGTTCGGCTGCAGGGCGATGGCGCGCGACGTTGCCTCAAGGGCCTTGTCATACTCCGTTTGCGGATTGCCGTCGGCTGAATAGCCCAACCGTCCGGCGTCGAGATGCAGCCATCCAAGCATGGCCCATGAATCGCTATACTGCGGATCCCGCTGAACGGTTTGCTGAAGACACTGCATGGCCGGATCGAAGTCGACGCGCCGGAAAGTGCTGCGATAGGCCTGAGCGCGCAGGACGCAGAGATAGCTTTCCATATTCCTCGGTGGATCCGCGCGAATGTCGTTTCTAACCACGCCGTAGGATTGGCCGACGACGGTTGCGATCTCGCTTGCGAGCTCGCGCTGGACATTCATGAGCGACTGAGGATCGAACGGTCGAGCATATGTCCGCATCCATACGATCTCGTCGTTCTCGGCGTTGAAGACAGTCGTTGTGACTTGCACCTCTTCGGCGCTCGTTTGAACGCTTCCACGGACGACATAGGAAGCACCGAGAGGACGACCAGGTTGGGGCGCCTCGTCGCCTTTTGCGGAGAGCGCATTCGACGGCGACGTGTAGAGCCGGAATCCTCCGAAGCGAAACAGGTTGCTGGTCAGTTCCTGTCCCATGCCGATGGCGAAGAGCCGCGTGTTCTCCCCGGGAGTCAGTGGCGTGAATGACATCACGAGGACCGCGGGTTCGCGTGGCGTCATTGGGGACGGAGGCGGTCTTGCTGCAAGCCATATCCAAGCCACCACGCCGGCTGCCAGCGCGGCAGCGACGGGCCCATAGCGCCTGATGCCAGGCTTGGTCGTCCAATTCGCACGTGTAGCAGCAGCAGTTGTCGAATCATCGTGCAGTTCAAGAGCAGGCTCGCGAGATGGAGCGTCGGCAGTATGCATTTTGTGCCACTCAAAATGGGGCACATAGGAGCCTTTTGGAATTGTGATGCGTACCGGATCATCGCGGCCCGAATCCACGTAGTAGCTATCGAGGTCGCGGCGCAATCGTCGAGCTTCAAGACGGACGACAGGGTCAGCCTGGGGATCGAAAGAGTCGTCGCGCCGAAACACGGCCAAGGCAATTGTGTAGCCCTTCAGGCTATCAGCGCGGCCTGCAAGCGTCTCGTCGACAATGAAACGAAGGAAAGCTTGCCGCCGTTCGCTCGCCTGGAAATGCGGACTCGAGAGGATGCGGTCCAGCTCTTTCGCTACATGCGCCGGCGGCACCGCGGAATCATCACAACGCGGGATATCGGATGAGCCGCTGACGGCATCGTGAGCGAAGGGTACATCAGGCATCAACCGGCAACCCCAATCGTCGGTTGACGGTAGGCTTTCTCAGTACATGTTGCAACTCGTAAGCGAAGCAAGCAGCCGGCGCTGACGCGACAGCTTTCAATCGTCGGAACAACGAGTTCCCGACTGCAGCGACAGCTGGTCGCATCGGCCTTGAAGCCGTCGCGCCTGAGACGGCGCGCTCAACGAGCGTCGCGCCGTGTACGAACATGTTCGTACCTTGAAGCCTCGATGAACCAGCAGCAAAGGTCACGTTGGCCACAAGCGAGTTCATCATGGAGGAGTTCCGCGCGATTGTGACCCGCTTTCCGCTGCGCGAACTTGACATTCGGCGCTGCTTCAATCGCGACGCGCAGTTTAGAGCGATTTGCGCAGATTATGACGAAGCTGTGAAAGCGCTTCGTCGTTGGCAACAAGCGGCAAAGCAAGGAGACCGCGAAGGAAGTCGGAAGGCCGCGGATTACGAACGGCTCGTTGCCGAACTGGAAGCCGAGGCTCTGGTTCATCTGAACCGGCCGTGATCGAGGGGGCGTTCGCATAACTGGAGCAGTGCGTGAAAAATACGATTCTCGTCAACCTTTCGATATCAAGCGTGCTTGCCGCGGGCATGCTGCGTGCTGCGATCGGTCAGTCACACAGAACCTGCGCAGCGAGGCCGCCGAACCGACCAAGCACGCAATCGGCCGCAACGAGTAACTGGAGGCAACCTTCTTGAATATTGCCGAGAGACCGATCGCGAACGTGGACGAAACCGGCGCGTCAGACAGCGTCTTCATTCCCGGCGGCACGTTTCGCATGGGATCGGATCGGCATTATCCGGAAGAAGCGCCGTCCCACATGGTGAGCGTCGACGGGTTCTGGATGGACCGCACTCCAGTGACGAACCGGCAATTCAAGCAGTTCGTGCGTGCCACCGGCCACGTCACCTTCGCCGAGGTCGCTCCGGACCCCAAGGACTATCCGGATGCGCTGCCGCATTTGATCTTCGCCGGCTCGCTCGTCTTCACGCCCCCGGATTATCCGGTCGATCTGCGCGACTACAGCCAATGGTGGACGCTGCTCAAGGGCGCGAATTGGCGCCATCCCTATGGCCCGAAAAGCAACATCAAGTCGCTGGACGACCATCCCGTGGTGCATGTCACCCATGCTGACGCACTCGCCTATGCGCGATGGGCCGGCAAGGATTTGCCGACGGAAGCGGAATGGGAGTTTGCTGCGCGCGGCGGCCTCGATGGCGCCGAGTATGCCTGGGGCGATGAATTTGTGCCGGGCGGCGTGCATCAAGCCAATACGTGGCAAGGTCACTTTCCGTTCGAGAACCGGTGCGAGGACGGCCATGCGCGCACCTCGCCGGTGATGACCTATCCGCCGAACGGCTATGGCGTGTTCGACATGATCGGCAATGTCTGGGAGTGGACCAGCGACTGGTGGGCTCCGAAACACCGCGCCGATGCAAAGAAGGCCTGCTGCATTCCCCAGAACCCGCGGGGCGGCTGCGAGCATGACAGCCACGATCCGTCGCTGCCGCTTAGCAGGATACCGCGCAAGGTGATCAAGGGCGGCTCGCATCTCTGCGCGCCGAACTATTGCCGGCGCTATCGACCGGCGGCGCGCCATGCCGAGCCGATCGATACGTCGACCAGCCATCTCGGATTTCGCTGCATTACACGTTCAGGGAGAAAGTGATGACTGAGAAGACAACGACAGACACCTTCAGCCGCCGCAACCTGCTCGCGGCCTCGAGTTCGCTCGCCACCATCGCCGCCTTCTCGGCGATGGCGCCCATCGAGACCGCCCAGGCGCAAGGGACCACGCAACCCTCGAGCGCGGCCGGCGGCGCAAAGCCGAACATCATCCTGATCCTGTCGGATGATTTCGGTTATGGTGACTCCGGGCCCTATGGCGGCGGCGAAAATCGCGGCATGCCAACCCCGAACATCGATCGTCTCGCGAATGAAGGACTGCAATTCATGTCCTTCTATGCGCAGCCGAGCTGCACGCCTGGACGTGCCGCGGTGCAAACCGGCCGAATTCCAAATCGCAGCGGCATGACGACCGTCGCGTTCCAGGGCCAGGGCGGCGGCATGCCGGCGGCGGAATGGACGCTTGCCTCGGTTTTGAAGACCGGCGGTTACAAAACGTTCTTCACGGGCAAATGGCACCTTGGCGAGGCCGACTATGCGTTGCCGAGCGCGCAAGGCTACGACGAGATGAAGTATGCCGGCCTTTATCATCTCAATGCGTACACCTACGCCGATCCGACCTGGTTTCCCGACATGGACCCCGAATTGAGGGCGATGTTCGAGAAGGTCACCAAAGGCGCACTTTCCGGAAATGCCGGGCAGCCGGCGAAGGAAGATTTCAAGATCAACGGCCAGTACGTCAACACGCCGGACAAGGGCGTGGTCGGCATTCCCTTCTTCGACGACTACGTCGAGAAGGCCTCGCTCGAGTATCTGGACCGCAACAAGTCATCGGGCCCGTTCTTCATGAGCATCAACTTCATGAAGGTGCACCAGCCCAACATGCCGGCGCCCGAATTCCAGGGCAAGTCGATGTCCAAGAGCAAGTATGCCGACTCCGTGGTCGAGAACGACACGCGTATCGGCCGTATCATGGACAAGGTGCGGTCCCTCGGCCTCGACAAGAACACCTATGTGTTCTGGACGACGGACAACGGCGCCTGGCAGGACGTCTATCCGGACGCCGGCTACACACCGTTCCGCGGCACCAAGGGCACGGTTCGCGAGGGCGGCAACCGCGTCCCGTCCCTTGCATGGGGCCCAGGCATCAAGGCCGGCACGAAGAATTCCGACATCGTCGGCGGCCTCGATTACATGGCAACCTTCGCAAAGCTCGCCGGCGTGAAGCTGCCGGAGAACGATCGCGAGGGTAAGCCGATCATCTTCGACAGCATCGACATGTCGCCGATCCTGTTCGGAACCGGCAAGTCCGAGCGCAAGAACTGGTTCTATTTCACGGAATCCGAGCTCTCGCCTGGCGCAGCCCGTGTCGGCAACTACAAAGCGGTGTTCAATCTGCGCGGCGACAATGGCGCAAAGACCGGCGGCCTCGCGGTAGACAGCAACCTCGGTTGGAAGGGACCGGAGTCCTACGTGGCGACCGTTCCGCAGGTCTTCGATCTCTGGCAGGACCCGCAGGAGCGCTACGACATCTTCATGAACAACTACACGGAGCACACCTGGTCCTTGGTTTCGATCAATGCCGCGATCAAGGATCTGATGCAGACCTATGTGAAGTATCCGCCACGGAAGATTCAGAGCGAGACCTACGCGGGACCGATCACCATCCAGCAGTATGAGCGCTTCGCGTTCTTCAGGGATCAACTCGCCAAGGACGGCTTCCAGATTGGCTTGCCCACAGGCAACTGATCGATGCAAATGGAGCGGCCCCCACTCTCGGGGGTCGTTCCTCTCTGAACGGCTGAAGTGGAGGACGGAGATTCGTGAACGGAAGCTTGGTTGACCGCCGTACGATCCTGGCCGGTCTGCTGGTGTCGGCGGCCACGCTGTCGGTCTCCGGCCGTATCGCACGCGCGCAGAGTGATCCTCTTCCTTCCTGGAATGACGGCCGGGCGAAGCAGTCGATCCTGGACTTCGTCGCCGCGGTGACCAAGGAAGGAGCGCCGGATTTCGTGCCGGCGCCGGAACGCATCGCGACATTCGACAATGACGGCACGCTGTGGTGCGAGCAGCCGATGTATGTGCAGCTTGCGTTTGCGCTCGACCGGGTGAAGGCCCTCGCCCCCAAACATCCGGAGTGGAAGCAGAAGCAGCCGTTCAGGGCGGTTCTCGACAACGACATCGCAGCGCTGGCCAAGGCCGGCGAGAAGGGCCTGGTCGAACTGGTCATGGCGACCCATGCCGGCATGACAACGGCCGAGTTCGCGCAGATCGCCGGCGACTGGATCAAGTCGGCGCGTCACCCGAAGTTCAACCGGCCTTATACCGATCTCGTCTACCAGCCGATGCTGGAACTGCTCGCCTGTCTGCGGGCCAATGGCTTCAAGACCTTCATTGTCTCGGGCGGCGGCATCGAGTTCATGCGGCCATGGAGCGAGCGGGCCTATGGCATCCCGCCGGAGCAGGTCGTCGGATCGAGCATCAAGACGAAGTTCGAGATCGACAAGGGGAAACCGACACTGATCCGGCTGCCGGCGATCGATCTCGTCGACGACGGACCCGGCAAGCCGGTCGGCATCAACTCGCATATCGGCCGCCGGCCGATCGCGGCCTTCGGCAATTCGGACGGCGACTTCCAGATGCTGCAATGGGCGACGCAATCATCGGGGAAACGCTTCGGCCTGATCGTGCATCACACCGATGCCGAACGGGAATATGCATACGATCGGAAGTCCTCATTCGGCAAACTCGACAAGGCGCTCGACGCAGCGAACTCCAATGGCTGGATCGTGGTCAGCATGAAGGACGACTGGAAACGCATGTTCCGCTTTGAATAGAGGCCGAACGATTGCGTAGGCATCGCTGACGCCCGGCGCCGCGGAGCACGCCGGCGCCGCCGGTGATGCAAGCGAGACGAAGAACGAGGAGGCATCATGACACGACTTCTTCCAGGATTGCGCCGGCTCACCATTGCGAACGCGGCGCTGGCGGTTGGCTTGATGCTCGGAGGCCCGGCATACGCGCAGACACCCGCGGACCAGAAGCCGGCCCAGGACCAGGCTGCCGCGCCGGCGCCGGCCCCGACAGCCACCAAGCTTCCGAACGGACAGATCGAGCAACTGGTCGCGCCGATCGCGCTCTACCCGGACGCGCTGCTGTCGCAGATCCTGATGGCATCGACCTATCCGTTGGAAGTCGTCGAGGCGGCGCGCTGGTCGCAAGACAACAAGACCGTCACCGGCAAGGCGCTCGAAGACGCCATGCAGAAGCAGTCGTGGGATCCGAGCGTCAAGGCCCTCGCGGCGGTGCCGCAGGTTCTTCAGATGATGAACGACAAGCTCGACTGGACCCAGCAGCTTGGCGATGCCTTCCTCGCGCAGGAGCAGGACGTGATGAGCGCCGTGCAGACCTTGCGCCAGCGCGCGGAGGCCGCGGGCAATCTCAAGTCGACGCCGCAGCAAAAGGTGATAAAGAGCGCGCCTCCTGCCGGTGTGACCGCGCCCTCCGGCATGCAGCAGGCGATCTCGATCGAGCCGGTCGATCCCGACCAGTATTACGTCCCGGTCTACGATCCCGGTGTCGTCTACGGGGCCTGGGATTATCCCGACTACCAGCCGTTCTATTGGTCTCCGCCAGGCTATGTCGCCGCGGGCGTGATCGGCTTCACCGCCAGCGTGGCCGTCGGCGCTGCGATCTGGGGCGGCTGCAACTGGTGGGGCCGCAACGTCTACGTCAACGTCAACCGATATAACCAGTTCAACCGCACCAACATCAGAAACACCAATTGGGCCCACAATCCGGCGCATCGCGGCGGTGTCGCCTATCGCGATGCCGGCGTGGCGAGGCGGTTCGGCAGTGGCAATACCCCCGCCGCGCGCGAGGCGCTGCGCAATCGCACCGGTGGTCCCGGCGGCAGGATCTCGAATGCGGGTGCCGGCCGGGCCAGGACCGCGGTCTCGCAACGCGCCGGCAATCGCGGTGCAAGCGTATCCCGCCGGGCCAGCAGCCGTAACGTCACCCGCGCCCATACGCGCGCGGGTAATCGCGCTGCGGTCTCGCACAGGAGCGTCACGCGCTCGCGCGTCAGCGGACGTGTTCACGCAGGCGGCCGGCCGGCCGCGATCCGCGGCGGCATGCGGGCCGGCGGCTTCCACGGAGGCGGCCGCGTGGGCGGTTTCCGCGGAGGTGGTGGCTTCCGGGGAGGGGGCGGTTTCCATGGCGGTGGCCGGCGGCGCTGATCAGCGCGCCTGGGCTCGCGCGTCGACATCTGCTAGCCCAGGTTGCGGCAAAATTACAATACAGCTTCCACGAAGAAAGGTAACGTCCAGGCAGATTTCAGCGGCACGTTTCAAATGATTGGGTTGGATCATGAATTTTTCATCGACCTGCGCAAGTTCCAGGATGTTCGCCATGGCCTTCGCAACCGCCGCCGCCGTCGTCGTGGCAGAAAAATCCGCCAGGGCCGATCCACAGGTTCTGGCGCTGCCGTCCCTGAAGGTCTGGGAGGGCGACTTCGATGGCATGCTGAAGCGCAAACTCGTGCGCATCCTCGTGCCGACCGACAGGACATCGTTCTTCATCGACAAGGGCGAGACACTCGGCTTCGAAGCCGAGCTCGGCGCCGAGTTCGAAAGCTGGCTGAACAAGCGGTACGGCAAGAAGAAGCAGAGGATCTATGTCGGCTTCGTCCCCACCAGGCGCGACAGACTGCTGGGTGACTTGATCGCCGGAAAGGGCGATATCGCCGCCGGCCTGCTCACGGTCACGCCGGATCGGAGCAAGTTGGTTGACTTCGCTGATCCTTGGGCATCCGGCGTTCGCGAAGTGCTCGTGACGGGATCTGCGGCGCCGAGCATCGGCTCGCTGAACGAGCTCGGTGGAAAGACGATTTTCGTCCGGGAAGCCAGCAGCTATTTCGAGCACCTGAACGCGCTCAATGCGGACCGGGCAGCCAAGGGGCTGGAACGCATCGTCGTCAGGCCAGCCGACAAGACCCTCGAGGACGAGGACTTGCTGGAGATGGTGAGCACCGGCCTGTTGCCCTGGGCCGTCGTCGACCGCTTCAAGGCGCAGGCGTGGGCGGGCCTCCTGAACGGGCTGACGGTGCGCGACGATATTGCGATCAACGAAGGCGGCGACATCGCCTGGGCGATCCGCAAGGACAGTCCAGCGCTCAGGAAGGAGCTCGCTGAATTCGTCAGTACTCACAAAATCGGAACTGAATTCGGCAACGACCTGCGTGCACGCTATTTCAAGACGGCGAAGCCGCTGAAGAACGCCCTCGCGCACGCCGAGGCGGAGAAGTTCAAGGCGCTGCGCGGATCTTTCGAAAAGTACGGGGTGCAATACTCCATCGACCCCGTCCTGCTCGCTGCACAGGGCTATCAGGAGTCAGAGCTCGACCAGGCCTGCCACAATGCCTCCGGCGCCACCGGCATCATGCAGATCAAGCCCAGTACCGCGAAGGGGAAGCCGATCGAGATCACCGGCGTCGCGGCCAGTGCCGACACCAATATCCACGCCGGCTCCAAATACCTGCGCTACCTGGCGGATACCTATGTCGACGCTTCGGTCACCGATCCGCGCGAGCGCGTGTTCATGGCCCTGGCGGCGTATAATGCAGGCCCGGGAAACCTGAAGCGTTTCCGGGACTATGCGAGCAAGCACGGCTTCGACTCGACCGTCTGGTTCGACAATGTCGAGAACGGCGCGGCTGCGATCGTCGGGCAGGAGACGGTTCAGTACGTCGGCAAGATCTACAAGTACTACATCTCCTATGAGTCGCTTCGTTCCCCCGCTCCGGCGAGCGCAACGGCCGACCCATCGCAGAAATGATCGGTTTGTTCAAAGTGTTCGCTGGCTTGGGTGGCGAACCAAAATCAAGAGGAGACTAGATCGTGAAACGCAAATCCATCGTGAACCAGATTGGGCTCAGCCTTGGCGCGCTCGTCATCTCGATTGCTTCTGTTCATGCCCAGGTCCCGCTCTCGACCTACATGGACTCGAAAGGGTTCATTGATGTTCAGGCTTTGACCTGCGCGCAACTCGCCAACACTTATCAGGAGGACGCCGACTTTCTCGCGATTTGGTACAGTGGCTGGTACAACGGCCTCGCGAAGAAGCATTTTGCCCATATTACGCGGACCAAATCCGGCGAGCACGAAGTCATTGTGTATTGCAAGGCCCACCCGGAACTCAAGGTGATCCAGGCCATCGACGTTCTCTTCAAGAACGAAAAATGATCGGCGGCTCCCCGAGGCAACCGGTGTGGCGAGACCGGGATGTCTCGCTGCACTGCCCGTTCACTCGCCAAGCATCGCAATGATCCGCATCGGGACGCGATGGTTGTGGCGACGTGGGCGGTCTGTTGACGCCCGGTGGCCATGGCCGTTCTTGTAGATCCGGGCGAGTTCTTTCGGCTGTTGGCGAAAGGCCCGGTTTCAAACGGCGTGTGCAAATGGAGAGGCCGTGGCAATGAAGGAGTTTTTGAAAACGACTTTAATCGGAGGCGCACTGTTTCTCCTGCCCGTCGCTCTTGTACTGGCGATTCTCAGCCACGCGATGCGTCTGGCGGTGAAGGCCGCGCTTCCGGTGTCTCATGCCCTTCATTTCGACCAGATCGGAAAGGTCGCAGGCATTGGAATTGTTACAGTCGTGGCAGTGGCTTTATTGATCCTGGTGTCGTTCCTCGCCGGCATCGTCGCGCGAACCAAAGCCGGCTCTCGGATTAGCGCGTGGGTCGAAAAATCATTTCTTGGCAGCCTTCCGCAGTACCAGATGGTGAAGAGTATGGCTCAAGGCCTTGCTCAGGCCGAAGGCGCCAGCGATGAGTTCAAGCCAGTGCTGGTGAACGTCGAGGGTGGCTGGCAGCTCGGATATCTCCTCGAGACACTCGAGAACGACTGGGTGGCTGTCTTCGTCCCGCAGGCGCCGACGCCGTTGGTCGGCATTGTCAGATATTGCTCGGTCGATCGCATTCGTCCTCTGAGCATGTCGATGTTGCAGGCGAGGGCAATCGTGACCAATGTCGGCATTGGATCTGCGGCGGCCCTCAAAGGAGAAGATCTGAGCAGGGCAGCAACTTGATTCCGCGGATCCACGTAAGTGACGAGGGAATCTGACCGAGCTTTCTGTCAGGCTTGCGCGTTGAGCCATATAACTTGTAACTTGCTGCATCCGTTGCCGGTATCGCTTCGTCGATCAATCCCGCTATCGAATTCCGGACGGCGGCGGCAAGCTTCCGGGATGCCGCAACCAGACCATCAATTTGCGCTTGAACCCGCAACGCGAGGCAGGAACTTGGCCGGCTGTGAGCTCGTTTGCTCCGGCGGGCTTTTTTAGTCCCGTGCCGTCGATTGGCGGCGTATCGTACGATCAATTTCGCGTCTGAAGGAGCCTGCAACGATGGCCAGGAAATTCAAGGTCGGCGATCACGTCAGCTGGAATTCCGAGGCCGGCCGCGTCTCGGGCACCATCATCGCGGTCCACATCAGCGATTTCGACTACAAGGGGCACACCCACCGCGCCTCGGAGGCCGATCCGCAGTACGAGATCAAGAGCGACAAGACCGATCATGTCGCGGCCCACAAGGGCAGCGCGCTGCATCATGCCTAGCAAAGACGTGGCGCTTCCGTTCTTCACGATCGGTCATTCCACCCGCAGCCTCGAGGATTTCATCGCTCTCCTCGGCGCGGCCACGATCGAGCGTATCGTTGACATCCGAACGGTGCCGCGGTCGCGAACCAATCCGCAGTTCAACAAGGATACGCTGCCCAAGCCGCTTAAGGCCGCGGGCATCTCGTATGAGCATCTGGCCGATCTCGGCGGGCTCCGCGGCAAGGCGCGAAGCGTGGCGCCGTCCGTCAACGGGTTCTGGAGCAACGAGAGTTTTCACAACTACGCCGACTATGCGCTGTCGCCGCAGTTTCATGCGGCGCTCCAGCATCTGCGCGACGAGGGGCGCCGGCAACGCTGTGCGATGATGTGCTCGGAAGCCGTGTGGTGGCGCTGCCACCGCCGCATCGTCGCCGACTACCTCATCGCGTCCGGCGAGACCGTCCTCCACATCATGGGGGAGGGGCGCCTCGAGCCCGCCCGTCTTACCGAAGGCGCCGTCGTCCAGGGCGACGGCACGGTGGTCTATCCGGCTACGGGTGAACTGGATTTATGAAAGGAGTGAGGCTTGCGGCTGCACCGTCGCGCCGCGCCCACTCACTCCACACTGCGTTTCCAATAGCCGGTGCCGAGCTTGCCGGTGATCACGGCAATGGCGTCGCGGATCTCGTAGGAGCCGCCGTCGCTGTAGTTCCTCAGTCCTCTCAGCGCATGCAGCGTCCAGCGGCCGTAGGCGAAGCTGACGGCGCCTTCGTGCGGACGCGCGGCGCGGGAGGGCTCGGCGTGGAATTGATAGGTGCCGTCGGCCATGATCTTCCAGATCCAGCGCGACTGGCCGCGGCCACCCGGCACCATGATCTCCCAGGTGCCGACCAGCGCGGGATCGATCGCGCCGGCTGCTGTCGCCGATGGCGCTGACAATGCGGCGGCTGCCGGCGCAGCGTTCGCCTGTTTCGTGGCGGCGGCGTCGGCCGGCGGCGCGGCCGCGAGATAGATCGCCTTGCGTGACAGCGAGCCGTACACAAACGGCTGCTGCGCGTTGCGCGTCGCCTCCATCACATCGTCCCGGACGTTGCGGAACATGAAGGTGACCTCGACGCCCGGCGTCTCGATGTTGTGGAGCAGCGCCGCGGCGAACGGGCTGTTGCGGCCGTCGCCGTCGAGCGCAATGGTGCCGTCGCGTGCGGCATAGGCGACCAGCATATTGCCGACCGGCTCGATGCGGCCGAGTCCGCTGCCAGCGGCGGCGCGGGTGGCGAGCGAGCGGCTCATCTTCGCCGCGAACGGATTGTTGCGGCAAGCATCGAGGATGACGAGGCCGAGGCTTGCGGTGTTGGCGACCTGCAGCATCACTCTTTGCAGGCTGATCGCTTCATTGGCGGCGTCGGTATCGCGCTTCAGCTCGGCATCGACCGGGATCAGCCAGTTGTCGCCGTTGATCTCCATGCCATGGCCGGCGAAGTACACCGCCGCCATGTCGGCGCTGGCGGCATTGCGACCGAAGGCGATCAGTCCGCGCCGCATCTCGTCGAAGCCGGCATTGGTGATGAGCGTTACGGCAAAGCCGAGGCGCTGCAGCGCGGCTGCGATATCGCCGGCATCATTCGGCGGATTGGACAGCGCCGGGCACGCTCTTGTAGGCGCCGTTGCCGATCACCAGCGCCACCCGCCTGCCGTCGGCCGCAGCCGGCGCGGCGAAGCCTGCAAGCGCAGCGGCAACGGCCAGTCCCGAGACAAACGCGCGGCGATTCATGCTGGTCCCGATCGGAGGTGACGGGTGCATGGTAGCGTAGCGGGCGCGACGCGGCCACGGAAATGGCGCGCGATCAGGCCGCCTGCTTCAGCGTCCAGACGCCGGCCGGCACCGGTTCAGCCGGCAACAAGCTGGCGCCGGCGGCGCCCGCGATCGACATCGTGATTTCGTGGATGTCCTGCACCGACCGCTGCATCGAGAAGCGCGGATAAAGCTCGCGCAAGGTGGTCGCGGCCGCCGCCTGCGCTGCTGAGGGATCGGCCAGCACGGCCTCGACGGCGGCGGCGATGCTGGTCGTGTCCTGGCCGAAGCTGAAGCGGGCGAGATGCGGCATCTCCGCGGCCGAGAAGCGGTTGGCGTCGAACACCGGCACGGTGCCGGCGCCGAGCGCGAAGAACACCCGGTCATGCACCGACAGGTCGATATTGGGATTGAGCGAGACCGCGGCGAGGTAACTCCCGAGGCCTTCGCGCATCGCATCGAAGGTCATCGCGCCGAGCACGCGGGCCGGACGCCCGCTGACGTCGAGATCGCTCCAGCCGCCGCCGATGAAGTCGACCGGATAGTCGGCGAGCACCGCACCCACCTCGCGGGTGCGCACGCCTCGTGTGTAGTTGTCGAGCCGGGTCAGGATCACGTTGAACAGGTCGCCGCCGGGCTTCAGATAAACCAGGTGCTGCTCGGCGACGTCGACGATGATCTTCGGAAATGCGCCGCAGGTCTTGCCGCGCGCCTCGGCGATCACGTCGAACAGCAGCGCGAACAGCTTTGGCGGCATCATCTTGCGCCAGCCGCGCTCGAGCGCCAGCGGATTCCAGCCGGACTTGGCGAAGATCAGCCGGCCGTTGCGCTGCTCGGGCGGCAGGCCGCCGAAGAAGCCGGGATCGGGAATGCCCATATGAGTCGCGAACACGGCGCCGTTGGCCCCCAGATGATCGCGGTTGAATGCGGCATGGTCCGGAAACACGTAGCCATGCGCGGTGTAGCGGCTCTCGAGCCCGTGACGCATGGCGAAATAGCAGGGATGATCGCAGAACCAGGTGAAGACGGGAATCTGGGCGACGTCCCAGAACAGCCTGCCGTCCTTGGTATGGATATCGAGCCCAATGCCGGAGAAGCCGAGCGCCATGGTCTCGGCACGCCGCGGCAGCAGGGCGTTGAGCCGGGCCGAGAAATCCGGCGCCAGCAGATCGAGCATCCTGACCTCGTGCCCGAGCCGGTCGAACTCGGCGGCGGCCATCGCCAGGATGCCGCGCAGCGAATCATAGGTGGTGTTGCTGGAGTACAGGACGCAGATCACGGACATGGGACCTCCGCGCTTGATGGTGTTGCTGCTCGCGCGGGCATTTCCGTCGCCTTGCTTGCTGTCAGTTGAACGGCCGAGCCGGCCGTTCCGGGCTCGGAATTATCCTGATGGGCGGATTTATTTCGCCGGAAACGGCCGTGTCGTCACGTTGAAGCTGCGTCGGGCGCCGTCGCGATCCGACATGAGGGCGAGAGCGCATGCAGCTTGATGGCTTCGACGTCGTCGTGGTGGGGGCGGGCTTCTTCGGCGCTGTGATCGCCGAGCAGGTGGCGAGCAGGCTCGGCCGCTCCGTCTGCGTGCTCGACCGCCGTCCGCATATCGGCGGCAACGCCTATTCGGAGCTCGACCCCGACAGCGGCGTCGAGGTGCATCGCTACGGCACGCATATCTTCCACACCAATTCCGAGACCGTCTGGCGCTATCTGCACCGCTTCACCGAGTTCACCGGCTACCGTCACCGCGTCTTCACGGTGGCGAAGGGCCGCGTCTATTCGATGCCGATCAACCTTGCGACCGTGTGCGCGGCGTTCGGGCGCGCCATGACGCCGGACGAGGCCCGCGTCGTGATCGCGGCGGAGGCGGCCGCGCACGGCGCCGCGGGGATCGGCAATCTCGAGGACAAGGCAATCGCCTCGGTCGGCCGCACGCTCTACGATCTCTTGATCCGCGGCTATACGCAGAAGCAGTGGCAGACCGATCCGCGTGAGCTTTCGGCCGACATCATCGGCCGCCTGCCGGTCCGCTTCACGTTCGACGATCGCTACTTCGCCGATCGCTATGAGGGCATGCCGGCAGACGGCTACATCGCGATCTTTCGCCGGATGCTCGATCATCCCAGGATCGCGGGCCACCTCGGCGTCGACTATTTCGACGTCGCCGACCGCATCAATCCGCGGCAGCTCGTGGTCTATACCGGTCCGATCGACCGCTTCTTCGGCTATGCCTGCGGCCATCTCGGCTGGCGCACCGTCGACTTCGCGCGCGAGGTGCACGACGTCGCCGACTACCAGGGCGCCGCGGTCATCAACTATGCCGACGCCGAGGTGCCGTACACCCGCGTCCACGAGTTCAGGCATCTGCATCCGGAGCGCGCGCATGCGCAAGGCCGGACGACGATCTATCGCGAATATTCCCGCTTCGCGGGCCGGAGCGACGAGCCGTATTATCCGATCAACACCGCCGCCGACCGCGCCATGCTCGCCTCCTATCACGCCATGACGGCGTCGCGGCCGAATGTCATTTTCGGCGGCCGGCTCGGCTCCTACAAATATCTCGACATGCACCAGGCGATCGGCGCGGCACTGAAGACGTTCGAGCTCGAGGTCGAGCCGTTCTTCGCGCAGCAAGGCATGCACCGGCGTGACGCGGCCGCGCGCCGCGAAGTCTTGTCGCCCTTGCCGGCGTGATCTAATCCTGCGAGCTGCGGGCAACGAACGCCATAACAAATCGCCCGCGGTCCCCGGTGAGGAAACAATGAGAAAAACCGTTATTGCCGCGGCTGCCGCCGCCACTAGCCTTGCTGTCAGCATCGCCCACGCCGCGCCGCTTCCGGAAACGTCGGCGCACCAGGCCGGTTTCTCGGAGCGGGGGCTGGTGCGGCTCGACGACTTCTTCGCGCGCGAGATCGCGGCCAAGCGCGTGCCCGGCGCCGTGGTGGCGATCGCGCGCGACGGCAAGCTCGTGCATTACAAGGCGTATGGTCAGCTCGATCCGGTGAGGGGCACGCCGATGCCGATCGATGCGGTGTTCGCGCTGGCGTCGATGACCAAGCCGATGGCGGCGGTTGCAGGACTGACGCTGATGGAGCAGGGCAAGCTGCCGCTGCAGGCCAAAGTCGCCGAGTTCTATCCGGCGTTCGCCGACATGAAGGTCGGCGTGCAGCAGGCCGACGGCTCGCTGAAGATGGAGCCGCAGGCGCAGCCGATCTTCATCCACGATCTCTATCGCCACACCTCCGGCCTGATGTATGGCGGCCGGCCCGACAGCTCGAGCGCACTGGCGCGGCTCTATCCCGACGGCACCGCGCCGGCGGTCGAGGGCGATACCCAGGCCTTCATCGACCGCATCACCCAGCTGCCTCTGGTGCATCAGCCCGGCACCGAGTTCGAGTACGGCTTCTCGATCGACGTGCTCGGCGCCGTGGTCGAGAAGGTCTCAGGCCAGCGGCTTGGCGAATATCTCGCGGCCAATGTTTGGAAGCCGCTCGGCATGAAGGATGCGACGTTCCACCCGGCCGAGGCGCAGCGCGCGCGGCTGGCGCGTCCGTTCCCCAACGATCCGCTCACGGGCAAGCCGCAAGCCATCAAGCTGCTCGATACGCCGACCAGGTTCGATTGCGGCGGCGGCTGCTCGTTCGCGACCGTCGGCGACTATCTGCGCTTCGGGCAGATGCTGCTCAATGGCGGCGAGCTCGACGGCATGCGCATCCTCAGCCCCAAGACGGTGCATCACATGACGTCGAACCATCTCGGGCCCGAGATCAAGAACAACGTCGCGGCGGTCGAACCGCATCGCGGCGGATTCGGTTTCGGGCTGTCGGTCGCGGTGCGGACCAGCGAGGGGCTGTCGTCGGTGCCGGGCAATCCCGGCGAGTTCACCTGGAACGGCGCTTATGGCACCCAGTTCTTCTGCGATCCGAAGGAGCGCCTTGTCGTCGTTGTGGGAACCGCAGCGCCGGGCGAGCTGCGCAAATATTATCGCGAGAATGTGCAGGACATCGTCTACGGCGCGATGGTGAAGTAACACCTCAGCAGGAAAGTCGAACCTCACGTTCCCACGTTTTGCATACGTGGAACGTGGAACAGCAAAAAGGTCCGTCGCTCAAGTGAGCGACGGACCTTAAATTTTGCGTGGCTACCAGCGCCTGTAGACGCCGGTCAGCGTACCGTTGTTGTTCCCTTCAGGACCCACGTCACCCTGGGTCGAGCTCGGCGTCGGGTGGTTGGTGCCGTTGAACGAACCGTACCAGCCCGGCTCCGCTGGAGAGTACATCACGTCAGGCTGCACGGCCTGATAGCGGGGGCCGCCGTAATATCTCGGACCAGGGTTCCCATAAGGATAGTAGCCTTGTGCGAACGCGCCTGCCGTTGTTGCGATCAGGGACGCCGCGGCGAGGGACAATATCTTGGTCTTTCGTTGCATTCACACTCTCCTTGCTGGTGTCCCGACCAACGACCGCCATGGAGCGGCGTTCCTGATCTGCCATGCATCTCGCAAGGGCAAATCTGCGCGAGCGTGGGGTCAGGTTCTTGTGAAGGGGCTTGTGTTCCGGGAGGGCACTGCCGGGCTCTGCCCGGCAGGATGCATCCGTCGCCGGCCCGTTATGCTTCTATGGCTATAACGGCGGATGCGCGAGCGGCGCCTCGAAAAGCCGGGGCGGTTCGTAAAAGGAAGCCCGCCACTGCGGCGGGCAAGGTCTCAGGGAGGAAAGCGCCCTGACAAGGGAGCGTGCAGCCAGTCTCCCCGATTCGTGCGCGGCTGCGAAGATCGTATAACTACTGTCATCAGGGCCGGCATTATGCGAATGCTGCTGCGGGCCGCGGCCGGTCGGCAAGGGAATGACAAGGCGCGCTAACACTGCGCAATTACAGGGGAAGTTTCATGAGCACGTCTGGAGTTTTTGCCCGCGTCGTCGCGGCGATCGGGGCCGGCGCCCTGGCGTGGCGGCGGATGCAGGGCGCGCAGCCCGCGCCCGCCTGGGGTAGCGCGCCAGAGATCCCGCAGGCCAAACCCCAGGGCGCGATCCCGACGCTCAAGATGCCGACGGCGCTGGGCTGGGACAACGACCAGAAGCCGGTCGCCGCGCCCGGGCTCAAGGTCAACGCCTTTGCCGCCGGGCTCGATCATCCGCGCTGGATCAATGTGCTGCCCAATGGCGATGTGCTGATCGCGGAGGCGACGCAGATCGCAGGAAAGCCGCGCAGCGTCTTCCACTACGCGATGCAGGCGACGATGCGGCGCGCCGCGGCGCTCGGCGTCAGCGCCAATCGCATCACGCTGCTGCGCGACCGTGACGGCGACGGCGTCGCCGAAAGTCGCGGCGCCTTCATGGAAGGATTGAGCCAGCCGTTCGGCATGGCGCTGGTCGGCGACACCTTCTATGTCGGCAACACCGACGGCGTCGTGGCTTTTCCCTACACTGCGGGCGCCGATCGCATCACCGCGCCGGGACGCAAGCTCGTCAGCTTCAAGCCCGACGGGCACTGGACGCGCAGCCTGCTGCCGAGCGCCGACGGCAAGAAGCTTTATGCCGGCGTCGGTTCGCTCAGCAACATCGCCGAGAACGGTTTTGCGGTCGAGGAAGGCCGCGCCGCGATCTACGAGCTCGATCTCGCAGGTGGCACCAGCCGCATCTTCGCCGGCGGCCTGCGCAATCCGGTGGGCATCGCGTGGGAGCCGAGCACCAATGTGCTGTGGACCGTCGTCAATGAGCGCGACGGCCTCGGTGACGAGACGCCGCCGGACTATCTGACCTCGGTACGCGACGGCGGCTTCTACGGCTGGCCTTATTGCTACTGGGGCAAGACGGTCGACGATCGCGTGCCACAGGATCCGGCGATGGTCGCCAAGGCGATCCAGCCGGACTACGCGCTCGGCGGCCACACCGCCTCGCTCGGCCTGTGCTGGATGCCGCAGGGCACGCTGCCGGGTTTTCCCGACGGCATGGTGATCGGCCAGCACGGCTCGTGGAATCGCTCGACGCTGTCAGGCTACAAGGTGGTGTTCGTGCCGTTCGCGGACGGCCGTCCCGCGGGGCCGCCGCGCGACATCCTTTCGGGCTTCCTCGCGCCCGACGAGAAGGTGTCGTACGGCCGCCCGGTGGGCGTCGCGCTCGGCCCCGACGGCTCGCTGCTGGTGGCCGACGACGTCGGCAACGTGATCTGGCGCGTGACGGCGGCGTAAGCGCCTGCACTTGCGGCAAGACGATTTGAACGGCGCGGCTTCGATCGGAGCCGCGCCGTTTCATTTGGAACAGAGCGTTAGCCTTGACTTACCGTAAGTGTAGACTTACGTTAAATCCAACAACGGACGACACGATCATGATCAGCGCCGAACGCGCGCTCGACGCGCTGGGAGACCCGACCCGCCGCCTGGTGTTCAAGCGGCTGCGTGAGGGCAATCGATCGGTGCAGGAGATCGCCGACGGCCTCAAGGTGAGCCGTCCGGCAGTGTCGCAGCATCTTCGGGTGCTGAAGGACGCCGGCCTTGCCGTGGTGCGGATCGAAGGCACGCGGCGGCTCTATGCCATCGACACCCGCGGGTTGGAGAGCCTGCGCGGCTGGCTCGACGGATTCTGGGACAAGACACTGACCGCCTTCAAGCAAGCGGCCGAACGCGAAGCCGCCAAAGAGAGGAGATCCCGATGACGATGCAAGCGACCTCCGACAATTACGATCCCTACAGCGTCCGCAAGGTGATGAATGTCGAGGCGCCGCCGGCGGTGGCCTGGCGGGTCTTCACCGAGCAGATGGGCACGTGGTGGCCGCTCGCGCATTACAAAATCGGCAAGACCAATGCGGTCGATGCAATCATGGAGCCGCGCGTCGGCGGCCGCTGGTACGAACGCGGCGACGACGGCAGTACCTGCGACTGGGGCAGCGTGCTGCTCTGGGAGCCCCCGTCGCGCCTCGTGCTGTCGTGGGATATCACCGCGGACTGGCAATACGATCCGAACCTGAAGACCGAGATCGAGGTGCGCTTCATTGCCGACGGCAAGGACGCCACCCGCGTCGAGCTCGAGCACCGCAAGCTCGACCGTTACGGCGCCCGCGCCGCCGAGATGCGCCGCATCTTTGATACCGAAGGCGATTGGGGCCGGCTGCTCGCGATGTTCGCGGCACGCGCCGCGCAGGGGCCGAAAGCATGACCGCGCGCGGATCGGCAATAGCGCGGCGATGTCAGACAGTCCTGATCTCGCCGCCATCGATGCGCAGCACGGTGCCGGTCATCCAGCGCGCCGGCGGCGACACGGCATAGGCGACGAGGTCGGCGATCTCCTCCGGCGTGCCGAACCGCCTGATGCCGGCCTGCCTGAGGAAGCCGGCCTTGGCCGCGTCGACATCGAGCTGCCTTGCCGCTGCGATCTTCTCCAGCATCGCGAGGCGTCGGCCGGTCATCACGGCGCCCGGGGACACGCAGTTCACCTGCACGCCGTCGTCGATGCCGCGCTCGGCGAAGGCTTTTGCAAGTGCCTCGATCGCGGCGTTGATCGTGCCCACCGCGGCGGCGCCGGCGCGGGGTAGCACGGCGGCATTGCCTGACGTGAAGATGACAGCGCCTTGCGACGCTTTCAGCGCGTCCCAGGCGCGGATCGTCAGCCGCCTCGCGCCGTGAAACTTGAGCGCGAGGCCGGCGTCCCATTGCTGGTCGGTCAGCTCGAACAGATCGAGCCCGGGCACTGAGCCTGCGACATTGACCAGCGCGTCGATGCGGCCGAAGCGATCCAGCGTGGCCTTGACGATTTCATCAGCGGCATCAGGCGCGGCGAGATCGAGCTCGAGCGCCAGCGGCGTGCTGCCGCGTCTTTCGATCTCCTGAGCGGCCTCGCGCAGCCTCTCGCCGCTGCGCGCGACGAGGACGATGGCGGAAAAATCCCGCGCGAGCCGCAGCGCGGCGGCACGTCCGATGCCGGAGCTGGCGCCGGTCACGATGGCGACGGATGTAGTCATGTGTACTTCCTTGCAGTGGTCGGCGCGACTGAGTGGATGTGAGCCCGTCATTGCGAGGAGCGACAGCGACGAAGCAATCCATCCTTCCGTTGTGCGGAGCTATGGATTGCTTCGCTTCGCTCGCAAAGACGCGGATAGAGTTGTGGGTGCCGACATCCTTGAGTCAGCGGTTCAGGAACTCGCGGATAGCCTGCGCGATCTCGGCGGCGTGCGTTTCCAGCGCAAAGTGGCCGGTGTCGAAAAATTTGACGACCGCCTTCGGATTGTCGCGCTTGAACGCCTCGGCGCCCGGCGGCAGGAAGAACGGATCGTTCTTGCCCCACACCGCGAGGAACGGCGGCTGGTGGGTGCGGAAGTAAGTCTGGAAGGTGGGGTAGAGCGCGACGTTGCTCTTGTAGTCGCCGAACAGATCGAGCTGCACGTCGTGCGCGCCGGGCCGCGCCATGTAGTAGTTGTCGAGGTTCTGGCCGTCCGGCGACACCGTTTGCGGATCTGATGTGCCGTGGGTGTACTGCCAGCGCGTGGTCTCCGGCGTCAGGAACGCACGCAAGGCGTCGCGGTTCGCCGGCGAGGGATCCTGCCAATAGGCCTTGATCGGCGTCCAGCCGTCGCTGAGGCCTTCCTGATAGGCGTTGCCGTTCTGGGAGATGATCGCCGTGATCCGCTCCGGATGCTTGACCGCCAGGCGGAAGCCGGTCGGCGCGCCATAATCGAACACATAGACCGCGAAGCGATCGAAGCCGATCACCTCGGTAAAGCGATCGATGACGCCGGCGATGCTGTCGAAAGTGTAGTTGAACTTGTCGCGCGGCGGCATGTCCGACTGGCCGAAGCCGGGCAAATCCGGCGCCACGATGTGGAATTTGTCCGCGAGCTGCGGGATCAGATCGCGGAACATGTGGCCGGCGCTCGGGAAGCCGTGCAGCAGCAGCAGCTTTGGCGCGCCGGGCGAACCGGCTTCGCGATAGAAGATGTTAAAGCCGTCGACATCGGCAATGCGGTATTTGACCTGGGACATCTGTCACTCCTTGTGATCGTGCGTTGGTGAGTTCCGGGACTTAGGATTTGATTTGCTTCGCGAGCCCGCTGATCGCTTCGGGACGCAGATAGAGCAGCAGGGCGCAGCACACGGTGGCAAAGCCCAGCAGCGGCATGAACGGGGCGATGGCGGTGCCGGCCGCGAACACCAGCACGGCGAGCAAGGTGCGGCGCTGCGTCCATGTCCGCACGCGCTCGGAGATCAGGCTCTGGTCTGCCTGCGTCAGCACCGTGCGCTCGAAGGCGAGATAGGCGAGATCGATCAGCAGGAAGATGACTGCATAGACCACCACCGGCGCGGCGGCCATGTGCGATCGCGCGACCCATGCGGTGGCAAACGGCAGCAGTGAAACCGCGAACAGATGCACGAAGTTCAGCCAGATCAACCGCGGCGTCGGCTGCCGCACCAGATGCAGCAGATGGTGATGATTGACCCAGATCACCGCGATGAACAGATAGCTCGCGGCGTAGCTGATCGCGGTCGGCCACAGCGGCAGCAGGTCGGCGAACCGCGAGCCCTCCGGCGCCTTCAGCTCCAGCACCATCACCGTGATGATGACGGCGATCACCGCATCGGAAAACGCGCCGAGCCGGTCGGCCGAGAGACGTTTCTCCTGCATGGCAGCTCTCCTGTCCGGAATCGTGGGAAGAGGTCAGTGCTCTGTAACGTTCTCGACCGCTTCCCGGATGATGTCGGTGACGAGCTTCGGCGCGGTGACGATCGGGGTATGATCGACGGGATGTGAACGCACGGTCGCCTGCATCCGCGCCGCCATGCTGCGCTGAGTCTCGGGCGCGATCATCCGGTCGTCCTCGGCAACCAGGAACCAGCTCGGGACGTCCTTCCAGAGCGGGCGGCCGACCGGCACGGTGATGCAGGCCGGCGAGATCGGCCGCTGCACCGCGGCGAGTACCGCAAGGTCCTCGGACCGCGCGCCCTGCGCAAAGGCCGCTGCGAAAGCAGACTCCGGCAGCCAGATCAGGCCATTGGCGTCGGGCGCGAGCTTCGGCGCGAACGGATGCGGCGGCAGCCGGTAGAATACGTCGGCGACCGTCTCGCTTTCATCCGGCGCCAGCGCCGCGACATAGACCAGCGCCTTGACGCGCGGCGAGCGGGTCTCGGCAATCACGGCGCCGGCATAGGCATGGCCAACCAGCACCACCGGGCCCGCGACGCGGTCGAGAGTGCGGTTCAGCGCGGCGACGTCGTCGGCGAGCGAGGTGAGGGGCAGCGGCGCCGCCACCGCTGTAATGCCCTCGGCGTCGAGCGCCGTGATCACCCGCGCCCAGCTCGAGCCGTCGGCCCACGCGCCATGCGCAAGCACCACGCTGACATCCTTGTTCGACATTGTCCGCTCCCTCGTTTCAGGCCCGTTTTGCCGTAACCTCTAAAATTCTGTTTGACAGGTTATCGCACTTATGGTCCAGGACGCGTAACTTGTCAAATGATTTTTATCAGGTTACTATTTCCGTGACTGAGGAAGCCGTCAGAAAGCCGCCAGGAGGGCGTCACCGTGCAATCCCATCCGCCCGCGATGTTCATCGCAGACAGCCTGGGCATCGATTTCATCAATTCGATTGCGACCCCGGTCGATACGCCGGTCGACTGGATCGGCGATGGCGACGGCCTGCTGCGCTGGCTCGCGCAGGCGCAGCTGGTGCCGCCCGATGTGCTCGACGAGCTCAAGGCGCGCGCGACGCCGGGCGAGCTCGACGACGTCGCCGGTCAGGCCCGCGATTTGCGCGAGTGGTTCCGCGGCTTCGTGCGCAAGCATATGGGCCGGCCGCTGGCGTCGCGTGCGCTCAAGGAGATCGAGCCGCTGAACCGGCTGCTGGAAAGCGATCAGGCGTTCAGCCGGATCGTGGCGCATCGCCGCAAGGACGGCGATGGCGGCCATGACGGTTTCGCGCTGGAGCGGACGCGGCGCTGGCGTTCGGCCGAAACATTGCTGCTGCCGATCGGGGAAGCGATGGCCAGGGTCGTCTGCGAGGAAAGCTTCTCCGACATCAAGGCGTGCGAGGGCCCGGCCTGCACGCTGATGTTCGCCGACCACACGCGGGCGCGTGCGCGCCGATGGTGCAGCATGGCGATCTGCGGCAACCGCGCCAAGCAGGCCGCGCACCGCAGCCGGATGAAGGACAGGGGCTGAGACCACCAAAGCATGACCCGGAAAAGTGCGTAGCGGTTTTCCGAAAAGATCATGCTCAAAACAAAGACCAACAGGAGCCCAACAAAATGGCGGCACTTCCCCTGATCGTGTTCGACGTCAACGAAACCCTGCTCGACCTCGAGACCATGGAGCCGGTGTTCGCGCGCATCTTCAACGACAGGAGCGCGATGCGGCTGTGGTTCGCCAACTTCATCATGTACTCGGCCTCGCTCACCGTCGCGGGGTGTTACGTGCCGTTCACCGATATCGGCGCCGCGGTCATGAAGATGCTGGCCGACACCCGCGGCATCAGGATCGACGATGCCGACAAGCAGGAGCTGACCGAGAAATTCTCCACCATGCCGCCGCACGGCGAAGTGCCCGGCGCGCTGCGCAGGCTGCGCGCGGCGGGTTTCCGCCTGTTCACGCTGACCGACAATCTGCTCGAGGTGCAGACCCGGCAGCTGACCCATGGCGGCATCGTCGATCTGTTCGAGCGGCGCTTCTCCGCCGACGGCGTCAAGCATCACAAGCCGTCGCGGCAGGCCTATGGCTATGTCGAGAAGGAGCTCGGGGCAAAGCCCTCGGAGTTCTGCCTGATCGCCTGCCACACCTGGGACACGCTGGGCGCGGTCGCGGCCGGCTGGGAGGCCGCGCTGATCAAGCGTCCCGGCAACGATGTCCTCGGCGTCGGCCCGCAGCCGCAGGTCGTCGGCAATGATCTCGACGATGTCGCCGGTCAGCTGATCCGCCGCTACGGCGCCAAAGGGTAACGACGCCTGACGGATTCCCGCGCAGAGAAGAGGGCAAAACGCCCCTCCAGGCCCGATCGCTCGGAAGCGCATAAAACCGGAATGAAATCCATAGCGGTTCTCAACCATGCCCCTTGAGCTTTCCTCAACTTCCGCGGCCGATGCTGCATCCGCCGCAGGGATCGAAGGAGCTCACAGCATGCCGGCCAAGGGACGAGCGACCGCCACCAACGCCACCGCGCAAGGGCGCGAGGACATCCTCAACGCGCGCGCCATCAGCACGCTGGGCGCCGGCGTCGTCAGCGCGATGAGCGCGGTCGGCGCCGCCGTCATCAAGAAGAACAAGCCGGCACTCGGCAAGAACGCGGACTGGTTCTGGCACATGTTCGCGAAATGCGAGGCCAGGGCCGCGCGCATCGCCGAGCAGGCCGCGCGCGATCCGGAGGCCTGCGGCGATGCCACCTTCATCGAGGTCTATGCCGCGCAATTGCCGAAGCTGATGACAGCGGCGCTCGAGAGCCACGAGAAGGCGCTCAAGGCGAAGTGATGCGGCGTCCAGAGAGTCCCGCAACGGTGCTTGCCCCGTTCTCGTTCCTCTTGACCTCTCAAATGCGCCAAGGCGGCAAAGTAGCGGCGGCTGTCGCCGACCGGACGGTCTTGCAGGTTAGGCGAAGCCGTCACCCGCCATCGCGCTGACCAGCCCTACGGCCCGGATCGGGCAGGCCGCCTGATCCGGGCGCCAGCTTTTCTGCGACGGGGGCATGGCGATTTGGCGCTTCTTGGCGTAAAGCACCCCAAATCGTCATGCGGCTGTGCCGCCTGCCGGGTACGCAGCTCCAGGTCGTCCCGCTCGACGTTCTGCGCCCGGACCAATCAAGGTTTCCCATCTCGTGCCCTTTCCGACCACAAGTTCGCCGCTCGCCCGCGCCTTGGCTGAGCGCAACTACGATCAACCGACCCCGGTCCAGCTCGCCGTGCTCGCGGACGACGCTGTGGACCGCGATCTCCTGGTTTCAGCCCAGACCGGCTCGGGCAAGACCGTTGCCTACGGCTTGGCCATGGCAAAGGACCTGCTCGACGGTGCCGAGCGGTTCGAGCCGGCTGCCGCCCCGCTGGCCCTGATCGTCGCGCCGACCCGCGAGCTCGCCTTGCAGGTCCAGCGCGAGCTTGCTTGGCTTTATGAACACGCCGACGGCCGCGTCGTCTCCTGTGTCGGCGGCATGGACCCGCGCCGCGAGCAGCGCGAGCTTGCCGAGGGCGCCCACATCGTGGTCGGGACGCCCGGCCGGTTGTGCGACCATTTGCGGCGCGGCCGTCTCGACATTTCGGAACTCAAGGTCGTCGTGCTCGACGAGGCCGATGAAATGCTCAATCTCGGTTTCCGCGAGGATATGGAATTCATCCTCGAGACCACGCCGGACACCCGCCGCACCTTGCTGTTCTCGGCGACGTTTCCGCGCGGCATCGTCGCGCTTGCCAAGCAGTATCAGGAGCAGGCGTTCCGGATCGAGGTCGCGGGTGACGAAGGCGGCCATGCCGATATCGAGTACCGCGCCATCCGGGTGGCTGCCGACGATGTCGAGCACGCCGTCGTCAACGTGCTGCGTTTCCATGAGGCGCCGAGCGCGCTGGTGTTTTGCAACACCCGTGAGGCCGTCCGGCATTTGCAGGCGGCGCTGCTCGAGCGCGGGTTCTCCGTCGCCGCGCTGTCGGGCGAAATGACCCAGAACGAGCGGACCCAGGCGCTGCAGGCGTTGCGCGACGGGCGGTCGCGGGTTTGCGTCGCGACCGACGTCGCGGCGCGCGGCATCGACCTGCCGAGCCTCGATCTCGTCATTCACGCGGATCTGCCGAAAGACCCGGAGGTCATGCAGCATCGCTCGGGCCGTACCGGCCGCGCCGGCCGCAAGGGCGTCAGCATCCTGCTGGTGCCGCCGGCACGGCGGCGGCGCGCCGAATTGCTGCTCGATCTCGCCGGCATCGATGTGGTCTGGGGCTCCGCGCCGCAGGCGGAGGAGATCCGCAAGCTCGACCATGATCGCCTGCTGCAGGATGCGGTGTTCTCCGAGGAGGCGACATCAGACGATCTGGCGCTGGCGCAGGCCTTGCTCGCCGAACGCGCGCCCGAGGCGATTGCCGCAGCGCTCGCCCGGCTCTACCGCGCGCGGCTGCCTGCGCCCGAAGACATCCTCGATCCCGGCGAGGGACGCGGCCGGGACCGCGACGATCGCCGCGGCGAGCGCGCCTCGCGCCGCGATGATCGTGCCGCCGGGCCGCGATCGAAGACCGGCAAGTCCTCCGCGCGTCACGGCATGGAGGAGGCGACCGTCTGGTTCCGCGCCGCGATCGGACGCCGGAAGAACGCCGAAGCCCGCTGGCTGCTGCCGATGATCTGCCGCCGTGGCGGCATCGACAAGCGCGACATCGGCGCGATCAAGATCATGGATACGACCACCGAGTTCGAGATCGCCGCGCGGGTCGCGGATTCCTTCGCGGTCAAGATCAAGCGTCCGGACAAGGAAGACAGCATCCGCATCGAGCCGCTGGCGGGCGCGCCGCAGGGAGAGGTGCGCGAGAAGCCGGCGCGCAAGCCCTGGCGCGACGATGGCGACGGCGGATACAGCGCGCCGCGCGCCGGGGGGCCGCGCGACGAGGGGGCGGGAAAGCGGCGCGGCAAACCGGACCGCGAGGCCAGAGCGTTTTCGAGCGAAGGCGCGAGCGGTTCGCGTCAGGAATACGCGTCAAAGAAGGAATCCAGGGACTCGTTCCGATCAGATCGGGACGGAAAAGGCTTCAGGCCGAAATCCGGCGACGAGCCCCGGTTCGGAAAGAAAAAGAAGCATCCGGGCAAGTCCAGCCACGCCGGACCCACGCAGTGGCCGGACGTGTCGGCGAAGCCGAAGTTCGGCAAGAAGCCGAAGAAGAAGCGGCGGGGCTGAGTTGGCGTGCGGATGTGTGAGTCACAAGCCGTGCCACATCCTCACCGTCGTCCCGGCGAAGGCCGGGACCCATTACCCCGAATGCTCATTGTTGCCTAACGCTGGAGCCGCAGCTCGCTTCGACGACGAACGCCTGTGGTTATGGGTCCCGGCCTTCGCCGGGACGACGATGCGGAGAGGGCTTCGCGTCTAACTGATTGCTTGTGACGCCCGGTATTTTGCAGCCGCTTGGCCCCTCACGCCACCAGCGCGATCTTCGGCACGGTCGCGAGCACCGACTGGTTGCGGCCGTTGGCCTTGGCGGCGTAGAGCGCCTTGTCGGCGGCCTCGATCAGATCGGACCATTGCTGGCCCGCGGTCGGCCGCATGCTGGCGACGCCGATGCTGACTGTCGTGATCAGTTCGCCCGCGCACCATTGCTGGACCTTGCGGCGGATGGTCTCGGCCAGGTTGAAGGCCTCGAGCGCGGTCATGTTGGGCAGCAGCACGGCGAACTCCTCGCCGCCGAAACGAGCCGGGCAATCGCCGGCGCGGCGCACCGCGTCCGAAATGCAGATCGCGATCCCGACCAGCACCTGGTCGCCGGCCTGATGCCCATAGGTGTCGTTGTAGGCCTTGAAATGATCGGCATCGATCATCAAGAGCGCGACCGGCTGGCCGTAGCGGCCGGCACGGCGCCATTCGCGCTCGATCTCGCCGTCGAACTTGCGCCGGTTCTTCAGGCCGGTGAGGGCGTCGGTAGTCGCCATCTCCTCAAGCTTGTCCTCGGCGTCGGCGCGGCGAACGATCTCGCGGGCGAGCACCAGCGTTGCGCTGAGCACGAACAGGATCAGAAACGCCATGATCGCGCCGATGCGAATGGCCTCCGTGCGCCAGAGGTTGAAGACGGCTTCGAGCGGCTTGCCGACCACCACGTAAAGCGGCCCGGAGCTGCTGCGCCTGACATAGAGCCGCGGTATGTCGTCGACCGGGCCCTTGCCGGAGAAGGCGCCGCCCACCTTCAGGTTCTCGGCCTTCCAGTCGAGCTGCTCCGCGAGGCTCTTGCCGATCACGTCGAGATCGAACGGCGTCCGCATGATGATGGTGCGGTCGTTGCGCAGCACGGTGATGGTGTCGCCCGGCATGAGGTTCAGCCGCCCGAACAGATCGTGGAAATAGCTGAAGCGGATCGAGCCGACCACGACGCCGAGGAAGCGGCTCTCGTCGTCGACGATGCGCCGGCTCAGCACGATGGCGTAGGCGCCGCGATGCAGCATCGGCCGGCTGATGTAAAGGCCGGCATCGGGATTGTCGCGCTGGACCGTGAAATACTCCTCGTCGCTGCGGGTCTCCGGCCGTGGATCGAGGCTCGCCGCGTCGATGGTCAAATTGCCCTTGGTGTCGAACACCTGGATCGCGCCGAAATGTTTTGCGGTCGCGGCGTGATCGAACAGGATCAGCTGGCGCAGTTCCTTGCTGATATTGCGGATCTCCGGCATCTCGAGATTGCTGGCGACCGCGCGCAGCGACAGGTCGTAGAGCTCGATGTTGCGGCTGATGTCGGCCTCGATCCCCGACGCCAGATTCTCCAGGGTGCGGCGGGCCAGTTCCTCCTCGCCGCGGCGCATGTCGAACATCACGCCGGCGCAGACCGCGGAGAAGCCGAGGACGGTCGCAACCGACGCCGCGATCAGCAGCTTTGCCGATAGCCGCCAGCGCCGCCTTGCGTCGTTTCGCCGTCGAAATGACATGTCCCGCTCCAATGCGCCGTCATGCAACGGGAAATCTTGTTGTCGCCTTAAATGGCGACAGCAGCCGCCGAATGGGTTAACGGGTGGTTGCCGGACTTTTGTCATCGAGGACGTTGTGAACGACTACGACGCATTGCGGGATTATCTGAAGAAGCAGCATCTGCCCGAATTCGTGCTGACCTTCGAGGAGATCGAGGCGATCATCGATGCGGCGCTGCCGCGCGCCGCGCACCGGGCCTCGTGGTGGGAGACGTTGCGCAGCCCGCAGGAGAAGATGCCGCAGCGCGAGGCCTGCCTCGAGGCCGGCTACATCGCCACCCGCCAGGCCGACGGCAAGAGCGTCAGGTTCAAGCGCATGCCTAACCGTCGTCCCGGCGAACGCCGGGACCCATAACCACAGGGCGTTGTTGTTACGAAGGCAACCGGCCCCAGCGCGTCATGGATGGGCCGCGGCGTATGGGTCCCGGCTCCCGTGCGCAATTGCGCACGAGGCCGGGACGACAAGAGTTAGCTCGCGGCTTCCAGCCGTTCCTCGGTGAGCAGCCGGGTCGCCGCATCGGCGTCCATCGGCTCGCCGAAGGCAAAGCCCTGGGCGTATTCGCAGCCGAGCTGGTAGAGCTCGACGGCATCCGAATCCGTCTCGGCGCCTTCCGCCACCACCTCCATCCCGAGATCGTGGGCCAGCGCGATGATCGATTTCAGGATCACCGGGCGGGTGCCGCGGCTGGTGGTGCGGACGAAGGACTGGTCGATCTTGATGGTGTCGAACGGGAAGCGCTGCAGATAGGACAGCGAGGAGTGGCCGGTGCCGAAATCGTCGAGCGACAGCCCGGTGCCGAGCTCGCGGATCCGCGCCAGCATCTGGGCGGCGTGCTCCGGGTTCTCCATGACCAGCGATTCCGTCAGCTCAAGCTTCAGCGTGCCGCGCGCCACCGAGGAGCGCGACAGCACGGTGCGGATATCGTGGATCAGATCGTGGCGCAGCAGCTGCCGCGACGACACGTTGACCGAGGCGAAGATCGGCTCGCGGGCGCGCATCGCGCGCTGCCACACCGCGAGCTGGCGCGCGGTCTGGTCCATCACGAACATGCCGAGATCGACGATCAGGCCGGTCTCCTCGGCGACGTTGATGAACTCCGACGGTGACATCCGGCCGAGCTTGGGATGATCCCAGCGCGCCAGCGCCTCGAAGCCGGCGATCGCGCGATCCTCCAGCCGCACGATCGGCTGGTACAGGATCGTGATCTCCTGCCGCTCGATGGCGCGGCGCAGGTCGCTCTCAAGCGTCAGGCGGTCGGTCTTGCGCGCCCGCATCGCCGGCTTGTAGACGTCGATGCGGTCGCCGCCGATCCGCTTGGAATGATACATCGCAAGCTCGGCGTCCTTGATGATCTCGTCGGTCAGCGGTGCCGCCGGGTCGGACAGCGCAAGCCCGATCGAGGCGGTCAGGAAGATCTCGCGGTCGTTGAACGCGATCGGGGCGCGGATGGTCTTGCGGATGGTCTCGGCGAAATTGGTGATCCGCGCCGGGTCCTGCTCCGACAGCAGGATCAGGCCGAACTGGTCGCCGGCCATGCGGGCCAGCGTGTCCTGCGGCTTGAGGATGCGGGTCAGCCGCCGCGCCAGCGTCAGCAAAATGGAATCGCCGACCGCGATCCCGACGGAATCGTTGACCTGCTTGAAGCGGTCGAGGTCGATCACCATCAGGGTCGGCCGCAGGTTCGGCATGGTCTTGGCGAGATTCGCCACTGCGCCGAGGCGGTCCATGAACAGCCGGCGGTTCGGCAGGCCGGTCAGGTTGTCATGGACGGAGTCATGCAGCATCCGCTCTTCGGAGTTCTTGAACTCGGTGACGTCGGTGAGGGTGCCGACCACGCGCGAGACCTCGCCGTCGGAGCCGACCACCGGCCGCGCTTTCAGCGCGAACCACATGAAGTGGCCGTCGGGCGTGCGCAGCCGGAAATCCTGCACCAGGCGGCCGCGGCGCTGGTCGAGCACGCTGTCGAGCGCGGCGCGGAAGCGGTCCTGGTCGAGCGGGTGCAGCACCTCGAGCCATTTCGCCGCCGGGCCTTCCAGCGTGCCGCGCTTGAGGCCGAGCAGGGCCTCGGTCTCGGGGCTGGTGAACACCTTGTCGGCTGACACGTCCCAATCCCAGATCAGGTCGCCGGAGCCGGTCAGCGCCAGCGCGCGGCGCTCGACATCGGAGACGACGCCGGTGGTGGCGCCGCCGCCGGCAAAGGCGTGCTGCATCACCGTGAATCCGATCAGCATCACGATCAGCACCAGGCCGCCGAGCAGCGCCGGGCCGACGATGTCGTTGGTGACGGAGCCGGCGACCGTCATGCCGGCCGCGACCACCCAGACCACCAGCAGGAACCAGGTCGGGATCAACAGCACCGCGCGGTCGAAGCCGTGGGTCGAGAGATAGACGATCAGCGCGAAGCCGGCGAAGGCGATCATCACCAGCGACATGCGCGCGATGCCGGAAGCGACCGCGGGATCGAACAGCGCCAGCGCGACCAGCGAGCCGAGGAAGACCAGCCAGCCGATCGTGATGTGCGAGTAGCGGACGTGCCATCTGCTCAAATTCAGATAGGCGAACAGGAACACCAGCAGTGTCGCGGCGAGGATCGCCTCGCCCGCCGCGCGCCAGACGCGCTCGGCGTTGTTCGACATGTCGAGCACCTTGCCCCAGAAGCCGAAGTCGACGCCGATATAGACCAGCACCGCCCAGGCCAGCGCCGCGGCGGCCGGGAACATGATGCTGCCCTTGACCACAAACAAGATCGTGAGCACGAGCGCGAGCAGGCCCGAGATGCCGATCACGATGCCCTGGTACAGCGTGAACGAGTTGACCTTGTCCTTGTAGGCGTCGGGTTCCCACAGATAGAGCTGCGGCAGCTTGTCGGTGCGCAGTTCCGCGACATAGGTGACGACGGCGCCGGGATCGAGCGTGATGCGGAACACGTCGGCGGTCGGGCTCTCCTGCCGCTCGGGACGATCGCCGACCGACGGCGTGATGGTGGCGATGCGCGACAGGCCGAGGTCGGGCCACAGCAGGCCGGACGACACGATGCGGTAGTGCGGCGCAACGATCAGGCGGTCGAGCTGGTCATCGGTGTTGTTGGCGAGCGCGAACACCACCCAGTTCTGGCCGCCTTCGCGGGCGCGAACCTCGATGCGGCGCACGATGCCGTCGGTTCCGGGGGCGGTGGAGACCTGGATGCGGTCGGCTTCACTGCGCTGATGGTCGAGAACCGCCGTCAGATCGATCGCGGGCGCATCGCTGCGCACGCTGACCGCGTCGATCGCATACGCGGCAGGCGCGGCGGCAAACATCATGAGGCCCAGCGCGAGCAGCGCAAGGCACCTGATCAGACGCAATGTCAGTACTCCGCGATCGACAAACTGACCGGACCCGGCGACCGGCCCGGCGGTGGCGCGATAAATGACACGAAAGCGAAGGGAATCAAAGGGTTTCCGCCCCTGCTTCCGTCGCGAGGGTTAAACCGCCAACACAATTTTGCCAATATGTTCGCTGGTCTCCATGCGCCGGTGCGCGTCGGCGGCCTTTTCCAGCGGGAATGTGCTGTCCATCAGCGGTTTGACGTGGCCTTCGCGCAGCAAGGGCAGCACCTTCGCCTCGATCGCCGCGACCATCGCCGCCTTGTCCGCATTACTACGGGGGCGCAGGGTCGAGCCGGTGTGGTGCAGCCGCTTGACCATCAGCTTGGCGAAATTGGCCGTGGCCTTCGGTGTTCCCGACAGGAACGCGATCTGGACGATGCGGCCCCTCGACCGCGGCGGCGTCATAGTTCCGGTCGATATAATCGCCGCCCACCATGTCGAGGATGACATTGGCGCCGTTGCCGCCGGTGGCCTTCTTCACCGCCTCGACGAAATCCTCGGTCTTGTAATTGACCGCGTGATCGGCGCCGAGCTTGAGGCAGGCATCGGCCTTGTCCTGCGAGCCGACGGTGACGATCACCTTGGCGCCGAACGCCTTGGCAAGCTGGATCGCCATCGTGCCGATGCCCGACGAGCCGCCGTGGATCAGCAGCGTCTCCCCGGCCTGCAGCGCGCCGCGCTCGAACACATTGTGCCACACCGTCATCAGCGTTTCCGGAATCGCGCCGGCTTCCTGCATCGACAGCGAGGGCGGCACGGTCATCGCCTGCGCGTCCTGCGCGATGCAATATTGCGCGTAGCCGCCGCCGGCGACCAGCGACATCACCTTGTCGCCGATCTTGTGCTTTGCGCCTTCGCCGAGCGCGACCACTTCGCCCGCGATTTCGAGGCCGGGCAGGTCGCTGGCGCCGGGCGGCGGCGGATAGGAGCCGGAGCGCTGCGCGACGTCGGGACGATTGACGCCGGCGGCCGCGACCTTGACCAAAATCTCGCCGGCCTTTGGCACCGGCACCGCGCGGGTCTCCGGCACCAGCACCTCAGGGCCACCAGGCTTGCTGATGGCAACGACGGTCATTTGCGCGGGCAGATTTGGCATGGCTGGTCCCTGGTCAGTGGAGAGGATCGGCGGATGGCATACCGCCTTTTCCACCGAAGCGAAACGCCATTAAACCCCGAACCGCGTCGTGAGCTGGTCGGCTCTCTCAGGCGTGATTTTCTCGACCAGCGGCCCGAGCCTAGCGACCGGCGTGCCCGCGCCGCGATCCAGCAGCGGGAGGAGTGGGCCAGTGGGCCAGCGCGGGATCACATCGTCGCAACTGAGCGCGCCAAGTACGCGCGCCGCGAGATCAGGCACGATGCTCCACGCCAGCGTGGCGCTGAGCGCGACAAGATTGAGCCCGGTGCGGGTGATGACTGCCGCGCGTGCCGGATCGGACTTGATCGCCGTCCAGGGTGCTGCGTGCTGCAGATAAGCGTTCGCGGTGTCCCAGATCGCGCGGGTCGTGGCCGCCGCTGCGCGAAATTCCAGCGCCGTGTGATGGCGGTGCAGCGCTGCGATGCGCTGCTCCAGTTCAAGCGCGAGTTGGCGCTCGGCATCGCCGGGAGCGCCACCATCCGGGATGCGGCCGTCGAAGGCGCGATGCGCGAAGCTGATGATGCGGTTGGCGAGATTGCCGAAGATATCGGCGAGATCCTTGTTCACGTCGGCGACGAATCTGGCGACGCCAAAATCGGTGTCGGCGCTCTCCGGCGCGTTGGCGATCAGCCACCAGCGCCAGAGATCGGCGGGCAATTCCGCCAGCGCCGCATCGGTGAAGATGCCGCGCTTCCTGCTGGTCGAGAACTTGCCGCCCTCGTAATTCAGCCAGTGGAATCCCTTGATCACATCGGCGGTCTTCCACGGTTCGCCGGAGCCGATCAGCGTCGCCGGAAAGCTCACGGTGTGGAACGGGATGTTGTCCTTGCCGAGAAACTGGATGTAGCTGACGTCATCGGCCTGCCACCACCATTGCCGCCAGTCGCGGCCTGGCGCGGCGTCGGCCCATTCCTGCGTCGCCGCGATGTAGCCGATCGGCGCGTCGAACCAGACATAGAACACCTTGCCGTCGAAGCCGTCGCGCGGCACCGCGATGCCCCAGGCGAGATCGCGCGTGATGCAGCGGTCGCGCAGCTCGGCATTGAGCCAGCCCTTCGCGGTCGACACCACGAAGGGCGGCCATCCGGTGCGGCTGTCGATCCATGCGCCGATGCTGTCGACCAGCTGCGACTGGCGCAGATACAGATGACGGCTGTCGCGGATCTCGAGCGCGCGGTTGCCGGATAGCGCCGAGCGGGGATCGATGAGGTCCGACGGGTCGAGCAGCGTGCCGCAATGGTCGCATTGATCGCCGCGCGCGCCGGCGTCGCCGCAATGCGGACAGGTGCCGAGCACGTAGCGGTCTGGCAGGAAGCGCCGGTCGGCCGGCGAGAACACCTGTCGGGAGGTGCGTGCTTCGATCAGCCCGGCGTCATCGAGCCGGCGATAGAAGTGCTGAGTCAGCGCATGGTTGTGCGGCGAGCTGGTGCGGCCGAAATGATCGAACGACAGACCGAAGCGCCGATAGATGTCGGCCTGGACGGCGTGCTGTGCGTCGCAGAACGCCCGGACATCCTGTCCGGCCTCGATGGCGCCGAGCTCGGCCGGTGTGCCGTGCTCGTCGGTCGCGCAGATGAAGAGCACGTCGCAGCCGGTCTGCCGGCGGAAGCGGGCGTGGACGTCGGCGGGCAGCAGCGAGCCGACGAGATTGCCGAGATGCTTGACGCCGTTGACGTAGGGCAGCGCGCTGGTGATGAGAATCTTGGTCATGGATTAAGGTCTTTCGCGTTCGGTGATGCCGACCCCGCAAGAATCAAAGCGGAAAATCAAAAAGCCCTCCCGCGTGACCGGAAGGGCTTGGGGTCGGCTCATGCCTCGCGCGCAGGCGCGCAACTATCCCGTCCGGTCAGACTCCTTGCGGTCGGGCCGGGGCATTCGCGTCAGATGTTGCGCGCACACGAAAGTCACTGCAAAATTCTCCTCTGGACGGATATCTATCATCGCTGGACGCAGGACGCCAGATCAGCATCGCGGGGAAGACACATGCCGATTGAGGATGAGGACCGGCCGCGGAAGAAAATCAGCCATGAGATCGGCCAGGATCTCTCGCTGCTGTCGGTCGAGGAGTTGACGGAGCGCATCGCGCTGCTCAACGCCGAAGTCGATCGCCTGAAAGAGGCGATGACGAAGAAGCGCGCGTCGAAGGACGCCGCCAACGCGTTCTTCAAGTCGTAGCGCTGCGCCATCATTTCTGTCGTAGCCCGGATGAAGCGAAGCGCAATCCGGGAGCCGCGCTATCCGCGGATGGACCGTTCCCGGATTTCGCTGCGCTCCATCCGGGCTACGCGGCTCCACCTCCCCTTGAAAAGGGGAGGTCGCTTTGCTCGCCAGAGCAAAGCGTGTGGGGATCAGCTCTCTTCACATACGCCGTCGCCTGCGGTTGACCCCCATCCCGACATTCCCCTCTCAAGGGGAATGAGAAGAGGCCTGTCCCAAACTAGGTCAATGGCCGACATGGCAAACAAAGTGTCAAGAAATCCGTTCATTTACGATCGGTTAAGCTTTCTCGATTATGACTGCATTGTCCTCGTTTGGACACCGAGTGGCTCCTGTCCACTCTGTTTGACGCCTCCCTGTTATCAACTTCAAAGCCGCCGGAAACGGCGGCTCTTTTTTGTGCGTCCTAGCGGCTGGAAACCATAAATCCGGTTGCGGCTGGACTCTTCGGCGCGCCCGCGCAATGATTTGTTCATCATAAGCTGGCGCGTCAGATGCCAGCGGGCGTTACGGTGGTGTGAGGGCGTTAACCATGGCCGATCGTTCCCAGAGCGAAGCCGGGCTTGTGCTGTTCAGTGAGCGGCTGACCAATTCTGCGGCATTCGGCGTGCTGTTCCGGGAAGGCATGGACCTGGTCGAGCAGACCGCCGCCTATCTCGACGGCGACGGACGTGCCGAGGCCAAGGCGCTCGAACGGTCCGTGAGCCTGACCTATGCCACCGAAAGCATGCGCCTGACCACGCGGCTGATGCAGCTCGCCTCCTGGCTGCTGCTGCATCGCGCGGTCAAGGAAGGCGAGATGACGCTGACCCAGGCCAATCGCGAAAAGACCAAGGTGAAGCTGTCGGCCGCCGATCCCGGCCCGGCCGACATGGTGACCAAGCTGCCCGAGCAATTGCAGCAGCTGATCGCCCGTTCGATGGATCTGCAGGCGCGCGTCCGCCGCCTCGACACCACGATCCACGCGCCGGCGCCGGACCGCTCGACGATCGGCAACCCGCTGGTGCCGCAGCTCAACCGCCTCAAGGCGGCGTTCGAGCAGTAATCCGGACAGCAAATCAGTGTGACGCGTCCGCGCGGCGTGGCCTGGTCCGCCGCGGCGACGTGTGCTGATCCATCACGCGCCGCAGCCTGATCGCCGCCGCCTCCAACTCCTCCGGTTCGAAACCGCCGAAGCCGAGCATCAGGCCGGGGCGTGGCGCGGCCTTGTACATCGGCGAGATCGGCCGCACGACGATGCCGGCGGCAAGCGCTGATTTTGCCAGTTGCACATCGTCGAGGTCGTGGGGCAGCCACAACAGCAGATGCATGCCCTGGTCGCTCGGCTGCAGCGTGACGTCACCAGGCATGTGGTGCGTCAGCGCCGCGATCAGCGTCGCACGCCGTGCGGCGTAGACGCCGCGAATGCGCCTGATATGCGCTTCGAACAGCCCCTCGCGCATGTAGGCTGCCAGCACATGCTGGTCGGCGGTCGGCGAATGCCGGTCGAGCAGCGCCCGCGCGCCGGCGAAAGCGTCGATCAGCGGCGAAGGCGCCACGACATAGCCGAGCCGCAGCGAGGGAAACAGCACCTTGCTCAGCGTGCCCAAATAGATCACCCGCGATGGGGCGAGGCCTTGCATCGACGGGAAGGGATGCCCGGCGTAGCGCAGCTCGCTGTCGTAATCGTCCTCGACGATCCACGCATTGCTTCGTTGCGCCCACGCCACCAGCGCATTGCGGCGGGCCATGCTCATCGGCATGCCCAGCGGATATTGATGCGACGGCGTCACGAACGCCGCGCGTGCGTGCGGGCACGCGGCGGTGGCGGCATCGACGTCGATGCCCTGCGCATCGACGCCAACGCGCGTGGTGACGAGATCGAGATCGTCGAGCACGGCGGTCATGCCGGGATAGGCGGGATCCTCGGCCCAGACAGGATCGCCTGACGACAGCAGCACGCGGCCGGCGAGATAGAGGCCTTGCTGGGTGCCGGCCGTGATCACGACCTGCTCGGGCTCGCAATGCACCGCGCGGGATTTGCGCACATAGTCGGCGATCGCCTGCCGCAGCTCGATCAGGCCGCGCGGCTCGCCATAGCTCGCCGGCGCCGCAGCGCGCGATGCGCGCACGCGGTTGCCGAGGCGGCGCCAATGGTCGTCGGGCGCGACCGCGCCGCCGGGGACCGCGATCGCAAACGGGACCTCCGGCATCGGCCTGAAGGCCGCCGCCACTTTGGCAAGCCGCGCCGCGCGCGGCGGCAACCGGATCGGCACTGATTTGTTAGGCTTGCGATTGACCACGACGGGCCGTGCCTGCTCGGCAAGCGTCGGCGCGACGCGGGTGCCGGCACCGACCTGCGATTCCAGATAGCCCTCGGCCAGCAACTGCTCGAAGGCCTCCGTCACCGTGCCGCGCGCGACGCCGAGCGAGGCCGACAGCGCGCGCGTCGACGGCAGAAAATCCCCGGCCTTCAGCTCGCCGCTCGCAATCGCGGCGCGCAGGGCCTGCGCGATCTGCCGCCCGACCTGTCCGGCGGCGCGGTCGACGGCCCGGAGCGAAGGGATGCTGATCGTGGCGCGCAGGCGGGGCATAGTGGACCAATTAGTTTGATCGAAAGTGGCCCTTATCATAGGCCACTTTGGCGCTATGGTGCGAGCAGCAATTGATGAGGTCTGTCAAGAGGTCCGCGATGTACCTGCCGCCGCATTTCAGGATGGATGAGCTCGGTCCGGTCCACGCCGCGATGCGGGCCTCGAAGCTCGCGACGTTGGTCACCGCAACCGCAGATGGCCTGATCGGCACGCCGCTGCCGCTGATCCTCAATGAGAACGAGGGCGACTACGGCACGCTGTACGGTCACGTCGCGCGGCCCAATCCGCAGTGGAAGCTGCCCGCGGTCGGCGAGGCGATGGCGATCTTCATGGGGCCCGACGCCTATGTGACGCCGTCCTGGTATGCGACCAAGGCCGAGCACGGCAAAGTGGTGCCGACCTGGAATTACGTCGCCGTCCACGCCTATGGCGCGGCCGAGTTCTTCGAGAATGCCGATCGTCTGCTGGACGTCGTGACCCGGTTGACCGAGCTGCACGAAACTTCGCGCCCGGAAGCCTGGCAGGTCAGTGACGCGCCTGGTGATTTCATCAAGGCGCAGCTGCGCGGGATCGTCGGCTTCCGGATGCCAATCACGCGGATCGATGCCAAGAAGAAGATGAGCCAGAACCGCAAGCTCGAGGATCGCGCCGGCGTGATCGCGGGGCTTGAGGCCAGCGACAATCCGACTGATCGCGAGGTCGCGGCAATGATTCCGGCGAGCTGAGACGCCTTGAACAAATTCCCGACCGTCATTGCGAGGAGCGATAGCGACGAAGCAATCCATCTATCGGCATATGCGGGCAGATGGATTGCTTCGCTTCGCTCGCAATGACGGCCGAGGAAGTTGCGCCCGCTCGACCCCTGCAGAGATTGACGCCCACACATGGAATTGTACCTCGCCTTCGCGATCACGACCGCGACCTTCGCGCTGATCCCGGGTCCCGCCATGCTGTATGCCGCGGCCCGCACGCTGGCAGGCGGCCGGCGCGCGGGGCTGATGGCCTCGCTCGGGCTGCATCTCGGCGGCTATGTCCATGTCGTCGCCGCGGCGGCCGGCCTCGCGCTGCTGTTTCATGCGGTGCCGCCGTTGTTCATGGCGATGAAGCTTGCCGGTGCGGCCTATCTGGTCTGGCTCGGGCTGTCGCTGTTCCGCGACCGCGACAATGCAAAGCGCCCCACACTTGCGCCGCTCTCCGCGGAGCGCGCCTTCGCGCAAAGCATCGTCGTCGAGGTGCTCAATCCGAAGACGGCGATCTTTTTCCTGGCGTTCCTGCCGCAATTCGTCGATGCGTCGGCCAGCCTGCCGGTCTGGGCCCAGCTGTTTCTGCTCGGCACAGCGGTCAATCTGACCTTCTCGGCGGTCGATATCGTCTGCGTGTTCTTCGCCAGCGCCGTGATGTCGAAGCTGCAGCGCTCGAAGAGGTCGCGGCGCATCATGCAGCGGATCGGCGGCAGCATCCTGGTCGCGCTCGGTGCGCGGCTGGCCTTCCAGGATCGCTAGAAGCAGTCATGTCCATCAGCGGCGATGGTGCGGATCAACGCTTCGCCAAGCTGCGCGACGAGCTGCTTCTGCAATGGCGCGACCGGTCAATTTCTGCCCGAGGCTTCAGTCGTGTTCGACGTCATGGGCGCGCCGGATGATCGCGGTGGTCGCGGCGGCGCAAGATCGTGGATAAAATCTCTCAGTGCGTCGGTATCGAACGGCTTGCGGAGTATTTTTAGACTTGGCGGAGCTGCTTTTGCGGCATCGCTGTAGCCGGTTGTAAGGGCGATCGGCAAACCGGGGTATCGCGACCGGACTTCTCTCGCGAGCCCGACGCCATCGATGGTCCCGGGCATGACGATATCGCTGAAGACGAGATCGATCTTTGTACCGGCGTCGAGCAATTTCAGCGCCGCTTCGGCCGAATCTCGATAGATCGTGTCGTAACCCAGATGCTCGAACAGCGAGGAAGTCACATCTGCCACTTCGGGGCTGTCGTCGACAACGAGAACCGTCTGCCGCTGCGGCTGCCTTGCTCTTGTTCTGGCAGCGGCCAGTTCTTTACTGGTGATCTGCTCGTCTGCGCAGGACGGCAAGTAGATTGTAATCGTTGTTCCCTGTCCAACCTTGCTGTCCGCCGTCACCGTTCCGCCGGCCTGGTGCGCGAAACCATAGACTTGGGACAAGCCGAGCCCGGTACCCTTGCCGACCTCTTTGGTCGTGAAGAACGGATCGAACATCTTGGACAGCAGGTTTGGCGGAATGCCGGTGCCGGTATCGCCAAGCGCGATCGCAAAGAAAGCCTTTGCGCGGCGATCGCCGCCGGTTTCCTGGTTCGCAGTCACCGCATGGACGGATAAGGTGAACGTGCCGCCGCTTGGCATTGCATCGCGCGCATTGACGGCGATGTTGACGATCGCAAGTTCCAGCTCGGCGAGGTCCACCTTGACCGATGCTACGCCCTCGCCGACGTTCTCATTGTACACGATGTTCCCGCGCAGCGAGCTCTCGATCATGGTCCGCATGTTCTTGATGGACGCATTCAGATCGACGACCGTCGGGCTGAGATGCTGATGACGAGAGAATGTCAACAATTGGCGTGTGAGGCTTTCGCCGCGTTTGGCCGCGGTCTGTATGGCTTCAATTGCCTTGGGCAGTTTTGGATCAAGCAGGCGTGTGAAGATCTGGGCGCTGCCTCCGATGATCATCAATAGATTGTTGAAGTCGTGTGCAATCCCGCCGGTCAGCTTGCCGATTGCCTCCATTTTCTGCGACATCGCGAGCTGTTCGCGTGCCTGAACCAGCTTCTCTTCCGCGTCGCGTCGCTCGGTTGCGTCCCGCAGAATACTGATGAAGCCGATCAGATTTCCTGAGTCATCATGGCTCGACGAGACCGAGCCGGTGATGAAGAACGGCGTACCATTCTTTCTGATGCGCCAACCCTCTACGTCGTACTTGCCTCTTTCGATTGCCGTCTCCAGCGCGTGTGTCGGCGAACCCGCGCGGCGTTCATCCGGCCGATAGAATATTCCAAAATGCTTGCCGATGATTTCTTCCGAGGTGTAGCCGATGATCTTTTGAGCGGTGCTATTCCAACTCGTAACGTGTCCTTCTCTATCAAGCGCAAAAATCGCATAATCGACGACGCCTTCGATAAGGGTTTGGAAGTGCCGTCTGATGCTGTCGAGCGCCGAAGCGTTCCGTTCAAGTTGACCGTTCAACTGGTCCTGCACGGAAAGCAGATGGGCTTCCGCGGTGTGACGCGTGGCGATTGCCGCTGCCAGGGCAAGAGAGGGGGCCGATACGGTGATCGAAAGCACGAGCAGTGACAACAATGCTCCGTTCGGATCCGTTTTCGGAAACGGATCATTACCGAACGCGAAACCCCAGACTGCCATTCCGGTGAAAATGAGCGCAGCCGTAGCCGCGGTGCATCGATTGCCGCGCAGAC
Source organism: Bradyrhizobium sp. USDA 4510 (assembly GCF_054059095.1). Classification (NCBI taxonomy): domain Bacteria; kingdom Pseudomonadati; phylum Pseudomonadota; class Alphaproteobacteria; order Hyphomicrobiales; family Nitrobacteraceae; genus Bradyrhizobium; species Bradyrhizobium sp. USDA 4510. The sequence goes on along the minus strand of NZ_JBSSBT010000001.1, from coordinate 7,118,908 downwards.
CGGTCCAGATCAACGGGAGCAAAGCCAGAAAACCCAGCAGGCTGCGATGCGGCAACGCCACGTTGAGATCGTCGCTGACGAGGTCACTGCCGATGAGCGGGCTGTAGGCTACGATCCCAATGAGACCAGCGAGAGCGATAACTGCGATCGATTCCAACAGATCCCATCTGGAGGAAATCCGTAAGGGCATCATCGCCCAGAGCACGATGACCGGAGCAATCACCAGGATCGCGGCTGCGTCGGCAAGCCACCAGGTCAGCCCGGCGGCGACGGAATCGGGAAAGCTCGGTTCGTTGACGAAGATGGATCCGGCCAAGGCGGAGAATGAACTGATCATCGCGGTCGGCGCAAAGGAGACACCTGCAAACTTTGCGACACCGGATGGCGTGGCAAACGTCTGGCAACCGTTCGACCAGCGTCCGATCAGCCATGTCCCGGCCAGTGCAGCAAGGAGGGTGCCGATCCCGGCGGCGACAAATTCCAGGAGCGATCGGTCGGTTATCAGGTAAGGCGCGACGGCGCCCACCAGGATCGCGGGCCAGATCCGGTAGCCACGCAGCAGCATAAGCGCGAGCGCAACCCCGGTTGGCGGCCACAGCGGTGTCGCGGTCGGATTGATAGCGGGAAGGACATGTGCGGAGGCCGCAAGGCTCCCGTAGATCGCGGTGACGATAAAAAGTTCGATCGAGTAGGTCACAGCGCTCCGAGCATCGCCAAAAGCGAAAATCCCGGCCTTATCGAACCTTGCCCGTTCCATCACAAGCCTTTGCGGTGGGCACCTCAAGAATGCGGTAGGGAACGACCTGGCACCCGGTTCCATGTCACCCGAAGGAGGGCGATCGTACCAAGTCGATGACCCCTGCCAAACACTCAACGCAGTTTTGACCAAAGCATGGCCGCTGGATCGAGAGTAGGGGGCGCCAGCAACTTCTGAACAAGAGACCATGGGGCAGAACCGCTGACCTAACGGCGTGGGCCTGCAAAATCGACCCGATCCCGCCGCGTGTCGGCGTCGTTCAAGTAACCGCTCCGGGTCAAAGGCGAATATCGGCAAGAGCCGTTCGAGCTCAGCTTTGGGCTAGACGCCGGAACGGTGCGAGCGGTGGGCGTTCTCTCGCCGCCATGTCGACGTCGATCGTGAGACACCGGGAGATTTATCCTCAACCCTAGGTAGCCAAACTCGGGCTGTATGGTACCGTGCCCTCGTCGGGACGGCATTTCCGTCCCGGATTTGGGAGGGCTATGTCATGAGATTGCCGTCGAGCCTTGTCGCGCCTTCAGCCGTCGCCGTGTTGTCAACTGTCTGGCTGTGCGGTCCGGCAGCGTCGCAAACAGACCCAGCCAAGCCGCTTCCCTCCATCACGGTCGAGGCGCCGAAGCCAGTGGCAAGGCCAAATCGTCCGAAACAGGTGGTGACCACGGGGGTATCTCACCGGAGATCGAGAACCACCCAGACGTCGTCGTCAACCGCTCGAGCGCCGTCGCCGGCGCCGGATTCAGTGCTGGGCAGGATTGCCGCGCTGGAGAAAGTCGCCAGCAATTGCAACGGTGGCTGCGAATCGAGCCTCCCGCATGGCAAGGACCCTTGGGTCGGGTGCAGCGAGTCGACGGGCGGACAAACCCACGGACCGTTCTCGTCGACGTGCCGGGACAACCTCACCTACAAGTCCTACGTCGATTGCGTCGAGACCAAATGGTTCCTGGGCGAGTACCGAAACAGGGCCTGGTGGCTTTGCAGCAGCCTGCAGGCCGCGGGGAAGTTTAAGGTCGCCGAACTCAAGCGACCGAAACGTCCGCGCTAGGTTCGCCGTCGGAATCCGCGCGACGGCGCGAGCTACCATTTCATGTTCGTGATTGAGTCGTCGTTGCGGGTCCCGGAAGCAGGCCATCCGCGGCAATTCCCGCAAGGCGACTACGCCTTTGTTTCTTCCGGCCTCGGTAGAGGGGAGACGCGCTTGGCAAACTCGCGTCCCGGATAGTGCTGGCCGCAATAGGCGACGAGTTCGTCGATAAAGGATTTGGCATAAGGAGCCAGAAAGCGCTGCGGATCCCAAGCCACCGCAGTCCATCGCCCGATCGAGGCGCCCCTGTGAATCAGCGGAAAGGCGCGGACGCCTGCGGACGGGATCTGGACATTCGACGGCACGATGGCGACATCGTTGCCGCCTTTTGCCAGCGCGAGCAAGGTGTGAGGCGCTGCGCTTTCGAGGATCACGCGTGGCCTGATGTGTGCGACGTTGCAGGCGGCATCGAACCAGCCGCGAGATGCGAAGTCCCGCCGCAGGAGCAGCAATGACTCTTCGGCGAGTTCGGCAATCTCCAGCTTCCGCCTGCTTGCGAAGCCATGCCGCGGCGAAACCGCAGCAAGCATATGGACGGGAGCCAGCAACCGGCGGTGATAGCCGTCGTCGGCGGCCGGAATGATCGCGAGATGAACGTCGCCCCGCTGCAGACGATCCGGAACGCGGGCACCACCATCCTCAATCAAATCGATGACCACGGAGGGGTGCTTCCGCCGGAACAGGGGGAGGAAATTGGCGAGCACCGTTTCCATATGTTGGGTGCTGCAGCCGACGCGCAGCGCGCCGGCCTTGCCGGTTCTCAGCGCGCGGGCACGCTCGCCGAACGATTCGGCATCCTGCAGGAGACGGCGGCCGCGCCGTAGCAGATCCTCGCCTTCTGAAGTCAGTTTGATCCCGCGGCCGACGCGATCGAACAACGGAATCCCGAGTTCGTCCTCGAGCGCCCGGATCTGGCGAGAGGCCGCCGGCTGGCTCAGACGCAGCTGTTGTTGAGCGGCGGCAAAGCCGCCTGCCTCGGCAACGACGACGAAGGTGCGCAGCTGTCGAAGGTCCATTTTCAATGCACCAAATGCATGAATAGATGGATAATAAATGCATTGGACACATTGAGCAAGCCGCGACATCCTTACGCGGCCCAGCCGAGATTTGTCCAAAAGGGGAATCGCGATGTTTGACACCGAGCGTTTCGTTGCCGACTGCCGCGCAGCGTTCGCGGCGGACCCGTCTCACCGAGCCATTCATGAGGTCGTTGCCCGCGCGATGTCTGAACCGGCTGCGGTATTCAAGGGACTCGGCGAGCCGCAGCGTCCCGAAAGCCGCGCGCTCTTCCATTCCGAGACGCTGACCATCCTCAACGTGGTGTGGCCCCCCGGCTATATCGTGCCACCTCACGACCATCACATGTGGGCCGTGATCGGCGTTTATGGGGGCCGTGAGGACAACGTCTTCTGGCGGCGCATTCCGAGCGAGCCGAACAGGATCGAGGCTGCCGGCGCCAGGGCCTTGTGCGTGCGCGATACCGTGCCGCTCGGCACCGACATCATCCATTCGGTGATCAATCCAATCGACCGGCTGAGCGGCGCAATCCACGTCTATGGCGGCGATTTTTTCGCCACGGAACGGAGCAAATGGGATTCGTTGACGCTTGAAGAGGGCCGCTCCGACCGCGAAGAAGCGCGCCGCAACTTCGAACGGGCGAGCGCGCGTTACGAAGCAAGTCTGCGCGAGGTCGCCGGCTGACTGCAGCGCGCTTAAAGAAGTAGCCCATCCATGCTTGCTTGCAGATGTATGACCCAAAAGTCGAGCCACACATTCAGTGTCGTCCCGGGCTTGACCCGGGACCCATAACCACAAATGACAGTAGTTGCGCGACGCTGGGGCCGCAGCCCTCTTCAACAACACAGCCCTGTGGTTGTGGGTCCCTGCTTCCGTGCGCAATTGCGCACTAGGCAGGGGCGACGATTGTGGATGGAGGCCGTGCCACACATTCGCTGTCGTCCTGGCCTTTGCCAGGACGACGCATCGGGAGGATCGCGGGCCCGTTCAGCCCGCCGGTCCGGAGCGGCCCCCAAAAACAAAAACGCCCCCGAGACGGGGGCGTTTTGCGTGTGGTCGCCGGGGCGATCCCGAAGCGGACTTTAGTCCTTCTTGAGGAAGCCCGAAAACTTCTTCTGGAAGCGCGAGACGCGGCCGCCGCGATCCATCAGCTGCTGGGTACCGCCGGTCCAGGCCGGGTGCGACTTGGGGTCGATGTCAAGGTTCAGCGTGTCGCCTTCCTTGCCCCAGGTCGAGCGGGTCAGGTACTCGGTGCCGTCGGTCATGACGACCTTAATCGTATGATAATTCGGATGAATATCGGCTTTCATGACAGTTCCTTCGGCGCGCCGGCGCCCGTCTCAAGATGTCTGGAATACGGGATTTGCGCGGGTCTATAACCCATGGAGCCCGCCAAAACAAGCCAAGAAAGGGCCTAAGCCCATCACCGGATTGGGACTTTACCGGATTTGCCAGCCGGGGGTCGGCGGGCCTATGTGGGGGGTGATAGAACCGGTCTAGATTGATGAGCGTAGCCGAACAGCTTGAGACCCCGCGCGGCGCCCCGCAGCCTCCGCGCGACGCGTTGCTCGATGAGGAAGCCTTCATCGAGAGCCAGATCACGGAGCCGGCGAAGAGCCGTGCCCGGTTGCGGCCGTTGCTTGCGCTCGCGCCCTATGTGGCGCGCTACAAGGGCCGGGCGATCCTCGCGCTGATCTCGCTGACGATCGCCGCGATCACCACGCTGATCGTGCCGGTCGCGGTGCGGCGGATGATCGACATGGGCTTCACGCCCGAAGGCATCGCGATGATCAACAGCTATTTCAGCGTGATGATCGCGGTCGTCGCGGTGCTCGCCTGCGCCAGCGCATCGCGCTATTACCTCGTGATGACGATCGGCGAACGCATCGTCGCCGATCTCCGGCGCGACGTGTTCGCGCATCTGATCTCGCTGTCGCCCTCGTTCTTCGATTCCGCGCGATCAGGCGAATTGGTGTCGCGGCTTACCGCCGACACCACGCAGATCAAGTCCGCGGTCGGCGCGTCGGTGTCGATTGCGCTGCGCAATCTGATGCTGTTCTTCGGCGCCGCCGCGATGATGGTGATCACCAGCCCGCGGCTGTCCGGCTTCGTGCTGCTCGCGATCCCGATCATCGTGATTCCGCTGGTGGCGTTCGGCCGCTGGGTGCGGCGGCTGTCGCGCACCGCCCAAGATACGCTGGCCGATGCCAGCGCCTATGCCTCCGAACTGGTCAACGCGATCCGCACCGTGCAGGCCTATACCGGCGAACGGCTCGCCAGGACGCGCTTTGCCGGCGAGGTCGAGCAGGCCTATCAAGCCGCGCGCAGCTCGACCAAAGCGCGCGCGGTGCTGACGCTGATCGTCATCTTCATCGTGTTCGCCAGCGTCGTCGTGATCCTCTGGGTCGGCTCGCACGATGTGCTGGTCGGAACCATCAGTCCGGGCCGGCTCGGCCAGTTCATTCTCTACACGGCGTTCGCCGCGAGCGGCCTCGGCCAGCTCAGCGAGGTCTGGGGCGAGGTCTCGGCCGCATCGGGCGCCGCCGAGCGGCTGTTCGAGATCTTGCGCGTCAGGCCGCAGATCGCGGCGCCCGCGTCGCCGCGCGCGCTGCCGCAGCCAGCGCGCGGCGATGTCGGTTTCGACAATGTCAGCTTCGCCTATCCGACCCGGCCCAACGCGCTTGCGGTCGATGAAGTGTCGCTCTCGGTCCGGTCAGGTGAGAAGGTCGCGATCGTCGGCCCGTCCGGCGCCGGCAAGAGCACGCTGTTCCATCTGCTGCTGCGCTTCTACGATCCGAAATCGGGCACCATCTCGCTCGACGGCGTGCCGATCCGGCAGGCCGATCCGGCCGAGGTGCGCGCGCGCATCGCGCTGGTGCCGCAGGATTCCGTGGTGTTCGCCGCAAGCGCCCGCGAGAACATCCGGTTCGGCCGGCCCGATGCCAGCGACGCCGAGGTCGAGCGTGCCGCCGATCTCGCCCATGCCACCGAGTTCCTGCGCCGCCTGCCCGAAGGCTTCGACGCCCAGCTCGGCGAGCGCGGCGTGACGCTGTCCGGCGGCCAGCGCCAGCGCATCGCGATCGCGCGCGCGATCCTGCGCGATGCGCCGCTGCTGCTGCTCGACGAGGCGACCTCGGCGCTCGACGCCGAGAGCGAGACGCTGGTGCAGACCGCGCTGGAGGAGTTGATGCGCCACCGCACCACGCTGGTGATCGCGCATCGGCTGGCGACCGTCTTGTCCTGCGACCGCATCCTGGTGATGGACCAGGGCAGGATCGTCGAGCAGGGCACCCACGCCGAACTGGTCGCCGCGGGCGGCCTCTACGCCCGGCTGGCGCGGCTGCAGTTCGAGGGGATCTGAGCGAATTGGGCCTCGGCGCGCTCCGCCTATGCGATTCCTATGCGATCGGGCGCGCGCTCCCCTCGAAAACCTATTCCCGCGCAAGGATAGTCGCGCCGCGTCCGACCTCCCTCGACAGCCGAAGGACGTCAGGCGCGCGGGGTGTTCGACTGATGCGCGAGAATGCGACCGAACCGGAGAGCAAGCTGCTCCGTGCCTGGCAGCTTGCCGTGCTGCGCTTCGCCGTGACGCTCGACGACGACGATCGGATGCACGCGCTCGGTGTGGCCGGCGAGGTCGACCGGGTGGGCGGCGCGGCCGATGACGCCTTCCACTTCTTCCGCAGGACGACCGCGGAGCTGTGCGCGGCGATCTCCGGTCAGGGCACGGATCAGGATGCTGTCATCCGGCGCTTTCTGGCGCAGATCGACAATGTCAGGCTCAAGCGTGCGGTCGAAGCGGCGATAGCCAGGGACCGCACGCCGCCGAAACTCGTGGCGAGCCGCGTGAAGCCCGGCCCCGATCTCTGGCGCGGGCTGCCGTCGCGGCGTGCAACCGGAACGTAGGAAGGGCCTCACTCTGCAATCGCCATCACGGCGCGGCGGATATTCCGTCACAGCATGTCGCCACAACCCTGGCCGGCTTGCTGCGATCAGTGCGATGCGCTTCTCTGTGCTCGACTGGAAACCGGTCGGTTTTGGAATGCGGGGAGTGGCGAGATGGGTGGCTTGGTGATCAGCGGCGGCCGGGTGGTGGATCCGGCCAGCGGGATGGACGCGATCGGCGATGTGGCCGTGGTCGACGGCAAGATCGCCGCGGTCGGCACCGGCCTCGGCGGTTCCGAACGGCAGATCGACGCGACCGGGTTCGTGGTGGCGCCGGGCTTCATCGACCTGCACGCGCATGGCCAGACCATTCCGGCCGACCGCATGCAGGCGTTCGACGGGGTAACGACCTCGCTCGACCTCGAGGCCGGCGTGCTGCCGGTCGCATCCTGGTACAAGCGCCAGGCCGAGAAGGGCAGGGTGCTGAACTACGGCGCCGCCGCCAACTGGGCCTTCGCGCGCATCGGTGCGATGACCGGCTCGAATTCGGAGAGCTCGCTGGAATCGTTTGGTGCCGCGATGCGCGATCGCCGCTGGATCGAAAACGTCGCGACCGAAGGCGAAGTCGGCGGCATCCTGGAGCGCCTCGCCAACGGACTGAATGAGGGCGGCATCGGCATCGGCATTCTCAACGCCTATGCGCCGGGCGCCGGCGTGCAGGAATTGACCGCGGTGTGCCAGCTCGCGGCGGATCATGCGGTGCCGACCTTCACCCACGTCGCCTACATGTCGCGGATCGATCCCGAGAGCGCGGCGGAAGCCTATATCCGCCTGATCGGCTATGCCGGCGCCACCGGCGCGCATATGCACATCTGCCACTTCAACTCGTCGAGCAAGACGGATATCGAGCGCTGTGTCGCGCTGATCGCGAAAGCGCAGGCGCAGGGCCTGCCGATCACGGTGGAGGCCTATCCCTACGGCACCGGCTCGACCGTGCTGGCGGCGACCTTCTTCAGCGATCCGAAATTCGAGGAGCGCAACGGCCTCGGCTACGATTCGGTGCAGCGCGTGACCGACGGTCACCGCTTCGGCAGCCGCGAGGAGCTGCTGGCGGCACAGGCCGAAGAGCCCTCGACCTTGGTGCTGTGGCATGTGCTCGACATCGAGAACAACGCGCATCATCGCGATCTGCTCGATATGGCGGTGCTGTATCCGGGCGGCGCGATCGCCTCCGACGCGATGCCGTGGACGCTGTCGGACGGCCGCCCCTACAGCGGCGACGCCTGGCCGCTGCCCGACGATGCCACCTCGCATCCGCGCTCGGCCGGCTGCTTCACCCGCTTCATCCGTGAATGGGTGCGCGAGCGCAAGAAAGTGTCGCTGCTCGAGGGCATCCGCAAATGCGCGCTGATCCCGGCCGAGATCCTGTCGGCGAGCACGCCGGCGATGCGGGCCAAGGGCCGGCTGCAGGTCGGCGCCGACGCCGATGTTGTGGTGTTCGACTACGAGACGCTGAGCGATCGCGCGACCTTCTCGGCGATGAATCGTCCGGCGGAGGGCGTGCGGCATCTCGTGGTCAGCGGCCAGCCGCTGATCAGCGATGGTGTGCTCGATGTCGCGGCGCGTCCCGGCCGGCCGGTGCGCCGGCCTATCACGGGGGGCTGAGGTGCCGGTCCCGATCCTGCTGGTCGCGGGCTTCCTCGGGGCGGGCAAGACCACGGTCGTCAACCATCTGCTGGCGCATGCGCAAGGGCGGCGCATCGCCGCCGTGGTCAACGATTTCGGTGCGATCAATATCGACGCCGAGCTGATCGCCGGCGCCAGCGACGGCGTGGTCAGCCTGAGCAATGGCTGCATCTGCTGCACGCTGGAGGGCGACCTGCTGCGCACGCTCGCCACGTTGCTGCGGCGTGATCCGCGTCCCGAATTCATCGTGATCGAGACCAGCGGGATCGCCGATCCCGCCGACATCGTGCGCAACCTGATGGATCCCGTGATCTGGAAGGAGGCGCCGCTGGAGACCGTGCTGTGCGTGGTCGACGCGACGCAGCCTGCGGCGATGCTGAACGATGCGCTGCTGCGCTCGCAGCTCCGGGCGGCGGATGTGGTGGCGCTGAGCAAGGTCGATCTGACTGACGCCGCTGCGTGCGCCGCGATCCGCGACGCCGTGCGCGCGGTGCGTCCGGCGGCCGTGGTGGTCGATGCCTTGCATGGCGAGGTGCCGGCCGCGCTGCTGTTCCCAGCGGACCTCGATCATGTGTCGGCGCCGCGCGAGACCGCGCCGCGACGGCCGTCGTCCGATCGCTTCGACACGCTGAGCTGGACCTCGGAGCGGCCCGTCGTGCTGCCGCGCTTGCAGCAGGCGATCGGCAGACTGGCGCCGAAGCTGGCGCGGGCGAAGGGATTGTTCGAGACGGTGGAGCAGCCCGGGCGGCTGACCGTGCTTCAACTCGCCGGCGGCCGCGCGACCTTGGCTGCGGGCGGCGTCCCGTCGCCCGGCGTGCCGCGCACGCGCATCGTGTTCATCGCCGAGATGGGTGCGCTGTCACGCGCGGAGATTGATGAGGTGATGCAGGGATGCGTCGAGGCTCAGTGACGCGAACCTACGTTTCCCGTCATCCTGAGGAGCCGCGAAGCGGCGTCTCGAAGGATGAATCGGCCGCCAGCCGGGCCGTGCATCCTTCGAGACGCGCGTGCCGCGCTCCTCAGGATGACGGGTTGCTTTTCGGCGTCAGCCCTCGACGTCGCTGTGTCATCGCCGCAGCATCACCCGCAAAGCAGGTCTGCGACAATCGCATCGAATTGACAGCTCTGCAGCCAGCACCTATCGTTTTTGCCGACGGTTCCCTTCGGGGATCAAAAGGGAATGCGGTGCGAGGGTAACCCCAATGCCGCAGCTGTCCCCGCAACTGTAAACGGCGAGCCTTTCGTCAATTTGCCACTGGGCCATCAGGCCCGGGAAGGCGTCGACAGGCGATGACCCGTGAGCCAGGAGACCTGCCGTCAGTCGTGGTCACACGCGAGCACATCGGGCGGGGGCGTCCTGGTGGGATCGGAGCACTGCCTTTTTTGGCAATGCGCCAGTCCACGTTCGCGGTGACGTGCCACGTTACCGCGAGTCCTTTTCATGTCTCCGTCCTCTCCCGTTGCGCGCAAATGGCGCCTCGGTCTTCTCTGCTCCCTGTCATCATTGTTGTTGCCGGCCGAAGGCTCGGCACAAACGCCGCCACCAACCAGGCTCGATCCGATTGAGGTCGCGCCTTCCGCTGCGCCAAAGCCGAAGCCTGCGGCGCGCAGCCGTGACATGACCGCTGCGGCGCGGCCACGGCCGAGGCCTGCAACAGCCGGCAACGCCCCGCGCGTCGCGGCGTCGGGCGTACCGGGATCGGCATCGCCGACGCTCAATGCCACCACGCAGGGCGGCACCGGCAGTCGTCTCAACCTGACGCCGCTGCAGACGCCGGCCAGCGTCGAGATCATCACGGCGCAGACCATCGCTGAACGCGGCCAGCATAATGTGCTCGATGCCGTCACCCAGGACGCGGCCGGGTTCGTCGCAACGCCGGCGCCAGGCAATGGCGGCCTGTCGTTCAGCACCCGCGGCTTTGCCGGCAGCAACTCGGTGATGACGCTGTATGACGGCACGCGCTTCTATATCGGCTCCGGCACGCTGACGTTCCCCTATGACACCTGGTCGACGCAGCGCATCGAAGTGCTGCGCGGCCCGGCCTCGGTGCTGTACGGCGAAGGCGCGATCGGCGGCGTCATCAACGTGATTCCGAAGAAGCCGCAGAGCACGCCCTATAACGAGGCCGAGGTTTCGCTCGACAGCAACATGACGCGGCGGCTCTCGGTGGACAGCACCGGTCCGATCAATCCCAATGTGTCGTACCGCATCAACGCCACCGGCAACATGTCGGACAGCTGGGTCGATCGCGACAAGACCTCGAACGCGGTGGTCTCCGCTGCCGTGCGGGTGCAGGCGTCGGACAATCTCGCCTTCACGCTCTCGGAAGATTACGGCGATCGCAGCCCGTCGCGCTATTTCGGCACGCCGCTGATCAACGGCGCGATCCAGGACGCGCTGCGCTTCAAGAACTACAATGCAGCGGACAGCGCGATCCGCTATCAGGACAGCTGGACCCGGTTCAAGACCGAGTGGGACGTCGCCGACGGCATCAAGGTCAACAACACGCTGTATTACCTGACCAGCGAGCGGCACTGGCGCGACATCGAGAACTACACCTGGAATCCGAAGACCCAGCTGATCGATCGCACGAGCTATATCGAGATATTCCACGACCAGAAGCAGCTCGGCAACCGGATGGATACGACCTTCAGCGGCCACGTGTTCGGCCTTGCGAACCAGGTCGTCGCCGGGTTCGACGTCAACCGGATCGACTTCACCCATACCAACAACTCGCCCTATGGCGGCGCGTCGTCGGTCAATCCTTATGTGTTCGATCCCGGATCGTTCTTCGCCACGACGACGGCGACCACGCCGGGCTTCAACGCGATCGTCAATCAATACGCGCTGTTCGCCGAGGATCGGCTCTCGCTGACCGATCAGTTGTCGCTGGTGACCGGGGTCAGGTATGATCGCCCCGAAGTGGACCGCACCGACTACAAGACGCCGGCAAACAGTTTTGAGACGACGCTATCGGGCACTAGCTGGCGCGCGGGCCTCGTTTACGAGCCGATCAAGAACCTCGCGTTCTATGGCCAGTACGCGGTCGGCGTCGATCCGGTCAGCAATCTGATCTCACTGTCGACCACGCAGAAGACATTCCAGCTTGCGACCGGCAAGCAGACCGAGATCGGGGTCAAGCAATCGTTCTGGGGCGGCCGCGGCGAGTGGACGCTGGCTGCCTACGAGATCGTCAAGACCGGGCTCACGATTCCCGATCCCGGCAATCCCACCGGCGGCCTGGCATTGCAGATCGGCCAGCAATCATCCCGCGGGGTCGAAGGATCGATCGGGCTCGCACTGAGCGACGGCTGGCGCGTCGACGCCAATCTTGCGCTGTTGCGCGCCAGATACGACAACAACAGCCAGGTGGTCGGCGGCAAGATCGTCAGCTTCAACGGCAATGTCCCGGTCAACGTGCCGCAGCAGGTCTCGAACGTCTGGCTGACCTGGGACTTCGCGCCCAACTGGTCGGCCTATGGCGGCGTGCAGATCGTCGGTGCGATGTACTCCGATCTTGCCAACACCCAGCTGCGTCCGGGCTACAACGTGGTCAATGGCGGCGTCAGGTGGAAGCCGGACGACCGCACCACGGTCGCGTTCCGCCTCTACAATCTGTTCGACAAGGCTTACGCGGTGACCTCGAACGGTACCGGGCAGTGGCTGCTCGGCATGCCGCGCACCGCCGAATTGTCCGTCAACGTGAAGTTCTGACCATGCGCAACGCTCTGATCCGGCGCGGGCGGCGGTGGCTCTATATCGTCCATCGCTGGATCGGCATTGCGACGTGTCTCCTGTTCGCGATGTGGTTCATCTCCGGCCTCGTCATGATGTACGTGGCCTTTCCGCGCCTTACCGACAGCGAGCGCCTCGCCGCGCTTCCTGTCATTCCCTGGAGCAAGGTGCGGGTCACGCCTGATCGCGCGATGGCGATCGCAGGTGTCGAGCGTTATCCGCGTGACCTGCGGCTTTCGATGATGGACGACACGCCCGTCTATCGGGTGACCGGCTGGAAGGGAGGGACGATCACCATTTCGGCGACCGACGGCAGCGTGATTGACCGGATCACGCCGGACCAGGCGCTGGCCATTGCCGCTCATCATCCGCATGCCTTGCAGCCTCGCTTGATCGAAACGATTACGCGCGACCAATGGTCAGTCACGTCGCGCTTCGATCCGTTGCGGCCGCTCTATCTGATCGGCCTCGGTGACGCCGATGGCACCGAGCTCTATGTTTCCTCGCGCACCGGCGAGATCGCGCTCGACACCACACGTTGCGAGCGGATCTGGAATTGGCTCGGCTCGATCCCGCACTGGATCTATCCGACCGTGTTGCGCAAGGACGGTTCGCTGTGGCGCGACGTGGTGTTGTGGATCTCCGGCATCTGCCTCGTCGTCGCGGTCACCGGCTTCTGGATCGGCGTCCTCCGCCTGCGGCTGATGCGCCGCTACGCTGATGGCGCCATCTCGCCCTATCGCGGCTGGATGGCCTGGCATCACATCGCCGGCCTGATCGGCGGCATCTGCGTCTTGACCTGGATGTTTAGCGGCTGGCTGTCGCTCAATCCCGGCGGCGCGTTCTCCGGCCGCGGCGTCACCCGCGAGATCGCGATCGGCTATAGCGGCCATGACACGGCCGACATCGTCGCTGGCTTCCAGTCGTCGCCATCGATGCCTGCGGTGGAGGCCCGCTTCGTCTGGATCGGCGGACACCGGTTAATGTTGCTCGACGACGGCAACGGCGGCCGCAGCATCGCCGATCCTGTGACCGGTGCGCGGATGACCCTCTCGCGCGACGAGGTCATCGCTGCCGCCCGACACGCAATGCCCGGCGCTGCGATGACATCAGCGCGGCAGCTCGATGAACCCGACGCCTATTGGTACACGCTGCACCAGGCGCGCGAGCTTCCGGTATTGCGGATCGGGTTCGACGATCCCGCCCGCACCTGGCTGCACATCTCCCCCGTCACCGGCGAGATCCTCGAGCGCAGCGACGACAGCCGCCGGTCCTACCGCTGGCTGTTCAACGCGCTGCACAGCCTCGATGTCCCGCTGCTGCTGCGCATCTGGCCGGCGCACGACGTCGTGGTGTGGCTGCTATCGGCGGCTGGTGCGATTATCTCGATCAGCGGGATCGTGATCGGCTGGCGCCGGTTGCGGCGGCGGAAGGTACGAGGCAGGCGCGTGTCGGCGAGCCTCGTGCGCACACCTCCGTAAGGCGCGATTACTTGACGGTCAGGTGCACGTCCGGCGCCGGCCGATCGGGGGCCCATTCCAGTGCGAACCGCTGTCCGGCAATGATCTCATAGGTCGAAAGCTTGGATGCGACCGCATCGCGGAACCGGAGATAGACATCGCGCTGCCGCCCGTTCGAGCGGGCCGCAGCCAGATTGAGCCATTTGTAGGCCAGCACGAAATCCGTCGGAACGCCGTGACCCTTGTCGTACATCAGGCCGAGTTGGGCCTGCGCGAACGGGTCGCCCTGCACGGCGCCGCGATAGTAGCAGTCGGCGGCGGCTGCGTAGGCCTGCGGCACGCCGAAGCCGTGCTCGTACAAGAAGCCGAGCATGCCGAGGGCGCGCGGATTGCCGCGCTCGGCGGCCGGCGCGAGCTCCCGGGCCGCCCGGACATAGTCGCCGCGATGGAAGGCAGTCGATCCGCGCGCGACGCTGTCGGCGCTCGCGACAGAGGCGGTCATCGCCCAAAGTGCGATCGCAAGCGAAGCCGAGAGGCCCGTCCGTTGTGCGAGAACGCGGCGCATCCTGCTGCCCGGCTCAGTGATAGCTGGTGGTGATCGGCGCATTGGTCGATGTCGTGGCGATGCTGCCGCGCAATTTCGATCGAAGCTCCTCGGCCACAGTCTGGGCGTCGGAGCCGTTGCGGATGATCTGCGGGCGGATGAAGATGATCAGCTCGGTACGCTGGGTGCCGTTGCTCTGATGTCCGAAGGCGTCACCGAGGCCCGGAATCTGGTCGAGCACCGGAAGCGCGTTGCGGGCGCCGCTCTGCTGTTCGCTGATCAGGCCGGCCAGCAGCACGGTCTGACCGTTGGCCACCGAGATCTGGCTCTTGACCCGTCGCTCCGAAACGGTCGGCGTCAGGTTGACCGTGCTGCCGCTGCTTTGGGGAACGTTGCTGATCTCCTGCTCGACATCGAGCCGCACGGTGCCGTTCACGCTGACGCGTGGCGAGACCTTCAGGATGATGCCGGTGTTGCGATAGTCGATGGTGTTGACCACCGTGTTGCTCGTGGTCAGCACCGTCGCGCTGCCGGTCGAGACCGGGACGACGTCGCCGACCTGCAGGGTCGCGACCTGGTTGTTGATCACCACCAGCGAGGGATTGGACAGCACCTTGACGCTGGTGACGGCGTGCAGCGCATCCAGGATCAGGCTCGGCTGCGTTGCATTTCCGATCAGGAAGTTGAAGCCCGGGAAGCTCTGGTTGATGAAGGCATTGGTGAGCGACCCCGCGACCGAGACCGCGCCGGTGGTCGCGTCGGTGGTGGTCGCGGGAGCGGAAGTGGCCTGGGTGCCGAGGATCGAGCCGGTGTTCGGCTTCAGGCCGAGGTTCTGGCTGGTGAGATAGGTCTGCACGCCATAGGACAAGGTGTTGTTGAGCGTGACCTCGGCGATCGTCGCGTCGATCGCGACCTGGAGCTGCGGCTCGTCGATCTGCAGCAGGGTCGACTCGATAATGCGGTAGTTGGCCTGGTCGGCATAGATCAGGAGATTGTTGTTCACGACATCGGGCGTGATGCGGACGTCCTGCATGACGGGCTGCCCGTTGCCGCCGCCGGCACCGCGTCCGGCATCCAGCGCGGCATTGTTGCCCTGGCCCGGATTGTTGGGATTGTTCGCTTGCCCGCCGGCGCCGAATCCCTGGCCAAGGCCCTGGCCTGTTGCGCCTGTCCCCGACGTGCCGCGGGATGCGAAGCCGCTCATGCCTGAATTTGCGCCGTTGTTGTTGTTGAGCGACAGACGGTCGGCGACGCTCGAGGTCGACGAGGTGCCGGAGCCGGGCGCGAGCTGGCTGTCGGCACTGTCGAGCAGGTTGCCGGACGATCCGCCAAGGAACATGTCGGTCAGGACCCGCGCGATTTGGCGCGCATCGCCGTATTTGACGCGGTAGACATGGACCGAGGTCCGCGCCGTGTCGTTGCGGTCGAGGCGCTTGATCCAGGTCGCGGCCGTGTGCAGCATGTCGGGCTTCTTGGTCACCACCAAAATCGCGTTCAGGCGCGCGATCGGCATGAACTTGATGACATTCTGGCTGAGGCCGTTCTCGCCGGAATCGACGATCTTCTCCAGCTCGGCAATGACAGGCGCGGGCGAGCCGCTCGAGATCGGGAAGATGCCGACGGATTGGCCGCGCATCCAGTCGACGTCGAAACTGAGCACGGTATCGACCGCGGTGCGGCGCTCGGCGCCGGTGCCCTGGATCAGCAGCAGGTTGCGTGTCGTGTCGGCGCGGATCGCGCCCGCCCTGGTGGCGAAGCTGTCGGTCAGCTTCATGAGGGTCTGCGCCGACACATATTGCAGGGGGACCACCGAGATGCCGAATCCGGGTTCGGGATTGGCCGCCGCGGCATCGACGCGGCCGCCGCCGACGGCGTCGCCGAGCGGCGTCAGGCGATAGCCTGCCGTATCCTTGAGCAGCACAACGCCGCTCAGGCGGAGTGCGTTTTCAAGCACGAACACCATGTCGGACTTCGGCACCGGGCGGACCGAGACCAGGCTGACCGTGCCCTGCACCCGCGGGTCGATGGTGTAGCCGACATGCAGGATGTCGCCGAGCACCACCTTGGCGACGGTCGCCACCGGCGTGCTCTCGAAATTCAGATCGAAGCCATTGCCGTTCGACGCCGGCTGAGGCCGCGCGTCCGCGACCGCCGTCACTTCGCTTCCGTCATACATCGCTGCGCGGACGCTGCCGCTCTGGCTGCCGCCCGTCGCCGCCAGTGCGTTCGCCGGTTGCGGCTGGCGCTGCGCCAGGTCCAGCGAGCGCACCTTGTCGGTGACGTCGAGTTGGGATGCGTCCACGCTCTCGCCGACCGTCGCAGAATTGCAGGACGCCAACAGCCCCAATGACGTCAAGGCAAAAATGGCTGCGAGGCCGCCACGGATCGTCGGGCAGCGGCCCACTGTGCCTACGCGTTGCATGAAGGCCCTTCGCTTTGACTAACTGAAATTTCGATTGCTTGCGACGATCGGTCCTGCCCCGGAGCGACTCTTAGCGATCGAACATGACAGAAATAAATTGGTTACATGATTGTCGTTCGCGACCTGCCCATCGCATCGCACCTAAACTGTGCAGCCGGCGCGCTGCTTGTGTCCGCGATGCCACCCTCAAAGTTTCTTGAGCGCGACGAATGATGTGACTTCGCACAGCTGTCACACTTCGGATCGATAACCGCACAATTGCCGGGAGCCGAACGCGACGGCACGCAGCGGCACTTGGCACGAACTGATCCGGGATAGTGTGGCGGGATATCGAGAATGGCCAACGACCTGTCCGTTCGGTTCGTGGATTATCTGCGTCAGAACAATCACCTGGCGCCGAGCGATGGAACGGCCGAGCGGACCGGGCAGGGCGCCGACGCAAGGCAATCGAAGCTGTGGGAGGTCACCAGCCTCTCGCCGACCGACTTCGCCGACGAAGCCGCGCGCTTCTTTGCGCTTGGCCGGTTGACGCTCCAGGAGATGACGTCGGCCGAGCCGCTGGTCGGGGCGTTCTCGCCGCGCTTCCTGCGCGAGACCATGGTCTATCCGTGCCGGGCGGTCGACGGGACCACGGTGCTCGCCGTCGTCGACCCGACCGATCAGGCGACGCTGCGCGCGGCACAGATCGTGCTTGGCGCTGATATCAATGTGAAAGTGGCATCGTCGGAAGACGTCGCCATCGCGCTGAACAACTCTTCCAGCACTGAAGAGGCCGAGGCCGCCGATAGCGCGGCGGCGCTGCCCCGCGAAGACGACATCGAGAGCCTGCGCGATCTCGCCAGCGGCGCGCCGGTGGTGCGCGCGGTCAACGATCTGATCGAAAAGGCGGTCGAGCTTCGCGCCAGCGACATCCATATCGAGCCGTTCTCCGGCGGGCTGATGGTGCGCTTACGGATCGATGGTCTGCTCCGGCCGGTCGCCGCGCTGTCGGGCGTGCTGCCCCAGGCGGTGGTCTCCCGCATCAAGATCATCGCCAACCTCAATATCGCCGAGCGCCGCCTGCCGCAGGACGGCGCGGCGCGGCTGCGGGCCGGTCGCACCGACATCGATATCCGCGTCGCGATCATGCCGACGCAGCACGGCGAATCCTGTGTCATCCGCATCCTGCCCAAGGATCGCGGCTTGCTGGTGGTCGAAAAGCTCGGATTCTCCGAGCCTGACGAAGCCAAGCTGCGGCGGCTCTTGAAGCTGCCGCACGGCATGGTCGTGATCACGGGGCCGACCGGCAGCGGCAAGACCACGACGCTGGCGACGATCCTGTCGATCCTCAATGAGCCGAGCCGCAAGATCCTGACCATCGAGGATCCGGTCGAATACGAGCTTCCCGGCGTCAACCAGTCCCAGATCAAGCCCGCGATCGGCGCTGACCTTCGCCACCGCCCTGCGGTCCTTCGTTCGCCAGGACCCTGACGTGATCATGGTCGGTGAAGTCAGAGATTCCGAGACCGCGCATGTCGCGGTGCATGCGGCGCTGACCGGGCATCTGGTGCTGACGACGCTGCACACCGAGACCGCGGCTGCCGCGGTGCCGCGTCTGCTCGACCTCGGGGTCGAAGGCTATCTGTTGCGTTCGGTGCTGCGCGGCGTGATCGCGCAGCGTCTGGTCCGGCAACTCTGCGAGCGCTGCAAGACGGCGCGGCCGCTTGCAACAGCCGATTTCGCCGAGGACCCCCGGCTCGCCGCGCTCGGCTTCAAGGCCGACGAGATCATTCACGAGCCATGCGGCTGCGAGCGCTGCGGCGGGACCGGCTATCGCGGCCGCCTCGGCGTGTTCGAACTGCTCGAACTGTCCAATGAACTGCGCGAACTGATCGGGGAGCGAACCGACGGGCTGAAGATCGATATGATGGCGATCCGCTCGGGCATGACCACGATGCTCGACGATGGGGTCGCCAAATGCCGCGCCGGATTGACCTCGCCCGCCGAGATCCTCCGCGTCGCAACGGTGCGGTGACGCCGTGCCGAATTATCGCTATCGCGCTCTGACCCAGGCCGGCGAGATCGTGAACGGCACGATCTCCGCCCCGACGGCGGCCGAGGTGGCGCGGCGGATCGAATATCTCAAGCTGCTGCCGATCGAAACCACCGAGGACAAGCGCGCATCCGGCGGCACCGGTGGCCGCAGCCTGTTCGGCCGGCCGAGCGCGGCCGAGGTCACTACGTTCACGCGTGATCTCGCACTGCTGCTCAAGGCCGGTGCGCGTCTCGACGATGCCTTGGAGCTGCTGTCGGGCGACGCGGACGTGGGCCGGATGCGTCCGGTGGTGGCGAAAATTCGCGCCGCCCTGCTCACCGGCGAGAGCTTTGCCGACGCGGTCGCCGATCATCCAACCCTGTTCCAGCCGGTGTACATCGCCCTGGTCCGGGTGGGAGAAATCTCCGGCACGCTCGATTCTGTGCTGGAGATGCTGGGTACCGAGCGCGCGCGTTCCGAGCAGATGCGGCGCAAGCTGACCGACGCCATGCAATATCCGGCCTTCGTGCTGGTCGCGGCGTCCGGTGTGATGCTGTTCTTCCTGCTGTTCGTGTTGCCGCAATTCTCGACCGTGCTCGGCGATTTCGGCGGCAAGTCGGACACGGCGCTCGCCAGCTTCATTGCGGTATCGGATTTCCTGCGCGCCAATGCCACCGCGGCAAGCCTGATCAGCGCGGCGACCATTGCGCTCGCATGGTGGCTGCTGCGGCAGGCGCGCGTGCGCGCCGCGTTGGTCAATGGAATTTCGCGGGTGCCGGGCATCAGCAGCGCTTTCCAGTTCTATCGGGCCAGCCTGTTCTGCCGCAATCTCGGCGTCCTGCTCGGCAGCGGCGTCAACCTCACCGCCGCGTTGCGCATCCTGGTCGACATCATGTCAGTGACCGGAAACGAGGCGAACTGGACCGCCGCCGCCGACCGCGTCCGCCATGGCGGCAAATTGTCGGAAGCACTCGCCGTGGCGGACAGTCTGCCGCCGATGGCGGTCCGCATGCTGCGGCTCGGTGAAGAGACCGGGCAGCTGCCGGTGCTGGCCGGGCGGGTCGCGGAATTCTACGAAGCAAAATTGCAGCGCAGCCTGGACCGGGTCGTCGGCATCGTCGGTCCGCTGGCGATCATCACGATCAGCACCGTCGTCGGCGGACTGATCGTGTCGGTCATGACGGCGCTGCTCTCGGTCACGCAGCTAGTCGGTTAGAGCAGGGGTCATCGGCCATGATATCGCGCAACACCATCATAGAGGCATTCGCCACGCGAGTGGAACGCGCTCGCGCGCCGTCGCAAAGCCAGAGGCGTTCGGGGCAGGAGGGCTTCACGCTGGTCGAGATGCTGGTGGTGATCGCGATCATCGGCCTGATCATGGGGCTGATCGGCCCGCGCGTGCTCAACTATCTCAGCGAATCCAAGGTCAAGACCGCGCGCATTCAGTTGCAGAGCTTCTCCAGCGCGCTCGACCTGTTCTATCTCGACGCCGGGCGCTTCCCGTCCACGGCTGAGGGGCTTGCCGCGCTGGTGCGGCGCACGCCGGGGGTCGCGGCCTGGAACGGCCCGTATCTGAAGGGCGGCAACGTGCCAAACGATCCCTGGAACCACCCCTATCTCTATCGCTCGCCCGGCGAGCACGGACCCTATGACATCGTCTCCTACGGCTCCGATGGTCAGGAGGGCGGCAGCGGCACCTCGGCCGATATCTCGCTCGAGAAGACCACCGCCGCCAACAACAACGACCAATAAGGATGCATGGCAAGCATGAATGACGCGACGCAGCGCGGTTTCACCCTGCTCGAGATGGTGTGCGTGCTTGCCATCATCGCGCTGCTGGCGGCCGTGCTGCTTCCGTTCATTCCGCACCAGACCTCGCGATCGCGCCTGCAGGCCTATGCGTTGCAGACCGCGACGCTGCTGAAGGCGGATCGGAATGCCGCCATCGAGCGCAGCACCAGCGTTGCGACGCTGGTCGATGCGCCGAGCCGGGTGATCCACTCCGGTGCGTCGCGCATGATGGTGCGGATCCCCGAAGACGTGCGGCTCGATGCCGTTCTGCCGCAGGGCTGTCAGCGCCGCGCCGCGCTGTCGACGATCCGCTTCTTCGCCAATGGCGGTTCCTGCGGCGGCTCCATCGCGCTGACGCGGCTCGATGCTGGATATGAGGTCCGCGTCAACTGGCTTACCGGAAGGGTTGAAATCGTTGCTCGCGACGTCGCCGCCAACTAACCGCGCTGATGCGGGGTTCACCATCATCGAGGTGCTGGTGGCGCTGGCGCTGGTGGCTGTCTCGATCGTTGCGATCGGCGCCGTCATGGGCGTCAAGACGCGCGGCGTGCGGGCGCTGGAGCAGCACGTGGCGCTGATGCAGGCGGTGCGCACCTTGATGACGGTCGGCATCCCGCCCCGCGCGGAATTGCAGTCGGGCACCTCGACGGGGCAGGCGGAAGGCTACCGCTGGACGATTGATGTCAGTCCGCTCGGCGGTGACTGGAAGGTGCCCAAGGGCAATGTGCCCTGGGCTCCGGAGCTGGTACGGATTCGCGTCAAATCTCCGGGCGGTGCGCTGTCCGACATTCGCACCGTGCGCCTGATGCCGAGGTCGTCGGAATGACCCGGGCATGGGCAGACCAGCGAACGGGCGAGCGCGGCTTCACGCTGATCGAGACCATCGTCGCGCTGGCGCTGATGGGGCTGTTGCTGTCGGCGCTCGCCAGCATCACGGCGCAGTGGCTGCCGAGCTGGAACAGGGGCCTCGACCGGATCCAGCGCAGCGAATTGATCGGGATCGCGCTGGAGCGGATCGGCGCCGATCTTGCGGCCGCGGAGTTCGTTGCCGCCAACCGCGACAGCCACAAGCCGCTGTTCGACGGATCGGAGTTGTCCGTGATGTTTGTGCGCACGTCGGTGGGGCCGAATGCCGGGGCGGGGCTCGACGTGGTGCGCCTTGGCGAGACGAGCGATCGCGGCGAGTTCGTCACGGTTCGCACGCAGACGCGGTTCACGCCGCTGGCTGAAGGGGTGTCGCTGTCGGAACAGGTCCATCTCGCCAGCCCGGTGGTGCTGCTGCGCGCGCCCTATCGGCTGTCGTTCGCCTATGCCGGTGCTGACCGGGCCTGGAAGAGCGCGTGGAAGGACTCGGACAGACTGCCGGCGATGATCCGGCTGACCGTGCGCGACGCGGCGAGCCAGCGCGTCCTGTCGGTTTCGACCATCGCGCCGGTCCATGTCCAGATTCCGAGCGACTGCACCAAGCCGGACGGCAATTGCGGCGACAAGCAGAGTTCCGGCAGTGCCACCGATCAGGGGAAGACGTGATGGGCGCGTCCGGCAAGATCGGCCGATCGCCGGCCAATCGCGGTTTCGTCATCGTTGCGGTGCTCTGGATCCTGCTGGCGCTGTCGTCGCTGGCGATCATCTTCTCGGCCTATCTGGCCGCGTCGGCGCGCGCGCTGGCGGCCAGCGATCTGTCGTTGCAGACCGAGGCGCTGGTGTCGGCCGGGGTTGAGCTCACCGCCTATCAGCTGACGCTGACGGACGAGAAGACGAGGCCGCAGCAGGGGACGTTTCATTTCGGTCTCGACGATGCCAGCGTCGATGTCACCTTCACGTCGGAGGCCGGCCGCCTTGATCTGAATTATGCATCGAAGGAGATGCTGATCGGCCTGTTCGTCGTGCTCGGCGCCGGCAAGGACGCCGCCGCCGAATATGCCGACCGGATCGTCGGCTGGCGAACCCGGCCCGCGCCGGGCAGCGAGAATGTGGAGGCGGCACGCTACAACGCGCTTGGCTATTCGCCGCGGCAGGGGCTGTTCACCCATGTCAACGAGCTGGCGCTGGTCGCCGGCATCCCCGAAGCGTTTGTCGATCGCGTGTTGCCGTTCGTGACGGTGTTCAACGGCGGTCCGGATGTTGATCCGACCATCGCCGCGCCGGAAGTCGCTCTCGCCGTCGATAAGACGTCGGGGAAGGACCAGGACGGCTTCGCGGCGCGCCCGGCTTCGCCGAACGGCATAGCTGCCGGAACGCAGGCCCCAAGCCAGCAAAGTGCGGCATCGACGGCGCAGAGCCCGTGCTATCGGATCGCAATCTCGATCCGCTTCCGCAACGGTCACCGCACCACATCCGAGGCGGTGATCGCACTCGGCGACAAGGTCGAGCCCTATCGGGTGTTGTCCTGGCAAAACGACGTCGAGCCGCGAAACCCGGTTCTGCTGCGCAAGAGAGGATGATGGCAATGCTTGCCGAGGCACGGCAATGGTTCGAGCAATGGATCACCGCGGTCGCGACCACCGTCGACGGCGTCGCCGGCAGGTTCATGCGCCGGCGCAGCATCGAGCTCGACGAGAATGGCGACGGCACGTTCACCGCCCGCCTCGCGGTCTCGAAGGGTGGCTCGCCTTCGATGCCGGTTTCGTTCCGGCTCGATCACGATGCGCCGCAGCCTCCGCTGCCGGCGGAGTGGAAGACCGCGTTCGACGGCAGCCGCATCGAGGTACGTTTGCGATCGGATCAAATCGTCAGCCGCGTGCTCGATTTCCCGAGCCAGGCAAGCGACTTCCTCGACGGCATGATCCGCGCGCAGGTCGACCGGCTGACACCATGGAGCGCCGCCGATGCTGTCTTTGGCTGGAGTTCGCCGCAGCCGATCGCCAATGACCGCATTGAAGTCGCGTTCGGCGCGACCGCGGCGACGAAGGTCGATCCGTTGATCCGGATGGCGAGGATGCTCGGCGCCGCCTCCATCGCGGTGTTCGCGCCGGCGGTTGGCGGCGACGGCGCCGCGCAGCAGGTGACGCTGCTCGACAAGTCGCTGCGCGGCCTTGCCGGGCCTTCGGTTCCGCGCCTGTTGCGCGTCGGCCTGGTCTCGACAGCGGCCGCGGCCGCGGGCTCGCTGCTGCTGAACATCTATCTCGGCGGGCGGCTGCAATCCGAGCAGGACGATCTGCAACACCGGATCGTGCAGCGCCGCGCCGCGCTGCGTCTCGATGCCAATGGCGACTCGTCCGGGCTCGGCCTGCTGGCCAAGCGCAAGCAGACGACGCCGTCGAGCGTCATGGTCCTGGAAGCGGTCTCGCGCGTGCTGCCCGACACGACCTATGTGACGGAGCTTCGCATCGAGGGCAACAAGGTGCAGGTGGTCGGACTGACCCAGGATGCGCCATCCCTGATCCGGTTGCTGGAGCAGTCGCCGCAATTCACCCGCGCGACGTTCTTCGCGCCGACGACGCGTGCGGCAAATGAATCGGCCGAGCGGTTCCACGTCGAGGCCAACATCACTGCTTATTTTGGGTCCGGCTCATGAGCGCAGCATCCCGATCGCTGACCGCTGTCAGCACCTCGCCAATGGTCGCGACCGCGAGCTATCTCGGCCTGTTCGTGCTGCTGCTCTTTGTCGTCATCTCGTCACTCTCCGACATCATCGGCCTGCGCAGCGATGTCGCGGCAGCGGCCGGAATGCTCGAGCAACTGGAGGGGAGATCCAGGGCGAATACCGCGCCCGGTCAGCCGCCGATGCCGACCGGCTCGGCCTATCTCGAGGGGGCGACCGTCACGGTGGCCGGCGCCACCTTGCTGCAACGGGTGTCGGGTGCGGTGATCAAGGCCGGCGGCAACGTGCTGTCGACGCAGCTCGACGTTCCGAACGCGCCGGCCAAGGCCGGCTTCATCAGCATGGTCGCGAGCAGCGAGATCGAGCAGGCGCAATTGCAGCAGGTGCTCTACGATCTGGAAGCCGGCATGCCGTTTTTGTTCATCGACCAACTGGTCGTGCAACCCGTCGCCGACGAGGCCGCCAAGGGCGCCGATCCCGGCAAGCTGCGCGTGCTGCTCGGCGTCTCCGGACAATGGCGAGGAGCCAAATGATGCGACGCTTCGCTGCGACCATCGTGCTGTTGGCGATGTCGGCCTATTCGGCGCCGGCTGCGGTGCCTGCCTCGTCCGGCGATGCATTGGACGCCGGGATGCTCGACGATACACGCCTCGGTGGACCGGTGCTGAGTTCACCGCCGCCGTCCGAACCGGTGACATCGGTCCGGGTGGCCCCGTCGCCGGCACCGACGCCCCGGCCGCTCAGCGCCAATCCGTTATGGGGCATCCCGCTCAAGACGCTGTCCAACACGCGCGACCGGCCGGTGTTCTCGCCGTCGCGGCGGCCTCCGCCTGCCGTCGTTGCGGAACCGGAGGTCAGCAAGCCGGCGCCGCCGCCGCCGCGCAAGGTCGCGATCGAGCCACCGCCGCTGTCGCTGGTCGGCACCATCGCGGGAGATGACGAAAGCTTCGGGATCTTTCTCGATCAGTCGACCAAGACGGCGCTGCGGCTGAAGATCGGCGACGACTTCCAGGGATGGAAGCTGCGGTCCATCAACGGCCGCGAAGTCACGATGCAGAAGGACGATCAGGGGGCCGTGCTCACATTGCCCCAGCCCGGTGGCGACGAGAGCGGCGATGTCCGCCTGGTTCCGGTCAGCACGGAAAGGAAGCCCTTGGCCGCGCGGCGCCAGATGTGATGCGCGTCGGACCGAGATGCTAGTTCAACGCGAGCCAGCTCTGAAGGGCCGGCGTCACGAGAAGCCCGAGCGCCAGAAACGGGCCGAACGGGATCGAGGTCTGGCGCTTCATCTCGTGACCTGCGAGTTGCAGGCCGCCGGCAACACCGAGCGCCGCGAGTGCCGCGATCAGCAGCAAGGTCGGAACGCCTGT
This sequence comes from Bradyrhizobium sp. USDA 4510, assembly GCF_054059095.1. Classification (NCBI taxonomy): domain Bacteria; kingdom Pseudomonadati; phylum Pseudomonadota; class Alphaproteobacteria; order Hyphomicrobiales; family Nitrobacteraceae; genus Bradyrhizobium; species Bradyrhizobium sp. USDA 4510. The sequence continues at coordinate 7,093,598 of NZ_JBSSBT010000001.1, read as the reverse complement.
CGCGCCGACCCAGATCGCCGCGGCGGCAAGAAACTTGACGTCGCCAAGTCCCAATCCGTCGACATGCCGCAAGGCGAAGTAAAGACGCTGCAGTAGAAGGAACACGATGCCGACCAGGACCGCAATCGCCATGGCGGTGAAGGCGGCCATCGTGCCTTCGGTGACGACGACGTTGGCGAGACCGAGCGCCGCGATCGCAAGGTTCAGCCAATTCGGGATGATGCCGTGGCGAAGATCGATCAGCGCGACCGCGCAGCAAAGCATGCAAAGCGCACCGTAAGATCCGATAAAATAAAGGGCTTCGCGATCAATCTGCATGGCGACGGACAAGTGTGACAGATGCGGACGTTGTGTTGCAACAACTCACGCGCGTTGAACAGTCCAATTTCAATCCGTCTGCAGCAGCGCGAACGAGTTTGCAAAATTGTGATCGTCATCGACGATCGCGAAGCAGAAAAGATGCGACAAAAAGTCTGCGCTGTCACAAATCCGCATAGGATACCGACAATAGTTCGCCCCGCTACATGCCGCGAGCCCTTCGTGGCAGACGAGTGGGTTGACTATGCACAAGATGCAAGTGGCGGCGTGCCTTGCTTTGCTGGCAGCGTTCGCAGGCGTGCGCGCCGCGAATGCCGGCGCTCTCGAGGAGGGCGCCGAGCGCTACCGGCCATATTTGATCGAGGGCGTCGCCAGTGCGCTGACAGGCGCGCGTGCACTGCGCGAGCGCGCCGCAGCGGCGGATTTGCCCGGAGCGAAGAAGGCCTGGCTGTCGGCGCGCGCCGGCTGGGAGCGCTCGGAGGTGTTCACCGCGGGCTTCGTGCCTGAGCTCGATGCGCAGATCGACGCCTGGCCCAACGCGGACAGCGGGTTCCACGCCATCGAGGCGAAACTGTTCGGAGCTGCCAGCACCGACGTTGCAACGGATGCGACCGGCCTTGTCGAGCATCTGAACGATCTCCACGGCAAGCTCAAGGATATCAAGCTGACGCCGCAGGGCCTTCTGGATGGCACGGTGCGGCTTGCCTACGAAGTCGGAGAGAGCAAGGCAGATGGCGGCGAGTCGCGCATTAGCGGCACCTCGCTGGACGACATGCGCAACAACATCGCCGGCATCGACTTCGCCTACCACACGATCTTCTCGGCCGCGCTCAACACGGTCGACGGCAAGCTCGACGAGATGGTGACCAACCGGATCGAACAGCTCGAAGCGATCGTCGCTACGCCCGACCTGCCGCATGTCAACATTGCCGATCTGCGCCAGACCAGCGAGGAACTGGTGGTTGCGTTGCAGAGCGCCTCGGCAAAGCTCGGGCTGCAGCGGCCGACCCTAGAGGCCCAGGCGCGATGACATCGCTTCACCTGCGTCTGGCCACGCTGCTCTCCGGTGTCATCGCCCTGGCACTGCTCGGGCGTGCGGTGGCGTTTCCGGTCGACGGTGACAAGACCGTGCTGCCTGTCGCGACCGAACTGAACGAGGATGCGCTCGACAAGCCGCGCGAGGTGTTCCAGTCCGAGCGGACCGGAGCCAAGTCGTATCTGGTGAATCTCGGCGATCTCGCATTCAATTCGCCCGGGCTGCTCGGTGAGGTGGCGCGGCAGGCCGGCGTGAGCTGCGGCACCTGCCACGTCAATGGCGCGAACAACGCCAAATTCTTCATGCCGAAGATGTCGAGCCGGCCCGGCACGTTCGACACCACCGGTCCGCTGTTCAATCCGAAGGCCAACAATCTGGCGTTCGATCCCGTGCGGATCCCGAGCCTGCGCGGCGCCCGTTATCTAGCGCCCTACGGCGCAGACGGCCGATTCGCCTCGCTGCGCGACTTCGTCCACAACGTCATCACCAACGAGTTCGCAGGTCCCGAGCCGTCGCCGGCGACGCTCGATGCGATCGTGGCGTATATTCACGACATCGACTTCCTGCCCAATCCGAGCCTTGGTCCTGCCGGACGGCTGGCCGGCAAGATCAGCGACGCGGAGCGCCGCGGCGAGGTGCTGTTCGCAAAGCCGTTCCCGCACGATCCCGCGCTGAGCTGCGCGGGATGCCACGTTCCGTCGTCCGGCTTTGTCGATCACCAGCAGCACGATGTCGGTTCGGGCGGACTGTTCAAGACGCCGACGCTGCGCAATGCCGATTTCAACGCGCCGTACTTTCACGACGGCCGCTTCGACAATTACGACCAGGTCGTCGATTATTTCGACCGGACCTTTCAGCTCGAGCTCTCGGCGCAGGACAAGGGCGACCTCGTCGCCTATCTCACGGCAGTCGGCGATGGCGTTCAGCCCTATGAGCGCGACGGTGCCGGTGCAACGTTGAAAGAGATCAACGATTTCTCGATGGTGCTCGCGACTGCGATTCCGGCAGGTGACAAGGACATCGTCGCGCTGGCGGTCGATACGATCGGCCGCGAACTGCGCGAGTTGACCGAGCAGTATCCCGACCGCAAGAACACCAGCGTCTCGGGCGGGGAGCAGCAGCGCGTACTTGCGCGCAACGGCCTCAAGGAGCTCGTGCTCACGCTGCGGCGAATCGAGATGGCGGTTGCGGCAGGGCGCAACGCGGATGCCGCAACCGAGTTCAGGAATTATCGCAATCTGATGGCTGCTGCAGTGCCGGCGCTGTTGGCCAGCGCCGAGCCGTGGTCGCTATTCAATCAGGGCGTGCATGACCAACATTATGCTGCACTTCGCCAGGTGATGCGCTCCAGGCACCTTTCGCATTGATTGCGTTGTATTGAAGTGATTTTGCGATCTGCGCTGCGGGCGCGGATGCTCGATCAATTTTCGATCATTGGTTGCATGATTGAATCGTGGAGATGCACCGCGCGGCGGCAGATGTCTCCTTAGAAAATATTTGAACGTTTCGAAATTTCTTGCGCGCTTTCACGTAAGCGAAAATTATGCGTCATATTGTCGCACTAAGCAGTGTGTGTTGCTAACCGCAAACACCCTGAGGTCGACAATGAGTTTGAATTACAAAAAGCACTGGCGAACCAGCACCGCGCTCTGCATCGCGTCAACGGTGCTCGTCGCAACGGCCGCATATGCTGCTCACTATCCGGGCGGCCGCAGTGATTGGGACAAGCGTCCGCATCACAATCACCAGGCGCACGAAGAGGGCGATCGTGCGAATCATGGGAACCATGGCCATCATGGTGACGGCGATCACGGCGTGAAGACCGCGTCGCCGATCAAGCACGTCATCATCCTGATCGGTGAGAACCGCGGCCTCGATCACACCTTCGGCATCTACAAGCCGAAGGGCAAGGGACAGACCATCTCCAACCTGTTGTCGAAGGGCATCGTCAACGAGGATGGAACGCCGGGACCGAACTTTGCGCAGGCGCAGCAGTCCTCGGTCGCGGGCCAGCCCTTGTACTATATCGGCGCACCGACCATCGCGAAGTCGCCCTACAACGCGACCAACCCGATGCCGCAGCCGAACACGGCCGGCACGCCGACCGCGCAGAGCGACACCGCGCCCCCGTTCAAGACGATCGCCGAAGCCAGCGTCGAGAAGGACATGGACCCGGCCGATCTCGATATCCTCACCACCGGCTTCAGCGGCCTGCCGACCGGTGTGCTGGATACCCGCATTCCCGGCGCCGGCGGTCTGAACGGACCGTTCCAGTTGCAGGGTGAGCAGATCAGCGACGACGACTATACCGGCGACTCGACGCATCGCTTCTATCAGGATTGGCAGCAGGAAGACTGCAGCGCCGCCAACGCCACCAAGAAGAACAATTCGGGCTGCCTGAACGATCTGTTCCCGTTCGTGATGGCGACCTATTCGGCGTCCAACAAGAGCATGGCCAACTCGATGGGCTTCTACAATGCCCAGCAGGGTCAGGCTCCGGTCCTGAAGATGCTGGCCGACCGCTTCACCCTGAGCGACAACTTCCACCAGTCGTTCCACGGCGGCACCGGCGCGAACCACTTCATGCTCGGTACCGGCGACGCGGCCTTCTGGAGCGACGGCAAGGGCAATCCGGTGACGCCGCCGGCCAACCTGATCGCCAATCCGAATCCGGTCGCGGGTTCGGTCAACCGCTACACTGTCGACGGCAATTGGAGCAATTGCTCTGATGTCTTCCAGCCCGGCGTCAAGCCGATCGTCACCTACCTCAACAATCTGCCGTACGCGGCGGAGCCGAACTGCAAGCCCAACCACTACTACATGCTCAACAACGTCAACCCGGGCTATCTGCCGAACGGCGCGCTGTCGGGCGGTAACAACGTGCCGCCGTCGTCGGTTCGCACGATCGGCGATGCGCTCATGGAGAAGAACGTCTCCTGGGCGTTCTATGGTGGCGCGTTCAACGACGCCGTGGCGCTTTCCAACGCCGCGGTTGCCGCCAATCCGTCGAACCCCAACCTCAGCGCCGCTGCGGTCGCCGATCCGGCGCACGCGCTCGGTGTTGCCTACTGCCAGATCTGCAATCCGTTCCAGTATGCGACCTCGATCATGGCCAACCCGGCCGTGCGTCAGGCTCACATGAAGGACACTGCCGATCTGATCACGGCGATCCGGAACAACACGCTGCCTGCGGTGTCGTTCGGCAAGCCGGACGGCCTGCTCGACGGTCATCCGCAGAGCTCGAAGGTTGATCTGTTCGAGGCCTATGTCCTAAACGTGCTCAACTCGCTGGACAACAATCCGGAGCTGAAGGCTGAAACCGCGGTCTTCATCACCTGGGACGAGGCCGGCGGCTATTGGGATTCCGGCTACCAGCAGTCCATCGACTTCTTCGGCGACGGACCGCGCATTCCGACCCTGATCCTTTCGCCCTATTCGACGGGCGGCAAGGTCAACCACAACTACGCCGACCACGTTTCGCTGCTGAAGTTCATCGAGCGCAACTGGGCTCTCCAGCCGCTCACGAACCGCAGCCGCGACAACCTGCCGAACCCGACCTACTCGAAGAACAACGAGTATGTTCCGACCAACAGCCCGGCATTGTCCGACATGTTCGACGCGTTCGACTTCAGCAAGCCGGTCACGTTGTCCTACACCGAGTGATCAAGCTCTCGCCCACGGCGAGGTCTTGACTGCATCCAAGGGCGGCGCCGATCGAACCAATGGTTCGGTCGGCGCCGTCATGTTGTGTCCCTGCCACCTGATCGACCGGAGACATGCGATGAAACGCAATAGGAAGACGTGCGCGATCAGCAGCAGCGTCGCGGCTAGCCTGCTTGCCGTCGCCATCCTGGCCGGCGCGGCGATCCCGGCCATGGCGCAGCAGTTTTCCGCCGACCTCGTCGCGAACAAGGACGACACGGCAACCGCCATGGGAGCCTTGCGGGTCTCGGGCGGAAAAGCACGGATCGAGACAAGCGCGCTGCCCGACGGGTTCTTCCTGATCGATACGGGCAAGCCCGCGGCCTATTTCGTCCGTCCGGCGGCACGGGCTTACATGGACGCGCGGCAATCGAGCCCGCTCACCCGGATGTTCATTCCGGTCGATCCGGATGATCCCTGCCGGCAATGGCTGGCGATGGCGCAGCTGTCCGCGCCGATTGACCTCGCGACGTGGCACTGCCAGCGCGATGGAGCGGAAAGGATCGCGGGGCACGATACCGATGTCTTTCGAATCGCCGCGCCGTCCGGTTTGAGCTTTGTCGGCTGGATCGACCGCGCGCGCAGATTTCCGGTACGGATCAAGACCGCGGATGGGACGGTGATCGCTGCCGATCACATCCGCGACGAGCCGCAGCCGGCGCAGACGTTTGAAATCCCCGCAGGCTTGCGCAAGTTCGACCCGCAAGCGCTGATCCGTCGGATCCAGCAGAGTGACGTATGGGTTGAGCCGCCGGCTTCGGAGTGAGCACGCTGTCCGTTATTGCGACTGCTGGCTTGTCACCGGCAGGATCCGGCCGAGCGCGGTGTAGTGCGACTGATGCACGTTGCTGTTGAACAGCGACCAGGGTTCGGCCTTTTTCAGAGCGACGGGTACGTCGAAGTGCACCAGCTGCGCAAAGTTGCGATATTCGGCCATCGCATCGTTGATACGGCCGGCGCCGACGTCGAGATCGATGCGGCGCAGGGTGAGAACGAGGTCCTTCAGGATCGCGCGCGCCGCCAGCCGCTCGTCCTTGCCACCGATCGAGGTGTTCCTGATGTCCGGGATGCGCTCGGTCAGTTCGCGCAGTTCGGCCCCGACCCCGGTCACGGCCAGTGACACCACCGCGGTGTCGGCAGCCGGGATCGCGACCTCGAGGACGCTCGAGAGCTCGAGCACCTCTTTCATCCGGAGCATGACGCCGTCCTTGTCGAACGGGCGTTCGCCGTCGCCGACCGCATTCAGATAGGCCACGAGGTCCTGGGTGTCCTGGCTCGATAGTTCGAGGTCGAACACACGATCGAAATGATCGACCACCTGTTCATAGGTGTCGTAGCGGCCATCGTGGAAATACGGGGCGTTGAAGTTGGCGTTCAGCAAAGTCGGGGTCTTCACCAGTCCACCGGATCCGACGTCGTGGCGCATCTGGTCGTTGAAGGTACCACCCGGAACATGACAACCGGCGCAGCTCAGCTCGGCCTGCTTCGGGAACGGCTTGAAGAACAGCGCCTCGCCGCGGCGCTCGGCCAGGCTCGCCTGCGCGGCAAGCCTGCCGCCGGGTGCAATCTTCGGATTGGGGAGAAAATCGATATCGTTGATATAGGCGACGAGGCCGTCGAGAACCTCGTCGCGCGGCTTCGGACCGGAAAATTCATTGACGATGACATTATAGACGAAGTCGCGCAGCGAGGTGATGCGCCCGTCATGTCCGTAGGGGGCGAGGAAGCGGGCGCCGCGCAGGCTCGGAATCCTGACCGGATCGAGGATGCTGTTGAACGTATTCGCGTTGAAGGCAAGGCTGGTCGTATCGAAGGTGCCGGGGCGGGAGGATGCGCCCGGAACGAACAGTTTCGGGTTCGATGCGCCGTTGACGTGACAGGTGCCGCAGCTCATCTCGGCCTGACGCGCCTTGCCCCCCAGGATGGAAGGCGAGTTGAACGCAAGCTCGCCGAGATTGACCAAATAGGACTTTCGCCCGCCGACGGCTTCGGAATGAAAGAGTTCGCGCGGCCGCGCGAGCGCTTCCTCGGAAAATTCGGTGCCGGTCGGCAGCACGGTCTGGTCGCCGCCGAGCGGGAACGCCGTCGCGCGCAACGGGAGCAGGGCAACGACGAGCGCCAGCCACGCGCCCCGTGCCGGTCTGACGCCGCGATCGGCGGCTGTCGCACGATGTTTTCCGGAGCCGGACACGAGAATATCCCAAGCCATTGCGCGAAAACGCCCCTGTCACAAATGCATATGCGCTGCCGTGCGTCGGAAGATGTCACGGAGGTGACAGTTTCCAGTCGGCAGGATCAATGACCATCTGACTGGATAGACGAATTTTGATTGCGGTTTGATGACGCTCGATCAGCGAAGCGCAACGCAGTCTGCGTTTGACAGGATGAAAGTCTGTTGGTGCGCGAGCATCCTTCCGCGCGTTTGCGCGCGCGTCGAAAAACAGTCATCCCAGCGAAATGTGTTTTGCATAGCGTGTAGCTCCATTTCTATTTCTTTCTAAAATCAGGAGAGCACTATGCGGCTTTGGGGAGCCATTCCGGCGCTCGCGGTTGTTGCTGGCGCCGTTGCCATCTCGCCGGTAGCAAACGCAGAGAATTTGGTCGAAAAGATCGTTGATGAGTTCAAGCACGAGATCAGGGACGAGCTGCGCGATCTGCGGGATCGGGGCCATGAAGGCGTGCACCAGTACAAGCACATCGTCGTCATCTATCAGGAGAACCACAGCTTCGATAACCTCTACGGTCACTGGGGCGACGTCGGCCGCGACCGGATCAACGGCACATCCTATGCCGATCAGGCGCACACCCTGCAGGTTCGGCAGGACAACCAGACCGTCTATGCCTGTCTGCTGCAGAACGACGTCAACCTGACCTCTCCGTCGCCGCAACCGACCAGCTGCACCGACAATACGGGCACGGTCGCGATCCTGAGCGCCTTCAAGAACAAGCCGTTCGAGATCAATGAATTCATTCCGACCTCGGCCACGACCTGCCCGAAGCCGCTCGGCGCTTTCGCGGCTCACGGTTTCCTCAACGGCACCGGCGCGCCCGGCGGCTGCACCGCGGACATCGTGCACCGCTTCTACAGCGAGCAGTACCAGCTCAACGGCGGCCGGCAAAACCGCTACATGACCGGCAGTGATGCGGCGGGTCTGGTGATGGGCTATTACGACACCAAGAAGCTGCCCATCTACACCTATCTCCACGGCAACGGCGCGCCGAACTACATCATTGCCGACAGCTTCTTCCAGGGCGCCTTCGGCGGTTCGTTCCTCAACCACCAGTTCCTGGTCGCCGCCGCGGCGCCGCAGTTCGTCGGTGCCCTGAATGACGGCAGCGCCAACGATTTCCACTCGATCGTCGATGCCAACGGCATGCCGACCAGCACGCCGCTCTACACGCCGCTCTCGACCGTGAAGGATGCGCAGCTGACGGCGAAGTGCAATCAGGCCGGCCTGCCGGCGGGCCTCGCCTGCGGCGACTACGCGGTCAACACGACGCAGCCGTTCTATCAGCCCTATTCCCCGGGAACCGCCGACATCAAGCGCCTGCCGCCGCTGCACACGCCGAACATCGGCGATCGGTTGTCGGCAAAGCGCGTGGATTGGGCCTGGTATTCGGGCGGCTGGTCGAACGCCAACGGCGACGTCGGCGCTTCGGGCTGGACCAACGGCAACGGTACGACCTGCACCGACCCGAACCATGTTTCCACGGCGGTGTTCCCGAACTGCCCGGACGTGGATTTCCAGTACCACCATCAGGCGTTCAACTACTTCGCCAACTACGCGCCCGGAACGCAGGCCCGCAAAGATCGCCTGAAGGACGAGGCGGAGTTCATCCAGGCGGCGAAGACCGGCCGGCTGAAGCAGGTCAGCTTCATCAAGCCGATCGGCGAGGAAAACGAGCATCCGGGCTACACCAGCGAGTCCGAAGGCAGCCAGCATCTCGTCGATCTCGTCAAGGCGATCGTCGAGGGGCCGGATGGCAGGGACACGCTGATCGTCATCACCTATGACGAGTTCGGCGGGCAGTGGGATCACGTTCCCCCGCCGCCGTTCAACCGCCATGGTGCCGAAGCCAAGGCTGCGGACCAGTGGGGCCCGGGCACCCGCATTCCGGCGCTCCTGATCGCCAAGCGCTTCAACAAGTCAGGCGTCGCGCACGAGGACTTCGACACCACGTCGATCCTCAAGATGCTTGAAAAGCGCTTCGACCTCGACCCGCTGGTGACGCGCCCGGTGCGCAGCCTCTCGGCGGCGCTGAAGGCCGGCGAGGGCTGGCACTGACACGAGAAACGCTGCCGGCCGCCCGCGTCAACGTCCGACGCGGGCCGGAGTGCCGGCCACGCGCCCAAGGGATCGCTAGACGAAGGGATCGCTACAAGAAGCGATCGCTACATGATCAGATCGTGTAGCGGATGGGTCACGACGGCGTCCGGCGTATGGTCCGGGAAGAAATCTGTTTGGTGCTCCGGGACAGCCGGCCCCATTGCCGGCGTTCCACCAGTTGCAACTCCTTGCGCCAGCTGAAATCCGGCGGAATCGTCGTGGCGGCCGAACCATGCGAGGCTTTGATCAAACTGTGGAGGGGACGAAGCTCCCTGCTGTTCAAGGCTCGAAGGCTCCGCGAAATGAAAGGACTGCTCGGTCGTTCCCGACGTTCCGCCGTCTACAAAGGGCAGGATTGCCTGAGACAACGCCGCGTCCTCGTGGCTACTCGTTGACATCGGACTAACATCGGGTGCGGGAGCGCTGGCGCCGACCGGCGGCGCGGGGCTGTCCTGGCTGGCGGCGAATATGAAGGTGTCCATCCCCGCCGTGTGGCACTGAATATCGACCTGAAGGCTGCTCGTCGCCGAATCGCCGTCCGCATCGACCGCCGTCACATCGAACAGCAGATCCGCATTGATGCTCGTCTTTTCGGTATAGCTGATGTTGTTGATCGCGAAGGTGGGACACCCGGCTTCCACCCGATCGTAGTCGACCTGGACTTGATCGAACGACCTGTCAACGTAAAGCGTATACGTCGTCGTCGTGGCATCAAAGGTGTAGGTGTCGATCAGCGAAGCATCCGATGTCTCCTGCACCACGAAGCCGGCACTGCCGCAGAGCGGCCTGGGAACATCGATGCAGAAGTCGTGAACGTCGGCGCTGCCATCAAGAACCTTGAGGATCACACCGGCGGTGCCGTAGCCCTGCCATTCCGTGAGATTGAAGCCGACCTGCGACTGCTTCTCGGTGAACGCGAGATTCAACTGCTCGGCCGGGTCCATCTGCAGTCCACTGTCGCCGACCGCAATACCGCAGTCCGATGCCTTGACATCGAGCGGCTGGCCGGCGCAGTCCGACCCGGTAATAACCAGTTGTCCGTCCGGAGCCGTCAATGACGGCGTGCCGCAGATCGGGGCATCAAAATCGGAGCCATGGACGGTGACGTCCTTCGACGGCCCGGCGTGCTCGAGATCAAAGCAGAATGTTCCATCCGGATTGATCAGCAACTTGAAATAAGGATCGTCCAACCTACCCCCGCAATCGGTAAGATACGCGTCGAGCTCGACGCCGCCGCCCACCTCATGGGTCGTATAGTAGAAGTTGTAATCATCGCCATGTCCGGTGACGTGCACCGCGGTGATGCCGTTGCCCAGGCATGATGTGGCCAGATCATATCCCGAGCAGCCGACCGGACCGTTGTGGACGGCAACGAACATCGCGGCATCGCCATCCGCGCCGAAATTGATATCGTAGGTACCTGTCGCAGTCTGATGATCCTGAGCGGCGACGAAGGTCTCCGGGAAGCCGCAAATGGTCGGGTGATCGTCCGTGATCGTCAGTTGCTTGCCGAGGTCGATGCACGCGCTCTGGAAGTCGCCGTCCTTGTCCGTGATGGTGGCAACCAGGCTTACGACGCCGGCGGTCAGCGACACGGCTTCGCCGCTGTCAGGGCCGGCGCAGGCCGGATGCGTCACCGCGCGATATTCGGTGAAGGTGACGCATCCCGTGGCCGGATCAACCGCGATGGTGAATGCCAGCGCGCCACTTGCTGTGCCAACATGGCCTTCGATGGTGTTGCCGTTCAGAACCAGCACGTCGGAGCAGCCGGTATGCGAATCGATCAGACCGGATGGGGTGCAGTCACCTCCGTTGATCGACAGTGCATAGTGAGTCGTCGCGCCGTCGGCGCCCTGGAGCGAGCTGAACGCCGTCGAGAATTCGGCGGAAATTTTCGTCAGCGCCGCGTCCGGTGCCGAGCCCGCGACATGGTCGTCCAGTGCCGTTGCCGTCAGGTGCGTCTCGCTCAGCGTCAGCGACGGAGCGGTGCAATTGGCCCGGATGCAGGGGCCATCGTCGCTGATGGTCAGCCTGCTGCCGAGGTCGAGGCCGGCGCTCTGGAAGTCGCCGTCCTTGTCCGTGATCGTGGCAATCAGGCCCACGATGCCCGCGGCCAGCGATACGGCTTCGCCGCTGTCCGGGCTGGTGCCGAGCGGCTGCTCCACCGGCCGGTAGTCGGTGAAGGTCACGCGTCCCGTGGCCGGATCGAGCGTGATGGTGAAGGCCAGCGTGCCGTTGGTCGCGCCGACGCGGCCTTCGATCGTGTTGCCGTTCAGAACCAGCAGGTCAGCGAGGCCGGTATGCGAGTCGATCAGCCCCGATGCCGTGCCGTTGCCGCCGGTGATCGTCAGCGCGTAGCGGATGGTCGCGCCATCGGCGCCTTGCACCGAAGTGAACGCGGTCGAGAAATCGGCGGAAGTCGTCGTCAGCGCCGCGTCCGGTGCCGAGCCGGCGATGTGGTCGTCCAGCGCCGTTGCCGTCAGATGCGTCTCACTCAGCGTCAGCGATGGGGCTGTGCCCGCCGCCTCGATGCGCGGGCCATCGTCCGTGATTGTCAGCTGCTTGCCGAGATCGATGCTTAGATCCTGGTACTGGCCGTCGCTCTCCGTGACCGTCGCGATCAGGTTGACGAGGCCGGTCCCCAGCGCGATCCCTTCGCCGCTGTCAGGGCTGGTGCCCGACGATTGTTCGACCGCGCGGTGCTCGACGAAGGTCACGCGACCCGTGGCCGGGTCAACCGTGATGGTGAACGCGAGCGCCCCGCTTGCCGTGCCGACATGGCCTTCGATGGTGTTGCCGTTCAGAACCAGCAGGTCAGCGAGGCCGGTATGCGAATCGATCAGCCCTGACGCCGTACCGTTGCCGCCGGTGATCGTCAGTGCGTAGCTGACCGTCAGACCCGGTTCGGTGACGAATGCCGCCGAGAACTCGCCCGATGTCGTCGTCAGCGCGGCGTCCGGTGCCGAGCCGGCGATATTGTCGTCCAGCGTCGTCGCTGTCAGATGGGTCTCGCTCAACGTCAGCGATGGCGCGGTCCCAACCTCGATCAGCGGGCCGTGGATGGTGAGTGTCACCGTCTGCGGGGTTCCGCCGATCGTGGTCACCGTGAAGCTGTCGGTCAGCGTGTTGCCGACATGGAGGGCTTGCACGGAGCTGTTGGCGTTGTCGAGCGTATAGGTCCACACGCCGGCCGTTGTGAGCGTGAATGAGCCGTAGCCACCTGCGCTTGTCGTCGGCGCGTTCACGGCGGTGAAGGTATTGGCGGGATCGTCGACATCGGTGTCGGTGAGCGTGCCGTTTGCGATGAGCAGGCCGGGCGAGGCATGACTGACGCCGACCGCACCCACCACCGCGCCGGCCTTGGTGCCGGAAATGATGGAGGCGTCATCGGCGCCCAGGATGCTGATGTCGAAGCTCTCGCTGGCCGAAAGCGCGCCGTCCGAGACCGTGATCACGAAGCTCTGGGTCGTGTTGGCCTTCAGCGCGTTGATTGCGGTATTGTTCGGAACGAAGGTGTAGCTTCCGGTCGCGCTGTTGAGATAGAGCGTGCCAAAAGTACCGACGCTCGACACGTCGTATGTCGCCTGTCCCAGCACCGTATCGCCTGTGGCGCCTCCGCTGATGCCGAATTTCAGTGCGCCGCCCTTGATGCTGCTCGCGGAAAAGGTCCCGCTCGCCGCATTGAAGTCGTCAAATATCACCGTATCGATTTCAGTCGGCCCCGCTCCGAGGTTCAACTTCGGCGGAACCGGCGGCAGCTTGAAGAGATCATTTTTCGCGAAGGTCGCTACCGGCAGCGGCCCGAGCGTATCTTGCACCGGCGACAGCGGGGACTGCTGAATAAAATTGATCGGCAGCAGCAGTTGTCCGCCTTCGAGAGCAGGCATGCCGGATCCTTTCGATGCCGGTCCTTTCTCGAAATAGGCAAGGGTCTCCTGTTGGGCCTCCCGTAATTCCTCCATGTGCGAAGGGGAATTCGTGGCATGGTTCACGCCGACGGAGGAGCCTCTTCTGCTCAGGATGATCGTCTCTTCGGGATCCTCGACGACGATGTGACGGGGGATCGCCTCCTTGGTGACGAGTTCGAACACGCCGTGGTGGAGGTCCTTGTATTTGATGTTGTCGTCGTCCAGGAGCGTGACGTTCGGCTCCGCGGCCCGGGCGTCCTCCAGCAGCGAGAAGGTCAGGGCGGCCAGCGACAGCATGCCGAGGCCGCTGGCGCGGATGGTGCCAACCGGTGTGTCCGCCGTCAGGACGCCAGACCCTGCGAGCCGGCTGCCGATGAGGCGGAAGAGGCTTCTGGTTTTCGCGAACAGACCCGGCCGCAAGCCCCCGGTGGGGTCCTGCGCGATGTCCAACTCCAGCCGGGTGCCGGCCGGCAAATTGAGCACCCTGCCATCGACCAGGCGGATTTCGATCCGCCCGCCGGCTCCGACCTCGATGACGTCACCCTGGCGAACGGAATCGCCAGCTACGATTTGAATCGGTATGCCCCGGGCACCCGCGATCGTGCCGCAGCCGATCGCCGTCCGAACAGTGCCAACTAAGCGGGGCGGCTGGCCGAAAACGGCCATGCACGCGTCCCCGAACTCTACGCCGGACGCAACTGACATTGGCTTTTTGCCTGTTAGGCAGTTCGAGCGGAAAGTGGCGCCGCAGTCTTTTTATTTTGGCTTGGTTCGGCCACGCGGCGAAAAACCCCGCGCCGTCAGCCATAGGCTTGTCCGCTGAAACGTCCTGATTGAAACCAAATTCGGCAGTAAAAATGGAATTCCAATACTGCGGGGGAGCCTTACGAAAAGGTCAGATCAGCTGTCCTTTATCGCGCGTGCAGCCCCGCAAAATTAATAGTATGATTACCATGCAAATTGTCCACTTATTAATTTTTAGTCGAACTGCGTCAGGCATTTAGGCCTGTCTGCGACAACTCGTTTGGCACTCAAGGTCCTGCGGTCTCGGCCCGGTGGTCCCGGTCACCCATCGAGCCCCGGCACGACAAGACCTTTTCGAGGAGGGGATCGTGCGCATCCATTTGATTGTTCAATTGCTTGCAAGCTTCGTCCTGGCGCTCGCAACGCTCACGCCCGGCCAGGTGCAGGCGCAAACCGAACCGGACAATATCCAATTGAAATTCATCGGAAGGGTCGTAGCCGCCACCGGTTCGGTCACGATCGAGCATCCGAATGCAGTCGTCGTTCAGGCAGGGCTGCCCGGCAAACTGCCTCAGGCGCAGGTCGGCGACCCCGTGTATCTGGGCGACGTGGTGCAAACTGGAGCCGACGGACGCGTTGGGATCAATTTCTCCGACGGCACTTCGTTCAATCTGTCGAGCAACGCCAAGATGGCGATGACCGAGTTCGTGTACGACCCGAACGGCAAGTCGAACTCGACCTTGCTCAAACTGACCAATGGGACGTTCACCTTCGTTGCCGGCAACATTGCGAAGACCGGAGACATGAAGATCGACACCCCTGTCGCAACGATGGGCATTCGAGGCACCACGCCACGCATCGAGATATCGGACGATGGAACGGTGAGGTTCGCCACGCTCGTTGAAGAGGGCAAGAGCAAGGTCAGGAAGGTCGGGACTCGAACGCCGCAGCAACCTGAGCAAAACACCCTTCACAAGTTCAATCCCAACATCTGTCGAGGGTGCTAGGCCAGGCGCAGCCCGTTTCGTGCAAGCAAGGCCCGATATGAAACTTCGTGCAAGCGCCGGCGCAATTGTCAGCCTGATATCGCTTCTCGTTGCGACGCTCCCCGTGCTGCCGGCGGTCGCGCAGAACGCGAAGAAGGACAGCTATCTCCGCACTATCGGATTGTGCAGCGGCCTCGATCGCACACCGGCCGACGCGCGCATTGCTGCCTGCACGGCGCTGATCGATGCGGGGCAGGACATGACCCAGGCTGGCCTCGCGATCGCCTATAACAACCGTGGCAACGCCTACGCCGCCAAGGGAGACTATGACGGCGCCATCCGGGATTTCGATCGATCGATCGAGCTCAATCCGACCTACACCAAGCCGTTCAACAACCGCGGCGTGGCCTATCTCAGGAAGCGCGAATATGATCGCGCGACCGACGCCTTCGATCAGGCGATCAAACTCAACCCGAACTACGGCGAGGCCTTCGCCAACCGCGCCGGCGCCTATTTGAAGAAGAACGATTATGCGCGCGCGGCGCAGGACTACGACGAGGCCATTCGCCTCGAGCCGAAGCTCGACGGGGTGTGGAACGGACGCTGCTGGAGCCGGGCCATCCTCGGCGAATTGCAGGCGGCGCTGGAAGATTGCAACAAGGCCCTTCAATTGGCGTCAACCAACGCCGCGACGTATGACTCGCGTGCCCTTATCTATCTGAAGACCGGCGAGCTGGGCGCGGCGATCGCCGACTACAGCTCCGCACTTCGCATCGATCCCAAGCTCGCAAGCGCTCTTTATGGCCGCGGCCTGGCGAAGTTGAAGCAGGGTGACAAGGCCGGCGGCAATACCGACATGGCGGCGGCCAAGGCGATCCAGGGCAGCATCGGCGACGATTTCACACG
The DNA here is from genome assembly GCF_054059095.1 of Bradyrhizobium sp. USDA 4510. NCBI lineage: Bacteria > Pseudomonadati > Pseudomonadota > Alphaproteobacteria > Hyphomicrobiales > Nitrobacteraceae > Bradyrhizobium > Bradyrhizobium sp. USDA 4510. The sequence continues at coordinate 7,077,670 of NZ_JBSSBT010000001.1, read as the reverse complement.
CTACGGCGTGCGATAGGCGAGTGGTCGACGAGCCGCAGTAAGGTGCACCGGCTCGATGCTGTCGCCGCGGATGCGCCCGGCCAGCCGGCTAGTCCATGATCTCGACCGTCGCCGAACGGCCGGCGACCAGCGCGATGCGATCCGGCAGGTGGTCCAGCGCGATGCGCACGGGGATGCGTTGTGCGAGCCGAACCCAGCTGAAGGTCGGGTTGACGTTTGCGAGCAGGCTCGCGCCTGCCGCGCGGTCGCGATCCTCGATGCCGGCCGCAATGCTCTCGACATGTCCGGTGAGCCGCACCGGCTCGCCCATCAGCCGGATCTGCGCCTTGTCGCCGACGCGAATGCGCGCGAGCTTGGTCTCCTCGAAATAGCCCTCCACATGCAGCGTGTCGGTGTCGACCAGCGCCATCACGCCCTTGCCTGCGGTGACGTAAGCGCCCGGCCGCAGGTCCATATTGGTGATGGTGCCGTTCACCGAAGCGTGCACCTCGCTGCGATCCAGATTGAGCTGCGCGACGGCGCGGTCGGCGACCGCCTGGTCATAGGCCGCCTTGGCCTGCAGCTGCGTCGCCAGAACCTGCTCCTGCTTCTGCTGCGACACCGCATCGGTGGTCAGCGAGCTGTAGCGTTTGAGGTCGGCGTCGGCCTGATCCAGCGTCGCGCGATGGCCGGCGACCGCAGCATCGGCCTGCTTCAGCGCCAGGGCAAAGCGGGCGCGATCGATCCGGAACAGGATGTCGCCGCGACGCACCGGCTGATTGTCCCTGACCAGCACGTCGGTGACGAAGCCGGAGACGTCGGGAGCCACCTGGATCACGTCGGCGCGGACCCTGCCGTCGCGAGTCCATGGCGATTCCATATAGTAGACCCAGAGCGCGCGAGCGACAGCGAGTGCGGCGACGACGGCGACCGCGGTCAGCGCAACCCGGCCGAGCCAGGCGAAATTCGCTTTCATGGCAGAAACTCCGAAAGATAAACCACGACGCCGAGCAGGCATACGTACAGGGCGAAATTGAACAACGCGCGATGCCAGACCAGCCGGTAGAACCCGAAGCGCTGCAAGATCCGGCTCGCCACTGCGCTCAGCGCATAGGCAACGATGAGCCACAGCAGCAGCGCCGGAACGAGCACGCCGTAAATGTCGAGCTCATATCTCATGCGGCAAAGCTCTCCTCGGGCTGCGATCGATACGCGGGTGCATCCGGAAACAGGCCGCGGCGGATGCCGACGAGGCCGAGCAACGCATCGTCCCGCGCGCGCTCATTGGGGTCCTTGACGACCGCGGTCAGCGCCGCATCGATGCATGACAACAGTTCGGCCGGCATTGCCTGGTCCGCACGGGCGCGAAACGCCGCCGCGAGGTCGTCCAGCATGTCGTCGATGGCACGCACGGTCACTGCGGCGAGGCCGTAGCGGGCCCGCCGGAGGTCGATGATGTTGAGCCCGATGCGGAGCTGGACCAGGCTGTCGGCATCACGGCGATCGCTCTCGGAGATGAAGGCGATGCGCTGGACCAATAGTCCGAGCCGATGCAGCATCAGGCCGGCAAACTGCGCGCGATCGCCGTGGCCGCGCCGCTCGGCCGCGACCGCGAGCGCCTGCCAACTCGACGTCATCAGCCGCTTGGCGATCCATTCGGCGCCGACGCCGCGTGCGATCCGCGTTACGATCTCCGCGATCACAACACCGAGGAAGAAGGCGACCGACGTGTTGGCGAAACTGGCGAAATCCGCGCTGTAGGTCGATTGCAGCGCGAGCAGCGTCGCGGTGTTGGCGGCGAGCGCCATGCCGATCGGCGCGGTCTTGGGTCGTGCGATCAAAAAGCCGTACAGGAGGAAGGTCGGCGCCAGTGCCGCGATCAGGACCTCGACATGGGAGATGCCGGGCACCAGCGCGAACTGATAGATTGCGACGATGACGATCGCGACCAGTGAAAACAGGCCGAAGGCCCGGATGCTGCGCGCAGGCTCGTCCTGTGCGGCGAAGAAGGAGCAGGCGACCGCCGCCATCATCGGCGCCGAGGCGCCATCGGCCCAGCCGGTCGCAATCCACAGGCCGCAGCAGATCAGGATGGCGACCGCCGCGCCCGCGGCCGACCACAGCGCCATGCCGTGGTCGCGATGACGGACCGGTGCGGCCCCCGACTCCGGGTGGAACGCCAGCTGGACGCTGGAGATATCCCGGCCCGCGGTGATCGCATCGCCCAGCGCGCGGCAGTCGGCCGAAATGTCGGCAAGCTCGCGCAGCCGGAGCAGCAGGCTGATCGTGATGATGCGTTCCCGCGGCGCGATGCCGTCGAGCGCAGATTGCCGCTCGGCGATTGCGGTGCGGATCTGCTCGCCGGATTGCCGCTGGCGGTCCTCGTCCACGATCCATGCGGCGAGATCGCCGATCAGGCGTTGCAGCTCCGGTTGCCGTTGCAGCGCCGCTTCGCCAAGTGCGGTAAGCCGGTCTTCGATCGACGTGATGATCGGCAACAGCATCAGCATGCGCAGCCGGACCTCGCCGAGGCCACGCACGGTGCCGGCGTCGGCCAGCCGATCATAGGCGACATGGGTCGCCAGCGTATCGATCTCGACAATGTCGGTCGCAAGACGGAGGCGTTGGGCCCGGCGCGTCTCGCCGGTCCCGCGGTCAAGCAGCACGTCGCGGGACAGACGGCGCGCATCCGACAGCCAACTCCTGATGCGGCCGCCGACCGCCGGCGCGACGCTGCGGGGAAACACCACCGTCGACACCAGGCTCGCACAGATGATGCCGAGCGAGATCTCCTCGACTCGTGCCAGCGCTACATCGAAGATGCTGCCCGGTTCGGCCACCGACGGAAAGCCGATCAGCGCGACGGTATATCCGCCCAGCATGAAGACATAGCTGCGCGGCGTGCCGTCGAGCAGCGATAAATAGAGACAGAGCCCGACCCAGAGCGCGATCGCGAGGCACAGTAGCTCCGGTGCATTGACCAGGTTCGGCACCAGGGCGACCGTGACGCTCGCGCCGACCAGCGTACCGATCACGCGGAAGAACGCCTTCGAGCTGGTCGCGCCGGCCAGCGGCTGCGAGGTGATGTAGACCGTCGCCATCGCCCAATAGGGACGCGGCAGATCGATCGCCAGGGCGATGACAAGCGCCAGCATCGACGCCGCGAACGTCTTCAACGCGAAGATGAGATCCGCGTGGCGGACCAGGAACGGCTCTTCCGCGCGCATGACTATTTCGCCTCTGGAGCAGTCCTGGCTGGCGCAGTCCTGGCGTCCTGCAGGCGGCTCGCCCGCTGCTCGATGAGCTGCAGCGTCTCGAAGGTTACCGCAAGTTCCGCGCTGCCGATATCCTTCAGCAGGCTGGCCCGTACGCGACGCAGCACCCGATTGATCTCCTCTACCTTGGCTCCGCCGGCCGCGGTGAGATGCAGCGTCTTGGCGCGCCGGTCGGTCGGGTCCTCGCGACGCTCGACCAGGCCTTCAGACTGCAGCAGATCGATCAGCCGCACCAGTGAAGGCCCCTCGATTCCCAGTTCATCCGCGAGCACGCCTTGCCGGACGTTTTCCCCCTGGCGGGACAACACCAGTAGCGGAATCGCCGTCGCGTAGGACAGTCCGTGGTCGGACAAGGCCTGATCCGACTCGCGGCGCCAGATCCGGGCCAGTCTGGTCACCAGGCGGCCGATCTCGGCGTGGATATGGGACTGTGAAGGCATGTAAACTAGATAGGATGCGAACTATTAGGATGCAACGATATAGTACGAACATCGCGGATGATCACGCGAATGCGATCCTGCGTGAGGGAGTGTCAGTACTGCTGCGGGATCGACCTCGATGCGCTGGTTATGCTCGGTTGCGGGCGGACCTTGAGCGCGGCGGGTTAGGAACACATCGGGATACAGATGCTTCTGTTCTTGAGGAGATTGTCATGAACAGAAAGCCGGTAACGCAGGATTCCGGACGCTCGAGCGACTGGGGTTCCCACGCGCAAACCGACAAGCCGTGGAAGGGAAACCCGGAGAAGGAGCAGCGCTCCGGAGATGCGAGGCGCTCAGGAGACGCGAAGGCCTCCGGAGACGAGAAGCCGGACCTGGAAAAGTGGCATGAATCGAACACGCATTGATGCGCGGAGATAGCCAATGTCCGCCTTTCATTTCGCGATCGTGAATGATGAGCGCGTGATCGATGCAACCGGTCAGCCGGTTGCCGACCGCGATGAAGCCATTGCGGTGGCCAAGCGGCTCGCCATCGACCTTGCGGAGACCCGACAGGAATATCTGGGCCGCGGCTACTACATCTCGGTGATCGGCAGCGACGCCCGCGAAATTCACCGCGAAAGCATCGACAGTGCCGCGAAGAGCGGATGAACGATGCCGCCCCGGCGGGCGGCAAGAGAGCAAGGCTTCGAGAACAAGGCTTTGAGAACAGGGCCTGGAGAGACCAAATGGATATGGGCCTTGAGATCATCTACGGCATCGGAGCGCTCGTGCTGCTGACCGCTTTGATCTTCGGCGTGCTTCAACACCATTTTCGCAGCAGGCGCACGGTGCAGGCCGGCGAGGAGGTCGTCCGCGACAGATACAAGCGGAATGAGACCTGACGCAGCGCCGCTGGCGCAAGGAGGAGACGATGGGATTGGCTCAATATGCGGTGATTGCAGCCGGCGAGGAATGGGGCGTCCTGCACGACGGCAATCTCAACGGCGGATACGCCACCAAGGAAGCTGCATTCGAATCCGCGGCGGCCGCCGCGGCTCTGGCGATCAGGATGGGGCACGAGGTCCACGTCAGCGTTCCCGGGCGCGAGGAGGGTGAAGCGGCCCTCACCAAGCGACCCGCCTGATCCAAATCACAGCAGTACGGCTTGCATTCGATGGGACGACGATGCGCGCCAGCGCGCTCTACGGATCGAGCTCAGTATCCCAGTAGAGATAATCGAGCCAGCTCTCGTGCAGATAGTTCGGCGGAAACAGCCGGCCGTTGCGATGCAGCTGATGCACGGTCGGGGCGTAGGGCGTCTGCTTCGGAAACATCTTGGCCTGCTGCGGCGTCAGATTGCCCTTACGCAAATTGCAGGGCGAGCAGGCGGCGACGACGTTTTCCCAGGTGGTCTGGCCACCCTTGCTGCGCGGAATGATGTGATCGAAGGTGAGATCGTCGCCCGACAGGCAATACTGGCAGCTGAATCGGTCGCGCAGGAAAACGTTGAACCGGGTGAAGGCGGGGTGGGTGGTCGGCTTGACGAAGGACTTGAGGGATACGACGCTCGGCAGCTGGATTTCGAAGGAAGGACTTCGTACCGCCCGGTCGTAATATTCGACGATGTTGACACGATCGAGGAACACCGCCTTGATCGCGTCCTGCCAGGACCAGAGCGACAGCGGGTAATAACTCAGCGGCCGGAAGTCCGCATTCAAGACCAGCACCGGCCAACCGCCTTGCGAGACATGTGCGTTCAAATAACGCTCCTGACTCCCATTAGCTGCGAAGCAGCATGCACTCACATACTACAGGCAGCGTGACGGGATTGTGAAGAGCAATGAGCGGCTTATCCGCCGCGCCCTGCCATGTTCCTGCCCCGATTGCCTCCCACCCGCGAGGCCCGTAAAGGGAGCCGCAAGGCCCTGTCGGCCAGTGACGGACCTTGCCGATGACCACGACCTCAAGCTATCTCGAGGCGCCGCGCCGGTTGCGCGCGTTCGTGCGCGCGCACGAGACGAGCCTTGTGGTGCTGGCGGTGCTGATCGGCGCCATTGGCGGCCTCGTGGTGGCGGTCATGAGCAGCCTCGTCACGGTGCTGCATTCGGTGCTGTTCAATCTGCCGCCCGGCGACCGGTTGTCGAGCCAGCCCAGCATCGATCCCGTGCGCGCGCTCGTGGTTCCCACGATCGGCGGCCTGCTGCTGGGATTTGCGTTCCTTCTGTTGCTCCGGGTCCGGCCGGCCCGCGAAATCGACCCGATCGAGGCCAACGCGCTTTATGGCGGGCGGATGTCGTTCCGCGGCAGCATGATCGTGGCGCTGCAGACGATCTGGTCAAGCGGCGTCGGCGGCTCGGTCGGGCTCGAGGCCGGCTACACCCAGCTCTCCAGCGGCCTCGCCGCCTCGCTCGGGCGCGGCTTTCACCTCCGCCGCAACGACCAGCGAATCATGGTGGGCTGCGGTGCGGCGGCGGCGATCGCCGGCGCCTTCAGCGCGCCGCTTGCGGGTGCGTTCTACGCTTTCGAGCTTGTGATCGGCGGCTATACGCCGGCCAGCCTGACCCCGGTCGGCGTGGCGGCGGTGACCGGCTACTTCGTTGCCCATGCCTTCGAACCGCTGCCGCTCGGCGTCGGCGTCGGAACCGTCGGCGATGTGCTCGGACGGGATCTTGCGATTGCAGCGCTGCTCGGCATGGTCGCGGCCCTGACCGGCATTGCGATCATGCGCGGGGTGACGCTGTGCGAGGCGCTGCTGACCAAGAGCCGGCTGTGGCCGCCGCTGCGGCCGGCGCTCGGCGGGCTTGCGGTCGGCGCGATGGCGCTATTGACGCCGCAGGTGATGTCGTCGGGCCATGGCGCGCTGCGCTTCGCCGGCATCGTGGCGATGCCGCTTGCCTTCATCGCCGGCGTGTTCGCGCTGAAGGCGGTGGCCTCGATCATCTCGCTCGGCTCGGGCTTTCGTGGCGGATTGTTCTTCGCCACGCTGTTCATGGGCGCGCTCGGCGGCCGGCTGTTCGCCGCCGGCGTCGACATCGTGTGGCCGGGGCTGAACCTCGACCCCAACGCCTATGCGGTGATCGGCATGAGCGCGCTGTCGGCCTCGGTGATCGGCGGTCCACTGACGATGTCGTTCATCGCGCTGGAATCCACCGGCAACCTCTGGCTTACCACCGCGGTGCTGGTCGCGGTCATCATCTCGACCACGATCACGCGCGAGCTATTCGGCTATTCGTTCGCGACCTGGCGATTGCATCTGCGCGGCGAGACCATCCGCAGCGCCGCCGATATCGGCTGGATCCGCGATCTCACGGTCGGCAAGATGATGCGGCAGGACATGACGACGGTGAACGCCGCGATGCCGATCGAGGCGTTCCGCGAGGAATTCCCCCCGGGCTCGAAGACCCAGGTCGTCGCGGTCGACGGCGAGGGGCATTACGCCGGGCTTGCGCTGGTCGCCGAAGCGCATGCGCCCGATATCGAGGCCGACAAGGGGCTTGCCGCGATTCTGCGCTATGCCGATGTGGTGCTGCATCCCGGCATGAACGTGCAGGAGGCGATCGCGGTGTTCGACGCGGCCGAAGCGGAATCGCTCGCCGTGGTCGAAGGTGACCGCCGGCCGATCGGCCTGCTCACCGAAGCGCACGCCATGCGGCGCTACGCGGAAGAATCCGAGCAGCGCCGCCGCGAGGTGATCGGCGAGATTTGATTGCGCGGGAACGCTTTTCGACCCGTCATCCTGAGGAGCCGCGAAGCGGCGTCTCGAAGGATGCACGGCCACCAGCCGGGGGCCGTCGACCCTTCGAGACGCGCGCGATGCGCGCTCCTCAGCGTGACGGTGATGGAGTGACGGTGGGAGACTGAATCTAAACCTTCTCCAGCTTCTGCAGGCACCGCGTCACGCGCACCGCGGCCGGCATCTCGGTGTCCGGAAAGCTGGTCTTCCAGTCGGTGACGCCGACTTCGCCGACATAGATGTCGCCGCGGGAATCCAGCGCGATGCCGTGCGGCGCCAGGAATTTGCCGGTCTCGACGCCGGGGCCTTGCTCGCCGCCGAGGCGCGCGATGCGCTTGCCGGTGTGATCCACGATCGACAGTCTCGGGCCGAGATTGGGCACCTTGCGATTCACCGCCATGCCGGGGCCGAGCTCGCCGATCACGAAGTTCGGCTGCTTGCCACCGCCGCAGCAGCACAGCGCGCAGGGCCGGTGCAGGTTGTTCCACTGCGTCTCGTATCTGCCGTTGCCGTCGAACACCTGGACGCGGTGGTTCTCGCGGTCGGCGACATAGACCCAGCCATCGGCGTCGGTCGCGATGTTGTGCACGATGTTGAACTGGCCGGGGTCGGTGCCGGGCTCGCCCCAGGTTTTGATCAGCTTGCCATCCGGCGTGTATTTGTGGACGCAGGCATTGCCGTAGCCATCGGAGACATAGATCTCGCCCTTCGGCGACAGCGCGGTATGGGTGCAGCGGTGGAACGGCTCGCCGCTCATGAACGGCGCCGGCTTGTTCGGGATGCCGATCGTCAGCAGCACCTTGCCGTCGGTCGAGCATTTGCGCACGGTGTGGTCGCCGTCATCGGTGCAATAGAGATTGTCGTCGGCGTCGATATGCAGGCCGTGGGCACGCGAGAACTCGCCTTCGCCCCAGCTCTTGATGAAATTCCCATCGCGGTCGAGCACCACCATCGGATGGTCGCCGCGGTTGAAAACGTAGACGCGGTCCTTGCTGTCGACCGCGACGGAGGCAACATCGGTCAGGCTCCAGCCGTCGGGGAGTTTTGCGAAGTTCTCCACCACGCGATAGCGGTGTTCGCCGGTGCCGAGGGTGGTTGGCATGTTGTCTCTCCTCTGAGCCGTCATTCCGGGGCGATGCGCAGCATCGAACCCGGAAGCTCGTCATTCCGGGTCTGGTCCTTCGGACCAGCCCGGAATGACGATGGTGGGGTTAGGAAAAATCCGCCCGTGGCCCGACGTCGCGCGGCAACAGGCCTTCCTCGATCGCCTTGATCTGCAATGCGAGATAGCGCGAGTTGATGCGGCATTGCGCGAGGCTGCCGGCGATGAACCACAGGCCGGGCTGCGGCGTGCGGGTGTACATGTTGCGCAGTTCCTGGCCGTCGCCAAAGCCCCAGATCGGGCCGACGCGCGCGGCCATCGCCTCGCCGAACAGTTTCTTGACCAGCTCTTCCTGCGGCCGGTAGCCGGTCGCGAGCACGATCAGGTCGGCGGCAACGATCTCGCCGTTCTTCAGCCGCGCGCCCTCGCTCACGAAGGTGTCGATGTCGGCGAATTGCCGCAGCGCGACCGCACCGCTCGCGACCAGATCGGAGCAGCCGACGTTGAAGTAGTAGCCGCCGCCGCGGGTCAGGTATTTGAACTGCCAGCCGGTGCCGCCATCGCCGAAATCGAGCTTGAAGCCCTTGCGCGCGAGGCCGTCGAGCAGCGGCTTGTCGAGCTCTTTCGACTGCTCGGTCATCAGCACATGGCTGCGCTTGGCGAGCACAAGCGGCATCGAGGTCGCGATCAAATCGTTGTCCTCGAGCGTACCTTCATTGTAGGCGGCATAGGCCAGCTGCGCCGACGGCTCGATATTGGTGATCAGCGTCGAGGAGCGCTGTACCAGCGTGACCTCGGCGCCCGAGGAATGCAGGTCCTGCGCGATGTCGTGGCCGCTGTTGCCGGTGCCGATCACCAGCGCGCGCTTGCCGGTCCAGTTCTCGCCGTCCTCGTAGCGGCTGGAATGCATCACCTTGCCGCCAAAATCTTTCAAACCGGGGATGTCGGGCAGATTGGGAATGCCGCTGACGCCGGTCGCCATCACGACATGGCGCGGCTGCATTGTCCGTGTCGTGCCGTCGGCGCGGCGCAGCTCGACGGTCCAACGCCCCGTTGCGTCGTCATAGCTGCCGCCGACAAATTCCGTGCCGGTCCAGAAGTTCAGCTCCATGGCGTCGACGTAGGCTTCGAACCAGTTGGCGAGCTTGTCCTTCGGGATGTAGGTCGGCCAGTTCGGCGGGAATGGCATGTAGGGCAGGTGATTGACCTGTACCTGGTTGTGCAGGGTCAGCGCGTGATAGCGCTTGCGCCAATTGTCGCCGACGCGTGCTTCGCGGTCGACGATCAGCGCGTCGATCTTGAGCTGCTGCAGCCGCGCGGCGATCGCAAGCCCGGCCTGTCCGCCGCCGACCACCAGCACATCAGGGTTGCGGTCGGCATATTCGGCGGATGCCTTGCGCAGGTCGAGCCAGTTGGGGCCGCGGAAGTCGCGCGAATAGGACTGCCCGCGCGGCCTGGTGTGGCCCTGCTGCTCCTCAAAACCCTTCAGCTCCTCGAGCGCCGTCAGCAAGGTCCAGGCCTTCAGGCGATCGTCGTCGGCGGCATCGGGGATCAGCCGCACGATGCCATGGCCGCGGCCGACCGCCGTCTCGAATTTGAAGATCGCCTCGATCGCATGGGTGCCGGCGCGCGTCACGCGGCGCGGCGCCGCGCGCTCGGCATCGATGCGGAAGTCATGCGGCGCGCTGCGACGCGCATGCGCCGGCAGCTCCTCGATGATTGCGAAGGCCCGGTTGACGGTCTGGATGTTCCAGCTCAGCGCCAGCACGTCGCGCCAGTAGCTGTCGGGATGGAACAGTGGCTTCAGCAGCACATCGTCCGGGCTCGCCAGCGCATCTTCGAACTGCACAAGCCAATTGTCGGCGGCGACCGAAATATCGTCCGTCTTGTCGAGCATTGAGCGTTTCTCGCCATCGGCCGCCTTGCTGATATTTTCTTGGCGGCGTTCCCTTTCCGCGAAGCCTATACCCATTCGAAGGCGTGCAGAAAGGGCGCGACGAGATAGCGCCTATTCGGCCAGCGACAGGATCAGGCCTTGATCCGGTGGAACGCGGCCTTGCAGGGTATCGAGATAGGCCTCGCGCACCGCGGCCGGGCCGCGCCGCTCGACGACGTCGAGCCAAATGGGCAGATGCGGCACGAGCTCCGCCCAGGCGACGCCAAAACGCTGGTCGATGCCGCCCGGACCCCATTCCTTGGCGCGCTTGCGGATCTGGTCCGGGGCGAAGAACCACACCGGGTTGGCGCCGGGCAGCGTCGGCTCCCTCCGGCTCGCTCGCGCGATGCGTGAGCCCGACCCGGCCGGAATAGACCATCTGCGTGCCGAAGTGCCGGTGCAGACTTTCGCGCAGCGCGCTGTTGCCGGCCATGTCGACATAGGCTGTCGGCTCGGCCGCCGGGATCGCGGCAACCTGGTCATAGGTGACGACCTCGTCATAGCAACCGAGCGAGCTGACGAAATCGACATTGCCCTTGGAGGTCAGCCCGATCACGGAGATACCCTGCTTGTGCACGAGATGGGCGAGGCCGAACGCGGTCTTGCTCGAGGCCGACGACAGGATGACGCGGCGTGCGCCGTAGAACGCATTCTCGGCCAGGAAGTCGTCGACTAGGAAGGACAGCATGAACAGCGGCAGCAGCAGCGCGCGGAAATCGCCCTGCCGGCCGGCATAGGTCGGATCGCCGGAGACGCGGGCGTAAGCGTTGTAGACCGGCGAGACCTCCTGCCGGTGCGCGGCGCCGTCGCGCAGGCCGCGCTTGCTGACGTCGGTAGCCTCGATCACCAGATGGGTCGCCATCGGGAAATAGCCGAACAGCGTTTCGCCGGCTGCGATCATCGGATGTTTCGATACCAGCACCTCGCCGAAGCCCCACACCGGGATGATGCCGTAGCCTTCGGGCGCCCGGAACAGCTGCCAGTATTTCAGCTGCTCGCCGATCACGGCGTAGGTGATGTTGTTGGCGGTGAAGGCGAAGCGGGTCACCTTCACCAGCAGCGCATCGGCCGGCAGCGCCGCGGCATCGGGCAACTGCGTCTCGATCACCTTGCACTGCTGCAGATCGTTGCGGATGACGATGAAGTCGGTCGAGTTCATGGCGGTGATGCGGGCTCAGGATGTGCCGGCATCGTTGCGTCGATTGCCGGCCGTTTGCAACAGCAACTAAGTTTCAAACGCCGTTCGCTTCGCCGTCAGATCGTTCAGCCGAGCTGTCCTTCGCGGTAGAGGTCGCGCAGCTTGCGCTTGAAGATCTTGCCGGTGGCTTCCCGCGGCAGCGCGTCCATGAAGCGGATATCCTTCGGCACCTTGAAATTGGCGAGCTTGTCGCGCAGGAAATCCTGGATCGCCGCAACCGAAAGCGTGATGCCTGCTTCCGGCTCGACGCAGGCGAACAGCCGCTCGCCGTATTCGTCGTCGGGAACGCCGAACACCGCGCAGTCGCGGACGCCTGCCATGCCGATAAGGGCATTCTCGATCTCGGCGGGATAGATGTTGACGCCGCCCGAGATCACCATGTCGCGCTTGCGGTCGCACAGGAACAGATAGCCGTCCGCGTCGAGATAGCCGACATCGCCGACGCTGATCAGTCCGTCGTGATCGGCCTCGGCGCGCGCCTTGGCGTTGCCGTGATAGTCGAAGTCCGAGATCAACGTCTGACGCATGAAGATCTCGCCGGGCTCGCCGACGTCGCATTGCGTCCCGTCGGGCCGGAAGATCTTGACGATGCCGCCTTCGATCGCGCGGCCGACGGTGCCGGGCTTGGCCAGCGCTTCGGCTGACGAATGCCAGACCGGGATGCCGGTCTCGGTCGAGCCGAGATATTCGTTGATGACCGGTCCCCACCACTCGATCATCGCGCGCTTGACGTCGACAGGGCAGGGCGCCGCGCCGTGGACGATGAAGCGCAGCGACGACAGGTCGTGGCGGCGCCGCGTCTCCTCGGGCAGGCGCAGCAGCCGCACGAACATGGTCGGCACCATATGCATGTGGGTGACATGGTGGCGCTCGATCAGTTGCAGCAGATCTTCCGGATCGAAGCGCGGCTCAAGCACGATCTTGCAGCCGTTGCGGAACGCGAGCATTCCGTAGGAGTGCGGCGCCGAATGATACATCGGACCGTTCATCAGGATCACCTGATCCTCGTTCGGCTTGACGCCATAGGTGATGGCGCCGACGCGGCGCGGCCGCCGCCTGCTGCTCGAGCCGCATCGGCTTGCGCTTGACGCCCTTCGGCAGTCCGGTAGTGCCCGACGTGTAGAACATCGGCGCCGCGCCGATCGGCGCGTCGGTCAGCGGTTGATGCGTCTCGCGCCAGACGTCCCAGTCGGTCATGCCGTCGGGCACGCGGGTGAGCGCCGGCGCCACGCCATAGGCCGCGGCAATCTCCGGCGGCGTCGTCACCACGAGCAGCTTGATTGCCGGCGGTAGCCCGTCGCGGATCTGCGGCAGCAGATCGGCGTGGCAGACCAGCGTGTCGGCGCCGCTGTCGGACAGGATGTAGGCGACCTCGTCGGCCTTCAGATGCCAGTTGATCGGCACCACCGGGCTGCCGAGCGCGGCCGAAGCCGCGACCACCTCGAACAGCGCGAAATCGTTGCGCAGCATCATGCCGACCGGCTTGCCGCCCTGCACGCCGAGCGCCCGGAAGCCGCTGGCCGCCCGCGCGATGCGGGCGTGAATGTCGCCGTAGCTGATCTGTCTTTCGCCGCTGATGATCATGTCGCGCCTCGTCTTCTAGCGATCGTCCAGGATCTCGCCGAAGCTGATCCAGCTCTTGCCGTTGAACCGGCGCAGCCGCAACTGCTGGAACGGCAGGTAGTCGTCCGGCCCGGTCGATACCGTCATGCCCGGCAACAATAGCGGCAGCGGAACGTCGCGCAATGACGCCGCCTGGCGCATGATGTTTTCGCGGCTGAAATCGTTCTTGCAGGCCTTCAGCACGGCCATCAGCAGTGTCGCATAATGATAGCCCGCCGAGTAGTTCGAGTTGCTGAGGTCCGCATTGGGCAGGTACTGCTTCATGAAGGCAAGATAGTCCTTCACGGCGGGATCATCGGCCCATTGCGCATCCATCGTGTCCTTCTGGTTGCTGGACGAGATCAGGCCGACCGCGTTCTCGAGCCCGGCGGGCTCCAGGAACGAGATCGACGACGCGGAGGTCGGCACGAAGAACAGGTCCGGCTTCCAGCCGATCTCGGCCACGCCCTTGATCATCTGCGGCGTGAACTTGCCGAGCACGACACCGAACAGCACATCGGCACCGGACGCCTTCAGGGTCGCGAGCTGCGAGCTGATGGTGGGCGCTGAGGTCTCGTAGCTCGCTTCCGCGACGATCATGCTCGCGGCCTTGCCGCCGAGCGCACGCTTGAAGCCGGCGACATAGTCGCGGCCGAAATCGTTGTTCTGCGCAAGGATCGCGATCTTTGCGTCGGGCTTGGCCTGCAGCACATATTTGGCATAGACCACGCCCTCAGATTCGTAGGACGCCATGCCTGGCATGGTCCACGGATAGGTCTTCGGGTCGGCCCATTTGGTCGCGCCGCTCAGCACGAACAATTGCGGGATCTTCTTGCTGTTGAGATAGCGGTGCACGGCGTTGTTGGTGGCGGTTCCGAGCGAGCCGAACATCATCAGCACCTCCTCCTGCTCCACCAGCTTGCGGGTCTGCTCGACGGTCTTCGGCGGCGAATAGGCGTCGTCCAACGTGATGAATTTCACCTGCCGGCCGTTGATGCCGCCCTCCGCGTTAACCTTCGCGAAAAACGCTTCCTGGGCGCGGCCGATGGTGCCGAAGCCGGAGACCGGTCCGCTATAGGGCAGCGTCTGGCCGATTCGGATCGCTTCGTTGCCGTTGTCGGCGGCGGCCGTGCCGGCGATCGCGCAGACCGCAAGCGCGGCTGCAAGCGCGTGTTGCGCTCGTTTCATGGTTCACTCCCGGACTTTGTGAAACAGCGTCAGGCGCTGGTGCGCAGAAAGTCGCTGCGCGCCGCGGCGAACTCGGACTTGAGCCGCGCCACCAGTTCGGCGACCGGTGGGGCGTCGGTGATCTGGCCGATGCCCTGGCCCGAGCCCCAGATGTCGCGCCAAGCCTTGGCCTTCATGTTGCCGCCGGAGCCGAAGTTCATGCTGGATTTGTCGGCGACCGGCAGGTTGCCCGGATCGAGGCCTGCCGCCGCGATCGACGGTCCGAGATAGTTGCCGTGCACGCCGGTGAACAGGTTCGAATAGATGATGTCGTGCGCGGCGTATTCGGTCAGCGCCTGCTTGTACCTGATATCCGCGTTGGCTTCCGCGGTCGCGATGAAGCGGGTGCCGATATAGGCGAGGTCGGCGCCGAGCGCGAGCGCGGATGCGATGCTCCAGCCGTCGGAGATCGCGCCCGACAGCAGGATCGTGCCCTTGAACCATTGCTTGACCTCGCGCACCAGCGCGAACGGCGACAGCGTGCCGGCGTGGCCGCCCGCGCCGGCGCAGACCAGGATCAGGCCGTCGACGCCCTGCTCGGCGGCCTTGCGCGCGTGCTTTACATTGATGACGTCGTGGAACACCACGCCGCCATAGGAGTGCGCGGCCTCGACGATCTCGGACGGCGGGCGCAGCGAGGTGATGATCACGGGTACCTTGTGCTTCACGCAGGTTTCCATGTCGCGCATCAGCCGGTCGTTGGAGGCGTGGCAGATCTGGTTGACGGCGTAGGGTGCGACCTTCTTTTCCGGATGCAGCGCCTGGTACTCGCCGAGCTCGTTCTCGATCTGGGTCAGCCATTCGTCGAGCTTTTCGGCCGGGCGGGCGTTCAGCGCCGGGAACGAGCCGACGATGCCGGCCTTGCACTGCGCGATCACGAGCTCGGGCCCCGAGACGATGAACAGCGGGGAGCCGACGACCGGCAGTTCAAGCCTGTTGGCGAGCGAAACGGGCAGCGTCATTTTCGGATCCTCCATGCGCGTCGCCCGGCCGGCAGCCGGGGCGGATCGCGATTTATTGTGATGGCTGGAGCGGTGGCGCTCTTGGCGCGGCAATATAAGGCTGGACGGCTCGGTCATGACGTTCAATATTGAACATCGGATCGACCAGAAATGAACGATGTCGCAAGAAGGGGAGCGGCATGGACTGGGAGCTTTGCAAGACATTCGTCGCGGTGGCGGAGACACGCAGCCTTGCCGGGGCGGCACGGCGGCTGCGCATCAGCCATCCCACCGTCGGCCGCAACGTCGCGGCGCTCGAGCAGCAACTCGGCACCCGCCTGTTCGCGCGTTCCAATGACGGCCTGTCGCTGACGTCGCATGGCCGCAAATTCCGCGAGCACGCCGAAGCGATGGCCGCGGCGGCCTTGCGCGCGGAGGCGGCCGCGTCCGCCACCGGTGGGCAGGCGCGCGGTGTCGTGAAGCTGTCGATCGGCGCGACGCTGGCCGCGCACTGGCTGATGCCGCGCCTCGGCCCGTTCCTGCGCGATCACCCCAACATCCAGCTCGAGATCATCACCCATCCGTTCCCGGCCAGCGTGCGCCGCCGCGAGGCCGACGTGGTGCTACGGCCGGTCGATGCGGGCGAGGAGAACCTGATCGGGCGCAAGATCGGGCGGCTCGGCACCGGCTTCTACGCTTCCCGCGACTATGCGGCAGGCCGCAAGCTGCCGGAGCGGCGGGACGAGTGGCGGGGCCACCATGTGATCGGCTTTGCCGACCAGGCCTCGAACGCGCATCTGGCGCGCTGGAGCGACGTCATCACCCGACAGGGCACGCTGGTGATGCGCTGTTCATCGCAGGGCGACATGCTCGCGGCGGCGCGGGCCGGGCTCGGGATTTGCGCGCTGTCCTGCCTGGTCGGGGCCGACTACCCCGATCTGGTGCGGGTCGCGCCGCAAAAGCTCTCGAGCCTTTCCGATCTCTGGCTGCTCGCCCATCCCGATCTGGTCGAGCTTCCCGCGGTGCGCGCCGTCATCGGCTTCGTCACCGACTGCGCGCGCGAGGATCGCGTCAGGCTGCGCGGCTAGAGCGTTTTCGAGCGAAGTGGATACCGGTTCGCGTGAAGAAAACGCGTCAAAACAAGAATCTAGAGCGCCGTTCCGATTCCATCGGAACGGGAAACGCTCTAGGTCGCGTTGTCAAGCACGCGCCCGCAACAGCGTCACCGCGAGCAGGACAAAGGCCGCGCAGGTCCACAGCGACTGCCAGTTCTCCGCCCCTTCGTTGAATCCTGTGTAGATCGCCGTTGCAATGAAAATGCCGGCAAAGATCGACTCCGCCAGTGGGCGGATTCCCTTCGTGGGAGGATTGAGCAGCGTCACGGCCGCAAAGGGCACCGCCGCCATGGTGAGAGGCGCGAAAGGGAAATCAATGAAGCGCGGGTCGAACACGAGACCGATTGCGGTCGCCGTGCCGATCACGACGGTGATCATCAAGGCCAGTCCGTGCAGGGTTGCCAGCACCGATTCAGTGTGGTGACCCTTCGGACCCAACACTTCGAAAAAGCTGGGCGGTGCGCGGCCCGACATCAGGGCGTCGGCGCTCAACACCGGCGAAGCCGTGGCCGCCACCAGCAGCGAGCCCCACACAAGCCAGCCTCCCGTTCCGTAGCTTTCATAGACCAATCTCTGCTCGGCGACGCCAAACAGGATGCCAGCCGTGGTCGCCGATAGCGCGACTGCAAGCCACGACGCGAATGCGGGCTTTCTCGGCTTGCGGCGTAAGGTCAGCCATGCCGCGCCGAAGACGAGGATCGCCAGGCCCATTCCGCTGACCATTTGCAGCTTCCAGAGCGGAAAATTGCTGACCGGTTGGCCCGGCGGATATTTCGGCATGCGCTGCTCGGAATCGAACAGGCCCCAGGAGCCGCCGACCGTGCCCTCGATCTCCCGCTTCCAGCCTTCATCATAGGCCTCGAACAGGTTGACGCGGAAATGCTGGCGCCGGGCAAGGTCGAGGACCTCCGAAACCACTCGCGCCTGATTGATGCGGGACGGCAGCGCGGACTCGCGCATGCGCCCCTCGCTGGGCCAGCCGATTTCTCCGATAAAGATTTCCTTGCCTGGAAAAGCCGCGGCGATCTGCCGGCGCATCTCGTCGGCGTGAGCGGCGGCATCTTCCGCCCGGATTGGAACATTTTCCCAATAGGGCAGGATGTGAACCGTGACGAAGTCGACGGCGTCGGAAAGCTCGCGATTGCTCAGCCAGAATTCCCAGACGTCGGCATAGGTGACGGGCACGGAGACCTGCGCCTTGATCGAGCGGATCGTGGCGGCAAGGTCGGAAGCCGACATTTCCTTGCGTAGCAAGACTTCGTTGCCGACCACGAGCGCGATGATGGTTTCCGGATATTCCTGGGCGAGGCGGATCGCGGTGGCGACCTGCGTTGCATTCTTCTTGCGGTCTCGATCGAGGAAGATGCCCTGGATGACCTTCAGCCCCGCCTTGGCCGCGAGTGCGGGAATCTGATCGAGACCAAGATCGGTCGCATAGGTGCGGATGCAGTCGGATATCTTCGCGAGTTGCGCGAGGTCTTCCGCGATCTGTTCCGGCGAGACCTGCGTCGCCGGCGAAAGCGATGTCTGATTGTTACGGAACGGCGCGTACGAGATGCATTGCACCTTGTCGTTCGGATCGATCGGCGCGCGCGGCAGGTCGACCGGGATGCCGAGCCACCACCACGCCGCGGCGATCGCGCCCAGGGATAACGAGAGAAGCGTCAGCGGGATACGGAAAGAAATCAGGTCCGTCTCCTTGCAATAAGGACGTGCTGCGCGTGCAAAATGGGCGAGGCCGGCAAATTGAAAAACTATATCTCTGCTGATTCTATATCACGCGATCACGCAGTTGGTGTGTTTTTCTCCACGACTACTTTGCACCGGCGATCACGCCCTCGCGATTTCTGAGCACGCGATAATATGCCCACCACAGATGCGCTGCGGCGCCGCGCAGCGGACGCCACGGCTCCGCAAGCGGCGCCATCTGCTTCGGCGTCGGCCGCTCCTTCAAGCCGAGCCCGACCTTGACCGCTTCCTGCACGGCGAGGTCGCCCGCGGGCCAGGCATCGCCATGGCCGAGGCAGAACAGCAGATAGACATCGGCGGTCCACGGGCCGATCCCGGGCAGCGCCGTCAGCGTGTTGTGCGCCGCATCGGCCTCCTCATTGGCAAGGACGTCGAGGTTCAGCCGCTCCTCGGCGAGCTCGCGCGCGATGTGCTTCAGCGTCTTGATCTTGGCCGCCGACAGCCCGAGCCGGCCGAGCCGGTCGGCCCGCGCCTTGCGGATCGCGTCATGGTGGAACGGGTCGAACGCCGTGCTGACGCGCCCCCAGATCGCCGCCGCACTCGCGGTCGAGAGCTGCTGGCCGCAGATGATCGCGGCAAGCCCGGCAAATCCGGGCTCGCGCTGCCGGATCGCCGGCATGCCGGTCAGCTCCAGGATCGGGCGCAGGCGGCGGTCCTGCTCGACAAGTTTATGGATCGCGTCGTCGAGGTCGGCCTGGGTTTCGAGGTGAATCAGCATTTGCGGGGTCTGCATCGGCTTGTCAGGCGCGGGCTTGACCCGCGCATCGATCTCCTATCGTAACAGAGTCTTGTCCGGGCGCATGAACCAGAGTCGCCGGGGCAAGTCCGGCAATGACGCGTGACCGATCACCATGCCACCCGTTTTCCGCTTCGCGCCGAGTCCGAACGGCTACCTGCATCTCGGCCACGCCTATTCGGCGCTGCTCAACCACGACCTCGCGCGGCAGTCGGGCGGACGCTTGCTGCTGCGGATCGAGGACATCGACGCGACGCGCTGCCGGCCGGAATTCGAGCAGGCGATTTATGAGGATCTGGCCTGGCTCGGCATCGCCTGGGAGACCCCGGTGCGGCGGCAGTCCGAGCATTTCGGCGCCTATGGCGCGGCGCTCGACCGCCTGTCGGCCCAGCGGCTGGTCTACCCGAGCTTCGAAAGCCGGGCCGAGATCGCGCGGCTGGTCGCGGAGCGCGAGGCCGGCGGCGCGTGGCCGCGCGATCCGGACGGCGCGCCGCTTTATCCGGGGCTGGCCAAATCGCTGTCGGCCGCGGCGCGCGACCGGCTGATCGGGCAGGGTGTGCCGTTCGCGTTGCGGCTCGACATGGCCTCAGCCCGCGCGCGCGCCGGTGAGCTGCGTTGGCTGGAAGCGGGCGAGGGGCCGGCTGGCGAGAGCGGAGACGTCGTGGCCCGGCCTGAGGCCTGGGGCGACGTGATCCTGGCGCGCAAGGAGACCCCAACCAGCTACCATCTCTCGGTCGTGATCGATGACGCCCTGCAGGGCCGTTACCGATGTCGTCAGGGGCGTTGACCTGTTCTGGTCGACCAGCGTGCATCGGCTGTTGCAGGAACTGCTCGGCCTGCCCGCGCCAAACTACCGGCACCACCGGCTGATCCGAGACGCGGCCGGCCAAAAGCTGTCGAAATCGACCCAGGCGACCGGACTGCGCGAATTGCGGGCGGCTGGGGCGAGCCCGGCCGATATCCGCCGCCTGGTCGGCTTGCCGTAGATTCTGGCCAATTGATCGCATGATGGCGTTTTGCGCGGGCGCGCCGTAAACGTCGCCGTGACTCCGGCACGCCTGGCATGCCATGTTGTTGACCGGGGTGGGGATCACGGAGACCATGGCGTCAAAATCGCGCGCACGGCGCAGCAAGCGGCCATCCAAAAGGACGCCGCCGAAGGCGCGCGCCGCCAAACCGCGTGCTGCCAAGACACGAACTGCCAAAACACGAACTGCCAAGGCCCGCGCCGCCAAGGTGGCGGCCAGGCCGCGCCGCAAGCGGGCCGTGCCCAAGCCGGCCCCGAAGGCCGGTCCCGGCATGGTCGATGCCGCGCTTGCCGCCTTTGCCCATGAGGTGCGGACGCCGCTCACCGGAATCCTTGCGATCAGCAATCTGCTCGCGACATCCGATCTCGGCGAGCGCGAGCGGCGCTGGGTCGACACCATCAAGGCCGGCGCCGAACATCTGGCGAGCCTTGCGACCCTGTTCGTCGACGCCGCCCGGAGCGAGGGGCCGGGGCTCGAGATCCGGCAGGATTTCTTCGACCTGCGCACGCTGGCGCGTCACGCAGCGGATTCGCTCGCCGGCCGCGCGGCGGCCAAGGGGCTGCAGGCTTCCGTCGAGGTCTCCGACCAGTTGCCTGCCTTCGCGGTCGGCGATCCCGTCCGTCTGCGCGCGGCGCTGGAAAATCTGATCGACAACGCGGTGAAGTTCACCGAGCAGGGTAGCATCGAGCTGCGTATCGTGCCGGTGGGCATGGTCAAGGCAAGGTCGGGCGACAAGATCGGCGTCGCGTTCGCGATCTCCGACAGCGGGATCGGCCTGACGCTATCGGAGGTGAAGCGCCTGTTCCGGCCGTTCTCGCAGGCCAACGTCTCGATCGCCGCGCGGTTCGGCGGCGCCGGGCTCGGCCTGTCGTCCGTCAGGCAGCTCGCGCGCGCCATGGGCGGCGACATCGTCGCGGACCGGCGCGCCGGCGGGGGCACCACCTTCACGCTCAAGGTGGAACTGGCGCCCGCCGAAGGGCCGGCCGGCACCGCCTCCGGCGAGAGCGCGGCGGCGCTGCTGTCGCAAGGGCTGCGGCTGCTCAGTGTCGAGGACAATCCGTTCGGCCGCGTCGTGCTCAACACGATCCTGACCGAGCTCGGCCACCACGCCGAATTCGTCGGTCAGGGCGAGGCCGCGCCCGACCGGCTCGCGCAGGGCGCCTTCGACGCCGTGCTGATGGACATGGTGCTGCCCGGCATCGGCGGCATCGAGGCGATCAAACGCATCCGCGCGCTGCCGCCGCCGCACGGTCGCATCATGATTGTCGGGATTTCCGGCCGGGCCGAGGACGAAGCCGCGGCGCGCGCTGCCGGCGCAGACGGCTTCCTGGTCAAGCCTGTGTCCCCGCGGGCGCTCGCGACTGCGCTGCATGAAGCGACACGCCGTGTGGCAACCGCGACTTGATGATCGCCGCGTTCAACTCGCCGCCGAACACGAAGATCGCGGCGATGAAATACAGGAACACCAGTGCGATCACCACCGAGGCCAGCCCCGCATACATCGTGACGTAGTTGTTGGCGAAGCGTGCGAGGTACATGCCGAAGCCGATGCCCGAGAGCAGCGAGGCCACCATGGTGAAGATGATGCCGGGCAGGATTTGCGTGAAGCTGCGACGGCCCGCCGGCAGCCAGGCGTGCAGGATGAAAAGCGCGACGACCAGCGCCAGGATCGTGACGCCGTAACGGGCGGTGTTGAGCAGGCTCTCGTTCGATTCGACGAAGAACGGGATATAGCGCCGCGCCGCCTCGATGATCAGCGGTCCGAGCACGATCAGGAAAGCCATCGCGAGCGAGGTGAACGCCGCGACCAGCGTGTAGCCGATCGACTCCAGCCGCAGCCAGTACCAGCGCCGCGGCTCGATCACGGCGTAGGCACGGTTCAGCGCCACCCGCAGCGCCTCGACGCCGTTGGAGGCGAAGTAGACCGCGAGCACCGCGCCGATGGTCAGGATATCGCCGCGGGTGTTGGTCAGCACGTCGTGGATCTGGCCGGACAGCGCCTCGGCGACCTGCCGCGGCCAGACCTGCAGCATCAGCCCGACCGCCTGGTCGGCGAGTTGCTTGGAGCCGAAGAAGCCGGCCACCGAGGTCAGCACGATCAGGAACGGAAACAGCGCCATCAGCGTCGACAGCGCGATGTGGCTCGCGATCGCCCAGCCGTCGTCGGCGAGGAACGTGTAAAAGGCATCCATCACGACGTGGGTGACGTAACGAAGCTGCTTCACATTCCACCCGGCATTGTCGAAAACCGCTCGGCCCGAGAACCGACCCAGCATCTGATATTACGCGCTGAAAAGCCAGTTGGTTGCATGGCCGGGCTGTGTGGAAGTCCGCGTCCTGCGGTGTTATGTACCGCAAATGACATCTCTCCTCAGCACGATCATTCTTCCCATCGCCGTCGGCGCCGTCGCGCTGGTGCTCCTGCTCGGCCTCATCAACATGATGAAGGGCGGCTCGCCGAACACGTCGCAAAAGCTGATGCGGCTGCGCGTGCTGCTGCAGTTCGTCGCCATTGTCATCGCGATGCTCGCGGTCTGGGCGATGGGGCGCTAGGTGAGGTAGATTTGTCGGGCTATTCTCCACCTCTCCCGATCGGAGTGGTGGACTCGAACATCGAACACCGGAGCCTGCCATGGTTGTTCTCAATCGGATCTACACGCGCACCGGCGATGACGGCACCACCGCGCTCGGCTCCGGCGAGAGGCGGCCGAAATACGATCTGCGCATTGCCGCCTATGGCACTGTCGACGAGACCAATGCCGCGATCGGCGTGGTGCGGCTGCACCTTGCCGGCAGCCCCGAGGTCGATGCGATGCTGGGCCGGATCCAGAACGATCTGTTCGATCTCGGCGCCGACCTCGCGGTGCCCGAACGCGAGGGCAAGGCCGAACGTCTGCGGATGCTGGCAAGCCAGGTCGAGCGGCTCGAGCGCGATATCGACAGCCTGAACGACCTGCTCGCGCCGCTAACCTCGTTCGTGCTGCCCGGCGGCACGCCTGCCTCTGCCTATCTGCATCTCGCCCGGACGATATGTCGCCGCGCGGAACGGATGATGGTGGAACTCGCCGCCCAACCCGACGAGCCGGTCAATCAGGCTGGCATCCAGTATATGAACCGGCTGTCGGATTTCCTGTTCGTTGCCAGCCGCTTCCAGAACAGTAAGGGAGCGGGAGACGTGTTGTGGGTGCCGGGCCAGAACCGCTAAACTGGTTCAAAACCGGGGGACGGTTTTTTGGCTTTGGCGCGTTGACCGGGAGAAACGGGACCTTTAGGTTCCGCGCCAGCCAACCGAAACCCATAAAATCAAAGCGAAAGAGGATCGATGAAGGTTCTTGTGCCGGTAAAGCGGGTCGTCGACTACAACGTCAAGGTCCGCGTCAAGAGTGACGGGACGGGCGTGGAGCTCGCCAACGTCAAGATGTCGATGAACCCGTTCGACGAAATCGCCGTCGAGGAAGCGCTGCGGCTGAAAGAAGCCGGCAAGGCGACCGAAGTGGTGGTGGTGTCGATCGGACCCGCGCAGGCCTCCGAGACCATTCGCACCGGACTTGCGATGGGTGCCGACCGCGGCATCCTGGTCAAGGCCGAAGGCAATGTCGAACCGCTCGCGGTTGCCAAGATCCTGAAGGCGGTGGTCGAGGCGGAGCAGCCCGGCCTCGTCATTCTCGGCAAGCAGGCGATCGACGACGACTCGAACCAGACCGGCCAGATGCTGGCCGCGCTGCTCGGCTGGTCGCAGGCGACCTTCGCCTCCAAGCTCGAGGTCGAAGGATCCGACTTCAAGGTCACCCGCGAAGTCGACGGCGGCCTGCAGACCATCAAGCTCAAGGGCCCGGCGATCGTCACCACCGACCTGCGCCTGAACGAGCCGCGCTATGCGTCGCTGCCCAACATCATGAAGGCGAAGAAGAAGCCGATCGACGACAAGAGCGTCGCTGACTACGGCGTCGATGTGACGCCGCGTCTGGAAGTGCTGAAGACCGCGGAACCGGCAGGCCGCAAGGCGGGCGTCAAGGTCAAGGACGTCGCCGAACTCGTGAACAAGCTCAAGACCGAAGCCGGGGTTCTCTGATGACGACGCTGTTGATTGCTGAACACGACCACGAGACGCTGAAGGACGCGACCAACAAGGCGCTGACCGCGGCGAGCCAGCTCGGCGGCGATGTCCATGTGCTGGTTGCCGGTGGCGGCCAGGGCACCAAGGCGGCGGCGGAAGCAGCCGCCAAGCTTGCCGGCGTCACCAAGGTGCTGGTGGCCGAAGGCCCGGCCTATGAACACGACCTTGCCGAGCCGCTGGCCGCGCTGATCGTCGCGCTGGCTCCTAGCTATGACGCGTTCGTCGCGCCCGCGACCTCGCGCTTCAAGAATGTGATGCCGCGCGTCGCGGCCTTGCTCGACGTCATGCAGGTCTCCGAGATCATCAAGGTCGTCGCCCCCGACACCTTCGAGCGGCCGATCTATGCCGGCAACGCGATCCAGACCGTGAAGTCGAAGGACGCCAAGAAGGTGATTACGGTGCGCACCTCGACCTTCGCCGCCGCCGGCGAAGGCGGCAGCGCTGCGATCGATAACGCCGCTGCGGCCGCCGATCCCGGCCTGTCGACGTTCGTCGGCGAGGAAGTCGCCAAGAGCGACCGTCCCGAGCTGACCTCGGCCAAGATCATCGTCTCGGGCGGCCGCGCCATGCAGAGCCGCGAGAACTTCGCCAAGTACATCGAGCCGCTCGCCGACAAGCTCGGCGCCGGCGTCGGCGCCTCGCGCGCCGCGGTCGATGCCGGCTATGCGCCGAACGACTGGCAGGTCGGCCAGACCGGCAAGGTGGTGGCTCCGGAACTTTATGTCGCGGTCGGCATCTCCGGCGCGATCCAGCATCTGGCCGGCATGAAGGACTCCAAGGTGATCGTCGCCATCAACAAGGATGAGGACGCGCCGATCTTCCAGGTCGCCGATTACGGCCTGGTCGCCGACCTCTACCAGGCGGTTCCGGAGCTCACCGAAGCGCTCGGCAAGCTCGGAAAGTAAGCGACAAGACACCGGCCGGGTGGGTAAGCTCCGGCCGGTGTTATTATTTTCGAGGCAATGATCCGGAAACGTTTTTCCGAAAGGATCGTGCTCGACGGGGGAAAATGGGACCCGGGTATGATGACCTGTCATCACATCATGGTCCCGGGAAACGTTTTCCGGCGGATTGGGCAACCCGGAAGGCTTTACTTCGGGTATCGTTGGAATTGGGCAGGCGCGATGTGCGCGCCGTTCCGGTGGATGACAAGATGACGGTGGCAATCAAAAAGGTCGGCGTGATCGGTTCGGGCCAGATGGGCAATGGCATTGCCCATGTGGCGGCGCTGGCCGGCTTCGACGTGGTGCTCAATGACGTGTCCGGCGACCGGCTGAAGTCGGCGCTGGCGACCATCAACGGCAATCTGACCCGGCAGGTCGCGAAGAAGGCGATCAGCGAGAGCGACCGCAAGCAGGCGCTCGACCGCATCGCCTCCGCCGAGTCGCTCGACGCGCTCGCCGATTGCGATCTCGTGATCGAGACCGCGATCGAGAAGGAAGAGACCAAGCGCAAGATCTTCCACGAGGTCTGTGCGGTACTGAAGCCGGAGGCGATCGTCGCGACCAACTCGTCGTCGATCTCGATCACAAGGCTCGCCGCCTCGACCGACCGCCCGGAGAAGTTCATCGGCATTCATTTCATGAATCCGGTGCCGGCGATGGAACTGGTCGAGTTGATCCGCGGCATCGCCACCGACGACATGACCTTCGACACCGCCAAGGCGTTCGTCGCCAAGCTCGGCAAACAGGTCGCGGTGTCGGAAGATTTCCCCGCCTTCATCGTCAACCGCATCCTGTTGCCGATGATCAACGAGGCGATCTACACGCTGTATGAAGGCGTCGGTAACGTCGAGGCGATCGATGCCGCGATGAAGCTCGGCGCGCACCATCCGATGGGCCCGCTCGAGCTCGCCGATTTCATCGGCCTCGACACCTGTCTGTCGATCATGCAGGTGCTGCACGAGGGGCTGGCCGACTCCAAGTACCGGCCGTGTCCGCTGCTGGTGAAGTATGTCGAGGCCGGTTGGCTCGGACGCAAGAGCCAGCGCGGCTTCTACGACTATCGCGGCGACAAGCCGATCCCGACGCGGTAATCGTCGCGTCTTCAGATCAGTGCCCGCAGCAGCGCAAGCGTCGCGGGCACCAGACCGACAATCATCGTCACACCCGTTCCAAGTCCGAGCAGATGTGCTGTCAGCGCGAGGCGCGGGGTCCGTCCGTGAGGCGTCATTGCAGTGCCGCGCAGGCGCGCTTCAGCCGCCTTGCGGCCTCCTCGATGGTCGATGACGGGTTGGCGAAGCTGAGGCGGATATAGGGCGACAGCCCGAGATCCTCGCCGGGAAACACTGCCACGTCGGCCGCCTCGAGCAGATAGGCCGAGAAATCGCGGTCGGTCCGGATCACTCTGCCGTCGGGCGCGCGCTTGCCGATTATGCCGGCGCAGGCGACCAGCAGATAGAACGTGCCTTCCGGCGGTGTGCAGGACAGCCCGGCGCATTCGTTCACGAGTTCGGCAAAGCGGTCACGCTTGGCGCGCAGGATGGCGGCACGCGCAAGCAGCACATCCTGCGCGCCGTCGAGCGCGGCAATTGCCGCGGCCTGGCTGATCGACGACGCGCCGGACGTGGTCTGCGACTGGATCGTGATCATCGCGCGGATCAGCGCCGCGGGTCCGGCGGCATAGCCGATGCGCCATCCCATCATGGCGTAGCTCTTGGCGAGGCCACTGACGGTCAGCGTCCGCGGCTTCAGGCGCGGCTCGATTTCCGCAAGCGTCGGCGCCGGAGATCCGTTGAACACGATGTGCTCGTAGAGCCCGTCGGCCAGCACCCGGATTTCCGGATGCCGCAGCAGGACCGTGGCGATCTCGGACAGATTATCACGCGAATACAGCGCGCCGGATGGGTTGACCGGATTGTTGACGATGATCCAGCGGGTTCGCGCCGAGATCGCCGCCTGCAAATCCTCCGCGCGCAGCTTGAAGCCGTTGTTCTGCGCGCACGGCACCACCACCGGCGCCGCGCCGGCCAGCCGTACCTGATCGAGATAGGGCGCCCAATAGGGCGCGGGGATGATGACCTCGTCGTCGGGCGCCAGGGTCGCCAGCAGCGCGTTGAACAGCGCCTGCGTCGAGCCGTTGGTGATGACGATCTCGTCCGGGCCGTAGTCGAGATGATGGTCGCGCAGCAGCGCGGCCTGCACCGCCCGCTTCAGTTCCGGCGTGCCGTCGACATCGGTGTAACGGGTTTCGCCGCGCAATGCGGCTGCATGCGCCGCTGCGATCACATGGTCCGGTGTCGGGAAGTCCAGATTGCCCGACGACAGCTCGATGATGTCGCGCCCGGCAGCTCGCAGTTCGCGGGCGCGGCGGCGCAGCACTGATGCGGGCGATGCCGTGATGCCGCTCATGCGCGGTGAGAGAAGCGGTGCAGCGGTCATCGGACGTATTGCGCCTCACCGTTGCCGAACGACCAGTTCTCGGGGAGCACCTCGACAAGGTTGATGAAGATGTCCTCGGCGCGCAGGCCGGGGCTTTCGGTCAGCCGTTCCGCGATCCGTCGATAGAGCTTCTGCTTCTGCGCCACCGGGCGGGTATTGCTGACAGTAATCTGGATGATGATCAGATCATCGCTGCGCCTGATGCCGAGATAGTCGGCACCATAGAGGAAATCATCGTCATCGTGCTCGGAGATTGTCATGAAGCGATCGCCTTCCGGCACGTCGAAGGTCTCGCGCATGGCGCGATAAAGGCTTTCAAGAACGGCCTTGCGGTAGGCGGCGGGCTTGCCCCGTCGCAATGAAACGCGGGTCAGCGGCATGATGGTGGCTCTCCTAGTGGCGTGACGTGCCGCCGATCCTAGGGGCTCCTTGCTCATTGAAAAACGGTATGGTAATGCATTTCAATGATTTCATATTTAAATGAATGACCATGAAGGCACTCGACGTCGAGGCAGTCCAGGCGTTCGTCCTGGTGGCCGATCTCAGCAGCTTCACGCGCGCGGCGCAGGCGCTGGAGACCACGCAGTCCGCGGTCAGCCTGAAGATCAGGCGTCTGGAAGACGGCCTCGGCCGGCGGCTGCTGGAGCGAACGCCGCGGCTGGTTCGGCTGTCCGCTGAAGGGGCCGCCTTCCTCGGCGCCGCGCGCAATCTGGTGGCCGCGCATCAATCGGCGATCAGCTCGTTTGCCGTCGAGCATCGGCGGCTGGTCGTCGGCATCAGCCACCACATCGTCGGCTCGGAACTCGCCTCGCTGCTGAAGCGGATGAACAGCACCGATCCCGGGCTGGTGATCCAGCTGCACGTCGACACGTCGCGTTCGGTGCTTAGCGCATTCGACGACGGCAGGCTCGATGCTGCGATCGTGCTCCGCCACGACGCCAAGCGCCGCGATGGCGACGTGCTGTTCGAAGAGCCGTTCGGCTGGATGGCCGCACCCGATTTTCACCATCGACCGGGCGAGCCGTTGCGCCTCGCGACGCAAGCCGAGCCGTGCAGCGTGCGTGCCATGGCGGTCGAAGCGCTCGACGCCGCCGGCATCGCCTGGACCGAGGCATTCGTCGGCGGCGGGTTGTCGACGATCGGAGCTGCGATCTCCGCAGGCCTTGCGGTCGCGGCGCTGGCGCGCCGGGTGGCGCCGGCGGACACCGTCGATCTCGGGCCGCGGCTTGGCCTGCCGCCATTGCCGTCCCGCGACGTCATGCTTCACTCAAAACTGTCCGATGCGCGGACACGGCAAGCGCTGCGCACCCTCGGCGCGGCCTTCGCGGCGAACACGGCCTGAGACGCGGATCATCGCGCTAGCGGGAATTTCGAGGCCGATGCGTCAGCCTGACGCGGCCATCGATTACCCAAGCATTAACTTTCGCGCGTTACCTCAAACCCCAGTTTTGGGAGTGCCGCGTATGGACATGATGAGCATGGTCACCAGCATCCTGTCGATGCAGCAGGGTAGTCTGCAGGGTGAGATCGCAACCCGCGTGACCAAGCAGAACCTCGACGCCGAGAAGTTCGCGGTTCAGACCCTGCTCGGCACGCCTTCCACCGCGAATTTGTCGCCCGGCATCGGCGACAACCTCAACACCGTCGCCTGATCAGAACCCGGCTGCGGCTGGCTGCAGCGCGGCCTTCACCAGCTTGATCGCGTCGTCGCTCGCCCATTCGGCGGGACCGGCGATATTGGCGATTTCGCAGCCCTTGCCGTCGACCAGCACCGAGGTCGGCATGCCCAGCGCCTTGCCTATGTTCTTAAGGTCTTGAAAAGCCTTGGCTTTCTGATCCGAAAAATAGCCGAGATTGGTCAGATTGGCCTCTTTCAGGAAGTTTTTCGGCTTGTCCGGGTCGCGGGTGTCGATGTTGATCGCGACCACCTCGAAATCCTTGCCGCCGAGCTTGGTCTGCAGGCTGTCGAGCGCCGGCATTTCCTTGCGGCAGGGCACGCACCAGGTCGCCCACAAATTGACCAGCACGGTCTTGCCGCGCCAGTCCGAGAGCTTCTTCGGCTGGCCGTTGGCGTCCTCGAAGGTCAGGTCGGGCAGCATCAAGGGGGTGGTCGCCATGGTCAGCGCCGCGACCTCGCCGTGGGCAAGCGGGGCGATCTTCTTCGCAAGAGCCACCGCGCTGTTGCAGGCGATATCGCCGCCCGCGGGATGCTTGAGGCTGGAGACCCCCGCATAGCCGATCACAGCCCCGGCCAGCACGGCGCCGATCACCAGCGGGATGCGCCACTTGGCGGTCGGCCTGGCGGTCGGGTTGGGTTGGGTCGTCTCGGGCATATCGTTTGTCATCCTGGGTCGATGTGGCTAAGCAGTGCCGGGAATACGACCGGAACTGCGGTGCTGTTTCGCCGCCTCCGGCCATGAAACCGCAAGGCTGAAATACGAATTCGTGAGCGAGATGTCATGAGCAACAAGATGTGGGGCGGCCGCTTCTCGGAACGTCCCGACGCGATCATGGAGGAAATCAACGTCTCCATCGACGTCGATCGTCACCTTTATGCCCAGGACATTGCCGCGTCCAAGGCCCACGCCGCGATGCTCGCTGCGCAGGGCATCATCACGTCCGCTGATGCGAAAAATATCGGCAAAGGTCTAGACACGATTTTGTCAGAGATCGGCAAGGGCGATTTCGATTTCAAGCGCGCGCTCGAGGACATTCATATGAATGTCGAGTCGCGGTTGTCCGAATTGATCGGGCCCGCGGCGGGCCGGCTGCACACCGCGCGCTCCCGCAACGACCAGGTCGCGACCGATTTCCGGCTTTATGTCCGCGACACCATCGATGAGACCGATGCGGCGCTGGCCGCGTTCCAGCAGGCGCTGGTCGCCCGAGCGCTGGAGCATGCCGGCACGGTGATGCCGGGCTTCACCCATCTGCAGACCGCGCAGCCCGTGACCTTCGGTCATCATCTCCTGGCCTATGTCGAGATGGCCAGCCGCGACCGCGGCCGCTTCGCCGACGCGCGCAAGCGGTTGAACGAATCGCCGCTGGGCGCGGCCGCGCTCGCCGGGACCTCGTTTCCGATCGACCGCGCCGCGACCGCAAAGGCGCTCGGCTTCGACCGTCCGATGGCCAATTCGCTCGACGCGGTATCCGACCGCGATTTCGTGCTGGAGACGCTGTCGGCGGCCGCGATCTGCGCAGTGCATATGTCGCGCTTCGCCGAGGAGATCGTGATCTGGACCTCGCCCTTGGTCGGCCTCGTCAAGCTCAGCGACAAGTTCACCACCGGCTCGTCGATCATGCCGCAGAAGCGCAATCCGGACGCGGCCGAGCTGGTCCGTGCCAAGACCGGCCGCGTGATCGGCGCGCTCACCGCGCTGCTGATCGTGATGAAGGGCCTGCCGCTCGCCTATCAAAAGGACATGCAGGAGGACAAGCAGGGCGCGATGGAGGCTTTCGAGGCGCTGTCACTGGCAATTCGCGCCATGACAGGCATGGTCGAGGACCTGGTGCCGGACGAAGCAAAGATGAAGGCCGCCGCCGGCGAGGGCTACGCCACCGCCACCGATCTTGCCGACTGGCTGGTGCGCACCCTGAAAATGCCGTTCCGTGACGCCCACCACGTTACCGGGCGCATCGTCGGCCTAGCATCGAAGCAGGGTGTGGCGCTGCACGAGCTGCCGCTCAAGGCCATGCAGGAGGTTGAGCCGAAGATCACGGCCGACGCGCTGAGGGTGCTCAGCGTCGAATCCTCTGTGCAGAGCCGGACCTCGTTTGGCGGCACGGCGCCGAAGAATGTGATGGCGCAGGCCAAGGCCTGGGCCAAGCGGCTGGAAAAAGAGCGAAAATTGGGCTGAACCGGAAAATTTGGCCGTGATTTCATGGCGCTCCGCCTCTCGCCAGAGCACGCCAATGTTTGTATGGTGCCGCCCGAATTGGGGAATTCGTCGTGATTAGCAAGAACCGCCTGACCCCCTCGGGATGGGCCATCATTGTGCTGGGCGTATCCGCGCTGGCGCTCGGCGGCTGCGGCCGCAAGGGACCGCTCGACCTGCCGCCGACCGCGAACGTCGCGCCGGGCGCGGCACCGAGCGACACCGAGAGCGAGCGGGCGGCGCAGCCCAGCGTGTTCAATCCGACCTATGGCTCGGAGGCCGCGCCGGCCGCGCCGCGAGGCAATAAACGGCCCTTCCTCCTCGATCCGCTGCTCGGCAATTAGTATTTAAAAGCGTGTCATGAACCATTTCGACTATCGCAACGGCGTGCTGCATGCCGAGGCGGTCAATCTCATTGAGCTGGCGGAGGCCGTCGGCACGCCGTTCTATTGCTATTCGACCGCGACGCTGGAGCGTCACTACCGCGTCTTCACCGAAGCCTTCGCCGGCGAGAAGGCGCTGGTCTGCTACGCCATGAAGGCGAACTCCAATCAGTCGGTGCTGCGCACGCTGGCCAAGCTCGGCGCCGGCGCCGACGTGGTATCCGGCGGCGAGTTGAAGCGGGCTCTGGCGGCCGGCATTCCGCCCTCGAAGATCGTGTTCTCCGGGGTCGGCAAGACCGAAGGCGAGCTGCGCGCCGCGCTCGCAACTGACATCCTCTGCATCAATATCGAGTCCGAGCCGGAGCTCGAGATGCTGTCGCGTCTCGCGGTCGAGATGAAGAAGACGGCCCGCATCTCGGTGCGGGTCAATCCCGATGTCGACGCCGGCACCCATGCCAAGATCTCGACCGGCAAGTCCGAGAACAAGTTCGGCATTCCGATCGCCCGCGCCCGCGAGGTCTATGCCCGCGCGGCAAAGCTGCCGGGCATCAAGGTCACCGGTACCGATGTGCATATCGGCAGCCAGATCACCGATCTGGGCCCGCTGGAGGTCGCTTTCCGGCTGCTCGCCGAATTCGTGCAGACGCTGCGCGCCGACGGCCACGACATCTCGCATATCGATTTCGGCGGCGGCCTCGGCATCCCCTACTACATGGATCGCGCCGCGCCGCCGGCGCCGGACGCCTATGCGGCGATGGTCAAGCGCGTCACGCACAATCTCGGCTGCACGCTGATGTTCGAGCCGGGACGCATGATCGTCGGCAATGCCGGCATCCTCGTCACCCGCGTGATCCATGTGAAGCCGGGCGATGCCAAGAACTTCGTCATCATCGACGCGGCGATGAACGACCTGATCCGGCCGACGCTGTACGAAGCGCATCACGACATTCTGCCGGTGCGCCAGCCCGCGCCCGGCACCCCGACCATGGTCGCGGATGTAGTCGGCCCGGTCTGCGAGACCGGCGATTACCTCGCGCTCGATCGCGCGCTGCCGCAGCCGAAGGCCGGCGATCTGCTGGCGATCATGACCGCCGGCGCCTACGGCGCGGTGCAGTCCGGCACCTACAACACGCGGCCTCTGGTGCCCGAAGTGCTGGTCAAAGACGACCAGTACGCCGTGGTCCGCCCGCGCATCGACGTCGACGCCCTGATCGCGATGGACAAGCCGGCGCCGTGGCTGTGATGGCCGGTGTCGCGCTTCACTAACGGTGTCGTCCCTGCCTAGTGCGCAATTGCGCACGGGAGCAGGGACCCATAACCACCGCTCCTGATTGTTGTCCTGAGCTGGGGCCGCAGCTCAGCTAAACCACGAAGTCCTGTGGTGATGGGTCCCGGGTCGCGCGGAGCCTGTCATCGGGCGGCGCTTCGCGCCGACCCGTTGGCTTGCCCGGGACGACAGCGTTTATTTCGGCGAGAGCGTTACTTCGCGGCGTGCGCGCCGCCTTTACCGCCGCCGACGATCACGCCCGCGGCCTTCTCGATCGGCTTGATCGCCGCGGTGAAGTCCGACTCCGGTCCCTCGTCGCGGATGATGACTTCCCAGAGCCGGCCGACCGCCTCGGCGATTTCCATCGACAGCCCGAGCGCGCGCATTTCCTCGACCGCAAGCCGCACGTCCTTCACCATCAAGCCGGTGGCGAAGCCGAAGTCGAAGCTGCGCGGCAAGACCGAGCGCGGAAACTTGTCGCGGCTCGCGGTGTTCAGCCCGGAGCCGGCATTGATGACGTCGATCATCACGGCCGGATCGAGCCCGGACTTGACACCCATCACAACAGCCTCCGAGGTCGCCACCATCGCGGTCGCCGACAGGAAGTTGTTGGCGAGCTTCATGGTCTGGCCGGAGCCCGGCTTGGTGCCGATGAAGAACACCTTGCCGATGACGTCGAGCGCGCCCTTCACCAGTTCGAAATCGGCGCGCGGGCCCGACACCATCACTGCCAGCGTGCCCTTCTCGGCGCCGGCGACGCCGCCGGAGACCGGGCTGTCGATCTGCACGATGTTCTTCTTGGCCAACAGCTCGTGGATCTTCACCGCCATCCGCGAGCCGACGGTGGAGAGGTCGATGAAGCGTTTGACGCGCGTGCCCTCGATCACGCCGCCCGCGCCGGTCGC
Source organism: Bradyrhizobium sp. USDA 4510 (assembly GCF_054059095.1). Classification (NCBI taxonomy): domain Bacteria; kingdom Pseudomonadati; phylum Pseudomonadota; class Alphaproteobacteria; order Hyphomicrobiales; family Nitrobacteraceae; genus Bradyrhizobium; species Bradyrhizobium sp. USDA 4510. Next base: position 7,043,700 of record NZ_JBSSBT010000001.1, on the reverse strand, counting down.
CACCTCGAGTGAGGCCTGCAGCGAGGGCAGGCTCGCCATCACGGTCTCGACGCGGTCGGCGATGTCCTTGGGCGAGGTTGCGGCCACCGCGCCGAGTGCGACCAGCCTGTCGAGCGCGTCCTTGCTGGTGTCGAACACGGTGAGCTTGTGGCCGGCCTCGATCAGCCGGCGTGCCATCGGGAAGCCCATCTTCCCGAGGCCGATGAATCCGATTTCCATGAGTCGTTTCCTCTATGTCGTTGTGTGCGATATGCGCGCCTCCCACACGATGTCGTCTCTGCGAAAGCAGGGACCCATAACCCCAGGACTAAGTTGTTTGGTGCAGTCGGGGCCACAGCCGTCGTAACCACGACGAGCTGTGGTTATGGGTCCCGGCTCGCGCTTCGCTTGGCCGGGACGACAACGAGTGGAGCTCGCTCACGCCTTGTTGTCGAGTTCGGCGAACACCTCGCGCGCGATGCGGAAGCTGTCGACGCCGGCGGGGATGCCGGCATAGATCGAGACCTGCATGAAGATCTCGCGGATTTCGTCGCGGGATACGCCGTTGGTCAGCGCGCCCTTGATGTGGGCCTTCAATTCGTGCGGCCGGTTCAGGATCGAGATCATGGCGAGGTTGAGCATGCTGCGGGTCTTGCGCGGCAGTTCCTCGCGGCCCCAGACCGCGCCCCAACAATATTCGGTGACCAGTTCCTGGAATGGTTTGTTGAAGCTGTCCGAATTCTTCAGCGCATTGTTGACATAGGCTTCGCCCAGCACCGCCTTGCGGATTTCAAGCCCCTTGTCGTGCGTTTTTTGGTCCATATCGCGTTCCTCATGCGTTAATGCGATGGTTCGGCCGCGACGTTACGGGGTCGAACCGCCGCAGTCACGCCTTCGTGTTATGCGTATTTCCCGGTGTGGGTTACGTCCTGGAACGGGTGCCTCAAAGCCGCCGCCGTGCTAGGCTGACCTGCCGGCTACCCCGGAGATTTTATTGAGCGGAGCCAACATCGACCCCTCTGACCCGTCACGCGCCGTCCGCGACAGCGATGCGATCGCGCGGCTGAAACTGACAGAGGCTCTGCAGCGGGCAAGGTTCGCGATTGGGTGGGAACGGGCTTGGCCGCATCTGGCCCGGTTCCTGACGGTCGCAGGATTGTTCCTGGTCGCGTCCTGGGCCGGGCTGTGGCTGGTGCTGCCGTTTGTCGCACGCGTGGCCGGCGCCGGCCTGTTCGCGATTGCCGCGCTCGCGGCGCTGTCGCCGCTGGTGCGCTTCCGCTGGCCGAGCCGCGAGGAGGGCCTGAGCCGGCTCGACCGCGGCGCCGGCATTCGCCATCGTCCGGCGACCACGCTCTCCGACACGCTCACCAACAAGGACCCGTTTGCGCTGGCGCTGTGGCAGGCGCAGCGCGAGCGCACGCTGGCCTCGATCAAGCGCATCCGCGCCGGGCTGCCGCGGCCGCGCGTGTCGCTGCACGACCCCTGGGCGCTGCGCGCGCTGGTCATCGTGATGCTGGTCGCGAGCTATGTCGCCGCCGGCGACGAGCGCGGCCTGCGGGTCGCCTCCGCATTCGACTGGAACGGCATCATGGCGCCGGCCAATGTCCGGGTCGATGCCTGGGTGACGCCGCCCAACTACACCGGCAAGCCGCCGATCATTCTGTCGAACGCCAACAAGGACGCCAACGCGGCGGACACCACCCCGCTCGCGGTTCCGGCCGGCAGCACGCTCCTGGTACGCTCCAGCGGCGGCAGCATCGACGTCGTCGTCGGTGGCGGTGTTACCGAGGTCGCGCCGGACGGGCAGGCGCCCAAGGGCACCAACGAGCGGCATTTCAAGATCACCGGCGACGGCACCGCGCATGTCCGCGCGCCGGCCGGCCAGCCGCAATGGAAGTTCACTGCGACGCCGGACCGCCCGCCGTCGATTGTGCTCGCCAAGGATCCGGAGCGGCAGGCGCGCGGCGCGCTGCAGATGTCCTACCGGCTCGAGGACGATTACGGCGTCAGCGAAGCGCGCGCGCAATTCGCGGTGCGGCCGACCGATGCGCCGAAGGAGGCTGACGGCAAGAAGGATGCCGACGGCAAGGCGGCGCAACCACGGCCGTTGTTCGAGCCGCCGCAATTCGCGCTGGTGCTGCCGAATGCGCGCACCCGCAACGGCGTCGGCCAGACCGTGAAGGACCTCAGTGAGGATCCCTATGCCGGCGCCGACGTGACCTTGACGCTGACGGCCAAGGACGAGGCCGGCAATGAGGGCAAGAGCGAGCCGTTCAACATGCGGCTGCCGGAGCGCCTGTTCACCAAGCCGCTGGCGCGCGCGCTGATCGAGCAGCGCCGTATCCTGGCGCTCGACGCCAACCAGAACGGCCAGGTGTTCGCCGCGCTCGAGGCGCTGATGATCGCGCCCGAAATGTTCATGCCGGAGACCGGCTATTACCTTGGCCTGCACACCGTGAGCCGGCAGCTCGAGGCGGCGCGCACCGACGACCAATTGCGCGAGGTGGTCGCCAGCCTGTGGTCGCTCGCCGTCACCATCGAGGACGGCAATATCTCGGACGTCGACAAGGCGCTGCGCGCGGCGCAGGACGCGCTCAAGCAGGCGCTCGAGCGCGGCGCGACCGACGAGGAGATCAAGAAGCTCACCGACAATCTGCGCGCCGCGCTGGACAATTTCCTCCGCCAGATGGTCGAGCAGTTCCGCAACAATCCGCAGCAGCTCGCCCGGCCGCTCGATCCCAATGCCAAGGTGCTGAGCCAGCAGGATCTCAAGAACATGCTCGATCGCATGGAGCGGCTGTCACGCTCCGGCGACAAGGATGCGGCGCGGCAGCTGCTCGAGCAGATGCAGCAGATGCTGGAAAACCTGCAAATGGCGCAGCCCAATCAGGGCGACGACGACATGCAGCAGTCGCTCAACGAGCTCGGCGACATGATCCGCAAGCAGCAGCAATTGCGCGACAAGACCTTCAAGCAGGGCCAGGATTCCCGCCGCGACCGCATGCGCGGCAAGCAGGGCGAGCAGTCGATGGGCGACCTGCAGCAGGACCAGCAGGCGCTGCGCGACCGCTTGAAGAAGCTGCAGGAAGAACTCGCCAAGCGCGGCATGGGACCGGACCAGCGCGGCCAGAAGGGCCAGAAAGGCCAGGGTCAGAAGGGCGACCAGGCGCAGCCGGGCGATCAAGGCGGCGACCAGGGCGATGACGGCGATGACGGGCTCGACCAGGCCGATTCCGCGATGGGCGATGCCTCCGGGCGGCTCGGCGAGGGCAATGCCGACGGCGCGGTGGATTCGCAGGGCCGTGCGCTGGATGCGCTGCGCAAGGGCGCCCAGAGCCTCGCCGACGCGATGCAGCAGGGCGATGGCGACCAGCCGGGCGACAGCCCCGGCAACCGCGCCGGCCGCCAGCAGAGCGGCGGCAACCAGACCGATCCGCTCGGCCGCCCGTTGCATGGCCGGGAATTCGGCGACGACTACACGGTGAAGATCCCCGGCGAGATCGACGTGCAGCGCGTCCGCCGCATCCTCGAAGAGCTGCGCCGCCGCCTCGCCGATCCGTCGCGGCCGCAGATCGAGCTCGACTACATCGAGCGGCTGCTGAAGGATTATTGAGCGCCTCGTCCTTCGACTGTCGTCATCCGTGAAAGCTCGTGCCTACTCACGAGACATCGGCGCTTTGAATCGAACGGCCACGGCCACCTGTATGCCGCGCTTCCACTGGAATGACGCGGAATCTGCACGACGGTCGTAAGCCTGCGGACGTCAGCTTCTGCGGGCTACGCGCCCCGTATTCCAATCGGTGCGATCGGGACCGGGTGTCGTCCGCCCGTTGCGCACAATTTTCCTAAAATTGTCGGGTTCCCGTTGGTGCGCATTTAAGTCGCTTGCGTCACCTTACTTCGGAAAATTGGCAAGCGTCTCAGGAGAGCACATGAGGCACAGCCGTTTATTCATTGCATCGTCATACCGGCCATTGGGTATTACTCGCCGGCACCAACATCAGACCAGCTTGGTTCGACAATTCGTTCGAGACCAGTCGGGCAGCTATGTGATCATTTCAGCGCTGCTCATGCCGGTCCTGGTCGGCACGGCAGGGCTGGGTACCGAAGTGGGATGGTGGTACTACAAACATAAGAACATGCAGAGTGCCGCCGACTCCGGCGCGGTGAGCGCCGCAACGGCGGCAAGTGCAGGCGCCGACCTTTTGTCCGAAGCCAATGCGGTCACGGCAAACTACGGTTACGCGAACGGGGCGAACAACGTCACGGTCAGGGTGAATCAACCGCCGAAGACCGGCAGTCAGACGTCGAACCTGCAGGCGGTCGAAGTCATCGTGAGCCAACCGCAACAGCGGTTGCTGTCAGCCTTGTTCGGCTCGGCCCCTGTGCCGGTCACCGCGCGCGCGGTCGCGCTGCCGAATTCCGGGACGGGCTGCGTGCTTGCGCTCAACGCCAGCGCCAGTCCCGCGGTCAACGTGAGCGGCGGCAACCAGCTCAACCTGATCAAGTGCAACCTTTACAGCAACTCGGGTGCAAGCCCATCGCTCAACGTGGCCGGCAGCGCGACGGTCGCCGCCAATCAGGTCGGCGTCGTCGGCGACGTCTCCGGCACCAGCAACATCACGGCCACCAACGGCGTCAAGACGCATGTGAAGCCAATGGCTGACCCGTATGCGAACGTCTCTCCGCCGTCGAAGCCGAGCTGCACGAACGCCAAGATTACGGTCAATTCCAACGGAAAGACGAACTCCCTCAGCCCCGGCTGCTACTCGGGCAGTATTACGGTGAACGCCGGCGCAACGCTGAACCTCGATCCAGGCATCTATTACCTGGACGGCTCGAACTTGAGCGTCGCGGGCAACGCCACCATCACGGGCAGCGGCGTGACCCTGGTCTTTACGGGCTCGGGAAGCAAGTGGGGCACGGCTTCGATCGGCAGCAACGCGATCGTCGATCTGACGGCGCCGACCTCCGGCTCCACGAAGGGCATCGTCATGTATGGCGACCGCAACATGCCGGCCGGGACTACCTTTAATCTCACGGGTGGTGCCACCCAGAACTTCGGCGGCGCCATCTACCTGCCGAAGGCCGACCTCAGCTTCGGCGGTGGCAACGGCACAAGCACATCATGCACCAAGATCATCGCGGACACGCTGACGTTCAGCGGCACGTCGAACCTTCAGGTCAATTGTTCGGCGCTCGGCACCGCGACGATAGGCACGCAAACCGCGCAACTCATCGAGTGAGGTTGGCCCCGATGCAAATCCAGAGATCCTCATCCAACAGCCGTGGTCGATTGGTTTTCTCTCTGACGCGGCTTGTGCGCACCGCCGTTCACGACAGGGGCGGCGTCGCGGCCATCGAATTCGGGATCATGATCCCGTTGCTGTCCCTGATGGTCGTCTCGGTAACCGACATCGGACTCGCGCTCTATCGCAAGATGCAGGTCGAGAATGCCGCGCAGGCGGGAGCGCAATACGCCATCGTGCGCGGCTTTGACGAGACTGGCGTCACCAGCGCCGTAACAGCCGCCACGAATTCCACAGCCATCAATGCTTCGCCCAAGCCGTACCAGTTTTGCGGGTGCCCGACCAGTTCGGGGGTCAGCACCGTCAGTTGCGGTGCGGTCTGCCCCAGCGGCGCGCAGGCCGGAACATATGCCATGGTTTCGGCGCAAGGGACCTACTACACGCTGATCAATTATCAGATTGTGGCGGCCACCTACACCTATAGCGCCCAGTCCACTGCGAGGCTGCAGTGAAACTCACACCGCTATGGCGGGACAATCGAGGGGCCTCCGCGCTGGAATTCGCCCTGACCGCTCCCGTGTTCTTCCTGTTCATATTTGGCATCATCGAATTCGGACTGCTGTTCTGGACTCAGCTCGGGCTGCAGCACGGCTCCGAAATGGCGGCGCGTTGCGCGACCGTCAACAGCACGCTCTGTCCAAGCGGCAGCGCCATCACGAATTACGCCGCGCAGCAGGCGTTCGGCCTCACGCTCCCGGCGCAGACATTCACCTATTCCACGTCAGCCTGCGGCAACGTGGTCAGCGCGAGTTATGCATTTCAATTTGCGCAATTTCTCAATCTGTCCCCGGTGACGCTGACCGCCCGGGCATGCTTTCCGAGTTGAGCTCGTAACCCTAGTGTCCCGAATCCGAAGTTCGCATCATTTGCCGCACCTTCGGAGCGAACTTCGGATTCGATAAAGACACTAGCAAATTTATGATTCTAGTGTGCTTTATGAATGCGAAGTTCGTGAAAGTGGCTGCCGCGAAATCGCACGAACTTCGCATTCAGCACACTAGCCGGCCTTCCGCGCCGCCAGCGCGTCCGCGACTGCGGTGCGGATATCGGCCACCGAGAACGGTTTCGTCACCACGTCATGCACGATCGCCTCGAGGCCGGAGGCGCGTTCGCGCTGATGGGCGAAGCCGGTCATCAGCAGGATCTTCAGCGCAGGGAAGTCGCGCGCCGCGGTCAGCGCCAGCGCGATGCCATCCATCACGGGCATCTGGATGTCGGTGAGCAGAAGGTCGAACGCGCCTTCGTCGCGCGTCAGCACCTCCAGCGCCTCGGCGCCGTCCTGCGCGGTCACGGTTTCGTGGCCGTCCATGGCGATGGCGCGCGCCACCAGCGAGCGCATTGAGTCTTCGTCGTCGGCGATCAGAACACGCGTCATGGTGATTGGTCGGTTCCCGATGGAGTTGGCCGGCGGCTCACGCGCGGCCGCCGGTGAGATCACGCTTGTTGAAGAAGCGTACGTCGATATTGCGGCCTTCGGGCGGCGGCGAGGCGAGGCGCGACTTGAAGAAGGCCCGCTCGCCGGGATTGAGCACCGGCTGCTCCAGCACGGCGTTCCAGGCATAGATTTCGGCGCCCTGGGCGTCGCGGACCGAGAAGCGCAGCCGCGGCAATTCGACCGGCTTCCTGGTCTGGCCGACGATCATGCCCTCGATCACCAGCACCGGCTTGCCGTCCACGGTCTCGTTGGTGATCTTGAGATCCTTGAAGGCGAGCCCGCGCAGATTCACGTCGAGCCCGGCCATCTTGTAGAACAGCGCGGTCTGCGGCAGCAGCCGCACCACGTCGTTGCGCCAGACGAACAGCGCGATGATCAGCGCGGCCATGGCGCCGCAGGTGGTCGGCAGGGCGCCGATCACCGGCATGAACGGAATTCGGGGCAGGGCGGGCAGGCGGAACAGGCGGGGAAGCCGGGGCAGGCGGAAGCGGCCCCTGGTTCCCGCGTCCCCGGCATGGGCCACTGCATCCGCCTCGGCCAGCGCCGGCCATTCCGTGTCGGCGTCGCTGCCCTCGGTGGGCAAATCGGCCGAAATCGAGGGGCTCTCGACCATCGGGGTCGCGTCAGCCTCCTCCCGGCCCACGGCCTCCCATTCGGCGGCGAGGTCGGATCCGGCGGACTGATAGGCCAGAGTGGGCGCGGTCGCCCCGATGGCGTCCTCCGGCCGGGCCAGCCAGACCTCCCGGCAGCGGGAACAACGGACGGTACGTCCGGCCTCGCCAAGGGTGGCCGGATTGATGGCGTAGGATGTTGTACAATGCGGGCAGACAATATGCATGGAGGCCGAATCTCCACCGTGTGGATGCCCGGATGCTACTTAGCGACCGTTAACGAATCGGAAACCATAACCGAAGCACAAGCTTTCTGTGCGGTTCGCGGGCGCTCGGCCGGGGTTCGGGCCGTCTTCGCCGTCGGTGTAGGGTATTGGGCCATCGGCCCTCTCGAACGGAGCTAGCGCATTGGTTCGGTTCGAAAATGTCGGTCTGCGCTACGGGCTCGGCCCGGAGATTTTGCGCGACCTCTCGTTCATGATCCCGGCGCACTCGTTCCAGTTCCTGACCGGGCCGTCGGGCGCGGGCAAGACCTCGCTGCTGCGGCTGTTGTTCCTGTCGTTGCGGCCGACCCGCGGGCTGGTCAATCTGTTCGGCAAGGACGTCTCGCTGCTGAGCAAGGATCAGGTCGCCGACCTGCGCAAGCGGATCGGCATCGTGCTGCAGGATTTTCGCCTGCTCGATCACATGACCACCTATGAGAACGTCGCGCTGCCGTTCCGCGTGATGGGCCGCGAGGAATCGAGCTATCGCCGCGAGGTGATCGATCTCTTGAAATGGGTTGGCCTCGGCGAGCGCATGGACGCGCTGCCGCCGATCCTGTCGGGCGGCGAGAAGCAGCGCGCCGCGATCGCGCGCGCGGTGATCTCGCGGCCGCAACTGCTGTTGGCGGACGAGCCGACCGGCAGCGTCGATCCGACGCTCGGGCGCCGCCTGCTGCGGCTGTTCATCGAGCTCAACAAATCCGGCACCGCGGTCATCATCGCGACCCACGACATCACGCTGATGGATCAATACGAAGCGAGGCGGCTGGTGCTGCATCAGGGACGGCTGCACATCTATGAATAGGAGCGGCGACGAGAAAGTGTCGTTGGTCGATCTCGGGCGCGAACGCCCGCAGGTCCCGGCCACTGCGCGCAACATGTCGCCGATCGTGCCGCGGGCGTCGATTTCGGGCCGTGCACTGGTCGCGGTCGTCGCGATCATGACCTTCCTCGCCTCGCTGACGACAGGCACCGTGCTGCTGGTCAGCGCGTCAGCCGCCGAATGGCAGTCGGAAGTATCGAGCGAGATCACCATCCAGGTGCGCCCCTCGCCGGGCCGTGACCTCGATCGCGACGCGCAGGCCGCGGTGGACGCTATGCGGGCGCAGCCCGGCATTCTCGAGGTCCGTCCGTTCAGCAGGGAGGAATCCGCCAAGCTGCTGGAGCCGTGGCTCGGCAGCGGGCTCTCGATCGACGAACTGCCGGTGCCGCGCGTCATCGTGGCGCGGGTGCAGCCCGGCACCACGCTCGATCTCGCCGGCTTACGCGCGCGGGTGACGCAGGCGGCGCCGACCGCAAGCGTCGACGATCACCGCGCCTGGATCGAGCGCATGCGCTCGATGACCGGCGCCACGACGTTCGCCGGCGTCGGCATCCTCATCCTCGTGATCATCGCAACCATCATCTCGGTGTCGTTCGCGACCCGCGGCGCGATGGCCGCCAACCGCCCGATCGTCGAGGTGCTGCATTTTGTCGGCGCCGGCGACAGCTTCATCGCCAACCGCTTCCTGCGGCATTTCCTTCGGCTCGGCCTCGAAGGCGGGCTGATCGGTGGCGGTGCGGCGATGCTGGCGTTCGGCTTCTCCGAGTCGATCGCCAACTGGTTCTCCGGCACGCCGGTCGGCGACCAGTTCGCGGCCCTGCTCGGCACGTTCTCGCTGCGTCCGTCGGGCTATCTGGTGCTGGCGATGCAGGCGGTGCTGATCGCGGCGATCACCGCGTGGGCATCGCGGCGCACCCTGTTTGCCACGCTCGACGACATCGACTGACGGCGCTGCGAAACTCGAAATCATGGCGCCGCCTCGTGATCGCATTTCGTCGCCCAGGTGTGATTTCGCGCGCGTGCACGCGGCACTGGTCCCGGGGAAAACCGGTTTCCACTTTTCCGGATCATGCTTTAAAATCGCCCGGGGGGAAGGATAACCGCATCACATGAGTTTGCAGTCCGACGATACGTCGCCGAATGGCTTTGCCGCGCGCCCGCGCGGCTGGCTGCGCGCCGTTATCGTCGCGCCGCTGGCGCTTGCCTTCGTCGCCGCGGCGGTCGGCTTTGTCGGCTTCCTCTCGCAATTGCGCGGCGTCGAGACCGACCCGCCGCAAAATGCCGACGGCATCGTGGTGCTGACCGGCGGCTCGTCGCGGGTGTCCGACGCCATGGAACTGTTGGCCGCCGGCTACGGCAAGCGTTTGCTGATCTCGGGCGTACATCCGACCAACGACGCCAGCGACATTTCTCGCTCGGTGCCGGACAGCAAGGGGCTGATGAGCTGCTGCGTCGATCTCGACCGCTCGGCGCTGAACACCCGCAGCAACGCGGCGGAGACGCGGCGCTGGGCGCGCGAGCGCGGCTTCAAGTCGCTGATCGTGGTGACCTCGAACTACCACATGCCGCGGGCGATCGTGGAACTGTCACATGCGATGCCCGACGTCACGCTGATCCCGTTCGCGGTGGTCGGCGACAAATGGCGCGACGAGCCGTGGTGGACGAGCGGCGCGACGTTCCGTCTCTTGCTATCGGAATACGCCAAATATGTCGCCGCCGAGATGCGGGTGCGGCTGGCCGGTCTCGGCCTCGACCTGACCTCCGATCTCGCCGAGCCGGCTGCCGCGCCGCGCCGCCCGGCGACGGCGCAGGCGAATTGATGTATCAGGCACCGTCATTCCGGGGCGATGCGCGGCATCGAACCCCAATTCGTAATTGCGAATTGTGGAATCTCGAGATTCCGGGTCTGGTGCTGACGCACCATCCCGGAATGACGGTGTAAAGGATAGTGTTGAGAGAATGACTTCAATCTTCCTGCGCTCGCTGATCTTCAACGTGCTGTTCTATCTCGTGCTGGTGGTGCTCTGCATCATCGCGCTGCCGGCGCTGCTGTTGCCGCGGGGGGCGTTGATGGCGCTCGAAGTCGCGTGGGCCAACACCAGCCTGTTCCTGATGCGCGTGATCTGCAACATCAGGATCGAGTTTCGCGGGATCGAGAAGATACCGAGCGGGCCGCTGGTCGTCGCCTCGAAGCACCAGTCGTTCTGGGAGACGTTCGCGCTGGTGCGCTTCTTCGAGCATCCGCTGTTCATCCTGAAGCGCGAGCTGATGATGATCCCGGTGTTCGGCTGGTACCTCAAGAAGGTCGGCATGATCTCGGTCGAGCGCGGCGGCGGCCCGCGCTCGCTGATCAAGACGCTGAAGCGCGCGGCGGCCGAGGTGAAGCTCGGCCGGCAGCTTGTGATCTTTCCCGAGGGCACCCGTACCGCACCAGGGGCGCCGCCGAACTACAAGGCCGGCGTCGCGCAGATCTATGCCGAGAGCGGCGTGCCGTGCCTGCCGATCGCGCTCAATTCCGGGCTGTTCTGGCCGCGCCGCACCTTCATGCGCTATCCGGGGACGCTGGTGGTCGAATTCCTCGATCCGCTGCCGCCGGGATTGCCGCGCGATGAGTTCATGGCTCGCTTGCGCGACCAGATCGAAACCGCCACCACCCGCATCGTCGAGGCCGGCCGCGCCGAGCAGGCGAAATTGTTCGGCGGTGTGCCGAACGCGGCGAAAGGGTAGGGCGCAGCACAAGCCCTGGTGCGGTTGCTGCCGGGAATTTCGTGCGCGCGGTTTCGTCGGTCCCTTCAGAAATCGTCATGCCCGGGCTTGTCCCGGGCATCCACGTTTTTGGTTCGGCCTGAAGCAAGACGGTGGATGGCCGGGCACAGGCAAGCCGAAGCGATGCCGTCCTTCGGGCGGCTGCCCGGCTCATGACGATGCGGAGAGTTACCGTATCGCGAAAGGCGTCGCCATCACTGACCGGCCGCCGCGTCGGTGTTGAAGGTCTCGCCTTGCGGCACCCAACTCTTGCCGTCGAACGTCGCGATCTGCATCTGCGTGAACGGCGCATAGCGGTCCGGCCGCGTCGAGATAGCGATGCCGGGCAGCAGCAACGGCGCAACCACCTTGTTGAGGTTGGTTGCCTGCTTCAGCAAATTCTCGCGCGTCAGATCATCGCCGCACATCTCGATGACCTTCACCGTCATATAGGCCGAGATGTAGCCGGTGACGTTGCTGCCGTCGGCGATGTCGCCTTGCGGATACCACTTCGCCAGGAATTCCTTGAACTCCTTCACGTCGGCGGCGTTCTCCCAGGTGGGATCGGTCGGCGTCTTGAACGCCAGCGCGGTCAATAATCCCTTCGAAGCTTCGATGCCGGCCGGCTCCATGACGCCCTTGATCGATGAGGAGACGCTGACCACGTAGTTCAGCGGTTTCCATCCGAGCTCGTAGACCTTGCGTATCGCCTGCGCGCCGAACTTGGGCGTCGCCATCGTGAACAGCGTGTCGGCGCCGGAGGCTTTCAGGGAGACGATCTGCGAATCGACCGTCGGATCGGAAACCTCGTAGGTCACTTCCTTCACGATCATCGTCTTCGCCTTGTCGCCGAGGCCATCCTTCAGCCCCTTGACGTAATCCTTTCCGGCATCATCGTTCTGGGAGAACACGCCGAGCTTCGCGTCGGGCTTGTTCTTCAACAGATATTTGGCGAAGATCATGCCCTCCATCTGGTAGGGCGGATAAAGCTGGGTGGTCCACGGGAAGTTCTTCGGGTCGTCCCATTTTGCCGCGCCCGTCGAAATGAAGATCTGCGGGACCTTCTTCTGGTTCAGATACTTCTGGATCGCTGAATTGGTCGGCGTGCCGATGGTGCCTATGATCGCCAGCACCTCGTCCTGTTCGACGAGGCGTCGCGTCTGCTCCACGGTCTTCGGCGGCGAATAGGCGTCGTCCAGTGAAATCAGCTTGATCTTTCGGCCGTTCACGCCGCCCTTCGCGTTGATCATCGCGTAGTAGGCCTCTTCGAGACGCCCCTGGGTGCCGTAGGCGGACGCCGGGCCGCTATAGGGCATGGTCTGGCCGATCTTCACCTCGGTATCGGTGACACCGGGGCCGTATTTCTTGTCGGCGAGGGCAGGTTGGGCGGTGGCGAGCATCAGCGCGCAGAACACTGCGCGTGAGTAACGAAACGTCATGGCGAATCTCCCCAAGTATCGGCCACGCTCTTCGGCGTGTGCCGTGGGGCTGATGATCGCTGCTCCACCCTGCACGTCAAGTGCGACAGCTCGGCGCGCGGGTGCCGTCGTACCGCTGTGCGTCCGGGAGCGGTGAAGCAAGCGATGTCAGTGCGGAAAACTCACCGCATCACGAACGGATTGGCCGGCACGTCCGTCGCGGTCGAGATCCAGACGCTCTTGGTCTCCTGATATTCGCGGACCGCGTCGATGCCGCTTTCGCGGCCGACGCCGGAGTGCTTCATGCCGCCGAACGGCATCATGTAGCTGATGGCCCGGTAGGTGTTCACCCACACGGTGCCCGCGCGCAGTTGCTTCGGCACGCGGATGGCGCGCGCGAGATCCTTGGTCCAGATGCCGGCGGCGAGGCCGTAGATCGTGTCGTTGGCGATCCGGATGGCGTCCTCCTCGGTGTCGAAAGAGATGATCGACAGCACCGGTCCGAACACCTCCTCGCGCGCGATCCGCATGGTGTTGTCGACGTCGGTGAAGATGGTCGGTTCGACGAACTGGCCGCCCTTGATGCCGTCGCCGGTGGCCGGCTTGCCGCCGAGCAGGCAGCGCGCGCCCTCGGCCTTGGCGATGTCGATATAGTCGAGCACCTTCTTGTACTGCGCCGGCGTCGTGATCGGGCCGACATTGGTGTCGGACTGCATGGGATCGCCGATCTTGGCGGACTTTGCCAGCTCCAGCACCCGCGCGACGAATTTTTCCTTGATCGAGCTCTGCACCAGAAGGCGCGATCCCGCGATGCAGGTCTGCCCCGTGGCAGCGAAGATGCCGGAGATCGCGCCGGCCGCGGCGGCGGTGAGGTCGGCGTCCTCGAACACGATGTTGGGCGACTTGCCGCCGAGCTCGAGCGAGACGCGCTTCAGGCTCTTGGCTGCGGTCTCGTAGACCTTTGCGCCGGTCGTATCGGATCCCGTGAAGGTGATCTTGGCGACGCCGGGATGGGCGATCAGCGCGGAGCCCGCCTCGGGACCGAAGCCGGTCACCACGTTGAAGATGCCGTCGGGAATTCCGGCTTCCTTGGTCAGCGCGGCGAATTCCAGCGTGCTGGCCGAGGTGAATTCCGACGGTTTGACGACCACGGCGCAACCAGCGGCGAGCGCGGCGGCGCACTTCCAGGCGACGAACAGCAGCGGCGAATTCCAGGCGGTCAGCGCCGCGACCACCCCGACCGGCTCATGGGTCGTGTAGGCAAAGGTCTCCGCCTTGTCGATCGGCACCAGGCCGCCCTCGAGCTTGTCGACGAGCCCGCCGAAATACCACCACCACTCCGGATGGTAGCGCAACTGGCCGAGCATCTCGGCCATCAGCTTGCCGTTGTCGCGCACCTCGATCTCGGCAAGGCGCTCGGCATTGGCCGCGACGAGGTCGCCGAGCTTGCGCATCACCTTGCCGCGTGCGGAGGCCGTCATCTTCGCCCAGGGGCCGCGCCACATCGCCTCATTGGCTGATTTCACCGCCTTGTCGGCGTCGGCGGCCGTGCCGCGCGGAATCTTCGCCCAGGCCTCGCCGCGATAGGGATCGATGCTGTCGAACCATTCGCCATTGGCGGGGTCGACATACTGGCCGTTGATGTAGAGCTGATAGGTTTTCATGACATCCTCCCGCAAGGCGATGGTTCTGGTTGGCGGAACGCTATCACGCATTGCGCGACGCCGTCATAACGCAGTCGCGTGAGCCGGGTTGCAGCCGAGGCGGGCCGCTATCGGCCATGCGGCGCGGCAAGCTCGGCCGCGATGATCGCGCCGAGCGCCATGTCGCTCTGTTGTCCGAAGCCATGATGCACGACGTTGCCGTCGCGGCCGATGAGGATGCTGGTCGGCGTTCCCTGCATGCCGTAGCGCTGCATGGTGACCGGGATCGGCGTGCCTTCGCCGGCCTCGTCGACGCCGATCGGGAAGGTCAGCCGGTACTCGTGGATGAAGGCTTCCAGCGACACCTCCGTCATCGCCGCGTGGTGCTCGAATACGGTGTGCAGCCCGATCACCTGCAGGTCCGAATGCTTGAACAGCTCGAACGCGCGCTGGGTCTGCGGCGTGCCGTGCGCGACGCAGCCGGGGCACAGCATCTGGAACGCGTGCAGCAGCACCGGCCGGCCGCGCAGCCCAGCCAGGGTCAGCGGCTCGCTGGTGTTGAACCAGCGCGACGCGGCGATATCAGGTGCGAGAGTCACAGATCGGTTCCTTGCGTCCGCTCACGGCGCAAGGTTGGCAACATCGATACCGGTCTGTCAACGACCGGCGGCGCTTGATGCCGCGGCCCGGCGTGCGCGGCGCGCGGCGCGGCGGCGCTGGGTCCAGAGCCTGGCACGGTCGAGATAGAGATAGACCACCGGCGTCGTGTAGAGCGTCAGGATCTGGCTCAGGATCAGGCCGCCGAAGATCGCGATGCCGAGCGGCTGACGCAGTTCGCTGCCTTCGCCGAGGCCGATCATCAGCGGCACCGCGCCGAACAAGGCAGCCAGCGTCGTCATCATGATCGGCCGGAAGCGCATCAGGCAGGCCTCGTAGATCGCATCGCGCGACGACAGCCCGCGCTGGCGCTCGGCATCGAGAGCGAAGTCGATCATCATGATGGCGTTCTTCTTCACGATGCCGACCAAGAGGATCACCCCGATCATGCCGATGATGTCGAAATCGGTGTGCGACAGCATCAAGGCCGCCACCGCGCCGACGCCTGCCGAGGGCAAAGTGGAGAGGATGGTCAGCGGGTGGATGTAGCTCTCGTAGAGCATGCCGAGCGAGATGTAGATCGTCGCCAGCGCGGCGAGGATCAGGAACAGCTCGTTCGCCAGCGCCTGCTGGAAGATTTTCGCGGAGCCCGCAAACCCGCCGGAAATGCCCGCGGGCATGCCGAGCGCGTGCATCGCGTTCTCGATCGTGGTGGTCGCTGTGCTCAGCGAGACGCCCGGCGGCAGGTTGAACGAGATGGTACTCGAGACCAGGAGATCCTGGTGGTTGACGGAAAGCGGCGTCTCGCCGTGCTCGAAGCTTGCGACGCTCGACAGCGGGATCATGGTCTCCGCGCTGGTGGAGACCGCGGTACCGGTCGATGCGACGCCCTTTCCGGTGGCGCCGATCGAATTGGTGGCCTGGTTGCGCACCACATTGGCGGCGACCGCGCTGACCGAGCTTTTTTGCGAGGACGAGGCCACCGTGCCGGCCACGGCATTGGTGCTCTGCGTGCCGCTCGCCGAGCCGCCCGAGGTCGAGATATAGACCTCCTTGAGGGTCTGCGGGTCCTGCGAGAAACGCGGCGCGACCTCCATGATGACATGATACTGGTTGCGCGCGACGAAAATGGTCGAGACTTGGCGCTGCCCGAACGCGTCATAGAGCGTGTTGTCGAGCTGGCTGACGGTGATCCCGAGCCGGGAGGCGGCGTCGCGATCGATGATCAGATTGGCTTGCAGCGCCTTGTTCTGCTGGTCGCTGTTGACGTCGGCGAGCGTCGGCTCCTTCTGCAATG
This sequence comes from Bradyrhizobium sp. USDA 4510, assembly GCF_054059095.1. Taxonomy (NCBI): domain Bacteria; kingdom Pseudomonadati; phylum Pseudomonadota; class Alphaproteobacteria; order Hyphomicrobiales; family Nitrobacteraceae; genus Bradyrhizobium; species Bradyrhizobium sp. USDA 4510. Next base: position 7,027,580 of record NZ_JBSSBT010000001.1, on the reverse strand, counting down.
CCGCGACGAGCTTCGGCGTCCACTCGTTCAGCTCCTCGAAGGTCGAGCCCTTCAGCGTGTACTGATACGCCGCATTGCCCGAGCGTCCGCCGGCGCCGAGGTCGCCGATCGATTGCAGGAACAGCGTGGCGCCCGCGACGCTTGCCAACGGCTCGCGCAGCCGCTCGATCACCTTGTCGGCGCGCAGCCGGCGCTCGTCCATCGGCTTCAGCGAGGCGAACACGGTGCCGGTGTTGGTGCCGCCGGGACCCACGCCGCCGCCGCCGGTGAAGCCGACCGCGGTGTCGACCGCCGGATCCGACTTCACGATGTCGATGAACTGGGTCAGCTTCTGCTGCATCAGCTGGAACGAGGTGCTCTGGTCGGCCTGGATCGAGCCGACCAGCAATCCGGTGTCCTGCTGCGGCACGAAGCCCTTGGGCACCACCTTGTAGAGATGGAAGTTCAAATAGAGCGTCGAGCAGAGGATCAGCATCACCAGGAGCGGATGGCGCAGCGCGAGGCCGAGCGTCGCGCGGTAGCCGTTCAGCATCAGCTCGAAGATGCGTTCGCTGATCCGGTAGATCCGGCCGTGCGGCCGGCCCTCCTCCTTGCGCAGCAGTACCGCGCACATCATCGGCGTCGTGGTCAGCGAGACCACCAGCGAGATCACGATCGCGATCGTGATGGTCATGGCGAATTCGCGGAACAGGCGGCCAACCAGGCCGCCCATCAGCAGGATCGGCACGAACACCGCGATCAGCGACACGCTCATCGACAGCACCGTGAAGCCGACCTCGCGGGTGCCGACCAGCGTGGCCTCGAGCCGCGACAGCCCGGCGTCCATGTGCCGGGTGATGTTCTCCAGCACCACGATGGCGTCGTCGACCACGAAGCCGGTCGCCACCGTCAGCGCCATCAGCGAGAAGATGTCGAGCGTGTAGCCGAGTAGATACATCACGGCGAACGTCGCGATCAATGACACGCCGACCGCCACCACCGGGACCAGCGTGGCCCGGGCATTGCGCAGGAAGGCGAACACCACAAGGATCACCAGCGCCACCGCGATCAACAGCGTGATCTCGACGTCGTGCAGCGAGGCCCGGATTGTCTTCGAGCGGTCCATCGCGAGGGTGATGTCAACCGCAGGCGAGACCGAGGCCTTCAGCTGCGGCATCAGCCCTTTCACGGTGTCGACCATCTTGATGATGTTGGCGCCCGGCTGCCGGTACACGATCATCACGACGGCCGGCTTGCCGTTGGAAAGGCCGAGCGTGCGCACATTCTCGACGGAATCGATCACGTCGCCGACATCGGTCAGGCGCACCGCCGCGCCGTTGCGGTAGGCGACGACCAGCGGCCTGTAGTCGGCCGCCTTGCGGGCCTGGTCGTTGGCGTAGATCTGGTAGCGCTGGTTGCCGACGTCGATGCCGCCCTTCGGGCTGTGCGCATTGGCGCTCGAGAGCGCGGCGCGGACGTCCTCGAGCCCGATGCCGTATTTGTACAGCGCCGGCGGGATCAGCTCGACGCGCACCGCCGGCAGCGAGCCGCCGCCGACCGAGACTTCGCCGACGCCCTCGACCTGCGACAACTTCTGCGCCAGCACGGTCGAGGCGGCGTCATAGAGCTCGGCCGGCGTCAGCGTGTCCGAGGTCAAGGTGTAGATCAGGATCGGCGCCGAGGCCGGGTTGAACTTGCGGTAGGTCGGGTTGGCGCGCAGGTTGGTCGGCAGGTCCGCCCGCGCCGCGTTGATCGCCGCCTGCACGTCGCGCGCAGCGCCGTTGATGTCGCGGTCGATATCGAACTGCAGCGTGATGCGGGCAGAGCCGAGCGAGGACACCGACGTCATTTCGGTGACGCTGGCGATCTGGCCGAGGTGGCGCTCGAGCGGGCTTGCCACCGTGGAGGCGACGTCGGCCGGGCTGGCGCCGGGCAGGGTCGCCTGCACCATGATGGTCGGGATGTCGACGTCGGGCAGCGGCGACACCGGCAGCTTGAAGAACGCAATGATGCCCGCCACCACCAGTCCAAGCGACAGCAGCGTGGTGCCGACCGGCCGTCGGACAAAGGGGGCGGAGAGGTTCATCGAATTTGCGAGCGCTGTTTGCGGATCAGCTTCTATCCGTCCGCGCCGGGATGCAAAAGCCTAAATGTCACAGGGCGGCGCCATACCGCCGCCGCGATTTGCCGGATGCACCGCGGCGCACGCCGAAAAACGAGGATCTGGCAAAACCCGTTTACAAAGGCTGATCGATGATGGTGGCGAAGCGCAGTCGCAAGCACTGCGCAAAGGCCAAATGAAGAAGCTCAAGGCATTCCGCAAGTCGCCGGATAGTCCGCTCGGCGAGGTCGTTAAACGACGGTTGGCCAAGCGAACTAAGTAGAGCCTCGCGACGCAGCCTTACGCATCCCGGGCATCCTGCAGCGGGTGACGCGCCGCGTGGGCATCATGCAGCATCGTCGCTAGCTGGTGCAGCTGCGTGTCGCGAAAGCCCTGCTTCTCGATCGAGGCCACTGTCGAGAGCACATAGTCGCGGTTGTTGCCGGAGCGGCCATGGCCCTGCAGCACCAGGCGCTGCTGCTCGGCGAGCGACAGCCGCCCGGCATATTGCACATGACCGCGATCGACCACATAGGCCAGCGCGCTGACGCGCTCGCGCGCCGCATTCTCCAGCCACACCGAGCGCATCACCTCGCGATAGACGTTGGTGGTCTGCTCGCGTCCGCGCAAATAGGCGATGGTGTCGTGGCGCAGGCGGGCGGCGACGCGGAATGCGATGCCGCGGCAGGCGCCGCCGCGGTCGAGCCCGAGCACCAGGCCCGGCTTCTCCGGCGTGCCGCGGTGGTCGAACGAATAGACGCAGAGCGCGCGATGCTCGCCGATCAGCCGCGCCGGCACCTGTTCCAGGAACTCGAAGCCCGGCTTCCACATCAGTGAGCCATAGCCGAACACCCAGAGGTCGCCGTCGGTTTCGGAATGGGGAGGATTTGCTGACATCGCGCTGATGGGCTAGCAGAACGGGCCGTCGAAGCGAAGCGGATTCCGTGATGTTTCCAAGGCTTGCTGAAGGCTCGCTCAAGGGTTGCTCGGGGCTTGTTCAAGGCCCGCGGCCGCTTAGATTTTGACAAATTCGCCCGCCAAAGGACCTGCATGTCGGATCAGACCTCCGCCCCCCGCCGCCGCTCGCGCTTCGGCCTTTATGCCGTCCCCGTCGCGGTCCTGATCGCCGCGGTCGCATGGAGCGGCTTCTGGTTCTTCGCCGCCTCGCAGGTCGGCGTGCAGGCCGATGCCTGGCGCGCGCAGGAGGCGAAGGCCGGCCGGGTCTATGATTGCGGCGACCGTTCGGTGGCGGGCTACCCGTTCCGGTTCGAGGTCCGCTGCACCGATCCGAGCGTGATGCTGGTCTCGCAGACCGCCGCGCCGCAGATGGCGTTCGTGGCGCGGCTCGCCGAGATCCTGGTCGTGGCGCAGGTCTACGATCCCAAGCTCGTGATCGCCGAATTCAAGGGCCCGGCCACGATCGCCGAGCGCGGCGCGCAGCCGACGCTGTCGGTGAGCTGGAGCAAGGCACGCAGCAGCGTGGTCGGCCTGCCGGCGCCGCCGCAGCGCGCCTCGCTGGTGTTCGACGATCTCGCCATCGACCGCACCGGCGGCGCGGCGCCGGCGCCGCTGGCGCGGGTCAATCACATCGAGCTGCACGGCAGGCAGGTCGACGGCTCGGCGCCGGACAGTCCGGCGATCGAGGCCGTGCTGCAGATTGCCGGCGGCACCTTGCAGGAGGTGCATCCGCTGCTCGCCCAGCCGTTCAACGCCGACATCCATGCGCGGCTCAATGGCCTGAAGGATTTCTCGCCGAAACCCTGGCCCGATCGCTTCCGCGAGATCCAGGCCGCCGGCGGCAGCGTCGAGATCCAGCAGTCGCGGATCGAGCAGGGCGATGTGCTGTCGGTCGCGGCCGGCACGCTGCGCCTCAACGCGCAGGGTCGCATCGAGGGCGAATTGCAGATGACGGTCGCCGGCCTCGAGCGCGTCATCCCCGCGCTCGGCATCGACAAGATGCTGGAGGAGGGCGTGCCGCAGGCAACGCTTGATCGCGTCGCGCCCGGCGTGAAGAGCCAGGACCTCAGCAATCTCTTTGGCGCGCTGGATCGCGCCATCCCCGGCCTCGGCAAGGTGATCAAGCAGAACGCCAATGCCGGCATTTCCGCCGGCGTCAATTCGCTCGGCACCGAGGCTACCCTCGAAGGCAAGAAGGCGCGCAGCTTCCCGCTGCGCTTCGCCGACGGCGCGGTGTTCTTGGGGCCGCTGAAAGTCGCGCAGATTCCGCCGCTGTTCTGAGCGGATGGACGCTGCGGAAACATCCGTCATTGCGAGGAGCGATAGCGACGAAGCAATCCATGGCTCCGCATATGCCGCGCGATGGATTGCTTCGCTTCGCTCGCAATGACAGAGCTTACCGGTAAGGCCGCTCACTATCTCCTCGCGCGCTATCGTCGATTACCGCGATCTATTCCCGCCGCCGCGATGAGAAAAACGTGACCGGAATAATGCGCCCCGGCGCGAATATCACTCCCCGAGTACCGCTCTCTCGCCTGAGGAAGCAACCTCGTGTGGAGGAGAAGCGATGCGAATTCTCGGGGGAATTCTGCTCGGCAGCATGCTGCTGTCGGCAGGTCCGTCGTTGGCGGAGGACGATGCGTCCGAGCTGCGTGCGCTGAAGGCACGGCTCAAGCAGCTCGAGCAGAAAATGGAGACGCAGGCGCGCAAGGAGGAGGCGCTGGCCGCAAGACAGAACGCAATTCAGAACGCGCAGATGACGGCGAAGGCGCCGGTGCCGTTCGATCCCTGCGCATCGGGCAAGCTCTGCTACAAGGGCGTCACCTTCACCTTCGGCGGCTGGGTCGATCTCACCGGCATCTATCGCAGCCGCAACCTCGCCTCCGATTCGGGCTCGGTCTACAACTTCATCCCGTTCCCGCAGAGCAAGAACTACAACACCGGCGAGTCGCGCTTCACCGCGCGCCAGACCCGCTTCTCGGTGCTCGCCGAAGCCAACGCCACGGAGAACATCCACGTCGCCGGCTATGGCGAGCTCGATTTCGAGGGCGCGGCGCAGACCGCCAATTCGGTCGCGACCAATTCGTTCAATCCGCGGCTGCGGCAGGCCAGCATCGAGATCGACCGCAGCGATCTCGGCCTGCATGTCCTCGCCGGCCAATCATGGTCGCTGAACACGCCGAGCAAGGCCGGCATCGATCCGCGAGGCGCCGATACGCCGGGCGTGATCGATTTCGAGCTGGTGCCGGGCTTTCTCGGCGCGCGCCAACCCGGCGTCCGGGTCTGGCAGGATATCGGGCCGGAGTTCAAGCTCGCGGTCTCGGCGGAGAATCCGCAGACATCCTTTTTCGGCGGCAACAACCCGCTGGTCGGCACGCCGGCGGTTGGCCCGCAGGGCGTGCTCAATCCGAATCTGCTGGTCAATCTCACCGGTCCGGGCGGCAGCTTCTTCAACAGCCTGAACAATGTCAGCCTCAACCACGTTCCGGATTTCACCGTGAAGGGCGCGTGGGATCCGCGGCTCGGGCCCTACAAGCTGCATGTCGAGGCGTGGGCGCTCTACCGCGACTTCTATGATCGCTTCAACTTCGCCAATCACGACGTCAACACGGTCAGCTTCGGCGGCCACCTCTCGGCCGAGATCGTGCCGAAGCTGCTCGAGGTGCAGGCCTCCGCCTCCTACGGTGCGCTGGGCCGCTTCACCGCAACGCCATTCCCGGATGCAACCGTGCGCCAGGACGGCTCGATCCAGCCGCTGCCGATCACGGCTTTCCTGGTCGGCTCGGTCTGGCACACGACGCCGTCGCTCGATCTCTACGCCTATGCCGGGCTCGAACAGACCAAGGCGACCTTCTCCAATGTCGGCACGGTGCCGTTCGGCTACGGCAATCCGCTCTACAACAACCTCGGCTGCAACATCGAGAACTCGCCGGCCGCGACCTGCAACGGCAACACTTCGGAGGTGAGGCAGTACACCGCGGGCTTCTACGACACGATCTTCAAGGGCTCCTACGGCACCATCAAGGCCGGCGCGCAATATTCCTACACCCAGCGCTTCGCCTTCCAGGGTGTCGGCGGCGCGCCGAAGACCGACGACCACATCGTCATGACCCAGATCCGCTACTACCCGTTCTAGGGCGTGACGATGTCATTTCGAGCCGAGCTACGAACTCTGGTTACCTCGCCCCGCGCGCGGGGAGAGGTCGGAGCGCATCGTTAGATGCGCCCCGGGTGAGGGGGAGCCTCCGCAAACGTTGCTATCACCATCCATGCGGAGACGGCCCCTCACCCCAACCCTCCAAGAGCACGCTTCGCTTGTCTCGACCCCGTAAGAACGGGGAGAGGGAGTGCACCACCGGCAAAGGAACACCGCACATGAGGATCGTGACCAGACCGAAGCAGAGGGCCGTGATCGCGCGCGAACTGATGATGGTCAGCCGCGCCGCGCATGTGCTGCAGCGAACTGGCCTCGCGATGGCCGGTGCCATGGCCGGCACCTTCGTCGCCGCCCAGCTCGCCAAGGGCCATGTCGCTGTCTTCGGCACGCTCGGCTTCATCGCGACGACGATCGTGATCGGTGCAGTCGGCTTCTATCTCGGCATCGATGTTCCCAAGCCGGTGATGCGCGGCACGGGTCGCATCGATGCCGTCGAGCTGATGAGCGCGGGCGGCATCTTCCTTGCCGCGCTGGCTGCGCTGGTGTCGGTCTACGGCATCGTGTTCGACGAGATTCCGCCGCGCGCCTGGGAGTTCGTGATCGGCACCTGGTGGTTCGGCGGCGGCATCATGCTGGCGACCGCCGGTCTCGTCGGCCGTCAGCGGCTGGCGAACGCCGCCGCGATGTCGACGCGGCCGATCCGGGATCAACGGCTGCGGCGGTGAGCACGGTCGCAGACCTGCGGCCCGCTGCGCCAATCTGTGCCGTAGCTGCGATCGGCCGATGCGATACCCTCACCAAAAAATCGGGGAGGGACTTCATGCCAGCGAAATTCACCCGCCGTCACGTCATCGCTGCCGGAACCGCGGCCGCTGCGATGCCCTTCCTGCCGCGCGGCGCCTCGGCGCAAGCCGCCTGGCCCTCGCGGCAAATCCGCATGATCTGCAGCTACCCCGCCGGCGGGCAGACCGATCTCCTGGCACGCGCCTTCGGCGAATTCATCGCAAGGCAAGTCGGGCAAACCGTCGTCATCGAGAACAAGGCGGGCGCCTCGGGCTCGATCGGCGCCGCCGAGGTGGCGCGCGCCGCGCCTGACGGTCACACCATCCTGTGCTCGATCTCGACCACTTACGTGATGAACCGCGCGATGATGAAGAACCCCGGCTACGACATGGACAAGGATCTGACGCTGGTCAGCGTGATCCCGGGCGCCGGGCTGCTGCTGGTCGCGAGCCCGAAATTGGGCGTCAAGACACTGGCGGAATTCGTCGCCTATGCGCGCAGCAGCGGCAAGGTGAATTTCGGCACCTATAGCGCGGGCTCCGCGCCGCACATGACGATCAACGAGCTCAACAAGCAGTATGGCCTCACCATCGAGCCGATCCACTATCGCGGCGAAGCACCGATGTGGACCGGGCTCGCGGAAGGTACGCTCGATGTCGCGATGGGCAGCTACACCGCCGCGCAAACCGTCCTGCAAAGCGGTCGCGGCGTCGTTTTTGGGGTGCATTCGAAGAAGGTCGACGCGATCCCCGAGATCAGGACGCTGCCCGAGCAGGGCGCGACGTCGAAGTTCTTCACCGTGAGCGGTTCTCGGGCTGGGCACTGCCGAAGGCGACGCCGCAGCCGATCGTCGATCGGCTGTCGGAGATTTGCGTCGCCGCCAATAACGATCCGAAGGTGAAGGAGGTGCTCGCGACCTTCGTGCTGGAGCCCGCGATCGGCTTCAAGGACAGCAATGCGCTGTATCAGCGTGAATTGCCGGTCTGGATGGAGGCCGCGCAGTCACTCGGCCTGCCGCCGGCTTGAAGCGATCCGGAACTGAAGGATGGCTGCATCGACGGTCACCATTCGTCGTAGAACCACTCCCTCGGGATACGAGGCCGCGCTCTTGCGTATGGCGGGATAGACGTCCGCTCGGGCTTGCGCGCGGCCGGCGCCGGCTGCGTCGGAGCCGGTGACGCCTTCGGCTCGGAAACCTTCGCGAGCGCTCGTTTCATTTCTTCTTGGCTCGCCTTGAGTTCCTCAATGGCTTTGGAGCTCTCGCGGGCCATCTGTTGCTGGTTCGCCTTTAGTTGCTCGATATTTCGCTCAACATTTGCGAGGTCGCGTGCGATCGTTTGCAGCAGCTGCGTCTGATCGGGAAGGGCTGTGTTGGCCGTCGGCGCGGCGTCCTGCGGTGGTGCGGTCTGAGGCAACGGCGTCGCTTGGGGCGGAGCGGCGTCTGCCGCGGCGACCTGAACGGCAGGTGGAGCGGGCTGCGCCGGAGGCTGCGGATCATCCGGCGGCAATGCTGGAGTTGAAACGAGCTGCGGCGCCCAACGGGCGACAAGCAGCTTGGCTTCCCCGCCATATGACGACTGCAAAGCCAGGGCAGCGACCACGATACATGCTGCCACCGACAAGGCGGTGAGGGCGCGGAATACCGGTCTTCCGGGCCGCGATTGCGAGGCAAGTCCGGAAGAAGCAGGGCTGGGCCCGGAAGAAACGGGGTTGGGTCCGACCGAGGGCGGGTTTGGCTTTGCCGACGGGTGGGACGCGGCATCGCGCTCCATTCTTGCGAGCTGTTCACTCAAGCGCGTGAGTTCTTCATCGGCGCGCGCAATCTGCTTTTGGGCTTCCGCGAGTCGTTCGTCGGCGCGCGCGCTCGGGCTATCGTTCGATCCAACTGGGTTCGGAGTGGGCGTGGAGTTCATTGACGTTTCCCTTTCCGTCCAATGTCACCCAAGAGTGCCGACTCGGCTATCCGTCAGGGGCGATCAGCCTCCAGCACTCCCTTCAGTCTTGTCTAAAGAATGGCCGGATGATAGCGCGCCCGAGGTCTCGTGATAATGGGGCGGGATATTGGCCCGGGCTAGCCGAAGATCGGGTCCGCTCGGGTCAAAAGCCGACATCATTCTGCGCCGCTTGGGGCAATGCAAACGGCCCTGGCCAGCGTAGTCTCAGGCGTCCCGCTGGACCAACTCGAAGGTGATGCCCTCCGGGCCCTCGAACAGCCGGAGCTTCCGGCTGATGTAGTCCATCACCTCGCTCAGCATGGTGACACCGTTGGCCACCAGGTGCGCGGTGGCCGCCTCGATGTCGTCGACGCGGAAGGCGAGGTGATTGAAGCCCAGCTTTCGCAGATTGGTCGGGTGCATCCCCGGATCGGTCCCCGGGAGCGGGTCGAACTGAAGCAGCTGGATTTCGAAATCCGCTCCTTCGAGTGCGAGGGTGATGTGCTGCGCTCTCATGGCCGGCATGCCCATGTACCGGGCGGGAACGCCGCCGTCGATGGTCGCGACGTGAGTCTTCTTGAAGCCGAGCAGCGCGAAGAATTCGATCGCCGGGCCGGCATCTGCCACTGCGATAGTCACATGATCCGGACTGAGTATCATCTGATCGCTCCCTGTCATCAGCGACGCGCCGGCTTTCCTGCTGGAGGCTATCAGCTCGCTCCGTCCGCCGGTAGGCGGGTCGGCCCTGCGGCGACACAATCCGACGGGCAACTCCAATTGTAGGATGGGTAGAGCGAAGCGAAACCCATCGATTTAAGCCCGCGGCGCCAATGATGGGTTTCGCTGCATCGTTGCGCGAAGCTGAAACGACGAGTCCCGTCAACCACACCCGCCGCGGAGTATGGGTCCCGGCTTTCGCCGGGACGACGAATGGAAAGAGTCGCCCCGGCTACTTCTCCAAATTCGCATGCGGCCGGCCGAAGTCGGGTGCGGCGGAGTCCTGGCCGGTCTCGACGATGCCGCGGCGGATGGCGCGGGTGCGGGTGAAGTGGTCGAACAGCGCTTCGCCGTCGCCGCGCCGGATCGCGCGGGTCAGCTTCGACAGATCCTCGTTGAAGGTGCCGAGCATCTCGAGCACGGCGTCCTTGTTGGCGAGGAATACGTCGCGCCACATCGTCGGGTCCGAGGCCGCGATGCGGGTGAAGTCGCGGAAGCCGCCGGCGGAGAATTTGATGACCTCGGATTCCGTCACCTGCGCCAGCTCGTCGGCGGTGCCGACGATGGTGTAGGCGATCAGATGCGGCAAATGGCTGGTGATCGCGAGCACGAGGTCATGATGGTCGGGCGTCATGATCTCGACCTTGGCGCCGAGCGCGGCCCAGAACGTTCGCAATCGGTCGGTCGCCGCGGGATCGGTGCCTTCGGGCGGGGTGAGGATGCACCAGCGGTTGATGAACAGCTCGGCGAAGCCGGAATCCGGCCCCGAATGCTCGGTGCCGGCCACCGGATGCGCCGGGACAAAGTGGACGCCGTCAGGCAGATGCGGCGCCATGTCCTTGACGACGGCGCCCTTCACCGAGCCGACGTCGGAGATGATCGCGCCGGGCTTCAGATGCGGCGCGATCTCAGCGGCGACCGGGCCGCAGGCGCCGACCGGGATGCAGAGGATGACGAGGTCGGCATCCTTCACCGCCTCGATGTTGGTCTCGACGACGCGATCGACGATGCCGAGTTCGGCGACGCGCGCACGCGTCTTCTCCGAGCGCGCGGTGGTCACGATCTCGCCGACCAGCCCTTGCGCGCGCGCGCCGCGCGCGATCGAGCCGCCGATCAGGCCGAAGCCGATCAGCGCGATGCGTTGGAAGAGCGGGGCGGTGGTCACGATGTCACTTTCCGGCCAGGAAGTCGCGCAGCCCCTCGACCACGAGGCGGTTGGCCTCCTCGGTGCCGATGGTCATGCGCAGCGCATGCGGCAGCTTGTAATTGTTGAGTGCGCGCAGCACGAGGCCGCGCCGTGTGAGATAGGCGTCGGCTTCCGCCGCGGTCTTGCCCTTGTCGGTCGGGAAATGGATCAGCACGAAATTGGCGACGCTCGGCGTCACCTTCAGCCCGAGCTTGCCGATCTGCTCGGTCAGCCAGTTGCGCCATTGTTCGGTGTGGGTTCGCGACATCTGCACATGCGCCGAGTCCTCGATCGCCGCCACCGCCGCCAGCATCGCCGGCGTCGTGACGTTGAACGGACCGCGGATACGGTTGCAGGCATCGACGATATGCGCCGGCCCGAACATCCAGCCGATCCGCAGCGCCGCAAGGCCGTGGATCTTCGAGAAGGTGTGCGTCACCACCGTGTTGTCCGTGGTCGCGACCAGCTCGATGCCGAGCTCGTAGTCGTTGCGCGAGACGTAGTCGGCATAGGCGGCGTCGAGCACCAGCAGCACATGCGACGGCAGCGCGGCGCGCAGCCGTTTGACCTCGTCGAACGGGATGTAGGTGCCGGTCGGATTGTTCGGGTTGGCGAGCCAGACCAGTTTCGTGCGCGGCGTCACCACCTTGAGTATGGCGTCGACGTCGGCCGTGAAATTGGTCTCGGCCGCGATCACGTTCCTGGCGCCGTTCGCCATGGTGGCGATCGGGTAAACCAGGAAGCCGTGGGTGGTCGAGATCGCCTCGTCGCCGGGCGCGAGATAGGTGTGCGCCAGCAGGTTGAGGATTTCGTCGGAGCCGGCGCCGCAGATGATGCGGTCGGGATCGAGCCCGTAGGCGCGGCCGATCGCCTCGCGCAGCACGCGTGAGGTCCCCTCCGGATAGTCCTCGAGATGGTCAGCCGCCGCCTTGTAGGCCGCGATCGCCTTCGGAGACGGCCCGAACGGCGTCTCGTTGGCGGACAGCTTGAACACTTTGCGGCCCGGTTCCGGCACCGGGCTCTTGCCGGGCGTGTAGGGCGCAATATCGAGGATGCCGGGGTTCGGCACGGGGCGGGACATCATCAACTCCGAACAGAGCGTTTTCGAGCGAAGTGGATACCGGTTCGCGTGAAGAAAACGCGTCAAAACAAAAGCCTGGACGGGCGGCTGGCTCTTACTTCAGGTCCTGGCCGATCCGTTAGAGGGCACCGTATAGCGCGTTGCGTGGCTGCCGACGAGGGCCGACGAGCGGACCGAGGCGCCGGCCTTGATCAGGGCGAGCTTGATGGCCTCGAAATCGTGTCCGGTGACCGAGACCAGGAGCGCCGCGCCGTCGAAAGCGGTGTCGGGGACCGCGACGATCTCGGCGAGCGGCGCAAGCGCCCGGGCGACATCGGCGTTCCAGCCGGAGACGCGCACGCTCCAGGTCTGCACTTCGGTGACCATGGCGTCGTCGGCGACCCGCGAGATCACGAACACCGGCAGCGCGGCGGGATGGTCGGCGCGTTCGAGGAACGGCAGCCGCGCGATGATCTTCGGCGCGCCACTGGCCTCGAGCGCATTCCACCACGGCGTACGGCTTGCGATCGCGGAGACCAGCGCGAGGTCGCCCTTCGACTTCGCCACCGCCTCGACCGCGGCCTGTGCGCTGAAATGCGACACGTAAGGCACCACGAAGCCGAAGTGAAACCGCGCCGAGTCGCGCATGGCCGACTCGCCGACCGAAACATCGGCATGCACCGCGAACGGCGCCTGCACATAGGTGAAGGTCGAGATGATGACGCGCCAGATGCTCTCGATGGTGTCGAGCGGCAGGATGCCGCGATGACGCCGCACCAGCTCGCGCATCATGCTGGCCTCGCGTGCCGGGCGGAATGCCGAGCCGACCTCCTGGGTCTTCTTGACCTGGATCAGGCGGTCGATGATGTCGCCGCGCGCCATCAGCAGGCGGTGTACCTGCTCGTCGATCGCATCGATCTCCTTGCGCAGATCCTGCAGCGAGGGCGGCGACGGGGGTGGGTTGGACATGCTCTCAAACCTTGTCGTCGGGGCGGCCCGGTGCCGCGTCGGACAGGGTCCCTGATTAGGAAAGACGGGCAGCGAAAGCAAAGAGAAACGTCGCAGGCGTGCCTTGCGCATTCGGTTAACCAATTGGCCGTGGGCAGGGCTGTCTTGACGGCGGGGGGCGTGGGGACTACGTTCCCTGCGTCCCGTGGTCATTTGAGCCGGCCGGCTTGCAGCCACGTTAAACAACTCGCTAAACAGGCCGGGGACCTTATCAGCTCCCGGCCGAACCTTTGTTCAGGCCGGGTTTTTTATTGGCCTGAGGTCCGTCGAGCCCTCCCGCGCGGAGGCAGGGTCGCCTAGATGAGCAACGTGCGTCCGATACCGAGCCCACAAACCCCGAGCGATGATCGCGCCCATGAGGCCGACCATCCGTCGTCATTGGTGGCGAAGTTCGGGATGGACCAGCCGCTCAAGCTCGATTGCGGCGTCGATCTCGCACCATTCCAGATCGCCTACCAGACCTATGGCGAGCTCAATGCCGACCGCTCCAACGCGATCTTGGTCTGCCACGCGCTGACCGGCGATCAGCATGTCAACAACATCCATCCCGTCACTGGCAAGCCCGGCTGGTGGGAGACCATGGTCGGCATCGGCCGGCCGATCGATCCCGACAAGTACTTCATCATCTGCTCCAATGTGATCGGCGGCTGCATGGGCTCGACCGGCCCTGCGTCGTTGAACCCCGCGACCGGCAAGGTGTGGGGACTCGATTTCCCGATCATCACCATCCCCGACATGGTGCGTGCGCAGGCGATGCTGATCGATCGTCTCGGCATCACGACGCTGTTCTGCGTGGTCGGCGGCTCGATGGGCGGCATGCAGGTCCTGCAATGGACCGCGGCCTATCCGGAGCGCGTGTTCTCGACGCTCGCGATCGCCTGCTCGACGCGCCACTCGGCGCAGAACATCGCGTTCCACGAGCTCGGCCGCCAGGCCGTGATGGCCGATCCGGACTGGCGCGGCGGCCGCTATGTCGACGAGGACACCCATCCGCACCGCGGATTGGCGGTGGCGCGGATGGCCGCGCACATCACCTATCTCTCGGACGCCGCGCTGCACCGCAAGTTCGGACGGCGGATGCAGGACCGCGAGCTGCCGACCTTCTCGTTCGATGCGGATTTCCAGGTCGAGAGCTATCTGCGCTACCAGGGCTCGTCCTTTGTCGAGCGCTTCGATGCCAACTCCTATCTCTATCTGACCCGCGCGATGGACTATTTCGACATCGCCGCCGACCACAACGGCGTGCTGGCGAAGGCGTTCACCGGCATCCAAACGCGGTTCTGCGTGGTGTCGTTCACCAGCGACTGGCTGTTTCCGACCTCGGAATCGCGCGCGCTGGTGCATGCGCTGAACGCGTCGAGCGCGCGGGTGTCGTTCGCCGAGATCGAGACCGACAAGGGGCACGACGCCTTCCTGCTCGACGTGCCCGAATTCCTCGAGATCTCCCGTGCCTTCCTGCTGGCCGCAGGCAAGGCGCGCGGCCTGAAGGACGGCGGCCGGTCATGAGCATGCAGCAGACATTGCCCTTGCCGGGTATCGCGCCGGAGCGGACCGGCGGCTATCGCACCGATCATCTGTTGGTCGCCGACATGGTGCGGCCGGGCTCGCGCGTGCTCGATGTCGGCTGCGGCGACGGCGAATTGCTGCAACTGCTGGAAAGCCGCGGCATCGACGGCCGCGGCATCGAGCTGTCGCGCGAGGGTGTCAATGGCTGCGTCGCCAAGGGGCTCGCGGTGGTGCAGGGCGATGCCGACACCGACCTCGTCAATTATCCGGATGATGCGTTCGACTACGTGATCCTGTCGCAGACCTTGCAGGCGACGCGACAGCCCAAGGTGGTGCTGGAAAATCTGCTGCGCATCGGCCAGCGCGCCATCGTCTCGTTCCCGAATTTCGGGTTCTGGAGGATGCGGCTGCAGCTGTTGATCGGGGGCCACATGCCGCGCACCGAGAATTTGCCGGCGAGCTGGTACGACACCTCGAACATCCACTTCTGCACCATCAAGGATTTCGTGCAGCTCTGCGAGGAGATCAACGTCAAGATGGAGCGCGCGGTGGCGCTCGATCTCTACGGCCGTCCGGTGCCGCTCAACCTGCCGTGGTGGGTGTGGAACATGTTCGGCGAGCAGGGCGTGTTCCTGCTCAGCCGGGGTGGGCAGGGGAAGTGACGTCATGGCGTCATTCCGGGGCACGCGAAGTGTGAACCCGGAATCTCGAGATTCCGGGTTCGATGCTGCGCATCGCCCCGGAATGACAGGACTACACCGGCGCCGCCACCAGCGACCGCGGATCGCGTACCGGCCAACGGCCGGCCTCGACCAGCGCGATGAAGCGCTCGACCATCTCGTTGAACAGCGCCGGCTCCTCGAGGTTGAGCACGTGGCCCGACTTCGGGAAGAACGAGAGGCCGGCGGCCGGCAGATGCTGCTTCAGGAACATGCTGGGCGCGATGCAATTGTCGTCCTCGTCGCCGCACAGGATCAGCGCCGGCGTCGCGGCGCGCTTGATGGCGTCGGTCATGGTGTAGATCGAGGGCCTGCCGCCCTGGAAGCTGCGCATCGTGTTGGCTGAGCCTCTGGCGTCGTGGCGGGCGAGCGCGGCGTAGAAATCGGCGTGGCCGCGCGGATCCTTGACCAGGAACGGAATCCGGCTCGGCGCTTCGCGCGTCACCTTGGCGACCTCGACCGCGCCGATGCTCTCGTATTGCTCGGCATTGGCACGGCACTGCGCGCGGAAGGCATCGAGATGCTCGAGGCTTGAGCCGGAGCCGACCGCGGCCAGCGTCATCGACAGCGCGCGCTCCGGCGCGTTGAGGGCGATCTGCAGCGACGAATAGGAGCCCATCGAGAGCCCGACGAAATGCGCCTTGGCGATGCCGAGATGGTCGAGCACGGCGAGCGCGTCGGTATAGAAGTGCTGGTAGGTGTAAACGTCGGCACTCGCAGGCACGTCGGACGGCGTGTAGCCGCGCGCCGAATAGGCGATGCAGCGGTGGCCGCGCGCGAAGTAGCGCATCTGCGGCTCCCAATTGGTGTGATCAGCGGCGAACTCGTGCAGGAAGATGATCGGGGTTCCGCTGCCGGCCTCTTCGAAGTGGAGGCGGACATGATCTTTCGTCGTGGCGTAGGGCATTGAAATTCTCCTCTCGTTGGCCGCCTCCAGATTTGCAGTTAATTTTCGAGGCCGCAATGCGGCAGTTCCGGTTCCTTTCTCGTCATCGAATCATCGCGGAATGACCAAGAAATTGGTCCCGCAGTGCCGCATGAAATCTTCCTCGCGCCATCCCGATTTTCAAAACCACCCGCCGTGTTCCCCCGGGAACGCGACGGGGAATTGGGGGGCGTTACAGAGGATCTAGTGAAGTATGGTTCAGTTGCTTGCGTGTCGCCGGTCACTTCGTGTTTTGGCGCTGGCTCTGTGTTCGCTCACTCTCGCCGTGATCTCCGCCGCACCGGCATCCGCCCGTCCGCATCATTCCCGTCACGCGCATTCGGCCCATGCCGGCCATCACGCGCGTCATTATGCCCGTCATCACTATCGGCCCGCAGCGCGGCTGTCGCGCGCCGAGCGCCGCGCACTCGCGCAGCCGGGCGGGATCATCGAAACCAACGCAGCGCCGTTGCCCGGCAGCGCTGACCCCGTGCCCAACACGGGCGGCGTGATTGCGGCAAGCGGCTTCGGCTCGTCCGGCATCGTGGCCGAGGCGCGCCGCTATCTCGGCGGCAATCCGACCGGCCGCTCCAGCCTGTGGTGCGCCCGCTTCATGAACATGGTGCTGCAGCACACCGGCCATCGCGGCACCGGCTCCGACATGGCGAGCTCGTTCGCCAAATACGGCACGCGCGTTTCGGGACCGCAGGTCGGCGCCATCGCCGTGATGAGCCGCCGCGGCGGCGGCCATGTCGGCATCATCACCGGCGTCGATGCCAAGGGCAATCCGATCATGATCTCGGGCAACAGCGGCCACCGCGTCCGCGAGACGCGGGTCTCGCGCGGCCGCATCTACGCCTATGTGATGCCGACCAACTGATCGCTCGAAAGCGGGCGGGGCGCGCACGCGCCTTGCCCGGCCTACGACGCTACAGGTCCCTCAGCGGCAATCGTGTCGCCGACGGCGGCGCCGCCATCGCTGATGATCTCGGCATAGATGCCGCACTCATTGTTGCCGAAACGCTGCATCAGCGTGTTCGGCACCGAGAGGTCGCGCGCGCCGGTGTCGGGATCGACATTGACCGCGGCGCAGCGGGTGATGCGCTTCACCACCCTGGCCCGGGCGCTGCCGATCGCGATGGTCTGGTCGAGCAGGCTGGCTTCATGCCAGGCCGGCCAGCCTTCGACATAGAGGTTGGCGCGGAAGCGCAGCGGATGGACCGGCGCCTGCACCATCTCCTCGATCGCCCGCAGGCTGGCCAGATTGATGATCGAGACCACCTTGCGCGGCACATCGGAGAAACTGTGCCCGGGGCTGACCAGCACCTTGGGCGGGCCCTTGATCTGGCCGGTATGACGATTGGCGAAATAGCGTTCGATCGCCGCGCGGCCTTCCGCGGTCTCGAGGTCGCCCTGGGCCACCATCGCGCCATCCCGGCGCAGCGTCAGCACATGGCTGTCATCGTCGAAATGGGCGCGCAGCGGCGCCAGCCACTCGTCCCGCTGCAGCATCAGGAAATGCGGCTTCGGCAGCCATTTCGGCACCGAGGGATCGAAACCGCTCGGGCCGTTCTCGATCGCATAGCGGCGATCGGAGCGGAGCGTCTCGCCGGCCTTGAGCTCTGCGTGCGGCAGCGGCTCGGGCGTGAGACCCTTGACGGGGTAGCGATAGATGCCGGTGATCCGGGCAGAGGAAGCGTGCGTGTTGTCCATTCGCCCGCTCTAGCCTGTTTGGCGTGCGAGGAGAACTGCCGCCCGCGGGAAGGTACTAGTCGGCGCGCGCCGCTCCAGGAGCGTCCAGCAGGCGTTGCATGAACACGAGATCGAGCCAGCGGCCGAATTTGCGTCCGACCTCCGGCATCCGGGCGACCTCGACAAAGCCGGCCCGCGCGTGCAGCCGCAGCGAGGCGAGATTGCCGCCGTCGATGCCGGCGATCATGACGTGCTTGCCGAGCGCGGTGGCCGCGGCGATCAGCTCGTCGACGATGATCCGGCCGAGGCCGCGGCCGCGATGATCGGCATGGATATAGACGCTGTGCTCGACGCTGTAGCGGTAGCCCGGGAAGGCCCGGAAGTCGCCGAATGTGCCGTAGCCGAGCACCGTCGTCCCCTCGACGGCCACCAGCACGGGATAGCCCAGAGCCAGCCGCGCCGTCATCCAGGCCAGCCGCTCGGCCTCGGAATCCTGCTTCTCCGTCCAGATCGCATTCGAGTTGGCGACCGCCTCGTTGAAGATCGCGGTAATCGCAGGGATGTCCTGCTCTGTGGCGGGGCGGATAATCATCGGTGGTTCCTTGACGGGCCTCTTGAACGGATCCCCATCGTCTATTATATAAGACGATATGTCAATTATAGAGGACAAGGCCGATGAGGCTCTCGGGCGGCGGGTTCGCGCCGAACGGGAGGGCCGCGGCTGGTCGCTGGCGGACCTCGCCGGGCGGGCGGGCGTGTCCAAGGCCATGCTCAGCAAGATCGAGCGGGCGGAGGCAAGCCCGACGGCGGCGACGCTGTCGCGGATCGCCACGGCCTATGGCCTGACCATGGCCGCGCTGTTCGAGGTTGCCTCACGAAATTCCCGCCTGCAGCGGGCCAAGGATCAGCCGGTGTGGCGAGATCCGAAGGCGGCCTATCTGCGGCGGCAAGTGTTCCTGCATCCGGCCAATCCGCTGGAGCTGGTGGAGATCGAACTGCCTGCGAGGCAGGAAGCCGGCTTCCCCGCCAGCGCCTATCACTTGGTCCGCCAGGTGGTCTGGGTGATCAGCGGCCGCCTCACCTTGATGGAAGGAGCGGAGCGCCACGAGCTCGCTGCGGGCGACCGCGTCGAGCTCGGTCCGCCGTCGGACATCGTCTTCCGTAACGAAACCGCTCAGCCTTGCCGCTACCTTGTCGCCATCGTGCGGCGCTGAGCTTCACCGGGCGAAATCGCAGGCTGTGGCTCTTCCGTTTTGGAACCAAGTGCCCACATCTGCGGCAAGCCTGAAAAATGATGGCGACGACCAGAGGCTGGTTGAGGAACGTCAACGCGGCCCGCGGAAACCCAATGAAGATGCCGGAACCATGCCTGAATGGGTGGTGACGGCAGGCCGAGGGAAAACGAATGAACATTGAGAAGTACACCGAGCGCGCGCGCGGATTCATCCAGTCTGCCCAGTCGCTCGCAATGCGCGACGGTCACCAGCAGTTCTCGCCGCTGCATCTGTTGAAGGTACTGCTGGACGACAATGAGGGGCTCGCCGGCGGTCTGATCGACCGTGCCGGCGGCAATTCCGGAGCGATCCTGAAAGCGACCGAAGAGGCGCTGAACAAGCTGCCGAAGGTCTCGGGCAATGGCGCCGGACAGGTCTACCTGTCGCCGGAGCTGGCGCGCGCCTTCGATGCGGCGGAACAGGCCGCCGACAAGGCCGGCGACAGTTTTGTCACCGTCGAGCGGCTGCTGCTCGGGCTCACGCTCGAGAAGGGCAGCGAGGCGGCCTCGATCCTGAGCAAGGGCGGCGTCACGGCGCAGAACCTGAACGCGGCCATCGAAGCGCTGCGCAAGGGCCGCACCGCCGACAGTGCGACCGCCGAGAACGCTTACGACGCGCTGAAGAAATATGCCCGCGACCTGACCCAGGCTGCGCGCGACGGCAAGCTCGACCCGGTGATCGGCCGCGACGAGGAGATCCGCCGCACGATTCAAGTTCTGTCGCGGCGGACCAAGAACAATCCCGTCCTGATCGGTGAACCCGGCGTCGGCAAGACCGCCATTGTCGAGGGCCTGGCGCTGCGCATCCTCAATGGCGACGTGCCGGAGAGCTTGAAGGACAAGAAGCTGCTGTCGCTCGACATGGGCGCCTTGATCGCCGGCGCGAAATATCGCGGCGAGTTCGAGGAGCGGCTGAAATCCGTGCTGCAGGAGGTCTCGTCGGCCGAGGGCGGCATCATCCTGTTCATCGACGAGATGCACACCCTGATCGGCGCCGGCAAGACCGACGGCGCAATGGACGCGTCCAACCTCCTGAAGCCTGCGCTCGCGCGTGGTGAGTTGCACTGTATCGGTGCGACCACGCTCGACGAGTACCGCAAGCATGTCGAGAAGGATGCGGCGCTGGCTCGCCGGTTCCAGCCGATCTATGTCAGCGAGCCGACGGTCGAGGACACCATCTCGATCCTGCGCGGCCTCAAGGACAAATACGAGCAGCATCACGGCGTGCGCATCACCGACTCCGCGCTGGTGGCCGCGACCACGCTGTCGAACCGCTACATCACCGACCGCTTCCTGCCGGACAAGGCCATCGACCTGATGGACGAGGCGGCGGCGCGGCTGAAGATGCAGGTTGATTCGAAGCCGGAAGAGCTCGATTCGCTCGATCGCGACATCATCCGGCTGAAGATCGAGCAGGAGGCGCTGAAGAAGGAGAACGATGCCGGCTCCAAGAGCCGCTTGCAGACCCTGGAGAAGGAACTCGCAGGGCTCGAGGAGCGATCGACGGCGCTGACGGCGCGCTGGAGCGCGGAGAAGAACAAGCTCTCCAATGCCCAGAAGCTGAAGAGCGAACTCGACGCGCTCCGCGTTGAGCTGGCCAATGCGCAGCGTCGCGGCGAATTCCAGAAGGCGGGCGAACTGGCCTATGGCCGGATTCCCGAGCTGGAAAAGAAGCTCGCCGACATCGAGGCGCAAGCGAACAGCAAGCCGAGCGGCGGCGAGATGATGGAGGAGGCGGTCACCGCCAACCACATCGCGCAGGTCGTCTCGCGCTGGACCGGCGTGCCGGTCGACAAGATGCTCGAGGGCGAAAAGGACAAGCTCCTGAAAATGGAGGACAGTCTCGCCAAGCGCGTCGTCGGCCAGGCTGAAGCCGTGCGTGCGGTGGCAACCGCCGTGCGCCGTGCCCGCGCGGGCCTGCAGGATCCGAACCGGCCGACCGGCTCGTTCATGTTCTTAGGCCCCACCGGCGTCGGCAAGACCGAGCTGACCAAGGCGCTCGCCGCTGACCTGTTCAACGACGAGACCGCGATGGTCCGCCTCGACATGTCCGAGTTCATGGAGAAGCACTCGGTCTCGCGGCTGATCGGCGCGCCTCCCGGCTATGTCGGCTACGACGAGGGCGGTGCCCTGACCGAAGCCGTGCGGCGCCGGCCCTACCAGGTCGTGCTGTTCGACGAGATCGAGAAGGCGCATCCCGACGTCTTCAACGTGCTGTTGCAGGTGCTCGATGACGGCCGCCTGACCGATGGTCAGGGCCGCACCGTCGACTTCCGCAACACGCTGATCATCATGACTTCGAATCTCGGTTCGGAGTTCCTGGTGAATCAGCCGGAGGGCGAGGACACCGCGGCGGTCCGCGATCAGGTGATGGGCGTCGTGCGGGCGCATTTCAGGCCGGAATTCCTGAACCGCATCGACGAGATCATCCTGTTCCACCGCCTGCAGAAGAGCGAGATGGGCCGTATCGTCGAGATCCAGTTCGCGCGGCTGACCAAGCTGCTCGAGGATCGCAAGATCGAGCTCACGCTGGACCCCAAGGCGCGGGACTGGCTCGCGGAGAAGGGCTGGGATCCGGCTTACGGCGCCCGCCCGCTGAAGCGGGTGATCCAGCGCAGCGTGCAGGATCCGCTGGCCGAGATGATCCTCGCCGGCGAGGTCAAGGACGGCGATCATGTCGTGATCTCGGAGAAGGGCAACGTGCTGACCTTCAACGGTCAGGTGCCCAAAACCGCCGAGATCGTGCAGTTCGAGGCCCCGGTCTCGAAGCGCAAGCTGAACTGAGCGTTTCGATAGCGAAACCGGATGCGGCCTGGCGACAGGCCGCATCCATCGCCATGACATCGGCGGGCCGCATGCGACGGAGTTCCTGTTCGGCGGCCGGTTTTGTGAGCCCGAATTAATGAAACCGCCTCGGGACGGCGTTCGTTTTCATCCTGATGATCGGCTGGCGTGGCAAACGTCCCGCGCAGCTGCAAAGGGAAGTATTCGGTCCGAATCGCATCGCTGATTCGCGCGCCGCCTTGCATCATCCTGCAAAGCCACACCTCCGGTCGCCCTCAGCAGCAGGCGAATTGCATGAGCAGAGACCTCATTGCCCATAACCGGCCCGTCTATGACGATCTTCATCCCCGCGTCTACGGCGTAGCCGCCGGTGGTTCGCGGTGGCGGCATGGATATTGTTCGACCGTCAGGACGACGTCGAGCTGTCGCTGATGTTCGTCAGCGTATCGCTGTTCGTCGCGGTGCTGTTGCCGTGGGTGCTTTCGCTGATCCGGCAGAAATACGACGATCGGCACAACCTGCATCAGCGGTCGATTCCGTTCCGGGAGTGGCGGACCGGCGAATTCGCGGTCTGGGGCAGCACGATCAACAGCACCCATGCCACCATCGACATGCTGCTCCCGCTCGCATCCGTGGCGTTCGGGCTGACCGCGATCGGGATCGTGTTCCTGATCTGCGCCAGCCTCGCGCCGTAAATCTTGCCGGACCCGTCATTCCGGCGGGGCGATGGGCGGTGACGGCTCGTCGTCCTCGCCGGGCTCGAGTTCGGACAGGATATCGACCAGCTCGCGGGCGCGGCCGGTGGCCAGCGGCTTGCCGGCATTGATCAGCGGCTCGTCATTGGCGAGCCAGGCTTGCGCCTCGGCAAGCTCGGTGATCGTCGCCCCCGACGCGATAATCCTCGCGATCGTGACGTCGTCGGCGGAGCCGACGGCCTTCAGCACATCGTCGCGGGTGAGGCTTGCCATGCGCGCCTCCTCTGCAAGGTTTACCTAAGCGGACAAAGCCTGACGGGCGCGGATGGTTCCGGATGGAACGGCTTCCTGAGCGAGGTTTCCGCCGTCAGCGGTTGGTGGTGGAGCGCGTCTGCGACGTGGAACTGGTGGCGTCCGAGACGATTCGCGAGCTGCCGCGGCTGGACATCTGGGCCTCGATCCGGTCGCGCTCCTTCTCGAAGTTCGCCAGCATCGGGCCTTCGAGCGAACGGCCGCGCGGCAGCTTCACGCGCATCGGGTCGACGAATCGGCCGTTGACCAGGATTTCGTAGTGGACGTGCGGGCCGGTCGACTGGCCGGTCGAGCCGACGAAGCCGATCACCTGGCCCTGCCGCACCTTCTTGCCGATCTCCATGCCCTTGGCGAAGGCCGACATGTGGCCGTAGGCGGTCTCGTAGCCATTGGCATGCTTCATGCGGATATATTTGCCGTAACCGCCCTCGTATCCGACCTTCTCGAGCACGCCATTGCCGGACGCGAAGATCGGCGTGCCGTAGGCGGTGGCCCAGTCGACGCCGGTGTGCATCTTCACATAGCCGAGGATCGGGTGGCGGCGGCCGCCGAAGCCCGAACGCATGATCGCGTTGTTGACCGGCTTGCGTACCAGGAACTTCTTCGCGCTCTTGCCGGTCTCGTCATAGTAGTCGACGAGGCCGTCGTCGGAGCTCTGGAATCGGTAGTATTTCTTGGTTTCGCCGCCCACGGTCAGCGCGGCGTAGAGCACTTCGGTCTTTTCGGTGCTGGTGACGCCCTCGTCCTCGCCGGCAAAGAACACGTCGAACGAGTCGCCGGGCTGGACCTTGCGCTGGAAATCGACGTCGTAGGAGTAGATCTTGACCATGTCTTCGATGACGGTCGGCGGCACCTTGTTGCGCAGCGCGGTCTCGTAAATGCTCTGATAGAGCCGCACGCCGCTGCCATCATCCTCGTCATCGTCGCTGGAATTGTCGGCGGTCTCGGTGACGGTGTTCATGCTCTGCACGTCGACGGCAACGTATTTGCCGAGATCGGACAGCGCAGCGACGGCCTCGATGACGGATTCGTTGGCGACGATCACGCGATAGGGCTGCAGCCTGACATTCGGTCCGGGCGCGGCCGGCGCCATCAGGATCCGTACCTTCTGGCCTTCCTTCAGGCCGCCCTCGCGGCCACGCGGGCCGAGCGTTGCGGCGATCGCCTTCGCCTCGTCGGGCGTTGCGCCCTGATCGCGCAGGATCGAGGTGATGCTGTCGCCCTTCCTGACGAGGTGAACCCGCTCGCCGACCGGATTGCCGCCGGTGACCTGCTCTTTGGTCTTCGGCAGCAGGGTGACGTTTTCCGGCACCACGCGGGTCTCGAAGCCGGCATAGGGATCGGAGGTGTTGCCCTCGGTGGCGTAGGCCATCCTCATGTCGGGGCCGGCGCCGCTCGCGTCAGCCGCGGCATTGGCGAGTGAAGCGTAGCGCACCGAGCCGCCGGAGCCGCGCCAGTTGGCGGCGTCGCGGACCCGCATCAGCACGTCGTCGAGCGCGACGACCGCGGCGAGCTTGGCTTTCGGCAGCACGGAGCCGAGATCCTTGGTGACGAACGAGACCTCGGCGTCGGGCTCGGCCGCCGCATTCGGATCCTCGGCCGCCGCCGGCGTGTCGGAGCCGACATCGGTCAAGAGACGCTGCGCGTTGAACGCAGGGATTTTTGCCGACAGGTCGCTCGTGGTCATCGAGAGATTGCCGGAAATTCGGATGAAGGGCCGCACCCGCATCACGTCGCGATTGCCGACGCGGGTCACGGTCGACACGCGCACCAGGCTGCGGGAGGCGGAGGATTCGCTGGGCGGCGGCAGGCGGTCACCCTTGTGCAGGCTGACGACGCGATCGTTGCCGGTGAACGCGCCGCGGAGCGCGCCTTCGACACGCTCCGGCACCTTGGCGAAGGTCATCTCGCCGTCGAGCGACGCAAAAACGGCGCCGCCGATCAGGGCCGCGCCACATAGTCCAGTCAGAATGGTGCCGCTAAACCATTGGACGGAGACACGGCGACGGTCGATCACCGCGGCCTCGGTGCCGTCGACTGAAAGCGGCGGCTCGTGACCGAGATCGATCATCCCGGTCTCGCGCCCAATTCCGCTTCCGCGTGACGCCCGTTGGCTCAACCCGATATCCCCCCAAATTCCAGCAACTGCGATCGACCTCAGCTCGTCCTCGTCCCCACCTTGATCCCCCGAAGAGGAATCGCGGCAGTGTGGCGAGCCACACGCATCGAATTCGAGAAGCCGATGGCCATTAGCTAGCCGCGATCTCGAACGTCAATGGTGTGCAGATCTCTCGATGTTGCTCGGCCGCGAAGGGAAGAGGCGACGGATTTTTGGAGAAAATCGCCTGGTCCCCCAGAAAAACCGCCCCAGCCCCCACAGGTTACGAGCGGTTCAATGCATTCGTTATAGCCAGAACGTCGCAGGATTGTGGCTCAAGTGCGGCATTTGAGGTGGAAAAGCTTCCCTGAAAGCAGGTCGATGCGCGCCGCCCGGCCCCGGGGCGGTCGGAACCCGTTTTGGAGGGCCTCACGGGCCGCCCGGCGACGAACTTTTTTTAAAGTTTTTTGCCGCGTGGGCTGGGCGGCGAATTTTTACCTCCGACCTAAGCCACGGAAAGCACGAGAATTTCTTCGCACTGCACAAGCGATTTGGGCGTGCGACGATTCGTTGACAATGGCCGTTGACAATCCCGAGGGGTGCGGACTATAAACCAACCACTGAGCGCGGCGCCGCCGGGTCACTGACCAAGGCGAGCGAACGCGCCACTGATGCTCCTCACTTCGATGAGTGACACAACAGCCGACATAAATCGGTTGAAGTTCACCGTCGGCCGGTGAAGGGTAGAACCACCCTCCAAGGGTGTGGGGTCATCGGATCCCGGGCTGTTTGACAAGTGAAGATGAAGAAAGAGAAACGTGGACGGCGGAGTCCTTGCGTCTCTCGGAATACTTGAAAGCTTCGGCTTTTGACTTCTGAGAGTGGACGAAAGACTTCGGCGGTACACGTTTTAAAGGTTACACCATCGCTGCCAACGATGTGAATCGCAGGCGGCTCGTTGACTTCGGTCGACGAAGAATGGTGGGACCTCGTCAAACGTTGTGATCAGCCGGTTCAAGGTTTCAAGTCCAACTTGAGAGTTTGATCCTGGCTCAGAGCGAACGCTGGCGGCAGGCTTAACACATGCAAGTCGAGCGGGCATAGCAATATGTCAGCGGCAGACGGGTGAGTAACGCGTGGGAACGTACCTTTTGGTTCGGAACAACTGAGGGAAACTTCAGCTAATACCGGATAAGCCCTTACGGGGAAAGATTTATCGCCGAAAGATCGGCCCGCGTCTGATTAGCTAGTTGGTGAGGTAATGGCTCACCAAGGCGACGATCAGTAGCTGGTCTGAGAGGATGATCAGCCACATTGGGACTGAGACACGGCCCAAACTCCTACGGGAGGCAGCAGTGGGGAATATTGGACAATGGGCGCAAGCCTGATCCAGCCATGCCGCGTGAGTGATGAAGGCCCTAGGGTTGTAAAGCTCTTTTGTGCGGGAAGATAATGACGGTACCGCAAGAATAAGCCCCGGCTAACTTCGTGCCAGCAGCCGCGGTAATACGAAGGGGGCTAGCGTTGCTCGGAATCACTGGGCGTAAAGGGTGCGTAGGCGGGTCTTTAAGTCAGGGGTGAAATCCTGGAGCTCAACTCCAGAACTGCCTTTGATACTGAAGATCTTGAGTTCGGGAGAGGTGAGTGGAACTGCGAGTGTAGAGGTGAAATTCGTAGATATTCGCAAGAACACCAGTGGCGAAGGCGGCTCACTGGCCCGATACTGACGCTGAGGCACGAAAGCGTGGGGAGCAAACAGGATTAGATACCCTGGTAGTCCACGCCGTAAACGATGAATGCCAGCCGTTAGTGGGTTTACTCACTAGTGGCGCAGCTAACGCTTTAAGCATTCCGCCTGGGGAGTACGGTCGCAAGATTAAAACTCAAAGGAATTGACGGGGGCCCGCACAAGCGGTGGAGCATGTGGTTTAATTCGACGCAACGCGCAGAACCTTACCAGCCCTTGACATCCCGGTCGCGGACTCCAGAGACGGAGTTCTTCAGTTCGGCTGGACCGGAGACAGGTGCTGCATGGCTGTCGTCAGCTCGTGTCGTGAGATGTTGGGTTAAGTCCCGCAACGAGCGCAACCCCCGTCCTTAGTTGCTACCATTTAGTTGAGCACTCTAAGGAGACTGCCGGTGATAAGCCGCGAGGAAGGTGGGGATGACGTCAAGTCCTCATGGCCCTTACGGGCTGGGCTACACACGTGCTACAATGGCGGTGACAATGGGATGCTAAGGGGCGACCCTTCGCAAATCTCAAAAAGCCGTCTCAGTTCGGATTGGGCTCTGCAACTCGAGCCCATGAAGTTGGAATCGCTAGTAATCGTGGATCAGCACGCCACGGTGAATACGTTCCCGGGCCTTGTACACACCGCCCGTCACACCATGGGAGTTGGTTTTACCTGAAGACGGTGCGCTAACCGAAAGGGGGCAGCCGGCCACGGTAGGGTCAGCGACTGGGGTGAAGTCGTAACAAGGTAGCCGTAGGGGAACCTGCGGCTGGATCACCTCCTTTCTAAGGATGATCCTTCAGATCAGCTCACGCTATCTATCGGATCGTTTTAGAAACATTCAGGGGCCAACAGTTTCAGGATTGTTGAGCTCCATTGGCGGGATTTCGCCGTCTTCGTTTCTCTTTCTTCGCGGACGAACACGCGCCAGGGGCTGAGCGCTGTGCGATGTACCGACTTC